>NZ_NKEY01000006.1:0-2161736 GCF_002223285.1 Burkholderia sp. AU16482
GGAACAAGATGGTCGTCGCGCTGCGCAGCTACAAGGCGCAGGACGTGAAGGGCGGCCTGGGCCGCGGTGGCCAGCTTCAGGTCAACTGACGCTGACGGGCCGGCGGGATGCCGCCGGCCGCTTGTCGGGCCCCGATTCCTGATTCCTGATTCGTGATGGTCGGTGCGTGCGGTGTGATCCGCGCGTACGGGCGTCGTTCGTCCTGCTCGTTTGAAAGGTGATTCCGATGAAAGCCGTTGCACTGATCGCATTGACCTGCCTCGCGCTGACCGCTTGCGGCGGCGACGACAATTCATCGCCCGCGTCGTCCGGCGGTTCGGGGACGACCAACAACGGCGGCAGCGGCGGCAGCGGCGGCAGCGGCGGGACGGGCGGCGCGGGTTCCGGCGGCAACGGCGGCTCGGGCGGCTCGGGCGGCGGCACGCTGACCTGGCGCTACGAGGCGCAGCCTGTCGCGGCCGATCGGGCCAGTTTCCTGACGCTGGTCAACAACGAAGGCGCGAAGGGCTATCGTTATCTGGGCGACTACTTCTACGCTGCGGGCAATGGCGGCACGCAGTCGATCTTCGTGAATGACGGCACCGCGCAGACCTACACGTATCAGTTGCAGACGGCGCCGGCCGACATGACGTCCTTCGTCAATACGGCCAACGCGCAAGGGGCGAGCGGCTACCGCTACGAAGGGCCGCTCACGTACGGCGATCTCTATCGCAAGGACGGCGGCTCGTCGGCCACCTACACGTACACGACGACCGGGCTGCCGGCCGATGCGAACGCGTTCCTCACACAGGCGAACGGCCAGGGCCAGTCGGGCTACTGGTTCGTCGGCCCGCTGATGGTCGGGGCCGTGCAGGCGAACGTCTACATGAAGAACAACGCGTCGAACGCAACCTATACGTACGACGCGCTGGCGCCGACGTCGACGGTCGGCGACTTCATCGCGCAGGCCAACAGCGAAGGCGCGAAAGGCTACCGCGCGAAGGGCGCGATGGCGTTCGGCACGGCGATCTCGTGGGTCTACGTGAAGGACCAGACGCAGTCGCCGACCTTCACGTACCAGTCGGCCGCGATCCAGTCGACCGGCGCGAACTTCGTGCAGCAGGCGAACACGTTCGGCGCGCAGGGCTCGGCGTATCTGAGCGACATCGCGCTCGGCACCACCGTGCCGCCGGTGATGGCGTCGTTCTATTTCGCGCCGAAGAACTGCACGGGCTTCCTGTGCACGACGCTGAATCCGCTCACGCAGAACTGAGCGGGCGCGCCGCGCGGGGCGTTCATTCGAGAATGATCCGCGCGCACCTCATCGAGTGCCTCAGGTGCGACACGCGATGCGTGGGCGCATCTTTTGCCGCCGGCTTGCCGGCGGTATTTCGTTTCTGCGTACGCCGCGCTTTGCCGTTCTCCGCGTGACGCCGCGGCCCGGATCGGTCGAAATGTCGCGCCAAAGACTCGGTCAAGTTCAAAACAATTATTCAAATTATTCAGACGAGTACTAAAACGGCCTGACTCGACTGATTTCCCCCGAGTCGTTTGGCATGATCGGGACAACTCCATCCCTTTCATTCCATCGTGACGTCCGTCCGGGCCGAGCATCCGCTCACCGCCGAACCCGACGTGCCGTCGCGCCAGGCCATGCCGTACAGCACGCTTCAGTCCATTCGCCGCTATCAGAGCATTTCGATGTTCGGCGGCGCCATTGTCGTGACGATCCTGATTCTCGTCGCCTGCGGGCTCGGGATCGTGTCGATCGTATACGGCTATCTGGACGGCGAGCGGCGCAATTTCCTGAACGGCGTCGAGGAAACCGTCGACGAGATTCAGGTGAGCGAGACGTCGTTCCGCAACGGCGTCGCGAATACGCAGCTGATCTGGCGAGAGCTCGATGCGGCGCCGGCGTCCGTCGTCGACGCATTCTTCGCCGACGGCGAGAAACTCGCGATCAAGCCGTATCCGTCGCTGGTGGTCGGCGTGCCGGGCCAGACGACGCGGCGCGACGAGGTGGCGCGCTACCTCGCGCTGTCGTTCATGCTGTCGCGTATCTGCGCGGCGAGTTCGCTCAATCGCGGACGCACCTTGGAGGGTTACCACTACAGCACGCGCACGGGGCTGTTCGGTCTGGTGCCGCACCTGTCGGGCGACAACCCGGCGCTGGCCACGGCCGAGGCGCGCGCGCATGTGCTCGACGCGTTGCGCATCGATTTCACACCCACGCCCGAACTCGGCGCGGATGGTCGGCCGCACGTGCATTGGTTGCCGCCCTACGTCAACCCGGTGACGGGGCAGGCCCGCATCCGGATCGCCGCGCAGGCGCGCGCCGACGACCAGCCGTTCGCGGTGCTCGTGACGGAGTACGCGCCTGAATATCTGCTGTCGTGGCTGCAGGATCGCCACGCGGCGGGCGTTTTCTTCATCACGACCGCGGACAACCGGCTCATCACGATCGATCCCGGGGTCGAGCGCACGCCGGCGCTCGACGCGCGCCTGCTCGCGCTGGACGTCGCGCACGAGCACGCGGCGCCGGCCGAGGCGATGTTTCGCGACGGCACGATCGTGTTCCGCGGCCCGCTCGCCGCAACCGGCTGGACGATCGCCTATGCGCTGTCGCTGGCCGATGTCGCGGCCGCGATCGGCGTGCAGGCCGGGGCGCTCGTCGCGACGTCGCTGCTGGCGATCGCGGTGATGTGGCTGCTGCTGGTGCGTTTCTACCGGCGCATGCTCGTGCCCGTCTACGCGCGCTCGGCACGCGTGTTCGACAGCGAGGATCTGTGCCGCAGCGTGATCGGAATGGCGCCCGTCGGCATCGGGCTCGTGTCACGATCCGATCGCCGCGTGATACTGGCGAGCGACGTGCTGGCGCAGATGCTCGTGCCGTACGGCGGCGATCCGCAGGCGCTGGCGGCGCAGGTCCTCGCGCAATACGAGGGGTTCGTCGCGGACGAAGGCGCTGGCCGAACGATGACGACCGAACTCGTGCTCGACGCATCCGGCGCCGCGCCGCTGCATCTGGAGGTCATCGCGCACGGTGCGCGCTATCAAGGCGAGGACGTGATGATCGCGTCCTTCGCCGACACGAGTGCCCAGCGCCGGCTCGTGCATCAGCTCGAGGAAGCCGTGCGCGCGGCCGATTCGGCGAATGCCGCCAAGTCGTCGTTTCTCGCCGCGACGAGCCATGAGATCCGGACCCCGCTCAACGTGATCCTCGGCAACCTCGAATTGCTCGAGCGCACGGCGCTCGATGCATCGCAGCAGAGCCGCGTGCAGACGTTGCGCGCATCGGCGGAGGGCCTCCTCGCGATCGTCAGCGATATCCTCGATTTCTCGAAGATCGAGGCCGGCGCGATGTCGGTCGAGTCGATCGAGTTCGACGTGATCGCGGTGATCGAGCGCGAACTGGCGGCATTTTCCTCCGTCGCGAAGGCGAAGGGATTGCCGCTGTTCGCCGACATCGACGCGAGCGGCGCGCAGCGCATGCGCGGCGATCCGACGCGGCTCGCGCAGGTGGTCGGCAACCTGCTGGGCAACGCGATCAAGTTCACTCGCGAAGGCCGCGTCGTCGCCCGTGTGGTGGCGGGGCGAGGCACGGGCGGCGTACCGGAACTCGCGATCGGCATCGAGGACACGGGCATCGGCATCGATCCCGCGCAGCGGGCCCGGCTGTTCAAGCCGTTTTCCCAGGTCGACGCGTCGATCACGCGGCGCTATGGCGGCACGGGGCTCGGCCTCGCGCTGTGCGATCGGCTCGTCGCGGCGATGGGCGGGACGATTTCGGTCGACAGCGCGCCGGGCGTCGGCAGCCGGTTTACCGTTCGGTTGCCGCTGCGCATGGAGATTGCGCCGAAATCCCGGGCGGTGACAGGCGAGCGCCGGACACTGATCGTCGTGTCGCCCGACGATGCGTGGCGCGCGTTCGCCTTTCCGCATCTGCGTGCATGGGGTTTCGATGTCGCGATGCATCCGAGTCCGATCGGGATTGCCGCCGGGTGCCTCGAGCGTGCTCACGCGATCGTACTCTTCGGCGATTCGGAGCAGTGGCGGCGCGACGAGCTCGACAGTCTCGGCGGCGGTACGCCGGTCGTACTCGCGACACCGGACGGCCCGCTGCAGCCGAACGTCGCGGGCCGCACGATCCGCGTGTCGAGCTATTCGTTGAACGGGTTGTGCACGGCGATCGAGCAGGCGCGCGTCGCGACGGCCGAGCAGCGGCGGCCGCCGGCGCGGGAAGGGAGTGACGATCGGCCAGCGGGAAGTTCCGGCGCGCGTGTGCCTCGCGTGCTGGTTGCCGACGATGCGTCGGTCAACGGGTCGATTTTCCGCGAGCAGCTCGAGGTGCTCGGTTGCGCGGTCCGGTGCGTGTCGTCCGGCGGCGCCGCACTCGATACGCTCGCGAGCGGTGCGTGGGACGTGCTGCTGCTCGGCGCCGACCTGCCCGACATGTCGGCATGCGAACTCGCGGAAGCCGTCCATGCGCGCGCGTTGCCTTGCGACATGGTCGCGGTCGCATCGCATTTGACGCCCGAGGACGCGCGTCGTTACGCGGCGTCGAACGTCGACTGCGTGCTGACCAAGCCGGTGACGCTGGCCGACCTGCGTCGCAGCCTGGCCCGTATCGCACGACAGCGCGAGATACGGTTTCCCGCCGTCGCCGCGGACGAACGACCGGCGTCGAGAGCAGCCGTGGCTGCGACGGCGCACTGGCCGGGACGATAAAAATGAACGATACGACTGCGGCGTAGATCGCCCGTGTCCAAACTGGCAAGGCAGACACGCGGCATCGCCCGGATGCCGCGTGATTTCGATTGAACAAGGAGGGCGAAGGCCGTGCGCTATATGGGGAAGGTGTTCGGGCTGTTGCTTGGATTCGCGACGCTACCGGAGAAATCCAGACGGGATTTCCTCACGAGGCTGAACGAGTTCATGATGATGTCGCCGTCGCAGAAGCGGCGGGCGATCACCGAGTGGCAGCATGCTGCGGACGACAGGATGGATGAACCGGACAAGACCGTGGCCAGGCGTTAGGCAACGGGCCAAGGCGCTTTGCGGGACGGGATGGATCGACGGTGTGGGGGCCGTCGATCGGGTGTGCGTGGGCGTCCGATCGCCGAACGTGCGTGCCGTCGCGGCGCCGTGTTCCAGCCGGCGGCCGGCGCGTCGGCGGTGGCGTCGAAGCTCGACGGGCGCGGACCGGCGGAAGCGCCGCCCGTCCCGATTCTCGGTGGCGACGCCGAACCCGTCTATTATCCTAAAATTACGCTGCGCACCGCCCGGTTCGCTGAACGTCGCAATCCAACCGTTGCGAGATCGATTCGAATCCCGGCGCGTCGCGCAACATGGCACGTCGGGCCGCGTGTATCGGGAGAAGAATAAAGATGGATGAATTTTTTGTGCGAGTGATGGTGGCGGACGATCATCCGTCGTCCGCACTCGGGATGTCGCAGGCACTCGCGGGCAGCAGCACGATCAAGCTGCTCGGCACTGTCTCGAATTCGACCGATCTGGTGGCGATGCTCGACGAGCAGCAGAGCGACGTGCTCGTCGTCGATTACGTGATGCCGGGCGGCAAGTATGGCGACGGCCTCACGTTGTTGTCGTTTCTGCAGCGCCGCTATCCCGCGCTTCATCTCGTCACGATCACGATGATCGACAATCCCAGTGTGCTGCATGCGATCCAGCGGCAGGGCGTGGGGTGCATCCTCAGCAAGTCCGATGCGATTTCGCATCTGGTCGGCGCGGTTCACGCGGCCTATGTCGGCGCGAACTATCTGTCGCCGTTCGTCAAGCAGTTGCTCGAGGGCACCGAGAAATCGACGGGCACGCGTGCGCTGACGGCCCGCGAAATCGAGGTCGTGCGGCTTTACGGGGCCGGCATGACGGTCGGCGAGATCGCCATTCAGCTTCACCGGAGCAAGCAGACGATCAGCTCGCAGAAGTCGAGCGCGATGAAGAAGCTCGGCATCGTCCGCGACGCGGATCTGATCCGCTATGCAAGCGAGGGCCATCTGCCCGACATGCCTGCGACCGATGCGTAGACTAGCAACCGGCGGGCGGTAACCGTGACCCGGGCGGCGCGGGCGGCTGCACCGGCGCCGACGCGACTTCCACGACACCTGGAAAATCCAACAAAAGTATCGCTGCGCAGACCGCCCGTCGACGTGAGCCGCACGGCAGTGGCCTCGGACAAACCCGCTGGGGCGTCGTGCGCCCCTTTGCGTGGCTGCGCAACTTCGGGCGCTTGCGTATCCGGTTCGAACGCATCGCTGCCATACGCGAGGCGTTCATGAAAATCGCCGCTTGCATCATCTGCTGGCGGCAACTTCAAAAATCATTCTGCCAGCGTCTCTTATGCCCACCAAACTGAAAGCGCTGATTGCGCACGCTACCGCGCCAGGCCGCAAGCCGTTCGAGCCCGGGCGCGTGCGGCGCCAGCAGCAATGGCTGCTGTACGGAAGCGGTGTGGCGATCACGGTGTTCGTGCTGGTTTGCGCGGCACTTGTCGTGCGACTCGACCTGCAGGAATCGCTTACGCAGTACCGTTCGGAGTTTCTGGTGCGCAAGGCCGACCTGCTCACGGAGATGGAGGTGGTCAGGGCGCTGCAGAACCGCTATGTCGAGAACATCGAGTTGATCGCCAGGAACCGCACGGCCGTGGCGCCCGATACGCTCGGGCGCTTCGCCGACGATCGCGGCAGGCTGGTCGTCGTTGGCGAGGCGGGGCGGGTGGCCTTTGCCGCGTTCGCGGTCGCTTCGTCATCGCAGTCGGCAAAGGCCTACGCTCCGTGGCTGGGCAGGCTGCTCGCGCAGAGCGAGGTCACGGGCACCATGCCGGCACAACAGCCCGGCGATCCGGGAATGGGCGGATATCTGATCGATCCGGAAGGCAATTTCGTCATTGTCGCCGGGTATCCGTTGGTCAAGCAGGTGCTGGCGCTGCCCGCGGGCTTCGACATCAAGGCATTGATCCGGCAGTTGCAGCCGCCGCCCGAGTTCATATCGGCGGCGGCCGAATCGGATTACCGGAAGATCCTGCTGGACCGGCGACAAGACCCGCTCGTCGGGCGTTCGGTGTTGCGGTTCGTGCAGGCAGTACGCGACGCGCAGGGCAAGCCGATCGCCTGGTTTGCCCTTGTCACGCGACCTGCGATCGACGATTTTCTGCGTTCGTCGTCCGTCGGCAAGGATTACGCGCTGGTCGCCCCGGGCGCGCATGTCCTGACGGGGCGCGAAGCGGATCCGGCGCTGACTGCCCGCGCACTCGACTTTGCGCAAGGGGCGCGCGATGAAAGGGCGGCGCTCCATCGCGTCGGCATGAATATCGTCATCGGCGACCAGATGGCGGGGTTCCGCGCGGCGTTGATCGCGACCATCTCGTGGCGCAGCCTGTTCGACGACGTGGTTGCCCGCCTCGGAATCGCGATCGGTCTCGCGGTGCTGGCGATCGGCATGGTGTGGTTCGCGATCGTGATGTTCGACCGACGCGCGCTGCGCCCGATGAACCGTCGTGCAATCCGGCTGATCGAAAGCGAGGCGCTGAACCGCACGCTGATTCGCACGGCGCCGGCCGGGCTCATGCTGCTGTCGCTCGCCAACGGCGACACCATGGTGCGCAACGAGGCCGCGCAGGCATTTGACGACACCCGAACCGAGCCGCCGCTCGGCAAGCGCATCTGGCAGGCCTATCACGACAGTATGGCGGGTGGGCGGACGCCACGTGTCGTCACGCACGAATTGCCGGTCGGTCGCGCCGGCGACGGGACGGCCTTTCTCGCCGCGCACATCGTCCGTACGCGCTATCGCGGCGTCGATGTGTTGCTCTGTACGCTGACCGACATCACCGCGCACAAGCGGGTAGAGGGCATGCTGCGCGAGGCCCGGCAGGCGGCGGACGATGCGAACAAGGCGAAGTCGACGTTCCTCGCGACGATGAGCCACGAGATCCGCACGCCGCTGAACGCGATCGTCGGCAATCTGGAGTTGATGGAGCGCGCGCCGTTGCCGGCCGACGAGCGGCGACGCCTGCAGACGGTGATGTCGTCGTCGGATGCGTTGCTGCGCGTGATCAACGACGTGCTCGATCTGTCGAAGGTCGAATCGAACCAGATGGTGCTGGAGGCCGTGCCGTTCGATTTGCGTGCGGTTGTGCGCGACGTCGCGGCGATTTTCCGTCCGCTCGCCGCCGCCCGGCACCTCGCGCTCGAATGCAGGATCGATCCGCGACTGGCCGACGGTTATGTCGGCGACCCCACTCGCCTGCGTCAGATCGTGTCGAATCTCGTCAGCAACGCAATCAAGTTCACCGAGCGCGGCAGCGTGACGATCGAGGCGCGCCCGACGGGCGCCGACGGTCGAGCGCATGGCGTCGAGGTGGTGGTACGCGACACCGGTATCGGTATCGCGCCGGAGAGTCTGCCGACGTTGTTCGACGTGTATGTCCAGACCGATGCGTCGATCTACCGGCGCTTCGGCGGCACGGGGCTCGGCCTGCCGTTGTGCCGGCGCCTCGCGCGGCTGATGCATGGCGACCTGGCGGTCGAGACCCGGCCGGGCCAGGGCGCGACGTTCATCGTGTCGCTGCCGTTGCGCGACGCCCCGTCCGGATGGCGCGCCGAGTTCGACGAGACGGATTCCGCCGCGTCGTCGTTGCCCGCATACGCGGCGGGCGAGACTCCGCTGCGCGTGCTCGTTGCGGAGGATCATCCGGCGAGCCGCGCGCTGCTGCGCGATCAGCTCGATGCGCTGCACTGCGACGCCATGCTCGTCGCGAACGGTGTCGAGGCGATGCGCGCGTTCTTCGCGCATCCGTTCGACGTGGTGCTGACCGATCTCGGCATGCCGGAACTCGATGGCTTCGCGCTCGCGAACTTCCTGCGCGAGCAGGGCGCGAAGGTGCCGGTGATCGCGATGACCGCGCATGCGACCGAGGAGGATCGGCGGCGCTGCGCGCAGACCGGCGTCGCGGAGGTCGTGCTCAAGCCGCTGTCGATCGATGCGCTCGGCGCGGTGTTGCGGCGCCACGGAGGACGCGGCGCGGCGGCGTCGCATCAGGCCGATCGTGCCGCCCGGCCGGTGCCGCCCATGACGAACGAGATACGCGAAAAATTGCGTGCCTCGACGCTGCACTCGCTGGCGACGATCGATGCCGCGTTGCCGCACGGGGACGTCGCATGCCTCCGCGGCGAACTGCATTCGATGCGAGGCGGTTTCGCGCTGGCCGGCGATGCGGAGTCGAGCGAAGCATGCGCGAAAGGCGAGCGCATGCTGGCTGCGGGCGGTCTCGACGCGCTCAAGCGGGAATGGCCGGAGATACGCGCGGCGATGGAGGCCGCGCTGGCGAGATTGGCCGGCATCTGAACCGAATGGCGCCGCGCCGGGCTGCGCCTCCTGCGCCCGCACTTCGTCCGCGAAACCGATGAAGCCGAGCCCGCCGAGCGGATGCGCGTTCATGGTGCTCGCGGAGATCCTGTCCACGCACGCGTTGCCGCTGTCGCGCGGCGTGACGGCCGGTTTCGCGCGGGTGTTCCGCGCGCAACGGGCCGCGATTGCACCGATCAGACGTCAGTTTGCGTCCTTGACTATCATGCGCCCATGCGGGGCAGATGCCGCATATCGCGATAACCTAACTGTGAGGGCATCATGGCAAGACAGACGATGGCGGAATACCTGGCGAAGACGCTGGCGGCAGCGGGCGTCGAGCGCATCTGGGGCGTGACGGGCGACAGCCTGAACGGCCTGTCGTTCAGCCTGAGCCAGATCGGCTCGATTCGCTGGATGCATACGCGGCACGAGGAAAGCGCGGCGTTCGCGGCCGGCGCGGATGCCGCGTCGACCGGGCGGCTCGCCGTTTGCGCGGGCAGCTGCGGCCCCGGCAACCTGCACCTGATCAACGGCCTGTACGACTGCCACCGCAATCACCAGCCGGTGCTCGCGATCGCCGCGCACATCCCGTCGACAGAGATCGGCCTCGGCTATTTCCAGGAAACCCATCCGCAGGATCTGTTTCGCGAGTGCAGCCACTTCGCCGAACTCGTGACGAACGCGTCGCAGTTTCCGCGCGTGCTGGCGCGGGCGATGCGCACCGCGATCGAGGAACGCGGCGTCGCGGTGATCGTGCTGCCGGGCGACATCGCGCTCGGCGACGGCCCCGACGAGGCGCCTGTCTGGAGCGAATCGGCACCGCCGTCCATCGTGCCGGCCGATGCCGATCTCGACCGGCTCGCGGCGCTGCTCAACGGGTCCGACGCCGTCACGCTGCTGTGCGGCAGCGGCACGCAGGGCGCGCACGACGAAGTGGTCGCGCTGGCCGACACGCTCGGCGCGCCGGTCGTGCATGCGCTGCGCGGCAAGCAATTCGTCGAATGGGACAACCCGTTCGACGTCGGGATGACGGGGCTGATCGGTTTCAGCTCCGGCTATCACGCGATGGAATCGTGCGACACGCTGCTGATGCTCGGCACGGATTTCCCGTACCGGCCGTTCTATCCGGCGAACGCGAAGGTCGTGCAGATCGACTGGAAAGGCTCGCAGCTCGGCCACCGCGCGCCGCTCGCGCTCGGGCTCGTCGGCACGGTGAAGGAGACGATCGCGGCGTTGCTGCCGCGCTTGACGCGCAAGACGGAGCGGCGCTTCCTCGAGAATGCGCTGAAGCACTATGCGGCCGCGCGCAAGGGGCTCGACGATCTCGCGGTGGCCGAGCCGCCGGGCCGCGCGATTCATCCGCAGTACCTGACGAAGATCATCGACGAAGTCGCGGCCGACGATGCGATCTTCACGGCCGACGTCGGCACGCCGACGCTGTGGGCGGCGCGCTACCTGACGATGAACGGCAAGCGGCAACTGCACGGCTCGTTCAACCACGGGTCGATGGCGAATGCGATGCCGCAGGCGCTCGGCGCGCAGGGCGCGCATCCGGGGCGGCAGGTCGTGTCGCTGTCGGGCGACGGCGGGCTGTCGATGCTGCTCGGCGATCTGCTGAGCGCCCGCCAGCTCAAGCTGCCGATCAAGATCGTCGTGTACAACAACAGCCTGCTCGGCTTCGTGTCGATGGAGCTGAAGGCGGCCGGCTATCTCGACACGAACGTCGACCTGAGCCCGACCGACTTCGCGGCGATCGCGAAAGGCGCCGGCATTTTCAGCGTGCGCGTCGAGCATTCGGAGAACGTCGAGCACGCGTTGCGTACGGCATTCGCGCATGACGGGCCGGCGGTGGTCGACGTCGTCACGTCGAAGTACGAGCTCGCGATGCCGCCGAAGATCGAGCTCGCGCATGCGAAGGGCTTCAGCCTGTTCATGCTGCGCGCGATCCTCAGCGGGCGCGGCGACGAGATCGTCGAACTCGCGAGAACCAACTTGCGGTGACGTGTGCTGCGCGTCGTGCAATCAGCATGGCGCGCGGTGCACAGCGCCGGCAGTGCCGCCTGCTCGCACATGGCATCGAAGACCACCGTCGACGCCATCGGCGGGTGGGGCGCGGGCGAATGGTACTCCGCGTCAATGTCCAGACCCCATTTCGGCCGCCACCACGAGGTCGCTGGCCGACGGTCTCGCCGCGATGGAGAGACGACGCTGCCGCAGGTTGGGATCGTCGGCGAGCGTTGCGCCGCGCGCTTGCCGCGGCGCGTCGATCGCCGACCGTGGAACGGGCGGCCGGTCGGGCACGAATTGGTCAGGCGAATCAGGGTCAATCTTCACGTCGCCTTAAGTTTGCGTTTCCTAGAATCGATTGATCGTCGCGCGTCCTGCGGCGGACAGATTCGCCGAGGAGGATACGCATGAACCTTGTCCGTGTCGCCGTCACCCTGTTCCGCGCAGTCGTCGGCACGCCGCGGCTGACCGCACAAGCGCTGGAGGCGCGCCTATGACGTGGCCGAACGCGTGGCGTGTCTCGGCACTGTTCGTGCGCGAGTGGGTCGGCCGGCCGGCCTCGGTCGGTGCGTTGTGCCCGAGTTCGCGGCATCTGGCGCGCGAGATGGCCGACGCGGTGCCGGGCGGCGACGGGCTGGTCGTCGAGCTCGGCGGAGGCACTGGCGCGGTCACCGCGGCGCTGCTCGAACGCGGCGTCGCGCCGCGGCGCCTCGTCGTGGTCGAACGCTCGCCGGCGTTCGTGCAGCATCTGCGGCGTCGCTTTCCCGGCATCTCGATCGTGTCGGGCGACGCGCGGCAGCTCGAGCGGCTGCTGCCGCCGGGCGCCACGGTCGACGCGATCGTGTCGTGCCTGCCGCTGCGCACGCTGCCGCGTGTGGACGTGGCGGCGATCCTCGGTCAATGTCAACGCGTGCTGTCGGCCGACGGCGTGATGATTCAGTTCACGTACGATCTGCGCCCGCCCGGCCGTCATCTGCTCGGCGATCCGGGATTCGTCGCGTGCGACAGCCGGATCGTCTGGGCCAATCTGCCGCCGGCACGCATCGTGACCGTGCGCTGCGCCGCCGCCGAATACGCCGGCTGAGCTGGCCGCGGCGCGCTGCCGCATCCTAGCAGCGGCCATACCGACTCTTCCAGATTCCATCCATCGTGCCGTCATGTCCGATTCTTGCCGCTGGATGGGTCGACGCGTCGTGAGCAATGCTTGCGATCAGGTCGCCGGTGTCGTGTCGGCGATACTGGCGATATGGTCACGCGCTAGACACGCGCGCTGTCCGTTACCTGCACCCCGGGCCGCGACGCGACCCGCTTGATGAAGCGATCGAGCGGCGTCGCGTAGCCGCGTGCGATGACCGCGCTCACGCCGGCCGACAGCGCCAGATAGGTGACGAGCAGCGCCAGCTTGCCGTTGCCGTGCGTGGCAGACGGCGGCCAGAACGTGCGCAGCGCGCCGAGCACGATCAGGTGGAACAGATACAGCTCATAGCTGAGCCGGCCGCTCGAGCGCAGCGGCGCGAGCGTGCGACCGCGAGCGGCGCCGCGTTCCGCATGCGCGCCGATCAGCAGTATGGCCGTGCCGAGCGCCATCGCGGACACGCCGAACACATGGCTTTCGGCGATCGGCCACGCGAGATAGAGCGCGGTCATCAGTGCGGCGGCGAGCCATTGCACGGGCGCGGCCGCAAGCTTCTGCCATCGCGCGCGTGCGGCCAGCAGCGCGGTGCAGCAGCCGATCGCGATGCCGTCGAAGCATGCGAAGTACGCGTACAGGAACCCGCCTTCGTCACCCTGGTGCGTGTAGCGGTACACGGGACCGATCGCGGCAATCAGCAGCCAGAACGCGAACAACCGCGTGTCGCGACGCAGCGCGATGCACAGCAGCGGGAACGACAGGTAGAACACCTCTTCGACCGACAGCGACCATAGCACGCCGAGCGCGTAATTGACCCATCCGTACGCGCCGATCAGCACGTTCATCCAGAACGTGAGCGACGCCAGATTCACGAGCCAGTACGACACGGCGATGCCCTGCGGCGCATGGTTCGTGAAGATCGGCACGCCGGCCGCCGCGAGACCGTTGACGAGCGCGAGCAGCAGAAGCAGGCATGGGACGATCCGGGCGACCCGTGACACGTAGAACGCGCGCACGTCGAGCGCGCCGAGGCTGCCCCAGCGGCGGCGCGCGTTCGACGTGATCAGGTAGCCCGAGATCGTGAAGAACATCGTCACGCCGTAGTTGCCATTGCGCACGATCGCATGGATCGTGTCCCAGCCGAGCACGCGCGCGAGCGCGGTGTCGCGCAGCGAATACGCGATGTTGAAGTGATGCAGCAGGACGAGCAGGATCGAGACGCCGCGCAGCAGGTCGATGCGGGCGTTGCGGGGGGCGGTGCTCATTGCGGCCGGGCCGGTTCGGCAAGCGTCGGCAGCGCCGCGAGGAACGTGTCGCGCGAGCGCAGGCCGGCATTCGGCGTCTGCCGCTCGTCGTCCTGGATCAGGTTCGCGAACACCAGCGTGCGCGCACCCTTCGTCGCCCAGCCGACAAACCAGCCGTATGCGTGCGCGGCATCGTACTTGATACCCGGCGAGCCGGTGCCGGTCTTGCCGTGCACCGTCCAGCCGCCCGGTTGCGTGTCGATCAGCGTGATGCGTGCGGTCATGTCGTACGCGTGCGCGCTGACGGGCAGCGTCCGTCGTGCGATCCCGCGCATGAACGCGACTTGTTCGAGCGGCGAGATGCGTAGCGACGAATTGACCCACGCGCCCATCACGCCGGGGCGTTCGCCGTCGTTGCTGGTGACGTCGGCGTTGCCGTAGCCGAACGCGCTCGTGTACTGCTGGAAGCGTACCTGCCCGAGCGCCTGCGCGACCTGCTGCGAATACCAGAAGATCGACAGCTTCATCCAGCGTGCCGGGTCGGTCGGCTCGCGCCACGGCGCACCGCCCCAGGCGGGGTAGCCGGTGTGGAAATCGAGCGTGGGCGTGTGCTCGTCCTTCAGCACGCCGGCGTCGAAGCCCATCAAGCTGATTGCGACCTTGAACGTCGATGCAGGCGTCACGCGGGTCGTGCAGTCGCCCTGCTGCACGAGCACCGTGCCGGTGTCGGCGTCGGCGACGACGGTGCAAACGGGATGGGCGTGAGACGGCGCGGCGGCCGCGAGGCCGGCGAAGGCGAACAGCGCATGGCGCCAGGGCTTCAAGTGCAACTCCTTGGAAAGCGTGCGGAAGGTGCGCGGGGCGGGCGGGAAGCGGGAGGGCCGTGCGCAATCGAAGCCGACGGCCGGCATGGGTGAGCACGATCGAGGCCGTCGGGGTGGCTCACAGTGTATCGGCGGATCGCCGACTGTCGACCTGTCATGGTTGACGGGGCGCGCATGGCGACCCTCGCCGGGTCCAGCGGCTCGTGTCGATCACACGCATTGTCACGCCGATGAAAGGCTCGCGGCCGGCCTGTGCCTGCGGGCGGACAAAGACACCTCGCGCAGACCGGCGCGGTTGTCGCATGGTGGCAGGGGGAGGCGGCTGCCCGGGGCCTGCGACGCGTTACAGGTCCGGATCCAACCCGAAGTGCAGGAGCGTTTCCCGGCGGCAACGCGCTTCGGCGTCGGCTATCGAGATGACGCTCAGCGTGCTCTTCGACCGGTCGATCGGCCCCACGTCGAAGACTTTTCGTTGCGGTGGCGCGGGCGAGTGGAGGGCCGGCAGTGTATCGGGCGCGACGGTAGCCGTATTTGACGCCTGCGAGTGTCCGTCATGACGTTCGTGCGTGATGAGCGCGTCGATGAACTGCTTGAACTGCGAGAAGCGAATGGGAAGATGGGTGTTCGGCGCGCGACCGCGTCCGGCCGTGGGCTTCACGATCCGAAAGCCGGCAATTGGACGGTGTTTCCGAGTCATCCGTATATCCCTTTTTCGATCAGGTATCGTTGCAGT
The DNA here is from genome assembly GCF_002223285.1 of Burkholderia sp. AU16482. Classification (NCBI taxonomy): domain Bacteria; kingdom Pseudomonadati; phylum Pseudomonadota; class Betaproteobacteria; order Burkholderiales; family Burkholderiaceae; genus Burkholderia; species Burkholderia sp. AU16482. The sequence goes on from NZ_NKEY01000006.1 coordinate 15,289, forward strand.
GCCAGTACTGACGCGCCATGAGGCGCAACGTTGAATGTCATCACGCGATGCGATCCGGCCGCCCGCCAGAAGTCTCGTCCGGATCGCGTCGCGTAAAGCGCATGCAGAGACCGAAGCGATCCGTCGGCCAAGCCGACCGGATATCCCTGGAAGTACTGGAACAGTGCAGCCTCGTCGCCATGCGTGCCGGGAATGGGCGCATCGAAACCAAACCGCGGCCACGCGTAATATCCGCAGAGCCGAGGCCCGCCGGGTTCGGGTGGTGCTTTGCGGCCGCCTATTGCGAATGCGCTGATCCGCGCGATCTTCAACCTATCACATGCCCTGACGATTCGCCACAGCATCGCCGCGCCGAGCCCGACGACAGCGTTATCGACGAGATCGATGATCCCAAGTTCCAGTATGGACGCTTCGTGGGTTTGAAGCACGGATACGCGGTTCTCGGATCGGATGAGTCCTGGATGCGTCACGGAGAACGTCAGTCGATTCGTGCTATCGAGATACACCTGAACGTCCGACCCGGCAGGCGCACCACACAGCGAAACCAGCAGTTCGTCCGGCACGTCGCCGTCCACGCCGACGCACGCGGCGATATCCAGATCGTTTCGATCGACCGTGAGCCGATCGTCGAAGTACATCGTCTCGTATGGCAGGACGTGACTGAGATCGACACGCTGAACGGTCATGGCTGCGGGCGACGAGTGGAAAGCGCCCAGCATATCGCCGCGCCCCCGGCGGGCCGAGTCCGCCAAACGGCCGATCGGATGTCGACTCGATTGCCCGTCGTATCCGCCTTGCCCCTGTCGAACGTCGGCAGCGCCACGCGGCAGGTCGGCTCGTAAAACAGCAGGATCCGTCCGCCGCGCGGCATGCCGTTTTTTGCACGACCGCCCCGTTTTTTTGCACGGCTTTTATACGGTCGCTTCTAAGCTGGGGACGTGTCGAACAGCCGGGACGGCTTCCGTCCACGCCATGACCTTCATTCATCCCTTTCCCGCGCTCGATGTCGCCAGCCGCCGGTTACGCGCCGGCGCACCCGACGACGTCGCACCGTTTCCGCCGCCGCGCCCGCGCCTGCAACTGCCCGTCACGCTGACGGCCGACTCCGCCGAGGCCGCGCACGCCCGGCTCGCCGGGTTGCTGCATTCCCCGCTCGGTGTGTATGTCGTCAGCGCGCGCGCCGTGCGCAACGTGATCCACGTGCATGTCGACATCGCACCGGAAGACCTGGATTTCACGCTGCACACGCTGATCGCGCAGCAAGTCGACGCGGTGATCGGGCCGGTCGCGCGCCGGTTGCGCGTTCTGCCCGCCGCCCGCTGAGCCGGGAACGCCGATTGCTCGGTTAATCCGCCGCCGATTCGCCGGCCGGCGTGCTGTCCGCCGGCTGGCAACGGCGGCCGTTTGTGCGCTGCGTCGAACGCGGCGCTACCCCTGAACAGGGAGGGCCCATGTACCTTACGGAAGAAGTGCGTATCGCGCGCCCGGCCGCCCGCCGCGCGCACGCCGCGGCGTTGCCGTCGGGCAGGCAGCTTGCCCGGCAATTGATGGTGACGGTTCGCGCGGCGGACGTGCTGCTGCGCCAGGCGATTCGCGTGCCCGATCGGCATCAGTGGTCGGTCGACGCCGAGCGCGTCGATGCGGCCGGCGGGCCGCTCGCCGCGTGGGATTCCCACGTGACGTTCCGCATTGTCAAGTCACTCGCACCGGCGTTCGATGCGGACGGGGATGCGAATGCGGCCGACCCCGATCAAGTCGCGGTCGAGATCCGGTTGTTTCTTCCCGAACAGGCTTATGTAGCCGAGCGGCGCATCGGCATCTTCGGCCGGCGACACGGCCAGCGGTTCAGCGCGACGCTGTCGGTCACGGCCGGCTCGCAGTGGGGCGGCCGGCGCGGCGAGCATGTTCCGCCGGCAGGGCGGCACGTGCACGGCGACACGCTCGAAGCGCTCGTGGACACGGTGGCCGGCATCGTCAACGCGGCGTTGCGCGCGGCCGGACATGGCGCGACGGGCCACGGGTGAGCCCGCGGCGAGCGAGCGCCGGCGGGCTCAGGCGTCGCCGGTCTGCCCGGTCTGCCGTTGCAGGTCTTCCATCAACTGTTCCGCGAGGAAGTCGCACGGCGGCCGTTTCGACTTGGTGCTGCGCGCGAGGATCAGCTCGAGCGGCGGGAGATCGGGCAGCCCGTGCGAGCGGCCGAGCATCGACAGTTGCGCGGGAATCGCGCAGCGCGCGAGCGGCGCGACCGCGAGGCCGGCCTCCACCATGCTGAGCAGCCCGAGCAGGCTCGGGCTTTCATACGACGTGCGGTACGGTACCTTCGCGCGTTCGAGGCTGCGGATGGCGTTCTCGCGCGCGACGCTGCCCGGCATGAACACCGCGATGGGCAGCGGCCGCTCCTCCCACACGCGCGGCCCGTTCGTCATCGCGGCCCACGCCATCGGCTCGTGGCGGATGAAATCGCCCGACAGCCCCTTGATGCGCGTCCCGCACACGAGATCGACGGTGCCCTCCTTGATCAGCGGCGCGAGCGCGCTGCTCGGCAGCCCCATCACCTGAATCTCGACCTTCGGGTAGGTCGCGGAGAATTTCTTCAGCACCGATGGCAGCAGCGACGACGCATAGTCGTCCGGCACGCCGATCACGACCTTGCCGGTCACTTCCGGCCGCACCACGGCCGCCCATGCCTCGTCACGCAGCGCCAGCATTCGTCTGGCGAATCCGAGCAGCACCTCGCCTTCGCGCGTCAGCACGATGCTGCGCGGCTTGCGCACGAACAGCGGCCGGCCGATCGCGTCTTCCAGGCTCTTGATCTGCATGCTCACGGCCGACTGCGAGCGGTTCACGGCCTCGGCCGCGCGGGTCATGTTGCCGGTTTCCGCGACGGCGACGACGGTGGCCAGCACGTCGTGATCGAGCATCTTCATGGGGTATCAGGAAAACTGAACGTAACGATCAGCATTATGCGTTTTTATTGTTGCTGTGTGTCTGCCATAGTGCGATCACGCTGGCGTTTCGCCCGAGTGCGGCGCGGCGGTCGGCCGGTCGATCCGGCGTGCGGGACCGAACAGGGAAGCGTGGTGAATCGATGATGGACCATCCGTTGCGCGCCGCACTGGCCGCGGAATTGCATGCGCGGCCGTTCCTGCGGCTCGCCGAAGCCGTATCGCTCACGCATTACGCGATCTATGCGGACGGCCAGCCCGACATTCACGAAACGCTGCTGCACGCGCTGTGCCGCGACACGGGAATCGACGCGCCGCATGAAGGCGCGACGCACTACGCGGTGCAGTCGCCGTGCGGCTGGCACCTGAAGTGGGAGCGTCACACCGAATTCTCGACCTTCACGTTCGTCGCGCCGCGTCGCGACACCGGTTATTTCGACGATCTCGCGATCGCCGGCATTCCGGCCGCGTGGTTCGCGCGGCTGGCCGGCATCCGCTTCGTCGCGGTGCGGATGGAGCTGCTGTCCGGCGACGCCGCGCGGCGCGTGTGCGGCGACCTGCGGCGCTGGATCGACGGGCCCGCGCTCGTCGGCAGCCGCGTGCTCGGCGGCGGCAAGGTGTTCTGCGACTGGCACGTGCGCGACGACGGCTTCATGCGCTTTCTCGTCGTCGACGAGGATTTCCGCGAGGAGCAGGGCGGCCGGCTGTTGCAGCGTCTGTACGAAATCGAAACGTACCGGATGATGGCGCTGCTCGCGTTGCCCGTCGCGCGCCGGATGAGTCGCGAGCTCGACGAGATCCACGCGGCGCTGCACGCGCTGATGCAGCGAATGGCTCGCGACGGCGGCGTTCAAGGCGCTGCACGTGATGAACCTGCCGGTCGATCCCGAACTGGCGGAAGGGCTGCTGATCGCGCCGGTCGTGTTCGCGGTGATCCACATCACGCGACGCACGCGTGCGCAGCTTGCGCGTTCGGAGGCGGCGCATGACGGTGCGCCCGTGCATGCGGCGGCGTTGAAGCGGGCCAGCTAAAACATCAACGACCTATCAAGGCAAAGGAGTGGAGATGACTTTTTCGCAGAAGCAAGCGGCGTTCTATAGCGGTTTCGATGCCGCGTTCGACGAGCCGGCCGCGGATGACGCGGGTATGCCGGAAGAAATGCGCGTGACGTCGTATCAGGCCGTGCTGCAGGAACCGATGACGTCGCTCGTCGGGAATACGCTCGACCGGCCGGAGGTCGCGGCGGTGGCGATTCTCGGGTACAACTGACGCGCGTTTCGTTCGCCGCGATCGTTGTGACCTGACGCGCTATAGTCGTGCGATATCCGCCGCGTGTGCTGCGCAGCCGGCGGCCTATTCACGTACGCGTTCGCTTCGATGACAACCCATCCCGACGTCACCCTTCAACTGACCGACACCGAGCAGCCGGCCGCGCGAGACTTCATCAGCCGCAAACTCGGCGAATTCAACCATGCGTTGACGGGGCGTGCCGATGCGGCGGCGCTCGATGTCTACGTGACCGATCCCGCGACCGGCGACGTGTTGGGCGGCCTCACCGGCCGGACGTCGCTGGGCCTGTTCTTCATCGACCTGTTCTATCTGCCCGAATCGCTGCGCGGCGGCGGCTTCGGCAGCCGGCTGCTACGCGAGGCCGAAGCGGAAGCGAAGCGACGCGGGTGCGCGCGTGCGGTGCTGTACACGATCTCGTTCCAGGCACCGGACTTCTACCGGAAGCACGGTTACGAGACGTTCGGCGAAGTGCCGTGCGAGCCGGAAGGCGCGGCGCGCGTGTTCATGGTCAAGGTGCTCTGAGCGTGAAGGAGCGGCAACGGGCCGCTTCCTGACATCTCGTGACGCACCGGTCGCCCCGCATCGCTCACGGATCATCGCCCGGGCGCCGCCCGCTCGACGATCATGTCGTACAGCGCGCGTGCCGCGGGTGACAGTTGTGCGTTCCGGCGCATGACGAGCACGAGCGTGCGCGACACCGACGGCTCGACGAGCTCGATCGTGCGGATCATCGGATACGCATTCTTCTGGATCGCGAGCTTCGGCACGACAGCCGCGCCAAGCCCTTGCGCGACGAGCCCGAGCGCGGTCGAACTGCGCTGCACCTCGTAGAACGAATGCAGCGATACGCCGCTCGTTTTCAGCGCGCCTTCGAGCAGCCCGCGATTGCCGCTCACTTCGCCGGCGAAGATCAGCGGATGCGGCTGCAGCGCTGCCCAGCGAATGCGACGCCGCTTCGCGAGCGGGTGATCGTCGCGGCACACGAGTACGTAAGGGTCATGCGTGAGCGGCACGCTGACGAGTTCCGGGTGCTGGTCGCCGGCGATGCCGATGCCGAATTCCGCCTCGCGCCGCAGCACGGCCTGCAGCACCGACGCCGACGCGTGATCGAGAATCTTCACGCGATCGTGCGGCCGGTGCCCGGAAAACGCGCGCAGGATGCGCGGCAGGTACTGCACGCCGACCGTCGGCACGCACGCGATCGTGACGTCGCCGCGCTGGCTCAGGCCTGTCTCGCGGATTTCGGTCAGCGCATCGGAGAGCTCGTTCAGCAGCCGGCGCGCCTGCGGCAGGAAACGCCGGCCGATCTCGGTCAGCGTGGTGCGGCGCGTCGTGCGTTCGACCAGCGCGACGCCGAGATACGCCTCGAGCTTGCGCAGCCGCTGCGTGATCGCCGTTTGCGTGACATGGAGCGTATCGGCAGCCTGCCTGAAGCTGCCGCCGTCGGCAATCGCGACGAAAGCCTGGACACCGAGCGTATCGATTTTCATCAGAATTTTGAATCAATCACGATATTAAATTCATTTTACTGAAGGCCGGCGGCAGTCGCAGAATGCGCTGGACCGATGGCCAGCCGCTTCCCCCGCGCGGATGCGCGGCGGCCGCTCATGCCGACAAGGAGATCTATCGTGACGACCCCGCTCGATCAATACGCGAATCAGTACGTGCAGTTCGAGGACGAACGGACACGGCCGGTGCGCGACCTGCTGGCCGCCGTGCCGAACACACCGATCCATACGGCGATCGATATCGGCTGCGGGCCCGGCAATTCGACGGAAGCGCTGATCGCGCGCGCGCCGGACGCGACGATCCACGGGATCGATGCGTCGGCGGACATGATCGCGGCCGCGCGCAAGCGCCTGCCGGCGCTGCGTTTCGACGTGGCCGATGTTTCCACCTGGGACGATCCGGGCGGCTATGACCTGATCCTGTCGAACGCGGTGCTGCAATGGGTGCCCGCGCACGACGCGCTGTTCCCGATGCTCGTCGGCCGGCTCGCGCCGGGCGGCCATCTCGCGGTGCAGATGCCCGACAATCTCGACGAACCTGCGCACCGGCTGATGCGCGAAGTCGCGGCGGCCGGGCCGTGGGCCGACAAGCTGAAAGGCGCGGCGCGCACCGAGCGGTTCGATGCGCGTTATTACCATGCGCTGCTCGCGCCGCTGTGCTCGCGCGTGGACGTGTGGCGTACGACCTATTACCACCCGCTGCGCGGCGGCGCGGATGCGGTCGTCGAATGGTTCAAGGGCAGCGCGCTGCGGCCGTTTCTCGCGGCGCTCGACGCGTCCGAACAGCGCGCGTTTCTCGCGCGCTATCGCGACGCGCTGGCCGGACCGGACGGTTATCCGGCGCAAGGCGACGGCACGGTGCTGCTGCCGTTTCCGCGCCTGTTCATCGTGGCGACGCGCAAGTAACGCGGCAACGACGCGGCATCGATGAGACCGATGGCCGTGCGTCAGCGCACCGCCTGCAGCGATGCCGGGACGCCGATGCGGTGGCGCAGGTCAGCGCAAGATGGCCGGCGGCGCGCCGCCGTCGCGCGCTTCGGCGGCGGGGCGCGCGGCGGTGGCCGAACCCCACGCGGCGAGTTCGCGCTTCGTGCGTACGCCGAGCTTCGCGAAAGCACGCTTCACGTAAGACTCGGCCGACGCGACCCGCACGCCGAGAATCCCGGCGGTTTCCGGCACGGTCTTGCCGGAGAGCAGGTGCTTGCAGGTTTCGTATTCGCGCTTCGACAGCTTCACGCCGTCGGCCGCGAGCCGCGCATCGAATTGCGCGAGCGGATGGACGTCGGGCGTCGCGTGCGCGATGCGCCGCGCGGCGGTGGTCGACGCATGCAGTTCGAGCAGCGGGAACAGCATGTCGCTGATGCTGCGGAAGCGGTTCATCTCGGCGAGCGTGAACGGCGGGCGGTCGCGGCCGCGCTCCAGCGCGATCGAATGCTGCGAATAGCGCGTGCCGCGTGCGAGCACGCATTCATGCCCGATATGCACGTCGTCGAACAGGCGCTGGCGGAATTCGCCGGGCGGGATCGCCGCGACGTCGCGCACGACGAGCATCGTGCCCGTCTTGCCGCGCAGCCCCGCGAACAGCGGGTCGGCGTCGAGAAAGCGCTCGTAGTAGAGCGTCATCACGTCGGAGATTCCGGTGGACGCGGCGCCGATGCCGCTGCTGCCGATCCATTCGCAACGGTAGCCGGTCGGCATCGTCGCGTCGACGCGCGAACGTTCGACGTGCGCGACGTCGAGCGGCACGACATCGTTCAGCAATTGCGTGAGCCGCGGCACGAAGTGCGGCGTGCCGACCGTCTCGATCAGCTCGCCCAATGCCTTGAACGACACGTTGAAGCGGTCGTTGTCGCGGTGGAAGGAATTCACGTTGAGCAGCATGCGGTTCCGAAGGGCCTGTTCCGCCCATGACCCGCGTTCCCCTGATACGAAAAAAGCATGTGCCGGGCTGGCCCGCGGCGGGGCCGACCGCACGCCCGTCATCCGCGGGAGCAGGCCCTTGACGCGGCTGGATTCTAGCGCTTGCCGCGAAGGACGTCATCCGGGGAAATACCGGCAGGCGTCGTGTCGATCCGTTCGCCCCGTAAAACGTCGCGCGTCACCCCGAAGAGGGCATACGGGGGCAGTGTAAACGAGTCACTGCATCTCCACCTTTTTTCTTGCGCGGCTACGCGTCGATGCGTGCCACCTCGCCGACGAGCAGCCCGTACGATGGCTGCCCGCGAGCGCCATCGCGGCGATGCAGGTGGGCCACGGTCGTCTCCTGTGTTCTATGCGCCGGCCGGCGCGCGCGAACGAGGCGGCCGGATCGAATGGCGTTGGAGCGAACGTTGGAGCCGTGGCGCGGCGTGCGTGACATTTGGGCAGGCATCCCGTTAATGGGATGTTCAGCGCTCGATATGTGGCAGCGGGGGAGCACTGCATCGTGCCTCAGTTTCCCATCGCCTCCTTCGCACTGACCCAGCCCTGCACGGCGCCGGCTTGCGGATTGCGATACCGCACCTTCAACCACCGGAAATCGTCGCTCGCGTCGATCACCTCCACCGTGTCGCCCGCGACGACATAGCGGCGCGTGGGTGCGTCGGCCATCGCGACGTGCAGCGGCAGGCGCGCCGGCCGCACCTTGAACGTGACCGTGCCGCCATCATGATCCTGCGGGCGGCGCGACACGCGCCTGCCGTGCTCGTCGTAGGTGAGCAGCATCGACGACGGGCCCGAGTCGCCGTCGAGCAGATCGCGCAGATCGTCGGGGATCGCTTCGCTGGTTTGATACAGATACATCTTGCCGTTGCCGTCGAAGCGGTACGCATCGGTGTACCAGATCGGGCCGCCGCGGCACGAGCTGTACAGCGTGCGCGTTTTCGGCTTCGCTTCGACGTTGATCAGGTCGTCGCAATTGCCGTGCGGCCCGTTGCCCGCCGGCATCTTCAGCGGTTCGAACCGCTGGCGCGCGGGGGCGTACAGGTAGATGCCGTAGTTCTCGTTGACCATGCCGAGCACCGCGCGCATCGCGAGATCGCGATGGCCGTCGAAGTTGTAGTCGTCGGTCGCGAGGTGGTAGCGGCCTTCCTCGTCGGCGGCGGTGACGGCCAGCGTCTGGGTCGTTCCGCTCGGCAGGAAGCGGACCGTGACGTGCGCGCCGTCGGTGCGCTCGACGCGTGCCGTGACGGCATCGTCGACCTTGAACTCGAGCAGCGGCCGGGCGGCGTGCGCGGCGGGTGCGATCGACGCACACGTGGCGAACAGCAGCGCGGCGACACGGGCAAGCGGGTGGAATCGCGGAAATCGTGTCATGGGCGGTTGTCGTGGCGAGGAAGAGCGTGCAGGCGACCGATCAACCACGCGTGCTGTCGTCGCGATAGCCGTCCTTGCCGACGAAGATTTCATTCAACGCGGCGCGCAGCGTGACCGGATCGTACTGACCGGGCGCGAGATGGATCACGTAGCGCGTGTGGCCGTCGAGACGCGCGGCGACGCCCGGTTCGATCTCGACGTCGATCGTGTCGTCGGTCAGCCGCACCGACAGATCCTTGACGCGCAGGTTGAGCTGGTCGCGCACCATCACTTCGATCAGCGTGTCGTCCGGAAAGCGCGACAGCGCGAAGCAATAGTCCTGCTCCGCGTCGTGACAGTAGATGTTGGCGAAGCTTTCGTCGTCGTCGAGGTCGGACGTGGCCGCGCCGACGGTAGCGTGAAGTTCCATGAACGTGGGTTCCTGCGTGGGGTTAGCGGGGGGCATGCGCCGTCGGCTCGATTGCGGCCGGGGCGTTGGGTGTCGCGTCGGCGTGCGCGTCGCGTGCCTTCAGCCACAGCCCGAGTTCGCGCATCACGTCGACCACCGGCCGCAGCCGGTCGCCGTCCGCGGTGAGATCGTACTCGACGCGCACCGGCACTTCCGGATAGACGGTGCGCCGCACGAGGCTCGCGTCTTCCCGGCGCCGTGCCGATGCGAGATATTAGCGCCCGCGTCGCGGCGAATCGATACATGGACAACCCACGAAGGAAACGCACGAAGCTCTATCACGCTCCCGGCAGCTGTTCGCAGGCGATTTGCATTGTGCTGCGCGAAGGCGGATTCGACGCCGAGATCGTCAAGGTCGACGCGCGCAAGCATGTCGTCGAGGACGGCCGCGATTACTACGACGTGACCGAACTCGGCTACGTGCCGCTGCTCGAACTCGACGACGGCACGATGCTGCGCGAAGGGCCGGTGATCGCGCAGTATCTCGCGGACCAGCGCCCGGAAGCCGCGCTTGCGCCCGCTTACGGCACGCTCGCGCGCTACCGGCTGATGGAATGGCTCAACTTTCTCGGCACCGAGATCCACAAGGGCTTCATCCCGCTGCTGTATGCGGTGCAGGCGGGCAAGTACGTCGAGCCCGTGCGGCAGAAGCTCGACGGCCGCTTCGCGTGGATCGACCGCCAGCTCGACGGCAGGACGTTCGTCACCGGCGACACGTTCACGGTCGCCGATGCGTACCTGTTCGCGCTGACGGGCTGGGGCAAGGCCGGCTGGATGCGTTCGGTGTACAACGCGGATATCGACCTGAGCCGGCATGCGCATCTGCGGGCGTGGTACGAGCGGGTGCGCGAGCGGCCGGCCGTGCAGGCCGTGCTGGCGGCGGACGACCTGCCGCGATGACGCGCGGCGCCCACCGCGGGGAATGCGCATCATTTCGTCGTAGTGACGCCGCGCCATGCCGCAACGGGCCGCGCTATAATCGCCGCCATGAAACTGTTTCGGACTTTCATCCTGCTGCTGCTGTGCGCGGTGCTGCCCATCACTGGGCTGGCAGCCAGCGGCCTGACCGGTGAATGTCCGATGCAGCACACGATGTCGATGGACGCGGATACGGGCATGAACATGGCCATGTCCGCCGACATGAGCAACTGCGATTCGATGCAGCCGCCCTCCGCCGATCACGCGAAGGCCAAAGCCAAGGGCATGGCCTGCAAGGTAACGGCCCAATGCCAGTTCGGCAGTCTCTACCACCCGGCCGCCCGCGTCGACGTCAGCCGTCCCGCTGCCTTCGCCAGCACGATCGTCTTCCACTACACGCAGTCCGTCCCGGCTCGCGACCCGAACGGGTTGTGGCGCCCGCCACGCATCAGCTGATCCCGATTTGACCGGTTCACCGCGCACGCGGTGAGGTTTCGTCCTGTGCGCAGGACGTGGAATCCCTTTGGGTTCCGATTTGGGGTTACACCATGTCATTCGCTTTCCGCACGCCGCGCATGCCGCGTGCATGCCGGCGCGCGCCCGTATCGTGGGCCGCGCTGCTGATGGCGGGCGCGGTTCACGCGCAGCAGTCGCCGCTCACGCTGGACGCCGCGCTGCAGTCCGCCACCGATCGTTCCGCATCGATGCAGGCCGCGCAGGCTTCCGTGCTCGCGCGTGCCGAAGCGGCGGTCAGGGCCGGCCAGTTGCCGGACCCGATGCTCAAGGCCGGCATCGACAACCTGCCGATCAACGGCGGGCAGCGCCTCACCGTCGGCCAGGACTTCATGACGATGCGCCGCATCGGCATCGAGCAGGAATGGGTGTCCGGCGACAAGCGGCGCCTGCGTACCGCGCTGGCCGACCAACAGGTCGGCCGCGAGCGCGCGGGCTATCTCGTGGAGCTGGCGGCCGTGCGCCGGCAGACCGCGGCCGCGTGGCTCGATGCCGTCTACGCGAAGCAGGCGCTCGCGCTTCAGCAGGCGCTGCTCGGTCACATGAACCATGAACTCGCCGCGACGCAGGCGTCGTATCGCGGCGCGAAGGCGAGCGCGGGCGACGTCGTGCAGGCCCGCGCGATGCTCGCGCAGACGCAGGATCAGGTGCTCAAGGCGCAGCAGGCGTATCGCACCGCGCTCGTCGCGCTGGCCCGCTGGACGGCGGCGCCCGTGACGGACGTGACGGGTACGCCGCCCGCGCCAGAATCCGTCGTATCGGCATTACCGCCGGACGAGCTGCGCGTGTCGCAGCCGGCGCTCGTCGCCGCCGCGGACGATATCGCGGTGGCCGAAGCCGACGCCGCGGTCGCGAACAGCGAGCGCAGCCCCAACTGGACGTGGGAAATCGCGTACCAGCAGCGCGGCGGCGCGTATTCGAACATGGTGTCGGTGGGCGTCTCGATCCCGCTGCCGCTCAATCGCAAGAATCGCCAGAACCGCGACGTCGCCGAAAAGGCGGCGCTCGCGACGAAGGCGCGCCTGATGTACGAGGACACGCTGCGTCAGGTACAGGCCGACATCCGTACGCAATCCGACACGCTGGCGAGCGGCCGTGAACGTATCGCGAACCTGAGCGCCGCGCTGTTGCCGGCCGCCGATCAGCGCGTGCAGCTCGCGACGGCCGCGTACCGGGCCGGCACGGGGTCGCTCGCCGACACGTTCGCCGCGCGGCGTGCGCAACTCGAAGCGCAGTTGCAGGTGCTCGACCTCAGGCGCGACGTGTCGCAGACCTGGGCGCGGCTCGAATATCAGGTCGTGCCGTCGGCGATGGCCGCCGCTCAGTGAAGGAGACGCTCATGACAAGGCAATCACTGATGCGTGCGGCGCTGATCGCATCCGCCGGCGCGATACTCGTCGGCGCCGGCTATGTCGTCGGCGTCCGCCATGCGATGAACGGCGCGGCGGCGTCCGCCGTGCCCGCTGCCGCGCCGTCGGGCGCGCCGGCGCCGCAGGCCGCGCGCAAGGTCCTGTACTGGCACGACCCGATGGTGCCGAACCAGCACTTCGACAAACCGGGCAAATCGCCGTTCATGGACATGCAGTTGCAGCCCGTCTATGCGGACGAAGGCGGCGACGCACCGGGCGTCCGGATCGATCCGGGCCTGCAGCAGAACCTGGGCATTCGCTATGCGACCGTGCGCCGGCAGCAGACGGCGGCCGGCTTCGACGCGGTGGGCGCCACGCAGTTCGACGAAGCGCGCGCGGCGGTCGTGCAGTCGCGCGTGACCGGCTACATCGACCATCTGTATGCACGCGCGCCGATGCAGCGCATCGCGAAGGGCGCGCCGGTCGCATCGCTGTTCGTGCCCGACTGGCTCGCGCCGCAGGAGGAATATCTCGCGCTGAAGCGCGGCGGGATGGACGGCAGCCTGCTCGACGCGGCGCGCGCGCGGATGCGGGCGCTGTCGATTCCGGACGGCATGATCGCGGCCCTCGACCGCACCGGCCGCGCGCAGACGCACGTCGTGCTGAGTGCGCCGGAGGCCGGCGTCGTCAGCGAGCTGAACGTGCGCGACGGCGCGATGGTCGCGCCCGGCCAGACGCTTGCGAAGATCGCCGGCTTGTCGACGCTGTGGCTGATCGTCGAGGTGCCGGAAGCGCTGGCCCTCAACGTGCGCCCGGGCATGTCGGTCGATGCGACGTTCGCGGGCAATCCGGCGCGGCATTTCAGCGGACGCATCCGCGAAGTGCTGCCCGGCATCAGCACGGGCAGCCGCACGCTGCAGGCGCGCGTGGAGATCGACAACGCATCGCTGAAGCTCACGCCCGGCATGCTGATGCGCGTGCGGGTCGCGGAGAAGGAGACGGTGTCGCGCCTGCTCGTGCCGTCGGAGGCCGTGATCGCGACCGGCCAGCGCACGATCGTCATCGTGAAGCACGGCGACGGCCGGCTTCAGCCGGCGTCGGTGACGGTCGGCAGCGACGTCGGCGGCGACACGGAAGTGCTCGCCGGGCTGAACGAAGGCGACACGGTCGTCGCGTCGGGGCAATTCCTGATCGATTCGGAAGCCAGCCTGAAAAGCGTGTTGCCGCGGCTGGAGCGGGCGGCCGGGGCAAGCGCGGCCGCATCGTCCGTGCCGGCAACCGCGCCGGTCTACGAAACCACCGGCAAGGTGGAGAAAGTCACGGCCGACGACATCACGTTCTCGCATCAGCCGGTGCCGGCGCTTGGCTGGGGCGCGATGACGATGGCGTTCGGCAAACCGTCGGCGCACGCGTTTTCCGACGTGAAGCCGGGCCAGACCGTGCGTTTCGCGTTCACGCAGACCGACGACGGCTACCGGCTGACGAAGGTCGAGCCGCAGCGAGGTGAGCGATGATCGCGCGCATCATTCACTGGTCCGTCCACCACCGGTTTCTGGTGCTGCTGGCCACCGTGCTGCTCGCGGCATGGGGCGTGCATTCGCTGCGACAGACGCCGCTCGACGCATTGCCCGACCTGTCGGATACCCAGGTGATCGTGAAGGCGTCGTATCCGGGCAAGGCGCCGCAGGTCGTCGAGGACCAGGTGACCTATCCGCTGACGACGACGCTGCTCGGCGTGCCGGGCGCGAAAACCGTGCGCGCGTATTCGTCGTTCGGCGACGCGTTCGTCTACGTGCTGTTCGACGACCGCACCGATCCGTACTGGGCGCGCTCGCGCGTGCTCGAATACCTGAGCCAGGTGCAGAGCCGCCTGCCGGCGGGCGCGACCGTGTCGCTCGGCCCGGATGCGACCGGCGTCGGCTGGGTCTACGAGTACGCGCTCGTCGATCGCACCGGCCGTCACGATCCCGGCCAACTGCGCGCGCTCAACGACTGGTTCCTGAAGTTCGAGCTGAAGGCCGTGCCGGACGTATCGGAAGTCGCGAGCATCGGCGGCATGGTGCGCCAGTACCAGGTCGTGCTCGACCCCGACAAGCTGCGCGCGTACGGCATCACGCAGACGGCGGTCGCGGAGGCGCTCGGCAAGGCCAACCAGGCATCCGGCGGCTCGGTCGTCGAGCTGGCCGAGTCGGAGTACATGGTGCGGTCGTCCGGCTACCTGCGCACGCTCGACGATTTCCGTCGCGTCGTGCTGCGCACCGACGACGCCGGCACGCCGGTCCTGCTCGGCGACGTCGCGCGCATCCAGGTCGGCCCGGCGATGCGGCGCGGCATCGCGGAGCTGAACGGGCAGGGCGAGGTGACGGGCGGCGTCGTCGTGATGCGCTCGGGCAAGAACGCGCTGACGACGATCGACGCGGTGAAGGCGAAGCTCGCCGAGCTCAAGCGTTCGCTGCCGGCCGGCGTTGAGATCGTCACGACCTACGATCGTTCGCAACTGATCGCGCGCGCGGTCGACAACCTGACGGACAAGCTGGTCGAGGAATTCGTCATCGTCGGCGTCGTCTGCGCGGTGTTCCTGTTCCATCTGCGCAGCGCGCTGGTCGCGATCCTGTCGCTGCCGCTCGGCGTATTGGCCGCGTTCATCGTGATGCGCTATCAGGGCGTGAACGCGAACCTGATGTCGCTCGGCGGGATCGCGATCGCGATCGGCGCGATGATCGACGCGGCGATCGTGATGATCGAGAACGCGCACAAGCATCTGGAAGCGTACGACCGCGCGCATCCCGGCGAGCCGATCACGGCCGCGCGCCGCTGGGAACTCGTCGCGGCCTCGGCCGCGGAGGTGGGGCCCGCGCTGTTCTTCTCGCTGCTGATCATCACGCTGTCGTTCGTTCCAGTGTTTTCGCTGGAAGGGCAGGAGGGCAAACTGTTCGCGCCGCTGGCGTTCACGAAGACCTATACGATCGCGGCCGCCGCGGGGCTGTCGGTGACGCTGGTGCCGGTGCTGATGGGCTATCTGGTGCGCGGCCGCATTCCGCCCGAGCACGCGAACCCGATCAACCGCGTGCTGATCCGCCTGTACCGGCCGCTGCTCGACGCGACGCTGCGGCGCCCGTGGGCCGCGATCGGCGTCGCGGTCGTCGCGCTCGTGGTGACGGCCGTGCCGTTGTCGCGCCTCGGCGGCGAATTCATGCCGCCGCTCGACGAAGGCGATCTGCTGTACATGCCGACCGCGCTGCCGGGCATCTCGGCCGACAAGGCGAGCGAGCTGCTGCAGCAGACCGACCGGCTGATCAAGACCGTGCCCGAGGTCGACACGGTGTTCGGCAAGTCGGGCCGCGCCGATACGGCGACCGACCCGGCGCCGCTCGAGATGTTCGAGACGACGATCCGCTTCAAGCCGCGCAGCGCGTGGCGGCCGGGCATGACGCCGGAGAAGCTGATCGACGAACTCGACCGGACGGTGAAGGTGCCGGGCCTGTCGAACGTGTGGGTGCCGCCGATCCGCAACCGGCTCGACATGCTGTCCACCGGGATCAAGACGCCGGTCGGCGTGAAGATTTCCGGGCCGGACCTCGCGGGGATCGACGCGATCGCGACGCAGGTCGAGGCCGCCGTGAAGCGCGTGCCGGGCGTGACGTCCGCGCTCGCGGAGCGGCTGAACGGCGGCCGCTACATCGACGTCGACATCGACCGGCTCGCCGCCGCGCGTTACGGGCTGTCGGTGGCCGATATCCAGTCGGTCGTGTCGTCGGCGATCGGCGGCGAGGACGTCGGCGAAGTGATCGCGGGACGCGAGCGCTTCCCGATCAACATCCGCTATCCGCGCGAGATCCGCGATTCGCTCGAGAACCTGCGGCAGTTGCCGATCGTCACCGCGCGCGGCGCGCAGATCCGCCTCGGCGACGTCGCGCGTATCGCGATCGCCGACGGGCCGCCGATGATCCGCAGCGAGAACGCGCGGCTGTCCGGCTACGTGTACGTCGATCTCCGCGGTACCGACCTCAGCACGGCCGTGCGCGCGATGCAGCAGACCGTCGCGCGGCAGGTTGCGTTGCCGCCCGGCTATTCGATCGCATGGTCGGGGCAGTTCGAGTATCTCGAACGCGCGGCGGCGACGCTGCGCACCGTCGTGCCCGTCACGCTCGTCGTGATCTTCGTGCTGCTGTTCGTCACGTTCGAGTCGGCGGCCGACGCGCTGCTGCTGATGTCGACGGTGCCGTTCGCGCTGGTCGGCGGGTTCTGGCTCGTGTGGGCGCTCGGCCATGCGGTGTCCGTCGCGACGTCGGTGGGTTTCATCGCGCTGGCGGGCGTGGCCGCGGAATTCGGCGTCGTGATGCTGCTGTACCTGAAGGGTGCGCTGCAGCGCCGGCTCGACGCAGGCGAACCGCCGACCGATGCGTTGCTGCTCGATGCGATCCGCGAAGGCGCGGTGCTGCGCGTGCGGCCGAAGGCGATGACGGTCGCCGTCGTGCTCGCCGGGCTCGTGCCGATCATGATCGGCCACGGCGCCGGTTCCGAAGTCATGCAGCGGATCGCCGCGCCGATGGTCGGCGGCATGGTCACGGCGCCGCTGCTGTCGATGTTCGTCATTCCCGCCGCGTGGCTTCTGCTTCAGCGCCGTCGTGCGCGAAGCGCGGGCCGCGCGCGGCATTCCGATGCAGTTCCTTCCGGCACGAACGTGCCATCCCTTCCCACCGGAGAATCACGATGAAGATGAATCAACTGATCGCCACTGCAACCGCTGTCGTCGCGCTGACCGCTTTCGCGGTACCGGCGTCCGCCGCCGGCGACATGTCGGGCATGGACATGCCCGGCATGAAGATGTCGTCGGGCGGCGCGACGGATTCGAACGCCGCGCTGACCGACGCCGAAGTGAAGAAGGTCGATGCCGCGAGCGGCAAGATCACGCTGAAGCACGGCGCGCTGGAGAATGTCGGGATGCCGCCGATGACGATGGCGTTCAAGGCTAAGGATGCGGCGATGCTCGCGCACGCGCGTGCGGGCGACAAGGTCAAGGTGCGGATCGAGAAGGTCGACGGCACGTTGACGATCGTCAAGCTCGTCAAGGCTTCCTGAGCGTCCGGATGCGGATGGCGCCGCCGCCCGCGACCGGCGCCATGAAACGCGCCGCGCCGACGTGTCCGTCGGCCGGCGCGCCCGCCCGGCGCATTCAGCGCGTGAGCGTCAGCACCAGATATCCCGCATAACCGGCACCGTTCGCCAGCAGCGCCCAGATCGCAAGCCCGCGCGTGCGCGCGTTGATGCGCAGCCACGCGGCCGCGGCGAGCGTGATGATCACGCCGGTCAGCACTTCGGGGCGCGGCTCCCACGGCGTCAGCATGATGCCGATCGCGGGCAGCAGCGTGCCCTGGAACACCATCGCGCCGGTGATGTTGCCGAACGCGAGCGTGTCCTTCCCGCGGCGGATCCACAGCACGCTGTTGACTTTCTCCGGCAGTTCCGTCGCGATCGGCACGATGATCAGCGACAGCAGCAGCGCCGAGATGCCGAGCGCATGCGACACGCCTTCCACGCCGTGGATGAAGCCCTTCGCGCCGCCGACCAGCAGCGCGACGCCGATCAGCAGTTGCAGCACGATCGTCGCCAGGTTGGCCGGCAGACCGACGCGCGACAGGAACATCGCGTGCGGCGCCTCGGTGCCATGCCCGGCATCGACGAGCCCGGTCGACGCGCGCAACGTCAGCACGACGTACATCACGTAGAGGCCGACCAGCATCGCGGCGAGCAGCGCGCGCACGGCCCAGTTGTGATGCGGGACGAACATCGCGGCGGCCGCCAGCGAGAACGCGGCGAGGAAGGTGTTCATGTCGCGCGCGAAGCCCGTGCGTTCGGGCGCGAGCGTGCCGCGCAGCCCGCGCGAGCGGATCACGGCGAGCGTCATCAGGAACGTGGTGAGCGTCGCGAGCATCAGCGGCGCGCCCAGGATCGCGCCGACGCCGATCTCCTCGTTCACGGCCTGGTTCGATGTGCCGCCGGCCAGCGCGAGCAGCGGCACCATCGTTTCGGGCAGCGCGGTGCCGACGGCCGCGAACAGCGAGCCGGTCACGCCTTCGGAAATCTTCAGGCGTTCGCCGAGATGTTCGAGCGCATTGGTGAAGAGTTCGGCCGCGACGAGGATGACGATCAGCATGAACGCCAGTTCGACGAACATGAACGTCATGCGGCACCTCCGCAGGCAGCGGTGGCGTGGGGGAGGTGAGCAGGGAGGGACATGGGGACTCCGTGGTCGGACGCTGACGAACCATGACACATCCGCCGCCGTCCGACCAGGAACGACGCGACGTGCCGATGGTCTCGCCAGGCCGATCAGGCTGAACGCGCCACGGCCGCAGGCCGAGTGTGTTGACGCGTTCGCTTTCCGGCGGACGGAAAGCAGGCTACTCCCCAAAGACGGAAATCAGTCTAGCCGAGCGGTTTTCCTTCGACAAGCCTTCGTCTCGAAAAATATACCCCTCCACCCTATAGGGTCAGCCTTCCGGATATATACTCCCCTACCCTATACCGGAGCCGCCGATGAGTCATACCGTTCGCGAAAAACAGAAGCTGCTGAACCGCGTGCGCCGTATCAAGGGGCAGGTCGAGGCGATCGAGCGGGCGCTGGAAGAAGAGCGCGGCTGCAACGACGTGCTGCAATTGATCACGAGTTGCCGCGGCGCGATGAACGGCTTGCTGGCCGTCGTGCTGGAAGACCACATCCGGTCGCATCTCGTCGATGCGGACACGGCCGACGCGCACGAGGGCAGCGCGACCGAGCAACTGATCGACGTCGTGCACAGCTATTTCAAGTAACCGGGCCGGAACATGAACGAATTCAATGGCTCGCCGGCCGGCGGTGCGCACAGCCACGCGTTTCTGGGCGCCGCGCACACGCGCAATGAGCGAAAGACGTGGATGGTCATCGGCCTGTGCACGGCGATGATGATCGCCGAGATCGTCGGCGGCACGTTGTTCGGCTCGCTCGCGCTGGTCGCCGACGGGCTGCACATGTCGACGCACGCGGGCGCGATGCTGATCGCCGCGCTGGCCTACACCTATGCGCGCCGGTACGCCGACGATCCGCGCTTCGTGTTCGGCACCGGCAAGCTCGGCGACCTGGCCGGCTTCACGAGCGCGATCGTGCTGGCGATGATTGCGTTGCTGATCGGCTACGAGGCGATCGCGCGCCTGCTGGCGCCGGTGCCGATCCATTTCGACGAAGCGATTCCGATCGCCGTGCTGGGGCTCGCCGTGAACCTCGCCAGCGTGTGGCTGCTGAGCGGCGACCACCATCACGGGCATGGTCACGGCCATCACCACGCGCACGCGCATGACCACCACGATGACCATGACCACGACGACCACGCGCACCATGATCGCGGTTCGCACTCGGCCGCGCATCGCGACCACAACATCCGGTCGGCCTACGTTCACGTGATCGCCGACGCGGCCGTGTCGGTGCTGGCGATCGTCGGCCTGCTGCTCGCGCGTGCGTTCGGATGGGGCTGGATGGACCCGCTCGCGGGCATCGTCGGCGCGCTGGTGATCGCCAACTGGTCGTACGGGCTGATGCGCGATACGGGCGAGATCCTGCTCGACGTCAACGTCGATCGCCCGCTGACGGACAACGTGCGTCGCGCGATCGAGGCGCTCGGCGACACGGTCAACGATCTCCATGTGTGGCGCGTGGGCCCCGGGCACATGAGTGCGATCGTGTCGGTCGAATCGGGCGACGCCGCGCGCGATGCGCGTTTCTACCATGCGCTGCTCGCGGGCTTCGACGGCATGTCGCACGTGACGGTCGAAGTGATGACACCTGCGAAGGCGGCCTGATCGTGGCCGTGAAATCGCCGTGTATCGACCTGTGCGCGTTCGACGGCCGCACGGGTTTTTGTGTCGGCTGCCTGCGCACGCGCGACGAGGCGCGCGACTGGAAGAAGCTGACCGATCATCGCCGGCATCAGATACTGAACGATCGTAAGCGCCGGCAGGCGAAGCTCCAGCGCGATACGGCGGAATAGCAAGGGCACGCGTTCCCCGGCTCGGCATCGCGGGCGTGCGGTAGCATCACGGGCATTCAGCTTCAGGATTCCTGAACCGGGGAGCGACCCATGCAGACCGACTCATCGACCGGCATTCTTCGGCAGATTCCCCGCAGCGTGTGGGTGCTCGGCTGTGTCAGCCTGCTGATGGACGTGTCGTCCGAAATCATCCACAGCCTGTTGCCGATGTTCCTGATGGCGGGCCTTGGCGCGAGCGCGACGACGATCGGCCTGATCGAAGGGATCGCCGAGGCGACGTCGCCGGTCGTCAAGGTGTTCTCCGGCACGCTGAGCGACTACCTGCGCAATCGCAAATGGCTCGCGGTGGCCGGCTATGCGCTCGGCGCGCTCAGCAAGCCGCTGTTCGCGATCGCGCCGACGATCGGCGTCGTGGTGACCGCGCGGATCGTCGACCGCGTCGGCAAGGGGGTTCGCGGCGCGCCGCGCGATGCGCTCGTCGCCGACGTCACGCCCGTTCACCTGCGCGGCGCCGCGTACGGACTGCGCCAGGCGCTCGACACGGTGGGCGCGTTCCTCGGGCCGCTGCTGGCCGTCGTCATCATGCTGGCGTGGCGCGACGATTTCCGCCTCGCGTTCTGGCTCGCCGTGATCCCCGGCGTGCTGGCCGTGGCGCTGCTCGCGTTCGGCATCGACGAGCCGGCGCGTGTACCCGGCGAGAAGCGCGTGAACCCGATCCGCCGTGCGGTCGTCGCGCAACTCGGCACCCGCTACTGGTGGGTCGTGGCCGTGGGCGGCGTGTTCGCGCTCGCGCGTTTCAGCGAGGCATTCCTGGTGCTGCGCGCGATGGGCAGCCGCGTGCCCGTCGCACTCGTGCCGCTCGTGATGGTCGCGATGAACGTCGTGTATGCGTTGTCCGCTTACCCGTTCGGCAAGCTCGCCGATACGACGAGCCACACGAAACTGATGGTGATCGGGCTGGTGCTGCTGATCGCCGCCGATGTCGTGCTGGCGCACGGCGCGCACTGGCCGACCGTGCTCGTCGGCGTCGCGCTGTGGGGGCTTCATATGGGGATGACGCAAGGGCTGCTCGCGACGATGGTCGCGCAGGCCGCGCCGGCCGAACTGAGAGGGACCGCGTTCGGCGTGTTCAACCTGATCAGCGGGGTCGTGACGCTCGTATCGAGCGTCGTCGCGGGCGCGCTGTGGGACCGGGCAGGCGCCGCCGCCACGTTCTACGCGGGAGCCGTATTCAGCGCGGCGACCATCGTGCTGCTCGTGTGCGTTCGCACGTCGTTCGGCGTGGTGCGGGATCGCTAGCGCTGAACGCGGTGGCGCACGATCTAACCATCGGCGCCGTGCGGAAAGTACAGCGCGAACGTCGTGCGCCCGTCGCGGCTTGCAACCTCCACCTTGCCGCGGTGCAGTTCCATGATCGACTTCACGATCGCGAGCCCGAGCCCCGCGTTGCGCGCCGCACCGTGCCGCGACGAATCGATCCGGTAGAAGCGCTCGAAGATCCGCTCGATCTGTTCGGGCGGGATCGCCGCGCCGCGATTCGTGACTTCGACGACCGCGTAATCGCCCTGGGTCGACACCGCCAGCTCGATCGTCGACGTGGCTTGCGCGTGTTCGAGCGCATTCGACGCGAGGTTGCTCACCGCGCGCCGGAACAGCGTCGCGTCCGCGACGACCGGCGCTTCGCCGCGCACGTCGATGCGCACGCCGGCTTCGTCGGCCAGCGCCTGGAAATACGACGCGAGCCGGCGCAATTCGCCACCCGCGTCGAGTTTGGCGGCCTTCAGATGCTGCGTTGCATTGTCGGTGCGCGCGAGAAACAGCATGTTCTCGATCATCCGCTGCAGCCGTTCGCATTCCTCGATGTTTGATTCGATCAGCGTCTCGTATTCGTCCGTCGAGCGGGCGCGCGACAGCGTGATCTGCGACGAGCTGATCACGTTCGCGAGCGGCGTGCGCATGTCGTGCGCGAGATCGGACGAGAACTGCGACAGCCGCACGAACGCGCGTTCGAGCCGGTCGAGCATCCGGTTCACCGACGTGGCGAGCTCGCGCAATTCGACCGGGCCGCCGCGCGCGTCGAGGCGCGCGTTCAGGTTGTGCGCCTCGATGCGCGACGTCTGCCGGCCGAGGCTTTCGACCGGGCGCAGGCCGCGCGACGCGACCGCGTAGCCGAGCGCGCCGACGAGCAGCGCGCCGACGGCTGCCGCGAGCCAGATATCGACCCGATAGCTTTCGAGCAGCGACTGCCGATCGGCCGCGGTGCGCGCGAGCGCGACGTGGATCGTTTCGCCGGATGGCAGCGTTTCGCGTGCAACCACGCAGCGCGACGTGCCGATGCCGGGCGGCGCGCATGTGAACGGGCCGTCGGCGCCGCCAGCCGGATGTGGCGCGGCGATCACCGACGCGAGCGTATTGCCGGCTGCGTCGGAATGCTCGACGAGCGGGCGGTTCCCTGCGTCGTAGATGCCGAGATAGACGCCCGGATGCGACAGCAGCACGTCATGGAACACGGCCGGATCGGCGCGCAGCGCGGCCGTCGATCCGCTGGCGCGCGCGAGTTGCAGGAACTGGTTGAGCTTGCCGGAGATCTCGATGTCGTCGCGCCGCGTCAGCTCCGCGGACAGCGAGCGGTACAGATACGCGCCGGTCAGCGCGAACACGAGCGCCGCGACGGCGGCGAACGCGAGCGTGAGGCGCCGCAGCAGCGAATACGAAGCGGAGCGCGCGGTCACGAACGATCCTCGAGCACGTAGCCCATGCCGCGAATCGTGTGGATCAGCTTGTTCTCGTACGCGTTGTCGATCTTCGCACGCAGGCGCTTGATCGCTGCATCGACGACGTTCGTGTCGCTGTCGAAATTCATGTCCCAGATCTGCGACGTGATGAAGGTGCGCGTCAGCACCTCGCCCTCTCGTTCGGCGAGCAGTTGCAGCAGCGCGAATTCCTGCGCGGTCAGGTCGATGCGGGCATCGGCGCGCCGCACGCGGCGCTTGAGCAGGTCAATTTCGAGATCGGCGACGTGCAGGACGTCGCGCACGTTGCGCGGCGCGCGCCGCAGCAGCGAGCGGATGCGCGCCAGGAATTCGGCATACGCGAACGGCTTGAGCAGGTAATCGTCGGCGCCGAGCTCGAGCCCGGCGACCTTGTCCTCGATCGCGTCGCGCGCCGTGAG
The DNA here is from genome assembly GCF_002223285.1 of Burkholderia sp. AU16482. Classification (NCBI taxonomy): domain Bacteria; kingdom Pseudomonadati; phylum Pseudomonadota; class Betaproteobacteria; order Burkholderiales; family Burkholderiaceae; genus Burkholderia; species Burkholderia sp. AU16482. The sequence continues at coordinate 38,751 of NZ_NKEY01000006.1, forward strand.
CAGCAGCACGGGCGTCTGCTTTTGCGCGCGCAGCCGCTTCAGCACCTCGAAGCCGTCCAGCTCCGGCAGCATCACGTCGAGCACGACCAGGTCGAAATCCTCGTGCAGCGCGAGGAACAGCCCGTCCTGGCCGTTTTCCGCGACGTCGACCGTATAGCTCGCCTCCATCAACCCCTTCCGGAGGTAGGACGCCATCTTCGGTTCGTCTTCGACTATCAGTATCCGCATGGTGAGGCAGGCTGTCCGTGATTCCAGCCGGTCAGTGTAACGCCAGAGCGTACGGCGTCGCGCGTGCGCGAAGGATGACCGGCGGATGACGGAATTGTCATGAAAAACCGGTCATGGTTCGGCCATCTCGTCGTCACCGCGGCGGCGCTAAGCTGCGGCCGTCTTGTCCCCGGAGCGCGCCGTCGTGCGCCGCGCCGGCCCAACGGTCGCTGTCCCGATTTCGCTTCCATGTCGTACTGGCGCACATTCGTTCTCGTCGTGTTGCTCGCGCTGAGCCTGCCGATCCAGTCGTTCGCGGCTGTGTCGATGCCATGCGCGGGCGCCGCCGTGTCGCATGGGGACAGCGCGCCGCACACGCTATCGGCCGCGCAGGACGGGCATCACGATCACGGCGACCACGCGCGGCATGCGACGTCGTGCGCCGCGTGCGTGTCCTGCTGCATCGGCGCGGCCATGTCGGGCACGCCCGCGGTGCCCGCCGCGGCGAGCGTCGGCGTCGCGATCGTCGCGCCGCCGCGCTCGGCCGGGGACGTGTCGTTCCTGACCGGCGGCATCGACCGGCCGCCTCGCCGAATGCCCGTCTAGCTCCTGCCCGCGGCGGACCCGCCGCGATCCCGCTATTTGCTCCGGCCGACGCATCGCGCCACGCCGGACGACTGACGACGAGACATGTTCATGCGATTGATCATTGCGGCGCTCTGGAGCGCGGCGGCCCTCGCGCCGTCGCTCGTGCCGGCGCAAACCCGGTTTCCCGATCCGGCCGACGCCGCCGCGTCGGTGCCGGACGTCACCGTGACGTCCGCGTTCGACGGCTACCGGCCGTATCGGGACGACGCAGGCCCGGGCTGGCAGCAACTGAACCGGGACGTGGCGGAGCGGCCCGCGAAAGGGCGCACGAGCGGCGCCGCGGCCGGCAACGGCGCCGCCCATTCGACACACGGCGGGGCCGCGCGATGACGACGCTCGCGATATCGCCGAGGATCGGCGCGGCTGCGGTCGTGCTGGCGATCCTCGCGGGCTGCACGACGTTTTCGAAGGACGGCGGCTTCGACGCCGTGTCGTCCGTCGCATCCGAGCGCATCGGCAAGGAGGCGGTGGCTGTGCGGACCGACGCCGACCGCGAAGCCGTCGACCGGCGGACGACGGAATTGCTCGCGAAACCGCTGTCGATGGACGATGCGGTGCAAATCGCGCTGCTGAACAACCGCGGCCTGCAGGCGTCGTACGCAGAACTCGGGCTGTCGGAGGCCGACCTCGTGCAGGCCGGCCGGCTGCCGAACCCGCGCTTCGCATTCAGCCGCACGCGTGCCGGCGACGGCGAGCTGACGCTCGGCCGCACGTTCTCGGCGAACGTGTTCGCGCTGCTGACGATGCCGCTCTCGACGCATATCGAACGCCGCCGCTTCGAGCAGACCAAGCTCGAAACGGCCGACGCGATGCTGAAGGTCGCGGCCGACGCGCGCCGCGCGTATGTCGAGGCCGTCGCCGCCGAGCAGGCCGCGAACTATGCGCAGCAGGTGCGCGAGGCCGCCAGCGCGGCCGCCGAACTCGCGCTGCGCATGCGGCAGGCCGGCAACTTCAGCCGGCTCGACCATGCACGCGAACAGGCGTTTCACGCCGACGCGGTCGCGCAGCAGGCGAAGGCGCGCCAGCAGGCCGTCGCCGCACGCGAGAGGCTCACGCGCGCGATGGGGCTGTGGGGCGAACGCACGCGGTACACGCTGCCCGAACGCTTGCCGGATTTGCCGAAGGCGCGCCCGGACCTGCCCGATCTCGAACGCTTCGCGATGAGCAACCGCCTCGACATCCAGGCGGCGAAATTGCAGACGCAAGGCGTCGCGTCTTCGCTTGGCCTCAGCAAGGCCACGCGCTTCGTCAACGCGGTCGAGCTCGGCTACGTGAACGACTACGAAACCGGCAAGGGCCACGAGCACGGCTACGAGATCAGCGTCGAGATTCCGCTGTTCGACTGGGGCGGCGCGAAGGTCGCGCGCGCCGAGGCGATCTACATGCAGTCCGCGAACCGGCTCGCGAAAACCGCCATCGATGCCCGCTCCGAAGTGCGCGAATCGTACGCGGCGTACGTGACGAGCTACGACGTCGCCACGCACTACCGCGATGAAGTCGTGCCGCTGCGCAAGACGATCTCCGACGAACTGCTGCTGCGCTACAACGGGATGCTCGCGAGCGTGTTCGAGCTGCTGACCGATGCGCGCGAACAGGTCGGCGCGATCAACGGCTACATCGATGCGCTGAAGGACTACTGGCTCGCCGAAACCGATCTGCAGATGGCCGTCGGCGGCCGGTTGCCGTCGTCGGATGCCGTGCCGCGCGCGACGCATTCCGCCGCATCCGCATCCGCTGCAAAACCCGACGCCGCGCCGCAGCCGGCTTCCACTCCCGCGGCGCCGTCGGCGCCCGCCACGCAACCGCATCCGGAAGGTCATTGACATGGTGTCCCGTCGACAATTTCTCAGCGGCTCGGGCGCCGCGCTGCTCGGTGCGGCGATGGTCAGCCGGGCCGGCGCCGCGTCGCTGCCCGAAGCGCCCACGATGGCGAAAGCCGGCACGCAGCCGCCGCTCGTGCCGCCCAACGGCCGCCCGTACACGCCCGTCGCGACGCTGAACGGCTGGTCGCTGCCGTGGCGGATGAAGAACGGCTGGAAGGAGTTCCACCTGACGGCCGAGCCCGTCGTGCGCGAGATGGCGCCCGGCATGAACGCGAACCTGTGGGGCTACAACGGCCAGTCGCCGGGCCCGACGATCGAGGCCGTCGAAGGCGACAAGGTCCGCGTCTTCGTGACCAACCGGCTGCCCGAGCACACGACGATCCACTGGCACGGGCTGCGGCTGCCGAACGGGATGGACGGCGTCGGCGGCCTCACGCAGCCGCATATCCCGCCGGGCAAGACGTTCGTCTACGAGTTCCGGCTCGAAGCGCACGGCACGTTCATGTATCACCCGCACGCCGACGAGATGGTACAGATGGCGATGGGGATGATGGGCATGTTCATCGTACATCCGAAGGATCGCGGCACGATGCCGGTCGACCGCGATTTCGTGTTCCTGCTCGCCGCGTACGACATCGACCCGGGCAGCTACACGCCGCGCGTAAACGAGATGACCGACTTCAACATGTGGACCTTCAACTCGCGCGTGTTCCCCGGCATCGATCCATTGCCGGTGCGCGCGGGCGACCGCGTGCGGATTCGTTTCGGCAACCTGACGATGACGAATCATCCGATCCACCTGCACGGCTACAGCTTCGAAGTCGCGGGCACCGACGGCGGCTGGATTCCGCCGGCCGCACGCTGGCCGGAAGTGACGGCCGACGTCGCGGTGGGCCAGATGCGCGCGATCGAGTTCACCGCCGATCGTCCGGGCGACTGGGCGTTCCATTGCCACAAGTCGCACCACACGATGAATGCGATGGGCCACCAGGTGCCGAACCTGATCGGCGTGCCGCAGAAGGATCTCGCGAAGCGGATCGGCAAGCTCGTGCCCGACTACATGGCGATGGGCAGCACGGGCGGCGCGATGGGCGGCATGGAAATGCCGCTGCCCGACAACACGCTGCCGATGATGACCGGCACGGGCCCGTTCGGGCCGCTGGAGATGGGCGGCATGTTCACGGTGCTCAAGGTGCGACAGGGGCTTGGGCGCAACGACTATCGCGATCCGGGCTGGTTCCGGCATCCGAAGGGCACCGTCGCGTACGAATACACCGGCGAATTGCCGGACGGCTGAAGCAGCACGCGGCGGCCGCGCCGATGCGGCCGCCGGTTTCCATTCACTCACACGGGAGTCGACATGATGAAGAAGGGACTGGTTTTGATGGCGACGGGTTGCGCGCTGGCGTTCCCGGCCGCGTCGTACGCGGCCGGCGACATGGCCGGCATGGACATGGGCGCGAGCGCGAAGCAGGGCGCCGCCGCGGCGGCGCGCATGTCGCACGGCGAGATCCGCAAGGTCGACACGGCGGCCGGCAAGCTGACGATAAAGCACGGCCCGCTGGAGAACCTCCGGATGGACGCGATGACGATGGTGTTCAAGGTGAAGGACCCGGCGATGCTGTCGCAGGTGAAGGCGGGCGATACGGTCGACTTCGTCGCCGAGGACGTGAACGGCGCGCTGACCGTCGTCGAACTGAAGAAGCCGTGATGCGGAGCGCGAACATGAAGATCTCGATGCTCAACCGGCTGGCCGGCTTCACCGCGGCCGCCGCCCTTTTCGCGGTCGCACCGGGTGCGGCGTCGGCGCACGGCAAGCTGGAAAGCGCCGTACCGGCGGCCGGCGGCACGGTCGACACCGCGCCCGACACGGTGCGGCTCACGTTCAACGAAGATCTCGAACCGGCATTCAGCTCGGTGAAGGTGTCCGACGCGAACGGCAACGCCGCCACGCAGGACAAGGCGAAGGTCGATGCGTCGAACCCGCGCGTGATGACCGTCGCGATACCGAAGCTCGCGGCGGGCGCGTACAGGGTGCAGTGGGCGGCGATGACGGCCGACGCGCATCGTACGAAGGGTAGCTACACATTCCGGGTGAAGGATTGACGTCCTCCTCTCCCTAAAGGGAGAGGATTCCCACACCTGGCGATGCACGTCCGCATCGAAGAATGTTCAACGCAGCGTTGGTATCTCGATCATGCTCGACACCACAGTCACTGTAGGCCCACTCTCTTATTCTCAGTCCCGCGATACCTTTCGGCCGCGTCGTGCTGCCGCGATAGCGCAGGTAGGGCCGACGGTGCTGGCTGCGCGACTTCGCATATTGCTCGCACGTCGCGTTGATCGTGCCGGAGTGGATGCCGAGCGCCTTGCTGCTGCCAGTGGTGAGCATGTTCAGGTCAAAGCCCGTCGGCCACTTCTTGCTCCACTTGAGCGCGTGCTTCTGCGTGTCGTTGCAGAAGTTCCAGACGTAGTTCACCGCACGGCTCTGCTGGTTGAGCAGTCCGTTGAGCGACTTCACGCGGTAGCGGTAGACAAGGATCATGTCGGTGATCCCAACCCGTGGAAGAAGCTGTCCGTCAACGGCGATCCTTTCCTTCCCGTCCTGAAGGACGGGGTTTCTCGGAGCAACTGATGAACGACGGTATCGTCGGCCTGCTGCGGCTCGTGGGGGTGGCGATCCAGAACGCCGGGTTTGCGGTCGTCGTCGGTGCGCTGCTGGCGCGCCACTGGCTCGCGCGCGGCGCGTCCGCGTGGCAGCACGGCGTCGGGCGGCGGCTCGTCGCGACGCTGCGCATCGCGTCCGTCGTATCGCTGCTCGCGAGCGTCACCGCGTTCTGGGCGCATTGCGCGCTGATGAGCGAGGTGTCGTTGCTCGAAGCGGGGCCGGCCGTCCGCGCGATGCTCGCGGGTACGGGGTTCGGTCATGCGTGGCTGGTCGGGGCGGTGTTCATGCTCGTCGTCGTGGTGCTGTCGTTTATCCGGCGCGCGAACGATACGCGCTTGCCGTTCGCGATGTGGGCCGCGCTCGCCTGCGTCGCGCTCGCACGCAGCAACGGCGGGCATCCGGTGGACGCAGGCCTGTTCAGCGTACCGGTGTGGATCGACTGGCTGCATCTGCTGGCGATCAGCGCATGGGTCGGGCTCGTGCTCGTGACGGCATTCGGCGTGATGCCGGGGCTTGCCGCGATGCCCGCGAGCGAACGCACGACCGGCGCATCGTTCGTGCAGTCGCTGTCCGATACGTCGACCTACACGTTGATCGTGCTGTTCGTGACCGGCGCGTACAACGGCTGGCGAGGCGTCGATACGCCCGCCAATCTGCTCGCGTCGACGTACGGGCAGATCCTGCTGTTGAAGCTCGCGCTCGTGCTGATCGCGGCGGCGCTCGGCGGACATAACCGCTTCTTCGGGATGCCGAATCTGTTGGCCGCACTGAAGGATCCGGCAGCCCCGATGCCGGCCAGTTCGTTGAAACGGTTCGGCGCCGTGTTGCGGATCGAGGCGGTGGTGCTCGGCGGCGTGCTGATGGTTGCGGCCGTGCTCGTGGCGAGCGCGCTGCCGGGCACGGTGTAGTGCGACGGCGCGACGCTGCGCTGTCGTGGCAGCGAAGGCGTGCGGGGCAATCGTCATGGGCGCGGCGAACTTTCGTCAGACGAACCCCCGCTTTTTCCGGGGTAAACGCGCGGTCGGTGGCGATCTCAGCGCGATAGCGATAATTACATATACCTGTCTCTCGATTACCAAAAACTGTCATTGAGCGCCGCTAAGCTTTCGCCACCCTCACAACCGGGATTCCCGCCATGCGCTCGACAATCCGCCTGTTTGCCCCGCTATTGCTGCTCCCGACGCTCGCCGCGCCGGTATTCGGCGCCACCGCCGCGCCCGTCAGCCCGAACTGCGGCGGCAGCACGACGCCGATCGCCGATATCCAGGGGCCGGGCGCGCCGTCGCCGCTCGCCGGTCAGAACGCGTCGATCGAGGCCGTCGTCACCGCCGATTTCGGCGGCACGGACGGCTTTGGCGGCTTCTTCGTCCAGCAGGCCGACGCGCAGCGCCGCAACCAGCCGGGCGTGTCCGAAGGCCTGTTCGTCTATGCGCCGAAGGTGCGTGCGAAGGCCGGCGATCTCGTGCACGTGACGGGCAAGGTCGAGGAGAAATACGGGCAGACGCAGCTCACGCTGTCGGGCGCGATCGCGGTGTGCGCGAACGGCCAGACTGTGACGCCCGCGACGCTCACGCTGCCGGTCGACGGCCCGAACGCGTTCGCCGCATACGAAGGGATGCGCGTGCGCCTGCCGCAGACGCTGAGCGTCACCGACAACTACGAGCTTGGCCGCTACGGCAGCGTGATGCTCAGCAACGGCCGCCTGCGTACGCCGACGAGCGTCGTGCCGCCCGCGCAGGCGCAGACGCAGATCGACGCGAATGCGCGCAACCGTCTGATCCTCGACGACGGCTCGAACAAGCAGAACCCCGCGACCGTACCGTATCCGGCGCCGGGCCTGTCGGCCGCGAACACGCTGCGCGCGGGCTACACCGTGCGCGACGTCGAGGGCGTGCTCGAAGTGCGTTACGGCGCATGGCGCGTGCAGCCGCTGCCGGGCGCGGCCGTGCCGGCGTTCGACAAGCGCGAGAACCCGCGCACCAACGCGCCCGCGCGCGACCCGAAATCGAACCTGCGCGTCGCGTCGTTCAACGTGCTCAACTACTTCAACGGCAACGGTCTCGGCGGCGGCTTCGACGATCCAAACAACCGCGGCGCGAAGACGTTCCAGGAATTCCAGCGCCAGGAAGCGAAGATCGTCAGCGCGCTGAAGGCCATCGACGCCGACGTGATCGGCCTGATGGAAATCCAGAACAACGGCTACGGCGAATTGAGCGCGGTGCGCCAGCTCGCGGCGAAGCTCGGCAATCAGTGGCGCGTGGTCGATCCGGGCACGTCGCGGCTCGGCGGCGATGCGATCGCGGTCGCGGTGATCTACGACAGCCGCAAGGTCGAACCGGTCGGTCGCGCGGCGACGCTCGCGATCGACGACAAGAACCGCCAGCCGCTCGCGCAGTCGTTCCGGCTGGTCGGCGGCAACAAGCAGGCGCTGACGGTGGCCGTGAACCACCTGAAGTCGAAGAACTGCCCGGACGCCGCGAACGACGATCTCGACCAGGGCGATGGGCAGGGCTGCTGGAACCCGACGCGCACGCGCGCGGCGGCGAAGGTGGCCGACTGGTTGGCCGGCAACCCGACGGGCGTCAAGAGCCAGGGCGTGCTGCTGATCGGCGACTTCAACAGCTACACGTACGAAGACCCGATCCGCACGCTCGAATCGCGCGGCTACCGCAACCTCGTCGCGCGCTGGATCGGCGCCAACGCGTACAGCTACGTGTACAACGGCGAAGCCGGCTATCTCGACCACGCGCTCGCGACGCTGCCGCTCGCGTCGCACGTGAAGGCCGTGCACGAATGGCACATCAACGCGGACGAGCCGCTCGCGCTGCAATACACGCTCGCGTACAAGTCGGCCGAGCAGCAGAAGACGTTCTACGCGGCCGATGCGTATCGTTCGTCGGATCACGATCCGGTGCTGATCGATATCGCGCTGCCGGGCGGCGGGAAGTAATCGTGGTTTGAGTCTTGCGACGACGGGCGCGATGTGCGGCAATGCCGCGCGTCGCGCCCGTCCCGGAAAGCCGTTCGAATACCGGGTAAATAATGCCGCGAATAATTAGTCGAGCCGGTATTTTATGGATGACGCAGTGCACATCGGCACTTCGATTGAAACGCGATTGAAGTGGAAAGAATCATCGAATGGCGTGTGCATGATGCTGCATCGTCTTAATCGATTGGCGATAATAAAATTGAAAGAATGATCCTGTCGATATGAAGGCTTTCGATACGTTGCGCCAATACGGGAAGCGGCTTCTGCGCCGTGCTGAAAAAGTAAAATAGTCGGCGCGACCTAGCTGATAAAGCCTACCTTGCACGAATAATTCCGTTTTCTTTCAAATCCCAGACACTATCTGCCCTTCGCATCATCGCGGGATTTTTAATATCCGAATGATCTTTGACAACGCGGCGCAGCACCGCCTATTTTTGTCATGTCGTAAATTTCGGTAATACAAAAGTTGGCCAAACTGCAGGGGGCGCGTCCGGGCATCATTCTCGCCAGCAGTTTGCTGTGTCTGTATCAAGTTCAGTCTCTGAGAAGTCCCATTCCCAACCGCCGACTGCCGACCTTGCAACGCGAGTCGCGGGGTAGGCCTGCGCGTGTCGCGGGCGTTGGCGGCCTTTGTGATGCGGTATCCGAAGCCGAAGGAAAGAGATGAAACCAGACAAGAGCAATACCGGCAGCCGCCGTGTCCGTCGCGGCCGGGTGGCCGGGCTAGGCGCATTGACCGCCATGACGCTGGCGCTCGCGGCATGCGGCGGCGACGATTCGTCGTCCGTCGGCGCGTCGAGCCTCGCGCAGGCCACCGCGAGCCAGCAGGCCAGCGCGCAGGCGGCCGGCACCCAGGCGTCGGCGGCCAACCAGCCGTACGTCGACCCGGTCGCGTACTCGATGAACGCGACCGACGGCCTCGCGCCGTCGCAGGTGTCCGAGAAAGCGGCCGTCATGCATTACCAGTGGAAAGGCGGCGGCAAGACGATCGACTACACGACGACCACCGGCCACCTGACCGCGCAGGATGCGAACGGCAATCCGGAAGCGTCGATGTCGTATGTCGCGTACACGGCGCCCAGCACCAACGGCAAGCCGCGCCCGGTCACGTTCGTCTACAACGGCGGGCCCGGCTCGTCGTCGATCTGGCTGCGGCTCGGCTCGTTCGCGCCAACCCGCGTGGCCACGCCCGATCCGCTGTTCGGCACCAACTGGCCGAACTATCCGCTCGTCGACAATGCGGACAGCCTGATCGACACCACCGACCTCGTGTTCATCGACCCGCCCGGCACCGGGCTGTCGGAAGCCGTGTTGCCGAACACCAACCAGAAGTACTGGGGCTCGGACGTGGACGTGAACATCATGCGCGACTTCATCCAGCGCTACCTGAACGTCAACGGCCGCGGCACGTCGCCGATCTACCTGTACGGCGAATCGTACGGCACGCCGCGTACCGACATGCTCGCGCTCGCGCTCGAATCGGCCGGCGTGCACTTGACGGGCATCGTGCTGCAGTCGTCGATCCTCAACTACTTCGCGGACGCGGTGGAAGCGGTGGCGATCACGCAGTCGACCGAAGGGCTGCTGCTCGATACCGATACGGTGGCCGGCTACCTGCCCGGCTACGCGGCGGTCGCGGCGTACTTCAACCAGGTGTCGCCGGCGCCGGTGAACCAGGATCTGTACGCACTGCAGACGGAACTGTTCACGACGCTGATCTACAGCCAGTTGCAGAAGTATTCGCAGTCATGGGTGTTGAGCCAGCTCGGCATTCCGGATGCGCTCGGCACGCCGGTGTTCCCGAGCGATGCGACGCTCAGGCTGTGGTCGATTCCGTCGAGCCTCACGCAGCGGGCGCTGCGCGACTACTTCAACGCGAATCCGTTCGGCACGAGCCTGGTGCCCGGCGCGACGATCGGCCGGTACGACGGGCGCGTGTCGCTGCCGAATTCGGACCCGCGGCTGCAGACCGACGGCGATCCGTCCGACATCCTGATCTCGCAGCCGTTCACTAACGCGCTCGCGACGCAGATGCCGGACTATCTCGGCTATACGGCCCCGAACGCGACGTACCTGCCGCTGAACGACGACATCATCGGCGTCTGGGATTTCTCGCACGACGGCCAGCCGATGCCCGACACGATCCCCGATCTGCTCGGTGCGCTGCAGCTCAACCCGAAGCTGCGCGTGCTCGCGGAGAACGGCTACCACGATCTCGCGACGCCGTTCTTCAACACCGAGAAGCAACTCGCGCGGCTGCAGACGGTGAAGGGCCTGAATCCGAAGCTGCAGGTGAACTTCTTCCAGGGCGGCCACATGATCTATCTGGACGACGTTGCCCGTCCGCAGATGAAGCGGGACTTGCAGACGTTCTACAAGGGCGCGCGGATTCCGACGGCGCTGACGCTGCATACGCTGCCGCCGCCGTGGCCGGACGAAAACCCGCCGGGCGTACCGACCGGCAGCGCGCCGGGCGCGACAGCGGCGACGACGCTGGCGGCCGCCCCCTGAGCGACGGACTCCTTGTCAAAGGAACCCTCTATTCATCCATTGAATGCGAGCGATCATGTCCCTAATCCAATTGATGCGGCGTATGTCCCCGTTGATCGTGCTCGGTGCCGTGATGAGCAGTGCCTACGCGTTGCCGCCGCAGGCGGTGGCGCCGGTGAAGCTGCCGCACGGCGGGCGCGGCGTCGACGGCCCGTTCTTCCCGGCCACGCGGGCGGCGCCGGTGCTGCCGTCGACCGGTGCGGCCCTGCAGCAGCAGGCGCAGCAGCGCGTCGACGCGCGGCTCGGCGGCAATACCGTGCTGAGCAACGGCGCGGCCGTGACGAAGGCGCAGGCGCAGAGCAGCGGGCTCGGCTTCGTGTCGCAGCACTTCGACGAGATCGATGCGAAGCACACCGGCCGCGTGACGATGAGCGATGTACGGCAGTTCATCCGGCAGCGACAGGTGCAGGCGCAGCAGGAACAGCAAGACGAGTGACGTAGCAACGCAGGGCGGCGGCCGGCGCGGCTTTCCCTCGCGCGGGCCGCGGATCATCGCGCAGGTCGTCGCGCATTTTCGGCGGCGTGCCTACGTGACGGGCCGGCGCCAGTCGATCGCAACATCCTTGTCTACATGTTCGAGGCGCCGCACGCGCGTGCGCTGTTCGCCGCGAGCCGGGCCGACGAGGCGCCGCGGATGATCGCGCTGTTTCACACGAGCCACGATCTCTATGCGAAGAATGACGATCCCGCGCTGAAGCTGGCGATCCATACGCCGGTAAACGGCGATGACGAGGCGTGATGCGGATGTGAAGGGCGCCCGCCGACGGCCACGCAGCGAAGCATCGGCTTCGTGCGTGAACGCGGGTCGTCACGCGTCATGGCGGGACAGCGGCGACTCAGGCCGTGCGCCGAGCGGACAGCCGATTCCACAGCAGGCCGGAGCGGCTGCCGCTGCGGCAATACGCGAGCACGGGCTTCGGCAGCGTGTCGACCAGTGCGCCGAACGCGTCGACTTCCGCTTCGCCGATGCGGTCGCGCTCGACCGGCAGGTAACGCGCATCCATGCCCAGTTCGCGCGCCGCGGCGGCGATCTCCTCGAACGCCGGTTGATCCGCGCCTTCGCCGTCGGGCCGGTTGCAGATCACCGCGCGAAAGCCGGCATTACGGATCGCCTTCAGGTCGGCCGGCGTGATCTGCCGCGACGCGGTGAAGCCGGTCGCCGCCGCCGCCCGGCATTGCTCGATCGCCCGCGTGAAACAGGCGATCGCGAAGTCGACGTCCTCTTCCGTCGTGAAACGGCCGAAACTGATGCGTACGGTACGCCCGGCCGTTTCGGCATCGAGGCCGATCGCGGTCAGCACATGCGACGGTGCGCCGCTGGTCGAATTGCATGCGGAGGTGGACGACACGGCAAGCGCTTCACCGAGCATGAACGGGAAGAAGCCCGGCGCATGCACCGTCAGGCTCAGCGTGTGCGGGATACGACGGGCGGCGGCCGCGTTCTGCGTGACGTCGCCGAGCGCGAACAGCGCGCCGGTGAGCCGCGCGCCGAGCGCCGCGATCCGCGCGGCCTCGCCGTCGAGCTTTTCAGCGGCGAGTTCGCAGGCTACCCCCATGCCGACGATCTGATGCGTGGCGAGCGTGCCCGAGCGCAGCCCGCGCTCGTGGCCGCCGCCATGAATCTGCGGCGCGATGCGGCTCGCGATCTCGCGACGGACGAACAGCGCGCCGATGCCCTTGGGGCCATACACCTTGTGGGCGGACATCGACATCATGTCGATGCCGAGCGCGCGCACGTCGATCGGCGTCTTGCCGAGCGCCTGCGCGGCGTCCACGTGAAGCAGCGCGCCGGCGGCGTGGACGACGCGGGCGATCGCGCCGATGTCGGTCAGCGTGCCGATCTCGTTGTTCACGAGCATCAGCGACACGAGGCCCGTGTCGGGGCCGATCACGGCCGCCACTGCGTCGGCGGTGATTTCGCCGTTGGCGTCGGGCGCCAGGAAGGTGACCTGCGCGCCGTGCTTCGACAGGTTCGCCATCGTGTCGAGAATGGCCTTGTGCTCGAGGCGGCTCGTGATCAGGTGGCGCTTGCCGGTCGCGTTTTCCGCATACCCCTTCAGCGCGAGGTTGTTCGATTCGGTGGCGCCCGAGGTCCAGACGATCTCGTCGGCATCCGCGCCGATCAGCGCGGCGACCTGCGCACGGGCATGCTCGACCTTGTCTTTCGCCCGTCGGCCGGCCGCGTGCGAGCTGGACGCGGGATTGCCGAAGATGCCGTCGAAGCCGAGGCAGGCCGTCATCGCTTCGATCACACGGGGGTCGGCAGGGGTCGTGGCTGCGTAGTCGAGGTAGTGCAGCGGGGGGATGTCGCTCATGTCCGTTTCTTGCTCATTGCGTGGTGACGGAATGATACGGGGGACAGAAGGGAAAAAGGATCCAAAGTTGGCTGACGATTCGATCTAACGTGGAATAACGTTTTATTTATTTGCGGAATTGGGGAATTTGTTTTTATATGAGCACGCCGGCCCGATCACGTCGCCGTATCGGGGCCGGATTGGGTCGACAACCGGTGTGCATCCCGCACCCACGCCAGCAGCGCGTGCTCGTACTTCGACGGGATCGTGACCGTGAGCGTCGTGAGGCGGGTGGCGCTGCTGGGCAATTCCAGATAGCGCCGCCAGGTTTTTCGCACCAGTTGCGACATCGCGGAGTCCGTCATGCCGAGTTCGGCGGCCAGCGCCCGTTGGGATCTGCCTTTCACGAAAATCTCGTGCAAGGCCCACTGGTTCAGCGGCTTGGTCCGCGTATCCTGAAGCCGCAACAGCCGGAACTGTTCGGCAGTCATGCGTCGGGTCGTTTGCATTCAGATCCGCCCCGAATGTTGAAGTGACGAGATCAATTCCGCGCCGCACGAAGTCTTGTGGCCGTCGAACGCGGCGGCCCGGCCTTCGATGTCGAAGCTCGGGTCGCCTTCGGCGATCTCGCAGGCGCCATGAATCGGACACGAGCACGCGTCGCCGATACGCGCGACCGCGCGCCCCATCACCGTGCTTGTTCGGGCGCCGGATTCGACCCGGCCGCCGTGGGTGTGCGTATCTTCTACCCGGATAATTCCCCGCATGGGATTCCATCCTCCAAATGGTTTGAGGTCTGACGCGGCGATCACGTTCGGACGAAGCGATTTGCCGTGCCGGTGTGCATCACCATGAATAGCCTTGCATGCCGTAATTCGTATCGTGTCGGCGTCCCCACCACGGCAGGTAGGCGTTGTTTCCGCCGCGTGCGCGGAACCAGTCCTTGTCTGGATCGATCGGCGTGAGCTTCGACGGTGGCCGGACAACGACCGCGACCGGGTGCTCCGGATCGGTCGTGCCGGCGACGAGTGCGTTGCCGCCGAAGTGGTTGATCCGGCCGATGGCGAGCGCGACATCGGTCAATGCGCTGCCTGTTCCCATGTCGCCGAGCAGGGCGGCCGTGTTGAAGGTCTGCTTGCGGTGGTCGTATTCGGGAAGGGTTTCCGTCAACGTCTGCGCGAGTGCGGCAAGACGTGCCGACGATGCGTCGCTGCCTTTACCTGCGTCGTGAACGATGTAGTTGAGGTCGGGGGCCGCGATGCCGGCGTTGCGTGCGGCTTGGTCGATGGTTGCCTTCCAGGCCTGTACGATTCGCGTCGTACCGGTCTTCTTCGGAAAATCATGCGTGTTGCCGGTCGCGGCCTTGCCGATCCAGGCGAGGGGCTCACGCTCGGTGTTGAAGGTCGGGCCGGCGAGGAACAGCACGACAAGATTCTCGTTGATCTGTGCGTCCGTGGGCGGGAAGTTGGGTGCGTCCCAGTTCACTACCCAGACGCTCTTGTCAGGGTTCGCCTGCAAGTAGTCCAGGGCATTGTTCAGCGATGTGAATCCGGTGTTTGGGCCGCCTTGTGTGACTTGTACGTCAGGGAGTTCGTTGCGGCTCCACATCGTCGGGAAATGTGGGTTGCCGATCGAGAACGTCTTTCGAATCGAGTCCTGCAAGTAGCTTTGCGATTCGGCTGCGTCAAGTCGCTCCGGAATTGCGAGCTCGACACGGATGCCGGCTAACTCGCGCCAGTTCTTTTTATCGTCAGGATTGACCGTGTAGAAATACTTCGCGTTGCTCACGTAGCGTGAGTGAAGCAGCAGCGGGAACTTGGTCATGTACTTGCGATAGAAGCCCCTGAATGTTTCTGCGCCTTCGTTGCCATATACCAGCGCGCCAATCGATTGAAGCTTCGCGAAAGATTCTGGATCGGTGCGCACCATGTCATCATTCTTGTTCGGTGCGACAAGCCCTTGCGTCCACAGCAATTGCCATTCGGTCGGATAGTCCATGCGTTGCAACGGATTCAACCAAATGAGTCCGACGACCTGGGCAAAGAATGGCTTCGCCGGCTCTTCGACGGAGGGAGCTGCGTTCGCTATTGGTTCAGCGGCAGCTGCGGAATGCGCCGAGCGCATCATGGCCGTCGAGAACAGAAACGCCACAAGTGCCACCAAACTAAGTATAACTACAAATCGTTTCATCCCACCTCCTGCTGCTCGATACAACATCTACGTTCACGTTTAACGCGCTGCCGTGCCGGTGTGCATCACCATGAATAGCCTTGCATGCCGTAATTCGTATCGTGTCGGCGTCCCCACCACGGCAGGTAGGCGTTGTTTCCGCCGCGTGCGCGGAACCAGTCCTTGTCGGGATCGATCGGCGTGAGCTTCGACGGTGGCCGGACAACGACCGCGACCGGGTGCTCGGGGTCGGTCGTGCCGGCGACGAGTGCGTTGCCGCCGAAGTGGTTGATCCGGCCGATGGCGAGCGCGACGTCGGTCAATGCGCTGCCTGTTCCCATGTCGCCGAGCAGGGCGGCCGTGTTGAATGTCTGTTTGCGGTGGTCGTATTCGGGAAGGGTTTCGGTCAACGTCTGCGCGAGCGCAGCAAGGCGTGCCGACGATGCGTCGCTGCCTTTACCTGCGTCGTGGACGATGTAGTTGAGGTCGGGGGCCGCGATGCCGGCGTTGCGTGCGGCTTGGTCGATGGTTGCCTTCCACGCCTGCACGATTCGCGTCGTACCGGTCTTCTTCGGAAAATCATGCGTGTTGCCGGTTGCTGCCTTGCCGATCCAGGCGAGCGGTTCACGCTCGGTGTTGAAGGTCGGGCCGGCGAGGAACAGCACGACAAGATTCTCGTTGATCTGTGCGTCCGTGGGCGGGAAGTTGGGTGCGTCCCAGTTCATCGCCCAGACGCTCTTGTCGGGGTTCGCCTGCAAGTAGTCCAACGCATTGTTCAGCGATGTGAATCCGGCGTTTGCACCGCCTTGCGTGACTTGTACGTCGGGGAGCGCATTGCGGCTCCACATCGTCGGAAAATGTGGGTTGCCGATCGAGAACGTCTTTCGGATCGAGTCCTGCAAGTAGCTTTGCGATTCGGCTGCGTCGAGTCGCTCCGGAATCGCGAGCTCGACACGGATGCCGGCTAACTCGCGCCAGTTCTTTTTATCGTCAGGATTGACCGTGTAGAAATACTTCGCGTTGCTCGCATAGCGTGAGTGAAGCAGCAGCGGGAACTTGGTCATGTACTTGCGATAGAACCCTCTAAATGTTTCTGCTCCGCGGTTGCCATATGCGATGCCTGCTACCGATTGGAGAGTAGTAAAGGACTGCGGGTCGGTGCGAACCATATCGTCATTCTTGTTCGGCCCGGAAAGCCCTTGCGTCCACAACAACTGCCATTCGGTCGGGTAATCCATGCGTTGCAATGGATTCAACCAAATCAGACCGACAACTTGGGCAACAAATGGCTTCGCCGGCTCTGCGGCGGCCGGAGCTGAGTTCGCTACGAACTCAGGGGTTGGCGCGGAATGCGCGGAACGGGTCATGGCCGTAGTAAACAGAAAAACCATGAGCGCTACCAAACTGGGTACAACTACCAATCGCTTCATCCAATCTCCAAATTCCAACTGTGTCGGGTCCGGTTGTTCTACGTGTGCCATCAGCGAGGCCATGAGTACGGCTGCGATGATCCATGCTCCGACCGAAACGGCAACACGTCGCGGCCATGTAACGATCAGCACCTTCATACCGAACCCCCAACCTTCAGATAAAACTGTCCTTCGCGTTCGTCCGTGATCGCGGTCGGCATTCTGCCTTCGCTGTTCTCCTCATGGATCCAACTTTGTATCGATAGATCGTCAAACTTTCCGCGTATAAAGTACTCCGTGTATTTCTTGTTCGGGCTGTCGTCGGGAATACCGTCTCCCATTCGCCAATCCGCCTCAATCCGCAAGTCGTAGAGTTGATCCGGCGTCAGATAGCAAACCCCGATCGCCACGTCGTACGCAAGCGCCTTTTCGGCATGCTTCGGATTCGTCATCGTCGTGGAGTGATTCGTCGGGCTGTTGGTCGCGCCACGATCGAGCCAATCGACAATCTGCTGATCTCGCCATTCCTTGTAGCCCTCCGGCATTTCGCTCTTGCCGTCCTCGCCGATTACGTGGCCATCACCATCGAGCCATTCCGTATTCAGCGTTCGCCGCGCTTCCATCCGCATCAACGCGCGATCCTCATAACGCTGTCCGGCTTCGCTCTCTGCTGTCCCTTGCGCGACGCTGTCCGCGTTCTTCGCCTCGTACTGATCGTAGGGATCGTCCGTGCGCTTGTCTGCCTCGCTTTTGCCTGCGTCGCGCCATGCGGCAGGCGGATCGTTGCCTTCGTTGAAGTCGCTTGTCGCATTGCCGTCCTTCGTTTCGATGGGCTTGCCGAACCGAAACGCCTTCGGTGCGAACGGTTCGTCGAGTGCCGGCGCGTCCGCCACCACGGTCCAGCCCTGCGGCGGAATGGCGTTCACGCGGAACATGTTCAATGCCGAGCTGATCTGGGTGACGAAAAACATGATCGGCGCGGATGCAAGCGTGGCCGCCACCCCGAACACAGACTCGTTTCCCTTGAGTGCACCGATGAGATTGAACTTGGCAGGCGGTGAAGGCGGATACCAGAAGCCCGAAGTCGTTCCCTTTTTGCCATGCCGCCAGTCGTCTTCCCAATACCGATAGTGCTTCTGCACGCCAACCCGGAAGCCGGAGGCAAAGACGCGCTGCGTCAGCACGCCGGGGACACCGATATCGTTCAGCTCGTTCTTGTCGATGCCGCGCCAGCCGATGCCTTGAACCGTGACCGCCGAAATCACCTGATCATGTGGACAGCAATACGCGGTGACCCGACCATACGTCGATCCGTTCAGGCCGTGGCGTATCCGATCCTCTTGTGCCGCATAAGACTTCTTGCTGGTCGGCGATACCCGTTCGTTCGCCATGTCTTCATCGATCTTGTCGGCGGGCAGTTCGTAGGCCTTCCGCGTGCCGATGATCGACAGAAACTTGCCGAACGTTTTCGTGCGGGCGGTGTAGGCCTGCCGTCCGCGACGGCCGCCACCGTCCCGGGTCGCGCGTTGCGACCAGGTATCCATGAACGTATCGGATGGATTGGGGCCATCTGCGCGCGCAAGACTGTACGGCGCATTCGCCAGTACATAGGCATCCGCCACGCAATGCCCGCTACGTCCCCACGGATCTTCGACATCGGGCAGTGCATCGCCGAAGAAGGCCGCGGTAAGGCCCACGATGTTGCCCTGGCTATGGCACACGACGGTGATCGGCACGTCGGCCTGCATGCGGCGAATCGACTCGATCAGCTTCGCAAGGCGCAACGCCGCGAGCACGCCATATGCGCGGGGTGGCGCGCGATACAGCGGTCGATTGGTCGGGTTGATCCCCTGGACGGTCAACCACCCGGCCGCGCGGTCGTCGAGGCCGCCGTGCCAGAGATCGGGCAGGCTCGCGCAACCGTTCGTGAACGGGCCGCCGCCCCAATAGTCCTTCTCGTTCAGGAAGATCTTGTCGCCGTACTCTTTCAGCTCAGCGGCGGTCGCCCGATAGCCCCATCGGAAATGAATGACGGGAGAGAAGGACGGGTCGGATTTGATGTAGTTGCCGGACCAAAGCTTCGGGTTCAGAAACCCGTCCGGCGTCACGCTTTCCGTGTACTTCGCCGGCACCAGTTGCCCGGCATCGATGCCGTGATACTTCAACTGATCGTCCAGCCGCCCGAGCCGGCGATTCAGGCCATCGCACAGCCCCTGCTCGGCGGCCTCGAACCATTCGCCTTCGGAGTTCACGCCATGCACGAAGATGACGACACCGGGCAACGGCATTTGCTTGACGCAGATCAGGCGGGTGTCTTTCGTCCACATCGCAACCCCGTCGGTCCGGCCGACGACGATCTGCGGCGCCTCCGGGCGCGACGCGGCCGCGTCGGGCACGTCGGCCTTCGCGGCGTGCTCGTTGGTGCGGATGTCCTCTTCCGGTCGAGGATCGAGAGATGACTGATTCATCCGGAATCCTGCGCTTTCGTTAAACATTCTTCTTGGTGAACTGCACCGCCAGCCTCTCGAACCGGTCGGTGTCGACCGCTGGCAGTTCCCCGGCCGTGTCGGTCGTCAAATTCGACAGCGTTCCCGAAGCCTTTCGAACCTGCCCTTCGAACCCCGGCGCCGCGTTGCCGTCCGTGGGGCGGATCAGCTTCGGGACGCGGCCGAGCGTATGTCGATCGAAGGCCGGCAGATCGGCGCTCATGCTGGCGGGGCCGTCCCATGCGTGACCGTTGGATTTCACGGTGAACTTGCCGGGGCATCCGAGTTCGATATCGCTCCCATGCAGCTTCAGATACGCGCCGCCCGCCGTGACGAATACGACTTCGTCGCTCGCCGTGCCGGCAAGCTTGCCGCCGGCCGCGGTCAACTGAATGCCTTTGCCGGACTCGATTTGCGTGTCGTCGTGCTGCGATTGAATGGCCACTTTCCCCTGATGCGCGATCGCCGATACGCCATTGCCGTGCGCGAACATCGCGACGCCATGCCCGGCATGCAGATTGATTCGCTCGCCGCTCGTGATTTGCACGTGTTGCTGTGCGATCTGATCGATGTTCTCGCCCGCATACGTGACGTGCGTTTTCGGCGTGACGTTCAGCGAACCCGCTTGCGCGCCGAACGCCATGAATGCGCGGGCGTCGCCGGTAGCGCCGGATTCCGAACCGCCGGGTTTCCAGTGACGGAACGCATCGGCGAGGGTGTCCTGGCCGGCCGTGTCGGGGGAATGCCCGCCATGCTGGCCGGCATGATCGCCGAGCGACTTGAACAGCGCCGTGCATTGATCGAGCAAGTGGATCAGCTCGTCGCGATCGAGCTGACCGCCGGTTGCGTGCGAACGCGCATAGGTCGTCAACAGCATGCCTTGGGCGGCGCGCAACGCCGCGGCCGCGTCGGTGCGCAGCTCCGCGCCTTCGCCCCGATCGTCCCCGTGGCCGTCGATGCGCGGCTGCGTCAGGTAGCCGAGATTCAACTGCGTGTGCGCATGTTCGCTTGCCAACTGCGCGGAGATCTGCGACGGCGTATCGTCGAGGCGAAGCTGGTTGTGCCGGCGGCCCCTGATTTCCCGCGTCTTGATGCCGGACACGTAGCGATTGCCTGGAAGCGCGCCGGTATCGCTGAAGGTCGCCGGCGGGTTCGCACCGTTGCTCAACACGCCGATGATCACCAGACGGTCCGGATCGCCCGACAGGCTCCCCAGCAGGACCTCCATGCCGACACGCGGCAGGAACAGCGCGCCGAAGCATTCGCCCGCGAGACTCGCCGCGACGCGAATCGGCGCGCTGTCGCCGGCCAGGCCGTTCGTACCGGCGCCTTGCGCATGAGCGTGGTCCGCCGGATCGAGACCGTGAAGCTGCACACGTACGCGGCCGGCCTTGTCGCAAAACACCTGCTCGCCCTGCGTGCCGACGATCGTGCCGGTCAGCAGGTGAACCGGCGGCGCGTCGATGGTCGGATCGTAGGCCGGCTTGAGCGGTACACCGCGTTGCACGCACGTGAAGCTGTTTTCGTAGCGCGTGTCCGTTTGTCCCGATGCATCGGGCGGCGGAACGGTTGGCGTCAGGTTGCGGCTTGCCGAGAACAGCCCGCTTGCGCGTCCCGACAGGTCTTTCGGCAGGTTGTTCCAGATGACGTGTCGAATCGACGTGACGACGAACCGACGGCGATCGATCGACTTCATATCCAGGTCGGGGTCGCCCGCGAGCGTGAATCCGTATCCGACCAGCATGTCGCGCACTGTGCCGATGCCTTCGAAGCGCGCGGCTTCGAACTGATGGGCCAGCATCCGGTCGTGCGCGATGCGTGCGTGATCGTTCCACGAGTCGCCGACGTGCGGGATGTCGATCGCGACGTCGGTCAGCAAACGCGCGAGATCGTTCCCCGACTCGCCCTGATCGATGTCGGTGAAGGCCTCGAAATCGTCCACGCGCGCGGTCTTGTAATCCCACGACGGGCGGCGGACCTTGCCCGCGGACAGACGCTGGTCGTACGCGAAGAGCGTCACGGTGTCGCGTTGCTCGACGCCGGCGTCGCGCGGGTGAAGGCGTACGGTGCCCGCCGGCGCGTCCGGAAGACGATGCGGATCGTCGCAGAACACGAGCGTGTGAATCGGCCGCTCGTCGGTCACGCCGCGTCTGCCGCCGGCCGGGGCGGCCTTCGCAAAGACCGTGATGCCTTCCCGGCGCAGCAGGCGCCGGATGAAGCGTGCGTCGGATTCGTTGACCTGCCGCGTCAGCTCGCGTGCCGGATAGCGATCGGCCTGCAAGGTCGACAGGTCGAAATCGAACGCTCGCGCGAGCGCGGGGCTGCGCTGTTTCCACTCGTTCATCAGCGTCGCCAGAATGTCTGGCACGCTGCGCGAGCGGAACAGGCGCGCGTTCGTGCGACGACCCATCAGCGACAGGGCGTCGCATACATGCAACTGATAGACGGTCAGTTCGCCGTCGGATTGACCGGCCCGCACTTCGTGCACGATTGCGTTGATGGCCCGGATGTCGCCTCGATCGGTCGTCAGCCGGACCGATACGGGCAAACCGAGAAACAGCGCAGGCGGCAGATGATCGTAGGTGGACACGCAGGTCAATTGCCCTTCGATGCCCGACATGAGCCCCTCGCGGATATCGGCGTGGTGGAGCGCCAGCAGATGACCGACTGCGCGTTGCGCCTGACCGAAATGAAGGGCGACCGGTCGCTTGTTCCGGTCGACCAGACCCGACGCAAAGTTTCGCAAAGTTGCTGCTATCGACATAACGACAATCTCGTTATTTTTTGTTCCGGATTCGGATGGGTTCGAATCCGCCTCTCAGAGTGATAAGGCGATGGTCTTTGGAATTTCGGAGCGAAGGATAGCAAGCTATTTCTAGCTTTAACTGATATTTTTATTTTGAGATGGAAGATAAGTTATTTTGAAACAATGGTTAATGTTTGTTTGGCTTGGGCGGGGATTTTGTGTGAATGAGAATATGTCGATTCGACTATTCGGGATTGGTATTTGTCTCGACTCGTTTTCAAATATCGCTGAAGTAAGGATTTTTTGTCCGGACATGATTGAGTGGTAGGTTGAAAAATCGGAATTGTCCCGACTCAATGCGAGCAGCGATATGTCATGCCATTGAAATCGATGCGAGCGGGCTTGCGCTCTGGCGCGCGATATGCCCACTCGCCGATCGAATGTCGAAAATGCAGGATGATTTGATCAGCACCGCGCTTCACTACCGGTTGTCGAAGCGGGCGATGCGGGTATGCGTCGCCGGACTATCGGCGGGCGAGTCGCGGCGCGAATGCGCGCGTGAATGGCGTGCCGGATCCGAACGTGTGTCGCGAGTCAGGCGATGGCGCGGGATGCGTTTGCGGATGCGCGACGGGCGCCGCCGCGCGCTTTGCGTCGGTTGTTGTCGCCAAGGCAACACGGTAGTGTTGCCCATTGACGTGCCGCCGGGCCGACAATGAATCTGTGGCGACGCGTGCCGGCATCGGCCAATTCCAGATGGCGGGTGCGTGGCCGATCATTCCACCCTATAGTGCTCGTCGTTGATCGATCTGGAAGCGTTCGGGAGTTCGTCGTGTTTCACCGGAGATTCAAATTGGGTTGTTCACGCTTCGCGTGCATCGTCGCCGTGGCGATGCTGGCGCCAGTCGCGGCGCATGCACAAGTGGAGGCTGGCGACGGCGCGACGCACGTCGCGGCGGCTGTCGATCACGGCACGTCCGCGGCACGACCGATCGTCGGCGACGATCCGGTTGCCATCCGCGATGCGTTGCAGAAGCTGCACGTCAATACGCTCCCGCCTTCGTTGCGTGATCGGATTCGCGGCGCGGTCTCCGGCGCCGCCGGCCGGCACGGCCCGGATCCCGACCTGGCGGCCGTCGGTCTGGATCGTGACGTGACATTCGTGGTGCCGGTGCGGTACGGGCTGAGATACCGGTCACGGCCGCACCTGCTGACGCTGGATGTCGACCTGTTCGATGCGGAGCGCGACGGCCGGGCAGGCATCCTGCTCAGAAGGGTGACGACGGGGCCGCGAGGGCGTGGGCTCGTGATTGCGCCGGAAGCGAAGGCAAAAGGGTACATCCAGCACGTCGACATCATCGAACTCGACGCCGGACAAGGCAAAAAGACCACGGTCAGGAGCCGCATGCGGCTTTCGGCCGCCGAGTACGCGCGGACGCAAGGCGACTTCGCACTCGTTTTTTCCGGGCGCCTGGTTCGGCCTTACCTGACCGAACAAACCGAACACGCCGATCCGAGTATCGAGGAGCCGACGGACATTTCGACGAGAATCTCCACGTTGCACATGGATCTCCGCGATATCTGGCTGGTGAGTCCGTCGAGCGGCGTCGTGGTGTCGAAGAAGCTGCGGTTGTCGAAGTAGCGGTTCCGGCGGGCCGGTCATGCAGGCGCACGGATAGGGAAGGGCCGGATCAGCGGAACCATCCCGCCGAAGCGGCGCGTTCCGGGGCCGCTTGTTCAACGCCGGGTTTTCGGTATAATGGACCCAAGTTCGGAATGTCGAACGTGAGAATTCAAGCATCCAGAGTCGGGTTTTCCGACGCCAACCTGCCCTCCCGGGCAAGGTGGACGCCCTCGAGGCGATGCGGCCGATTGACGGCAACGAAACGGGAGCAGCATGGCTGGCACCGGTTCGATAACCATTCATCCGGAGCAACCATGAGCCAAGTTTCCTCCGCTTCCCATCCGACGGTCTGTGAAGACTGGTCGCGTTTTCTTCCCGGTTTCACGTTGACGCATACGGTTCATCTCGTTTCGAGACGGAATCCGGGCATTGTTTCGACCGCGGCTGCCGTACTCGAAGGCGAAACGGCGACGGTCGACCGGTGGGCCATCACCCGCTGTGGCGACGTGCTCGAACAAAAGATCGTGCTCGGCGAGATGACGGAAGGGCAAGCGGTTCGGCTGCGTGAACGGCTTGCGGCGCTCGATGGCGTGCTCCGGACGAGGGTCGAGCATCATTTCGTTCGGGTGGGGGCGGCGGCCGCCGGACATGGGTCGAAGAGCGGCCATTAGACGATGCATGCGCGTCGTGGCTTTATCGTGTTCGCCAACAAAGAAAGCATCCCGTAGGACGCTTTTCACCGTGGCCAAGACCTTGTCCGACTGGGTTTTGCGAGAAAGCTGCAGTGGAATTTTGGTCCAGTTGACCCCCAACGTCGCAAAAATTCGCACCATCGCGCTCCAAAAAAATGAAAGCGTCCCGCGGGACGCTTTCTGTACGGCGGAATTCTTGCTGGGCGCGGTTTCGCGCTACGTGAGACGGAAATTACTCGACTCGATTGCCCTAGGCAGGCCGCGAATTCGCTAGAGAAATCGATGTCGAGTTCTTGCTCGCCTTCTACGGAAATCGCTTGCTCTACGCTTACGGATTTGAGTCGGTGCTAGAGCTACCGCCAGCGCGCCGCGAACGGCGTCCAGCAGAACTCACGTATCGGTAAAGCATCTCACGCGTGATACGGCGAGTCGCGGATTGAAGCGATGCCCTTCAGCTGGTTGAAGCGCAAGGTGACATCACCTTCGCTGATGTCATCGGCGTACACTTCCTGTGATGTCCCGCGTGTTGCGCGGTGCTCAAAACGATATTCCGAAGCGTCCACATTAAAGTCAACGCACCGCTGGCCGATATTACGAGTAGAGACAGAACTTGGTCGCGGTTGCGATAAGAGGTCTGCTGGCAAGCAGGCGGTCCTGGACTGGATATTCAAGATGACCGACCTGGCGCACACATGTACTGCATGGCAAATTGCAGGGCAAGGGAGCTTCACGGATGCCGAGAACCGGCTAACCAACGCGCTGCGCCACTTTGATAGAACCAATGTGTTGGACTTCGACGCCGACCTCGAGGAGTCGCGGAGTCAACTACGTTGGCAGGCGCGGTGCGGCTCAAGGATGCCATCAGTGGATGGAGTCGCCGCAGAGCTAAAGTGTGCGGCGCCTAAACGGTCGTAATCAGTTGGTAAGCGCGAGGAGATAACCTGATGGACAGTTTTGAGAACCTAAACTCAGAGGACCGCAAACGCATATCGTATCTGAAATCTCGCGATGACTGCGCGAAATTTGCGAGAAACGTCGGCGCTAAACATCCGCATCTTGTGCGTGCGGCACGTCAACGCTCAGTTGAGTTGCAGGTGGGCGTGCTGAATCTCGACTCGGAATTGCGTCGAGACATTTGGAGCGTCGTCTACGCGCAGGAAGAAGCTCTTTTCGTGAAGCACGGAAAACGTCTGAGGGCGGGCAATACGCGCAAGGTTATCGACCATCGGGGCGAACTTGGCGCTGTCGCATTCATGGTGCAGAAACCCGAGGGCCAGGGCTTTGAGCTGCTGCATTCTCTCGGATTGGGCGACTACACCTTCGAAGCAGTTGTGCGGCGAAATCCGGAACACTTTTCGCCTGAGATTGTCGAGGCGGCCTGCCTCAAGTTAGAGGACCGACGAGGCTCCGAGGCTGCTGAGGTTGCGTGACCAGCTACCCATGATACGCTTTCGGTACGCATTTCAATATACCGAGCGCATGAGTCGGGTCGTCTTCGTGAAATCGTGCTATCGATTCAAGCGTGTCAGATTCGAACTGCTGTATGAACCGAATCAATGAACGCGCTTTTCTGTTCGGTTCCGACGTCAGCGTTCAGCGTCACCGGCATCGCCTAGGTTCTCGCTCGCTGCAACTTTCTTGATAGGGGCGCTTTTCCAAATATGTTTTTCGCGGCGCGCAGTCGATGATGCCGGTGCACAGGCGTGAAACAAATGAGCAGTCGGTCCACGGCTCGTCGGCCACCGGTGGAAGCGCTGGTGGCCGTTCGACGTCGAGAGGTTGGCCTCTTGCTTCAATTAGTCCGTCAGGCCCTGCTTCGCGAGGTGCGCTCGCGCATGCAGGAATTCAGCAACGTTGTTGACGGATTCCCACGCGTTAGACTTCGGCCCACATGCAAACCCAGCGAGCGCGTCCTCTTTCGAGTCAGGCTCAATCTCGCGCGACGCCTGAGCTACGGGAATATCGATGCCGCTTTCATTTGCGTCATACGCCGTGTTCTGCAGGATGCTGTAGGTACGCTGACCGCAGTTGATTGCGTACACGGTCTTCGTGTAGACCGGCTGCCCGGATTTTCCGCGCAGCGGAAGCTGCACCGACCAGAATTTCACCGTGTCGCCGCTCTTCACCATCTGGGCCTTTTCGGCGAGCAGGTGACCATATTGTGAACTCGGATACACGTACCACTCGGATGCCGAGGCAGCCGATGTAGCTGCCATCAGGGTGGAGCAAACGGCAACTGCCAGAAGGACTTGTTTAGCCGAAAAGCGGATTTCCATCAAATTTCCTCGCTCGATGAATGTTGGTCGTGTATTGCTTGTATCGGCACGAGAACTGCTATTTGAAGAGCAACGTAAAAAAATAAATTAGGACCGGGTTGGCACTGTTCATATACGAACCAGCGCGCGAGTTTAGCTGATAACTCTGGCATCATGCGAAGCGAGGCAGGGGAACGGCTCTACGAACCGCATGCATGCGTCGGTTGCCTGAAGGCGGTCGGCACCATCATCGAAGATGGCCGGCTGCTGCGTGTCTGAGCGGGCCCGTTGGCGCCGATGGTGAGAGAACCGGTCCACCTAGCGAGCAGCCCGTTGCTTATCTTCGAGCGGAGCCTCTCCAGCCGCGTTACTGGGCATTGTGGTCTTTCATTTTCTTCAACAGTGACCGGCCCAGGTCGGTGTAATCAACATAATCCTTGTGAGCACAGTCCCGGTTCCAGCTCGATGCGTTATCAGCGGCGAAATTGAAGGTGCCGCCTTGCTTCAATTGCCAAGTGGCGTGTCCGCGATTCATGCCGCCAAAACCATTCCGGGACGCATATTCCATGCACGCTGTCACGACCTTCGCGGTGTGAATCACGCCGACGCTTGACACCGTCATCGATTGCTGGTCCCGCATCGCATCATAGGTTTTACCCACTACGCCGAGCACGGCAAGCTGTTCAGCACTCGCCGCGGCCTCGGCTTGCTTCGCGGCTCCGATATTCTTTTGTTTTTGCACCTCCTGTTGAGCGTTGTCCGGCGCCGCCGTAGGGACTGGCGTGCCACGCAGCGAATCAATCGCATGGCGGGCGAGTCCAACCACTAACATTACCGCTATCAGCGTAACAACAGCTTTTGCGATTGGCTTAGCTTCCATGATTCCGTCCCCGTAATTTCACGACCCGGCTGGTCCGGCTTCGCGCCGGATAGGCCGCATTGTCATCGACGGCGGCCGGCTATTGCGCGCTTGCGCGAAACCGGTAGGACCGTCTGCGCCTCACCGCTCCATTGCGCGTGCACCAATGTGCTGGCGCCGGCCAGCATGATGACCGGCATCGTTCTTGTCATTTGCGTCTCCGTATCCCCGCAAAGGATGACGCAACCCTAGCACGATGCTGGTGGGCGAGATACGCAGACCCACACTATCTCGGCTCCCCCTGACAGGGCCCGCTGCCGGGCGGGCTTTCGTCTAGGTGTGCAATTCGCACCGCCAATACTGCACGCGCTCGGCTGGACCCAGGTCGAGCGGTGCTACTGGCGGGCTCCGTGCGCGGCATCCGGCTGCTGACCGTCGTCAGCTAGCAGCGCGATGCCGAGCGAAAAGACCCCGCGGATATGGGGCATGCGCTACTCGCGTTTCAGTTGGAAATCGCGGTTGCCGTAAACAAGGCGATTGTGTAACGTATTCTGCGTTACACAATCGACGGGGAAAATATGCCCGCTGGTAAAACCGAGACCATCAATGTGCGTGTTCGGCCGGACCTCAAACGCCTGCTCCAAGAAGCCGCGGAATACGAAAACCGCAGTCAGACGAACCTGCTCGAGACGCTTATCCTTGACCACTGTCGAAAGCTTGGGCTCGTCGTGCCGCCGCGCGTGACTCGCATCGAATCCGAGGGTTAAATGAGTGCTTCTGGCTTGCTTACCAAGCTGCTTGACTACGTCATCGAGCAGTCAAAAGATATCGACCCGCGAGGGTTCAGGCTTTCTGGCACCGATGGATTCCTTCGCACGAGTGGAGACCTACGAGGGTTGCCGGGCGTAGACCTCGACATCAAGGTCGAAGGCGACCATATCTGGCTCCGCGTTGAGCGACTTGAGGCCCAGAATCCGCCCGCGGTTCCGCCCGAACAGAAGGAACTGTTTGTCGTCGACTCCAACCCGACCGGAAAACTTCCGCGTATCAATGAAGCGGCGCTGGAGCGGCGTATTGTTGTCTTGACGGAAGGTGAGCCTGAGCTGGCGTCGCAGCGGCTTGCAGACAGCGAGAAAGAGTCTGTTCAGGCGGAGCTGGAGCGTTACACCAGGCTCTGGCAGATATGGGCCGAGGCAGAAAAGCCGCGGTGGCAGGCTATCCGACTTTATGGTGAACTGTTCTCCCTCAAGCAGCAGCTGGAGCTTGAAGACACGGCCAAGCCGCAGGAGTTCGTGTGCGGCATTGGTGTCGCGTCCTGGAAGATGAGCTTTGAGGAACGCACGAAGAAGGTCGACTTCGACTACCAGTATCCGGTGCTCACGCAGTCGCTCGAACTGGCCATCGATGACCGGACCCTCGCGATTGAGGTCCGGCCCCGCGCGGTTGGCCCGCGCATCGAGTTCGATGCGTTTTCCGCTTGTCAGCTGCAAAGTGCTGCAGCAGTCGAGCGTGCGGCCAAGGAGGAGCTCGAGCGGTCGGCGGAGCGCCCGCCCAATCCATTCGACCCGGGGACCTATGAGCATGCTCTGAGAAGCGTTGCAGGGAATATCGACCGCAACGGCAGATACATTGAAGGGCAGGTGGGGCTCCCTCCGGCTGGTCCGTCGCTGCTCGTTACGGACCTATGGGTGCTCTACTCGAGGCCCCGGTCGAACAACTTCCTGCACGAGGACATCGAGCGGCTCAAAGCGTGCCTGAAAGACGGAGCCGAGATTCCGGAAGGCCCGCTCGCACTGGTCACACCGCCCGCGGATGAGAAGGTCAGCTATGAAGCCGTCTCGTTCCGCGGCCTCGCGGGTACACCATCCAGTGGTTCGGGCAAGACGCGAGAACTTTATTTTCCGCTGCCCTACAACCACGAGCAGGTCACCATCGTCGAGCAACTCGAGCGCTCCGATGGCGTAGCGGTGCAGGGCCCGCCCGGGACCGGAAAGACACACACCATTGCCAATATCATCTGCCACTACCTAGCGAACGGAAAGAAGATTCTGGTGACGTCCAAGGGCGAGAAAGCTCTCGAACTGCTGCAGGAGAAGATTCCCGAGGAAGTGCGGCCGCTGACCGTGGCATTGCTTTCGGGTGACCGGCAGGGCATGCAGCAGTTTCAGGCGAGTATCGAGGCCATCATTCACCATGTTAGCCAGATGAACCCGGATGTGGTCGCTTCCCAGATTCAGGCAGACCTCTCCGCCATCGACCGTGCGCATACCACCATGCAGCGCATCGACCGCCGCATCGACGAAATCGCGATGACGCAACTATCCGATGTGGAGGTGGATGGCGTCGTGATGCGTGCCCAGAAGATGGCGGACTTCGTTATCGAAGGCGGGAAGACGTTCTCCTGGTTCGACGATTCGCTCTCGCTTGCTCCCGAGAATGCGCCGCCGCTGGTTGCCGAGGAGGTCAGTGCATTGCGCGAGGCGCGGCGCAACCTCGGCACCGACATTGGATATGTTTCGTCGCATCTGCCGGCGAGTGCCGCGCTCCTGACCGTGGATGATGTCCGCCGGCTGCATACGGTCATGGTGAATATCGCGAGCCTCAAGGAGGCAGAGGCGAAGGGCACGCTCATTCCGTTGAGGGCCACAACTGACGATGTTTACGAGCATGTGCGCGACATGCTCGCCAAGGTCGACGCGGCCGTCACGCTCGCCATCGAGATTGAAGAAACCGAAGAGACATGGCCGTTTGACCTAAGGCGCAAATGCCGCCGCGCCGACCACGCGACTGAACGCATGGCCCTGGAAGCGCTTTTTGGGGAATCCGACCAGCTGATGGAGGCGCGCTCGGCGTTCATGCAGCGCCCGGTCAAAATCGACGAGGCCGCGCTTGGCTCACCGAAGGTAAAAGAGGCGCTTGAGCGCGCGGCAAAGACTGGCAAGCCCTTCGGCATGTTCGCGATGGGCGCGGGCGATGCCAAGGAAATGGTGGCAGCAATTCGTATTGCCGGAATCGGGCCGAAGAACGAAGCCGACTGGCAGCATGTGCTCTCGTACGTGAACCTGCACGAGAAAGTTGCATCTTTCTGTGCGCGCTGGAACGAGTTCGCCGATGTCCTGGTCGTCCCTAGACTCACACCGAGCGTCACGCAGTTGCGTCATATTGAGCGGGTCACCATCGCCGCGCGCAAGGCACATGCTTTCGCGACGAACCACGACGTCCATCTAACCGCGGTCGCCGACAAGGTGTTTGCAGTACCGCCAGTGGATGACCTTCGAGGTGGTTCGGAGCAGCTTTCGCGCGTTCGGGACTATCTGCGCCAGCACCTGAGCCGTGTTGAGCTGGCGCAGGCGATGACGAACCTGAGCATCCTGCGCGAGAAGCTCGCGGGCACCCGCGGGCCGGTGGCGGAGCAGCTGCGCGATTTTGCGGAGAACTGTCTGGGTGAGCCAGCGTTGCCGGCAGAGAAAGCGGCGGCCGACTACGCCGAGCTGGTTGCGGAACTGCGGCGCATCGAAGGACTTTTCAACGAACTCGAAGCGGTCCGCACGCTCAGTAAAAAGATTGAGACTGCTGGCGCTGTGCGCCTCGCCGCGCGACTGCGCAGCGTCCCGGTGCCCGCCGCTGGTGAGGACGTTACGTGGCCCGCAAGCTGGCGCGAAGCGTGGAACTGGGCGCGTGTGCGCGACTACCTGGAAAGCATCGAAGCGCGACAGGAACTGCTTGAACTCGCGGCCCAGCGCCGGGATGTCGAGTCGGGGCTCTCCCGCCTTTACTCGAGCATGGTGTCGAAGTCGGCATGGCTATCGACCAAGATGAATGCGACGCCGAAGGTGCTGTCGGCGCTCGAGACATACCGAACTGCAATTCGCCGCATCGGCGCCGGCACCGGCCCCAATGCGGTTCGGCACCGCCGCGACGCGCAGAAGGCGATGCACGATGCACAGGACGCCGTGCCGTGCTGGGTGATGAGCCACGCCAAGGTGTCGGAAACGCTTCCGGCGAACCTCGGTGCTTTCGACCTTGTCATCGTCGACGAGGCGTCGCAGTCTGACCTGTGGGCGTTGCCGGCAGTCCTGCGCGGCAAAAAGATTCTGGTGGTTGGTGACGACCGCCAGGTGTCGCCGGATGGCGGCTTCATCTCGGCCGTTCGTATCCAGGAGCTGAAGGACCGTTTCCTTGCTGACCAGCCCCATGCGCCCGTGCTGACGCCGGAGAAGTCGCTCTACGATATTGCGTCGACGGTGTTCGCCGCGCAAAAGGTCATGCTGCGTGAGCACTTCCGGTGCGTCCCGCCCATCATCGCGTACAGCAACAAGCACTTCTACAAGGATTTCATCCAGCCACTGCGCATTCCCAAAATGTCGCAGAGGATTGACCCACCGCTGGTCGACATCTATGTGCCGCACGGCGTGCGCGACAAGAGGGACATCAACCGCGCGGAGGCCGAGGCGATTGTGGCCGAAATTCAGGCCATCCTCGCCAACCCACAGTTCGAGCATCGCACGCTGGGCGTGGTCACGCTGCTCGGACCAGAGCAAGGCAAGTTCATCGACACCCTCGTACGCGAGCGTTGTGACGCGGCTGAACTGCATCGGCGCAAGTTCGCCTGCGGCGATGCTCGGACATTCCAGGGTGCTGAGCGCCATATCATCTTCCTGTCGCTTGTCATCGACTCGTCCGGTACGCGCGCGCTCTCGGACCAGTCGTCAGAGCAGCGGTTCAACGTAGCGGCGAGCCGCGCGCAGGACCGCATGTATCTCGTGCGCTCGGTGAAACTCTCGGAGCTGTCGGCATCAGGGAAGGACCTGCGCGCAGGCCTGTTACAGCATTTCTCGATGCCAATCGACCAGCAGGGCAACGGCGAGGAGGAAAAAAGCCTCATCGACCTGTGCGAGTCGGGGTTTGAGCGCCAGGTGTACGCGGAGCTGGTGAACCGGGGCTACCGTGTCATTCCACAGGTGAAGGCGGGCGCGTTTCGCATCGATATGGTGGTTGAGGGGGCGAACGACGCGCGACTTGCCATCGAATTGGATGGCGATGAGTTTCATGGTCCCGACCGATGGCAAGCGGATATGAATCGGCAGCGGGTGCTTGAGCGCGCCGGTTGGGTCTTCTGGCGCTGCTTTGCTTCGACCTGGTCGATGCGCAGGGAAGAAGTGCTCAACGACCTGCTGGCCCGCATGTATGCGCTTGACATTGAGCCCCTGGGAGCTATTGAGCGGGTGCCGGCGCTAGTTGAGTACCGGGAATGGAATGGAGACCGCGAAGAATTGGTCGACGAAGAGTCGTCGCCGGCACAGTCATCGGCCTAAATCTGAGCGGTCGGGTTCTGGAATGCCGTTGCACGGAGACGCTTCGATGTCTGTGCTGAGGCTGCTCCCGGCAGCGAGGAGACTGGCAAAATCCACGCAAGAATTCTGACGGAGGGTCCGATGAAAGAGCGCTGTGAGAGATGCGGCTGCACGCCCCATTCGCCTCGGCACCGCTGTGCACATTGCGGGAAACTTGTGTGCAAATCGAATTGCTGGTCGGCATCGACGAAGACGTGCAAACAATGCGCACCGCAACCGCAACCGCAACCGCAACCGCAACCGCAGGATAGTGAAGCTCCACCGTTCAACGCATCCCGACCAAGGGTGACTGGACGTATAACGTTTGAGGGTGACCCCGTCTACACGTGCAGCTTCTGCAATGGACCCCTGGGACGAAGTGCCAAGCACTGCTCTACGTGCGGGAAATCCGTTCGATGGGAATAGCCTCGTGGGTCGTGCTGCCAGTGATGCTGTACGCCCGAGTGATGTCGGCATTACGCGGCCTGGAGGAGGCGTTGCGGGTGTCGAAAGAACAAAGCGGTGACGGCCGAGACAAGGCATCTGTTTCTCGGCGACCGACACCAATCAGAAGCTTTCTTTTGACATGAAAATAGCTAAATGGCCTTTCGGCATGGCACCGCTCAAGCCCGCGACGAGGGCGAAGTACACGACCGCGGTGCAGGCTATGGAAACCCTTCGAGGGTTTGTCTGTCGCCGCCTTACTGATATCGAGCGCACGGCACTCGGGGAAGTAAAAGGCCTTTTCAATCGCTGTGTGCGACAGGACCAGTGGGACTGGAGCACTGTTCATGCGATGCTCGGATATCCGCCGAGAGACATCTGTAAAGCCATCGCTCAGGCGCTCACCGAATACGCGAACGTGGACAAGGAAGGTAATATTGCGAAGCGAGAGTTATGCGTGCGCCGTCTCACTGATTTGGGATTTTTCGCGCTCTTGGATGCGTTTGATGGGAGCGCAGAACGGTCCATCGGAGCTGGATTTGTGTACGTCCTTTCGACAAGGGAAGACAAGGACGTGCTTAAGGTCGGCTTCACTACACGCACGGTCGAGCAACGTGCCAAAGAAATTAATGGCGGGACAGGTGTGCTGTATCCACTGGGTGCACGGGCCGTCTTTGAGGTTGTCGACGCGCAGGCAGGTGAAAGAGCAGTTCACGACGCACTTCAGCCATATCGCATCAGGGCCGACCGGGAGTTTTTTGCTCTCGATTTCCGTGACGCTGAACGCATCATCCGCCACATCCTTACGGGGCAGGACCTTCTCCTGAGACAGGAAGGTCGCGTAAAGTGGTGGAATGACGCGCGCACTTACGGTGCCATCGAGAAGAACGATGGGAGTTCGGTGTTTTTCCACAAGGACAATGATGACGTGGCGAATCTGGACTTGGAAGTTGGCGACGCGGTCAGTTTTTACGAGCGCATCGTTCGGCAGAAGCGTGGTGCTTTCAGGCTCAGGAAAATCTAAGCCCCTCTTCCCGGCTACCTTCGTGGTTGCAACGCTGAGCGCTAGCCGGATTCATCGAGCGAGGGCTTGCTGCAAGGGAATAGGGACGTCGCGACGCGAAATACTTTAATGTTGACAAGGTGCATGCCGGACCGGAATTCCGGTTGGCGGCCGTAAGGCGACGTGCGCGTTTTGCCGAATGTAAGCGTACGCTTGATACTACAGGTTACGCTCGTTCGGAGCCAATGGCGAACCAACCGCGAAATTTGGTTCCAGTTAACCCTCAACGTCGCAAAAATTCGTGTCGTCGCGCTCAAAAAAATGAAAGCGTCCCGCGGGACGCTTCGTGTCCACCGCACGTAATCTTGGCGGCTTCGCGCTACGTGAGATGGAAGTTGCTCGCCCCGGTCCCCCGAGCCGCGAAATCGTTAGAAATCGATGTCGAGTTCTTGCTCGTCGTCTACGAAAATCGCCCCCTCAACGCGTACGGTTTGGCTCGGTGTCGGGGCCACTGTCAGCGCGCCGCGAACAACGCCCAGCAGGGCACGCGTATCAGCAGCGCCGGACTCTTCCACCGCAGCTTTGCGAACGTTTCGATTGTTGACGGTGCGCTTCACTCCCTCAGCTGCCTCCATTTGTTTCTGCATGGATTGCGAGACTCGGTCGCGTTTGACAGCTTGTTCTGCTGTTGGATGTTTACGATGCTTGTCCCGTTCCTTGGCAAGGTCTGACACGCCCCGCATTGAGATGTAGTCACATATGTCAGGGTAGGTGAGGCCGTACCTTTTCTTCGTCAATGGTGTCCCTTGAAGTTCTACCAAATGACCGTCGTCGTCCCAGAGCGCATGCAAATCGGAAGTGAACAGTTCGAAGCCATTGATGGTCAGGGTACGTCCATTGTTATAGGCTTCGAATGCAATGGCGCTCTTACGAAGCTCATCTGAGGTAAAGCTCATGTTCCCGAAGGTGATGATTCCGCCCGGCGCTTCACGCCCATAGAATGGTTTGGCAAGTCGACGTATCACTTCCTCTTCCGTCATATCCCAGGCCGCGTCGCCGTCACGCATTGCCTGGTTAAAAAGAAACATTTGCTTCGGCACGGGAGGCACATTGCCTTCCAGCATGAGGTCGGTCCGTAGTCTTGTCACATCCGCGGTCAAGTTGTGTTTGCTTATGGCAGTGAGAAGCGCCTTCATGAACTCCGCCAGTGTGAGGGTAGCAGTGCCCGGCGCTCGTTTCAGTTTCGTCCGATTCCGTTTCCTGGTAGCGTCCTTATCAGGCCCCTTTCCCTTTACCGGCTCACCGTACGTCGAGCCGGAGATTCTGGCGACTTCCTCCTGGAAAAAATCCATCGCCTGCTCGACATCGCCCTTCGATTGCGGGCTGCCAGGCGCCGCCATCAATTGCCGCATCCTCATTCCAGTGACCACGGCGTTTCGCACCTTCTCCGAGATTCCAGGTCCTCGGTCCACGAATATCGCACTCGGACATCCATAGACCATTCCATCTAGATGCGATACTTGCCACCTCGCCAGTTCGGCCTCTTTGTCCGTACAGGCACTGAAGACGCAGGCCAGGTACGCGTCGGCATTCTCCATGCGATAGGTCACATACCACCCAATTATCGCCCTGCTGGAGCGGTCAATTGCTAACAGAACAGTGGGCTTCAAGACTCCATCGATTTCAATCCTCGAATCGCCGTACCGCAAGAAGCAATCCGCGACAGTGCCATCGATATCGACCACGTTGAAGTCGCCATTCGCAATTTGTGCGGAGTAGCCCTTCCCACGTGCGGAGTCTTTGAGTACAGCCAGGCGAGCGCGTTCCTCTTTTAGGATTGGCGTTGCTATACGTACGGCGTTCGCCTCCGGTGGTAGGTTCCTTGGGTCGACGGGAGAGCTCTGTATACTGCCATCGGCTGCACGGTTGTAGCCTCGTAATCCGCGATAAAAGCGTCGAACGAGTGCGGTAGCTGTGGCGCCGGGTTCGTGAGCATTGGCGCGGATGAATTTTGTCAGGCTCATTCGCAGTCTTTCCGGAAACATCTTCCGCCGGAATTTGCTTGAGCGGTCGAGCGTCTGCGCGTAGGTCTTCCGTCCAGACTCGATAAGTGTTCCGTCAGCGTGCTTCGCTCCGTGCCGTGAAACGCCGGGCGCCCCCTTTTCCCAATTGTGGTCTGCCAAGGCAAACTCTTGCTCTCCATAGAACAGGTGACGCTCATAGTATTTACGGACAGTCTTCGCATCTAGTCCGAAAATCTTGACTGCGTCTGATATCGCATTTGCATACATTTTGGGCCGCATGAATGTCTCATCGCCGTAGACGCGGGTGATGTAGTCGACGACCTTCCTTTTTTCAGCCAGCGACCTTTTGACTGCCTCATCGGGTGAGAGCATCGTCATCGCTGCTGGCACGCCTCGTTCGGCGATTCGCTTGATTCGTTCGCGAGTCACCAGGCTGCGAACCTCGGTTACGGGTCTCTTTGACCGATACTTCTTGTTGCTAGGGTTGGGGTTAAGTTTTACGATTCCGTTTGTAGTAGACCCGATTTCGACGAGATACACGTACTCGTCGTCTTGGCCAAGGTATCGAAAAATAAGTTGTTTGCCTCTGCCAACGACCTCTGCCAAGTTGCAGAATTTCGGAAATATCTTTGCATGATATGTATCGGAGTGCGTATCATTCATGATTAGTCACCTGCGAGTTTTTCAAGAAGCCAGGCTATGGCCTGATGAAGCAAAGGGGATGATTGCTGGCGTATAGGTGTTCAACATCCCATCTCAGATAACCAAGGAACAATGCAATCGCCAGCAATCGAAACGATTTTTTTCTGTCCCATCCGAAACGCTTTCCAACCATGCTGACGACCCGCGCAGCATCACCTCGAGCTTGTGTCGACAGGAGCGAAGTCGAGAGTTCTTGGGCGCTCGCTGCCAGAGCCGTGATTTCTTCGGCCTCCGCATACTTCATATGCTCGAACATGCGGCGGTAGCTCTGATATTCGACGTCCGTAACCGTCGTCTCAGTCATGACCTCATGCGTGGAGCCCCATTCCCACTGGCCAGCCGCTTCGCGCTTGTGCCTAGCGCGGACGCTCTTCAGTTCAACTTGCGCGTCGGGCTTAGCGGAAACACCGTGATAGATTCGATGCCGGATTCCTGGAATTTGAAGCGTTAGCATAAAGTCGATAGTAGCTAGCTCTCTGCGAGGGAACGGCTCGCCGGCGTTGCAGTATGCGATGAATGATTCGCGATTCCATTGTGGATACTGTGTTCGAATCTCCACGACGAAGGGACACATCTCAAAGTAAGCTAGAAGTCGAGCCTCTAGACTCGAATGGCATGCGACCGCCCCCCCGGCTTTGAAACTGTAGTGATATCCGGCTATTCCAATCCGACTTGCGCTTGCCTTTTTCCAGCAGTCGAAGTTGTCCGCGCTAAGAATTCCGCGCGGGTCACGCTCTGGAAGAACAATTGGCCATTGAAGCACCGGAAAGCCCTTCAGGGTTCGGAGTCGAAGGCCACCACCGCCCGACGCATCGTCATCGCGACCCGGCAAGTCACTGTCGATAACCTTGGGTAAGGGGACGTGACCGGACCACGGATGCCACTCAGTCTCTCGCACGCCGGTTGCGATGGCCATGCCGCGCAACTGTGCGCCTTTCGCTCGAGAGAACGAGAGATGGGAACAGTCCCCAATCAACCTTGATGCTTTTTTAGCCATATCCGTGCTCCATAGAGGCGCTGACTTAGATGTCTTCGACTCAGTCCTTCGAAGGTCTCGGGCGCGGCCCATTTTGACTGCGGGTCGAATTTTCGTGCCGATGAGCAGACGTTAGTAATTTGGCGCCGTGACCATGTTTCGAAGGTGTCTACACATCGGGCCAACATGCCTTCGAGTTCGGGCTGTTTCCAGCGGCGCTTATATATGCTTTCATTCGCAGTGCCGGTCAGCAGGAAGGCGCGCGTAATGAAGCGCTCAGGATTCTGTCGTACGGTTTGCTCGTAACGACAGAGCACGAGTGAGGCCGCTTCTCGGCTCGCCGTTTGCACACATTGGCGGTCCATTGGTGACTGAAAGCCGTTCCGTCGACTAGGCAGTGCTTCGTCGAACCAGGGGGCGTCAAACTGAGTTGCGAAGAAATGTAACTTTCCGCCACCAGGGGATTTCGAGAGGCTCGAGCGCGAAAGACTTGGTCTACCGGAAATCAGCGCAAGAATTTGCTCTCGATTGCGCGCCCGGTATGCCGCCAGTTCGGCGGCGCTCATGCTGCCGATTTGATGAAGCGATTCGGCACGCCTATCTCTCTTGACGTTCACGCGGATACGAATTGGTGCTGGTCTGGTGTTTGCGTCGTATTTTTCGTGGTCTCCATGACGAGCCTGTACCTCGCGGAGGAAGGTTGGCCATCCCTTAAATACGCTCCATATTGTTGCGATATTCTGAATAGGATTGGTCAGCGGCCCGTCGGACGTTTTTATTCCAATGGCCCGCTTTAACGTATATGCGCTGAAGTCGAGCGACGAACATAATTCCGGTCCAAGGCGGATTTCTAAATACTCTGTTGCTCGTCGGATGTAGTCACGTAATCCGGCGTCGATGTTTCGCTGCAGTTGCGCTCGAATGACTGGGGCGACATTCTCCGCGAATATCGATGTGTCGATTTGACCCCGAAGTACGTCATCTGCCATCTTCGAAATGGCAATGGCAGCGGCTACGCTTTCGCTGCTCGCCAACGAGGCGATTTGTCTGAGCGGTTTCCCGCACAAACAATCGGGCCTGGGAAACCAGGTTCGACGTGCTCGTCGATGCCCGAGCTCGCAATGTTGACAGAAGGTGAACAGCGGTTCGGCATGCGTTGGACAGTAGAATATGGATGGCATGAGATGCGCGCGATGCCACGTTGCGAAGCCGTGCAGCTCGAGGTCCGACTCGACGCAACTGAGGCAGATGCCGAGGCGGCCTCGAAGAGGTAATCGGTTCATTCCGATGAGGCGATGTGCCGAAGTATCTTGTCCGCTTCGGTGATGTAGCAGCAGTCGCTTTTTGTTTGCTCGATTGAGGAACGCGCTATAGAGCGGGTATCTGGTGTGTTTCATGACTATGCGCTCCCAGTCCGGCAGTAGGCTCGGGAACAGAGCCGAAATGTCTTCAATGCGAGATGGATGCAAGAACGCTGGTCGGTGCGCTTGTTTCCCGAGCAGGGACATCAGACCACGATGATTGTCAACATTGCTCAATTCGCACTGCCTCACAACGAAACCTGTGAAGTCTTCCTCTTCTTTGATACTAGATGCTGCCAGTACAGTTACCTTTTTCATTTACCTTTTCTGCTCTCGTTTTCGTCGACCATGCGTCCAGTTTTTCAGTGTTTCCTGCCGAAGTCGCGCAACGCGTGCTACGTACCACTCCTGAGAGTTGGCCGGGGCTCCATGGTCGGCAGCCCATCGAATGCGTTGGGAGATATACTCATCTCGAGTTTGCGTGAATGCCTCTAAGACCGATGCCGGTAGCAAAGAATTGAGCGCGTACTCACTGATGCCCAACATCGAGCGCAGTCGGTAGCGGCTCCGCCGAGTTGGCGGACAGGCACGAGAATCGAGGTGGTCCGCTGCTCTAATGGCTGCATGGCAGAGTACGGTCAGCAACTCCTCCGACCGACGTTGTCTCGGCGCCATATGGCCAGACTTCAGCTGCGGTTTTCGGTAGTTCGACCGTGCAGGAATATCACGACGCAATTTCATGAGCCTCTCTGGCGTCGGTGGGTAGGGCGTGGGGGGTATTGAAAGGAGGGGGCCTTTGCGGTACGCCGGCTCGCACGCGCAGACATCTCGGCTCACACTCCGCCGGTGTAGTCCTGGGCTGGATAGTGCGTCAGGTATCGTGTCTGGCTGTTCCGTCCGGGGTTTTCCATCGGGCTCCGGGGCGAGCACGCTTTGCGTGCGACGGCATTCGCAATACTCGGCGAACCAGGCGAACAAGATGCACCAGACCGTATGCAAGGCATGGTCGTCGCGCATCAACGCACGGAGCGCAACCCCTACGTGTCCGTCGCTCGATACCAACGCCTCGAGCCGGCGGTCGTCGAAACGGTTACGGAAAAACGATATGAATGTCTCGACAAGTTCCGTAATCCGTACGCGGCCGTTTTCGTTTAGCCATTGGGATTGACGCAGGCTGGAGATGACGGCGGCTTTGCTGTAACGGGAGATGGAATTTGAATTCTCGACGCACAACGTTGACCGGATAGCAAATTCGACAGTGTCTCGAAACTGACGCCGCGTGCTGTGTAGCCGGCAAAGTTCGTCAAGCAACAACTCCTGTCCAGCTGTGGGCCGCATCTCGCAAAAGTGGAGCGGGCAAGTATGGACAAAAGGAGCAGCGTTGCGGCGATGGGCGAAGGTGAATCCGTATTGCTCGAGTGCTTCTTCTGCGCACTCTGGGCACATCAGACGCGGTCCGTTTGACGGCGCAAGCATAACGGGAAGGCGTGCGAGACGAATCGGTCCCGAGCATTGCGACCAAAGTCGAGCGCGTTGCATCGCGTGCTTTTCCGGTGGCAGGCCGAGGAGCCCGTACTGAAGTAGCGTGTGCCTCTCCTCCAACACTTTTCTGTCTCCAAAGAGATGCCCTATACGGGTGTAAAAAGTGTCTAGTCGGCTCGGCATATCATCGAGGCCTGCACCTCGGGCTAGCAGTTGCCTACTCATCGCTCTCAGGGAGCAGTCGTTGCGAAAATCTGCGAGCCGACTTAGCAACGAATTTACAGTTTCGCCGTCGGGAAACGGCGTCACGAGCACGAGCGAATCACGCGGTTCATGCATATTCCACTCCCAGTCGTGCAGGCCGGTGGCGTACGTCCAATAGTTCGGCAATGTCGTTAAATGGGAGATAGTCGACGTGCTGCAGGAGGTCCTTTCGCTGCAAGAACTTGGACTTGTTGTCGTACTCTTCGATGAAACTGCGGGGGGCCGTCAAAATACGAAGCCGAAGCTTGAACGCCTCCACGACGACATCGCGCGATGGGCCGCCATTTATCAGCAGACTGGGCTCCCAGGCTAAACGCTCGTGGAGCGCGCGAAAGCCGTCGACCAGCCAGTCGACTCGGCCGAGACAGATTTCCCATGTCCAGGACGGCAGGTTGCACGGCATCTCAAGCATCGGAGGCAGAAGTCCGGCTGACCAAAGCCATTGATTGTGTTGATGCCAGAGCCCGCGCTTGCTCGCGCCTGCAGCGGGGCGTGCGAGTGGCTCGAATACCAGCATTCGACCTCGAAGCACGTTTTCGACCTTGCTCCCGAGTTTTTCGGCCCCATTCAGAAATGCGTCGCTGCAGGAGAGCAGCACGGGGATATTGGCATAGCTCTGGAGGTCACCGAGGAACGCGAGGATGTCGCGGAGTTCTCCTCCGAGGCTCTCTGCCAGGGCACCATCGACGACAAGCATTCCAACGTTCAGTAGTACGGACGCTGCAATTAAAGCGGACGGAGCATTCCTTCCACGCACTCGTTTCAGAATCGGTCCTGTGTCGGCAGGGTCTTTGAGTTCGGACACCAACCGGTCTCGAAATTGCTCGAGCAATCCTTTCAGGGTTCCGCACGTAGGCCACCGCAAGACCACGATGGGAAAATACCAGACCGCGTTGATGTCATTTAACGACGGGCCCTCGACACGAAATGGCTCGCCGAACAGATTTCGAAGTCGCTGTATGTATGTTGTACGGCATTGATGCACGCTACCGGCCAAGATGTAGCTGACGCCTGTAAGGGTCTCCAAACTCTCGCGGCTTGGCACAGGTCCACGCCCTTGCAATGCCTCTTTGAAGGAGTAGAAATAGCGGCGATACCGCGGGTTATGAATGTCTCTGCTACGCATGCAGTCGACGTAGGACGCTACGAGGCTAACCGTGAACCGTAACGCCTCTTCGGTCGGCAGGTATCCCTTATCGAAATCAACCAAGGCTTGTACCTTGGCCTCAGGACTAGCCTTCCATAGCTCTGGGTCGTTGCGCACGAGCCTGTTCCGCAACCGCTCTTTTACGGCTGTTTTGCTCGGCGCGTGGACGAACTCCGGCAATTCCGACGTTTGGTTGTAGTAGGACTCAAGGCTGCTTGCAGATGCTACGACTAGTCCGCGGCGCACGACTGGCTGCCACGCGGACGCTTGTTGGATTTCCATGTCACCGTCCGTCAGCTGTAGTAGCTCGCGGTGGCGCGCGTCTTGAAGGCCTGTAGGTATGAGGCGCCGGTTGGTGACGGCAGGCATGGCGTCGGGCGCAGGGGAAGCAATGCGCGTACGTGGTCGGACGGGAGAAGGGCCGTCGCGCCGATTGAATGGGTAGTCATCGAAGTCTCACAGTTCGGTAATCAAAGCGCAATGCGCCTCCTGCCGACGAATAATCGAACGGGCAGGAGTTGACATGGCGAACCCGGTGTGAGACCATTCGCGCGCGAAAGCGTTGGGGGCCTCTAGGGGTTCACCATCGGGCGGAGGCTTGGGCTGCAACCCAAAGCCTCCGTTTTCATTTGAAGGGCTATCTGTGCGCTAAATCGTCGTCGCCTCCGTGCGAACGTCGGTGAGTCGTCGACCGATGCCTGGGGGCGCCAGTCGCTTGACAAATGTGGTTTTCTCGGTATAATCCGACCTGATATCATACGGCACTATTTTACGCTCCGCAAGTGCGGTGGTGTGTCTCCGCTTTTCCCTTCTTGTTTTCACTCCCCCCTCAGCTTTTGTTTTTGCGGCGTTGCGCTCGCTTGCTAATAAGCTTTGGCGTGCCATGCGCAGGCAGGTTTTCTCGTGGGCACTTGCGGGCAACGTGTGTCCAGCAGCACCTAGGGCGTCCCTCTCACAGTACAATCTCCCCGACGATGGCCTTCCTAGTTGCTACTGGCTCAAGATGTATTGGGCGCAGCAGCTTTGGTTTTAATCGGCGATTTTTACTGTCATTTTAGTTTAGTTCGCGTGCCCGAAGAAGCAAGGAGTCTTGTGAGCGAAGCAGACACCCCCTGGACCGGTTTGGCCTCGCGTGTCGTGCGCGCCGTGCTTGCGCGGAAGGGGGTGAGCTATGCAGAACTTGCTTGTGCGTTGACGTCCGTGGGCGTAAAGGAAAGTGAGAGGTCGCTCGCGTCACGAGTATCGAGAGGGAGGATTAAGCTCGGGCTCCTTCTGCAGATACTTTCCGTGACTCGCGCCAAGATGCCTCGGCTTTGGCTCGAACCTGCGTCGTTCCCGGGGACCTGGGAGGATAGAGCTAGAGCGGTTATCGAAGCTGAGTTGTCTCGGCACCCAACAGTTACAGTCGAGGAACTGGCGCAGAGAATGGTTCGCCTCGGTGCGGACCTGACTGAGCGGACACTCGCTTCCCATCTTCTAGACGGAACGGTATCGCTCCCCGAGTTTCTCCAGTGTGTGGTTGCGCTGGGCAGTTCAAGTATGGAGCGTTTCATCGACTACGAAGACCTCGTTGCGGCGGTTGAGGCGCCACCTGCCTCGCCGCTCGCGTGAGCGGTAGCCGACCTTTCGCCTTGTCATTTCCGGTTGTTCAGCTAGAATAAAAACAGCGATTTTTATGTCTGTTTTTGAGGAGGCACGCGCCCCATCGCGGGCCGAAAGACGACACCCGGTCTCGCCGGCATTGCCACGGTTGGTGCAAGGATTTGCCGAGCGTGGCGTGCGGGACTGAGTGCACGTGTTTCCATACGAGCAGTTCGCAAACACGCGAAGTCACTTCCGGCACACATCTGGTGTGGCGCGCCGCAACCACGACCGTTCGAACGACATCAAACGCGCCGGGAGGAGTTGAGCCATGGCACTTTGGAAGATTGGTCCCGTAGCCGCCGAACCCGAGGTTTCCATTGTCAGGTGGAGGGTTCTCGAAATCGATGGCGGGACATGGCACTTTGTCGGAGCGGATGAACGTGACTTCAGTGGCCGCGTGAGTTCTCCGATTGTCGCGTTCGACCATCGCACATTGCGAGGCAAGACGCAGTCGGGGCGCGTCTATCAACTCGTTGGCCAACCCGGACGGTCGGATAACGCTGACTATGTTTGGCAATGTTGGTGTGAGGGGGCCGGGGTGGAGTCAATCTCGGACGTCACCAACGAGTTCCTGGCCGGGGTGGTAGATGACAACTGCGGATGAGCGAACAAACGCGGTGATTTCGACGCGCGAGTTTCTGCAGATGCTTGCCGCTGCTGATAGCGCAGCATCCAGTGAAGTGCGAGCGTTGGCGCTTCGTTTGCTTCGGCACTACCCCCTCGATGTTGATATCGCGACATCTGCTGCAGCGCTGCCAGGAATCTGGGCCCAGCCGGTCCGCGGTTGACATATAGATTATTTAATATGGACTGCAAAACGGATGGGATGAAAGGGCGTCGAGATGGGCGTGGGTGATGTGCCAGGCGATTTCCCGAGCGACACTATGACCACTGTCGTTCCCGGCGCACCGCCGAAGGTTTGTACCCAGTATTCGCATGTAATCGCGGAAGTCTTCGCCGTCCCCGCAGCTGCCGTCGGCCGACCCGTTGC
The DNA here is from genome assembly GCF_002223285.1 of Burkholderia sp. AU16482. NCBI lineage: Bacteria > Pseudomonadati > Pseudomonadota > Betaproteobacteria > Burkholderiales > Burkholderiaceae > Burkholderia > Burkholderia sp. AU16482. Next base: position 83,481 of record NZ_NKEY01000006.1, read on the forward strand.
ACGTCAGACGCCGGCCCTCAATCCTGCGGCTCAGGTGGTGCGCGTGCTTTTCGGCGCAGGTCATCGTCGTCCATGTCAGCGATGTCGTCAATCTCATACGCGGCGAGAAATTCACGCTCGCAAACAACCCGAAATCGAAAGAGTTTCCGCCGGTACTGATAGGAACGCGACCAGGATGACAAGGTTGGAACCACGTTCGAACGCGGTGAACCCCTGTCGTGTTGTTATAGTAGCCACTCCTGCTTTGCGCTCTTGCTCGATGAAAGCCGGTTTGACCATCCCATTTGCTGTGAGCCCGTTGGGGCGTCTTGTCGCTGCACGCGACCTGCCGAAGCATGCGAAAGGGCCGTTTCGCTGTGCCGCCTGCCGAAGTCCGGTGATTCTGAAGCAAGGTGAAGTGAAAGCTTGGTATTTTTCGCACCGGCCGGGTTCGGATTGTGCGAAGGGTTTTGAAACGGCACTTCACATGCTGGCTAAACAGATTCTGCTCGAGCATCGGCATCTACGTGTGCCAGCACTGGTCTGCACGGATGAAAGTTCGCTTGAGGAAGACATCACGGTGTGTGATGAGCGCATCATCCGCTGGGAGGCTCCAGGCGATGTCGAGAAATGGATGGATGGCATTCGGCCCGACTTCCTGGCCGACTGCGGGGAGCAGCTGCTGATTGTCGAAGTCGTCGTGACACACGAACCCGATGACATCAAGCGGGCGCGGCTCGATAGCCTTGCGATTCCAGCCCTCGAAATCGACCTGTCTGACGTCGCACGCGAGGTCACCGTCGAAACGCTTACCCACCGCATCCTGGACACGGTTGCCGGCAAGAGATGGCTTTTCTATCCCGGATGGGCCGAGGCACAGTCTCGGCTCGACGCTCGGTTCGCGGAGGAAGAGGCCGAGTTCGCAGCTGAACGCATGCGGGAACGCGCTCAGGAGCGCCGCCAGCGAGCCGCAGAGCGGGCACGACAGGCCGCCGCCCGACGCAAGCGTGAAGTGGCGAACGAGCGGTTTCGCCGAGCTTCGGACGCGGAAAAACAGGCCTTTGTTGTCTGGAAGCTTGGCCTAGCGGAACGGAAGTGGCCACTGGTATTCGGTAGCACAGTACGTGGCGCCTCCGCCGTGAATGCGAGACCGCGGATATGGCAAGCCGACGTCTTCCGGAAGTTCATCCATGGCCAGCGGAGCTTGCGCTATACGCCAGCCTTGACCGTAGACGCAGTGGCTGCATGGCTGACCGAGCGTTACACGGCGTTGCCGTCAGCGTCGACCTCGCTGCGGGTCGCGGTGTGGGACTTCCTGTCAGTGCTTGAAACCCAAGGCTATCTCCGCCGGACGGTTCGGCAGGAGTTCGAGATTCTGAAAGACGCCCTTGTCGCGCCGGGGCAGGTCGAGCCCACGCATGCATTGCATCCGGCCGCGGCAGCGACACGCGGGCTGTTCTGGTCGCGCAGCCTTGGCGACGAGATGCAAATCTATCTCGCTGCGAAACAAACCGGCGTACGGGAGCCGCGCGCCGCGATGCAAAGTTTGATGCGGGGGCGTGTGTACCTAGACAGTGAGGCGGAATATGCACACCGGGTTTCGGTTGCATTGCAGTTGCCGCTTGAGCAAACGGTGGAGTTTCTCGTGGCGGCCGGATTCTTCGTGCGAATCTGACCCGGTCACGTGGCCGGAGGAACAGGAACGGATAGCTCGTGTCGAAGGCCGAAGGCTGTGAGGTCGACGCTCTAACGACAAGGCGATTGCGCATCGCCGCATGCGTCCCGGGGAAGTGCCGACCAGTTCGCTGTAGTCGATGGCTTTGAGGAGCCAACAGCTCTCCCCAAAGCGTATGTAGTGTCGCGATGAACTCCTGTCGACTCACACTCGAAGGCGCTCAGGCGGCCTCGGCGCCCTCGGTCGGAACGGCAACATTTGCGATTCCAGTCGCATCGGGCACTGCGCTGTGCACTGCCCTGCGAGCGACCCGCTTCGCCGGCGCCTTCTGCGATGCGGCTTTTTTCACTGGAGCCTTCTTGGCAGGCGCCTTCTGCGAGGCTTGAACGGGAGTTTTCGTTGCCGGCTTTTTGGTTGGCACCTTCTTCGCGGCTGCCGCCTTCTTGACCACTACCTTCTTGCTAGCCACGCTCTTCCTCGTGGCCGTCGGCTTCGCAGCCAAGGTTGCTTCGTCAGTTCCGTCAATCAAGAACTTTGAGGGGTCCTTCGCGGCAGCGAGCCATGCTGGCGCGCGACCACGACCGCTCCAGGTCGCTCCCGACTTTGGGTCTCGATATTTCGGACGCTGCGGGCCTCTTACATAGTTCGCGGCCTTCACCGCCGCCGAACCGGCACGAGCCGACTTTGCAGGAGCCGCCTCTACGAGAAACTTCGTCCGGTCCATCGTTAGTCATGCCACGGGTTCATATCTTCGATATCGACCGAGACATCAGATTTCAAAATTCCCGCTAGCTTGAGGACCGGTCGCGATTTCGCCCGAGCCAAGACGCATCCATCCGGCATGACTTGCCACGCCAGTCGGGTTCCTGGCGTCGCGCCTGGTACCGTTCTGACCGCAGCCGGCGCGGCAGTGCCGGGCCATTGTCTTCCAGGCGGGCTTCGGCCCTGCCTCGGACGACGTTAAGAACCAGGCGACGCCCATCGATTCGCCTTGCGTCCGATGGATTGAGCTACAGCTGATTATGAGCGGCGCCGCATCATGTGTGCACGCCCGCCATCGTGCTTAGACCTCGAGGGGCAATTGCACCTGAGCCGGCGCCGCAGCCCGGCGCCATAGCCAAGCGTCAAATTCGCGGCGCGGAAGAGAAAGAAAGTCGGCTGCGCAGCAAAACGACTTGCGCAGGAAGTGATAGTCGTCGTTCTCGACCCCTACTGCCTTCGCGAACGTCCGCACGTGACGGTCGACTGCAATGGACTCGATGCCGACGAGGCATGCCATGTAATCGACGGTCTTCGGGCCGATACCGTTGACAGTCTGAATCGCATCGCAGAACTCGCCGGATGACAAGCCGGCGCGCAATTCCTTCACGTCCTCGATGTCCCAGTCTTTCAGGAAACCAACCAACGCTTCAAAACGGCTGACCTTTTCATGGTGGCGCCAGTTCAGGAATGCACCAGTCTTTCCATCCTGTATCAGCGAGACCAATGAAGAAATTGTATTGCGAGCCGGATGCGCCCGCAGGATAGCCAGCACCCGCGGACGCACAACCGTCGTGTAGTTGAGCCCAGCCTGGAGCACCGAATCCGCGAGAACGGCACCCAAGTGCTCGCACGTAGCACGCGGGCGGTTCTCCTCAAAGAGCGCGCCCTCATCCTTCGCATGGTCGGCGATGCGACGCGCTGCAAGCAACACCTCGATGGCGGACCTTTCCGCTCCAATCCTTCTCATACCAACTTCGCCTCTTTCAATGCGTTCAAACGCTCGACGCAGTTCGGACATGCACCGCACGGAAACTGGGCAGACGCTTGGCACGAGTAGGTTCGTCCGATAGGCACGCCAAGCTCAGCCGCCGCCCTAGCCACATCGGCCTTGGATGAATAGCGGAACGGGGAGTGAAAGCGAACCGGACCGATGCTCGATGTGAGTCCGTCGAGGCTGTTCATAAACGAGGCAGTGCAGTCGATTTCTTTGGCATGGTTGCTGTTGATGAAGCCAGTATAGACATCCAGGATACCGACAGTCTGTGCACGCGCAGCAGCTGCGGCGAAGAACAGCATCGTTCGGTACGGGATGTACAGGTCGTCGTCCTTGACCTCCTCGGTCCAGAGGTCAGCTTCGCGAATCAGCCGCGACTGCGAACCTCTGAAGATATCCGATATGTTGAAGCGCTCAGGCCGCTGCATATCGATAGGCAAGACTTCGTTAACGCGACTCCACTCGACTTCTACGCAATGCTGCCCGTAGTCAAAAAAGATTGGTACAACCTCTACGCCGGTTGCCACGAGCTGGTATCCAACTGTCGTTGAGTCCAGCCCGCCAGAGGCCAGAAGGAGCGCTTTTTTCATCGCGATTCGGCCCTCAATTTGGCAAGAGCGACGAAGGTGCCGTTGAGGCACACGTCGAGGTCGGCGGAGTATACCGAACTTCCGACGACGACCATCGTGTTCTCATTTTCTCGCCGTGGGTCGTAGGTGATGACCGGCTTGCCCATCTCGATTGCCATGCCGATTTCGACGAGAGCGCCAGGGTCACGGTCGAACGGAACTGCGAAGACGGCATCGCACTCCTCGAGCAGCTGACAGTCCATGTAATACGTGCGCCGCAGGTCGGCTTCGCTCGCGGGCCGCTTCAGCTCACCGTTCTCCTGAATGGGGCGACGCACTTTGAAGTTGTGATACTTCAGGCTATTCGCAGCTCGGTCGAGTTCCTGCTTCTCAACATAGGAGAAGTCCGGGCCAGCGAGGTAGATGGAATAACGCGGTCGGTCGTGCCAAGGAAGCATGGTCCCGCCGAGCGACTGCAGCACATCGAGAGGCAGCAGGAAGCCTCGTTGCACGTCGCGCTGGATGTCGTCAGGGAACGTGGACTGCGAGTACGCCGTCGCGGCCTGACAGCCGCGCCACGCGGCTTCAGTCCATCCCTTGTGAGAGAGACCCACCATCACAGCGGTGTAGACGTCGCCAACTCCGACGGAGTTGACCGTTTTGCCAAGGGTCGCAGGTATTTCTTCGACACCGGCGTTTCGTAAATCAAAGAGCCGGCTGCCGCCGCGATTCTCCTTCAGCAAGAACACGTCTGGTGACAGCTTCTTGACAGCGCCTATCAATCCGCCAACATCGTCCTTGCCGAGCCGCGCGAACAACGAAGACGACGTCGAGATGATGAGTGCCTGCACGCGTCCGATATATGCCTCGAGTGCTGACAGGTCGTCCAGGTCATACGCGATATCGAAAGAGAAGCGTGCGTCGGGAGAAAAAGCGCTAGTGAGTTCGTTGATATCGAACCGACCGGGGAAGATAACGACCTTCTGGTAAGCATCAAGCTGCGGGAGCGGGTCGCGGAATTTTACTACCTTTGTGTCGCGCATCAAGTCTTCATAGCCTTGATGTGAGACCTCCGTCGCATCTCCTATGAGAATGACGTTCGGTGCGCCGACGACATCACCAAGCCAGATGAATTCCTTACAACCGCACTCCTTCAGATAGCGCTTCGCTTCGTCTACCAGATACTGTGGACACACTGCTGCCACAGAGTAATCGAGGCCCGCAGCCCAAAGTCCTCGCGCAGCGTGCGTGACGCCACCCAAACGCAGCTTGCACATCGCACCTTGGCGGGCCAGTGTGTAGTCGACAACCAACTCCCCAACAACCAGAACTGCGTCTGCGGGGGCCATGATTATTGCGGTACGAAGTCAGCTTCGACGGTGGGAACAGGCTTGTCCGCCGAACTCTTCACGATGCCGACATAAGTCACGCCACCCGCCAGGCAGGCCGCAAGATAGTTGAACGATGTGGGAAGCGCCCCAACCTTCACGCCGTCCACATCGACTGCGAAGATGCGCTTTTTATCAAAGAAGATGCCCAACTGGGTGCCGGGCGCCGGTACTTTCCTGAATTGCGAATAGAAGTCGCACTGGCCGACATCCTCGAGCACGCAGGAGAATGCCTGCTTGCATCTATCGACGCCGCTCGTGCCACCCGCGACACCAATTCCATCTCCCTCGACCTCCTTGGCTTTCGTGCCAGGATAGTCCGAAAAAGAACCCGAGCCTGAACTGCCCATAGTGCCCCCGTTGCGTGGCTGATGAAGTCCTTTCCTGTGGTATATGTGCTTTCTTCTCTAAGGAAGTGTACAAGAATCTGGGATTCAGTCGTCGCGATTTCGACACGTACGCCGCAATCTAAGCTTGGTGCATTGCAAAATGGATAGGCGGCGCAAGTGGAGAACAGTGGGCCGATTGTGCACCGGGGAGGGTACCTATTCGACGCGCGCGGATAGTGGTCGACTCGTCATTGTTGCGTGATTCGCCCGTAGGTGGGCTCCGGTGTTCTGAGGTGGTTGCCTGTTCATCCATACAGTATTTAATGAAACACTGATTTCGGCGAGACTACGAGTTCCCATCGGGGAATAATATGGACGAGGATGACCAAAAACTACAAGTCGAAAAGCCAATCAATACAGGTGCTGCGCCAACAATCGTCGCTTTCACGTTCCAGTTTGACCGTGCACTGAATGAACTGTTTTCGAGCGGAACACCTGACAGGCAAGTTGGCATCGAAACTCTCGACGACGTTGCCGAGCTGGTAACGAAAGCCGACGGGACTGTCGTTGCCAAGCTCGAGCAAGACGCGAACACGGTCCAGGCTTCGGGGCACCCTTATCAGGATAGCAGCCGGAAGCTATGGCATACGCTGCGCGTCTGGCTCAGCCACCTCGCTGACTTGAAGCAGTATGCCGAAACAGAGTTTCGCTTGGTAACGAATGTCAGCGTCCCATCGGGAACCTTAGTACGCCGTCTCTCCGATGCGGTATCTGCGAAGGATATCGAGGCTGCGGTCGCAGCGTTGCGTGAGCAAGCCAAGGTAGTGCTCGCGAATAAAAAGTCGACGGCGAGCAAGGAGGCGAGCTTCGTAGTCAAGTATGCCGACGATGATTTGGCATATCTGATTGGGCGCCTGAAGCTATCGGACAACGGGGGAACTGCTACCGGGAATCCGCCACGGGAAGACACCATTCAGCGTTTCCTCCTGCCTTCGGGTCTGGTGGCGCAAGGTGATGAAATCTACCAGCATATACTTGGTGTGGCAGTCGACAAATGTCGTACGGCATGGGAAAAGGACGAGGCAGCATGGTTCTCTCCGCAGATGTTTAAAGACCTGCTTCATAAGGAGGTCGGTCGTCGCTCACTGAAGGATTACCTTGAGCGACCCATGATGTCAGTAGGCTTCAAGGAATATGTTCAAGCCGGTGGGCGAGACCACTTTTTCCTGAAGCAGTTGACCCATCTCGGGTTGCCGACTCGATACGTCGACGAGCAGCTAGACAACTACTGGGCCTTCTATATCGAGAGGGTCAGGATTGAGGGTGAAGGCGTGCACCAAGCCGATTGGCTTGCACGCGAGGACCAGCTTCATCAGAGATGGCGAACGTGCCGAAATAATGCTGAGCTCGATTTGGCGGATGCGACGCCAGAGGCGCTCGGAAAGCGTACGCTCCGATTGACGCTCGACGGTGAATACAAGGCGCCGATAGGTCGATACAAGTCTGAGAATCTGTACTTCACCCATGGACACTATCACCATCTGGCGAACGCCCCGGATGAGTCATTTTTCGTATATTGGCACCCGGCCTTCGCGAACAAGGATGATGCTAAAGATGGCGGTGGAGAATGAAGACTGGCTACAAAGACCGTAGTCTGATGCATAACAGCGCTCTAGCATGCTTCCTGCTGGCTAGCTTTACGAAAGGGTATCAAACCCGTACAGCCAACACTCGGCACCCGGGGTTCGAGAAGCTGTTGCTTGTTCTTCCCCTTGTGTGGCATGGACCGAGTCGTCGTAGTATCGCGCGGAGAAATTTCGATACTGCTCTTCATGGCGTGCTGTCGGATGAGCCAAGAATTTTGGAAGGTCTGGCTGCCAGAGTTTCCGCACATGCGCCGGTAACCTGTCAGGGTCTCAACATAGCGTGTGGGACTGGTCTACTTGTAAAGCGGTCGAATGAAGAGGGCGTAGAGTTTGCATTCGAACGTGGCCATTGGCCTCGAGGGAGCAGTCCGACGGGCATCCCAGGCGACATGGCTGGAACGGTCTTGCGCTTAGCAAACTGGTTTAAGGACTACACTGCCGCGGAATTGTTTGCGATGTTGGGCCTCATTTGACTATGCAATTCTTTATCTCCCAGCTCATTCTCTGGCCTGAGCATCCCGAGAACAGTATCCAGACGCTCACGTTTGTTGACGACAAGGTGAACATCATTCATGGGCGCAGCCGAACAGGTAAGTCGTCCATCATCGCTATCATCGACTACTGCCTGGGTGCAAGTCGTTGCGCGATTCCGGTTGGTCAGATTCGGGACAAGACCGCTTGGTTTGGGTTGAAAGTTCGCATTCGGGACACATGGGTGCTCATTGCCCGCCGTACGCCGGAGCGTGCCGTTGGCAGCAAGGAATGTCACATTTCCAGGCTGGCCTCGCGTGAGGCGCCTCTTCCGGACGAGCTTATCGGGACCCATACACTTGCCCAGTTTAAAGAGGCGTTCAACAAAATCGCGCGTATCACGAACATTTCGCTGGTCGCCGATGAAGACGGAAGCATCAATTCCGAGAACCCGCCGTCCTATCGCGACCTCGCGTCGTTCAACCTCCTGCCGCAGCACATTGTCGCGAATCCGAATGTCCTCTTCTATAAGTCGGACTCGTACAAACACAAAGAGAAGCTGAAACGGGTCTTTCCGTATGCACTCGGGATAGTAGACGCAGACTACCTGACGGCCACCCGTGAGCGTAATCGACTGCAAAAGCAGCTCGATGGTCTGCAAAAGGAAGAGCTCTCTCGGCACCGAGCGTATGCCTCTTGGGAAGCCGATGTGCGGGTAATCTGGGAGGAGGCGGTCAAGCTTGGTCTGTCGGAGGCCGCCGATGGCGAAAGCCTTGAATTGAGAGTTGGCGCTCTTAAGGAGCTCAACGACGGATACTTGCGTGGCGACCTCATCGAACGCCTGAGGGCGCCGCAGTACGGATATGCGAACGAGCAGCTTCGGCTAGCGACGTTGGAAGAAGATGCGGCGCAACGGAACCTAGATGATTTGGCCCGTGAACTCCAGGACTATGAGCGGCTGTCTGGCAGAGCGAAGGAACTCGCGAAAGCAGTTGATACAGAACAGGCTCAGGTCGTGAGTCTGGATTGGCTGCAGCGCAGTCTGGTTCATGATTCAGCTTGCGTGGTGTGCGGCTCGAAAACGGACCATAGCCACTTTGTCCTGGACAAGCTTGCGGGTAAGCTGAACGATGTCGCGCGGCTTTCCAAGGCACTCCGCGAGGGGCCAATCGTAGACCGTCAACTGGAGCATCTTAAGCGCGACTTGACTGATGCGGAAGCTAGGCTCCATGCGGCACGCTTGAGGCGAATTGAACTGAAGCCGGACGAATTTTCACCTTTGGGTTCCTTTGGTCGCATATTCGTGCTCCTCGGTCGCCTGCAGTCGCTTTTGATGGCACTTGCCACGCTGGAGGGCCGCGGCGACCTGCCGGACCGAATCCGCGAGACTGAGCGCCGCATCAAGTTTCTTGATGGCTTCATCAATGCATCGGGCCGCGAGGAGCGAGAGAAAGCTGTTGGTCGGGAGCTGACGAGCCTAATCGAAGGTTACGCGAGCAACCTGAAACTCGAAGAGAAGGGCAAGATTGCTCTTGACGAGAGGGAGTTGACGCTGAGCTTTACGCGGGCGGTTACGAACAGGAAGGACTATCTCTGGGAAATTGGCAGTGGTGCCAATTGGATGGCCTATCACCTCGCGACGTTTCTCGCGCTCCATGAGTTCTTCACCAAGCAGGAGCGAATCAACGGGCCAGTGTTTAGCTTCCTCGCAATCGACCAGCCCAGTCAGGTTTATTTCCCAAGCACGTTCTCGGGAACAAACCTTCTGGACCAGTATCGCGAGCAAGCGACCGAACTCCGGGGACAGCGCGACGTTGACATCGAGCAGACTCGCCTCATCTTTGTGGCATTAGCCCGAGGTCTACAACGTTCCGAGTTCAAGTACCAGACAATCGTGGTAGAGCATGCCGACAAATCGATTTGGGGCGGAGGAAAGTTGGGCCGCTACATGCACGAAGTCGCTGTCTGGAAGGAAGAAGGCGATGGCCTGATTCCGAAGAATTGGGTTTAGTGTGCTGGTGATGCGCATTGCCGACGGATGGATACGTGACGCAGTGCATGCCGACCTTAGTGCCGCGAAGCAGGTGACCTGCCTGATATCTTCGGGGCATTTCAATCTTGGAGAATGGCCTCGGTCACTGCAGTATTCTGTTTCTTTCAAACGGCCGTGAAACAGAACCGTGGCACGCGCCCCGGAAGGCGAAAACCGAGAGAGTCTCACAATGCGTACGACTATCGGGGCCATCTTATACGGGAGGGAGTGGATGACGCTCTTAAAAGGTCTCCTCGGCTTTTTGGGGCTAAAACCCCGGACTGCACCTGCGGCAGCACCTAGGCCGACGGCTACCGCGCCAACGACCACCAAAGTTGCAGACACGGTGGTTGCTGAGCCAGCTCGTGAGCGTATCCGGCTTCCATCAAAAATTGATGACTTGATGGATTTCGGCCTCGCGCGTCACTCGCCCAACAAGCACTGGTCTGTCGGTTATTGGGACCCAGGACCCGACGCATCGCAGAAGCGACAACGAACTGTGAGTCTTCGCGATAATATGACCGGCGGCATTGTGACCATGGTCAACAACCTGGAACGCCCATTCTCGGTTGACGTCTCGGACACGGGGGTTTTTGGGGTGAACGACGCTGGCCAGACTTCAGCGCTTTCCGCGAAGCTCATGATTTTCGACCCAACAGGCAAGCCAGAGTATAGGCGTGTGTATAACGCGAACCTGGCTGGCTTCAGCATTTCACCGTGTGGGCGGTACGTCGCGAGCCAAACCTGTAATTCGGCCAACGAAGACAGCTTCATCCTCGAGATACATGACGTCGCGCAGCAGAGGGTACTGGCCTCATGCACGCCGGTCGCAGGCTGGAGCTCGGAATACACGTTTGAAATTGAGGGCGGGGAGCTCAAACGCGTTTTTGCGAAAATCAACCACCTTGGGTGGTTCGCATATTCACCGACCGGCGAATTTCTCGACGCAAAGAAATTTATGGCCGCTCGCCTCACCAAAGGCGACCCGTGGACGCGCATCCGGGCCGCTGGGGAACTGGTCGAGATGGACGGCTCCGATAAGGCACTTGAGCGCGCGTTTGGTGTTGTTGATGCAACGATTTCTGCTTTCCAGTCCGGGCAGGACGGCAGGTGGCTCGCGGGCGGCTATCGCCTTAAGGGCGAGTTGCTAGAAAAGATGAACAAGCCAACCGAGGCAATAGAAGCTTACCGTGCCGCCCTTGGCTTAGATTCGAAAATTGGGGTCAAGAAACGATTGGCGGCCATGGAAAAAGCGGCCTCGCACAAGTTGTCGATAGATATGGAAGCCGAACAACGCACGGAAAGCGCCTCTCGGTCGAGCAGACCGAAACCGTGAAAAACCTTCATCGCGTGGTCATCTTGATGCGCGGACAAATGTACGCTCAGGCGAATAGGCGAATCTCTTACACTTCACTGCTCATAAGTAGCTTGGCACCTAGAGAAGCGAGCGCTCAGCGAAGAGGCATAAGCAGCTTCAACGGATGTACAAAACAACCAGGAGAGGCATCAGAACATGGGCGTCGGGGAATGGTTTTCGGATTTTTGTGGCGCGCTTCGAATCAGTGGTGACAAGCGAAAATCTATTGCATATCGAACTGGCCGCATTGTCGGTCAACTAAATTATGACCTTCGCGACAAGCTAGAATCGCCGACAGCGAATCGCTTCTACGTCGGGTCTTACGGTCGCAGCACGGCTATCCCGAGCGTCAGTGACATCGACTTGCTGTACCAGCTTCCGTACGCGCTATATGAGCGATTCCATGGTCATGCTGGCAACGGGCAATCGGCATTGCTGACGCACGTCAAAAACTCAATCAGCAATACATACAGCACCACATATCTCGCCTCCGATGGGCAGATTGTGGCCATCAATTTTACCGATGGGGTGAGGTTCGAGATTCTGCCGGCATTTCTCAACAATGAGGGTGGTTATACCTTCGCTGATTCAAACAACGGCGGGTCTTGGAAGTCATGCAAACCCAAGCATGAAATGGATGAATTTTCTGCGAGGAATCTGGCGTGCAATTCCAACCTCACAGAACTCAGTCGTATGGCACGGGCGTGGCGTGACGCGAACAACGTCTCGATGAGCGGCATGCTGATTGACACGCTCGCCTATCAGTTCATTGGTACCTGGGCGTATCGCGATAAGTCGTATCTCTACTACGACTATATGACTCGCGACTTTTTCAACTATCTCGCGAATCTGGACATGCAGCAGACGTATTGGCTTGCTCCCGGCAGTAACTCGCGCGTCTACCGTAGCGACATATTTCAGTACAAAGCCCGTTCCGCGGAACTCAGGGCAATCGAGGCCCTTGGGCTCCAGCAGAACAACCACGACTGGTCGGCCAGACAAAAATACCGGGAAATCTATGGAACAACATTCCCAGCGTAACGACGCATCGGTGGTGCCGGCGACCACGCTCGAGGGGCAGTTGCGGGAGATGTATGCGCGCGCCGCGTACACACATAAGACCCACGAGAAGATGGCCGACCGGTACATCGCTCGGTACAAACTCATCAAGACTGCTGAAATTATCCTGTCAGCCATGACTACGAGCAGCCTGTTGCTGGCCGTGCTCGGCGACTCTCATCCGTATACGATTGTTGGTGCATTACTTTCGACGGTACTGCTTGGATTCGCCCTCTATTTCAAAGAGGCGAGCCTCGGTGAGCAAGCGCAAAAGCACACCATAGTCGCCTCAAAACTGTGGGGCGTCCGCGAGACGCTACTGTCACTTCTGGTCGACATGAAGGATGGGCGCGCTGTCGATGAGATACGCAACGTGCGGGACCGTCTGAATGAGTCGCTCGAGGACATCTACAAGGCTGCTCCTAGGACAAACAGCAAGGCTTACGGTGATGCGCAGAGGGCGCTGAAGCAGTCGGAGGAGCTTTTCTTTACCGACGATGAACTCGACCGCATGCTGCCAAAGGAGCTGCGAACGAAGCGACCCTGAATCAATTCTGGTGATGCCGGCTGGTTCACGCTGCCGACAATCCATTGACTCCGAGTTCAGGTGAATGGCTGTTCCAGTTGGCGTGCGAGCCCCGAGCCGCATCGCAAGTCACATCCAGCGGCATGCTGCTGCGGTGTAGCTATACCGGGAAGATGCGCTCCGTGGCAGCTCACCTCCTGTGATTGCGCTAAAAGCAGGAGGTCCCTAGCCGGTATTTTTCACGAAATACACATGGCACAGTAAAAGCGTCCCGTGCCACGTTCAGAAGGCGCTTGAGGGAATATTGACCCCCTTCTTGGAACGCTTTTGCGGGTGGCCACGGGACGCTTTCATTTTTGGCGAACATATCGGGTGACGAGGGGAAACCCCCTCACTCCACCGTCACCGACTTAGCCAGATTCCTGGGCTTATCGATATCCGTCCCCCGCGCGAGCGCCGCGTGATACGCGAGCAATTGCATCGGCACCGTATGCAGGATTGGCGACAACGGCCCGTAGTACTCGTTCAGCCGAATCACCTCGATCCCCTCGCTCGGCACCAACCCGCAGTCCACATCCGCGAACACGAACAGCCGCCCATTGCGCGCACTGACCTCATGCATGTTCGACCTGAGCTTCTCGAGCAGCATGTCGTTCGGCGCGACCGCGATCACCGGCATTTCGTTGCTGACGAGCGCCAGCGGCCCATGCTTCAGCTCGCCGGCCGGATAAGCCTCCGCATGAATATAGGAAATCTCCTTCATCTTCAGCGCGCCTTCGAGCGCGATCGGATAATGCATCCCGCGCCCGAGAAACAGCATGTTGTCGCGTCGCGCGAGCAATTCCGACCACGCCATGATCTGCGGTTCCAGCGCGAGCACCTTCGACATCGCGTCGGGCAGGTGCCGCAGCGCACGCAGATGTTCCTTTTCTTCGTCGTCGCTCAGCCGCCCGCGCACCTGCGCCAGTGACAGCGTCAGCAGGAACAGCGCGACGAGCTGCGTCGTAAATGCCTTCGTCGAAGCCACCCCGATCTCGATTCCCGCACGTGTCACGAACTGCAACGCACATTCGCGCATCAGCGCACTCGTCGCGACGTTGCAGATCGCGAGCGTGTGCATCATCCCGCTGCGTTTCGCGACATGCACGGCCCCGAGCACATCGGCCGTCTCGCCGCTCTGCGACACCGCAACCACCAGCGTGCGCGAATTCGGCACGCTGTCGCGATAGCGGAACTCGCTGGCAATCTCGACGCTGGCCGGCAGCTTCGCAATGCTCTCGATCCAGTACTTCGCGGTCAGCGCCGCGTGATAGCTGCCGCCGCACGCGAGCAGCAGCACCGAATCGACGTCGTTGAACACGCGCCACGCGCCGTCGCCGAACAGCTCGGGCATGATCGACGAAACGTCGAGCAGCGTATCGGCCACGGCCTGCGGCTGTTCGAAGATCTCCTTCTGCATGTAGTAGCGGTACGACCCGAGATCGGCCGCGCCGCTATGCGCGGCGACGCGTTGCACCGCGCGCTCGACGCGCTGGCCGGCCGCATCGACGATCCAGTAGCGATGCAGTTGGATATCGGCGACGTCGCCGTTCTCCAGGTACGCAATGCGATCGGTGATGCCCGACAGCGCCATCGCGTCGGACGCCAGAAAATTCTCGCCTTCGCCGGCCCCGACGACGAGCGGCATCCCGTCGCGCGCGCCGACGATCCGGTGCGGCTCGTCGCGGCACATCACCGCGATCGCATAGCTGCCGCGCAGTCGCGCGACCGCAAGCCGCACGGCCTCGAACAGATCGCCGTCGTATAGATGATCGATCAGGTGCGCGATCGCCTCGCTGTCGGTCTGGCTGGCAAACACGTAGCCGTGCGCCTGCAGCTCCGCGCGCAGTTGATCGCAGTTCTCGATGATCCCGTTGTGCGACAGCGCGATGCGCGCGTTCGCGTCGCTCGGTGAGAAGTGCGGATGCGCGTTGAGCGTGACGGGCGCGCCATGCGTGGCCCAGCGCGTATGCGCGATGCCGGTGTAACCGGACAACGCCAGCGCGGCGATCTCGCGCTGCAGGTTCGCGACACGATCGACGCTTCGGGCGCGCGCCAGCGCGCGGTCGCGGTAGACCACGACGCCGCACGAATCGTAGCCGCGGTATTCGAGCCGCTTCAGGCCGTCGACGAGGTTCGGCAGGATGTCCCGCTGGGCTACCGCCCCGACAATTCCACACATATCGCGCTCCGTAAATGTCCTGTCTGAATCAGTGAGAGCGATGGTAGAGCCAGCGAAATGGAATTAAATTTCAAAAAATTGCGATGGATGAAATTAACCGTGGATAGATTATCATGTTGAAATTAAATTTCATCCGCTAACCGGAAGGAGCAGCCGATGCCCGGCATCACCCTCGACGATCTCGACCTGCGCATCCTCGCGATCCTGCAGGAGGATGCGTCGGTGTCGAACCTGCAACTGGCCGAGCGCGCGCTGTCGTCGCCACCTACCTGCATGCGCCGCGTGCGGCGGCTGACGGAGGCCGGCGTGATCCGCCGGCAGGTTGCGGTGCTCGACCCGGTCGCGATCGGCACGGCCGTCACCGCGCTGATCGAGATCAGCCTTGACCGGCAGACGGCCGAGGACTACGACACGTTCGAAGCGTACGTGTGCGCGGAGCCGGCCGTCACGCAGTGCTACCGCGTGTCGCCGGGGCCGGATTTCGTCGTGATCGCCGATCTGGCGGACGTGGCCGAATACGACGAATTCGCGCGGCGGCTGTTCACCGGCGCGTCGAACGTCCGCAACGTGCGGACGTTTTTCTCGACGCATCGCGCGAAATTCGAGGCGAACGCGCGGGTCGCGCATGCGATGCGCAAGCGCACATAGCGTGGGTGACCGGCAGCGCTGTCGCGGCTGTTCCGGCAGGACGCGGGGCTGTCGTTCACCGAATGGCGTCAGAACGCGAGCGCCTGCTGCATCGGTTGATGCATGCCGCGCGAAAACCCGGCGCCTTCGAGCGACAGCAGCGCACGTTTGCGCTCGATGCCGCCCGCATAGCCGGTCAGGCTGCCCGATGCGCCGACCACGCGGTGGCACGGCACGATGATCGATATCGGATTGCGGCCGACCGCGCCGCCCACGGCGCGCGCGCCGCTCATCGGCAGCCCGACGCGCTCGGTGATGTCGCCATACGACACGAGTTCACCGAACGGAATCGCGAGCAATTCCTTCCATACGCGTCGCTGAAACGCGGTGCCGCGCAGGTGGATCGGCACCGAGAACGTGTCGCGCGCGCCGGTGAAGTACTCGGCGATTTCTTCCGCGACCTGGCGCGCGAGGGGCGACATCGCGTGCGCGTCCGCTTCGGTCGTGATCGCGAGCGACGGAAAGTATTTCTGGCCGACGAAGTACAGGCCGGTCAGCGCATCGTCCTCGATGCGTACGGCGATGTCGCCCAGCGGGCTCGGAATCAGGTGAGCGGGAGTCATCGCGACACATCTCCATGAAGGCGCCACACATGCAGTGCGGCATACGCGCGTCACGGCGCCCGGCGCGCCGCATGTGACGACTGTAAACCATCCTCGACGTCGATTCCGGCCGGAATCGGTCGTGCGTTTCGGCGGCCGCGGGGCCGCCACGCCACGGCGGGAAAATCAGCGGAAAAACGGTTAATACCACTCTGCGAAACAGTCGTCTCTTTTCTCGCGACCAATTTGAGATGACTCATCGAAATCCCCGACTGACACGGTGCCGGTAGGCGGCCTATCCTTTGAAAAACGTTTTCCAGATTGGTTGGTGAAAGGGCCTGTGCGCGAGCGCGCGGGCCGTTCGCCCCGGCGCCGGTCGCCGGTCAACGAACTTGGTGCGGCGCGACGGGCGCGACCGCGCATCGGAGACATTCATGCCCTCTGCCGTCGTCGGCGCCGTGCGCGCGGCCGCGAGCCGCTACCGCTGGACCGTCTGTGCGCTGCTGTTTTTCGCGACCGTGATCAACTACATGGATCGGCAGATCCTCGGCCTGCTCGCGCCGATGCTCCAGCACGACATCGGCTGGAGCCAGGTGCAGTACGGCCGCATCGTGATGGCGTTTTCCGCGTTCTATGCGCTGGGCCTGCTCGGTTTCGGGCGCATCGTCGACTGGCTCGGCACGCGCGTGTCGTACGCGGTCGCGATGCTGGTGTGGAGCATCGCCGCGATGCTGCACGCGGCCGTCGGCTCGGTGGCGGGCTTCGCGTTCGTGCGCGCGCTGCTCGGGATCGGCGAGGGCGGCAACTTCCCGGCCGCGATCAAGACGACGGCCGAATGGTTCCCGCGCCGCGAACGCGCGCTCGCCACCGGCATCTTCAACTCGGGCGCGAACATCGGCGCGGTGTTCGCGCCGGCGATCATCCCGGCGATCGCGGTGGCCTACGGCTGGCGCGCGGCGTTCGTGATCATCGGCGCGATCGGCATCGTGTGGCTCGCGGTGTGGCTGGTGATGTATCGCACGGCCGATACGCGCGCGCTCGCCGCGGAATACGACGAGCCGCGCGACGAAGCCGAAGCGCTCGACGCGGCGAACGCGAACGCCGGCGCGCCGCGCTGGGGCGAGCTGATCCGCAAACGCGAGACGTGGGCCTTTCTGGTCGGCAAGTTCCTGACCGATCCGGTGTGGTGGTTCTACCTGTTCTGGCTGCCGAAGTGGCTGAACGAGTCGCGCGGGATGGACATGCAGCACATCGGCTTGCCGCTCGTCTGCATCTATGCGCTGACGACGGTCGGCAGCATCGGCGGCGGCTGGCTGTCGTCGATGCTGCTGCGTGCGGGCTGGAGCGTGAACCGTGCGCGCAAGACGGCGATGCTGATCTGCGCATGCTGCGTGCTGCCGATCGCGTTCGTGTCGCAGGTGCAGAGCCTGTGGATCGCGGTGCTGATCGTCGGCCTCGCCGCCGCCGCGCACCAGGGCTGGTCGGCGAACCTGTTCACGACGGCCTCCGACCTGTTCCCGCGCCGCGCGGTCGCGTCGGTGGTTGGTATCGGCGGGATGGCAGGCTCGATCGGCGGCGTGCTGTTCTCGGAAGTGATCGGCCAGGTGCTGCAGCGCACCGGCCACTACTGGGTGCTGTTCGCGATCGGCGCATCGGCCTACCTGATCGCGCTGGCCGTAATGCATGTGCTCACGCCGAAGATGAAGCCCGCGAAACTCGACGCGTGATTGCGTATCGGCAAGCGACAACGCCGCCCTTCACTTGGGTGGCGTTTTTTTGCTTTCCCGAAAGTGACGCGTCGCGAACGCGTCAGCCGGCCGACGCCGTCGACGCGCGCATGATCAACCGCGGCTCGAACGTCGAATAGCTCGCGTCGGTGCGCCCGGCGAGCGCGTCGATCAGCTTCTGCATCGCGAGCTCGCCCATGTTCTCGCTCTGGATGTCGACGGTCGTCAGCGCGGGCGCCGCGTATGCGCCATACGGCACGTTGTCGATGCCGGCGACGGACACGTCCTGCGGCAGCCGGAAGCCGAGCGACGCGGCCTCCTTCATGAAGCCGAGCGCGATCAGGTCGTTGTAGCAGATCACGGCCTGCGGGCGCTGCGGCCCGAGCATCACGCGCGAGCACGCGCGCTCGCCGGCCTCGGCGGTCGGCGCGTGCGCGTCGTGCACGTCGAGCGTGAGCCCCGCTTCGGCGAGGCAGTCGCGCGCGCCCTGGATCCGTTCGTCGTTCACGCGCGCGGTGCCGAAGCCGAGATACGCGATGCGCGTGTGGCCGAGGTTGAGCAGGTGACGCGCGAGCATGTAGGTCGACAGCCGGTTGTCGATGCCGACGCTCGGAATCGGCAGGCCGGGGCTGCGACGCAGCAGCACGAGCGGCTTGTTGAGGTCGAGCATCCAGCCGGCTTCCTCGTCGGGCATCCGCGTGCTGACGATCAGCCCGTCGACGCGCTGCGCGAGCGCCTCGATCAGCGAGCGTTCGCGCGTCTGGTTCTCCTCGGTGTCGACGAGCAGCAGCGTGTAGTCGTGTTGCAGCGCGACGCGGTTCGCGCCTTTCACGACATTCGTGAAGTGCGGGTTGCTGATGTCGAGGATCACGAGGCCGATGGTGCGCGTGCGGCCGGTGATCATCGAACGCGCGAGCGGGTTCGATCGGTAGCCGAGCCGCTCGATGGCTTCCTTCAGCCGTGCCTCGACGGTCGGCGAGAAGCGCTGCGTGCCGTTCACGTACTTCGATACCGTCGCGACCGACACGCCGGCTTCCGCGGCCACGTCGCGGATCGTCGGGGAAACTTTTTTCATCCGAAGGGTAACGTTTTCGTTCGATAACGCCGGATTGTGGCAGAAAAAGCCCGCGCGCGGCCGTACGGCGATATCGGGAAAATGCGGATGGCCGCGAACAGGTCCGACCATTGACGTTCGGCGCGGCGTCCGCGTATAGTTGGAAAACGTTTTCCGGTTTAGATCAGATCCAAGGAGATTCGATGAACGCCTCATCCACCGCCGCGCGCAAACCGTTCGGCCGCCTGCTGCTGACGGGCGCGGCCGGCAACCTCGGCCGCCAGTTGCGCGGCGCGCTCGCCGACTGGGCCGACGTCGTGCGCGTCAGCGACATCGCGGCGCTCGGCGACGCGGCCGCCCATGAAGAGCTCCGGGTCGTCGATCTGGCCGATCGGCCGGCCGTGATGCAGCTCGTCGAAGGTGTCGACGCGATCGTCCATCTCGGCGGCATTTCCGTCGATGCGCCGTTCGACGATCTGGTCGGCGCGAACATCATCGGCACGTACAACCTGTACGAAGCCGCGCGCAAGCATGGCGTGAAGCGCGTCGTGTTCGCGAGCTCGAACCATGCGATCGGTTTCCATCCGGTCACCGAAGTGCTCGATGCCGATGCGCCGCTGCGCCCGGACAGCCTGTACGGCGTGACGAAATGCTTCGGCGAATCGCTGTCGCGCTACTACTTCGACCGCTTCGGGATCGAAACCGTATGCCTGCGGATCGGTTCGTCGTTCGAGGTGCCGAAGAATCCGCGCATGCTCGTCACGTTCCTCAGCTATCGCGATTTCATCGAGCTCGTGCGCTGCTCGCTGCTGACGAACCGCGTCGGGCACGCGATCGTCTACGGTGCGTCGGACAACCCGGTGAAGTGGTGGGACAACACGAAGGTCGGCTTCCTCGGCTTCCGCCCGCGCGACAGCTCCGAGCAGTTCGCCGGGCTGTTCCCGGTGACGGCGCCGACCGCCGAGTACGACGATCCCGCGCAGCGGTTCCAGGGCGGCGGGTTCGTCGTCGGCGAGCCGATGGAGCGGAAGGTGTCGTAAGCGCTGCCGGCGTCGCCGGCGTCAATCGTCAACGCAGGATATCGGTCGCCTTGTGCCGTTCGTCGACGCCGTCGATCAGGATCAACGGGCCGCTCGCGTGGCGTGCGCGCAGCGGCTGGATTTGCCGGTACGCATCCGAGTCGTACCACGCGCGCGCCGCGTCGAGATCGGGAAACGCGATCGCGATCAGGTCGCCGCGCCACACGCCTTCGCGCACTTCGGGCCGTGCGCCGTGAATCACGAAATGGCCGTCGTACGGCGCGAGCGTGCCGTCGATCCGTTCGAGGTATTCGACGATGTCGTCGCACATCTCGACGTCGTGCAGGTGGGCGATGGCATAGGCGGTCATGGCGGGCTCCTTGGCGGGATGCGGTGCGTGAGTCGATGGGGCCATGATCGCGGCGCGGGCGGCGCGCGTCGATTACCTGCGACGTAAGCAAATCGCGACAACCGCGCCGTGTCGCGCTTCAGGTCGCGAGCGCATCGATCGATGGACGACGCGACGCAATCCCGCAGCACACTCCATCACGCCCGCTTGCGCGCAGGCCGCACGACGGGCGCCGGTTCCAGCGGCTCGCTGGCCTGCTCGCACAGCCGGTCGAGCATCCGCTGCGCGGCGCCCGTGCAATCCTCGCCGGCCGGCTTGTTTTCGATCGCGTCGATCAGCGTTTCCAGATGCTGCCGGTTCTGCGCGAGACGCCGTTCGAGCAGCGCGATTTCATCGACCTTGTGCCGCAGCGCGACCAGCAGTTCGTCGTGCGGCCATGCGCCGAGATCCGGCGGCAGCACCGCGCGAATCTCGTCGAGCGAGAAGCCCGCGCATTGCGCGCGGTCGATGATCGCGAGCCGCGTCAACGCTTCCGGCCCGTATTCCCGATAACCGTTCGCCTGCCGGCGGGCCGGTTCGAGCAGGCCGCTCGCTTCGTAGAAGCGGATGCGCGACGCCGCGAGGCCGCTCGCCTTCGCCAGTTCGCCGATTTTCATGGTGGGCTCCAAAAGGGCTTGACCTTAAAGTTGACTTTAAAGTTATCGTTGGGCATCGTCAATCGAGGATGCTCACCATGAATCTGTTTGCGCCCCTGACACTGCCCAACGGGGCGGTGGTTCCGAACCGTCTGGCCAAGGCCGCGATGGAAGAAAACATGGCCGATGCGGACCACGCGCCGTCCGACGCGTTGCTGCGCCTGTACCAGGCGTGGGCGGACGGTCAGGTCGGCCTGATCCTGACCGGCAACGTGATGGTGGACAGCCGCGCGATGACGGGGCCGAACGGCGTCGTGCTCGAAAGCGACGCGCATCTCGACCGCTTCCGCCGCTGGGCGCAGATCGCGCGCTCGGGCGGTGGACACGTGTGGATGCAGATCAATCATCCGGGGCGCCAGATGCAGGCGGCGCTCGGCCAGACGACGCTCGCGCCGTCGGCCGTGCCGCTCGCGCTCGGCGCGCTGTCGAAGCAGTTTCCGGTGCCGAAGGAAATGACCGCAGCCGATATCGCCGACGTGCGGCAGCGCTTCGTGCGCGCCGCGCAGCTCGCGGAGCAAAGCGGCTTCACCGGCGTGCAGGTGCACGCGGCGCACGGCTATCTGCTGAGCCAGTTCCTGTCGCCGCTGACGAACCGCCGGCAGGATCAATGGGGCGGCAGCATCGAGAATCGCGCGCGCCTGCTGCTCGATATCGTGAAGGCGGTGCGCGCGGCGGTGTCGCCGGCATTCGTCGTCGCGGTGAAGCTGAACTCGGCGGATTTCCAGCGCGGCGGCTTCAGCGCGGACGACGCGAAGCGCGTGGTCGAACTGCTGAATCCGCTCGGCGTCGATCTCGTCGAACTGTCGGGCGGCAGCTATGAAGTGCCGGCGATGCAGGGCGAGGCGCGCGACGGGCGCACGCTCGCGCGCGAAGCGTATTTCCTCGAATTCGCGCGCGACATCACCGCCGTCGCGCGGATGCCGCTGATGGTCACGGGCGGGATCCGCCGCCGTGCGGTGGCCGAGCAGGTGGTGGACAGCGGGGTGGCGATGGTCGGCATCGCGACGGCGCTGTCGATCGACCCGAACCTGCCGCGCGACTGGCGCGCCGGCAAGGACAGCGCGCCGGTGTTGCAGCCGATCCGCTGGAAGAACAAGGCGCTGGGCGCGCTGGCGAACATGGCCGTCGTCAAGTTCCAGCTCGCGCGGCTCAGCGAAGGGCGCCGTACGCACCCGCAGGTGTCGCCGTTGCGCGCGCTGGTGCGGGAGCAACTGGCCGCGCAGTGCCAGACGCGGCGCTACCGGAAGTGGATGGCGGGCCCGCGTGCGTGACGGGCGCCTCCGGATTGGCGGCGGCGATGCCGAAGGCTGACCGGCACACCGCCGCGCCCGTGCCGCCTTGCACGTTGCGCGGCGGCGTGCGCGCTCAGAAGCGGTAGTTCGCCAGCACCTCGAACCGCCGGTCATTGCCGAGCAGATACTGCGTCTCGTTGTAGTACGCGGATTGCACGTAGCGGCGATTGAACACGTTGTACGCGCGCGCGGTGATCGTCGTGTCCTTGCGCGGCTTCCACGCGAGGCCGAGATCGACGGTCGTGTACGACGGCATCACGAGCTGGTTCGCGGTATCGGCGAACCGCTTGCCCACGTACTTGACGCCCGCGATGCCCGTCCAGTCTGGCGCGAAGCGCCAGCTCACCCACAGGTTCGCGAGCCGCTGCGGCACCGACACCGGCACGTTGCCCGCGCGCGACACGGTCGCGCCGCCTGACGACTGCTGGAAATCGTCGTATTTCGCGCGCAGGATCGACACGTTCGCATCGACGCGCCAGTCCTTCGCGATCTCCGCGCCGACCGTCGCTTCCAGCCCGCGCGACGACTGCTGGCCGACCTGGATCGACTGGTTCGGGTTCACCGGGTCGGCCGTCAGCAGGTTGCTCTTGACGATCCGGTACGCGGCGAGCGTCCATTCGGCCTTGCCGTCGAGAAACGACTGCTTGACGCCGATCTCGATCTGCCGGCCGGTCGCGAGCGTGAAGTTCGCCTTCGATGCATTCAGCGACAGCAGCGAGCTGACCGGATCGGCCGCGACCGAGTACTGGCCGTACACGGCGAGGCCCGGCCGCACGTCGTACACGGTGCCGATGCGCCAGCCGGTATTCGCGAACACCTTCGTGAATGCGCCGCCGTTCACGAGATCGTCGCGGTTCACGCTTGCATGGTCGTAGCGCAGCCCGCCGATCACCGACCAGCGCGGCGTGATCTCGAGCCGGTTCTCCGCGAACATCGCGTACTGGTTCGACTGGCTGCGGTACTTCGGAAACGTGCCGGCCGTATTGATGAAACGGCCCGGATCGAAGTCGAACGGATCGACCGTCGACGTGCCCGCATACGGCGAGTTGTTGTCGTGCTGGAACGTCGTGTGGTTGAACTCGACGCCCGCCGAAAACGTGTTGCGCATCCCGAGCAGCACACTGCCGACGGTGGCCGTCGTCACGTTGCCGTACTGCTCCTGGTCGTGAAAGATCTCGGTGTAGCTGCTGCGCCGGACTTGCGCGCTCGACGGCAGATACGTGTAGTACTCCGCATCCTTCCAGTGACGGTTGCTCTTCATCCGGTACAGCGTGCTCGTCACGTTCAGGCCGTCGCTCGGCTGCCAGTTCGCCGAGACTGTGGCCCAGCTGTCGCGGAACGCGATGTCGGCGTCACCGACGTTGTAGTTCTTCTTGTCGAGCGCACGATCGCGCGCACCGTTGACGAGCGGCACGCCGAAATACTGCATCGGATGCATGAAGCCCTGCGCGTACGATGCCGTCACGTACAGGTCGGGCGTCACGTCGTAGCGCAGCGCGCCGGAGACCGACAGGTTGCGCGAATTGCCGCGATCGACCCAGTTGGACGATCGGTTGCCGCTGATGTCGAAGCGGTACGACAGCTTGTCGTTGATCGCGCCGCCGCTGCCGAACGCGGCGCGCGCCGTACCCTCGGTGCCGCCGCCGATTTGCAGTTCGTTGCGGATCGGCGTGCGCGTCGGCTTCTTCGGGACGATGTTGACCACGCCGCCGATCGCGCCTTCGCCGTAGATCACCGAGGCGGGGCCGCGCAGCACGTCGATATGGTCGACCGACCACGTGTCGAACGGGAACGTGACGCCAATCGCGCCGTACGGGCGCACGCCGTCGTACAGCTGCGTGACCGACGACGCGCCGACGAAGCCGCGCGCGGCGAGCTCCGAGTTGCCGTTGCCCGGATGCGGCGACGCGCTGATGCCGGCGGCGCGGCTCACGGCGTCGATGATCGAGCTGTCGCCGCGCGTGTCGAGTGTCGCGCGGCTGATCTGTTCGACGCTCGCGGGCGTTTCGAGCGGCGACAGCCCGAGATGGCTGCCCGTGTCGAGCGGTTGCGTCAGGGCGGCCGCCTTGTGCGCGTCGACACGAATCGGTGCGAGCGTGGCGCCGGTGCCGTCAACGCCACTTTCCTGTGCCTGCCCGGCCGGCGACAGCGCCGCGAGCACGGCAGCAGGCAGCATCAATCTGAACTTCATTGTTTCGGGTTCCTTCGAATGGGGGAAGCGCTTGCATCGATCACGCCGCTGCGGCAGCCGCGCGGCCGAACAGCAGCCGGTCGATCAACCAGACCGCGACGATCGTCAACCCCATCAACGGGAATACGATGCCGAGCAGCACGAGCCCGGCGATCCAGCCGCGCATCGGCGGCGTGCCGCGTTCGCGCGACGGTGCGCCCAGCGTCCCGGCCGGGCGGCGCTTCCACCACATCACGGTACCCGTGACGGCCATCGCGGCCAGCCCGAGCGACAGCACCGCGCAGATGATCTGGTTCGCGAGCCCGAAATATCGGCCCATGTGCAGCGACGTGCCGTACGACACGGCTCGCGCTACCGCGCCGTAGTCGTCATAGCGGATGTCCTTCAAGACGGCGCCGCTGTACTGGTCGACGTAGATCGTGCGTTCGGCCTTCGGGTCGGCCGGAAAGTACGACGCGGTGAACACGCCGTCCGCGCCGGACGGCAGCGCGAGCGTGTAGCCGCTCGTCACGCCGAGGCCGGCGACGATCGCGATCGCGCGGGCCAGCGGCAGCGGCGCGGGCGTCGGCGCGGACGGCGAATGCGGCACGGGCACGTTGCCGACCGCCCACGGCGTCTGCGGCAACGGCAGGTCGTCCATCACCATTCCCGGCATCGCTTCCCCGGAATCGTGGTGATGGCCGGACGGCGCGGCCGCCTGCGCACGCGCAGTCTCGGGCGTCGCTGCGGCGCCGGGGCGCGTCGAGCGTACCGATGCACCGCCCCACGCGCCTTCCGGCGCGCCGAGGTTCACGGTCGCGGCGAGCGCCTTGAAGTTCTTGCCCCACGAGCCCGACCACGGCAGCCCGGACAGGATGAACGCGATCGTGCCGGCCGCGAGCCAGATACCGGCCGTCGCGTGAAGGCTCTTCCACAGCGGCCGGCCGCGCAGCGACAGGTCGGGCCGCAGCGCGCGCCCGACGCTTGCCGCGCCGCGCGGCCACCACAGCGCGATGCCGGTGCCGATCATCACGAAGGTCCAGCACGCGGCGAGTTCCATCAGCAACTCGCCGGTCTTGCCGAGCAGCAGCTTGCGATGCAGCATTCGGTCGACCTGCATGAAGCGGTTCTCGACGCTGAGCGTGCCGAGCACGCTGCCGTCGTACGGGTTCACGTACACGCTCTCGCGGCTGCCGTCGCGCAGCCGGAAAACGTACTCGGCGCTGCGATCCGGCGCGGTGGCGACCTGCACGGAAATCGGCGTCGCGCCGGCCGGCATCGCGGTGCGGGCGCGGGCGAGCAGCGTGTCGGCATCGAGTCGCGGCGTCGCGCGCGGCTCGACGATCAGCCGGTGCGGATACAGCAGCGGCTCGATCTGCGGCTGGAAGCAATAGAGCGTGCCCGTGATCGCGAGGATCACGAGGAACGGCATCACGAACAGGCCGGCATAGAAATGCCAGCGCCAGAGCGTGCGGTAACCGGCGCTGGCGGAACGGGCGGGCGAGATGGCCCGATCGACGGTGGTCGACATGGTGTGAACTCCTCGGGTTCGTCGAGCGGCGGGAGCGGCGTGGGCCGGCTGCCGTCGACGTGCGTCACACCCGCGTGCATGCATCGCCGCAGGCAGGCGGCGCGGCCCGCCGCGCAAACGGTGCGCGGGGCGGCGCCGCCCGCGCGAGGCGGGCATGCGAGTGAACGCGTGAATCAGGTCGGGTGAAACGAACGGCGTGAACGCGCATGCACGTCGACGTGCACGCGCCACGGGGCGGAACGTTCAGCAGAACAGAGGAGGCGCGCGGGAGGGCGGGCGATCGTCGAATATCGATCGCACGAAAGGAAGGCTGTCGAATTGAACGCGGAAGCGCCGCGGCGGCGCCGCGGGGAACAGCAGCACCAGCAGCGCGAACGATGCGAGCGCGGTGAACAGCGCGGCGCCGAATGCGCACGGGCCGTCGCCGTGGCCGGAGGGCGCGGCCTTGTCGGCGTGTGCGTCATGCTCGAGCGCGTCGACGAGCGCGCGCGCATCGTTGGCCGGCGTGATCGGCGCGCTCGCGTCGAAGCGGGGGGCCAGCGCGGCGCTCGTGACGATCAGCGGGCCTTGGCCGGAACACAGCACCACCGAGCCCGCATCCGGACCGTCCGGATCGAGCATCACGGCGCCCGACATCAGCGCGCGGGACAGCAGCGTCACGAGGAGGAACCCCCACAGCAACTGTCGCGCGACGCCTGGCCGGAGCAGGAAGCGGCGAAGTGCGTTCATGGCGCGCGATTGTACCTCCGTTTGCGCGGAGGGGCAGGCGGGCCGTGCGTGTGCGTGGGGCGAATCACGCATGGCCGGCGTGGCCGCACCGGTCGTGCGCGGCCTCCGGTCGGTTGCGCCGGCTCACACCGGATACGCGTCGTCGACCTTCAGGTTCGCGAGCCGGAACAGCGTGCGCAGCGTCTGCGGATGAATGTCGCGGTGCGCGGCGAGCGACGTCAGCATGAAGTCGAGCACCTTCGCGTAGCGGAGCAGCACGAGGCAGCGCGCGAGATCGGGCGCGCGGCCGCGCATGTCTTCGGCGAGCGTGACCATTTGCGTCGACAGCGTGCGCGCCATCTCGAGTTCCATCTGCTGTTTTTCGGTCCAGTCGGGCAGCGGCTGTTCGAGCACCTTCGCGAGGAAGAGCTGGAACGACGAATCGGACGAGTTGGGCTGCGCATCCATGAAGAGCCTCGTTGCGTGTGCGTATCGTACGGGCGGATCCGTGGAGCGCCCGAGGGTGAATCATGTCCGCGCGGTATGGGGCGCGGCTTCTGCCCGAACGGAATGCAGATTCCGTACCAGCGCCGCCGAACGATTGTTGAGTAATGTTGAGCCGTGATCCGGCATCGGTCGGCGAGTCCCGCCGGGACTGGATCGCGCAGGTGATCGACGAGGGTGTCTACGGGCGGGAGGTGGGCGGACCCGGGCGCCCGACGCGGCGCGACGATGCGAAATGCTTCATGTATGTAACGTAACGCGGACCTCGGGCGGGCCGCGCGTATCTGCCGGCGAACGGCCGGCATCGCGCGTGCCGTGCGGTTGCGCCACGCCCGCCGTGCGTCCGCTGCCGGGAAACGTCTGCATGGCGCGTGTGCCGCCGCGTCGCGCGAACCGGCGGCGCGCGCGCCGGTTGTTTCAAAACAGAGACGGTCCGGCGCGCGGCAATCGGTTGCATGGTCACGCAACTGGCCCAGCGAATCGCCGCGCAATTGTCCATGGGCACACGGTGCGGGTTTGCCGACAATCTCCCGATCATCTCCCGAGGTGCGACATGAACGCCCACGCCTTCTTCTCCGCCAACCTGCTGCTTGCCTACACCGCCTATTTCATCGGCACGGCCAGCCCCGGCCCCAGCAATCTCGCGATCATGTCGGTCGCCGCGAACCAGGGCCGCAAGGCGGCGCTCGCGTTCGCGCTCGGCGTGATTTCGGGGTCGATGTTCTGGGCAACGGTGGCGGCGCTCGGCGTCTCGGCCGCGCTGCTCGCGTGGTCGAAGCTGCTGGTCGCGATCAAGGTGTTCGGCGGGCTGTACCTGCTGTGGCTCGCGTTCAAGTCGGGGCGCATGGCGCTGTCGGGCCCGCCGGCTGCAACCGCGAACGCGGCGCGCGAGCAGCGGCTGTCGCGTTTCTACGTGCGCGGCGCGATGCTGCACCTGACCAATCCGAAGGCGATCCTCGTGTGGGTGTCGATCGTCGCGCTGTCGTCGAACGGCGCGGGCGGCGCGCACGGCGCCGTCGTGCCGGGCTGCCTCGCGATCGGCTGCGTGGTGTTCGGCGGCTACGCGCTGGTGTTCTCGATGGACGGTGCGCGCCGGCTGTACGTGCGCGGGCGGCGTGCGATGGAAGCGTGTCTGGCCGTCGTGTTCGGCGTGGCGGGCGTTCGGCTGCTGGCGACGAACGTTTAGCCGTGCAGCGTGTGCCGGAGCCTGCGCCGCACCGGCGTGCGACGGAGGCTCCGGCATCGGTCAAGCCGGCTTCAGAAAATGAAGCCCGTATTGATGAACTTCGAGTGGTGATCCGACACGATCGAGTCGAGCAACTGCTTGCTGCTGTCGGTCTGCTTCGCCGCGACCATCGAGCGAATCGAGAACGCGCGCAGCGCGTCGCTCACCGACAGCGTGCCTTCCGCCGAATCCTTGCGCCCCGCGAACGGGAACACGTCGGGCCCGCGCTGGCACTGACAGTTGATGTTCACGCGGCACACCTGGTTCACGAGCGGATCGACGAGCGCGCCGATCTGCGCCGGATCCGAACCGAAGATGCTGACCTGCTGGCCGTGCTCCGACGTCGTCACGTAGTCGAGCGCGGTATCGACGTCGTCGAACGGCGCGACCGGAATGATCGGCCCGAATTGCTCCTCGCGGTACAGCTTCATTCCTTCGGACACCGGATACACGACGGCCGGGTAGAACAGCGTCTTGCTGAACTCGCCGCCCTGGTGGTTGACGACCTGCGCGCCCTTCGCCTTCGCGTCGTCGATCGCGTCGGTCATGTACGCGGTGCGATGCATGCCCGGCAGCGGCGTGATGCTGACGCCCTTTTCCCACGGCATGCCGATCTTCAGCTGTTCGAGCGCGGCGGTGAAGCGCTTCAGGAATTCGTCGACGATCGAGCGATGCACGAGCAGCATCTTCAGCGCGGTGCAGCGCTGGCCGTTGAACGACAGCGCGCCGAGCAGGCACTCCTTCACGGTGAGGTCGAGATCGGCGTCGGGCAGCACGATCGCCGCGTTCTTCGCGTCGAGGCCGAGGATCGCGCGCAGCCGGTGCGACTTCGGGTGCTGCTTCTTCAGGTGATCGGCGACCTTGCTCGAGCCGATCAGCGCGAGCACGTTGATCTTGCCCGACGCGAGCATGTGCGGCACGACCACTGCGCCCGGTGCGTAGATCGTGTTGATCACGCCCTTCGGGAACGCGTCGCGGAACGCCTCGAGCAGCGGTTCGAACAGCAGCGTGCCGTACTGCGGCGGCTTGAACACCACGGTGTTGCCCATCAGCAGCGCGGGGATCAGCGTCGCGAAGGTTTCGTTCAGCGGATAGTTGTACGGGCCCATGCACAGCACGACGCCGAGCGGCGTGCGGCGGATCTGGCCGATCGTGCCTTCCGCGATCACGAAGCGCGAGTTCGCGTTGTCGAGCTCCTTCAGCGCGTCGATCGTCTGCGTCATGTAGGTGACGGTGCGGTCGAACTCCTTCTGCGAATCGGCGAGGCTCTTGCCGATCTCCCACATGATCAGGTTCACGACGAGTTCGCGCTGCGCGACCATCCGCTTGATGAAGTCCTGCATGCACGCGATGCGCTGCTCGACCTTCATCGTCGGCCACTCGCCGCGGCCGGCGTCGTACGCGCGCACCGCGGCGTCGAGCGCCGCGTCGCTTTCCGTTTCGCCCATCACCGGGTAGCTGCCGATCTCGACCTGCTCGACGCTGCCGTCCGCCTGCCGCACGCATACCGGCGACAGCACGGTCTTGGTGGCGCCGTCCCACGGTCGCAGTTCGCCGTCGACGAGCGACACGCGCTGGTGGATCGGCGAAGCCAGCCGGCATTCGGCGGGAATCTCTTGTAACGCGGGAAACAGGTGCTGCAGGGAGGCGGAATCGGGCATGACGGTCTCGTTTGACGGGGGGTGTCCGGGAAGGACGGGCGATGCGAATCCTGAGCGGAATGATCCTCGATCCTGAATCGGCATCATGACGCGCACGCGGCTGCACGTCACGCGCGAATGTGGCCGATCCGGCGAATGGAACCAGTTCCATTTAAAAGGAACGCCGCAGCGAATGCAACAACGCGGAATCACGTCGCAATTACCGTAAGTATTTCGAAAGACTGTTTCCGAATCGCCGGTATAGCCGCTCGGGTGCAATCGCAAACGTTTTACTTCGGCCGAATTGAGCGGATAATGGCGCGACGCGGTGAGGAAAAAAAATGCAGTGAACCTGAGAGCAGACGCAGTGAAGAACAGAAGAAGATCCGCCGCGCCGCCGATACGAGGTCGGCTGCCCGGAGCGCCGGGTCGGGGTTGCCCGGTCCGGCGCGCACCGGACGATTGAATCGGTCGCGCCTGCTTGTCTCGATCCTTCGTGATCCTCTCCAGCTTCTCCATCGCCGTATCCCGAATCCTGCCTTTTACCGATCGTCGCCACACGAGACGATCGATTCAATTCTTTCGTTTACATTACGAATCAAGCCGCTCGACGGCCTGAAACAGAAAGGTATTCGTCAGGAATACAGAGCGCGCTCCACGTCCGCGTTGCGGGCAGGCGACATGCCGCAAATTAATTAAAAACACGAATCATTCTCGTTTATTAT
This sequence comes from Burkholderia sp. AU16482, assembly GCF_002223285.1. NCBI lineage: Bacteria > Pseudomonadati > Pseudomonadota > Betaproteobacteria > Burkholderiales > Burkholderiaceae > Burkholderia > Burkholderia sp. AU16482. The sequence continues at coordinate 114,357 of NZ_NKEY01000006.1, forward strand.
TTCGCCGCATTACGAGCCGTGACCGGACGTCACGGCTTTTTTCGTGCCGGGTGCGCGGCCGGCGTGCCCCGTTCGCCGCTTTCTTCACTACCTCTACGTTCACGATGAAACTCAACAAGAGCGCGTGCCATGCGCTTCTGATCGCCACGTCGCTGGCTGGCGCCCGCACTTCGTTTGCGCAGGCGAGCGACGCCGCGGCGACACTGCCCGCGATTTCCGTCAACGCGGCCGCCGAGCACGCGTCGTACGACGGCGGCCATTCGCGCGCGGCGACCAAGACCGACATGTCGCTGATGGACGTGCCGCAGACCGTGAACGTCGTGCCGCACGCGGTGATCGAGGATCAGAACGCGACGTCGCTGCAGGACGCGTTGCGCAACGTGCCGGGCGTCGGCTTCTCGGTCGGCGACGGCCAGCGCGACCAGATCACGATCCGCGGCTTCAACAGCATCACGGACCAGTACGTCGACGGCATTCGCGACGACGCGCTCTACTACCGCGACCTGTCGAACGTCGACCGCGTGGAGGTGCTGAAGGGGCCGGCGGCCGTGCTGTACGGGCGCGGCTCGGCGGGCGGCATCGTGAACCGCGTGCTGAAGCGGCCGCAGGCGAACCCGGTGAACGACGTGGGCGTGACGCTCGGCACGCGCGGCGAGCGGCGCGGCGAGTTCGACCTCGGCTGGAACGCGAACGACGCGGCGCGCTTTCGCATGACCGGCGCGGCCGAGAATTCGAACAGCTTCCGCGACAAATTCCAGCTCAACCGGCAGGCGATCGCGCCGTCCGCGCAGTTCAAGCTCGACAGCGACACGGTGCTGAACGTCGAATTCGACTACCTGCACGACCGCCGCACGTCGGACCAGGGGATTCCCGCGTATCGCGGCCGGCCGGTCGACGTGCCGATCAACACGTACTACGGGTCGGCCGACGGCGGGAACAGTTCGTACAACGACGTCTCCGCGAAAAGCGCGACGGTGTCGCTCGATCACCGCTTCAACGATTCGCTGTCGTTTCACGGCGCGATCCGCGCGTACGACTTCTCGCTCGAGCGGAAGAACTACGTGACGTACGAGCCGATCAAGAGCGCCGCGCACCCGGTCGTCACGCTCGACCAGTCGACGCGCCAGCGCACCGACCACGGCATCGACGGGCTGTTCGAGCTCACGCAGAAGACGTCGCTGTTCGGCATGCGCCACGAGCTGCTGTACGGGCTGGAGCTGTCGCAGCAGCAGAAGTTCGACACGATCTACAGCGTGACGAAGGTCGCGAACTACGATCTCTTCAATCCGCAGCCGGTCGTCCTGCCCGGCGTGCCGATCGGCGCGCGTGCGAAGACGAACGCGTCGACCGTCGTCGGGCTCGCGGGCGTGTACGCGCAGGACCTGATCTCGCTGACCGAACACTGGAAGGTGCTCGCCGGCCTGCGCTTCGACTACCTGAACCAGATCCGCCACGACTACACGTCGTCAAACGTCAATCTCGACCGCACCGATCACGCGTGGAGCCCGCGTGTCGGCCTGATCTACGAACCGCTCGACTGGCTCACGCTGTACGGGTCGTTCAGCCAGTCGTTCTCGCCGCTGGCCGACACGCTGATCAGTTCCGGCGCGTTCTCGAACGGCGCCGCGCTCGCGCCGCAGAAGACCACCGCGTATGAAGTCGGCTCGCGCTTCGACCTTGGCGGTAAGGCGACGGCCAGCGTCGCGCTGTTCGACATGCGCCAGACCAACCAGCAGATCGGCGACCCGGCGAATCCCGGCTATGCGCTGCCGATCGGCACGCAGCACGTGCGCGGGATGGAGCTCGGCTTCACCGGCGAGATCGCGCCGAAGTGGTCGGTGTATGCGGGTTACGCGTACCTGAACGGCACGGTGGACGGTTCCGCGCAATCGACGGCGGCCGGCCTCTCGCTGTCGAGCAACACGCCGGGGCTGATGCCGCGTCACAGCGCGAGCCTGTGGCTCAAGCGCGAGCTGCCGTACGGCTTCTATGCGGCGGCCGGCATGCAGTTCCAGTCGGCGCGCTATACGTCGGCGAGCGATCTCGTCACGCTGCCGTCGTTCACGGTGTTCAACCTGGGCGCCGGCTATCGCAGCAAGAAGGTCGACGTGACGCTCACGCTCGACAACCTGTTCAATCGCCGCTACTTCATCGCCGCGCACGGCAACGCGGACCTGTACAACATGCCGGGCGATCCGCGCACGCTGACCGCCACGGTGAAGTGGCACATGTGACGCATGCGGTGCGCCACGCCTGCGGCGCCACCGCGCGATGACGCCGGCGCGGCGGCGCCCTTACTCGACGTCCTCGTCGTCCGCCTCGTCGGCGTCGTGCGCGTCGCGCTCGGGCGCCGCATACGCGCTTGCCTGTTCGAGCAGCCACCCGCGAAACGATTCCAGCGGCTTGCTGTGGCTGAACTCCGTCGGATACACGAGGTAGTACGCCGAATCGCCGACGGTGGTCGCATCGCACGGCACGACGAGGCCGAGCTGCTGCAACTGTTCCTCGACGAAGAATTTCGGCACGAGCGCGACGCCGAGCCCGGCCGCCGCCGCGCTGATCAGCATCGTATGCAATTCGTAGCGCACGCCCTGCATCGTGCGGATGTCCTCGACGCCGTGCGTCTCGAACCACTGCGCCCATGCGCCGGGGCGCGTCGTCGAGTGCAGCAGCGGATACGCGAGCAGATCCTCGACGCGCTCGACGGGCCCCTTCAGCAGCGCGGGGGAGCAGATCGGCACGACTTCCTCGCCGAACAGGTAGTCGGACGACGTGCCGGGCCAGGTCGGCTTGCCGTAGTGGATCGCGGCTTCGAAGTGCGTGTCCTCGAACGAGAACAGGTCGGTGCGGCTGCCCATGTTCACGCGCACGTCGGGCGTGCGGTCGTAGAAGCTCTTGATGCGCGGGATCAGCCAGTGCGACGCGAAGGTCGGCAGCACCGCGAGTTCCAGGTAGCCGCCGCCGCTGCCGTGCGCGATGATCGACAGCGTGTCGCGGTCGAGCGCCTCCAGCGCGCGCCGCACCTGCGTGCCGTACAGCTTGCCGGCGCGCGTCAGCACGACGCGCTGCTTCACGCGCGCGAACAGCCGCACGCCGAGGCTCGCTTCGAGCGTCGCGATCTGCCGCGACACGGCGCTTTCGGTCAGGAACAGCTCCTTGGCCGCGTGCGTGAAGCTCTCATGGCGGGCAGCGGCTTCGAAGGCCACGAGCGCACCCATGTTGGGGATCTTGAATTTGCGCATGATGCTCGTTTTGTCTGATGGACGGAGCCGCCCGGCACCGGGGCGATGCCGGCGAAGAACGATCGATAATTCCAAAAACTCATCACATATCAATTTAATCTCGCTTTACGCGCCGCTGCAACCCTTTGAATAATGCTTGCCATGCAAGGTCAGGCGCCCGTGGGCGGCCGGCCGACGAGTGGCCGGCGCGCTTGCCGGCGGGTCCCCCGAGACGAGAATCCCGATGCGCAATCCGAATATCGACAGCTTGCTGACGAAGCTGCTGGGACAGGCGAAGACCGACGCCCTGTTCTCGACCCTGAACATGCCGGCCATTCTCGAGGAGTGGGAGGACGGCGTCGTGACGCGCGCGGAAATCGCGCAGGCGATGAACATGGCGCTGTTCGAGGGGCTGCTCGAGCGTTCGGCGAACGGCCGCGCGTACACGGCCGACGCGATCGAAAGCGGCGGCTCGGTCTATTTCGACCACGGCGCGCTACGCACGGTGCGCTGGCCGCATACGGGCGCGCTGCCGCCGGGCGAAGCCGCATTCACGCGTATCCTGCGTCCGCTCGGCTTCCGGCTGAACGGCCGTTATCCGCTCGACAAGCTCGGCATGACGGGCCGCGCGTACGCGCATGAAGACGCGCCGGACGAAATCGCGCAGTTCTTCGTCAGCGAACTGCATCCGGAGCGCTTTTCGAAGGAATTCCAGCAGGCCGTGACGAACGTGGTCAGCTCGTCGCGCGACCCGCTGTCGCCGGCGGCCGTCGCACTGCTGTGGGAGGTCGAGCGCGAAGGCTGGCTGCCGCTGGAAGCCGCGCACGCGCTGCTGCCGGAAATCGTCGGCGCGTTCGCGCGTCAGCACGACGTGCCGAACGAACTCGACTACGAGACGCTGCTGATGGAATCGGCGGAAATGGCGTGGATCGCGACCGAGGGCAATGCGTTCAATCACGCGACGGACCGCGTCGCCGACGTGTTCAAGCTGTCCGACGACGAGAAGGCGAAGGGCCGGCCGATGAAGCCGGAAGTCGAGCGCTCGCGCTCGGGCCGCGTGTTCCAGACGGCCTATCGCGCGGATACCGTCGAGCGAGAGTTCCGCACGCGCGACGGCGGCACCGTGAAGCGCAACGTGCCCGGTTCGTTCTACGAGTTCATCACGCGCAAGCGCACGTTCGACCAGGCGTCGCGTCGCTGGGTGACCGACCTGCGCTTCGACGCGGGCAACGCGCAGGGCATCTTCAAGATGACGGCGAACGCGGCGAAGTAAGCGCTTCGCGTCGCGCGGCAGGGAGGAAAGCAGAAGGGCCGGCGGCTGGTTTCAGCCGCCGGCCCGTTTGCGTCGACGGGGCGTCGCGTGCGTCAGAACAGGTGCGTGACCAGATAAAACAGCACCAGCAGCCCGATCGGTACGCCGAGCAGCCATGCGATGAGATATTTGCCCATGTCGTTGTCCTCCTCGTGGCCGCGACGCGGCGTGCGTCGCGGCAGGGTGAGACGACTGGCGCGTTACAGCTCGCGGTCGAATTCCTTCAATTGCTTCTCGGCTTCGTCGCGGGCGATCCCGTAACGCTCCTGGATCTTGCCGGCCAGATAGTCGCGATTGCCTTCCGCAACCGCGAGATCGTCGTCGGTCAGCTTGCCCCACTTGGCCTTCAGCTTGCCGGTGAGCTGCTTCCACTGGCCCTGGATCTTGTCCTCGTTCATCGTGTACTCCTTTCGTAAGGGGAGAAAAGTGCGGCGCTCGGCCGCGGGGTAGCTCAGGCCTTAGCCTTCAGGCCGGACGCGTCGACGTGCTTCACGCCCTTGATCGCGCGGGTGACGGCGATGGCCTTCTTCACGGCGGTCTTCGTCTGCAGCACGCCCGTCAGCGTGACGACGCCGTCCACCGTCTTCACGCTGATGTCGGTGCTTTCCACGCCCTTGGTGGTCGCGAGTTCGCTCTTTACCTTGGTCGTGATCCAGGTGTCGGTGACAGGCTGGTTCGATTCGGTCGCCATGCCGCTGTCGGTCGACGATGCCTGGGCATGCGCGTTCGTGAGCGGGGCCGCGGAAAGCAGGAACGCCGCGCTGACGGCGAGCAGGGTCGAAAGGTGCGAGGTCTTGTTCATTGATGTCCTCCTTCGATTGGCGGGTTGAATCAATCGGTGGGCGAGCACGGAGCGTTCCCGTGCGTTCCTACGCATACATGGCGAGGCTTAGCGCGCGATCGGCGTGTCGTAACCGGGCTCGCGCGGCGGCATGTCCGGGCGCGGCACGTCGGGCGGCAGCGGCACCGGCGGATCGGTGCCCGGCGCCGGTTCGGGCGGATTGTCCGGGGCCGGCTCGGGCCGCGTCGGATCGGGTGTCTGATGCAATTTCATCCTGATGTCCTCCCTCTGCGGTATGAAAGGGCAGCGCATGAGCGCCGATGCAGTACCAGCGTACCGACGCGAACGCGCGCGGACATCGCGCAAATTCACCGGGTCGGCTAGTGCGTTTGCACCGGGGGGACGGAACACACGGCCGGGAACGGCACATGCACCACGACCCGGGCAACCCGCCGTGGCGGGCGCGCAGGCCGCGCCGCCTCGTTCGGCGGGGCACCGCACGATCGGCGGTGGCGTGCGAATGTACTATTCGGGGTAGTGCATCCGCGCCTGTCGCGCCGTTGCCCGGCACACGATCATCGCCGCACGCGGCGGCTGGCATGTGCCGCTGCCACGGGCGCTCGGCCGGCGTGCATGTTGACCGCTCATGTTGACGACAGGGACGACGATTCGATGAACGAACCAGTAGACGAACAGGTGCTCAAGTCGCATACCGACCGGCGCCAGCTGCACCAGATCATCGCGGGCCTCACCGAGGGCGTGATCCTGATCGAGCCGGACCAGCGGATCGTCTGGGCGAACGAGGCCGCGCTCGCGATGCACGGCGTGACCGAACTGAAGGCGCTCGGCGCGGACGTCACCGAATACCGCGAGCGATTCCGGCTGCGCTACCGGAACAACCATCCGGTGCGCGACGGCCACTATCCGATGGATCGCGTGATCGCCGGCGAGGAGTTCAGCGACGTGACGGTCGAGGTCGAATCGGCCGCCGACGAGTCGGTGAGCTGGGTGCACCGCATCCGCAGCCTCGTGCTGACGAACGCGGCCGGCGAACCCGATTGCCTCGCGCTGGTGCTGCACGACGCGACCGAATGGGCGAGCGCCGAAGAGCGCTTCGAGCGCACCTTCAACGCGAATCCGGCGCCGGCCGTGATCTGCCGGCTCGACGACTTGCGTTACGTGAAGGTCAACCAGGGCTTTCTCGACATGACGGGCCACGCGCGCGACGACGTGCTCGGCCGCTCGGTGTACGAGGTCGACGTGCTGGATCAGGCCGAGCGGCGCGAGCTGGCGATCGAGCGGCTCGGCGAAGGCGCGACCATCCCGCAGATGGAAGCCGTGCTCAAACTTGCCGACGGCAGCACCAAGGCGGTGGTCGTCGCCGGGCAGCCGATCGACATGAACGGCGAGGCGTGCATGCTGTTCACGTTCATGGATCTCGAGCCGCGCAAGCAGGCCGAGCGCGCGCTGATGCAAAGCGAGGAACGCTTCGCGACGGCCTTCCGGATGGCGCCGGTCGCGACCGCGATCGTCACGGCCGACCGTTTCGAGCTGCTCGACGTGAACGATGCGTTTGCCGCGATGACGGGCCACGCGCAGGCCGACCTGCTCGGCAAATCCGCGGACGAGATCGGGCTGTGGGCCGAACGCGGCGCGTGGTCGCGGATCGAAGGCCGGCTCGCGCGCGACGGCCACGTGCGCAACGTGGACGTGCAGATCCGCACGCGCGACGGCGACGTGCGCGATTGCGTCGTGTCGGCCGACCCCGTCGCGATTCACGGGCGCGACTGCCTGCTCGTCGCGCTGCTGGACATCAGCGACCGCAAGCGCACGGAGATGGAGCTGGTCTATGCGATCGAGACCGCGATGCAGGACGCGTCTTGGTTCAGCCGCACGCTGATCGAGAAGCTCGCGAACGTGCGGCGCGCGAATGCGCCGGATGCGGGCGCCCAACTGTCCGACCTGACCGCGCGCGAGCGCGACGTGTTCGACCTGCTGTGCCACGGCCTCGCCGACAAGGAGATCGCCGGCCGCCTCGGGCTGGCGCCGAACACCGTGCGTAATCACGTCGCGACGATTTACGCGAAGCTCGACGTGCACAGCCGCGCCGAGGCGATCGTCTGGGCGCGCGAGCGCGGCATCGTCGGCGCGGCCGAAACGAACGGCGCGCGCGGCGACAAGGGCGGCGTGAAAGGCACGGACTGACGGGATCGGTGCGAATGCACCATGCGCACTGGTGCATCCGCATCTGCCGCCCGCGGCCGCCGCTTGCGATCCTGTCCGCTCGGCGGTGCCGCGCAGGCCGCTGCATTGCCGGCTTTCCTCAACCATCGCAGGAGACGACCATGGACAGGAATCGCATCGAAGGCAAGCTCAAGCAGGTCAAGGGTTCGGTCAAGGAAGCACTCGGCAAGGTGACGGGCGACCGCGAGACCGAAGCGCAAGGCGTGGCCGAGCAGCAGGCCGGCAAGCTCCAGGAGAAGGCCGGCGAGGCCGCCGATGCGGTGCGCAAGCATACGGGCACCGATCGGCACTGACCGATGACGCGGCGCCCGTCGTGGGCGTCGCGAAGGCCGGCCGGGCCGGCGCCGCGACGATGATGCGCGGCCGGCATGACGACGACCTGCCTTCGCCCTTCGGCGCGGCCGCCATTCCCCACGGAATACCGCCATCCACGGCCGCCGCCGGACGGCCGTCGATCGGCCATCAGCACGGAACTTGATGACAAATCCTCACGACATAGTTCCGATATTTCGTTTGCTGGACGGGTATTGGCTACCCACAATCCCTTCACCTCTTTCGCGATGAAAGGTTCTTCGGAGACGGAGCCGCGGTGATCGTCCGGCCGGATCGGCGTGTCGCACGCACTCCGGCACGGAAAGGCATCACCGGCGCGCAGGAGGTTGCCGACGCGTGCCAGTCTCGCGTTGCATCCCGACCCATAGAAGAAGGATTGCCATGACGTTCCGCATTCGTTCGCTTTCCGGCGTCGCGCTGACCGCCGCGCTTTTCGCATTCCAGACGGGCGCGGCCCATGCGCAGGAGACGATCGTCAAGGTCGGCGTGGCCGGCCCGCTGACGGGCGGCGGCGCGGCATACGGCAAGGACATCGAGAACGGCGTGCGCATGGCCGTCGACGAAGCGAATGCGGCGCGGACGACCGTCGGCGGCAAGCCGGTGAAGTTCGTCGTCGCGTCGCAGGACGACCAGAGCGATCCGCGCACCGGCGTGCAGGCCGCGCAGCAGCTCGCCGACGCGCAGGTGGCCGTCGTGATCGGCCACTTCAATTCCGGCACGACGCTGCCCGCGTCGAAGATCTATGCGAAGGCCGGCATTCCGATGATCACGCCGTCGGCGACCAATCCCGACATCACGCGCGCGGGGCTCGACACCGTGTACCGCGTGATCGCGACCGACACGCAGAACGCCGGCAACGCCGGTGCGTACGCCGCGAGCGTGACGAAGGCGAAGCGCATCGCGATCATCGACGATCGCACCGCGTTCGGCCAGGGCGAAGCCGACGAATTCGAGAAGGCCGTGAAGGCGAACGGCGGCACGATCGTCGCGCGCGAATTCACGAACGACAAGGCCGTCGACTTCAGCGCGCAGCTCACGAAGATCAAGAGCGCCAATGCCGATCTCGTGTTCTTCGGCGGCCTCGACGCGCAGGCCGCGATGCTCGTGAAGCGCATGCGCCAGCTCGGCATCCGCGCGCAGTTCCTCGCGGGCGGCGGCGTGATGAACGCGAACTTCATCAAGCTCGCCGGCAATGCGGCGGAAGGCGCGTCGGTATGGGAGTACGGGCAGCCGCTGTCGCGTCTCGCGAAGGGCAAGCTGTTCGAAACGAAATTCAGGCAGAAGTACGGCGTCGACATGCTCGCGTATGCGCCGTTCGCGTACGACGCGACGTGGATCGCGATCAACGCGATGCAGAAGGCGAACTCGACGAAGCCGGGCGATTTCAACGGCGCACTGAAGGGCACGCGCTACGACGGCATCACGGGCACGATCGCGTTCACGAACACGGGCGACCTGAAGAACCCGAGCTCGACGCTGTACGAAGTGAAGAACGCCGCGTGGCAGCCCGTCACGACGAAATCGGCGGACTGAACGCAACGCGCGAGCGGGCTTTCGCGGCGATGCCGGACGTGCTGAAATAGCCGAGGCGATCGTCCGCGAAATTTGCTCGCGGGATGCCGCGCGAGTCGCGGCACGCATCATTTACAGGCCCTGAGCCTTTTAAGTGCAACCGGAGTCAGTCGTGAGTTCTCAAGTCGTCATCGTCGGCGGTGGTGTGATCGGCAGCTCGATCGCTTATTTTCTGCGCGCCACCGATCCCACGGTCGCCGTGACCGTGATCGAACGCGACCCCACCTATGCCAAATCGTCGTCGGCGCTGTCGGCCGCGTCGATTCGCCAGCAGTTTTCCACGCCGTTGTCGATCGAGATGTCGCTGTTCGGCATCGACTTCCTGCGCACGATCGGCGAGCGGCTCGAAGTGGACGGCCACCGGCCGTCGATCGACCTGCACGAGGGCGGCTACCTGTTCCTCGCGACGCCGGCCGGCGACGCGACGCTGCGCGAGAACCATGCGCTGCAGACGCGCCTCGGCGCCGATATCCGGCTGATGGACGGCGACGCGCTGCGCGCGAAGTTCCCGTGGCTGAACGTCGACGATCTCGCGTCGGGCGCGTACGGCGTGAGCGGCGAAGGCTGGTTCGACGGCTACGGGCTCGTGCAGGCGCTGCGCAAGAAGGCGCAGGCGCTCGGCGCGCGCTACGTGCCGGCCGACGTGAAGGACGTGGTGCGCGACGGCCGCAGGATCACGCATGTCGTGACGGGCGACGGCGAGCGCTACGCGTGCGACACGCTCGTCAACGCGGCCGGTGCTTGGACGCGCACGCTGTCGTCGATGATGGGCATCGACATCCCCGTGTATGCGCGGCGGCGCAGCATCTTCAACGTATCGTCGCCGGCGAAGCTCGCCGATTGCCCGCTGCTGATCGATCCGACCGGCGTGTATTTCCGGCCGGAAGGGCGCACGTATATCTGCGGCACGTCGCCGAGCCCGGATCGCGACCCGGACGACCTGCCGCTCGACGAAGTCGACCATGACCTGTTCGACGACGTGATCTGGCCGACGCTCGCGCACCGCGTGCCGGAATTCGAGGCGCTGCGCGTCGAGCATTGCTGGTCCGGGTACTACGAGTACAACGTGTTCGATCACAACGCGATCATCGGCTACCACCCCGAACTCGACAACGTCGTGTTCGCGAACGGCTACAGCGGCCACGGGCTGCAGCAAGGGCCGGCGACGGGGCGGGGCGTCAGCGAACTCATTCTGGGCGGGCGTTACGACACGCTCGACCTGTCGTCGCTCGGCTGGGCGCGCGTGCTCGAAAACCGGCCGATCGTCGAAAAGAACGTCGTGTAGTGCGGCGTAACCGCCCGGTATGGGGTGGGCGGGATTCTCCTTGTGTCTCAAACCCGTTGGCCCGACTTTGTCGGGCCTTTTTTCGCCGCGTGCGTCAGCCAACGCCGTAGACGGCGTCGCGCAGATCGAGCGTGTACTGCCCGTTCATCCCTTCGTAGAGCGTGTTCGACAGCGACACGACGGTGAGCCCGCGTGCGCGATCGACGAACCACGAATGACCGTAGACGCCGCCCCAGCGCCACGTGCCGACGGATTCCGGCGACGCGGCCGCCTGCGGGTCGCGCAGCACCGAGAAGCCGATCCCGAACCCCGCGCCCGGCAGGTCCGGCAATTCGAGATCGCCGGTCTGCACGCGGCCCATCTCGTCGACCAGCTCGGCCGGCAGAATCGCACCGCCGCCTGCGCGCAGCGTGTCGAGCACCGTCAGCACGTCGCCGGCGGTGCCGACCATTCCGGCGCCGCCCGACGGGAACGCATGCGCATCGAGCGCGCGCGACGGCGAGTACGTGACGCCGACGAACCCTTCGTCGATGGGCACCGTCTCGTTCTCGGCGAGCCGGTGCGGCTGCGGCGTGTCGTTCACGTACGGCGTGGCGAGCCGGGCGGGATCGCGTGCGACGAAGCCCGTATCGCGTGCCCCGAGCGGGCGCAGCACGAGCGTATCGATCGCGTCGGCGAGCGGCACGCCGCAGACGGCCTCGATCAGCGCACCGATGACGTCGATCGACAGCGAATAGTTCCAGCTCGTGCCGGGCGCGAACAGCAGCGGCACGCTCGCGATCCGGCGCAGGTTTTCCGCGAGCGTGATCGATGCGCCATCGAGCCCGTCGGAGACCCCCGCACGCGCATAGGGGCCGTTCGCGTCGGTTTCGTTGAAACGATAATCGAGGCCGGCGGTATGCACGAGCAACTGGCGCACCGTGATCGTCGGCACGCGGCCGTCGGGCAGCGCCGGACGGAACTCGGGCAGCCAGCGCGTGATGTCTTCGTCGAGCGACAGCTTGCGTTGCGCGACGAGCGCCATCGCTGCTGCCGAGACGATCGGCTTGGTGACCGACGCGAGCCGGAACAGCGTGTCCTCGCGCATCGGCGTGCGCGATTCGCGATCCGCGAATCCGGCCGCGCGGCGATAGACGAGTTCGCCGTCGCGGGCGACGAGCACCACCGCGCCGACGAGGCGCTGCGTGTCGAGCTGGCGGGACAGGACCGCGTCGATGCGCTCGGCGAGCGCGGGATCGGTTGACGACTGCAGTGACGATGCGGGAGAGGAGGTCATCGAAAGTTCCGTCGTGAAGGGGGCGATCGACATGTTAGGCGGCTGCGGCCGCACGCGTCGTTAACCCTTACACGGAACAGGGCGATGTGCGCGGTACCGGCCGGCGTCGACGAGCACCGGGCGCGGCGGCAGGCAAAATAGGCGCCAAGCGGCCGGCAGCGTTCGTTAGAATCTGCTTTCGTCGAGGAAATGACGCATTTGCATGGTGCAGAGCAGTATCGAATCGAAGACGCTGCTTGTCCTGATTCCATCGTTCATCTTTCGCCGGAGGCGAGCATGCCAGGTTTACTTCCCGATGTTGACCGCGAGGGGCTCCTCGAATATTCGGTGGTGTACACCGATCGCTCGGTCAACCATATGTCGCAGCGCTTCCAGGGTGTCATGCGCGACATCTCCGCCACGCTGAAAAAAGTCTACAACGCGAAGTCGGTCGCGATCGTGCCGGGCAGCGGGACGTTCGGCATGGAAGCCGTGGCGCGACAGTTCGCGACGAACAGGAAGTGTCTCGTGATCCGCAACGGCTGGTTCAGCTTCCGCTGGTCGCAGATTTTCGACATGGGCGGCATTCCGTCGGAGGCGACGGTGCTGAAGGCGCGCCCCGTCGAAGCCGGCAGGCAGGCCGCCTACGCACCGGCGCCGATCGACGAAGTCGTCGCCGCGATCCGGGAAAACAAGCCCGATCTCGTGTTCGCGCCGCACGTCGAAACCGCGTCCGGAATCATGCTGCCCGATGCGTACCTGCGCGCGGTGGCCGATGCCGTGCATGCGGTCGGCGGCATGTTCGTGCTCGATTGCATCGCGTCGGGCACCGTGTGGGTCGACATGCAGGCGAGCGGCGTCGATATCCTGATCAGTGCGCCGCAAAAGGGCTGGAGTGCGTCGCCGTGTTGCGCGATGGTGATGTTCAGCCCGCTTGCGCGCGAGCGCATCGATTCGACCACCAGCACCAGCTTCGCGTGCGATCTGCGCAAGTGGCTGCAGATCATGGAAGCGTACGAGGGCGGCGGGTTCGCGTATCACGCGACGATGCCCACGGACAGCCTCACGACCCTGCGCGACGTGATGAAGGAAACCGAGGCATACGGTTTCGACAAGGTGAAGGCGGAACAGCTCGAACTCGGCGAGCGCATTCGCGCGCTGCTGACGGAGAAGGGGATCAGGAGCGTGGCCGCGAAGGGGTTCGAGGCGCCGGGTGTCGTGGTCAGTTACACCGACGATGACGGGATTCGCACCGGGAAGAAGTTTGCCGATGTCGGTTTGCAGATCGCGGCGGGCGTGCCGTTGCAATGCGACGAACCGGAGGACTTCAAGACTTTCCGGCTCGGGTTGTTCGGTCTCGACAAGCTGCATGACGTCGATGGTGCGGTGAAGCGGTTTGCCGATGCGTTGAACCGGATCGTTTGAGGCGGTTTTGCGGCGAGGGTTGCTTCGGTGGTCGCCGCTCGTGTGTTGAGTGGCGGCTTTCGAGTCGTTGAAAACGCAACCATTCTGGATCGTGACATGACAGAAGGCGCACTAACGTTTGCCAGTCAAGCCGAATGGGAAAGCTGGTTGGGGCGGAACGGCGGCACGTCGACCGGAGCATGGCTGCGGCTCGCGAAAAAAGGCGCGGGGCAGCGGACCGTCACCTATGAAGAGGCGGTGGAAAGCGCCCTCTGCCACGGCTGGATCGATGGCCAAAAGAAGGCCGAGAGCGAGCAATACTGGTTACAACGCTTCACCCCGCGCACCGCAAAAAGCATCTGGTCCAAACTCAACAAGGACAAGGCCGAAGCGCTGATCGCCGCAGGCAGGATGCGCGCGGCCGGCATGGGCGAAATCGAGAAGGCGAGGAAGGACGGCCGTTGGGAGGCGGCTTATACGTCGGCCAGCAACTCGATCGTGCCGGACGACTTGCAGGCGGCGTTGGACGCCGATCCGAAAGCCGGGAAGTTTTTCGCAACGCTGAACAGCCGTAATCGCTATGCGATCCTCTTCCGGATACAGAATGCCAAGAAGCCGGAAACAAGAGCGCGCAAAATCGCCGAATTCATCGACATGCTGAAGCGGGGCGAGACTTTTCATCCGTAGAGGGTGGGTTTCCGACGGAGATTTCGTCGAACGCGATCGGCGCGTGAATTGTTCCGATCGCCATATGAATGGGAAAACGGGAATGGGAGCAAGAATGCATATCCGTGCATCGGCGTTCAGCCTTCGTCGCGCTGCGCTGGGCGCCGCCATGGCGCTGACATTGTCGTGGTTCACCGCTGCGCAAGCGCAGGGCTGCGCACCGGATAGCGTAGCTCCCGAGTGCTTGCTGCAACGTAGTCAAGATGAATTTCAGCAAGCAGACGACGAATTGAACCGCACTTACCAAAAGGTATTGAAGTCGCTGTCTCGGCCACGTGACGAGTACGTCGACTATCCAGCACTCAAGGTGAAATTTGTCGCGGCTCAGCGGCAATGGATCCGTTTTCTCGGCGACGAGTGTTCCGCTTGGTATCTGATAAACGAGGCAGGCGCGGATCGTAATCTTGATCTACTGACTTGCGAAATCGACAGAACACGTGATCGTACGCGTCAATTGAACGCGTGGCTCAAACAAGTGAGCCATGGTTAGTGCGGCGCTAGTGTCCTGTTCCGTTGTTAACTGGTCTATCTTCGCGTAGCATGTTGACGTCAACGGAACGGGAGACGTCAGCATGGCGATGGGACGACCGAAGGCGGAACTGGTGCTGAGCGAAGACGAGCGTTCGCAACTGATGTCGATCGCGCGTTCTCGCTCGATTTCGGCTGCGCTGGTCTCGCGGGCGCGTATCGTGTTGGCGGCTGCGGACGGCGAGCCCAACAGCGCGATCGCGCAGCGCCTGCAACTCACGCGTGCCACGGTGGGCAAGTGGCGTCTGCGGTTTCTGGAGCAGCGAATCAACGGACTCTACGATGAAGTACGTCCCGGCAAGCCGCGTACCATCGACGACGAGCGGTTGGCCCAACTGATTCACAAGACCCTGCACACGAAGCCGGCAGATGGATCCACTCATTGGAGTGTGCGCACGATTGCCGCCGAAACCGCCATCTCGCCGACAAGCGTGCACCGTTACTTCAAACTGCTGGGCCTGCAGCCGCACCGAAGTGAAAGCTTCAAGCTCTCGACCGATCCGTTCTTCATCGAGAAACTGCGCGATGTGGTCGGCTTGTATCTGAGTCCACCGGAGAACGCGCTGGTGCTGTGCGTGGACGAGAAGAGTCAATGTCAGGCGCTCGAGCGTACACAACCCATGCTGCCGATGGGTTTCGGCTACGTCGAAGGCGTTACTCACGACTACGTCCGTCATGGCACCACGACGTTGTTTGCCGCCCTGAATGTCCTCAATGGCGCCGTGCTCGCTACCTGCAAGCCGCGCCATCGACATCAGGAATTCCTGTCGTTTCTGCGCGAAATCGACAAGGCCGTGCCAGCCGAACTCGACGTGCACTGCATCGTCGACAACTACGGCAGTCACAAGCATCCGAAGGTCAAGGCGTGGCTGGCGGCACGCCCCCGCTGGCATATGCATTTCATTCCCACCTACAGTTCGTGGCTCAACCAGGTCGAACGCTTCTTTGCGTTGATCACCGACAAGGCGATTCGTAGAGGCTCGTTCGGCTCGGTCAAACAACTGGTCAAGCGAATCGATCAATTCGTTTCCCACTACAACGAAAACTGCAAACCGTTCGTCTGGACCGCGTCAGCCGATTCCATCCTCGAAAAGCTGCATCGACTTTGCTCGCGAATCAGCGGAACAGGACACTAGATAAAGACAGAATGAGTGCCGGGAGCGCGGCTAGCGTCAGGCTTGTTACGTGGTGCGCCGGGATGGTAGCTCGGATATAACGGGGGAAACGAGCGATGGTGTCGAAAAGCCTCCGCAGAGCGACGGCAGACGATGTCCCGGTACTGACACAGATCCGGAACGATGCACATGCAAAGAAGGTCGCGCATGGCGACCACGTATGGGGCAAGGAACGCGACGGCTTCTCCGAACGGTGGGTACGAAACCACGTCGCAGAGAAAGCCGTGTACGTCGTCGAACAGGATGGCACGCTGGTCGGAACGTTCTCGCTCGACTTCGACGAGGACAGGCACTGGGGGCCTCAAGCGCCGATTGCAGGCTACGTGCACGGCCTCTGTGTGCGGCAGGGTTTCAACGGGCTCGGGCTCGGCAGCTTCATGCTCGGCTGGTGCGCTCATGAGGTGAGCCGCTTGAACCGGCGTTTGCTTCGACTCGACTGCGGCGCTGAAAACACGAAACTCTGTGCTTACTACGAGTCGCTGGGCTTTGTCCGCGTCGGATTGAAAACGGACGGTATTGTCTGGTCTCTTTACGAAAAGCCTGTCAATTCGACCCACTGATGATTGCGGTGGTCCGGCAGCAAACATAGGCGACGAATTCCACGTCAGCCGGGGTCGCACGATCGAACATCATGCGTTCGCGAACGTTCGACATCATCTGAAGCCGCGTCACCGTTACCCTGCTACGCCGGCAAAAGGCCCGCTTTACGATAATTGTCGATCAGCGCGTCATAGAGGGAGAGATCGGCGCGACTCCGCGCGATGAGCTGAGCGCCGGCGATGGCGGCGAAGATTGCCCGCGCCCGCTGTTTGCTCTCCCGGGCGCTGACCACCGCCGCTGCGGATAGAACCTTGCTCAACCACGCCACGTTCACGTCTGCGAAGGCCAGGACTTCTTTCATCACGACTTCCGGCAGATCGTCGGTTTCGGCGGCCATGAAGCTGCAAAGACACAGGCGGTTGCCGGTCTCGAGCGCCTTGCGGAAGGTATCCGGATAGCGGCGCAGGCAGTCCAGCGGATCGCGCGATCGGGCCAGCATGTCCTCCAGCGCCGCCGCGGAATCCTCCCAGTAACGCCTCGCCACCGCGGCGCCGAGATCGGCCTTGCTTTCGAAGTGGTGGTAGATGCTCGCGGCCTTGATTCCCACCTCGCTGGCGAGATCCCGATAGTTCAACCCGCCGTAGCCGTGCGTCTGCGCGAGCCTCGTGGCGGCTGCCAGAATTCTTTCTCTCGAGTTCGAGCTCGCGTCGTTCGTCACTGCTTCAGCCTCCGCGTGCAGGAAATGGATGTTGACACCCCGGATTCTACCTTATATGGTTAACCTAACAAACGTTAGGTAGTTTCGCCGGCGACGTGTTTCCGCGTCGTCCGATCCAGTGCAACCGACTCCGGAGCGCCCCTGCAATGACTTCCAGTAACGTCGACTTCGACACAGCCCAGCTGCCCATGATGAAGATCCACGATTTCCCGACAGGGCCCTATCCGACACGCGTGCGCATTGCACTGGCCGAAAAGGGGCTGCAATCGCGCGTCCAGTTCGTGATGGTCGATCTTTACAAGGGCGAGCATAAAAAGCCCGAGTTCATCGCCAGCAAGAATTATTCGGGTACGTTGCCGGTGCTGGAACTCGATGATGGAACGTGCATTGCCGAGTGCACGGCCATTACCGAATACCTCGACGCGCTCGACGGCGTACCCACGCTCACCGGCACCACGCCACGCGAAAAAGGCGTCATCCACATGATGAGCAAGCGCGCCGAGCTGGAGTTGCTCGACGCGATCAGCGTTTACTTCCATCACGGCACGCCGGGGCTGGGCCCGGACGTCGAGACGTATCAAAACCCGGAGTGGGGATTCCGTCAACGCGACAAGGCGTTGAGGGGCATGCGCTACTTCGATGCCGTTCTGCAACGGCAACCGTATGTTGCGGGCGAGACGTTCTCGATGGCCGACATCACCGTCATCGGTGGTTTGATCTTTGCGATGCTCGTGAAGCTGCCAGTGCCTGAGGAATGCGAAGCGCTTCGAGCCTGGTACGCGAGAATGCTGGCGCGTGAGAGCGTCAGGAACCAACCGGTGTTTGCGATGCTGGCCTGAGCTGCCCCTGCATCGGTCGATAACGGGCGGATGAGGCGAGCGAACGGATGACCGCGCTACCGCGTCAAGCGATACAAAACATCGGGACAACCCTCCTCGTTTCTGCTTCCGTCGCTGTACGCAATGGCAACGAACCCGTGCTGCTCGTAAAACGCAGCAGCATCGTGGTTCATTTGGAACGTATGGAGCTGGAGCGTGCCGTCCGTTTGCGACTTCACCGATTCCAGCAGGGCAGTGCCGATCCCTTGCCGTTTGAATTCGGGGCACACGTACAATTCCTCGAGCCATGTCACGCCGTCGGTGGCAGCGTGTGCGGCCATGCCGATGATGTGGCCATCGTTCACGGCAACGGTAACGTTGCCCGACGGAACAAGCATGTTGGCAACCCAATCGCGGACGGCCGCTTCGGCGTGCGCGAGTGGCGCATAGGATGCCAGCGTGTCGCGCGACCGAAGATAGACGTCGGCCACCGCTGCGGCATCGGCCATCGTCGCGCGACGCAAGATCGGGGGCATGGTTCGGTCACCCCGAAGTCGTCAAGGAATGCTCGACGATAGCAGCATGGCATCGAACTTCCAAGGTCGTGCGGAATGCTGCTGAAGGGGCGGCGGAAATCGGCAAGTCCGCGCGATATATCGAGTTTGCAGCGCGGACAATTGGCGCAGTGTCCGGCCAATTGCGGCTACTCACCTGGCGCGCCTGATGGCTGCTTTCGGGTCGCAATCTGCCGTCGCTACAGCCCACTGGTGAGGCATGAATCGCAATCCGAGCATTTCGCGGGCGTATCGAGAATGGTGTAGAAGCTCTGAGTAAAATGGCATTCTTGTCGCGCACGGGACCCATATGTTCACACCGGAATTTGTAAACGAAGAACTGCGCCAGTTTGCCCTAGTAGCAAACCACAGCTTGGAAACGGAGGAGGCCGCTTGTCTAAGCATCGAGTACAACCGAGCGCGCATCGTGCACGGTCGATCGCATCTGCCTTCGGCGTCCTGGAAATGTCAGCTTGTCTATGATGTTCGTGGGCAATCGGTGAGTGAAGTGACGATCGACCAGGTCAGGGCAGCGCTCTGCGACGTAGCTACTGTGGAGTTCAAGCGCTGATGGGCATTCAGGTCATAGTTTCCGCCGGGAGCCGAGCAGAGGTAGTAGAGAAATTGGGAAATGCGGCTCCATTCGCCGAGATCTTTCCATTGTCGGGAGGCAATTTCGGGATTTCCATCCCGTTCAAAGTCGTCGACGATATTGGCGAACAGCTCGTACTCGGCTGCATCTCGGCTCTCAAGTATTTCGATCTCTGGGCGGGCGAGTGGAAGCCACCGCAGTAGAGCCTACGCTCGCTTGCGAAAGAACAGCAATAGCTCGTACGCCACGTCATGAGGGTCGGCTTCCGGGTACCCAAACGGCCGTCGGCATCCTTGTTATCGAACGGCGGCAACGGGTCCTTTGGAGCCGGCACCGGACCACCGCCGCATGTGGCAACATTGCGGCCATCGCTACATCACACCACCGTGATGACTGATCGATCCATCGGAGGGAACTCATGTTCGACCACGTCAAGTTCGGCGTCAGCGACTACGCCGCCAGCAAGGCGTTTTTCCTGAAGGCACTTGAACCGCTGGGCGCCGAAATTGTCGGGGAAGGTGAGCCGTCGTACGGGATCGAGATCGGACTGCCCAGCAAGTCTTCACTGTGTTTGTTCCCGACCGACGAGAAGCCGGCGCCTCTTCACATCGCGTTCGCGGCCGACACGCGGCAGCAAGTCGATGCGTTCCATCGCGCGGCGCTGGAGGCGGGCGGCAAAGACAATGGCGCGCCGGGGCTGCGGCCGCGTTATCACGCGAACTACTACGCCGCATTCGTCATCGGTCCGGATGGACACAATATCGAGGTGGTGTGTCATCGGGCGGAGGGGTGATGCGCTGGATCGGTAAAACGCTCGCGGCGATCGCGAGCATGGCGCTCGTCGGCATCGCCTGCGTTCAAGCAGCGCCCCGCGAAACGGCATTCCCGCGCTTCACACAGACGGAAGGCAAGCTCGACGGCGACGGGCTTCCGCTTTCCGGCGTGAAGCTCTGCGTGCTGCCCGACCGTGCGCCGTGCTTCGAGATGCCGCCGGCGCCGCTTCCCCATTCTTCGAAGGAGTGGTACCAGTTCGGCCTGAATCCACGGTCCGAGCGGCTGCCGATTGCGTCGGGCGGCTCGTGGGTATTCTTCTCGGGGATGTTCTCGGGCGGCGGCAGCGGGATGCTGGAACGCGTGGCCGTGCTGCGTGTCGGCGCGAACGGCAAGATCGAGAACCTGATGCCGATCGTCACCGAAACGGAAATGGCCGACCGCGCGATGTGGAGCTTGCCGGAGGTGTCGCCGTATCCGCTGTTCGTCCGAGCCGATTACGTGTGGGGCAAGGACGAGGACCATTTCGGTCAGCACTTCTTCGACGTCGACGCGTGGATGTTCGATCCCGCCGCCAATCAATACGTGAAGCGCTTTTCCTACCGCACGAGCAAACGCTACGACAGGGGCGAGGGCGCGGACCACGTGTTGACCGCCGAGCGTCCGGAGATCCTGCGGCGCCTTGCCGCCGGCAAGTAACGCCGCTATCGACGCATTTCTCCGTACGTTTCCTTGCACACCTCGCGTAGCGCGTCGACGAGCAGATCGCGCGGGGGCGACTGCGAATCGGCGGAGCGCGTGAACAGCGCAATCGGCGGCAGCGTCCACACCAGCGAATAAGGCACGATCGCCACGCCGGCGATCCGCACCAGTTCCTCCGCGATATCGGCCGGCACGATCGACACGGCCTCGTCGCTCGACGCGATCATTTCGCCGATCAGCTTCGACGAGTAACTTTCGACGATCGGCACGGGCGGCGCGATGCCGGCCGACAGGAACAGGTCGGTCACCTGTTCGCGCATCGGCGTATGCGGCGCGCCGAGAATCCAGTCGAGCGCGTGCAGCTTGTGCCAGTCGAGCGGCGTGCGGGCGAGCTTGGCGGCCAGCCGCCGGCTCGCGATCATGCGCGGCTGCTGCTGGTACAGCACTTCAAACGAGACCTGCCCGAGATCGATCGCCGACGACGCGCGCCCGATCACGATGTCGACACTGTGATCCCTGAGCTGCAGCAGCAACTGATCGCTGGTGCCTTCGTGAATCGTCACGGTCAGCCGCCGCTCCATGCGCGCTTGCAGCCGCTTCAGCGCGGCCGACAGCATCTGGCCGGAGATGAACGGAATCACGCCGATGTGCAAATGGGCCGCATGCCCGGCGGCGACGGCCTCCATCTCGCGGGCGAGGTGGTCGAGATCCTTGATCATCGCCTTCGCCCGCTCGAGCACGACCGCGCCGAGCGCGGTGGGCCGCATGCCGCGCGACGAGCGCTCGAACAGCGGCGTGCCGAACATGCTCTCCAGCTCGGACAGCGCGTTCGTCACGGCGGGCTGGCTGCTCGCCATGTGCTCGGCGACGCGCGTCAGCGAACCGTGCTGCTGGATCTGCAGCAGCAGCACCAGATGCCGAATCTTCAGGCGCGCGCCGAGCCGCCTGACCACGTCGTTTGCGTCAAAATTCATTGACTGGTCATGCATCCATCAGGAAAAAGTGATGGACCGATATTAAAACAGAATCATCACGTTATGGCGGATCCCTAAAATCGCCTTCATGGATCGCGCCGGGACTGGCCTGGCGCCCACGCCGGGACGAAAACATGAAACAGACAGAGACACAGCAGCAGGCCGCTTTCGACTATCACGAATTTCCGACCCCCGGGAAAATCTCGGTCGTCGCGAGCAAGCCGCTGGTGACCCAGCGCGATCTGGCGCTGGCCTATACGCCCGGCGTGGCGAGCGTGTGCGAGTCGATCGCCGCCGATCCGCTGACGGCGCACCGCTTCACGAGCCGCGGCAACCTGGTGGGCGTGATCACGAACGGCACCGCCGTGCTTGGCCTGGGCAACATCGGCCCGCTCGCGTCGAAGCCGGTGATGGAGGGCAAGGCCGTGCTGTTCAAGAAGTTCGCCGGGATCGACGTGTTCGACATCGAGATCAACGAGACCGACCCGGACAAGCTGGTCGACATCATCGCCGGCCTCGAACCGACGTTCGGCGGCATCAACCTCGAGGACATCAAGGCGCCGGAATGCTTCACCGTCGAGCAGAAGCTGCGCGAGCGCATGAAGATTCCCGTCTTCCACGACGATCAGCACGGCACGGCCATTACCGTGTCGGCCGCGTTCATCAACGGGCTGAAGGTGGTCGGGAAATCCATCAAGGAAGTGAAGGTCGTGACGTCGGGCGCCGGTGCGGCCGCGCTGGCGTGCCTGGACCTGCTGGTCGACCTCGGGCTGCCGGTGGAAAACGTGTGGGTGACCGACATCGAAGGCGTCGTCTATCGCGGCCGTACCGCGCTGATGGACCCGGCCAAGTCGCGCTTCGCGCAGGAAACCGATGCGCGCAAGCTCGCCGACGTGATCGGTGGCGCGGATGTGTTCCTCGGGCTGTCGGTCGGCGGCATCCTCACCGCGGAGATGCTCAAGCAGATGGCGGCGCGTCCGCTGATTCTCGCGCTGGCCAACCCGACGCCGGAAATCTTCCCGGAACTGGCGCATGAGACGCGCGACGACGTCGTGATCGCGACGGGCCGCTCGGACTACCCGAACCAGGTCAACAACGTGCTGTGCTTCCCGTACATTTTCCGGGGCGCGCTGGACGTGGGTGCGACGACGATCACGCGCGAGATGGAAATCGCCGCGGTGCACGCGATCGCGGGGCTGGCCGAGGAAGAGCAGAACGAAGTCGTCGCGGCGGCCTATGGCGCGTACGACGTGTCGTTCGGCGCGCAATACCTGATTCCGAAGCCGTTCGACCCGCGCCTGATCGTGCGGATCGCGCCGGCCGTGGCGAAGGCGGCGATGGAAGGCGGCGTGGCGACGCGTCCGCTCGCGAATCTCGATGCGTACGTCGAGCAGTTGCAGCAGTTCGTCTATCACTCGGGCGCATTCATGAAGCCGCTGTTCGCGACCGCGCGCCAGCTCGTGCGCGACGGCGGCAAGGCGCGGATCGTGTTCACCGAAGGCGAGGACGAGCGTGTGCTGCGTGCGGTGCAGGTGATCGTCGACGAGAAGCTGGCGCGGCCGATTCTGGTCGGGCGTCCGGAGGTGCTGCTCGCGCGCATCGAGCGGTTCGGACTGCGCCTGCGGCTCGGTCAGGACGTCGAAGTGACCAATCCGGAATACGACGAACGTTTCCCGCAGTACTGGACGAAGTATTGGGAAATGCGCTGCCGCGACGGCATCTCGAAGGAAATGGCGCGCGTGGAAATGCGCCGCCGCCTGACGCTGATCGGCGCGATGATGGTGCAGCTCGGCGACGCGGACGGGATGATCTGCGGGACGGTGGGCGAGTATCACAATCACCTGCGGTTCGTGGACGAAGTGATCGGCAAGAAGCCGGGTGCGTCGACCTACGCGGCGATGAACATCCTGTTGCTCGATCAGCGGACGGTCGCGCTCGTGGATACGCACGTGAACGACAACCCGGATGCGGAGCAGATCGCCGAATTTACGATCGCGGCGGCGCGGCAGATGGAATGGTTGAACCTGACGCCGAAGGTCGCGCTGCTGTCGCGGTCGAATTTCGGGTCGGGGAGTGCGGCTTCGGGCGTGAAGATGCGCCGGGCGCTGGAGATCATGCGGGAGCAGGCGCCGGATATCGAGGCCGATGGCGAGATGCATGGCGACTGCGCGCTCGATGAAGGGCTGCGGGCGAAGCTGCTGCCGATGTCGCCGTTGAAGGGGGCGGCGAATTTGCTGGTCTGTCCGAATGTGGATGCCGGCAACATCGCGTACAACCTCCTCAAGACCGAGGCGGGGAGCAATGTGGCGGTGGGGCCGTTCCTGTTGGGCGTCAATGCTCCTGTGAACATCCTTACGTCCAGCGCCACCGTGCGGCGGATCGTGAATATGGCTGCGTTGACGGTGATCGAGGCTAATCGGGGTGTGGCGGGCTGATTGAATGGCTTCGTGGGGCGGCTGAGGCCGCCCTTTGTTTGTCAGATTCGGCTAAAACGGGCCGTTCGACACCCAGCGCAAATTCGTCGACAATCAACGTTCCGACGCCCATCGCTGCCCGCGAGAAAGAGTATGGCCCGCCCGCTTCGTCCACCCGACCTGATGGTGAATTTTTCTCTAACCGCGCAGCGATCGGACGGCTCGTTGAAAGAGGTCGTCTCGGGCTATCGTCCCATCTACAAAGTGCGCGACGACTACTTGTCATCGTCACATCACGAATTCGTGGACGTCACAGGCGTCTGTACGGGACAGCAGGGCAGAGCGGAGGTCTGGCTATTATCGCCTGAGGCATACCCGCACACGTTTTGGATTGGCCGGCGTGTTGAAGTTGCAGAGGGTTCACGAGTGGTAGGGATCGCAGAAGTCCTACAGATCCTTAATCCATTGCTCGAATTGCGCGCAGATGGTTGAGTGATTTGGGTGCTGGCGGGAGGCCGTATGCGCGAGACGTCCGATCATCTATGTGATGAGCCCGGTGAAGGTACCATCTTCGTTGCCGCGCTCATCAAGATCCTGGCGGCCAGCCTTGCCGAGCCGTTGCGGCTTGCTCGGGTTTTCGGCTCGACTCCGCCACGAGGCGAATCTCAATATATGTCGATACTGAGGGTACTTCCTGGTGGATGATGTATTCCATATGAACCGCCTGAAGGCGGACGAGCAGAGGATGTGCGGTGCTCGATGAGCATCGCTAGGTCAGACCAACTTCGTTGAAGATCGGCATGCGTGCCCGCATCCAGATAACGATTGTTGGAGGGAAGGATGTCTTGTACTCCTTGCCATCGCCAGTGTTTCAGCACCAAGTCGCGTTAGGCTAGTACGGGCGACACCGCATGCCCTTTGAGAATTATCCTGATCTTCGCGACTTTCGCGTACTCGGATCGATTTAACAGTTGTTTTCATTACTATTGTGGACTTGCATGGGTATCGATTAATTTGGCGCGGATTCATTCAGAGGTGCTGGCTACGCGTGACCATCTTCAAAGTAGTCTTGTCCGTGATCGCCATATATCTGGTGGTCGATATCGGGTGGACGTTCGTGTGGGTTGACGTGCATAACGCGATCACGATTTTCGCGCTCCTGCATACGAAGCCGGCGATCTTCGCCATCACGTCGATCATCTTCGGTTTCTACCTGTACCGGCGCGTCAGAAATTTCAACCGTTTCAGCCGAGCGAAGCGCGCAGGCCTCGCGATCGTCACGCTCGTTTTTTTTGCGTTCGTCTACCTGGTAGGATTTCGCGGGATCATGGCTGACCGTACCGATTGTCAGCGCTTCAACTACAACGTCAAGATGAATGGCGGTGTCAAGCACGTTGACGGCACAACCTACATCATCAACATCTGCGGGAGTGGTGCTCCGGGCAATGGTTTTTTTGTGGATCAGAATGAGCAGGTCAAACTCGTCGTCAGCAATGCACACGGCTCGACGCTCGCCACTCGACTATTTTTCGTTTTTTGGGACGGCCGGCCGGGGGAAGAATCGACCATCATCCGTAAGAACAAGTTGATTTATTTCGACGCATCGGATGAGTACGACAGTGAAAGGTCGATCTCGCTGCCACCGACCATGCTCGATTGGATCGCGGCGAGAATTCCGATTTGGCTTCGCTGAGAACGCTCTCGATGCCGTGGTGGTCGTCGCGTTGAAGCGGCGCCGCCCACGATTCACGATTCTTGCTGAACCGCCCAAGCCAAGAAAGCCGTAGCGATCATCATGACCACCCGGGCGAAACAACCACCCGAATCAAACACCCGTTCGGCAAACCGCCCCGGAACCCCCGCATCATCCGCGCACCGCCAACACGCACCCCACCGCGATTTAATGACCAAACCGCAAGACCTAGTGCATAGATATCGTTTGCCGAGCCCTTAATGACTATCGACAATCGTGGCTCGAATTCACCGCCGCGGCGCCAGAAGCGCCCTGGCGGCCGGCACTCGACGGCTATTCCGGCCGCCCGCGCTTTCCAGCTCACGACGACATGTACGCGTTCACGCCCTCATTCCAAAACCCTGCCGGCTCGCCGATCCGCGAGTTGTTCAAGTACCTGTCCGAACCGGGCATGATTTCCTTCGCGGGCGGTTATCCGGCCAGCGACCTGTTCGACGTCGCCGGCCTGAACGCGGCCGCCGAACGCGCGTATGCCCAGCCCGTCCGCTGCCTGCAATACGGCCCGACCGACGGCCTCGCCGAACTGAAGCAGCAACTGATCGCGCTGATGGCGCGGCGCGGCGTCGCATGCACGCCGGCCGAACTGCTCGTCACGACCGGTTCGCAGCAAGGCCTCGACCTGCTGCTGCGCGTGATGGTGTCGCCCGGCGACGTCGTGCTGACCGAACAACCGGCGTACCCAGCCACGCTTCAAGCCATGCGTTTGCAACAGGCGCGCATCGTGACGATTCCCGTCGACGGCGAAGGCCTCGACGTCGATCGTCTCGGCGAACAACTCGCGTCCGGCGCGATCGCGCAGCCGAAGCTGCTCTACACGGTCCCTACCTTCGCGAACCCGACGGGCGCGACGCTCACGCGCGAACGCCGGCTGAAGCTGCTGCGTCTCGCGGTGCAATACCGTTTCCTGATCGTCGAGGACGACCCGTACGGCGACCTGCGCTTCGCGGGCGAACCGGTGCCGTCGATGCTCGCGCTCACCGGCGAGGTGGACGGCGCACGCGACTGGCTCGTGCATTTCGCGAGCCTGTCGAAGATCGTCGCGCCGGGGCTGCGCGTGGGCTGGACGATCGCGCCGGCCGAGATCGCGCGGCGCTGCGTGATCGCGAAGCAGACGGTCGATCTGTGCAGCGCACCGTGGACGCAGGCCACCGCCGCCGAATATTTGGCGGACGGCGCGCTCGAACGCCATCTGCCGCGCATCGCGGCCGCGTACCGGATCAAATGCGACGCGATGTGCGACGCGCTGCGCGACGGGTTCGGCGATGCGATCGAGTTCCATCGTCCCGAAGGCGGGATGTTCGTGTGGGCGCGAATCGGTGCGGTATCGTCGGACGTGCTGCTGCAACAGGCGATCGCGCACAAGATCGTGTTCGTCCCCGGCAAGGCGTTCTTCGCGGACAACGTCGACGCGGCGTCGCTGCGCCTGTCGTTCGCCGCGCCGGACGTCGACGCGATCCGGGAAGGCGTCGCGCGCCTCGTGCGAGCGTATGGTGCGGCGCGGGCCGCGTAAGGAGACATCGGCATGATCATCACCGTCAACGAAACGGCGTCGACGTGCGCAGCGGCGAGCGGCGGCGACAAGCAGCCGGCGAAGCATCGCTCGTCGCAGATCAGCGCCGGGCCGCAGTATGTGGCCGACGTGCTCGGCCGCTTCGGCGCGGAGCCGGCGACCGATGCCGGCGATGCGGCGCCGGTCGTGCTCGGCTACAACTGAGCGGCACAACGACGGCGACGCATCACCTGCGAGCCGTCGCCGAAACAAACGGTTAAGCTTGCGCGATCGAAACACCGACGATCGCCGCCGCCCCATGTCCGACTCGACCTCCGAATCGCTCGCGCAAACGTACGACCGCATCTGGTCCTGCCTCGAATCCGGCGTCAGCGTTCAGCGCTCGCCGTTCACGATGTTGCAGGCGGCGACGCTCGGTCTCGATGGCGCACCGAAGGTCCGGACGATCGTGTTGCGTCAGGTGAACCGCGTCGGGCGCGTGCTGTCGTTTCATACCGATGCGCGCTCGGCGAAGGTCGCGGAGTTGCGTCGCGATCCGCGTATCTCGATCGTCGCCAATGATCTCGACGCGCTCGTGCAGATTCGCGCGCAAGGAATTGCATCGGTCTGCGATGACGAAACGCAACGGCGCGCGCTCTGGGCATCGAGCCGCCCGCATACGCTGCTGCTGTATCGAGCACCGTTGCCGCCCGGCACGCCGGTCGCGTCTCCGGAAGCCGCACATGTCGACAGCACCGCACCAACCGGCGACGGCTACGAAAACTTCTGCCTGATCCACATGACGGTCACACGCATCGACTGGCTCGAACTCGCGCGCGCCGGCCATCGCCGAGCGGTATTCGACCTGAACGAAAACCGCTACGAAGCCCGCTGGATCGCGCCCTGAAGCGGGCCGAACGCGCTCGAGCCGCTCAAGGCCGCCCGTCCGACGCGGCTTGAATCATCCACTCGCGCATCACCGCGATCGCACCGTCGTCGCGGCGCTCGGCCGGATACACGAGATAGAACCCCATCGACAGCGGAAACGCGAAGTCGAACGGCTTGCACAGCCGTCCGGCGGCGATGTCGCGCTCGACGAGCGGCTCGGTCGCGAGTGCGATGCCCTGGCCGGCGACGGCCGCATCGATCGCGAGCGACGTCTGGTTGAAGCGCAGCCCCTTGTGCGGATCGACGTCGACCGGTTCGGGCATCGCCGCGAGGAACTCGGGCCACAGGTCGTGCGCGTCGTGCAGCAGCACCTGGCCGGCAAGCGCGCGCGGCGAAGCCGGCGCGGTCAGCAGCGAAGGGCTGCACACCGCGCACACGTCGAGCGGGAACAGCGCATGGGTGACGAGATGCTTGCCGAACGGTGGCTTGCCGTAGCGAATCGCGAGATCGACGCCGTCGTGGCGGAACGTCGCGATCTGCGGGTCGGCGATCACGCGCACGTCGTAGTCGGGATGCGCGTCGGTGAACTGCGCGAGCCGCGGGATCAGCCACTTCGACGCGAACGACGGCGTCGTGCTGATCGTCAGCGCGGCGCGCCGTTTCACGAGCTTGTCGGTGGCGTCGGCGATCGCATGCAGCGCGCGCTGCACGTCGGAAAAATAAGCGGCGCCGTCGTGCGTGAGCGCGAGACCGCGCGGCAGACGCTCGAACAGCTTCAGGCCGAGCACGTCCTCGAGGTGGCGCACCTGCTGCGCGACGGCGCCCTGCGTGACGCCGATCTCGTCGGCGGCGGCGCGGAAATTGAGGTGTCGCGCCGAGACTTCGAACGCGCGAAGCGCATTCAGCGGCGGCAGGCGGGAAGGGCGTGGCGGCATCGTAAGACTGTAGAAAAACTATCGGCTGGCGGCAGAAATACTGGTTCGACAGCCGGAATCGATGCGCCTACATTACCACCATGGCGCGCCGAATGGCGGCTGCGCGGCGGCGGAATCGGAGCAAGGAGCACATCGTGACTGTAGAAAAAGTGGCGTTGATCACGGCGGCGGGCAAGGGCATGGGCGCGGCGATCGCGCGCGAACTGGCGGCGACGGGCTATCGCGTCGCGCTGATGTCGCCGTCGGGCAGCGCGGTGGCGCTCGGCGAGGAACTGGGCGGGTTCGGCATCAAGGGCTCGGTGACGGACGAAGCCGATATCGACACGCTCGTGCAGGAAACGGTCGCCCGCTACGGGCGGATCGACGCGGTCGTGAACAATACCGGCCATCCGCCGAAGGGCGAACTGCTGGCGATCACCGACGACAATTGGCATGCGGGGCTCGACCTGATCCTGCTGAACGTGGTGCGCGTGATGCGCCGCGTGACGCCGATCTTCCAGAAGCAGGGCGGCGGCGCGGTGGTGAACATCTCGAGCTTCGCGGCGGACGCGCCCGAGCAACCGATGCCGGTGTCGTCGGCGCTGCGCGCGGCGCTGAGCGCATGGACGCGCCTGTACGCGGAACGCTATGCGGCCGAGAACATCCGGATGAACGCGGTGCTGCCGGGCTTCGTCGACAGCTGGCCGGAAACGCCGGAGATCGTCGCGCGCATTCCGGCCGGCCGCTTCGGCAAGACCGGCGAGATCGCGAAGACGGTCGCGTTCCTGCTGTCGGACGGCGCGGGCTACATCACCGGCCAGAACATTCGCGTCGACGGCGCGATCGTCAAGGCGCTCTGAGCGCCGCGGCGGCGAGCGAGCGGCGGCGCGGGCCGCCCGCTCGCGGTGCAGCCGCTACAAACGCGTACAAATCAGACAAATCCCGGATACATCAGACCTTTCAAATGGGCGACGCCGCGTGACGAGGGCGCGCCGGATCGAAAGCCTGGGCGCGATCCCGCGCGCGGCATCTTCACTTTCCACTTCACGAAAGGATGCCGAACGATGTCTTCCACACCGTTTTCCCCGATGCGTCGCCACCTGCTGGCCACTTCCGTGGCCGCCGGGGTCTCGGCGATGCTGCCCACCGCGCTGCATGCCGCGACCGGCGCGAGCGGCATACGCCCGTTCACCGCGCACATTCCCGATGAAGCCGTGGCTGACCTGCGCCGCCGCATTGCCGCGACGCGCTGGCCGGGCCGCGAAACCGTCGCCGACGAATCGCAGGGCGTGCGGCTCGCGCGCATGCAGGCGCTGCTGCGCTACTGGGGCACCGACTACGACTGGCGCAAGGGCGAGGCGCGCCTGAACGGTTTCCCGATGTTCATCACGGAAATCGACGGGCTCGACATTCATTTCATCCACGTGCGCTCGCGGCACGAGAACGCGATGCCGATGATCATGACGCACGGCTGGCCCGGCTCGGTCTTCGAGCTGCTGAAGGCGATCGGCCCGCTGACCGACCCGACCGCGCACGGCGCGAGCGCGGACGACGCGTTTCACGTCGTCGTGCCGTCGTTGCCGGGTTTCGGCTTCTCGGGCCGTCCGACGAAGACCGGCTGGGGTTCCGATCACATCGCGCGCGCGTGGGGCGAGCTGATGGCGCGGCTCGGCTATACGCGCTTCGTGTCGCAGGGCGGCGACTGCGGCTCGGTGATTTCGCACCGGATGGCGATGCAGCGCGTGCAGGGCCTCGTCGGGATTCACGTGAACATGCCGGCGACGGTGCCGCCGGACATCGCGACGCTGCTCCAGGTCGATGCGCCGGCGCCGGCGTCGCTGTCGCCGAAGGAGAAGGCCGCGTACGAGAAGCTCGCGACGTTCTACCGCGACAACTGCGGCTACTCGGCGATGATGGTCACGCGGCCGCAGACGGTCGGCTATGCGCTGGCCGATTCGCCGTCCGGACAGGCCGCGTGGATGTACGACAAGATCTCGCAGTGGACGTACAGCGGCGGCGTGCCCGAACGCTCGATTCCGCGCGACGAGATTCTCGACGATATTTCGCTGTACTGGCTGACGAACACCGCGACGTCCGCTGCGCAAATCTACTGGGAGGATCACTCGAACAACTTCAACGCGGTGGATATCTCGCTGCCGGCCGCGATCACGGTGTTTCCGGGCGAGATCTACCAGGCGCCGCGCAGTTGGGCGGAGCGCAGCTATCACAACCTGATCTACTTCAACGAAGTCGACAAGGGCGGGCACTTCGCCGCATGGGAGGAGCCGGAACTGTTTGCGCGTGAAGTGCGTGCCGGGTTCCGGCCGTTGCGGC
Organism: Burkholderia sp. AU16482; assembly: GCF_002223285.1. Classification (NCBI taxonomy): domain Bacteria; kingdom Pseudomonadati; phylum Pseudomonadota; class Betaproteobacteria; order Burkholderiales; family Burkholderiaceae; genus Burkholderia; species Burkholderia sp. AU16482. Next base: position 145,654 of record NZ_NKEY01000006.1, read on the forward strand.
GCGTGTAAGCGCGGTTGCACGACGAATGCGGGCCAGGCGGTGGAGCGGCCCGTGTTCGTTTTCAGGTAACCGCCTGCAAGGCCTGCGCAAACCGCTTGTCCGCGAGATACGCAACGTTGAAGCGGCAATACTTCGACGGACGATCGGCCTGCGGCGAAAACACCGCACCGGGCGCGAGAATCACGCCACGCTCGAGCATTGCCTGCGCGAGCTGCATCGAATCGGGCCAGCCGGGCAGCGCGGCCCACAGATACAGGCTCTGGTCACAGGGCCGATAGACCTCCGCGCCGAGGCGGCCGAGCGCATCGAGCGCGGTGCCGGTCGCGCGCCGCAACTTCTCCTGAAGATGATTCGTATGCCGGAGGAAATGGCCATCGCTGACGATCGCGTCGAGCGTGCGTTCGCAGTATTCCGAGCTGCTGACATGCGTCAGCATCTTTACGTCGGCGAGATCGCTCGCAAGCGCGGCATTGCAAGCAAGAAACCCGACACGCAACGCCGCCGACACCGATTTCGAAAAACTGCCGATATAGATGGTGCGGCGCAGCTGGTCGAGCGTCGCGATGCGCGTGAGCGAGCGCGGCCGCAGGTCGGCGAGCGCATCGTCCTCGACGATGATCAGATCGTGCGCGTCGGCGAGCTGCAGAATGCGGTGTGCCTTGGCCGCGCTCGTATCGGTCGCGGTCGGGTTGTGGCCGACCGATTGCGTGAAGAACAGCTTCGGCCGGTACGCGGCGACATGCTCGGCCAGTTTCGCGACGTCGGGGCCGTCGATCTCGCGCGGCACGCCGACGATGTTCGCGCCGCTCAGCTTGAGCTTGCCGAACAGCGGGTAGTAGCCGGGATCGTCGACGAGCACGGTATCGCCGGGACGCACGAAGTAGCGCAGCACGAGGTCCATCGCCTGGTTCGCGCCGTGCGTGAGCACGATCTGCGCGGGCGGCGCCTCGATCTCGTAGCCGGCGAGCTTCTGCTGCAGCGACTGGCGCAGCGGCAGATAGCCGAAGCGGCTGCCGTAGCGGAACAGCGACGCGGCGCTCGTGCGCATGATGCGCTGCTGGTACTGGTTCAGCCGCGTTTCCTCGAGCCACTCGATCGGCGGGAAGCCTTCGCCGAGATTGAGCACGTCGGGCTTCACGTGCAGTTGCTCGCGCATCAGCCACACGATGTCCATCGCGCGGTCGAGCGAGCTCGGCTCGTCGATGTCGGGCACGGCGGCCGCGCGCCGCGTGACGAAGAAGCCCGAGCCGCGGCGCGGCTCGATCAGGCCGTCGGCCGCGAGCATCTCGAACGCGCTGATCACGGTGTTCTTCGAGCAGCCGGACGCCTCGGCGTATTCCCTGATCGACGGCAGTTTCGCACCGGCCGGCAACACCCCTTCTTCTATCTGTCTGGCCAGATTGTCCGCCATTGCGCCAGACAGGCTGGCTTTCGCACGCTGTTTCATCGGAATGTCCCGTCGGGGCCGGCCCACTGTCATGGGTACGGCTGGATGACTGTCTGCGCCGTCTGTACCTTTTCAATGGGTACAGCGTGACTATTATTCGGCTATCCGCTGCCTGTCGCAAGCGCCGACGGGCCACACCGCCACCCCGAAACAGCCGACCCATCATGCCGATCGATTCCGCCTTGCCGAACTTCCGCTCGCTCACGCCCGAGCAACGCCTGTCCCACCTGTCCCGCACCGTCGGGCTCGACGACGCCGAGCACGCGCTGCTCGCGAAACCGGGCGCGCTGCCGCTCGACACTGCGAACGGGATGATCGAGAACGTGATCGGCACGTTCGAGCTGCCGATGGCGGTGGCCGGCTACTTCCGGATCAACGATCGCGACGTGATCGTGCCGATGGCCGTCGAGGAGCCGTCGATCGTCGCGGCCGCATCGTATATGGCGAAGCTCTCCCGCGCGGCCGGCGGCTTCCGTACGTCCAGCAGCGGCCCGCTGATGCGTGCGCAGGTGCAGGTGATCGGCGTCGGCGATCCGTACGGCGCGCGGCTCGCGATCCTGCGGCACGCGGCCGAACTGATCGCCCTCGCGAACAGCCGCGACAAGGTGCTGGTCGGCCTCGGCGGCGGCTGTCGCGACATCGAGGTTCATGTGTTCCCCGACACGCCGCGCGGCGCGATGATCGTCGCACACCTGATCGTCGACGTGCGCGACGCGATGGGCGCGAACACGGTGAACACGATGGCCGAAACCGTCGCGACCCGCATCGAGGCGATCACCGGCGGCCAGGTACGGTTGCGGATACTGTCCAACCTCGCCGATTTGCGGTTGGCGCGCGCGGAGGTACGGTACTCGGCGGCGACGCTCGCGACCGACGATTACGCCGGCGAGGACGTGATCGACCGCGTGATCGACGCGTACGTGTTCGCGGCGACCGATCCGTACCGCGCGGCGACCCACAACAAGGGCATCATGAACGGCATCGATCCGGTGGTGGTCGCGACCGGCAACGACTGGCGCGCGGTCGAGGCCGGCGCGCATGCGTACGCGAGCCGCAGCGGCCGCTATACGTCGCTGACGACGTGGGAGAAGGCCGCCAACGGCGACCTCGTCGGCACGATCGAGATGCCGATGCCGGTCGGGCTCGTCGGCGGCGCGACGAAGACGCATCCGCTCGCGCGCCTTGCATTGAAGATCATGAACGTGACGTCGGCGCAGGAACTCGGCGAAATTGCGGTCGCGGTCGGGCTTGCGCAGAATCTCGGTGCGCTGCGCGCGCTCGCGACCGAAGGAATCCAGCGCGGACACATGGCGCTGCATGCGCGCAACATCGCCGTCGCGGCCGGTGCGACGGGGGCCGACATCGACCGGATCGCGCAGCAGATGGTCGCGGCGAAGGACGTGCGTACCGATTTCGCCGTCGCGTTGCTCGCGGGCCGCAGCGGCGGCTGACCCGCCCGCTGCACGCCGCGCGATACAGGCGGCGTGCAGCGCGCCGCGCCGGCACGGCCGGCGACATATCAAACCAGGAGGAGACACATGGAACAGACCGGTTCAAGCGCCGTCGCACCCGCGCCGCATCGCGCCCGGCCGTTGGCCGGCGCCGATGCGGCGGCCACGACGCTCGTCGAGGTATGGGGCGACACGGTGGCGACGAAGCATCTTGCGTGGTCGGTGCTGCTCGGCATCGCGATCAGCCTCGGCGCGTTCGAGGTCGGCCGCATCGCGCTCGCATCGTTCGTGCACGACGCGGCGATCGCACGCGCTTACGCGATGCTGATCGGCCTGGGCGGCTGCCTGCTGGGCGGTGCGATCTGCGCGCGGCTGTTCAAGCCGAAGCGCACGGTGATCGAACAGGCGGCGGGCGGCGCCGAGCGCGACGACGCATTGCGGCAACTCGCCGACGCATCGGGCGGGCTCGGCTCGACGAACGACCTGTCGCCCGCCGCGCGCGCCGAGATGGAGGAACTCGGGTTGCTCGACCTGTTCGCGTCGTACGACGCCTCCACCGGGCGCGCCCGCGCGGGAGGCCGCTGATGGACGCGCTGCTGCATGCATTGCCGGCCGCGTTCGCGATGGGGCTGCTCGGCGCGATCGTGTTCTCCGCCATCGGCCTGATCTCCGGCACCGACGAAACGACGACGATCGCGCCGCTCACGTTGCTCGTCGCGCTGCTCGGCGTGCCGCCGGCCGGCGTGTTCACGTTCTTCCTCGCGGGCGCGGTGGCCAAGCACATCACGCACGCGATCCCGACCGCGCTGCTCGGTATTCCCGGCGACACGATGGCCGCGCCGCTGCTGCAACAGGCGACGCTGCTGCGCGCGCTCGGCGTGCCGCACATCGCGCTGCGCAAGATGATCTCCGGCGCGATCGTTGCCGCGTTCGTCGCGCTGCCGCTCGCGGTGCTGTTCGCGTCGCTGCTCGCGCCGTTCGGCGCGGCGATCGCGAAGGCGGCGCCGTGGGTGTTCCTCGCGGCGGCCGTCGGCATCGCGTATTTCTCCGCCGGGCGATGGGCGTCGGTACTGCTGCTCGTGCCGTTCGTGATGCTGGTGGTCGGCTTGCAGGCGCTCACCGGTCGTTACGGCGTGAAGCTGAGCGTCAGCTACTTCCTCGGGATCGCGATCGGGCCGCTGGTGGCCGACCTGTTCTCGATCCTGTCGCCGGCCGAGCGGCGGCGTATGCGTCGCGACGGGCCGTCGACGTTCGTGCTCGCGCCCGACGTGAAAAGCTGGCGCGGCTACTTCCCGAATCCGCTGAAGGTGCTCGACCGCGAGCAGGTCGCTTGGACGGTCGGCACGGCCGCCGTGTCGAGCGCGACGTTCGTGTTCAGCCCGGTCGCGATGACGGTGCTGATGGGCGAGATCGTCGGTGCGCGCGTGCGTCATGCGTACCAGCGCCTGACGACCGTGATCGCCGCGCGCAACGGCGTGACCGAGGCGACCTACATCGCCGAAGCGCTGATTCCGCTGATCGCGTTCGGGCTGCCGCTGAGCCCGGTGGCGGCCGGACCGGCCGCGCCGCTGTTCAATGCGCCGCCGCGCTTCACGGTCGATGCGGCGAGCGGGCAGATCCACAACCTGCATACGCTGATGAGCTGGCCGGCGTTCCTCGGCTACGGGCTGCTGTCGATCGTGCTGGCCGCGCTGATCGCGTATCCGCTCGCGATGCACCACGCGCACCGCGCGGCGTCGTTCGTCGCGCGCAAGCTGAGCCATGAAGCGATCATCGCGACCTTCGCGGGGCTGATCGTCGTGATCGGCGTGTGGGAAGGGCAACTGCTCGGGCTCGCCGTGATCGTGACGATCGGCCTGTTCGGTGGAATGTTGTCGCGCCTGTTCGCGTTCAACACGGGCGTGCAGTTCATGGGCTATTACGTCGCGGTGCTCAGCGTGCCCGCGATCGCCAAACTGTTCTGACGCGCCGGCGCCGGTCGCGGATGCCCGGCCATCGCGGCGAAACGTCGCTTTTCCGACGATTTTTGAATCGCTTTTTGTCGTGTTCGCACACAGATACGTTGGGATACAAAGCGCCCGGTCCGTTCGGATATAAAACCGGTGAAGCGATTCACACGACGGCGCGGTGCGATGCGCCGCCGCTGCGAACGACGATACCGGATTGCCCGCACGTGCCGCGGGCCCCTTCCTTAGCGATCGACAATGGAGAACGAGTCATGTCCGATAACGTGAACACCCGCCGCCGCCTGATCCTGGGCTCGACGCTGGCGAGCCTCAGCCTGGCCGACCTCGGCTTCAGCGCGCTTGCGCATGCGCAGTCCGCGCCCGATGCATCGGCCGGCAAGCGTGCGGCCGGCGCCGCGTCGCTGGGCACGATCCACCAGATCGACGCGGGCGTGCTCAACGTCGGGTATGCGGATCTCGGCCCGAAGAACGGCCCGGCCGTGTTCCTGCTGCACGGCTGGCCGTACGACATCTACAGCTACGCGGAAGTCGCGCCGCTGCTCGTCGCGGCCGGCTATCGCGTGATCGTGCCGTACCTGCGCGGCTACGGCTCGACGACGTTCCGCTCGGCCGACACGGTGCGCAACGGCCAGCAGGCCGTCACGGCCGTCGACATCGTCGCGCTGATGGATGCGCTGAAGATCGACCGCGCGGTGTTCGGCGGTTACGACTGGGGCGCGCGCACGGCCGACGTCATCGCGGCGCTGTGGCCGCAGCGCGTGAAGGCGCTGGTGTCGGTGAGCGGCTACCTGATCGGCAGCCAGGCGGCGAACGCCAAGCCGCTGCCGCCGAAGGCCGAGCTGCAGTGGTGGTACCAGTTCTATTTCACGACGGAGCGCGGCGAACTCGGCTACGCGCAGAACCGCGATGCGTTCAACAAGCTGATCTGGCAGCTCGCGTCGCCGAAGTGGCAGTTCTCCGACGAAACCTTTGCGCGCACGGCCGCGTCGTTCCAGAATCCCGATCACGTGGCCGTCGTGATCCACAACTATCGCTGGCGCCTCGGGCTCGCGAAGGGCGAAGCGCAATACGACGACATCGAGCGGCGTCTCGCGGCAGGCCCCGCGATCGCCGTGCCGACGATCACGATGGAAGGCGACGCGAACGGCGCGCCGCATCCGGAGCCGGCCGCGTACGCGAAGAAGTTCACCGGCAAGTACCAGCACCGGACGATCACCGGCGGCATCGGCCACAACCTGCCGCAGGAAGCGCCGCAGGCATTCGCCGATGCGATCCTGCAAGTGGAGCATCTGTGATGCGGGCCCGCGTGGGAGTGTGGCGGCGCGGTGCGCGCCGGGTGGTCGCCGCGGGCGTGCTGCTGGCCGGTGCGTGGTCGGCGAGCGGGCCGGCCGCGTTCGCGGAACAGCCGAAGCCGGCCGCGGCCGCGTCGCCGATCTACGGCGTGACGATTCCGCCCGGCTATCGCAAATGGGAAATGGTCGCGCCGGCAGAGGAAGCCGCGCCGCTCGACGAGTTGCGCGTGGTGCTCGGCAATCCGGTCGCGATCCGCGCGCTCGAAAAGGCGACGCTGCCGTTTCCGGATGGCACGATCCTCGTGAAGCTCGCGTACAAGCGCAAGCAGTCCGACGAGTTTCCGCCGGCGACGGTGCCCGGGCAGGCGACGACCGTGCAGGTGATGGTGAAGGACTCGCGCCGCTATGCATCGACGGGCGGCTGGGGCTTCGGGCGCTTCATCAACGGCGTGCCCGCCGACATCGGCCAGCATCAGACGTGCTTTGCGTGTCACCAGGCGCGCGTGAAGAATCACGATTACGTGTTCACGCGGCTCGCACCGTGACGTGACACGGCGGCGTGAAGTGGATGGAAAGGCGTGCCTTGCGAGGCACGCTTTTTTTTCATGGAGTGCGCGGCGGGGGGCGAAACGGATCACGCGCGTTTGTATCGCACTGTATCTGCGGTCGTTCCTGAAAAACTGGCATGCAGAACGCCCCGGTTTCGGAAACATGCCGGATACGTGCGCGGGTTCTACTGTCGACATGCAGCAAGCGTTCAGCGCCAGACGTTCACGCCGAATGCCAAGTGATCGACACCCCAACTTCCTTCAAGGAGAACTCTCATGAAAGCCGCTCGAATCCTCGCCGTTGCCGTCCTCGCCGTCGCTCCGGCCCTGTCGTTCGCCGATACGGGCCACGGCCTCACGCGTGCCGAAGTGCGCGCCGACCTCATCCGCCTCGAGCAGGCCGGCTACAACCCGGCCGGCAGCGAAGCGCACTACCCGGACGATATCGCGGCCGCGGAGCAAGCCGTCGCCGCCGCGCAGCAGGTCGCACGCTCGGACCAGAACGGCCCGTCGAAGTCGCAAGGCGACAACGTGGCCGATGCGTCGACGTCGGCCGGCCATCGCGACGCCGCCGACGACCTGTACGCGCATTCGTGATCGGTCGCCGCGCCTGCCTCACGTAGGTGTGGCGCGCACTGAAGCACTTCACTTGAACAACACGACAAAGATAGGAGCATGACGATGGCCGGTTTGATGAAACGCGTTCTGGTATCCGCCGCGGTAGTCGGCGGACTGTTCGGTGCGGTCGCGGCGCAGGCCGCACCGAAGGAAGACCTGAAGGGCACCAACGTCGTGCTCGTGCACGGCGCGTTCGCCGACGGGTCGAGCTGGAACCGCGTGATTCCGCTGCTCGAGGCGCGCGGGCTGCACGTGGTGTCGGTGCAGAATCCGCTGAGTTCGCTCGCCGACGATGCGGCCGCGACGAAACGCACGATCGACGAACAGAAAGGGCCGGTCGTGCTGGTCGGCCATTCGTGGGCCGGCGTCGTGATCAGCGACGCGGGCAACGACGACAAGGTGAAGTCGCTCGTGTACGTCGCGGCGTTCGCGCCCGACAACGGCCAGTCGATCGCCGACGTCACGCAAGGGCTGCCGGCGCCGTCGTGGGCCGGGGAGCTGCGCAAGGACGCGGGTGGTTTCGCGCGGCTGTCGGACAAGGCGATCGCGCAGGATTTCGCGCCGGATCTGCCGCCCGCGCAGCAGCGCATCGTCGCGGCGACGCAAGGGCCGTGGTACGGTGGATGCATCTCTGAGAAGGTCACGCAGGCCGCGTGGCATGCGAAGCCGTCGACGTTCGTCGTCGCGACGCAGGACCGGATGATCGATCCGAAGCTGCAGGAAGCGATGGCGAAGCGGATCGGCGCGACGGTCGCGCGTGTGAACGGCAGCCATGTCGCGATGCTGAGCCAGCCGAAAGCCGTGGCCGATGCGATCATCGCCGCCGCCGAGCGCACGAAGCACGATACGCAGTGAGCGAATGCGGCGCCGCGCCTTCGTGAGGATGCGCGGCGCCTTGAGTGATGGCGATGTTTTCCACCAGGAGAAGTGATGACGCAACTCTGGCAACTGTCGGCGACCGAACTCGCGAAACGCGTGCGGCAGCGTGAAGTATCCGCGCGCGACGTGGCGGAATCCGTGCTCGACCGGCTGGACGCCGTGAATCCGGCGATCAACGCGGTGGTCGAGCATCGCCCCGACGACGTGCGGCGGCAGGCCGACGAAGTCGATCGTGCGATCGCGCGCGGCGACGATCCGGGGCCGCTCGCGGGCGTACCCGTCACCGTGAAGATCAACGTCGACCAGGCCGGCTATGCGACGACCAACGGTACGCGCTTGCAGGAGAGCCTGATCGCGCAAGCCGACAGCCCGGTGGTCGCGAACATCCGCAAGGCCGGCGGCGTGCTGCTCGGCCGCACCAATTCCCCGACGTTCGCGTTGCGCTGGTTCACGTCGAATCTCGTGCATGGCCGCACGCGCAATCCGCGTAATCCGTCGCTGACGCCGGGCGGATCGAGCGGCGGCGCGGCGGCGGCCGTCGCGGCCGGATCGGCCCGCTCGCGGTCGGCACCGACATCGGCGGCTCGGTGCGTTACCCGGCCTATGCGTGCGGCGTACACGGCATCCGGCCGTCGCTCGGCCGCGTGCCGGCGTTCAATGCATCGTCGCCCGAGCGGGCGATCGGCGCGCAACTGATGTCGACGGCTGGGCCGATCGCGCGCACGATCGACGATCTGTCGCTCGCGCTGCGGGCGTTCTCCGCACCGGACGCGCGCGATCCGTGGCACGTCGCGGTGCCGTTCGACGGGCGCGCGGTGCCGAAGCGCGCGGCGTTGTGCGTGCGTCCGCGTGGCCTCGAGGTCGTGCCCGAAGTCGAGGCCGCGTTGCGCGATGCCGCGCGTCGGCTCGTCGATGCAGGCTGGACCGTCGACGAGATCGACGATACGCCGCCGATGCGCGAGGCGGCGCTGCTGCAGGAGCAGCTGTGGCTGGGCGACGGGTTCGACGCGCTGGCGAACGCGGTCGAGCAAGACGGCGATCAGGGCGCGGCCGCGGTGATCGCCGCCGTGCGCGGCAAGGTGCGCGACCTGCCGGCCGACGTGATCAGTCGCGCACTGGTTCGACGCACGACGCTGACGCGGCAGTGGCGGCTGTTTCTCGATGAGTATGCGGTGTTGCTGCTGCCTGTTTCCGCGGAACTGCCGTTCCCCGACGATCTCGACCGGCAAGGGCCGGACGGGTTCGAGCGCGTGTGGGAAGCGCAGCTCACATTGCGCGCGCTGCCCGCGATGGGGCTGCCGGGGCTGGCCGTCACGACGTCGCTCGTGAACGGCGTGCCGGTGGGCGTGCAGGTGGTGGCCACGCATCATCGCGAGGATCTGTGTCTGCTTGCCGGGCGCGATATCGAGGCGCGTGGCGCGCCGGTTGCGCCGGTCGATCCGGTGGCGTGATGTGCTGACGGCGCGTGCATCGACGAGGCTCGGCGGCTTCGTCGGTGCATCGCGTGGCTCGTGTCATTTCGAATTCCATGACGACGCGCGAAATGTGCGCCGATCGTCCCCCTCCTTTCTTTCAAACCCCTTCGATGCACAGCATCGAACGGCGTCGCTCCCCATCTCCAGCCTGCGATTGACCGCGCGCCGATAGCGCGCGTCCGCTATTGCATTCCCCGCGGCGCTGATTAGGAAATGAATTTTTATTGGTTCTGCTTCCCCGACCGCACTCGCATAGTGGCGCTGACGGCTATAGACAGCACGCAAGCTGCGACGGCCGCATTCCCGGTGTTTTTGTTCATACGAATCTGCGAGAACGAGGAAGTGTCATGACGGTTGAACTGCAAGAACGAACCGCTGCGCAGCAGGCGCTCGAAGACGCGCGCGCGGCAGCCGTGGCGGCCGGCACGCCCTACGCGGGCGGCGTCGCGCCGCAAGCCGCGTGGGCGCTGTTCGCGGCGGGCGATGCATTGCTGGTGGACGTGCGCACGGCCGAGGAACGGAAATTCGTCGGTTACGTGCCGGAGTCGCTGCACGTGCCGTGGGCGACCGGCACGAGCCTGACGCGCAACCCGCGCTTCGTGCGCGAGCTGGAAGCAAAGACCGGCAAGGATGCGGTCGTGCTGTTGCTGTGCCGCAGCGGCAACCGCTCGGCGCAGGCGGCCGAGGCTGCCACGAAGGGCGGTTTCATGCAGGTATTCAACGTGCTCGAAGGCTTCGAGGGCGACCTCGACGACCGGCAGCATCGCGGCGGCCGCAACGGCTGGCGCTTTCGCGGCCTGCCCTGGGCGCAGGATTGATTCACGGCCGTTACGGGGAGAAAGCAGCATGGCCGCGTTCGACATCGACGACATCGTTCAATCGCTGCAGACGGTGCGCCGCGCATGGCGCGAAAAGCAGCGGCGCTCGCTCGAACCGGGCGGGCGCGATTTGCCGGCGCGCGAGGCACTCGCGCAGATCGTCGGCGCGCTGAAGGGTGTGCTGTTCCCGATGCGGCTCGGGCCGCCCGACCTGCGGCAGGAAAGCGAGAACCTCCACGTGGCCCACGCGCTCGACGCGGCGCTGAATGCGTTGCTCAGTCAAGTGACGCTCGAATTGCGCTACGCGGCGCGTCAGCGCAATGCCGACGGGCCGCTCGACAACCTCGACGAAGTCGCGTCGAAGGCCGTGCAGGCATTCGCCGCGCGCCTGCCGGAGATTCGCAGGCTGCTCGACAGCGACGTGCTGGCCGCCTTCCACGGCGATCCGGCGGCCGGCAGCGTCGACGAGGTGCTGCTGTGCTACCCGGGCATCCTCGCGATGATCCACCACCGGCTCGCGCACGAGCTGTACGGGCTCGGCCTGCCGCTGCTCGCGCGGATCATCGCCGAGCAGGCGCATGCGGAAACGGGCATCGACATTCATCCGGGCGCGCGCATCGGCGCGGGCTTCTTCATCGATCACGGCACGGGCGTCGTGATCGGCGAGACGGCGATCATCGGCGAGCGCGTGCGCGTGTATCAGGCCGTCACGCTCGGCGCGAAGCGCTTCCCGCGCGATGCGGCCGGCCATCTGGAGAAAGGGCTGGCCCGCCATCCGATCGTCGAGGACGACGTGGTGATCTATGCGGGCGCAACGATTCTCGGCCGCGTGACGATCGGGCGCGGCGCGGTGATCGGCGGCAACGTGTGGCTCACGCAGGACGTGCCGCCCGGCGAAAACGTCACGCAGGCCGTGCTGCGCAGCGAAGCGAACGCCGCGCCGCGCACGGCGGCGCGCGTCGCCTGGGAGGCGCGATGAGCGACCTCATCCATCACTTCGGCGCCAACGTGCGCAAGCTGCGCGAGGCGCGCACGTGGTCGCAGGAGCAACTGGCCGAGCATGCGGGGCTGAACCGCTCGTACGTCGGCGAAATCGAGCGCGGCGAGGCGATCGCGTCGATCGTCACGGCCGACAAGATCGCGCGCGCGTTCGACGTGTCGATCTCGACGCTGCTGCCGGGCGCGTACGTCACCTGAGCTCGCGCCGCATCGTTTCCCCCTCGGTTGCACGACCTGACGGCTATAGCATGTTGAGCCGGCACGGGCGTGCTTCCGATAATCACCGAGCGTCATAAGCAATCCCGTTTTTCATCTTAAGAACCCGGAGCCACACATGTCGACCGTTGCAAGCGGCACGGCCGCGCTGAGCGATCACGCCGCCCGCCAACTAGCGAACGCTACCAAGACCGTCCCCCAGCTTTCCACGATCACGCCGCGCTGGCTGACCCATCTGCTGCAATGGGTGCCGGTCGAGGCCGGCATCTATCGGCTGAACCAGGTGAAGAACCCGGAAGCCGTGCGCGCCGCGTGCACGCAGCTCGAGGACGAAAGCGTGCTGCCGCAGACCTTCGTGCCGTACGAGGAACAGCCGCGCGAATACTTCCTGAACGCGGTGAGCACGGTGCTCGACGTGCATACGCGGATCTCCGATCTTTACAGCAGTCCTCACGACCAGATCAAGGAACAGCTGCGCCTGACGATCGAGACGATCAAGGAGCTGCAGGAAAGCCAGCTGATCAACAATCCCGATTACGGGCTGCTCGCGAACGTGACCGACGAACAGCGGATCTTCCCGCTGACGGGCGCGCCGACGCCGGACGATCTCGACGAGCTGCTGACGAAGGTGTGGAAGGAGCCGGCGTTCTTCCTCACGCACCCGCTCGCGATCGCCGCGTTCGGCCGCGAATGCACGCGGCGCGGCGTGCCGCCGCCGACGGTCAGCCTGTTCGGCTCGCAGTTCCTCACGTGGCGCGGCATTCCGCTGATCCCGTCGGACAAGGTGCCGGTCGCGGACGGCAAGACCAAGATCCTGCTGCTGCGCGTCGGCGACAAGCGTCAGGGCGTCGTCGGCCTGTATCAGCCGGGCGTCGCGGGCGAGCAGGGGCCGGGCCTGTCGGTGCGCTTCATGGGGATCAACAACCAGGCGATCGCGTCGTACCTGATCTCGCTGTATTGCTCGCTCGCGGTCCATTCGCCGGATGCGCTGGCTGTCCTCGATGACGTCGAAATCGCCAAGTTCCATGACTATCCCGACACCTATCGTTAATCCCGGCGTGGCCGCCGGCGACGCGCACGCGTTGCCGCACGCGCCGCTGCCGGCCGGGTTGCCCGATCCGGCGACGCTCGCGCGGCTCGCGTCCGAGTTCTTCGCGACGCCGCCCGGGCAGGCCACCGCGCCCGGGCTGTCAGCGGGCAGCGGCGCGGTCGGCGGCGTGCCGTCGGCATTGCCGGCGGCGGCGCCGATCCTCGCGTCGGCCAGCAACCCGGTGCCGGGCGGCTCTCCGCTTGCAGGCCCGGGCGGAGCGGGCACCGGCGTGCCGGGGCTCGCGCTGCCGCAAGGCAAGGTACCGGGCGCGAACCTCGCGCCGTCCGCACCGACGCATGTGCTGTCGCTCGGCAACCGCGCCCCCGCGCTCGCGCCGCATGCGGCCGCGCAGAACGGGCTGCCCGACAACGCCGTGTCGATCGCGCCCGCGCTCGAACCGCGGGTCGGCGGCGCGGCGCTCGGCGTGCCGCAGGTGAACGCGGCCGCACCGGAAGGCGCGACGAAGGCGTCGCCGTACTACTTCACCGACGGTTCGCTGCAGGGCTGGCAGGCGACGCCGCAGGACATCGTCGTGCCGTCGAACGGCCTCGCGTCGCCGGAAGCGTTCGGGTTGCCGGGCGACGACGCGCTGCGCGAACTGCTCGCCGTGCGTCGCGACGTGCCGGTGTCGCGTGGGTCGGGGGCCGACGTGCCGCGCTACTTCATCGACGACGCGCAGGCGGCCGAGCCGCAGGGCCAGCCGTATCGCGGCGCCCACCCGCCGTTCGACGTGAACGCGATCCGCCGCGATTTCCCGATCCTTCAGGAGCGCGTGAACGGCAAGCAACTCGTCTGGTTCGACAACGCGGCGACGACGCACAAGCCGCAGGCCGTGATCGACCGCCTCGCGTACTTCTACGCACACGAGAACTCGAACATCCACCGCGCGGCCCACGCACTGGCCGGCCGCGCGACGGATGCGTACGAGCATGCGCGGGAAACGGTGCAGCGCTTCATCGGCGCATCGTCGCCCGACGAGATCGTGTTCGTGCGCGGCACGACCGAGGCGATCAACCTGATCGCGAAGACGTGGGGCGTGCAGAACGTCGGCGAAGGCGACGAGATCGTCGTGTCGCATCTCGAGCATCACGCGAACATCGTGCCGTGGCAGCAGCTTGCCGCGCAGAAAGGCGCGAAGCTGCGCGTGATTCCGGTCGACGATTCGGGGCAGGTACTGCTCGACGAATACCGGAAGCTGCTCAACGATCGCACGAAGATCGTGTCCGTCACGCAGGTGTCGAACGCGCTCGGCACGGTCGTGCCGGTGAAGGAGATCGTCGAGCTCGCGCATCGCGCGGGCGCGAAGGCGCTGGTCGACGGCGCGCAGTCGATCTCGCACATGCGGGTGGACGTGCAGGCGCTCGATGCGGATTTCTTCGTGTTCTCCGGGCACAAGATCTACGGGCCGACCGGGATCGGCGTCGTGTACGGCAAGCGCGCGATCCTCGACGACATGCCGCCGTGGCAGGGCGGCGGCAACATGATCGCGGACGTGACGTTCGAGCGCACGGTGTTCCAGCCGCCGCCGAACCGCTTCGAAGCCGGTACCGGCAACATCGCGGATGCGGTGGGGCTGGGTGCCGCGCTCGATTACGTGAACCGCGTCGGCATCGAGAACATCGCGCGCTACGAGCACGATCTGCTCGCGTATGCGACGAGCGTGCTCGCGCCGGTGCCGGGCGTGCGGCTCGTCGGCACCGCGCGCGACAAGGCGAGCGTGCTGTCGTTCGTGCTGAAGGGCTATGAAACCGAGGAAGTCGGGCAGGCGCTGAACGAAGAGGGCATCGCGGTGCGCTCGGGGCACCACTGCGCGCAACCGATCCTGCGGCGTTTCGGGCTCGAGGCCACGGTGCGGCCGTCGCTCGCGTTCTACAACACGTGCGACGAAGTCGATGCGCTGGTGAGTGTCGTCCGGAGACTGGCGGCGCGACGTTGACGTCGTCGTTCTCGTTGCGCCGATGTTGTCCACTTGCGGCGGCCTTCGCGGGCCGCCGCGAGCGTTTTCATGCTACCCGCTCAGAAGCGCACGACCGGCTTCTTCTCGACGTTGAATCCGTCGCGCAGCATGCCCGTGATCGAACGCACGCGTTGCGATGCGCGACGACCGCATCGACGTCGTGTTCAGGCGTGCGCGGGAATGCCCGCCGGGGCGGCATGGCAGGTGAACGGCGAGCATTCGAAACGGACAAATACGCAGCGAATCAACGTCCGGCCAGCATCCGGCCGCCGACCCCTATCAGCAACAGCCCGGCCGCCGTATCGAGCACGGCCTTGCGCCGGACCAGCAGCCGGCGCACCGACGGGTGCGACGCGAGCAGCGCCATCGTGCAATACCACGCGGCCGAGATCGCGACCGACAGCACGACGACCGACAGATCGAGCCACGCCGGCGCGTGGGCCGGCACCATCAGCGCGAAGATGCTGCCGTAGAACGCGACGGATTTCGGGTTCGTCATGCTGACGACGTAGCCCTTTCTCGCCGCGTGCCAGTCGGACATCGCGGCCGGCGCGGAAACGGGCAGCGGCTTGCGCGCGGTCGCGATCATCTTCAGGCCGAGCCAGATCAGGTACGCGGCGCCCGCCAGCCGCAGTGCGGTGTGAACCCATGCGACGTGCGTGACGAGCAGGCTCAACCCGCCGATCGCGATCGCGGCCCAGGTGCCGGACGCCGCGGCCAGGCCGAGCCCCGTCATCACGCCGGCGCGACGCGACGCGACCGCGGTGGAGGTGACGATCACGAAGTTGGGGCCCGGGCTGGCGACGCTCAGCAGCAGGACGCCGGCGAGCGGCAGCAGGGTGTTGGCGATGGGCGACATGGGGTGGAAGCGGCGTGGCGGAACGGGTCTTGATCTTACCCGAGCGCGGCAGGCGGCTTCGTCGAACCCGGCATTCCGTGGCGCCAAAGCAAACAACGCGTGACGACTTCCGTCGCCACGCGTTGTTGCAGGATTCTGCCCAACCGCGCGCAGGCCGACAAACCGGCGCGCACGCTGCCGCGTCGTCAGAAATCGAACCCCGGCCCGCCCGCACCCGGGCCGCCCGGCGCGGCGGCCGGCGCCGCGTCCTTCGGCGCTTCGAACACGGTCGCGTCCGTCGTCAGCAGCAGCCCGGCCACCGACGCCGCGTTCTGCAGCGCGGTGCGCGTGACCTTGGTCGGATCGAGCACGCCCGATTCGACGAGGTCGCCGTACTCGCCCGTCTGCGCGTTGTACCCGAAGTTGCCCGTGCCTTCGGCGACCTTCGCGACGACGACGCTCGCTTCCTCGCCCGCATTCGTGACGATCTGGCGCAGCGGTTCCTCGAGCGCGCGCAGCACGATCTTGATGCCCGCGTCCTGATCGGCGTTCGCGCCCTTCAGTTCGCGGATCGCCTGCCGCACGCGGATCAGCGCGACGCCGCCGCCCGGCACGATGCCTTCCTCGACGGCCGCGCGCGTGGCGTGCAGCGCGTCGTCGACGCGGTCCTTCTTCTCCTTCACCTCGATTTCGGTCGCACCGCCGACCTTGATCACCGCCACGCCGCCCGCGAGCTTCGCGACGCGTTCCTGCAGCTTCTCGCGGTCGTAGTCGGAGGTCGCCTCGTCGATCTGCACGCGGATCTGCTTCACGCGCGCCTCGATGTTCTTCGCATCGCCCGCGCCGTCGATCACCGTGGTGTTTTCCTTGCCGACCTCGATGCGCTTCGCCTGGCCCAGTTCTGCCAGCGTTGCCTTCTCGAGCGTCAGGCCGGTTTCTTCCGCGATGACTTGACCGCCGGTCAGGATCGCGATGTCCTCGAGCAGCGCCTTGCGGCGATCGCCGAAGCCCGGCGCCTTGACCGCGACCGTCTTCAGGATCCCGCGGATGTTGTTCACGACGAGCGTCGCGAGTGCTTCGCCTTCGACGTCTTCGGCGATGATCAGCAGCGGCCGGCCCGACTTGGCGACCTGTTCGAGCACCGGCAGCAGGTCGCGGATGTTCGAGATCTTCTTGTCGTGCAGCAGGATGTACGGGTTTTCGATCTCGGCGATCTGCTTGTCCGGATTGTTGATGAAGTACGGCGACAGGTAGCCGCGGTCGAACTGCAGCCCTTCGACGACGTCGAGCTCGTCGGCGAGCGACTTGCCGTCCTCGACGGTGATCACGCCTTCCTTGCCGACGCGGTCGATGGCCTCGGCGATGCGCTGGCCGATCGATTCCTCGCCGTTCGCGGAGATCGTCGCGACCTGGGCGATTTCCTTGCTGGTGGTGGTCGGCTTGCTGATCTTCTTCAGTTCGTCGACGGCCGATGCGACGGCCTTGTCGATGCCGCGCTTCAGGTCGAGCGGATTGAGCCCGGCCGCCACGTATTTCTGGCCTTCTCGGACGATCGCCTGCGCGAGCACGGTGGCCGTTGTCGTGCCGTCGCCGGCCGCATCGCTGGTGCGCGACGCGACTTCCTTCACGAGCTGGGCTCCGATGTTCTGCAGCTTGTCCGCGAGTTCGATTTCCTTCGCGACCGACACGCCGTCCTTCGTGACGACGGGCGCGCCGAAGCTGCGTTCGAGCACGACGTTGCGGCCCTTCGGCCCGAGCGTGACCTTCACCGCGTTCGCGAGGATGTTGACGCCTTCGGTCAGCTTCGACCGGGCGATGTCGCTGAAAATGATTTCCTTGGCTGCCATGATTGCGCTCCGTTATTGATTGACGACCGCGACGATGTCTTCCTCGCGCAGCACGAGAAACTCGTTGCCGTCCACCTTGACGGCTTGCCCCGCGTACTTGCCGAACAGCACGCGCTCGCCGACCTGAAGGTCGGGCACGATGCGCTGGCCGTCCGTGTCCTTGCGGCCGGGGCCCACGGCGATGACTTCGCCCTGATCGGGCTTTTCGGCGGCGCTGTCGGGGATCACGATGCCCGACGCGGTGGTGGTTTCCTGATCGAGTCGCTTCACGATCACGCGATCGTGCAAGGGGCGTAGGCTCATTGGTTCGTCCTGTGCGGTTCTGTCGAAATTGGCTGGCACTCTTTGGCAGAGAGTGCTGACGAGTATAAAAACGCGCGACGGCGCGATCCAATAACGGATTTCGAAAAGCATTTGCGCGAATGCGCTATGGACGAACAGCAGCCGGTGCAGGCCGTCAGATCAGCAGCGACACCGTCTTGAACAGCGCGAGGTCCTCCTTGCGCGCGGATCGCGCGTGCCGGCGGATGACATGCAGCAGGCAATCGATGAAGCAGCGCGCGGCGTCGCTGAGCGTGCTGCTGCGGCGCGTGACGATGCCGAGCTCGCGCGGTTCGAACGTCTCCTTCAGCGACAACGCGCGCATCCGGTCGCCGGACGGCGGCACGGCCGCGAGAATCGTCGGGCACCACGTGCACATGTCGGCCTGTTCGAGCATCGTCTGCAACATCGCGACCGACTGCGCGCGGACGATGCGCCGCTCGTCGATCCGGGCGCCGTGGCGCGTGAACAGATAGTCGACGAGCGCGGCCTGCCCGTCGGCCGCGAAGTTCAGCACCCAGTCGTTGTCGAGCAGGTCGTGGATCGACCGCGCGCGTTCGAGCGGATGGCCGGCGCGCACCATGACCGACGTCTCGTAGCGCAACATCGGCTCGCATGCGAATTCCTGCGTGCCGCCCGGCTGCACGTGCCCGAGCGCGAAATCCATGCTGCCGTCGCGCAGCAGCGGTTGTGCGACGGCCATCAGCGCGTCGTAGAGTTCGAGCCGCACGTCGGGCATGTGCTCGCGAAATCGCAGCACCGCTTCCGCGAGGAACGTCATCGTGAGCCACGGCGTGACACCGATGCTCAGTCGGCCCTCGACGCGGCCGCGCATGCGTTCGAGATCGCTCTGCGCGTGTTCGAGCTGTTTCAGCACGAGCCTCGCGTGCGTGAGCAGCGTCTTGCCGTAGTCGGTGAAGCCGATCCCCTCCGGCGCGCGCACGAGCAGCGGCAGGCGCTCGCTCGCCTCCAGCTCGCGCAGCGCACGCGTGACGGCCGCCTGCGACAGCCCGAGCGAGCGTGCCGCGCCGCGAATGCTTCCAGCCTCCGCGCTGGCGACGAGCGCCTGCAACTGATGCAGCTTGATCGTGCTCATGGTGCGATACCCGACAACGAAAGGTTGTCATCATAACGAAACCGAGGCTGTTCGACGGGATTTTCGCTACCTACGATTAGGGCACGATCGGTCATTCGGGCGATCGGCAACCGGAATGCATCGAGGAGAATTGGGTTGGACCATTCATCCATTCAGCCGGAAATGGCGGCGATCGAGGCGGAGATGATCGCGCTGCGGCGCCGGCTGCACGCGCATCCGGAGCTGGGTTTCGACGAGCATGCGACGAGCGATCTCGTGGCCGAGCATCTGACAACGTGGGGTTATCGGGTGACGCGCGGGCTCGGCGGCACCGGCGTGGTCGGCACGCTCACGCGCGGCGCCGGGAAGCGGCTCGGGCTGCGCGCCGACATGGACGCGCTGCCGATTCGCGAGGCCACCGGGCTGCCGCATGCGAGCCGGCACGACGGCGTGATGCACGCGTGCGGTCACGACGGTCATACGACGATGTTGCTCGCGGCCGCGCGCTGTCTGGCGGAACGTGCACGCTTCACGGGTACGCTGAACCTGATCTTCCAGCCGGCGGAGGAAGGGCTCGGCGGCGCGAAGCGGATGATCGACGACGGGCTGTTCGTGCGCTTTCCCTGCGACGCGGTGTTCGCGATGCACAACGTGCCGGGCCTGCCGGCCGGCGTGCTCGGCTTCTGCGACGGCCCGGCGATGGCGTCGGCCGACGAGGTGCGGGTACGTGTGACCGGGCGCGGCGGGCATGGCGCGACGCCGCACCTGACGGTCGATCCGGTGGTCGTTTGCGCGTCGATCGTGATGGCGCTGCAAAGCGTCGTGTCGCGCAACGTCAATCCGCAGGATCTGGCCATCGTCACGGCCGGGTCGATTCATGCGGGCACGGCATCGAACGTGATTCCCGCGCATGCGGAGCTCGCGCTCAGCGTGCGAGCGCTTTCGCCCGACGTGCGCGCGCTGCTCGAAACGCGCATTCGCGAGATCGTGCACGGGCAGGCCGCGAGTTACGGCGCGACGGCCGAGATCGATTACCGCCACGACTATCCGGTGCTGGTCAATCACGCGGCGGAGACCGCGTTCGCGCGCGACGTCGCCCGCGAATGGGGCGGCGATGCGGCGCTGATTCCGCACCTGAAGCCGATCGCGGCCAGCGAGGATTTCGCGTTCATGCTCGAAGCGTGCCCCGGCAGCTACCTGTCGATCGGCAACGGCGACGGTGTCGGCGGTTGCGGGCTGCATCACCCGGGTTACGACTTCAACGACGCATGCGTCGCCATCGGCGCGAGCTACTGGATTGCGCTGGCGGAGCGCTACCTCGCCTGAGGCGCCCGCACGCTTTCGATCGACGATTCACACACGCAAGGAGACTGGCAATGAAGACATGGATGGCGGCGCTCGCGGTGGCGCTGGCGGCAGGAACGGCGCAGGCGGGCGACTGGGCGGGCAAGGAGATTCGTCTCGCGGTCGATCCGACTTATCCGCCGCTCGAATACAAGCTGCCCGACGGCACGCTGACGGGCTTCGGGATCGACATCACGAACGCGTTGTGCGCGGAGTTGCGTGCGCGCTGCGTGTGGGTCGAGTCGAGCTTCGACGGGATGATCCCCGGGCTGCTCGCCCGCAAGTTCGACGTGATCGCATCGTCGATGACGATCACGCCGAAGCGGATGCAGCAGATCGCGTTCACGAACCGGATCTCGAACGCGCCCGCGCGGCTGATCGCGCGCAAGGGTTCGCCGCTGCTGCCGACGGCCGCTGCGCTGAAGGGCAAGCGGGTAGGTGTCGAGCAGGGTTCCGCGCAGGCCGATTACGCGATTGCGAACTGGCAGCCGGCCGGCGTGCAGATCGTGTCGTATCAGAACCAGGACCAGGTCTACGCCGATCTCGTGACGGGCCGGCTCGACGCGGCATTCCAGGCGTCGATCGCGGCCAGCGACGGTTTCCTGAAGAAGCCGCAGGGCAAGGACTTCGCGTTCGTCGGCCAGGCGATCGACGACGTGAAGTACTTCGGGCAGGGCGACGGACTCGGGCTGCGCAAGCAGGACAACGATCTGCGCGAGGCATTCAACCGCGCGCTCGCGACGATTCTCGCGAACGGCACGTATCAACGGATCAACCGGAAGTACTTCGACTTCGACATCTACGGCGCGAAGTAACGCGCGGGACCGGCACGAGGGGACGGTGCGCGGCGAGCCGTGCACCGGAAACGGAAGCAGCATCGCACCTGTGCGAGCGGCGGACCATGAACCGCCGGCTCGTCACGGTAAATCATATCGATAAGGATTACATATAATGAAATGGAGATTCGTTTTCGTCGCGATTCCGGCGCTGTGCGCGGCGCCTGCGTTCGCGCAAGGCAGCGTCACGCTTTACGGCCTCGTCGACGCGGGTATCGACTATACGAACAACGTCGGCGGGCACGGCGCGTGGCAGATGGCAAGCGGCTTCGCACAGGGTAGCCGCTGGGGGCTGAAGGGCACCGAGGACCTCGGCGGCGGCTACAGCGCGCTGTTCCAGATCGAGAACGGTTTCAACGTCAACAGCGGCACCCTCGCGCAGGGCGGCCGCATGTTCGGGCGGCAGGCGTACGTCGGGCTCGGCAGCGCACGGTTCGGCACGCTGACGCTCGGCCGGCAGTACGACGCGCTCGTCGACTATCTGGCGCCGACCACCGCGAACGGCAGTTGGGGCGTCTATCCATTCTCGCATCCGTTCGACAACGACAATACCGGCAACACGTTTCGCGTGAACAACACGGTCAAGTACGCGAGCCCGGATTTTTCCGGATTTTCGTTCGGCGGCACGTACAGCTTCAGCAACGACACGGGCTTCGCGAACAACCGGCAATGGAGCGTCGGCGCGCAGTACGAGCACGGCGGCCTGCTCGTCGGCGCGGCGTTTCTCAACGCGGACAACCCGGGTGCGACGTCGGGCGGTGCGATCGCCGGTTCGGGGGCGGTCGGCGCCGATGCCAATTTCGCGTCGGCGCGGTTGCGGATCTTCGGCGCGGGCATCAACTACACGGCGGGGCCCGCGACGGTCGGCTTCGCTTACACGAACAGCAACGTCACGCGGCCGGGCGCGAACGTCGGCTACCTGTTCGGCGACGAAACGATCGAGCCGGTGACGGGCCCGCTTGCGGGCGGCACGGTCACGTCGATCAAGTACCAGAACTTCGAAGTGAACGGCAAGTATCAGTTCACGCCGGCGCTGTTCGTCGGTGCGCAGTACGTGTACACGACGGTGCGCTATGACGCGACGACGGGCTCCGCGAAACCGAAGATCCATTCGATCGGGCTGATGGCCGACTACAACCTGTCAAAGCGCACGGACGTGTACCTGATGGGCGCATTCCAGCGCGTGGCGGGCGACGCGACCGGCTCGTCGCTCGACCAGGCTTACATTCCCGGTGCGGCGGATCTGTCGTCGACGTCGAAGCAATTGATGGTGCATGCCGGGATTCGTCACAAGTTCTGACGAGGTCATCCGGGAAGCGGCGAGCGCGGCACGAGGCCGTCCGTCGCTCGCCGCCCGTGCATCTCGCGTCGCTCATTGAGCGACGCGAATCACGACCTTGCCGAAGTGCTGCCCCGACTCCAGGTACGCATACGCCTGCGGCGCTTCGTCGAAGCCGAACACGCGATCGACTACCGGCTCGATCCGTTTCGCGTCGACGAGCCGCACGACGTCGTCGAGCATCGTGCGGCTGCCGACCATGAAGCCGTGCAGCCGCCGGAAGCCGCCGATCAGCGGCAGCAGCGCGAGTTCCGGGCCGCCGAAGCTGCTGAGTCCGCCGATCACCGATACGAGGCCGCCCAGCTTCGTCGCGGCGACCGAGCGCGGTAGCGTGTCGCGGCCGCCGACTTCGACGACCAGATCCGCGCCGGCGCCGCCGGTGAGCCGCAACACTTCGTTTTGCCATTCGGGTGTCGCGCGATAGTTGATCGTTGCGTCCGCACCGAGTGCGCGGGCGCGTTCGAGCTTCGCGTCGCTCGACGAGGTCACGATCGTGCGCAGCCCGGCCGCCTGCGCGAGCTGCAGCGCGATGATCGACACGCCGCCGGTGCCGAGCAGCACGACGGTCGCGCCCGGCGCCAGCCCGCCGTCGACGAACAGCGCGTTCCACGCGGTGACGCCCGCACACGACAGCGTCGCCGCCTTGTCGTAGTCGAGATGCGCGGGAATCGCCACCAGCGCCGTTTCGTCGGCGACGAAGCGTTCGGCCAGCACGCCGTCGAATTGCGCGCCGGGCGAGCCCGATACTTTGTGCGGCGTCGGCGGCCCGTCGATCCAGCGCGGGAAATAGGTATTGATCACGCGGTCGCCCGGCTTGAAGCGTGTGACGTCGCGGCCGGTCTCGACGACTTCGCCGGCGCCGTCGGCGACCGGGATCAGCGCTTCCTTTCCGATGCCGAGATAGTCGCCGCGCGCGAACATCAGGTCGCGATAATTCAGCGCGGCCGAGTGGATCTTCACGACGACGTCGGTCGGCCCGACCGGATGTTCCGTCGCATCGACGCGACCGAGCCCGGCAATGCCGTCGCCCGGTTTGATTTGCCATGCATGCATGTCGGCTCCTTTTCGAGATAGTCGGGACTATCATAGTGTCGCGCCCGGGGACGCATTGGCGAGAATTCGGCCAACGATTGTCGCCGGTGTGGACACAACCCTGTCATCCCCTTTCATCGGAGCGGAACGACATGGACGAACGGCTCAGAGGCGTCGCCGAATTCGTCGACGTGGTGGAATCGGGCAGCTTCGCGGCGGCGGCGCTGCGCCTCGGCATGACGCGCTCGGCGGTCGCGAAGATCGTCGCGCGGCTCGAACAGCGTCTCGGCGCGAGGCTGCTGCAGCGTACGACGCGCCAGCTCGGCCTGACCGACGAAGGGCACGTCTATTACGAGCAGTGCCGGCGGCTGCTCGCCGAACTCGGCGAGACGGAGGCCGCGCTCGACGCGGGCCGCCGCGAGCCGGTCGGGCGCGTGCGCATCAGCGTGCCCGTGCTGTTCGGGCGGCAATGCGTGGCGCCCGTCGTGCGGCGCCTCGTCGAGCGTCATCCGCGGCTCGAAATCGACGTGTCGTTCAGCGATCGCGTGGCCGACCTCGTCAACGACGGTTTCGACCTGGCGGTGCGCATCGGCGAGCTGGCCGATACGAGCGCGCTGGTCGGCCGCAAGCTCGGCGTGCAGCGCATGGGCATCTGCGCATCGCCCGCGTATCTCGCGCGTCACGGCCGGCCAGCGGGGCTCACCGAACTCGCGTCGCACGTCGGCATCGCGTATTCGCGCGGCGGACAGCCGGCGCCGTGGCGGATCATCGGCGCGGACGGCGCGGTGCACGACCATCGCGCGGCCGGCCGCCTGCGGTTAGACGACCTGCAGGCGATCGCAGACGCGGCCGCCGCCGGTGCGGGCCTCGCGTGGCTGCCGTGCTGGCTGATGGCGCCGTACGTGCGCGACGGCCGTCTCGCGCTCGTGATGGACAGCGACAGCGTGTCGGGCGCCGAGGTGTTCGCGGTGCGGCCGGCTGCGCGTCACGTGCCGTCGAAGGTGCGGGTGGTCGTCGATGCGCTGGTCGACGAGATTCCGCGGATGCTGGCGTCGGACGACGCGAATGGGGAGCGCGCATGACGGCGGCCGGTTCTCCAATGACGGCGCGCAATCCGGTTGGCTGCACGTCGCGCTTGCTCTCGTCTCACATATCGAGAAGGTAACCGGTAAGGCGCTACGTATTCTTTTCCATTGTCTCCAACGCTCGGTGTAACAATGTCAGTTCGATCACTTCGAGTTGGTACGCGAAGCGCGACTGGACCCGCCTCATCATCATGGAGCCGACGGACAATCCAAAGACGAGGGCGATACCCCAGAGAATCGCCGTGTTGATGAAGTTTCCGGAGACGAATCCGCTCGCCAGCGTATTCCCCAGCCACGGCAATCCACCCGCATCCTTAATGTTGGTGAACGTGATGGCAAGAAGCGCATATGCTGCCGCGCCGCTACCAAAGAATGAAGCGACACGCGAATCGAGGCGTTTCACCTTGATCTGCAGGCAATGCTGCGCGCATTTGAGGGTGTCGTCCGCATAGCTGTTCAGCAATCGGGCGTTCTTTTCGTCGGTTTCTATCTCGCGGATGAGCGTATCCAGCGCTTCTTGCTTCCAGTGACACATCTTTACGACGCCGACGATGGGTTCCACAACGAGAGAGAGCAGGCTGAGGACGACTGTAAAGGCATAGAGTGTGACTGCCGGAATCACCTGCCACTCGGCAGCCGCCAATTTATGCCACCCGGCTAACAAGAGGAGCAGCAGAAAGCAGAAGCCGCCACTGCCAAGGAGAAGTGTGGAGGCCTTCCGCGCGCGCTCCATAGACAACGTTTTTATTGGACGGTAAGGCTCGCAAGTATCGAGCGTTTTCAGTAGTTCCGTGATTTTCGACATGACGACTCCGATGAAAATTCGATGGCTGGATGGCGTGCCTGCATGGTCTTGAAAGCGACATCAACATGCGGATGCGCGCGTGAACGACGGCGCACGACGGGATGATGGGGCCGGGATGCGCATTCCTGTCTCGATTACGGTTTGGAAAGCATGGGCAAGCACGCGCTGCTTGAGCCGCATATTCCCGCACCCCGTTAGCATGTGACGAATCCGACTTTGGGCGCCGCGCGAGCAACGCTAAGATCGCCGCTCCCGTAGCTCGAGCGTCAACAAAAATGAAAAAGTCCGCGTCGCCGTTGCATGCCGTTCGTTTCCGTGTCGTCTGCGCCGCGATTGCCGGCGCGGTGTCGCTCGCGTCGTGCGGCGGCGTCGACAGCAATCCGCCGCCGCAGGCCAGCGCGACGCCGTCGGCCAAGCGCCCGAACATCCTGTACATCATGGCCGACGATCTCGGCTATTCCGACATCCACGCATTCGGCGGCGAGATCAATACGCCGAACCTCGACGCGCTCGTCGCATCGGGCCGCATCCTGTCGAACCATCACACGGGCACCGTCTGCGCGATCACGCGCGCGATGCTGGTGTCGGGCACCGATCACCATCTCGTCGGCGAAGGCACGATGGGCGTGCCGACCGACGAGCGGCGCGGGCTGCCCGGCTACGAAGGCTACCTGAACGACCGCGCGCTGTCGTTCGCGCAACTGCTGAAGGACGCCGGCTATCACACCTATATCGCGGGCAAGTGGCACATCGGCTCCGGAATCGTCGGCAGTACGACGGGTAGCGGGCAGACGCCCGACCAGTGGGGCTTCGAGCGCAGCTACGTGCTGCTCGGCGGCGCGGCGACGAACCACTTCGCGCACGAGCCGGCCGGCTCGTCGAACTACACGGAAGACGGCCGCTACGTGCAACCGGGCCAGCCCGGGCAGCCGGGCGGCGCGGGCGGCAGCCCGGCCGTGTTCTATTCGACCGATTTCTATACGCAGAAGCTGATCTCGTACATCGATGCGAACAGGCAGGACGGCAAGCCGTTCTTCGCGTACGCGGCCTATACGTCGCCGCACTGGCCGCTGCAGGTGCCCGATCCGTGGCTGCACAAATATGCGGGCGTCTACGACGCCGGCTACGATGCGATCCGCAACGCGCGGATCGCGCGACAGAAGGCGCTCGGCCTGATTCCGGCGGATTTCAAGCCATTCGACGGGCTGCCCGAGACGACGACGGCATCGCCCGCGACCGCGAACAACGGCACCGCGAACGCGAAGTACATCAGCGCGGTACATTCGGCCGCGGACGGCTACAGCGACTACGGCAGCGGCAAGGTCGACAAGCTGTGGTCGAGCCTGTCGCCGGCCGAGCGGAAGGCGCAGGCGCGCTACATGGAGATCTACGCGGGGATGGTCGAGAACCTCGACTACAACATCGGACTCCTGATCCAGCATCTGAAGGACATCGGCGAATACGACAACACGTTCATCATGTTCCAGTCGGACAACGGCGCGGAAGGCTGGCCGATCGATTCCGGCGCGGACCCGACCGCCACCGACACCGCGAACGCGCAGGAGCCGGTCTATTCCGCGCTCGGCACCGACAATGGCAAGCAGAATGCGCAGCGCCTCCAGTACGGGCTGCGCTGGGCCGAAGTGAGCGCGGCGCCGTTCCGGCTCACGAAGGGCTATTCGGGCGAAGGCGGCGTATCGACGCCGACGATCGTGCACCTGCCGGGCCAGTCGCAGCCGTTGCCGACGCTGCGCGCGTTCACGCACGTGACCGACAACACGGCGACGTTCCTCGCGGTCGCGGGCGTCACGCCGCCGTCGCAGCCGGCGCCGCCGCTCGTCAACACGCTGACGGGCGTCGACCAGAACAAGGGCAAGGTCGTCTACAACAACCGCTACGTGTATCCGGTCACCGGCCAGTCGCTGCTGCCCGTGCTCACCGGCTCGGCGACGGGCGAGGTGCACACGACGCCGTTCGGCGACGAAGCGTACGGTCGCGCGTACCTGCGCAGCGCCGACGGCCGCTGGAAGGCGCTGTGGACCGAGCCGCCGCTCGGGCCGCTCGACGGTCACTGGCAACTGTACGACCTCGCGTCGGATCGCGGCGAGACGACCGACGTGTCCGCGCAGAACCCGTCGGTGGTCGGCACGCTCGTCGACCAGTGGAAGGCCTACATGAGCAACGTCGGCGGTGTCGAGCCGCTGCGTCCGCGCGGCTATTACTGATCGCGGGGCGAGACGATGCGGTTGCGTTTCTGGACGATCGGCGCGGCGCTGGCCGCCACGCTGTTCGCCGCCGCGTTCGCGGCGGGCTATGCGAATCCGGCGGCGCCGGCAGGCGACGCGTTCGACGAGCTGAATCGCGGCCGCGCGCTCGCGCCGCTCGGTTCGGAGCGCGCGTGCGAACGCTATTCGGGGTTGCCCGCGAAGTGGCGCGACGATCCGAAGGCCGGAATGGTGCATCTGCGCGGCGGCGCGTTCGTGTTCGGCAGCACGCGCGGCTATGCGGACGAGCGTCCGGCGGGCGACGGGCGCGCGCGTGTCGGCGGCTTCTGGATCGACCAGACCGACGTGACGATCGCGCAGTTCGCGGCATTCGTGCAGGCGACCGGTTACGTGACCGAGGCCGAGCAGCAGGGCGGCGCGGCGGTGTTCCATGTGCCGACGCGCGACGAGTTGAATGCGCGCGACCTCGCGTGGTGGTCGTGGGTGAAGGGCGCGTCGTGGCGGCATCCGCGCGGGCCCGGCAGCAACGTGGACGGGCTCGGCAACCTGCCGGTGACGCTCGTCACGCAGCGCGATGCGCTCGCGTATGCGCACTGGCTCGGCCGCGACCTGCCGACCGAGGCCGAATGGGAATATGCGGGCAAGGCCGGCCGCGACGACGCATCGCTCGATGCGGCGCCGCGCGATGCGCACGGCAAGCCGGCCGCGAACTACTGGCAGGGTGCGTTTCCGGTGCTCGACTCGGCCGAGGACGGCCATGCGGGGCTGGCGCCGGTCGGCTGCTATGCGGCGAACGGCTTTCGTCTTTACGACATGATCGGCAACGCGTGGGAATGGACGAAGGACGCGTACACGGGCCCGCATCAGTCGCACACGAACGGCGATACGGCGGCCGTCGCCCCGCCGACGCACCGGCACGATACGCCGATGGTCATCAAGGGCGGCTCGTTCCTGTGCTCGCGCGATTACTGCGTGCGCTATCGCGCATCGTCGCGCGAACAGCAGGAAGCCGATCTCGGCGCGTCGCATATCGGCTTCCGCACGATCCTGAGGGACGCGTCATGACGACGCGCATCGGGCGTTGGGTGGCGGCCTGGCTGCTGGCCGCATGTGGCGTCGTGCATCACGGCGCGGCGATGGCCGCCGAAGCCGCCGCTCCGGCCGTGCGCGTGGGCGTCACGCGCGGCGTGCATGCGCAGATTCTCGACGAAGTGAAGCGGGTGGCGGCCGCGCGCGGGCTGAGCGTCGACGTCGTCGAGTTCGACGATGCGTCGCGCATCGACACGGCGCTGGCCGACGGGCGCATCGACGCGGCCAGCTTCGAGGATGCGCAACAGCTTGCCGCGACGCGTGCGCGCAAGCGCTATGCGCTGACCGAAGTCGCGCCGACGGTCACGCTGCCGATGGCGTTCTATTCGCGCAAGCTGAAGCGCCTGAACGAACTGCAACCCGGCGCGACGGTCGCGCTTCCCGCCGATCCGCGCGGCTTGGCGCGCGCGCTCGTGCTGCTGCAGAACGACACGCTGGTGACGCTGCGCGAAAAAGCCGGCCTGCATGCGACGCTGCGCGACGTGACGGGCAACCGGCTCGGGCTCAAATTCGTCGCGCTGCGCCGCGACCGGCTTTACGCGGCGCTCGATACGGCCGCGTTCGTCGCGATCGACAGCGACGACGCGGCCCGCTTCGGGCTGCAGCCGGCGCGCGACAGCATAAGCCTCGAGGACGCCCGCTCGCCGTATGCGAACGTGCTGACGGTGCGCGACGCCGATCGCGCGAAGCCGTGGGTCGCGCAGCTCGTCGCCGCGTATCACTCGGACGACGTCGCGCGCTTCATCCTCACGCGCTACCAGGATTCGGTGCGGCGGCCGTGGTAGACACCTGGCTGCTCGCGTGCAACGCGTGCGGACGCTGCTGCAACAGCGCGCCCACGTTGTCGTTGCGCGAGCTGTTCCGGCATCGGCATCGCTTCGTCGGCGCGTTGACGATTCGCCGCGTGCCGAAGCGGCGGATCGGCGAACGCTGGCAGGCGGGCGGGCGCGAGCATGCGCTCGATGCGGCCGACGTCGCGGCCGCCGATGCGCTGGCGGACCGGTTGTTCCACCGCGGCGGCGGCGTGCATGGCGAATGGCTCGCGCTGACGCTGCAAGGCTACGACTATCCGTCGCTGGGCCGCTGCGCGGCGCTCGCCGACGACGGCCGTTGCGGCGTGCACGCGAACAAGCCGTCGATCTGCCGCGCGGTGCCGCTCGATCCGATGCTGCCCGACCGGTTGCAGTCGCGCGTGCTCGTGGCACGGCGCGACGATGCGGCGTGGCTGGGCGCGAACTGCATCGTCGAGGCGGGAAGCGGGCAATCCGCCGGCGAGCGGGCGTTTCCGATTCCGCTGGTGACGGCCGGGCAGGTCGCGGATCGTGCGGCGCTCGACGCGCATCGCGATGCGCTCGTGTTCGAGCGTGCGGTGTGGCGCGACGCCGTGTTCGCATCGTTGACCGATGGCGGGCACGACGTGCGTCATGCGCTGTCGCGGCTTGCGCCCGGCGGCTACCTGACCGTGTCGATCGTGCCGGTGCTGTTGGCCGTCGCACCGGTTTCCGCACGTTGTCGCGCACTGTGCATCGACTTGATCGATGCTCAACTCGCGTTGATCGGCACCCGCATCGAAGCGGCGCTCGCGCGCCGACGAGCCGACGACCGGCCGGCGACGAGCGAATTGCGCGGCTTCGCGCAGGCGCTGGAACGGGCGCGACGCGCGCTTGCGGCCATGCCGGCTCCGGCAGCCGCAACGCATGAGGACGCGCCGCGCATCGACGCGTGGCTCGACGATCGCGTCGACACCGATTCGCTTGCCGCCTGACGATCGCGGTACGCCGCGCGTGCCTTACACTTGGCGCTCTTTCAATCGTTGCAGAGCGAGCGGACATGTACGCGTCGACCTTCATTTTCCGTGCCGGGCAGTACGACGACGAATTCCACCGGCTCGACCGGCAGATCGCCGACGTGGCGCGCGCGACGCCCGGCTATCTCGGCGAGGAAACGTGGGAGAACGCGGAAGCTGGCCTGATCCAGAACGTCTACTACTGGGAATCCGAGGCGGCGCTGCGGCAATTGATGCAGCATCCCGCGCATCTCGAAGCCAAGGCGAAGCACGCGCGCTGGCTGGACGGGTATCGCGTCGTGATTTCGCAGGTGCTTCGCGAGTACGGCGACGGCAAGCTGACGCCGCCGCATGCGGGGCCCTCCGCGTAACGGCTGCCGGTCAGGCGGTCGCGCCGGCGTCTCCCGGCGTGGCCGGTTCGCGCGCCGGGCGCTCCCAGATCGGGAACGTCGCGTTCTGGATCGACGTCTGCGCGTCGATGACCTTGCGGTGATCGATGCCGGGCAGGTCGAGCAGCCGATCGACCGCCGCCTTCGCGCCCTCCGCATCCTGCGGGAATGCGCACGCGAATTGCCTGTTCGTATCGAACAGGACCCACCAGACATCCGACGCGAACGGCCCCTGGTCGTTGGTTTCGATCAGGATCGCGCCGAGGTCGGACAGCGCGATGCCACGCGTCGCTCCGGTCCGGTCGGTCGACTCGATGCGCGTATCGGTTGCCGTCACGGTCCAGCCGCGCGGCCGGGCATTCGGCCGGGCCGCGGTGCGGGGGCCGGTGCCGGTCGGCACGGCCGCGTCCGCGGCGCCGGCGGCAAGGCCCGGCGCACCGCCCTCCTGCGCCCCCCGCCCGTCGATCCACGGTAGCGCGGCGGCGCCCGCGATCGCTGCAACCCACAAGTAGTATCCGGCCCCGAACGTACGGATCGTTTCGTAGTTCGCGTCGGTCGGGATCGTATGCCACCCGAGCGCAAAGACCACGACGACGGCCAGCAACGCCGACACGGTGCGGCTCGGCCTGAGCAGCGCGACGACGAGCAGCGGGTTGCCGAGCCATGCGAATTGCAGGTCGAGGATCGCGAGCGGCCCGAGCGCGAGCACGGTGTAGCCGTGCCACCAGCTCACCGCGCCGGCCGCATTCGGCGGTTCGGCCGCGACGGGCAGCAGCAGCGACGCGACATACAGCGCGACGATCACGATGCGCGCGAGGTTCAGGCGGGGCGAAGCGGAGCGAATCTGCATGTTGCCTTCTCGTGGTGCACGATCATGCGAAGCGACGAATGCCGGACGGCGGGGCCGTCATTCACGACGCGCGGCGCCGATGTGGCGACGCGCCGAACGCGATTGTGGGCGATTCGCGCCGCGATGTCGAACGCGCGATATCCGGCGCGTCACGGTCAAAGCGCTTCGACCAGCAACCGCGTGCTCTTCTCGCAATACTCGTGACATGCCGCGCGCGCGGCGATCGATGCGCCGTGCACGAACCGCGGCGCGTCGGCCCGCCGCGACATCGACACGACGATCGACGGCGGCGACGGCTGCAGCGGCAGCTCGACGACTTCGCCGCTTTCGATCAGCGCGTCGACGAACAGCACCGGAATCGCGGCGACGCCGAAGCCGTCGCGCACCAGTTGCACGATCACCGAGATCGACGGCGACCCGGTGATGCGCGTCTCCGACAGCGGCACGCCGTGCGCGTGCGCGAGCGTGCGCACGATGTCTTCCAGCGCGCGATGGGGCGCGGTGCCGCGCCCGTAGGTGAGGATCGGCTGGCGCAGCACCTGCCGCGCGAGGCCCGTGCGCGTGTTCGGCAGCAGCCCGGCGCGCGCGATCCAGCGCACCGGGTAGTTCGCGAGCGCATCGCATACGACCGACGCCTCGTCGCTGCCCTCGACGCGGATGATCAGGTCGAGCTCGCCGGCCATCAGCCGGCGCTGCAGCACGACGCTGACGTCGACGGTCAGGTCGATCTCGAGCTGCGGATAGTCGGCCGCAAGCCGCCGCATGTAGTGCGGCAGCCAGCTGTGCACGACCGTCTCGATCACGCCGAGCCGCAGCTTGCCGCGCAGGGCGCTCTCGCCGGACGCGGCGGCCTGCAGCTCCTGCGTCGCCTCGACCACCGCTTTCGCATAGCCGAGCAGGTATTCGCCGTTCGGCGTGAGCCGGAATTCACGGCTGTCGCGATCGACGAGTACCGTGTGCAGTTCGTCCTCGAGCGCCTTCAGGCGCTGCGAGATCGCGGCCGGCGTCGCGTGCAGCGCAGCCGCGGTCGTGCGGAAGTTGCGCAGCTTCGCGAGCGTGACGAAGGTTTCGAGAAAACGCGTGTTCATGGTGGTCGAGCGAGCAGTGGATGCGCAGCTTGCCGCCGACGAAAAATGAACGGGACCGGGGAAAACCCGCGGATCCGTTAAGAAATTCTATACAGTGGGCGCAAAAAAACTCGTTGGCGACAAAATTTTTTCCTTTCTATTCTTCGCCGTATCCGATGACACACCACCGTCATCGCCACGTCATCCCGACCCGAGACCGATTCTCATGATGCCTTCCGAATTCCGCCAGTCCGTGCGCCGCGGCGCGTTCCGCGGCCCGACCGCCGGCCATTGCGGCCCGTTTGCCCAGGCGAACCTGGCGATCCTGCCCGATGCGTACGCGCACGATTTCCTGCGCTTCTGCCAGGCCAACCCGAAGGCCTGCCCGCTGCTGGGCGTCGGCGAACCGGGTGCGTTCCGGATCGACGCGCTGGGCGAGGATCTCGACATCCGCACCGACGTGCCGAGCTACAACATATATAGGGACGGCCGCCTGACCGAGCGCGTCGAGTCGCTCGAAGCGCTGTGGCGCGACGATTTCGTCGTATTTGCGATCGGCTGCTCGTTCTCGTTCGAGGACATGCTCGCCCGCGAAGGCATCGGGCTGCGCCATGTCGAAGAAGGTCGCAACGTGCCGATGTACCGTACGTCGATCGCGAACCGCCGCGCGGGCATCTTCGGCGGCCAGCTGGTCGTGTCGATGCGGCCGCTGCGCGGCGCCGACGCGATCCGCGCGGTGCAGATCACGAGCCGGTTCCCGGGCGTGCACGGCGCGCCGATCCATATCGGCCACCCGCGGGAACTCGGCATCGAGAATCTGAACGCGCCCGAATTCGGCGACGCGGTGACGATTCGCGACGGCGAACTGCCGGTGTTCTGGGCGTGCGGTGTGACGCCGCAAACCGCGCTGATGGACGCGAAGCTGCCGATCGCGATCGCGCATACGCCCGGCCACATGCTGATGACCGACATCCCGAACGCGTCGCTGGCCGTGTTCTGACGCGGCCGGCATCCGGTACGCCACGCACATACGACACACCGCACCCCACGCCCTTTGACGGCGCACAACGACAGGAGCACCACCATGGAAAGCAAGACCTTCGCGGCGCCCGCCGCCGAGCCCGCGAGCCGCGAGCGCAGCGGCCTGTTCTCGTGGTACGCGGATGCGCAGCCGCGCGAGCGCCGCGCATTCTGGAGCTGCAAGGTCGGCTACATGCTCGACGGGATGGACACGCAGATGCTGTCGTTCGTGATCCCGACGCTCGTCGCGACCTGGGGCATCTCGCTCGCCGACGCAGGCTTCATCGGCACGGTCACGCTGCTCGCGTCGGCGCTCGGCGGCTGGATCGCCGGCATCCTGTCCGACCGGATCGGCCGCGTGCGCACGCTGCAGCTCACGGTGCTGTGGTTCGCGGTGTTCACCGCGCTGTGCGGGCTCGCGCAGAACTACCACCAGCTGGTCGCGGCGCGGGCGCTGATGGGCTTCGGCTTCGGCGGCGAATGGACGGCCGGCGCGGTGCTGATCGGCGAGGTGATTCGCGCGCGCGACCGCGGCCGGGCCGTGGGCCTCGTGCAATCGGGCTGGGCGATCGGCTGGGGACTCTGCGCGCTGCTGTATGCGCTGCTGTTCTCGGTGCTGCCGGCCGAGCAGGCGTGGCGCGCGCTGTTCCTCGTCGGGCTCGCGCCCGCGCTGCTGGTCGTCGCGATCCGTCGCTACGTGAAGGAGCCCGACGTCTACGAGAAGGAAAAGGCCGCGCAGGCGAAAGTGGCCGACGCGCCGCGCCTCACCGAGATCTTCGCGCCGAAGCTGATCACGACGACGCTGCGCGCGGCACTCCTGACGACCGGCGCGCAGGGCGGCTACTACGCGATCACGACGTGGCTGCCGACCTTCCTGAAGACCGAGCGGCATCTCACCGTGATGGGCACCGGCGGCTATCTCGCGATGATCATCTTCGGCTCGTGGGTCGGCTACCTGACGAGCGCGTACCTGACCGACCGCCTCGGCCGCAAGCCGAACTTCATCCTGTTCGCGGTCGGCTCGATGGTGATCGCGTTCTCGTACACGTCGCTGAACCTGACCAACGCGTCGATGCTGTGGCTCGGCTTCCCGCTCGGCTTCTTCGCCTCGGGTATCTTCTCGGGGATGGGCGCGTTTCTCACCGAGCTGTTCCCGACCCGCGTGCGCGGCTCCGGCCAGGGCTTCTGCTACAACGTGGGCCGCGCGATCGGTGCGCTGTTCCCGTTCCTGATCGGCGCGCTGTCCAGGCAGTACGGGCTCGGCACGAGCATCGGCATCTTCGCGGTCGCCGCCTACGGCGTGGTGATCGTCGCCGCGCTGACGCTGCCCGAGACCCGCGGCCGCGAACTCGACGCCGCCTGACCGACGGCGGCGGCCGGCCGTTCGTTTTTCTTCCCCATTCATCGACACCGTGACACGGTGCGCGACGCGCGCCGTGCGGCGGCGCTCGTCCCTCGAATCAACGACGCATCGACCCGACATCATGACCGATCGACACCTTTCCCCCGTTTCCTCCGACGCCGCACGCTGGCAATTCTGGATCGACCGCGGCGGCACGTTCACCGATATCGTCGCGCGCCGGCCGGACGGCACGCTCGTCACGCACAAGCTGCTGTCGGAGAACCCCGAGCAATACCGCGACGCGGCCGTGGCCGGCATCCGCCACCTGCTCGGCCTCGCGGCCGGCGAGCCGATCACGCCCGAGCGCGTCGACATGGTGAAGATGGGCACGACGGTCGCGACCAACGCGCTGCTCGAACGCAAGGGCGAGCGTACCGCGCTGGCGACGACGCGCGGCTTTCGCGACGTGCTGCGCATCGCGTACCAGAACCGGCCGCGCCTGTTCGATCTCGACATCGTGCTGCCCGACGCGCTGTACGAGACGGTCGTCGAGATCGACGAGCGCGTCGGCGCGCATGGCGACGTGGTCGTGCCGCTCGATGTTCAGGGTGCCGAAGCGTCGTTGCGCCGCGTGTTCGACAGCGGCGTGCGCGCGCTCGCGATCGTGCTGATCCACGGCTACCGCCATACCGCGCACGAACGCGCGCTGGCCGAACTCGCGCGCCGCATCGGCTTCACGCAGGTGTCGGTGTCGCACCAGGTGTCGCCGCTGATGAAGATGGTGTCGCGCGGCGACACGACCGTCGTCGACGCGTACCTGTCGCCGATCCTGCGCCGCTACGTCGAGCAGGTCGCGCACGAGATGCCGGGCGTGAACCTGCAGTTCATGCAGAGCAGTGGCGGGCTGACGCGCGCCGATGCGTTCCAGGGCAAGGACGCGATCCTGTCGGGCCCGGCCGGCGGCATCGTCGGGATGGTGCGCGCGGCCCGCGCGGCCGGCTTCGACCAGGTGATCGGCTTCGACATGGGCGGCACGTCGACCGACGTGTCGCACTACAACGGCGAATTCGAGCGCGTGTTCGAGACGCAGGTGGCCGGCGTGCGGATGCGCGCGCCGATGATGAGCATCCATACCGTCGCGGCGGGCGGCGGCTCCGTGCTCGGCTTCGACGGCGCGCGGCTGCGCGTCGGGCCCGAATCGGCCGGCGCGAACCCGGGGCCGGCCGCGTACCGGCGCGGCGGCCCGCTGACGGTGACCGACTGCAACGTGATGCTCGGCAAGATCCAGCCCGACCATTTCCCGCGCGTGTTCGGCCCGCAGGCGGACCAGCCGCTCGACCGCGACGGCGTGGTCGCGAAGTTCGCGGCGCTCGCCGACGAGATCCACGCGGCGACCGGGCGGCGCGAGACGCCCGAGGCGCTCGCCGAAGGGTTCCTGGAGATCGCGATCGGCAGCATGGCGAACGCGATCAAGAAGATTTCCGTGCAGCGCGGCCATGACGTATCGCGCTACGTGCTGACGACGTTCGGCGGCGCGGGCGGCCAGCATGCGTGCGGCGTGGCCGATGCGCTCGGGATGACGCAGGTGTTCGCGCATCCGCTCGCGGGCGTGCTGTCCGCGTACGGGATGGGGCTTGCCGACCAGACGGCCATGCGCGAGCGCGCGGTCGAGGCCGTGCTGACCGACGAATCGCTGCCGGCGCTGAATGCCGCGCTCGACCGGCTGGCCGACGAGGCCATCGGCGCGCTGCTCGAACAGGGCGTGCCGCCGGAGCGGATCGCGACCGAACGGCGCGTGCACCTGCGCTATCAGGGCACCGACTCGGCGCTCGACGTGCCGGCCGGCAGCGTCGCCGCGATGCAGCAGGCGTTCGAGGCCGCGTATCGGCAGCGCTACGCGTTCCTGATGCCCGGCACGCCGCTCGTGGCCGAGCTCGCGTCGGTCGAGGCGATCGGCCGCTCGGACGCGCCGGTCGATATCGCGCCGCTCGCACCGCGCGAGGTGGGCGCGGCGCCGCAAGCGCACGCGGCCGTGCGCTTTTATTCCGGCGGCCAGTGGCACGACGCGGCGCTGTACGTGCGCGACACGCTCCTCGCCGGCGACGCGATCGACGGCCCGGCGATCGTCGCGGAGCAGAACGGCACGACTGTGGTCGAGCCCGGCTGGCGCGCCGGGATGACCGCGCAGGGCAACCTCGTGCTGACGCGCACGACGCCGCTGCCGACGCGCCGCTCGCTCGGCACCGACGCCGACCCGGTGCGGCTCGAGATCTTCAACAACCTGTTCATGTCGATCGCCGAGCAGATGGGGCTGCGGCTGCAGAACACCGCGTACTCGGTAAACATCAAGGAGCGGCTCGACTTCTCGTGCGCGATCTTCGACGGCGACGGCAACCTGATCGCGAACGCGCCGCACATGCCCGTGCACCTCGGCTCGATGGGGGAGAGCATCCGCACCGTGATCGAGCGCAACCGCGGCCGCATGCGCGACGGCGACGTGTTCATGCTGAACGACCCGTACCACGGCGGCACGCACCTGCCGGACGTGACGGTCATCACGCCGGTGTTCGCGGACGGCTCGGACGCGCCGCTGTTCTACGTCGGCTCGCGCGGCCACCACGCGGACATCGGCGGCACGACGCCGGGCTCGATGCCGCCCGATTCGACCCATATCGACGAGGAAGGCGTGCTGATCGACAACTGGCAGCTCGTGTCGGCCGGCGTGCTGCGCGATGCCGAGACACGCGCGCTGCTGGCGTCGGGCCGCTACCCGGCGCGCAACGTCGAGCAGAACATGGCCGACCTGCGCGCGCAGGTTGCCGCGAACCAGAAGGGCGTCGACGAGCTGCGCCGGATGGTCGCGCAGTTCGGCCGCGACGTCGTGCTCGCGTTCATGGGGCACGTGCAGGACAACGCGGAAGAAGCCGTGCGGCGCGTGATCGGCGCGCTGCAGGACGGCGCGTACCGCTACCCGCTCGACAACGGCGCCCAGATTCGCGTCGCGATCCGCGTCGATCGCGCGGCGCGGCGCGCGGAGATCGATTTCACCGGCACGTCCGCGCAGCTCGACAACAACTTCAACGCGCCGAAGGCCGTCTGCATGGCCGCCGTGCTGTACGTGTTCCGCACGCTGGTGGGCGACGACATCCCGCTGAACGCCGGCTGCCTGAAGCCGCTGACCGTGATCGTGCCCGCCCGCTCGATGCTGAACCCCGAGTATCCGGCGGCCGTCGTGTCGGGCAACGTCGAGACGTCGTCGGCGATCACCAACGCGCTGTACGGCGCGCTCGGCTGCGTCGCGTCGAGCCAGGGGACGATGAATAACTTCACATTCGGTAACGATCGCTACCAGTACTACGAGACGATCGCGGGCGGCAGCGGCGCGGGCGACGGCTTCGCGGGCGTCGGCGCGGTGCAGACGCACATGACGAACTCGCGGCTCACCGATCCGGAGGTGCTCGAATGGCGCTACCCGGTGCGGCTCGATTCGCACCGGATCCGCGCCGGCTCGGGCGGCGGCGGGCGCTGGCGCGGCGGCGACGGCGCGGTGCGGCGGATTCGCTTCCTCGAGCCGATGACGGCGTCGATCCTGTCGAACAACCGGATCCACGCGCCGTTCGGCGCGGCAGGCGGCGAAGCCGGCGCGCTGGGCCGCAACACGATCGAGCGGGCGGACGGCACCATCGAGACGCTCGATCACATCGGCCGCGCGCAGATGGCGCCGGGCGACGTGTTCGTCGTCGAAACGCCGGGCGGCGGCGGCTACGGCGCGGCAGGCTGAGCTGTGCACCCGGCGCGAACGTCTCGCGCCGGGGGCGCACGGCGGGTGGACGACATTGCAACGAACTGTGGAATAAAGCCGCGCATTCGCGCACAAATTGAATCAAAAACAGCAAAAAACGGAATCGCGGCATCCGGGTCGACCTGGCCGCCACAGCATCGCCGAAAGATCTGGCCCGATATTCGCGGATCGGCCGCGACCGCCCGCCCGTCGGGCCACGCGGCGTGGCACGCGGCGCCCGGCACGCGCCGTGTCGCCCGCCCATTCGCACGCTGCCAATCATGAAAAATCCGGCTTGCCAATCGAGTCCCAATTCCTTGACACTCTGCTCTAAATGTGAGTGCCAATCCTCATCGTCATTTGATAAGATGGCTCTCATCATTCATTCGTAAGGCAGAACCTGCGCATCACGCGCGAACGCCGGTCGCATCAACTGCAAACAAGTACGGGACGAGACTCGCCGTCACGGCAATCACGTCCGCCCTGCCGGCCCGCGCACCGCGCGTCCCGGGAAGGCGGCCGGCCCGCTCGCCTCCGTCTACACTGTGCGTTTTTTCTGGATCGGGGCGTGTCCATGGATGACGAAAACGATAGCGCGGTGCTCGAGGCGCATGTCGGTACGCGCAGCCCCTGCTGGCGTCTCGGCAGCGACAGCAACGCGCTCGAACTCGCCGCGGTGCGCGGCCTGACCAACGTCGCGGTCGCGCTGACGGCCGAGCAGGCCGCGCGCATCCGCGCGCTCACCGGCGTCACGTCGCACCTCGTGCTCGACATCGTGCTGTACGGCAGTCCGGTCAGCCTCCATCTCGTCGGCAGGAAGGTCAACACGGTCGACTGGGCCGGCACGGCGTCCGCCTATTCCGATACCGAATCCGTCGCCGGCGATCTGTCGCACGGGCTCGCGTTCGCCGAGCAGGTGGTGTCGGAGGTCAATTCGCTCGTCGTGATCCTCGACCGCAACGGGATGGTGCAGCGCTTCAACCGCCTGTGCGAGGAAGTGACGGGCAAGCGCGAGGTCGACGTGATCGGCCGCAGCGCGTTCGAGCTGTTCATGAGCCCGGAGCAGGGCGCGCAGTCGCGCAGCAACATCACGGGCTTCTTCGCGAGCAACCAGCCGTTCGCGGTCGAGCGCTACATCAACACGGTCAACGGGCCGCGCCTGTTCCAGTTCCGCAACAAGTTCGTGCAGAGCGGCAGCGGCGTCGACGAGCAGTTCCTGATCTGCTCGGGCATCGACATCACCGAGGAGCGCAACGCGCAGCAGCGGCTCACCGAGCTCGCGAATACCGACGTGCTCACCGGGCTGCCGAACCGGCATGCGATCAGCGAGCGCATCCGCGCGGCGATCGCGGAGGAAGACGCCAATACGCGCGGCCAGGTCGGCATCCTGTTCCTCGATCTCGACAACTTCAAGCGCGTCAACGATCACTACGGGCACATCACCGGCGACCGGCTGCTGCAGGACGTGTCCGCGGTCATCGGCGGCTGCCTGCCGTCCGGCGCGACGCTCGCGCGGCTCGGCGGCGACGAGTTCCTGGTGCTGTTCGAGCACGGCACGCGGCCGCTGCTCGAGGCGACCGCGCAGATCATCCTCGAGCGGCTGCGCACGCCGATCCACCTCGGGCTGGTGGAGGTCTACACGAGCTGCTCGATCGGCATCGCGATGTATCCGCAGCACGGCGATTCGCTCGAGACGCTGATCCGCAGCGCCGATACCGCGATGTACGTCGCGAAGGAAGAAGGCAAGCATACGTACCGCGTGTTCTCGCTGGAGATGAACCAGAAGGTCGCGAAGTACATGTGGCTCGACACGAACCTGCGCAAGGCGCTCGAGGAAGAGCAGTTCGTGCTGCACTACCAGCCCGTCGTCGACATCGCGACGGGCGACGTGCACGGCGTCGAGGCGCTGATCCGCTGGCAGTCGCCCGATCGCGGGCTCGTCGCGCCGGTCGAGTTCATCCGTTTCGCGGAAGAGTCGGGGCTGATCGCGCCGCTCGGACGCTGGGTGATGCGCACCGCGGCCGCGCAGGCCGCCGCGTGGAAGGCGAAGGGGCTCGGCATCCGGATCGCGGTGAACGTGTCCGCGCGGCAGTTGCAGGACATGAACATCGTGCACCAGTTCGCATCGATTCTCGACGGCGCGGGGCTCAAGCCGAGCCTCGTCGACATCGAGCTCACCGAGAGCAGCTTCATCGAGGACGAAGAAGCGGCGATCGGGCTGATGCGGCAGTTCCGCCAGCTCGGCGCGGAAATCCACCTCGACGATTTCGGCACCGGCTATTCGTCGCTGTCGCAGTTGTCGCGCCTGCCGCTCGACGCGATCAAGCTCGACCGCACCTTCATCACGGCCATCGACCGCAATCCGCGCTCGCAGGCGCTGGTGCGCTCCGTCGTGTCGCTCGCGAAGGCGCTGAATTTCGCGGTGATCGCCGAAGGCGTCGAAACGCATGCGGAGGCCGAATTCCTCAAGCAACTCGACGTCGATCACGCGCAGGGCTACTACTACGCGCGGCCGATGCCGGCGCAGGCGTTCGAGGCGTGGCTCGCGGAGACGAGAAAGCTCAGGCTGATCGCCTGAGCTTCGTTCCGGAAAAAGGCGCCGCCGACGGCCGGCGGCGCCGTCGCATTACACCGTGCGCAGCTTCGACACGCGCCGGTTCTGCAGCATCACCAGGCGTTCCATGTACGCGAGATCCTTCGGCTCGATCGTGAACGCCGCATGCACCCACGCTTCCGTGATGTCCATCAGCTCCGAGCGCGACAACTGGAATACGCGTTCGCGCGCGCGCAGCATCGCGCGGACGCCGTTCAGCTTGGGCTTGGTCACGTCGATGAAGGTGCGCGTCGCCAGATACGCGTCACCGGCGTCGAACGTCTCGTCGATCAGCCCCTGGTCTTCGTACCACTCGGCCGCATGCGCCTCGCCGGTCGCGATCAGCGATTCCGCGAGGCCGCGGTTCGCCTTGCGCGCGACGAGCGAATAGCCGCCCATGCCGGGGAACAGGTTGAACGCGATCTCCGGGAACCCGAGTTTCACGCCCTTCTGCGCGAGCACGTAGTGATGCGCGAGCGCGGCCTCGAAGCCGCCGCCGAGCGCGCTGCCCTCGACCATCGCGATCGAGATCGCGCCGGTGCCGAAGCCGGTGTAGATCTCGTACACGCCGTCGATGCACGAGCGCGCGTAGGCCATCAGCTGATCGCGCCGGCCGCTGCGGATCGCGTCGACGAAGAAGCTCAGGTCGCCGCCGACGTTGAACAGCTCGGGGACGAGCGAGCCCGTCACCCAGAAGTCGAACGTGAGGCCCGAGTCGCGCGCGACGCGCGCGAGATGGATGATGTCGGTGACGAGTTGCTGGTTGAAACACGGCCGCGGCTCCGATCGCAGCATCATCCACATGACGTTCCGGCCTTCTTCGTAGAAGGCCGTCAGTTGCGAGAGTTCGCCGGCTTCGTAAAACGGGCGGCACGCCGGATGGGATTGGAGTTGCATGGTATGTCCTCGTGAGATGTGGTTTTTGAAGACCATCGCGCCCGGCGCCCTGCGGGAATCGGGTTGCCCGCCGGGCGCCAGGCGCGAGGCATCGCCATTGTTGCGCGCGCACAAATGTCGAAATGCGGGGAACAACGCACGAGCGGGACGCCGGTGCGGATCGCGTCCGCGCGACGGGGCGGGTGGCGGTGGATTGGGGATGAGGGGCCGAGATCGGCGGGTGGAAGGCGGCGCGAGCCGAGCGGCGCGCCGGCGATGAGGCGGCCGGCGTCGCCGGTCGCTTGCGCGCCGAATATGACGTCGGGACGTCGATCGACGGTTGCGGGTCGGGCCGATCGGCGTGGCGGCCCGCCGATTCGCCGTGAGCGATCGCGCAGCGCGCATGAACGTGCGGCGCCGATCGGTGTCGGGTGCCGCCGTTCGAGATGCGGCGCCGTCGGCAAGAGGCCGAACGGGATCACGCGCAGCCATGCGAACGCAATCGCGAGGTCGCCGATTTTGAAATCGGTGTTGCTCCGCATGATGTCTGCTTCCCGATGGCGCGGCTTGACGCTCGCCGGCACGTCGCCCACACTGGGTCGCACGACGGCCACGCGTGAGGGTGGCGCGGGCGGCTGTCATGCGCGCGTCATGCGGGTCGGGCCGCCGTGCCGGCGCTCGGTGCTGACGCCCGGCAACGAACGCGCGGGGAGCTTCGACGTGGTGCGTTTTCCTTCCCGATGGACCGGCTGCCTGCTCGCGTGCGCCATCGCGCTCGGCGCGGGGGCGGCCGCGGCCGATACGCGCGACTCACACGACACGCGCGATGCTCGCGACGCGGGCGATACGGCGCCCGTCACGCTCGTCAGCGACGTCCACGAATTCGTGATCCAGCGCGACGGCTCGCTCGACGAGCACGACGA
This sequence comes from Burkholderia sp. AU16482, assembly GCF_002223285.1. Lineage (NCBI taxonomy): Bacteria > Pseudomonadati > Pseudomonadota > Betaproteobacteria > Burkholderiales > Burkholderiaceae > Burkholderia > Burkholderia sp. AU16482. Next base: position 188,874 of record NZ_NKEY01000006.1, read on the forward strand.
TTCGACGCTGCGCGCGAACGACGCGAACGGCATCGACGCGGTCGCGCAGCGCTACGTGTGGTTCGACAAGAATCTCGAGAAGGTGGAGTTGCTCGCGGCCGAGACGATCGATCGCGACGGCGTCGCGCATCCGGTCGGCGCGGACGGCATCCGCGACGTGCAGGAGCCGCGCTCGGCCGGCGCGCCGACGTTCCAGGACGGGCTGCTGCGCACCGTCGTGTTCCCCGGCGTCGAAGCCGGGTCGAGCACGCGCGTCGCGTTCCGCAAGACCCGCACGAAGCCCGTCAATCGCGGCTATTTCGGCTACACCGTCGAGCCGTCGCGCGAGCCGGTCGACAGCCAGCGGCTGATCTTCGACGTGCCGGCCGACATGCCGCTGTACGCGGATGCGCGCGGCTACGTCGCGCTGCCGCCCGTCACGGCGAACGGCCGCACGCGCTACGCATTCGACTACCGGCATGGCGCGTACGATCGCATCGAGAGCGGCGCGGTCGGCTACCCGACCTACGGCGACCGGCTCGTCGTGTCGACGCTGCCCGACTACGCGGCATTCGCCGCGCGCTACCGCAACGCGGCCGTCGATCCGGGCGCGAACGATCCGGCCGTCGTGCAACTGGCGCGTGCGCTCACGGCGGATGCCGCCGATCCGCGCGACAAGGCGCGCATCCTGTACGACTGGGTGCAGGCGAACGTGCGCTACGTCGGGCTGTTTCTCGGCGAAACGGCCGCCGCGCCGCATCGCGTCGCCGACATCCTGCGCAACCGCTACGGCGACTGCAAGGATCACGTCGCGCTGTTCGGCGCGTTGCTCGCGGCGGTCGGCATTCGCAGCGAACCGGTGCTGATCAATCTCGGCGCCGTGTACACGCTGCCGTCGGTGCCCGGCTACGGCGCCGGCGCGATCAATCATGCGATCACGTGGCTGCCCGATCTCGGCCTCTACGCGGATACGACGACGGCCGGCATCGCGTTCGGCTACCTGCCGCCGATCGTGATGGACCGCCCGGCGCTGCTGGTCGATACGGGCGTGCTGTCGCGCACGCCGGCCACGCAGCCGCGCGGCCGCATCGCACGGATCGCGATCGATGCCGCGCAGCCCGGCGCCGCGCGCGTTCAGGCCTATGTCGAGGACGACGGCTGGACGGCCGAACTCGAGCGCAACCTGTTTCGCCGCGCGTCGCGCGAGCGCATCGCGCAACTCGCGAACGAGCGCCTGCGGCAAAGCGGCCTGCGCGGCCGCGCGCAACTGTCGACCAGCGACCGGCGCGTGTCGACAGGCCCGTTCGACGTGACGATAACCGGCACGCTCGATCATTTCGTGTGGCCTGACGGCACGACCGCGTTGCCCGCGCTGTCGAGCGTCACGGGCGGCATCGCGACACAGGTCGAGACGTGGCTGGCCGAGCCCGTGCGCACGCAGCCGTGGGGTTGCCTCGGCGGCACGTTCGACGAGAGCGGCCAGATCGCGCTGCCGGCGGGCGTCGCCGTGACCGACCTGCCGGCCGATACGGCCGTGCACGACCGCTTCGTCGACTTCACGTCGCATTACGTGTTCGATGCGGCCGCGCGGGTCGTGCAGGTCACGCGGCGGATGAACGCCGATTTCGGCCGGCAGGTCTGTACGCCGGACGAATTCACGGCGCTGCGCGCGTCGCTCGAGCGCATCGAGCGCGACACGCAGGCGCAGATCGTCGTGCGGGCGAAGCAGCGTTGAGCGGCGCGGGCACGGCATTCGCTCCGAACGGGCGAATCACCGGAATCGCCGACGCGAAGGAGGACATCATGACGGAACGGGATCACGAGATCGCCGAACTCTCGAAGGAATTGTTGGGCAGGATCGTGCAGGGCACGGTCGCGACCGGCGAGGCAGTCGACGCGGAGCAGTGCGCGGCGCTCGCGGTGCGGTGCGCGACGGCGCTGGTCGACCGGCTCGACGCGTTGAAGTGACGCTCGCGGGCCGCCACCGCCGCGGCCGCCACCGGCGCCGCGCGTCGGCGCGTTACGCTTCGGCGTGCACGTTGCCGTCCGCGCGCACGGCGCCCGGCGGCTTGCCGACCACGCGCTTGAACGCACGGCTGAACGCGGCGAGCGAACCGTAGCCGAGCCGGTACGCGACGGCTTCGATCGTCTCGCGGTCGCGCGCGATCCATTGCGCGGCGAGCCGCATCCGCAGCTCGGTCAGGTAGCGCACGGGCGTCATCCCGGTGGCCGCGAGAAAACGCTCGGCGAACACCGAGCGCGACACGCCCGCTTCGGTCGCGAGCTCCGCGACGCTCCAGTTGCGGCCCGGGTCGCGATGCAGCGCGACGATCGCGCGGCCGAGCTTCGGCTCGCGCAGCGCCTGCACCCAGCCGGTCGCATCGCCGCATCCGCACTCGACCCAGCCGCGCACGATGAACGCCGCGACCACGTCCGCGAGCCGCGCGAGGATGCCCGCGAAGCCCGCGCGCGCCGTGCACGCTTCGCGCTCCATCGCGTCGAGCATCGGGCGGATCTCCGGGTAGCGCGCGAGCAGCGTGCCCACGTGCATGAATGCGGGCATCGTGCCGACGAGCGGCTGCATGCCGCCGAGGTCGAGTTCCATGCACGCGCTGAAGATCAGCGCATCGCCGGCGCCGGGTTCCGTCGTCGCGCAGGTGGCCGGCGACACGCCGGCCGACGCCACCGACGCGACCGTATCGCAGATCTTCGCGATCTCGAAGCCGTTGATCTCGCGGCACGGCACATCCGGATCGGACACCAGCGCATGCATGCCGCCGTGCGGCAACAGGATCGCGTCGCCGGCCTCGAGCCGCATCGTCTCGCCCGACGCGTCGCGCAGCAGCACGGGCCCGCGCACGACGAAATGGAATTGCGCGCGGCCCGGCGCATGGCCGAAATTCAGCCCGAACGGCCGCGCGACCTGGATGCGGCGGTACTGGACGCCGCTCAGGCGCATCCCCAGCAGCAACTCGCTGACGAGGTCGTGCGCATCGGGAATCGGCGGCAGAAGGGGTTCGGACATCGTGAGATACGGACGATCGATCAACAGGAACGGATTGTACGTCATAGACCGTCCTGCCGCTGTTCCTTACGATACGCCCTCATCAGTACTTTCCCTAACCGACACGGAATCCCGCATGAATCCCGGAATCTCCCCGGCCGCCTCGACGGCGGCCCCCCGCGAACCGGCCTGGGGCGCGGTATTCGCGATGGCGCTCGGCGTGTTCGGGCTCGTCACGGCCGAATTCCTGCCGGCGAGCCTGCTCACGCCGATGGCCGAGAGCCTCGGCGTGACCGAAGGCGTGGCCGGGCAGGCCGTCACGGCCACCGCCACGGTCGCGCTCGTCACGAGCCTGCTGATCTCGGCGCTCACGCGCACGATCGACCGGCGGCGCGTGCTGCTCGTGTTTTCGGTGCTGCTCGTGGCGTCGAACCTCGCCGTCGCGTTCGCGCCGAACCTGGGCGTGCTGCTGTTCGGCCGCGTCGTGCTCGGCATCGCGCTCGGCGGTTTCTGGACGATGGCCACCGCCACCGCGATGCGGCTCGTGCCGACGGCGATGGTGCCCCGCGCGCTGTCGATCATCTTCAGCGGCGTGGCGGTCGCGACCATCGCGTCCGCGCCGATGGGCAGCTACTTCGGTCACCTGATCGGCTGGCGCAACGTGTTCCTGATCGCGGCCGTGCTCGGCGGCATCGCGTTCGTGTCGCAGCTTCTCACGCTGCCGTCGATGCCGCCGAGCGGCACGACGCGGCTGCGCACGCTGATCGACGTGCTGCGCCGGCCGACCGTCGGCCTCGGGATGTTCGCGACGATCCTCGTGTTCACCGGCCATTTCGCGTTCTTTACGTATCTGCGGCCATTCCTCGAACAGGTGGCGGGCGTTGGCGTGAACGGACTGTCGGCGATCCTGCTCGGCTACGGCATCGCGAACTTCGTCGGCACGTCGCTCGCGGGCCGCGTGCTCGAACACCGGCTGCGGCCGATGCTGATCGGCATGCCCGCGTTGATGGTCGTGCTCGGCATCGCGCTCGTCGCGCTCGGCCGTGCGCCGATGATCGACGCGGTGCTGGTCGCGTTGTGGGGGATGGCGTTCGGCGGCGTGCCGGTCGCGTGGTCGACGTGGGTCACGCGCACCGTGCCCGACGAGGCCGAGAGCGCGGGCGGGCTGATCGTCGCGGCGATCCAGCTCGCGATCGCGACGGGCGCCGCGGCCGGCGGCGTCGTGTTCGACGCGAACGGCGCGGCGGGCGTGTTCGTCGGCGCGGCGATCGTGCTGGCGGTGGCGGTCGCGACGATCGTCACCGGCGTGCCGAAGCGCGTCGGCGTGGCCGCGTCCTGACCGGCGTGGCGGCCCGCGTTGCACGGGCTGCCAGGCGGATTATCCGCGCGTCACGCGGCGTCGGCGCCCGCGATGCGGTCGAGTTCCGCGAGCGCGTCGGCCGGCAGATCGAGGTCGGCTGCCGCGAGATTCTCGCGCAGGTGCGCGACCGACGACGTGCCCGGAATCAGCAGCAGATTCGGCGCGCGGCGCAGCAGCCATGCAAGCGCGACCTGCATCGGCGTCGCGCCGATGCGCGCGGCCACGCCGGACAGCGTCGACGACTGCAGCGGCGAGAAGCCGCCGAGCGGGAAGTACGGCACGTATGCGATGCCGTCGCGGGCGAGCGCGTCGATCAGCGCATCGTCGCCCCGGTGCGCGATGTTGTAGTGGTTCTGCACGCAGACGATGTCGCAGATCCGCCGGCCTTGCGCGACCTGCGCGGGCGTGACGTTGCTCAGGCCGATGTGCCGCACGAGCCCGCGCCGCTGCAGCTCGGCGAGCGTGGCCAGCGGCGCCTCGATCGATCCTTCGGCCGGCCCGTGCGTGTCGAACATGATGCGCAGGTTCACGACGTCGAGCACGTCGAGCCCAAGGTTGCGCAGGTTGTCGTGCACGGCCCGTTCGAGTTCGTCGGGCGCGAAGGCGGGCAGCCACGACGCGTCGTCGCCGCGTCGCGCGCCGATCTTGGTGACGATCACGAGATCGTCGCGATACGGATGCAACGCGTCGCGAATCAGCCGGTTCGTCACGTGCGGGCCGTAGAAGTCGCTGGTGTCGAGATGGTCGACGCCGGATTCGACGGCTTCGCGCAACACGTTCAATGCGGCTTCGCGATCTTTCGGCGGGCCGAATACACCGGGGCCTGCAAGCTGCATCGCGCCGTAGCCGATTCGTCTGACGGGGCGATCGCCGAGCCTGAAGGTGGCGATGTGGCGAATATCGGGCATGACCTTACTCCTGTCGAAGAGATGAATGCGTTCAGCATAAGGACGAGTCGGCTGCGCGATAAGCGGGCATAATTCGCACGGGTTGTACGAAAAGGCGAACAATGCAAACCGATCTGGGCGATCTGAACGCATTCATGGCCGTCGCCCGCGCGAGCGGATTCCGCGACGCCGCACGCATGACGGGCCTCAGCGCGTCGGGGCTGAGCGAGGCCGTGCGCCGGCTGGAAGCGCGGCTCGGCGTGCGGCTGCTGCATCGTACGACGCGCAGCGTCGTGCCCACCGAGGCCGGCGAGCGCCTGCTCGCGCGTCTCGAGCCCGCACTGACCGAAGTGGCGGCGGCGCTCGACGGTATCGATGAATTCCGCGGCCGACCGGCCGGCACGCTGAAACTCAACGTGCCGGTCAGCGCGTCGCGGCTCGTGTTGCCGGCGATCGTGCCGCGCTTTCTCGATGCGTATCCGGACATCCGGCTGGAAGTGACTGCCGACGAAAATTTCGTCGACGTGCTCGCGGCGGGATGCGACGCGGGCATCCGCTACGACGAACGGCTCGAACAGGACATGATCGCGGTGCCGATCGGCCCGCGCATCCAGCGGTTCGCGACCGCGGCGGCGCCCGGCTATCTCGACCGGCACGGCCGGCCGCGGCATCCGCGCGACCTGCTCGCCCATCGGTGCCTGCGCGGGCGCTTCGCGAGCGGCGCGATGCCGCCGTGGGAGTTCGAGCGCGACGGCGAGGTCGTGCGGGTCGAGCCGGCCGCCGGGCCGCTGCTGGTCCAGATCGGCGGGGCGACGGAGCTGCTGGTCGACGCGGCGATCGCCGGGACGGGCATCGTGCATCTGTTCGAAGACTGGCTGCGTCCGCATCTCGACAGCGGCGCGCTCGAACCCGTGCTCGAACCGTGGTGGCGGCCGTTTTCGGGGCCCTTTCTGTATTATCCGGGGCGGCGTCTCGTGCCGCCGGCGCTACGCGCGTTCATCGATTTCATCAAGGCATCCTGAGCGTTCGACCGCGCCCCGGGGCATGCGCGCCCAGCGGGCCGCGTGCCATCGCCGCTCATATGGCCGGCCGATGCGCGATGCACGCGCTGCAGCAAGCGGCGCGACGGCCGAAGCGCGGGAGCGGGCGTGCCGCGCCGCCCCCGCGGATCCGTCAGCCGCCTTGCCTGACCAGCGCCGCCAGCGTCTTCATCGCCTGCAGATACGGATACGGCCCGTGGCTGATGCGCGCCACCCCGTAGTCGGCGAGCTCCGCGAGCGTCGGCGTTTCCGACACCCGCATCACGTTCACCGGCAGCGGCGACGCGGCCGTCAGCGCGCGAATGAGCGCCGGCGCGCGCAGGCCCGGCACGAACAGGCCGTCGGCGCCGGCCGCCGCATAAGCGCGCGCACGTGCCAGCGTCGCGTCGAGCAATCGTTCGTCGTGCGTATCGGCTGACGCCTTGAAGAACACGTCGGTGCGCGCGTTGATGAAGTAGTCGGCGCCCGCGCGATCGGCCGCCTGCCGGGCCGCCGCGAGACGGGCCGCCGCTTCGTCGGCGTCGCGCAGTTCGCCCGTCGCCGGAAAACTGTCTTCGAGATTGCAGCCGATCGCGCCGGCCCGGATGCTGAGCGCGATCGTTTCGGCGACATCCTCCGGCCGCTCGCCGTAGCCGCTTTCGAGGTCGACGGTGACGGGTAGCGCCGTCGCGCGCGTGATCCGCTCCAGCACGTCCATCATCAGCGCGCGCGGCATCTGCTCGCCGTCGACGAAGCCGTTGGCTGCCGCGACCGACCAACTGCCGGTGGCCAGCGCGACGGCGCCGGCATCGGCCGCCGTGCGCGCACTGCCGGCGTCCCACACGTTGAACAGCACCAGCGGCTGGCCTGCGCGGTGAAGCGACCGGAAAGTCGCGCCTTTCTCGTTGTTGCCCATGCTCGTCTCCTTGTGAATACCGGATCAGTTGTCGTGCCGAGCGATATTGCCACCGAATCGGGCGGTGCGACGCGGGCCGGCAATGTCTGCTGACAGCGCGTGGCAGGAAGTAGGCATGAGCGCCGCGCGGCGATCGGCGCGCCGGCTCAGCCGCGCGAAGCCGGATCGATCGACAGCGTGCGCAACTGGCCGCGCAGCTGGTCGACTTCGCCGGGCGCGAACGGCCGCTCGATCTCGGCATGCGTCTGCCGCCACAGCGGGAACGCTTCGGCCAGCAGGTCGTGCCCGGCCGGCGTCAGTTCGAGCAGGCGGCTGCGCCGGTCGTCCGGATCCTGCACGATCGTGACGAGGCCGCGCCGCTCGAGCGGCTTGAGCGCCGCGGTGAGCGTGGTGCGGTCCATCGCGAGCAGCGACGCGACCGATTTCATCGAGGCCGGTTGCGGCCGGTTCAACGACATCAGCAGCGAAAACTGGCCGTTGGTGAGGTCGAGCGGGCGCAGCACATCGTCGAAGATGCGCGCCAGATTGCGCGCCGCGCGCTGCATGTGCAGGCACAGGCAGCAATCGCGCACCATCAGCGTCGTCTCGAAGGGAAGCTTTTCTTTTCGTGCCATGTTGCAATTGTGTTGATATCAACCTATCTTGTCAAGGTCGAGGCGCGGCAACCCGCCGTGTCCGTCATCGGAGGGGAAGGCATGAGTGCGCAACAACAGTTGTATCTCGCTGTATTTCTCGGGACCCAGGATAGCCCGGCGATGAAGGCATGGCTCGCGCTGCCGGATGAAGAGCGGCGCACGCGCGAGCGCGACGGCATCGCCGCATGGCATGCGTGGGTCGAGCGGCATCGCGACGCGATCGTCGAGCTCGGCGGGCCGCTCGGCAAGACCAAGGCCATCGATGCAGGCGGCATCCGCGACACGGCCAACGCGTTGACCGGCTTTACCGTCGTGCGCGCGGCGTCGCACGACGCGGCCGCCGCGCTGTTCGAAGGTCATCCGCATTTCACGCTGTTCCCGGGCGTGTCGGTCGACGTGATGCCGGTGCTGGCGATTCCCGGCGCATGAGCGACGCGTGATACCGGGCACCGTGCGTCGCGTCGTTCGATGCGCGGTAGCCCGGATGGAGACATCTTCCCGACATTCTGGATGGAGACAGGCGATGAAGCTTTACGGATTTGCCGGCACCCGCTCGCAACGCGCGCTGTGGGGGCTGAAGGAACTGGATGCGGACTTCGAATTCGTGTCGGTCAACCTCCTCGAGGGCGAGCACAAGCGGCCCGAATTCCTGCGCCTCAATCCGGCCGGCAAGGTGCCCGTGCTGGTGGACGGCGACCTCGTGATTCCCGAATCGGCCGCGATCGTGCTGTATCTCGCGGACAAGTATCCGGAGAAGGCGCTGCTGCCCGTCGATCCGGCGCTGCGGGCGCAGGCCTATCGGTGGATCATGTTCGCGGTGACGGAGCTCGAGCAGCCGCTGTGGCGGATCACGCGGCATACGTTCCTCTATCCACCGGAGAAGCGCTCGCCGGCCGATATCGAACTCGCGCGCGAGGATTTCACGACGATGGCCGCGATTCTCGACACGCATCTCGAAGGGCGCGCGTTCATCGTCGGCGATACGCTGACGGTGGCCGATTGCGTGACGGCCTATCTGATCGACTGGGCGAGCGAATGCCACCTGATCGAGCCGTTTCCGCAATTGCGCGCGTATCTGGAACGGCTGTATGCGCGGCCGAAGGCGCCGCAGCGGATCGCGGAGGCGAGGAAGGCGGCGTGAAAGTGAAACGGGTGCCGGGTCGTGTGCCGCATCGGCATGACCCGCCGCGCCCGCCTGCGATCACGAAACCGTATCGGGTCCACCCAGCGCGTGACACAGCGTCACCAGATCTCGCAACGTAAGATGCGGCGTCACCGCGTGCCGTGAAGCCTGTTCTCCTTGCCCTCGCGGCTCGCGTACGACCCACGCCGCCTGCAGCCCCGCATTCAGCGCGCCGACGATATCGAGATGAAAATCGTCGCCGACATGCAGCAATTCGCCCGGCCGTACGTCGAGCGCATCCGCCGCCGCATGGAAGATCTCGGGTTCCGGCTTCGCGAAGCCGAACTCACGCGCACTGAGCGTCGTGCGAAAGAATTCGCCGCCGCCGGTCAGCCGGAGATCCGCGTTGCCGTTGGTGACCGCGATCAACGGAAAGCGCTCGCTCAGCCACGCGAGCGCCGGCAGCGCGTCTTCGTAGAATTCGACGCGGTTGCGCGCCGCATAGAACACGTCGTACGCACGATCGGTCAGCGAGACATCTTCGTTCGCGCGTTCCAGCGCCAGCCGGATCGACCCGATTCGCATCGCGCGAAAGTCGCCGGCAAGCTCTGGACACAAACGTTCGTATTCGTCACGTAGCGCACCAAGTGCCTGTTGCGTGGGCAGCACGCGCTCGGTGTTCGGCGCGTGCTCGATCAACCATGCGCGAAGCGCCGCCTCGGCCCGTACGACGGACGGCCCGAACGGCCACAGGGTGTCGTCGAGGTCGAACGAGAGGGCGGAGACTTTGGCGAGACGCATGGCGGTTGAAAGCGGGAAGTCGTTTTACCAGGGCCACGGAACGGCGGTGCCGGTGCCGTTGTCGAGCGCGTGGCGATACAGGAAGCGCGCGACGGTCAGATCCTGCAGCGCGAGCCCCGTCATGTCGAAGACGGTGATCTCGTGCGCGGCACGATCGATCGATGTCGCACCCGCGAGGATGTCACCGATTTCCGTGCGCGGCAAATCTGGCGCCCACTGGCACTCGCCGATGCCGCGCGCCTGCTCGTGATCGTCCACGACGATGCGCGCGCGTTCCAGCACGCCCGCCGGAAGTTCGCGCTTGCCCGCGGTATCGGCGCCCACGCAGGTCAGGTGGGTGCCGGGCTGCACGGCATCCGCGTCGAACAACGCGCCGCCGCCCGGCGTGGCCGTGATCACCACGTCGCTATCGGCCACCGCGTCGTTGCGGTTGTGCGCCACGCCGATCGTGCATCGATCGACGAAGTGCGCTTCGAACGCCGGGTCCGGTTCGCCGCTCACGGTCACGTACTGCACCGTGCATCGCCGCGGCAGCAGCCTGAGCGCGTAGTCGAGCTGCACACGCGCCTGCACGCCCGTGCCGAACACGCAGAGCCGCGTGCTGTCGCGGCGCGCGAGCAGTTGCAACCCGAGGCCGCCGGCGGCCCCGGTGCGCGCGGTGGTGATCGCGTTGCCGTCCATGATGCACAGCGGGCGTCCCGTCGCCGGATCGAACAGCGCGACGGTGGCCTGATGCGGCTCGCCGCCCAGCGCACGGTTGCCCGGCCAGAACCCGGCCGCCTTGAAGCCGAGCAAGTCCTGACCGGCGACGTCGCCCGACTTGATGCCGAACACGCCGCCGGTATGGAGCTTCTCGCGCACGACCGGGAATACGCGTCCTGCCCGTTGACTGTGCAGCACGAACGCTTCGCGGACGGCCGCCATCACTTGCTCGACCTGCAGGGCGGGCTCGACGGCATCGCGGTCGAGGAGAAGGAGGCGGGCGTCGGTCGGCATGGTCGGGGGCGCCTGTTCGGCACGAGATGAATCAAGGGTGTTTAAAGTTTGTCCAAATATGGACAAATAGTCAATGCGTGGATGAGACGGCATGGACGCCGGACGACGCTCACCACCCGTAGAACCGCGGCCACGTCTGCGCGGCGCCGTCGCCGCCGATGGCCTGGTATTCGGGATGCTGCGCGCCAGTGGCGCACGCATGATTCGGGAGAATGCGCAGCCGCGTGCCGATCGGAAACCGCTGCGCGATGTCCGTATCCGGCGCGCCCGTTCGCGACACGATCCCGTGTTCCTGATTGGCGGCGCTCATCAGGTAGCCGCCGAGCACCTCGCCGTCTTCGGTGCAGACCTGCCCGTAGCCGAAATCGCGCGCCTGGCGCTGCGTGCCGCGGTCGCGGCTCATCGCCATCCAGCCCGCGTCGACGATCGCCCAGCCTTTCTCTTCCTGATGGCCGACGACGGTGGTCAGCACCGACAGCGCGATGTCGGACGGTTCGCACACGCCGATGTTGTGCATCACGAGGTCGAACATCACGTACACGCCGGCGCGCACTTCGGTCACGCCGTCGAGCCGTTGCGCCGCCAGCGCGGTGGGCGTCGATCCGATGCTGACGACCGGGCACGGCAAGCCGGCGGCCCGCAGGCGCTCGGCGGCGCGCACGGTGCGGCTGCGCTCCTGTTCGGCGATCGCGACCAGCGCTTCGGGCGTGTCGTATTCGTAGCTGGAGCCCGCATGAGCGAGCACGCCGCCGAGCCGCATGCCGCCGTCGGTCAGCGCGCGGCCGACGGAGATCAGCAGGTCGGCATCGGGCGGGATGCCGGAGCGGTGCCCGTCGACGTCGACCTCGATCCACACGTCGAAACGTTCGCCGTGCTCGCGCCCGAACGCGGCGATCGCGTGCGCGGCCGGCAGGCTGTCGGCGACGATCTTCAGGTCGCAGCCCTGCCGGCGCAGCGCCAGCGCCTGGCCGAGCTTGGCGGGCACCATGCCGACCGCATAGACGATATCGACGATGCCGTCGGCGAAGAATTGCTCGGCTTCCTTGAGCGTGGACACCGTGATGCCCTGCGCGCCCGCCGCGATCTGCGCGTCGACGACTTGCCGGCATTTGGTGGTCTTGACGTGCGGCCGGAACCGCACGCCGAGCGCGTCCAGATGCGCCTGCATGCGTGCGATGTTGCGGTGCATGCGGCCGATATCGATCAATGCGGCCGGGGTGTTGAGGGTGTGAAGGTCCACGATGCGTCCGTTTGCGAAGTTGCCGATACGGACACTGTAGGGGAGGGGAGCAGCGCCGTGTTTAATGCACGTCTAATCTGCCATTAAGCAGAATTTAATCAACGAAGTCCTCCTGGATCGCACCGGAACTCAGGCCTTGCCGCGCCAGGGCGGCGGATCGAGAAGCTGCCGCGCGGCGTCGAGAAACACCCGCTGCCGCGCGGAGCGGCCGGTACGCGATGGCACGAGCGCCGTCACCGGCGCGGGCGGCAGGCGCCAGCGGGGCAGCAACCGGACGAGCTTGCCGTTCGCGAGCAGCGGTGCGACGTCCCACTCGGAGCGCTCGACGATGCCGAGCCCGGCCAGCGCCCATTCGGTGATGACGGTGCCGTCGTTGGACGACAGCGCGCCGGTGACGCGGATGACGGTGGACCGCCGCGAATCGCCCTTGGCGCCGCCAACAGGCGAGAAGCGCCAGCGCGGGATGTCCTCGTCGTTCTCGCGCAGGCACAGGCAGTCGTATCGCGCCAGGTCGGACGGATGCTTCAGATCCTTGATGCGACGCGCGTACGCGGGGCTCGCACAGAGGAAGCGCTCGTTGGGCGCGAGCGGATAGCCGATCCACGAAGACGACTTGAGGCTGCCGACATGGACGACCACGTCGGCCCCCGCCGCGCTGGTCAGCGGGCTTTCCGACAGATGCAGCGAGATCTCGAGTTTCGGATGTGCGCGCTGCACGTCGCGCACGATTCGTGCGACATATTTGCGGCCGAAGCCGAGCGGGGCGACGACGCGCAGCGTGCCCTGCACGTCGCCGTGGTCGCCCGCGATGCTGACTGGCAGCGCCTCCACGCGCTCGAGAATGCCCACGGCTTCCTGGTACAGCCGCTGCCCTTCGTCGGTCAGCGCGATGCCTTTCGGTTGCCGCACGGCGAGCCGCGCGTTCAGGCGCGCTTCCATCCGCTGCAGGCGAATCGTGACCGCGGGCGGCGTGAGATCGAGCAGCCGGGCGGCAGCGGCCAGGGATCGGGACGTGCCGATCGCGCGGACGAGTCGAAGGTCGTCGAGGTCGAGCATTTCATGGCTCTTAATGCAGAGGGTATCCAGCATTAAACCGCACATTCGGTGCCGCCGCCATCGGGGTGGCCGGCGCCCGCCCGCCGCATTCGCCGATACATTGAATCGTCCGATCGATCGTGACGCCCGGCGCCCGCCCGCCTACGCGTGCAGCCCCCAGATCAGCGACCGGTGCGCGGCCACTCCGGCCATCACGCCCGATGCCGATGCGAACGTTGCGTTGCTCATCGACGTCGACGCATCGCCCGCCGCGAATACGCCGGCGACGCTCGTCTGCTTCGACGCATCGACGCGAACGACGGGACCGAGCGGCCCTTCGTCGAACGCGCAGCCGAGCTGCCGCGCGAGGTCGCTCGCCATGCCGGTGCGCGCGCCGATGAACAACGCGTCGATCGGCACGACCTGGCCGTCGGCGAGCCGCAGCGCGTCGATACGCGGCGCAGCGCCGAGGATCTCTGCGACCGGCGAGCGTTCGATCCGCACCCCGCGCGCGGCGAGCAACGCGGCTTCTTCGTCGTTCGCTTCGACCACGCCCTGCGTGAACCACGTCGTCGGGCCCCAGTCCGGAATCAGGATCGCCTGATGGACCGACAGCGGATGCGTGGCGAGCACGCCGAGCCGCTGGCCGCTTACTTCATATCCATGGCAGTACGGACAATGCAGCACGCTGATGCCCCAGCGTTCGGCGAGCCCCGGCAGCGCGGGCAGTTCGTCGCGGATGCCGGTCGCGAGAATCAGCCGGTCGGCGCTCGCGCGGCCGCCGTCGGCCAGCGTCACGTGAAAGCGCCCGTCCGCGTCGCGCTCGGCTGTGCGAACCGTGCCGTCGATGCGCCGCACCGTCGGATACGCGTCGAGCTGCGCGCGCGCATCGGCGACGATTTGCGCCGGCGGCTTGCCGTCCTGCCCGAGGAAGCCGTGCGCGTGTTCGGCAAAGCGGTTGCGCGGCCGGCCGGCGTCGATCACGAGCACGCGGCGGCGCGCCCGCGCCAGTTGCATCGCGGCCGACAACCCGGCAAAGCTGCCGCCGATCACGATCACTTCATGATGAGAATGCATGCGTCCGCTCCTTTCTGAACCTGCGTGAATGATCGATGTGCTCCACTGACGGTCAACTCATGAAACATGAGAAGTTGCATGATAGGGCGATGGTATCCTTCATGCAACTTCAGAAGTTTCGAGAGAGAGGGGAGTTCTACCCGTGAGAACCGACAGCCGTTTGTCGCGCATCCTGCATGCGCTGATCCACATGGACCAGGCCGACGGCCCGCTGACGTCGGAGACGATCGCGACGATGCTGTGCACGAACCCGGTCGTCGTGCGGCGCCTGCTCGGCGGGTTGCGCGATCGCGGGTACGTGCAGTCGGAGAAGGGGCACGGCGGCGGCTGGGCGCTCAGCGTCGCGCTCGACGACATCACGCTGCTCGACGTCTATCGCGCGGTGGGCGAGCCGCCGCTGTTTTCCGATCTCGTGTCCGACGACGCGCCCGAATGTCTGGTCGAACAGGCCGTCAACGCGCATCTGTCGGCGACGCTGAAGGAGGCCGAAGCCTCGCTGCTCGCGCGCTTCGGCGAAGTCACGCTCGGCATGCTGTCGCGTGATTTCGACGCGAAGGCGGCGCGGCCGCGCAAGCCGCGCTGACGCGGCGCAGCACGTCCGCCGTACACGCGTGACGTGCGCGCCGGCGCGATCGAAACCGTCGCGCCGTCATGTTCTGTCCCCCAACTTCTGCCCGGTTCGCCCGCCACAGGGCAAAATACGGGTTTTCCGCACCCGCGAGGGCGCGTTCGAATCACGCGCCGGGCGGCGGCAGTGCGCATGCCGCACGCGGCCGCCCGGTGCCAGGCAAGATCGCTCGCCACGCTGCGAGCCCACAGGAGTCCAGACCCCATGCCCGAATCCAACCTGTCCTTCTTCGGCCGGCTGTCGCTGGCCGTCGGCACGTTCTTCTCCGTGCTCGGCAATCGCGAGTTCGCCGCCGACGTGCTGCGCGTGCGCGATGGCGCCGCGGCGCCGGTCGCGCCGGCTCCGACGCCGGCACCGGCCGCCGCGCCCGTCGCCCCCGCGCCCGTGAAGCCGCCGGCGCCCGAGCTGCGCGAAGCGAGCCCGCAGGCCGCGCTGCAGCTGCTCGGCCTGCTGCAGCGCGATGCGCGCTTCATCGATTTCGTCGAGGAAGACATCGCCGGCTACGCGGACGCCGACATCGGCGCGGCCGCGCGCCTCGTGCACGACGGCTGCCGCGCCGCGCTGCGCGAGCACTTCACGATCGTTCCCGTGCGCGACGAAGCCGAAGGCAGCCGCGTGACGCTGCCGGCCGGCTTCGACGCGACGGCCGTGCGCGTGACCGGCAACGTGGTCGGTTCCGCGCCGTTCACGGGCACGGTCAGCCATCGCGGCTGGCGTGTCGCAGACGTGCGCCTGCCGAAGCTGACGGGCAGCCACGACGCATCGGTCATCGCACCGGCGGAGGTGGAACTGTGAGCGATCCGCGCTATTCGATCGGTATCGACCTCGGGACGACCCATTGCGCGCTGTCGTACGTCGACAGCAGCACGAGCGACGGCGAGAAGATCACGCAGCAGGTGCTGCCGATCGCGCAGCTCACCGCGCCCGGCGCGCTGGAATCGCGCGACCTGCTGCCGTCGTTTCTCTACTTGCCGCATGAAAGCGAGCTGACGCAGGGCGACCTGACGCTGCCGTGGACGGCCTCGCGCACCTTTGCGGTCGGCGAGATGGCGCGCACGCGCGGCGCCGGCACGCCGATCCGCCTCGTGTCGAGCGCGAAGAGCTGGCTGTGCCACCCGGGCGTCGATCGCCGCGCGGCGATCCTGCCGAGCGATGCGCCGCCGGAAGTGACGCGCGTGTCGCCGCTGGAAAGCTCGATCCGCTATCTGACGCACCTGCGCGAAGCGTGGGACCACGCGCATCCCGACGCACCGTTCGCCGACCAGGACGTGACGGTGACGATCCCCGCGTCGTTCGATCCGGCCGCGCGCGAGCTCACGGCCGAGGCGGCGCGCGCCGCCGGCTACTCGCGGATGACGCTGCTCGAGGAACCGCAGGCCGCACTGTATAGCTGGATCCAGAAGAGCGAAGGCGGCTGGCGCAAGCAGGTGCAGGTCGGCGACCTGATCCTGTGCGTGGACGTCGGCGGCGGCACGACCGACCTGTCGCTGATCGCGGTGGTCGAGCGCGACGGCAATCTCGAACTGCATCGCGTGGCCGTGGGCGAGCACATCCTGCTCGGCGGCGACAACATGGACCTCGCGCTCGCGCACGTGGTGGCGCGCAAGCTCGCGCAGCAGGGCACGCAGCCCGATCCGTGGCAACTGCGCGCGCTGACCTACGCGTGCCGCTCGGCCAAGGAAACGCTGCTGTCCGACCCGAGCGCCGATGCGGTGCCGCTCGTCGTGCCGAGCCGCGGCTCGAAGCTGATCGGCGGCTCGATCCGCACCGAACTGACGCGCGCGGAACTGACGCAGACGATCCTCGAAGGCTTCTTCCCGCAGGTCGATGCGGCCGCGCGCCCGGTGAGCCGCGCGCGTGTCGGCCTGACGCAGCTCGGCCTGCCGTATGCGCAGGACGCCGGCATCACGCGCCATCTCGCGGCATTCCTCGGCCGCCAGGTCGCGGCGCTCGACACGCTCGAAGGCGTGCAGCGCACGCTGCCGCAGGGCGCGACGTTCCTGCATCCGACCGCCGTGCTGTTCAACGGCGGCGTGTTCAAGTCGACGCTGCTCACGCAGCGCGTGCTCGACACGCTCAACGGCTGGCTCGCCGCCGAAGGCGCGCCGCCCGCGCGCCTGCTCGAAGGCGCGGATCTCGATCTCGCGGTCGCGCGAGGCGCGGCGTACTACGGCTACGTGAAGCGCGGCCGCGGCGTGCGCATTCGCGGCGGCACGGCGCGTGCGTACTACGTCGCGATCGAATCGGCGATGCCCGCGGTGCCGGGGCTGGAGCCGCCGGTGCAGGCGCTGTGCGTCGCGCCGTTCGGGATGGAGGAAGGCTCGGACGCGGCGCTGCCGCCGCAGGAGTTCGGGCTCGTCGTCGGCGAACCGGTGCAGTTCCGCTTCTTCGGCTCGTCGGTGCGGCGCCAGGACCAGGTCGGCACGCTGCTCGACTACTGGTCGCCGGAAGAGCTGCAGGAGCTGGAGGAAATCCAGGCGACGCTGCCCGCCGAAGGGCGCACCGTCGGCGAAGTCGTGCCGGTGAAGCTGCATGCGCGCGTGACCGAAGCCGGCACGCTCGAACTCGAGGCGATTCCGAGCGGCACGAACGAGCGCTGGAAGGTCGAGTTCGACGTGCGCGGCGCCGCCTGAGCGCGATGAAGCGTTATACGGTCGGCATCGACCTCGGTACGAGCAATACGGTCGTCGCGTACGTCGAGGCCGGTTCCGACGCGATCCGCGTGTTCGACGTCGAGCAACTGGTCGGGCTCGGCGCGGTGGCCGCGCAGCCGCTGCTGCCGTCGGTGCGCTATCACCCGGCGGCGGGCGAGCTGCCGCCGGACGCGTTGCGACTGCCGTGGGCGGTCGATCCGAAGGCAAATACGAAGGCGAACGCGCAATCGGTCAAGACCGACGCGCCGCCGGCCGTGATCGGCCGCTACGCGCGCACGCTCGGCGCGCAGGTGCCGGGCCGGCTCGTGTCGAGCGCGAAGAGCTGGCTGTCGCATGCCGCGGTCGATCGGCTCGCGGCGATCCTGCCGTGGGGCGCGGCTGACGGCGTCGACAAGGTGTCGCCGGTCGACGCGAGCGCGAGTTATCTCGCGCACGTGCGCGACGCATGGGACGCGCATTTTCCCGATGCGCCGCTCGCGCAGCAGGACGTGATCCTGACGGTGCCCGCGTCGTTCGACGACGGCGCGCGCGCGTTGACGGTCGAGGCCGCGAAACGCGCGAAGCTGCCGGCGCTGCGCTTGCTCGAAGAGCCGCAAGCCGCGTTCTACGACTGGCTGTATGGGCAACGCGACACGTTGCGCGAGGCGTTCGCCCATGCACGGCGCGTGCTGATCTGCGACGTGGGCGGCGGCACGACCGACCTCACGCTCGTCGACGTCGCGCCGGGCGACGACGGTGAGCCGACCTTTACGCGCGTCGGCGTCGGCAACCACCTGATGCTTGGCGGCGACAACATGGATCTCGCGCTCGCGCGCCTCGTCGAGACGCGGCTGACGGAGCCCGGCACGCGGCTGTCGGCCGCGAGCCTGTCGCAACTCATCGAGCGCTGCCGCGCGGCGAAGGAGCGGCTGCTCGGCGACGACGCACCCGCGTCCGTCACCGTCACGCTGCTCGGCGCGGGCAGCAAGCTGGTGGGCGGCGCGCGCTCGGCCGAGCTGACCCGGCAGGAAGTCGAGCAGATCGTCGTCGACGGGTTCTTTCCGCAGGTCGACGCCGACGAATTGCCGCGCCGGGCGCGCGCGGCGATCGTCGAATTCGGCTTGCCGTATGCGAGCGACGCGGCCATTACGCGCCACGTCGCCGCGTTCCTGAAGCGTCATGCGGAAGGCCCGCTGCCCGACGCGCTGCTGCTCAACGGCGGCGTGTTCCGCGCGGATGCGCTCGCCGGCCGTCTCGCGCAGACGCTCGGCGCGTGGCGTGGCGCGCCGCTCGACGTGCTGCACAACGCGCACCCGGACGTGGCCGTCGCGCGCGGCGCGGTGGCCTACGGGCTCGCGCGCGCCGGGCATGCGCCGCGCATCGGCGGCGGCTCCGCGCGCAGCTATTTCCTCGTGCTCGACGATGGCGAAGGCAACGCGGCCGCACGCGGCGTCTGCCTGCTGCCGCGCGGCGCGGAAGAGGGCCGCGAGATCCGGCTCGACGATCGCACGTTCGCGCTGCAGCTTGGGCAGCCAGTGCGCTTCCACCTCGTATCGACCGTGGCCGACACGAAGTATCGACCCGGCGATCTCGTCGATCTCGACGATGGCGATTTCGTGCGGCTGCCGCCGATCGCGACGGTCGTCGACGCGAAGGCGGGCGGCGACGCGCGCGAAACGCCGGTGACGCTCACCGCGTCGCTGACCGAGGTCGGCACCCTCGAAATGCACTGCATCGCGATCGACGATTCGTCGCGACGCTGGCGGCTCGAATTCCAGTTGCGCGGCGACGCGCCGGTGCACGGCGACGCGGCCGCGCCCACGCGGCATCCAAGGCTCGACCAGGCGATCGAGCTGATCGAGCGCTCGTTCGGCAGCAAGGCCGCGGGCGTGACGCCGAAAGACACGCGCCGGTTGCGCGCGCAACTCGAGCAGGTGCTCGGCGCGCGCGAAGAGTGGGACGTCGCGCTCGCACGCGAACTGTTCGACGCATTGCTCGCGCGGGCGCGGCGGCGGCGCCGCTCGGCCGATCACGAGCGCGCGTGGCTGAATCTCGCCGGGTATTGCCTGCGTCCGGGTTTCGGCCATCCGCTCGACGCGTGGCGCATCGAGCAACTGTGGCCGCTGTTCGACGACGGCATTCAATACGTGACCGACGCGCAGGTGTGGTCCGAGTGGTGGACGCTGTGGCGGCGCGTGGCCGGCGGGCTCGACGACGATGCGCAGACGCAGGTGCGCGATGCGATCGCGTTCCTCGAACCGTCCGACGACAAGCGGCGCAAGCTGCCGTTCGATCCGGCCAAGGTCGGGCCGGCCGACATGACGCGGTTGTCCGCGTCGCTCGAACGGCTGCCGGTCGAGCGCAAGGTCGAACTGGCCGAGCGCCTGATCGCGCAATTGCAGAAGCCGGCCGAACGCACGCTGTGCGCGTGGGCGCTCGGGCGGATCGGCGCGCGCCGGCCGTTCTACGGCAGCGCGCACGGCGTCGTGCCGGCGGAAATCGTCATCGGCTGGCTCGATGCGCTGTTCGCGCTCGACTGGAAGCAGGTCGAGCCGGCTGCGTTCGCGGCTGCGCAGATTGCGCGAATGACGGGCGACCGCTCGCGCGATCTGCCGGAGGACACGCGCGAGGCGGTGATCAAGCGCCTGTCGGCCGCGAATGCATCGACGGCGTGGATCGACATGGTGCGTGAAGCGATCGCGTTCGACGAAGCCGATACGGTGCGCGTGTTCGGCGAAACGCTGCCGGCCGGGTTGAAGCTGCTGGGCGATTGATGGCAGTACAGGATGTTTCGATCTCGTTCGCAGATCGAAGCATCCTGTCGCGGTCGCGCCAACCATGGCGCGCCCGCGACGCCCGCTCCATTCAGGCGTGCGATACCGACGCCGCTTCGCGCCGTTTTTCCATTGATTCGAATTTCGCGCCATCCTGCGCCGCCGCCGAGCGCCGCGCGAGATGAATCCCCGCGAGCATGCAGCGCACCGACCGTTGACGCACAAGGCGCGACGCGGGCCGGTTCCGCGCCACGTTCTCCCGTGCGGTCAGGCGCCGGCCGCCGGCTCCGGAAACACCGGCTCACCAAGCGTCAGCATCAACCGGTTCGCCCACGCGAAGATCGCGATCGCGTGCGACAGGTCGAGCATTTCCTCATGCGTCAGCCCTTCGGCTTCGAGCGCGGCGATGTCGTTCTCGTCGATCGCGTCGGGCCGTTCGGACAGCGCGATCGCATAGCGGACGATCGCGCGTTCGCGTGCCGTGGTGCCGGCCGTCGCCGGGTCGTCGAACACCTGTTCGATCGCATCGGTGCGTTTCGCGAGTTGCGCGAAACGCTGCGCGTGCACCGACGCGCAATACACGCAGCCGTTCACGCGCGATACCGCCGTGCTCGCCAGTTCGCGCTCCGCGCGCGACAGCCCGCCGGGGCCGTACATGATCGCGTTGAACACGCCCGAGCGCTGCCGCAGGATGTCGGGCAGATGGACGAGCAGCAGGTAATAGTCGGACGTCTTCGCTTGCGGATGGCTCGCTTCGAGCACCGCGAGCTGATCGGGCGTCGCCGCATCGAGCGAGACCGTGTCGAGCCACGCGCGCCAGCCGAGCGTGTCGAAGGTGAAGCCGTGGGTGGCAGTCGTCATGCGGCCTCCTTTGCGACGCGTGCCTGAAGCGCCCGCGCGGCCGCGGCGACGCGCAATTGATACGCGACGAACGCGACGAGCTGCGACAGCGCGACGATCGCGGGCGTCGTGAGCCCGGCCGACTTCAACGTGTCGAGATCGGATGCGCGCGCGTCGACCGGCGCGTGCGTCAGGCGCTTCGCGTGCAGCAGGATCGCGCCGAGGCGGCGAGGCAGCGCGTCGAACGCGTCGGCATCTGCGTGCTCGATGTCGTCGAGCGTGCCGCCTGCGTCGAGCAGCCGGGCGCGATAGATGTCGGCCAGCGCGTGCGCATTCGACTGCCACGCGACATACCGTGCCGCATGCAGCCGCTCGATCAGCGAAAGATCGGGTAGCGCGGGATCGAACAGCGCGGCTTCGCTCAGTTGCGTATGCAACAGCACCTTGTCGCGCACGCGGCGCAGCGCGGCGACGGCGTCGCCGGCGCGCAGGCCGGCTGCCGCGTCGATCGTGTCCGGCCCGGCGGCCGGCGTGATGGAGTCAGTCATCGTTTCGGTTTCCCTTCGTCGTCAAAGTGATCGATGGCGTCGGCGTCGCGCCATTCGTCGCCTTGCAGTTCGGCATTCGCGTACGCGACGAGCGCATCGTAGTGGCGGTCGCGATCGGCATCGAACAGCCGGCTCGCAATGCCGCGCGCGAGCCGCTGCGCGCCCGCGCTGATCGCCGGGATATCGCCGGACAGCTTGCCTTGGCTCAGGCTCGCCGCGTGGTTGAAGCAGTGGATGCGCGTGACGGCCGGGCACGCACCGCGCTCGCGTTCCTGGAACGCGAACGCGGGGCCGAGATCGGGCGACTCGGCGAGCTCGTCGAGCCACAGCGCCGGTTCCGGCCGATACCGATCCTTCCAGCGCCGCACGTGCGCGCCGAACGACGCGAATTCCTCGCGCGTCGTCCAGTCCGAATGAAAGCCCGTCGCGAAGATCAGGAAGTCGACCGTGTAGCGTCCGCGCGGCGTCGTCAGTTCGAGGCCGTCCGCGTGGTCGGCGAGCATTTCGATCGGGCTGCCCGCATGGAAATGCGCATGGTCGTGGCGCGATACGCGCAGCACGCTGTCGCGCGGCGGCGGCGTCTGCGACGTCAGCGCGTAGTGCATGAAACGCCACTTCGTCGCATCGTCGAGATCGGCGTAGCCGTGCACGAGGCCCGGGCTGCCGATGCCGGTCAGCTTGTTGATGCGCGGAATGTCCGCGCGACGGAAGAACAGGTCGACACGCGCGGCGCCCGCTTCGAGCGCGGTACCCGCGTTGTCGAACGCGGACGCGCCCGCGCCGACCACGCCGACGCGCTTGCCCGCGAGCGCGGCGAAATCGATCGGCTCGGACGAATGGGCCCAGCGCGCGCGCGGCGCGCGCCGCGCGACGGACGGCACGTACGGGCCGCCGAGGCCGTCGCGGCCGGTCGCGAGCACGACGTGCCGCGCGAGCAGCGTGTGCGCTTCGCCGTTGCCGCGCACGTCGAGCGCGAGCAGCCCGTCGTCGCGCGGGCGCAGCGCGACGAGCGTCGTGTCGTTGCGCACCGGCAGGTCGAGCACGCGCCGATACCAGCGCAGGTAGTCCATCCATTGCGGGCGCGGAATCTTGTACAGCGCGTCCCACGCGTCGCGGCCGTATTGCGCTTCGAACCACGCGCGGAACGTCAGCGCGGGCAGGCCGAGTGCGGGGCCCGCAAGCTGCTTCGGCGAACGCAGCGTCTCCATCCGCGCGAACGTGACCCACGGGCCTTCGTAGCCGGCCGGCGCGCGGTCGATCACGCACTGGTTGTCGATGCCGAGCAGGCGCAGCTCGGCCGACGCCGCGAGCCCGGCCATGCCGCCGCCGACGATCGCGACGTCGAGCACGCGCGCGCCGTCCGCTTCGCGCGGCGGCACCCACGACGGCGCGGGCAGGTCGAGCCAGCGCAGGTCCTGCGCGAGGCGCGCCTCGAGTGCGTCGAGCGGGGGCGTCATGCGGCCTCCGGGCGCACGCGGCGGGTACGTGCCGGGCGAGGCGCGCGCGTCGCGCGGTCGGCCTGCAGCCGGTCGCCGCGCAGCAGCGCATCGTGCGCGGCGGCATCGTGAAAGGTCACGTCGTCGAGCAGCGCGCGCGTCGTGCGATGCAGCGCGTCGAGCAGCGCATCGACGGCCGCCGTGCGCGCCTTGCCGGCCGGCGTCGCGACGCCGAACGCGAACGGGATGTCGACGTCGAGCGCGCGCGCGACGACACCGTCCACCGGCAGCGCGACGCCCGTGGCCGGATCGACGATGCCGACCCCGATGCCCGCGCGCGCGGCCATCACCGCATTCAGCGACGCGTTGGTTTCGATGAACACGTGCGCATCGACACGCGCGGCCGCGAACGCCGCGTCGATCCGCTGGCGCAGCCGGTGCCGGTTCGCGACCGTCACGATGCGGCGCCGCGCGAGGTCGCGCAGCGCGATGCGCGGTTTCGCCGCGAGCGGATCGTCGGCCGGCAGCACGGCGACGCACGGCGTTTGTGCGATCCAGTGCACGTCGAGCCCGGCATGCGCCATCGGCAGCGTGACGACGCCGACATCGGCCGTGCCGGCCAGCACCTCGTGCACGACGTGCTCGGCCGATTCGCTGCGCAACTGATAGTGCGGCGCATGCGCGTCGTCGGGCAGCGCGGCGAGCGCGGCCGGCACGAGCGTGGCCGCGAGCGACGGCGTGGCCGCGATGCGAACGGGTTCGGCCGTTTCGTCGCCGAGTGCGCGTGCGCGCGCCTCGATCGCGCGCAGGCCGACCAGCGAGCGCTCGACTTCCTCGTACAGCAGGAACGCGCGCCGCGTCGGCGTGACGCGCGGGCCGTGCCGGTCGAACAGCGCGTAGCCGAGATCGGCTTCGAGTTCCTGGATCTGCCGCGTGACGGCCGGCTGCGAGCGGCCGAGCAGCTCGCCCGCGCCGGTGACGCTGCCGGCCGACATGACCGCGGAAAAGGCTTCGAGTTGATGCAACTCCATGACGCGTTCCGATGATGCGATTTGCGCATTGTAGGAGTGCGAGCATGCACGATTCATATAATGATTTTTGCTATCGACAGCGGGAAAACTGCGAAGGGCGTAACGGCCGCGGCGGCCCGTCGTGCGTGCAGTCGCACCGGTCGTGCACGGTGCGCCGAACGAAACGCCCATCGAATCAATACGATGCGATGCATGCCGGCATGTCGATCGATGCGGCGGGTATCGGCGGCCGTTCGCGCTCGTCATCGGCTTCGCGCCGCATGCGATATCGATATGCGCAAAACTTCGTTGGATCGTCCTGAACCGGATGGTTACATGCCCTCACTCTTTTCGATTGACGGAAGCTGGGGGACGCATGAAGGTTTCGGGGAACGACGCGCGCGGCGCATGGCGGCGCGTGCTGGGCACGGTGGCGGCGCTCGCCGCCGCATGGGGCTTGTCGGCCGGCGGCGCGCTCGCGGCCGGCGTGTCGGGCGAGCCGGTGGTGATCGGCGTGAGCGGGCCGCTGACGGGCCAGGACGCGCAATACGGCGAGCAGTGGAAGCGCGGCTTCGATCTCGCGCTCGACGAGATCAACGGCAGCGGCGGCATTCACGGCCGGCCGCTCGCGATCGACTTCCAGGACAGCCGCAGCGATCCGCGCCAGGCGGTGGCGATCGCGCAGAAGTTCGTCGCCGATCCGCGCATCGCGATCGAGCTCGGCGATTTCTCGAGCGCGACGTCGATGGCCGCATCGCCGATCTACCAGCGCGGGCAACTGGTGCAGTTCGGCTTCACGAATTCGCATCCGGATTTCACGAAGGGCGGCGATTATCTGTGGAGCACCGCGCTGAGCCAGGCCGAGGAGCAGCCGCTGCTCGCCCGCTACGCGGTGAAGGAACTCGGCTTCAAGCGGATCGCGGTGCTGTACCTGAACACCGACTGGGGCCGCACCAGCAAGGACATTTTCGCGAAGGCGGTGACGGGGCTCGGCGCGCAGGTCGTCGCGGCCGAAGGCTACCAGCCGGCGGAGAAGGATTTCCGCTCGACGCTCGTGCGGATCGGCGCATCGAAGCCCGATTCGATCGTGCTGATTTCCTACTACGCGGACGGCGCGCAGATCGTGCGCCAGGCGCGCACGTCGGGCGTCGCGCTGCCGATCGCGGCGGTAGGCTCCGTGTATTCGCCGAAGTTCCTCGAACTGGGCGGCACGGCCGTCGAAGGCGTCTATACGGAATCGAACTTCTTCCCGGCCGAGCCGCGCCCCGAGGTGCAGGCGTTCGTGCAGCGCTATCGCGCGAAATTCCACGCCGATCCCGATTCGTTCGTCGCGCGTGCGTACGATGCGCTGATCCTGTCGGCGGAAGTGCTGCGCCGCTACGGCACGACGCGCCAGGCCGCGCACGACGGCTTCGCGAAGATCAGCGACGTGCCGAGCGTGATCTTCGGCAAGGTGCGTTTCGATCCGCAGACGCGCCGCGTCGCGGGCGCGCGCACCGTGTACCTGGTCGTGAAGCAGGGGCAGTGGGCGCTGTGGGACGGCGCGAAGCCGCAGCTCGCGGCGCGCTGAACCCGACATGAACCGCCTGCACCTGACGGACGCATCGTGATGGCTTCCTGGCTCGACTACACGCTCAACGGCCTCATCGTCGGCAACATCTACGCGCTGCTCGCGGTCGGGCTCGCGCTGATCTTCGGCGTGTCGCACCTGATCAACTTCGCGCACGGCTCGGTGTACATGGTCGGCGCGTTCATCGGCTGGCTGTGCCTGACGCGCTTCGGGCTGCCGCTGCCGGCCGCGCTCGCGGCGGTCGTCGTCGGCTGCGGCGCGCTCGGCATCGCGATCGAGCGGATCGGGCTGCGGCCGCTGCGCCATGCCGCGCGCATCGCGCCGCTGCTCGCGACGATCGGCATCAGCTTCATCCTCGATCAGCTCGCGCAGCTCGCGTTCGGCGCGGACCCGCGCGCGGTGCCGACGCCGCTGCCCGACTGGCACCTGCGGATCGCCGGCGCGACGCTCGGCTCGCTCGACCTGCTGATCGCGGGCATCGGCATCGCGGCGGCCGCGCTGCTGTACGGCTTCCTGCGCTTCACGCGGCTCGGCTGGGCCGTGCGGGCGACCGCGCAGGATCGCGACGCGGCGTTGCAGATGGGCGTCGACGTCGATCGCGTGAACCAGACCGTATTCGCGATCGCGTGCGCACTCGGCGGCGTGAGCGGGCTGCTGGTCGGCATGTACTACAACAGCATCGATCCGGCGATGGGCTTTCAGGCGACGCTGAAGGGCGTCGTCGCGCTGCTGATCGGCGGGCTCGGCAACGTGCCCGGCGCGATCGCCGGCAGCTTGCTGCTCGGTCTCGTCGAAAGCTACGGCGTCGCGCTCTTCGGCACCAGCTACCGCGACCTGTTCGCGTTCGGGCTGCTGATCGTGTTCCTCGTGTGGCGGCCGAACGGCTTGTTCAGCGCGAACCGCGCGTTGCCGCCCGAACCGATGACGGGCACCTTCCTCGCCGCCGCGAAAGCCGTGCGCGTGCCGCGCCCCGTACTCGTCGCGCTGATCGCCGCGGTGGCCGTGCTGCCATGGCTCGGTGCATCGCCGTACGTGCTGCAGACGCTGACCAACGCGTGGCTGTACGGGCTGCTCGCGCTGAGCCTCACGCTCGTCGCGGGCACGGTCGGGCAGATCTCGCTTGGCCACGCCGCGCTACTCGTGATCGGTGCGTATGCGTCGGCGCTGCTGTCGTCGGATCTCGGCTGGTCGCCGGCCGTGACGATTCCGTGCGCGGGTGTGATCACCGCCGTGCTCGGCACGCTGCTCGTCTATCCGGCGTTCCGGCTGCGTGGGCATTACGTGTCGATCGCGACGCTCGGCATCGGCGAAGTGGTGAGCCTCGTGATCCTGAACTGGGATGGCCTCACGCGCGGCCCGCTCGGCATTACCGGCATCGCGCCGCTGCCGTGGGCGACGACCGCGCGCGCCGCGTACTGGTTCACGTTCGCGGTGCTCGTCGTGTTCGCGCTCGTGCAGGTGCGGCTGCTTCGCTCGCATCTGGGCCGCACGCTGCGCGCGGTGCGCGAGGACGACGTCGCCGCGCGCGCGCACGGCATCGCGCCGAACCGCTACAAGGCGATCGCGTTCGCGGTCGGCGGCGTCGCGGCGGGCGTGAGCGGCGGGATCGCCGCGCACCTGTACAGCTACATCAATCACCAGACCTTCGATTCGCAGGTGTCGATCCTCGCGCTGACGATGGTGATCCTCGGCGGGCTCGGCAACGTGCTCGGCGGTATCGTCGGCGCGATCGCGCTGATCGGGTTGCCCGAGCTGTTCCGCTGGGCGGCCGATTACCGGATGCTGATCTACGGCCTCGTGCTGCTGCTGCTCGTTCGTTTCCGGCCACAGGGCCTGCTCGGCACGGTGTGAGGAGGAATGCGATGACGACGACTCGACCCCTGCTCGACGTGCAGGGCCTGACGCGCCGCTTCGACGGCGTGACCGCGCTCGACGGCGCGAGCCTGACGCTCGCCGACGGCGAACTGCTCAGCGTGATCGGCCCGAACGGCGCGGGCAAATCGACGCTGTTCAACCTGATCGCGGGCGCCGACCGGCCCGATGCCGGCCGCGTGACGTTCGACGGCCGCGACATCACCGGCACCGCGCCCGAACGGCTCGCGGCGCTCGGCATCGCGCGCACGTTCCAGCATGGCCGCGTGTTCGGCAACCTGAGCGTGCTCGACAACGTGCTGATCGGCGCACATGCGCGGCTGCGTGCGGCGCGGCCGGGCTGGCCGGCGCTCGGCGCGGCGGCCGAAGTGCTGCGCGCGCTCGTGCGGCCCGCGTCGGTGCGGCGCGAGGAAGCCGCTTTGCGTGAAGAAGCGCGCGACATCATTGCCGGCTTCGGCGAACGGCTTACGCCGCGCATCGATCATCCGGCGCACAGTCTGTCGTACGCGAACCGGCGGCGCGTGGAGATCGGTCGCGCGCTCGCGCTGCATCCGCGCTTGCTATTGCTCGACGAGCCGACGGCCGGGATGAACGAGACGGAGACGGCCGAGATGCTCCAACTGATCCAGTCGCTGAAGGTACGCGGACTGACGATCCTGCTGATCGAGCACAAGCTCGAACTCGTGATGCGCGTGTCCGACCGCGTGATGGTGCTCGACAACGGCGTGAAGATCGCCGAAGGCGCGCCGCGCGACGTGCGGCACGATCCGCGCGTGATCGAGGCCTATCTCGGTCGCCGCCACGCGGGCGGTGCGCCGGCGGACCATACCACGCAGGCGGCCGCATGACCGTGCAATCTTCCGTGCCTGATACGACCATGACCGACGCGCTGCTGAAACTCGAACACCTCGACACGTTCTACGGGCCCGTGCAGGTGCACTTCGACGTGAACGTCGAAGTCGCCCGTGGGCAGATCGTCAGCCTGCTCGGCGGCAACGCGAGCGGCAAGTCGACGACGATGAAGCTGATTCTCGGGCTGATGCGTCCGCGCCGCGGCGTCGTGCGTTTCGACGGCGACGACGTGACCGCGCTCGCGACGCCGCAGCGCGTGCGGCGCGGGATCGCGGCCGTGCCCGAAGCGCGGCGGCTGTTCGGCGACATGAGCGTGCGCGAGAACCTGTTGATGGGCGCGTACACGCGCGGCGATCGCGCGGCGGTGGCCGAGGACTATGAGCGCGTGCTGGACCTGTTTCCGCGTGTGCGAGAACGATTGACGCAACGTGCGGGCACGTTGTCGGGCGGCGAGCAACAGATGCTTGCGATGGCGCGCGCACTGATGGCGCGGCCGAAACTGATCTGCATGGACGAGCCGACGATGGGGCTGTCGCCGCTCTACGTCGACAAGGTGCTCGAACTGATCGACGCGATCAACACGCAAGGGGTGACGGTGTTCATGGTCGAGCAGAACGCGAGCCTCGCGCTGGAAATCGCGCACTACGGGTACGTGCTGCAGACGGGGCGTGTGGTGCTGGAAGGGCCCGCGAAAACGCTGCTCGACGACGAGCGCGTGCGCGATGCGTATCTCGGTGGGGAGGCGGTGGCGGCGTAGGGCGTTTCACCGCCCGGCATTCGGCGGGTTCGCGTCGTCGACCTTGCCTTGCAGCCGTCGGTCGGGTTCTGTCCGATGCAAGTGAACCGTGTAGGTATCCCAAGGGAGTTCGATATCCTGTGCCGAGAGCGCGGCCGCCTGAATCATCAATCTGCCCGCTTCGCCGCGATGATAGCCGCCGTGCGTGACAACATGGGTCAGCATCTCTTCGCGCATGAGCCGCCCAGAAAAATCGTCACCGATACCGAAATTCACGGTAGATTGACGATCTCCTGATCTCGAACGCCACGGGGTTGCCGCGCCATGTTGACCTATTCCATCCAGAGAGTCGGCTACGATTTCAATCAGCTCGATCAGCAGGGCGCGACCGACTACGCGTCGTTCGTTCATGCGTTCGAGGCGTTTCCTTGGGCGGCCCAGCACATCGAATGGAACGAGACGCAGGACGGCCCGCTACCGGCGCTCGTGTTGCAGCATGCCGACGATCAGCGCGAGCTGTGGGTGACGGCATTGACGGATGCGCATTCGGACGGCTTCCAGCTGAATGCGGTGTCCATGCGGATGAAGAAGGGGCTCTTCGGCATCGGCAAGGGCAAGCTGGAGCAGCACGTCGAGACGATCGACGTGAGGAAGCGCGTGGACGTCGATACGTTGTGCCGGTTGTTCTGCGACCGCCAGTATGACGAACTGGACCAACTGGTGGCGCGGCATGCGCGGCGAAACGCCGACGACGGTCGGGACAGCGACGGCTGAACGCGTGTCGCCCGGTGGCGTTCAACGGAGCGTGCCTGCGCCGGATGCCGTTGCCTAAGTGTCGCTTGCGTGCGCCGTCACCGCACGCGGAAACGTCAACACCACCGCGAACCCGCCCGCCTCGGGAAACGCGAACCCCACGCGCCCGCCGTGCGCCTTCATCACTTCCTGCACGATCGCGAGCCCGAGGCCGGACCCCGTGCGCCGCTCGCTGCCGTCCGGCGCGATCCGCACGAACGGCTGCAACGCCGCGTCCCAGTGCTCGCGCGGTATCCCGCGCCCGTTGTCGGTGACGGTCAGCGTCACCGCCTGATCCGCGTTACCCATGGTCGCGACCGACACGACGATGTCGTCCGCATGGCCGTGCAGCAGTGCGTTGTGCAGCACGTTCGACAGCGCTTCCTGAAGACTGATCGCGTCGCCGTCGATCCACGCATGCGGCGCGTCGCTCGCGAACGCAACCGCCACGTCGCGTTCGCCGGCGAGCGGAATCGTGCGGCCCAGCACTTCTTTCGCGAGCGCGACGAGGTCGACCGGTTGCAGCGGCACGGCCTCGGTGCGATGAATCACCATCGCGTGATTGAGCAACTGCCCGGTGAGCCGGCCGACGTCCGACGAGGTCGCACGCAGCGCATCGAGCCGTGCCGCGTGACGCGCGGGATCGGATTCGCCGTCGAGCAGCTCGATCTGCGCGTCGAGCCGCGCGAGCGGCGTGCGCATCTGGTGCGCGGCGTCGGCGATGAAGCGCTGCATCGCGTTGATCCGCTCGGCGAGCCGCCGCATCAACCCGTTGATCGACCCGATGATCGCGTCGATCTCGCTCGGCGTATCGACGGCCACCGGCCGCAGGTCGGCCGGGTCGCGTGCGGCGATGATCGCGCCGATCCGCGCGAGCGGGCGCAGGCCGCGCCGGATCGCGAGGCCGCTCGCACCGATCGCGAGCACGCTCATCAGCAGGATCAGCGTCCATACCTTGATGCTCATGTCGTTCGTCAGTTGCTGGCGCGCATTGGTGGTCTGGGCAACCGTCACGAGCGCCCAGCCCGGCGTGCTTTCCTCCGGCATGTAGCGTGCGATCGTCGCGGTGCGGACCTGGTGCCCCTGGTAGACGGCGTTCGCGAACGCGGGGCCCTGCTTCGCGGCGGCGAGTGTCGCGGGGCTCGCGAGATCGTGATAGCCGGCCACGACGACGCCGCGCGAATCGACCACCTTGTAGTAGACGAGGTCGTAGCGCGACAGCGTCGACAGCGCGGCGACCGGCGGATTCAGCGCGAGCACGCCGCCTTGCACGTAGAGGTTTTCCGCGACCTGGATCGACGCGCCCGCCAGCAACTGGTCGTACGCGCGTTCGGCCGCGACGCCCGCGTAGTAGCGCGCGATCGCAGCGAGCGCGAGCGCGCCGGTCGCGACGACGAGCGCGATGAACAGCAGCGTGCGCCCGAACAGCGTCCTCGGGAACCAGTCAGTGCGCGGCAATCTGATACCCCATCCCGCGTGCGGTGCGGATCTCGACCGAGCTGCCCTGCAGCTTCCTGCGCACGCGCGTCACGTATTGCTCGACCGCGTTCGCCGTGGGCTCGTTGCCGAAGCTGAACAACTGGTTCAGCAGTTCTTCCTTCGAGAAGATGCGCTGCGGACGGCTCGCGAGGATTTCGAGCAGCGCGAATTCCTGGCGCGACAGCGACAGCGGCTGGCCGTCGAGTTCCGCGAGACGGCTGCTGCGGTCGATCACGAGGCCGCCGAGCGTCAGCACGTCGTTCGCGTGGCCGCTGTTGCGGCGCAAGAGCGCCTGCACGCGCGCGTCGAGCTCGCGGTAGTCGAACGGCTTCACGAGGTAGTCGTCGGCGCCGAGGCCGAGGCCGCTCACGCGGTCGTCGATCGCCGAGCGCGCGGTGACGAGCAGCACGGGCGTCGTGCTGCCGGCCGCGCGCAGGTTGCGCAGCACCGTGAAGCCGTCCATGCCGGGCAGGTTCGCATCGAGCACGACGAGATCGAAGCGCTCGACGCGCAGCAGCCCGTTCGCGGTCGAGCCGTCGGTTTCGAGATCGACGGCATGGCCGAGCCGCGTGAGACGGCTGCGGATCGCCGCGCCGATTTCGGCATCGTCCTCCACGACGAGAATGCGCATGGTGCCGTTTGCAGGTAGGTGGATTAGGGGTTTTCCCGGGGACGGGATGTCAGCATTTTCTCAGACTCGCCCGATAACCTGTGTCGAGCCGGAAGCAGGATGCAAGGACGGCATTAATACCAGAAATATTCAAGGAGACGGCAACATGCAGCATGTCACGGGCACGACGAACGCGCGCCGCCGCGCCACGCCGGCCGGCGCGTCGCCGCTGGCCGTCCGCCGCGCGGCGGTGCGCGCATGACGACGTCGCCGCGCCGCCGCGCGTTGATCGCCGCCGGCCTCGGCGTGCTGGGCGCGCTCGGGGCCCCGGCGCTCGTGCGCGCGAAACCGCGCACGGTGCGGATCTCGAAAGGCTATGGCGTGCTGTACCTGCCGCTGCTCGTGATGGAGAAGCAGCGGCTGTTCGAGCGGCATGCGGCGCGCCACGGCGTGCGCGACGTCGCGGTCGAATGGGTGCTGCTCGACGGCGGCAATTCCGTCAACGACGCGATGATGGCCGGCACGCTCGATTTCGCGGGCGCCGGCGCGCCGGGTTTCATCGAGCTGTGGGCGCGGGCGCGCGGCATTCCGAATGTCGAGGTGATCGGCATCAGCGGGCTGTCGACCACGTCGCTGTCGCTGAACGCGAACCGGCCGGGTCTCGTGTCGCTGCGCAATTTCACGCCGTCCGACCGGATCGCGGTGCCGGGCATCCGCACGTCGCTGTCGGCGGTCGTACTGCAGATGGTCGCGAGCCGGCAGCTCGGCCCCACGCATTTCGCGCAGCTCGATTCGATCACCGTGAACCTGCCGCATCCGCAGGCGATGCAGGCGCTGATCCGCCGCGAGCACGGCGTGACCGCGCACTTCACGTCGCCGCCGTTCTCGACGCTCGAATTGCGGCAGCCGGGCATCCATCGCGTGGTGAGCTCGGTCGACGTGCTCGGGCCGATGACGCTCGACGTCGTGTTCGCGCCGAAGCGGCTCGTCGATGCGGAGCCCGCGTTGGCCGCGGCGTTTCTCGGCGCGCTCGACGAAGCGAACCGCCTGATCGCGCAGGACCCGCGCGCGGCGGCGGCGCTCTATGCGGCGTCGTCCGGCGTCGGCGTGTCGCACGACGACGTGATGCGCATGCTGGCCGCGCCCGACACGCGCTTCTCGGTGCGGCCGAACCAGCTGATGGACTACGTCGAATTCCTGTACCTCGCCGGCACGATCAAGGCCAAGCCGCGCGCGTGGCACGAGATGTTCGCGCCGATGCTCGACGACTACCGGTCGGGTTGAGCCACGCGGGCCGCGAGCCGATTCCATTCATCGAACCACGTGGCGCCGGCGCGCTCGTTCCGCGCGGCGCCGATTCAACCCGCCGATTCAACCGATACGCAACCGATTCACGAAGGAGCCTGAAGTGAACGCTACCGACACCCTGGACCCCGCGTCCGCCGAAGAACAGCGCATCATGTCGAAGATGGCGCGGCGCCTGCTGCCCATCCTCGTCGTGATGTTCCTGATCGCGTTCATCGACCGGCAGAACGTCGGTTTCGCGAAACTGCAGATGGTGCACAGCCTCGGGATGACGGAAGCCGCGTTCGGGCTCGCGTCGTCGCTGTTCTTCATCGGCTACCTGCTGTTCGAGGTGCCGAGCACGCTCGCGCTGCATCGTTACGGCGCACGCGTGTGGCTCGCGCGGATCATGCTGACCTGGGGGCTCATCACGGTGCTGATGGGCTTCACCACGTCGATGCCCGCGTTCTGCTCGCTGCGCTTCCTGCTCGGCATCGCCGAGGCCGGCTTCTATCCGGGCGTGATCTACTACCTGACGCTGTGGTTCCCGCAGAGCTACCGCGCGAAGGTGCTCGGCATCTTCACGCTCGGCAGCGCGCTGGCGAACATGCTCGGCTCGCTGGTCGGCGGCGTGTTGCTGAGCCTGAACGGCGTGTGGGGGCTCGCGGGCTGGCAGTGGGTGTTCGTCGCGACGGGCATTCCGGCCGTGATCGTCGCGATCGTCGTGTTCCGCGTGCTGCCCGCGTCGTTCCGCGAAGCGCCGTTCCTCGACGAGCGCGAGAAGCAGATCGTCGCGGCCGCGCTGGAGCGCGAGAAGCCGGCGCAGGCCGAGCACGGGCAGCCGTGGAAGGCGCTGCTCGATCCGCGCGTGATGCTGTTCGCGGCGACCTACATGCTGATGTCGACGTCGCTGTACGGCGTCACGTACTGGCTGCCGACGCTCGTGAAATCGTTCGGCGTGTCGAGCGCGACGAACGGCTTCCTGAGCATGCTGCCGTGGGCGCTCGCGGTGGTGCTGCTGGTGTGGCTGCCGGCGAAGCTGCGCCGCGCGAAGAGCATCCTGCGCACGATCGCGATCGTCGCGGCGCTCGGTGCGCTCGGCTTCCTGCTGAGCCTCGTGCTGCCGTCGACGCCGCTGCGCTTCATCGCGCTGGTGCTCGGCGGCGCGTGCATCCCGTTGCTGTATCCGTGCTTCTGGTCGATGCCGCCGCGTTACTTCACCGGCGCGCGGGCGGCCGCGAGCGTCGCGGCGATCAACTCGATCGGCAACCTCGGCGGCTTCTTCAGCCAGAACCTGATGCCGTTCGCGGGCAAGATGACGGGCACCGCGTTCGGGCCGATGATCGTGCCGATCGTGTGCCTCGCGCTGCTCGGCGTCGGCGCGCTGGTCGCGTGGACGCGCTCGGAGCGGGGGATGGTGGCGGCGCGGGCGTGAGCGTTCCGTCGACAGCTCGACTAGAACGAACGGTCGACTGTCGTCGATTCGGGCCGATGTGCTACCATGTATTACATATGTAATGCATGGAGGGTGCGATGAAAACGGCCACGATGCCCGCGCTGCGAGTCGATCCGCAGTTGCGCGAGGAAGCGGAATCAGTTCTTGCGGAAAACGAGACGCTGTCTGCGTTCATGGAGTCGGCGTTGCGTGATGGCATCGCTCGGCGACGCTTGCAGCGCGAGTTCGTCGCACGAGGTTTGGCGTCTCGCGACGAGGCGCGACGCACGGGCGAATACATCGATGCCGCCGACGTTCAGCGCGAGCTCGAGTCCATGCTGAAAGCGGCTCGTTCGAAGAAGGCGGCGGATTGAGTTACCAAGTCAGATATACGCGTGCGGCGCGCGAAGACTTGGTGCGACTGTATCGATATCTCGTCGAACGTGATGAGGAAGCGGCAGCGAGGGCGTTGGAAGCGATCGAACGAGGTGTGGCCATGTTGCGATTGTTTCCGTTTACCTGCCGCAAGCTGGATGGGAGCAATCCCTTCCTGCGTGAACTCATCGTTTCCTTCGGCACGTCAGGCTATGTGCTCCTGTTCGAGATCGAAAGTGCTGAACAAGTCACGGTCTTGGCCGTTCGGCATCAGCGCGAAGAGGACTACCACTGACCCCTCGCGGCAGCATCCCGCTACCGTTGCTTTGACCGCTTTAGCCTTTCGTCCGCAACGCGCCGGGTCCTTCATGCACAATCGCCGCATGCACGGACGCCACCGGAATATCCACCTCCACCGTCGTGCCTTCGCCGAGTGTCGTCGCGATCCGCAGCGTGCCGCCGACCAGATACGCGCGCTCGCGCAACCCCACCAGCCCGAACGAACTCGACTTGCGCGGCACCGCGGGATCGAATCCCGCGCCGTCGTCGCGTATCGTCAGCGCGATCGCTTCGCCGCCGCACACGAGCTCGACGGCCGCGTGCGACGCGGCCGCGTGCCGCGCGACATTCGCGAGCGCTTCCTGCGCGATGCGGAACACGGCCGTCGCATACGGCTCGTCGAGTTGCAGCTCGGGCGGCTCGACGTGCAGCGAACAGGTAATCCCGTGACGGTGCCGGAAATCCTCCACGAGCCATTGCATCGCCGCCGCGAAGCCGAGATCGTCGAGCATCAGCGGGCGCAGGTCGGACGCGATGCGGCGCGTCGCGGCCACCGCGCCGCGTGCGAGCGTATGCATTGCCGCGATCTTGCGTGCGAGCGACGCGTCGTCCTGCGGCACGCGGTCGATCAGCCATTCGAGGTCGTTCTTCAGCGCCGCGAGTGACTGCGCCAGTTCGTCGTGCAGTTCGCGCGCGATGCGGCGCTGCTCGGCTTCGCGCGCGCTGGCGCTGATCGCCGCGATCTCGCGCAGCTCCTCGCGCGACGCCTGCAGCGCCCGCTCGGCACGCACGCGCTCCTCGACTTCGCGCCGCAGGTCGCGGTTCGACGCGCTCAGTTGCGCGGTGCGCGCGGCGACGCGCTGTTCGAGCCGTTCGTTCGCGTCGTTCAACTGCGCGCTTTTCTGTGCGACGAGCAGATGCTGGTAGCGGGCGCCCGCCAGTGCGCGCACTGTCTGCGCATGCAGCCGGCCGTTTTCGAACAGCATCGCGAACAGCACGACGCCCGATGCAACGAGACCGTACGCGCGCCCCGCATAGAAACCGAGATCGAAGCGCCCGTGGTTCAGCATCGACGACAGCGCGATGTCGAACAGCCACGCGACGAGCACCGTCATCACCCACAGGTCGAGCACGGAATGGCGCCGCCGCTGCCGCCACATCAGCATCAGCGCGACCAGGTTCAACCCCCAGACGGCCGTGATCGCTTTCGTCATCGTCGCGGTCATCCGGTTGCCGCTCATGATGCGCGGCAGCAGGTCGTGGCCGGCGGTCGCGAGCAGCGCGAGCGCGACCGTCACGCCGCCTGCGGCCGCGATGCAGAGGACGACCGGAATCGCCGCGCGACGCTGCGGGGCCGGCACCGCACGGCCGCGCGAGGTCGCGCGCAGCAGTGCGTACGCGGCGACCGACAGCGGAAAGCCGCCATGCCAGAACAGGTACAGCCATGCGGTGGTCTGTTCGCCGGCGCCGAGCAGGCCGGTGGGCGCGAACAGGCCGGGGAAGGTCAGCATGTGCGTGCCGGCCATGAACGCCGTGAACAGGTAACCGCCCGCCAGCACGAGCAGCGGCTTCTCGCGCAGGATCGCGTACTGGCCGAGCAGCAGGCCGGCCGTCACCATGTCGTTGACGACGATCGCCGACTGGTACACGGGAATGAACGCCCAGCCCGGCGCGAGCGGGATCGCTGCGAACGGCGCGAGCGCGGCGAAGATCACGGCCGAGACGAGCACCGTCGCGAGCGCGAGCCGCCGCTCGCGTCGGCCAGGCGGCAGCGACGACATGAACAGGCGCGACGTATCCGGACCGTCGTCGTCCGACGGCGGCGGGGCGGGCGGGAGGGGGAAGGCGGCCGTCATGCGTCGTCGGTGCCGAGGTCGAGATCGTGGCGCACCGCGTAGCGGATCAGCGCGGCTTCGTGCGGCAGCGCCATCTTCTCGAGGATCCGCGTCTTGTACGTGCTGACCGTCTTCGCGCTCAGCGCGAGTTCGCACGCGATCTGCGTGACGGTCCGGCCCGTGACGATGCGGCGCATCACGTCGAGCTCGCGCGCAGACAGTCGCTCGTGCGGCAGGGCATGAGCCGGCGCCCGCAACGTGCGAGCGAGGCTTTCGGCCGCGGACGGGCTCACGTAGACGCCGCCCGCCGCCACCTTGCCGACGGCCTCGACGAGCTCGGCGGTCGCGCTGTCCTTCGTCAGATAGCCGATGGCGCCGGCCTTGAATGCGCGTGCCGCGTACTGCGTTTCCGCGTGCATCGTCAGCACGAGCGTGCGCAGCGACGGCGCCTGGCGCTTGACCAGCCGGATCAGCTCGATGCCGGTGGGGGCGGGCATCGACAGGTCGAGCAGCAGCACGTCGGCGGCGGCGCGCTCGGCCAGCGCGAGCGTGCCCGAGCCGTCGCTCGCCTCGCCGACGATCTCGAAACCGCCGGCCGTTTCCAGGATGTGACGCAGTCCGTCCCGCATGACTGCGTGATCGTCAGCCAGAATTACCCTGATCATCTTCCAGCGGTCCTCTTCGGGATGACGCCGCGCGCTGCTGTCGTTGCTGTCCGGGTGTTGCCGCGGCCGTTCTTCTGACCAATATATGCCCCCGAACCCGAAAACGGTACTCGTTCGCGAAATTTTCAGGATGGTGGGTCGCGAAATGCCCACCGACACGAAATAATTCACGCGGAATGGCACGGCCCCAGCCCGGGCGAATCAGGGTATTCCCGGGGGGATCGTGACGTCCGACGCGGCCCGGCGCGCCGTCGCCGCAACCGCCCCGCGAACCGTGCCGAATCGGGACTAAACTGGTGCGCGATGCCACTGCGCGAACCGGGGAGCCCGCGATGATCGACCTGGCCGATATCCTGCCGTCCGCGCTGCCCGCCGCGCTCGCCTGGGCCGAAGCCGAGGCGGCGAGCGGGCTCGCCCGGGGCGCGCCGCTGACGCCCGCGCAAGCCGACGATGCGCGCGCGGTGGGCGTCGTGCAGCCGGACCTCATTCGCGTGGTGGCGGTCGATCGCATGCCGTTTCCCGATACGCCAACGCTTGCCGAGATCGCCCGCGAGACGGGGCTGCTGTCGCCCGGGACGATCGGCCTCACGCTCG
Source organism: Burkholderia sp. AU16482 (assembly GCF_002223285.1). Classification (NCBI taxonomy): domain Bacteria; kingdom Pseudomonadati; phylum Pseudomonadota; class Betaproteobacteria; order Burkholderiales; family Burkholderiaceae; genus Burkholderia; species Burkholderia sp. AU16482. The sequence goes on from NZ_NKEY01000006.1 coordinate 227,193, forward strand.
GTCATGCGGTGTACGTGCTGCGCGGGCACGACACGCGCCGCCTGCTGACCCATGAATTCCGTCACGTACATCAATACGAGGCCGCCGGCTCGATCGGCGCGTTTCTTGCGCGCTACCTGCGCGAGATCGCGACGGTCGGCTACCACGATGCGCCGCTCGAGGCCGACGCGCGGCAGCACGAGTTCGATTGAGCCGCAACCCTGCCCCCTGAACCCCGCCGGCGGCGCGAGCGTGTACATGTTGCGATGAACGTATCCAATGCCCCTGCCGGCCCGGCGTTCGCACACCGGGCCGCCCCGCTCGGGAGTGTGCGATGAGCGACACGATCCATGCGTGGATCGGCGCGATCGGCGCGCATCCGCTGCTCGTGCTGGCCATCGTATTCGTGGCCGCGTGCGCCGAGGCGATCGCGCTGATCGGCACGGTCGTGCCGGCCGGCGCCGTGATGTTCGCGGCCGGCGCGCTGATCGGCGCGGGCGCGCTCGATGCATGGGCGACGATCGGCGTCGCGGCCGTCGGCGCGGTGATCGGCGACGGGATCAGCTACGAACTCGGGCGACGTTACCGCGGGATGATCCGCAACGCATGGGTGCGCTTCGGCTACGCGAGCGCGTACGCGCGCGGCGAGGAATTCGTGTTGCGTCACGGCATGAAGAGCATCGTGCTCGCGCGCTTTCTCGCGCCGGTGCGGGCGGTGGTGCCGGTCGTCGTCGGCTGCGCGACGCTGCCGCGCCGGTCGTTCTATCCGGTCAACGTGATCTCGGCACTCGTGTGGGCGCCCGTGCACGTCGCGCCCGGCATTCTGTTCGGCGCATCGGCCGCACTGGCCGCGGCGATCAGCGTGCGGGTCGCCGCCATCCTGCTGGTCGTGGCCGCGCTGGTCGCGCTGGTATGGATCGGCGTGCGCGTCGCGCTGCGGCGCGGCTGGCCGCTGCTGCGCCGTGCGCTCGCCGACGCCGTGCACGCAGGCGCGCACCGCTGGCCGCGGGTCGGCGCGCGATTGCACGGCGCGATCGCCCGCTTGCGCGCGTTGCCGGGCGCGGTGCCCGTGCTCGCGCTGCTGTTCATCGGCTGCGTGTGGCTGTTCGCGGGAATCGTGCGGAACGTCGTCGCGAACGACCCGCTGATGCATGCGGACATCGCGCTGTACGCGTTCCTGCAGAACCTGCGCACGCCGCCCGTCGACGCCGCGATGAGCGCGCTCGCCGTGCTGCACGGGCACGACACGGGGCTGATCGTCGCGGCCGCATTTCTCGTCTGGCTGATGATCCATCGCTGCTGGCTGACGGCTGCATGGTGGCTCGCGACGGTCGGCGTCGCCGTCGTGCTCGTGCCGGTGTTCGGCGCGAGCGTGCCCGGCGCGACGCCGGCGAGCCTGCCGCCCGGCGCGCCGCACGTGCCGCTGCCCGATGCCGACGCCGCGTTCGCGATCCTCGCGAGCAGCGGCCTCGGCTGGGTGCTGACGCGCGACCGGCCCGCGCCGTGGCGCATTCCGGTCGTGACGGCGGTCGTGCTGTGGATCGTGCTCGGCGGTTTTGCGCGGCTGTACGTGGGCGATACCTGGTTGTCGGGTTTGCTGGGCGGCTGGAGCCTCGGGCTCGCGTGGTTCGCGTTGCTCGCCGGCGCCTACGCGTACTGGCGCGTGCGCGAACACGTGCAGCCGAGAGGCGCGCTCGTCGCGATGGTGGTCGTGCTCGCGACGGCCGGCGTATGGACGGTTCCCGCGCAATGGCAGATCGATCGCGCATCGCGCCCGCATGCCGGCGACGTGGTCGCGATGACGGTCGACCAGTGGCGGCGCGGCGGGTGGCAGCGCGTGCCGACGCGTCGCACCGAGATCGGCGGCGACCGCGAGGAGTATCTGCCGCTGCAATGGAGCGTGACGTCGGACACGCTCGACCGCCATCTCGCGCAGGCCGGCTGGCAGCGTGCGACGCCTTGGTCGCCGGCCACCGCGCTGCGCTGGCTGTTGCCGCAGGCGCCGGCCGACGCGCTGCCGGTGCTGCCGCGCTATACGCACGGCGAAAGCACGCGGCGCGTGTTCGTCCGCGTCGATCCGGCCCACCCGGACAGCCGCTTCGTGCTGCGGCTCTGGCGTTATCCGTACGTGCTGCAGGACGCGCTCGGCATGCGCCCGCTGTGGTACGGCGCGCTATATCGCGAGACGCTGCGCCGGCCGGCGCGGCTGATGACGTTCGTGCGCACGACGACGATCGACGATGCGGCGGCGATCGCGCAGGCCTTGGCGGTCGAGCCGACGATCGAGCATCGGCCGGCGGGGATGACGGCCGCGCCGGGCGAGATGCTGCTCGTATGGATGGTCAGGCCGTGAGCGGGCAGGCGTGACGTGCGCCCGTTACGCGTGCGACGGCTGTGCGGGAACGACGGACAGGCGCAGGCCGACGGTCTTGAGCACCGCGAGCAGGGTCTTCAGCGTCGGGTTGCCGTTCGGGGACAGCGTGCGATACAGCGATTCGCGGCTGATGCCGGCCTCGGCCGCGACCGCGCCGAGCCCGCCGTACGCTTCCGCGACCGTGCGCAGCGCGAGCAGGCCGGCCGCGCGGTTGTCGGGATCGTCGAGCGACTCCATTGCGACGCGCAGATAGGCCACCGCGAGTTCGCGGTCGGCGCCGAGTTCGGCGACTTCCGCGTCGTGGTGCGATACCGCGCCTTTGAGCTTGTTCATGTTTGTCTCCGTTTCCAGTTCGACCAGTGTTCCTTCGCGCGCCTGATGTCGTCGGGTTGGCTACCCTTGTCGCCGCCGGACAACAGCGGGATCAGCGCACCGCCGTACCGGCCGAAGTACACGCGATAGCCGGCACCGACGTGGATGCGCAGTTCGATCACGCCTTCGCCGACCGGTTCGCAATCGCCGAAATTGCCGGTCTGCACGCGGCGCAGGCGTTCGCGAATCCGTGCCTGCGCAAGCTTGTCGCGCACGGCGTTCAGCCACTCGGTGAACGGCTCGCGACCGTCGTCGCGCTGATAGCGAAGCAGTTCGAACTTGGAAAGCATTGTAACTTATAAGCTACAAAAAAGGTGGCTGGAACGAGGCGGTCCGTATCGCGACGGCGCTGCGGCCGACACGCACGCGGCGTCTTCATGGCTCGAGGTTTCAGGCAGTGATGCCGGCTTCACGGACGAAGATCATTCTTTCATCCGGTTCGAAGCGTGGCGATTCGGCCGAATGGCCACGGTCGATGGTGTGATCAGGGGCGCGTATCGCAGCGCGGCGTTGCGCGCCGGCGAGCGTCGATGAATCGCGGTACGATCGCTGGCCTGCCTGCCGACATCACCCGCACGAGAGAACCCGCATGATCACGATCCGCCCGATGACCGACGACGATTTCGCACGCTTCTGGCCGACCTACCGCGCCATCGTCGCTGCTCAGGAAACCTACGCATTCGATCCGGAGCCGACGCCGGAAGCGGCGCGCGCACAGTGGCTCGACGCGCCGCTCTGCACGTGGATCGCCGAGGAGGACGGCGTGCTGCTCGGCTCGTACTACCTGAAGGCGAACGCGGCCGGGCCGGGCAAGCACGTGTGCAACTGCGGCTACATGGTGAGCGAGGCCGCGCGCGGACGCGGCGTCGCGCGCCTGATGTGCGAACACTCGCAGCAGGTCGCACGCGAGCGCGGTTTCCTCGCGATGCAGTTCAATTCGGTGGTCGCGACGAACGAGGTCGCGGTCGCGCTGTGGCAGAAGCTCGGATTCGAGATCGTCGGCCGGCTGCCGCGCGCATACCGTCACGCGCGGCTCGGCTTCGTCGACTGCTTCGTGATGTTCAAATGGCTCGGCGACGCGGCGGCCGCCGAAGCCTGAGCCGGCAATCGCCGCCGCGTCAGACGGCGAACGCGCCGTCGAACACGATCCGCTCGTCGAGCGCGAGCGTGCCGCGCGCGAAGATCAGGTCGAGATGGTGGCTGCCGTTTTCGCCGCCGCCGAGCCCGAGATGCAGCCCGGGGTGGCGTTCCTCGAACCCTGCGTTGCGGCCGTACAGCCCGCGAATCCCGAGGTTCGTGCCGATGCCGAATTCCTCGATCCGCCGGTGATTCGCGTGCCGGTCGAGATAGGTCGAGAAATCGCGGCGGAAGCCTGCGTCGTCGGTGTCGAAATCGACGATCGTGCTGTGCTCGACATGCAGCGTCGCGAGCCGCTCGGCCACCTTGTACTTGATCGCGAACGGCACGGTGCCGAGAAACGTGCCGCTGAACACGACCGAGCCGTTCAGGTCGGTCACGTGCGTCGCGATCTCGCCGGGCACGACGTCGAGGTTGCCCATGCCGTCCACGCTCGTCCATTTCTGGTCCGGCGCGAGCGAGCCCGTCAGCGTGTTGCCGGCTTCGTCGATGAAGCGGATCTGCGACGCGCGCGCGGCCGCCTCGATCAGCCGGGCGTTGCGTGCGGCGATGTCGTCGAGCGATTCGGCGAACGCCTCGTCGAGATGCGGGCCGTAATCCTTGAATAAAACCGATTTGCTCCAGTGCTCGACGATCGCGGGGCGGATCGCGGCGAGGAACGGCGGCCCGCTCGGAGAAGGCGTCGGCAGGCACGACGAGTCGTACAGCAGCACGAACAGGTCGGCGTCGCCGAGTGCGGCGGCGATGTCGGCGGGTGGGGTGCTTTCGAGGCAGAGGGTGGTCGCGTCAAGCGAATCGGGCAGGGCGGAAAAGGCGCGCAACGCGATGTCGCGATTGCGGGCGTCGTAGCCGACCAGCAGTTTCCCCGATTCGCCGCGTGCCAGCTTGTCGCGCAGCGCCGGGTGAAAACCGAGCGCGCGGTGCAGGTTCAGCATGCGTATCTCCGGAAGCGGCGGAAGGGCCGCGGCCCTTCCGCGAGAACGGGTGGCCCGCTCAGACCGGCCAGAGCGCGGTGCCGAACGGCACCACGGCGTCCTCGACCATCATGTCGACGGCCTCGGGGTGCGTGTCTTCCTGCATCCAGTCAAGCAATTCGATTTGCTGGGTTTCCTGCATGTCAATTCTCCTGTGGTGAACATGAGTGATTCAACATGAAAGCGCGGAAAAAACAATCCCGCTCCTCGTTCGATATTTTGTGAATGCCGGACGAGTGGCGTCGATATTAGTCGGATGAATTTACGAAAGCAATGCGTTGCAAGGTTTTTAGCGGAAGCGTGCTAAACAAGGGCGTTTGCGGTTCAAATATTGGAAAAAACCGGATAAAACGACAGGCGGGTCACGCATCTTTTTTTAGTGAATCGAATTTGGATCTCCGAAATGAATTCGATCATTTTTAATTTGGATTCAATTGCCGGAATTGCTGCGCTTTATGTCATTGACGAAAGCCGCATGCGAGCGTCATCCGAGCAACGCCTTGCCGATCGCCTTCGTCGGCTCGGAGCGCAGCACCAGCGAAGTCGTGACCGCGCCGAAGCGGGCAATCGCATCGATGAGGGTTTCGAGCTGGCCCGGTGTCGGCACCAGCACCTTCAGCAGAAAGCAATCCTCGCCGGTCATGCGATGGACTTCGATCACATGCGGCATCTCGGCAAACGTGCGCAGCGCCGGTTTGATGTGCTCGTGGGTCGTTTTCAGCCGGATGATGGCCATCATGCCCAAGCCCAGTGCCGCCGGATCGATCCGTGCGCCGTAGCCGGCGATGATGCCGCGTTCTTCCAGCCGCTTGACGCGCTCCGACGTCGCGGGCTGCGACAGCCCGATACGCCTGCCCACTTCCGACAGCGGCGTCCGCGCGTTCTCCTGCAGCGCTTCGAGGATCGCAAGATCCAGGCGATCGAGTGCTTCGTCCGGCATGACGGTCCTCCAGTACCGTTGATTCATCGGCATTCTGGCTCAATAACCGATGACTTGCCATTCCATGCCGACCGGCGCACCGCCACACTGCGGGCTTTGCGTTGACGGAGGGCGTGATGGAGCAAGCGATCGTGATCGTGCCGGGTATCGGTAATTCGGGACCGGATCATTGGCAGAGCCACTGGGAGGCGGCGTTGCCCGGCGCCGCGCGCATCGCGCCGGCTTCGTGGGAGGCGCCCGAACTGGCCGACTGGACGGCGGCGCTGGACGCGGCCGTCGCGAACGCCGGGGCGCCGCCGCTCGTGGTTTGTCACTCGCTGGGCTGTCTGTTGTTCGCACATTGGCATGCCGCGTCGGCGCGCGCGGTGCGCGGCGCGTTTCTCGTGGCCGCCCCCGACCCGCAAGGGCCGCGCTTTCCGGTTGCCGCCGCCGCGTTCGCGAACCTGCCGAAGCGTTCGTTCGGGCGCGTGCCGGTGCTGGCGATCGCGAGCGCGGACGATCCTTACGATCCATCCGGGCGCGCGCTCGAATGGGCAACGGAACAGGGCGCGACGCCGCTTCTGCTCGGCGCACGCGGCCATCTGAACGCGGCGTCCGGGTTGGGCGGATGGTCGGAAGGGCGCGCCCTGCTTGCGGCTTTTGCGGCCGGACTCGGGCGGTAGTGCGGGTCAGCGCCGGCCGACCTTCGGCTTATTCACGCCGTTGCGCCGGACCGATGGGAGCGGGCGCACCGGCCGTCGCGATTTTGCCGCGTGCGCGCGCCGGTTTCACGGCGGCTCCAGTATGATCGACCGATGGCGGCGGAAGCCCCGGAATCGAACAACGAAGGAGACACCCCCGATGCGTGCAGTGCCGCAACCGGAGCGTGCCGGCCGCTCGCGGCCGGACGCCGGCGCAACCGATCCCGGCCGCATGGCCGCATGGCGGCTCGCGATCGGCCTGTCGCTCGGCAGCGCGATCGCGCTTGGCCTCGCACGCTTTTCGTACGCGCTGCTGCTGCCGCCGATGAAGGCCGATCTCGGCTGGACGTTCGCGCAGGCCGGCGCGCTGAACACGGCGAACGCGGCCGGCTACCTGATCGGCGCGCTGGCATTCCCGCTGCTGTCGCGGCGCTGGCGCGCGGGCACGCTGCTCGCGGCCGGCTGCGCGTTGACCGCCGTGCTGATGGCCGCGGGCGGGCTCACGTCGGACATGCACGCGCTGCTGGCGCAGCGGCTGGCAACGGGTGTCGGCAGCGCATCGATCTTCATCAGCGGCGGCGTGCTGGCCGCGCGGCTCGCATCCGCGTCGCCGCGCGACGCGGGGCTGCTGCTCGGCCTTTATTACGGCGGCACGGGATGGGGCATCGTCGCGTCGTCTTTGCTCGTGCCGGCCACGCTCGTGCCGCGCATGCACGGCTGGCAACCCGCGTGGTTCGCGCTCGCGACGGCATGCGTGCTGTTCTCGGCGGTGGCCGTGTCGGCTGCACGCCGCATCGAGCAGGCACATGCGGCACCGGTGAGGCAGGCCGACGCCGACGGCGCGAAACCGGCGGTGACCGCGAGCCCGGCGCGCTTCGCGCTCGCGCTGGCCGGCTACGGCCTGTTCGGCGTCGGCTATATCGGCTACATGACGTTCATCGTCGCGCTGCTGCGCGGCGCGGGGATGAGCGGCACGGTGGTCGCCGCGTTCTACGTGATGCTCGGGATCGCGACCGTCGTGTCCGCGCGGTTGTGGTCGGGGTTGCTCGACCGGATGCGCGGCGGCCACGCGCTCGCCGTGCTCAATGCGCTGCTCGGCGTCGCGACGCTGATGCCCGCGCTGTTCGTGCATCCGGCTGCCGCGTTCGCGTCGGGCTTGCTGTTCGGCGCGACGTTCCTGTCGGCGGTCGCGTCGACGACGGCCTTCGTGCGGCACAACCTGCCGCCCGACGGCTGGGCGAAGGGCATCAGCGCGTTCACGACGGTCTTCGCGTTCGGGCAGATCGCGGGGCCGGTCGCGATCGGGTGGGTGTCGGATAGCGCGGGCCTTGCGCGCGGGCTCGTGTATTCGGCGCTGACGCTGTTCGCGGGCGCCGCGCTCGCGGCCGGGCAGCGCGCGCTGCACAGCAGGTCCGCGTAGTCGCGCGAACGTCACCGCACACACGCGGCGCGCGACACGCGATGAAACGCACGGCTGAAGTAGATGAGGCTGTCGCCGTCGTCGCGCACGCGAATCGACGTCGCCTCGATGAACATCACCGAGTGCGAGCCGACTTCCTTCATCTCGGCGATCGTGCCCTGCAGGCTCGCGAGCGCATCGCGCAGCACCGGCACGTCCTGTTCGCCGCGATCCCACACGGGCAGCTGGAAGCGTTGTTCCATCGGCAGGTCGGTGAGCCCCGCGAAGTGTCGCGCGAGCAGTTCGTGCTCGGCCGGTAGCACGTTGATGCACACCTGACGGTTGCGCTCGAAGGTCGCGTGCATCGCGCTCGACCGGTTCAGGCACACGAGCAGCGTCGGCGGCGCATCGGTGACGGAGCACACGGCGCTCGCGGTGATTCCGCAGCGGCCGTGCGGCCCCGCGGTGGTGATCACGTTGACGGCCGCGCCGAGGTGGGCCATCGCCTGGCGGAAGGCCTTCTGCGCGTCGGTCGGTTCGACGCGCGGCGGTCGCTGGATATCGGTCGTGGAAGACATGGGCGCTCCTGATTGGACGAAAGCGGCGAACCGCGCGGCGCTGCGAGGGCAGCGCCGGATCGCCGACGATGACCCAAGCGTACGTCGCGAAAAGGCGGCCGACCATTCGCACGATTGACGATCGGGATGGCGTTCCTGCCAACGCGTCTAAAGGTTCTACCTAGACGCGTGCCGCCGCGTGCAAAAAAAGCCGCGATTGTGCGTTCGCGCGGCACGTCCAGGGGTTTGCAGCGGGTTTTCGGCTCGTTATGATGTGCCGCACACCCCCAGCGAACGACGCTTGCGCCACGCCGGCCACCGGCGTTGCGCGCGGCGCGTGCGATACCGATACCGATATTCAGCGAGACCCCCGCGATGACGTCACCCGCACCGATCGTATACATCGTCGACGACGACAGCGGCATGCGGACGTCGCTCGCCTGGTTGCTCGAATCGGTCGGCATCGCGTCCGAGGGATTCGCGAGCGCCGCCGATTTTCTCGCGCGCTTCGACGTGAACCTGCCTGCGTGTCTCGTGCTCGACGTGCGGATGCCGGAGAAAAGCGGCTTCGACGTGCAGGCCGAACTGAACGCGCGCGGCGCGACGCTGCCGGTGATCTTCGTCAGCGGGCACGGCGACATTCCGATGTCGGTGCGCGCGCTGCAGAACGGGGCGATCGATTTCGTCGAGAAGCCGTACAACTCGCAGCAGATGCTCGAGCGCGTGCAGCGTGCGTTGCGGCTCGCGCAGCAGCGGCATGCGGTGAGCCAGCGCCACCGCGAGCTGCGCCAGCGGCTCGATGCGCTGACCGCGCGCGAGAAGGAAGTGCTGCGCGGCGTCGTGGACGGCAAGGGCAGCAAGCAGATCGCATCCGATCTGTCGATCAGCGTGAAGACGGTCGACGTGCATCGCGCGAGCATCAAGGAGAAGCTCGGCGCGACGTCGATCGCCGCGCTCGTGCGCGACGTGATGGTCGTGTGGGGCGACGACGGGGAGTCGTCGCGCTAGCGGTTGAGGCTGTGCGCGGGCGGACTTGCGCATACACGCCGCACCACACGAAGCACGCCAAGCATGCGACGCAGCCCGCGCGCGCCACGCGCGTCGCACACCCCACCCGCATCGTGCATCCCGCGCGGCACCGCACGGCGCCGCGCGCTCGATGCGTGCCGCCGCTCAACGCATGTACAGCCCGCCGTTGATGTCCCAGCATGCGCCGTTCGCGAAATGCGCGTCGCCCGACGCGAGCAATACGGCTGCATCCGCAACGAAAGCGGCCGACCCGAGCTTGCCGCCCGGCAGGCTCGCGAGCACCTGACGCAGCTTGTCGGGCGCGACGCTTTCGTACACGATCGGCAGGTCGAGCGGGCCCGGCGAGATCGCGTTGACGGTGACGCCCTGCGCGGCGAGATCGCGCGCGAACACCTTGGTCAGCGTCAGCGTGCCGCCTTTCGCGGCCGCATAGTGCGCGCCCGTGGCCGAGCCGCCGTTCTGCCCGGCGAGCGACGCGATGTTGACGATGCGGCCCGCGCCGCGCCGCGCGAAATACTGGCCGAACACCTGGCAGCCGAACAGCACGCTGCGCAGGTTCACGTCGATTACGTGGTCGAACTGCTCGGCCGTGATCTCCATCGCCGGCACGACCTTCGATGCGCCCGCGTTGTTGACGAGCACGTCGATCGCGCCCCAGCGCGCGACGAGCACATCGCGCGCCGCTTCGAAATCGCGTTTCGACGTGACGTCGAGCGGCAGCGCGATCGCGCGTTCGCCGCTCGGATCGAGCTCGCGCGCATGCGCATGAACGGCATCGGCCGCGATGTCGGCCAGCGCGACGCGGTAGCCGGCCGCATGGAAGCGTTCGGCGATGACGGCGCCGAGCCCGCGCGCGGCGCCGGTGACGAGGACGACTCGGTCTGACATGGTGGGGTGTTCCGTGGTTCGTGGGCGCACGCCGGTGAAGGCGGCCCCCGCATCGTGGTTCATGCGGCCAGCGCCGCTTCGAAGTGTGCCGCGATCGCGCAGACCCGTTCGTCCGCGCCCTTGCGCCCGACGATCTGCAAGCCGGCGTTCAATGGCGAACCGGCGAGCGGCAGCGGCAGGCTGAGCGCGGGATGGCCGCTCAGGTTGAACGGCCGGATCAGCGACGACATCGCGATCACCGATACGCCGTCGCGGGCCTGCTGCAGCGTGATCGGCAGCGCGGGCAGCGTCGGCAGCACCAGCACGTCCGCGTGTTCGAGCGCGGCATCGACCTGCGCGGCGAAGCGTGCGCGCACGGCCTCGGCTTCCTTCAATGCCGCAGGCGCGGTCGTTGCGGCCGCACGCAATCGTGCATCGAGATCGGCGCCGAGTTTGCCGGTCGCGACCAGATGGCCGAACGCGCGCGACGTTTCCGCGTTGATCACGGTGAGCCCCGCAGCGAACGCGGCCGGCATTGCATCGAGCACGACGGTGTGCGAGCGCAGGCCCGATGCGCGAACGGCCGCGTCGAGCGCGGCGGCGATCGCCGGATCGGCTTCCACGGCGAGTCGAGCGACCGTGCAGCCTTCAACGGAGGCCGTCGCCTGCGCACGATCGAAGCCCGGCGCGATCGCGGCCATCACTGCGACGAGCGTGCGGATGTCGCGGGCGAATGGCCCGACGCAATCGAGCGTGGTTTCCGCGGGCGCGACGCCGCGCCGCGACACACGGCCGAACGTGGGCTTGAGCCCGGCCACGCCGCAGCAGGCGGCCGGCCCGCGAATCGAGCCGCCGGTATCGGTGCCGAGCGCCGCATCGACAGTGCGCAGCCCGACGAGCGACGCGGAGCCGCTCGACGAGCCGCCCGGAATGCGCGAGGCGTCCTGCGGATTGACGGGTGTGCCCGTGTAGTCGTTGATGCCGGTCATGCCGAACGCGAGCTCGTGCATGTTCGCCTTGCCGGCGATCTGCCAGCCGGCGTCGAGCAGCAGGCGGACCACGTCCGCGTGGCGTACGGCGGGCGGCGCGTCGGCGAGCGCGCGGCTCGCCGCGCGGGTCGGATGGCCAGCGATATCGATCGTGTCCTTGATCGCGATCGTCGGGCCCGGGCCGCCGAGCGTGAAAGTGTCGATGAAGCCTGTCATGGTCGGTATCGTGCGAAAGCGGCGGGAAACATCAGGACCGTGGCGCGGCGGCGAGCGGCCACGGGCCGTCGAGCACGCGTTCGGTGCGGAAATGGCGGATCAGCCAGGCGGAGCCGCTGGCGGCCGGCGCGAAATCGACGGTCAGCCGCGCGGCGATCAGCTCGGCCGAGCCGTCCGCGTAGCGCGACGCCTGCAGCATGACCCAGCGGCCGCGTGCGCTTGCATGGCCGGCGCCGATCTCGATCGACTCCGACGTCAGGAAGTGCAGGTTCGCCGCGAAATGCGGATCGGGCGGCAGATAGCGGCCGAGCATCGCGACGATCGCGGCGGTGCCTTCGACGCGGCCGAATTTCCTTGCATACTGCAGGCCGATGCCTTCCCACACGGCGTCGGTCGTGAACAGTTCGGCCAGCGACGGGCCCGCGCCCGCATCGTCGGGTACGTCGCACAGCGCCATGTACCGCGTGATCGTCGCGCGCACCGCGCGCTCGGCGTCGAGCGCCGCGACGCGCCGCGCGAGCGCGTCGATCGCGGCGGGTGTCAGGTCGCTCATCGCGCGCCTCACGCCGCGGGCTTCGCGGCCGGCGGCACGCTCAGCGCGCGGCCGACGCGCGCCTCGATCTTGCCGTAGCGCCACAGGTTGTATTCGCCGACGGGCGTCGTGCGGTACAGGTTGCACACCGCGACCGCCGTGTCGAAATCGGCGACGTCGGCCATGATGTAGAACGTCCATGGCGCGCCGTCGGCCTGGCCGACCACGAGGCGGTCGTCGTCCATCACGCCGAGCACGCGCACGCCGGGCATCGCCTCGACGGCCGCGAGCATCGCGCCGTACGCCTGCCACACTTCGCCGATCCGCTCGCGCGGCAGGTCGAAGAAATTCTGCGACACGCCGCAGCAGAACAGCACGCGCAGCGGCAGCGGATTCGAATCGGACATATCGGGTTCTCCAGAGGAATCGGTTGGGTGCATGCTCCGGCCGGCGAGCGCGCTCCGGATCCGGTTTCATGCGTATGCATCGCGGTTTCGACCGATGCCGGTCACAGATAGCCGGGAAACGGCGTGACGCCGGTAAACACCGCGCCCGCGCCGTCGAAGTTGCCTTCGCCGAGAAACGCGTGCTGCGTGACGACCATCGCATCGCGCAGCAGCCGCTGCAACGGATGCGTGCGATAGATCGCCGCCGTGCCGCCGAGGCGGTATGCGCGTTCGACGACGCTCGCGCCTTCGCGCGCGATCTGCGTGGCCGCGAGCCGCAGCAGGCTGACCTGGTCGGGCGTCACCGGATTGCCGGCGAGGATCGATTGCCACACGGTATCGGTCGCGTCGTAGAAGAACGCGCGTGCCGAGCGCAGTTGCGCCTCGGCCTTCGCGAGCTCGATGCGGTAGTACGCGCGATCGGCGAGACGCGGCGCGCCGGTCGTCGTCTGGCGGCCGCCCGACATCCGGTTCACGACGTCGAGCGCCGCGCGCGCGAGGCCGAGATTGACGACGGCCAGCACCTGCGCCGCATACGCGACGGTCGGGTAGCGGTACAGCGGCTCGTCGACCGTCGCCTCGCCGCCGCGCACGAAGGTCCACGCCTCGGGCACGAAGCGGTCGTTCACGCGCAGGTCGTGGCTGCCGGTGCCCTGCATGCCGACCACGCTCCAGTTCTCGACGATCTCGACATCGGCGGCGCGGAACACGGCCGTGCGCGGCTTGTTGGGCGCCGCGTCCCGCGCGCCCGGCACGGCGATGCCGACGCCGAGCCAGTCGGCGCCCTTGCAGCCGCTCGCGAATTTCCACGTGCCGTTCACGCGCCAGCCGCCCGGAGCGTCCTGCGCGGGCTGCACCGGAAACAGGCCGCCCGCGAACACCTGATCGGGGCCGCTCGCGTACAGCTCGGCCTGCGTGTCGAGCGGCAGCGCGGCGAGGTAGACGTTCGCGGAGCCGAAGCTCGCGACCCACGCGGCCGAGCCGTCGGCGGTTGCGATCCGTTCGATCATGTCGAGGAACGCGGTCGGCGCGAGCGCGTCGCCGCCGAAGCGGCGCGGCGTGCCCGCGCGATAGATGCCGGCCTGCTTGAACAGCGCGATCACGTCGCGCGGCACGTGCGACAGCCGGTCGAATTCGTCGCGGCGGGCGGCGACGGTTTCGATCACCGCGTCGAGCGGCGACAACTGCCCGGCCGCGGGACGGGCCGCGGGCGGCGAAGGCGGCGCGGATTCGATGGCGAGGGCGGCTTGCGGCATGAAAGTCTCCTGGGGATGGGGCGATGTCGGGCATTCGCACGTGCGTGTCATATGCAAACAGACCCTAGTCTAGAAACGCCGAAAACACGCAGCAATTGGTGCGTTGGGCCGCCTGACTGGTGACGCTCCGTGCCGGCCTAAAGAAATCTTCAGATGCGATCGGCGCGCGCCGGTGCTATGTTGGGCTTCCGGCCGCGCGACGCCGCGCGCCTTGCTCTGAATCCGATCATGAGTTTTCCCGACGAAGACGATTTCCACCGGCTGCTCGACGCGCTGACCACGTGCGTGCTGCTGCACGACGCGCAGACCAAGGCGATCGTGTGGGCGAATCGCGCCGCGTGCATCGCGCTCGGTTTTTCCGTCGAGGAATTGCTGCCGCTGAAGGCGCCGGACATGACGCGCCCCGAGCCGAAGTACCGGCGCGAGATCGCGGTGAGCGCGTGGGATCGCGCGCTCGTCGACGGGCCGCAGGTGTACGAGTGGTGTTATCGATCGCGTACGGGCGTCGACATGCTGTCCGAGGCCACCGCGACCTACGTGCCGCTGCGCGGGCGCGACGTCGTGATGGTGCAGTTTCGCGACATCAGCGCGGAAGAGGCGGTGCGCCAGCAATTGCGCCGCTACGAGGCGCGGCTGCGCGAGTTCATGCAGGATCTCGACGAAGGGATCGCGGTCGTGACGCCGCACGGCGGCGTGCAGTTCATCAGCGAGTCGGGCCGCCGCGTGCTCGGGCTCGCGCCCGGCGAACCGCTCGGGGAGGTGCTCGACTACTGCGCCGAAGCCGATCGCGACCGGCTCGTCGCGCAGTTGCGCGATGCACCGTCGGCGCATCCGTCCGCGCCGCAGCGCTACCGGATCGTGCGGCGCGACGGCTCGGCATGCTGGCTGCGCATCCTGTGCCGGCAGGTCGAGATCGAAGGCGATCTCGACGGGCTGCTCGTGCAGTTCCGCGACGTGAGCGACGAAGTCGCGATCGAGGACGCGCGGCGCGCCGAGGCGCGGATGCTCGAATACGCGGGCCGTTACAACGCGATGGGCGAGATGGCGACCGTGATCGCGCACGAGTTGAGCCAGCCGCTCGCGGCCGTGCGCAATTTCATCGAAGGCGCGGTGCGACGGCTGAACGGCAACGGTGCCGTCGACGACGCGATCTGGGGGCTGCGCAGCGCGGACCGGCAGGCCGAGCACGCGGCGCTGATCATCAAGAGCGTGCGCGAGTTCATCGTGAAGCGCGAGCCGGTCGTCGCGCGGGCCGACCTGCGCGACATCCTCGCGGACGTCGCGTACTTCATCGAGCTGCGCGCGAAGGAAGCCGGCGTGACGGTCGCGATCGTGCAGGCCGACACACCGCTGCCGATCCGTTGCGAGCGCGTGCTGATCGGGCAGGTGATCCTGAATCTCGCGTTCAATGCGATCGAGGCATTCGCCAGTTGCGAGCGCGTGCCGCGCACGCTGACGCTCGGCACCGCGAACGTGGCCGGCCAGGCGGAGTTGCGTGCGATCGACAATGGCCCGGGCATCGAGGCCGGCGCGCACGAGCGGCTGTTCGACGGCTTCTCGTCGTCGAAGGCCGGCGGCAACGGGATCGGGTTGTCGCTGTGCAAGAGCATCGTCACGCGCCACGGCGGGCGGATCGCCGCGAGCGCGGCCGCGGGCGGCGGGCTCGACTGCCGCGTCACGTTGCCGCTCGCCGATGGTTGAGCGCAACCGCGGCGGCGCGTCGCGGCGGGGCGGCGGCACACGGCGCATCGTCAGCGCCCCAGCGCCCGCGCGGTCCGGCCGCCGATGCCGAAGCCGGTGTTCGGAATGTCCTTGATGATCACGCGCGTCGCCTGCAGCGGCGCGTCGAGCACGTTCGCGCCCGCGTCGGACAGCGCGGCGATCAGCGCGCGCTTCTGCTCGTCGGTGCGGCCGGCGATCAGGATCGCGACGATCACCGGCAGCGACGGCGGCGCGCCGTCCGCGGCGCTGCGGCCGCCGAGGCCGATATGCGTCGCGGGCAGTTCGGTGAGCAGCACGCGCACCGATTCGATCGGTGCGCCGATCGCGTCGACGGTCGCACCGGTCAGTCTCGCGATCAGCTCGGCCTTGCGCGCATCGTCATGGCCGGCCGGCAGGAAAACTTCGAGTGTGGGCATGATGGCTCGGAAAGGTGAAGGTGACCGGTTCACCTTTGCGCGTGCAGCGGTGAACCGGCCACGGCTTACAGCAGGAAGCCGATCGCGCTGAGCGCTTCGGTCGAGTCGATCAGGCGCACGACCTTCTCCGCGATCCGCATCTCGCCGTCGGCATCGACGTGCAGTTTGTGCGTGACGTCGGCCGCGAACAGCGTCGCGGCACCGCGCTTGTACGCGACGACGACCTGCGCCGATTTCAGCTCGACGGTGTCGGCGCTGCCGCTCTCCAGCGTGAAGCGCGACACGGTGCGCACCGTGCGCGCCGCGTCGGCGGCCGACGCCGAGTAACCGGACACCATCCGCTGCACGCGCTTCTCGCGCATGTCGTGGTCGTCGAACACGTAGTTCAGCGTCGCCGCGAAGTCGGTCGCGTCGGGATCGATCGGCACCACGTAGTGGCCGGCCGGATCCCACAGGTCGAGCCATGCGCGGTAGTCGCGACGGTCGAGCATCTCGGCTTCGCGCCACACGAATTCGACCGCGCGGGCGAAGGTCTGCTCGGAAAAGAGGGCGTTGCGGTCGTCCATCACTGTTGCTCCATCATTTTGCGCCACTGCTGGTAGGCCTCGCGCATGCCGGTTTCGTCGGTCGCGTGCGCGGTCTTTTCGCCGTTCGCGGCGGTAATTTCACGGTTCAGCCCGCGATTCACGAGGATCGGCACGTCGGGGCCCGCATGCGCGCCGCGCTGCACGCGCTCCCAGGCTTCCGCGTCGTCGGGGCTGCCGAAGCCGAACGGGCCCTGGAAGTGTTCGTGAATGCGCAGGCGCTCGCGGTTCGCTTCGTCGGGGCCGCCGTCCATCGCGAGCGCGACGTGGCGGATCTCGGTTTCGTTCGCGGAGATCGGCCGCAGCACGCGGAAGAACGCCATCGACAGCGCGAGGTTCGGGAACAGGTTCAGGTTGAAGCCGACGCCCATCAGCGAGCGCACGATGCGGCGCACTTCGTCCGGCGCGTGGCGCTCGGCGAGCTTCGCCGCGAGCGGCGCGAAGCGTTCGGGCAGCGGGGCGCCGTCGTCCGCGTCGAGATCGATCAGCTCGGGCATCAGCACCGCGAGGCTGTGGCCGTTGCCGAGCGCGCGGCAGAACGCGTCCTCGCTCGTCATGAAGCGCGTGATCGCGGCGGCCGTTTCGTCGTCGATCGACTTCATCCACGACTTGTGCACGACCGGGAAGTGGTAGAGGTCGGTGGTGTTCTCGAGCTGGATCTTCCAGTTGCCCTTGAACCTGAACTTGTGCTCGCCATTCGCCTTGATCGGGTAGCCGGCGCCCTGTTTCATGAACAGGTCGATCCACGGCTTCGCGCCGCCGAGGAAATCCTCGAGCGGCTCGATCGCGTCGTTGAAGCTCGCGAAGATCAACCCCTGGTACACGCCGACGCGCAGCTTCACGAGCGGCAGGTCGCCCTTGTCGCACACGCCTTCGTAGCCGTCGCCGTACGGCAGCGCGCGCAGCGTACCGTCGAGCGCGTACGACCAGCTGTGATACGGGCACGTGAAGCCCTTCGCGTTGCCCTTGTGCGCTTCGCACACGGTCGCGCCGCGATGGCGGCAGCGGTTCTGCAGCACGTTGATCTCGCCGGTCTTGTCGCGCACGACGATCACCGGCTGGCGGCCGATCGTCGTCGTGATGAAGTCGCCCGGGTTCGGCAGTTCGCTTTCGTGCGCGACCCAGATCCAGGTGCGGTAGAAGATGCGGTCGAGCTCGGCTTCGAACAGCGCGGGGTCGTGGTACATCGCGGGCGCGATGCGGTCGGGCTGCGCGAGACCGTGCAACGCGCGGGTGTCGATCGTCTGGTAGGCAATGTCGCTCATCGTCGTCGTGGGGAAAGAGTCGCGAAAATCGGGCCGCGCCGGGCGCAGCGTCCGGAGATCAGTCTCGTCTTCTGCTACATATCGGTCAAATTGATCTAAAATCGACGATCAAATAAATGCGGCAAATGATGGAGGTCACGATGACATCGGTCGATCATCTCGATCTGAACCTGTTGCGCGTATTCCAGGCGATCGTCGAGGAACGCAGCCTGACGAAGGCCGGCGAGCGGCTTGCGCTGTCGCAGCCGGCCGTCAGCTATTCGCTCGGCCGGCTGCGCACGCTGTTCGACGATCCGCTGTTCGTGCGCACGCGCGCCGGCATGCAGCCGACGCCGGTCGCGCTGGAACTCGCCGGCATCGTCGGCAAGGCGCTCGACATGGTGCGCGTCGCGCTGCGCTACGCGGAGCGCTTCGATCCGGCCACCAGCACGCGCACGTTCCGGCTGTCGCTGTCGGATGCGGGCGAGATGGCGTACCTGCCGGCGATCTGCCGGGCGCTGCGCGAGCGCGCGCCGCGCGTGACGCTCAGCGTGCAGCCGCTGCCGGTGGAGGAGATCGAGGAAGCGCTGCGCGCGAGCCGGCTCGACTTCGCGATCGGCAACTTGCCGGAGTTGATGCCGCGCACGCGCCACCAGGTGCTGTTCGAGGAAACCTACGTGTGCATGACGGGGCGCAGGCGCGGGCTGCCGACGGCCGCCGCGCTGAGTCTCGAGCAGTTCGTGCGCGCCGCGCACGTGAACGTGAAATCGGTCGAGCACAGCCACCACGCGCTCGACGATGCGTTGCGCGCGCAAGGCGTGGGCCGCAACATCGCGCTCGAGGTGCCGCACTTCGTTGCGCTGCCGAGCGTGCTGTCGGTCACCGATCTGTATGCGACGCTGCCGAAGCGGCTCGCGCGGATTCTCAACCGCGACAACGCGTTCCGGCTGTACGACCTGCCGGTCACGCTGCCGCCCGCGCCGGTGACGATGCACTGGCACGAGCATTTCCACGAGGACGAGGGCAACGCATGGATGCGCGCGCTGCTCGCGGAGATCGTCGAGCGTTTCGACGAATGACGATCGGGCGGTGCGAGATGGGCGGCGGCCGCGTGTCGCCGGCGCCGGCCTGTCCCGACCTGAAGCGCATCGGTGCGTCAGCCGATCGGCAGATCGCGATGCGCCAGCGCGCCCCCGCGCATCAGAGATCGAGCACGAGCACGGGCGAGCGCGCACGCGACACGCAGCAGCAGATCACCGTGTTGCTCGCGCGCTCGGCCTTGCTCAGGCAGTGATCGCGATGATCGGGTTCGCCGTCGAGCACCGGCACCATGCAGGTGCCGCACACGCCTTCGCCGCATGAGGTATCGACCTCGATGCCGATCTTCGCGAGTGCGTCGACGATCGACGTATCGGGTGCGACGCGCACCGATTGGCCGCTGCGTTGCAGGCGCACTTCGAAGCCGTCCGCCGCGGCGTCATCCGCGGCGGTGACGCCCGCCGACGGTTCCGCCGCGAAGCGTTCGAGATGAATCGCGTCTTCCGGAACGCGCGTGACCGCGGCGGCGACGACCGCATCCATGAACGGCCCGGGGCCGCACGTATAGACATGCGCGCTCAAGTCGATCGACTCCATGCAGCGGCCGAGTTCGGCCGCGAGCGCATCGGGCTCGACGCCGTAGTGGAACGTCACGTGCGATGCGAACGGCTCGGCCGACAATTCATCGACGAAGGCCGCGTGATCGCGGCTGCGCGCGAAGTAATGCAACCGGTAGCGTGCGCCGCGCCGGTTCAGCGCATACGCCATCGACAGCAGCGGCGTGATGCCGATGCCGGCCGCGACCAACACGTGCTCGCTCGCGGCATCGGTCAAGCGAAACAGGTTGCGCGGCGCGCCGATCGACAATTCGGCGCCGACGCTTACGTCGTCGTGCAGCGAGCGCGAGCCGCCGCGCGAGTGCGTTTCCTTCTTCACCGCGAACAGGTAGCTGCGGCGCTCGTCGGGGTTGCCGCACAGCGAGTATTGCCGCGTGATGCCGGACGGCGCGGTGACGTCGATATGGGCGCCCGGTTCGTACGCGTCGAACGGCTCGCCGTCGACGCGCGAGATCCGGAAACAGCGGATGTCCTGCGCCGCGTCGATCAGCGCGTCGATCCGGACCTGGTGGCGGTTCGCTTGCATGGGAAATTCCGTGGGTAGAGAAAAGCGGCGCGGCCGAGCCCGCGCCGGCATGCAATCGAGAATAGGGATGGGCCTCGCATAAATCAAATCGATTAAAAATCGATGTTGGAATAAGCGGGATGGATGATGGTGGGCGTGCCGATTGTCGCCGGTCGGCGTGGCGGCGCTCGCGCGGCCGGTACACCGACCACGCGATCGGTGAACCGCGCGGCTTCAGCGAGCGGCGATGGCGTTGCCGCCGTCGACGGCCGCGTCAGCCGAAGCCGATGCCGCTGCATGACCGCGTTCGCGTTCGAGGCTGCGGCGATAGTGGCGGCACCCTGCGGCGAGCAGCAGCGCGGCCAGCGTGGCCGCCGCGACGTTGACGATCGACATCGAATGGCCGACCGCGGCCGGCGCGCCGAACACGCGATCGGTGAATAGCGCGACGACGGTCGTGCCGATCCCGAGCGCGATCAGGTTCGACACGAGCAGGAACAGCGCGGAGATCTGCGCGCGCATCTGGTTCGGCGCGAGCGTCTGCATCGCGGCGGTCGACGTCGGCATCGGGAACGATGCGAAGAACATCGCGACGACCAGCATCGCGAGCGACGCGGGCAGGCTGTCGAGCTGCGTGAACAGCGTCGCGGGAATCACCATGCACGCGGCGCCGATCGCGCCGGCACGCATCGGCGCATCGCTTCGGCCGCGCCGCAGCAGCCAGTCGTTGAGCCAGCCGCCGCAGAACACGCCGGCCGTGTTCGCGGCCAGCAGCACGATGCCGAGCGTGTAGCCGGCTTCGACGGCCGTCATCCCGAAGTGGCGGATATAGAACGCGGGCGTCCAGCTCAGCAGGCAGTACAGCGTCATCGCATAGAACGAGAAGCCGAGGTAGTGACATGCGAAGGTCGCGCGATGCGCGCCGACGAAGCGCAGCGAATCGCGCATCGACACGCGCCGCACGGCGCCCGAGCGATCCTGCGCGAGCCCCTTGCGCTGCGGATCGCGCACGGTCGCGGCGAACAGCAGCGCAACGAGGATCCCCGGCAGCCCGACGATCAGGAACGTGACCTGCCAGGCATGCACCTGCCCGACGATCGGCAGCGTGAACGCGCTCGCATGCTTGAGCAGCGCGATCACGTAGCCGCCGATCAGGAACGCGATGCCGCCGCCGATGAACGAGCCGAGCGAATACACGGCGATCGCGCGGCCGAGCTTCTCCTTCGGGAAGTAGTCGGCGAGCATCGAATACGCGCCGGGCGACAGCGCGGCCTCGCCGACACCGACGCCCATCCGCGCGACGAACATCTGCACGAAATGCTGGCTGAGCCCGCATGCGGCGGTCGCGACGCTCCACAGCGCGATGCCGAGCGAGATGATGCGCGGGCGCGCATAGCGGTCGGCGAGATACGCGACGGGCAGCCCCATCACCGCATAGAACAGCGAAAACGCGAAGCCGTTGAGCAGGCTGAACTGCGTATCGGACAGGTGCAGGTCGCGCTTGATCGGTTCGATCATCAGCACGAGGACCTGGCGGTCGACGAACGAAAAGATGTACGCGAGCATGCAGATGACGACGACATACCATTCGTACGTATAGCGCTTGCCGTCGGCAGCGCGGGCCGTGGATGCGGACATGCGGGTTCTCCAGGAGCGGGCGGTGGAAACGCGCGGCATCGGCCTCGCGGGCCGGGCGCCGTCGCGGCGCGAACGCGTGCGGGTGACACGATCGGTGACGCAGCGTAGTCGGCCAAATTCGGCCGCCATAGCCGGAGTGACAGCCGCGCCACACGGACATTTACCGACGCGGATAAAGAAAACACCGAGGCCTTGCGCGCGAGCCGCCCCGCAGCGTACGTGCGACGGGGCGCGCGCGCATCATGCGGCGCGTCTATAAGCGTTATAGAGCCCATTGCGTCGACGTCCGAAATTGTCGTTCCTAGACTCGGCCGGGTTTTGATCGGCGGCGTTCGCGTCTCAAGGCGAACGCGCTTCACACCGCGCGGCGCGATGCCGACAGGCGCCGCAACTTCTACGGGACGACGCAGATGAACCAACCGAACGGGCGGGCCGACCGGCTTGCCGTACTGCTTGCCGCGCTGCTCGCGTGCATGACGCTGCCGGCCGCCGCGCAATCGAGCATGACGCTCTACGGCCGCATCGACACCGCGATCGAATACGCGAACGCCGGGCCGAACCACGTGACACGCATGGGCAGCGGCAACCTGTGGGCGTCGCAGTGGGGGCTGAAAGGTGTCGAGGATCTCGGCGGCGGCTACGCGACGATCTTCAAGCTCGAGGACGGCTTCAACGCGGCGAACGGTGCGTTGTCGAACAGCAGCGCGCTGTTCGGCCGCGAAGCGTGGGTCGGCATCACGGGGCCGTTCGGCGGCGTGCAGTTCGGCGAGCTCTACACGATCCTGCATACGACGCTCGTCACGTACAGCCTGCCCGGCCTCGGCGCGGGGCTCGCCTGGGGCAACGCGACCAACAACTTCGTCGGGCCCGCGTTCCTGCGCGTGCGCAACTCGATGCGCTACACGTCGCCGCGCTACGCGGGCTTCATGCTGCGCGCGATGGCCGCGCGCGGCGCCAATGGCGCGGCCGGGCAGCCGGCGACGCTCGGCGATACGTACGGCGCGGGCATCAACTACGTGCGCGGCGGGCTGTCGGTCGACGTCGACTACATGCAGCAGAAGTTCAGCCCGGTAGCCGCATCGACGCTCGGCAACACGAGCCCGGCCGCGAACGGCAACTACACGCTCGGCGCGATTTCGTACGACTTCAACGTCGTGAAGGTGGCCGCGCTGTATATGCGCCATCGCGGCGGCCCCGATGTGGCGACTGCGGTCGACAGCCAGAGCGCGTATCCGCACAGCGACATCATGGAGCTCAGCGCGACGGTGCCGATCGGACGCGCGTCGCTGCTGCTGAGCGTCGGCCATTACCGGAAGGTCGCCGACAGCGACGGCAACGCCGATTCGTACGGCATCCGCTTCGACTATCCGCTGTCGAAGCGCACGGTGCTGTACACGGGCGCCGCGATGGTGCGCAACGGCGCGCATGCGCGCTTCGTCGTCAACGGCGCGGCGGGCGGCGGCGTCGCGGTCGCGAAGCCGGGTGCGACCGCGAGCGCGCTCGTCGCGGGCATCCTCACGTCGTTCTGAGCGTTTTGGCGGACCCGCGCCCTGGTGCGGGCCCGCTCGCGCCGCTACGCGCAGGCGGGCGGGTGCGGCGCGAGCCATGCGTCGAACGGCGCCTGCTCGCCGATATTGAACAGTTCGAGCAGCAGCGCGCGCAGCCAGCGATGGCCGGGGTCCGCGTCGAAGCGGCGATGCCAGTACGCGTTGACGGCCCACTCGCCGGCGCCGGCGACTTCGTACAGCACGCACGGCTGGCGCGCCGCGAACGTGATCGCGATCGTCTCCGGCAGGATCAGCGCATAGTCGCCGCCTTGCAGTAATGCCGGCACCACCATGAAATCGGGCAGCGCCGCGCGCACGCGCGGCATCAGTTCGTGCCGTTCGAGCAATTGCATCGATTGCGGATGCGACGTGATCGCGACGAAGCGAAGCGCGTCGGGCGCCGCGCCGTCGAGCACGAAATCGTCGGGCAGGCCGACGCGCCGGGCGGTGCGGCGCGGCATCAGCAGCACGCAGCGCTCGTGCAGCAGCGCGGTGCGCTGGAAATGGCTCGACGCATCGGCGAAATGCCCGAGCGCGAAGTCGATGCGCCCCGATTCGAGTGCGACGTTGAGCTGGCATTCGTCGACGTGCAGCGTCTCGATCACGGCGCCCGGCGCGCGCCGGTCGAACGCGGCGAGCAGCGTCGGCAGGAACGCGCTCGCCGCGAAATCGCTCATGTGCAGGCGGAACACGCGCTGCGTGCTGTCGGGCGCGAAGCGCGAGCCTTCGTCGAGCACGTCCTGCAGGATCGCGAGCGCCTTGTCGACCGAGATCGCGAGCCGTTGCGCGCGCGGGGTCGGCTCGACGCCGGTGCCGGTGCGCACGAACAGCGCGTCGCGGAACATCAGCCGCAGCCGGCCGAGCGCGTGGCTGACGGACGGCTGCGTGACGCCGAGCCGCAGCGCCGCGCGGCCGACGTTCCGCTCTTCATACACCGCGCGAAACGTCTTCAACAGGTTGAGATCGAGATCCTGCACGCGCAGGCCGTCGGGCGAGTCGCCGTCGTGCGGCGCGGCTTCGGGGCGGGCGGGGGCCGTCGCGCGGCCGGGAGTGGAGAGCGTCAACGTGTCTGCCTCGCGGTGACGGAAGGCGCGTGGCCGTAACGCCGCGCATACGCCTTCGCGAAATGGCCGAAGCCATGGATGCCGTGCGCGATCAGCACGTCGGTCACGCTGCGCGCGTCGCCGCGTTGCAGCGCCGCGTGCACGGCGGCGAGCCGGCGCTCGCGTACGTACGCGGCCGGCGTGGTGTGCAGGAACGCGCGGAACGCATGCTGCAGCGTGCGCGGCGCGACGCCCGCGACGGCCGCCAGCACGGCGAGCGCGAGCGGTTCGCCGAGGTGCGCATCGACGTGATCGCACGCGCGCCGCACGTGCGCGGGCAGCGGTGGCGTGCCGCGCAGCAGCGCGTCGCTGTACGCGTGCGGCAGGTGCGTGAGCAGCAGCGACATCAGCCACGCGGTGAGGTCCGCGCCGACCACCGGCGACGCCGTGCCGATGCGCGGCTGCGCGCCGAGCCGGCACAGGTATTCGAAGGTCGACAGCACGAGCGCGGCGCCCGCGCCCGCGCCGCTCGTCGCGAGGTCGAATTGCAGCGGCCGCGTGAGCGGCGCGCGCAGCATGTCCTGCAACTTGCGTTCGAGCGCGCCGCGTTCGAGCCGCAGCACGAGATTGCGGCAATCGCGGCTCGTGCGCAGGCGGCTCGCGAGCGCGGGCGACGACACGGTCAGCGCGCCGGGGCCGGCGCGCGCGACGACGCTGCCGGCCTGCAGTTCGCACGCGCCCGCGAGCGTCAGCCGGAACAGGAAGTGATCGGCGTCGTCGCCGAAATCGATGCGCGTTTCACGGCCGTAGCAGAGTTCGAGCAGCGCGCCGTGATGCAGCGGCACCTCGTACAGCTCCGCATGAAACGGATCGCGGCCGGACGCGGCCATCCGATGCGGCCCGAGACGATGCGCGACCGCGCGTTCGACTTCGTCGGGCGCCTGCAGCGTGCCGAGCCGGTTCGGCGCATGACGGGAAAGGGCGATGTCCATTCCTAGACCTCGAAGCGGAGGCGGGCGTGCAGCGTCGTGCACGGCGCCGCGATTGCGTTGCGCGAACGGGCGCGTCGTTGCGCGTTTTGAAGCGACGCAGCGCAGGCGGCCGCGTAGTCTCGGACAGACTCGATCACCGGGAGAAAACGATGAAGGTATGTGTTCTGGGCGGCGGCCACGGCTGCCATGCGGCGGCCATCGACCTGCTCGAAAAAGGCCACGACGTGACGTGGTGGCGGCGCGACCGCGCGCCGCATGCGCGGCTGCACGAGCTCGGCGTGCTGAACGTCACCGACTATCGCGGCAAGCGCACGGTGCCGCTCGGCGACGCGCCCGGCGCGATTCGCCTGACCGACGATCTCGCCGCCGCGTTGAGCGGCGCGCGGCTCGTCGTGGTGCCGCTGCCGGCCACGTCGCACGACGCGCTCGCCGCGCAGGTCGCGCCGCTGCTGGAGGACGGCCAGGTCGTGTTTTTGCCGCCCGGCACGTTCGGCAGCGTCGTGTTCGCCCGCGCGGCGGCCGACGCCGGCAATCGTGCGCGCGTCGCGTTCGCCGAAACGGGCACGCTGCCGTACCTCGTGCGCAAGCATGGCGACAACGACGTCGTGATCAGCGCGTACGCGACGCGCCTGCCGACCGGCGTGTGGCCGGCGAACGCGGCCGGCTGGGCGTTCGACGTGCTGCGTGCGGGCTATCCGTCGGTCGAGGCGGTCGAGGATGCGTTGTCCGGCGCGCTGATGAACGCGGGCCCGGTGATCCATCCGCCGCTGATCCTGATGAACGCCGGGCCGCTCGAACACTTCGACGCGTGGGACATCCACAACGAAGGCACGCAGCCGTCGATCCGCCGCGTGACGAACGCGCTCGACGCCGAACGTATCGCGGTGCGCGAAGCGCTCGGCTACCGCGCGCCGCATTTTCCGCTCGCCGATCACTACGCGACCGAAGGCGACGAGTGGATGTACGGGCGCGGCGCGCACGGCAAGCTGACCGATAGCGGCGACTGGCGCGAGAAGATCGATCTGCGCACGCATCGCTACATGCTCGAGGACACCCGGCTCGGGCTGTCGTTCATCGTGTCGTGCGGGCGTTGGGCCGGCGTGCCGACGCCCGTCGCGCAGGGACTGCTGGGCATCGCGAGCGCGGTGGCGGTGCGGGACCTGTACGCGGAAGGCCGCACGCTGGAACGGCTCGGGCTCGCGACGCTGTCACGCGACGCGCTGCGCGTGCTGCTCGGCGCGGGGTACACGGCATGAAGGCGGCCGCGGAAGTGACGCGCATCCACGTGCTCGGCGCGGGGCGCATGGGGCAGGGCATCGCGCTCGTGTTCGCGTTCGCGGGCCTCGACGTGACGCTGATCGACTTCAAGCCGCGCGATGCGGCCGGCCGTCGCGCATTCGACGATCGCACGCGTGACGAGATCGCCCGGCCGCTGCATGCGCAGGTCGCGCTGGGCCGCATCGATGCCGCACAGGCGGATGCCGTCGTCGCGCGCATCGCGATCGTCGCGCGGGACGGCGCGGCCGACGCGGTGCGCGATGCCGATATCGTGTTCGAAGCGCTGCCCGAAGTGCTCGATGCCAAGGCGGACGCGCTGCGCTGGCTCGGCGAACACGTCGATGCGCACGCAACGATCGCGTCCACCACGTCGACGTTCATCGTCACCGAATTGCAGCGCTACGTCGCGCACCCGGCGCGGATGCTGAACGCACACTGGCTCAATCCCGCGCTGCTGATGCCGCTCGTCGAGGTTAGCCGCAGCGATGTAACGGATCGGTCCGTCGTCGACGCGCTCGCGGCGCTGCTCGAACGCGTGGGCAAGAAGCCGGTGATCTGCGGGCCGGCGCCCGGCTATATCGTGCCGCGCATCCAGGCGCTCGCGATGAACGAGGCCGCACGGATGGTCGAGGAAGGCGTCGCAAGCGCGGAGGATATCGACACGGCCATCCGCACCGGCTTCGGCCCGCGATTCGCGGTGCTCGGGCTGCTCGAATTCATCGACTGGGGCGGCTGCGACATCCTGTATTACGCGTCGACGTACCTGGCCGGCGAGATCGGGCCGCGCTTCGCGCCGGCCGCGAGCGTCGTGCGCAACATGGAAGCCGGCCGCGACGGCGTGCGCACGGGCGCCGGCTTCCACGACTATGCGAACGTGGATGTGCCCGCGTACATGCGCCGGCGGCTCGGCGAATTCGCGCGGCTGCTCGACCATCTCGGGCTCGTGCCGACGTTCGACAGCGCGCGGCGCGGCCGGGACGCGTAGCCTCGACGTTGCGGCTGCGTGCGCTTGCGGCGCCGCGCCAGCGCGCACGTGGCGCCGTGAACCGGTGCGCCAATCGTTTACCGGCAACGCGGGTGCGGCGGCCGGCGCGGGCCGCGCGCTCATGCCGCGTCGCCGCGCGTGCCGGGCGCCGGTACGGCACGCGTCTCGCGCATCACGCACAGCGTCGCGACGGTCACGAGGCCGAGCGCGACGAGGAACAGCGATACGGGCCACGACGCGTGATAGCGCGCGAGCAGCGCGGTCGCGATCAGCGGCGACATCCCGCCCGCGAAGATCGACGCGACTTCATGGCCGAGCGCGACGCCGGAGTAACGCACTTCGGTGCTGAACAGCTCGCCGACGAGCGCGGGTAGCGTGCCGATCATCGCACCGTGACTCACCGCCGTGCCGACCGTCAGCGCGAGCCACACGAGCGGCGTCACGCGCGTATCGAGCAGCCAGAAGAACGGAAACGCGCACGCGATCAGGCTCAGCGCACCGATCAGGTACACGGGCTTGCGGCCGATCCGGTCGGACAGGCGACCCCACGCGAGCATCGCGCCCATCTCGACGATCATCGCGATCATCACGCCGGTCAGCATCGTGCCGTTCGGAATCCCGACGTACTTGCCGTAGACGAGCGAGAACGCGAGGAAGATGTACGCGCCGCCGTTCTCGGCCACGCGCAGCCCCATCGCGAGCAGGATTTCCCTCGGATGGCGGCGGATGCACTCGACGATCGGCAAATGCGTGCGCGCACCGCGCTTGCCGGCCTGCTCGAAGTCGCGGCTTTCCGGCAGATGGCGGCGGATATAGATGCCGATCGCGAAGATCGCGATGCTCGCGAGGAACGGCAGCCGCCAGCCCCACGTGCGGAACATGTCGTCCGGCAGCGCCTGCGCGGCGAGAAACGCGGCCGACGACAGCACGAAGCCGCCGCCCACGCCGAGCTGGCTCCACGCCGCGTAATAGCCGCGCTGCTCGGGCGGCGCGTTCTCGCTGATCATCAGCACGCCGCCGCCCCATTCGCCGCCGGACGCGATGCCCTGCAGCAGCCGCAGCACGACGAGCGCGGCCGGCGCCCACAGGCCGACCTGCGCGTAGGTCGGCAGCAGGCCGATCGCGAAGGTCGATGCGCCCATGATCAGCAGCGTCCACACGAGCGACGCCTTGCGTCCGTAACGATCGCCGACGTGGCCGAACACGATTCCGCCGAGCGGCCTCGCGACGAAACCGAGCGCGAATGCGGCGAACGCGGCGAGGCTGCCGGCCAGTGGCGATGCGCCGGGCGGAAAGAACACGTGGCCGAACACCAGCGCTGCGGCCGTGCCGTAGACGAAAAAGTCATACCATTCCATCGCGTTGCCGGCGACGGAGGCGATGACGATCCGGCGTAGCTGCCGGTCGGCGAGCGGCCGGGCGGCGCTCGGGGATTGCACGGTGTCGGTCGGGTACATGGCGGACTCTGAAGGGGAGGCGGGCGCGTGCCGTCTTTTGCAGCACTGCGGGCTAGTGTTGTCGGCCCCGCCGGCCCCGGTCAAATCCGCAGAAAAAGGGGGGTGTCATCACTCCGGTTGATGATGGTCGCCGCGCCCGTTGCTGCGTGCCACGCGCGCGGCGGGGCCCTCAACGCTCGATCTGCCGATTCCACCGCGTATCCCACTGCGCACGGCGTGCGTTGATCGCGGTCCAGTCGACCACCGTCACCTTGCGCACCAGATCGTCGACGTTGCCGAGGCTTTGCTGCATCGTGGCAGGCATCTTCGCGAGACGGTTGGTCGGAATCTGCTTGCCGGCCTCGGCCGCCTTCGTCTGCGCGGGCGCGGACAGCAAAAACTGCGCGAGCTTCTGCGCGAGTTGCGGATCGGGATTGTTCGCGACCACGCACAGGTCGACGAGCAGCAGCACCGGGCCTTCCTTCGGATTCGCATACGCAACGGGGATGCCCTTGTCCTGCAGGTCGCCGACGCCGGTCGGCGTCAGCGGGAACAGGCCGGCTTCGCCCGTCTGTACCATCTCCGAGATCTTCGCCGAGTTCGGGATGTATTCGACGACGTTCGGCCCGACCGTGCTCGCCCACTTGCTGAAGCCCGGCTCGACGTTCTGTTCGTTACCGCCGAGCAGCCGGTTGATCGCGAGGAAGCAGTGCAGCCCGAACGTGCTGCTCGACGCCGACTGGAACACGACCTTGCCCTTGTATTTCGGATCGGCGAAATCCATCCACGACGTCGGCGGCGCCCAGCCTTTCTCGGCGAACAGCTTCTTGTTGTACGCGATGCCGGTCATCCCGAGCTGCACGCCCGCGCCGACGTCGTCCTTCATCCGCGCGAACGGGTACAACTCCTTCAATACCGGCGAATCGTCGAGTTTCTGGCATACGCCGAGGCTCACCGCGCGCGCCATCACACCGTCGTCGAGGAACGCGACGTGGATCTGCGGCTTGTTGCGGTTCGCGAGCAGCTTCGCGAGCACGTCCGACGACGTGCCGGGCACGATCACCACCTTCACGTTGTTGGCCTTCTCGAAGTCGGGCAGCACCTGGCTCGTATAGGCCTTTTCCATCGGCCCGCCGTTCATGCCGACGTA
The DNA here is from genome assembly GCF_002223285.1 of Burkholderia sp. AU16482. NCBI lineage: Bacteria > Pseudomonadati > Pseudomonadota > Betaproteobacteria > Burkholderiales > Burkholderiaceae > Burkholderia > Burkholderia sp. AU16482. Next base: position 257,135 of record NZ_NKEY01000006.1, read on the forward strand.
GATCGTCTTCGTTTGCGCGCACGCGGGCGCGCCGGCGCCTGCGATGCAAAGGGCGGCGGCCGCCGCGATCGTGCCGAGCAGTTTCATTTTTGGATCTCCTCTTGACGGAAAGGGGCGGTCGGCGCGGCTTGCGGGAAGAAGCGGCCGATCGAGAATGCATCGAGTGGCGTGACGGTTTCGCCGGTGGTGACGAGATCGGCGAGTACCTCGCCGACACCCGGCGCGAGCAGGAAGCCGCCGCCTGAAAAGCCGAATGCATGCAGCAGGTGCGGCGTCGTGCGGCTCGCGCCGATGATCGGGTTGTGGTCGGGCGTGCAGCCTTCGACGCCGCTCCACGTGCGGATCAGCAGCGCGTCGCGCAGCGCGGGCAGCAGCGCGCACGCGTCGCGCATCACCGCGCGCGTCGTATCGACCGACGGCTGGCCGAATTCGCCGTCGCCGCGGCCGCGGCCGCCGCCGATCACGCAGTTGCCGCGCGCGACCTGGCGCGCGTACACGCCGCCGCCGTACACGCCGAGGTTGTGCGCGATGAACGGCGGCAGCGGTTCGGTCACCCACATGTTCGGGTAGATCGGCTCCATCGGCACGGCTTCGCCGAAGCGCTCGGCGATCGTGTTCGCCCATGCGCCGGCCGAATTGATCAGCCATGTCGCCGTGTGCGCGCGGCCGCCGGCCTGCACATGAAAGCGCGTGCCGTCGTGGTGAACCTCGTCGACCGGGGTGTGCTCGAACACGTTCGCGCCCGCCGCGCGAGCCGCGCGCGCGAACGCGGGCGACACGAGGCGCGGGTTCGCATGGCCGTCGGTCTCGCACAGCGAGCCGCCGAGCGCCGCGCGGCCGAGCCACGGGTAGCGGCGGCGGAACGCGTCGCCGCGCATCACCTGCAGCGGCAAGCCGTGTTCGCCGGCGAGCGCGGCGTACGCGTCGAGCGCGTCGAGATCGGCGTCGCTGCGCGCAAGCCGCAAGTGGCCGGACACGACGAATTCGCCGTCGATGCCGATCAGTTCGGGCAGGCGATCCCAGATACGCCGCGCGCGCAGCGCGAGCGGCAATTGCTCGGCCGGGCGGCCCTGGCAGCGCACCCCGCCGTAGTTCACGCCGCTCGCCTGCGCACCGCAGTCGCGCCGCTCGAACAGCCCGACGCGCAAGCCGCGTCGCGTGAGCGCGAGTGCGGCCGACGCGCCGACGAGGCCGCCGCCGACGATCGCGACGTCGTAATGTCGACGCTCACTCATCGCGCGCCTCGTCGGGAATCGCCGCGACGTCGTCGCCCGCGAGCGCGGCCGAGATCGGGAACGGCTTCACCGGCGGTTGCGCACGCAACCGGCCGACGTCGGCGAGCGGAAGGCCGGTTTCGGCGGCCAGCACGAGCGCGGCCGCGTCGCCGCACATGCGGCCCTGGCAGCGGCCCATGCCGACGCGCGTCAGCGCTTTGAGCCGGTTCATTTCGGTCGCTGCGCCCGCGCGAATGCAGCGGCGCAGCGTGCCCGCGTCGACTTCCTCGCAGCGGCACACGATCGTGTCGTCGGGGCAGCGCGCGGCTTGGTCGGCCGGCGGCGCGAATGCCGCTTCGAGGCCCACGCGGAACGAGCCGATGCGTGCGAGCGTGCGGTCGAGCGCCGCCGTGTCGGGTTTGCCGGACGGCGAGCGAGATGCGATGCCGGCATCGTCGAGCAACGCGAGCGCCGCGCGCCGGCCCGATGCTTCGGCCGCGTCGGCGCCCGCGATGCCCGCGCCGTCGCCGGCGACGTAGATACCGCGCACCGACGTGCGCCCGGCCGCGTCGCGCTCCGGCAGCCATGCGCGATTGAGCGGGTCGAAGCCGAACCGGCAGCCGGCCAGATCGGCGAGCTGCGTTTCGGAACGCAGGCCGAAGCCGAGGCCGAGCGCATCGCAGTCGAGCACGCGCGGCGACGCGGTGCGCTCGTCGTCGCCTGCGGCGCGCCATGCGAGCCCCGTCACGTGTCGGGCGCCGAGCACGCGCTCGAGCGTGACGCCCGTTTCGATCGTGACGCCGTGCGCGCGCAGCCAGCCGATGGTGTAGAGCCCCTTCGCGAAGATCGACGGCATGCGCAGCAGCGCGGGCGCGGCGGCGGCCTGGCGGCGCAGCGGGCTCGTATCGAGCACGGCCGCGACCTGCGCGCCGGCCTTCGCATACTGGTAAGCGACGAGGTAAAGCAGCGGCCCCGTGCCCGCGAAAACGATGCGCCGGCCGATCGCGCAGCCCTGCGCCTTCAGCGCGACCTGTGCGCCGCCGAGCGTATAGACGCCCGCGAGCGTCCAGCCCGGCACGGGCAGCACGCGGTCGGTGGCGCCGCTCGCGACGATCAGGTGCGCGTACGGCACCGTCACTTCACGGCCGTCCTGCAGCGTGTCGACGCGGCCCGCGCCGCATGACCACGCCAGTGTGTTCGGCCGGTAGTCGACGTGCGGCAGCAACGCGGCCATCGTCCGGTGCAGCGCGTCGGCCTTCGCGGCCTCGAAGCCGTATAGCGTGCGCTTGTCGCGCGCGAACGCGGCGCCGGCCGGCGGTTGACGATAGATCTGTCCGCCCCAGCGCGCGTTCTCGTCGATCACGACCGGCCGCAGTCCCGCGTCGACCAGTGCCTCGGCCGCGCGCACGCCGGCCGGCCCCGCGCCGACGATCACCGGCTGCAGCGCGGCGTTCATGCTGCGTCTCCGGCTGCGATCGGCCGGGCGATCGTGAGAATCCGCATGCCTTCGACGATCGGCGTCGAGCATGCGCGCACGCGTGCGCCGGCTTCGGTGCGCACCCAGCAGTCCTGGCACGCGCCGATCAGGCAGAAGCCCGCGCGCGGCTGCCCGCTGAATTCGCTGATGCGCACGCGACGCTGCGCGACCAGAATCGCGGTGAGCACGGTGTCGCCGGCGAGCGCCTGCGCAGGACGGCCGTCGAGCGTGAACGCGACGGACGCGCGCTCGCGTTCGGCGACGCGCACGAACTGCGCGCCGTCGTCCGCGATGTCGTTGGTACGGGAAACGGGAGTCGTCATCAATGTTGGCCGATCAGGATGCGGTTCAGGCCGTACACGCGATCGAGCAGCAGCATCGCGCCGGCGGTGATGAAGATGACGAGCGCCGACACCGACGCCATCATCGGGTCGATCGATTCGGTCGCGTACATGTACATGCGCACGGGCAGCGTGACCGTCTGCGGCGACGTGACGAAGATCGACATCGTCAGCTCGTCGAAGCTGTTGATGAACGCGAGCAGCCAGCCGCCCGTGATGCCGGGCACGATCATCGGCAGCGTGATGCGGCGGAAGGTCGTCCACGGGTCCGCGCCGAGCGAGCATGCGGCCTGCTCGATGCTGCGGTCGAGGCCCGCGACGGACGCGAGCACGAGCCGCATCACGAACGGCGTGATGACGATCATGTGCGCGAGCACGAGCCATGCGAACGAACCGGTCGCGCCGATCAGCGCGAAAAAGCGCAGCAGCGCGATGCCGAGCACGAGGCCGGGAATCACGAGCGGCGACAGCAGCAGCCCGTTCAGGAACGCGCGGCCCGGAAACGTCGCGCGGCCGATCGCGAGGCCGGCCGGCAACGCGATCGCGAGCGACAGCGTCGCCGACGCGAACGCGAGCTTCACGCTGTTGAGGAACGCGGTGACGAAGTCGGGATAGTCGAGGATCGCGCGGAACCAGCGCAGCGACACGCCGCGGGTCGGCAGCGTCAGCGTTTCGTCGGGCGTGAACGCGACGAGCACGACGATCACGAGCGGCGCGAGCACGAACAGGATCACGAGCGTGTGGAACGCCAGCGCAAAGGGGCCGTTCTTTCTCATCGGGAGGCGCCTCCGAGGCTGCGCGCGTAGCGGCGTTCGAGCACGCGGTAGTAGGTGAGCATCACGGCGAGGTTCGCCGCGAGCAGCAGCACCGCGATCGTCGCGCCGAGCGGCCAGTTCAGCGAGCCGAGGAATTCGTCGTAGACGGCCGTGGCCGCGACCTTCAGGCGGCGCCCGCCGAGCAGGCCCGGAATCGCGAACGCGCTCGCCGACAGCCCGAACACCATCAGGCTGCCCGACAGCACGCCGGGCATCAGTTGCGGCACGACGATGCGGCGCAGCGTCGTGAACGGCGACGCGCCGAGCGACAGCGCCGCGTGCTCCGTCTGCGGATCGAGCCGCTGCAGCGCGGTCCACACCGGAATCACCATGAACGGCAGCATCACGTGCACCAGCGCGATCACGATCGCGAAGGTCGTGTATTCGAGCTTGTACGGCCCGAGGCCGACGAGCGCGAGCGCCTGGTTCACGAGCCCGCTCGTGTTCAGCAGCATGCTCCAGCCGAACGCGCGCACGACCACCGACACGAGCAGCGGCGCGAGGATCGCGAGCAGGAACAGCGAGCGCCACGGGTCGCGCATTTTCGACAGCACGTACGCTTCGGGCGTGCCGATCGCGACGCAGATCGCGGTGGTCAGCGCGGCAATGCCGAACGTGCGCGCGAAGATCGTGTGGAAGTACGACGAGCCGAGCACTTCCGCGTAGTTGCCGAACTGGAACGCGGCGATCGGGCCGGTGGCCGGGTCGAAGCGGTAGAACGTCAGCACGAATGTCATCGCGAGCGGCACGAGCACGAGCGCGGCGAACAGCGCGAAGGCAGGCGCGCACATCAGCCACAGCGGCGCATGCGCGCGCCAGCTCGCGCGCAGCGCGGCGGCGGCGCCGGCACGGGGCGTCACCGCGTCCGCCGCGGCCGTGGCGGCCACGGTCGCGCCCGATTGCGCGACCCCGGCCGGTGCGCCTTCAGTCGAGAGCGGGCGGGAAGGCTGTCGCATTCAGGCCTCCCGGCGCATCACGCGCACCGCGTCGCTGTGCCAGTCGATGCCGACCGGCGCGCCTTCCGCGAGCGGCTCCGCGCCTTCGTTCTGGCAGCACACGAGCACCTCGCCGAGCGCGCTGTCGACGCGGTACAGCCACTGGCTGCCGAGGAAGAAGCGGCTCGTGACGGTCGCCGCGAAGCGGCCGGCCTCGGGCGCGCACAGCCGCAGCTTTTCGGGGCGGATGCAGACCGATACCGCGTCGCCCACGCGCACGTCGCGCTCGCGCGGGGGCAGATGCGCGGTGCGGCCCGTCTCGGCGAGATCGTGCCCGAGGTCGATGCGGATCGCGTCGCCGTCGTGCGCGACGATCGTGCCGGGCAGCAGGTTCGCCTTGCCGATGAATTGCGACACGAAATGATTTTCGGGGCGCTCGTATGCGCGATACGGGGTATCGGTCTGCGTGATGCGGCCGGCTTCCATCACGACCACGCGGTCGCTGATCGACAGCGCTTCCGACTGATCGTGCGTGACCATGATCGTCGTCGTGCCGATCTTGCGCTGGATCGCGCGCAGCTCGAACTGCATGTCCTCGCGCAGCTTCGCGTCGAGATTCGACATCGGTTCGTCGAGCAGCAGCACGGGCGGCTCGATCACGACCGCGCGCGCGATCGCCACGCGCTGCCGCTGGCCGCCGGACAATTCGCGCGGAAAGCGGTGCGCGAGCGCGTCGAGCCGCACGAGCGCCAGCGCCGCGCGAATGCGCTCCGCGCGCTCGGCCTTGTCGATGCCGCGCATGTCGAGGCCGAAGCCGACGTTCTCCGCGACGCTCATGTGTGGAAACAGCGCATAGCTCTGGAACACGATGCCGAGCCCGCGGCGGTTCGGCTTCAGGTGCGTGATGTCCTGCCCGTCGAGCGCGATGCGGCCGCGCGTGACGTCGACGAAGCCGGCGATCATCTGCAGCGTGGTGGTCTTGCCGCAGCCGGACGGCCCGAGCAGCGACACGAATTCGCCTTGCTCGACCGACAGGTTGACGTCCGCGACGGCGGTGAGCTCGCCGAAGGTTTTCGTCAGATCCGTAAGCGTGAGAAACGACATGGAGAGCTCCGGGTTCGCACACCGCATGGCCGGTGCGCCGATGACGCGGACTCTAGCCAGCCATATTTCGGCGCGTCAATTTCGAATTCTGCTGAACGGGAGGAATTTCGGAAAAATTCCATTGACCGGAACGAATCGGAAAATCGCCTGCGAATCGTTCCGTTGGATGACGGGCGGCCGATCCGTGAAATGTCCGCGTCAATACCGTGCACACCCGGATGCCCGCGGATTTTCGGCCGGACGACAATAGCGGCTACCGTATTCCATTCACTGAAATCGTCGAGGAGAGCCGACATGCAGGAACCTCGTTCGCGCGGAACGTCGCCGTCCGCCCGCGCGCCGCGCCCGGACGAGCACGCCGCCGATGCGGCAGATCCCGTCGATTCAGCCGGTGCGCCCGGCACCGGCATGCTGCAGCGTGCGTTCGCGATCCTGCGCGCGCTGGCCGGCATGCAGCAGGACGGCGTGCGCGTCACGCATCTGGCGAAGGCCGTCGGCCTGACGCAGGGCACCGCGCACCGCATCCTGCAATCGTTGATCGCCGAAGGGATGGTCGAACAGGACGAGCAGTCGAAGCTGTACCGGCTGAGCGTCGACTTTTTCGCGCTCGCCGCGCAGGCCGGCAACCCGAGCAGCATGCGCACGCTGTGCCGTCCCGCGCTGCTGCGGCTGTGCGCGAGCCTCGGCGAAACCATCTTCCTGCTGGTGAAGAGCGGCTTCGACGCCGTGTGTCTCGACCTGTGCGAAGGGCCGTTTCCGATCCGCTCGTTTACCGGCGATATCGGCGGGCGCATCGCGCTCGGCGTCGGGCAGGGCAGCCTTGCGATCCTCGCGTTCCTGCCCGAAGCCGAGCGCGAGGAGGTGATCCGCTTCAACGTGCCGCGCATCCGCGGCTACGGTGTGCTCGACGAGGTGTATCTGCGCACCGAGATCGAACGCGTGCGGCAACTCGGCTACGCGGGCCGCAACAGCGGCGTGCTCGACGGAATGGCCGGCGTCGCGGTGCCGATCCTCGATCGCACCGGTTATCCGGTGGGTGCGCTGAGCGTCGGCACGCTCGCGTCGCGGCTCGGCGACGACCGGATGCCGATGGTCGTCGAACTGCTGCGACGTCAGGCCGCCGCGATCGGCCCGCGCACCAATCCGTTCGACGCCGCGTTGCGGCGGCCGATGCACGGGCTGTCGGGGAAAACCGTCTAGCCGCGTCGCGCGTGGCCGTTTCATCGGCTTGCTCGGCCCAGGCGCCATGCCGTTCGCCGGTGCGGATCGAACGCCTCGAATGACGTTTTTCGAGGGTTATACGACCTTTGAGCCATCCGCGTCACGTTCCATACTGCACGTGAACGATCAAGCAGGAACCCGCACGCAAGCGCCATCGCGTGTCGCGTAGCCGGCCTGGTCAATCACGACACGAAAAGGAACGGAAGATGCGACTCAAAAATAAATCGGTGTTGATCACGGGCGGCACCAGCGGCATCGGTCTGGCCACCGCGAAGCTGTTCATGGCGGAAGGTGCGCGCGTCGCGGTGACGGGGCGCGACGAGGCCGCATTCGAGCGCGTGAAGGCGGAACTCGGCGAGCATGCGCTCGTGCTCAAGGGCGACGTCAGGTCGCTGGACGACATGCGCGCGATTGCCGCCGCGGCCGACGAGACGTTCGGCGGCCTCGATGTCGTGTTCGCCAACGCGGGCTGGGCGTTCCCGTCCGCCGTGAACGACATCGACGACACGCTCTACAACGACATCATGGACGTCAACGTCAAGGGTGTGGTGTTCACGCTTCAAGCAGCGCTGCCGTACCTGCGCGAAGGTTCGTCGGTGATCCTCAATACCTCGTTCGTCGATCAGACCGGCAAGCACGGCATCTCGTTGACCGCGGCGGCAAAAGCCGCCGTGCGTTCGCTGGCCCGCAGCTGGTCGTACGAATTTCTCGACCGGAAAATCCGTTTCAACGCGATCGCACCCGGCCCGATCGATACGCCGCTGCTGTCCAGGTGGGGCAAGCCCGACGAATGGGTGCGCGAGCGCAAGGCCGAATTCGCGCACGCGATTCCGGTTGGCCGCATGGGCGAGGCCGACGACATCGCGTACGCGGCGCTCTATCTCGCCAGCGACGAATCCTCGTACGTCGTCGGTACCGAGCTGGTCGTCGACGGCGGTGCGTCGCAGCTTTAAGCCCGCGCTTCGCGATCGCCGGGCCCGGCATGTCACCCCGGCTCATCCTCATCCCGATTTCACGTCCGCCGCGCCGTTCGCCGCGGCGGTTCTTCGATCCGGCCCGGCGCGGTTGCACGCGCTCATGGGCCGAAGTTGCAAGGAGCAATCATCTTGACCGACAGTAGCGACAACCATGCGTCCGCCGGGCCGCTCACGCGGGCAGGCCGTTCGCGCCGCGATGTCCTGAAGTTCGGCAGCGCGGCCACCCTCGGCGCCGTGCTGGGTGGCGGCGCGGTGCTCGGGCACGCCACGCCGGCGCCTGCGGGCAGCACGGGGCTGCTCGCGCCGAACGAGCCGCTCGAGATCCTGATCGTCAATTACGACGGCGGCACGCTGCTCGACTTCGCGGGCCCCAGCGAGGTCTTCCACCGGTTGCCGAATACGAACGTGCGCTATGCGAGCCTCGACGGCGGCAACGTGACGCTCGAATTCGGCGTCGTGTACGGCAAGACCGAACGGCTGGCCGATATCCACAGGACCGACGTGATCCTCGTGCCCGGCGGGTCCAATTTGTCGGTGCCGATGCGGCCGGCGTATCAGGCGCAGATCCGCCGTCTGGCGGAGAGCGCCAAACACGTGACGTCGGTATGCAACGGGTCGCTCGTGCTCGCCGCGACGGGCGTGCTCCAGGGCAAGCGCAGCGCCTGCCATTGGGCGTTCGTCAACAAGCTGGCCGAATATGGTGCGATTCCCGTTCCCGATCGCTTCGTCGAAGACGACAACGGCCGCTTCATGAGCGGCGGCGGCGTGACGGCGGGCATCGACTTCGCGCTGCGCGTGGCGGCGAAGCTGCGCGGCCAGCAGGCCGCCGAGTACACGCAGCTCGTGATCGAATACGATCCCGATCCGCCGTTCCACGCCGGTCATCCGAGAGAGGCGCGGCCCGAACTCGTCGCGATGGTCGACAAGAAGCTGCCCGGTGCATCAAAGGGGCTCGCACGCATTCCCGGCGTGCGCTGAAACGCTTGCCGGCACCGCGAGCAGCGTTGCCGCCTCTTCAATTCAAACCCGATTCGGAAATCATTCGATGCGACGGATTCATCTTTGTACTGCCGCGCTTGCAGCGTGCGTGTCATTTTTTTCATTCGCGGCGTCGGCTGTCGCCGCTGGTGCGCAACGCCCGCCCGAAGCGGCCATCAAGGCCGAGAACGCGCGATGGGCGGACGCTTTTGCGCGAGGGGATTACGACGCGATCGGCCGCCTCTATACCGACGACGGCGCGCTCTTGCCGCCGGGCGGCGACAAGGTCACGGGGCGCCGGGCGATCACCGAGTACTTCACCAACGGGTATGCCGGATCGAAACCCGGCACCGTGTCGTTCGACAACTACGAGTTCTACGGTAACGACCAGGCCGTGACGGAGGTATCGGATGTGGAGGTTCGCAATCACGACGGAGTGCTGAAGATCCGCGCGAAGCAGACGCTCGTGTTCCTGAAGCAGGGCGGCACGTGGAAGCTGCATCGCGACATGTGGAACGCTTACCCGCCGGTCAAGGATTGACGACGACTATCGACGTCCGGCGAAATGGCGCGTTGGGCACCCACGCGCCAATCACCCATTGGCGAGACGTCGACCCGGCCGCGCGCTGACCGGCAGGCGGCCGATCAGCGCGCGGCGTTCGACCTGCTCTCGCGTCGAACCGCTTGCGGCGGGTGCCCGAGCAGCTTGATGAAGGCACGGCGCATCCGTTCCGGATCGGTGAATCCCACCGCCAGCGCGATCTGTTCGATCGGTTCGCTGCCGCTCTGCAGGCGTAGCCTTGCCGCTTCTACTCGTAGACGCTCGACCGCCCTCGCGGGCGTTTCCCCGGTTTCCCGGCGAAAGGCGCGCCCGAACTGTCGCACGCTCAAGCTCGCCGCATCGGCGAGCCGTTCGACCGGCAACGCTTCGGCCAGATGTTCGCGAGCGAAATTCAGTGCGATACGGATGCGATCCGATTCCGGCTCCATCTGCGACATCGCGGAGAATTGCGACTGCCCGCCGGGCCGCCGATACGGAACGACGAGAAGCCGCGACACCTCGCGCGCGATCTCCGCGCTCATGTCCCGTTCGATCATGCCGAGCGCGAGGTCGATGCCGGACGCGATGCCCGCCGACGTCCAGACGCGGCCGTCGACGACATAGATGCTGTCGCCGTCGACCCGTGTGCGAGGAAAGCGCGACTGCAATTGCGCGGCGTATCGCCAGTGCGTCGCCGCTCTCAATCCGTCCAGCGAACCGGTTTCCGCAAGCAGGAATGCGCCGGTACACACGCTTGCCACTCGCGACGCCCTGGTGGCCAGCTTGCTGGCCGCGACGATATTCTCCGACGTCTGCATCGGCGCGATATCGCCGCCGACGAACACGACGGTGTCGAACGCGCGCCGTCCGATCGGCTTCGTGTCGATCGAAAGGCCGGTATTGCCGGGAATCGGGCCGCCGAATGGCGAGATGACGTGAAGATCGTATGGCGTGCGGCCGGCGGCCGTGGCCACCTGATTGAAGGCCGATAGCGGCCCGCCAAGATCGAGCGCGTCGTAGCCGCGGCAGACGAAGAATCCAATTCGATGCATGACGAGGCAATGAGTCGGTAACGCCGGAATGGCGAATTTTACGGGGGAACCCTCGAATCATGTCATTTGGCTTGAAACGAGGGAAAAGCGTCCTTTACGTCTTCATCGATCGACTGTATGGGTTTGCGCCGCGCGGATGCGATGCCGACAGAAAGCAACGAACAGCGACGATAGGTGAATGCCGGTTGATCTCGCGCAGCGGGCGTCCCGATCCGGGAAAAAGCGCCGGTATTGCAGCGCAGCGAAAGACGGCGACGCCCGCCCGGTCGAGCCTCCGTCACGAACCGAAACCGCCGCCGCGGCCATCATGCGGATGCCGATGGTTGACCGCCGGCGGTCATGCTAGGATTTCCGTCAAACAACTCCGGAGACTGCGATGCCGTTCATCTGCGAAAACGTCGAATGTCGTGCCGTGCTGGCTCGCGGGCAGGTCAGGCACCATCAGGAGGGCGCGGGCTGGTGCTTCTACTGCCCCGACTGCAACACCCGAAACGAGTTGATGAATATCGGCACGGCCAGCGGGCCTGTCGAACTGGTTCAGCCGGAACGAGCGAGCCCGCCGCACAAGGTCGTCGCGACGGCACGGCCGCTGGACGACGGCCGCTACGCGGCGCAGTTGAGCGTTCAGCGAGCGCTCGCCGTGAAGGGCACGTACGCGGCCGAAGAGCACTGGGACGAACTCGGCGTATTCGGCGACGCGCAGGAAGCCGTCGCGCATGCGAAGTCATTCGCCACGGACCTGCTGCAGCGCGCCGCGTAATCGGCATTTTTCCGTGAATGAACAAGAGGCGTCGCGCATTCGTGCGCGACGCCTCTTTGCATTTTCCGCCTGCGTTTTTCAATCGCGGATATCGAACGCGAAGGACTGCTGCGCGATCCGTCGAACCATGCCGTCCCGAACCAGGCTCGCGAGAAGGCCATGCGTGGTCACGCAGCCGGCGCCTGTGCCGCGCGGGCCCGTTCGCGGGCCGCGACGAGTTCCCGGATCCGCTCGCGGTCGGCCGGCGTCACCGGCGTGAAGGTCACGAGGCTCAGGTCCGGGCTGCCGGTGACCGAGAACGCCGAATAGTCGAGCGCGATCCGGCCGACTTCCGGATGGCGGATCTCCTTCGTGCCTTCGTCGTGCGTTCGGATATCGTGGTCGCGCCACATTGCGTCGAATTCGGCGCTGGTCGCGCGCATCTCGTCGACGAACGCCTGCACGGCCCGCGTCGCGCCGCTGCGCGCGACGTCCGCACGAAACGCGCCGACCGCGAACCGCGCGACGCGCTCCCAGTTCGGCTGCGCATCGCGCACGCGCGCATCGACGAAGATCAGCCGCAGGATGTTGCGTGCGGCCGGCGGCAGCGTCGCATAGTCGGTCAGCGTCGCGGCCGCGGCGTCGTTCCATGCGACGACGTCCCACGTCGCGGTGCGGATGATCGCGGGGCTCGCGTCGAGCGAATCGAGCACGCGTTGCAGCCGCGGCGTCACGCTGGCCGGCGCGTGATAACGCACCTCGGGCGGATGGCCGACGCCGAGCAGGAACAGGTGTTCGCGTTCGGCGTCGTTGAGCATCAGCGCGCGGGCGAGCCGGTCGAGCACGTCGGCCGACGGCGCGCCGCCGCGCCCCTGTTCGAGCCACGTGTACCACGCGGCGCTCACGTGCGCGCGCTGCGCGACTTCCTCGCGCCGCAGGCCCGGCGTGCGGCGGCGCGTGGCCGGCAGCCCGAGCACGGCCGGGTCGAGTTTCTCGCGGCGGTCCCGCAGGTACGCGCCGAGCAGGTTGTCGGGGGCGTCAGCCATATCCTGTTAGTTCGTTTACCGGTAAACCGTCACGGCTTCACCGCGAGCGGCGCTCGGCAGATAGTAAGCCTCCATTTCATCCGGAGGTGCTGAACATGCGTGTCTTTGTTACGGGAGCGTCGGGATTCGTCGGCTCGGCCGTCGTCGCCGAACTCTTGGCCGCCGGGCACTCGGTGCTCGGGCTCGCGCGGTCGGATGCAGCGGCGGCATCGGTTGCCGCGGCCGGCGCCGACGTCCATCGCGGGTCGCTCGAGGATCTCGAGAGCCTGACGCGCGGCGCCGACGCCGCCGACGCGGTGATCCACACGGGATTCAATCACGACTTCTCGCGCTTCGCGCAGAACTGCGAACTCGACCGCCGCGCGATCGAGACGATCGGCGCGGCGCTCGCCGGTTCGGCGCGGCCGCTGATCGTCACGTCGGGCCTCGCGCTCGTCGCGCCCGGCCGCGCGGCGACGGAGGACGATTCGCATGTGCCGGTGTCGGCGAATTATCCGCGTGCGTCCGAAGCGAGCGCGGTCGCGCTCGAAGCGCGCGGCGTGCATGCGTCGGTTGTCCGCCTGCCGCCGTCCGTGCACGGCGACGGCGATCACGCGTTCGTGCCGCGCCTGATTGCGTTCGCGCGGGAGAAAGGGGTGGCGGCGTACATCGGCGACGGCGCGAACCGCTGGCCGGCCGTGCACCGGCTCGACGCGGCGCGCGTGTATCGGCTCGCGATCGAGCGCGGCGCGGCCGGCGCGCGCTATCACGCGGTCGACGACATGGGCGTGCCGTTTCGCGAAATCGCGGAGGTGATCGGCCGCCGGCTGAACGTGCCGGTCGTCGCGAAGTCGGCGGCGGAAGCCGGCGAGCACTTCGGCTGGTTCGCGATGTTCGCGGGGATGGATGCGCCCGCAACCAGCGAGCGCACGCGGGCGTCGCTCGGCTGGACGCCGACACAGCCGGGGCTGCTGGCCGACATCGACCGGCCGGCGTATTTCGGAAGCTGACGAGCGACGGGCGCCGCGCATCATGCGCGGCTCGGGCCGTGACGAACACGCGTACGTCGCGGCCGCCCGCCTGCGGTGCGTCATTCGACCGGATGCAGATCCTGCAGCAGCGTCGGCACCAGCTCCGATACGGTCGGGTGGATATGCATCGCGCGGCTGATCGTCGTGTACGGCGCGCCGGCGGTCATCACGTCGAGTATCCCGTGCACGACTTCGTCGCCGGTCACGCCGAGGATCGACGCGCCGAGGATCGCGTGGCTATCCGCGTCGACGATCACCTTCATGAAGCCCTGGCTTTCGCCTTTCTCGACCGCCCGGCCGACGCGCGTCATCGGGCGCGTACCGACCAGCAGCCGGCGGCCCGTCTGCTTCGCTTCCTCGAGCGTCATGCCGACGCGGCCGAGCGGCGGATCGATGTACATCGCGTAGGCCATGATGCGGTCGGACACCTTGCGCGGATCGTCGTCGAGCAGGTTGGCCGCGACGATCTCGTAGTCGTTGTACGCGGTGTGCGTGAACGCGCCGCGCCCGTTGCAGTCGCCGAGCGCCCAGATGCCGGGCACGTTGGTGCGCAACTGATCGTCGACGGTGATGTAGCCGCGCGCGTCGGTATCGACGCCCGCGCGGTCGAGCCCGAGATCGTCGGTGTTCGGCACGCGCCCGACCGCGAGCAGCAGGTGCGAGCCCGCCACCTCGCGGCCGCCGCCCGCGCAGTCGAGGCCGACCACGATGCCGTCGCCGTCGCGGCGCGCGCTCAGGCAATTCGCGTCGAGCTGCACGTCGACCCCTTCTTTTTCGAGGATCTCGCGCACGGCCTGCGACACGTCTTCGTCCTCGCGGCGGATCAGGCGCGGGCCTTTCTCGACGATCGTGACCTTCGAGCCGAAGCGGCGGTACATCTGGCCGAATTCGAGCCCGACGTAGCTGCCGCCGACGATCACGAGATGGTCGGGCAGGAAGTCGACGTCCATCATCGTCGAGTTGGTCAGGTACGGCACCGAGTCGAGGCCCGGCATCGCGGGCACCTGCGCGCGTCCGCCGACGTTGATGAAGATGCGTTCGGCTTCGAGCACGTCATCGCCCACGCGCACCGCGTTCGCGCGTTCGAAGCGGGCATGACCCTGAAAGACGGTCGTGTTGTCGAGGCCGCGCACCCATTGCTCGACGCCGTGGTTCGAGCGGCCCGAGATCTGGTCCTTGCGCGCCTTCACGGCTTTCATGTCGACGGTGACGGGGCCGCCAATCGACACGCCGTATTCGCTGGCGCGTCGGGCGAGCTGCGCGGCGTATGCGCTCGCGATCAGCGTCTTGGTGGGGATGCAGCCGGTATTTACGCAGGTGCCGCCGAAGCGGCCGCGCTCGACGATCGCGACTTTCATGCCGGCGCCGGCGAGCCGCGCGGCGAGCGGCGGCCCGGCCTGGCCGGTGCCGATGACGATCGCATCGAAGTGTTGCGTCATGACGTCCTCCTGGGCGGGGACAACGGGGAAAGGGGCAGGCGCAAGCCGCATGCCGTGCCGGCGGTCGCGCGGGCGACGAGCGCCTATGGTAGACCTGTTGGCCCGGTGTCGCGAGCGTCGGGCGGGCGACGCGCCGTATTGAAAAATGGCGCCGCCGCGGGTGGCGCGGCGTGCGGCGTCTAGTCCTTGCGCTGCCAGTGCCCGAACGACACCGGCCGGTGCGCGTCGGCGCGCGTGACGGTGACGTGGTCGGGCTGGTCGTCGAGCGGAAACGATTCGGTGACGATCCGGTTCGAAAACAGCCAGCCGTGCGTGCGCGGGTCGTAGCGGAACGTGATGTAGTCGGTCCAGTGCTGCCCGCACGCGACGGCGTTCTGCACGGTGAAATAGCGGCCCTTCACCGACACGCCGTTGCCGGCCGCATCGTCGGGATCGAACGGGTCGCACTGGCCGCCTTCGTTCGCGCGCAGCACGACTTGGTCGTTGCGGGCGGCGAGCCGGTACGTGTGATCGGCCTGTTCCTCGTAGATCAGCAGCGGGCGCGGCGACGGCTGCTCGCGCGTGTCCACTGCGCGATGCACGACGACGAGAAAGCTGCGCCGCCCGTTGTCGAGATCGGGGCCGGCCTGCGCGGTCAGCGGCTGGTAGCCGGGCGGCAGTTGCGCGGCGATCGATTTCGGCAGGGGGGCGGCGCGGGCGTGGAGCGAGAGGGCGGCGAACAGCGGGAGCAGCAGGGCGGAAAGGCGAAGGGCGCGCATGACAGGCGGTCCGGTCGAAAGGAGGAAAGGGAGATGAGTCGCGCGGCGCGTGACAGATCACGTCCGGACAACTCGCCGCCCGGCGCCGGATTTCCGGGCTCGTCGCTCGGGAAGGCGAGGCTGACGGTCGGGCTCGCGATGGACTCGCGAAGGATCGGATCGGCGACGGCGGCATCGTCGGGATAGCGGGCGGCGCGGATCTCGATCATGGGGCGGCGCGGGATCACGGGAAAGAGGGCCAGCATAGCAGCGCACAGCCGCTTTCGGCCATCCGCGAAGCGTGCCAGAATCGAGCGCTCGACCGTCGGAAACGACACGCAGGCGCCGGCGCAGCGGCGTCGCTGACCAAGGAGACTTCGATGACCGCATCGGCTGCCGTACTCGCCATCCTGGCTGCGCTGTTTCTCGGCGCGATGATCCCGGGCCCGAGCTTCGTGCTGGTTGCCCGCAATTCGATCGGGCTGTCGCGCCGCGACGGGCTCGCCACCGCACTCGGCATGGGCATCGGCGGCATCGTGTTCGGCGGCGTCGCGCTGGCCGGGCTCTACACGTTGCTGCAAGCCGTCGAATGGCTGTACGTGGGCCTCAAGGTCGCGGGCGGCGCGTACCTGATCTACATGGCGTCGAAGATCTGGCGCGGCGCCGACCGGCCGATCGCGATGGACGATCCGCAGGCGATGGCCGGCGGCAGCGCGCGCAAGTCGTTCTGGACCGGCCTCACGACCCAGCTCAGCAACCCGAAGACGGCGATCTGGTACGGCAGCATCTTCGCGGCGCTGCTCCCGCAGCATCCGCCGCTGTGGTGCTATCTCGTGCTGCCGCCGCTCGTGTTCGCGGTCGAATTCGGCTGGTACACGCTCGTCGCGCTGTGTTTCTCGACGCGCCGGCCGCGCGAGCTCTACCTGCGCGCGAAGAAGTGGGTCGACCGCATCGCGGCCGGCGCGATCACGCTGCTCGGGCTGCGGCTGATCCTGAATGCGCCGAAAGCGGGGATCTGAGCTTCATTCCTGATCAGTACCGGCGCGAACCGGCGAGTCGGCCGGTTCGCAAACGTATGACTTCCTCGTGGCGCGGCCGCTCGCCGGCTGCCGCCGATCCTGCTTCCCCACTCGGCACCGCCGCCCGCCCAGCCTTGCGCGACGGGCGTTCGCATGGGTTGACCGGCGCGTCGAACGGCGCCGCTTCCCCGATTCTGGCGGTCGACTGCCCGACGACGTGTAAACTGCTGCCTTTTTTGACGGTTTGCAGCATGGTGCAAGCATCTCCGCGCCCGGCGTTGAGCGGTCCGACGCTCGTCCGGCTGCTCGCGCGCCTGGCCGATGCCGACGTCGCGGAATCCCGGCAGACGCTGTCCGACCGGCTGAGCCAGTGGCTCGGCTGGACCGACGCGATCACGCTGTCGTCCGCGCTGAATGCGAGCCCGCCGGGCGTCGCGGCCGGCGTGCGCGGCTACGACGCGGAGCGCGATTGCGCGCGCGTGCGCCACGATCTCGCGCAGGCGATCACGGCCGCCAGCCGGCCGCGGGCGCGGCGCCGGCCGGGCGATCCGCCGCCGCCGGCCGCCGACACGGCCGATTTCGCGGATTTTCGTCAACGTTATCTGACCCTGCAGCAGGACATGGAAACGGCGATCGGCCAGTTGCGCGGCCGCCTGCGCGTCGCGCTCGCCGCACGCTCGTCCGGGATGGCGCGGCTCGCGACGCTCGACACGATCATGGAGCGCGTGCTCGGCGCGCGCGAGCGCAGCCTGTTGTCGGCCGTGCCCGCGCTGCTCGGCACGCGCTTCGCGCGGCTGCGCGAAGCGGAGCGGCAGGCGCTGGCCGACGCCGAAGCCGCTGCCGGCGGCGCATCCGCTCCGGCCGATGAAGGCGCGGCGGCCGACCCCGCGACCGTCGCGGCGATCGTGCCCGGCGCATGGCTCGATACGTTTCGCGACGAGATGCAAAGCATCCTGCTTGCCGAACTCGAAGTCCGGTTTCAAACGGTAGACGGGCTGCTCGCGGCCCTTCGCACCTGCTAATCAACACGCTATGTCCAGAATTCGCCTTGATCTCGTTGTCTTCGTCGCCGGTCTGCTCGCAGTGGGCTGGATCGGTGCCGGCTATGTCGCATCGAACCCGCTGGCGGCGGCCGTCACGCTGCTGATTGGCGCGTGCTACGTCGCCGGCGCATGGGAGCTGCTGCGCTACCGGCAGGCGACCGCCACGCTGTCGCGCGCGGTCGCCGGCCTGACCGAGCCGCCCGCGAAGCTCGATACGTGGCTCGACACGCTGCATCCGGGCCTGCGCGGCGCGGTGCGCGCCCGCGTCGAAGGCGCGCGCGTCGCGCTGCCGGGCCCGTCGCTCACGCCTTACCTCGTCGGCCTGCTGGTGCTGCTCGGCATGCTCGGCACGCTGCTCGGGATGGTCGTCACGCTGAAGGGCACGGGCGCCGCGCTCGAGAGCGCGACCGATCTCGACGCGATCCGCGCGTCGCTGATCGCGCCGGTGAAAGGGCTCGGGTTCGCGTTCGGCACGTCGATCGCCGGCGTCGCGACGTCCGCGATGCTCGGGCTGCTGTCCGCGCTCGTGCGCCGCGAACGGATCGATGCGGCCCAGCAGCTCGACGCGAAGATCGCGACGACGCTGCGCGTGCATTCGTCCGCGCACCAGCGCGACGAATCGTTCCGGCTGCTGCAGCGCCAGGCCGACGTGATGCCGGCCCTGGTCGACCGGTTGCAGACGATGATGACGACGCTCGAGGCGCGCAGCGTCGCGTTGCACGATCGTCAGCTCGAAAGCCAGCAGGCGTTTTTCGACCGGACCGAGCGGGCGTACGCGGGCCTGGCATCGAACGTCGGCGACGCGCTGAAGGAAAGCGCCGCCGAAAGCGCGCGCGTGGCCGGCGCCGCGTTGCAGCCGGTCGTCGCTGCGACGATGACGGGGCTCGCGCAGGAGATGGCCGCGCTGCGCGACACCGTGACGGGCGCGGTGCAGCGACAGCTCGACGGGCTGACGGACGGCTTCGAGAAGACCACCGGCAACGTGACGGCTGTGTGGAACCGCGCGATCGACGAACAACGTCAGGCGGGCAACGCCGTCGCGCAGCAGTTGCAGACGACGCTCGGCCAGTTCACCGACACGTTCGCGCAGCGTTCGTCGGATTTGCTCGACGGCGTCGCGACGCGCCTCGAATCGACCGAAGGCCGCCTGTCGGACGCCTGGCGCGATGCGCTGGCGCGCCAGGAGCAGGTCGGCGAGACGCTGGCCGGCCAGCATGCGCGTGCGCTCGGCGAAGCGGCCGCGACGTTCGAACGCCATTCGGCCGCGACGCTCGCAGCGATGCGTGAGTCGCACGCGGGTTTGCAGACGCAACTGGCCGCACGCGATGAAGAACGTCTCGCGGCGTGGAACGATTCGCTGGCGGCGATGGCCGCGAAGCTCGGCGACGAATGGCAGCGTGCGGGCGCGCATAGTGCCGGTCGTCAACAGGAAATCTGCGATGCACTCGCTCGGACGACGCGTGATCTGGCCGCACAGGCATCGACGTTCGAACAACGCTCGAACGATCTGCTGTCGACGATCCGCGAGTCGCACACGGGCTTGCAATCGCAACTGGCGGCGCGTGACGAAGAACGCCTCGCTGCGTGGAACGATTCACTGACCGCAATGGCCGCGAAGTTGGGCGAAGAGTGGCAGCGTGCTGGCGTGCACAGCGCCGGCCTTCAACAGGAAATCTGCGACGCACTCGCTCAGACGACGCGTGATCTGGTCGCACAGGCGTCGACGTTCGAACACCGCTCGAACGATCTGCTGTCGACGATCCGCGAGTCGCACACGGGCTTGCAATCGCAACTGGCGGCGCGTGACGAAGAGCGCCTCGCTGCGTGGAACGATTCACTGACCGCTATGGCCGCGAAGCTGGGCGAAGAGTGGCAGCGTGCTGGCGTGCACAGCGCCGGCCGTCAGCAGGAAATCTGCGATGCACTCGCTCAGACGACGCGCGATCTGGCCGCACAGGCGTCGACGTTCGAACAACGCTCGAGCGATCTGCTGTCGACGATCCGTGAGTCGCACACGGGCTTGCAATCGCAACTGGCGGCGCGTGACGAAGAGCGCCTCGCTGCATGGAACGATTCGCTGGCCGCAATGGCCGCGAAGCTCGGCGAAGAATGGCAGCGTGCAGGCGTGCACAGCGCCGGCCGTCAGCAGGAAATCTGCGACGCCCTCGCACAAACGACGCGCGATCTGGCCGCACAGGCATCGACGTTCGAACAACGCTCGAACGATCTGCTGACGACGATCCGCGAATCGCACACCGGCCTCCAATCGCAACTGGCCGCACGCGACGAAGAACGTCTCGCTGCATGGAACGATTCGCTCGCCGCGATGGCGGCCGCGCTGCGCGACGAATGGGCGCAGACGAGCGCGCAGGCCGCGGCGCGCCAGCAGGACATCTGCGACACGCTCACCCGCACCGCGAACGACATCACCGCGCAGGCGCAGGTTCACGCGAGCGACACGATCAACGAAATCGCACGTCTCGTGCAGGCCGCGTCGGAGGCGCCGAAGGCCGCGGCCGACGTCGTCGCCGAGTTGCGCCAGCGCCTGTCCGACAGCATGGTGCGCGACACCGCGACGCTCGAGGAACGCAGCCGCCTGCTCGCGACGCTGGAGACGCTGCTCGGCGCGGTCAACCACGCATCGACCGAACAGCGCGCCGCGATCGACGCGCTCGTCAGCACGTCGGCCGATCTGCTCGATCGCGTCGGTGCGCGCTTCAACGACACCGTCGATGCCGAAACGCGCAAGCTCGATTCGGTGGCCGCGCAGGTCACGGCCGGCGCCGTCGAGGTGGCGAGCCTCGGCGACGCGTTCGGGATGGCCGTGCAGGTGTTCGGCGAATCGAACGACAAGCTGCTCGCGCATCTGCAGCGCATCGAGGCCGCGCTCGAGAAATCGCTCGCGCGCAGCGACGAACAGCTCGAGTACTACGTCGCGCAGGCGCGCGAGGTGATCGACCTGAGCGTGATGTCGCAAAAGCAGATCGTCGAAGACCTGCAGCAGCTCGCCGGCCGGCGGGCGCCCGTCGGAGCGTAACGCATGCACGACGAAATCGACGGCGGCGCGCAATCGGCGCCGGTATGGCCCGCGTTCGCCGACTTGATGTCGGTGCTGCTCGGCGCGTTCGTGCTGATCCTCGTCGGCGTGATCGGCATGCAGCTCCAGCTCACGTCGAAGCTCGAGGAAGCGGTGCGCGCGCGCCAGCTTGAGGCGCGGCAGCGCAAGTCGCTCGAACAGGCGCTCGCCGGGCCGCTCGCGGCCGGCCGCGTGACGCTCGTGAACGGGCGCATCGGCATCAGCGGCAACGTGCTGTTCGCGCTGAATTCCGACCAGTTGCAGCCCGCTGGCCGCGACCTGCTGAAGACGCTCGCCAGCCCGCTGGCCACGTACCTGAAGACGCGCGACGAGATCCTGATGGTCAGCGGCTTCGCGGACGACCAGCAGGTGCACGCCGGCAACCGCCTGTTCGCGGACAACTGGGAACTGTCGGCCAAGCGCGCGTTGACGGTCACGCGCGCGCTGATCGATGCCGGCGTGCCGGCCTCGTCGGTGTTCGCGGCCGCGTTCGGCTCCGAACAGCCGGTCAGCTCGAATGCGGACGATGAAGGCCGCGCGAAGAACCGCCGCGTGGAGATCGCGCCGGTGCCGCGCAAGTCGGCGTCGAACGGAGGAAAGGCAAAGTGACGGGCGACGCGACGCGGGTGCGCGCGACGCTCGATGCATGGCGCGAGCAGGGCGCCGACCGGCTCGATCCCGTGCGCTTTCATCGGATCGATGCGCTCGAACGGCGCGCGGCCGTGCTCGACGGCGCCGCGCGCGCGTTGCTCGACGCGCGGCTGGCGGCGCTGGTCGAAGGGTTCGCGGAGACCGTCGCGCGTGCGCGCGCAGCCGAAGCGACGCGCATGACGGTGGAAGCTTCGCCGGGTGCGCCCGCGCGTGGCGCGCTTGCCGCGCTCGTCGAAGGGCTCGCGCGCGATGCGCAGGCCGACCGGCGCGGGCTCGATCCCGAACTGGTCGACTACTTCCGCGCGACGTGGTCGAAAGTCCGCACGGAGCAGCAGTATCGACAGTCGCTCGATCAGGTGCCGCGCAACGCGGGGCCGCTCAACTCGAACAGCCTCGTGCACCGCTCGCTCGCGACGATGCGCGAACTGTCGCCGGACTATCTGCAGCAGTTCCTGTCGTACGTCGATGCGCTCGCATGGCTCGAGGATCTCGCCGGCGGCGGCGCGCAGCCCGAGAAGGAAGCGCCGCGCGCGAAGGCCGCCAAACCGGCCAAGAAGGCGACGCGCGCCAAGGCGCGATAACGCCACGTCACGTCACGCCGCGCCGCGCCGCGCGCGGGCGGCGTGCGGATCGCCTACCGGTTCGGCGTTGGCTCGTCGATCGCCGCGCGCAGCGCGTGCAATGCATCGACCAGCGCCGATATCGCGCGTGCGTTCGACGTCGGAGCGGGCATCGAGGGTCATCGAAGGGCGTTTCGATTGGCGGGTTGAGCCCGCGCGCCGCGCGGATCCGACGGATTATCGCATCGGCGTTCGGGGCCATGTATCGCTCATCCCGGCCGCCTGCGCGAACGTGTCGAGCGCCCAGCCTTTCCCGAGCAACAGCCGCCGCGTGTGCAGCGCGCCGTGCACGTCGTCGGCAACGGTGTCGCCGAGATAGCGCAACGCGCGGCCTTCGACATCGACGAAACCATGCCGGTAGTCCTGCGCGAGCGCCGTCCACAGCCGCGCGGCGCCGACCGACTGGCGCGCGCCGCTGATCAGACACAGGCCCGCGTCGAGCCCCCAGCGGTACAGCGTCGTCGCGAGGCCCTGGCGTTGCGCCGAGCCGCGCAGCCGTGTGTGCGGCGCGCGCAGGTAGCGGTCGGCGCGGCGCGGGATTTCGGGAAGCCGGTTGAACACCGTATAGCCGGCGAGCTGCCGGGCCGACGGATCCTCGACGTACAGGAAGTATTCGCCGTCCGCTTCGCGATGGCGCACGATCAGGCCCGAGCGGCCGAGCGCGACGCCCGGCAGCCCGTGCAGGCGATGCCCCGGCTGGTGGAGACGTTCATAAAGGGTGTCGAGTTCGTCGTCGATGTCGTGCTGGGAATGCTGTACGTCGATACGCATGGCAAAAGGCGCCCGTCCCGGGCGCATCGAGAAAGAAGTTCATGGCAACGGGGAAACGGAAATGAAAGCGGCCCCCGGGCTCGGCGAAGCGAGCCGGGGCCGCGAATCAGCTGGGGATGTGCTGGAAACCGGCGGCGATCGCGGCGAGGCCCGCGATGCAGAGTGCGAACAGGATCAGGACTTTGTGGATCACGCCTCTTTCCTCATGAACGCGCGGCGCCGAACGGGCGGCATCGCGGAGACGGTGAGCGGCGGGCACGGCCCGCGCGGCCGCCGCGCGGGGCGACGGTCGGGTGTCCGGCGACGGATCGTACGCGGACGGCCAGCACCATACGCGACGCGTCGGGAGCGGGCAATCGGACGGGCGGAGAAAAGCGACGAAAAGCGGAGAATCGCCGTGTTTCGCGACAATTGGCCGCATGGGGCGCGTTCAGGCGTGTGGAGATCCACGCGCAAGCGCATCGTCGAGCGCTGGACGGCGCATGTGGAAAGTGTCGCGGCCTGTGCGACGCCCGCGCCCGCTTGGCATCCGCGCGAGGAACCGGAGTGGCATGAACCGCCGCCCCGGCCGCGCCGTCACACCGCCTGCCGCCCGCCAAACGCCTGCCTGACCCGCGCGAACAAGCCGTGTTGCGCGATCCATTCGGCATACGCGCGATAGTCGGGGTCGCGCATCAGGTGGCGCTCTTCCGTTTTCGCGCGCGTGTAGTAGATCAGGTTGACGGCGACGAGCCCGGCGCAGTGCATGAGCCCGATCTGCCAGCCGAGCGGCTCGACGAACGGCACCGACACCATCCAGTACGACAGGTTCTTCGTGATGTACGCGGGATGCTTCGTGAAGCGGTACGGGCCCGACGTGATGATCCCGCGGTTGGTGAGGTTCGAGAACCGCAGCCCGAACGAGATCGTGCACAGCGCGTAGGTCAGCAGCAGCAGGATGATCACCGTGCCCCAGATCACGCGCAGCGTCGGCGCCGACAGCAGCCAGTTGTCCCAGAACATCGAGCCTTCGTAGCGGATGTAGTTGTTCGAGATCAGCGACCAGAACGGCTGATAGCAGATCAGCGCGGCGACCCAGCCGAGCGTCGTCGGCTCGACGGTGCGCACGTGGCTGTCGAGGATGCGGAACGTGCACAGGTAGCCGACGGTGCCGAACATCAGGTCCATCGTGAACGACAGGTCGTACATGAACACGAAGGTCGCGATCGTCATCGGCGCATGCATCGCGTTCGCGAGCGACGCGCTCAGGTGATCGGCGTCCTTCGACAGGTAGACGGTCATCAGCGGCAGGAAAAACGCCTTCACGCCCCAGCCGGCCAGCATCTCGCGCACCGGCTTCCAGCTCGCGGGCCGCTCGCGGCGAAACAGGAAGCGGCCCCACAGCAGGTACGCGTCGTCGGTCTCGCGCTGGTGGCGGTCCATCCACGCGAAGTAGAACGGCGCGGCGACGATCACGTACGGCGCGAGCGAGCGCAGCAGCGACCAGAACGGCAGGTAGAACGCGCCGTGGTATTCGGGCAGCAGCCAGTAGAGGAGGCCGATGCCCGCGTAGATCGACGTCAGCGCGCCGAGCCGCGTCGCGACGCGCGCGACGCTCAGCGGCCGGACGGCCTGCCGTGACAGCCCCGCGCTCGGACGCAGGTAGACGCGCGAGATGAAGAGTTCGTGCAGCGCGATCGTGCCGATGATCGCGAGGCTGGCGACGACCGCGCGTGTCGCCGCGTCGAGGGCAGGGTGGTCGCGCGTGATCCACAGCGCGAAGAGCCCGGCCGCGATGCCGAGCAGGCCAGCGCGGAATGGCGTGGCGGAACGGGGTGGGCGGTCCGGAGCGGCGACGATGCCGTCGAGCGTCGAGTTCATGATCGGATCCTCGTAGGGATGAGGGCCGGCGCCCCCGCTTGGCGGGTGACGCCGGCCGTCGGCCGGGCTGTTTATGGATGCGCGCCCGGCCATTGGCCTGTCGTTCTGATACGTGATGCGTCGAGGCTTACTTCTTGGTGCCGGCGCCGAGCAGACCGCCGAGCAGGTTGGTGACCGGCGACAGCAGGTTGCCGGTGCCGCTGGCGGCGCCGCCGCTCGTGCTGCCGGTCAGGCCGGTCACCACGGAGCCGCTGCCGCCCGGCGTCGTCACGGTGCCCGTCGCGCCGCCGGGGCTGACCGTGCCGACGGCGCCGGCCGAGCCGGCCGGCGTGCCCAGCGCACCCGTGAGCGTGCCGACCGGGCCGCTCGTCAGCACCCCGCCGAGCGTGCCGGACAGGTTGCCGCCCGGCGTCGTGACGGTGCCGGTGAGGCTCGCGCCGAGCGGCGTCAGCGAGTTGACGAGGTTGGTGACCGGCGCGAGCAGGCCGCCGAGACCCGCGCCGCTCGTGCCACTCGTCCCGCTGGTGCCGCTGGTGCCGCTGGTGCCGCTCGAGCCGATGCTGCCGAGCGCACCCGTCACCGTGCCGAGCAGGCCGGTGATCGGAGCGAGCGGGCCGCCGCTCGTACCGCTGGTGCCGCCCGATCCGCTCGAACTGCTGCCGCCGCCGAGTGCGCCCGTCAGCGAACCGAGCACGCCCGTGATCGGGGCGAGCGGATTGGTGCCGCTGCTGGAACTGCCGCTGGACAGCAAGCCGCCGGCCGACGCCACCGTGTTACCGAGTTGGGCCACGCTGTTCCCGGCGCTCGTGCCGACCGGGTTGCCGGTTGCGCCGCCGACCTGCGAACCGGCCAGGCCGAGGCCGCTGCCGAGCGTGTTCAGCAGGCCGCTGAGCGGGGCGCCGAGCAACGTGGCGTTGCCGAGCGTTTGCGTGACGCCCGGCGTCGTGACGCCACCGGTCAGCGTGTTCGTGATCGGGTTGATCACGCTGCCGAGTTGCGTCTCGATTTGCTGCACCGGCGCGCTGTTCAGCGCCGTGTTCAGCGCCGATGCGGTCGAGTTGACCGCGGTGCCGACCGTGTTGACGAGACTGCCGACCAGCGTCGTCGCCGGCGCGAGCGGCGACAGCGGACCGGTGCCGAGGCTCGTCACGGCATTGCCGAGGTTGTTGACCGCACCGCCGGCGCCGGTCAGCAGGCCGGTGGTCGACGTGATCGTCGGGCCGAGCGGGTTCGGCGACACGCCGATCGAGCCCAGGCCGGCTGCGACGCCGTTGCCGAGCGATTGCACGCCGTTGCCGAGGCTGCTGACTGCATTGCCGACGCTGGTGGCCGTCGTCGGGTTCGTGCCGGGGATCTGCACGCCGCCGATCTGGGTGCCGCCGTTCACGACCGTCGTGCCGAGCGCCGTCACGAGGTTGCCGGATTTCTGGAGGACGTTGCCGAGCGGGGTGACGCTGGTGCCGGAGGTGCCGGAAGTACCCGAGGTGCCCGAGGTGCCGGAAGTGCCCGAAGTGCCGGAAGTGCCGGAAGTGCCGGAAGTGCCGGAAGTGCCGGAAGTACCCGAAGTGCCGGAAGTACCCGAAGTGCCCGAAGTACCCGACGTGCCGGAAGTACCCGACGTGCCGGAAGTACCCGACGTGCCGGAAGTACCCGAAGTGCCCGAAGTACCCGAAGTGCCCGAAGTGCCCGAAGTGCCCGAAGTGCCCGAAGTGCCCGAAGTGCCCGAAGTGCCCGAAGTGCCCGAAGTGCCCGAAGTGCCCGAAGTGCCCGAAGTGCCCGAAGTACCGGAAGTACCCGAAGTACCGGAAGTACCCGAAGTACCGGAAGTACCCGAAGTACCGGAAGTACCCGAAGTACCCGAAGTACCCGAAGTACCCGAAGTACCCGAAGTACCGGAAGTACCCGAAGTACCCGAAGTACCCGAAGTACCCGAAGTACCCGAAGTACCCGAGGTGCCGGAAGTGCCGGAAGTGCCCGAAGTGCCCGAAGTGCCCGAAGTGCCCGAAGTGCCCGAAGTGCCCGAAGTGCCGGAAGTACCCGAAGTGCCGGAAGTACCCGAAGTGCCGGAAGTACCCGAAGTGCCGGAAGTACCCGAAGTGCCGGAAGTACCCGAAGTGCCGGAAGTACCCGAGGTGCCGGAAGTACCCGAACTCCCGCCGCCCGATGTCCCCGACGAGCCGCCGCCCGACGTACCCGAAGTCCCCGAACTGCCGCTCGTCCCGGACGTGCTCGGCTTGATCGTCGGCGGGGTCGTCGGTCCGTCGACCGAACCGCAGCCGTACAGCGCGAGCAGCGACGAGACGGCCATCGTTACCGTCGTCTTCTTGAAGAGAGTGTGCATGTTGGCCTCGACATTGGAAGTGTGTCCCAGGCCTTCACTGCAAATTCCGCGCCACGACAGGCTTCGCGAAACGGTGTCGCGATTTATTGCGGAAACCGCGAATATCGACGCGATTTAAACGGAGGAATGGCGGTTTCGCGCGACAGGCGCGTGCGGCGCGCGCACGTCGCGGCTGCGATGTTCCCGTCAGGCGCCGTAACGCGCTCCCGGATGTTACGTAGCGTTCGGCCGCCCGTTACGCGACCGGCCGCGAACCGAGCGCCGCACCTTTGACGAAACGCGCGCCTCGCCCGAACATGGCGCGACATCTTCCGGCCGCCGGCGACGCCGAAGCGGTCCCGACTCCAACCAGGACATCGACATGAGCGAACAGGACAGGGAATACGGCAAGGCGCGGCGGATCGACGTGATGGGCGAGGCGTTCGTCGAGCGCGCGATGCGTGACCTCGACGGATTTTCGCGCCCGTTGCAGGACTGGCTGAACGAGCATGCGTGGGGCAGCACGTGGCAGCGCGGCGGGATCGACCTGAAGACGCGCAGCCTGTGCACGTGCGCGATGCTGGCGGCGCTCGGCCGCGGCACGGAGCTGAAGGGCCATGTTCGCGGCGCGCTCAACAACGGCGCGAGCCTCGTCGAGATTCGCGAGGTATTGCTGCACAGCGCGTTGTACGCAGGGGCGCCTGCCGCGGTCGAGGCGTTTCGCAACGCGCGCGAGGTGATCGCCGATCTCGGGCTGTCGATACCCGACGACGGAGCCTGAACCCGATGCGGCGCCGGCTGCCCGGCACGGCATCGGAATCCGGCCCTGCGTCGCCGCCGCGACCTACGCGATGCGCACCGGCTGCGCGGCGACGTCGACCGGCGCGGCGGCGACTTCGAGCAACCAGTCGGCCGTCGCTTCGGGAAGCGTGACCGGCAGCATGTGCCCGCCTTCGACGACCTTCAGCCGCACGCGCGCCGATTTCTGCGCGAGCGCGTCGCCGTGCGCGCGCCAGTTCAGGATCGGATCGGCACGGCCGTACAGCACGTCGACCGGCAGCGCGAGTTCCGGATAGCGGCGCTCCATCGCGGGCAGATCGACGGGCGCCGACAGCAGGTCCGTCGCCGTCGCGTAGAACACGTGCGGGCGCATCCCGAGCAGGCCGCCGCCCTTGACCGGGAAGTCGCGCGGCACGTCCTCCGGCGCGAACACCTGGCGTACGGCCTTGCGCCCGGTCAGGATCGTCAGCGGAATCGCGAAGGTCCACGACACGAAACGGCGCACGAGCGGCGACGGCAGCATCAGCGGCTTGAACGGCGCGGGCGGTTCGGTCTGCTCGTGCGACAGCGGCGCGATCAGCGCGAGCCGGCTCACGCGGTCCGCATGGTTGAGGCCGACCGCGAGCGCGATCGCGCCGCCGAGCGAGTGGCCGACCAGCACCGGCTTGTCGAGTTTCAGCGCGTCGATGAACGCGGCGACCGTGCGGGCCTGCGCGAACACGTTCGCCTGCGAGGCCGCGCCGCGCAGCGAGCGGCCGGCGCCGGGCCGGTCGATCAGGATCACGCGATGCTGCTGCGCGAGCCGCGCGAGCGGCAGGTACGCGAAATTGCGCCATTGCCCCGCGAGCCCGTGGACGAACACGATCGGCGGGCCGTTGCCGTATTCGACGTAGTGGATGCGGTCGCCGTCGATGTCGACGAAGCGGCCTTCAGGCGGAAACGCGCGCGTCACGCGACGGGCCACGTAAGCGGAAAACAGCGCGAGCGCGGCGAGCGCCGCGACGACGCCGAGCAGGACGTTCTGGATCAGATGGAGCGTAGGGGTCATGTCGGCCTCAGCGGGTTTCGAGTGCGGGTTCGGCAGCCGGCGCGGTGGCGGCCGGGCCGGTTGTGGCGCGGCGTTCGAAATGCATCGCGGAATCGGCGAGCGCGCTGAATTTCAGCGACGCGAGATCGAGCACGTAGTTCTGGTGGAACTTCCACGGCTTGCGGCGCCCCTGCTTCGGCAGGATGCCGGCCGCGCGCTGGATGTAGCCGGAGCTCAGGTTGACCGCCGGCACGTCGCCGAGATCGCCCGCGCCGAGCCGCGGCACGCACGTGTCGTACCCGTTCGCGCGCATGTGGTTGAGCAGCCGGCACACGTAGCGCGCGATCAGCTCGGCCTTCAGCGTCCACGACGCATTCGTGTAGCCGAACGACGACGCGAGGTTCGGCACGTCGCTGTACATCATGCCCTTGTACGACACCGTCTCGGGCAAATCGACCACGCGGCCGTCGACCGTCACGCGCGCGCCGCCGAGCATCTTCACCTTCAGCCCGGTCGCGGTGACGATCACGTCCGCGTCGAGCTGCTGGCCGCCCTTCAGCCGGAGGCCGGTCGGCGTGAAGCGCTCGATCTCGTCGGTGACGATCGACGCGCGGCCCGCGCGGATCGCCTTGAACAGGTCGCCGTTCGGCACGAGGCACACGCGCTGGTCCCACGGCATGTAGCGCGGCGTCAGGTGCTTTGCGACGTCGAAGTCGGGGCCGAGCTGCTTGCGGGCCGCGCGGATGATGAACTTCTTCGTCTGCTCGGGCTTGCGGCGCGACACGTTGTACAGGTACATCGTGAGCAGTACGTTCTTCACGCGCACCAGCCGGTGCGCGAGCCGCGACGGCAGCACGCGGCGCAGCGCGTTCGCGATCCGGTCGCGCGCGGGCAGCGACACGATGTAGGTCGGCGAGCGCTGCAGCATCGTCACGTGCCGCGCGTCGGCCGCCATCGACGGCACGAGCGTCACGGCCGTCGCGCCGCTGCCGATCACGACCACGCGCCGGTTCGCGTACGACAGATCCTTCGGCCAGTGCTGCGGATGCACGAGCTTGCCCTCGAACGTGTCCATGCCGGCCCAGTCGGGCAGGTAGCCTGCGTCGTAGTCGTAGTAGCCGCTGCACATGAACAGGAAGCGGCAGGTGTAGACGAGCGTGTCGGTCGCGCCGTTTTGCGTGCGCTCGATGCGTACCGTCCAGCGCGCGCGGCTCGAATCCCAGTCGGCCGCGACGACCTTCCGGCCGTAGCGGATCGTCTTGTCGATGCCGTAGGTGCGCGCGGTGTCGCGGATGTAGTCGAGGATCGTCTGGCCGTCGGAGATCGCCTTCTCGCTATGCCATGGGCGGAAGCTGTAGCCGAGCGTGAACATGTCGGAATCCGAACGAACGCCCGGATAGCGGAACAGGTCCCAGGTGCCGCCGATCGCGTCGCGCGCCTCGACGATCGCCACGCTCGCATGCGGGCAGCGCTGCTTCAGGTGATACGCGGCACCGATGCCGGACAGGCCTGCGCCGACGATCAGCACGTCGAGGTCGCGGTTTTCGTCACTGTCGCGGCGGGCGTCGGGGGCGGGCGGCGCGTCGCGCCGGTCGGTCGTCGTCGAGATCATGCGGGGTCCTGGGTCGGCGTGGTCGGGCGCGCGGCCGGAGCGTGGGCGCGTTCGAGGTTGCGTGCGCGAGCGCGGCGCACATGGCGCAGCATCAGCCACTGGTAACCGGCGCCGAGCAGCCGCGCGATCCGGTCGAGCCGGCGCGCGTCGGCGCCGACCAGCACGCGGCGCGCATTGCGCTCGACGCCTGCGAGGATCTGCCGCGCGGCCTCGTCGGCCGTCGTCGCGTTGATCAGGCGGTTGGCCTGGCGGCGATGGGTCGCTTCGTCCTGGCCCGTCAGCGCGTGGATGCTGGTGTCGACGCGGCCAGCATCGACGATGCTCGTCGCGACGCCGCCCGGATGCACGCACGTCGCGCTCACCGGCGCGCCGTCGAGTTCGAGTTCCATCCGCAGCGCCTCGGTGAAGCCGCGCACCGCGAACTTGGTCGCGTTGTACGCGCTTTGCGTCGGCATCGCGACGAGCCCGAACAGGCTCGACGTGTTGACGACATGGCCGTCGCCCGACGCGCGCAGATGCGGCAGGAACGCTTGCGTGCCGTGCACGACGCCCCAGAAATTGATGCCGACGATCCATTCGAGATCGGCGAGGCGCGCGGTTTCGGCGCTGGCGGCCAGCGACACGCCTGCGTTGTTGAAGATCAGGTTGACCTTGCCGTGCTCGGCGCGCACGAACTCGGCCCACGCGAACACCGCGTCGCGATCGGCGACGTCGAGCCGCCGCGTGCTCACGCGCACGCTGTGCCGTGCGCAGGCGGCCGCCGTGCCGGCGAGCCCGACATCGTTGACGTCGGCGAGCGCGACCTCGCAGCCGCGCCGCGCAAGCTCCACCGCGAGGCTGCGGCCCATGCCCGAACCGGCGCCCGTGATCGCGGCGACCTTGCCGGAAAATCCCTTCATCCGTCGTTCCTCCCGTTCCGCTTGCGCTGTACCGGCGGCGCATCTATTGTGGTGTTGTTCGTCACCACTTTAGTTTTCGGGTGTCCTGATGTCAAATAGCGGAATGGAGAAAGCACTCGAAACGGAAAGAAGGGGCCGGTCGTATGGCGGCGTGGCGCCCGAGGTACGGGCCGCCGAGCGGCGCGACGCGTTGATCCGCGCGGCGACGCGCGTGTTCGGTACGGTGGGTTTTCGCAAGGCGACCGTGCGGTCGATCTGCCAGGCAGCGAAGCTGAACGACCGCTATTTCTATGCGGCGTTCGACAGCACCGAGGATTTGCTGCGCTGCACCTACCTGCATCACGCGCAGCAGTTGCATGACGCGGTCGCGCAGGCGGTCGCCGCGCGCGGCGGCGATCTGCGGGAGCGCGTCGACGCGGGGCTCGCGGCGTTCTTCGCGTTTTTGCGCGACCCGTGCGCGGCGCGCGTGCTGCTGCTCGAGGTGATGGGCGTGAGCGCGGATACCGACATGACGTATCAGCGCATGCTGATCGACTTCGGCAAGCTGATCATGGCGATTGGCGCGCCGGGCGAGGCCGCGACGCCTGGCGAGCGCAGTGAGCAGCGGCTGATCGGGCTCGCGCTGGTGGGCGCAATGACGAACGTCGGCGCGGCGTGGCTGCTGACCGACTATCGCGATCCGGAGGCACTGATGATTTCCAGTTGCAGGAAGGTGCTGCTGGGGACGTTGCAGGCGCGCGACTAGGGACGCGCGGGAAAACGGGGCTCATTGGCCGGACGAGACCAAATTCGGACTATAATCAGTCTTGTTATGGACTGGCACAGGACGTGTTCCATGAAATTCTCTACCCAGGTCAAGCCCATCAGCTATCTCAAGAGCCACGCCGCCGATATCGTCAGGGACATCTCGGAAAGCCGCGAGCCGATGCTGATTACCCAGAACGGAGAGGCGAAGCTCGTTGTCATGGACGTCAAGTCGTATGAGGAGCATGAAGAGACGCTTGCGCTTCTTCGGCTGCTTGCACTCGGCAATCGGGAGATCGAGCAGGGCCACTTCCGTCCAGTCGAGGATGTCTTTGCGGACCTCGACAAGGACGACGATCAATGACACTGCGGGTTGTCGTTCTTCGTTCGGCGGAAGAAGATCTGAAGAGGTTGAAGCGCTATCTCGTATCGAATTTCGGTTCGGCTACCTGGCAAACGAGCTACCGGCAGATCAAGGACGCCATTGCATCGATTCGCGCTTTTCCGAATCACGGCAGGATTCCTGATGAACTCGCGAATATCAGCCTCGGTCAGTATCGCGAAGTCATTGCCGGAATGAACCGCATCATTTATGACGTGCGAGGCGACACCATTCACGTGCATATCGTTTGCGATACGCGCAGGGATCTGAAGTCCTTGCTGATGAGGCGGCTTGTGGTCGCTCATTGAGCGCGATCGCCATTCTTCCTCGTTTCACGATCCCGCCCTCCGTGGTTTCGAACTTGCGCGCCGCGTAATCGGTGCCGCCGCCGTCACCCCGAGCCTCGCCTTCATCGCATCGACAAACGCCCGTACCTTCGGCGACGGCAGCCGCGTCGACGGAAACACCGCATGAATCCCGGCGGGCGCCGTGCGCCAGCCCGGCAGCAGCCGCACGAGCCGGCCGGTCGCGACGTCGTCCGCGGCCGAGAAATCCGTCAGCAGCCCGAAGCCGCCGCCCGCGAGCACGATCGCGCGGCACGCGGTCGCGGTATTCGACACGACCGGCGCGACGCAGCGCACCGACGCGCGGCCGCCTCGCACGTGATCGAGTTCGAGCGTATGCGGGCGCGGCAGCGACGACAACATCACGAACGGCAGCGCGGCGAGCGCATCCGGATCGCGCGGCAGCCCGTGCCGCGCGACGAACGCCGGGCTCGCGACCAGCCATTTCTCGTACGTGCCGAGCTGCACCGCGCGATAGTTCGAATCGGCGAGGCGGCCGATGCGGATCGCGACGTCGAGGTTGTCCGCGACGAGATCGACCACGCGGTCGTTCGCGACGAGTTCGACCGCGAGCGCCGGATGCCGGTCGCGCAGCGCGACCACGGCCGGCGCGACGACCAGCGCGCCGTAGTCGATGGGCACGCTCACGCGCAGCGTGCCGCGCAGCGGCCCGGCGTCGGACGACACCGCGTCGAGCGCGGCTTCGGTGGCGCGCACGATGTCGCGACACGCGTCGTAGAACACGCGTCCGGCGTCGGTCACGCTCAGCCGCCGCGTCGTGCGCACCAGCAGATTCGCGCCGACCTCGGATTCGAGGCGCTGCATGTGCGTGCTGACGACCGTCTTCGCAAGGCCGAGCCGCTCGGCCGCGGCCGTCAGCGAGCCGGCCTCCACCACCGCGACGAAGATCGCCAGCCGGTTCAGGTTCACGTCGCGCAGATCAGCCATCGTCGATTGTCCTATGCAAGCGGATAATGTTTCCGCGATTATCCGTCTTATGGAGACGAACGGCGAGCGCTACGCTGGAGCCGTTCGTCGCCGATTCCCGGCGACGCGAGATTCCGGAGTGTTTCCATGTCTGCCGCCAGCAAGCCTGCCTCGCCGATCCGCGTTTATTCGTTCCTGTTGTCCGGGCACGCGCACCGTGTCCGGTTGTTCCTGTCGCTGCTCGGGTTGCCGTCGAAGACCATCGACGTCGATCTTGCGGCCGGCGCGCAACGCGAACCGGCGTTTCTCGCGTTGAATCCGCTCGGGCAGGTGCCGGTGATCGACGATGGCGGCACCGTGATCGCCGATTCGAACGCGATCCTCGTGTATCTCGCGAAGCGCTACGGCGACGCACACTGGCTGCCGGACGACGCGGTCGGCGCGGCCGTCGTGCAGCGCTGGCTGTCGTACGCGGCCGGCCCGATCGCGTCGGGCCCCGCGGCCGCGCGGCTCGTGACCGTGTTCGGCGCGCAACTCGACGCGGAAGCGGCCAAGCGTACGGCCGCGAAGGTGCTCGACGTGATCGATCGCGAGCTGGCCGGCAAGCCGTTCGCGGCCGGCGCGCAGCCGACGATCGCGGACGTCGCCGCGTACACGTACATCGCGCACGCACCGGAAGGCGGCGTGTCGCTCGAACCGTATCCGCACGTGCGCGCGTGGCTGGCGCGTATCGAGGCGCTGCCGGGTTT
This sequence comes from Burkholderia sp. AU16482, assembly GCF_002223285.1. NCBI lineage: Bacteria > Pseudomonadati > Pseudomonadota > Betaproteobacteria > Burkholderiales > Burkholderiaceae > Burkholderia > Burkholderia sp. AU16482. The sequence continues at coordinate 291,585 of NZ_NKEY01000006.1, forward strand.
CGTCGCGATGCCGACGACGCGCGCGGGCCTGCTCGCCGCGTAACGCCTGCCGCCAACGCATCTGTCCACGGAGAACGAGATGAACGCGCCGACCGCCGTCGTACCGGGGTGGGAACTCGATACCGCGCCGTTTCACGCGGGCGAGCTTGCCGTGCAGCAGCGCGCAGGCGTGGCGGACGCGGCGGGCGCGGCCGGCCGGCGCGGGATCCGGCGCTTCATGCCGGACCAGCACCGGACGTTTTTCGCGCAACTGCCGTTCTTCGTGCTCGGCGGCGTCGATGCGCACGGCCAGCCGTGGGCGACGCTGCGGGCCGGTGCGCCGGGTTTCGTCACGTCGCCGGACCCGCGCACGCTGCGCATCGCGGCGCCCGCGCTGCCGGGCGATCCGCTCGCCGGCGCATGGCACGCGGGCGCGCCGCTCGGCGGGCTCGGCATCGAATTCGATACGCGGCGCCGCAATCGCGTGAACGGCGTCGTGCGCGCGGTCGACGGCGATGCGCTGACGATCGCGGTCGAGCAGAGCTTCGGCAACTGCGCGAAATACATCCAGGGCCGCAAGCCGACTTTCGTCGCGCGGGAGGTCGGGGCCGCCGTCGCGCCCGACGTGTCGGATGCGCTGAGCGACGCGGATCGTGCGCTGCTCGCGCAGGCCGACACGTTCTTCGTCGCGAGCGCGAACACGTCGGCGCAGGCCGGTGCGGCGCGCGGCGCCGACGTGTCGCATCGCGGCGGGATGCCGGGCTTCGTGCGCGTCGACGATGCGCGCACGCTGACCACGCCGGATTTCAGCGGCAATCGGTTCTTCAATACGCTCGGCAACCTGCGGCACGATCCGCGCGCGGGGCTGCTGTTCATCGATTTCGAAAGCGGCGATTTGCTGTATGTCGCCGCGCACGCGGAGATCGTGTGGGACGGGCCGGTCGTCGCGTCGTTCGACGGCGCGCAGCGCGTCGTGCGGTTTCATGTGCGGGAAGTGCGGCGCATGCGGGCGGTGCTGCCGTTCCGGTGGTCGGCGGTCGAGCGTGCGCCGCAGTTCGCGGCGATGGCGGCGGCGTCGGGTCCCGCGCCGGCAACGGCCGGACCGGTGCCGTCCGCGGCCGCGCCGGTAAAGGCGCCCGCATGGCGGCCGCTGCGGATCGCGAAAATCGTCGACGAAGCGCGCGCGATCCGGTCGTTCCATTTCGAACCCGCGGATGGCGGCGCATTGCCTGCGTACGAAGCCGGGCAGCACCTGACGCTGCGCATCGCGCTGCCGGGCAGCGATGCACCGACGATCCGCAGCTACACGCTGTCCGACGCACCGGGCGGCGCGCATTACCGGATCACCGTGAAGCGGGAAGGACGCGTATCGGCGTGGCTGCACGACCACGCGCAGGCCGGCATGACGCTCGATGCGCAGATGCCGCGCGGCCGTTTCACGTTCGATCTCGCGAGCCCGCGGCCGGCCGTGCTCGTGTCGGCCGGTATCGGCATCACGCCGATGGTCGCGATGCTGCGCCGCGCACTGGCCGACGATACGCCGTCGCGCCGCATCGTGTTCGTGCACGGCGCGCGCGAAGCGGCCGACCGGCCGTTCGCCGCCGAGTTGGCGCGCATCGCGGCCGCCGATGCACGCATGTCGCTTCACTGGTTCGACAGTCGTCCTGACGAACGCTCGGCCGCGCGGGCCGGCCGGATCGACGTCGCGCAACTGAAGCGGCTCCTTTCGTTCGACGATTACGATTTCTACCTGTGCGGGCCGGCGGCGTTCATGCGCGACCTGTACGACGGGCTGCGCGCGCTGAACGTGCCGGACGAGCGCATCCGCTTCGAGGCATTCGGGCCGTCGAGCGTCTCGCGCAGTGCGACCCGCGCGGCTGCCACGCCCGCGGCGGCAGGCGTGCCGGTCGTATTTCGGCGCGCGGGGCGCGAGGCCGCGTGGACGCCCGCCGACGGCACGCTGCTCGAATTCGCGGAAGGGCAGCGCGTGAGCGTGCCGTCCGAATGCCGCTCCGGTTCGTGCGGCACGTGCGCGACACGCGTGCTGTCCGGCGCGGTCGACTACGAGCGAGCGCCCGATGCGGCGATCGAACCCGGCTGCGCGCTGCCGTGTGTCGCGCGGCCCGCGCAAGGGGCCAGGGAGCCGCTCGTGCTCGACTGCTGACGCGTGTGCGACATGCCGCCGCAGATCGCCTGCTGCGCGAAAAGCGCGCGCAACTGCTTCTTTTTTCGGATGCCGTCCGGATCGACGATAGCGTCAACCGATTCGATGAAAGGAGCTCATCATGAAACTGCTCGGCATGGTCCGCCTGGTCCTGTGGAGTTTTTTCGGCGTGCGCAACAGCAAGGCGCACGCGACCGATCTCGCGAACGCCAACTTCACGCTGTTGCCGTTCGTCGCGATTTTGCTTGCGCTGCTGGTTGGCGCGGTGATTTACGGCGTCGTGCATCTGGTCGTCGATCCGACCGTGACGATGCAGGGCTTTTGAGCGAACGGCCGGCGAACCGGTAGCGGGCCGCTTTCTCCGCTCCGGTTTCAGGCCGCTCGACCGGCGCATACGACGCCGGCGCCGGAGGCCGGCACGCACGACGCGCATCGCGACCGCATTGCCGCCGTTGTCGCGCTGCCCGAGCCGCTTGTTCCCGTTCCCGCCTTTCCTGTCTCCTGTTCCCCGTTCCGCCCGGTTCCGCGGCCCTTCGCCCCGCCCGGGGTAAAATGCGCGCCACGCCGCGATGTCGCGCGAGCCGGGCACGCCGCCGTTCCGTTGAACGGCCGGCGCCAGTGTCCGCCGCCCGCACCGGGGCGTTCGAAGCGTCCCCCGCATGACGACCGCGCGATGCAGCCGGCCTTCCGACCCGCCCTCGACGAACCTGTCGGCCGCTGCGTCGGTTTCCGGCGCGTCATCCGAATCCGATGTCCCATCCTGCGTGTTTCCGATCGGTCTGCCCGCTTGCGCGCTGTATCGTCCGGTTCGTCTGATGAATATCGTATCGACGCATGCGTCCGGCGACGGGCGCGGCGGCGTTCGCGGGCGCACGATTTGCAGCTTCGTAACGGGTTTCGACAGGGTCGAGTGGCGAGTTTTCCATCCAGAACAATGACGGTGAATAGAACAACAGCGGTACGCGCACGGCGGCGGCGCGCGACGGTCGGGCTCGGCGTCGGGCTCGGTGTCACGCTTTTCGCGGCGCAGGCCGCCGCGGCTCCGGGCGACACGCCCGCATCGGGCGCGGACGCGGCCGGCAGCGCGACGCTGCCCGCGATCACGGTGAGCGGCGAGCGCGGCCACCCGCTGCGGGCGCGCGAAGCGTCGGTCGCGGGGTTCGACGACGCGCCGCTGCGCGACACGCCCGCGTCGGTGAACGTCATCACGCGCGCGCTGATCGACGATCAGCAGGCGAAGCGCTTGAGCGACGTCTTGCGCAACGATGCGTCGGTCGTCAACGACTATGCGCCGGTCGGCTATTTCGAAGGCTTCGCGATCCGCGGTTTTCCGGTCGATCTCGCGAGCGCGATCCGGATCGACGGGCTGACGGTGTCCGGCGAGCAGAACGTGCCGCTCGAGAACAAGGAGCGCGTCGAGATCCTGAAAGGGCTCGCGGGCATCGATAGCGGCATCGTCGCGCCGGGCGGCGTGATCAACTTCGTGACGAAGCGCTCCGCGAACGTCGCGAGCGTGACAGCTGGCGTCGACAGCCGCGGCTCGACGTCGGCGGCCGTCGATATTGGCCGCCGCTTCGGTGCCGACCATCAGTTCGGGTTCCGGATCAATGCGGCGAAGGAGAACATGCACTCCTATATCGACGGCACGAACGGGCGGCGCACGTTCGGGTCGATCGCCGCCGACTGGGACATCAGCCCGCGCGCGAGCCTGCAGCTCAACGCCGAATTCCAGCAGTGGATCCAGCGTTCCGCGCCCGGCTACCAGTTGCTCGGCGGCACCGTCGTGCCGTCGGTCAAGACGACGTCGAAAGCGCTCGGCACGCAGCCGTGGGCGAAACCGGTGACGACCGACGCGCTGAACCTGAACGCGCGTTTCGACTATCGGTTCAACGACGACTGGAACGCGTACATCGCCGCCGGCCGCAGCCGCACGATGATCGACGACAACAGCGCGTTCGCGTACGGCTGTTCGTATGCGGCAAGCTGCGCGGCCGGTGCGACGTCGCCGTTCTTCTTCGGCGCGAACGGCGACTACGACGTGTACGACTTCCGCAGCCCCGGCGAATACCGGCGCAACGACGATCTGCGCGCGGTCACGACGGGCAAGTTCGCGACGGGGCCGCTGCGGCACGAGTTGACGCTCGGCGTAAGCGTGCAGCGCCGCGTCGTGAGCATGGCGGACGCCGTGTACGACTACGTGGGTAGCGAGAATATCTACGGGCCGGACCTGACGTTCCCGCCGTCGCCGAATTCGCCCGGGCCGTCGTATCCACGCCTCGATGCGTGGCAGTACGGCGTGTTCGGGCTCGACCGCATCAGCCTCGGCGAACACTGGCAGGTGCTCGCGGGCGGCAAGGAAGTGCTGCTGCGCCAGCGCAGCTGGAGCAGCCTCGACGGCGAGACGACGCACACCGACCGCTCGGTGTTCCTGCCGCAGGTCGCGCTCGTCTACAAACCGGTGAACGTGCTGTCGCTGTATGCGTCGTACAGCAAGGCGCTGTCGCTCGGCGACCAGGCGCCCGTGCGCGCGACCAACGCGTACGCGTTCCTGCCGCCCGTCGAATCGCACCAGATCGAAGTCGGCGCGAAATACGACTGGCTCGACCGGCTGAGCCTCACGGCCGCCGTGTTCTCGATCAGCAAGCCGTTCCAGTTCGCCGATCCCGACGCGTCGGGATCGTCCTATACGTTCGTGCAGCGCGGTACGCAGCGGCACCAGGGGATCGAGCTCGGCGCGGCCGGGCGCGTGACCGAACGATTGGGGCTGACGGCCAGCGTCGCGGCGATTCGCGCCCGCGCATACGATTCGGGGTCGCCGGCCTACGAAGGGCATCAGATCATCAACGTGCCCGCGCTGCGCGCGTCGCTGTATGCGGACTACGCGGTGCCGGACGTCGCGGGCCTGAACGTGCTCGGCGGCGTCGAGTACAGCGCGGCGCGCAACGCGAACGAAGAGGGTACCGCGCGCGTGCCGTCGTGGTTCGTGTTCAATCTCGGCGCGCGTTATACGACGAAGATCGGCGGCCATCGCACGGTGTTGCGCGTGTCGGTGGACAATCTGTTCAACAAGTTCTACTGGCGCGACGCAGGCGAGCAGCAGGGCGATGCGTACCTGTTCCCGGGTGCGCCGCGCACCGCGCGCGTGTCGTTGACCTATGATTTCTGATCGGCCGGAAACGGGCGCATGACGCGCGGCCCCGGCAGCCCACCAGGAGAGCACGGACGATGTCCCCACTCGAAATCGCCGGCGTGATCGTCAGCGCGCTCGCGATCTGGCTGACCGCGAAGCGGCGCATGCTGTGCTGGCCGGTCGGCCTTGCGTCGGTCGCGCTGTACGGCTGGATCTTCTTCGACGCGAAACTGTACTCGGACATGCTGCTGCAGGGCGCGTTCGCGGTGCTGCAGGTGTACGGCTGGCAGCGCTGGCTCGCGCAGCGGGCGAGCGAGGCCGACGGCGGTGCCGACGGCAAGGCGGCGCCTGCCGGCGATGTCGCGCCAGTCACCGGCGTGCGCCCGATGCAAATGCTGCCCGACCTGGTCGCGGCCGTCGTCGGCAGCGCGCTGCTCGGCGGGATGATGGCGCGCTGGACCGATGCGGCGCTGCCGTTCGTCGACGCGTCGCTGACCGCGTTCAGCCTCGTCGCGCAATACTGGACGGCGCGGCGCTACATCGCGTCGTGGGGGCTGTGGATCGTCGTGAACGTCGTGTACGTCGGGATGTTCGTGTTCAAGGAGCTGTATCTGACGGCCGGGCTCTATGCGCTGTTCATCGGGCTGGCCGTGGTCGGCTGGCGCGACTGGAGCCGCACGGCCGCGACGCTGCGCGCGAGCGCGAGCCCGGCCGGCTGATTCGCAGCCGATTCAACCACGGAGCTACGTCGTTCATGTCATTTCCCCTCGAACCGGATGCGCCGGCATCGCGTGACGCCGCGCAGGCGCGCGAGGTCGCGCCGCCGCAGTTCGGCGTCGACGGCGAACAGGCCGAACGCGACTGGCCGCTGATCACGCACGACGAAGTCGCGGCCGTGCTCGCGCGGATCGATGGCGCCGGCGCGCCCGCGCGCCTCACGTGGCACAGCCCGCGGCCGTTCTCGGCGGCCGTGCTGGTGCGCACGACCGACGAGCGCGCGCTGTTCGTCAAGCGTCATCATGCGAGCCTGCGCGACGTCGCGGGGCTCGAGGAAGAGCATCGCTTCATCGCGCATCTGCGCGCACACGGCGTGCCGGTGGCGGACGTGCTCGCCGGTCGCGACGGCGCAACCGCGTTCGCATCCGGCGACTGGACGTATGAAGTGCACGTGGTCGCGCCGGGTGTCGACGCGTATCGCGGCGTGATGTCGTGGAAGCCGTTCACGCATCCTTCGCATGCGTATGCGGCCGGCCGCGCGCTCGCTGAGCTGCATCGCGCGTCGGCCGGCTACGATGCGCCGGCGCGGCCGGTTCGCCCGCTGCTGTCGAGTTTTCGCGTGTTGTCGTCGAGCGATCTTGTCGGTGCGCTCGAACGCTGGGTCACGGCGCAACCGTTGCTCGTCAGGGCGCTCGGCGCGCGCGACTGGCGCGGCGACGTAGCCGACGCGATCGGCCCGTATCACGCGCGCCTCGTGCCGCTGCTGCCTGCGTTGCCGCCGCTGTGGACGCATGGCGACTGGCATGCGTCGAACCTGCTGTGGGCCGACGCCGGGCCCGGCGCGCAGGTGCGGACCGTGCTCGACTTCGGCTTGTCGGATCGTACTTGCGCCGTGATGGACCTCGCGCTCGCGATCGAGCGCAACACGGTCGACTGGATGGCGCCGGCCGATGCGCGGCGCATCGAATACGAGCAGATCGACGCGTTGCTCGACGGCTACGAATCGCTCGAACCGCTGAGCGACGACGCATATGCGGCGCTGGTCGCGCTGCTGCCGATCGTACATACGGAGTTCGCGCTGTCGGAAGTCGCGTATTTCGGTTGTATCGTCAACGCGCCCGATATCGTCGACGTGGCGTACGACGGTTACCTGATCGGGCACGCGAGGTGGTTCGGCGAACGCGACGGGCGGCAGTTGCTGGACTGGCTCGTGCAGCGGCGGCGGGGAAAGCAGCACGTCACCTGATTCGCGCGCGGGGCGTATGGCCCGCGCGTGTCGCATTTCCGAACGTCTGCATTCTTTCGTGCGGCCATCGTGCCGCGCGCTCACCGCATCTTCCTGATCGTCGAGAGGGGACGCCGTCCCCGCAGGGCACCGCACGTCTGCGTACGGTTGCGCCCAACATGACGGAAATATCATCTTCGCCTCATGTTCGCACTGCGGCCGGTCCGTAGCATCGGTCGCAAACCGTTACCGCAGAACCGAACATGTTCAAGCTCAACCTCGCCGTGGCCGCCGTATTCGCGATGGCCGCGACGGCTCATGCGCAGCCATCGCTGTCGCCGGGGCCGGCCACGGCTCCGGCTGCTGCCGCCCCGATCGGCGCACCGCCATCCGGCGCACGTCCTGCGTCGTCATTGACGCTTGCCGACGCGCTCGCCGTCGCCGCCCGCAACAACCCGGCGCTGCGCGGCGCGCGCGCGGATGTCGATGCATCGGCCGGCGCACTGATGCAGGCCGGCGCGCGGCCCAACCCCGAAGTGTCGTTCCTGCAGGAAGGTTTCAGCCGAGCGGAACGCACGTCGACCGCGCTGATCAACCAGACGATCGAACTCGGCGGCAAGCGTCGCGCACGGCTCGACGTCGCATCGTACGGCAGCGAATCGGCCAGCGCGTCGCTCGACGAGCAGGGCGCGGCGGTGCGCGCCGACGTGATCGCAGCCTTCTACGGGCTGCTCGCCGCGCAGCGTCAACTTCAGGTGACCGAGGAATCGGCCGCTATCGCCGCGCGCTCCGCGGATCTGGCGGCCCGTCGCGCGCAGGCCGGCAAGGTGTCGCCGGTCGAGGCGACCAAGGCCCGGGTGGCGGCGGCCGGCGTGCAGATCGAAGTCGTGACCGCGCGCGGCCGTGTCGACGTTGCGCGCGAGAAGCTGAACGCGGTGATGGGCGAAGCGCGCAACGCCCCGCTTGCGGTGCTCGGCGATCTCGAAGCCGTACCGTCGGTCGAGCCGCTGTCCGCGCTCATCGCGCGGCTCGACGATGCGCCGCTCGCGCGAATCGCGCGTGCCGAAATGCTGCGCTCGAACGCGGCCGTGTCGTTGGAGCGCGCGCGCCGCATTCCGGACGTGACCGTCAGCGCGGGCGTGAAGCGCGTGACCACGGGCGGCGTGCCCGACAACCAGGCGGTGGTCGGCGTGTCGATCCCGATTCCGCTGTTCAACACGAACAAGGGCGCGCTGCTCGAGGCGACGCACAAGGCCGAGCGCGCGAGCGCCGATCTCGACCGCGAACGCACGCGGCTGCGGCTTGAACTGACGCAGGCGTACGCGAATTTCGCGGCTGCCGAGCAGGAAGCGCAGCGGCTGAAGTCCGACATCCTGCCGGCCGCGCGCGTCGCGCTCGACGCGATGTCGCGCGGCTACGAACTCGGCAAGTTCAGCTTCCTCGACGTGCTCGACGCGCAGCGCACGCTGTTCCAGGGGCAGTCGCAATACGTCCGTGCGCTCGCCGACGCGCATACGGCCCGTGCCGATATCGACCGGCTCGTCGGCACGCCGCTCGCTGCCCGCGCGCAATGAGCGCCCCTCTTGACTGAAGGATCACCATGTCACGCAGCAGAATTTTCATCATTGCGGCAGCCGTGCTCGGCGGCGCAGGAATCGTGCTCGGCGCGCTCGCCGTCGCGCGGGGCGGGAGCGGCGCATCGGCGCCGACGGCCGCCGAATCCGCCCAGGCGGCCGACGGCGCCGGCGCGCACGGCGGTGTCGTGCTCAAGCGCGGCAGGCTGTCCGTCGAGATCGTGATGACGGAAAAGCCCGGCGATGCGCGGCTCGTCGTCTATCCGTTCGTCGACGGCAAGCCCGCGACCCACGGCGTGACCGTGTCCGGCACGCTGGTGCGGTACGACCGCACGCACGAGCCGCTGCGGTTCGACGCGGCCGGCCAGAAATTCGTGTCCGCGCAGTCGATCGCGAAGCCGCACGTATTCGATGCGACGATCGACGTGAAGGCGGGCAACGACGCCGCATCGTTCCCGTTCGCGCGCGCCGACGGCGCGGTCGCGCTGACCGACGCGCAACTGGCGACGTCGAAGATCGCGCTCGCGAAGGCCGGCCCCGCGCAGATCGCGACGCCGTTCCAGTTGCCGGGCGAGATCAAGTTCAACGAGGATCGCACCGCGCACGTGGTGCCGCGTGTGGCCGGCATCGTCGAACAGGTATCGGTGTCGCTCGGGCAGAACGTCGCGAAGGGGCAGGTGCTTGCCGTGATCGCGAGCACCGATCTGGCGGACCGCCGCAGCGAACTGCTGACGGCCGAGCGCCGGTTGTCGGGTGCGCGCGCAACCTACGAGCGCGAACGCACGCTGTGGCAGGAGCGCATCTCGGCCGAACAGGATTATCAGCAGGCGCAGGTGCAGTTGCGCGAGGCCGAGATCGCCGTGCAGAACGCGCGACAGAAGCTCGCCGCGCTGAACGCGCCGGCGGGCGCGGGCGCGCTGAACCGGTATGAACTGCGTGCGCCGTTCGCCGGCACGATCGTCGAGAAGCATGCGACGCCCGGCGAGGCGATCGCCGCCGATGCGAGCATGTTCGTGATCTCCGACCTGTCGACCGTGTGGGCCGAGATGGCCGTGCCGGCGCAGCGGCTGAACGACGTGCGCGTGGGCCGCGATGCGACCGTCAGCGCGACCGCGTTCGAATCGCGTTCGAGCGGCCCGATCGCGTACGTGGGCTCGCTGCTCGGCGAACAGACGCGCACCGCGCCGGCGCGCGTCGTGCTGCCGAACCCCGACGGCGTGTGGCGCCCGGGGATGTTCGTAAACGTGTCGGTCGACGCGGGCCGCCAGGGCGTGCCGCTCGCGGTCGCGAGCGACGCGCTGCAGGACGTCGACGGCGCGCCGGCGGTGTTCGTGCGTTCGCCGAAGGGTTTCGTCGCGCAGGCCGTCGAAACGGGGCGGCGCGACGAACGCGCGACCGAAGTGCTGAAGGGGCTCGAGCCGGGCCAGGAATACGCGGCGACGAACAGCTTCGTGTTGAAGGCCGAACTCGGCAAGGGGAGCGCGGAACATGAATGAGCAGCAATACGCGTGCGCCGTGGCGCGACTGGCGGCCCGATATGCGGCGCGCTTTCCGATCCGCCGCCTGACCGGCCGCGCAGCGCGTCCGGCGCGTGCGACCGTACCCCGTTTCAAGGAATCCCGACATGTTTGAGCGCCTGATCCGCTTTGCGATCGCGCACCGCTGGCTCGTGATGCTGGCGATCGCGGCCGTGGCCGCGCTGGGCGTGTTCAGCTACCAGCGGCTGCCGATCGACGCGGTGCCCGACATCACGAACGTGCAGGTGCAGATCAACACGTCCGCGCCCGGCTACTCGCCGCTCGAGGCCGAGCAGCGCATCACCTATCCGGTCGAGACCGCGATGGCCGGGCTGCCGGGGCTGGAACAGACGCGTTCGATCTCGCGCTACGGGCTGTCGCAGGTCACCGTGATCTTCAAGGACGGCACCGACATCTACTTCGCGCGGCAGCTCGTCAACGAGCGCATCCAGGAAGCGAAGGACAAGCTGCCGGCCGGCGTCGCGCCCGCGATGGGCCCGACGTCGACGGGCCTCGGCGAGATCTACCTGTGGACCGTCGAAGCCGACGCCAATGCGCGCAAGCCCGACGGCACGCGCTACACGGCGGCCGACCTGCGCGAGCTGCAGGACTGGGTCGTGCGGCCGCAACTGCGCAACGTGCGCGGCGTGACCGAGGTCAACTCGATCGGCGGCTACGTGAAGGAGTATCGCGTCGCGCCGAATCCGGCGAAGCTGATGTCGTACGGGCTGACGCTCGCCGACGTCGTGCGGGCGCTCGAGCGCAACAACGACAACGTCGGCGCCGGCTACATCGAAAAGCGCGGCGAGCAGTATCTCGTGCGCGTGCCGGGCCAGGCGCGCACCGTCGACGACATCGCGAACATCGTGCTGACCAACGTCGGCGGCGTGCCGGTGCGGATGAAGGACGTCGGCGTCGTCGACGTCGGCCGCGAACTGCGCACGGGCGCCGCGACGTCGAACGGCGAGGAAGTCGTGCTCGGCACGGTGTTCATGTTGATGGGCGCGAACAGCCGGACGGTGTCGAAGGCCGTCGCCGCGAAGATGGAGGACGTGAACCGCACGCTGCCGGCCGGCGTGAACGCGATTCCGGTGTACGACCGCACGGTGCTCGTCGAGAAGGCCGTCGCGACCGTGAAGAAGAACCTGCTCGAGGGCGCGGTGCTCGTGATCGCCGTGCTGTTCCTGTTCCTCGGCAACATTCGCGCGGCGCTGATCACCGCGCTCGTGATTCCGCTGTCGATGCTGATGACCTTCACGGGGATGGTCAACGCGAAGGTGAGCGCGAACCTGATGAGCCTCGGCGCGCTCGACTTCGGGATCATCGTCGACGGCGCGGTGGTGATCGTCGAGAACTGCGTGCGGCGGCTCGCGCATGCGCAGGCGGCGGCCGGGCGGCCGCTCACGCGCGACGAGCGTTTCGCCGAAGTGTTCGGCGCATCGCAGGAGGCGCGCCGCGCGCTGATCTTCGGGCAACTGATCATCATGGTCGTGTACCTGCCGATCTTTGCGCTGACCGGCGTCGAGGGCAAGATGTTCCACCCGATGGCGATCACGGTCGTGATGGCGCTCGCTGCCGCGATGGTGCTCACCGTCACGTTCATTCCGGCAGCCGTCGCGCTATTCATCGGCGAGCGGGTCGAGGAGAAGGAGAACCGGCTGATGCGCTGGGCGCGGCGTGCGTACGAACCGGTGCTCGCCGGTTTCATGACGCGCCCGGCACGCGTGATGATCGGGGCGGGCGCGATCGTGCTCGCCACGCTCGGACTCGCCACGCGGCTCGGCAGCGAGTTCATCCCGAGCCTCAACGAAGGCGACCTGGCCGTTGCCGCATTGCGAATTCCCGGCACGAGCCTGTCGCAGTCGGTCGAGATGCAGAAGTCGATCGAGAAGACGCTGAAGGCGCGCTTCCCCGAGATCGAGCGCGTGTTCGCGCGCACCGGCACGGCCGAGATCGCGGCCGACCCGATGCCGCCGAACCTGTCGGACGGCTACATCATGCTGAAGCCGGCCGATACGTGGCCCGACCCGAAGAAGCCGCGCGAGCAGCTCGTGAGCGAGATCGAGGAAGCGCTCGCCGAGCTGCCGGGTAACGCCTACGAGTTCTCGCAGCCGATCCAGCTGCGCTTCAACGAACTGATCTCGGGCGTGCGCAGCGACGTCGCCGTGAAGATCTTCGGCGACGACATGGCCGTGCTGAACCAGACCGGCGAACAGATCGCGGCCGCGTTGCGGAAGGTGCCGGGTGCGTCGGAGGTGAAGGTCGAGCAGACCACGGGCCTGCCGGTGCTGACCGTCAACCTCGACCGCGACAAGCTCGCGCGCTACGGCGTGAGCGTCGCCGACCTGCAGGATTCGGTGGCCGCGGCCGTCGGCGGGCAGAAGGCCGGTACGCTGTTCCAGGGCGATCGCCGCTTCGACATCGTCGTGCGGTTGCCCGACGAGCTGCGCACCGACATCGAGGCGATCAAGCGGCTGCCGATCGCGCTGCCCGCGCCGACGGCCGGCGCCAGCGCGCCGCTCGCGGCGGCGCCGTACGTGCCGCTCGCGGAGCTCGCGACGATCGACGTGGCGCCCGGCCCGAACCAGATCAGCCGCGAGGACGGCAAGCGGCGGGTGGTCGTCAGCGCGAACGTGCGCGGGCGCGACGTCGGCTCGTTCGTCGCCGATGCGCGCGAGCAGTTGCAGCAGGACGTGCGCGTGCCGGCCGGCTACTGGGTGTCGTGGGGCGGGCAGTTCGAGCAGTTGCAAAGCGCGAGCGAGCGCCTGAAGCTCGTCGTGCCGCTCGCGCTGTTCATGGTGTTCGTGCTGCTGTTCGTGATGTTCAACAACGTGAAGGACGGCTTGCTCGTATTCACCGGCATTCCGTTCGCGCTGAGCGGCGGCGTCGTGTCGCTGTGGCTGCGCGGGATTCCGCTGTCGATCACGGCGGCGGTCGGCTTCATCGCGTTGTCCGGCGTGGCCGTGCTCAACGGTCTCGTGATGATCTCGTTCATCCGCAACCTGCGCGACGAAGGGGTGCCGCTCGACGCCGCGGTGCGCGACGGCGCGCTCACGCGACTGCGGCCCGTGCTGATGACCGCGCTGGTCGCGTCGCTCGGCTTCCTGCCGATGGCGTTCGCGACCGGCACCGGCGCCGAGGTGCAGCGCCCGCTCGCGACGGTCGTGATCGGCGGTATCCTGTCGTCCACCGCGCTGACGCTGCTGGTGCTGCCGGTGCTGTACCGTGTCAGCCACGCGGTGTCGTGGCGCGCGGCGTTGCGCGGCGGGTTCGGCGCGGGCATGATGCGCCGGCTGCGTTTCTTCAAGGGTAATGCGTGATGCGAATTCTGATTGTCGAGGATGAACCGAAGACGGGCGCGTATCTGCGCAAGGGGTTGACCGAGGCCGGCTACGTCGTCGACTGGGTCGAGGACGGCATCACGGGCCAGCATCAGGCCGAAACGGAGGAGTACGACCTGCTCGTGCTCGACGTGATGCTGCCCGGGCAGGACGGCTGGACATTGCTGCAGAACCTGCGGCGCAGCAAGTCGACGCCCGTGCTGTTCCTCACCGCGCGCGACGACGTCGGCGATCGTGTGAAGGGGCTCGAGCTCGGCGCGGACGACTATCTCGCGAAGCCGTTCGACTTCGTCGAGCTGACCGCGCGCATCAAGTCGATCCTGCGGCGCGGCCAACCGCGCGATTCGAACACGCTGCGCGTGGCCGATCTCGAACTCGACCTGACGCGCCGCAAGGCCACGCGGCAGGGCGACACGATCCTGCTGACCGCGAAGGAGTTCGCGCTGCTGTGGCTGCTGATGCGCCGCGAAGGCGAGATCCTGCCGCGCGCGACGATCGCATCTCAGGTGTGGGACATGAACTTCAACAGCGACACGAACGTCGTCGATTCGGCGATCCGCCGGCTGCGCTCGAAGATCGACGACGCGTACGAACCGAAGCTGATCCACACGGTGCGCGGGATGGGCTACGTGCTCGAAGCGCGCGGCGGCGCGGCCGCATGATCGCGCGCCTGCTGCCGCGGACGCTGCGCGGCCGGCTGACCGCGCTGATCATCCTGTCGACGTCGGTGATCCTCGCGTCGAGCGGCGTCGCACTGTACGAAGCGCTGAGCAATCGCGTCGAAACGACGGCAGCCGAGCAGATGGCCGGCATTTCCGCCGCATTGGGGGCGCACCTGGCCGAGGCGCGCACGACGGCCGACGTCGCGCGCGACACCGACATCTGGATCGACCAGTTGCACGGTCACCCGAACATGGACCTCGCGATCTTCGATGCCAGCGGCGCGCGCGTCGTCGGCACGCCCGGCTTCCGCCCGTACGCGCCGCTGCTGTCGATGAACACCGGGCGCGTGCCGGTCGGCGTCGTGCCGCCGGGCGCACGGCACCAGTACCTGCTGACGGCCGTACCGCTCGCCGGCGCGGGTGCGCCCGTGGTGCGCGTCGCCGTGCAGTACGATCGCAGCGCCGACGTGCTGCTGTTGCGCACGCATGCTTACACGATCGTCGTGATCGAGGTGTTCGGCGTGGTGCTCGCGGCCGCGATCGCGTACGGCATCGCGGCGCTCGGGCTGAGCCCGCTGCGGCGGTTCGCGGCGCGTGCCGAGCAGATGTCGACGAGCCGGCTCGCGCATCCGCTGCCGGAACTCGATACGTCCGGCGAGTTGAAGGAGCTCGAGCATGCGTTCAACGGGATGCTCGAACGGCTGAACGAATCGTTCACGCGGCTGAGCCAGTTCTCGTCGAATCTCGCGCACGACATGCGCACGCCGCTCACGAACCTGCAGGCGGCCGCGCAGGTCGTGCTGTCGCAACCGCGCGGCGCGGACGAATACCGGAGCGTGATCGAGTCGAGCATCGACGAATACCAGCGGTTGTCGCGGATGATCGAGGACATGCTGTTTCTCGCGCGTTCGGAACAGGCCGGCACGTCGATCGGCGTGCGGCGGCTGAATGCGGCCGAGGAGGCGGAGCGGGTGGCCGGATACTACGAGCCGCTGGCGGAAGATGAAGGCGTGACCGTGAAGGTCGACGGCCACGCGTGGGTCGACGCGGATCTGACGCTGTATCAGCGCGCGTTGAGCAACCTGCTGTCGAATGCGCTGACCTATGCGCCGCGCGGCAGCGTCGTGACGATCGATTGCGTCGAGCAGGGCGGCGCGACGACGATCGCCGTGTCGGATACGGGGCCCGGCATCGCCGCGGAACATGTCGGGCGGATTTTCGAGCGCTTCTATCGCGTCGATCCGTCGCGGCACAATTCGGCGTCGGGCACGGGGCTCGGCCTCGCGATCGTCCGGTCGATCATGGACAACCACGGCGGCGAATGCGGCGTCGACAGCGAGCCGGGCCGCCGCACGACCTTCTGGCTGCGCTTTCCGCGAAGGCCGGCCGAACCGGAGCGGCCGGCCGCTACTCGCACCTGACAGCGCGCGCGGCCACGCCTGCGCGTTCGCGGTGAGACAGCCGCGCGGCGCGCGCTGCCGGCGCCCGTGCGGCCGCGCATCATTGCTTCGCGGCCAGGCTGTCGTGGTCGTCGGTCTGCGGCTTCTGCTCGCCGCCATGCACCGAGATCTCGTGTAGCTCCTTGTTGCGCGCGATGAGCTCGCCGGTCGGCGGGTACTGCGTCTTGCTGATCGGCACGATGCCGTCGTGCTGCGCCTGCTTCAGTTCATTGACGACCTGCGTGCGGGTCTTGCCCTGCGTTTGCGTCTGGGCGAATGCGGCCTGCGTGGCCATGCCGAGCGACAGCGTGGCGACGACCAACCATGCTGCGAGGTTTGCGCTTTTCATTGAATGCTCTCCTTGATCAGGGCCGCCGGGGTGGCGAACCATGGACCCAGTATGCGAAAGCAGCCATGCGTGATCGTGATCGCGAGATGAAAAATGCGTCAGATTGCGGGGCGCGAGCGGGCCCCGTGTGGACACACCCGACATGACGCAACCGTCATGTTCGCGTCATGGGTGCGATGAGCGGGAAGCGGAACATGAAGTCTGCCGTTGGCCGACCGTGCCGGCGGCGTGCATGCCGGTCGCGATAGCGGCATCGATCGCGGGCGGCGCCGTTCAGCCCTTCATTCCGGACCGAAAATTGCATCGTCCCGTCATTCGCCTCGCCTTGATCGCAGCCTTGATCGTCCCGTTGTTCGCGGGCTGTGCGCCGACACGTTCCGACACTGCGACCACTGCCGCCGCAGTCGGCCGCAAACCCGTGCCGTCCGGCCTGATGCCCGGCGAGCAGGTCGACTATGCCGGGCATCGCTGCGGCAATCCGAACCTGTATGTGAAAGCGCATCCGTGCGTGTACCCGCAGCGCAATTCGGTGCGGTGAGTGTCGGACACGCGTAAAAAAACGGCCCGGCACTCGACGAGCCCGGGCCTAATGCGTGATCGTGCCGTGCGGCCGCGACCCGCTGCGTGGGTGGGAACGGGCTGGCCCGTGACGCGTTCGATGGTAGCGACGCGGCGCATCGCGAACCTGATCGCAACATGACATTTTTGTCAGCCGGCGCTGTGCCGGCCACCGCACTCCATACGAAGAGGAGCATACGATGCGTACTATCGCAAAAGGGATCGTGCTGGCGGCGTGTCTGATGTCGACGGCGGCAATGGCCGCAGGCTGGCCGGAACGTGCGCTGTCGCACGCATCGGCGCACGACGTTGGCAGTCGCGTGAACGAGCGGATGCGCTGCGAGTTGGCTGCCGTGCCGGCTGGCGCGTGGACCGCGACATTCGCGCGCGGGCAATGCGAAGTCGCCAGCGGCCGGCTGACGTTCGTGCCGGCCGATGCCGGCGACGCGCCGACCGTCACGGAGAAACGGATCGTGCTCGGCGACGTCCGTAGCGCGTCGCATCAGTCGCGCAAGCTCAAGGAACAGCTGCAACTGACGACGCGCGACGAAGTGATCGCGCTGAACGTGCTGACCGACGACGGCAGCCGCAAGTCGCGCGAACATGCGATCGACCTGTGGACCGCGCTGCGCAACGAGGGCGTCACGCCGGTCAACGGCACACGTATCGTCGATACCTATCCGACCGGCGCGACGACGTGGTAACCGTCGCGCCATCGCACGCGGCTTACCCGGCCTTCACCGATCCTTCGATCAGGAAGAACACGATGAACCCGATGAAGAACGAAGCCGTCGCGAACGGCGTTTCGGGCACCTCGTGCGCTTCGACCAGCAGTTCTTCGGTGACGAGGTACAGCAGCGCGACGGTACCCAGCCCCAGAAGGGCAGCATAGATATTCGCGGGCAGTCCGGCGAACGCCGCATTGCCGGCAACGGCCGCGACGCTCAGCAGCGCCGCGAGCACGACCGGTACGACGATCGACAGCATGCGGCCGATGCCGGCCGCGGCCAAGGCCGCGCTGACCGACAGCGCGAGGAACAGCACCTCGAGCGTCAGCGCGACGGTCAGGATGATGCCGCTTTCGTCGCTCGCGGAAAACGCGATGCCGAGCACGAGGCCGTCGACGACGAGGTCGATCGCGGTGACGATGATCAGGCTCACCGGCAAGCGCGCTTCCTCGAAACGTGTCTCGATCGCGCCCGACAGCGCGCGAATCGCCAGCATCAGCGCGATGCCGAGCACGAAACCGACGACGACCGGAAACAGCGCATGCGCGCGGTCCTGCGGCAGCAGTTCGAGCGCGGCGGCCGCGAACACGATGCCGCCGGTGAAATGCTGGATCACGCTCGACGTTTTCGGGCCGGGCGCGCGCCACGCGGCCGCGAGGGCGCCAAAACAGGCCGCCAGCACGGGCGGTAACGTGAGCAGCGCAAGCTTCGCGGTCGGTGTCATGGGGTCTCTCGGCGGTTGGCGTATCGCAGCGCAGGGGGCGTTGCACGATCGTACGCGCCGGGCGTCGCCCCGGCATCAACCGGGGATTGAACACCTTGAAGCCGCTCCAGGGTCAAGCGGTTCGATGCGGGCGCACCGGCAAGCCGGCGCGCCCGTTTCGCTCAAAGCTGCGCGAGCGCCTGGTCGAGATCGGCGAGCAGGTCGTCGATATGCTCGATGCCGATCGACAGTCGCACCGTTTCCTCCTTCACGCCGGCCTTCGCGAGTTCGGCCGGCGACAACTGACGGTGCGTCGTCGATGCCGGATGCGTCGCGAGCGACTTCGTGTCGCCGATGTTGACGAGCCGCGTGAACAGCTTCAGCGCATCCTGGAACTTCGCGCCGCCGTCGCGGCCGCCCTTCACGCCGAACGTCAGGATGCCCGGCGCACGGCCCGACAGGTAGCGGGCGACGAGCGGATGGTCGGGGTGATCGGGCAGGCCCGCATAATTCACCCATTCGACGTGTTCGTGGCGCGCGAGATGCTGCGCGACCTTCAGCGCGTTGTCGCTGATGCGCTCGACCCGCAGCGCGAGCGTCTCGATTCCCTGCAGGATCTGGAACGCATTGAATGGCGAGATCGCCGCGCCCATGTTGCGCAGCGGCACCACGCGGGCGCGGCCGATATACGCGGCCGGCCCGAACGCTTCGGTATAGACGACGCCGTGATAGCTGACGTCCGGCTCGTTGAGCCGCTTGAAGCGGTCCGCGTGCTCGGCCCACGGGAACTTGCCCGAATCGACGATCGCGCCGCCGAGGCTCGTGCCGTGCCCGCCGAGATACTTCGTCAGCGAATGCACGACGATGTCCGCGCCGTGCTCGAACGGGCGCAGCAGGTACGGCGACGGCACCGTGTTGTCGACGATCAGCGGGATGCCGCGGCGATGCGCGACCTCGGCGAGCGCGGCGATGTCAGTGACGTTGCCGAGCGGGTTGCCGACCGATTCCGCGAAGATCGCCTTCGTGCGCGCGTCGATCAGCGGCTCGAACGACGCGGGGTCGCGTGGGTCGGCGAAGCGCGTGGTGATTCCGTATTGCGGCAGCGTGTGCGCGAACAGGTTGTAGGTGCCGCCGTACAGCGAACTCGCGGACACGATGTTGTCGCCCGCTTCGGCGATCGTCTGGATCGCGTACGTGACGGCGGATTGCCCCGACGCGAGCGCGAGCGCGCCGATACCGCCCTCGAGCGCGGCGATCCGCTGCTCGAGCACGTCCGTCGTCGGGTTCATGATCCGCGTGTAGATGTTGCCCTGGACCTTCAGGTCGAACAGGTCCGCGCCGTGCTGCGTGTCGTCGAATGCGTACGCAACGGTCTGGTAGATCGGGACGGCGACCGCGCGCGTGGTCGGGTCGGGACGATAACCGCCGTGTACTGCGATGGTTTCGAGGCGCCAGTTCGATACGGCCTGATCGGTCATGGGTGCTCCTTCTGTTGTTGTGATGGTCGAGCGATTATAGGAGCACGTGCGCGGCAACCCTTAGAACGAATGGTTTGTTGCTTATGGCGGGGCGGTGCATAAAATGCCTTCTTCCGCGCACAAGGGATACTTGATGAATCAGGATCATTGGAACCAGTTGGATGCTTACTTCTCGGCAACGCTCGTGCCGTCGATTTCGATCGTCGGCGCCGCGTGACATGACGCCGGTACGCCCGTGCGGGCGTACCGCATGCTAGCTCTCGTCGGGATTCGAGTCGCTGCACTGGTCGGGATCGTCGCGCAACAGGATGCGGCGGATGCGGCCGTTGTCGTAGAACGGCACGTCGGGGCAGAACTTCATGCCGGCGCGCGTTGACGTGCGTTTCCAAGCGACCTTTTCGGTACGCACGAGCGTCGGGGCGCTGCCCGCCGCGCCCGGCTTCCAGATGTCGATATACACGCGCGACATCTGCGGCGAATCGCCCACCTCGCAATCCTTCGGTGCACCGAGCGTCGAGCGCAGTCCGGCATCGGTCTGCTCGATGCGTTGCGGAAACTCGATGTAACCGTCGCCGTAGCCGGGTACGACGTAGCAATAGCGACGCGTATTCCCGTCGAGCACGGGCAGCAAGTAGCTGCTCGCCGAGTCGACCTCCTTCACGTCGTTGCCCTGCCAGCGGTACGTCGTCACGCCGTGCTCGCAGCAGCTCGCGCGCCAGTTCGTCCATATGATCCGGTGCACCGGATCGAAATCCGGCGACGTGATGTCTTGCAGTCCCTGCGGCGCATCGACGAAGCGCCGCGTCTTCGGGTTGAAGATCCACGTCTGGTACGGAATGTTCGGGCTCGCCCCCATCCCTTGCGCAAGCATCAGGTCGGGCCAGCCGTCGAAGTTCACGTCGGCGAATTCGGGCGTGGGCAGGCCGCAGGTGCCTTGCGAATCCGTCTGCAGTGTCTGCACGAGGCGGCCGCGGTCGTACAGGCGAATCGCGAAGACGTGCGGCGGGTCGTTGCACGAACTGCTGTCGTCCGGCAGCTTGTCGGCGACGAGGCGGACCTCGTAAGGGAACGGCCTGCCGTCCTGTTTCGGTGCGAGCGAGACGGGCAGCGTGCGCTTGCCGTCCGGCGATGCCCACGTGCCGGTCACGGCGTTGTCGAAGGATGCCGCGCGCCACGTACCCGTTACGCGATCGGCGTTGGCTTTCGCGCCGCTGTCGCGTTCCGAAAGCGTGACACCGTGCGCGTCGAGCGTTCCCTTCAACGCGAGCCGATAGCGTTTGTCGGACGTGCAGGGCGCGTAGCAGTACGAGCCCGATACCGTGTCGGCCACGCGCGACAGCGAGACTTCGACATGCCGGTTGCCGATCGTGCCGGTCCAGTTACGCGACCAGAACGGGATTTCGACTGAATCGCCGGTGCTTGCCGCGTTTGCTGGCGAGAAGGCGAACGCGGTGACTGCGGTGACGGTGACCAGCGCGAACGCACGCGCGCCACGCCAGCCGCGCGTGCGCCGCGTCGCGGTCGGGTTGCGCGACGCGTCGATGAACGGGAGATACATGGTACGGCCCCTCGGTTTGTTATCGGTTATGTCTGCCGGCGTGTTTCGGTGCGATGCGTGCGTCAGCGGTTTCCTGCCGCATCGGCCCGGCGATACAGGCGCGGCCACTGGTCCCGGAACAGGCCGTTGCACGTGCTGTGCGTCGCGAGGCCGTCGAGTACGAAGCGCCGACCGTCGAAGACCCACGACGCGGTCGAGCCGCAATCGCCCGCGCCGCGCAGCCGGACCGTGCTCGACAGCGTCGCGCTCGCGGGATCGTAGCCGGCGTCGGTCAGTTCGTTCGCGAACGACGCAGCATCGAGACCCGCGCTCGCGTTCTCGCCGAAGTTCATCGCGGCCGGCGCGTAGGGGGCGGTGCGTCGCACGCGATACCACAGGTCGGTGTGGTTATATAGGCTACTTGTCTGGCACGGAATCGCGACGAGCGCCTCGTCGGACGAAATCGCGACGGCTCTCGACGCTTTCCTGCGATCGCTCGCCGACATTTCGTCTTCGACATCGGCCGCGCATTGCTTCACGTCGGCGCCGAATTTCGCGAGTACCGCGTCGACCAGCGGCCGCTGTTCGGCGGCCGACAGATTCGACACGGGCGGCGGGGCGGGCGTGACCGCGGGCGGCAACGCGGGCGCGGCCGGTACCGACGACGCAGGCTTGAGGCCCGGGCGCAGCAACGCCGTGACCGTGCCGACGCGGCCTTGCGTGTCGTCGATCAGCAGCAGCGCGGCATTCAGTCCCGACAACGGCGTGCGAGCGGCGGGCGCCGATGCCGGATCGCCGAAGCTCAGCAGTTGCGCATTGCGCGCCGCGGCGAGCCACGCAGCCACCGTTGCCGGATCGTCGGTCCGGATCCGGAACGGGTGCGCCTGATCGCTGGACTTGTCGCCGAACGCATGCCATTGCGCCGGCATCGCATCGAACGGCCGGCCATCGACGCGTGCGGTGCGCAAGTCGATCGGCGCCGATGCGTAGAGATCGAGCGAGGGCTGCGCGTCCGGGCCGGCATCGCGCGTCACGCGCAGGATCAGGCCGGTGCGTGCATCGTCGATATCGTCGGCATGGCTTTCCGCGATACAGCGATTGCCGTTGTCGCAGACGACCGACCAGCTCTTGAATTCGCGCTCGACCGGCGGCCGCGCGAGCGGGCGAGCCTGGGCAACGATCGGGGAAACGGCGAGGAGGGCGGCGATGGCGAGCGAAAGGCGGTGCGACATGACGTTTCGTATCGACTGTGGATGGGCGCGCGGAAGACGTCGGGCTGCAAGCGCATCGTCAGCAAGCGGGCAGGTCGAAGGCTGCGGCGCATGCGGCGGCGCGCGTCACCGAACGGCATCGAGTATACCGCCGCAATGCGTTGCGATCGTGAAGACGACGCGTAGTGTGCGGGCACGACCGTTGCTCGCGTGCATGGGCCGGGCAGGTGCGGATGCAAATACGGCGCGATGCCCGCAGGCGTCGCGCCGTTCGCCTTTCATCGATCATCGACCACGTCGCGCAGGAACGCGTCGAGCATCGCCACGTCGCCCCACGGTCGCTTGTATTCGCGATCGTGTTCGGCATCGGCGAGCATCGTCTCGACGAGCGCGTGGATCGCCGGCCGGCGCGGCCCGTATTCGCTTTCGTTCGCGCTCATCTTCAGCGCGAGCAACGCGTCGAGTTCCGCGCGCACCGCCGGCTCGTGCACCGTGCCGTCGACGAGATCCACGAAGCGCATCGGCGGCATCCCGAGCCCGGAGTCGATCCAGCGTACCGCGAGCAGCGGCCGCAGCACGTACAGGTACTTCTTGTAACGCACCGTGTCGCCTTGCAGGTAGCCGCGAAAGTTCTTCTTGGCCATCGCGAGGTAGTGATGACGCCCGCGCACCGGCGAGAAGAACGCTGACGCCAGCGACCTGAGCCGCGGCGCCCAGCGCGCGTCTTCGCGATACACGACGGGCGAGTCGAGCCATTCGAGCAGCGTCGGGTTCGAGCGGCGCAGCAGTTGGAGCGCCTTGCGCAGTTCCCAACCGCTGACGTCGAGTTCGTCGTCGAGTGGCCGCTCGATCACGTCGCGCTGCGGTTCGACGCTCAGGTACCAGTCGCGCCGGTGTGCATACACGAAGCGCACGTCGTAGTCGCTGTCCGGCGATGCGAAGCCCCAGCCGCGGCTGCCCGATTCGCATGCGAACAGCACGGTCACGTCGTGGCGGCGCTCGACTTCCGCGAGTTCTGCCATCACGCGCGCCCGCACGGCCGGATCGACCGGGTGCGCGCTGCGCACGGGCGTCAATTGTTCCGTTTTCATTGTTGTTTCCCTTTTGTTGCGCGCGGCCGCCGGCCATTGGCCGCGCACCGCGCTATCCTTTCACGCACACCACCTGGCGCAGTGTATGCACCACTTCGACGAGGCTGCGCTGGGCCGCCATCACCGCGTCGATGTCCTTGTACGCCATCGGAATTTCATCGACGACGCCCGCGTCCTTCCGGCATTCGACGCCCTGCGTCGCCTTCGCCTGATCGTCGGCCGTGAAGCGGCGCTTCGCTTCGGTGCGGCTCATCGTCCGGCCCGCGCCGTGGCTGCACGAGCAGAAGCTTTCCGGATTGCCGAGCCCGCGCACGATGAAGCTCTTCGCGCCCATCGACCCCGGAATGATCCCGAGCTGCCCCTTCTGCGCGGACACCGCGCCCTTGCGCGTGACGAGCACCTCTTCGCCGAAGTGGCGTTCGCGCTGCACGTAGTTGTGGTGGCAGTTCACCGCGTGCTCGTCGACCGAAAACGGCTTCGCGATCACGCCGCGCGCCGCGCCGATCACCGCGTCCATCATCGCCTGCCGGTTGCGCCGCGCGTAGTCCTGCGCCCAGCCGACCGCCTCGACGTAATCGTCGAAGTGCCGGCTGCCCTCGGTGAAATACGCGAGATTGCGGTCCGGCAGGTTCGCGATGTGCTGCCGCATGTCGGCCTGCGCGAGTTCGATGAACAGGCTGCCGATCGCATTGCCGACGCCGCGCGAGCCGCTGTGCAGCATGAACCACACGCGGTCCGCTTCGTCGATGCACACTTCGATGAAGTGGTTGCCGGTGCCGAGCGTGCCGAGATGCGCGTAGTGGTTCGTCTTTTCCAGCTTCGGATACTTGTCGACGATCCGCTGGAAGCCCGGTTGCAGCGACTTCCATGCTTCGGTCACGGTGGCCGGCGCGCGATCGCCCCATGCGCCCGGGTCGCGGCGGCCCGGTGCGCGGCCGTGCGGCACCGCGCGTTCGATCGCGCCGCGTAGCCCACCAAGCGAATCCGGCAGGTCGGACGCCGTCAGCGTCGTGCGCGCGGCCATCATCCCGCAGCCGATGTCGACGCCGACCGCGGCCGGGATGATCGCGCCCTTCGTCGGAATCACGCTGCCGATCGTCGAGCCCTTGCCGAGGTGCACGTCCGGCATCACCGCGACGTGGCCGAAGATGAACGGCATCTGTGCCGTGTTGCGCAGTTGCGCGCGCGCTTCCTCCTCGACGGCGACGCCTTGCGTCCACATCTTCACCGGCTTGCCGTTCGCCAGTTCCATTACCTGGTAATCCGTGTCTGTCATTTGCTTCACCTGATTCATTTCGGTATCCGGCGCGAGTCACCTGCATCGCGCCGGATCCCGCATTACGTGCCCTTGATGCTGACGAGTCCGTTCAGCACCTGATCGAGGCCGCCGAACACCGAGATGCGGTCGATCCGTTCCGCGACGCGTTCGAGCGTTTCCAGCTCCTTGAGCCGCAGCGCGGTCGGGTTCTCTTCCATCACCTTCGCGGTGTTCAGCAGCGAACGCGTGGCCGCCGTTTCCTCGCGGCGGCGAATCACGTTCGCCTGCGCGGACTTCTCGGCCTCGACCACCTGCGCGAGGATCGTCTTCATGTCGCCCGGCAGCACGATATCCTTCACGCCGACGCTGCGCACGTCCAGGCCCGAACCGTCGAGACGGGCGCGTACTTGCGCGATCACGACGTCGTCGAGCGACTGCTTGTCCTCCAGCAGCTCGTCGAGCGAGCGCGTGCCGACCGCCGAGCGCAGCGCGAACTGCAACTCGCGATACAGGTGTTCGACCGGCTTCTGCAACTGGCCGAACGCATGCAGCACGTCCGCATAGCGCCACGTCGCCGACAGGTTCAGCCGCAGCGCGACCTTGTCGCGCGTGAGGATTTCCTGCCCGCCGACTTCGATCGCCTGCACGCGCAGATCGACCAGCTCGACCGCGACGTCGCGGTTGAAGCGCCAGAACGCCGACGTGCCCGCGTCCAGCAACCGCTCGATCTTGCCGTCGATCTTCAGTACACCGACGTGGTGCGCCGGCACCTGCGCCAGCAGCACGCCCGTCAGGCCAGCCACGCCGCGCGCACGCAGCGCCGGTTGCGCGATGCGCTTCACGAGCGCGTCGGGCAGCATGCTGTGCCGCGCGAGATCGACACGTTCCAGCCGATGCGCGGTCAGGCCGCGCCAGTACAGCCGGCGCGTGCCCGGCGCGAGGATCTCGACGAGCACGTCGTCTTCGTAGCGCAGGCCCGCTTCATCGTCGGCGAGATCCATCGCGACGAAATACTGCGCGAGCACATCCTGTGCGTCGTGACGCAGATAGTCGGCCAACGCTTCGTCGGCGAGCGGCGCGTCGAGACGCGCGGTCTGCACCGACAAACGCTTGAACGGATCGAAGGCCTTGAACACGCCCGGTTCCAGCACCTTCACGAAATCGCCCTCATTCATCAGCAGCGCGCGCTCGTTCTTTTTCACTACATGTCGCATCCACATATTCTTGTCCTTTTCTTCAATGGCCGCCGGGTGACGCGCATCGTGCGGATCGCGGTGCGACGCAATCGGGCGGGCGGCGCGCTGGCCGGCGTCGAAGCACAGGGCGACGCGTGTGGCATTGCGTCGTCGTGCGCCTCCGTGCGCTGGCCGTGCGGCCGCCCGGCCGATCGCGCGGAACCGCAACCGGTCCGACGCGCGGCGGGCCTCGCGGCCCGCACCGGCGGGTACTGCTTTTCATACGAGACCGTCCTTGCGGACAGCGTTCGAGCGGGATTCGAACCCGCCACCGGCCGGCTTTCGCCGGCTGCTCCACCTGGCTGAGCTTCCGAACAATGGGCGCTCCGGGATTCGAACCCGGACGAAGCGTCCTGACGCGCGCCCGTTTGCCTTCGTCTGTCCATGGCGGCATGCGCTGCGGCGACGAACGAGGTTCGGCGGCGGCGCACCAGCAGGGCTTGTTGAACCCTGGCTCGTGGGCCAGCGGGACATCCGGCGTCTTCTATTTAGCGAGGAGCGTGCCAGCGGGCGTGTCGGGGCTTTGTGGATTTTTTAAACGATTGAAAACAAAAGGGATTTATCTATTGTGCGTGGCTGGAGATCGACGTCGTGCCCAAAGGGTCATCACGATAATACGATATAATCGGATCGCCTCTTATCCTGCGAGATAAATATGCGAAAGACTGTCGCCATCGGGTTTCTCGGCACGGTGCTCGACCAGGGTGGCCGCGCGCCGCGCCGTTACCGCAAATGGCGGCCGACGATTTCGTTGTGCGAGCAGCCGGAGTTGCCGATCGATCGGTTGGAACTGCTGCATTCGCCGGACTACACGCGTCTCGCCAACCAGGTGCGGGACGATCTCGCGCGCGTGTCGCCGCATACCGACGTGCGGCTCACGCCGGTCACGATCCGCGATCCGTGGGATTTCGAGGAGGTCTACGCGACGCTGCACGACTACGCACGCGCATATCCGTTCGACCTCGAACACGAGGATTACCTGATCCACATCACGACCGGCACGCACGTCGCGCAGATCTGCTGGTTCCTGCTGGCGGAAGCGCGCTACCTGCCCGCGCGCCTCGTGCAGACGGGGCCGCCGCAGCGGACCGACGAAGGGCCGAGCGGGCCGGGCACGATCTCGGTGATCGATCTCGACCTGTCCCGCTACAACCGGATCGCGCAGCGCTTCACGCGCGAGCGCGACGAAACGGTGTCGTTCCTGAAGGCCGGCATCGCGACGCGCAACGCGCGCTTCAATGCGCTGATCGAGCAACTCGAGCGCGTGGCCGTGCGTTCGCGCGCGCCGATGCTGCTGGTCGGGCCGACGGGGGCCGGCAAGTCGTTTCTCGCGAAGCGCGTGTACGAGCTGAAGCGCGGCCGGCATCGGCTCGCCGGGCCGTTCATCGAGATCAACTGCGCGACGCTGCGCGGCGACGCGGCGATGTCGACGCTGTTCGGTCACGTGAAGGGCGCGTTCACCGGCGCGCAGTCGGCGCGGGCGGGGCTGCTGCGCGCCGCGGACGGCGGCCTGCTGTTTCTCGACGAGATCGGCGAACTCGGGCTCGACGAGCAGGCGATGCTGCTGAAGGCGATCGAGGAGAAGCGCTTCCTGCCGGTGGGCGCGGACGTCGAGGCGACCAGCGATTTCGAACTGATCGCGGGCACCCATCGCGACCTGCGGCAGATGGTGGCGACCGGGACGTTCCGCGAGGATCTCTATGCGCGGATCAACCTGTGGACCTACGAACTGCCGGGGCTCGCCGAGCGCCGCGAGGACATCGAGCCGAACCTCGAATTCGAGCTCGACCGTTTCGGCCGCGAGCAGGGCGAGCAGGTGCGGTTCAACGTGGAGGCGAAGCGGCGCTATCTCGCGTTCGCGACATCGCCGCGAGCGGCGTGGGCCGGCAATTTCCGCGAATTGTCGGCCTCGGTCACGCGGATGGCGACGCTGGCCGATGCCGGGCGGATTACCGAGGCGCTTGCCGAGCAGGAAGTCGAACGGCTGACGCGCACGTGGTCGTCGCCGGGCGGCGCGGGGGTAGCCGATGAGTGCGTCGATGCGGTGTTCGGCGCGCGTGCGGCGGAACTCGACCTGTTCGACCGGGCGCAGCTCGAACGCGTGCTCGACGTGTGCCGGACGTCGGCGAGCCTGTCGGAAGCCGGGCGCACGCTGTTCGCGGTGTCGCGCCAGAGCAAGAAGCAGCCGAACGATGCCGACCGGCTGCGCAAGTATCTCGCGCGGTTCGGGCTCGATTGGGGCGGTGTGCGGCGTGCGCTCGATCGCGCGTGATGACGCGTGGCGAACGAGGCGCATGACGTCTGCGCCGCGCCCGTTACGCGCGGCAGATCGCGATGATCTCCGCGCTGGTCGCTGCGTCGAACGGTGCGTGGTCCCAGTCGCCGCACCAGTCGGCCGACGCGAATCCGGCCGCCGTCACGCGCCGTTGCAAGTCGGGATGCGCGATGAAACGCAGCCGGCTCGTATTCGTCAGCACCGTGCCGTCGCGGCGGAAGCGGTAGTGCGTGTCGAACGTCACGATCGCGTCGTCGATCGCACGCACCGCGTGATGGAGATCGACGATGCCGAATGCGTGCGATTCGACGCTGCGTGCCGACTGCGCGGGCGTCCATGCTCGCCACGGTTCGGTGCGCGGGTTGCGGGTCTCGAACAGGAAGCGGCCGCCGTCGGCGAGCACGCGTCGCACGCCGCGCAGCGTCGCGTCGATATCGTCGTCGGTCAGCAGGCACTGAAACGCGTGCCCGGTCATCACGACCGCATCGAATCGCGCACCGGGCGGCAGGCCGTCGAGCGCGCACGCGAGCCAGCGGACGGCGGCGGCGCCCGGCTGCCGTCGCGCGTAATCGATCATCGCAGGCGCGGGATCGATCGCGACGACGTCATGCCCGGCCGACGCGAGCCGTCGCGCGAACGTGCCGGTGCCGCAGCCGAGATCGAGAATGCGTTGCCGGGAGGCGCCGATCGCCGCGGCATAGAACACGAAGTCCCGATCGCCCGCGTTGAACAGGTCGTACACCGCGACGAGGCGCGGGTCGGTGTAGAGCAGATCCGCGTCGGCGCGCGTCATGCGGTCGCGCCCATCAGCGCTGCTGCACGGCCACGCGCAGCCCGAGCGCGATGAAGATCGAGCCGATGATCCTGCCCTGCCAGCGCGTGAGCCACGTGAGCCGCTTCACGATGCGGCCGAGCGGGCGGATCGAGCACGCGATCAGCGTCGTGTAGAGCGAGCTGAGCACGACGAAGATCAGCCCGAGCACCGCGAACTGCACGAACGTCGAGCCGCGTTCCGGATGCACGAATTGCGGCATGAACGCGAGAAAGAACAGCGCGGTTTTCGGATTCAGCACTTCAGCGGGAATCGCCTGCAGGTACGCGTTGAGCGGCGTGACGGCCGCCACCCGCGGCAGCGACGGATCGGACGGCTTCTCCAGCAGCGCGCGCACGCCGAGATAGATCAGGTACGCAGCGCCGATCAGCTTCACGATGTTGAACGCGAGCGCTGACGTCATCAGCAGCGCGGACAGCCCGACGGCCGCGAACAGCGTATGCACGAAGTCGCCGCTCGCGACGCCGAGGCCGGTCAGGATGCCGGTCGTGCGCCCGCCCTGCACGGTGCGGCTCAGCACGAGCAGCACGGCGGGGCCGGGGATCAGGAACAGGCCCAGAACGACGGCCGTGAAGGTGGTCAGCGTGGTCAGGTCGAACATGGCGGCTCCGGCGGGTTGGCGCGGCGGCAAGGGGATCGGCGCATTGTATTCGGTTCGGCGCGCGGCCGCTGACGCCCCCGAACGGCACGGCTGCGCCGGCGCCTTTCTGGTATAAGCACGACAGGACGCGCCGGCGTCCGGCCTTTTCCACAGCCCGCCGTTCCATGCGCGACCTTCCACCGATCACCGATCCCGCCGCGGACGCAGACGTCTATCACGTGCCGCGTCCGCTCGTCGTGTTCGGCGGCTCCGTCGTCGAGCCCGAATGGCGGCTGGAGCGGCACAGCCATCGCCAGGCGCAACTGCTCTACACGCTGACCGGCGTCGTCTATTGCGAGATCGACGGCGGCGTGTGGACCGCGCCGCCGCAATGCACGGTCTGGATTCCCGGCGATGTCGCGCATGCGGCGCGCGGCTCGGCCGGCGCGACCTTCTACGCGGTGCTGGTCGAACCCGACGCGGCGCTCGACTTGCCCAAGCGCTGCTGCACGCTGGGCATGTCGCCGCTGTTGCGCGAGCTGCTGCTGAAGGCGGCCAGTTTCCCGAACCTGTACGACGTCGACGGGCCGCAAGGGCGGCTGGTCGCGACGCTGCTCGACGAGCTCGTCGCGGCGCCGGTCGAGGACTTGTACCTGCCGATGCCGGCCGACCGCCGGCTGCGCAAGCTGATCGACCATCTGCTCGACGATCCGGCCGACAAGTCGCCGCTGCCCGAGCTCGCGCGGCGTGCGGGCATCAGCGAGCGCAGCCTGACGCGGCTCGCGACGAAGGAGCTCGGGATGAGCCTCGGCGACTGGCGCCGGCGGCTGCACGTCGCGCTGTCGCTGCGGATGCTGACGACCGGCCGCCGCGTGCACCAGATCGCGATCGATCTCGGCTACGAGAGCGCAAGCAGCTTCGTCACGATGTTCCGCAAGGCGACCGGCAAGCCGCCGACGCAATTCCTCACCGATCGGCAGCGCTGAACCGCCGGATCGCGCCCGTGCCCGTTTGGCCGGATTGAAAAAGCAGTTGGCCGGGACGAGAAATGACGCAGGCGGTCCGGCTCCATAAAATGAGAATCGTTCTCATCTGGAGGCCGACATGCAAATCGTCACGACTGAATTCCCGTTTGTCTGGCTGCGTTACAGCGGCTCGACCCACACCGATCCTGCCCGCCTGATTGCCGAACTCGACGCGCTGCTCGCGCGCCGCGAACGCTTCGTTCTTCTGACCGACGATGCGCCGTCCGGCGACGATCGCGCCGATAACGATCACGAGATGCGCAAGCAGCTCGCGAAGTGGAGCAAGGCCAACCGTGCGCTGTCGCGCGAACGGATCCCCGGGATGATCGCGATCGAGCCCGATGCGGCGCGGCGCGTGGCGCTCAATGCCTTTTCGGGCGCCTTCGAGAAGGTCTGGGGTTATCCGCTGAACGCGGCGGCGAGCCGCGACGACGCGCTGGCGCTCGCGCAACGGCTGCTCGCCGAACCGGCGCCCGGCGTCGCGGCGGCGAACGCCTGACCCGGCGGCCGCGCCGCTCGCGCGGCTTGCGTCGACATCGACACGCACGCGCGGTGCGCAAACGCGCGCCGCGGCCTGTCGCAACCCCGTAGAGGTGTCCGGTGGACAATCCGATCCGCGCGATGCGCATCTTCACGCGCATCGTCGAAATGAACAGCTTTACCCGTGCCGCGCAGGCGCTCGGCATCTCGCGCGCCACCGCGACGCGCACCGTGCAGGAGCTCGAAGCGGCGCTCGGCATGCCGCTGCTGGTGCGCACGACGCGCGCGTTGCGGGCCACGCCCGAAGGCGACGCGTATTACCGGCGCTGCGTCAGCATCACCGCGGACGTCGACGAGCTCGAAGCCAGCATTCGCGGCGCCGCGGTGCATCCGAGCGGGCCGCTGCGCGTGGAATTGCCGGCGTCGGTGGCGGGCGCGATCGTGCTGCCGGCGCTCGGCGAATTCCATGTGCGGCATCCCGATCTCGAACTGATGCTCGCCGTGGCCGGGCGCGCGGGCGATCGCGTCGGCGACGCGATCGACTGCAGTATCCGGCTCGGTGCGCTGCCCGATTCGTCGCTCGTCGCGCGCCGGCTTGGCTCGCTCGAGCGCGTCACGTGCGCGAGCCCCGCGTATCTCGACCGCTTCGGTGTGCCGCGCACGCCCGACGATCTGGGCGGGCATCGCGCGGTAGGCGGGGCGCACGTCTTCGGCCAGCGTCCGGCCGAGCTCGAGTTCGCGGTGGACGACGCGGTGCGCAAGGTGCGGCTCGACGGCATCGTCGGCGTGGACGACGAGCAGGCGTATCTCGCCTGCGGCGTGCACGGCCTCGGGCTGATCCAGCCGACGCGCGTCGCCGCGCAGGCGCTGATCGACGCGGGGCGGTTGCGGGAAGTGCTGGCGCGCTGGCAGCCCGATGCGCTGGCCGTGTCGGTCGTCTACGTGAAGCGCCCGCATGTGTCGCCCGGCGTGCGCGCGTTCGTCGACTGGATCGCCGAGCGTTTCGTGCAGGCCGGACACGAGCAGGCGGGGCTGGCGGCGGCGGGGGCGGTGGGATGGCGGCCGGCGCCGGGTGCAGTCGTTACCCCCGATCGCTACGGCGGGCTGGTGGCGGTGGCGTGACGGCGGGATGCGGACGGAAAAGCCTCAAGCGGTTGCGAGGCGGAACGCGCTGGCCATCCGATCCTGTTCCCGAGCCGGCAGCGCGAGTCGCGTCGCGAGCGTTCTCCATTGACTGACGACACCACGGAAGTCGTCGATGATCTCGTCGGCATCGCTCAGACCGAGCCGAAAGAATTCGCAGACTTCACGGGCAAGCTCGAGGTTCAGCGCGTTGTCGGCTTCCGTGATATTGAGCTTGAGGCCGTCGGCGATCGCGACCGGATTCATGTCATAAGCCGCGGAGAGCCGCCAGCCCTTGCCCGGTGCCAGAATGAATCCGTGATTGCGAAGATGATCGTCGGTATTCGACACGAGAAGATTGAAGACGATCCGCGCCCAAAGTTCTCGGAGGTCGGCATTCGGTTGCGCACCATGTTGCATGAGGACTTCCGCCAGTTCGAGATAGCTGACGCCGGTGGAGGCATCGTCGCCGTCGACGTGACCGGTCATGGTCATCGCCGAGGCAAAATGCAGGCGCCGTCCATCGGCCGTCCGGTCGAAGCGACGGACCAGGAAGCAATGATGGTCGCTGGCGAACTTTCGTGCCTCGGCTTGGGCGACATTCAGGCCGCAGCCGACCGCGAGCGCATTGACGACCATTTCCCAACCGCCTACGTCGTAATCGTCTCTTGCGCTGGGGAACTTCGCGATATACAGACGCCCCTGATCGTCGGCCACGCTTGCTTTCGGTCGTGCACCGCCGAGCGAGCCGCCAGGTGCGATGAGCATCGAGAGCCAGTCGCGGCCGTCCGGGGCGATGTTGTCGACATCCTCTTCCAGCGCCCGACTGACGCGTTCCAGTTCACGGATTTCCGCGAATGGCGGCGCGGCGAGATCAACGCGGTCGTCGAGAAACTCTCCTTCGTCGTCGAGCTTGTAACGCAGTGCGCCGACGCGGTAGAGATCGTGGACGCCCAGCAGGTAATCCGATTCACGGAGCCGAGTGCCCTTCGGTCGAAGGCCTGCACGAATGTCTCGCTCCAGCCGACGGTCCATCAGCATGCGCCCCCACCGATCGGGGCTGGAATCGGCGAACGCACCGAACGAGTCTCGCGGCGGAGGTGGATATTGTGGTCCTTCGAAGAGGCCGATGCCGGGATCGAGCTGAACCCGGGCGAGTTCGGGAGCGCTCAAGGCGGTTGCGTCGTACTGGAATTCGAAATGTTCGCTTGCCCGCGTCTGTCGGCTGTGCAGAAGGCCGAGTTTCCGGGGAGCGGCCAGGCTGCTCCAGTCTGCGTAAACGGAGATGGTCGTCATTTCTCGCGAGATTTCCCCAGGTGTTTGCTCGCTGGCTTCAACAGCGCGGCCAGTTCCGCGGCCGTCGTACCGCGATGGTGGTCGGGCGCCGGGATGCTGGACGCCGATCCCGGTGCTTTCCTGGCGGGGGCCGGGGCCGGGGGCGTGGTCGTGGTGGCACGATCGCGCCGATCAGGTATGCGTGGCGACTCGGCGGACGACCGCAGGGCAACTCGTTTCACGGATCGCGGTTTGACGAGGCGAGCGTCTTGAAGCTGGCGGCCGAACGAGTCCGCTGCGGCCAGCTTCTCCAGATCGCCCTGGAGGCCCAGTACTTGCATGACGGCAAGATAGGCGCCGATCGTGACCCCCGAACCGCCTCCCTCCAGCGAGCGAAGTGTCATCGGCGACATTCCCGCGCGTTCAGCGACCTGCTTGGCCGTCAGTTTCCGGCGCAGACGCGCGAGCTTGAGCCGCTCGCCGAATTCGACGAGCAACCGACTGGATGCGGGCAAGAGAGGGGCGGTTTTCTTTGCCATGATGGCGCTAATATTTCAGTTTTTTCGGTGCAATAGAGCTAAAATAATAGCACTTTAGCGCAGCGTGTCAGTGACTTTCGTCGAGGCGCTGCGCTGGTTTGTGTAAATATTTTGGCTCTACGATGCGAGATTTGCCAGAATATTGACTCCATCGCTTGGCGGCCATACGCTCGGACACGTGTCGTGAGCCGAAAAGCCATGTGCTCGCCCCGGCATCGCTTACCCGATGCCCTGGCCCGCAGCGGGCGTAACCGACGCCCTACGTCGCCTTCGGCCGCCCCAATTCTTCCGCCAGGAAATCGACGAACGCGCGAATCCGCGTGGACATCTGGTGACGCTGCGCATACACCGCGTAGATGTCGGCACCCGGCGTTTCATGGTCGGGCAGCACGACGACCAGCCGCCCGTCGGCGAGATAGTCGCGCAGGTCCCATTCCGCGCGCATCAGGATCCCGTGCCCGTCGAGCGCCCACTTCACCGCGATCTCGCCGTCGTTCGTCGTCAGGTTGCCGTTGATCCGCACGGCCTCCGTGTGGCGGGCCGCGCCGCGCCCGGTCGTCAGGCGCCACACGCCGTAACCTTCGTCGCCCTGCCGGATGCCGATGCAGTTGTGTCTCGTCAGGTCTTGCGGCGTGCCGGGTGTCCCATGCCGCGCCAGATAGGCGGGCGCCGCGCACAGCAGCCGACGGTTCGGTGCGAGCCGCCGCGCGACGACGCGCGTGTCGGGCGGCTCGCCGAAGCGGATGCATACGTCGAACGTGTCGTCGGTGAGCGGCGGCGGCATCACCGACAACTGCAACTGCACCGACACCTCCGGATAGCGCGCGACGAAGCGCGAGATCGCCGGGCCGACGTGGCTGCGCCCGAACCCGAGCGTCGCGTTCACGCGCAGCAGGCCTTTCGGCCGCTGCTTCGCGCTGCCGAGCAGTTCGCCGAGTTCGTCCATCTGGTCGAGGATTCGCCGTGCGTATTCGAGATACACGTCGCCTTCGGGCGTCAGCATCATCCGCCGCGTCGTGCGATTGACGAGCGTCACGCCCGCGCGCCGCTCCATCTGCGTGAGCCGCTTGCTGACGGCCGCCGCGGTCAGCCCGAGCTCGCGCGCGGCCGCGCTCAGGCTGCCCGACGCGGCCAGCGTCGAGAAGAAGCCGAGATCGGCCGGCTGAACGGTATCCGCCATGACGAGATTCGTGAATTGAAGTTAAAGATGCTTTGAGTATAGCCACGGTTTCCGTACTGCCGGTTCGGTAAAGTGCGTTCACGCTCACGACCAATCGAGGATGTCCGCATGAAGACCTACCGTATCGCAACGATTCCCGGCGACGGCATCGGCAAGGAGGTGGTGCCTGCGGCCAAGCAGGTGCTGGAAGCGCTGGCCCGCGGCAGCGACCGCTTTGCGTTCGAGTTCGAGGATTTCGACTGGGGCGCCGATTACTACCGTCGGCACGGCGCGATGATGCCGGCCGACGGCCTCGACGCGCTGCGCGGCAAGGACGCGATCCTGTTCGGTTCCGCGGGCGACCCGGACGTGCCCGATCACGTGACGCTGTGGGGCCTGCGCCTGAAGATCTGCCAGGGCTTCGACCAGTACGCGAACGTGCGCCCGACGCGCATCCTGCCGGGCATCGATGCACCGCTGAAGCGCTGCGGGCCGGACGACCTGAACTGGGTGATCGTGCGCGAGAACTCGGAAGGCGAATACGCGGGCGTCGGCGGTCGCGTGCACCAGGGCCATCCGATCGAGGCCGCGACCGACGTGTCGATCCTCACGCGCGCCGGCGTCGAACGCATCATGCGCTTCGCGTTCCGGCTCGCGCAGTCGCGGCCGCGCAAGCTGCTGACCGTGATCACGAAGAGCAACGCGCAGCGGCACGCGATGGTGATGTGGGACGAGATCGCGAAACAGATTGCGCAGGAATTTCCCGACGTGGCGTGGGACAAGGAACTCGTCGATGCGGCGACCGCGCGCATGGTCAACCGCCCGGCGTCGCTCGACACGATCGTCGCGACCAACCTGCACGCGGACATCCTCAGCGATCTCGCCGCCGCGCTCGCGGGCAGCCTCGGCATCGCGCCGACCGGCAACATCGATCCGGAGCGCCGCTATCCGTCGATGTTCGAGCCGATCCACGGCTCCGCGTTCGACATCATGGGCAAGGGGCTCGCGAATCCGGTCGGCACGTTCTGGTCGGTCGTGATGCTGCTCGAGCATCTCGGCGAGACGGCAGCCGCCGCGCGCGTGATGCACGCGATCGAGGCCGTGACGGCCGACCCGTCGCTGCATACGCGCGACCTCGGCGGCAGCGCGACGACCGCGCAGGTGACGTTGGCCGTCTGCGAGCGCGTCGCGCACGCGGCCGCCGCGGCCTGACGGCGGCGAGGCGGTGTGGCGCTGACGGCCGCGCCTGCGCGCAGCCGAGCGTCGCGCGTTCGCTTCACTCAGGCATTTTCTGCCTGCGACTCGCGCATCCGACGCGAGCCGGGCGCCGGCCGGCGCCGCGGTCCACCGACCGACGGCGCACGGCCCGACCTCGAAGGAGGAGACACATGCAAGCAGATCTGGAAACCCGCGTCGCGCGGAAGCTGATGTGGCGCATCATTCCGTTCGTGATGCTGCTTTACTTCGTCAGCTTTCTCGATCGCGTCAACGTGGGCTTTGCCGCGATGACGATGAACAAGGCGATCGGCCTGTCGCCCACCGCGTTCGGATTCGGCGGCGGCCTGTTCTTCATCGGCTATTTTCTGTTCGAAGTGCCAAGCAACCTGATTCTCCATCGCGTCGGCGCGCGCATCTGGATCGCGCGCGTGATGATCACGTGGGGGATCGTGTCGGCCGTATCCGCGTTCGTGACCGGGCCGACGAGCTTCTACGTGCTGCGCTTTCTGCTGGGCATGGCCGAAGCCGGCTTTTTCCCCGGCATCATCCTGTACCTGAGCCTGTGGTTTCCCGCGAAGCAGCGCGCGGTGGCCGCCGCGTGGTTCATGGCGGCCGCGCCGATCTCGACCGCGATCGGTTCGCCGCTGTCGGGCGCGATCATGCAGATGCCGCCGATGTTCGGGCTTGCCGACTGGCAGATGCTGTACATCGTCGAAGCGCTGCCGGCGGTCGCGCTCGGCTTCGTCGTGCTGAAGTACCTGACCGATGCGCCGTCGCAGGCCGCGTGGCTGCGGTCCGACGAGCGCGACTGGCTGATCGCGAAGCTGAAGGCGGAGGCGGACGCGCGCCACACGCACGCCGGGCATACGGCCGGCGCGTGGCAGGCGCTGCGCGATCCGCGCGTGCTGGCGCTCGCGCTGATCTACTTCGGCACGTCGGCCGGACTGTACACGCTCGGGTTGTGGGCGCCGCTGATGATCAGGCAGTTCGGCTTCAGCGCGGTGCAAACGGGCCTGCTGACCGGCATTCCGAGCATGGCCGCCGTGGTCGCGATGATCGTGTGGGCGCGGCATTCGGATCGCACCGGCGAGCGCACATGGCACGTCGCGATTCCGTGCGTGCTCGCGTGCATCGGCTTCGTGTTCGCGGGGCAGGCGAGCACCGCGCTGCCGACCGTGCTCGCGCTGGTCGTCGTCAACGTCGGGATCAGCGCCGCGAAGGCGCCGCTGTGGGCGATGCCGAGCGCGTTCCTGTCGGGGGCCGGCGCGGCGGCGGGCATCGCGATGATCAACTCGATCGGCAATCTCGGCGGCTTCGTCGGGCCGTTCGCGATCGGCTGGCTCAAGCATGCGACGGGCGGGTATGCGGCGGGGCTGTATGTGGTTGCGGGGACGCTCGCGGTATCGGCGGTGGTCACGCTGATGCTGAGCCGCAAGGGGGCGCGCGAGCAGATCGTGTCCGGCATACAGCGGCATCACTGAGCGCGGCGAGCGATCTCCGTCGCGCACACGTCGGGCGATGCGTTCGACGTATCGATCACGCAATCGCTGAACCTGCGCGACGCATACCCTTCCCGATACATCTCGGCGATCCGTTGCCGCTCCCAGTCCGTCAGCGCACGCGTGCCGCGATTCGATGCCGCGACCGCTTCGGGCGGCGCGAGCGTGACGACGAACAATCGCGCATCGCGCGCAGCGCACGCCGTGCGCAGCCGCTCGAATTCCGCTTCGCCGATCGGATAGGCGATCACGAGGTGGCGTTCGCGCGCTTGCGCGATCTGCGCGACGAGCCGCTCCAGCGCGATGGCCCATTGCACGTCGAACGGCGCGGATTCGGGCGCGTCGTGATCGTCGCCGTCGATGAAGCGCGCATCGGGCAGCACGCGTGCGAGTGCGCGACCGATCGTCGTCTTGCCGCTGTTGATCGGGCCGTTCAGATGGATGACGGTGAGCGGCGTGTTCGTCGATGTAGAGAGCATGAGGCGCGAGATTGACTGAATGCTTTCATTGTGCCTCGATGCGAAATGAATTTGTAATATCCAGTCCGAACGAATTAGAAAAATTATTCGATAAAGCGCCCTAAAGAAAGTCGTGGCCCCGCCGTTACTCTTCCTCGGTATCTCAAAAAAGTATGACGAAAGCAGTACGACCACACGACCAAAAAACCGAGGGCGCACGGCCGGCGAAGCCGTGCGCGGGATCAGAATGGGATGCACCGATTCAATGGGGCGCGCAGGCACCGGGGGCTGGCGCGCGCTGTGCCTTTGCCTTGCCGTAACCGGACTGCTGCCGCATTGCGCCGCCGCCGCGGGGATCGTCCCGGACGGCGGCACGCCCACGAGCGTGTCGGTCGGGCCGAATGGCCGGCAGTTCGTCAATCTTGCGCCGGCGGTCGCCGGCGTATCGAGCAACACGTATTCGTCGTTCAACGTGACGACCGCCGGCGCGACGCTGAACAACGCCGGCATCAACGCGCGCACGATCGTCAACCAGGTGACGAGCACCAACCGCAGCCTGATCGAAGGCGAGATCGCGGTGGCGGGGCCGCGCGCGAACGTCGTGCTCGCGAACCCGAACGGCATCACGGTCAACGGCGGATCGTTCGTCAATACAGGGCACGTCGCGCTGTCCACCGGCAACGTGAGCTTCAACGACCTGCAGATCGCCCCCGGCGTGATCCAGCGCAACATCGTGCTCGATACGTCGACCGGCACGATCGTCGTCGGTCCGGGCGGCCTGGCCGGCGCGCTGATCGGGCTCGATCTGATCGCGAAGAACATCGTCGTCGACGGCGCGATCGACAACACGTTTTCGTCGGCGACGGCCGGTGTGCGCCTGCTGGCCGGCCGCAGCCGTGTCGAGCTGAACACGGGGCTGTCGCCGAACGACAACGCGAACGACTGGCTCTCGCGTACCGCGACGACCCAGCCGGACACCGCGTCGTCCTACGCGATCGACATCACTGCCGCAGGCAGCGTGACGAGCGGGCGCGTGCAGTTGATCGTCACGGACCGCGGCCCCGGCGTGCGCAGCGCCGGCGCGATGAATGCGTCGCTGGGGGATTTCACGCTGGCGTCGAACGGCAACGTCGAGATGTCCCATGCGAAGGTCGACGTCGCGCGAGATCTCGACGTGACCGTGCAGGGCGGCATCACGCTGACCGGCACCGACATGAAGGCGAAGGGCGGCCACGCGAACGTGTCGGCAGCCGATGCGATCGCGTTGACGGGCAGCAGCCTGATGGCGTCGGGCAGCGTGAAGATGAACGGCGCGGGCATCGCGCTGAATCCCGACGATGCGATGAAGGGCGCGACCGTGGCATCGTCGCAAAGCGGCGTGGTGCTCAAGAGCGCGGCGGACATCGTGAATGTCGGGTCGCTCGTGCAAGGGCAGACCGCGATCGACGCTGACCCGGATTCGATGGGCGCGGTGACGCTGAACGCGGCGGGCCGCATCCTGAACGAGTCGTTGCCGCAGACGCGGCTCGGCATCCTGTTCGGCGTTCAGGGCGACGTGTCGCTGACCGCGGGCGCCGATGTCGTCAACCGGAATGCGCGGATCCTGTCGAACCAGAGCATTTCGATCGCCGCGGGCGGAGACCTGCAGAACATCGTCGACCACAGCACCGGCGTGCAGAACGGCGCGGTGGTCGGCTTCTCCGAGCAGGGCGGCCGCTTCCTGTTCTTCAAGCATCGTAGCGACGGCTTCACCGTCGACTATGGCGCGCTGGCCGACGCATCGAAACTCGCGTACATCACGGCCGATGCGGGCAACGTGACCGTGCGCGCCGCGAACGTGACGAATATCGGCGGATCGATCCTGTCGAATGGCGGCGCGATCGATATCGCCGCGCGCGAAAACATTCTCACGCAAGCCGTTTTCACCGGGCAGGCAGCGTACCGGCGCTCGTGCTTCGTGTTCTGCCGCGCGAGCGCATCGTCGAACGTGCAGGCGTTCGGCGGCGTGATCGAGGCCAAGGCCGACATCCAGCTGAAAGCCGGTACGCAGATCACGAACACGGGCGGAACCGTGCTCGCGCTCGGCGCATTGACGCTCGACGCACCGAAAACGCTCGCGCAGGGCGTACCGGGCTACACGGTGGTCAACCGCGACCACGACCTGAAAGCGTGGTTCGGCAATCGCTGGGCGGCGATCTATGCAGCCGACACGGGCGGCGTGTTCACCGGAGGAACCGGCAAGGTGCGCCTGACCGGCGAGGCCGACATCGACGGCGGCGCGTACAGCGCGCCCGAAGGTGTGCTCGCGGCGCGCGGCATCGTGACGATCCGGCCGCCCCATCGCGATCTCGTGACGATCGGCAACCGCAATCACATGGGCCTCGTGTCGTGGTTCGGCCTGTGATGTCGCAGACGGACCACCGCATCGCCGCCGCGCTCGCGTTGACGCTCGGCGCGATGTCGCCGTGCGCGCACGCACAGCTCGCGGGCGCACCGCCGGCCGGCGCGCCGCCGGGCCTCGGCGCGCTTCCGGCCGGGTTCGCGGTGCCGCGTGCGGAGCAGGATCCCGCGCAGCGTCTGCTGCAGGAGCAGCGCGACCGGCAGCGCCGCGACGAGCTCGCGCAACCGCCGGCGCAGATCGCGGTACCCGAGCAGCCGGCGATGCCCGACCTGCCGCCGGGCGCCGACGTCGACACGCTGCCGGACGTCGCGCCGACGTTCCCGATCGAGCGGATCGAATTCACCGGCGACGCGATCCTCGGGCAGCCCGAACTGGACCGTATCGCGGCGCCGTTCATCGGCAAGCAACTCGGGCGCAACCGGATCAATCTGCTGCTGCGCCGGCTGACCGAAGCGTTCATTTCGCGCGGCTACATCACGACGCGTGCGTACCTCGGGCCGCAGAATCTTGCGTCCGGCACGCTGAAGATCAACCTCGTCCCCGGTCGCGTGGCCGCGTTGACGTTGAACGGCAAGCCGCTGAGGCCGCGCGATCCCGACGAGAAGTGGTACGAAGTGCGCGGCGGCGGGCTGCTGACCGAAGCCGGCACCGCCTGGGCGTTCGCGAGCACGCCGGGCGACGTGCTGCGCCTGCCCGACCTGGAGCAGGGCGTCGACCAGATCAACCGGTTGCGGCGCAATCAGGCCGAAATCCGGATTCTCCCCGGCGAAGCGCCGGGTGATTCGATCGTTGCGATCTCGAACCGCTATGGCGATCGTCTTCATTACGATTTCGGCATCGACAACTACGGCAGCTCGCAGACCGGCAGGACGCGCTATCGCGCCGGTGTCGAAGCCGACAACGTGATCGGACTGCAGGAATCGCTGTCGTTCAGCTACGTCGGGACGACCGACACGAACGCGGTCGTGTTGTCGGCGGCGGTGCCGTACGGGTATCAAACTTTCAGCTACACGGCGTCGATGTCCGAGTACCAGCAGGCGATCGGCGACGTCGCGCTGCTCGCGGGGCGCACGTTCAGCCAGATGCTCGGCTGGAACGACGTGCTGGTGCGGTCGCCGCGCGGGCGCATGAGCGTCGACGTCACGCTCAACAAGCTGCGCACCGAGCGCGACCTCAACGGCATTCCGTTGTCGCCGCAGAACCTGACGGTGCTGCGGGTCGCGCTGAACGGGCTGTCCCGCTTCGTCATGCGCGATCAGGGCGCGGCCGCGACCTGGGATGTCGGCGTGTCGCAGGGGCTGCCCTGGCTGGCGGCCAACCACGATGCGTCGGACATCGGCATCGACGACGCGCACAGCCAGTTCACGAAGCTCGATGCGACCGGCACGCTGCAGTTCACGCTCGGCAATCTCGCCGGTTCCCTGTGGGCGTATCGCGGCACGCTGCGCGCGCAGTACAGCCGCGTCGCGCTGTTCGGCAACGAGCAGATCTTTCTGGGCGGCATGGGTTCGGTCCGCGGGTTTACCGAAGGCGGGATCGCGGGCGACAGCGGCGCATTCGTGCGCAACGAGCTGGCCTGGCAGAACGTGCCGGCGTGGCACGACGCGCGCATCGAACCCTACGTGTTTCTGGACGGCGGCAAGACGCATCTGAACGCACAGGGCGGCTGGCCGTCGCTCGTCGGCACGGGTGTCGGCACGCGCGCGCAATGGCGTTTGAAAGGCGGAACCCTGTCGGCCGAAGTGCTGGTCGGGCAGGCGCTCGCGCAACCGGCCGCACTCGGCAAGAAGGCCAGCGTGTTGCTGGCCACACTCAACTGGACGGACTGATGGAGAACTTCATGAATCGCCTGTCGAACGGTCGCGAGATCGCGATGCAATCCAACCTGTCGGCGCGTATTCGCAAGATCGGCGTCACGCTCGTCGCGGCGACGCTGTGCGCCGCTGTCGCTCCGCACGCGTATGCGGTTCCCAAGGCGGCGAAGAAACCCGCCGATGCAGCCGCCGCGATGCCGGCCGATGCGATCGCGAGCGTGAACGGCGTGCCGATTCCGCAAGCGCAGGTCGACGAAGCCGTGCGCGCGTCGAAGGCGCCCGATACGCCGGCGCTGCGCGCGGCGCTGAAGAACCAGCTGATCGCGCGCGAGTTGTTTCGACAGGCGGCGCTCAAGCAGCACTACGACACGAAGCCGCAGGTCGTGGCCGCCGTCGAGCAGGCGAAGGCGCTCGCGATGACGCAGGCGTACCTGCGCGATCAGATCAAGCCGGCACCCGTCACGGACGCGGACGTCAAGGCGCGCTACGACGCGGTCGTCGCGACGCTCGGCGAGAACGAATACAAGCCGAGCGTGATTGCCGTCAACGACGCGGACACCGCCAGGCAGATCCTCGCGCGGCTCAAGAAAGGCGAGGACTTCGGCGGCCTCGCGCGGCAGTTCAGCAAGGGGCCGGCCGCGGCGCAGGGTGGCGCGCTGAACTGGATCTCGTTCAAGACGCCGATCGAGGCAGGCCACACGCAGAACTGGCCGCAGCCGCTTGCCGAAGCGCTCGTGAAACTGCCGCAAGGCGGCATGACGCGCGAGCCCGTGCAGGTCGGCGATGCGTACTGGATCGTGCGTGCCGACGACAAGCGGCCGACGCAGGTGCCGCCGTTCGACCAGGCGAAAGACACGCTGCGCCAGCAACTCGAGCAGGTCGCGATGGAGAAGGCGACCGCGCAGGTCGTTGCGGATCTGATCCGCAACGCGCGGATCCAGCAGTAGGCGGCAAGCAGCAGGTAGCACGTAGCAGCGTCGGGCAGCCACCCGGCGAACACGCACGCGATGCCGGGCGGGGAAACCCGGCATCGCGCGGCGCCACGGTCGGGGATCGGCTGACGGCGTCGTCGCGGGGCCATCGAACGAAGCGAACAACAGAAGATGAACACGTCCAAGCGTAAGACCTTGCAGCAGCTTGCCGCCGCCGGCGCGGCGCGAATCGGCGCACGTGCGCAGTCGGCGGCAGGTGCGCCGCGATGCTTCGCGGTCGAGCCGGCCGCGCGATCGTACCGCTGGTGGCAGCGTGCGACGAGCGCGCTCGTCGCATTGACGATGTTCATCGGGCCGATCACGGTCACCGTCGAGCAGTGCCGCGATGCGGCCGGCGTGCTCGGCGCGGGCAATCGCCGTGTCGACGACGACGCATGGCAGCGGTTGCTCGATCTCGCGTCGCTGCGCGTGCGATTCTCGATGCAGCTGGCGGCTGCCGCGCCGATCACGGACCCCACGGCGCCGATCTCGTTTCAGCCGGCCATCACGCAGTCGACCGGCGCGGGCGGCGGCGTGCCCGTCGTCAATATCACCGCGCCGAACGCGGCCGGTATTTCGCTGAACCAGTATCAGCAATTCAACAT
Organism: Burkholderia sp. AU16482; assembly: GCF_002223285.1. Lineage (NCBI taxonomy): Bacteria > Pseudomonadati > Pseudomonadota > Betaproteobacteria > Burkholderiales > Burkholderiaceae > Burkholderia > Burkholderia sp. AU16482. Next base: position 335,734 of record NZ_NKEY01000006.1, read on the forward strand.
CGATCCGGTCGGGCTGATCCTGAACAACAGCCTGATGTCGGGCACGTCGCTGACGGGCGGCAACGTGCAGGCCAATCCGAACCTGAACGGCCGCACGGCTAGCGTGATCGTCAATCAGGTCACGTCGACCGGCAATGCCTACGCGAGCTTGCTGAACGGTCCACTCGAAGTGTTCGGCGCGCCCGCGGCCGTCGTGATCGCGAACCCGAACGGGATCACGACGCGCGGCACCGGCTTTACCAACACGATCGGCGTGACGTTGTCGACCGGCGCGCCGCAGTTCCTCAATGGCGTCGGCGGCACCGCGACCGACTTCGCGAACGCGAAGGCGCTCGGCTACAACGTGACCGGTGGTCACCTGCAGATCGAAGGCAATGCCGGCGTGAACGGGCCCGGCGCGGGGATCGAGGGGACCGTGGGCACGATCGACCTGATCGGCGAGACGATCGGTATCAACGCGCCGCTCTATGCGGGCACGCGCATCAACGTGATCGCCGGGCGTCAGTTCGTGACGCCGGCCACCGTCGATACGTATGGCACCACGTACGGCACGGCGTCGAACGGCTCGGACAACTCCGCCGCGGCGATCAATCCCGCGAACGGCGGCGCGAACCGTTCTCTCGCGATCGACGCGACCGCGTTCGGCGCGATGACGGCGGGGCAGATCCAGGTCGTCAGCACCGCGGCGGGGATGGGCGTAAGGACCGACGCGCAGCTCGCCGCGAATGCGGGCGACTTGCTGCTATCGGCGAACGGCGACGTGTCGGTCGCGGGTTCGGCCGCGCAGCAGCAGGCGACGGTTCATAGCGCCGGCAACGTGTCGATGACCGGTGCGCACATCGGGGTCGGCGGTTACGCGATCGATGCGAACGGCGACGTGACGTCGACCGGATCGATCCAGTCCGGCGGCAAGCTGGCGGTGGCGGCAGGCGGCAACGTGAACGTCGCGAATGCACAGGCGCACGGCGACATGACGGTCGCCGGCGGCACGAACGTAACGCTCGGCGACGTACAGGGCGGCGGTGCGTTGGCCGTTACCGCACGCGGCACCGACGGCACGGGCGACGTCAACCTGAACGGCACGTCGGTCGTGACCGGCGCAACGACCGTGCAGGCGGCCCGCGACGTCAACGTGAACGGGCAGACGAACAGCGGCACGCTGCGCGCGACCGCGCAACGCGATGCGACGGTCAACGCGGCGCTGCAGACGTCCGGTGCGCTGGCGTTGACGGCGACGCAGGGCAACGTCGCCACGCATGCCGCGATGAAGAGCGGTGGCGATCTTGCGCTGACGTCCGGACAGGATACCGTCGTCGCGTCGCAGGCGACCGCGCAGAACGCCGTCAGCGTGCAGGCGGGGCGCGACCTGAGCGTAAGCGGTTCACTCGCGAGCGGAACGACGTTCGCCGCCGATATCGCGCGCGATGCGTCGGTCGGTGGCTCGCTGATGGTCGGAACCGACGCGCGCGTGGACGCGGGGCGCAACGTCGACACGTCGGGCGTCGTGATCGTCCAGCGCAACGGGGCACTGAGCGCACGCAACGACATCACGGGAAGCGGCTCGATCGCGTTTGGCCAGAGCGGCGCGTTGAACGCCGCGCATGACGTCGCGCTGACCGGCAAGCTGCTCGCCAATGGCCTACAGGTCGACGCGGGCAACAGCGCGAGCCTCGCGACGGTCCAGGCGGGCGGCGCATTCGGCGTGACGGCAAGCGGTGGCGCCGGCGGCGGCGACGTCGTATTCAACGGCAACGCGGCCGCGCTTGGCACCGCCGACGTGCACGCGTCGCGCGATGTCGTCGTGAACGGCACGCTCGCCGGCGGCGCGCAGGTCGCGCTTGCCGCGCAGCGCAACGTGATCGTCGGCGGCAGCGGCACCGTGCAGGCGGTCGGCGATCTGGCGATGACGGCGACCAGCGGCAGCGTCGCGTCGGCCGGCACGTTGAACGGCGCGGGCGCGTTGACGGTGCAGGGCGCGCAGGATGTCTCGCTGACCGGCGCGACCACTGTAACCGGCGACGTGACCGCGACGGCCGGCCGGGATCTCACGATCGGCGGCGCGTTGGCGGGGCAGGGCGTCGCGACGCTCACGGCAGCGCGCGACGTCGTCGCCGGCGGCACCAGCGGCTTCGCGCAGGACACGGTGTTGAGCGCGGGGCGCGACATCGACGTGACGGGGGCGTTCCAGGGGCGCGCCGTCTCGATGACGGCAGCCGGTTCGATCGCGCTGAACGACGTGCAGGCCAACGCGGGGCTTCAGCTCGCGACCCGCACGGGCGACGTTTCGATCGGCGGCAACGTGAACTCGCTGACGAACGGGACGATCGACGCGGCGCGCGACGTGATCGTCAACGGCACGCTGCGCACGGCGAGCGGCCTGGCCATCGGCGGCGGCCGCAATACGTCGATCGGCGGGACGGTCCAGTCGAACGGCAACGTCGCGCTGACGAATGCGGCCGGCTCGCTGACGAGTACCGGCAATATCCAGTCGGGCGGCAACCTGTCGGTGACGGCCGCGCAGTCCGTGGATCTGGGTGCGCAATCGACGTCGTCGCTCGGCAACCTGACCGTGGACGCGGGCCGCGACCTGACGATGAACGGCTCCGTCGTCGCACAGGGCAACGGCACGCTGAACGCCGGCGGCGCGATAGGCGGCGCGGCCGCCATTGCGTTCGGGCTCGCGGCGAACGTCGGTTCCGGCGGCGATACGACTCTCACCGGTTCGCTGCGCGGCGGCAACGTGCGGACGACGGCGGGCGGTTCGGCCACGCTGCACGACGTGCAGGCGGCGTCGACGCTCGCGCTCGATGCGGCGACCGACCTGAGCGTGACCGGTGCGGTGACGGGCGGCGCGGACGTGGCGCTGGCCGCGGCGCGCAATATCGACATCGGCGGTTCGTTGCAGTCGGCCGGCAACACGTCGCTGCTCGCGACCGGCGGCAGCATCGGATCGACGGGGGCGATCGCGAGCAATGGCGCGTTCGACGCACAGGCAGGCAGTGACATCAACCTCGGCGGCAAGACGACCGTGTCGCGCGACACGACGCTCGCGGCCGGACGCGACGTCAACGTCAGCGGGTCGCTGGCCGGGCAGGGACAAGGCGTCGTCAATGCGGCGCGCGACATCGTCGGCGCAGGCACGTTGACGTTCGGTCAGCAGGCGACGCTCGACGCCGGGCGCGACGTCGCGCAGCGCGGGCTGATCCAGGGACAGTCGGTCAGCGTGACGGCGGCCGGCAACGCGGCCGTGAACAACGTCGAGTCGACCGGCACGATCGCGCTGCGCGCGAACGGTACGAACACCGCAACGGGCGCAGGCGATCTGCGCATCGACGGTTCGGTCGCCGCCGCGGGCGCGATCACGGCGTTCGCGCAGAACGATGTCGCGATCGGCGGCAAGGCCGCGAGCGGTTCGACGGTTGGCGTGACCGCGCAGCGGGACATCGCCGTGAGCGGCGCGATCGAGTCGGTCGGCGATACGGCGCTGGCCGCGCGGCAAGGCAGCCTCAACGCAACCGGCGGCATCAACAGCGGCGGCAAGCTCGCCATCGCGACCGGCCTCGACCTGTCGCTCGGCGCGAGCACCAGCGCGATCGGCGACGCGACGCTGACGGCCGGCCGCGATGCCACGCTGAACGGCACGATGGTCGGACAGGCCAACGGCACGGTGACGGCCGCGCGCGACATCAACGGCGGCGGCAAGCAGGCGTTTGCCGCGACCGCGAACTATGCGGCGCAGCATGACGTCGCGCTGACCGGCGGCATGCAGGCGGCGGCGATCACGGTGACGGGCGGGAACAACGCGACGCTGCACGATGCGTCGTCGTCGACCACGTTGACGCTGACCGCGAACGGCAACGCCGGCGAAGGCGATGCGGGCGTCACGGGGGCGGCGTCCGCGCAGGGAGCGGCGAACGTGACGGGCGCGCGGGATGTGTCGATCAGCGGCACGCTCGGCAGCGGCGGAGCGCTTGCATTGAGCGCGCAACGCAACGTGGCGGTTGGCGGCGGCGTGGAGTCGAACGGCGATCTGACGGCAACCGCCGCGAACGGCAGCGTCGTGCTCACGGGGGCGACCACGACCGCGGGCGCGTTCAACGCCACCTCCGGGCTCGATACGCAGCTCGGCGGCCAGATCGCGGTGGCGAAGTCGACGAACGTGCAGGCCGGCCGCGATATCGCGTTGACGGGGGCACTCGCGGGTCAACGAGACGGCACGCTGAGCGCGGGCCGCGACATCAACGGTGTGGGCTCGGCGGCATTCGCCCAGGCGGCGACCCTCGATGCCGCGCACGACGTCGTGCTGACGGGCGCGCTGCAAGGGGCGGCCGTCAACGTGACGGGCGGCAACAATGCAGGACTCGGCACGATTCAGGCCGTCAGCGGCAATCTCGACGTCACGGCGAAGGGCGGTGCCGGCGGCGGCGATGTGACTATCGGCGGGGCGGCCACCGCGTTCGGCGCGATGCAACTGCAAGCCGCGCGGGACGCTTCCGTTGCGGGTGCAATCAACACCGGCGGCACGACGACGATCAATGCGGCGCGCAGTGTCGCGCTTTCGGCCGTCAATTCGGCCGGCGATCTCGCCGTAACCGCTTCGGGCGGCAACGCGAGCGCGACGAGCCTGACGACGCAGGGCAACCTGAACGTCGTTGCGGCACAGGACATCGCGGTGACCGGGCAGAGTGTCGCGGGCGGCAATGCTTCGCTGAACGCGGGCCGCGACATGACGCTCGCAGGCGTTGGCGCGCAGCAAAGCGGCACGTTGACGGCGGGCGGCTCGGTGAATGCCGGCGCGATCGCGTTCGCGCACCAGGCGAACGTCAACGCGGGCGGCAATATTGCGGTAACGGGCAACGTCGCGACCAACGGCGATCTCGCGATGACCGCCGGCAACGACTTGTCGGCCGGCTCGGTTCAGGCGGGCGGCGCAATCGGATTGCAGGCGCAGGGCCGCAACGGCGCCGGCGACGTGATGGTGAACGGCGCGGTGACGTCGGGCACCGCGACGACGATCGCGGCCGCGCGCGATGCGGGTATCGGTGCGGCATCCAGCGGCGGTGCGCTGAACGTGACGGCGGGACGCGACCTCGGTGTCGCGGGCGCGATCCATTCGACCGGCGACGCGACGCTGACCGCGACGGCGGGCAATCTCGGCGTCGGCGGCGCGGTCGTGTCGACCGGCAATCTCCGGGCCAATGCGGGCGGCGGCCTCGCGCTGCTTTCCGGCGGGCTCGTGAACGGCGATACGACGTTGACGTCGGGCGGCGCGATGACGCTCGGCGGCGCGCTGTTCGGTCTCGGGGCCGCGACTATCGACGCGGGCGGTGCGCTCGGCGGCGGCGCGGCACTGACGTACGGCAAGGACATCGCCGTCAATGCCGGAAACAGCATCACGCTCGGCGCGATTCAGGGCGCCGGCAAGTTGACGGCGGTGTCCGGCGGCGACATGTCGCTCGGTGCGACCACCGCGGTCGGCGACGTGTCGGCAAAGTCGACCGCCGGCAGCGTGTCGTTCGGCGGGTTGTTGCAGTCGGGCGGCAATGTCGTGGTACAGGCTGCGAACAACGTGTCGCTCGCGGGCGGCGTGGGTTCGATGGGCACGGTCGACATCAACGGCATCGGCGGCAACGTGTCGGTCGCGGGCGTGTCGGCGAACGGCGACGCGACGCTGCATGCGGGGCAAACCGTCGCGTTGACCGGCAACAGCATCGTGGCCGGGCAACTGGGTGTGTCGGGCGGCAACGTCACGCTGAGCGGTTCGGCCGTCGGATCGAAGAACGTGACCGTTTCCGCGCAGGGAACGGTCGATGCCGGCAATGCATCGCTCGTCGCATCGCAGAACCTGCAGGTGAACGGCTCGAACGTGACGCTCGGCAATGCGACGGTCGGCGGCGCGCTCACCGCGCAGGCGTCGAACCAGCTCACGCTGGCGGGCGGCAAGGCGGTGAACGTCGTCGGCAACGCGACGCTGGCTTCGCAGAACGGGCTGTACAACGCCGCGAACGTGCTGGCCGGATCGCTCAACGTGTCGGCGCCGAGCCTGACGAACGCGGCCGGTGCGTCGCTCGCGTCGATCGGCACGACGACGGTCAATGCGTCGAGCTTCGCGAACGCCGGGCTGGTGAACGGGACGACGACCAACGTCACCGTCGGGGGCGCGCTGACGAACGTCGGTGGTTCGCTGATGGCGGTGAACGCACTCAACGTCAATACCGGTACGCTGAACAACCAGAACGGGATCGTTTTTGCCGGCAATCCGAAGGCCGCGACCGGTGCGACCGGCGACGTGTCGCTGACGATCAATGGCGGCAATGGCGCGTTCTACAACGCGGGCGGACAGTTGCTCGCGCAACGGGACATGGGGATCAGCGCGGTCAACATGGCCTTCGATCCGTCGCAGGGGACGATCAGCCAGGGCGGCAACCTGTCCATCACCGCCGGGTACGTGAATGTCGGCGGCACGTGGAATTACGGCGGGCAGAGCGTTTCGCTGACGGGGCTGAACGGGATCACGAACGACGGCACGATCACCGGGACGTCGCCGTTGACGCTGACGGCAGGCGGCAGCTTCGAGAATCACGGGCAGGTTACCGGGTCGGATGTGACGTTCAACGGCACGCTGAATAATGCGGCCGGGGCGGTGATGCATGCAGATAACGCGTTGACGCTGAACGGCGATACGACGAACCGCGGGACGGTTGAGGCGGGGAACGTTCTCAACGTCAATGGTGGCAACTACGACAACCAGGGCGCGACGACGCAGTCGAAGGGCGATGCGGTGTTTCGCTTGGGTGGGACGCTGCAGAACACGGGTGGATCGATCTTTGCGCAGCGGAATGTCGATATTTCGGCGGCATCGGTCGTGAACGATCAGACGGCCCCGGGTGTCGCTACTACGACGACGCGGGACGTTGTCGATCCCGAGTTGCTATGGTCGGGGGCGGTAGGGACGAAGACCGAGTGGCAGTTGCAGCGTGTTCCGGCGCCGGGCGATAGCGGTGGATATTATGTGCCCAGCCCGCATACCGTCAGCGCGACCCTGGGAGATCTTCTTTCGCCATCCGGGTTGTCGACGGACTCTGCCAATCGGCAGTGTGCCGGTTTGGACCGGTGCTTTATCGTGGGTACACAGCCCGCGGCTGGTTCTGGAGCTATCACGTTTGGCCAGTACAACGCGTACCTGGGAACAGGGAACGCCATTGATAGCGCTGCTCCCAGATGGGCGATCGAAACGGGCGCGACGACGCCTTCTTCCACTACGCAGACCTTCACGCTGCCGACTGTTCACGAAACGGTCACAAGCCAGCAGGCTGGTACTTCGGGCGTCATTTCCGCAGGAAATTCGATTTCGCTCACGGCATCGTCTCTCTCGAACCGAGGCGGTCAGATTGCGGCGCAGGGCGATATACGGCTGAATGTCCAATGGCTGGACAACAGTGCAGTAGCGCCTACACTCGTCAATCAAACGGTTCGGCAAGTCGATCAAGCACAGTACACGGCGTTCCTGACGCAGCTCAATGACACACTGGCGAAAACGGGATCGCAGAGTGCATGGCTCGGCGGGATGTACAGCACTTTTGGCCCGGTATTCGTGAAGGGGTCGGGCAGCCCGTCGGATGGTTTGCCGGTAACGACTTTTAAAATTGCGGTCAACAGTATTGCCCCAACGTCCACTGGGACCCTGAGCTCGTCTACACCGACCGGCATGATTGCGGCCGGAAATGACCTGTCAGTGGGCGGCGGAAATCTCGTCAACTCGGGCCTGCTTTACGCAGGCAACAATGTCGCGATTACATCGGGTACCCTGACCAACCAGGGGGGCAACCAGCAGAACTATTCGAGCCAGGTCGGCTGCGCCTCCGGCGTGCCGAACTCCGCCTGCGGCAACGCAGGCCAACCGCGCGGCAACAACCCGACCACGACGACGTTCGGCTACAGCCAGAACGACGCGACGATCTATGCCGGCCACGATCTCGTGATCGCAGCCGGCCAGATCAACAATACGTACGGCAACCTGCTCGCGGGCCACGACATCGTCATCGGCGGTGTCGGCACGACAGCGAGTTCGACCACGCCCGCACAGAGCCTGAACAACACGTCCGGCAACATCGTCGCGGGCAACGACATCAAGCTCAACGTTTCGGGTGCGATCACCAACAATCTGCCGCCGCCCGTGCCGGTACACGAGAACTACGGCAAGCACGAGCAATACTCGGGCTGCATGACAGCCGGCGGCTACAAGGAAAGCTACTGCGAGGGCTATGTCGACCAGCAGTCGGGCAGCTCGTCGGTGATCAGCGCGGGCAACAACCTGCAGATCAATGCGGGCAGCCTGACGAACATCGGCAGCCTGATCGCGGCCGGCAACAACGCGACGATCGCCGTCGCAGGCCCCGTCGTGAATGAGGCGCAGGTGCTGAACGCCTACTGGCACTCGCATTGGGTGCAGGAAACCGGCATGTTCAGCAGCGACAAGCGTCACGACATCTGGGCGTGCGGCACGCCGGAGCAGTGCAAGGCGTTGTACGGGAGCGCATACACGAGCACTGGCGGCACGATCGATCCGCCGACGCCGGTCGGCAATATCGCGGCGACCATTCAGGCGCCGAACCTGTCGATCTCGTCGAACGGACAGATCCAGAACGTCGGCAACGTGATCGGCACGTACGTGTCGCTGACGGGCCAGAAGCTGATCAACGGGATCACGACCGCGAACACCTACACGCCGCGTGTCAATGCGCCGTCGCAGGTCATTTCGCTGAGCCCGGTGGACTTGCCGGGGCTGAACCTGTCGGTGCCTCGTGCAGTCGGCACCGGCAAGCTGCCGACACCGGTCGCGGGCGCTGCGTCGTACGTCGACGCGTCGCTCGGCGGTTCCGTGCTGGGCTCGCTCGGGCCGCAGGACTTGCTGAACAATCTGCCGTCGGCGCTGCAGCCTTCGTCGACGCTGTTCTATTACAACCCGCAGGAAGAGGATCTGCTGTTGCAGCAGGCGGCGCTGAAGCAAACCGGCAAGTCGAGCTTCGTCGACGGGCTGACGTACGACAACGAGAAAAACCTGTCGGTGACGGCGCAGGAAAAGATGTACCTGTACCAGAACGCGGTCGATTACTCGAAGGCGCACGACCTGCAACTGGGCGCCGCGCTGACGCAGGAGCAGATCAACACGCTCGACAAGCCGATGCTGTGGTACGTCGAGCAGACGGTGCCGGACCCGACGTGTCACGCGACGGGCACGGCGTCGTGCCCGACGATTACGGCGCTGATGCCGCAGGTGTATCTGCCGCAGGACACGCAGGCGATGTCGGCGGGCGGCAACATCTCCGGACACGACGTCACGCTGAAGTTCAATCAGGACGGTAACGGCAGCATTCTCAACACGGGGAGCATCACGGCGTCGGGGACGCTGAGCGTCGACACGCACACGCTGACGAACCAGGCGAATCAGGTCAACGTGGGGGAGATCTGGCAGAAGGTCGATGGCGGGTATCTGAAGACGACGGGCACAGTGGTGCAGCCGGGCGGGTTCATGAGCGCGGCGAACATGGAGTTGAATGTTCAGGCGCTCAATCAGATTGGTGGGGCGCTGCAGAAGCTCAACGCGGACGGGACGGTTGACGCAGCTTCGACGCAGGCGATGCTTGCATCGCTGCAACATCAACTCGGCGGCGGCTTCGCGCAAGAGACGGTAGCGGACCATCTGCATTCGGATTTCGTACAGCAGGGTGGGTTCGGTCCGGAGCAACTTTTTTCGATGGCGGCCTCTGTCGCGCTGTCCGTGATGGGGATGCCTGTCGTTGGCGCCATGGTGGCGTCCGCGATGAATCAGGCGTTCAGCGATCAAGGGTTCAGCCTGGGGCAAGTTATCAAAGCCGGCGTGATCGCTGATTTGACGCAGGGGTTGATGGAAGGATTGGACCTCAACGCGTTGCCGATGCAGACGATCGGAAACAACATCGCATCGAATACGATCACCTCGGAGCAGCTTCTTCAGGGTGCGTTCGAAATCGCAGGTCGGGGGTTGGTATCGGCCACTGTGAATACGGTCGCGTATGGGGGTAGCTTCGGGACCGCGTTGAAAGGGAGCGTTGTTAGCGATCTCGCGGCTGTTGGGGCGAGTGCAATTGGGCAATTCGATCAACTCCACCTATTTGGGGATGGCGAGCTCGGCAAAGTCGGGTATGTGACGGCGCATGCGGCACTCGGGTGTGCTGCGAGTGCTGCGAGCGGTACCGGCTGTGCGGGTGGGGCGATCGGGGGAGCAACAAGTGCGGTGCTGTCGCCTCTGGTACTAGGTGCGATCGACCCGACGCACGCGCCGCTTGATCAAGGACAAGTGGCGTTGCTCGGAGCAGTTGCGACGTTTGCAGGTGGTGGTCTTGCCGGCCTTGCAGGTCAGAATGCGGGGGCGGGCGCGACGGCTGCGCAGAACGAGGCGCTAAACAATAGCGCGGACCACTGGGGCCAAAACAAGAGCGAGGCCCAGCGCGAGCAAGATGAACTACATAAGCAACAGAGTAAGGAGAAAGCCCAACTCGGCGAAAGTTCGATCGTCGATGAAGGGGACGGCGTCAGCGTCCTTAGCCCGAATCCGATGGCGTTTGGAGGCGCCACAAAAAATGGCGTGCCGACCAGCCTAAGTGGTTTGGCGAATCCGAATTCGATTCGTTTTACGCAAGATAGCATTAGCTCAACGTTTAAGGACGGAACGTCGCTACAAGACACGATCGCGGCTTTGCAATCAGGTGTGGTCTCGCCGGCCGATTTGCCTGCCATTCGTGTGTATTTAAAAGACGGACTTGTGTACACGCTCGACAATCGGCGACTATTTGCTACGTATCAGGCCGGAACTCAGGTTAACATAACCCCGGCTACCCCCCGAGAGGTTTCGAAAGAGGGGTGGAAGTTTACGACCCGAAATCAAGGGTGCATCATTTGCGTGAAAGGTGGACCCAAGCCGTAGGAGAAAGACATGGAACTGTCGGAGCTGGTTGCAAGAATTGAATCCAAAGAGGAGTTGGCGGATTTTGTGGGCCAGCTGCTAAAGGATCTGGAGGAAAATAGAACCGAGTGGGAAAATCCAACGCTTGAGCGATTTCTTCTTGCAATGGAAAGTTGGATCAGATCTATGGATGGTTTTTACAAAAATACTAACCAAGAAGTTCCGGTAACTCCGAATTGGAGAACGTTGGGCGATATTCTCTATGCTGCGAAGATATACGAATGACGAAATAACGTAGCCTGATTGGGGGTCGGCGTCTCTCCGATATCAACCGATTATGCGAACTCGGCGGCGAGCCGAGTTCGCACTTTGTGGTGTTGAACGGCATTGTGTCGACGGCGGAACTTGGGCCATCCTCTTCACAGCAACCTATGATCACCGAAACCGTCATCATTTAACGTTTCGAAGTTCGCGTGGACCTGAACAATGTCGGCATCAACCACGCAAGATCGTCAACCCACCAGCACGAATTGCCGCTACGAAGCCCGTAAGGTCCGACAGGCTAAAGGAATTTTTTCATAATCGGCACCGCAGTGGAAACTTTGTTTAGGCATGTATGCTCTTTGATCCAGTTCGTACAAGAGAGGTGATGATTGAGGGAACTCTTCCCCGAGTTATGCGCACCGTTTGCCCGGACGGACAACCGATCGGAAATATTGCTGCGCATAACATGTCCGATGTGGTTCGGGCATGGCTGGTGGGGTTGGCTGAGGAGGCTACCCCAGTAATCTCTCGCTCGCTTAGTTGGATTGAAAAGGCAATCGCATCGGATGAGGACTTCGGGGTGAACAGAGATCTTCATCGAGTTACGTTGCATTGGGCGAAAGCGATCGCCGAGTGGATGGATACCGGCTGGAACAGTGCCGAGTGGGAGAACGCGAGAATCCTCGAAGAGGCCGCCTGGCGCAATGAAGCCCGCCCGTGGCCAATGAACGAGATCGTTCGAGAGTGCCTCGATGACTACATGGCGTTCGCCTATCAAACAGGCGACGATGCTACGCCGGACGGTATGGAGGGCTTCGAAAACGGTATCCAGATGTACGAACATTGGGTCAACGACAAGCCGCCCAGTCTTGCGAAGACGCTCAAGCCACGCGAGTACGCCTATGCCCTGTGTCTATATGGCTGCCGTCCAGAGATCGCTCACGCCAACGCTTACACGCCCGATGCTTTGTTCGAAGCGGGCCGACGTATGTTGAAGGCGAACCTCGAATCGCAATGGTTCGGTGCGGGGCAGTTCATACGCGGTGCGACATGGCTCAAGATCGTCTACGGGAATCGCGACCCATCGCTGACACCGTTGCAAACCGTCCTGAAGGCATACGATGACATGCCGAACGTAAAACGACCGCATTTTGTCACGGGCTAGTGAAGAACTCGGAACGAGGCGATAGCGACGAATAGCTCGTCCATCGCGCCTCGCCACGACGCTCGAATCATCATGTCCATCGGGTGCTATGGAGAATCAACATGAGCGATGCGCATTCGGCAACATTTGTCGAACGCATTATCGACAGCCGCGACATCGATTACATGACAAGCTACAGAAATTCGTAAATGCCGCCATAGCCTTCGCTGGTGAAGCGTCTCAATACGGGTTTTCGCTGCCTGTTGCGATGAGGGCTCTGAGCGGCCGCGCTGCGGCGTCGGTTGCATCGCAGAGTCCGCAGGAGACGGTGAACTGGGCAAAGGCGGCGGGATCGGCTGCTGCGTCGTCAGTGAAGGATGGAACTTGGAAGCAGTATCGCGGCTCTGGTCAAGACCATGGAAATATTGCACGCCCAAATGTCAAGGAAACTGGGATAAACAATGCTCCAGATGGGAGCCAGTTCATAGGAAAGCCCAAGGTGCGTGAGCCCCGATCAGATGAATTTCCAGGAGGAAGGTAATGTATAACGACAAGTCATTCGATTTCGCCTCATTTGTTGCTGCCAATCCGCCGGGTAGTGTTTCTGGGCTTGACTACGTGCATACTGTCTATAAGGCTCATGGGCTGGTGTACGACTTCGTCTTTCATTTTGCAAAATTATTCTTCCCGGATTCTAGGGTTTTTGGCGGTGGGGTATTTGTTTCTGAATTGTTCAGCGATGAAGAGTACGGGGATTTGTTGAGCAAAGGGAAGGCCATTCATGAGATTCAGTTCTGGATAAATCTGCTTGAAATAACCGGGATGTTCGATGACATTGATACCGACCAGGCTGCCGAACTCGCAAAATTGATCGTCGATGGCTGGAATGTGAAATTGCAGAGGGAGTTCGGTGATGTGTCGGTGCCGGCACGGGTTATGTGTGATGATGAAACTGGGGAGGTTTTTGTGACGATCGGATATCAAAAATAGACGGCGGGAAAGTGGTGATTTTCTGAGGGGCGATTGGGTTGCAATTTCCAAGCGGGAAATTGACTTTGCAGGTCTCCATGCTTAGGGGATTTGGCTGCAATCTGCTGTCCGCCTCTGCTTGCGCGGACAGCCGCTGCGGCATAAAGATCGGGGTAACCTAAGACGGTATTCCGAGTGACTGTCTGGAAAACCGGTTTTTACCAAATTTAGTTTGGCTCGCTACTTCGAGAGTTCTGCGGCTTCTCTTTATCTGAAGGAAAGCAATGTGTGGGTACTGTACTTCAGGGCGAGCCGATTACATTGACGAAGTATCCTTCTTGGAGCGGGTCGCACTACTTGGTGCGGTCTGCGAGTCGGCGAAGGAGTAACTTCTCCAGTTGCCGAGGAGAACGGTAACGAACGAGCTGTAGAGTTGCCCGAAGCAATGAGCAAATTTTCACGGCGGTTGCTGGTGTAAATAAGGCAACTGGAAACTTGGTGATTGTGCCTGTAAAAGTAAAGTGAAGGAGAGATTTGTGACGAAAATTCCAACTACCGAGGAAGCGGCTAATCGGTTGAATCATGTCTTGGAGAGGCGTGCGTTCGATGTTTCGAGTGGTGTGCTGGATAATTGTATTGCTAATATAGAAGGTGATTTGGGTGATCCGTCCGGATGTCTGCGTACGTTAATGAGTTATGCGGAGGCATCGGCAATTTCGGTATGGTATGAGACTGGCGATGTTGCAGCCTTTAAGCAATGGTTCTATGTCCGTGCAAAGCTGGAGTATATTCTCTCGCAGCCGAAATATAATGAGCCTATTGGCGCATTGGCATGTGAGTGCAGGGCGATTAATGGGATTTATTATTTGATTTCGGGTCATGAGGGATTGGTTGATTGGTATGCTGGAATTGATTCTGAATTCGACATCAAAAGAATAAATAATCATAATTTATTTGATTTTTGGACGGGGCAGTTTTTTGTTGCATTACGTGGGGATTGGGGTGTTTTGAGGGGGGCGCAGTGAACGGGTAATTTCAAATCCGCCAAAGGGCAGTAGGGAGAGGAAATTTTTAGTGGATCATAAATTTTATTTGGCACTCGCGGAAGGGGATATTAATGGGATGAAGGATGCAATTGATGAATTGGTTTCGCCGAAATCAATTTGCGAGCGTGCATCTCTGGATGGGGGTTTCTTTTTCAACTTAATTTGTGCTCCGGCGGTTATTTATAGCAAGCTTGTTTGGCGGAGTGGTTATGAGGTGGATGTTGATAGTGCATACGTGCCGATGGAATGGATTTCGGAAATTGGACCGAAGGCGTATTTCGATGAATTTGAGTTTATGTCGAGCTATATGATTTGAGTGGGTTTTGTTTTTGGTGGTGAGCTATCTAATTTTCAAGATGGATTTGAAACCCGGATCGTCTTTCGGCATTGTTGGCGCCGTTGGCCGCGGAGAATCAACACAAGTGATGCATATTCCACAACATTTGACAAACGCATTATCGACAGCCGCGACGTCGATTACAGCAGAGGGTGAACTCCCGGCCGCCACCCGAAAAGACCTTCTTCAGTTAATCGAAGCTCTATCGGTGACCGAACACGCCGATGCGGGGTACTTGCGCCGCGCGCGATTGGCTGTGATCTGTGCGAGAGAGGTGCTAGGCCGGCTGAGTCCGTATCCGAGCGTGTTGACGGCGGCCGAAGCGATCCTGGCGAGCGGCATCGACGCGTTATCGGGAAAATGCGATTTTCCCACCCTCGAAATAGCCAACGGCGAGTACCACACGAAGGTTATCGATCTTTTCCAACATGGCGAACCGGCCTTTGTCTCCGTTTATGCGGGCATGGCCGTTTTCTCGGCGATGAATACGATTTTGTACGACACGAACTTCGATGTAGTCGGCGAAAGCGAACAGAGCGTACCTCCGGACGATTGGGATGCCGGCTATTACGGAGCGCTCGCGGTATCGGGCAGTGCGATCTGGGAAGCCAAGGGAGGCGCCGAACGCCGTCGATCATACTGGCTCTGGTACTTGCAAAACGCTGCTCCCGTAGCCTGGGATGTTCTTGTGCCGCTGCGTCGCGACTGAAGTGTTTTCCCGATCGACAGATTGAATTCAAACGTGGGTTTGACTTCATCGCTCGAGCCAACGGCCGAGCAAGGGGCCTTACGGAGCCCCGGAACAAATCCCCTAGAAAATTCCCTCGATAAACCCCCCTAAAGAAATCCTCGCCGCCGCCGTTACCCTTCCTCGGTAGCTCAAAAAAAGTATTACCAGAGCTGTAGGACCAAACCACACGACCAGATAACCGAGGGGGCGCCCGGCCGGCGAGGCCGCGCGCATGACCAGAAGATGGGATGCACCGATTCGATGGGGCGCGCAGGCACCGGGGGCTCGCGCGCGCTGTGCCTTTGCCTTGCCGCGGCATGCCTGCTGCTGCATGCGGTTCTCACCGTTGCGTGCGCGTTCCCGCACGACCACACCTCCACGCTCGTATCCGTCGTGCCGAATATCCGGCAACCGACGAATCCCGCATTGCTCTTCCCCTACACATCACACCACGCACTCAACGTCACTCGAGGAGGCCCACACACCACACCCGAAAAGTAACCCGATTCGAATCTGAACCACTAAAAAAAACGCATCAAAAAAATCGAGGATTGAATTGAACAAGCATTCCCTTTGTCTGCTGACCGCAGCCGCGATCTCGGTATTCGTCGTCGCTGGTTGCGGCGGCGGCGACGGCTCGTCGAACGCAAGCAGCGGCACGCCCGCCAACACCGGCGGCGCCAACAACGCAGCCAGCGCACCGTCCGTCGCGTCCACGCCGCTCGCGGCTCCCCCGGCAAGCGCCCCCGTCGCATCGTCGCAGCCGGTGACGGTTGGCGAGGCGCTGCCTAGCCTGACGACCCCGCAAGACGGTTCGACGGCCGCAACGGCAACCGGCCCGGTCGGGATCTGGTCGGCATCCGGCAACCTCGGCTACTCGACCATCGCCCTGGTCGACCCGCACAACAACCTGAGCACGCTCAATCTGCTCGGATCGTTCGTGATGTCCGACGATTTCACGAATCTGACCGTCAACGGTTCGACGTGGTCGCTTGCCCCGGGTATCAACTTCGCAGGAACGAGCGGCATCGTCACGAAGATCGATTCGGGCTCGGGCGCATACAGCCCGAAGCAGACGTTGTCCGGCACGATCACCCGCAACGGTACGGCGTCGAATTTCACGTGGACCTACAACGCCGCGAACGCACTTGCCGTCACGCAGGACAGCGTGGTGGGCACGTGGGCGACGACCAACGCATCGTTCGCGATTGCATCGGGCGGTACGCTGACCGGCACGCTGAGCGGTTGCAACCTGAGCGGCACGTTGCTGCTTTCCACGCCCGGCTCGAGCCAGAACATGTACGACATGACGGTGACGGCCTCCGCATCGACGGGCTGCAAGCTGCCGGCCGGCGTTCCGCTGTCGGGCAATGCCGCGATCATGTTCGTGCCGATCACGGGAACCAACGGCTTCAAGCGCTCGATCCTCTACGTGCTGCGCGCGGCTGATTACAGCTTCATCGCGTACGGTCAGGTGATCAAACAGTAAACGCACGGTCGCACCGCACACGGCGCGTCGACGCGCCGCGTGCGGCGGCCCGATGAACACGTTCCGTCAACAACGAAAGCCACCCATCCAATGAAGAACTCTTCCAAAGCCACCCTGGTCGGTTGCGGCCTGCTCGTGACGCTGCTGTCCGCCTGCACCACGGTGCCGAACACGGACATGACGCCCGAGGCGCGTCAGAAGCTGCATTCGATCGCGATGCTCGACGTCATCGAGCCGAAGCGTGTCGCGGTCGTCAATTTCGGCGGCGCGGCGGCCGGGTTCGGGTTGATCGGCGCGCTCGCGCAAGGCGCCGTCAACGCAAGCCATACGAGCACGTACACGGACCACGTGGCCGCCGGCAAGATCCTCTTCGCACCGGACATCGCGGACGGCGTGGCGGGCCGCCTCACCGGCAACGGCTATCAGGTCGTGAAGCTGGACGGGCAGAAGGTGAAGCTTGCCGATGACGGCAAGTCGGACGACTACTCGGCGATCCAGACCGACGCGGATGCGATCATGAACGTGTGGTTCACGTCGTTCGGCTATATCTCGCCGCCTCAGCAGCTCGACTACATCCCGTGGGTCGTCATCCGCGCGCGCATTCTCGACGCGAAGACGAAGCAGGACCTCTATTACAAGACGTTCGCGTGCGGCTACGACGTCAAGGCGAACAGCGTCCACATCGACAGCGATTTCGCGTACACGTACGGCAGCTTCAGCGATCTCGAGAAGAATTTCGACAAGTCGGTGGAAGGGATCAAGTCGTGCGAGAAGTCGGTCGCGGACATGATCGGTCAGGATCTGGCGCGCACGCCGGCGTCGGCGCCGGCCAATGCCACCGCTTCCACGACGATGACGAGGCCCGCAGCCACTGCGACGGCCACGGTGTCGAAAAAACTTTGACGCGCCTGCAGGATCGTCGCGATACGCGTTCCGAATCCGGCAGTGCTTGAAGAAAAAGCGGGAAGGGAAGTACTGCACGCAGCCGGGCGGTTGTCACGCCGCCCGGCCGCTGGCGAAAGCGACTGGCTTACTTGTCGCTGTCGCCCTTGATCTGCGGCAGCGCCGACGCTTCACCCGGCGTCAGCAGCCCGACTTGCGAATACACGCGCAGTTTGTCGCGCGTATCGGTGATGTCGAGGTTGCGCATCGTCAGTTGGCCGATCCGGTCGCGCGGCGAGAACGTCGACGCCACCTTCTCCATCGACAGGCGTTCCGGCTGATACGTGAGGTTCGGCGACTTCGTGCTCAGGATCGAGTAGTCGTTGCCGCGGCGCAGTTCGATCTTCACTTCGCCGGTGATCGCGCGTGCGACCCAGCGTTGCGCGGTTTCGCGCAGCATGATCGCCTGCGGGTCGAACCAACGGCCCTGGTACAGCAGGCGGCCGAGGCGGCGGCCGTTCTCGCGGTACTGCTCGATCGTGTCTTCGTTGTGGATGCCGGTGACGAGACGCTCGTACGCGATGTACAGCAGCGCGAGGCCCGGGGCTTCGTAGATGCCGCGGCTCTTCGCCTCGATGATGCGGTTCTCGATCTGGTCGCTCATGCCGAGGCCGTGGCGGCCGCCGATGCGGTTCGCTTCCAGCAGCAGCTCGACCTGATCCTTGAACTCGACGCCGTTCAGCGCGACCGGCTGGCCGGCTTCGAAGCGCACCGTCACTTCCTCGGCGGCGATCTTCACGTCGTCGCGCCAGAACGCGACGCCCATGATCGGGTTCACGATCTTGATGCCGCTTTCGAGGCTTTCCAGATCCTTCGCTTCGTGCGTCGCGCCGAGCAGGTTCGAGTCGGTCGAATAGGCCTTCTCGGCCGACATCTTGTACGCGAAGCCGGCCTGGTTCATGAATTCGGACATTTCGGCGCGGCCGCCGAGCTCGTCGATGAACGTCTGGTCGAGCCACGGCTTGTAGATCTTCAGATCCGGGTTCACGAGCAGGCCGTAGCGGTAGAAGCGCTCGATGTCGTTGCCCTTGTACGTGCTGCCGTCGCCCCAGATGTTGACGCCGTCTTCCTTCATCGCGGCGACGAGCATCGTGCCCGTCACGGCGCGGCCGATCGGCGTCGTGTTGAAGTACGTGACGCCGGCCGTCGTGATGTGGAACGCGCCGCTTTGCAGCGCCGCGATGCCTTCGGCGACGAGCTGCGCGCGGCAGTCGATCAGGCGGGCGCCGGCTGCGCCGTATTCGATCGCGCGTTTCGGGATCGCGTCGTAATCGTCTTCGTCGGGCTGGCCGAGGTTCGCCGTGTATGCGTACGGGACGGCGCCCTTCAGTTTCATCCAGTGCAGCGCGGCGCTGGTGTCCAGGCCGCCGGAGAAGGCGATACCGACCTTCTGGCCGGTCGGGAGGCTTTCGAGAATCGTGCTCATAGGAATTACCGTGGATTGAAGCCGGTGGGATCGTATTTCGCGGAATATGCGAGTATCGGCTGTCCGGGAAGTTGGAGCAAGGGTTGATTTTGGTGCGGAACCGGCGTCGAGCCTGTCGCGGCGGGCCTGACGGGCGGTTAACCGGGTGGAGAACGCCGTGCTGGATGGCGTTGCATCGCCGCCGAAACACGCACGCCCGCGCCGGGGCGGCAGCGGGATTTCCGGGGCCGGATCGGGCGAGAGCCCCCGATCATCGCCGCCGGCGTGTCGTCGCGTCACACAGAAAGGCAAATGAAAGAAAGACGTGTGAACCCCGGATTCCCGGAACGTCAGATATTCCACGACCGCGCGGTATCGAGCAGCCGCTCGCGCAGCTGGTCCACTTCGCCGGCGAGCTTGGCGGTGATCGACACGTAGCCGGACAACTGCGGCGGCGGCGCGTCGTGCAGCGGCTCGACCGGCCGGCGGCGCGGGGCGAGCCGGCTCGGCGTGCCGAACTTGAGCGCGCGGCTCGCGCCGACCAGCGTGTCGCGGATGCGCCGGTTCAACGGCTTCATCTCGACGCGCATGTATTCGCGGGCCGCCGCGTCGTCGCGGGCCGGCAGCGCGCTCGACAGGATCTCCAGATAACCGATGCACAGGCGCAGGCTGCGCTGGATCGCCTCGAGCTGCGTCATCGACGTCTCGCATTCCTTCGACACCGACGGCATCAGCGAGCGCAACTGCACGAGCAGCGCGCTCAGCGCGGCCATTTCCTTCAGGTGCGCGTCGTCGCCGACCGGGCGGTCGCCCGCGAGCCGCGCATGCACGGCCGCGCACGCGCGCAGCGCGTCGGCGAGCTTGTAGCGCCACGAGTAGGTCGCATAGAGCGGCAGCGCGAACGAGAACGCCAGCGCGATCGCGATGCCGACCAGCACGTTCACCGCGCGCCACAGGCCGTCGACGATCTCGTTGTCGCCGTGCCCGGCGACGATCACCATCGTGATCGCCGACAGCAGCGCGATGTAGCCGGCCTTGCCGATCGCGTGATACGCGCAGACGCCGCACCCGACGGCCATCAGCAGGTAGATGACGAACGGCGCATGCAAAGCGGAATAGAGAAGGATCAGCGCGAGGCCCGCGAGCGCGCCGATCGACGTGCCGAGCGCGCGTTCGGCCGCCTTCTTGCGGATGTTGCCGTGGTGCTGCAGCCCGCCGACGACGATCAGCACGGTGATCGTCGACCATTCGCCGTGCGGTACGTTCAGCCCCGTGGACAGCGCGATCGACACCAGAATCGCGAGCGCGACGCGCGCCGCATGGATCAGCTTCGCGTGGCGGTAGCGGCGGTACGGATCGAGCAGCGGGCGAAGCGCGTGGCGCACGAGCGGCGGCAATCGGGTCGGGAGCGGGGCGGTCATGACGGAGCAGGAGTGGCCGGAACGCGCACGGCGGGCCGCGCGGGCCGGCGCCGCGCCGCATGCGCAGCAGACGTAACGCTAGCCGAACGCGCGCGGGCTGTCCACGGCGCGGCCGCGGGGCCGGGCGGCAGGCGGCCGCGTCACGTCACGCGGCAGCCAGCATCACGGCGCATCACGTCGCGTCAAGCATCGGCCGCGCTCGACTGCGCGTCCAGCACGCGGTTGCGGCCGCCGGACTTCGCGCGGTACAGCGCTTCGTCGGCGCGCCGCAGCAGCGTCGCGGCGTTCATCCGGCCGTCGGCGGCGGTGGCCGTGCCGATGCTGGCCGTGACGCGCCCGTACGGGCTCTTCACGTGTTCGATCTCGAGCCCCGCGATCGTACGCCGGATGCTTTCGGCGACGGTCGCCGCGCCTTGCGCGTCGGTGTCGGGGAGCGTGACGACGAATTCCTCGCCGCCGTAGCGCGCGACGTGATCGCTGTCGCGGCGCAGGCAGCGCGACAGCGATTGCGCGACCTGGCGCAGCACGTCGTCGCCGGCCGGGTGGCCGTAGTAGTCGTTGAACGCCTTGAAGTGATCGACGTCGACGAACAGCACGGACAACGGGCGCCCGCTGCGCGACGCGCGCTGGGCCTCCTTCGCGAGCACCGCGTCGAACGTGCCGCGGTTGTCGAGGCCCGTCAGCGAATCGGTGTGCGCGAGCCGGTACAGCTTGGATTCGGCGTCCTGCCGGCGCTTCAGCTCGCGCGACAGCGCGAGCGAGCCCCACGCGATGAACGCCGTGAACAGGCTCATCAGCACGACGGTCCAGACCGCGCGGTGGCGCCATGACGCGTAGATGTCGATTTCGGCGGGCGCGACGTCGACGATCAGCGGCAGCCCGGCGAGATGCTTGTAAACATAGACGCGCCGCACGCCGTCGATGGCGCCGACGCCCGTCAGCTCGCCGGCGCGTCCGCGCTGCGCGTCGACGAACAGCGGCGAGTCGTGCAGGTCGAGGCCGACCACCCGCGTGTCGTACGGCAGGCGCGACACGAGCGTGCCGTTGTCCTCGACGATCGCCGCGCTGCCGTGCCGGCCGACCGCGATGCCGTCGAGCAGCGCGCGGAAGTAGTCGATGCTGAGCGTGCCGACGACGATCCCGCCGAACGTGCCGTCGGGCCGGTTGATCCGGCGGCTCAGCGCGATCGTCAGTGCGCCGCCGCGCAGCCGCGACGCGTACGGCCGGCTGATGTAGAGGCCGGGGGCAAGCCGGTCGCGGTGCACGGCGAAATAGTCGCGGTCGGCGAAATTGCCTTGCCGCGCGGGCGACGCGCTGGAGTCGATCGCGATATTGCCGTGCGCATCCATCACGAAAATCGAGCCGAGATAGGCGCCGGTCGCCGCGCGGTCGAACAGCAGCCGGTGGCGCTGGCGCGGCGGCAATGTCATCAGTTCCGGATCGGCCACGCCGTCGACGACGTTTTGCAGCGACAAATCGTAGAGTTCGATATTGCGCGCGATGTCGCGTTCGATCAGCAGCATCAGGTTGCGCGCATTTTCGACCGCATGGTCATACGCGTCGCGTCGCGCCTCGATTAATAGCGACGTGGAAAGTCCCCAACTGAACATCAGCAGGACGATGCCCGCCACGAGTACGCCGCGGGGCGACAGAATGCGTGCCACGATCGACGCGGTTTGGCGGCGCAGCGTGGCGGGCAGCGGGAATGACTTCATCCTCGGGGGCTGGGGGCGGCGGCTGTTCGCATCGTTGGCGGTTCCGCGCGCGGATTATTTCGAATTAAACGTCATTATCCCGCGAATTCCCGAATTTCGCGCGTACATGCAAAACATGCATGTAGACAGCGTGACGCGCGATGGTTACGCATCATTACCGCATGGCGTACGGGCAACTTGATTTGAATCAATTAACAGTGTCGGTCTTTTTGTCTGATTAATCGCATAATCATCAGTCGATTTTGCCTATTGCAGCGGTATTTGGCGGATCGGGACAGGATTACCTGCCGACCGCGACAAATGAAAATCGAATGACCCGGTCGCAATCGTGGTTTTTGCAACGTATGAGGAAATCGCGGCGGCCGACGCGGCCAACCCGTTGATTCCGCGAAATCTCCGGCGCGGCAGCGGGCGCGCCGACCTCGGCTGTCCCCCTGTCGAATCAGGTAGAATCCGCGCTTCGCCGCAGGCGCCCGCCGCGCAACGCGTATCGGGGCCGCATCGAATGCATCGCAGGACGCGCGCCGCGCTCCGATTCCGCATGCGCCGGCTACGGATGCCGGCTCGCTCAACGTTCGTCTCGTTTATGTCCGCAATTCCGAATTCCGACCCACCCGGTTCGCCCGCGAACCCACCCAAGCTTCATCGCGCGCTGAAGGCGCGCCACCTGACGATGATCGCCATCGGCGGCTCGATCGGCACGGGCCTGTTCGTCGCGTCCGGCGCGTCGATCTCGCAGGCCGGCCCCGGCGGCGCGATGGTCGCGTACATGCTGATCGGCCTGATGGTCTACTTCCTGATGACGAGCCTCGGCGAGATGGCCGCGTTCATGCCGGTGTCGGGCTCGTTCGCGACCTACGGCGCGAAATACGTCGACGAAGGCTTCGGCTTCGCGCTCGGCTGGAACTACTGGTACAACTGGGCGGTGACGATCGCGGTGGAGCTCGTCGCCGCGCAGCTCGTGATGCACTACTGGTTTCCGGACGTGCCGGGCGTGTGGTGGAGCGCGGCGTTCCTCGCCGTGATGTTCCTGCTCAACGCGCTCACAGTGCGCGGTTTCGGCGAGGCCGAATACTGGTTCGCGCTGATCAAGGTCGTCACCGTGGTCGCGTTCATCGGCGTCGGCCTGTTGATGATCTTCGGCATTCTGAAGGGCGCACCGGCCAACGGCTGGGGCAACCTGACGATCGGCGACGCACCGTTCGCGGGCGGCCTGCCGGCGCTGATGGGCGTCGCGATGATCGCGGGCTTCTCTTTCCAGGGCACCGAGCTGATCGGCGTCGCGGCCGGCGAATCGGAGCACCCGCGCACGACGATTCCGCGTGCGGTGCGCCAGGTGTTCTGGCGCATCCTGCTGTTCTACGTGTTCGCGATCTTCGTGATCGGCGTGCTGATTCCGTATACCGACCCGAACCTGCTGAAGACGGACGTGACCGACATCGGCGTGAGCCCGTTCACGCTCGTGTTCCGCCACGCGGGCCTGGCCTTCGCGGCCGGCGTGATGAACGCGGTGATCCTCACGGCCGTGCTGTCGGCCGGCAATTCGGGCATGTATGCATCCACGCGGATGCTGTACAACCTCGCCACCGAAGGCCGCGCGCCGAAGGTATTCGCGAAGCTGTCGCCGGGCGGCGTGCCGCGCAACGCGCTGTACGCGACCACCGCCGTCGGCGCGCTGTGCTTCTTCACGTCGCTGTACGGCGACAAGACCGTGTACCTGTGGCTGCTGAACACGTCGGGGATGACGGGCTTCATCGCGTGGCTCGGCATCGCCATCAGCCATTACCGGTTCCGCAAGGGTTACGTGAAGCAGGGTTACGCGCTCGATCAACTGCCGTACCAGTCGAAGTGGTTCCCGTTCGGCCCGCTGTTCGCGTTCGTGCTGTGCCTCGTGATCGCGCTCGGCCAGGACTATCAGGCGTTCCTCGCGAACCGGATCGACTGGGCCGGCGTGGCCGCCACCTATGTCGGCATTCCGCTGTTCATCGTCGTGTGGCTCGGCTTCCGGTTCCTGAAGAAGAGCCGGTTCGTGCGCTACGAGGACATGGAGATCGCGCCGTGGGTCGCCGCGAATCGCGGCGCGCAGCGGCCGCCGGTGGCGAACCGCGAAACCGCGGGCTGACGCCGGCACGGCAGGCGGCCGCGCGACGGGACGAAACGGGAAGCCGCGCGCTTCCCGTTTTTTTTGCCCGGCTTTTGCCTGCACGGGGTCAAAGCCGGTTATATTGCCCGACCCTACCGGGCCACGGCCCGGCCGGCGCGACAGGCGCGGCGCGGATCGGCATCCGGCGCGCGCCGCGTGCGGCGGCCGGCGAGTGGCCCGGCGTTTTCATCGTTCCATCCGGGCCGGCACGGCCCGCGGAGCGCGCAACTTAGAGGAATCCATGAGCGCATCACCCGCCGAGCGGAAGGCCGGACCCGTTTCCATCGTGCGAATCGAAGCCGCGATCAACGCGTGGCGCGAAGTCTACCCGCCGGCGCCGAACGGCGAAGACGGCTACGCGCTCGACGCGGGCAGCAACTGCCTCGCCGAGCTGTACGGCAAGATGATCTGCTACCAGTTGCCGGACGTGCCGCTCGACTCGTTGAGCCACGAGCAGCGCGACGCGCTGTACGCGACCGAGGTGTGATGCGCGGTCGCGCCGCCGCGGCCGCCGCGGCGATGAAACGACGGGAAGCTTGCGGGCTTCCCGTTTTGCTTGGGGCAGCCCCGGGACGTCGCCGCGGGCACGACGCTGCTTGCGCCGGGATCGGCGCCGGCTGAGGTATCGTGACGGGATCGGGAAGCAGGCGATCGAGGACGCCGGTACGGATGGCCGGCGACGGTGACCGGTGCGGGCACTGTCCGTGCGGTGCCGAAGGAGCGTCCGGCGCCTGTCCCGGGAGGATTCGAACATGGAGTTGAGACACCTCCGCTACTTCGTCGCGGTGGCCGAAGAGCGGAATTTCACACGGGCGGCGGAACGGCTGCATATCGCGCAGCCGCCGCTGAGCCGGCAGATCCAGCAACTCGAGGAAGCGCTCGGCGTGCCGCTGTTCGAGCGCAACGCGCGGCCGCTGAAGCTGACCGACGCGGGGCGCTTCTTCTATTCGCACGCGGTGCAGTTGCTCGCGCAGACGACCGAGCTCGAATCGATGACGAAGCGGGTCGGCAAGATCGAGCGCAGCATGTCGGTCGGTTTCGTCGGCTCGACGCTGTACGGGATGCTGCCGAAGATCATCCGGCGCTTTCGCAGCGAATATCCGGCCGTCGAGCTGAGCCTGCACGAGATGTCGACGATGGATCAGATCAAGGCGCTGAAGGACGGGCGTATCGACGTCGGGTTCGGCCGCATCCGCCACGAGGACCCGAGCGTGCGGCGCGTCGTGCTGCGCGAGGAGCGGATGATCGTCGCGCTGCCGGTCGGTCACGTGCTCGACAGCGCGAAGCCCGTGCTGTCGCTGCACGATCTCGTGAACGACACGCTGATCATCTTTCCGAAGGCGCCGCGTCCGAGCTACGCGGACCAGGTGCTCGCGGCCTTCCACGATCGCGCGCTGCAACCGCGCCGGATCTACGAGACGCGCGAATTGCAGATCGCGCTCGGCCTCGTCGCGATGGGCGAGGGCGTGTCCGTCGTGCCGCATAGCGTGTACGGGCTGAAGCGCGACGACATCAGCTACAAGCCGCTCGACGATCCGAACCTCGTATCGCCCATCATCATGAGCATGCGCATGCTCGACGAATCGGAGGACATCCGCGCGATGCAGGCGCTGATCTACCGGCTGTACGACGAAGCCCAGATGGAGTATCTGCCGCCGCAGCCCGAATGAGTGCGGAGGCAAAAGAGGCTTGGGCTTGCTTGACGCCGCGCGCGCCGGCAGGCCACCATGTTCCGATTCGATGCGGCCGCCGACCGGCGGCCGCTTTCATGCAGACGACCGACACATGACCGATATCGTGACCGAGGAGATGACCGTCGAGACGCCGCAAGGGCGTCTCTTTGCGAAACGCTGGCGTGCGGAGCCGGCGCACCACGCGGCCGCGCCTGAGCCGGCCGCGCCTAAGCCGGCCGCGCCTAAGCCGGCCGCGCCGATCGTGCTGCTGCACGATTCACTCGGCTGCGTCGACCTGTGGCGCGACTTTCCCGCGCAGCTTGCACGCGCCACGCAACGCGACGTGATCGCATACGACCGCCTCGGTTTCGGCCGTTCGGATCGTCATCCGGGCCAGCTCGGCACGACATTCGTGCGCGACGAGGCCGATCATGCGTTCGTCGCGGTACTGGAACAGCTCGGCGTCGATGCGTTCGTCGCGTTCGGGCACAGCGTCGGCGGCGGGATGGCGGTCGGCTGTGCGGCCGCGCATCCGGCGCGTTGCCGCGCCCTCGTGACGGTCGCCGCGCAGGCGTTCGTCGAGGATCGCACGCTGGCCGGCATTCGCGACGCGGGGCGGCAGTTCGACGAGCCGGGGCAGCTTGACCGGCTCGCGCGCTATCACGGCGACAAGGCCGAATGGGTGCTGCGCGCGTGGGTCGACACGTGGCTGTCGCCGGCGTTCCGCGACTGGAATCTCGACGGCGACCTGCCGCACGTGCAGTGCGCGACGCTCGCGATTCACGGCGAGGACGACGAATACGGGTCCGACGTGCATCCGAAGCGGATCGCCGCGCGCGTCGCGGGGCCGTCGTCGTTTCTGTTGCTCGCCCGCTGCGGGCACATGCCGCACCGCGAGCGAACGGACGACGTGCTGGCCGCCGTCGCGACGTTGCTGCGCGACGCGAGCGCCTGAGCGCGCTCGCCATCGTCGGCGGGCGTCCGCCCGCCGGCCGTCAGAACGAAAGCTGGATCGCGAGATCGATCGCCAGCAACGCGATCGACAGACCGATGCCGAGAATCACGTTCGGCAACCGGTGCTCGAAATCGCGATGATCCTTGCGCATCGCGGCGCCGAGCAGGAAGATCGCCTCGACGACGATCTGCAGTCCGACGAACAGCAGCATCAGCAGATACTCGTAGCCCATCTGCTTGAACGCGACGAATTGCATCCCGTGATCGCGGATCCACTGGCCGACGCGCAGCAGTTCGTAGACGAACAACAACGCAGGGAACAGGTAACTGATGAAGTAGGTCGGCGCGGTGGCGTGCCGTAGTTCGAGGTGGAAGTGCTGATGCGTGGTAGCCATCACAACCCTCCTTGCAACGCATGATTGCGGTCGCGACGGCGGCGCGATTGCGTGCGAACCAGGGGATTGCCCGAGGCACAGTGCGCAGCCGTACGTCATCAGCATACTGCTGCGCGCGGAATTTGGCATGCAATGCGTGTGTTCGTTGTAACAGTGTGTATGCGCCGCGCGACGCGTTGGCCGCGTCCCGCTGCCGGTCGTGCTGCGTCACCGTTTCGCTTCCGCGCCTTCGATGAACAACTTCGCGACCGCCTGAAACTCCCGTTTCAGCGACAGTCCCGGCACGGTCAGCCAGCGCAGCATCGCCGCGAGATACAGGTGATGGAACCAGGTTGCGAGCTGGTCGGCCCGCAGCGTGCGGTTCAGTTCGCCGGCCTGCTGACCGGCTGCGATCAGTTGCCGCCACACCGGCGCGATATCGCCGCCGTTCTCTCCCGCACGCTCCGGTTCGGCCGCGCCGATGCCGAGGAAGCGATGCCGCAGGTACGCGAGCAGGTACGCCGGATGTTGCTCGCACCAGGCGGCCGACGCGTCGAGCACGCAGCCGATGCGCGACGCAAAGGTCTTGCGCCGCGCGACGTCGTGCTGCAGATGCGCGAGATCGCGCGCGAGTTCGCCTTCGAGCCAGTGCGCGAGCACGGCTTCCTTCGTCGGAAAGTGGTTGTACAGCGTGCGCTTCGCGACATCGGCCTCGGCGGCGATCTGCTCCATCGTGACGGCTTCGTAGCCGTGCGCGTCGAACAGGCGCGCGGCGGTGGCGGCAAGATGCGCGAGCATCTGAATGCGTTTGCGCGCGCGGCGGCCCGGATCGTCGGTCGGAATCGTCATGGCAGGGGTTGACTGAAAGTGTACGGATTGCATTAGTATACGACGTGCACGTTTTTTGAATCCAACCTTTTCGGCTTTTCCGCCGTGTACGAGGCGCCCCGCATGAAACTCGTCATCGCCACCTACGGCACCGAAGGCGACACGCGTCCGCTCGCGGCGCTCGGCCGCGCGCTGATGGACGCCGGCCACGACGTCCGCCTGCTGGCCGATGCCGCGACGCTCGGGTCGGCCGACGCACTCGGCGTGCCGTCGGCGCCGCTGTCCGGCGACATCCGTCGCGCGATTGCGCCGGAAGGCGTGTTGGCCGATGCGGTGCGCGGGCGCGGCGGCTTCCACGATACGTCGAAGGCGCTTGCCGCGATCGCGAATGCGAACACGGCCGCGTGGATGCGCGAAGTCGCGGACGCGTCGGCCGGGCGCGACGCGCTTCTCGTGTCGGGGCTTGCATCGTTCGTCGGGTTGTCGGTCGCCGAATATCGCGGCATACCTGCGATCGGCACGGGCATGATCCCGATCACGCCGACCGCCGAATTCGCGTCTCCGTTCCTGCCGCCGGGGAAGTTGCCGCGCGGGCTGAATCGCGCGAGCCATCGGCTCGTGAACGCGTTGCTGTGGCAGGCGTTCAGGAAGTCGACGAATGCCGCGCGCGCCGGCGTATGCGGATTGCCGCCGCGCAAGCGCGTGTGGACCGATCATCCGATGCTGTATGGCGTGTCGCCGGCGCTGTTGTCCGGCCCGGCCGACTGGCCGGCCAACGTGCACGCATGCGGCCAGTGGCGAATCGATGCGCATGCATGGGCGCCGCCGCCCGACTTGTCGGCGTTTCTCGACGCGGGCGAGCCGCCCGTGTACATCGGGTTCGGCAGCATGGCCGGCTTCGATCGTGCGGCGCTGGCCGCCGCGCTGACGCATGCACTGGCCGGCCGGCGCGCGCTGTTTTATCCGGGCTGGAGCGGCATCGATGCGTCGCTGCTGCCCGCGCACATCCGCGTGATCGACGACACGCCGCACGACTGGCTGTTCCCGCGCGTCGCGATGGCGGTGCATCACGGCGGGTCGGGCACCACGCATTCGGCGGCGCGGGCCGGCATTCCGTCGGTGGTCGTGCCGTTCGCGGGCGATCAGTTCTTCTGGGCGAACCGGCTGCAGCGGCTCGGTGTCGCCGATGCGCCGATCGCCGGCAGGCGCATGGACGCTGCCGCGCTGGCGCGGGCGATCGCGTTTGCCGAGCGCGGCGACACGAAGGCGCGTGCGACGGAACTCGGTGCGCGCCTCGCGCGGGAGGATGGCTTGAAGCTGGCCGTCAGCGCGATCGGACGATGGGCGCAACCACGCGCGAGGTGAGCGCGCGCATCGGCATCAGAAATGCCCGGTGAACCGGTAACGGCTGCCAGGGTGCCACAGATTGGCGACCGACGCGACCATCCCTTGCGACCACGTGCGCCGGTGCAGCAGCAGGCACGGCTCGCGATCGTCCATCGTCAGGTGGTGGCGCGTTTCGGCGTCGGGCATCGCGGCCTCGATCCGGTATTCGACACGCTGCAGCGGCGCGACGCGCGTCAGGTACTGGTTCGGCGTCGTCGTCGTGAAGTCCTGCAACGCGTATTCGGGTGCGCAGGCCGGATTGACCCAGCGTTCCTCGAGTTGTACGGGCGTGTCGTTCTCGAAATGCAGCACGCGCGAATGGAAGATCGGGCTGCCGGCGTCGAGCCGCAGTTCGTCGGCGAGCTTCGCGTCGGCGACGGCCGCGCCGACCTGCAGCACCTGCGCGCGATAGCCGTGGCCGCGCGCGGCGACTTCGTCGGAGATGCTGCGGATCGCGACGAGCGTGGATTCGTATTTCGGCGACGCCACGTAAGTGCCCGAGCCGCGCGTGCGCGTGAGCACCTGTTCGGCGGTCAGTTCGCGCAGCGCGCGGTTGACGGTCATCCGCGCGACGTTGAATTCGCGCGCGAGCTCGTTCTCCGACGGCACCTGGTCGCCTTCCGCCCATTCGCCGGCATGAATGCGCGCGAGGATGAAGTCCTTGATTTCCTGATAGATCGGTGTGGTCATGGGATCACGATTCAGAGTCGGCGGCGGGCCGCCGCCGAATGCCGATCCGGCGCGCGCCCGGCGCCGAGTGTACCGGTTTCGCGGGCGCGCCGGCCCGGATTCCCCGAATGATCCCTGTTCGGCCGGCGCGCGTCCATGCGGGATTGCACAGAGCGGCGGGCCCGCGGCGGCTCGCGCGCGATCAGAACCGATGCCGGATGCCGACCGTTGCGACCACTTGCGTGCGCGTCGACGAAGCCGCGAGCCCCGTGACGTTCGCGAACCCGAGCGTCGCGCCCGACGGCACGCCGAACGCGTGCTGGTACACGGTTTCCGCGTACACGTCGGTGCGCTTGCTCAGCGCGTAGTCGGCCATCAGCGTCGCCTGGTGCCACTTCGGCCGGTGGCTGCCGGTTGCGTCGTCGTAGCGGCCGTCGGTGAACGTATAGGCGAGCGCGAACGAGACCGCCGGCGTCAGCGCGTAGCGCGCGTTGACCTCGTAGTTGTCGAAGCGCAGCGCGTTCAGCGCGCCGGGCAGCGACGACGCGGCCGTCTCGTCGAACATCGAGTGCGTCCACAACGCGCCGATCGTCAGCCGGGCGAACGCATAGCTGCCGCCGGCGCCCATCACGCGCTGCCGGACGGCCGGGAAGTTCGGCGCGTCGTTCGTCGACAGTGCGCCGCCGGCCGTCAGGCCGCCGCGATTGAGCTGCAGGTACGCGGCGCCGAGGCTGACCGGCCCGTTCGCGTACGACACGCCCGCGCTGTATGCGCGGTTGCTCGCGAAGCCGCCGGCCGCGTTGCTGAACCCGTACAGGCCGCCGAACTGCCAGCCGGCGAGCGTCGGGCTCGTGTATTTCACCGCGTTGTCGATGTAGAACGAATCGTCGATGTTGTCGTTGTCGAACGGATGCGACGCGAGGTTGTTGCCGTCGCCGTTGTTCGCCATCGCGAGCGGGCCGAGATAGTCGACCACGGCGTCGTATTGACGGCCGAGCGTCAGCGCGCCGTACCGGTCGCTCTGCAGCCCGACGTACGCGCGGCGGCCGAACGTCGTATTTCGATAGGACTGCGTGCCGTTGTTCAGATTGAAGCCGCTTTCGAGGCGGAACAGCGCGTGCAGGCCGCCGCCGAGATCCTCGTTGCCGCTCAGCCCGAAGACCGTATTCGACAGCAGCCCGCTGCCTTGCTGCCACGTACTTTTGCCAGACTGGTTGTTCGTATAGGCGATACCGGCATCCAGCATCCCGTAGAGCGTGACGCTGCTTTGCGCGTGCGCGGCGGCGCTGAAGAGTGCAAGCGAGAGAGTTCCGACAACTGCTTTTTTCATTGCATGTATTTCCTGGAAAGGCCCGTTGCGACGGGAACGGCGATCCGTCACGCGTGCCCGCGCGGGCACACGTGTGCGAATCGATGAAAGCGGGAGCGCGTGACACGTGTCACGCGCGGCGGCGAATGCCGGCTAGTGCTGCAACAGGCGGATCGTGCCGAACTCGGCGGCCGGCAGCACGCGCAGGATCGACAGGATCGCGGGCGACGCCTGCGAGCGCGCGACTTCGAGCTCGATGCACGCGCGCCCGGTGCGGCTGTCGAGCGAGGCCGCGTAGCAGTTGAGCGCGGCGCCGACGGCCTGATGCAACTGGCGCCGCACGAGCGCAAGGTCGTCCGATTCGACGCGGATCGACAGCAGCACGAGCGGGTCCGCGGCACAACGACGCCGCGAACGGGCGAGCGGCAGACCGCGTGAAGCAGCGCATTCGGTTCTGGTCGATTTCATGTGTTCATCCCCGGGTCGCATCGTGCTCCGCACTGCAGAGATCGCATATCGGACATGGCGCCCATTCTAGGAAGCGCGGTGACGATGCGGTGTATAGACTCGCGCCCACCCCGAAAAGAACCCGTAAAAACGCGATACCGCCTGGTTCCGCCCCGACGAGTTCGGTCTTCTCGTAAAGGCATTCGCTTGCGCGGCGTGCGCGGGTACACGGCGAACTTGCGCCGCACATGCCAACCGCGGCCGATTCGGCCCGGGCATCCACCAGCGGAATCGCCATTCGCCCGCCCGCTGGTCGGGCCGGGAACGGTCGGCTCGGCGAACGGGAAACCTGACGATGGCTGGATAAGTATAGACAAGTGAGGGCGCGTCTCTAGTCTGGGTCGATCGTTGGGAGAAGTCCCGTGTTTGACTTGATGTGATGCGCAATTGGTTGAAAAACAAGGGAAAAATTTCATCGATGCAAGAATCCGCCGACGACTAGAGATAAACCCGGATTGCCGGGCATTCCTCGAAAAAGGCAAAGTTGTATGTACAACTTTGAGCGTCGCCCGAAGGGGCGATCGCCGGGTTGGCAGGGTTCGCGGCGGGGGCGCGGTGCCGGCGGCGCCGGCGCGGGCTGCCCGACAGGGCCCGCCCAGTTCGCCTCTGACAGGAACGCCATGAAGAAACTCGCGCTCAGTATTGCCCCCGCTTGCATCGCGGTCGGTGCCCATGCCAACGATGGGTCGACGATCCGCTTCGGTACTTCGCATTCGACGTCTACGGCGGTTGATCGGCCCGCGCGCCGCGCGCTGCGCCCGGGCTGATGAGCAGGTGCATCAGTCAGCGCGCAAAACTCGTTTGATGCGCGGTTAATGGCTATTGACGATCCAGCCACATCGTTCCGGATTCTTCATATGATCTTTCAAGGATTTGGCCCGCTGCTGTGGGCCGGCACGGTCGAGACCGTGAAGCTCGCGGTGCTGTCGCTCGCCGCGTCGCTCGTGCTGGGCCTCATCGGTGCGAGCGCGAAACTGTCGACCCACCGCATGCTCAAGTCGATCGGCACCTTCTATACGACGCTGATCCGCGCGGTGCCCGATCTCGTCCTGATGCTGCTGCTGTTCTACGGGATGCAGATCCTGCTGAACAACGTCACCGACGCGCTCGGCTGGCGCCAGATCGACATCGATCCGTTCGTCGCCGGCGTCATCACGCTCGGCTTCATCTACGGCGCGTACTTCACCGAAACGTTCCGCGGCGCGTTCCTCGCGGTGCCGCGCGGCCAGCTCGAAGCCGGCTTCGCGTACGGCATGAGCGGCTGGCGCGTGTTTCGCCGCATCCTGTTTCCGCAGATGATGCGCTTCGCGTTGCCGGGCATCGGCAACAACTGGCAGGTGCTCGTGAAGGCCACCGCGCTCGTGTCGATCATCGGCCTTGCCGATGTCGTGAAGGCGTCGCAGGACGCCGGCAAGAGCACGCTCGATTTCTTTTTCTTCACGCTGGCCGCGGGCGCGATCTACCTCGCGATCACGACGGTGTCCAACGTCGTGTTGCATCACCTCGAGAAGCGTTATTCCGTCGGCGTCCGGAGGCTTGCACTGTGATCGAACTCGTCAGCCAGTACTGGCAAAACTTTCTCTATACCGACGGCTACCGCTTCAGCGGCCTCGCGATCACGCTGTGGCTGCTGGTCGTCTCGATCGCGCTCGGTTTCGCACTTGCCGTGCCGCTCGCGATTGCGCGCGCGTCGTCGAACCGCTGGATCTCGGGCCCCGTGTGGCTCTACACGTACGTGTTCCGCGGCACGCCGCTCTACGTGCAACTGCTCATGTGCTACACGGGCATCTACAGCCTGCAGGTCGTGCACGACCACGTGCTCCTCGACACATTCTTTCGCAACGCGATGAACTGCACGCTGCTCGCGTTCGTGCTGAACGAATGCGCGTATGCGACCGAGATCTTCGCGGGCGCGATCAAGGCGACGTCGGCCGGCGAGATCGAGGCCGGGATGGCCTACGGGATGTCGCGCTTCAAGCTCTATACGCGCATCATCCTGCCGTCCGCGCTGCGCCGCTCGCTGCCGAGCTACAGCAACGAAGTGATCCTGATGCTGCACGCGACGACGCTCGCGTTCACCGCGACCGTGCCCGACATCCTGAAGGTCACGCGCGACGTCAATTCGGCGACGTACATGTCGTTCCAGGCCTACGGCATCGCTGCCGTGCTGTACGCCGTCGTCGTGTTCGCGCTCATCTGGGCGTTCCGCAAGCTCGAGACGCGCTGGCTCGCGTACCTCGCGCCGCGCAGCCATTAACGCATTCGCATGATCCGCAACGAAGGACTCCGCATGTACAAGCTTACCGTTGACAACCTGCACAAGAAATTCGGCGACAACGAGGTGTTGAAGGGCGTGTCGATGAAGGCGAAGGCCGGCGACGTGATCAGCATCATCGGCTCGAGCGGCTCCGGCAAGAGCACGTTCCTGCGCTGCATCAACTTCCTCGAACAGCCGTGCTCGGGGCAGATCACGATCGGCAGCGAGCCGATCCAGACCACGCGCGAGCGCAACGGCTCGCTGCGCGTGGCCGACCAGAAGCAACTGCAGCGGATGCGCACGAAGCTGTCGATGGTGTTCCAGCACTTCAACCTATGGGCGCACATGACGGTGCTCGAGAACGTGATCGAGGCGCCGATGGCCGTGCTCGGGGTCGGCAAGGACGAGGCGACCGCGCGGGCGCGCACGTATCTGGAGAAGGTCGGGCTCGCGCCGCGCGTCGAGGGCATGTATCCATCGCACCTGTCGGGCGGCCAGCAGCAGCGCGTCGCGATTGCGCGCGCCCTCGCGATGGAGCCGGAAGTGATGCTGTTCGACGAGCCGACATCCGCGCTCGATCCGGAGCTGGTGGGCGAGGTGCTGAAGGTGATGCAGAAGCTCGCCGAGGAAGGCCGCACGATGGTCGTCGTCACGCACGAGATGGGCTTCGCGCGCAACGTGTCGAACCACGTGATCTTCCTGCATCAGGGGAAGATCGAGGAAGAGGGCGATCCGCAGCAGATTCTCGTGAATCCGAAGAGCGAGCGGCTTAGGCAGTTTCTGTCGGGACGGTTGAAGTAAGCCCGCGCGCGTTTCGCGCCGCCGCAAACTGGAACGCTAAATGCTTGTCTCGCGTGATCCTTTCGATGAAGGAGCACCGCGATGAGCACGCCGACCACCACTGCTTTTTCCCACGTGAAGCCGCAGGACACCGCCTTTCAAGGCGAGGGCCTGCGCGACTTTTTCCTGTACCGCGATCTCGGTATCGCCGCCGCGACGAACGGCAAGGTCGTCGCGCAACTCGTCAGGGCCAATCATGCACCGGAGGCGGGCACCGGCTGGCACCGTCACGAAGCCGAATTCCATATCGTGATCATGCTGAAGGGCTGGGCGCGCTTCATGTACGGCGAACAGGAAACGCTGGTGGCGGCCGGAGACTGCGTGCATCAGGCGCCGGGGATCGTTCACTACCTGTTCGACTACTCGCCGGACATGGAGTACCTGGAGATCGTCGGGCCCGCCGACTTCAAATCGATCGACGTCGAAGGCCCGTGCGCGGTGCCGGAGCCGACGCCGTGGGGTGAGGCCGGTGCCTAGCTGGCCGGTTGGGTGTGCGTTTTCGAAGAACCGCCTGCATTCAGGCGGTTTTTTATTGATCCGCTGACTTCTGCGGTCCGTTCTTCGCTCCCGCACATTGCTTCGAATTCCAAAGGGTTGCGAAGATCCGCGCGAGGGGTTTTGCTCGCACGCCGCTCGAATGTCGCGGCCAACATCACCCCGCATCTCTGGCGGGGCGGGGCAATTCACCGTGGCGCCAGCCGCGTTCAGTGCGCGTGATCCGATTCCGCCTCGGTCGCTTCGTCGATCCCGGATGCACGTGCATCGAGCAGCGCACGCAGCGTGACGTAGTGCGCGCCGCTCATGTCGCCTTGCGTATCCGCGGTGCGATCGTACGGCTCGTTGTCGTGGATCGTCGCCCGCACGATCGGATAGATCTGTGTGTCCCACCGACTGCCGTTGAACACGCCGTAGTGCCCCACACCCGTCTGTACATGGTGCGTCTTCAGGTACGACGGTAATCCCGAACACAATTCCTGCGCGGCCACCGTCTGGCCTACTGCGCAGATATCGTCTTTCTCGCCTTCGATCGTCAACAGCGCGGTGCGATGAATCGCCGCCGGTTCGACGAGCGTGCCGTCGACCGTCAGTTCGCCGCGTGCGAGCGCGTACTGCTGGAACACCTTCTCGACCGTTTCCAGATAGAACTCCGCGGTGAGATCGGCCGTCGCGAAATATTCGTCGTAGAAGTACCGCAACGTGTCGGCTTTCGCGGGGTCGCCTTTCGCGCGTTCGTAGTACAGATCGGCGAACGACGCCGCATGCCGCTCCGGATTCATCGACATGAATGCGCCGACCTGCACGAAGCCCGGATACACGCACCGCTGCGCGCCGACGAAACCCGCCGGCACCACGCTGATCAGGTTGCGCTCGAACCATTCGATCGGCTGGCTCGTCGCGAGTGCGTTGACCTTCGTCGGATTCACGCGGCAGTCGATGGGGCCGGCCATTAGCGTGAGGCTCGCGGGCTGCGCCGGATCGCCGCCGGCCGCCATTAGCGCGACCGCGGCCAGCGACGCGACGGTCGGCTGGCAGATGGCGAGCACGTGTGCGTCCGGGCCGATGTGACGGATGAAGTCGATCACGTGTGTGACGTATTCGTCGAAACCGAAACGCCCGGCCGCCAGCGGGATGTCGCGCGGGTTGTGCCAGTCGGTGATGTACACGTCGTGATCGGCCAGCATCGTGCGCACCGTGCCGCGCAGCAGCGTCGCGAAGTGCCCGGACATCGGCGCGACGATCAGCACGCGCGGCTGGCGCGCGACCGGCCGCGCCTTGCGGAAATGCAGCAGCGTCGCGAACGGCGTGGCCGCGGCCGCTTCCTCGACGATCGGCACCGTTTCGCCGTCGACGACGACCGACGCGATCCCGAACGGCGGCCGCCGATGCGAGAACGCGCAGCATTCGAGCAGTTCGCACAGCGCGTCGACCATGCGGCCCGTTGGCGTCGACGTCGCCGGCGGCCACAGCGACATCGTCGCGCGCGTGGCGGCTGCCCATGCACGCGCCGGGCGCAGGCATTCCGCAGACCATTGATAAAACGGATAGGCAAGCAGATTCATGACCGTCGCTCGTGATGCTGCATTGCAAGGAACGAGGCAAGCCGTATGCCAGCATGAAGCTGGCACGCGCGTTGCAGCGGTTCGGGAGCGCGGCGACGCGCGCGGTAGGTGATCAGCGGGCGAAGGCGATGCATTGCCTTGCTGGTCGGGCGCGCGACACCTGTCGCGATGCCGTGTGACGGTGCGCCACTTCGGCGAGCGGATTGCACGGGCGTGGTGCGCGCGGTCATGCGGCGCGTCCGTTTACGGTGCAGGGGCACGAACGACATTCAGCAGGGTGAGCGACATGGAATCCAACGCACGGACGACGCTGACCATCAGCAGCCGCAATTACTCGTCGTGGTCGATGCGCGGCTGGTTGCTCGCGAAGCTGAGCGGGCTCGCGTTTGAGACG
Organism: Burkholderia sp. AU16482; assembly: GCF_002223285.1. Taxonomy (NCBI): domain Bacteria; kingdom Pseudomonadati; phylum Pseudomonadota; class Betaproteobacteria; order Burkholderiales; family Burkholderiaceae; genus Burkholderia; species Burkholderia sp. AU16482. Next base: position 373,535 of record NZ_NKEY01000006.1, read on the forward strand.
ATCAGCGTGCCGATCGATGCCGCTTCGCGCGCGGAGCTGCTGCTGCTGTCGCCGTCGATCCTCGTGCCGTGCCTCACGCACGACGGCAACGCGGTGTGGGACACGCTCGCGATCGCCGAATACCTGAACGAGATCAGGCCGCAGGCGCGGCTGCTGCCCGACGAACGCCATGCTCGCGCGCATTGCCGGTCGATCTGCGGCGAAATGCATTCCGGCTTCAGCGCCTTGCGATCCGCGCTGCCGATGAACCTGCGCGGGCATTTCCCCGGCTTCCGGATCTGGTCGCGCGCGCAGCACGACATCGAGCGGATCGTGACGATCTGGCGCGAGTGCCTGGCCGAGTACGGCGGCCCATGGTTGTTCGGGGCCGAGATCGGCATCGCCGACGCGATGTATGCGCCGGTCGTCACGCGCTTTTTGACCTATGACGTGAAGCTCGAACCGGACGTCGCCGAGTACTGCATGCAGGTGCTCACGCACCCGTTCGTCGCCGAGTGGATCGACGCGGCGAAGGCCGAGCACGAAGACATCGACGAACTCGATATGGAGTTCTGACCTGACGCGGGCGATCGTGGCAGGCATTTCAATGCTCGTCGCGGGGGACGATGCGGCATCAAGAGCGCGAAACCGGCGCGTGACGATTTTCGTCGCGTATTGATTGGCGTTCAGGTTGCGCCGTTTCTGCCTATATAGGCGGCCGCATATGCCAGCCCGACAACAACATAACGAATCTCGAATGATCGCTATCTGAAATCAGCGATGCGTTTCTGCGCCCGCCTGCCGATAACCCAATCTGGCTCAGACCGAGCGGTTATCGAGGGTTCCCCATGCATTTCTGGCGCAAGCTTTCCATTCAGAACAAGCTGATTCTCAGCATGACGAGTTGCCTGCTCGTGTTCGTCGCGATTTCGAGTGGGCTCAGCGTTCGACTGATCGGCAACGCGGTGCGCGATCGCGTCGTGCGCGAAGAACTGCCGACCGCCGTCAACGGCATCCGCGCCGACGTGCAGCGCCAGATGGCCGGCCCGATCGCCGCGTCGCGCATTCTCGCGCGCGATGCGTTTCTGCTGCAGTGGGAAGCCGACGGCGAACCCGATGCCGGCACGCGTAACTGGATCCAGCTCGCGAAGAACGTGAAGGACGAGCAGAAAGCCGCGTCCGTGCAGTGGGTGTCGGTGAAGAGCGGCAACTACTACAACGAAGCCGGCCTGCAGCGGAAGGTGACCGACAAGGATCAGTGGCTCACCAGCTTCCTGTCGTCGGGCAAGGCGTACGACGTGAACATGGATCGCGAAGTGACCGTCGGCGGCTACATGATGTTCATCAACAGCCGCGTGGAACTCGACGGCGTGCCGGTTGGCGCGGCAAGCATGAGCCTGTCCGTCGATGCGCTCGCGAAGGGCATCTCCGCTTACCGGATCGGCGAGACCGGATTTGCGTATCTCGTGCGTCCCGACGGCGCGATCATGATGCATCGCGATACGTCGCTGATCGACGGCAAGCATTTCCTGAAGGATGAGCCGGGCCTGCCGGGTGATGCGTCGGCGACGTTGCTTGTGGGCAAGCCGTATGCGTACCTGAGCTACGAGGGTGATGGCGGCGCGCGCTTCATCGCGACGTCGTTCATTCCGGAGCTGAATGCGTATGTGGTCGTTCAGGTGCCGCAGGCCGAACTGCTCGGGCCGGTGACGCGTGCGATTCGCAGCGCGGCGCTGGTCGCGGCGGTGGTGGGGCTTGGGGTTGCGTTGCTCGTGATCTGGCTGGTGGGGCGTGCGATTGCTGCGCCGATTAGGCGTGCGGCGACGCTGCTGTCGGAAATTGCCAGCGGCCAGGGTGATTTGACGCGCCGCATGGCGGTGGAGAGCCAGGACGAAATCGGGCAGTTGTCGGATGCGTTCAACCGGTTCGTGTCGTCGCTGTCGACGCTGGTTCATCGGATTCGTGCGGCTTCGGCGTCGATTGCGACCGGGTCGGCGCAGATTGCTTCGGGGAATGCTGATCTGAGCGAGCGTACCGAAGGGCAGTCGAGCAACCTGGAGCGGACGGCTTCGTCGATGGAAGAGATCACGGCCGTGGTGCGCAACAACACCGAGACGGCGACGACGGCTGCGAAGATGATCAACGGCGCGGCGGATACGGCGGCGCGCGGGGGGCAGGTGGTGGGCGAGGTCGTGACGACGATGGAGCAGATCAGTGACGCTTCGCAGCGGATCTCCGAGATCATCGTGATGATCGACAGTATTTCGTTTCAGACGAATATTCTGGCGTTGAATGCCGCGGTGGAGGCGGCTCGGGCGGGGGAGCAGGGGCGTGGGTTTGCTGTCGTTGCCTCGGAGGTGCGGAATCTGGCGCAGCGCAGTGCGCAGGCGGCGAAGGAGATCAAATCGCTGATCGAGCACAGCGCGGGGACGGTGGGTGCCGGGTCGCGGCTCGTTAGTGAGGCGGGGAAGGTGATGAGTGATGTTGTCTCGCAGGTTCAGGGCGTTAGCGCGATGATGAGCGAGATTGCAGAGGCTAGCCTGGAGCAGAGTGCCGGGATCGATCAGATCGGGGACGCGGTGCAGTCGCTCGATCAGATGACGCAGCAGAATGCGGCTTTGGTCGAGGAAAGCGCGGCTGCGGCGGAGAGTTTGAAGCAGCAGGCGGCGGAATTGACGAAGCTGGTTTCGGCTTTTAAGGTGGGTGAGTAAGGGCGAGTCAGCAGTTCAGAGTTGGGGCGTGTTTTTGAGGGCGGCTGCCGTTGGTTCACGGCGGCCGTTTTTGCATTTGGGTCTAGGTTCGCGGGTGTCATGAAAAATAATAAGCCTTTCGGGACTGAAAGTTGCCGGTGGCGCAGTTGCGCTGTTCGCGTTGGTTGGTACGGTCGGGGCGAAGGGGGCATCAATTCATGCTTATCTCGTCGAGCCGAAAAACTGTCGAGGCTTTTAGTTAGGCTCCGATCCAGGATCGGGCACGGCGGAAGGGCTTTCCGGGGAGGCAGAGAGTAATGTGCAGAGCGCTATCGCCGGTGACGGGATGGCGTCGGGGCCGGACATGCGCAGGCGGTTCCTCAAGTCGGATGACGGGAAGGTGAATCTTCTCGTTCCGAAAGTTACGCTTTTGAACGCTACGGTGAAGACGACGGAGGCGGGCTCAAGTCAACATGATGTTGTTAGCCGTTGTCTTCGATAACGAGACGTTTATACGGACATGTTCGCCGACGATGCGGCGACGTGCCGATTTGCCGAGTTGAAGTCGGTTGACGCCGTGATGAAGGCTTTTCTGTTGTGAAAGCGAGGATGAAGTGCCAGAGGGGGCGAATACGTGGGTGGCGTCGGTTAAATGGGAGAGGATTTATATCCTGTGGGCGATGCGGCGGTGCCGTGGGGCGACGTGTAGTGGGAGAGTGGCTGAGGAGCGGCGGCAATATTGTTTCTCTTCAAAGAATTTGTTAGCTGGGCAAGCTATCAATCGCTGGTGTAGGGAGCCTGAGACTTGGTAGTTGCAGTCATTGAATAGGCCGCGTCTACAATGCATGTGAATTAATCTAATGTTGCTGTCGATAATGACGCGATCGGCGAGGGGTAGTAAAATAAATTAACAGATCGGTGGTCGCCCTTGTTTTTGTCGGGTGTATGGTCTCTTAATATGTCAGTAAAAATACTGTTGGCGACCACCTTTTCTCTCGAAATTATGTTAGCGGGTTGCTTTCCCTGTTTTTCGAAGGGCGGAATTTATTACTAATTTTCTGTCTTTGTATAAAATTGGATCGTTTTCGGTTCTGTTGATTGCGATTTTTGCTGACTCCGGTGATGAGAATTCAATAAAGGCAAAACCTTTCGAGCGAGTTCCGTAGCGAGGTACGCGAAGGTCTACAATGTCTCCGATTTCTGAGAAGATATCAAATAATTCTTGATTTCCGATGTCGGACGGAAGATTTCCTATGAATATTCGGCAGGAATCGATGTTGCTGGGTTCGTTGGTTGAGTTTTCGGATTTGATGGATGAATGCGTAGATTCGACGGTCTTGGTGTCCGTTTTTTCGGGTTGAGGTAAGCCAATCTTGTAGCGAGGGTATTCTTTATATGGAATTTTCTTTCTTCGTGCAAGTTTTTGCGCAACGCTGCGTTCAACTTCGTTTTGAAGAATTCCCATTTTAAGAAGTGAATCGACCAGTTTTCGATAATCTTCTGTGTCGACAATTCCGACTGCATCCCATACGTTAGCGGCGGAAAAGATGCGTCCGCCCTGTCCTAGTAATACGATGGCTTTTTGTTTTCTGTCGAGATCGAAGTCATCGAATTGACTTAGCCAAAGTAAGTCATTTTGTGAGTACATGGCTTTATTTGTTAGTGTGATGCTAAAGCCATCTGTTGTGCTTTCGAGTTGTGGGGGTGCTAGTTCATTTGAGTGCATTAAATCATATATGCGCCTCATTCCTTCTCCTAACTCTCGCATATATCCAAGCTCTCTCAGGACTCTTGAAACGTACGTGTTGCGAGACTGATGGACCCCCTTTCGCTCCATAATGTCTCGAATTCTGATCGTTGAAAGAAGTGCTCCGGGATTTCGGATTTCAAGGGTGTTGTCAAAAATGTATATCTCCGTTCCTCGGCCTTCATCCGAATAGTCGCGATGTGCAATCGAATTAAGAACTGCTTCGCGACATGCGAGCTCAGGATATATCGATCTTTGCTCGAAGCGTGCTTGCTTGTCTATCTTCGTTTGCACTAGGTGTGGACGCAGTGCTTCCCAGGCGGAGTCGACTAATCGGAGTACGTTTCCTCGAGTTATATTGTCCGATACGATGTTGTAAGCCTCTCCGGTTTTTACTTCGTCACCGTCTACCTTTAGAATTCTTACTTGAAGGCGCGGATGCCACTTTGAAGGATCTTTGGAAAAAAGGAGCAATGCCGCCCGTCGATAGCGAAGTTGGGAATTGCCGTACTCAGCCAACTCGAGATATTGAAGACATTTCTCGACTGACATTCCTTTCATTAGCTGATCCGCCACGATGCGGACTAAATCAAGATCGAGATCGTCGGCGGTGACACCGTCTACAAATTGCCTGTCATATTCTCGTGACCCTTTCTCACGTCTGTCGAATTGAATAACTTCGGCAGAAACTGGAACTGACTCAAGGTCTCGCCGCTGGAGGCAGCGCCCATCTGATGTTACGTGGACATATTCAGTGCTCTTTGGGACCGAGAGGTATAGTAGTGTTTTCCCGTCAATCGAAATCTTTTGTCGCTTTACTGAGGGTAGTGGAGTGTCTTTATGTATTCTATCTCGAGCTGCATTATCTAGGATTTCCCATTCGCTGGCTGAAAGTGTGGGTATGCCGCTTATATCTCCGTTATCTTCTACTCCGACTAACAGCTCGCCGCCGTCAGCATTTGCGAATGCAACTAGGGTTTGTGCGATATCCGTGGCGATTTCTTTGATGGGGCGTTTTTTCTTTTCCCCGGGGCGACCATCTAATGCGCTCTTGAATTCTCGGAAGTGGCTTTCTCCGAGGTCTATGGCTGTTTTTGCTCTTTCGGCGGTTGCTATTGCACTCATTTTGGTCTCGTATTCGTCGTGAATGTGGCTCTATCGTCACTCGTGCCCCATGCGGAAGGGGCCTTGTTAAGAGATTACCTCGATTTTGCACGCAATGCGAATCGGATTCGCCCGAATAGATCTGCATCAAGAGCAGGGTCGCATAATGGTTGTGCTCGACAAGGCAGCTTCGCACATTTGGCATGCACGTCCCTATACCGAATGGCCATCCCCCTCATTTCCCCATTTCTGAGATGCCAACCCGACTACACTGGTCATGAAGCTCTGCTTCTCGCCATCGGAAGCTGAACGCAACCGCCCCCTCCGCCCCGATGGTCGAAAGAAAGCCGTCTTGCCCAACAAGACCCAGCGAAGAGGGGAGAAAGAAGGGGAAACCCGAGGCAACAAAGAAGCGCGGGCCGCATGGGCGGCAACCCATACGACCCGCTGACCACCACCAACTCGTCAAAGGAGTCGGAAATGGCTGACGCCAATACTAAGCCACGTCGTAGAAAGAACAAACCCGTCAACATGCAAAAGACGTTTGAGCTGGTCCTGCGCAACTACCCGGACCTACCCAAGCGGGGCTGGCCGTACCTGCCGTGGATGCAGGCGATCGACATTGATTTCAAGATCTTCGGATTCAAGCCTGGCGACCGCGTATACCTGGACACCAACTACGTGACCCGGCAGATCACGATCACGCCGGACTACAGCCAGTTGGCGTTGCGAGAGCAGTCGTACCACGATCCTGACCGAGGACCGTCGCCGCTATAACGTCTGCAAGGGCCGCTTGATGCGGCTCTAGCGACTGGGAAGCAAGCGTTTCCCGAATGCGCTTGACCGCCGGGGCGACACCGTCCCGGCCATTGTCGCGAACGCCGCGACTCACACCGATAGCCATCGTCAACAACTGTCACGACTGCAAGGCCCGTGAGGCCGCGCCGCGCCTACCGAAACTACCGAATGGCGTCACATCACCGCCCGCTGGCCCGCCGCTTCACAACCGCCCCCCGCTGCAACACACACTCGACCCGCGCCCCTTCATCGGCAACGACTCCGATATCCTCGAGCGGATTCCCATCCAGCACGACGAGATCGGCGATCGCCCCCACGGCAACCACCCCAAGATGCCCGGTCATATTCACAATCTCCGCCGCCACCGTCGTCGCCGACCTGAGCGCTTCCAGATTCCCAAGCACCTCCGCCCGAATCCGGAACTCGCCGGACTGAAACGCATGCATCTCGCCGAGCAGGTCCGACCCGAACCCCATCTTCACGCCGGCCTTTGCATAGATCTCAAGCGACTCGCGTCCTTTCTGTTGCACGGAAGCCACCTTCGCGATGGAGTCCGCCGGCATCCCGAACTCAGCCCCATGCTTGGCCAGCGCGTCATAAGTTACAAGCGTCGGCACCACGAACGCCCCCCGCTCATGCATGAGCGCCGCGGCCGCTTCATCCACGAGATTCCCGTGCTCGATCGTCCGCACGCCGCATCGCACGGCTCGCGCGATCGCCCGCCCCGTATACGCATGCGCCATCACATAAATATTCGCGGCTTCAGCCTCATCGACGATCGCCCGAATCTCGTCCTCCGAATACTGCGTGTTCGCGATCGGATCGGTCGGCGAAGCCACGCCGCCTGACGCCATGATCTTGATCTGCGTCGCGCCTTTCTGAATCTCCTCGCGCACGGCGAGCCGCACGCCTTCGACGCCATCGACCACACGCGCAATCGCCCCCGTCCTGAAACAGCAGGAGCAGGGCTCCAGCACATCGCCGCGCGGCCGGAAATCCCCATGCCCGCCCGTCTGCGACAGCGCTTTCCCCGACGGAAAAATCCGCGGCCCCGGAATCAGCCCCGTCTCGACCGCCTGCATCAGGCTCCAATCCGCGCCCCCCGCATCCCGCACACTGGTAAACCCACGCGACAACATCGCATCGAGAATCGGCAGTGACCGAATCGCCGCGAGAATATTCGGCTGCGTCGCATTCGCGCCAAGGTTCGCATTCGACGCCAGCACATGCACATGGCAATCGATGAACCCCGGCATCACGGTCTTGCCGCGCGCATCGATCACCTGCGCATTCGGCAAATCCACCGGCCGATCGGTGACTTCGACGATCCGCTCGCCTTCGATCACGACATGATGATGTTCGAGCAACACGCCTCGTTCGAGGTCGAGCACGTTGCCGCCTTGAAGCACGGTAATGGTCATGGGAAAAAATCCTTATCGAGTCGCGGAAGCCGCACGCTTCGCATCCTTCACGAAGCGCGTACCGACGAAACTGACGGCCGCCGCGAGCATCACGTAGAACGCGGGCGCCATGTTGCTGCCGGTGCGGGCGATGAGCCACGTGATCAGGAACGGCGCGAACCCGCCGAAGATCGTCACCGCGAAGTTGTACGCCACGGACAACCCGGTCGACAGCACCTTGGTCGGAAACAGCTCCGCGAACGCCGCGAGGATCGGCCCCGTATAGGTCGCGATCAGCACGCCGAACACGGCTTGGAACACGATCAGCGACGCGAACCCGGGCGCATGGTTGATCCACGAGAACATCGGCCACGCGAGCACGAGAATCGCGAGCGCCGAGCCAGAGAGGAACACGCGTCGTCCCCACGCGTCGGCGAGTCGCCCGACGATCGGCGAGCAGCACATGATCATCAGCCCGCCGACCATGCCGGCCGTGAAGCCGGTCGATTGCGGCAGATGCAGCGTGCGCACGGAATAGGTCGGCATGTAGAACAGCAGCACGTAGGTGCAGACGGTCCACAGGATGACCATCGAGAAACTCGCGAACGTCTCGCGCGGATACGTGTGCAGCACTTCCTTCAGCGGCGAGCTTTCCTTCGCCTGCGATTCGACGGCGCTGAACGCGGGCGTCTCGTCGATATGGCTGCGGATGAAGTAACCGACCGGCCCGACGATGATCCCGAGCAGGAACGGCAGCCGCCAGCCCCAGCTATGCAGCGCCTGCGTGTCGAGCGACGTCGTGACGAACGTGCCGGTCGCCGCACCCAACAGCACCGCGAAGCCGATGCTTGACTGGATCCAGCTCGAGTAATACGCGCGCTTCTCCGGCGGCGCGTATTCGGTGAGGAACGCGGTGGCGCCGCCCATCTCGCCGCCGGCCGAGAAGCCTTGCAGCAGCCGCGCGACGACGATCATCAGCGGCGCGGCGATGCCGGCCTGTTCGTAAGTCGGCGCGATCCCGATCAGCGCGGTGCCGGCCGCCATCAGCAGGATCGTGAGCGACAGCGCGGCCTTGCGCCCGACCTTGTCGGCATAGACGCCGAGCACGATGCCGCCCACCGGCCGCATGAAGAAGCCTACGCCGAACGTCGCAACGGTGAGCAGTACGGATGTCAGTTCGTTGCCGGTCGGGAAGAACAGCTTCGCGATGATCACCGCGAAGAAGCTGTAGACGGTGAAGTCGAACCATTCGAGGCCGTTGCCGATGACGGTCGCGACGATGGCGCGGCGGCGCTGTTGCACCGCCGCATCGACGGAAGGCGCGGCGCGCGGGGAAAGCGTTCCTTGCATGGTCTCTTCCTTGGTCAGAAGGCGGGACGGCTGCCCCGCTCGAATCCCATACTAAGGAGAGCCGGATTTTTTTCTGAAACGAAAGATTCGCATGCAGGCATGCGCTGCACGCATGCGTCGTGTTCGGGCGTTCGGGGCATTCAGGCCCCGGTCTGCTGCTCCGCCTGTTCGAACAGCCAGCGGGTGAACAGGCGGGCGGCCTGGTTCTGCGCGCGGTCGTTCGGCGAGATCACATAATAGCCGCCGCCGTGGCTCGCGGACGCCTCCGTCACGCGCACGAGCAGCCCGGCTTCGATGCACGCGTCGATCATGTAACGCCAGCCGAGCGACACGCCCTGGCCGAGAATCGTCATCTGCACGATCTGCGGATAGGAGTTGATCGTGATGTCCTGCGGCTGCGCCTTCTGCCGGTCGACGTCGTTCATGTCGAACCATTCGGACCACGACATCCATTGCCGCTGGCCGTCTTCGAGGCGCAGCAGCGTTTCGTTCGCGAGATCGGCCGCGTCGAGCGTGCGGCCGGCCAGATAGCCGGGCGCGCAGACGGGGAACACTTCTTCGTCGAACAGCCGGCGTGCGGTGTATTCGGCCGGCGCCTGCTGACGCACGTAGTAGACGCCGACGTCGAATTCCGCGGGCGACATCGATGCAAGACTATCGCGCACGATCAGGCGCAGCTTGATGTTCGGATACGTGGCACGAAAGTTCGGTAGCCGCGGCGTGAGCCACAGCAGCGCGACGCCGGACGAGCACGCGATCGTCAGCTCGAGATCGCCGTACGGCTTCATCACGTCGTGCGTGGCTTGCGCGCATTGCGTGAGCAGATGGTGGACCTGCGCCGCGTATTGCTCGCCGGCGATCGTCAGCCGCAGCGAACGGTGTTCGCGAACGAACAGCGAGCGGCCGAGGAATTCCTCGAGCTGCTGGATCTGGCGGCTGATCGCGCTTTGGGTCAGGTGCAGTTCGGCGGCGGCTTTCGTGAAACTCGCGTGCCGCACGGCGGCTTCGAACGCGACGAGGCACTGAAGAGGCGGCAGGGGCGTGATGCGCATGGCGGGCAGGGAGTCGAGGGCGCTGCCTCCATGATACGGGGGGAGTCGACGGAAATCGTAATCTATGAAGGGCGTCGTGGATTCGCGATATTCGTGCGAAGATTGAGCGAAACAACCCCGACACGTTCCCGAGAACGACGTGACCCTATCAAACCCTGAGAGCAAAGTGAACGCCGTCCACCCACCCTGGATGCCCGTCGCGCTGGCCGAACTCGGCATCCGCCGCCACCCGCCGGGCAGCATCAACCCACGCATCGTCGAGTACAACAACCAGACGAACCTGGTCGGCTACGACGACAAGATTTCCTGGTGCTCGTCGTTCGTGAACTGGTGCATGGCGCACGCCGGATTCCGCGGCACCGGCTCCGCGCTCGCACGCTCGTGGCTGGAATGGGGCAAACCGCTGGAGCGTCCGGTGTACGGCTGCATCGCGATCCTGACGCGTGACGACCCGACGAGCTGGAAAGGGCACGTCGGTTTCTACCTGCGTCACGACGCCGAACACGTCCACCTGTTCGGCGGCAATCAACTGGAAGAAGTTCGCGAACTCGCGTACCCGCTGAACGAAGTGATCGGCTACCGCTGGCCGATGCCGGATAACCACCGCGCCGTGGTTGAGTAACGGTGCGAGCCGTCGACGCGGCCTGCATCTGTATCAGGCATCGGCTTCAATTCTTCGCGACCGCCTCCACCTCCGGCCCACCCGCCGCATCGTTCCTGCTCCACCCACCCCCAAGCGACCGATACAACGCCACCGCCGCCAGCGCGTGCTCGCGCTTGACCTGGTTGAGCGAATCCGAATCGCGCAGATATACCTCCTGCGCTGACAGCACATCCAGAAAATCCGTCGCACCGCCCTTATAAAGCTGATTCGCCAACCCAAGCGCCTTGTCCGAAGCCGAAAGCGCGCTACCCAACTTCCGCGTCGCCTCATCGGAACTGACGAGATTGGCGCGCGCATCCTCGACTTCCCGCAACGCTTGCAGCATCGTTTGTCGTAACCCGAGTTCCGATTCGCGCATCCGGCTTTCGCTCTGCGAGATATCGGCGGTAATCCGTCCCGCGTTGAAGATCGGACTCGTCGCACTCAACGCCGCGCTGAACAGGTTATCGGTCAACGTTGGCAACCCGAGATACGAAGCCGCGAGAATCCCGTCCGTCAGGTTCAACGAAAACTTCGGATACCGTTCGGCCTTCGCCACGCCGACTTGTGCCGCACGACGCTCGACTTGAGCATAGGCAGTCAGCACATCCGGCCGCCGCAACAACGCTTGCGAAGGCAACGTCCCCGGCGCGCCCGCCGGCGGCGCGGGAATCTCGCCAGCCTGCGCCAGCACGAGCCGATCGACCGATTCCGGCGTGCGCCCGGAATACACGGCAATCAGATTGAGCTGATGCGAAATCTGCGCCTGCGTCGGCGGAATCCGGGCTTCGAGTGCATCGAGCTGGTTCTGCGCCCGCGTCACGTCGAGTTCCGTCGACAGCCCGAACGCCTGCCGCTTGCGCGTGAGTTCGAGCGCATGCTGGCGGATCTTCGCGTTGTCCTGCAGGATCTTCAATTCCTGCTGCGCCCAGCGCAGATCGACATACGCGGATGCCGCATCGGCCGCGAGCGCGAGCCGCATCGCATCTTCCGCATGCTTTTGCCCGACCAACTCCGCTTGAGCAGCAAGCAGATCGAGCCGCTCTCCGCCGAACACATCGGGCGACCAGCTCAGCGCGAGCCCGGCGCCGGCCTGCCGCACGTAACCGAGCGGCGGCGGCGTGTTTTGCCGCGCGTCGGCCGCATGCGCGGTCGCGTCGAGTTCGGGCAGCAGCACCGCGCGTTTCTGCACGGTCAGCGCCTGTGCCTGCTTCACGCGTTCGGCCGCGGCTTGCAGATCGAGATTGCCGTCGAGCACCGCGGCGATCAGCTTGTCGAGCACGGGATCGTGGAATTGCGCCCACCAGGCGGCGGCGTCGATATCCGCGCGCGGCACATTGGTATCCCAACCATCAGGCGCGAGCGTTCGAACCGAATCCTGAAGCGCCGGATGCTGCGCGGGCTGCACCGCACACCCGGCGGCGAATGCGCTGACGGCCAGCGCGACGAGTAACTTCTTCATGATGACGATCCCTTGACCTCAGTGCGCGTCCGGCGGCGGCGCGTTCAACGTAATGGGTTTGGAAAACACGACGGCAAGCAGCGCGACGACGAAGCACAGCGACAGCGCATAGTACGCATCCGCATAAGTCAGCGTCAGCGCTTCTCGGTAGATCAGCCGATGCAGGTTCGCGAGCCCGGCCTGCGCGGTATTCAGCGTATTGCCGGCCACCGATCCCCAGTACGCGGCCTGGCGGTCGAGCAGCGACGCGATCTGCGGTTCGCCGGCGCTCACGTGCTCGTTCAGCCGCAGATAGTGAAAATTCAGCCGGTCGTTCAGCATCGTCGCGCTCACCGCGATACCGATCGCGCCGCCGAGGTTGCGCATCAGGTTGAACAACCCGCTCGCCGATTTCAGCCGCGACTGCGGCAGCGAGCCGAGCGCCATCGTCACGATCGGCGGCACGCTGAATTGCTGGCCGATGCCGCGCAGCGCCTGCGGCAGCAGCAGCTCCCGCCAGCCCCAGTCGTGCGTGATCGGCGTGTACAGGTAGCAGCCGAGGCCGAAACAGATCAACCCGAACACGAGCAGCGCACGCATGCTGAAGTAGCGCGCGGCGAACGCATACGCGCACAACGCGATCAACTGGAACGCGCCGACCGACAGCAGCGCGATGCCGATCTGCAACGAGCTGAACGCACGCACCTGCGCGAGAAACAGCGGCGTCAGGAACACGGTCACGAAAATCCCGATGCCGGTCACGAACGACAGCAGGCTGCCGATCCCGAAGTTGCGCACGGCGAGCGCGCGCAGGTCGACGATCGGATCTTTCGCGGTCAGCGCATGCACGATGAACAGGAAGCCGCAGATGCCGGCGATCCACGCGCAGATCACGATCGCGTCGTCGCCGAACCAGTTCTTGCGCGGGCCTTCCTCGAGCACGTATTCGAGGCAGCCGAGGAAGCCGGACATCAACGCGATGCCGAGATAGTCGCCGCGCTTGATCAGGCTGAGATCGGGCGCGTCGATATGCACGTAGCGCGGCACCAGCACGGCCACCGCGATGCCCGGCACGAGGTTGAGGTAGAACAGCCAGTGCCACGACCATTGGTCGGTGATCCAGCCGCCGATCACGGGGCCGATCGCCGGCGCGAGCGACGCGAGCGCGCCGATGGTCGTCGACGCGATCAGCCGCTGCCTGCCGGGGAACAGCACGAACGCGGTGGTGAACACGGTCGGGATCATCGCGGCGCCGAGCGCGCCCTGCATGCCGCGAAACAGGATCATCGAGTTGATGTCCCATGCGAGCCCGCACAGCATGCTGGTGATCGTGAAACCGACGGCCGACGCGGCGAACAGCCAGCGCGTCGACATCACCTTCGACAGCCAGCCCGACATCGGGATCACGATGATCTCGGCGATCAGGTAGGCCGTCTGCACCCACGACAGTTCGTCCTGGCTCGCGGACAGCCCGCCACCGATGTCGCGCAGCGACGACGCGACGATCTGGATGTCGAGCGTCGCCATGAAGAACCCGACGCACATCAGCGCGAATGCGAACACGCGCTGCCTGGTCGGTTGCGACGCGGGGTCGCCGGAAAACGCGGTGGTCATCGTCGGCTCCCGCTCAGTTCTTGTGGTCGGTATGCACGGTCACGACCGCGGACAGCCCGGGGCGCAGCACCTGCTCGATGCCCGGCTGCGGATCGAGATGCACGCGTACGGGCACGCGCTGGACGATCTTCGTGAAGTTGCCGGTCGCGTTCTCGGGCGGCAGCACGCTGAAGGTCGCGCCGGTCGCGGGTGCGAGGCTGTCGACGCGGCCGTGCAGGCGCGTGCTCGACGCATCGAGCGCGACGTCGACGCGATCGCCCGCGCGCATCTTGCGAAGCTGGTCTTCCTTGAAGTTCGCATCGATCCACAGGCCGGAGGCCGGCACGACCGTCAGCAGCGGTACGCCGACGTTCGCGAGCATCCCCACGCGGCCCGTGCGGTTGCCGACGTAGCCGTCGACCGGCGAGCGGATCGTCGTGTATTCGACGTTGAGCGCCGCGACGCGCTGCGCGGCGAGCGCGGTGTTCACGCGGGCCCGCGCATCGGCGAGTTGCGCGCCGAGCACGTCGAGCTGCCGCTTCGATGCGAGCAGCGCGGCGTCGCTGCGTTCGACGGCCGCGCCGGCCTTCGAGTAATCGGCATCCGCGCGCTCGACGATCTGGTTCGATACGGCGTCCGACTTCACGAGTTCGCGATAGCGCACGCGATCGGATGCCGCGCGCGTCAACTCGGCCGACGACGCATTCTTGTCTGCCGCGTGCTGACCGATCACCGCGAATTGCAGCTGCTGCTTCGCTTCGAGTTCGGTCACGGCGGAGCGCGCGCTGTCGACTTCTGCGCTGGCCTGAGCGAGCTTCGCGTCGTAGTCGCGCGCATCGAGCTGCACGAGCACGTCGCCGGCCTTCACACGCTGATTGTCGGTCACGAGGATCTTGTCGACGAAACCGCTGACCTTCGGTGCGAGCACCGTCACGTCACCGCCGACGTACGCATCGTCGGTGCTTTCCTGGAAGCGCAGCACGAACAGCCAGTCGAGCGCGGCAGCCGCGACCACGACGACGACGGCGCCCGCCGCGATGCGCATCCACGGCACGCGGCGTTGTTGCTTCGCGGGCCGCTCGGTTGTGGCTGCTTCGCGTGACGAGGCAGCGTCTTGAGTCGTATCCATCGATTCACCTATGTATATGCACTGATCAAAGCGATCGACGTCGTCGCGTCGATCGGGGAAGGGGTTAGCGTTCCGGCAGGTTGTGCGTGATCCGGAACAATTCGTCTCTCAGTCGGGCCGCCTGCGCCGACCCGAAGTACCGCTCGAACGCTTCCTGCGCGGCGAGCCAGTGCACGTGCGCATCGGCCACCTTGGTTTCGCCGTGCGCGGTCAGCGCGAACGTCTGACCACGACATGGCGGCTCGATCCGTCCCGTCACCAGCGCCGCGCCGACCAGCGGCTTGAGCGCGCGCAGCAGCGCGGTGCGTTCGATCACCAGCACGTTCGACAGCGTCGCCATCGTCAGGCCGGGCCGGTCGCGCAGCAGCGCGAGGATGCTGTACTGCGACGGCGTGACGCCCGCCCGCGACAGATAACGCTCGTAGAACTGCGAGATCCGCCGGGCGGCTTGCCGGACCGCGAAGCAATCGTCATCGGTGAGCGTAGTCTTGTGCATGTGCACATGTTAGGGGGCGGGGCGGCGCGAAGCGAGGGGCGGGACAGGATCAGATTGGTGTCGTGGCTGTACCAATCGGCGTCGCAAAGGCGCGTTCCCGCGCCCGGTCACGCCGCGGCCGGAACGCTCCAGCCTTCGCGGTCGCAATACGCGGCCGTGTAGTCGATGAACGCCTTCACCTTCGCGGGCAGCAGCGAGCGGTTCGCGTACGCGAGCTTGATTTCGACGAACGCATCGACGAGATCGGCGCCTTCCAGCAACTGCACGAGCGCGCCCGACGCGAGCTGGGCCTCGACGAGCGTTTTCGGGACGACGCCGATGCCGAAGTCGTGCATCACCATTTCGCGGTTGAACACGGGGCTGTTCGACGAGATGTCGAAACGGAACGGCACGGTGACCGTGTCGCCGTCGACGCGGAAGGACAGCGCCGGGCGGCGCAGCGACGGCGAGATCGGCACGAACGGATGATCGGCGAGGTCGGCCGGGCTTTCGGGGCGCGCATGCGCGTGCAGATACGCAGGCGTGGCGACGATCACGACCGGAATGCGCTCGATCAGCCGCACGACGGTCGATTCGCTCGTCAGCATGTACGGCACGACGATGCCGATGTCGTAGCCTTCGCCGACCAGATCGACAGGGCGCTCGGTCAGCGTGACGTCGAGGCGCACGTTCGGGTGCGCGGCCTTGAAGCCGGCGATCAACGGCACGAGCCGGTTCAGCGCGGCCGTCGTATGCGCGACGAGGCGCAGCAGGCCCTCGGGCTCGCGCGTGTGTGCCTGCGCTTGAACTTCCAGCGCATCGAGCTCGTCGAGCACGGCCGCGCAACGCTCGTAGATGCGCTCGGCCGTCTCGGTCAGCGACACCTGGCGCGTGGTCCGGTGCAGCAGCCGGCTGCCGAAACGCGCTTCCAGATCGGCCACCGCGCGCGAGACGACCGGCCGCGCGAGGCCGTGCATGTCGGCGGCGCGCGTGAAGCTGCGCATCTCCACCACCGACCGGAAGATCCGCAGCTTGTCGATGTAGTCCATGTCCGTCTCCTTGACGCGATGGCCGGCCGCCGGCCATTGTTACCGCGGAGTGTACATTGACTTTATGCATATGCACATATAGATTCCGGAACATGAACGACATTCCGATTTCCGAGGCGTGCAACTGTCTCGCGCTGCGCCAGGCGGCGCGCTTCGTCACGCAACTGTACGAACGCCATCTGGCCCCGGTTGGCGTCACGCCCGCCCAGTTCTCGATCATGGTGAACCTGAAACGCCGGCCCGGCCTGCTGATGAGCGAACTCGCCGACACGCTCGTGATGGATCGCACGACCTTGCTGCGCGCGCTGAAGCCGTTGCAGCGCGACGGCTTCGTCGCGACGGCTGCATCCGAGCACGATGCGCGTGCGCATGCGCTCCATCTCACGAAGCTCGGCGAGCGCACGTTCGCGCAGGCGAAAGTTGCGTGGCAGGCCGCGCAGGACGAATTCGACGCGCAGTTCGGCCGCGATCGCGCGAAGGCGCTGCGTGACGAGTTGTTCAGCCTGACTGCGGAGCGTTAGGGGGAATTGGATCGGAATGCGAGCCATTATGTGATTTGGTCGCCGAATTTCGCTGAAAGTGGTTTTGTGTGGGTCCGGATTCGTGAAAATCTGGACAGTTTTTATTTCCAGTTGTAGAGTCCTCTGACAGATTTCACGCAGCCGGCGCCGCCGGCACGCGTCACGAGGAGCAACCGGATGCTGCAGTTGAGTGACCGCGACGACGCGATGTTGCGCGGGGATTTCGGCGACGGCGTCGCCCGTGCGATGCGAATCGTCGCGCGCACCGCGCAAGTGATGTCCGCGCCTCACCTGATCGACATTACGTCCGCCCATATCGACGGCTGTCTGTATCACGGCCAGACGAGCCTCGACTTCGTCGACTATTTCGTCGACACGGGCGCGAAGGTCGCGGTGCCGACCACGTTGAACGTCGGGTCGCTCGACCTGATCCATCCCGAGCTGTACCACGGCGACCGCACGATCCAGCGCGATGCGCAGCGCCTGATGGACGCGCATTTGCGGCTCGGCTGCGAATCGAGCTTCACGTGCGCGCCGTATCAACTGAAGCATCGTCCCGCGCTGGGCGAGCAGATCGCGTGGGCCGAATCGAATGCGATCGTGTTCGCGAACTCGGTGCTCGGCGCGCGCACGAGCCGCTACGGCGATTTTCTGGACCTGGCCGCCGCGATCACTGGGCGCGCGCCGTATGCGGGGCTGCATGTCGACGCGAACCGCGCCGCGCGGATCGTGTTCAACGCGCCGGATTTCGCCGGCCTGCCGTCGCGCGACATCTATTTCGCCGCGCTCGGCTTGGCGGTCGGCAAGATCGCGGGCGCGGTCGTGCCGGCGATCGTCGGGCTGCCGGCGGACACCACCAAGGACGAACTCAAGGCGCTCGGCGCGGCCGCCGCGTCGAGCGGGGCCGTCGCGCTGTTCCATGCGGTCGGCGTGACGCCCGAGGCGCCGACGCTCGACGCCGCGTTGCACGGGCGCGCCGCGCAACGCGCAGTCGATATCACGATGGCCGATCTCGACGAGATTCGCCGCACGCTGAATCACGGCGCGGCCGGCGACGCGCTCGTCGCGGTCGCGCTCGGCACGCCGCATTTTTCGCTGGCCGAATTCCGCACGCTCGACACGTTGCTCGACGCCTTCGACGGCAAGCCGGCCTGCGATTTCTACGTGAACACGAGCCGTTTCATTTTGTGGGAACTGGAAGAAGCCGGCCTCGCGGAGAAATTCGCCGCGCGCGGCATCCAGATCGTCGTTGATACCTGCACGTACATCACGCCGGTGATGAAGCAGTTGTCGGGGCTGGTGATGACCAACTCGGGGAAGTGGGCGTCATATGCGCCCGCGAACATCGGCGTGACGGTCGCGTACGGCAGCATGCGCGAATGCGTGCGGTCCGCGTACGAAGGCAAGGTGCGATTCGATGACTGAAGCGACGGGCAAGTTCTTGGCGGGCGACACGCTCGTGCCGGGCAGCGCGTGTGCGCGTCCGTTCGTGCTCGACAAGCCGCTGAGCTTCTGGGGCGGCTACGACTCGGGCGCGGGCAGGATCGTCGATCGTGGGCATCCGCAAGCCGGCGCGAGCCTTGCCGGCAAGGTGATGGTGATGCCGCACGCGAAGGGCTCGAGTTCGAGCAGCAGCGTGCTCGCGGAAGCGGTGCGCAACGGCACGGGGCCGGTCGGGATCGTGCTGAAGGAGCGCGACCTGATCGTCTCGATCGGCGCGATCGTGGCCGCCGAGCTGTATGCGATCGCGGTGCCGGTGGTGTGCGTGACGGACGACGTGTACGACGCGATTGCCGCCGCGACGGGCGACGTGCGGATCGAGGCGGGCGAAGGGGATGGCGGTGCGCGGATTTATCTGGGCGCTGATGCTCGTCCGGGCGGATCCGGTTTGACCTGAACGAGCGGCGCGCATTGACGGCGAGTCAGGCGGTGGCCGCGGCGATGCGAACCGGGGCGAGCAGCGTCGTTCGCCGCGCGGTAGCCGCACCTGTCCCGGTCAGATGAAGCGTACGTGTCGGGTTTCTTCCTGCGTGAGCGACAGCGCTTGAGCTGCCGCGTTCATTTCGCGTTTGCCGCCCGGCTGCGCCAGTCTTCTGATTTCGGGCCACACGATCACGCCGAACAGGATGCGCAGGATCGCACTCAGCACGCACAAGCCGATTACACTCGCGCTGATCAGCGCAAACACGTCGAACATCGAGTCCATGCTGAGCGTCACCGCGGATACGATTCCGCTGACCACGGCCGCGGCGACCACGCAAATGAGCATGACGAAAAGATCGGCCCGGGCGCCGGCGACTTTGGCGGGGCGCAGCAGATAAGCCGAACCGTCGGTCATGTTGCGGATGCCGTAGACGATCTGGCGATCCTGGTCGTCGGCATAGGCGACGTTCAATCGATCGCCATCGGCGATGAACAGGCGGGTCGTCCGGTTGGTCCTGAACACGAGGGGGGACGCGAGCGAATCGAGTTGGAGTGTGATTTCCTCGATACTTTGCGTCGTCGCGCCCAGGTTGTTGCTCCAGATCTTCGTCTCGATCGATTGCTGGCCGATTGCCGTCACGCGGCCGGATACGGTCTGCATGTCGTGGTTCGTCATGGGCCGCTCCGCTCCGCGCTGAAACCGGACGGTTCGCCTAGCCAGCCATCCTGGGCTTCGCGTCGCTGCGGCTGGAAGATCAGGTCGGACAAGCCGCCGATGGCGACCACGTTGCCAACCAGACCGACGGTGGCCACGACGGTGGCCATTGCCGAGGTGAACGCCCAACCTGAATGGAGTGCCGCGGCAGCGATACCCAGACTCAGCACGAGCAGGCACGACGACCAGGCAAGCAGCGACAGGTTCCGTCGCTTTTGCGCGCGCACGTCGTACGGCGCGATGGCAAGGTTGCCGCTCCTGATCCACGCGATTCGGCGACGGCCGCGATGCTCGAATGTGCAGGCGCGCACCGACATGCCGGGCCTCAGTTTCTCGATCTGCTTGAATGCTTCTTCATCGACGTCGCTGGCCGTGACGAAGTAGCAGACGTTCTGCATCGTCAAACGGTATGGCGGGTTCTTCCTGACATCGGCCTTGACTCGGATGAGGTTGGTATCGACGCGGTCGATCGTGGCCTCGATCAGGGTGGTGCGATTGGGCATGGGTCGGAGAGGGCGCGGGGCCGCGCGACGTCGTTTTGATGTGGCGCCCATCATACGCCACAGCTTTCGGCGGGCCGTCCGGCATTGCCGGGCGAAAGGTTGGCCGGCGCGTGGCACTGAAATCCGCGCGCAGCCGCACCCGCACCCTGCCGCGAGCGGTCCGGCGTGATTCGCGCACCGGTGCCCGGGTCACCGCTGACGCGATTACCTCGCAGCCGCTTCCCGAAACGCGCTTGGCGTTTGCCCGGCCCACCGCCGGAACGCGCGCGTGAAATTCGCCGGGTCGGTGAACTGCAGCCGCTCGGCGATCGTCTTCAGGTCGAGGTCCGACGCGGCGAGCAACTGCTTCGCGTCGCGAAACCGCGCTTCGTCGAGCAATTGCCGATAGCTCGAACCGGCTTCCTCCAGCCGGCGCCGCAACGTGCGCGTCGACACGAGCAGCGCCTCGGCGAGCATGTCGGGCCCCGGGTATTCGCCGGCGGCGCGCGCCAGCTCCGCGCGAACCCGCTCGACCAGATCGCCTTCCTCCTGCCGCACCTGCGCATATTCGCGCTCCACCTGCACGAGCGCCTGCCGGTGCGCGACTTCATCGGCGAGCGGCAGCGGCCAGTCGAGCACGTCGCGCGCAATCCACAGCGCATTGGCCGCGCAGCCGAATGCCACCGGCGGCAACGTATCGCGGTAGCGCGCGAAATACGCGGGCTCCGGCCACGCGAATTGCAGCCTGATCGGCGGCGACGGGCGACCGGCCCATTGCGCGATGTTCTGCGCGAGCCCCGTCAGCACGAATTCGAACATCACGTGATGCTGCAGCACGGGATTCGCCTGCACGCCGTGCAGTTCGAGCGTCGCGCCGCGTTCGTCTTCCGCATAGGTCAGCCGGTACTGGCGATTGCGCATGCGGAAGTAGCGCTGCGTGACCGACAGTGCTTCGCGGATGTCCCGCGCGGTCAGCGTCGCATAGCCGAGAAAGCCGTGCACGGTCGGCTTCAGCAGCAGCCCGAACGCGAGCCCGATGCCCGGATCGCCGCCGATCTCGATCGCGTTGAGCACGAGCCGCCCCCATTGCGACGGCGCGACGCGTGCATCCGGTTCGGCCAGCACCGCGTCGCGCAGGCCCGTGCCGGCACGCACGGCGGCCAGATCGACGCCGCGTGCGGCCAGCGCCTGCAGCAGCAGGCGCGTATAGGCGACCGGAATCGTCGGCCGGCGCAGCCCGAGGCGGTCCTTGCGAGACGGGGAGGTCATGTCGTTTTGGCCGGAAATGACAAGCATTATGGCTGTTTGCCCCCTCACGTTCAAGGCGCCGCCCGCCTACGATGGCAGGCATCGCTTACTGGCCGAATCATCATGACGACCCCCTTTCCCCACCTGCTCGCTCCGCTCGATCTCGGCTTCACGACGCTGAAGAACCGCGTGCTGATGGGCTCGATGCATACCGGCCTCGAGGACAGCCGCAAGACGCTGCCGCGCCTCGCCGAGTATTTCGCCGAGCGCGCGCGCGGCGGCGTCGGCCTGATCGTGACGGGCGGCTTCGCGCCGAACGTGGCCGGCTGGACCAAGCCGTTCGGCGGCACGCTGATGACGTCGGCCGCCGCGCGCCGGCATCGCGAGATCACGGATGCGGTGCATGCGGAGGACGGCAAGATCGCGCTGCAGATCCTGCATACGGGCCGCTACGGTTATCACCCGTTCGCGGTCGCGCCGTCGAAGATCAAGTCGCCGATCTCGCCGTTCGCGCCGCACGAACTGAGCGCGCGCGGCGTCGAGCGGCAGATCCGCGCGTTCGTGCGTTGCGCGAAGCTGGCGCGCGAAGCCGGTTATGACGGCGTCGAGATCATGGGCTCCGAAGGCTACCTGATCAACCAGTTCATCTCGATGCATACGAACAAGCGCAGCGACCAGTGGGGCGGTGCGTACGAGAACCGCATCCGCTTGCCGATCGAGATCATCGAGCGCACGCGCGAAGCGGTTGGCCGCGACTTCATCCTGATCTACCGGCTGTCGATGCTCGACCTGATTCCGGATGGCAGCGACTGGAACGAAACCGTGCAGCTCGCGAAGGCGGTCGAGCGCGCGGGTGCGACCATCATCAACACGGGGATCGGCTGGCACGAGGCGCGCGTGCCGACGATCGCGACGTCGGTGCCGCGCGGCGCGTTTGCGTGGGTGACGAAGAAGATGAAGGGCAAGGTCGGCATTCCGCTCGTGACGACCAACCGGATCAACCGGCCCGAAGTGGCCGAGCAGATTCTCGCGGACGGCTGCGCGGACATGGTGTCGATGGCGCGCCCGCTGCTCGCGGATCCCGAGTTCGTCGTCAAGGCGGCGCAGGGCCGGGCCGACGAAATCAACACGTGCATCGGCTGCAACCAGGCGTGCCTCGATCATGCGTTCAAGAACCGAATCGCGTCGTGCCTGCTGAATCCGCGTGCGTGCCACGAGACGGAGCTGAAATACACGCCCGCGCCGCAGTCGAAGCGCATCGCGGTGGTGGGCGCGGGGCCGGCCGGGCTCGCGTGCTCGACGGTGCTCGCGCAGCGCGGCCATCAGGTCGACCTGTTCGACGCGGCGCCGGAGATCGGCGGCCAGTTCAACATGGCGAAGCGGATCCCGGGTAAGGAGGAGTTTCACGAAGCGTTGCGCTACTTCGGCCGGCAGGTCGAGTTGACCGGCGTGAAGCTGCACCTGAACCGCCGCGTCGACGCGAGCGACCTGATCGCGGGCGGCTACGACGAAATCGTGCTCGCGACCGGCGTCGCGCCGCGCGACCCGAAGATTCCGGGGCAGGACGGGCCGAACGTGCTCAGCTATATCGACGTGCTCGCGGGCAGGCAGCCGGTCGGCCGGCGGGTCGCGGTGGTGGGCGCGGGCGGGATCGGCTTCGATGTCGCCGAATATCTGGTACAGGACGGCGAGTCGCCGGCGCTCGATCTGGACGCTTGGAAGGCCGAGTGGGGCGTGACCGACCCGGCCGCGACGCGCGGCGGCGTGACGCGTGCGCGGGTGTCGGCGCCCGCGCGGGAGGTGACGCTGCTGCAGCGCAAGGCCGCACCGCTCGGCAAGGGCCTCGGCAAGACGACCGGCTGGATTCACCGTGCGACGCTGAAGATGAAGCAGGTGAAGATGATCGGCGGCGTGAATTACGAACTGATCGATGCACGCGGATTGCACGTGTCGTATGGCGAGCAGCGCACCGATCACGAATTGATCGAAGCCGACACGGTCGTGCTCTGCACGGGGCAGGAGCCGCAGCGCGCTTTGCTCGCGCCGCTGCAGGCGGCCGGGCGCTCGGTGCACCTGATCGGCGGCGCGGAACTGGCCGCCGAACTCGATGCGAAGCGTGCGATCGATCAGGGGGCGCGGCTGGCGGCGCGGCTGTAACGGGCGTTGCTGCGCCGTTCGCCCGGTGGCAGTCACCGGCGGTGATCCGCGGCGGGCGGGGCTTGTCGCGCGCTGCGCCGATGCGTCGAACCGCGGAAGCCGAACCGCGATGAGCGGCCGCGTCGATCGCGCTGCCACCCGACGTGCGGCAGAACGCAGCCGCGCAAGGCCCGCGCGGCTCAGGCCGCTTCGGCCCGTTCTTCCTCTTCCGCTTCGAGCATCGCCTTGACGATCAGATAGACGGCCGGCAGGTCGTCGTCGTCGCGGCGCCAGTCGACCGGCTCCTCGACGTCCGCGGCGACCAGCCGACTGTCGCGCAGTCGGATGAATGCATCGACGACGGCCGGCTCGTTGCGGCTCAGGAAACCGGCATTCGAGAATGCCAGCTCCTCGACGTTCAGCAGCGCCTGCCAGCTCATCGTGCGGACGGCGGCCGGGTGGGTGCGGCGCCGCAGGCCGAGCGCCCGCTGGGCAGGGCCGCTGACGACACGCTGCAGATCGACGACCGCCCGCTGCGCGGCGCGCTCGAAATGGACGGGATTGAAGCCGGGCTGCTCGGGATCGAATGCGGATGACTGGAACATGGTCGCCTCACT
This sequence comes from Burkholderia sp. AU16482, assembly GCF_002223285.1. Taxonomy (NCBI): domain Bacteria; kingdom Pseudomonadati; phylum Pseudomonadota; class Betaproteobacteria; order Burkholderiales; family Burkholderiaceae; genus Burkholderia; species Burkholderia sp. AU16482. Next base: position 397,627 of record NZ_NKEY01000006.1, read on the forward strand.
AAAGACCGTCTCGGGATGATGGAATTCGGGTCAAATGACGCAGAAACACTGTAAATATATACAGTGATCGGCTGACTTTCAAGCCCCCGGTGACAGCAGATGTCAGCCGCGCCATGACCGGCGTGTCAGACCGCCGCCGCGATCGTCTCCCGCAGCCATCGATGCGCCGGATCGCGATGCATGCGCTCGTGCCACAGCATCGACATTTCATAGCCGGGCACCTCGACCGGGGCGTCCACCACGCGCAGCGCTGGCACGTCGCGCACCAGCCGTTCAGGCACCATCGCGACGAGATCGGTACTCGCGACGGCCGACATCACGAACAGAAAGTGCGGCACCGACAGCACGACGCGCCGGGCGGCGCCGACCTTCGCGAGCGCTTCGTCCGTCACGCCGAAGAAGCCGCCGCCGTCGGGCGACACGATCACGTGTTCGAGCGAGCCGAACTGCGCGAGCGTGGGGCGCCGCTTCAGCTTCGGATGGCCGGCACGGCCGATCAGGACGTAACGCTCGACGAACAGCGGCAGGCGCCGCATGCCGGGCGGCGAGCCTTCGGTCGTGTGAAAAGCCAGGTCGATGCCGTTTCGTTCGGCATCCTGCTCGATGCGCGGCGGCACGAGCTCGACGACGGCGAGCCGCGTGGCGGGCGCGGTCGAGCGCAGCGTGTGCAGCGCGGGCAGCACGATCGTCGATTCGCCGTAGTCGGTCGCGGCCACGCGCCACGTGTTCGTCGCGGTTGCAGGGTCGAACGGCGTGGCCGGAAGCACGGCCCGCTCGACGGCCTCGAGCGCCTCCCGCAACGGCTCGCGCAGCGCTTCCGCGCGCGCGGTCGGCCGCATCCCGCGGGGTCCCGGCAGCAGCAGCGGATCGCCGAACACGTCGCGCAGTTTTTGCAGCTGGACGCTGACCGACGGTTGCGACATGTTCAGTTTCTCGGCCGCCCGCGTGACGTTGTGCTCGGCGAGCAGCACGTCGAGCGTGACGAGCAGGTTCAGATCGAGCCTTCTGAGATTATTCATTGCTATACCTGGGATATCAGGAATTCATTTAAAATATACCGTTGGAGGCAGCATCCTGCAGTCATTCAATCCACGGAGTGACGAACATGAATGTGCTGATCGTGTATGCCCATCCCGAGCCGCGCTCGCTGAACGGCGCGCTGCGCGACTTCGCCGTCGCGCACCTCGAAGCGGCTGGCCACACGGTGCAAGTGACCGACCTGTACGCGATGAACTGGAAGGCGACGCTCGATGCGCACGACATGACCGGCCGTGCACCCGACGATCGCTTCGATCCGGCGCTCGATTCGAAGCGCGCGTTCGAGACGGGCACACAGCGCGACGACATCGCGCGCGAACAGGGCAAGCTGAAGTGGGCGGACACGGTGATTCCGCAGTTTCCGCTGTGGTGGTTCTCGATGCCGGCGATCATGAAGGGCTGGTTCGAGCGCGTGTACGCGTACGGGTTTGCTTATGGTGTCGGCGAGCATTCCGACACGCATTGGGGCGATCGCTACGGCGAAGGGTCGCTCGCCGGCAAGCGGGCGATGGTGATCGTCACGACGGGCGGGTGGGAACCGCACTACAGCCCGCGCGGTATCAACGGGCCGATCGACGACCTGCTGTTCCCGATCCAGCACGGCATGCTGTATTACCCGGGGTTCGACGTGCTGCCGCCGTTCGTGATCTATCGGACGGGCAAGATGAACGCGGCGCGCTTCGACGAAACGCGCGCGGCGCTCGGCCGGCGTCTCGACGATCTGTGGACCACGCAGCCGATTCCGTTTCGCCGGCAGAACGCGGGCGATTACGAGATTCCGGCACTGACGCTGAAGGACGGGATCGCGCCGGGGAAGGTTGGATTTAGTGCGCATCTGGCGCACGAGGGTTGATCGTGCGCGATCACGATGGGTCGATGCGCCGGACGACGTGCAGGCGGCCCGGCGGCTCGAAGTAGGTGCCGAAGCGTACGAGCCCGGCGTTCTTCAGATGGCAGGTCATCTCGAAGCTGACGAGAATGCCGGGATCGCGGTTGTCGACGATCGCGACGTCGATCGCGCGAATGCGCGGTTCGTATTTCAACAGCGTCGCTTCCATCTGCTGCTTGAGTAGATGCGCGGACGCGGGCAATGCCTTGTAGATGTTCGTCAGGTCGGGCAGCCCGTAGTCGGGTAGATGCTTGAGCGCGCCGGCTCGCGTATTGAGAATACGGCGGACGTTCTGCTGGACGCTCAGGCATTCAAGCGTGCGATCGTCGTAGGCGCCGATCGGTTCGCCGCCGATCTGGCCGAGCAGCATGTCGTACAGCGACGGGCCGGCTGTCACTGTCGGCTCCATCGTTCGGTGCCGTCGTCGGCGGCCGTCGGCGCATCGACGAAATCGATCGTCAACGTGCCTTCGGCAGTCGCGGACAACGAGATCTGCCGTGGCGCGATGCCCGATGCCATCCGCGCAAGCAATTCGCGGGACACGACGGGCAGCACGCGCTGGTTCAGGAATGCATCGACGCTGCGTGCGCCCGATTCCCGCGATACGCAGTGCCGCGCGATCGAGTCGATCAGATCGTCCGCACACGTCAGTGTCACGCCGTGTTGCCGGAGCAGGCGCGCTGCGATCGTGTCTAGTTTGATGCGCACGATCGACGCGAGCGCCGCGGCATCGAGCGGCCGATAGACGAGCGTCTGGAACCGCGCGAGCAGTGCCGGCTGGAAATGCGCGACCAGTCGAGCGTGAATGACTTCCCGCAATACCGCCTGCGTGATCGATGCGTCCTCAGCCGTCGCATCGTCGATTTGCGCACTGCCGAGATTGGACGTCATCACGATCACGCAGTGGCGGAAATCGATCTCGCGCCCTTCGCCGTCGCGCATCGTGCCCCGGTCGAATACCTGATAGAAGATGTCGAGCACATCGCGATGCGCCTTTTCGACCTCGTCCAGCAGCACCACGCTGTACGGCCGCTGACGCACGGCTTCGGTCAGCACGCCGCCGCGCCCGTAGCCGACGTAGCCGGGCGGCGAGCCCTTGAGTTGCGACACGGTATGCGCTTCCTGGTACTCCGACAGGTTGATGGTCGTCAGCGCGGCGTCGCCGCCGAACAACAGGTCGGCCAGCGCTCGCGCGGTTTCGGTCTTGCCGACGCCGGACGGCCCGGCCAGCAGGAACACGCCGAGCGGTGCGTGTTCGCTCTTCAGGCCGGCCTTGGCGGTGCGCAGACTCTCGGCCAATGCCGCGATCGCATCGTCTTGTGCGACCACGCGCGTCGCCAGCGTCGCTTCGAGGGCGAGCAGGTTGCGCAGTTCGTCCTCGACGAGGTTGCCGACCGGTACGCCGGTCCATTCGGCGACGACGCGCGCGATGGACGGCGCGTCGACGTCGGCGGCAATCATCGGCGACTTGCGTTGAACGGCCGACAACGCATCGAGCGCATCCGACACGGCTGCCGGATCGACCGCTTGATTCGTTGCGTCGCGAAGGGCATGCACGATGCCGACGAGTTCGCGTTCCCGCGTGTACTGATCCAGCAGCCTGTCGGCGGCGCCGCGCGCGGTGTCGTGTTCCGTGTCGATCGACGCACGCCGTTCGGCGACAGCGGCGATCCCGGCATGGCGGTCCGCGTCCAGCGCGGCGCGCTCCAGTTCGAGCGCCGCCAGCGTCGCACGCGCCTGCTGCAGTTCCGCGGGCGGCACGTCGAGCGACATGCGCACGCGTGCGGCGGCCGTGTCGATCAGGTCGACGGCCTTGTCCGGCAACTGTCGCGCGGGAATATAGCGGCGCGACAACCGCACGGCCGCGACGATCGCTTCGTCGCGGATATGCACGCCGTGATGCTTCGCAAAGCGGCTCGCGAGCCCGCGCAACATCAGGCAGGCGGTGTCGTCGTCCGGTTCGTCGACCTTGATGACCTGGAAGCGCCGTTCGAGTGCGGCGTCGCGCTCGAAATACTGCTTGTACTCGGCCCACGTGGTGGCCGCGATCGTGCGCAATTCCCCGCGCGCGAGTGCCGGCTTGAGCAGGTTGGCCGCATCGGCGCCGCCCGCCGCGTTGCCCGCGCCGATCAACGTATGGGCTTCGTCGATGAACAGCAGGATCGGTGTTTCGGACGCGCGCACTTCGTCGATCACGTTCTTCAGCCGTTGCTCGAATTCGCCCTTGACGCCCGCGCCGGCCTGCAACAAGCCGAGATCGAGTGTCAGGATGCGCGTGTCGCGGATCGTTTCCGGCACGCTGCCTTCCACCACACGCAGCGCGAGCCCTTCGACGAGCGCGGTCTTGCCGACGCCTGGTTCGCCGACCAGGATCGGATTGTTCTTGCGGCGGCGCGCGAGTACGTCGATCATTTGCCGGATCTCGCGGTCGCGGCCGAATACCGGGTCGATCTCGCCTTCGCGCGCCTTTTCGGTCAGGTCGAGCGCGAAACGGGCGAGCGCATCGCCGTCGATCGCGCGCGCCGGCACGTGCGGCGCATGCGGGGCCGCGTTGCCGGTGGTGGTCGATGCCGCCGTCCCGGCGCCGCGCTGACTGCCGGCCGGGTTGGTCTCCCACGTCGATACCGTTTCGTCGCATGCGTTTTCACACGAGCGCCGCCCGAGCCGGGGCAGCACACGCCTGATCTGCGTACTCGAAACCGACAGCAGCGGCCATGCCCGCTGGGTGCGGAGCACATGCGGTGCGTCGACGATCGCCTGTAGCAGATGCCCGGAGCGAATGGCGCCGTTGCGGTCGTCGGATACCGCCTGCGCCCATGCGTCCTCGATCACCGTGGCGAGCTGCCGTGACAACGCCGGCACGCCGCGCAGCGTACGCGGCATGCGGTCGATCACGTCGATCATCGCATCCCAGACGGCATCGATGTCGAGATCGTAGTGACGCAGGATCGCCGGAATATCGCCGTCGTCCGCCTCGATCAGCTTCAGCACCCAGTGCTCGACCGCGATTTCGTCGGCGAGCCGGGTCTGACAAAGGCTTGCAGCGGCTTCGAGCGCCCGCGTGCAATGAGGATTGAGACGGCGAATGAGATGGGAAGCGTCCCGGAGCGGCGGCGTCATGTCGGTAGCGGATCAGGAGAGGGAGAGGGCGCGCATCCGTCGATGCGCATGCGAACCGGCGGAATCCGGTGCGCGCACGCACCGGATTCCGCCGGCCGGTCAACACGTCAGGAACGTTCGTTCCACGTGTCCTTGTGGATGATGTTGCCGTCCTTGTACGACCACGTGATCGTCTCGTAGCGCAGTTCCACGTCTTCGAGATGGTTGTGCTTCTCGTAGTCGGGGTTCTTGATGTCGAGCATCTTCGGCTTCACCGCGACGATCTTCACGTTGTCGAGCTTCGTGTTGAAGTATTCCTTCTCCTTGCCCGCGTCGTCGATCCGATACCATTTGATCTCGACCGACTTCAGCGTCTGGCCGCTCGTCACGGCCTTGTACAGGTACGGCGTCGACGCGTCCGTTTCCTTCGTCAGCATGATCGGCTTGTGCACGCGCGTGCCGGTGAGCTTGCCCGTATTGCCGTCGGTCGGGATGTGCACGCCGTGGTCGAACGCGACCAGTTCGACGCTGCCCTCGCGATCCTGGACGGTTACCGAGCCCTTGATGTCCGCGCCACCGTCGTCCTTGAGCCACATGTAGGCCGGAATTGCCATTTGTTCACTCCTTCTTTTCGTACTGCGAATCGCCGGAACGGCGTTCCGGCGCTGACAAGCCCGAGGCGTCGCCCCGGGACCCAAAAATGTTGCGTATTACCGCGCGGCGCTCGTCGGGACGGCCGGCGGCGTATCGGGAACGAGCGTGATTTCGACCCGACGATTCCTCGCTCGCCCCTGCGGTGTCGCGTTGTCCGCGACCGGCCGTGTATCGCCGTAGCCCTGGATCGCGAACTGCGTCGGCGGGATGCCCGATGCATCGACGAGCCAGTCACGCACGGCCGACGCACGATCGATCGACAGCTTGAGGTTCCGATCGGGCCGACCCCGATCGTCCGTGTAACCGGCGACGAGCACGCGCTTGCCCGGATGAGCCTTGATGAGGTCGAGCGCATCGACCATCGCGCGCGTGGTGCCGGCCTTGAGCCGCGCGTTGCCGCTGTCGAACAACGACATGCTGTCCAGCGTGACGACGGCGGGCGGCGGCGGGGGCGGTTCGTAAGAGGCGATCGCGTCGTCGAGAAGCGGCAGTAGCTGCGCACCGCGATAGGTGCCGAACGACAGCCGCAGCGGAACGCCGACGCGGGCGTATCGGTCGAGTTGATCGCGGTCCGCTGCAAGAGACAGCAGCGCGTCGCGCTTCGCGGCGTCCTGCGTGACGGGGATGTGGTTGTAGCGCTCCAGATGCGCGCCGACGCGGGCCATCAGCGCTTCATTGTTCCGGGCGGCTGTGCAAATGGCGACGACCGCCGCGCACGCGACGATCGCAATCGCATGCGCGACTGCGGCGACGCGCGGCGATCGCCACGCGCGGCGCGGCATCGTATCGATCAGCGGTTGCGGAAAGGGCCACGGGAGCGGCGACGCCGGCAATGCGGCCGGCGTGATACCCGTCAGCGCGCGCACTTCGCGTTCCCATGGTTTGCCTGGGCCGGACGCCGGGCCGTGATCGATCCAGCCGGCGCCGAGCAGCGGCCACGGCGACGCGGGCTGACGTCGGTCCGTCAGCGTGTCGAACACGAGACGGCGGGTCCATCCGACGATCGATGCGATTCCGGCGGCGCGGGCCGAGAGGGCCGGATTTGCGTCGCCATGGAGTGCGTCCGACTCGGCCGCCGCGATTGCGGTGTCGAAGCCGTGCAGATTCGCGATGGCCGAGCCGGTCGACATGCCGTACCACTGCGCCGCCGATGCGCCGGCGGCAGCCTTCGTCGCCACGCTCGCATCCGACAGTCGCTGATAGACGGCGACGTAGCCCGGCAGCGACGTGCCCAGCATGCGACACGCATCGGCGACGGCCTGCCGGATCACGCGCAGGTTCTGCGACAACGTATCGTCGCTCGCATGGAGGCCGGGCGCGACCGAGAGCACGACGCAATCGGGTGCATGGCCGTCTCGCCACTGACGGACGGCGACGGCAAGCCGGGCGAGATCCTGCGGGCGATCGGCGCGCAGCCAGATTGCGCCGTCGCCCACGTGAACGAAACGTGCGCGCGCCGTATCGCGATCGAACAAGGCGGACAGGCCGTCGCCGGTGACGAGCGCGAGCGGCATTTTCGTGCGCAGTGCGACGGGCAGGTCGGCGGTCGCCGCGCCGAGTTGCGCAAGCACGTGCACGTTCCGTTCGCGGGCACGTGTCAGCCGGCGCGAATGCAGCCAGACGACGAGCGCGGAGAACGCAACGACGCTCGCCGTCAATCCCCACATGACGCCGCGATCGACGGCCAAAACCCATCCGATGATAGCCAGCGCGAGCGTCGCGGATAGCGTGACGATCGTGCGCAGCGGATAGCCGAGACCCGACAGCGCCGCGTTTGCGGCATCGGATTCGACGTGGGTCGCCGCCCGTGGGAGAGGGGTATCCGACGTCACGGCCGCTTCACTGTCTGGACGAGTTGCGCCAGTTCCGCGTCGAGAATGCGATCCCACGCGAACCATGCGAGTATCGCGATCACGCAGGCCGTTCCGGCGATCGCCCATGGCGACAGATGCCTGAGCCGGTCGATCAGTCGCGTGTTCGAACGATCGGTGACGAACCCCGGCCGCACAGCCGGCCGCAATTGATCGATTTGCGCGACCAGCGCGGCCAGCAATGCCAGGCGCGTTGCCTCGCCCTCGTGGGCGTCCGCCGACGAGCCCGCGCGAGCGGCGTAGCGGCCGCGGAATCCCAGACCGAAAATGGCCGCATAGCATTCGAGCAGATCGACGTTCGGCGCGGGTTCGCGCATCCGGTACTCGAGCCGCTCGTAAATGCGCGTGCCTGCGTCGTGCGTGCCGAACCGGTCGACCTGCAGCGGCCTGGACTCCCAGTTCGCCTTGTCGGCGGCGGGCAGATGCCGCAGCGCGGTTTCATCGATCAGCGCGCATTGCGCGACGAGCAAATCGTCCCGTATGTCGGCGGCGACCCCCTGTGCATCGAGTGCCGTCGCCAACTGCGCGACGAGCCGGGCGCACTGCTGACGCAGCCCTTCCGGGTTGTCGACCTCGCCGCCGCTCGACAGCTGCGCGACGAGCAGTGCCGTATCGCGCAGCAGCGCACGCATCGAAGGCCCGGCCGCGTGGCTGGACGATGGCTCCCGCGCCAGCAACGCGGAATCGTGACGTGTGGAGACGATGGCGTTCATCAGCGCAGCACCGCGTAGAGTTCGATCGATGCGTCGGGAACCGACGCCGGCAGATAGATCTGGCAAGCGCGCGCGGCCAGCATTCGCGCATGGGCGGCGTCGTGCGCATCCAGCGCGAAATAATGGTTGTCCAGCCGCACCGGAATGGCGCCCGGCACGCGCTGCACGGCCTTGAGCGGAATCCCCGCCACCGCGGAATTGACGATGTGCTCGACGTCGTCCGGCGCACCGATCTTGCACAGGCGCGGGAACTGTTCGACGAGCTCGAACGCCGGTAGCGCCGCATTGACGGACAGGTACCAGTCCGCCGCGCCCTCGACGATCCGCTCGTCAAGGAACCGGCCGGCCCAGGTGGTCGGCGTTGTGTGCGATAGCCCGATCGACACGACCCGCGACGGGATGATCGCGTCGAGCAGATCGCGGATCAACGCCTCGAGCGTCGCGAACACCTCGTGTGCGCCGGCATGATCGTAAGGCGGGATGTCGGTCAGCGACACGTGTGTCGAGAAAGTGCTCAACGAGCCTGCCAATTGCGCGAGCACTTGGTACAGGCGATCCGTGGGCTGCGCGGGATGCGACGCGAGGAAGCGCAGTTGCGGCCACGCCTGATGAATGCAGTGCAGGAGCCAGAAGAGCTGGACGTCGGCGACGCCGTATTCGGCAACCTGTTCGATCCGTTCGCTGCGGCGCGCGCCGAGGAGCGCGCTCTTGGCGGCGAGGATATCCGCGAGCCGCCGGATGCGTTCGATATGCAGCGGATGACCCGACAGCGACAGACAGGGCGGTACATATTCGCGATCGATCTGGAACTGGCCGCTCGTCGTGCGCGTCAGGCGAGCGATTGCGCATGCAGTGTCGTCTGCGTGCGATTCGTGGCCGAACAGCAAGCGGACGGCGTGGCGCTCGGCTGCGATTTCGGCTTCGCCCGCGCCGTTCAGGTCCACCACCTTCACGAACTCCCGATACGCGCGACGCGGACGGGCCAACGCCGTCTCGTCGAAACGGCAGTTGCCGCCGTTCGCATCGGGCAGCGCGAGTGCGGCGAGCACGTCGACGGTCTGGGTATCGGCGGGAATTTCGCGGCCGAGGTCACGCGCGGGCGGCAGTGCGTCGGCGATGGTCGTGTCGATCGGCGTGCCGTCCGGAAAGCGTAGCCGAAGCCGCGTGAGCTTCAGACGGCCGGACGCCAGTGCTTCTTCGTCGACATCGACGTTCAGCGTTCCCCACGGCGACGCGGCGACCGCCGACGCCAGTTGTTGCAGCGCGAACCCGTTCCAGCGGTCCTGCTGCTGGAAATGCTGCTGCGTGAGAATCAGCCCTTCATGCCAGAGCGGCTTTTCGATCCGCATGGTGTAGTCAATATCGATCAGAAGTTATGAGGCGCCGATTCTAACCATCATTTGCCGATTTCGTCACTCCGTCATCGGGTAATTTGTTGACGAATGTGTCATTTATATCGAGATAAGAGTGGGGTTGATTTTGAGATTGTGGTGTGAATTGTTTTTGTGATCTACGGGAATTTGTGTGCGCTGATTTATCGAGATTTCTGCGAGTGTCGTTTGCTGAATTTCGTTATAAATATCAATGAGTTGTGGTGAGAATTCAGTTATTTGAGATTGATTTTGGTGTAGTTCATGTCTGCCTCGGGCGAGGGGGTGATATAGGACGAGTATTAATTGATCCGTTTCTCGTTAGGTCGGATGTGATTTTTGATTTCTGTCTGTTTACTTTTCATGAAATTGCATGATATTTTCTGCCGTCTGAATCGGCACGTCATGCCGCGAATATCCGATTCGGTCGTGCGTCAATACGGGTTGCGATTTTCTACAAAAGTGACGTGAACGACGGTGCACTCGTGGTCCGGGGTGCATATCGCGGAATCTTCAAGCTTTCTGAGATAAGGAGAACGAATTGGATAGCTTTCAGCGAGAGATCCCGAAGAGCCGGGTGTCGATCACTCTCGACTTGCATACGGGCGGCGCGCAGAAGAAGGTCGAGCTGCCCCTGAAGCTGTTGGTGGCGGGCGACTTCAGCGCCGGCCGCGAGCAGGCGCCGCTTGCCGAGCGCAAGAAGGTGAACATCGACAAGAACAATTTCGATGCCGTGCTGGCCGACTACGCGCCGGATCTCAAGATCGCCGCGAACAACACGCTGGCCGGCGACGGTTCCGAGTTGCCCGTCAACCTGTCGTTCCGGTCGATCAAGGATTTCGAACCCGAGCAGGTGGCGCGCCAGATTCCCGAGCTTCAGGCGCTCCTCGCGATGCGCAACCTGCTGCGCGACCTGAAATCGAATTTGCTCGACAACGGGACGTTCCGTCGCGAGTTCGAGAAGGTGCTGAAGGACGACCGCCTGTCCGCGAAGCTGCGCGGCGAGCTCGCGCAGATCGCGACCGCCGCGACGCAGCCTGAAGGGCATGCGTGAGCGACGCCGGGCAAAACGCGCGTTCAGCGCATTCCGCAACTTCGTAGCCATTCGATCGCAGACAGGATCCGAGATGAAACCCACTGAAACGCAGCAGGCCGGCGCGACCGAGACCGTCGTGCTGGACGCCCCGCATGGGGATATCGACAGCGTCTATGCGTCGCTGTGCAGCAAGATCAACCTGAAGCCCATTAGCGAGGCGCGCCCGCTCGAGGCGTTCCGCGACAACGACATGCTGTCCGAGGCGTCGGCCGACGAGCGCATCGCGCGCGGGATGGGCGCGTTCCTCGAACTCGTCGCGAACGCGCGCCAGCCGGTGGACCGGCTCGACAAATCGCTGCTCGACTTCCACATTGGCCAGATCGACCGGCAAATCAGCCGCCAGCTCGACGCCGTGATGCACACGCCGGAATTCCAGGCGCTCGAAGCACGCTGGCGGGGCCTGAAGATGCTCGTGAGCCGCACCGATTTCCGCAAGAACGCGCGCATCGAGGTGCTCGACGTATCGAAGGACGCGCTGCAGCGCGACTTCGAGGACACGCCGGAACTGATCCAGAGCGGCCTGTATCGCCTCACCTACATCGAGGAATACGACACGCCGGGCGGCCAGCCGATCAGCGCGATGATCAGCGACTTCGAGTTCGCGAATTCGCCGATGGACGTTGCGCTGCTGCGCAATATTTCGAAGGTCGCGGCTGCCGCGCACATGCCGTTCATCGGCTCGGTCGGGCCGGCGTTCTTCGGCAAGCGGTCGATGGAGGAAGTGGCGGCGATCCAGGACATCGGCAACTACTTCGATCGCGCCGAATACATCAAGTGGAAGAGCTTCCGCGATACCGACGATGCGCGTTACGTCGGCCTGACGATGCCGCGCGTGCTCGGCCGCTTGCCGTACGGCAAGGACACGGCGCCGGTGCGGGCGTTCAACTATGAGGAGGCCGTCAAGGGCCCCGATCACGACAAGTACCTGTGGATGAACGCGTCGTTCGCGTTCGCGGCGAACATGGTGCGCAGCTTCGTGAGCAATGGATGGTGCGTGCAGATTCGCGGGCCGCAGGCGGGCGGCAAGGTCGAGGATCTGCCGGTTCACCTGTACGACCTCGGCACCGGCTACCAGCCGAAGATCCCGACCGAAGTGCTGATCCCGGAGACGCGCGAATTCGAATTCGCGAATCTCGGCTTCATCCCGCTGTCGTTCTACAAGAACCACGACTTCGCGTGCTTCTTCTCCGCGAACTCGGCGCAGAAGCCGGCGCTGTACGAAACCAAGGAAGCGACCGCGAACAGCCGCATCAACGCACGGCTGCCGTACATCTTCCTGTTGTCTCGCATCGCGCACTACCTGAAGCTGATCCAGCGCGAAAACATCGGCACGACCAAGGATCGCCGGCTGCTTGAACTCGAACTGAACAACTGGATCAAGGGGCTCGTCACCGAGATGAAGGATCCGGGCGACGAGTTGCAGGCGTCGCATCCGCTGCGCGAGGCGAAGGTCACGGTCGAGGATATCGAGGACAACCCGGGCTTCTTCCGGATCAAGCTGTTCATCGTCCCGCACTTCCAGGTCGAAGGCATGGACATCGGGCTGTCGCTCGTGTCGCAGATGCCGAAGGCCAAGAACTGATCCGACGTGTGATGGCGAACCGCCGGGGTGACGATGATTGCCCCGGCGGCACCGCCTGTTTGCGCAACCGAGAGAGTCGATGTCGATGATTTTGCCTACGCAGGCTTATGAATTGAAGCTGGCGCCGCATCCGGCGCCGTTCTCGATCCTGAAGTTCACGGGGCTGGACCGCGTGAGCCAGCTTTATCGGTACGAGATCGAATTCACAAGCCCCGTGGCCGGGATTCCGATGGACCAGGTGCTGGGCCGGCCGGCGAAGTTCGTTGCGGATCCGATCGACCCGGACATGGATTACTTGCGAAAGATGTTCGGGGAGAACGCGGCTCGGTTCAGTACGAAGCCGGCGGCGTATACGGTTCATGGTGTGATCACGCAATTCGACGAGCTTGAGACTTCGGCGGACGAAACGCGTTACCGCGTCGTGCTGGAACCGACGCTCGCGGATCTCGATCGCGGCGTGACCAGCCGCTTGTTTCAGAAGCAGTCGGTCGAGGAGATCGTGACCGACACGCTTCGGCACTACGGTTATCGCGCGGGGGTGGATTTTCAGTTCCAGTTGCGCGGGCAGTACAAGCGCCGTGAATACGTGACGCAGTATCACGAGACTACGTTCGCGTTCATCCGGCGCATGTGTGCGGAAGAGGGGATCTGGTTTCGCTGGGAGCAGAAGAAGGATCGCGCGGTGGTGGTGTTCGGCGACGATCTCGATGCGTATGCGCGCAAGCAGCGCACGGTGCCGTATCGGCGTGATTCGGGGCTGGAGAGTGTCGGTGCGGATGCGATCAAGACGCTCGGGCGCGAGATGAAGCGCGTGCCGGAGGCCGTGCGACTGCATGACTACAACCATCGACAGGCCGGGGTGTCGCTGCTGGTTGAGGAAAACACGGCACGCGACGACAAGACGACGAACGCCGTCGATTATCGCTGGGGCGAGCATTACGAGACGCCCGAAGAGGGCAAGCGGGTGGCGCGGTTGCGGCACGAGGCCTATCTGGCCGGGCAGATCACCTTCAAGGGAACGGGTAATCCGTTCTGGCTCGAAGCCGGCGAGGTGATGCGCGTCGAGCCGAAGCCGGCCGATGCGAAGCATGGTGTGTTCGTGACGTCGGTCGAGTCGCACGGCGGGCGTAACGAATCGTACTGGGTGGCGTTCGAGGGGATTCCGTCGGATCGCGTGTGGCGCACGTCGATGGCCTCGATTTCGCGGCCGGTGGTCGACGGGATTCTGCCAGCGCGGATTACGTCGCCAGGCAACTACAAGTATGCGTACCTGACCGAGCAGGGCTGGTACGTGATCAAGCTGCCGTTCGATCTCGATGAATGGAGCCCGGGTGGGACGAGCCGGCCGGTGCGGTTGGCGAAGCCGTATAGCGGCGGCGATTATGGGCATCACTTTCCGTTGATCGACGGGGCGGAAGTGGCGATCGTCCATACGGACGGCGATCCGAACCGGCCGGTGATCATCGGGGCGATGCATGACAGCGCGCATCCGGATCTGGTCAACAACCTGAACCATACGCGGAACCTGATTCGGACGGCTGCGCGGAATGAGTTGCGGATGGAGGATAGGGAGGGCAACGAGCATGTCCATCTAATCACGCCGTTCCGGGCAAGCCAGCTGAATCTCGGCTTCATGGTCGACATCGATCGCAACGCGCGCGGAACGGGGGCTGAACTCGCTACCGATGGTCATGCGTCGATCCGGGCGGCAGACGGCGTGCTCGTATCGGCCGAAGCGCAACCTGGGGCGGCCGGCGAGCAGCTCGCGATGCAAAACGCGGATGCGACGTTCGCACAGGCTGAAGAAATTCTGCGCTCTCTCAATGATGCCGCGAACGCCGCAAAGGCACTACAGGCTGAGGCCAATCAGCAACGCGTACTGATCGAGCAGAAGTTGAGCCGCCTCCAGAAGCCCGTCATTGTCGCAAGCGCGCCGGAGGGTGTCGGCATCGCGAGCGGGCAGCACGTTCAGGTTGCTGCACGCAAGCAGATGTTCATTACGGCCGGCGAAGGATTGGACATCGGCGTCATGAAGCGTATCACCGCGGCGGCCGGTGAAGCGATTTCGTTCTTCGCGGCGAGGCTGGGAATTCGACTCTTCGCGGCAAAGGGCAAGGTGCAGATTCAGGCGCAAGGCGACGGCATGGAATTGATGGCGATGCAGGACGTGCACGTGTGTTCTTCGGATGGCGGAATCACGATAACCGGTCGTAAAGGCGTCACGATCGGTGATGGCTCGGGTGCCTATATCAAGCTGTCAGGCGGAAAGATCGTGCTCGGGAGTCCTGCGGGGGAAATCGAGCTGAAAGGCGACCTGACCGTCAATGACGCCGACGGCGGGAGTTTCAAGTTTCCGATGTGGTCCTCGGCGCCGCCAAAGGACGTGAAGAACACACTGAATTTCGGTTTTTCGGAGTAAGCCCGACCATGGCGACCAAACGCACATCGAAAAATGCGCCGAAGCGAGCGACGCCGCCCAAGTCAACGCCGACGCCTGCTAAGCCTGCTCTGAAGAAACTGTCATTCGCATTTCCGTTCTTGCGTAAAGGCAATGGCGTGTCCGATGCGTCAACCCGATTCACCGATGAGCACGATATCTATCGGCTGCTGGCCGAGCGTGAACCGTCCGGCACCTATCTTTCGAGCAGCAACGGCATGTGGCACGGCGGCATCCATATCGCGGAGGCCGGTGCGGGCCAGTCGCTGGACCTCGACGGGGGATTGCGCTGTATCGCCGACGGTATGCTGATTGCGTTTCGCGCCAACAAGACCTATCCGGTCAGCGAAATGGCGGCTGCCGATAGTGGCGCGCCGTATGAAGCGCCGTATAGCACGGGCTTCGCGCTGGTGCGGCATACGATGGAGTTCCCGCGGGATACCAAGCTGACGTTCTACAGCTTGTATATGCACCTGATGTCCTGGGAGGACTACGCAAATTTCCCGAAACGGGAGAAGCCGTCGTATTGGCCGCGGCAATGGCGGGTGACGCAGTATGCGCAGGATAAACCGGTGTCGGGAAAAAACGGACAGGCTGTCGATCCGGCGCAGCAGGGGTTGCGAGTCCGCAAGGTTTCGAACGGCGCCCCTATTGGCATCGTGCCTCAGGGGACCAGCGTCGGCATCGGGAAAATTGAGACGAAGCACGGGAAGGTGTGGGGGCAACTGACGGATCTACACGGGGCATCGCTGTATCCGCAACACGCGGGCGGTTATGTCGAGCCGTCGAGTGCGATCGGTGGGTGGGTTTTCCTCGGCCAGGAAAATGGCGGGCCGGTTGCCGAGGAGGCTGTTGAGGACGCGATGTTCGATCGGGTTGTCGTGGTAACGGATCAAGCCAAGCCTGGCGACACACCCGGCATTCCAATCAAGGCGGGGGATCTGATCGGACACCTGGGGCGATACGACTCGTTGAATCAACGTAGCTCGGGCGTTCGAATGGCGCACGTCGAGGTTTTCTGTGATGACAGCATCCGGCCGTTCCTCGAGCAAGGGCGTGCATGGGTTAGCCAACATGGTTCGCGCAAGGAGGACTGGGCCGAGCTCGGGCTTCCGTCGGAACCGACCATTCTGCGAATCGAGCCGGGTACGGTGCTGTATCAGCGTACGCCGAACAACGAATTTGTACAGGGCGCGGATCCGCAATCGCGAAAAACAGACCGTGTGCAGGTGTACTCGCTCGCCGAGCTGGCGCGTGATTCAACACGGCGTGTTCCGGTGCCCGGACCGAATCCCGATCCAGGATACCCGGTGAGTTGGTGGCATGTCGACGGCGTAAACGCCCACGGGCACGCGATTGAAGGCTGGGTGTGCGATTTCAACTTCGCTGGCGGGCGAGTGACCCGCGAGTTCGCACAGAAGTGGATCGATTTCGAGTGTTTGGCAGATACCCACGATCCGGCACATACGATTTTTGCGACGACGCAATCATGGATTGATTACGCGAGCGGTGCGAATGCGCCTGATCTCGCATCGTGTTCGAAGCTCAGTCCGTTGATGCTCAAGGTATACGACGCACTGTACAAGAGGGGTGATGGTAGCCGCGCGGCTGACGAGCTTTGCACGTTGTCGACAGGCGAACGGGATGGATATCCGTGGTTGATGCAAGCGGCGTCGCGACTGATCGTCAAGCACGAGAGCGAGTGGGCGAATCCGTCGAAGTGGAAGCAGTTGATCGCCGAGTTGGAGAAGCAGACGGGGCCTAAGCCGCAGCATGAGGAAGAGCAGAAGCGGATTGAGAAGTTGGCGTGGTGGGATGAGGTGGGGGCTGGGGTGCCGGGCTTCCCGGGGGCGAGTGTCTATCACGTCAATCCAATCTCACTAGCCGCCAATTTCGAGTCAAAGTTTAAATTTACGCTGCCAATGCTTCAGCATATTTTTCCAGGAGCGAACATTGGAACACTGCAAGCGGTTATGGACGAGTTAAATGGCAATATAGAGTTATTCAAGTTGGACAATTATCTCCGGCGAGAGCATTTCTTTGCCCAGATTCGTCGCGAATCGGGTCCGTCATTGGTTGTCCACGACGGCGAGAGTTTGAATTATCCACCTTCCAGGCTGATCGAGAAATTCAGCTATTTCAAGCGCCATCCCGCTGAAGCAGAACAATATGGGCGTACGAGCAGTCACCCCGCTGATCAAGAGGCGATAGCAAATCGAGCGTATGAAAAAAGAAATGGCAACGGTGCATTTTCAAGCGGGGACGGGTGGAAGTATCGGGGGCGAGGTTTGATACAGATTACTGGGCGTAGGCAGTATGAAAAATTTAACGAATGGCATAGAGAAAATTCGCAAGGGTGGCCTAGTGAGGCGTCACTGAATTTTGTGGAAAATTTTGAATTGGTCGGTCAAGCTAAATATGCAACTAGATCGGCCGCCGGATATTGGGTTGATAATCGGTTGTATGAGGTTGCCGATCATGGTGACGCGAACGACGATGTAGACAACGTAACTAGAGTTATAAATCCTGGTCTTTTTAGTCATCGCCCTGGCCAGCCAATTTCTGATGAAAATATGTCGGATATTGTTGATCGGAGAAATAATTTCATATCTATTCATGGCTGGCAGGGGTTGAGATGACAAATGGGAAATTTACTTTTGCAATTCTCTTGTGCGTGGCGAAAATTAACGTGGCCGGCGCTGGAGTCGGCGCGGCGAGAGATGAAGAAACTCTGTGTCGAGTAGATGAGGATATTTATTTTAGCTGTCCGCTTGTAAACAAAAAAGTAATTTCAATTTGCGCGAAGAATAATTATAGGCCCGGAAAAGGATATATAAAATATCGATATGGGAAGAAGGATAATTTCTTCGAGATTCCGGAGGGGTATATTGGTTCAAGTAATTTATTTTCAATATCCGATGTTTCGGAAGGCAGTATTCGTGGTCTTCATTTAAAAATAACAAATGGAGCTTACGTGTATGTTGTATCTTCTGTTTGGCCGGGGGGGGGTGTACGTTTCGCGAAATGGAAGGGTGATTATGGATCAAGAGTGTCGGTCATCGAAGTACAAAAACTTCTCGGATGATGTGTCGGATGGGGTGAGGCGGGTATTACCTTCTGAAGTTGATGTGCATTAGTCAATATTCGAGAGTGTCTTCGTGAAAGTGATCTCAAAGGAGCTTTCCTTAGTATCGTTAATTATTTTTAATGGCGTAGCTTCTGCTGCGAACACAGATTGTAGTCGATGCAATAGGACGGCGCATCTCGGAGGTCTCCCGGCGGAGTAATTTATGAACATCCTTAGGATGGTCTTCCTGATTTCTCAATGGGGGTGTAGATGATTAAGGGCTATGTTTTTGGATGTGCTCTTATTGTAAGTTGTTCTGTATATGCGAAGGGGGTGTGTTCGGATGTGCGCGGGGAGAAAATATACTCGCCCTTGAAGATCAAAGAGGGAGTTGTTTGCTTTGTCCGGAAGGCGATATTGGATGATAAAACAAAGTCACCAGTCGGGCTTGATGGAATTTCCCTATTTTATATCAAAAGCGGAGGTGTTCCGGTCGAGGCTGAAGGACGAGGTCTGCTTTACGACGATACGCCTGGTGAAATCGTTGATGCTTTTTTATTGCGGGGCGGTCGTGATCGTCGGGAAAAGATATATGTGATTCATTATTTTGACGTTCGAAATTCGCTTGTTGAGAAAAACTCGTCCGGAAAATTTTATTCAGTCTACGTCTTTGAGTCGGTTGGGGGTGTTTTGCGCCAAGATGAGCGTGCTACCGACTGGTTTGGGGCTAACTACAGTTGGCTGTCTGATGGGGAGAGGGTGGTTTATAGGTTTCCGTATCAATATAGAAAAGATGTTGAGTCGGTGGTTAATTCGCCCCTCGCTTTGCTAATGGAGGGGGCTGATGGTGTTCGTGCAAAGGTCAAGAGAAAGGCTTACCTATTTAATGAGTCACGTACCAGTGCTAAGACAAATAAATATCTGATTGCCGGCGATCGAGTGGTGGTTGAAAGGACTACTGCGGGATGGTGCAAAATTGACTATCGTGGAAGCAAGGTGCCGATAAAAATGTGGTTGATTTGTGCTGCGCTTGATGTTGGGGCCGGAGTGGATGTGAATTGATACCTTTTTCATATGGTCGCGCATCATGAAATTGAAGTGCATTTTTTCATTTATGGAATTTTCGCATTGGCGGTCAATTTATGTGCGTCTGCTTTCTTTCTTGAAAAATGAAGAATAAGTGCTGTTTGGTTAAGTGGATCGGTCGCTCGGATACGGATTTATGCGTTAAGTGATAAGAAATGCTAGCGCTGGATATCGAGATGGCTTTTTTCGGCAAGTCCGGGATAGTGTTTTTTCTGCGAAGTAGTCGCGGTCAGAGTTGCATCAGGGTAAAGGGTGGCTGTCTGGGGAGGGAGTGGGTGCTTTTCGAGAATTAATAGAAGAAGGAGATCAATTGATTTTTGGCTCACACAGTATTTTGGCTGACGTATTTAAGGCGGTTTTCGTGTTCGGTGTTGGAGGCTGCGCATATGCAGATGAAGTCACGTTGTGTCAGCCGCACGAGGAAATTTACTTCAGCTGTTCAAGTGACAGTCCCGATTGTTGATGGTGTAGATAATTAATAGTTGCGCCATCCGTGGTTCGATCGTTTGGCGTCTCTGTCGAATTGAAAATTTATAAAATGCTTGATCGCTGGTTTTGATGTGAATTGGTAAATGCTTGGGGATGCCTTGTGTGAAAACGATCTCAAAGGTGGGTGTCTTGGTGTTGTTAACTATTTGTAATAGTGTGGCCTCTGCTGCAAGCGAAGATTATCTATATGCGGGGAGTCTCTGTCATTATGGTGAAGTCGAGTACTTTAATTGCAAATTACAGGACTCAAAGAAGATTGCATCGGTTTGTGCGTCTAACAACTCGTCACCCGATCATGGATATGTGCAATATCGCTTTGGGACACAGAGTAATATTGAATACAAGTACCCTGGCGAACTCTTACACCCGCGCGGAAGAATTTCGATCATTGATGTCTCAAGGCTCTCTGAAGGCTTAGGTAGTCATCTAAAGTTTACGAGCGGGCCCTACACCTACGTAGTCTCAAATGCGCTCGTGCCTGGGGAGATTTATGTTTCTAAAAATGGGAAACTGGTATTCGATCAGATTTGCGAAGGCAATGCATATATCCCATTCGATAAAGCTGTTCGAAGTGGTGTGGAATATGGGGTCGTGGATAACACCGATAAGCTTGATCATCATGGAAAGTAGAGGTGGGGAATCTATGTTTTGATTATTTTAAATCGATGTTAGAGGTCGCGAGATGTTGGAGTTTCATGCTGCGGAAACGTACGGACATGTCCGAAGCCGGTTGGGTCGATGGTTGTTGAATATTCACGAGGAAAAGCGTAAATGAAAAATCTCGCATACGAAGGTGACGCAACGACCCACGGCGGCCGGGTCCTGACTGGCTCCGATCGCATCAAGGTGAAAGGACGCCGCGCAGCCCGTATTGGCGACAAAGTCTCATGCCCGATCCATGGCGACAATGAAATCGTCGAAGGCAGCAGCAGGATGAAGGACGGTACGACACAGCTATCGCGCGACGGTGATCGCACACGGTGCGGAGCCGTTCTGATCGCGCCGTCCAGCGGAGCGCGGGTCCGGTAAGCAATGCCCATCGACTTCAATCGTGTGCCGCCGCGCGTGAAGGTGCCGGCTGCGCCCCGGGTCTCGGCGCTCGTCTGGACGATTTTGCTGGTACTCGTAATGGGAGCGGGAGCCGGACTGACGATCGCGCTCTGGTCGACGGACCGCCCTGCGAACACGCCATGGTTCTGGTTTTGCGTCGCGGGTTACCCATTTCTGGCATGGGCATTCCTGCTGTTTGCGTGGCTCGGATACGGCTATGCCTGTCGCAATCAGGCGATTGCGACCAATCGCGTGAGCGATGACGCAGAACAGGCGTGCCACGCAATGGCAGCCATACCTTTGACGATCGTAGGTCATGCTTGGTGCGTCTCCACGAACGATTCCGAAAACTCACTCCAACAGATACTGACGGGAGTCGAAGGAACGAAATCGCGACCAAGCGATGCAGTGGCGGATAGAGAAGTCAATGCACGCTGGCTCAACCTTCCGGATATTCGTTTCTATCCGGGTAACGAAATCTCGGAATATGTTCGCCATCGTTCGGTTTGTACATGGCTGCTCGAGCGCCTGATAGACGGCCTGCTGCCGCAGCTCCGCGCGCTGCCACGGGGAACGAGACTCTACGTCGAACTGAGTCACCAATCGTGGCTCGAGCACGAGGTCGTCGGGACTCAGATATTGAATCTACTCGCTGAACAAGCCCCTGCATTGAACGTGGAGATGGGAGCCAGCGAACCCGCGCTCACGGTCTTCAAAGCGGATGCCTGGCACGACGACCGAGACGCCGGGAGCGCCCACCTTCTGGTCGCCGTCGAGCTTCGCAATGCAATCAGCTCGGTACTGTCCGACGGCGTTGCGGAGGCAGGCGTCGCGCTGCTGGTCAAGCGTTCGCGCCCCGAGTCGTCGCCGATGTCCGCCGGACTTCTTTTGCATCGGCCTGCCAAAGGCTCGCTCGCTTCTCCTGCCGCAACACTCGAGCTTGCTGCACGGTGGGGACAAACTCCGTCCGACCGTCTGCGTACGGTATGGACGCATGGCCTGGTCGGCGACGGTATCGGTAGCGTTCGCCAAGCGGCGCCGTTGCCGGACGACGCATGCTGGATCGCGCTCGAGACAGCGGTGGGCGACTGTTCGGGCGCAGGGCCCTGGTTGGCCGTGGCCCTCGCTGCAGAAGCGGCCCGGACGACGGGCGATCCGCAATTGGTGCTTTGTGGCGAAGATGAGGAACTTTTCGCACTCGTATGCAGAAAACGGACATGAACGACAAAAGCGAGAACAAAACACGATCGGCCGGTTTCTTCATTGGCGTCGCGGCCGTCATCGTATTCCTGGCACTCAGTATCGCAGTGTGGGTGGAGGGGCCTCGTCGCGGGTGGTCGCGCGAAATCCTGATCATCGGCCAGCTTGCGTTGGCATGTGCGTTGCTGCTGGCAATCCTGGCGGTCAAGTTCTTCGAGTGGGTATTGCTGAAGATTGCGGTGTTGAGGGCGTCCAGATGGTTCGCTCGTTTCGATGCCGAAAAGCGCGCCGAATCCGGCGAGCGCAACGATCCGAACCTGTCACCAGGACAGATCAATCGCGCTGCTGCGCTTCGCGAGGTTCTGCGTAACCGCTACGGCTGGCGTTGGGGCTATCGTGACCGCTGGCTGCTTGTCGCCGGAGACACGCCTCTCGTCAGGCGTCTCGCGCCCGAACTGGCCGACATCGGGTACATCGTTCTCGGTAACACGGTCGTGTTGCATGCAAACCAGACCCGCGACCAACTCGACACCGAATGGCTGGATCAAATCCGCCGACTGCGGCGGCGCCGTCCGATCGATGCGATCGTAGCGGTTACCCGCAACCGTAGCGCCGCGAATACTGCGTTCGACACTGATGAGCTCGCTACGCGTCTAGCGCGCCATGCGCGCGCGCTACGCTGGGCCGCGCCCGCTTACCTTCTGAATGTCACGGATTTCGGTAGCGAGTGGCTGGATCCAGACGAAGCCATCGGCTTGACGTGGGCCAACACGTCGATGAGCGGAGAAGCGATCGATGTATCGCTGCGGAACCTCGCCGGCAACCTCGCGGATGCGGGTGTCGCGCGCCTCGCCGCGGATGCCCGCGATCGTTATCCCGCGGAATTGTCCCAGCATGTTTCAAGGCTGCACGAGGCGCTGTCGAACTTGGTGCGGCAAGCGTCTGAATCCAGTATCTGGAGGCATGCGGTTCACGGTCTGATGTTTGCGCCGCTGTTCAAGGAGCGTGACGTGATGTCGCCGGATTCCAGTATCGAGAACGGCGACGATACGCCCGACAATCCCCACCACCGCACCATCTGGCAAACCGTCGCCGCCCACAGCCGCAACGTACACGGCCGCCGCATCGGCTTTTCGCTATCGACCACGGCGGCGTGGATGGCGACCGTGCTGATCGGCTGCTGGCTCGTCGGCACGATGCTGTCCGGGTTCGGCAACCGTGCAACGATCTCGGGTACAACGGATACGGTTGCGAAGCTCACTGGCGCCTTGAACCCGGCACAGTCGCTGCAAACGCTCACCGACCTCGATCGCCAGATCGACACGCTCGAAATCCGTCAGCGCACCGGCGCGCCGTTGATTGCCCGTTTCGGCCTGAATCGCGACGAAGCGTTGCTCGACGCCCTTTGGCCGCACTACGCCGATGCCGCGAACCGTATCCTCATCGGTCCGATCCGCCGGAAGCTCGAGGCAAGACTGCATCAACTCGCGTCGCTGTCCGACGCGGAAATCGCGAGCGGCGGCGAAGCCCAGGTGCAGGCCGCTTACGACACGCTGAAGACGTACCTGATGCTTGCCAGGCCCGAGCGGGCCGTGGCCGCGTTCCTGGCGCCGCAACTCGTCGCGACGTCCGCGCCCGAACGCCCGGCCGGTTCGCAACTGTCGCGCGGCAAATGGGCTGATATGCGTCAGCACGCGATCACGTTCCTTGCCAATCACATCGGGCGCGGAGCCGGAGCGGACCGCACCGCGCCGGCGATCGTGCCGGACGGCGCGCTGATCGCGTCCACCCGCCAGACGATTGTCGGCGTGCGCGGCATTCAGAACTCGGGAGATGCGATCTACCAGCAGATCGTCGACGAAGCGACACCGAAATACCCGCCGCTATCACTCGCGACATTGCTCGGCGACGCGGCGTCGCAATCCTCTGCCGGTGGTGCAACGAGCCGGGGCCTGTTCGGCACGACCGCCACGGTACCCGGCGTATTCACGCGTGCAGCATGGGAAGAGCGCATCTCGAAGGCAATCGACGAAGCCGGCGAACAACGCGATGTGGCGAGCGACTGGGTACTCTCCGACACCAAGGTTGCCAATGCATCTCCGTCGACATTGAAGGCCGAACTGCGTCAGCGCTATTTCGACGATTACGCGCGGGCATGGGGGCTATTCCTCAACAGTCTGCGTTGGCAACCCGCACCTACGCTATCAGCCACGGCCGATCAACTCACGCTGCTGGGCGACCCGCAGCGCTCGCCGCTCGTCGCGCTGATGAATGCGGTCGTCTATCAGGCGGGAACGGGCGCCAACGCACAGTCGCTGTCCGATACGCTGATCAGTAAGGCGCAGCAACTGGTCGGCGCCGACGAGAAAGATCCGTCGAAGCAGGC
Organism: Burkholderia sp. AU16482; assembly: GCF_002223285.1. Classification (NCBI taxonomy): domain Bacteria; kingdom Pseudomonadati; phylum Pseudomonadota; class Betaproteobacteria; order Burkholderiales; family Burkholderiaceae; genus Burkholderia; species Burkholderia sp. AU16482. The sequence continues at coordinate 421,654 of NZ_NKEY01000006.1, forward strand.
GAAGCCACCACTTGCGCCGCTCGCGGCCGCGTTCGGACCGATCTTGCGTCTGACCGGCAGCGATCTCGTTTCGGTGGCGCGATCCGGCGGCAAGGGCGTCAGCCCGCCCGCAGCAACCGGCGACCTGAGTCTGGCGCGCTACCTGGAGCGGATCACCGCGATGCGCCTGAAAACGGCTCAGATCGTCTCCAGTCCGGATCCGGACGCGATTGCGCGTCTGGCCGCGCAGTCCGTGCTGCAGGGCAAGACGTCCGATATCGCCGACAGTCGCGATTACGCGAGCCGCGTCGCTGCAAGCCTCGGCGAACAATGGTCCGGATTCGGTGCATTGTTCCGTGCGCCGTTCGATCAGTCTTGGCAAGTCATCGTGCAGCCGGCCGCCGCAAGCCTGAACGAAATCTGGCGTACCGCGATTCTTGCCGACTGGAACAGGACGTTCGGCGGCCGTTATCCGTTCGCGGATTCCGACAACGATGCGTCGCTGCCCGAGATGGCGCGCTTCATGCGTCCGGACAGCGGCGTGGTCGCGCAGTTCGTGACGTCGCAACTGGCCGGTGTCGTCGAACGGCATGGCGATCGGTGGGTGGCCTCGCAGGGCGCGGACTCCGGCGCATTGACGATCGATCCGGCTTTCCTGAACGGGCTGAACAAGCTCGCGCGCACGGCGACGGTGCTGTTCCCGTCCGGCGATGCACGGGTGCGCTACGAGCTGAGACCGGAGCCGACGCCGGGCGTCACCGACATGCGATTCGTGCTGTCCGGCCGCGAACTGCATTACTTCAACCAGAAGCAGGAATGGACGCCGTTCGAGTGGCCGGGGCAGTCGCTTGAAAATCTGTCGCACATCGAATGGCAGACGGAGCAAGGCGGCTTGCGCACCGCGCTCGATTCGCAGGGACGCTTCGGTTTCATCCGGCTGCTGGAGCGCGCGAAGGTCAAGCAACAGGACAACGCGCGCTATCTGCTGACCTGGACGCCGGATACGAGCCAGGGTGTTCCGCTCAGGGTGCAATTGCGCAGCGAAGCCGGCGCCGGCCCGCTCGACGTGCTCCAGTTGCGCCATTTCGCGTTGCCGGCACGCGTGTTCGTGACGGCGGCGGCGAACGCAGGGGCGCGGGTTTCGGCGAGCGGTCCGCCGCCGTTGCCGCCGTCGGCGATCGAGGCCGCGAAGCATGCGGCCGTGCCGCTGCCGTCGGGGCTTCCGGGCAGAAGCCCGTTGCCGGATGAAGCGAGGTGGGCGGCGTCGGAGAAGGTATCCGGCCGGAATGCCGATCGCGAACCGGCTCGAGCGTCGGCACGAACGACCACGTCCGTCCCGACGACACGAACGACGCCGCCGAAGCCCTCGATCTCGCCCGTGGTGACGACGTCGGCGCTTTCGGATCCACCCGCCAGCCCGTTCCGGTACGCCCTCACGCTGCTGGGCGACGCATTCGTTTTTTGAGACCAGCGATGACGCTAGCCAATTTTGTGAAGACCCTTGTCGGCGGCACGCGTGCCGATTCGCTCCATCGGGGACGCACGGACACCTGGGCCGCATGGATCGCGCCGATACCGGGCGAGCATGCGTGCGGGCGCGATCCCGGCTACGAAGAAGCGTTCTTCGAAATGAAGGACGAAGCCGGCAAGCTGTCGGGAATCGACGACGGGTTGATCGTCCGCGCGTGCGAACACCTGCTGAAGGAGACGGGAAAGGATTTGCGCGTGGCCGGCTACTACGCGTTCGCGCGCCTGCGGCAGGACGGCCCGGCCGGTTTCGCCGACGGGCTCGAACTGGCCGCCGCGCTCGTCGACCGGTTCGGCGAGGCGCTGTTGCCCGCCCGCCACGAAGCGAGGAAAGCCGCGCTGGACATGCTCGCCACCGCGCGTGTGATCGACGCGCTGGACCGCCACGGCGATTTCGCGCCGGCCGATCTCGAGCGTGCGCTTGCCGCACTCGGCGTGCTCGTGACGTGCACGCAGGCGTGGCCCGACGCCGCCCGTCCGAATTTGCAGCCGCTCGTGTCGCGCTTCGATAAAAAGGAAGCACCGGCGCACGGGGCCGATTCCGGCACGGCAGTGCCGCCGGCCAGTGCGCCGGGCAAAATTTCAGCCGGCTCGATCGCGTCGACGCGCGACTTGCTCGATCAGGCACGTGCGATGTCGACGTGGCTGCGGGATCAGGAAAACGGCTACCTGCCTTCGGTACGCGTCGCGCGAAGCATTCGTTGGGACACGCTGCACGACGTGCCGCCGGCGGATGCCGCGTCGCATACGCGTCTGGCGCCCCCACGCGCGGAGTTGCGCCAGCAGATGAAGCGCCTCGTGCTGCAGAAGCACTGGCACGAGTTGCTGGAGCGGGTCGAAGGCGCATTCATGGAGGGCGCGAATCACCTGTGGTTCGATCTGCAGTACTTCCAGCATGTGGCGCTCGATCACGTCGGTACGCCGTACGGCGCGTGGCGAGCATTGCTGCGCGCCGATTTCGCGCTATTCCTCGAACGCTTGCCCGGCATCGAACGGCTGGCGTTCAGCGACGGCACGCCCTTCGCCGACGACACGACACTCGAATGGATTGCCCGGCACGCGGTCGTGCGCGACCTGGAGGCGGGAGAGGCCGTTGCGCCGCTGCCGGTCTCCGCGGATAGCGAAAGCGACTCAACCGGCGACTGGCCGGAGATCGAAGCCCAGGCCCGCGAACTGGTGGGGCGTGAGGGTATCGAGGCGGCGTTCGCGTGGCTCGAAGCGCTGCCCGGCATGAAAACCGATCGACATCGCTACTTGCAGCGGCTCGTGATGGCCCGGTTGGCCGACCACGTCGGCCGTCACGATGCAGCGCTCGCGCTCCTGGTCGAACTCGACGCCACGTCCCGCTCGCTGCCACTGATGCGCTGGGAGCCGGCGCTGACGTTCGAGGTCAAGCAACAACTGGTCAACGCATTGAAAGCGACGAGCAGCCGCAAGGATGCCGACAAGCCTGCGCTCGCGCGCCGGATCGGCGAACTGCATGCGGAACTCACGGTACTCGATCCCGCGCGCGCATTGACTCTTTCGTAATGGATTTTTCATGGACAACGACGATCCCATCCTGCGCTACTACGAAGCGGAAATGCGTTACTTGCGCGAGTCCGGCAAGGAATTCGCGAAGGCGCACCCCGATCGGGCGCGCCTGCTCAATCTGGACCGCGTCGGCGATCGCGATCCGTACGTCGAGCGCCTTTTCGAGGGCTTCGCGTTCCTGACGGGCCGGCTACGGCAGAAACTCGACGACGAATTGCCGGAGTTGACCGAAGGGCTCGTCAGCCTGTTGTGGCCGCACTATCTGCGGATGATTCCTTCGCTGTCGATCGTCGAGCTGACGCCGTTCGCGGAGACGCTTCAGAAAACGATCGTCGTGCCTGCCGGCGTGCCGGTGCGTTCCGCGCCGATCAACGTGCCGTCTGCGAGCGGCGCGGAAGGCGTGGCGCCGCGGACGGTGCAATGTCTGTATCGGACGACGCAGGCCGTTGCGCTGCAGCCGGTCTCGATCACGCATGCCGGGCCGGCCGTGCGTCACGACGGCCGTTCGGTGATCCGCCTGCGCTTCGCGTTGCACGGCTCGGCGCTGCGCAAGGAGACGGATCTGTCGCGGCTGCGGCTGCACCTGAACGCCGATCTGCCGACCGCATTCGCGATGCATCTTGCGTTGACGCGCCAGGTCGATGCGATTCACTGGCGCGTTCCGGAAATACGCGACGGAGAAGCCGTGCCGCTGCCGGGCGTCACGATCGAGCCGGCCGGCTTTTCGACGGAAGAACGGCTGTGGCCCAAAGCCGATGCGGCATTCTCCGGATATCAGCTGCTGCTCGAATACTTCACGTTCCGCGAGAAGTTTCTGTTCGTCGATCTGTGCGGGCTGGACATCTCCACGCTTCCGGAAACATCGACCCGCTTCGAGCTGGAGATGGTCCTCAAGGACGCCTATCCGTCGGACCAGCGCTTCAACGCGGAAAACGTGCGGCTGTTCTGCTCGCCGGTGATCAACCTGTTCGAACTCGATGCCGAGCCGATCGAGATCGATCATCACGAAACCGAATATCGCGTGGTGCCGGCCGGCCATCAGGGCGAGCATGTCGAGACGTATTCGGTCGATGCAGTCGCGACGTTCGATCACGATACGGCCGAGCGATACGAATACGTGCCGTTCGCGACGTTCCGGCACCGCGGCGGCATGCTGCGGCACGAGGCGCCGGAGCGCTATTTCCACACGCGCGTGCGTTCGGGCGTATCGGGGTTGCACGAAATGTGGGTGATCCTCGGCGGGCACGCGTGGGAGTCGATGGACACGCTGCCCGAGGAAAGCCTGTCGCTGCGCGTGACGGGGACGAACGGGCTGCTGCCGCGCAAGGGGCTGCGCGAGGCGAGCCTCGACGAGCTGGCGGCCAGCACGCCGAACGTCGGGGGTGTGCGCAATCTCGTCGCGCCGACGTTGCCGCTGTATCCGCCGACCGAAGACCGCTTCCAGTGGCGCGTGCTGTCGCATCTCGCGCCGAATTTCCTGTCGATGATGAACGCGGAGGTATTGCGCGGCGCGTTGGCGCTGTACGACTGGACGAACGAGGAGCTGAACCGGCGGCGGCTCGCCGGCATCCTGCATGTGTCGCAGGACATGCTGGAAGAAGTATCGGGCGGCGCGGTGGAACGCGGTGTGCTGATCGAGATCACGCTCGATTCGCACGCGTTCTCCGGCGAAGGCGACGTGATGCTGTTCGGCGAGCTGCTGCATCGGTTCTTCGGCGCGTATGCGGAGATCAATCTGTTCACGAAGCTGGCGATCGTCAGCCTGCCGTCCCGGTCGCGGACGGAGTGGCCGCGCAGCAAGGCTCGGCGGGCGCCGCTATGACGGCTTCGATCGATCGGACGGTGGCCGAAGCTGCCGCGTCGAAGGGGGTGCCGACGGTTGTCGGGATGCTGTTCCAGCGAGCGCCGAAGATGACGTTCATGCAGTTCTGTCGGCTGCTGGAGGCGTGTACGCCCGAACGCGCCGGATTCGGTACGCGCGATACGCCGGAGCACGAGCCGGTGCGGTTCCGGCCGCGTCCGCGGTTGGGGTTTCCGGCGGGCGAGATGGCCGCGGTCGAATTCGACGACGAGCACCCCGAGGCACCGCCGACCGTGCGCACGACGTTCATGGGGCTTTACGGCGTCGATGCGGCGATGCCGTCGCACATGATCGACGAGATCGTACTGCGGGAGGAAGGGCATGAGGCGGTCGAGGCGTTTCTCGATCCGTTCAACCACCGGGTGGCGACGCTGCTGTATCGCGCATGGAAGAAATATCGTTATCCGGAGCGTTTCCAGGTCGGCGGAGTCGACGATTATTCGCGCAGCCTGTTGTGTCTCGCCGGATTCGGATGGGGCGACAAGCCCTTGCGTGCGGGTTTGCCGGATTCCCGGATGCTTGCCCTGCTGGGGCTGCTGATCCAGCGGACACGCACGTCGGAAGGGCTGGCCGGCGTGGTGGCGCTCGCCGCGCCGGGAGCCGATGTTCGGGTGGACGAATTCTGGGCGGTGACGACGAGTAGCGGTCGGCCAAAGCCGTTGACGTCGGCGAAGCCGGATGCGGACGCGCTGTCGGACGGGAAGCGCGGCGGGCTCGGCGGCGGTTACGTGCTCGGCAGGCGTCTCGCGTATCGCAGCCGCGCGGTGCGCGTGACATTGCGGCCGGTCGACGAACGGCAGGCTCAGGACCTGTTGCCCGGTGCGTGGCTGCATCGAGAGGTGATGGCATTCATCCAGCTGTATGTCGGCGTCAAGGCCGATGTGCATTTGCGGATGGAAGTGTCGTCAAGGTTCGTTCCGCATCCGACCGTCGGCGTCGAACATGCCGGCCCGGCGCCGCGTCTCGGCTGGACGACGGTGCTGCCGTCGGTCGATGAACGCATGATCGGCATCGCGCTTGGCGTGTACGAGGCGTTCCCCGTACCGCAACCCAACCCGCATCTCGTGCCGCGCACGATCTGATTCCGGAGTTCCCATGTTCTATCGAATGAGTGCGGCTACCGCCGTCGCCGTCTTGCTGCTGTCAGGTTGCGGTGCCTGGCAGTCCGTGTCGGACGCGTCGTCGAATGCGTATCGCGCCGTGTTTTTCAAGCAGGTGAAGGTGCTTGACGTCGATCTGGTCGCCCGTGCCGAACTGAACCCCGACGACGCAGGGCGGCCGACGTCGGTGGCCGTTCGCGTCTACCAGTTGAAGGACCGCAAGATGTTCGACGGAGCATCGTACGACGATCTGTTGAAGAACGACCGGACGGTGCTTGCTCAGGATCTGCAGGCCGATATGTCGGCCGTCGTGAACCCCGGAGCTTCGTCGAGCTTGTCTCAACCGATGCAACGCGAGACGGAGTATGTGGCGATCGTCGCGTTGTATCGCGTCCCGGACGCAGCCGGCGGCTGGAAGCGCGTCATCGAGAAAAGGAAGCTCGATCCGCACAAGCCGCTACGCGTCGGTTTGACATCGACCGGATTGCAGATGGCGGGGGATAGGCCGAAGTGATCGCACTGCTGTCGGGGGCGCGAAAGAGACCGCGCTGACGCAGGCGACTTGAACTGAAAATGCGGCCCATGCGCCGGTTGCCCGGCGATGATGGGCCGCAAGGGCATCACCGATCGTCGTCCCGTACTGAAGACGGATGCCGGCACAGCGCCCGCACGTCCATCTCCATGTACGGAAACAGCGGCAACTGGCTCAGCACGTCGTGCAGTTGCTGCACGCTCTCGACGTCGAAAATGCTGACGTTCGCATACTGCCCTGCGATGCGCCACAGATGGCGCCAGACGCCTTCGTTCATCAGCCGCTGGCACATCGCCTTTTCCTCGGCCTTCAGCGTGGCCGCCTTGACCGGGTCCATGTCCGCCGGCAGGCGAACGGTCATTTCCACATGAAACAGCATCCTGCACTCCTTGCGTTGTCGATTCGTCGAACGGGAAGGGCGCTCACGCCTGCGCGCGGGCCCGCTCGACTTCGCTGCCCGGCACGTCCTGCTTTTCCTTGACCAGCGAGAAGTCGAAGTCGATCAGCGCGAACTGTCCGTCGACGCCGTACGGCTTGCCTTCCGCGCCCTCCGCCTGCCGCACCGGCGGGATCAGCCCGTCGCGCGTCGCGAACGCGAAGTCGTCCCACAGATGCGGATCGCCATCGATGTTGATCTGCGTCGTCAGCTTACGATAACCGTCCGCCGAAACGAAGAAGTGAATGTGCGCCGGACGATGGCCGTGGCGGCCGAGCTGGTCGAGCAGTTGCTCGGTCTTGCTGCCCGGCGGCACGCTGTAGCCGACCGGCAGCACGCTGCGGAAGCTGTAGCGGCCTTCGGTATCGGTGCGGATCGAGCGGCGCAGGTTGAACGCGGGCTGCGACGGGTCGAAGTACGAGTAATTGCCCAGATGGTTCGCATGCCACACCTCGACCAGCGCGTTCGCGAGCGGCGCGCCATGCTCGCCGAGCACCTGGCCGCGCATGATCAGCGTCTGGCCCGGATCGGTGCCGTCGTCGAGGCGCGCATGGCCGACCGATTCCGGCGCGCCGGCGACATACAGCGGGCCTTCGATCGTGCGCGGCGTGCCGCCCTGGATGCCGGCCTTTTCCTCGGCTTCGTCCATCCGCACGTCGAGGAAGCGCTCGAGGCCAAGGCCTGCGGCGATCAGCCCGAATTCGCGGCCGGCTTCGTTCAGGAAGTTGAGCGCCGTCCAGAATTCGCTCGGCTGCACGTCGAAGTCCTCGATCGTGTAGCAGATGTCCTTCACGATCCGGTTGACGATCGCGCGCACGCGCGGGTTGCCGGGCTTCTCGGCCGCGTCGTCGAAGGTCTTCAGCAGGGCGTCGATGGCTTGCTTGTTCATCTGTGTCTCCGGTTTCGGTTGTCGTGTGGGGTCAGCGGGCGCCGCGTCGCATCCGTTCGATGCGGGCCCAGTCGAAGGTGATGCCGAGGCCGGGCGCGGCCGGCAGATGCAGCTTGAAATCCTGGTAGCGCAGCGGCTCGACGAGAATCTCCTCGGTGAGCAGCAGCGGGCCGAACAGTTCGGTGCCCCATTTCAGCGAGTCGAACGTGCTGAACAACTGGGCGGACGCCATCGTGCCGGCCGCGCCTTCGAGCATCGTGCCGCCGTACAGCTCGATGCCGGCGGCCGCGGCGATCGACGCGACGCTCGCCGCGCCCTGCAGGCCGCCCGATTGCGCGATCTTCACCGCGAACACGTCGGCCGCGCGATCCTGCGCGAGCGCGAACGCATCGACGGGGCCGTGCAGCGCCTCGTCGGCCATGATCGGCACCTGCGCGAGCTGCGTGAGGCGTTTCAGCCCCGCGCGATTGGTCGCGGCGATCGGCTGCTCGACGAGGCTCACGCCGGCGTCGGCGAGCCGCGCGCCGGCCCAGATCGCATCGGTTTCGCTCCAGGCCTGGTTCACGTCGACGCGCACGTCGCCGCGCTCGCCGAGCGCGCGCTTGATCGCGACGACGTGCGCCACGTCGTCGGCGACCGCGTTCGAGCCGATCTTCAGCTTGAACGCGCGATGGCGGCGTGCGTCGAGCATCGCTTCGGCTTCCGCGATGTCACGTTGGGTATCGCCGCTCGCGAGCGTCCACGCGACATCGACCGCATCGGTCCGGCGCCCGCCGAACAGCTCGCACAGCGGCACGCCCAGGCGCCGCGCCTGCGCGTCGAACAGCGCGGTCTCGAGCGCGCACTTCGCGAAGCGGTTGCCCTGGAACAGCTTGCGCGCACGCGCCATCGCGGCGCCGGGGCGCGTCGCGTCCATGCCCAGCAGCAGCGGCGCGAAGTAGGTATCGATGTTGACCTTGATGCTTTCGGGGCTCTCCTCGCCATAGGCGAGCCCGCCGATGGTCGTCGCCTCGCCGACGCCTTCGATACCGTCCGTGCATCGAACGCGGACGAGCACGAGCGTCTGGCAATTCATCGTCGCGACCGACAATTTGTGGGGCCGGATCGTCGGCACGTCGACCAGCAGCGTCTCGATGCGTTCGATGGTGGCGGTAGTTGCTATCATGCGATTCCTCCTGTTGGTGCACATGGTAGGAATTCCCGCCCCGCGTCGTCCAACACTCTTTCCGACTACTTCCATACCTTTGAGGCATGAAATGGAATTGCGTCAGCTCCGTTACTTCATCGCCGTCGCCGAGGAAATGAACATCACACGGGCCGCGGAGCGGCTGCACATGACGCAGCCGCCGCTGAGCCGCCAGCTCCAGGCGATCGAGGAGGAGATCGGGCTGCCGCTGTTCGAGCGCGGCGCGCGGCCGTTGAAACTGACCGATGCCGGGCGCGTGTTCCATGCGCAGGCGAAACGTCTCGTCGATCAGGCCGACGAATTGGGGCCGCTGACGCGGCGGCTCGCGCAACTGTCGGAGCGGATCGTGATCGGTTTCGTGCCGTCGACGCTGTACGGCGCGCTGCCGGACGTGATCCGCGCGTTTCGCGAGGCGCAGCCGGACGTCGAGCTGTCGCTGATCGAAATGTTCACGCTCGAACAGCTCGGCGCGCTGAAGGGCGGGCGGATCGACGTGGGGTTCGGCCGCTTGCGCTTCGACGACGACCAACTGGTGCGCGAGGCGTTGATCGAGGAAAAGCTGATCGCGGCGCTGCCGCTCGGGCATCGGCTCGCCGATCCGGCCCGGCCGCTGACGCTCGCGGATCTCGCGGACGAGACGATGATCGTCTACCCGAGCACGCCGCGGCCGAGCTTCGCCGATCAGCAGTTGTCGGCGCTGCGCGACGGCGCGGTCGTGCCGGCGGCCGTGCACGAGGTGCGCGAGTTGCAGACGGCGCTTGGGCTCGTGGCGGCGCAGGTGGGCGTGTCGCTGGTGCCGGAAAGCGTGGAGGGCGTGCGCGTGAAGGGGGTGGTTTACCGGCGGCTGCCAGAGCCGGCCGCGACGTCACCGATCATCATGAGCCGCCGGCTGCACGGTGAGAGCGCGGCCACGGCGGCGTTCTGTGCGATTGCACGGCAGATGTTCGTGCCGGTGACGTGACCTGACTCGAGCACGAATCGCAGCTAACGGCCTATTTCGACGCGCTCCTCCGAGGGGGAATCGGGCTTGTCGCCGCGGCTTCGTGCCGTCGAGCTGGCGCCGGCCGCCCTATTAATGAGATAACTGGTCGGCGAAACAAGCGTCTCTCAGGCTGCACTCAATTTAATGTATTAAAAAATAAACGTAATAATGAGATAATGGGTGGCGACGCATATTGATTCTTGCTGTGTGTGGTTTTAATTGTTGCAATATCGAATCATAAATAATCTGATTTTCTCCCCGTAAACCAGGGTCATGAAGCGGCACTTTTCATTCATTGCCGACCTGGAAAACCGGAGGGGAACGAGGTGAGTCGATTTGCGAAAAGCATAAAGTTCAGGATTTTTGCCACCCTTGCGGTGTGCGTCGCGTTGATGGTCGCAATTGGCACGTTCGGTGTATTCGGTCTGTCCAGACTGAATTCGAATCTCCATCGCGCCTATACGGGCAATACGGTGCCGATCGTCGAATTGACGGAAATCAGCGCGCTCGCGTTCAACATACGGTTGCAAATGCGCCGGCTGCAGGCCGAGCATGACCCCGCGCTCATGCGCAGCGCGGTCGACGACATTCGCACGCAACAAAGCCGTCTCGATACGATCTGGGGCCGTTATTACGGGGAATCGATCACGAGCGACAAGGAACGCATCATCGCCGAGCGCATCCGGAGCGTGCTGCCGCAGTTCCGGGCCGGGGTGAACGACGTGGCCGCGGCGATGAACGGCGGCGATCACGACGCGGCCAGGGCGGTGATCGAGCGATTGTCGCCGACCGCGAACCTGCTCAGGCAGGCGCTCGAGGACGACATCGCGCTGAACGTCGAGCAGGCGAAATCGTTCGTCGACGACAGCGAATCGACCTTCCGCAACATTTTGTGGATCGCGATCGGCCTGATCGGTGTCGGTCTGCTGGTCGCGGTGTGGGCGTCGGCGCATCTGCTGCGGCATATCTCGACGCCGCTCGGCAAGGCCGTGGGCGTGGCCGACGAAATCGCGGGCGGCCGGCTGGACAACCGGATCGACATCGACTCGCACGACGAATTCGGCCAGTTGCTTGGCGCGCTGGAGACGATGGACCGGCAGCTCGGCACGACGGTGCGCGGCATCAAGCGCAGCGCGGAATCGGTGGCGATCGCGTCGCACCAGATCGCGAGCGGCAATGCCGATCTGTCGGCTCGCACGGAGGAGCAGGCCGCGTCCCTCGAGGAAACCGCGTCGAGCATGACGCAACTGACCGAGACGGTGAAGCAGAACGCCGACAACGCGCAGCAGGCCAATACGCTCGCGACGCGCGCGACCGGAATGGCCGACGCCGGCCACGACGCCGTGCAGCACATGGTCGCGACGATCGAGCAGATCAGCAGCAGCTCCAGCCGGGTGTCCGACATCACGGGCGTCATCGAGGGAATCGCGTTCCAGACCAACATTCTCGCGCTCAATGCGGCGGTGGAAGCGGCGCGCGCGGGCGAACAGGGGCGTGGTTTCGCGGTGGTCGCGAGCGAAGTGCGCAACCTCGCGCAACGCTCCGCGAGCGCCGCGAAGGAGATCAAGGAACTGATCGGCGCGTCGGTGTCGATGATCCATGACAGCGCGCAGCAGGCCGCGGACGTCGGCGCGACGATGGGGCAGGTGAAGCAGGCGATCAAGCAGGTGTCCGACATCGTCGCCGAAATCGCGGCCGCGTCGCGGGAGCAGAGCCAGGGAATCGAGCAGGTCAACGTGGCGATCGGGCAGATGGAGGGCGTGACGCAGCAGAATGCGGCGCTCGTCGAGCAGGCGGCCGCGGCGTCGCATTCGCTCGAGGAGCAGGCCGGCCATTTGCAGGCGGCGATGTCGGCGTTCCGGCTGGCGGAGGCCTCCCCGGACGAGCCCGCCGCGCCGGCGGTTGCGCCTGCGGCGCGGGTGCAGCCTCCGGCGGCGGCGCGGCCGCCGAGCGTGCCGGTAGCGGCAGCGGGCGGGGCCGCCGAGTGGCACGCGTTTTGAACGCCACGCGGTCCGCGCTTGTGGCGACGTGCTTGCCGGTGCGCCAGACACGCCGGCGCGCGCGTTCGCCGTTCACTTTCACGATCCGTCCGCGGCGATGCGGGCGGTGGATCTGTTCATGACGCTCATGACGAACCCGACTCAGGCAGTACTGACGCTCGACGCGCTCGTCGACACGTGCGCGCGTTTCGATCCGTCCGACGCGGATCAGCGGCTGATCGTGCGCACGATGGTCGTGCCGATGCTGGCGCGGCGGCTGAAATGGCTGGAATTGCTGCTGCGCGCGTGCCCGCATAGCCCCGCCACGCGGGCGATGTTCGAACAGGTGGAACGCGCGCTGGCCTGCGCGTCGTCGCGACTGGATGGCCCGCGATTGCCGCCCGCGGGCGCTGCCGACACAGCGCAACCGGCATGACCGGCGCAAACGGCGCAGGCATGGGCACCAGCGGCACTAACCGCTGACGCCGCTGACGCCGCTGACGCCGCTGACGCCGCTGACGCCGCTCGCGCTGCGCGCGCCATCGCAGCAACCGGTGCCGGAGACGGCCGCAGCCACCGAAGCGGTCGGCGCCGCGCGGTACCGCAATGATCGTCGGCCCGCTTGTCGCCGTGCGCGCGTGCCATGCAACAGGCAACCGCCCGTGCTGCCGCGGGCGCGTCCGCCCGAAAACGCGCGGACGTGCGCTCAGCGCAGCCCGTCGAGCGTCTCCGACGGCGATTCGCCGAACTTTTCCCGATACGCGATCGCGAACCGCCCGAGATGGGTAAACCCGCAGTCGAGCGCGATATCGGCGATCCGCCGGTTGGATGCCGCGCCGCGCAGCAGTTCGCGCGCGTGCGCGAGCCGCGTCGCGCGCAGGTATTGCATCGGGCTCATGCCGCGAAATTGCAGGAACGCGTCGCGCAGCGTCCGTTCGGGCACGTTGGCGGCCTGGACGATATCGGCGAGCTGCAGCGGCTGCGCGTAATGCGCATCGACGAACTCCTGCGCGCGCCGCACGAAGCCCGGCGCCGGGTCGCGGTGCGATGCGTGCGGCACGGACGACGGCGGATGGCCTTCGATCAGCAGGTCGATCAGCAGATGCTCGAGCTGCGACGCGACCCGCGGGTTCGCGTTCGCGCGTTCGAGCAGCTCGGGCGAGCGCGCGACGAGCATCAACTGCTGGCGCCACGCGGCGAGCGCGGCGTCGCTGACGTGCAGCACGGGATCGAGCGTCGCGCGCGGGTCGCCGGTCAGCGAGCCGACGGTCGCCGCGTCGATGCGCAGCACGAATTGTTCGCAATCGGCCGACAGCACCGCGTCGAAGCGCTCGCCGGGCGCGCACAGCACGCCGGTCTGGCCGTCGACGCCGAGCCGACGCCCCATCGCATGGACTTCCGCGTGCCCGGACAGGCAGAACATCAGCAGGTAATAGCCGTCGACTGCGTCGACCTGCACGCGCATCGCGTCGCCGAACGCGATCGTGCCGATCCCGAGCCCGCCCAGCCTGACGAAATCCATGTGCGATGCCCCGTGCACGCGGCCGTTCGGCAGCAGCGCGTGCGGCTGCATCACGCGCGAGATCCGCTCGCGAGTCTCGTCGAGATCGCGGGATTCGAACAGCCGGTGCGCGCGCAGCGCGAGCGGCTCGAACGACGTTGGGGACATGGGCTTCAGCCTTGGTATGGACGGCACGCGCTTCGATCCGGCGAACGGGGGCGCGATCGTGCGCCAGCCGCGTGTGCCGTCATGCTAGCGCAGAAATCCGCCGAAAGTGGATATTGCGCCGCCGCAATCGCACTTTCCGGATAGACGCCGAATATTAGCTTTTCAAAAATCGGCTCCATGCATTCAACGCAACGGATCGACAAGGAGTCCGACATGGAGCAGACAGAATCGCCCGTCGTTTTCGCCGCACGCGGCGACGCATCCGACGTGACTTTCCCGCACGACGACGGCTCGCGCGTGCCGTACAAGGTGTTCAGCTCGCGGGCGGTCTACGATCGCGAGCAGGAACGCATCTTCCGCGGGCCGACGTGGAATTTCGTCGCGCTCGAAGCGGAAATCCCGAACGCCGGCGACTTCAAGAGCACGTTCGTCGGCGACACGCCCGTGGTCGTCACGCGCACCGAGGACGGCGCGCTGTCCGCATGGGTGAACCGCTGCGCGCACCGCGGCGCGCAGGTGTGCCGCAAGTCGCGCGGCAACGCGAGTTCGCACACGTGCGTCTATCACCAGTGGAGCTTCGACAACCAGGGCAACCTGCTCGGCGTGCCGTTCCGGCGCGGCCAGAAGGGGATGACCGGGATGCCGGCCGATTTCGATCCGAAGCAGCACGGGCTGCGCAAGCTGCGCGTCGACAGCTATCGCGGGCTCGTGTTCGCGACCTTCAGCGACGAGGTCGCGCCGCTGCCCGACTATCTCGGCGAGCAGATGCGCCCGTGGATCGACCGGATCTTCCACAAGCCGATCGAGTATCTCGGTTGCACGCGCCAGTATTCGAAGTCGAACTGGAAGCTGTACATGGAGAACGTGAAGGACCCGTATCACGCGAGCATGCTGCACCTGTTCCATACGACCTTCAACATCTTCCGCGTCGGGATGAAGGCGCGCTCGATTCCCGATGCGAACCACGGGCTGCACAGCATCATCACGGTGACGAAGACGGGCGACGATACGTCGGCCGCGTACAAGCAGCAGAACATCCGTTCGTTCGACGAGGGCTTCCATCTGGAAGACGAGTCGATCCTCGATCTCGTGTCGGAATACGACGAGGACTGCACGAACCATATCCAGCCGATCTTCCCGCAGCTCGTGATCCAGCAGATCCACAACACGCTGGTCGCGCGGCAGATCTTGCCGAAGGGGCCGGACAACTTCGAGCTGATCTTCCACTTCTTCGGCTATGCGGACGACACGCCCGAGCTGCGCGCGCTGCGCATCAAGCAGGCGAACCTGGTCGGGCCGGCCGGCTACATCTCGATGGAAGACACGGAGGCGACCGAGCTCGTGCAGCGCGGCACGGTGCGCGATGCCGACGCGACGTCGGTGATCGAGATGTCGCGCGGCAATCCGGACCAGCAGGACACGGTGATCACCGAGAGCCTGATCCGCAAGTTCTGGGTCGGCTATCAGAAGCTGATGGGCTATTGAGGCGGGAGCAAGAAATGACGGAAGACATGAAGACGTGGTTCGAGATTTACATGCTCCAGAACCGCTACATCGGGCACCTCGACAACGACCGGCTCGAACACTGGCCGGAGATGTTCACCGAGGACTGCACGTACGAAATCGTGCCGAAGGAGAACGCCGATCTCGGGCTGCCGGTCGGGATCGTCCACTGCACGAACCAGCGGATGCTGCGCGACCGCGTGGTGTCGCTGCGGCACGCGAACATCTACGAGGAGCATACGTACCGGCACATGACGTCGGGCCTGACGATCGTCGCCGAACGCGACGGCGAATTCGATACCGAGAGCAACTACGTGGTCGTGCAGACGCGCAGCAACGGCGAATCGAACGTGTACCAGGCCGGCAAGTACTACGACACGGTGGTCCGCACGCCCGACGGCTTGCGCTACAAGACCAAGCGCGTGATCTACGACACGTCGCGCGTGCAGACGCTGCTCGCGACGCCGATCTGACCGCTCCGACGAAGCAAGGAAACGACATGACCGAAGCAACGCTGGCCGAGTGGCATCCGCTCGGCGCTTTCGACGAATTCTCCGAAGACGAACCGGCGGCGCGCGTCGCCGGCCAGAAGCCGATCGCCGTGTTCCGGATCGGCGACGAACTGTTCGCGATGCACGACCTCTGTTCGCATGGCCACGCGCGCTTGTCCGAAGGCTATGTGGAGGACGGCTGCGTCGAATGCCCGCTGCACCAGGGGCTGATCGACATTCGCACGGGCGCGCCGAAATGCGCGCCGATCACCGAGCCGGTGCGGACCTATCCGATCCGGATCGTCGACGGGCAGGTGGAAGTCAATGTCGGCTGATCCGTTCGTGATCGTCGGCGCCGGCCACGCGGCGCGGCGCACGGCCGAAGCGCTGCGCGCACGCGATGCGGCGGCGCGCATCGTGATGATCGGCGCGGAGCGCGAGCTGCCGTACGACCGGCCGGCGCTGTCGAAGGACGCGCTGCTGAGCGATGGCGGCGAACAGCGCGCGTTCATCCGGGATGCGGCGTGGTACGACGCGCAGCGCATCGCGCTGCGGCTCGGCACGCGCGTCGAGGCGATCGAGCGCGATGCACGGCGCGTGCGCCTCGACGACGGGACGACGCTGCCGTATGCGCGACTCGTGCTCGCGACGGGTTCGCGGGTGCGTGCGTTCGGTGGTCCGGTCGACGAGGGCGTCGTGCCGCATTACGTGCGTACCGTTGGCGATGCACGTTCGTTGCGTGCGCAACTTGCTGCGGGGCGTCGCGTGGCGGTGCTCGGCGGCGGCTTCATCGGCCTCGAGGTCGCGGCGGCGGCGCGCCAGCTCGGCTGCGACGTGACGGTGATCGATCCGGCGCCCCGTTTGCTGCAGCGCGCGTTGCCGGAAGTGGTCGGTGCGTTCGCGCATCGGCTGCACGATGGGCGCGGCGTGAGCTTCCGGTTGGCGACGCTGCCGCGCACGATCCGTCGCGCACCGGGCGGCGGCGCGATCGTCGAAACCGATCGCGGCGACGTGCCGGCCGATATCGTCGTGGTCGGCATCGGCGTGGTGCCCAACGTCGAGCTCGCACAGGCGGCCGGGCTCGACGTCGACAACGGGATACGCGTCGATGCGGGCTGCCGCACGGCCGATGCGGCGATCTTCGCGGCGGGCGAGGTGACGATGCACTTCAATCCGCTGCTCGGGCGGCATGTGCGGATCGAATCGTGGCAGGTGGCCGAGAACCAGCCGGCCGTCGCGGCCGCGAACCTGCTCGGCGCCGACGAGCGCTATGCGGAGCTGCCGTGGCTGTGGTCCGATCAGTACGACTGCAACCTGCAGATGCTCGGGCTGTTCGGCGGCGAACGCACGATCGTCGTGCGCGGCGATCCGGCGAGCGGGCCGTTCACGGTGTTCGGGCTCGGCGACGACGGCAGAATCGTCGCGGTGGCCGCGGCGAACCTCGGGCGCGACATCGGCGCGTCGCGCCGGCTGATCGCGGCAGGCGCGGTGCCCGACCCGGTGAAGCTGGCCGATCCGGCGGTCAGTCTGAAGGCGTTCATGTAGCGGGGCACACGCGGCACGCATGCGCCGTGTGTGCGACGCCGGCCGCGGGTTTGTCGGCTGCGGCGAAATCGGGGATATTAACGACATCGCCGATCCGCCCGTCCTCCATGACGCCAGACAAAGCTCTCGAACTGAAACGAAGCAAGCGCCGTGCGCTGTGGCTGCTGCTGGCGGCCGTCGCGGTGTTCGTCACGACCATCCTGCTGCCGCGCGGCCCGTGGGTCGACGGTTTCAAGGCCGTCGCCGAAGCCGCGATGGTCGGCGCGCTCGCCGACTGGTTCGCGGTCGTCGCGCTGTTCCGCCGCGTGCCGATCCCGTTCGTGTCGCGCCACACCGAGATCATCCCGAAGAACAAGGACAAGATCGCCGACAACCTCGCGGTGTTCGTGCGCGAGAAATTCCTCGGCCCCGACGCGCTCGCCGCGCAGATCCGCCAGCACGACCCGGCGCGGATGCTCGGCGCGTGGCTCGGCGAGCCGGCGAACACCGACGCGCTCGGCGGCTACGTGACGAAGCTGATGAGCTTCGCGCTCGACATGACCGACGACGCGCGGATCCAGTCGTTCGTCCACGATGCGTTCCGCGCGGTGATCGACCGGGTCGACCTGTCGCAATCGGCCGGCGCGATCCTCGACACGCTGACGAAGGACGGCCGCCACCAGGCGCTGCTCGACGACGCGATCGAACAGGTGGTGGACGTGCTCGGCAAGGAAGAGAACCGCGAGGTGATCGCGGGCTTCATCGTCGAATGGCTGAAGACGCAATACCCGAAGGTCGAGAAGATCATGCCGACGCAGTGGTTCGGCGAGAACGGCGCGCGGATGCTCGCGAGTGCGGTGAGCCGCGTGCTGGAAGGCGTGGCGGCCGACCCCGAGCATGAACTGCGGCAACGCTTCGACCGGACGGTCGTGCGGTTGACCGAGCGGCTGAAGCACGACCCCGCATTCATCGCGAAGGGCGACGAGATCAAGCGCTACATCCGCGACGGCGACGCGTTCAACGACTATGTGCGCGACTTGTGGGGCCAGTTGCGGGCCTGGCTGAAGGCCGATCTCGCGCGCGCCGATTCTGCGCTGCACCGGCAGGCCGCGACGCTCGGCGGCTGGCTCGGCGCGCGGCTCGCCGAGAGCCCGGCGCTGCGCGCGTCGCTGAACGAGCATATCGAGAAGGCGGTGCACGAGATGGCGCCCGATTTTGCCGATTTCCTGATGCGTCACATTCGCGACACGGTGCGCAACTGGGATGCGCGCGAGATGTCGCGACAGATCGAACTGAACATCGGCAAGGATCTGCAGTACATCCGCATCAACGGCACGCTGGTCGGCGGGCTGATCGGACTCGGGTTGTATCTGGTGTCGCTGGCGCCGCGCTGGGCGGCCGGCTGGCTGCACTGACGCGGGCACGGGCGTTGCGCGCATGACGCGACGCCGCGCCGCCGGATCACGCGGACGCCTTGGCGCCGTGCAATTGCAGGCCGAGCGCCTTGATGACTTTCAGGATCGTGCCGAAGCTCGGATTGCCGTCGTGCGACAGCGCCTTGTACAGCCCTTCGCGCGACAGGCCCGCATCGCGCGCGACCTGCGACATGCCGCGCGCGCGGGCAATCACGCCGAGCGCGTGCGCGATGAAGGCCGGATCGTCGCCGGCCTCCTGCAGGCAGGCGTCGAAGTAGTCGGCCATGTCGTCTTCGGTTTTCAGGTGTTCGGCCGAATCCCACGGCCGCGTCTTGATCTTGTCCATCGATCACTCCATGTCGAGGTGCGCGAGCATTGCGTGCGCGGCGCGTATGTCGGCCTGTTGCGTCGATTTATCGCCGCCGCAGAGCAGGATCACCCAGATCGTCCCGCGCCTCGCGTAGTAGACGCGATAGCCGGGCCCATGATCGATGCGCATTTCGACGACGGGCGAGCCGGCGGATTTCCAGTCGCCCGGATTGCCCATCGACAGGCGGTCGATGCGCGCCTGGATGCGGCGCCTGGCGATGCGATCGGGCAGGCCGGCAAACCAGGCGTCGAAGACGTCGGTGGTCCGGATGCTGAATGCAGGAGGACTGTAGGGCATGAATTGCAGTGTGTCAACCATGGTTCACATGTCTGTTGAATGGAACATCGTTGCCATTACAGCCCGGCCGGCGCGTCGGCGGGTGTTGACTGGCCGTCAGGCCGATCTTTCCGCTGGCGGAGCCGGCCATCCGGCCGAAGCCGGAATTTCAGGAATCCGTCTACAATCGAAAACGTCTTTGCCGTTCGCGCGAGCTGGCCGCGCGCGGGCGGATCCGTTCGTCCTCCATCATCCGGAGGCGCCGCCGCGCATCGCGCATCACGCTCCGGCATCGCGTGCCGCGCGGCGAGCAGTGCCGTGGTTTGTGTCCAGCAGGTAAGGCGTCCGCGTGCCGTAGGCCGGCGCGCGTCCTGAACGCCGCGTGTCCGTAGGCCGGGCAGGCGGCATAACCGAGAGTCCCATGAAAGCATCGGATCTGTTCGTGAAGGCGCTGGAAGCCGAAGGCGTCGAGTACGTGTTCGGCATTCCAGGCGAAGAAAAC
Source organism: Burkholderia sp. AU16482 (assembly GCF_002223285.1). Classification (NCBI taxonomy): domain Bacteria; kingdom Pseudomonadati; phylum Pseudomonadota; class Betaproteobacteria; order Burkholderiales; family Burkholderiaceae; genus Burkholderia; species Burkholderia sp. AU16482. The sequence continues at coordinate 441,408 of NZ_NKEY01000006.1, forward strand.
CTCGATCTGCTCGAATCGCTGCGGCGATCGAAGATCAAGCTCGTGCTGACCCGGCACGAGCAGGCGGCCGGGTTCATGGCCGCCACCTACGGCCGCCTCACGGGCCGCACCGGCGTGTGTCTCGCGACGCTCGGGCCGGGTGCGACGAACTTCGTGACGGCCGCCGCGTATGCGCAGCTCGGCGGGATGCCGATGCTGATGATCACCGGGCAGAAGCCGATCAAGTCCAGCAAGCAGGGCCACTTCCAGATCGTCGACGTGGTCGACATGATGCAGCCGCTCACGAAGTTCACGCGGCAGATCGTGTCGATCGGCAACATCCCGTCGGCCGTGCGCGAGGCGTTTCGCCGCGCGGAGGAAGAGCGTCCGGGCGCCGCGCACCTCGAACTGCCCGAGGACATCGCGCACGAGGAGGGCGACGGCAAGCCGATCCCGCGCAGCTACAGCCGGCGGCCGGTGGCCGAGGAGAAGGCGGTCGCGCATGCGGTCGACGCGATCCAGGCCGCGCGTCATCCGCTGTTGATGATCGGCGCGGGCGGCAACCGCAAGACCACCTGCAAGATGCTGCTCGAATTCGTCGACAAGACGGGCATTCCGTTCTTCACGACGCAGATGGGCAAGGGCGTGATCGACGAGACGCACCCGCTGTGGCTCGGCAACGCGACGCTGTCCGACGGCGACTTCGTGCATCGCGCGATCGAGCATGCGGACTGCATCATCAACGTCGGCCACGACGTGATCGAGAAGCCGCCGTTCTTCATGCGCACCGACGACAAGACCGTGATCCACGTGAACTTCCTCGGCGCGCAGGTCGACCCCGTCTATTTCCCGCAGATCGAGGTGGTCGGCGACATCGCGAATGCGGTGTGGCAGATGAAGGAGGCGCTGACGCCGCAATCGCACTGGGATTTCGAGCGCTTCAGGATGATCAAGTCGCATTTCGACGCGCATCTGGAAAAGGGCCAGCACGATCCGCGCTTCCCGATGTACCCGGTGCGGATCGTGAACGACCTGTACAACGCGTTGCCGGTGGACGGCATCGTCTGTCTCGACAACGGGATGTACAAGATCTGGTTCGCGCGCTACTGGCGTGCGCACGAGCCGAACTCGCTGCTGCTCGACAACGCGCTCGCGTCGATGGGCGCGGGCCTGCCGTCGGCGATCGCGACGAAGATCGTGCATCCGCAGCGCAAGGTGATCGCCGTGTGCGGCGACGGCGGCTTCATGATGAATTCGCAGGAACTCGAAACGGCCGTGCGGCTGAAGCTCGACATCGTCGTGATGATCCTGCGCGATGACGCGTTCGGGATGATCCGCTGGAAGCAGGAGAACATGAACTTTCCCGATTTCGCGATGACGCTGCAGAACCCCGATTTCGTGTCGTACGCGCAAAGCTACGGCGCGCACGGGCATCGCGTCGAGTCGGCCGACGATCTCGAGCCGCTGCTGCGCGAATGCTTCGCGTCGCCGGGCGTGCACGTGATCGACGTGCCGATCGACTACTCGGACAACGAGCGCGTGCTGAACCGCGAGATCAAGCGCCTGTCGGCGCAACTCTGAATGCCCCGTTCACAGGAAGGAGTCGTTCCATGTTGAAGGAAACCTATCCGTACTATCTCGCCAACGAAGCCGTCTACGCGAACACCGATCTGGAGGTGACCGACAAGTTCAGCGGCAAGGTCGCCACGCGCGTCGCGCTGGCCGACGCGAAGGCGATCGACGCGGCGATCGCCGCGGCAGTCGACGCCACGAAGCCGATGCGCGAGATGCCGGCCTACAAGCGGCAGGCCGTGCTCGATCATTGCGTCGCGCGGTTTCGCGAACGTTTCGACGAGCTGGCCGAGGCGCTGTGCATCGAGGCCGGCAAGCCGATCAACGATTCGAAGGGCGAAGTCACGCGGCTGATCGACACGTTCCGCGTCGCGTCCGAGGAATCGGTGCGCATCGACGGCGAGATCGTCAATCTCGAGATTTCCGCGCGGGCGCAGGGCTATACGGGCTACACGAAGCGCGTGCCGGTCGGCCCGTGCTCGTTCATCTCGCCGTTCAACTTCCCGTTGAACCTCGCCGCGCACAAGGTCGCGCCCGCGCTCGCGGCCGGCTGCCCGTTCGTGCTGAAGCCGGCGAGCCGCACGCCGATCGGCGCGCTGATCATCGGCGAGGTGCTCGCGGAAACCGACCTGCCGAAGGGCGCGTTCTCGGTGCTGCCCGCGCATCGCGACGGCGCCGACCTCTTCACGACCGACGAGCGCTTCAAGCTGCTGTCGTTCACCGGTTCGCCGGCGGTAGGCTGGGCGCTGAAGGAGAAGGCCGGCAAGAAGAAAGTCGTGCTGGAACTCGGCGGCAACGCGGCCGCGATCGTCGATGCCGACCAGCGCGAGCGGCTCGACTACGTGGTCGATCGCCTCGCGTTCGGCGCGTACTACCAGTCGGGCCAGAGCTGCATCGGCGTGCAGCGGATTCTCGTGCATGCCGACCTGTACGACGCGCTGCGCGAGAAGCTGATCGCGAAGACGCGTTCGCTGAAGATGGGCGATCCGAAGGATCCGTCGACGTTCGTCGGGCCGATGATCTCCGAATCCGAGTCGCGCCGGCTGTCGGGCTGGATGGACGCGGCCGTCGCGGCGGGCGCGAAGATCGTCGCGGGCGGCAAGGTCGACGGCGCGATGTTCGAGGCGACGCTGCTGGAGAACGTCGGGCGCGAGCAGGACCTCTACCGGAAGGAGGCGTTCGGCCCCGTCGCGATCCTCGAGAAGTTCGACCGCTTCGACGACGCGCTCGCGCGCGTGAACGACAGCGACTTCGGGCTGCAGGCCGGCGTGTTCACCGATTCGCTCACGCATGCGCAGCGCGCGTGGGACGAGCTCGAGGTGGGCGGCGTCGTGATCAACGACGTGCCGTCGTTCCGCGTCGACAACATGCCGTACGGCGGCGTGAAGGATTCGGGCCTCGGCCGCGAAGGCGTCCGCTACGCGATCGAGGACATGACCGAGCCGCGGTTGATGGTCGTGCGGCGCCGGTAATGCGCGGCAGGCGGCGCGGCGCCACGACGGCACGCGGGCGGGCGATCGGGCCGGCCCGCGTGCCGTTCTTTCATCGCGCGTCGCGAGCGCGGCGCGGCGCCGCGCGTGTCCCGCGCGCCGAACTGCCCGACACGGGCTCGACGATGGGCGTCGCCTCGTGATGTAATCGCGCGAAACTGCCGGCCGGGGTACGACGCCGGAACGCGCGAATTCATTCTTCACGAGGTCGATTCATGTCCCCCGTCTCGGCATTCAAGCTGGTTCTGTTGTCATTCCTCGCGATCGTCGCGCTCGAATGCATCGCCAAGCGGCTGCGGCTGCCGCCCGCGGCCGCGCTGCTGATCGGCGGCATCGGCATCGCGTTCATCCCCGGCCTGCCGCCGATCGATCTCGATCCCGAGCTGGTGCTGCTGGTGTTCCTGCCGCCGCTGCTGATGGACGGTGCGTACTTCTCCGTGTGGGAAGAATTCAAGCGCAATGTCGGCGGCATCCTGATGCTGGCGATCGGCGCGGTCGTATTCACGACGTTCGCGGTCGGCTTCGCCGTGCACTGGGTGGTGCCGACGCTGCCGTGGGCCGCGTGCTTCGCGCTCGGCGCGATCGTGTCGCCGCCCGATGCGGTGGCCGCGAAGGCCGTGCTCGAACGCGTCGCGCTGCCGCGCCGGCTGATGGTGCTGCTCGAAGGCGAGAGCCTGCTGAACGACGCGGCCGGCCTCGTGCTGTTCCGCTTCGCGGTCGCGGCCGCGCTCACCGGCGCGTTCAGCCTCGAGCACGCGGTCGTGCGCTTCGCGGAGCTCGGGCTCGGCGGCGTGGTGGTCGGCTTCGTGGTCGGCAAGCTCGTCGTGTGGTTCCTGAAGCTGCTCGACGACGACTATCTCGTGATCACCGTCGCGGTGATCGCCGGCTGGATCGCGTACATCGCGGGTGAAATGGTCGAGGTGTCGGGCGTGATATCGACCGTCACGGCCGGCATGATCGTCGGCTGGCATCAGCACGAAGTGTTTTCGGCGGCCGTGCGCACGCGCGGCACCGCGTTCTGGCAGGTCATCGTGTTCCTGCTCGAGGCGCTGGTGTTCGTGCTGATCGGGCTGTCGCTGCGCGGCGCGATCCACCGGCTCGGCGGCTTCGAGCAGGTGCTCGGCACGATGGTGCCGCCAGTGCTCGCGGTGCTGGCGGCGGTGATCGTGTCGCGCTTCGTGTGGATCTACGCGGTCGAGGCGCTGAAGTGGCCGGTGCGCGGCCTCGCGGGCCGCGGCGAGGCGCCCGACTGGAAGGCCGCGACGATCATGAGCTGGGCCGGGATGCGCGGCGTGGTGACGCTGGCGATCGCGCTGTCGCTGCCCGAGGCGCTGCCCGGCCGCGACGTGATCCTGGTCGCATCGTTCGCGGTGATCCTCGTCACCGTGCTGCTGCAGGGCACGACGATTGGCCCGCTGATCCGGCTGCTGCGCCTGCCGCCGCGCGACGAGCGCGCCGCGCACCACCTGACCGAGCCGCAGACGTGGGCGTACGTCGAGGCCGCGCAGCTCGCGGCGATCCAGCCGCTCGTGCGCGACGAGAACGGCGTCGTGATCCATCCCCGCCTGCTCGAGCAGTACACGTATCGCGCCGAGCTGACCGAGCGGTCGAAGAACGCGCCCGCGTATCCGGTGGAAGTGCGCACCGCGCACTACGACGTGGTGCTGGCCGCGATCCGGGCCGGGCGCGCCGAGCTGTTGCGCCTGCACCGGTCGGGGCGCATTCACGACGAGATGCTGCACGCGCTCGAACGCGACCTCGACCTGCAGGAAGTGTCCGCGCAGCACGCGCGCGGCTGATCGGCCGCGGGCTCACGACTCACACCCACGGGGCCGGCGTCCTGCCGGCTTCCCGCCGGTTCTCATACGCATGCGGATCGAGCGTCGCCCGCCGCGCGATTTCCCCTCGCACTGCCGATTTGACTCGCCACGATCGGGCCCCAATACGACCGATCCCGCAGCCTTGCACGACATGCAAGCCTTATGGCGCGGGTCTCGCAAACGTTATCGTGCGTCGAATCCGGAAATGATCCGATTTATCCGTTGCCGTCTCTTTCTGCATATTTGGCAAAACTAAACCGGAAGGAGATAGATGCTGTGTTCTAATTTCATTTAGAATCAGCCGGTTATGTTTATTGAGAGAAAGAATGCGGAGGTAATGCGGTCGTCGACGGGGAAACAACGGCGTCCGAGGCCCCGCAAGGCAATGCCGACAGGCCTAATCCGCGGAATCAGGCGGGTTTTTCAACTGCCAATATAAGATGGCGCCCAAGTCGGATAAACAACTCCTATGAAAGAATCGTTTGGAGATTCGGCGTTTGAAACTGGATTTATGAAAGAATCGAGTAGTGATAATGCCTCGGATTGCCTCGAATCGGGGTTATCGGTCCTCCTTGTCGACGACCAGCCATTCGTCGGCGAGGTGATCCGCCGCGCGTTGCGCAGCGAGCACGACATCGACCTGCACGTGTGCACCGACGCACATCGGGCGATGGCGGTCGCGCGCGACGTGAAGCCGACGGTCATCCTGCAGGATCTCGTGATGCCGGAGATCGACGGCCTCGATCTCGTGCGCGCGTGGCGCGCGGACGCCGGCACCGCGCGCGTGCCGATCATCGTGCTGTCCGCGAAGGAAGAGCCGATCGTCAAGCGCGAGGCGTTCATCGCCGGCGCGAACGACTATCTGGTGAAGCTTCCCGACGCGATGGAGCTGACCGCGCGCATTCGCTACCACTCGAATTCGTACCTGATGTCGCGGCAGCGTGACGAGGCGCTCGATTTCCTGTCGCACGACATGCGTTCGCCGCAGACGTCGATCCTCGCGCTGCTCGACGTCTACCGGGCCGAACACGGCGACATGCCGGCGATCATGGAGCGCATCGCCGGCCATGCGCGGCGCGCGCTCGCGCTCGCCGACGGCTTCATCCACCTGACCCGCGCGCAGTCCGAGCGCCGCGCGCACGAAGTCGTGAGTCTCAACGAGATCGTGGTCGACGCCGTCGACCAGCTGTGGGAGAAGGCGGCCGGGCTCGGCTGCCGGGTGATCGCGCACGTGCCCGACGGCGAGTGCGTGACGATGGGCGACCGCATGATGCTGACGCGCGCGGTCGCGAACCTGGTCGACAACGGGCTGAAATACGGCCCGGCCGGGATGGACGTACATTGCACGCTGGGCGGCGAGGACGGCGCCTGGCTGATCGGCGTCGAGGATGCCGGCGCCGGCATCGCGCCGGAGCAGCGCACGGCCGCGACCGAGTCGTTCGTGCAGCTCGAATCCGCGCATGGCGCGGCGCGCGGCGGTTTCGGCCTCGGCCTCGCATTCGTCCGCGCAACGGCGGCGCGGCATCGCGGCCAGATCCTGATGCGCAATACGGCGCGCGGTTTCATGGTCGCGCTTCGGCTGCCGGCGCAGGCGGAGCGGTGACGTCGCGGCGCGGCCTGCCGCGGCCTGCCGCCGCCGCGCCGCCCGAGAGACCTCGATGCGCTCGTGGCGCGCCATTCGGCGCGTACGCGGGCGCGGTTTTTTCAACGCTGAATTTAGAAAGCCCATAACGAACATGGCCACCGTGACGCCCCGCGCGACCAATGAAAGCCTGCATCCGACGATCGGCGCCGCCCGGCTGACGCTCGGCAATCGCATCCTGCTCAGCTTCGGCGTGCTTTTCGTGCTGATGCTGGTGACGGCCGGCGTGTCGTACGAGCGACTGCGTGCGATCAACGCCGAAGCCGTCAGCATCGAGCGCGACTCGCTGCCCGGCGTCTACCTCGCGTCGACGCTGCGCGGCGCGGTCAACGAATCGTTCACGCTGCTGCAGCGCGCGATCTTCGTCGAAACCGATCCCGACGCCGCGCAGCGCGATCTCGCGAAGATCGCCGACGCGCTGAAGGAGGTCGAGTCGCTGACGGTGGACTACCAGAACACGACGTTTCGCGACGACGACCGGCAGCGCTTCACGGCGTTCCGCGGCGCCTACGATCACTACGTGCCGTTGCTGAACGAAGCGGTGCAGAAGGGCCGCGCGTCGCGCGAAGACGCGGTCGCCGCGTACGCGAAAACGCTGCCCGCGTGGACCGAGGTCGTGCGCAACGCGAACGTGCTGGTGCAGGAGAACCGCAAGTTCGCCGAGCAGTCCGCGAAGCTGATCCGCGAATCCGTGCAGGACACCGAGATCGTGCTGGCGACCGCGCTGGCGTTCATGCTGCTGTCCGCGCTCGGGCTCGGCTACATGCTGTACCGGTCGGTCACCGTGCCGATGGCGCGGCTCGTCGAGGTGCATGACGTGATGCGCACCGGCAACCTGACACATCGCCTCGACCTGCGCCGCCGCGACGAGTTCGGCACGCTCGAGACGGGCTTCAACCGGATGGCCGACGAGCTGACCGAGCTGGTGTCGCGCGCGCAGCAATCGTCGCTGCAGGTGACGACGTCGGTGGCCGAGATCGCGGCCACCTCGCGCGAGCAGCAGGCGACCGCGAACGAAACGGCCGCGACGACGACCGAGATCGGCGCGACCTCGCGCGAGATCTTCGCGACGTCGCGCGACCTGCTGCGCACGATGAACGAGGTGGCCGGCGTGGCCGAGCAGTCGGCGACGCTCGCGGGCGTGAGCCAGAGCGGGCTCACGCGGATGGGCGAGACGATGCGCAGCGTGATGGACGCGGCCGGCTCGGTGAACGCGAAGCTCGCGATCCTCAACGAGAAGGCGCTGAACATCAACCAGGTGGTCGCGACGATCACCAAGGTGGCCGACCAGACCAACCTGCTGTCGCTGAACGCGGCGATCGAGGCCGAGAAAGCCGGCGAGTACGGCCGCGGCTTCGCGGTCGTCGCGACCGAGATCCGCCGCCTCGCCGACCAGACGGCGGTGGCGACCTACGACATCGAGCAGACGGTGAAGGAAATCCAGTCGGCCGTGTCGGCGGGCGTGATGGGGATGGACAAGTTCTCCGAGGAAGTCCGCCGCGGGATGCTCGACGTGCAGCAGGTCGGCGGGCAGTTGTCGCAGATCATCGCCGAGGTGCAGACGCTCGCGCCGCGCTTCCAGATGGTCAACGAAGGCATGCAGACGCAGGCGAACGGCGCCGAGCAGATCACGCAGGCGCTGTCGCAACTGTCGGAGGCCGCGCAGCAGACGGCCGAATCGCTGCGCCAGTCGTCGCAGGCGATCGACGACCTGACGCTCGTCGCGAACCAGTTGCGCACCAGCGTGTCGCGCTTCAAGGTCGACGCGTGACGCGCGCCGATCCGCAGAACGGCGCGCGCGCGCTGTTCCTGATGTTCGAGCTCGACGGCGAGCGTTATGCGCTCGACGCGGCCGGCATCGACAAGGTGCTGCCGCTCGCCGTCATGAAGGCGATGCCCGGCGCGCCCGACTGGATCGCCGGGCTGCTGATGCGCGACGGCCAGCCGGTGCCGGTGATCGACGTGCCGATGCTGGCGCTCGGGCGGCGCGCGCAGGCGCTGCGCTCGACGCGGCTCGTGCTGGTCCGCTATCGCGCCGGTCACGCTGACGGCGAGCGCACGATCGGCCTGATCGTCGAGCGTGCGACGCAGACGATGCGGATCGACCGCGCGGCGTTTCGCGCGAGCGGCATCGCGACCGCGCGCACGCGCTGGCTCGGGCGGGTCGCGAACACGCCCGACGGCGTCGTGCAGCAGGTGTCGGTGCCCGACCTGATCGACGACGTTGCGCGCCTGTATCTGTTCGACGGCCTGTCGGGCCACGGGGAGGAGTCTGCATGAACGTGTCCGAATCGCGATTTCGCGGCTGGTTGCTGCGCGAGACCGGCATCGACCCCGATTCGCTCGGCAACGATTTCCTGATGCGGGCGTTGACCGATCGCGTGCATGCATTGCAGGCCGACGGCGAGCGCGTGCCGTCGGCTGCGCGGGCGCCCGTGACGCCGGAAGCGCTCGATGCGTACTGGCAGCAGCTCAACGCGTCGGCCGACGAACGGCGCGCGCTGATCGAGCTGTTCGTCGTTCCGGAGACGTGGTTCTTCCGCGACCGCGAGGCCTTCGCGACGCTCGCGCGGCTGGCCGCCGAACGGCTCGCCGCAATGCCCGGCCGCGTGATCCGCGTGCTGAGCGCGCCGTGTTCGACGGGCGAGGAGCCGTATTCAGCGGCGATGGCGTTGCTGGATGCGGGGCTCGAGCCGGCCAGCTTCGCGATCGACGCGATCGACCTCAGCGCGCGCGCGATCGAGCAGGCGCGGCTCGGCTGTTACGGGCGCAATGCATTCCGCGGGACGGCGACGGAGTTCCGTACGCGGTATTTCACGCCGACCCGCGACGGCTGGCTGCTCGACGAGCGCGTGCGCGCGTGCGTGCAGTTCAGCCACGCGAACCTCGTCGAGCCGGTGGCCGATACCGGCATTCGCTACGACTTCGTGTTCTGCCGCAACGTGCTGATCTATTTCGACCGCGACGCGCAGGATCGCGTGATCCGCTCGCTCGACGCGCGCCTCGCCGACGACGGCATGCTGTTCGTCGGGCCGGCGGAGACGGGCGTCGCGATGCGGCACGGGATGCGCTCGGCGCGCGTCCCGCTGGCGTTCGCGTTTCATCGCGAGCTGGCCGGCGCGGCGGCCGATGCATGCGCGGCGCGGCCGGTTGCGCCGCTGTCCGCGGCGGTACCGCACCAGCGCGCGGAGCGCTTCACGGTCGCCCCGCTCGCCGCGCCGCGCCCGGTGGTGGCCGTCGCGCCCCCGGCCTGGTTCGGCGACGTGCGTCAGCCGTTCGTGGCGGCGCCGGCCGTGGAGACGGCCGCAGTCGACGCACGGGCCGACCTGACGGTGGCGACCGCCGCGGCGGCCGTACCGGCCTACGACGGCATTGCGCCGGCAATTGACGATGTCCCGACGCTGGAGGATGCGCAGGCGCTGGCGAACGCGGGCGCGTTCGACGAGGCCGAGCGCGTGCTCGCGCAGTTCTCGGCGCGCGTCGGCCCGCATGCCGATGCGTTCTACCTGAACGGGTTGATCGCGGATGCGCGCGGGCGCGCCGCGGAAGCGAGCGACTTCTACCGGAAGGCGCTGTACCTGCGCCCCACGCATCACGAGGCGCTGACGCATCTCGCGACGCTGCTCGACGTCGGCGGCGATCGCGCGGGCGCGCAATGGCTGCTCGAACGCGCCCGGCGTTCGGCCGGCTGACACGACGACGGGAATGGGACCGACACCGCGATGACCGGAGGAATGCATGAACCGCGACGCCGCTGCCACTGACGATGCGACGCTCGACGTCGACGACTGCTGGAACCGGATCGGCACGCGCGGCGACCGCTCGTGCGAACGGCTGAACGACTGCCAGCGCTGTCTGAACTGCCCGGTCTATGCGTCGAACGCGGCGAGACTGCTCGAGCGTCCGCTCGACGTGGCCGAGATGGCGGACGTCACGCGCCGGATGAGCGCGTTCGGCACGGCGCGCGCGGGCGACGCCGCCGGCGACGCGCGCCATGCGGCGCTCGCGTTCCGGGTGGCCGACGAATGGCTCGCGCTGCCGATCGGCGTGCTGCGCGAGATCGCCGGCACGCGCCCGATCCATTCGCTGCCGCATCGACGCCATTCCGCCGTGCGCGGTGTGGTCAACATCCGCGGCACGCTGCGTATCGCGATCTCGATCGGCGCGCTGCTCGGCCTCGATGCCGGCAAGGCCGGCCGCGGCGGGAGCGGTGGTGGCGACGGCCGTTTCACGCGGCTGCTGGTGGCCGCGCACCAGGGCGAACCGGTCGTGTTTCCGGTGGACGAAGTCGAGGGCGTGCTGCGCTTCGGCGCGTCCGACTGGGTGCCGGTGCCCGCGACGGTCGGGCGAGCGAGCGCCGGCCTGTCGCGCGGCGTGCTGTCGTGGCGCGGCAAGTCGGTGGGGCTGCTCGACGACGACCGTCTGTTCGACGCCGTGACACGGAGCATGCGATGAGCGGCGACGACGACCTGAGCCACCTGTCGCTGCTCGAGCTGTATCGCGAGGAGACGCGCACGCAGACGCAGGCGCTGTCGGAGCGGCTGCTCGCGCTCGAATCGGGCGAGCCCGATTCCGTCGCGCTCGAAGCGTGCATGCGCGCCGCGCATTCGCTGAAGGGCGCCGCCCGCATCGTCGGCGTGCCGATGGGCGTCGAGATCGCGGGGCGGATGGAAGAGTGCTTCGTCGCCGCGCAGGCCGGCACGATCGCGCTGACGGCCACGCACGTCGACGTGCTGCTGGCCGGCGTCGATTTGCTGGTGCGCGTCGGCGATCCGCAGGGGCACCCCGTGTCGCAGACCGAGATCGACGTGTTCGCGGCGGCGCTGACGGGCGCCGACGGCGCGCAGACGATGCAGGCGCCGGCCGCCGCGCCGCCGCCCGCGCCGCCGTCGTTCGTGCCGTATCGCGAGCACGACGGCGCCGCGAACGAGCCGGTCGGGGCCGGTGCCGCGGTGCCGCCGCTCGCCGTGTCGGGCCCGGCGCCCGATCCGGCCCAGGCCGGCCGCGTGGTGGGCGCCGGCGCGATGCGCCGCGTGCGCGCCGATACGCTGAACCGGCTGCTGAGCCTGTCCGGCGAATCGCTGGTCGAATCGCGCTGGCTCAAGCCGTTCGCCGAATCGATGCTGCGCGTGAAGCGCGCGCAGCGCGACGCGGCCCGTTCGCTCGACCTGATGGTCGAGCAGTTCGCCGACGATCTCGACGCCGGCATGCTCGCGTCGATGAACGAAGTTCGGCACATGCTCAACGACCTGCAGCGCTCGCTCGCCGAGCGCATGGACGAATTCGACCGCTTCGAGCGGCGCAGCACGCATATCGCCGAGCAGCTTTACGACGAGGCGTTGCAATGCCGGATGCGGCCGTTCGGCGACGCGACGCGTGCGTATCCGCGCATCGTGCGCGATCTCGCGCGCTCGCTCGGCAAGCAGGTGCGTTTCTCGATCGTCGGCGAAGGCACGCAGGTCGATCGCGACATCCTCGACCTGCTCGACGCGCCGCTCGGCCACCTGCTGCGCAACGCGATCGACCACGGCGTCGATTCGCCCGAAGCGCGGCACGCGCGCGGCAAGCCGGCCGAGGCGAGCGTCACGCTCGAGGCGCGCCACAGCGCCGGCTCGCTGCTCGTCAGCGTGATCGACGACGGGCCGGGCGTCGACATGGACGCGCTGCGCGCGGCCGTCGTGCGCCAGCGCCTGACCGACGACGAGACGGCCGCGCGGCTGTCCGATCCCGAATTGCTCGAATTCCTGCTGCTGCCGGGCTTCTCGATGCGCGACGCGGTGACCGACGTATCGGGGCGCGGCGTCGGCCTCGATGCGGTGCAGGAGATGGTGCGCGGCGTGCGCGGCGCGGTACGGATCTTCAACGAGCCGGGTGCCGGCATGCGTTTCGTGCTGCAGTTGCCGCTCACGCTGTCGGTGATCCGCAGCCTGCTCGTCGAGGTCGGCGGCGAGCCGTACGCGTTCCCGCTCGCGCACGTGCGCCGCACGCTGGAACTCGCGCACGACGACATCGACGTGCTCGAAGGGCAGCCGCATTTTCCGTTCGACGGCCGGCGCGCGGGCCTCGTCGCCGCGCACCAGTTGCTCGACGCGGGTGAACCCGACGTGGCGCGCGCCAGTACGGCCGTCGTGGTCGTCGGCGGCGAACCCGAGCTGTACGGCGTCGCGGTCGACCGCTTCCTCGGCGAACGGATGCTCGTCGTGCAGCCGCTCGACAGCCGCCTGAACAAGATCCAGAACATCGCGGCCGGCGCGCTGCTCGAGAACGGCGACCCGGTGCTGATCGTCGACGTGGAGGACCTGATCCGCTCGGTCGACAAGCTCGTGCGCGGCGGGCAGCTCGCGCGGGTCTCGCGCGATCCGCAGCTCGCGCTCGCCGACCGGCGCCGCCGCGTGCTCGTCGTCGACGATTCGCTGACGGTGCGCGAGCTCGAACGCAAGCTGCTGGAAAAGCGCGGCTACGACGTGACGGTCGCGGTCGACGGGATGGAAGGCTGGAACGCGGTGCGCAGCGATGCGTTCGATCTCGTCGTGACCGACGTCGACATGCCGCGCATGGACGGCATCGAACTCGTCACGCTGATCAAGGGCGACCCGATGCTCAAGCGCGTGCCGGTGATGATCGTGTCGTACAAGGATCGCGACGAGGATCGCCGCCGCGGGCTCGACGCCGGCGCCGATTACTACCTTGCGAAGAGCAGCTTCCACGACGAAGCGCTGCTCGATGCCGTGCACGACCTGATCGGGGACGCGCGAGAATGAACATCGGCATCGTCAACGATCTGCCGCTGGCCGTGGAGGCGCTGCGCCGCGTGATCGCGCTGCGCGCGGACCATCGCGTGCTGTGGGTCGCGACCGACGGCGACGAGGCGGTGGATTTCTGCGTCGCGCACCCGCCCGACGTCGTGCTGATGGATCTCGTGATGCCGAAGGTCGACGGCGTCGCCGCGACGCGCCGGATCATGGCGCGCGCGCCGTGCGCGATCCTGATCGTGACGGCGAGCGTCAGCGCCAATACGTCGTCGGTGTACGAGGCGATGGGCGCGGGCGCGCTCGACGCGGTCGACACGCCGACGCTCGCGCTCGGGCTGTCGACCGACGCGTCGCCGCAGGCGCTGCTCGCGAAGATCGACCAGATCGGCCGGCTGCTCGAAAGCCGCTCCGCGGCGCTCGTGCCGCCGGGGCCCGCGTCCGCGCGCGGCCAGCCGACGCTCGTCGCGATCGGCGCGTCGGCGGGCGGGCCGACCGCGCTCACCGCGCTGCTGCGCGCGCTGCCGGCCGATTTTCCGGCCGCGATCGTGATCGTCCAGCACGTCGACCAGGCATTCGCGTACGGCATGGCCGAATGGCTCGACGGCTACACGCGGCTGCCGGTGCGCGTCGCGCGGGAGGGCAGCGTGCCGGAAGCGGGCACGGTGCTGCTCGCGGCGACCAACGACCATCTGACGCTGTCGCCGCGCGGCGTGCTCGGCTATACGCGGCATCCGGCCGACACGCCGTACCGGCCGTCGATCGACGTGTTCTTCAACAGCGTCGCGGACGGCTGGCAGGGCGAGGCGCTCGGCGTGCTGCTGACCGGCATGGGGCGCGACGGCGCGCTCGGCCTGAAGGCGATGCGTGCGAAGGGCTGGTACACGATCGCGCAGGACGAGGCGACGAGCGCCGTGTACGGGATGCCGAAGGCGGCCGCGGCGATCGGCGCGGCGTCGGCGATCCTGCCGCTCGAGCAGATCGCGCCCCGGCTGATCGCGCGGATCGCGCTCGCGCCGCGCGACTGACGGCGCAGCGGGCAGGCGCCGTCGTTTCGCAGCGGCCCGGCGGCGTCTGCATTGTGTGCGTGGCGCGCCGTCGCGTACAATTGCCGCCTGCGGAGATGGCATGCCTCCCTGCGGTCGTTCCCGGCGCGTGGCGCGCGCGGTGCGGCCCTCAACCGCCGGTTTGCCCGGCTGATGATGCCTGCGTGTTCCTGGGTCGTCAGGAGGTCGCAGGCCGTCCATCCGGTATTCTGCCGCCCAGGTTTTGATGTTCCGTCGAATCTGGGAAATCATGTTTTTCACGACTTCTGCCGATTTTTTCGCGACCGTGCGCTACGTGTGCCGCTGGCTCGCGCTTTCGGCCCTGCTCGGCGCGCTCGCCGGCACGGCTTCCGCGCTGTTCCTGATCGCGCTCGACTGGGCGACCGGTACGCGCGTCGCCCATCCGTGGCTGCTGTGGGGGCTGCCGGCCGCCGGCTTCGCCACCGGCTGGATCTACCATCGATTCGGCCAGTCGGTCGCGCGCGGCAACAACCTGCTGATCGACGAGATTCACGACCCGAAGGCGCTCGTGCCGAAGCGGATGGCGCCGCTCGTGCTCGTCGCGACCGTCGTCACGCACCTGTTCGGCGGCTCGGCCGGGCGCGAGGGCACGGCCGTGCAGATGGGCGGCGCGCTTGCCGATCGCATCACGCACGTGCTCCGCCTCGATCGCGAGCATCGCCGCGTGCTGCTGATGGGCGGCATCGCGGCCGGCTTCGCGTCGGTGTTCGGCACGCCGCTCGCGGGCGCCGTGTTCGGGCTCGAGGTGCTCGCGATCGGGCGCCTGCGCTACGACGCGTTGCTGACCTGCGTCGCGTCGGCGATCGTCGCGGACGTCGTGTGCCGCGCGTGGGGCGTCCATCACACGGCCTATGCGATTCCATCCGTGCCGGCCGTCACCGTGACCGGGCTCGCCGTGACGGTCGTCGCGGGCATCGCGTTCGGCGTGGTCGGGCGGCTGTTCGCGTTTGCGACGCATGCGCTGACCGCGTGGTTTCGCCGCGTGATCCGCCATGCGCCGCTGCAGCCGGTGATCGGCGGCCTGCTGGTCGCGGTGGCCGCGACCGTGCTGAACGTGCCGCAGTATCTCGGCCTCGGCATCCCGACGATCGAGGCCGCGTTTCACGGCCCGCTGCCGCTTTACGATTTCGCGGGCAAGTTCGCGTTCACCGTCGTCACGCTTGCGTCCGGGTTCAAGGGCGGCGAGGTGACGCCGCTGTTCTACATCGGCGCGACGCTCGGCAATGCGCTCGGCCAGGTGCTGGCGCTGCCGGTACCCGTGCTCGCGGGGCTCGGCTTCGTCGCGGTGTTCGCGGGCGCCGCGAACACACCGATCGCGTCGACGATCATGGCGATCGAACTGTTCGGCGCGGATATCGGCGTGTATGCGATCGTCGCCTGTGTCGTCGCGTATCTGTTTTCCGGGCACGCGGGGATTTATCGCGCGCAGCGCGTGGCGGTGGGGAAGGGGGCGCGGGTGGAGGGGGAGTGACGGGTGGCCGCGGCCGATGTCGTTCGATCGCCGCGGCGCGATGCGATATCCCGTACCCGGTGATCCGGCGGATCACCTGGCACGCGGGCATCGCGCTTACTGCTTCGGCAGCCGCGCGACGTTACGCGCCAGCAGTTCCTCGATATCGATGCCTTTTTCCGCGAGCAGCGCGGTGACGACGCCATTCAATTCGCCGAG
The DNA here is from genome assembly GCF_002223285.1 of Burkholderia sp. AU16482. Classification (NCBI taxonomy): domain Bacteria; kingdom Pseudomonadati; phylum Pseudomonadota; class Betaproteobacteria; order Burkholderiales; family Burkholderiaceae; genus Burkholderia; species Burkholderia sp. AU16482. The sequence goes on from NZ_NKEY01000006.1 coordinate 457,396, forward strand.
CGTTTCCTTGACCGACTCGCGAATCGTATCCACGACGACCTGCGTGCTGCGCTCGATCTCGATGTTGACCTTGTCGCCCACGCCCTTCGCATCGAACGTGGTCGCGCGGCGCGTTTCCGGAATCAGCCAGACGTCGAACCACCCTTCGTCGCGATTGACGTCCGACACGGTCAGGCTGCAGCCGTTGATCGCGATATAGCCCTTCGCGAACACGTAGCGCTTGAATTCGGCCGGCACGCCGATGCGGATCATCCGGTTGTGCTCGGACGACGCGATGTGCGCGATGGTCCCCGTGAAATCGACATGACCGGACAGCGGATGCCCGCCGATCTCCGCGCCGTCCTTCGCGGCCCGCTCGACGTTGACGCGCGCGCCGGTCGTAAGGTCGGCGAGCGTCGTGATCCGCAGGCTCGGCAGCATCACGTCGAAGTCGATCAGCGCCGGCGAATGGATGGTCGTCACCGTCAGGCACACGCCATCGACCGACACGCTCGCGCCGATCTCGATGTCGTCGGTGAAGCGCTCGGGGAATTCGATGCTGAACGTCCTCAGCTCGCCGTGATCCTTGATGGCGTTGATGGTGCCAACACCCTGAACAATGCCTGTAAACATGGTCTGCCTTTCGTCGCGAATTGCCTGGCCGACATGATAAGTGATCCTGGCGGCGGACGCGGCGCGCGGCCCGGTGCCGCCGCGCAAGATCCGCGAGCACGAAAAAGGCCGTGCGCTTGGCACGGCCTCGATCCGGAACCGATTGCCGACGACACGGCCCGGCGGCGATGACCGCGCTGCCGGGCCGCATCGCGACGCGCTGGCGTCAAGCCTCCACCGGTTCGCCCAGCGGCCCGGCGTCGCGATCTACCATGCGGCGCGGCGAATCGGCGAGCCCCTTCGCCAGCTCCAGCGCCTGCCGCTCGAACAGCCGGCGATAGATGCCGCCGTCGATGCGGATCAGCGCATCGTGATTGCCTTCCTCGATCACCTTGCCGCGATCGAGCACCAGCAGCCGGTCGAGCGCGCGCACGGTCGACAGCCGGTGCGCGACGACGAGCGTCGTGCGGCCGACCATCAGCCGCTCCATCGCCTGCTGGATCAGCAGCTCGCTTTCGCTGTCGAGGCTCGACGTCGCTTCGTCGAGGATCAGGATCGGCGCATCGGCGAGGAACGCGCGCGCGATCGCGACGCGCTGGCGCTCGCCGCCCGACAGCTTGATCCCGCGTTCGCCGACGAGCGTGTCGTAGCCGTCCGGCAGCGCGGCGATGAAGTCGTGCGCGCTGGCCAGCCGCGCGGCGCGCTCGATGTCGGCGCGGCTCGCGCCGGGGCGCGCATACGCGATGTTCTCCGCGAGCGTGCGGTGGAACAGCACGGGCTCCTGCTGGACGATCGCGATCTGGCTGCGCAGCGAATCCTGCCGCACCTGCGCGATGTCCTGCCCGTCGATCGTGATGCGGCCGCCCGACACGTCGTACAGGCGCTGGATCAGCTTGATGAACGTCGTCTTGCCCGACCCCGAATGGCCGACGAGGCCCACGCGTTCGCCGGGTGCGATCCGCATCGAGAAATCGTCGTACAGCGGCACCGGGTGGTTGCCGTAGCGGAACGTCACGTGCTCGAAGCGGATCTCGCCCCGATCGATGCGGATGGCCGGCGCGCCGGGGCGATCGTCGATGCCGAGCGGCTGCCGTTCGAGCGCGACGAGTTCTTCCATGTCGTTCACCGAGCGCTGCAGGTTGCGGATGTGCATGCCGACGTCGCGCAGATAGCCCTGCAGCATGAAGAACATCGTCAGCGCGAACGCGATGTCGCCGACGCTCGCCTCGTCGTTCATCCACAGACGCAGCGCGACGCCGATCATCGCGGCCTGCATCGCGACGAGCATCGCACCCTGCAGCCCGCCGTTGAACGTGCCGCGCACCCACGTGCGGCGCGTGCGCTGCCGCCATTTGCCGATCACGCGCGCGAGCCGCGCTTCCTCGCGCGTTTCCGCGCCGAACGCCTTGACGACCGCGTTGCAGCTCACGGCGTCGGCGAGCGCGCCGCCCATGCGCGTATCCCACAGATTGCCGAGCCGGGCGGCCGGCGCGACGATGCCGAGCGACACCGCGACCGTCACCGCGATGTACAGCAGCGACCCCGCGCCGACGACGAGCCCCATCACGGGCCAGTGCGTGCCGAGCAGCACGGTCGCGCCGACCAGCATCGTGACCGACGGCAGCAGCGCGATCAGCACGGTGTCGTTGAGCAGGTCGAGCGCCCAGATCCCGCGCGTGATCTTGCGTACGGTCGAGCCCGCGAAGCTGTTCGCGTGCCAGTCGGTGGAGAAGCGCTGCACGCGGTGGAACGACGCGGCGGCGATCTCGCTCATCATCTTCAGCGTGAGCGTGATGATGTTCAGGTAGACGCCCTGGCGCAGCACGGTCGCGCCGATGCCGAGCGCGGCCAGCGTGCCGAACGCGGCGAGGGCCGAATGCCACGCGGCGGCGCGGTCGGTCAGGCCGGCCGACAGCGCGTCGACGAGGCGGCCGGCGAACAGCGGCGTGAGGACGTCGGCGAGCGCGGCGAGCAGCGCGAGGCTCGCGACCGCGGCGATGCGCGCCGGCTGCTTGCGCCAGTAACGGACGGTGAAGCCGAAGACGGCCTGGAATGCGTGGCCGCCCAGATGGGAGGTTTTTCTGGTCATGTATCGTTGCCCGGCGCATCGCGCGACGGGACTTTCCGGTTCGGAGAACGTCGAAAACGCAACAGCCGGGCCGCGCGAAACACGCGGGCGGAACGAAACGGGCTGTCGGGAAAAGCGCGGCTGACGGGTTAGCGGAAAACTCGGGAGCCGGCGCGGACGGCGGGCTGGATCAGCTGCGCCGTGGGACCACGTTCGGGAAGGTTGCTGGCATTCGGAACATCTGCACCTCCCTGAAGTGAACGGTTGAAAGGACGCCGAAAAAAGACGTGTCGCGATTTTATCAGGAGTGTCGCGCGCGCCGCAACGTCTGACGAATGCGGCGTTGCGGCGTCGATACGGTTAGTATTCGGGGTTTTGGCCCCTTTTCGCGTACGTTGCGCGATGGCGGGCACGGGGCCGGCAGGCGCATCGATTACACTTGCGCGTCCGCGGCGCGCGACGATGCGGCCCGCACAGATTCACTCCGAACCATTCCCGAGGAAACGATGAGCGACGTTCAGCAAGGCATCCTGGCTCCGATCGATACGGCAGCCCGATACCTCACTTTCACGATGTCGAATGACGGCAATATCGCGGCGGCGCTGGCCGCGCTGCGCGAGATCGCCGACGGACGCGACACGGTCGTCGGCTTCGGGCACGCGCTGGCTGCCTATCTCGGGCACCCGGTGCCGGGACTCACCGAGTACCCCGCGTTCTCCGTGAACGACCGCACGCTGCCGATCACGCCGGCCGACGTGTGGGTGTGGCTGCGCTCGGACGACCGCGGCGAGATCGTGCTGCGCGCGCGGGCGATCGAACGCGCGCTGGCGCCGGCGTTCGTGCTGCAGGACGCCGTCGACGGCTTCCGCTATTCGAACGATCGCGACCTGTCCGGCTACGAGGACGGCACCGAGAATCCGGAAGGCGATGACGCGGTGGCCGCGGCGATCGTGACGGGGCAGGGCGCGGGGCTCGACGGCTCGAGCTTCGTCGCGGTGCAGCAGTGGGTGCACGACTTCGACCAGATGGAGCGCATCCCGTCGGGCGAGATGGACGACATCATCGGGCGCCGCCGTTCGGACAACGAGGAACTCGACGACGCGCCCGAATTCGCGCACGTGAAGCGCACCGCGCAGGAAAGCTTCGCGCCCGAGGCGTTCATGCTGCGCCGTTCGTCGCCGTGGTCGGACACGCGCCGGGCGGGCCTCTACTTCGTCGCGTTCGGCTGCTCGTTCCGCGCATTCGACGTGCAGATGCGCCGGATGAGCGGCGCGGAAGACGGGATCGTCGATGGCCTGTTCCGCTTCACGCGGCCGCTGACGGGCGCGTATTTCTGGTGCCCGCCGATGAAGGACGGCAAGCTGGATCTGTCCGCGCTCGGACTGTAAGCGTCGGGCGGGATCGACGAACGGGCGGGTCGCGCTGGATGCGCGGCCCGCCCGTTCCGTTTTTCAAGCGTTCGAGCGCCGTGCGTGAGTGCCTGCGGCGTGCGTCGGTGCGTCAGTGCGTCAGTTCAACGTCGTCTCGATCCGCGTGCCGCGCTTGATGAACTGCGTCACGGGGGTTTTCTCGCAGATCTCCGCGAGACGCTGGCGTTGCGCGTCGTCGAGCGGGCCGTCGAGCGTCACGACGCGGCGCACGTACTGCACGCCTTCGCGATCGGCATGCAGCTCGGTGCGCACCGCGATGCGCGCGGCCGGCCACGTCTTGCGCTGCATGTACATGCGCAGCGTCGCGGCCGTGCATTGCGCGAGCCCGGCCAGGACGAACTCGTACGGCGCCGGCCCGCGATCCTGGCCGCCTTCGCGCGGTGCCTCGTCGCCGGTCAGCGCATGCGTGCCGGCCTGCAACTGGACGACGTAGTCGGGTGCGTCGGCATCGGGGACGGCGGCGGCGTGGATGAGCGACATGGCAAGTCTCCGGTAAGCGGATCGAGGAAAGAAGGCGCCGTGTGGCGGCGTGCAGCCGCCAGCATACCTTCCCGGTCGAGCACGCGTGCGCAGCGCGCGATGCGTCGGCGATGCCGGCGCTGCCGCCCACGCACGCGACGATGCGTTCGCGCACCCGCTGATGCGCTCGGTCGGTGTCGCGTGACTCGTGCCAGTACGCGAGCAGCGGGAATGGATCGTCGAAATGCGCGCGCAGCGGGTTGAGCGCATGCGTGACGGCCGGTTGCGTGACGTGCGGCGCGCGGGCGGCGTGGTGAAGGACCGATCGATTCCAACGGATGCGCGGGCAACGGATGCGCCCGTCGGCGTGCGACGCGATCGCACGCGTTCGATGCACGTCGATGCCGTTCGCGCCGATACGCGAGCGTTCGCTTTGCCGATGCACGACGCCATCGGACACACTCGTCATTGAACATGGCGGCTGCAATAATCGGCCGCATCGCATACGCGTTTCAGTGTCGGCATACCAGCGGCGCGCGGCAGCCTGTAGTAATCCGCCATCATGCTGTCCCCGTCGGCCATTTCGCGCCAAAGGCGCTACCCGTTCGGCTAAGATGCCGTCGCTTCATATTTCGGGATAGCCGTCCTGTCGCACGCATTCAAACCAAATATAAGCCTGACAGTTCGACGGTATTAGAAGAAGTCGAACAAGTCGGGGGCTTGGCCAGTGAATGCAGCAGATCAGCGGTGGGTCATCATCTATTTGAGCACGGGGTTTTCGTTGGCCCAGGCCGCGCGTCTTGGCGAGGCCTTCAACCTGGCGAATCGCCTGCATGGGTACGGCGTGGATTACCAGCTCAAGTACGTATCCGAAAGCGGGGGACTGTTGCAGTCGTCGTCCGGCGTGAGAATCGCGGCCGATCCGCTCGGCGACGAACACAGCCGCCGTGCGCTCGCGTTCTTTCATCTTCATGGCGAGCGCGCGGCCGTCAACTGGGACGACGCATTGCAGCGGCGCCTGGCCGACATTCGCCAGCAGGCGCGCTGGATCGTCGACGCGATGGATCTGCCCGCGCTCGCCGCCACGCGGCGGCCGCCGGCGTCGGTCGACGGGCGGCCGGGCAGGGCCGGGCACCGCGTTACCACGACGATCGAATCGCCGGCCGGCGAGACCGACGTGTTCGCCGCCGCGCTCGACATGTTCCGCGCCGACCTCGGCGACGGCGCCGCGCAGGAAATCGCCAGCAACATGGCGCGGCCGGTCGAGCAGCGCTACGTGCAGTCGATGTGGGCGTTCCGCGAACTGAGCGCGAGCCCGTCGATCCGGATGTCCGCGCAGCGGTTGCGCGCGCAGAGCGTGAACCGCATCTCGGTCGCGGACGCCGCGCAGGCGGCCGCGATGAGCGAGCGCAATTTCCTGCGGCGCTTCAAGAAGGAAATCGGCGTGACGCCGACCGAGTTCGTCCAGCACGTGCGGCTCGAACGGGCGTGCCACATGCTGATCCATACGACGCTGCCGGCCGACAAGGTCGCGCGGCGCACCGGGTTCGGCAGCGGCGAGCGGCTCGCGAAGCTGTTTCGCCAGCGCCTGCTGATGTCGCCGACCGAATATCGCGTCGCCGAGCGGGAAAAAATCCTCGCGCACCGCGCGGCGTCGCCCGTTTCGTATGACGGGCACGCCGCCGCGTGTTGCGACGGCGACGGGGCGAATTGCGACGCGTGCGCGACCGCGCGCGGGAAAACGGGACGGATACCCGTAGAATCGTCGTGTCGCGACCTCGATTCCCGGTTTCCATGCCCTTCCTCCCCTCTACCGCCACCGCCCCTTTCTGCCCGTCGGAAGTAAAGGGCAGCATCACGATCGACGCCGCCGCGCCGCGCTGGCAGAAGCTCAGGCGTTTCTTCGGCCCCGGCTTGCTGGTCGCGATCGGCTACATGGACCCCGGCAACTGGGCGACCGATATCCAGGCCGGCTCGCAGTTCGGCTATTCGCTGCTGTGGGTCGTCGCGTTCTCGAGCATCGCGGCGATCTTCCTGCAGATGCTCGCGGCGCGGCTCGGCCTCGTCGCGGGCAAGGATCTCGCGCAGGCGAGCTACGACCGCTACGGCCGGTTCGGCCGCGTCGTGCAGTGGATGACCGCCGAAGTGTCGATCATCGCGTGCGACATCGCGGAAGTGCTCGGCTGCGCGCTCGCGTTCAAGCTGCTGCTCGGCGTGCCGCTCGCGTGGGGCGTCGTGCTGACCGCGCTCGACACCGTGATCGTGCTCGGCCTGCAGGGCAAGGGGTTCCGGCAGATCGAGGCGATCGTGCTCGGGCTGATCGCGACGATGGCGTTCTGCTTCGTCGCGCAGGTGGCGATCACGCCGCCCGACTGGCATGCGGTGGTCGGCGGGCTCGTGCCGGGCGATCCCGGCCACGACCGCAAGGATGCGATCGTGCTCGCGCTCGGCATCGTCGGCGCGACGATCATGCCGCACAACCTGTACCTGCATTCGTCGGTCGTGCAGACGCGGCACGTCGTCGGCGGCACGCGCGGCGTGATCCGCGACACGCTCGCGCTCGTGCGCATCGATACCTGCGTGTCGCTGTTCGTCGCGATGCTCGTCAACGCGGCGATCCTCGTCGTCGCGGGCGCGGCATTCCATGCGACGGGCCAGCACAACGTGACCGACATCGAACAGGCATACCGGCTGATCACGCCGATCGCGGGCGGCGCGGCCGCGCTGCTGTTCGGCATCGCGCTGCTCGCGTCGGGGCAGAGCTCGACGCTGACCGGCACGATCGCCGGCCAGGTGATCATGGACGGTTTCCTGCATACGAAGATCCCGTGCTACCAGCGCCGGCTGATCACGCGCGGGCTCGCGCTCGTGCCGGCGCTGATCGGCGTGCTGTGGCTCGGCGACGGCTCGGTCGGGCAACTGCTCGTATGGAGCCAGGTGCTGCTGAGCCTGCAGTTGCCGTTCGCGATGTGGCCGCTGATCCGCTCGGTCAGCGATCGCCGCACGATGGGCGAACACGCGATCGGCCGCGGGATGCAGGTGCTCGCGTGGGCGCTGTTCGGCGTGATCACCGGCACGAACCTGCTGTTGATTACCGGTGTCGCGGGCTGATACAGCCTGTCACAGGCTGACACAGGTGCGCTGCGCGCATGCGGTAAACTGCGGCCTTTCGATCGTCTCCGAAGTCCGTCATGTGGAGTGAAATCAGCAACATCGGCGATGCCGCGCTGACCTTGCCGATCGCATTGACCTGCGCGGCGTGGCTCGCGCTGACCGACTGGCGACTCGCCGCCCGCTGGGGCCTGCTGCTGGCCGCCGGCATGGGGCTCGTCGGTGCCACGAAGATCCTGTACGCCGGATGCGGCATCGAGCTCGCGCAGTTCGATTTCCGCGTGATCAGCGGCCACACGATGCTGTCGACGTCCGTCTGGACGGTGGCGCTGTCGATGCTGTGGCAAGCGTTCCGGCCGGGCAAGGCGCCGGGCATCGCGGCCGGGCTGGCCGTCGGCGTGCTCACGGCCGTCGCGCGCGTGTTCGATCACTCGCATACCGTGCCGGAAGTCGCCGTCGGCTGGATGCTCGGCGCGCTGGTCGCGCTGGTGTTCCTGCGCGGCTACGACGGCGCGCGGCAGCGCACGTTCTCGCCGCGCGTCGCGGCGGTCTGCCTGTTGCTCGTGTCGGGTATCGCGTACGGGCACCGTGCGCCGTTCCAGCAGATGATCGACACGCATTCGCCGCAGCTCTGCGCGTTCGTGCGCGCGCCGTCGGGCGACGGCTTCTGACTTTCGGGCCACGGCGGGCGCTTCGGCGCCGCTTTCTTGCCGCCGGCGTTCGTCCGGCGCTTTCCGGCGGAGGGCACGATGCCTCGCCGCCGGTTCATCTTCCCGATTGCGTTCTCCTTGATGCGCAACCCAACGCCCGTCATGCCGATAATCGACTGGCACGGCTCGTGCGCGCGTCCGGCCGCGCCCGCCGCTTCGCGCATCGGCGCGGCGACGCGCCAGCCATGCACGGCGCTTATGACCGGGCATCACGAATATTCATTTCATCGATCGGCCGCGTTCGCGTACGCTGGCTGTCGTACCGGGCCGGTCCGGCGTGCGTCGCGCTTATCTCGATATACTCGCGCAAACGTGCGGTGCGCCGTCATGCCGGCGTACCGGTAACCGACGCACGTCGGCCGGCGGCGGCCCGGCAGGCACGAAAACCCCGTCGCGGCAGCGTTCCGCGACGACGATTCACGACAGGAGCAGGCCCATGACAATCGTTTCCCCGCGCCTCGCCGGCAAGTGCGCATACATCACGGGCGCTGCGGGCGGCCTCGGCCGCGCGATCGCGCGCCGGATGGTCGAGCACGGCGCGCGCGTGTTCGTCACCGACATCGCGGAAGCGGTGGTGCTCGATGCGTTCGCGCAGGAACTCAACGCGGGCCATGAGACGCCGGTCGCGTTCGCCGCGACCCAGGACGTGCGCGACGAAGCGCGCTGGCAGGCGCTGCTCACGCAGGCGGTCGATGCGATGGGCGGGCTGTCGGTGCTGGTCAACAACGCGGGCGTCGGCTCGATCGGCTCGCCCGCGCAAATCGAGCTGGACGAATGGCGGCGCGTGATGGCGATCAACGTCGAGAGCATCGTGCTCGGCTGCAAGCATGCGCTGTCGTATCTGGCCGAGAGCCACCCGGCGTCGATCATCAACATCTCGTCGGTCGCCGCGTTCAAGGTCGAACCGGATTTCACCGCGTACAACGCGTCGAAGGCGGCGGTCGCGTCGCTGACGAAATCGGTCGCGATCGACTGCGCGCGCCGCGAGATCGACGTGCGCTGCAATTCGATTCACCCGGCGTTCATCCGCACGGGAATCGTCGAGCCGCTGTTCCAGTCGCTCGGCGAACGCGACGCGACGCGCAAGCTCGCGCGCGGCATTCCGCTGCGCCGGCTCGGCGAGCCGGACGACGTCGCGCATGCGGCCGTCTATCTCGCGTCCGACGAGAGCCGCTTCGTGACGGCCGCCGAACTCGTGATCGACGGCGGCATGTGCGCGGTCTGACGCGCATCCCGAACCACAACGATTGGAGGAGAACAGCATGACGACACCCGTGAACCGCCAGCTGCTGCTGAAGACGCGCCCGGAAGGGCGGGTCGGCCGCGAACATTTTTCGCTCGTCGAGACGCCGGTGCCGGCGCTTGCCGACGGCGAGGTGCTCGTGCGCGTGCTGTATCTGTCGATGGACCCGACCAACCGCGTGTGGATGAGCGACGTGCCGCAGTACCTGCCGCCCGTCGCGATCGGCGAGGTGATGCGTGCGCTCGGTATCGGCCGCGTGGTCGCGTCGCGCAACGCGGGTTTCGCCGAAGGCGATCTCGTGCAGGGGCTCGTCGGATGGCAGGACTACGCGGTCGTGCCGGCCGGGCAGGCCGCGCAGCTCGTGAAGCTGCCCGCGCAGTCGGGCCTGCCGCTGCCGACGCTGCTCGGCGCGTGCGGGATGAGCGGGCTGACCGCGTACTACGGGCTGACCGACATCGCGCCGGTGCAGCCGGGCGAAACGCTCGTCGTGTCGGCGGCGGCCGGCTCGGTCGGCTCGATCGCGGGGCAGATCGGCAAGATTCACGGCGCGCGGGTGGTCGGCATCGCGGGCGGCGCGGACAAGTGCCGCTACCTGACCGAGACGCTCGGCTTCGACGCGGCCGTCGACTACAAGGCCGACGATTTCCGCCAGCAACTGAAGGCGGCGACGCCGGACGGCGTGCACGTGAACTTCGAGAACGTCGGCGGCGAGGTGATGCGCGCGGTGCTGTCGCGGATGGTGATCGGCGGGCGCGTCGCGCTGTGCGGCGTGATCTCGAACTACAACAGCGGCCGCGCGGCCGACGACGTCGGCGTGCTGATCTCGAAGCGGCTGACGATGCGCGGCTTCCTGATCCTCGACTACCGCAAGAGCCGCGAAGCCGTGCAGACGCTCGCGGGCTGGCTGCGCGACGGCCGGCTCAAGGCCGAGGAAACCGTGGCCGATGGGCTCGAAAACGCGCCCGACGTGCTGAACCGGCTGTTCGACGGCGACCATCGCGGCAAGCTCGTGCTGCGGGTCGACCCGGACGCGTGACGGGCGTGCAACGCCGCTCGCATCGGGCCGCGGGGCGATGTCGATTGCACTGAGTTCGATCAACCCGGCTGCAGTTTAGGACTTGTCCCATATATTGTCCCGGCCGCTCTCCCTAAAGTGATTGCCAGCAGACAGGCGGCGTGACCGACGCGTCACGCCGCCTGTTTTTCTGGTGACGCGGCAGAGGAGAGGAAACATGCGGAACAACGCGAAGCGGTCGGGATCGGCAGCGGCATCGCGCGCCGGGGGCGTACGGAGGACGGTGGTCGGGCTCGGTGTCGTACTCGCGATGTCGACTGCCATGTCGAACGCGATGGCAGCCGGGCAGCCCGCGCCGGATGGCGTCGTGCGATTCACCGGCTCGCTCGTCGATCTCTACGACGTGACGCTCGATGCCCCGGCGGGCGTGCTCGTCGACGCACGGGAGACGGCCAACGGCGAGGCAACGGCCACGCTCCGGTTCGATACGCACGGCCGGCGCCTGGCCGGTGCGCAGGTGGCGCTGGTCGGGCCCGACGGCGCGCCGTTCGCGCCGGACGGCGGCGCGGCGGTGCGCGCAACGTGGCGCGATGCGCACACCGGGCGAAGCGTGCGGCTGGCGCCGGGCCAGATTCAGCGCGTCGGCCCGTATGGCGGCGTGATGACGATTGCGGCGGATGAAGCAACGGGCGCCGTGGCGCCCGTCGTGATCCATATCGGTCATCCCTGAGCGGCGATCTCCGCCCGCATGCGGAGCACCGGCGGACGGACGCGGGTCATTCGCCGTGTTCGGCGCGTGCGTAGATGTCCCAGCTCGCCATGAACAGCGCGGCGACGAGCGGCCCGATCACGAAGCCGTTGATGCCGAACAGCGCCATTCCGCCGAGCGTCGAGATCAGCACGACCCAGTCGGGCATCTTCGTGTCCTTGCCGACGAGGATCGGGCGCAGCAGGTTGTCGACGAGGCCGATCACGCCGACGCAGAACGCGACGAGGATCACGCACTTCCAGACCGCGCCGATCATCAGGAAGTAGAGCGCGGCCGGCACCCACACGAGGCTCGCGCCGATCGCGGGCAACAGCGACAGGAATGCCATCAGCGCGCCCCACAGCACGACGCCCTCGATCCCGAGGATCCAGAAGATCAGGCCGCCGAGCGCGCCCTGCACGAGCGCGACCGCGATGTTGCCCTTCACGGTCGCGCGCACGACGGTCGTGAATTTCGCGAGCAGCAGGTTCTTGTGCTCTTCGTCGAGCGGCAGCGCGCGCCGCACGCGGCGGCCGATCTCGCCGCCGTCGCGTAGCAGGAAGAACACCATGTACAGCATCACGCCGAAGCTCACGACGAACTGGAACGTGTTCTGACCGATGCTGAGCGCCTGGGTGGCCGCGAACTGGCTGATCTGCGCGGCGCCGTCGGTCAGCTTCTTCTGGATGCCCGGGATGTTGGTCAGCCCGTATTTCTGCAGCAGGTTCTGGATCGACGTCGGCAGTGCGTGAATGATGTCGTGGAAGTACTGCGAATAGTTCGGCTGGGCGTCCTTGAGCTCCTGGTACACGTACGCGATTTCCTGCACGAGCGTGGCCGTGACGAACACGAGCGGCAGGATCACGATCAGGATGATCAGCGACATCGTGACGAGCGCGGCCAGATTGCGGCGCTTGCCGAAGCGCGCGGCCAGCCAGCGCTGCACGGGCTGGAACAGGATCGCGAGAATGGTGCCCCAGAAGACGGCGCCGGAGAACGGCGCGAGGATCCAGCAGAGTCCGACGGTAACCGCGAACAGCAGGAAATAGAAGAATTTTTGGTGATCGTGTCCGCTATCCATGGGTGCATTCGCGCAGATTGATGCGTGGTTTGATTGAATCTCGTTGCCCCGCGCGCGATCGGTTCGCGAACGTCACGGGTTCGCGGAGCAACGCGCCGCGGCCATCCGCGGGGCGGCCCATGCGGAGTATGCCCGCAAAGGTGCCGCCATCATAGCCGCTGCGTGACGCACATGCGAAAACGCCGCGGCCGGGGCCGCGGCGCTGCCGGGAAGCGAACGCGGCGCGAGGCCGCGTGCCGCGTCGTCAGATGTTGAGCTTGGTGACCTTCGTGCCGTTCACCGACAGGTCGCCCATCAGGCCTGCATTGGTCAGAATCAGCACTTCCACCGGGGCGGTGGCCGTGTTGGAGTCGACCGCACCGTTTGCGCCGACCTTCACGACCGCGACCGACGCGTCGGCGCCGGCCGACCAGCCGTCGGACTTGCGGAACGAGTCGAGCGCATCCTGCGTCATGAAGAGGAACACGAGCGCCTTCGACTGCGCGCCGGCCTGCAGGCCGACCGACAGCGACGACGTGTTGTAGTAGCCGACGGTGCTGCCGCCGACGCGCAGCGCGCCGTTGCCGGACTGGGCGCCGACGATGAAGCCGGCTTGCAGCACGTTCGGGAACACGAGGACGCCGCGCGCCTTCGAGACGAGGTCGCGCGAACCCGGCACCGTCGAATACAGACGCGACAGCGTCGCGTTCACGCTGGCGTCGATCGATTGACGCTTGGACGCGCTGGCCGCGGCGGTATCGGGCTTGTCGGACGTGGTCGTGCAGCCGGCGAGGGCGAGGCTGCCGAGCATCACGGCGGCAGCGGCTTTCATGGCGAGGGACTTCTGCATGGCGATTCTCCTTCGTTGTCTGATGGATGACGGGCGGGGCGGGCGGCGGTGCACGCGGCCCCGTTCAACGGCGGGAAAGGAGCAGGCCCGCGACGAAGGCGAGGCCCGCGACGACGCCGGCGGTTTGCCACGGGTTCTCGTGCACGACCTGCGACACGCGCTCGGCCGAATCGCGCAGCCGGGCGGCCGCGCTGCCCGACGCGTAGTCGAGCGCGCCGCGCGCTTCATCGAGCCGGGCTTGCACGCGCTTGCGCAGCGCGGCGATATCGCCATCGCCATCGTTTTTCAGCAGATCTTCCAGTTCATCGACCAGCCCGCGCAGATCGTCGGTCACGTCGGCATGCAGATCGCGGGCAGCCGCGCGCGTCGTGCGGCCCACGCGCCGGCCGGTGCGGCGGATATCGGACAGGCCGCGGTCCAGCTTGTGTTCGATCGAGTCGGTAAGCGCCATGGTGTTTATCCTCCTTTGATTCCAGGCCCATTTTGAAGATAAGACGAATCCCAGCAACCCATGTGATTCACTTCCTCCCATTGAGTTTCGAGACAAATTTTCAATTCGTCGGCAGGATCGCCGGGAAAGCCCGCCGCGCGGGGCCGCGCAGCGGTTGAAAAAATTTCGCGTCTCGGGATGAAGCAGCGTGTCGAGCAGCAGGTCGCAGTGAAGGTCCGGTAAATATGGCGTCGCCACGGGCCTCAGGTAAATAGTGCCATTGCAGGCTGGATGCTGATGCAAATGCACTACTCGACGCCCGAGCGGTGCGCACGATTCGTGCCTGCTGGCGGTGGCGCGGCGCCCCGGTCCAGCGCGATGTCGATGACGAGGGGATCGTGATCTGACGAGCGGTATGCATCGGGTGCGTAATAAGCCGACCGCCGTGCGGCGGTTTTGTAATCGGGCACGGGTTGCAGCGCAACCGGTTCGTCCGCGTTGATGTGCCAGAACCGTACGGCCTTCACGCGCGCGTCGAGGGGCGGCGTGGCAAGCGCATGGTCGATATTGCCGGCCTCGCCGCGAAATACGTAGCTGTACGCAGCATCGCCGACGAAGCGGGCGACGAGGTTCGTGTAGCCGCGCGCTTCGAGCGTGCGAATCGGGTCTTCCTTCGCATAACTGTTCAGATCGCCGATCAGCAGCACGCCGCCGGCCGCATTGCCCGTCGGCGAGGTGGCGAGCCAGTCGGCGAGACGCGCGGCCGCCTGCGTGCGCGCCGCATTCCAGCAACCCTGCCCGTCGGACTGGTCGAGATCGACGCCGCTCGCATGCGGGCAGTTCTTCGACTTCAGGTGATTGACCGCGACCGTGAACGTGCGTGTGCCGTTGATGCGCCGGAACGTCTGCGCGAGCGGTGGGCGGTGGCGGCGGCCGAGCGAGACGGTGGCGGCGCGCCCGATCGGCTCGACCGCGCGGCTGTCGTACAGCAGCGCGACGGCGATTGCATCGCGGCCCAGCCGCGCGGTGCCGGGGGCGACCGCGCGCCAGCCGTCGCCGAGCTGCGCGGCGAGCCGACGGATGGCGCTCGCGTCGCCGTCGCCGTTGTTCGCGATCTCCATCAGCCCGATCACGTCGGCGCGCAGCGCGCGCAACGCCGCGACGATTTTCGCTTCCTGCCGCGCGAACGCGGCGGGCGTTTTCGCGCCGCGGTTGGCCGGCGCGTCGAATCCGCCGCCGTGGCCGTCGCCGTTGAAATAGTTGAAGACGTTGAACGACACGATGCGCACGTCGGCACCGGGATGCCGGGCCGGTGCCGCGGTACGCGGGTTCGCGGCGGCCTCGAATACGGGCGCCGCGCCGGCCACCGGTTGCAGCCGCCATGTGCCGTAGCGCAGCTCGAGCACGCCTTCGACACCGCGTACCGTGTAGCCCGCGCGCAGCGTGTTGGCGGCGCTCAGTGCGGGCGGCGGATAGCGGACGACCGCCGGGTCGCGGCGGTTCGAACCGTCGTCGAGCACGATGCGGTTCAGCGCGTTGGCCGCGGCGTGCGCGGCGGCGTCGGCCGGCGGCGCGACCTGGGTCGGCGCGCGCAGCCGGCCGTTGCTCAGCACGATGCTGCCGTAGCGGCCGAGTTCGTAGGTATCGCTGACCGTCAGCGTTTGCGGCAGGCGTACGCGCATGGCTTCGTGCGCGGCGAGGACGGCGGGCGACGCGACCGGCAGCGTGAGCACTGCCGGGGTGACCGTCTGCCCGCGCGCGCAGACGGCCACGTCGCCCGACAGCGTGAGTTGCGTCCGGCCGTATTTCTTGTCGATCTTGCCGGTGATATGCACGAGATCGCCGGGCGCCACGCGCGCGTTCGGTGCGTAGACGAACAGGCCTTCCGGGACGCCCGGCCGGTGTTGGCGTTGTGCGTCGGCCTGCTGGACGAAGAAGCCGCCCAGGCCGTCGGCGCCGCCGAACGCCGCGGTGACGACCGCTTCGATCGACGCCGTTTGCCCGGCGAGCGGCGACGGGCCGCCCGCGCGCCGGATTTCGGCAATCGCCGTGGCGGCGCCGCCGCAGCCGCTGCTGACGGGCAGCGCGGCGGCGGCCGGCCGGGCGAAGAGCGCCTTGGGCGGCATGACGGACAACACCACGAACAGCGCGACGGCAAACAGGGGAAGCGGGCGTGACATGAGACGGTCCACAGGATGAAAATCCGACAGTTCGGGACCGCATCTTGAAGGCAAAATGTCGGACCGCGGCCGAAATGGCCGTCCGGCCAGTGCCGGTTGGCCAACGATGCGGCAAGCCGCTTCGCGGCTGTTACGCTTTCGCACCGCGCGTCGTGTGCCGCTCGCCCGGCGCAGGCCGCCGCGCCCCGTCCCCCACAGGAGAAATCCATGTCTTACATGCTGTTGATTGTCGAACCGACCGAACAGCGCGCCGAGCGCACGCTCGACGAAGGTCAGGCGCTCTATGCGCGGATGGTCGAGTTCGCCGAGTCGCTGAAGGCGCGCGGCGTGCTGCGCGGCGTCGAGTCGCTCGAGCGCTCCGAGCGCGGCACGCGCGTGCAGGTGCGCGACGGCGAGACGCGCCTGCTCGACGGCCCGTTCGCCGAGGCGAAGGAGATGGTCGGCGGCTTCTTCCTCGTCGACGTCGACACGCGAGAGGAAGCGATCGAGATCGCACGCCAGTGCCCGGCCGCGCAATGGTGCACGGTCGAGGTGCGCGCGGTCGGCCCGTGCTTCCTGTAAGCGTCGCGACTCGGTATTTACCCTGATTTGTCGTGGCGCGTGTCGATCCGGCCGTCGTTCGGCCGTCGTCCGGGTAAGGCGCCGCGGAACGGGCGTCGCCTTCCACCGACGACAAGGAGTCAACGATGCGATTCATGATCATGATCCGGGCGAACGCCGTCAGCGAATCCGACGCGTTGCCGGACAACCGGCTGGTCGAGGCCATGACGGTCTATCACGAGGAACTCGCGAAAGCCGGCGTGCTGCTCGACGCCAACGGCCTGAGGCCGAGCGCCCATGGCTGGCGCGTGCGCTACGCGGGCGGCAAGGGCACGGTGATCGACGGCCCGTTCGCCGAGACGAAGGAGCTGATCGCCGGCTATACGCTGATCCAGGTGCGCTCGCGCGACGAGGCGCTCGAATGGACGCGCCGGTTTCCCGCGCCGTTCGGCGCCGAGCTCGATTGCGAGATCGAGGTGCGGCCGCTGTTCGAGCTCGACGACCTCACGCCGAGCGACGCGGTCGAGCGGTTCCGCGATCTCCACGTCGGCCGCAGCCACGCCTGAATCCAACCTCACCGGGAGCACCCGTCATGCACAAGATGGTTTTCATCAACCTGCCGGTAGCCGACCTGCCGCGCGCGAAGACGTTCTACCAGGCGCTCGGCTTCGAAGTCGTGCCGGCCTATACCAACGATCAGGCCGCCTGCATCAAGATCAGCGACGCGATCTTCGCGATGCTGCTCGTGCGGCCGTTTTTCCAGACCTTCACCGACAAGACCATCATCGATCCGGCCACGCACATCCAGGTGTTGTCGTGCCTGTCGTGCGACAGCCGTGCCGAAGTCGACGGGCTCGTCGCGAAGGCGCTGGCGGCCGGCGGGGCCGCGCCGCAGGCGCCGCGCGAGTACCCGAACATGTACGGCCACGGGTTCACCGATCCCGACGGCCACACGTGGGAGCTGATGGCCATGCCGCTGGAGGCGTCCGCCCAGGGGCAGGCGTCGTGACGCATGAGGCGACGCATCGTGCGATCGAGGCGGTCTGGCGAATCGAGGCGCCGAAGATCATCGCGCGCGCCGCGCGCGTGGTGCGCGACGTCGGCGTGGCCGAGGAACTGGCGCAGGACACGCTCGTCGCCGCGCTCGAGCACTGGCCCGTCGACGGCGTGCCCGACAACCCGGCCGCGTGGCTGATGACGGCCGTGAAGCGTCGCGCGCTCGACCGGGTCCGGCAGGAGTCGCTTCATGCGGCGAAGCGCGATCAGCTCGGTCACGAGATGGACGCGCTCGACGCGCATGTCGTCCCCGACATCGCGGACGCGCTCGCCGACGCGCGCGACGACGACATCGGCGACGATCTGCTGCGGCTGATCTTCACGTCGTGCCACCCGGTGCTGTCGACCGACGCGCGCGTCGCGCTGACGCTGCGGCTGCTCGGCGGGCTGACGACGGGCGAGATCGCGCGTGCGTTCCTGACGCCCGAGCCGACGATCGCGCAGCGGATCGTGCGCGCGAAGCGCACGCTCGCGGCGGCGCACGTGCCGTTCGAGGTGCCGGCCGCCGATGCGCGGCCCGCGCGGCTCGCGTCGGTGCTCGAAGTGATCTACCTCGTGTTCAACGAAGGCCATGCGGCGACGGCGGGCGACGACTGGATGCGTCCGGCGCTATGCGACGAGGCGTTGCGGCTCGGCCGCGTGCTGGCCGGGCTCGCGCCGGACGAAAGCGAAGTGCTCGGGCTCGTCGCGCTGATGGAACTGCAGGCGTCGCGCATGCACGCACGCATCGATGCGCAGGGCCGGCCCGTGCTGCTGCTCGACCAGGACCGCAGCCGCTGGGATCCGTTGCTGATCCGGCGCGGCCTCGCGGCGCTGGAGCGGGCGACGAAGCTCGGCGGCGTGCGCGGGCCGTATGCGCTGCAGGCCGCGCTCGCCGCGTGTCACGCGCGTGCGCGGCAGGCGGCGGACACGGACTGGGTGCAGATCGTCGCGCTGTACGACGCGCTTGCCGAAGTCGCGCCGTCGCCGGTCGTCGAGCTCAACCGCGCGGTGGCGGTGGGGATGGCATTCGGGCCGGCCGCGGCGCTCGAACTCGTCGACGTGCTGCGCGACGATCCGGCGCTCGCGCGCTATCACTGGCTGCCGAGCGTGCGCGGCGATCTGCTCGCGAAGCTCGGTCGCACCGACGAGGCCAAGCGGGAATTCCGCCGCGCGGCGGAACTCACGCGCAACGAGCGCGAGCGAGAATTGCTGCTCAAGCGCGCGATGGATGCGTGACGCCTGACGAGCGGGCGCGGTGCCACGCGCCGCGCAACGCCGTTTTCCTGGTACGCGCGCTCTGCCGCCATGCTATCGCCTGCATTGAAAAAGCCTATTGGGTGATGCGAACGCGAGCGCCTAGATTGAAGAGCACGATGCGCGCCCGGCGCGGCATCGTTCCCCACATATCTGATCGGCCCGGCGTCGCACGCGGCCGCGCCGACTCGAACGGAGGCGCAAATGGCTCAACTCAAGGGCAGCAAAACCGAAGCCAACCTGAAGGCCGCATTCGCGGGCGAATCGCAGGCGAACCGGCGCTATCTGTATTTCGCTTCGAAGGCCGACGTCGAGGGGCAGAACGACGTCGCCGCGCTGTTCCGCTCGACCGCCGAAGGCGAAACCGGCCATGCGCACGGCCACCTCGAATATCTCGAAGCAGTCGGCGATCCGGCGACGGGCTTGCCGTTCGGTTCGTCGCGGCTGAACCTCGAATCGGCGATCGCCGGCGAAACGCACGAATACACCGACATGTATCCGGGCATGGCGAAGGCGGCGCGCGAAGAAGGCTTCGACGAAATCGCGAACTGGTTCGAGACGCTCGCGAAGGCCGAACGCAGTCACGCGAACCGCTATACGAAGGCGCTGGACGCACTCGTCGACTGACGCGGCCCCCTGCAAGGCCGCACGGCCCGGTCGGAAAATTTCGCTGGCCGGCGGCCGTGCGCCGCTCGCTGCCCGCACTACACGGGCGGCGCGTCCGCGCGCATGCGCGCCACGCTGGAGGGCCCCATGCCCCACAAGGAAGGCAGTCTCGAAGCGCCGACCCGGCATCCACTCGACTGGCAGTCCGAAGCATTCTACGACCAGGCCGCGATCGACGCCGAAATGACGCGCGTATTCGACATCTGCGCCGGCTGCCGGCGCTGCGTGTCGCTGTGCGGCGCGTTTCCGGCGCTGTTCGATCTGGTCGACGACACGCCGACGGGTGACGTCGAGGAAGTGCCGAAGGCCGCGTTCGGCAAGGTCGTCGACCAGTGCTACCTGTGCGACCTCTGCTACATGACGAAATGCCCGTACGTGCCGCCGCATGCATGGAACGTCGATTTCCCGCACCTGATGCTGCGCGGCAAGGCGGCGCGTTACAAGCGCGGCGAAGCGACGCTGCGCGACAAGGTGCTGTCGAATACCGATGCGCTCGGCCATTTCGCGGGCATTCCGGTCGTCACGCAGGCGGTCAACGCGGTGAACCGCACGCCGCCCGCGCGCCATGCGCTCGAAGCGGCGCTCGGCGTCGATCGCGACGCGTGGCTGCCGGAATTCGCACCGCGCAAGTTCCGGCGCGCCGCTCGGCGCTCGGACGGCCCGCCGGTGCGCGACGGCGAGCGTACGCCCGGCAAGGTCGCGATCTACGCGACGTGCTACGTGAATTTCAACGAGCCGGGGATCGGCCACGACCTGCTCGCGATCCTCGCGCACAACGAGATCCCGTACGAGCTTGTCACGCGCGAAGCCTGCTGCGGGATGCCGTTGCTCGAGCAGGGCAATCTCGACGGCGTCGCCGCGAAGAAGGCGGTGAACATTCCGGTGCTCGAGCGCTATGCGCGCGAAGGCTATGCGCTGATCGGCGCGATCCCGAGCTGCGTGCTGATGTACAAGAGCGAGCTGCCGCTGATGTTCCCCGGCGACGCAGCCGTGCGCGCGGTGGCCGACGCGTTCTGGGATCCGTTCGAATACGTGATCGCGCGGCATCGCGACGGGCTGCTGAAGACCGATTTCAAGACGGGCCTCGGCACTGTGTCGTATCACGTGCCGTGCCATGCGCGCGTGCAGAACATCGGCCGCAAGACGGCCGATGCACTGTCGCTCGTGCCCGACACGCGCGTGAACGTCGTCGAGCGCTGCTCGGGCCACGCGGGCACGTTCGGCGTGAAGAAGGCATTCCATGCGGACGCGATGCGGATCGGTGCGCCCGTGTTCAAGGCGATGGCCGAGCCTCGGCCGGATGTCGTGTCGTCCGACTGCGCGCTCGCCGGCCATCACATCGTGCAGGGCATCGACGAGAGCGGGGTGCCGCCGGCGCCGCTCGCGCATCCGCTGACGCTGCTGCGCCGCGCGTACGGCGTCTGAGCCGCCGGCCATCCACGAGGACACCCATGACGCTGACCCGCGACTCCCTGCTGACGCTCGAAGCGTACGCGAAGATCCGCAAGGCCGAACACGCGCGGCTCGTCGCGTACAAGCGCCGCCGCGCGGTGGCGCTCGGCAACCACCTGCGTTTCCTGTTCGAGGACGAGACGACGATCCGCTACCAGATCCAGGAGATGCTGCACATCGAGAAGATCTTCGACGAGGCCGGCATCGAAGCCGAGCTCGACGCGTATCTGCCGCTGGTGCCCGACGGCACCAACCTGAAGGCGACGATGCAGATCGAGTACGAGCACGAGATCGAACGGCGCGCGGCGCTCGCGCGGCTGATCGGAGTCGAGGATCGCGTCTACCTGCGGGTCGACGGGCACGGGAGCGTCTACGCGATCGCCGACGAGGATCTCGAGCGCGACAACGCCGAGAAGACGTCGGCCGTGCACTTCGTCCGCTTCGAGTTCGATGTGCCGATGCGCGCGGCGCTCAAGGGCGGGGCGGCGCTGTCGATCGGATGCGATCACCCGGCCTATACGATGCCGGCGCAGCGTGTCGACGCGGACGTGGCCGCGTCGCTGGCCGGCGATCTGCGCTAGCGCCACCGCCACTGTCGCGCGCTGTTCACCACGCCGGCTTCCTCCTTTCCGTTCCGGCCTGCAACGGCCGCGCCACATGCCGCGCGGCGCGGCCGCTTGCCGGTCCCCGCGAAGATGTAACAAGCGTGACGGATTTGCATGCGGGGACACATTGGTCGCGCTACGTCAGCGTATTTTCATTACCCGCAGAGAAACAATAAAGAGATTGTGCGGAGAGATAATTTGATTCAACGCAAATTGAATGATTTACCGATCCGTGAATATCTTGTTACGAATTTTCCCCTGATTTACCGATTTCCCGAAGTAATCCCGGAGATTGTTGCCGATCGGGGTCGGATCAGACGGTAACAGCCGGTTCGACGGCATTCTTCAGACGCTGAGGCGCCCCGCCAGACGGGCCTTTGCAGCGATCGGCATAAAGATCCCGCAAAAAAATTCAAGCGTAAATGGATTGCTCGCCCATGGCAGGTTGTTTCAGTGCGTAACATTAAGTCATTGTCATATTGAGATAAACCCTAGGGATGGTATGCTTCGTGCACAAAAATTCCCACATTGGAGTGAGACCGCGATTTGTGCGCCATTGCCGGGAATCGCGGCACCGTGAAAGTGCGGTGTCGCCCGGTATGCACAACGCCGGATAACCATAATGTGCAACCTGGCCGCCCCGCGACGCGATGTGTCGCGACGGCGCCGCCAATCGCAGCCCCGGCCTGGCTGCGTGGAGAGATCGACTATGTTCTTCGATGAGCTTAACGATGAAGAGTGGTTTCGCCTTTCAGCGCTGATCGCCGATGAACCCATCCGGCTGAATCGTCGTGGGCGTCCGCGCGCCGAACCGCGCGTCGTCGCCAACGCGGTGCTCTGGATCCTGACGACCGGGGAAGCCTGGTCAAAGCTGCCGGGCCGCTATCCGTCCGGGCCGACGTGCCGCCGCCGTTACGAGGAGTGGCTGGCGAACGGCACGCTGCTGAAGATGATCGACGTGCTGACGCAGTTCAGCGGGCGCACGTTCGCGTATATTCCGCCGCCGCCGGAGGCAGTCGTGCCGGCTCGCCGCGCGGAGCCCGTGCCCGATAACGACCGTCTGCGCGGCGTGTTCTGGCAGAACCCCGAGTCGTGGCAATTGCCGGTTGCGCAGGCAAACGTTTGGCAGGGCGAAGGGGCGTCGTCGTTGAGCACGATGCGCGACGACCAGGTGGACGGCCGCGCTCGCGTGTCGTTCACGGTGCCCGGTGCGCCGGCCGCGGAGTTGCGCCATGCGCGGGCGTCGTCGGCGAGTTTCGCCGCGGCCGAGCCGCAGGTCGATGAATATCGCGGCTATACGATCAGCGGCATCGCGCAGCCCGTGCAGAACCTGATGTATCGCGCGTGGGCCGAGATCTCGCAGGACGACCGGCGCGTCGAGCGCTCGGGCCTGATCGGCCCGCGCTTCACCGATGCCGAGGCGGCCGAGCAGTACGCGCTCGACTGGGCGCGCCAGTGGATCGATCGACACGGCGCGAGCGACGCACCGGCGCGCGAGCCGCAAGGCGAAGTGCTGGCCGGTTTGTCGGCGCTGGCGCGCGCGGAATCGGACATCAAGCGCTTCATCGCCGAGCGTCGCGCGGGTGCGTTGTCGGAAAGCCGCAACGATCCCGTGCAGTCGGAGCGTCACGAATACGCGTACCGCGTGGGCTGATCGCCGCTGCCGTGCGGCGCGCGGGCCGTCGTGTGCCACGACGCCCGCGCGGAAGTCCGGTGTCTCCATGTGTGCCTTGCCCGGGCGCCGCTGTTACAGCGGCGCCCTGTGGTGCATGACGCGTTACCGTCTGCCGTAGGTATCGTCGAAGCGGACGATGTCGTCCTCGCCGAGATACGCACCCGACTGCACTTCGATCAGTTCGAGCGGCATCTTGCCCGGGTTCTCCAGGCGATGCGATACGCCGAGCGGAATGTACGTCGATTCGTTCTCGGACAGCAGGAACGTTTCTTCGCCGCGCGTGATGCGCGCGGTGCCGCGCACGACGATCCAGTGTTCGGCGCGGTGGTGGTGCATCTGCAGCGACAGTTGCGCGCCCGGCTTCACGACGATGCGTTTCACCTGGAAGCGCTCGCCGGTGTCGACCGAGTCGTAGTGGCCCCACGGACGATGCACCTTGCGGTGATCGGTCGCTTCGGAGCCCTGTCGCGCCTTGATGTGCCCGACGATCTTCTTCACGTCCTGCACGCGCGACTTGTCCGCGACGAGCACGGCGTCGGGCGTTTCGACGACGACCAGGTTCTGCGTGCCGACGCAGGCGACGAGCCGGCTTTCCGAATGCGCGAACGTCGATTCGGCGCCTTCGAACAGCACGTGGCCGCGGCCGACGTTGCCGGTGTCGTCCTTCGGCGAGATCTGCCAGATCGCGTCCCACGAGCCGACGTCCGACCAGCCCGCGTCGAGCGGCACGACGACGCTTTCGCACAGTTGCGGCAGGCTCGCGAGCGGCTCCATCACCGCGTAGTCGATCGAGTTCGACGGCGACGCGGCGAATGCGTCGCGATCGACGCGGAAGAAATCGCCGTCTTCCTTGCCCTGGGCGACGGCCTGTTCGCAGGCCGCGTAGATCGCGGGCTCGAGCTGCCGGATCGCCTTCAGCCAGACCGACGCGCGCACGATGAAGATCCCGCTGTTCCACCAGTATTCGCCGGACGCGACGTACTGCTGCGCGAGTTCGAGGTGCGGCTTCTCAACGAAGCGGTCGAGGCGGCGCACGTCGAGGGCGCCCGTGCCGGCGTCGCCGAGCGGCGCGCCGACGCGGATGTAGCCGTAGCCGGTTTCCGCGTGCTTGGGCACGATGCCCATCGTCGCGATCTTGCCTTGCGCCGCGCAGTGCACGCCGGCCGCGACGGCCGCGTGAAAGCGCGGCACGTCCGCGACCGCATGGTCGGCCGGCATCACGGTCATCACCGCGTCGTTGCCGTTCGCGACGAGCCGCAGCGCGGCGAGCGTCAGCGCGGGCGCGGTGTCGCGGCCGAGCGGCTCGAGCATGATCGTCGCGCGCTTGGCCGTGAGGCGCAGCTGTTCGGCGGTCGTGAAGCGGTGATCCTCGCCGCACACGATCAGCACGTCGTCGTTCAGCGGGTGATCGGCGCTCAGGCCGTCGAGGCGCAGTGCGGTGGACTGCAGCAGCGAATGATCGCCGAGCAGGCCGATCAGCTGTTTCGGAAAGCGCTCCCGCGACATCGGCCACAGGCGCGTGCCGGAGCCGCCGGCGAGAATCACGGGCTGCACGGCGAGGCGCGTGCCGACGGCGGGCGTACCGGCTGCGGGCGTGCCGACGGCGGGTGCGGCGGAAGAAGAATGGCGCGTTTCGGCGGCCACTGCCGGAGCATTCATGATGACACTCTCCATGGTTGAAGTCGGTGCCTGTCGTTGTAGCATGAAGTAAATCGACAATAAAACCGGACCCAATGCCGGATATCCGCCGCGCATGCGGTCGGGAGAATTTTCCGCGGTAGCACCGGCAGGAAATAAAAAAATAAAAAATAATTCCGGGTGCCGGCCCGGCATGCCCGTCTGCAAAGGGCGAGCGGGAAGCGCAATGCATCTGAAAAAATCCCCGTTTCACACCGATTCGGGAAAACCTGCCGATTTAATTAAAAAAGATCGCGGCAAGAATTTCCGATTATTTTTCGAAATACTTGTGCGCTTGAGGCGGAATTTTCTTGTCGCTTCAATAGCGTCATGCAACGTTTGAATCGAAGGTGCGGCACGGGTCGCACGAGGAGCAGTTCGGCAAACGCCTGTTCAAAGAGGAAGCGGACATGTTGAGCGTGCTGGCGAGAGTCATCGATATCGCGATGGTCGTGACGGGGGCGCTGATCGCGGCGGCGCTGCACGACGGCAGCATCGGGCTCAGCGACCTGCAACGTACGACGGTGCTGTTCGATTGCCTGCTCGTCGTCGTGTTCTTTCCGGCCGTCGGCATCTACCAGTCGTGGCGCGGCAAGCGTCTCGTCGGGCTGGTGGTCCGCGTGGCGTTCGCGTGGCTCGCGGTCGAGCTCGCGGGCATCCTGTTGAGTTTCAGCTTTCACCAGTCGGGCGACCTGTCGCGGCTGTGGCTCGGTTACTGGGCGCTCGTGACGATGGCGCTGCTCGCCGGCTCGAAAGCCTGCGTGCACGTCGTGCTGCGGCAGTTGCGCCGCGGCGGCTACAACCTGAAGGCGGTCGCGATCGTCGGCGGCACGCCCGCGGCGCGACGGCTGATCGCGCAGATGCGGGCGCGACCGGAAGCCGGCTTCAACCCGGTGTGCGTGTACGACGAAAGCGAGGCGCCGGGCGAAGTCGCGCTCGACGACGTGCGCATCGAGCGGCAGTTCGACTCGCTGGTGTGGCTCGTGCGCAGCCGCGCGATCAGCGAGCTGTGGCTCACGCTGCCGATCACGGAGGAGCGCCGGATTCACCATATCGTGACGGTGTTCCGCCACGACTTCGTGAACATCCGCTTCATTCCGGACGTGCGCACGCTGTCGTTCTTCAACCAGGAAGTGGTCGAGGTGCTCGGCGTGCCGGCGATCAACCTCGCGGCGTCGCCGATCACCGACGTGCGGATCCTGCCGAAGTTCGTGTTCGACCGGCTGTTCGCGCTGGCGGCGCTCACGGCGCTCGCGCCGGTGATGGTGCTGATCGCGGCGCTGATCAAGCTGACCTCGCGCGGGCCGGTGTTCTTTCGGCAGAAGCGCAAGGGCATCGACGGGCACGAGTTCGAGATCTACAAGTTTCGCTCGATGAAGGTGCACCAGGAAGTGGCCGGGCAGGTCACGCAGGCGACCAAGAACGACGCGCGCGTGACGCCGGTCGGCCGGTTCCTGCGGCGCACGAGCCTCGACGAGCTGCCGCAGTTCATCAACGTGCTGAAGGGCGAGATGTCGGTGGTGGGGCCGCGCCCGCATGCGCTCGCGCACGACGACATCTACAAGGATCTGGTCAAGGGCTACATGTTCCGCTACCGGATCAAGCCCGGCATCACCGGATGGGCGCAGATCAACGGCTATCGCGGCGAGACCGACCAGATCGAGAAGATGATGGGGCGCGTGAAGCTCGACCTGTACTACATGCAGAACTGGTCGTTCTGGCTCGACATCAAGATCGTCGTGCTGACGCTGTGGAAAGGCTTCACCGACAGCAACGCGTACTGACGCCGACGCGCCGCGTCACGCAGGCATTCCGGTTTTCCGAATTTCGAATCATTGGTCAAGGGGTCCGACACATCATGAATCTGACTATCATCGGCAGCGGTTACGTAGGGCTTGTCACCGGCGCCTGTCTCGCCGACATCGGGCACGACGTGTTCTGTCTCGACGTCGACCAGGCAAAGATCGACATCCTGAACGACGGCGGCGTGCCGATTCACGAGCCGGGCCTGAAGGAAGTCATCGCGCGCAACCGCTCGGCCGGCCGCCTGCGCTTCTCGACCGACGTCGAGGCCGCGGTCGCGCACGGCGACGTGCAGTTCATCGCGGTCGGCACGCCGCCGGACGAGGACGGCTCGGCCGACCTGCAGTACGTGCTTGCGGCGGCGCGCAACATCGGCCGCTACATGACCGGCTTCAAGGTGATCGTCGACAAGTCGACGGTGCCGGTCGGCACGGCCGAGCGCGTGCGCGCGGCGGTCGCCGAGGAGCTCGCGAAGCGCGGCGGCGACCAGATGTTCTCGGTCGTGTCGAATCCGGAATTCCTGAAGGAAGGCGCGGCCGTCGACGATTTCACGCGGCCGGACCGCATCGTGATCGGCTGCGACGACGACGTGCCGGGCGAGCGCGCCCGCGAGCTGATGAAGAAGCTCTACGCGCCGTTCAACCGCAATCACGAGCGCACGCTGTACATGGACGTGCGCTCGGCCGAGTTCACGAAATACGCGGCGAACGCGATGCTCGCGACGCGTATCTCGTTCATGAACGAGCTCGCGAATCTCGCCGACCGCTTCGGCGCCGACATCGAGGCCGTGCGCCGCGGGATCGGCTCCGACCCGCGCATCGGCTACCACTTCCTGTACGCCGGCTGCGGCTACGGCGGCTCGTGCTTCCCGAAGGACGTCGAGGCGCTGATCCGCACGGCCGACGAGCACGGCCAGTCGCTGCAGATCCTGAAGGCCGTGTCGTCGGTCAACGCGACGCAAAAGCGCGTGCTGGCCGACAAGATCGTCGCGCGCTTCGGCGAGGACCTGAGCGGCCGCGCGTTCGCGCTGTGGGGCCTCGCGTTCAAACCGAACACCGACGACATGCGCGAGGCACCGAGCCGCGAGCTGATCGCCGAGCTGCTGTCGCGCGGCGCGCGCGTCGCCGCGTACGACCCGGTCGCGCAGCAGGAAGCGCGCCGCGTGCTCGCGCTCGATCTCGCCGATCACCCGAGCTGGCTCGAGCGCCTGTCCTTCGTCGACGACGAGGCGCAGGCCGCGCGCGACGCCGACGCGCTCGTGATCGTCACCGAATGGAAGGCGTTCAAGAGCCCCGACTTCGTCGCGCTCGGCCGCCTGTGGAAGGCGCCCGTGATTTTCGACGGCCGCAACCTGTACGAGCCGGAGACGATGAGCGAGCAGGGTATCGAGTACCACCCGATCGGCCGGCCGGGCTCGCGCCAGGCAGTCGCCGCGCGCGTGCCGGGCGCCGCGCGCGCCAGCGCGTAACCCGTTTTCCGTCACTCGTTACGAGACGCCATGTTCCGGAACATCCTGATCGTCTGCCACGCCAACGTCTGCCGCAGCCCGGCGGCGGAAATGCTGTTCAAGTCGCACGCCGCGTCGCGCGGCGGCCCGCGTCCGACGTTCCATTCGGCCGGCGTGCACGCGAACGACGGCGACGGCATCGATCCGGTGATGCGGCAACTGCTCGCCGAGCGGGGCGTCGATGCGACGACCCACCGCTCGCGGCGGCTGTCGCGCCGGATCGTGCGCGACGCCGACCTGATTCTCGTCAGCGAGCGCGGACAGATCGCGGCCGTCGAATCGGTCGATCCGTTCGCACGCGGCAAGGTTCACCTGCTCGGCAAGTGGGAAGGGGCCGAGATCGCGGACCCGCACGGCGGCCCCGAGGCCGACTACCGCGAGAGCTACTCACTGATCGAACGTCTGGTTCAAGGATGGCTACAGAAACTATGCTGAAACGCCCGATGCGCCCGGTGGCGCTTGCCGTCGCGCTGACGACTTTCCTGTCAGCCTGTGCAACCGCGCCCGGCAACTACCTCGACTCGTCGAACCTGAAGGACGACGGCCGGCAGGAAGCGGCCGAAACCTATCCGGTTCATTACATCGACGCCAAGGTGGTGATGGACCAGCTGCAGAAAGCGCAGGTCGATCATCCGCTGCCGCCCGGGCGCTATACCGATCCGTCGCAGTACACGTATCGTGTCGGCCCGCAGGACATCCTCGGCGTCACCGTGTGGGACCACCCGGAGCTGACGACGCCGCAGGGCCAGTCGTTCTCGAGCGGCGGCAACACGACGCAATCGGTCGCGGGCGCGCTGCAGCAGCCGTATACGACCGCGCTGCCGGGTCAGGCCGATCCGTACGGCCAGACGGTGGCCGCCGACGGCACGATCTTCTTCCCGTTCGTCGGCCGGATTCGCGTGGCCGGCAAGACGGTCGCGCAGATCCGCGACGAGATGGCGTCGAGCCTCGCGCGCTACGTGAAGAATCCGCAGCTCGACGTGCGCGTGCTGTCGTTCCGCAGCCAGAAGGTGCAGGTGACGGGCGAGGTGAAGCAGCCGGGCCCGCTCGCGGTGAGCGACGTGCCGCTCACGCTCGTCGACGCGATCTCGCGCTCGGGCGGCTCGACCGCCGAGGCCGACCTGCAGCGCGTGCGCCTGACGCGCGACGGCAAGCTGTACACGCTCGACGCGAACGGCGTGCTCGATCGCGGCGAGGTGAAGCAGAACGTGATGCTGCAGCCGGGCGACATCGTCAACGTGCCGGACCGCAGCGACAGCCGCGTGTTCATCATGGGCGAGGTCAAGACGCCGGTCACGGTGCCGATGCTCAAGGGCAAGCTGACGATCGCCGATGCGCTGACCGCGGGCGGCGGGATTCTCGACACCGACGCGAACCCGCGCAAGATCTACGTGATGCGCGGGATGCGCGACAACCCGACGAAGCCCGAAGTGTACCGCCTCGACATGACGCAGCCCGATGCGCTGATGCTGTCGAGCCGCTTCCCGCTTCAGCCGCTCGACGTCGTCTACGTCAGCACGGCCGGTTCGGTGCAGTTCAACCGCGTGCTGCAGCAGGTGCTGCCGACGATCCAGACGATCTTCTACATGCGGCAAATCACGCGCTGATAGCCCGCCGGGGCGGCGTCCGCCCCCCCGGCACCACTCAAGCGGGAACGAATGGTGAACACGCAAGCGAAACACTCCTACGCGGACCTGACCGCGAAGACCGAGGAAGAGGACGTCGTCCTCGGCCAGTTGCTCCAGGTCATCCTGGACGACATCTGGCTGCTGCTCGGCATCGCCGTGATGGTCGTCGCGCTCGCCGGCCTCTACTGCTTCGTCGCGAAGCCGGTCTACCAGGCGGACGTGCACGTGCGGGTCGAGGGCAACGACAACACGTCGCAGGCGCTCACGCAGACGCAGACGGGCGCGTCGATCAACAGCGGGCCGCAGCAGGCGCCGACCGATGCGGAAATCGAGATCATCAAGAGCCGCGGCGTCGTCGCGCCGGTGGTCGAGCAGTTCAAGCTGAACTTCTCGATCGCGCCGAAGACGCTGCCGGTGATCGGCAGCCTCGCCGCGCGCGTCGCGACGCCCGGCGAGCCGTCGCGGCCGTGGCTCGGCCTGAAATCGTACGCGTGGGGCGGCGAAGTCGCCGACGTCGATTCGATCAGCGTCGTGCCGGCGCTCGAAGGCAAGAAGCTCACGCTGACGGCCGGCCCGAACGGCACCTATTCGCTCGTCGACGAGAACGGCACGCGGCTGCTGGCCGGCCGCGTCGGCGAATCGGCGCAGGGCGGCGGCGTGACGCTGCTCGTGAGCAAGCTCGTCGCGCGCCCCGGCACGCAGTTCACGGTGGTGCGCTACAACGATCTCGACGCGATCAGCGGGTTCCAGGCCGGCATCCAGGTAAGCGAGCAGGGCAAGCAGACGGGCGTCGTGCAGATCTCGCTCGAAGGCAAGGACCCGGACCAGACCGCCGCGATCGCGAACGCGCTCGCGCAGTCGTACCTGAACCAGCACGTGATCGCGAAGCAGGCGGAAGCGACCAAGATGCTCGACTTCCTGAAGGGCGAGGAGCCGCGCCTGAAGGCCGACCTCGAACGCGCCGAAGCCGCGCTCACGCAATACCAGCGCACGTCGGGCTCGATCAACGCGAGCGACGAGGCGAAGGTCTACCTCCAGGGCAGCGTGCAGTACGAACAGCAGATCGCCGCGCAGCGCCTGCAGCTCGCGTCGCTCGCGCAGCGCTTCACCGATTCGCATCCGATGGTGATCGCCGCGAAGCAGCAGCTCGCGGAGCTGCAGGGTGAGAAGGACAAGTTCAGCAACCGCTTCCGCAGCCTGCCGGCGACCGAAGTGAAGGCCGTCCAGCTCCAGCGCGACGCGAAGGTCGCCGAGGACATCTACGTGCTGCTGCTGAACCGCGTGCAGGAGCTGTCGGTGCAGAAGGCCGGCACGGGCGGCAACATCCACCTCATCGATTCGGCGCTGCGTCCGGGCGCGCCGGTCAAGCCGAAGAAGGTGCTGATCCTGTCGGCCGCCGTGTTCCTCGGGCTGATCCTCGGCACGGGCGTCGTGTTCCTGCGCCGCAACCTGTTCCAGGGCATCGAGGATCCGGACCGCATCGAGCGCACCTTCAACCTGCCGCTGTACGGGCTGGTGCCGCAAAGCGCCGAGCAGGTGAAGCTCGACGCGGCGGCGGAGAAGGGCGGCAGCCGCGCGCGGCCGATCCTCGCGAGCCTGCGTCCGAAGGACCTGAGCGTCGAAAGCATGCGCAGCCTGCGCACCGCGATGCAGTTCGCGATGATGGACGCGAAGAATCGCGTGATCGTGCTGACCGGCCCGACGCCGGGCATCGGCAAGAGCTTCCTGACGGTCAACCTCGCGGTGCTGCTCGCGCATTCGGGCAAGCGCGTGCTGCTGATCGACGCCGACATGCGCCGCGGGATGCTCGACCGCTACTTCGGCCTCACCGTGCAGCCGGGCCTGTCCGAGCTGCTGAGCGATCAGTCGCCGCTCGAGGAAGCGGTCCGCGAGACGCCGGTGCAGGGCCTGTCGTTCATCGCGGCTGGCACGCGCCCGCCGAACCCGTCGGAGCTGCTGATGTCGACACGCCTGCCGCAATACCTCGAAGGGCTCGGCAAGCGCTACGACGTCGTGCTGATCGATTCGCCGCCGGTGCTGGCGGTGACCGACGCGACCATCATCGGCCGCATGGCCGGCTCGACGTTCCTCGTGCTGCGCTCGGGCATGCATACCGAAGGCGAGATCGCCGATGCGATCAAGCGCCTGCGCACCGCGGGCGTCGATCTGGAAGGCGGGATCTTCAATGGCGTGCCGCCGAAGGCGCGCGGCTACGGCCGCGGCTATGCGGCCGTGCACGAATACCTGAGCGCTTGACCGCATTGCACGACACCGGGCCGGCGCGCGCCGCATCGGCCCGGCCGAATGGAGAACCCTCGATGAAAATTTCCGTGCTCGTTCCGACCTACCGGCGTCCCGCCGACCTCGCGCGCTGCCTGCTGGCGCTGCAGCGGCAGCAGCGGCTGCCCGACGAGGTGATCGTCGTCGCGCGCCCGGAGGACGACGCCACGCACGAACGGCTCGCCGACCCGGCGGTCGGCGGCGCGCTGCCGCTGCGCATCGTGCCGGTCGACGTGGCCGGGCAGGTCGCCGCGCTGAACAAGGGGCTCGACTCGGCGGGCGGCGACATCGTCGCGATCACCGACGACGATGCGGCGCCGCACCCCGACTGGCTCGCGCGCATCGAAGCCGCGTTCCTGTCCAACCCGCGCGTGGGCGCGGTCGGCGGGCGCGACTGGGTGCACGAGAAGGGCCGCGTGCTCGACGAATCGCGCGAGCGGGTCGGCCAGCTCACGCTGTCGGGCAAGATCGTCGGCAATCATCACCTCGGCGTCGGCGGCGCGCGTGAAGTCGACATGCTGAAAGGCGCGAACATGAGCTACCGCCGCGCGGCGATCGAACGGCTGCGCTTCGATACGCGGCTGCGCGGCGCCGGCGCGCAGGTGCACAACGACATGGCGTTCAGCATGGCCGTGCAGCGCGCGGGCTGGACGCTGCTGTACGACCCGGCGATCGCCGTCGATCATTTCCCGGCCGAGCGCTTCGACGACGACCGGCGCGATGCGGCGTCGCTGAACGCGATCGGCAACGGCGCGTACAACCTGCAGCTGACGCTGCGCGAGCATCTGCCCCCGCTGCGGCGCGAGATCGCGTGGTGGTGGTGGACGCTGGTCGGCACGCGCGTCTATCCCGGCTTCGCGCACGTGCTGCTGTCGCTGCCGAGCCCGCGGCGCGCCCGCGTGCTCGCGCACTGGCGCGCGGTGCGCCGCGGCGCGCGCGATGCACGCCGCACGAACCTCGCCCCCCACCGTGCGGCGATGCCGCCGGTGACGTCTTGAACGGCCTGCGCGCCTCGCGCGCGGCCATGCCCGGAGGGCTCGCATGACCACCAAGGCTGCAACGAACGTTCACGTCCATTTGTTCTACGGCGCCGATCCGCGTACCTACCGGAAAGGCGACGGCATCGGCTGCCTGTACGGCTATCACCACGCCGAATCCGACGAATTCCGGCTGACCTATTCGCAGGACGTGCGCGAGAACCGCGTCGTGAGCCTCGCGCGCCGCGCGCTGAAGGCGGCGCTCGGCTTCGACGTCGTGCATGCGTGGCGCAACCGCGCGGCGCTGCGCACCGCCGACGTGATCTGGACGCACACCGAGCAGGAGCATCTGGCCGCCGCGCTGATCCTGAAGCTCGCCGGCGCGCAGGGCAAGCGCCCGCTGCTGCTCGCGCAGAGCGTGTGGCTGTTCGACAAGTGGGACGGCTTCGGCGGCCCGCGCCGCTGGCTGTACCGCAAGCTGCTCGCGCGCGCCGATGTGCTGACCACGCTCGCCCGCGACAACGCCGAGCTGTGCCGCCGCACCCTCGGGCGCGAAGCCGAGTTCGTCTATTACGGGCTGAACACGCAGGATTTCCCGCCGGTCGAGCCGCGGCAATGGCAGCCGAACCGGCCGCTGCGGATCGCCGCGATCGGCAACGACCGCGACCGCGACTGGCGCACGTTTCTCGCCGCGTTCGGCGGCGACGAACGCTACGACGTGCGGCTCGCGACGCGCCGCCGCGTGCCGCGCGAGTGGCATGCGCCGAACGTGAAGATCGGCTCGGCATCGGGGCTCGCGAAGCAGCACGAGCTGTACGCGTGGGCCGACGTGATCGTCGTGCCGCTGCGGCCGAATTTCCACGCGTCGGGTATCACCGTGATGCTCGAGGCGGCGGCCGTCGGCAAGCCGATGATCGTGTCCGACGTGGGCGGCCTGAGCGACTACTTCCCGCACGATACTGCCGCCTACGTGCCGGCGTTCGACGCGCAGGCGATGCGCCAGGCCGCCGACCGCTTCGTCGCCGATCCGGCGGCGGCGCTCGACTGCGCACGGGCGGCCGCCGCGTGCCTGCGCGAACGCAACCTGACCACGCAGGCGTTCGCCGAGCAGCACGTGCGGATCACGCGCGACATGCTGCGCCGGCGCCGCACGCCCGCGGCGGCGGACGTCGCGATGCCGCTCGCGGATTCGAGCGCGTCGTCGCGGTGAGCGCGGATCGATGAGTACGATTGCCGCCGAACGCGCGCCGTCGCGCGCCCGCAGCTGGTTCGCCGAGCCGAAGCACTGGGCCGGGCAGGCCGGACTGTGGGCGTTCACCGCCGCGCTGATCGCCGTCCACCAGGGCAAGGTGCTGACGCTCGCGTTCCCGGTGCTGGCCATCGCGGTCGGCATCTGGCTGTATTTCAAGAGCCCGGCGCGCTATGTCGGCTTCATGTGGTGGGTGTGGTTCCTGAGCCCGGAAGTGCGGCGCCTGGCCGACTGGTCGAAGGGCGCGTTCACGCCGACGAGCCTGATCCAGGTCGCGCCGCTCGCGGTGACGATGATCGCCGGCCTGGGGCTCGTCAGGCATTACCGCGTGCTCGCGCAGCGGCGCGGGATTCCCGTGCTGCTGATGCTGTTCGGGCTCGTGTACGCGTACCTGGTCGGGATCGTGTCGAGCGGCGTGATGGCCGCGACCTACGACCTCGCGAACTGGCTGTACCCGATCCTGATCGGCTTTCACATCATGGTGAACGCGCGCAACTATCCGGAGTATCGCGACGTGCTGCTGTCCACTTTCATGTGGGGCATGCTCGTGATGGGCGTGTACGGCGTCGTGCAGTACTTCGTGATGCCGCAGTGGGACGTGCTGTGGATGGTCGGCTCGCAGATGGGCTCGCAGGGCGAGCCGGTGCCGTACGGCGTGCGCGTGTTCAGCACGATGAATTCGTCGGGCCCGTTCGCGTTCGCGATGATGGGCGCGCTCGTGTTCGTGCTGGTCGCGCCGCAGAAGATCCGCTGGTTCGCGGGCGCGGCCGGCTTCGTGTCGTTCGCGCTGTGTCTCGTGCGTTCGACCTGGGGCGGCTGGGTGATCGCGCTCGCGATCCAGCTCGTGCAATCGAGCAACCGCGTGCGGATGCGGATCCTGATCAGCGGCGTCGTGCTGGTCGGGCTGTGCGTGCCGCTGCTGACCGTCGGGCCGGTGGCCGACCGGCTCGGCCAGCGCCTGCAGTCGATCACGAACCTGAAGGACGACCGCAGCTACGACGACCGCAACAAGTTCTACGCGACCTTCGCGCAGACCGCGTTCACCGACGTCGCCGGCGAGGGGATGGGCGCGACCGGCGCGTCGACGAAGCTGTCGAGCGACAGCGGCGAGCTCGGCAAGTACGGCAGCTTCGACAGCGGCGTGATGAACGTGCCGTTCGTGCTCGGCTGGCCCGGCACGCTGCTGTATCTCGCCGGCGTCGTGATGCTGTTCGGCCGCACGCTGCGCGCGGCGTTCAAGCTGCGCAAGGACAAGTTCGTCGGCGCGTGCCTGAGCCTGTGCCTGTCGACCTTCGCGATGCTCGTGTTCACGAACTCGCTGATCGGCACCGGCGGCCTGCTGATGTTCACAGCCATTTTTTCGATACTTGCCGCGGCGCACTGGCAGAAGGCGCAACGTCTGCTGGCCGCCGCGCGTTCACGGGGAGGCGACCATTGAGAATCGCGATCGTCACGCACGTCGTGCGACATAACGACGGGCAGGGCCGCGTCAATTACGAAATCGCGCGCGCGGCGCTGGCCGAAAACTACGAGGTCACGCTGGTCGCGTCGCATGTCGCGCCCGAGCTGCTGGCCGATCCGCGCGTGCGCTGGGTGCCGGTGAAGGTCGGCGGCTTCTGGCCGTCGAATCTCGTCAAGCAGCAGGTGTTCGCGCTGAAAAGCGCGGCCTGGCTGCGCGCGCACCGCGGCGAATACGACGTGCTGCACGTGAACGGCTTCATCTCGTGGATCAGGGCCGACGTGAATACCGCGCACTTCGTGCACGGCGGCTGGTTCAAGAGTCCGTACTATCCGTTCGGGCCCACCAAGGGGCTGTGGTCGGCTTACCAGTACGTGTACACGCGCGTGAACACCGTGCTCGAGCGCTGGGCGTACAAGCGCTCGCGCGCGATCACCGCGGTATCGCAGAAGGTGGCCGACGAGATCGCCGGGCTCGGCATCGACAGTCGCAAGATCAGCGTGATCTACAACGGCGTCGACGGCAGCGCGTTCGCGGGCGCGCAGGCCGACCGTGCGGCGTTCAAGCTGCCGGACGACGCGTTCCTGCTGCTGTTCGTCGGCGATCTGCGCACGCCGCGCAAGAACCTCGGCACCGTGCTGAAAGCGCTGACGAAGCTGCCCGCGAACGTGCATCTGGCGGTGGCCGGCTACCTGCCCGGCAGCCCGTATCCGGAAGAAGCGCGCGCGCTCGGCCTCGATTCGCGCGTGCATTTCCTCGGGCTCGTGAAGAACATGCCGACGCTGATGCGCTCGGTCGACGCGTATGTCTTTCCGTCGCGCTACGAAGCGATGAGCCTGTCGCTGCTGGAGGCGATGGCGGCCGGGCTGCCGGTCGTCACCGCGCGCACGGCGGGCGGCGCGGAAATCATCACGCGCGAGTGCGGGATCGTGCTGGAGGACCCGGACGATCCTGCCGCGCTCGCGCAGGCGATCGGCTCGCTCGCGGCGTCGCGCGACACCTGTCGCGCGATGGGCGACGCGGCCCGCGAACTGATGACCCGTTTCGGCTGGGCGCACATGGGCGCCCAGTACGTCGCGCTTTACCGGCGCATCGGCCAACCCACGCAGCCGTCCGCGTTCGAGCGGGTCGAGCATGCAATCACGCAGGAGCAACCGTGATGTCCCAATCCTCCCGGCCGATCAAATCGTTGCAGATCGGCATGCACTGGTTCCCCGAACGCGCGGGCGGCCTCGACCGGATGTACTACTCGCTCGTCGGCGCGCTGCCCGGCGCGGGCGTCGAGGTGCGCGGGATCGTCGCCGGCTCGCCGAAGGTCGCCGACGACACCGGCGGGGCGATCCAGGGCTTCGGGCCCGCGTCGCAGCCGCTCGCGCGCCGGATGCTCGCCGCGCGGCGCGCGCTGCGCGACGAGATCCGCACCGAGCGGCCCGACGTGATTTCGTCGCACTTCGCGCTGTACACGTTCCCTGGGCTCGACGTGACGCGCGGGATTCCGCAGGTGTCGCACTTCCAGGGGCCGTGGGCCGACGAAAGCCAGGTCGAGGGCGCCGCGTCGCTCGGGCAGCGCGCGAAGCGCTATCTCGAACAGGCCGTCTATACGCGCTCGTCGCGGCTGATCGTGCTGTCGCAGGCGTTCGGCCAGATCCTGACGAACCGCTACGGAATCGATCCGTCGCGCGTGCGCGTGATTCCCGGCTGCGTCGATACCGCGCAGTTCGACACGCCGCTCACGCCCGCCGAGGCGCGGCACAAGCTGCAATTGCCGCAGGACCGGCCGATCGTGCTGGCCGTGCGCCGGCTCGTGCGGCGCATGGGGCTGGAGGACCTGATCGACGCGATCGGCCTCGTCAAGCGCCGTCATCCGGATGTGCTGCTGCTGATCGCCGGCAAGGGCAAGATCGGCGAGGAACTGCAGCAGCGTATCGACGAAGCCGGGCTGCAGGACAACGTGAAGCTGCTCGGCTTCGTGCCCGACCACCATCTCGCGGCGCTGTACCGCGCGGCGACGGTCAGCGTCGTGCCGACGGTCGCGCTGGAAGGCTTCGGGCTGATCACCGTCGAATCGCTCGCGTCCGGCACGCCGGTGCTGGTCACGCCGGTCGGCGGGCTGCCGGAGGCGGTCGCCGGGTTGTCGAACGATCTCGTGCTGCCGTCGACGGGCGCGGACGCGATCGCGGAAGGGCTCGGCGGCGCGCTGTCGGGCGCGATCGCGCTACCCGACGAGGCCGCATGCAAGCGCTACGCGCGCGAGCATTTCGACAACGCGGTGATCGCGCGGCGCGTCGCCGGCGTGTACGAAGAGGCGATCCAGGCGGCAGGCTGAACGCCCGCGGCGCGCGCCGCGGGCGCCGCACCGAAGCGGGACCGAAGCGGTCCGAAAACCCCACCGGCGCGCGTGCGTGGCCGGTTCGCGTGCCGGCCGTCCGGCAAAGGCGGGCCGGCTTTTCCCGTCCGATCCGCATGGCCGGCGCGCATCACGCGCGCCGGAGCGTCGCGGCCCATACGCCGAGCGCGGCCACGCTCACCCCCGCCCCGAGCACGCACACGCCTGTCCATCCGGCGCGCGCATACATCATCGTCGCCGCGATCGCGCCGAGCCCGCTGCCGGCCGAATAGAACAGCATGTAGCAGCCGACGAGACGCGCATGCGCGTCGGGTCGCGCACCGAGAATCATGCTCTGGTTGACGACGTGCACGGCTTGCCCGCCGACGTCGAGCAGCACGATGCCGACGACCAGCAGCGCAATCGACGTATTGCCGAACGCGAGCGGCAGCCACGCGCACGCGAGCAGCACGAGTGCGGCGCCTGTCGTCGCTTCGCCGCGCCCGCGATCCGCGAGCCGGCCCGCGCGGGCGGCGGCCGCCGCGCCGAGTGCGCCGACGAGGCCGAACGCGCCGATCTGCGTGTGCGACATCGCGTGCGGCGGCGCGCTCAGCGGCAGCACGATCGCGCTCCAGAAGATGCTGAACGCCGCGAACATCAGCAGCGCGATCGCGCCGCGCACGCGCAGCACGCGTTCGTCGCGCAGCAGCGACCCCATCGAGCGCAGCAGCGCCGCGTAACCGATGCGTTCGCGCGGCGCGTGCATGTCGGGCAGCAGCCGCGACAGCACGACGAGCATCGCGATCGCGAGCGCGCCCGACACGAGATAGACGGCCCGCCATCCCGCGACGTCGGTGACGACGCCCGCCAGCGAGCGCGCGGCCAGCAGCCCGACCACGACGCCGCCTTGCGCGGCGCCCACGACGCGCCCGCGTTCGCCTGCGCCGGCGAGCGCGGCCGAGCACGCGATCAGCCCTTGCGTCATCGCGGTGCCGAGCAGCCCGACCGCGACCATCCCGGCCAGCAACGCGACGCGCGTCGACGCGGCGGCCACGCCGACGCAGGCCGCGGTCAGCAGCAGAAGCTGCACGGCGATCAGGCGCTTGCGGTTCACCAGGTCGCCGAGCGGCACGACGAACAGCAGGGCGAGCGCGCAGCCGAGCTGCGTCGCGGTGATGACGCCGCCGACGGCGGCCTGCGATACACCGAAGTCCCGCGCGATCGAGTCGAGCAGCGGCTGCGCGTAGTAGACGTTCGCGACGCTCGCCGCGCAGCACGCGGCCAGCAGCGCGACGCGCGCCGGCGACAGGCGGCCACCCTCGGCAGAATGGATCGCATCGATGGGCGTGCGAGCGGCAACGGTGCCGGAATGACAGGACGATCCCATGGTTCCCTCGTGCAATGTAGTTGCAATTTGAAACTGGTTTGAAGTGTAGGGAAACGAGTTTTAAAATGCAACCTGTTGAGCGGCGGGCCAAAGGCCCGTGCACGGATGGCCGGCATGCCCGCGAAGGCGGCCGGCATGCTTGCGGAGAGGAACATGGCCAGACAGAAAAGTCTTGCGGATTCGCCGTGCCCGGTGGCGCGCGCGACCGATATCGTCGGCGATCGCTGGGCGTTGCTGATCGTGCGCGATGCGTTCGACGGCGTGCGCCGTTTCGGCGATTTCCGCGCGAGCCTCGGCGTCGCGAGCAACATTCTGTCCGACCGGCTGAAGATGCTGGTGGACGCCGGTGTGTTCGACGTCGTGCCGGCGTCCGACGGCACCGCGTATCAGGAGTACGTGCTGACCAAAACGGGCGAGGGGCTGTTTCCGGTCATCGTGATGCTGCGGCAGTGGGGCGAGGCGAACCTGTTCGCGCGCGGCGAGCCGCATTCGGTGCTGGTCGATCGCAGTACCGGGCGCGCGATCCGCAAGCTCGCGCTTCGGCACGACGACGGCCGGCCTTTGAAGGCGGCCGATACGGCCGTCAGGAAGATCGGCGACGAAGCCGGCGCGGCACGGCGGTAAGCGTCATGGGCGATGGTTGCGCCGCCGGATGGTCGTCGATCGTAGGCAGCGACGGACATGCGATGTTTCGGCGGGACGTGAAGCGTCGGTACGCGGCCGGTACGTGGCGATTAACATGGCAATACGGCTGATCATGCATGCGCCGCACACATCGACCTTCGATAGGCCCATCCGGATGACTCCTTCGAACCTGACGACGCGCGACGCGCAGATCGCCGATCACGCCGACATCGCGAGGCTGATGCACCAGCTCGGCTACGAGGCGCCCCCCGCGATGATCCGCGACAAGCTGGCAACGCTGCTGCCGAGCGCGGTCGACCGCATCCTGGTCGCGACGGTTGCGCATAAGGTGGTCGGCTGCATCAGCCTGCATGCGCTTGCGCTATTTCACGCGCACGGCAATCTCGGACGCATCACCAGTCTGGTCGTTGACGAAGGCTGTCGCGGGCAGGGTGTCGGCGGCGCGCTGATCGCTGCGGCGCACATCTGGTTCGAGTCGACGGGGTGCGTGAAACTGGAGGTGACGAGCGGCGACCATCGGCTCGAGGCGCACCGCTTTTACGCGCGGTACGGCTTCACGCGCGACGGACAGAGGCTGTCGAAGCTCGTCCGGCCGTGATGCCACGGCGCGAGCGTCCGCCGCATCCGCTTTCGGTGGAAAACCGGCGCCGCTTTGCCGTTCAATGCCGTTCACCGCGCCAGCGTCCCGGCGCGATGCCGAAGCGCTTCGTGAACGCATGCGTGAACGTGCTTTGATCCGCGAAGCCGACGCTGCCCGCGATGTCGACGAGCGAATGCCGGCCGTCGGCGAGCAGCACGACCGCTGCGTCGAGCCGCAGCCGCTGCAGATAGCGATGCGGCGTTTCGCCGAATGCGT
The DNA here is from genome assembly GCF_002223285.1 of Burkholderia sp. AU16482. Lineage (NCBI taxonomy): Bacteria > Pseudomonadati > Pseudomonadota > Betaproteobacteria > Burkholderiales > Burkholderiaceae > Burkholderia > Burkholderia sp. AU16482. The sequence continues at coordinate 498,315 of NZ_NKEY01000006.1, forward strand.
CGACGAACAGTTGATGAAACCGGCGCATCCCGTAGCTGCAGTGCGCGGCGAGATCGGCGATGCGCAGCGGTTCGGCGAGGTGGGCGCGCAGCCAGCGGTCGATGCGCGCGAAATCGAGGCCCGACGCAGGCGCGGCGATGCCGGCATCGTCGAGCAGCGCGTCGCACAGGCGCGCGGCGGCCTGCCACTGGAAACGGTGCGCGGCCGCCTGCCGTGCGTCGCCGTCCGGCGCATCGTACTGCGCGGCGGCCGCCGCGACCTGCGCGACGAGCGACGTGAGCGCCGGGTCGATCGACACGGCACGTGCATGGTCGAACAACCGCTGCGGCACCGCGAGCGACGCGAGGGGAAGATTGAGCACGAGCTGGCGATTCTCGCCCAGGCCCGCGTAATCGTGGCGCGCACCGGCCGGAACCAGCCACGCGCCGTGCCGGTCGAGACGCTGGCTGACGCCGTCCACCGCCATCACCATCGCACCGTCGATGCCGAGTACGATCTGGTGAAAGTCGTGCACATCCGACGCTTCGAGCGTGTCGTAGCGTTGCAGTGCGACGGTGGGGGACGGAAGGTGCGCCATGGGGCAGCGCGTCAGCCGGCGGCTCGCGTGCCGCGTCAGACGTCGAGCAGTTCGACTTCGAACACGAGCGTCGCGTTCGGCGGAATCACGCCGCCCGCGCCGCGCGGGCCGTAGCCGAGTTGCGGCGGGATCGTCAGGCGACGCACGCCGCCGACCTTCATGCCCTGCACGCCTTCGTCCCAGCCCTTGATGACCATGCCGCCGCCGAGCACGAACGCGAACGGGTCGTTGCGATCCTTGCTCGAATCGAATTTCTGACCGTCGGTCAGCCAGCCCGTGTAGTGGACGCTCACCGTCTTGCCGGCTTGCGCCTCCGCGCCGGTGCCTTCGGTCAGATCCTCGTACTTGAGGCCCGATTCGGTCGTGATGACGGACATGATTTCTCCTGAAAGAGGTTGCGTGAAACCGCTATTGTAGGCGAGCGGGCAGCGGGCCGGCGCGCACGGATTTCGCGCCGCCGCACGCGTGCCGGCAAGCGTGGCGGGGCGCCGAGCGCACGACCGCCCGAAACGCAATTGGAACGCGCGTTTGAATTTTTCGCGAGCCGCTGGGCCAAGGTTGCACCATGACGGTGCGCGGCGCGTATGAATCGATGTGACCGGCACGCGTCGCCGCCCGCTGCGCGACGGGTGCCCGATGCGGTGCAAGGCCCGCCGCACGGGGCTCGCGGGCCGACGTGGGGGCGCGGCGCCGCGCCCGGGACCGCGTTCGTCAGTGCACCTCAGCGTTCGAATCGCAACCCGTCCGGGCGTCGTCCGAGCGCCATTTTTTCCGCCTTGCGGACCGCGCGCTGTTTGGAAGCGCGCATCTACCGTGCAGCTTGCGTGTGCCGGCGCGCGCGGCCTATCTTTACATCTGTCGATGTCATGATTTTGGCGGTGCGCGATGCGCCGCCCGGGCTTGCGCCGGCCGCGTCGTACGATGCGCCGGCCGCTCCGCAACAGGAGAACGATGAACATGAAGTCAGCCGCTTGCGCCACCGCAGCCGAGATCATGCCGGTGCGCCGCGACCTGCGCTTCGACCTGCCGGTCAAGCGCGCGAAGGACTGGCATGGCCTCGGATCGCACGTGACCCATTTCTTCAACGCGCTGTCGCTGCTGTTTCCGGCCGGCGAGCGCTTCTTCATGGATGCGGTGCGCAACTATAGCGACCGGATCGACGATCCCGTGCTGAAGCAGCAGGTGCTCGGCTTCATCGGCCAGGAGGCGATGCATACGCGCGAGCACGTCGAATACAACGAGCTGATGCAGGCGAACCGGCTGCCCGCGCGCAAGCTCGACCAGCGCGTGTGGAAGGTGCTTGGCTACATGAAGCGCAAGCTGCCGCATTCGGTGCAGCTCGCGCACACGGTCGCGGCCGAGCACTACACGGCGATGCTGGCCGACTGGCTGCTGCGCGACCCGACACGCCTCGACGGTTCGGTCGAAGGCTACCGGCAGATATGGATCTGGCATGCGCTGGAGGAAACCGAGCACAAGGCCGTGTCGTTCGACGTGTGGAATGCCGTGACGGAGCCGGGGCTGCGCCGCTACCTAATCCGCATCGGCGTGTATCTGCTGACGACGCTGACGTTCTGGCCGACCGTGTTTCTGATCCATGTGACGCTGTTGTGGCGCGATCGCGGCGCCGGGCATCACGTGCGCGGCATGCTGCGCACGATCGCGTTCCTGTACGGGCCGCGCCGCGGGCTGTTCCCGCGCATCGCCGGCGAATGGCTGAGCTTTTTCCGGCCGGGCTTCCACCCGTGGGATCACGACAATCGTCACCATCTCGAGCGAGTCGACGTACTGGCCGCCCGCTACGGCCAACACGGCGGCACGCCGGCCGGCCGCGGCCGCGCGAACGCGCCGGCGCCGCTCGCATCGGGCCGCTGACCCGGCCCCGCCGCGCGGCGGGGCGCCGCGCATGTTGCGTTCGTGCATCAACCGGCTTCTTTCGGCGATTGACGAAAATCAACCGGAATCGATCTCCCGGGCGCCCGCATGCCCGGCCGACCGGTTGCGCGCACCGGCGCCGGCGCGCCGACACTGCGTGCGCCGCGTCGCGCGGAATCGCCGCGCGCCAGCACCGGCGCGGCTTTGCGCGCGCGGCGCCGGCCCTTTCCGGTCGCGCGCGGTGCATGCCACAGGGATAACACCCATTTAGCCGCAGGCCGGCCGCATCGATATACCGTTCATGACAACGTCCACCTCACGCGCGATTCATGCGCAGGGGGATTTTATTCGGACGGAAATACGGCCAATATGTCGGTTCGATCGTGTCCGTCGGATGCGGCGGCGAGCCGGCGCGCGATACCAACGCCAAGCGGGGAATAACGATGGTTGCAAGGTCACCCGACGCAAACGGGCAGGCGGCGCCCGAGATGACGGACGTGTCCGTCACCGCTCCCGAGGCCGGACGCAAGCTTTTCGTGATCATGCGCACGCCCGACGAGCCGTTGCTCGCGCAACTGCGCGGGCTCGGCTGGGAGATCGCGGTCGCTAAGACGGCCGGCGCCGCGCAGAACATGACCTCCGGCGTGAGCGTGGCCGCCGGGCTGGTCGATTTCACCGGGTTCACGTCGCGCGACTATCCCGCGCTGAAGATGTGCCTGAGCCAGCCGGCGATCGGCTGGATTTCCATCGCGCAGGCCGGCATCACGATCGGCCCCGCCGTGCGCGAGCTGATCCGCAGCTATTGTTTCGACTACGTGACGCTACCGCTGCCGTACGAATGGATTTCGCACGTGCTCGGCCATGCACGCGGGATGGCCGCGCTCGATCGTGTCGACGGCGCGGCCTATGCGGCGTCGATCGGCGAACACGGGATGATCGGCAACTGCGAGGCGATGCAGCAGTTGTTCAGCACGATCCGCAAGGTCGCGAAGACGGACGCGAGCGTATTCATCTCGGGCGAGTCGGGCACCGGCAAGGAATTGACGGCGCTCGCGATTCACGAGCGCTCCAGCCGCGGCAAGGGGCCGTTCGTCGCGATCAATTGCGGCGCGATTCCGCATCACCTGCTGCAGTCGGAGCTGTTCGGCTACGAGCGCGGCGCGTTCACCGGCGCGAACCAGCGGCGCGCGGGCCGGATCGAATCGGCGAACGGCGGTACGCTGTTTCTCGACGAAATCGGCGACATGCCGGTCGAAAGCCAGGCGAGCCTGCTGCGCTTCCTGCAGGAGGGCAAGATCGAGCGGCTCGGCGGACAGGAATCGATCCCTGTCGACGTGCGGATCATCTCGGCCACGCACGTCGATCTCGACGGCGCGGTCGAGGCCGGGCGCTTCCGCGCGGATCTCTATCACCGGCTGTGCGTGCTGCGCATCCACGAGCCGCCGCTGCGCGCCCGCGGCAAGGACATCGACATCCTCGCGCACTACGTGCTGCAGAAATTCAAGGCCGACAGCGGCCGCAAGATCAGCGGTTTCACGTCGGCCGCGCTCGACGCGATGCGGCGCTACGAGTGGCCCGGCAACGTGCGCGAGCTGATCAATCGCGTGCGGCGCGCGATCGTGATGGCCGAGAGCCGGCTGCTGACGCCGCACGATCTCGGACTCGACACGCCCGGCGAAACCGAGCCGGTGACGCTCGAACAGGCGCGGGCGCTGGCCGAGCGCACCGCGATCGAGAACGCGCTGCTGCGCAACGACCACCGGATCAACAAGGCCGCCGCCGAGCTCGGCATTTCACGCGTGACGCTCTACCGGATGATGATCGAACACGGGTTGAACGATCACGACAGCAACGGCGGCAATGGCGACAGCGGCGGGCACGACGGCGCGCCATCGGGCGACGCGGGGCATCAGCGGGTCGGCTGAGCGGCAGGCCCGATGCCTGCGATGCGTGCGGACCGGCTCAACGATAGGTCCACAGCCGGTGCAGCGCGAACGTGACGGGCGGCACGCACAGCACGACCGTGACGATGCTCCATGCGCGGGCGAGGCCGAGCGCGCCGGTGCCGTGCGCCAGCAGCATCGTCACGGCGAGGCCGGCCGTCGCGACCACGAGAAAGCGCGCGAAGTTGCCCCACGTCACCGGCGACGCAAAACTCCACAGCGTGTTGGCGAGATATGAGAACGCGGTCGAGCAGACGAACGCGGTCGCGTTCGCGATGACGGGCGTCGCGTCGAACAGCGCGAACATCGCGGCCGCGATCAGCGCATGCAGCGCGGTCGAACCCAGGCCCGACACGCCAAAGCGGATCAGTCTCGTGCGCTCGGCAGCGTGAAAGGTTCGGATCATCGTGGGCGCTCGTTTGCGTGAAGTCGCTTGAGGTCGCGTGAACTCGCGTGAAGCGGTGTCGCAGTATAGCTATGCGATCGGCCGCTGCGTCCAGTGGCGACGTCCGGTGCGTCTAATTGCCGGCGTGGGCATGTAAAGCGCATGAAACATTTCGCGTCGGCCGCCCGGCGAATTTCCGCGTCGAACCGGGCCGATCGGCCAGCCTGCCGCCGGTAAAAATTCCGCGTCTCATTGTTCAGCCTTATTCCGCAAGGCCCCGCCGTTGCCGGGCCGGCGCATGCCCACGCCCCGACGTTTCAGTTTCGTAACTTCCGGCAGGCCACGCCCGTTGCGGCGGGCGGCCGGCCCGATCATCGCCTTGTCCGGCCGGGCTTGCGCAGGGCTGGCCCGGTCCTTGCGAAAAGAGGCGTGCGAGAGTCGACGACGCGAGGTCCGTCCGGTCAGGCAGCGAAAGCCTCCCGTACCGGTCAGGACGCAGTCCGCGGGGATGCGGCGGCCGAGCGCGGTGCAGCGCAGCAGCCGCGCCGCGGCGAGCACGGAACGTCGTCGCCCGATCGCCGGGGCATCGGCATCGTCCGGTTGCCGGAACACACATCAGACAGCAAACGGGGTAGAAAAATGATCGATCATCACACGCCGCGGTCCGCAGGCCGCGATCGCAGTGATTCGGGACATCGCCGCTCGAACGTCGCGCTTGCGGCCGACCGGCATGCCTCGACAGGCCATCTCTCCGCGCCCGGTGCGAGGCGGATCCGGCTGGTTGCCGGTCATCCGCGCCGGGTCGGCACTTTCCTGCACGCGAACCCGATCCGCATGGGCATGTGCGCACGGGCGCCGATGCCGCGACGCCCGGTCTTCGCCTATTGACCCGAGCGGCACGAGGTCCGTTCGCATGGCCATCTTTTCCGCGAACGATTGATCTGTCATCCGAACGATGGCCGACGCATCGTGCTGCGCGCGATGCAAGACGACAGGCATTCGATGCAACGGCGAACCACGCGCCGCCGTTGCCATCCGGTTGAAGGGGAGGGGCGGTCGGACGCGCGCGACGGAAAAGCGGTATCCGTACGCGCGCGACGCCGTTTTTTCAACCGCCGTAGATGTCGAAGTCGATGTACTTCGCGGCGAGCCGCTTGTAGGCGCCGTCCTTCACCATGTCGGCGATCGCGCGATCGATTTTCGCCTTCAGGTCGGTGTCCTCCTGGCGCAGGCCGATGCCGGCGCCGATACCGAGCACCTTTTCGTCGACGAGCTCGGGCCCGACGAACGTGTAGTTCGCGCCGCGCGGCGACTTCAGGAACCCGATCGCGGCCTGCACTTCATCCTGGAGCGCCGCGTCGAGGCGGCCGGCGATCAGGTCGGCATATACGCCGTCCTGGTTCTGGTACGACACGACGTTCGCTCCGTGCTTGCCCCAGTACGCCTTCGCGTACGTCTCCTGCGTCGTGCCCTGCTCGACGCCGATCGACTTGCCCTTCAGCGATTCGGCGGTCGGCAGCAGCGACGAGCCTTTCTTCACGACGAGCCGCGTCGGCTGGTTGTAGATCTTCGTCGTGAAGCCGATCTGCTGCGCGCGCTGCGGCGTGATCGACATCGACGACAGCACCGCGTCGAACTTCTTCGCCTTCAGCGCCGGAATCATTCCGTCGAAATCGTTCTCGGGCACGAGCACGATCGATGGGTGCGACCCTTGCAAAAATACAGGAATGGACTAATCTTGTTAGTAAATTCGTTTCGAGACTAACGATCATGTCACAGCCTGCCTATGAATCGCATTCCGCCGTGCCGCGCGCTTCGGTCGCGCAGATGTCGGCGGCCGGCCTGCGTGCGTTTTTCAACATCGCGCGCGACTGGGAACTGACGATCGACGAGCAGATCGTGCTGCTCGGCTCGCCCGGCCGCTCGACGTTCTTCAAGTGGAAGGCCGCGCCGGAATCGGCGCGCCTGCCGCGCGATACGCTCGAGCGGCTATCGCTCCTGCTCGGCATCTACAAGGGGTTGCAGATCCTGCTGCCGCAACCCGCCGCGGCCGATGCATGGATCAAGCGGCCCAACGATGCGGCGCCGTTCGGCGGCAAGCGCGCGCTCGACCGGATGCTGGCCGGCAACGTCGGCGATCTGGTGGCCGTCCGGCAATATCTCGACGCGATGCGGGGCGGCTGGGCGTGACGATACCGACCGAAGTGACCCGGTGGCCCACGACCACCGTCGACTGGGCGCCCGCCTATCGTGTGATTCCCACCCGTTTTCCCGCCATCAACCTGTTCGATCGCGTCGCGTCGGCGGACGATTTCGACGCGCTCTACGCGCTCGAATCGCTGACCAACGACCGCATCCGCAACGAAGTCGGCACGCTCGACCTCGTGCCGCCCGCCGAGCGTCGCTACGGGCAAGGCTGGGGGCCGATCATGGCCGCATTCACGCACCTGAATCCGCTGGGCAGCCGCTTTTCCGACGGCAGCTACGGCGTGTTCTACTGCACCCGCTCGCGCGACACGGCGATCGCCGAAACGCGCTATCACAGCGGGCTGTTCCTCGCCGCGACGAAGGAGCCGCCGATGCGCCAGCAGATGCGGCTCTATACCGTGTTCGCGCACGGCGACGTCGCCGACGTGCGCACGTGGCCGCAGCGCGATCCCGCGCTGCTGGATCCGGCCGACTACAGCGTCGGGCAGGCATTCGGCCGCGCGGTGCGCAATGCAGGCGGCGCGGGGATCCTCTATCCGTCGGTGCGCGACCCGCGCGGCGAGTGTCTCGCCGCGTTCCGCACGACGCTGCTGCGCGACTGCCAGCATGCGGCCTATCTCGAATACAACTGGAACGGCTCGGCCATCGATGCGGTGTTCGAACTGAATCAGGTCGGCTAGCGTTCGCCCGGCTTGGCCGAGCTTGGCGCGGTGTGCCGTTGCGCGGCCCGGCGCGTCAGGGCAGCGGCCAGTCGCCTGCGCGGCGTTCGCGCGCTTCGGCCTGCGTCATCGACCACGTGCGGCCGGTGCGCGGCTCGGCGAGCGTCAGCCGCCCGGCCGGCGCGAACGCACCCGTGTCGATGAACCATTGCGCGCCGATCCGCTGCGGCGCACGCACGGGCGTGTGCCCGGTGCACGTCAGCGACAGTCCGGCCTGCCACCCGGGATCCGCGAGCCCCTGCACGAGATCGCGCCCCCAGATCAGCCGCTCGCGCACGTCGTGCGCATAACTGCCCGTATCGAGATCCGCATCCGAGCCGAAGAATTCGGCATGCAGCACGTTGAAGCGCGCCGGGCCGTCGCCGATCACGCGCACGAGCGGCAGCGCGTCGACGCGCGCCGCATGCGCGCGCAGCCGCTCCGGCGGCAGCTCGGCCCCCCAGTCGCCGCCGATGCCGCGCCACGCGTCGAGTGGCAGCTTGCCGTGCGCGACGAGGCTCAGCACTGCCTCGTGATTGCCGCGCACGACGTGGCACCACGGCCGGTCGAGCAGGTCGAGCGCGGTTTCGGAGGCCGGGCCGCGGTCGACGAGATCGCCGACCGAGAACAGCCGGTCGCGGGCCGGATCGAAGCGGACGTCGTGCAGCAGCGCGCGCAGCACGTCGACGCAGCCGTGCAGGTCGCCGACGACGAAGTCGCGGCCGGCCGTGTTCGCGGGATGGCGGCAGAGCAGGGCGGTGGCGGTCATCCCCTTATCTTAGGCGCTCGCGCCCATCGCCACGCCACGATGGAATGAGGATAATCGGGGCGCGTTACGTGTCGGCGCCGGGGCTCTCCCGCGCACCGGCCGAATCCTTTCCATCCGCTTTCGGAATCACACGATGACGTTTTATCCGCAGGTATTACGCAACCGGCCGCGCATGGTCGCGGCATTCGTCGCCGGCGTGCTGTGCGCGGTGGTGCTGCCGTTTCCGCTGCGTCCGACCGCGCGCGCGCTGATCGGCTGGGATTGCGCGGTCTGGCTGTATCTGGTGCTGATGTGGGTGCGCATGGTCACCGCGCATCATCACAAGGTGCGCGAAGTCGCGATCCGCGAGGACGAAAACGCGACGACCGTGCTGACCGTCGTGTGCCTCGCCACCGTCGCAAGCGTGGCGGCGATCGCGATCGAACTCGCGACCGCCAAGAGCGTCGGCTTCAGCGCGGGGCTCAGCCACTACGCGATCACGGGCGCGACGCTGTTCGGCGCCTGGTTCCTGATCCCGACGATTTTCACGCTGCACTACGCGCGCCTCTATTACGGCTCGCCGAGCGGCGATCGTGCGCTCCGTTTCCCGGACCAGCACCCCGAGCCCGATTATTGGGATTTCCTGTATTTCGCGTTTACGCTCGCGGTCGCGTCGCAGACGGCCGACGTGTCCCTCGCGAACCGTTCCGCGCGCCGTTCGGTGCTCGCGCAGTCGATCCTGTCGTTCTACTTCAACATGGCCGTGCTCGGCTTGTCGATCAATGTCGCGGCGGGGCTGCTGAGCTGACGCCGGTTACTTGAGCAGGTCGTACCGGCCGCCGCGTTCCAGCGCACGCCGGTACGCGGGCCGTGCATGGATCGCGTCGAGAAAGCGCGCGATCGCGGGATACCGGCTGCCGCCGCCGCGTGCGGTCGCGGCCTCGAGCGGAAAGCTCATCTGGATGTCGGCCGCGCTGAAGCGGTTGCCGACGAACCAGCCGGTGCGCGCCAGCGCGCTGTCGACGTGGCCGAGATGCAGGTCGATCTGCGGATCGACGAAACCCGACTGCAGCGTCGCGGCGATCTTGCGTGCGATCGGCCGCGCGAAGAACGGCATCGGCGCATGCGCGATCCGCAGCGCGACGAGCTTGAGCAGCAGCGGCGGCATCGCCGACCCTTCCGCGTAGTGCAGCCAGTATGTGTAGTCGTGCCGCTCCGGCGAGCCGGGCGGCGGCGCGAGCCGCCCGTCGCCGTAGCGTGCGACCAGGTATTCGATGATCGCGCCCGATTCGGCGAAGGTGCGACCGTCGTCGGTCACGACGGGCGACTTGCCGAGCGGATGGATCGCGCGCAATTCGGCCGGCGCGAGCATCGTCTTCGGATCGCGTTCGTAGCGCACGATCTCGTACGGCACATCCAGTTCTTCGAGCAGCCAGAGCACGCGCTGCGAACGCGAGTTGTTCAGGTGATGGACGGTAAGCATGTCGAGGCCGGAAGGGGGCGGGAACGACATCATACCGAGCGCGGGCGGCGCGTTCGCGAAAGGCGTGATGCGTGCGGTCGCACGTCGCGTCGAACCGTCACGTGCGCCGCACCGCGATCCACGCGCCCCAGAACAGGCTCGCGAAAAAACGCAGCGGCGCATCGAAGCCCGCGTCGCGCAGCAGCGCGAACACGGCTTCCTCGGACGCGGGCGGATCGGCGCCCTGCAGGATCTTCGCGAGTTGCGCGCGCACGGCGTCGGGCGTGGCGCCCTTCATGCGCCAGCGTTGCTGCCACGCATCGAGCAGGCGCGGGTGATCCGCGTAGCGGCGATGGTTGCCGGCGAGCACGAGCGGCGCGCCGGGCTTCAGGCGTCGCGCGATCGCGCGCAGCAGCGCGGCTTTCGCGTCGTCGCCCGGTACGTGATGCAGCACGCCGATCAGCGTCGCGCCGTCGAACGCGGGTGCGTCGGGCAACGCGTCGACGGCATCCTCGACGAACGTCGTCCGCGCGCCGAAACCCGCGGCTTCGACGTTCGAGCGCGCGAGCGCGAGCATCGGCGCGGACGGGTCGACGGCCGTGAATTGCCAGCCCGGTTCCAGCGCGGCCGCGACGCAGATTTCCTGGCCCGTGCCGCCCGCGCCCGCGACGAGCATCCGTGCATCGGCCGCACCGATCGCCGACGCGAGCATGCAGGCGGCGAGTTCGTGGCAGGCATCGTAGCCGGCGAGCGCGATGCGCGATTGCTCGGCATATTCGTGTGCGCGTGACGGATCGAATTTCGCGGCGCTGGCGGGAAGCGACATGGCGGAGTCCTCGAGTCAGGGGGCGGACGACGTGTCCGCGAACGTGACGCACAGCGTAGGTGCGCGAGGCCGGCGCAACAAGGCGAGCGGTCATTCCGGTATGCCGACTACCCGACTCGCCGGCGCGTGCCGGCCGGCGGTTACTATGGCTGATTTGCCGGGGTCGATTCGCATTTAAAAATGTCTGACCACGCCGCATCGCGGCGGCAAATCCGGCGCATACTCGTTTCTCCCCCCGCCTGGCCTTCGCATGCCGGGCCCCGATGCGCTGCGCCATTGGCGCGGCCATGCCGCTCGGTACGCACGAGGAGCGCATGATGTCCGATTGTCCGCACGATCCGTACGCGCAGCACTACATCCACTGCTTGCCGTTTGGCGCGCAGCCCTGCGGCGCGCTCTGCACGACGCCGCGCACGCATTTCCGCGTGTGGGCGCCCGGCAGCACGCACGTCGAGCTCGAACTCGATACCGGCTACGGCCCGACGCTCATCCCGATGACGAGTGCCGGCCCGAACTGGTTCGAAGTCTTCGTCGATTGCGGCGCGGGCGCGCGATACCGCTATCGTCTCGACGATACCGTGTCGATTCCCGATCCCGCGTCGCGCTCGCAACCCGAAGGGCTCAACGGCCCGAGCGAGGTCGTCGATCCGCGCGCGTTCACGTGGCGCAATACGTTCTGGCACGGGCGCGCGTGGGAGGACATCGCGCTCTATGCGATCCGCCCGCACGCGGTGGGCGGCTTCGACGGCGTGCGCCGCCGCCTGCCGCGGCTCGCGCGCCTCGGCGTGACCGCGCTGGAGCTGCTCGCGTCGCCGCACGACAGCCTGCCGTTCGCGCCGCTCGCGGCCGAAGGCGGCCCGGCCGCGTTGAAGGCGCTGATCGACGATGCGCATGGCTACGGTCTCGCGGTGCTGCTCGAGCTCGACTATGCGCGCTTCGGCAGCGGCACCGATGCGCTTCGCCACTACGCGGGGCCGTTCTTCCATACGCGCGACGATCCGTTGCAGGCCGCGCCGCTCGCGCTCGATCATCCGGAAGTGTGCGATTTCTTCTGCGACAACGCGCTGTACTGGATCGACGAATACCGCTGCGACGGGCTGCGCCTGCGCGAAGCCGACCGGATCGGCGTGTCGTGGCTGCGCGAGATCGCGGATCGCGTGCGCGCCGCCGTGCCGGCCGACCGGCTGATCCACCTCGTGCTCGGCAGCGAGCGGCATCCGGCGCATCTCGCCGATACCCATTTCGATGCGCAGTGGAACGGGTGCGGCGAGCGTGCGCTGCACCGGCTCACGGGGCGCGACACGTCGGCGCATGAAGGCATTTCCACGCATCAGTCGATTCATACGCTCGCCCGCGCGCTGACCGCGGCCGGCGCGGCGTACCAGCCGGCCGCATCGGCGGACGGGATGGCCGCCGACGGCGGCCTGTCGCTGACGTCGCTCGTGCTGTCCGATGGCGCCTGGCGCGACACCGGCCCGGGCGACAGCGGGCAGGCGGCCGGCCTGGCCGCGCTCGCGCTGTCGCTCCTCACGCCGCAGATCCCGCTGATCTTCGACGAAACCGCGCGCGACATCGATCGTGCGCATTTCGTGCAGTCGGCGCTCGCGGTGCGCGCGAAGCTGATCGCGCCCAGGCTGTCCGATTGCCGGCCGCAGGAAGCCCATGCGCTGAAGGCGAACGGCGACGGCGATGCCGACGCGCTGTGCGCATCGTGGCGGCTTGCCGACGACGAGACGTTGACGATCGCGTTGAACCTGTCGCCCGATGCGGTGCCGTTCGACGCGCCCGGCGGGCGGGTGGTGTTCGAGACGCCGGCGCGCGCGCGCGACCGGGTCGATGAAGGGGAGTTGCCGCCGTATTCGCTGGTCGCGTGGCTGACCGGCGACGTCAATCGCTATGCGCTGACGCACGACGTGCGTCGCATCGACGACGGTTCATGGCGCGCGATGCGTCCGCACCTGAACGCATGAGCGCATGAACGCCTGAGTCGATGAACGTGTGAAGCGGCGGGGCCGGCCGCGCTGCCGGAGGGGGCCGAATTACCAGAACCCGCGAATGCCCGCGATCCCGTACGCGCCGTGACGGCGCGCGTCGTCGAGGTGTGCGTGCGTCAGGCCGCCGAGCGCGAACACGGGCATCGCGGCCTGTGCGGCCAGCATGCCGAATCGCGCCCAGCCGAGCGTCGGCGCGCCGGGATGACTCAACGTGGGCAGCACCGGCGACAGCGTGACGAAATCCGCGCCGGCGCGCGCGGCCAGCAGCAGATCTTCCGGTGAGTGGCACGCGGCGGACACCCATCGTCCGGCCGGCAGCGGCCGTTGCGCGACAGCGCGCAACGCGGCGCCGTCGAGATGCCAGCCGGCGCCGTCGAGCCGCATCACGCCGGCTGCCTCGATCGGGCCGTTCAGCATCAGGTGCGCGCCGGCCGCGTCGCAGCGCGCGAGCGCCGCGGCGGCCAGCGACGCGAACGCGGCCGCGTCGAGCGATTTCACGCGCAGTTGCACGAGCGTTTCTCCGCGCGCGAGCACGGCCGACAGCCGGTCGAGGAACGCGGCCCGATCGGCCGCCGACGCGGACGCCGGTTCCGGCGTGATCACGCAGCAGCGCGGCAGCGGCGCGTTCATCGCGCGATGCGACGCGCGGCCGTCATTCGTCGGCCTCCTTCGCGATTTTCGGATAGACGCGCACGAGCACGATGCGCGGCCCGTTCATCTTCTTCACGACGATGTCGAAGCGGTCGAACGACACGCGCTGCCCTTCGGTCGGCAGGTCGCTGAGTGCCTGGATCACGAGGCCGCCGACCGACTCCGCGCGGCCTTCGTCGATGTCGATGCCGAGCGCCTGCTCGAGCGACACGACGGGCAGGCTGCCCTTGCCCATCAGCGTGCCGTCGTCGAGGCGGCTCCAGTCGGCGTCGCCCTGGCGGAATTCGTCGTGGATCTGGCCGACCAGCGCGCCGAGCAGGTTGTCGAGCGTCAGGAAGCCGATCGGCTTCTCGCCCTTGTTGCCGACCAGCGCGAAGTGCGGAGCGCCCTTGCGGAAGCGGCGGAACAGCTCCAGCGCTGGCGTATCGGGCTTCACGTACTGGACCGGGCGCACGTAGTCGGAGAGATCCTCGAGCGCGGCGCCCGCGTGACGCGCGAGCAGCAGGTCCTTCAGATGGATCAGCCCGCTCACCTGTTCGCGCGACGCATCCTCGAACAGCGGATAGCGGCTGAAGCGGTGCCGCGCGACGATCTCCATGTTGTCGGGCAGCGGCAGGTCGCGCCGCAGGCCGATCATTTCATGGGCCGGCCGCATCAGGTCCGACACGGTCATCGACGAAAAATCGAGCGAATGCGCGAGCGTGTTCCACTCGTCGTTGCTGTACGTGCCGCGCGCCGGCTGCGCCGCATTGCCGGCCGCGCTGCGGCGGCTGCGCAGGATCAGCTTCAGCTCGTCGGTCGAATAGTGCGCGTCGCCGCCGTGGTCGGCCGACAGCCCCGCGAGCCGCAGCACCGCGTTGGCGCTGGTGTTGAGCACCCAGATCGCCGGATACATCGCCCAGTAGAACGCGTAGAGCGGCAGCGCGACCCACAGGCCGACCTTCTCCGACTGGCGGATCGCCATCGATTTCGGCGCCAGTTCGCCGACGACGATGTGCAAAAACGAGATCAGCGAGAACGCGAACACGAGCGAGATCAGGTGCACGACGCGTTCGGACTCGACGCCGATCAGGTCGAGCAGCGGGCCGATCAGTTGCGCGAACGCAGGTTCGCCGACCCAGCCGAGGCCGAGCGACGCGAGCGTGATGCCGAGCTGGCACGCGGAAAGATATGCGTCGAGCCGGCCGTGCACGAGGCCGAGGATGCGCCCGCGCAGGCCGTGCTTGCGGGCGAGGGTCTTGACGCGCGTTGCGCGGAGTTTGACGAGGCCGAATTCGGCCGCAACGAAGAACCCGTTCAGGGCCACCAGGAACAACGCGCCGATGAGCGCGAAGATCTGTAACAAAGAATCGCTCCGGTTATGACAGGCCCGTCAGTATAGGGCCCGGAAAGGAAGTTGTAATGTTTCGGGCGGCCGACCGCTTACACCGGCGCCTCGCACGGAATCGAGAACGTGATGGTGGCGGGCGCGCCGTCGGCGAACGCGTCATGCGCGAACGTGCCGCCGTGCGCGAGTGCGACGCGCTGGCACAGCGCCAGCGTCCACGCGCTGCGTTTCGCGTCGCGCTCGCGCAGCATTTCGCGCCGCGCGAACGATTCGAATGCGTGCGGCCGCGCGGGATCGACGAGCACGTCGGCGTTCACGGTGCACGTGGCGCGCGCGGTGAACTGCGCGCCGTCGCGCGTGCATGCGAACGCGACGCGGCTGCCCGCGGCGCTGGCCTCGACGGCTGTCGTCAGCAGGGTCCAGAGCGCCTGCGCGACGCGTTCGCGATCGACGGCGAGCGACGGCTCGCCGTCCGGCAGCGTCGCGTCGAGCGCGACCTCGCGTGCGTCGGCGAGCGCGAAGCGCACGAGCGCCAGCGTGTCGTCGAGCAGCGCGCGCAGCGCGAACCGCTGCGGCGCGAGCGCGAGTGTGCGCGTTTGCGCGCGCGGCGCGTCGAGCACGTCGTCGATCAGCGCGACCTGCTGGTCGATGCCGGTGCGGATGCCCGCGAGCGCGCGCTGCAGGTTCGGATCGGCATTGGCGAGCTGGCGTTCGAGCACGTAGGCCCAGCTGTGCATCGCATTCAGCGGGCTGCGCAGGTCGTGCGACGCGGTGGAGAGCGCCTGGTCGCGCAGGAACAGCGCCGCCTGGGCGGCGTAGTGCGCTGCGCGTTCGCGCAGCAGGTCGGCGGCGGGATCGACGGAATGGGGCGTCACGGAGCTGGCCTGTCGGAAACGGTTGGCGTAAGGGTCACGCGAATCGTCATTATAGGGACGGTGGCGATCACGCCGGCAGCGCGTCCTCGTCCTTTTTCCGCGCGGCGCCGTTCGGCAGCAACTGGCACGCGAGCAGGCCGGCCAGCATCAGCGCGCAGCCGACGAGCGCGCGCAGCGTCAGCGTTTCGCCGAGCGCGGCCCACCCGGCGATCGCCGCGAACACGCCTTCCATGCTGAAGATCACGGCCGCGTGCGCGGGCGCCGCGTCGCGTTGCGCGACGACCTGCAGCGTATAGCCGACGCCGACCGACAGCAGCCCGCCGTACAGCAGCGTGGGCAGCGCGCCGCGCAGCATCGCGACGCTGACCGGCTCGACCGCCAGGCCGACGGCGAGGCACGCCACGCCGCACACGGCGAACTGCAGGAACGCGAGCACGAGCGGATCGTGGCGTTTCGCGAGATGGCCGACCGCCATCACGTGCGCGGCGATGATGACGGCGCCCGCGAGCTGGAACCAGTCGCCGTAGAGCACCGAGAAGTGCTCGTCGATGCTCAGGAAATACAGGCCGATCGCGGCCAGCAACGCGCCGAACCACGTGCCCGCGCCGATCCGGTGCCGCGCGAACACGCCCATCAGCGGCACGATCACGACGTACAGCGAGCTGATGAAGCCGGCGTTGGCGATCCGCGTGTATTGCAGGCCGACCTGCTGCAGCGAGATCGACACGGCGAGCAGCCCGCCGAGCGCGAGGCCCGGCAGCAGCCGCGCCGGGCCGCGGCGGATCGCCGCGAACTGCGCGCGCGACGCCGGATTCAGCATCAGCAGCGGCGCCAGCACGAGCGCGCCGAGCAGGAAGCGCAGCCCGGTGAACAGGAACGGCCCGATCACGTCGAGGCTCAGGCGTTGCGCGACGAACGCGGAGCCCCAGATCGCGGCGGCGCCGAGCATCAGCAGGTTGGCGCGGAGGTGCTTGCGGGCGTCGGGCTTCATCGGCATTCGTCTGGAGATTACGGGCGGCGGGGCCGCTAGTTTACGCCGAGATTGCCAGGCTGTCGGCAAACCTGCGCAGCGCGGCGGCGGCGCGGGCGTCGCGTACCCGTGAATACAGCACGACCTGCGACTGCGGCAGCACCGGCAGCCCGAATTTCGCGCCGACGTCGACCAGCGTGCGCGGGGCGACGCGCCGCGCGAGCGGGCAGACGGCCAGCCCCGCCGCGGCGGCGGCCGAGACCGCCGCGACTCCGCCGCCCGTGAAGCGCTCGCGCCACGGCAGCCCCGCGCGGTCGAGCGCGCGCAGCGCGGCCGCCCGCACGCCGCAGGGGCCGGCCAGCACCGCGAGCGGCAGCGGCTCGCCCGCGCGCGGGGCCCAGTCGGGCGCGGCGAGCCAGGCCAGCGGCTCGGTGAACAGCGGCGTGCCGTCGTCGCGCGGCGGATCCTCGCCGGGCTCGTGCCGGGCGATCACCGCGTCGAACCGCCGTTCGTCGTATTGCGGGAGCAGGCTCGTCGACGCCCCGAGATGCATTTCCAGCGACAGCCCCGGATCCTGCCGGTGCAGGCTCGTGAGCACGGCCGGCAGGTCGGGCACCGCGACGTGCTCGCTGACGCCGAGCGACAGGCGCACCGTGCCGGTCGAGATCGCGCCGAGCGCATGCTCGTGCGCGTCGAGCAGCGCACGGGCGGCCGGCAGGAAATGCTCGCCGTCGGCGGTCAGTTTGACGATGCGCGGCGTGCGCGCGAGCAGCGGCTTGCCGAGGTGGGCTTCCAATCGTTTCAGCTTCAGGCTGACGGCCGATTGCGTGGTGCCGAGCGCATCGGCGGCGCGCGTGAAGCTCGCGAGATCGGCGACCAGCACGAACGCGCGGACGGCATCGAGATCGAGTACTTTCATTTCCAATGAAAATGGATGAAATATTGATCAATGACTGTTCATTATAGATCGGCGGGCCTAACCTGACGCCGTGTTTTCGTTCTTCAACGTCATTCACCGACAGGAGCAGGACCATGCCATTCACCCGTATCGCCGTACGCGAAGGCAAACCGGCCGCCTACCGCGCGGCACTCGTCGACGGCGTGCATCGCGCGCTGATGCAGACGTTCAACGTGCCCGAGGACGACATCTTCATGGTCGTGACCGAGCATGCGGCCGAGAACTTCGTGTTCGGCCGCCACTACTACGATATCGAACGCAGCGACGATCTCGTGATGATCCAGATCACCGCGAACAACACGCGCACGCTCGAGCAGAAGCGGGCGCTGTACCGGACGATCGCCGAGAACCTCGCGCAACAGCCGGGCGTGCGGCAGGAAGACGTCTTCATCAGTCTTGTCGAGGTGCTGAAGGAGAACTGGTCGTTCGGCAACGGCATCGCGCAATACGCGGTCTGACGCGCCGGCTTGATCCGCCACGGCGCGACGGGGCCGGATCGGCGCCTGCGCGTTTGGGCGGCGTGTACTATGGAAGCTGCTTCACGAGCGACGCCGGCGCGGTCGATGCGCCGGCGATCCTTGATGTGCGGGAGCCTCCATGTCGCGTGCGCTGGAAATCGTGTTGTCGTTGTCGCTGGAAGGATGGCCGGGAAAGGGCGCGGGCCGCACTCGCGGTGCGCAGCGCGACTTCGGCGCCGAGCTCGTGCGTGCGTGGCGGATCTGCCCGCAGGTCCGGATGCGGCGCGGCCACGAGCGCGTGACGATCGAGCCGTGCCAGATCGACGAGGCCGAGCGCAGCCCCGGCGCGAGCTGGTGGACCTGGGTCGAATCGAACGCGCATGGCACGCGGGTCGTCGCGTCGCGCACCGAAACGTTCGCCCCCGGCGTCACGCAGCGCGAGCTGTTCGACGCGGAGCACGCGGGCATCGTCGTCGCGACGCCGCTGCCGATACCGGCGTCGGCCGCCGAAATCGACGGCGTTGCACCGGACACCGACGAAGCGCGATCCCAGGCATCGGCGCCGCGCATCGTCAGCGAACGGCGGCGCGGGCGCTGGGCCGACGACAGCGGCGTCGTGGTCGAAATGACGCTCGACGACATCACGCTGCACGGCGGCGGCGAGCCGCCGCGCCGCTACGTCGAGCTGCGCCTGGCCGCGCCCGACTGGGACACCGTGGCCGCGCGCACGGCCGCGCTGCACGCGCTGTTCGCCGCGGCGCGCGAACTGAGCGGCGCGTGGCCCGCGTTCGTGCAACTGACGAGCGTGATCGACCGCGCCTGTGCGGGCGGCCCGGTGGCCGCCATGCTGGTCAAGGCGCGGCCCGTCGACCTGACCGGCATCCGCACGCAGCGCGCCGCGCTGTTCGCGCTGTCCGGCGACATCACCGCGCAGTGGCTCGGCAACGAGCGTGGCGTGCTCGATCGCGACGATCCCGAATTCGTCCACCAGATGCGCGTCGCGCTGCGCCGCTTGCGCACGCTGATGCGCTTCTTCCCGCGCTTCACCGATCGTCGATGGAAGGACACGCTCGGCGTCGACCTGCGCTGGCTCGCCGCGCTGCTCGGCACGGTGCGCGACTGGGACGTGTTCGCGACCGAGAGCCTGCCTGCGCTGATCGCGGCCGACGGCGGCGGCGGCGACTGGGACGGCACGCTCGATGCCGCCCGCGCGCAGTCGATGGCCGCGCGCGTCGAGCTGCGGCAGGCGCTGCATTCGGCTCGCTATGCGCGGCTGACGCTCGGCTGGCTCGAATGGCTGAGCGCGCTCGCGCTGCCGGCGGCCGACGGCGACGACGCGCCGTCGCTGCGGCGTCACGCGACCAAGCGCGTGCGGCGGCTGTTCGGTCATCTCTACGGCTCGCCGTCGCTCACGTCGCTCGACACGGCGGCACGCCATCAGGTGCGGATCGATGCGAAGCGGCTGCGTTACGCGCTCGAATTCTTCACGTCGCTGGCGTCGCGCCGCACGCGCAACGAGACGGTCAAGACGCTGGCGCGCGTGCAGGGCGTGCTCGGCGAGGCGAACGATGCGATGGTCGCGCTTCACCATCTCGAGCAACTGGGGGCGCCGCCGTATCAGCTCGGCTTCGTGCGCGGCTACGGCGCCGCGCTCGAACAGCGCGCGGCGCGCGACGCCGAAGCGCTGCTGGCCAGCCTGCGGCCGCCGAAGCTCGACGGCAAGCCGGGCTGAGCGCCGCCTCTATAATGGCCGCCCGTTTTCCATACGCATGCCGATGATGACCGACGCCCCGCCTTCTTCCTCGTCCGCCGGACCGCTCGAACTGAGCGGCGAGCTGTGGTTGCGCGCCGGCGAACAGACGCTCGGCGGCGCGACGCGCATCGCGCTGCTCGCGGCGATCGGCGACACCGGTTCGATCACGCGCGCGGCCAAGGCCGTCGGCCTCAGCTACAAGGCCGCGTGGGACGCGGTCGACACGATGAACAATCTCGCCGGCGAGCCGCTCGTCGCGCGCTCGACGGGCGGCAAGGGCGGCGGCGGCACGACGCTGACGCCGCGCGCGACGTCGCTGATCGCCGCGTTCCGCGCGATCGAGCGCGAGCATCGCCGCTTCATCGAGGCCGCGAGCGCGGCCGTTGCCGGCTTCGACGTCGACTGGGCGCTGATCGGCCGGATCGGGATGAAGACGAGCGCGCGCAACCAGTGGTTCGGCAAGGTCGCGTCGATCGTGCGCGGCACCGTCAACGACGAGGTGACGCTTGTGCTGCCTGGCGGGCAGGCCGTCGTCGCCGTGCTGACGCACGAAAGCGCCGACGCGCTCGGGCTGCGGGAAGGCGAGCACGCGTGCGCGTTGGTGAAGGCGTCGTGGGTCGTGCTCGCGGTCGACGATGGCGGGCCCGACCTGAAAGTTTCCGCGCGCAACCGGCTGCACGGCAGCGTGGAAGCCGTCGCGGCGGGTGCGGTGAACAGCGAGGTGACGCTGGCGCTCGACGGCGGCGGAACGCTGACGGCCGTCGTGACCAACGACAGCGTCGATGCGTTGCAGCTCGACGCGGGCCGGCGGGCCATCGCGCTGTTCAAGGCGTCGAGCGTGATTCTGGCGGTGACGGGCTGACCCGGCGGGCAGCGCGAGCGCGGCACTCGCTTGCCGGCGCCCGTCGTGCGAGGAACGGGGCGAAGCCGCTACCGCCCGCGTGCGCATCGCACCGGCTTCGTTTTCCGCTATCGGCATGTGTCGCGACGCGGCTTCTCCCGGGTTCCAACGTGGCGGCAAACGCCACGATCACGGCCACGGCCGCGTGCTCACGAGACGCGCGTCTGCCACTCCGCGTGCGGCGAGTTCGCCTGCACGCGTCCTTCGCTCAACTGCACGACCTGGTCGCCGAACGCGGCGACGTCGTCGGGGTCGTGCGAGATCAGCACCATCGGGATGTCGAGCCGCGCCTGCAGTTCGGCGAGCTCGTGACGCATGCGCTGGCGCATCGCGCCGTCGAGCGCCGCGAACGGTTCGTCGAGCAGCAGGATGCGCGGCTGCGCGACCAGCGCGCGCGCGAGCGCGACGCGCTGCTTCTGCCCGCCCGATAGCTGCGACGGATATTGCCCCGCGAGCGATTCGAGGTCGAACGCGCGCAGCCAGTACGCGACTTCCGGCGGCACCGTCCTCGCGCGCGGGTTGCGCAGCCCGGACGTGAGCCCGAACGCGATGTTCTGCCGCACGTTCAGATGCGGAAACAGCGCGTAGTCCTGGAACAGGTACGCGACACGGCGTTCGCGGGTCGGCACGTCGATGCGGCGCGCGGCGTCGAACAGCGGCTCGCCGTTCAGCGTGATCGTGCCTGCGTCGGGCGTCAGCAGCCCGGCGATCGCCTGCAGCGTCATGCTCTTGCCCGCGCCGGACGGCCCGAACAGCACGACGCGCTGCATCGCCGCCGTGAACGACACATCGAGCGTGAAGCGGCGCTCGGCGTTCGCGTAGGTCTTGCGGATGTCGACGACGAGGCTCATGCGGGCCTCCGCCGAAGCGGGCCGGCTGCTGGGCGGCACCGGCGATGCGGACAGCACACGCGCTTCATGTCGGTTGGCTCCGCCGTGCGCGCGACGGTACGAGCCAGCCGGTCGCGAGCAGCACCAGCACGCAGGTGATCGACGTCACCAGCACGAGGAAATTGGCCGTGTTGTCGTCGCCGGCCTGCACGGCCGCGTAGATCGCGACCGACAGCGTCTGCGTGCGGCCGGGCAGGTTGCCGGCGATCATCAGCGTCGCGCCGAATTCGCCGAGCGCGCGCGCGAATGCGAGCAGCGCCCCCGCGAGAATCCCGCGCGTGGCGAGCGGCAGCGTCACGCGGAAGAACACCGCCACTTCGCCGAGCCCGAGCGTGCGCGCGGCGCGCTCGAGATGCGGATCGACGCCTTCGAACGCCGCGCGCGCCGATTTCAGAATCAGCGGAAACGCGACGACCATCGACGCGATCACCGCGCCTTGCCACGTAAACACCAGCTCGATGCCGAGCGTGTCGAGCCACGCGCCGAACACGCCGCGCCGGCCGAGCAGCACGAGCAGGTAATAGCCGAGCACCGTCGGCGGCAGCACGAGCGGCAGCGTCAGCACGGCATCGACGACGTCGCGCAGCGGCGAGCGCCAGCGCGCGAGCACGAACGCGGCCGCGACGCCGAGCACGACGTCGAGCGCGGTCGCCCAGCCGGCAACCTTCAGCGACAGCAGCAGCGGGACCCAGGCGTCTTGCATCGCGAGTCGCTCACCGGGCGGGCTTGAAGCCGAACGTCGACAGCACGGCCTGGCCCTGCGGCGACACGACGAAATCGATGAACGACTGCGCCTGCGCGGCGTGGCGGCTGTCCTTGACCACCGCGATCGGGTAGGTGATGGCCGTCCGGGTCGGCACCGTCAGCGCGACTTTCACGCGGCCCGGCATGATCGCGGCGTCGGTACCGAACACGAAGCCCGCGTCGACCTCGCCGCGCGCGACGTAGTCGAGGCTCTGGCGCACGTTGGCGGCCAGCACGCCTTTCGCGCTGACCGCCTCCCACACGCCGGCCGCGCGCAGCGCGCCCTCGGTGTAGCGGCCGACCGGCACCGATGCCGGGTCGCCGTACGCGATGCGCTTCACGCCGGGCGCGGTCAGGTCGTTCAGCGACGTCGGCGCGGCCGCGCGGCTGTCGGCCGGCACGATCAGCACCAGCGAGTTCGCGGCGAAATCGCGGCGTGTGCCGGGCGCGATCACCTTTTCGTTCACCGCGCGATCCATCGCCTTCTGGTCGGCCGATGCGAACACGTCGGCCGGCGCCCCCTTGGCGATCTGCTGCATCAGCACGTCCGATGCGCCGAAGTTGAGCAGCACCCTGGTGCCCGGATGCTGCTTCTCGTACGCGTCGCCGACGGCCTTGAACGCGTTCGTCAGGCTGGCGGCGGCCGACACGACCAGTTCGTCGGCGGCCGAAGCGGGCGCGCTGAACGCGAACCCGGCGGCAAGCGCGGCGAGCGGCAGCAGGCGAAGCAGGGTGCGGCGAAGCGGGCGGACGGTTGAGCGCATGGCGGATTCGTTTTGAACGGGAGGAAACCGTAATCGTAATATAGGGCGGGTTATAACGCTCGGCATACTGCTCATGCGGCGGTGTGCATGAAATGGTCGGACGTGAAAAGGAGCGGCCCGGCAGCCGGTCACGCGTGAAGCGTATGCGGCGCCGATTCGGTGCGCTGCAGCGACGACGGCTGCGACGCGGGATGGTAGTTCGGGTTGGCCTTCCAGCGCGCGCGGACGAACGGGCGCTCGTGCCCCGACAGTTCCAGCGCGACCTTGGTGACCCAGCGGTGTGACGGCACCGCGATGCCGTGCAGCGCCACGGTGACGAGCGCGAGGCTCGCGACGACCGCGGGCACCGACCAGCGGTGCGGCACCGCGCGCCACGAGCCGGCGATGAACGTGAGCGCGGCGAGCGCGCCGACGATGCAGCCGGTGATCGATTCGGACGGCGAATGCGCGTCGAGCGCGACGCGCGACACGCCGACCGCGATGCCGGCCGCCAGCCCGAGCGCGATGCCGGCGATCCGCAGCGGCGTGCGCGCGCGGATCAGCGCGAGGAAAATCGCGACCGGATACACCGACGTCGACAGCATCGCATGGCCGCTGAACCCGGTGAAATCCCACGCGCGGATGCCGATGCCCCAGCCGAGGAACGCGATCTTCGTGAGCGCCACCACGCCGATCGCGGCCGCGAGCACGCCGAGCCATGCGGCCGCGCGTTGCCACGAATAGCCGAGCGCGAGCCACACGGCAATCGTGATCGCGAGCGGCAAGGTCAGGCCGGCGCCGCCGAACGCGGTGATCATGATCCACAGATGAGAGGGCAGGTCGAACATCGGGAAGGGGACGAACGAGGGCGGGGAGAATGCTTAAATCAACGCGCGAGCCGGGCAGAACGACTACAACGGATACAAGCGGCGAAACCCCAGTATAGCGCCGCGTCCGCATGAGGCCCGTTTTTTGCGCCGCCGGGAACTATCGGCGCGCAGGAAAAATCCCAGAAACAATGTTATGGTGCATTGCACAAAGCTGAACGATGCACCCATTGCGGCGCTTTCATGGCGCCCCTATTTTTCCTGACTGCGAGCCCGATCGATGACCAAAAGTCTGACCAAGGTGTGGCTGGGCGGCATGAAACGCATGCTGTCTCCGGCCGCCAAGCGCGGCGCGCGCGATGCGCAACGCATCGCACGCGACGCACTCGAGGCCGCCTCTCCCGCCGTGTCCGATCTGTCCCCGCCACGCGAATCGCGCGTACGGCCGCGCGCGGCCGCATGGGCGGCGGGCGAGTGGACACGCGGCGAACATCCGATGACGCCCGCGCTCGGGCGGCTGGTCCAGAACCTCGCGTACGGGCTCTACGTACCGCCCGGCCGGCGGCGCGGCGCGATGCCGCTCGTCGTGATGCTGCACGGATGTCAGCAGTCGGCGGACGAATTCGCGCAGGGCACGCGGATGAACCTGCTGGCCGACAAGCACGGCTTCGCGGTGCTGTATCCGGAACAGTCGCTGCGCGCGCACGCGCACGGCTGCTGGCACTGGTATGAAGACACCGACCGCGCGGGGCGCGGCGAGGCGGACACGGTGGCGTCGCTGGTCGACGCGCTGGTCGACGAGCACGGTTTCGACGCGTCGCGCGTCTACGTCGCCGGGCTGTCGGCCGGCGCGGGGCTCGCGTCGCTTCTTGCACTGCACCATCCGGAGCGCTTCGCGGCGATCGCGTTGCACTCGGGCCCCGCGCTCGGCGAGGCGAACTCCGGCATTACCGCGATGGACGTGATGCGGCGCGGCCTGCGCCAGAACCCGGCCGCGGCGGTCGATGCGCTGGTCGATACCGGTGCGTATCCGGGCATGCCCGTGCTGATCGTCCAGGGCGATGGCGATCATGTCGTCGCGCCGAAGAATGCCGATCAACTGACCGTGCAGTTCATGCGCCTGAACGGGCTTGCCGACAGCCGCGGTGCGCTGCGCGGCGGCGAGCGCGTCGAGACGCGCGAAACGGGCGCGCAGATCACCGATGTGTGTCGCGACGGCGAGCCGGTCGTGCGGCTGTGTCACGTGAAAGGGCTCGCTCACGCGTGGGCCGGCGGTGACGAAGCCGTGCCGTTTCACGCGGCGGTCGGCCCCGACGCAAGCGCGATGATCTGGTCCTTTTTCGAAACCTATCGCCGCACTGTGGCGACGGAACGACGCACCGTCTGATCGATGCTGGTCAAAGCCTAGGGTTTTCCCTATAATTCGGGAAAACCCTAGTCCAGAACCTTTGAACAGCGAGATCGACCATGTACCTGCTGAGCCACCTCTTCCTGATGCTGACCAAGAACGCCGAAAAGGCCGCGAAAGAGCGCGCCGACGCGTACCTGGCCGAAGCCACCGACATCTACGATCTCGAATTCCGCATGCGCAAGATCGATCGCGACGCGGCAATGAACCGCCCGTATTCGATCGGCGCGCGCTAAGCAGCGCGCGCGGGCCTTGCCGGCCCGCCAGTTCGGCGAATCGCGCAAAAGGGCGCGTGCGGCACGATGCCGCACGCGCCCTTTTTGCGTCCTGCCGGAACCTGCGGCCGTCAGACGAGCGTCAGCCGCACCGGCACGTTGTTGCGCGTGGCGTTCGAATACGGGCACACGTGGTGCGCCTTGTCGACCAGCGCCTGCGCGTCGGCCTTGTCGAGCCCCGGCAGCGACACGCGCAGCTCGATGTCGAGCCCGAAGCCGCCTGCGTCGTTCGGGCCGATGCCCACCTCCGCCGTGACTTGCGTATCGGCCGGCAGCGTCTGCTTGTTCTGGCCCGCGACGAATTTCATCGCGCTCAGGAAACAGGCCGAGTAACCTGCGGCAAACAGCTGCTCCGGATTCGTGCCTTCCGCACCCGTGCCGCCGAGTTCGCGCGGCGCGGCCAGCTTTACTTCCAGCTTGTGGTCGGCGGATACCGCGCGGCCGTCGCGGCCGCCCGTGCTCGTGGCGCTGGTCTTGTACAGAATGTTCATCGTGCTGCTCCTGTCGGGAAGAGAGGGAGAAAGCGGTCCGGTCCAACGGGGTGTCGCCGGCCACGAAGCAAATATAGAGCACAAATCATTAGTGTGCAAATTAAATTTCGAAGAAAAAGCCCGGCACGCCGGGCGGTCGATCCGAGCTCGAGCGTCAGCGTTCGTTGGCCGCCGACAAAGCGTCGCGCAACTGCTGGAGATCGGCGCGCAGCCTGATCAGGAATTCGGGTGTCTGTTGCATCGCGCAAAAGAGGTCGGCGGGCACCGAGCGCGCGCGCTCCTTTAGCGCACGGCCTTCCGGCGTCACGCGCACGTTGACGACGCGTTCGTCGGTCGCGCTTCGCGCGCGCTCGACGTAGCCGAGCGCCTCCAGTCGCTTGAGCAGCGGCGTGACCGTGGCCGGATCGAGGTCGAGCCGCGCGGCGATGTCCTTCACGGCCATGTCGTCGCGCTCCCACAGCACGAGCATCGCGAGATATTGCGGATAGGTCAGCGACAGCTTGTCGAGCAGCGGCTTGTACGCCTTCGTCATCGCGTGCGAAGTCGAATAAAGCGCGAAGCAGAGTTGCTCGTCGAGTGTCTGGGGCAGCGCGGGCAGGCGATCCATGGTTCGGGAAGCGCATCGGATGCGCGAACGATTTGCACACGAATTATTTTGCGCGCAAAAGGTTTGGCTGAACAGGGGGCCGGCGGGCAGTCGATATGGAAAAAGGGGGGAGATCAGAAGCGCGCCGGCGACGACCCGGGGCCGAACAGCGGAGCGGCCGGCGACATGCGCCGGCCGGAAGCAGGATCAGCGGCCCGGCATCGTCGTCGTCGCACCCGGTTCCTGCACGCCGAAGCAGCCGCGATAGGTCGCGTAGAACGAGCAGTACAGCATCGTGACGATGATGATCGTCACCGGCATCATGATCGTCAGCGCATACGCCCCCGCGCCCAGCGCTTGCAGTAGCAGCGACAGCGCGAGCGACGTGCCGAGCGCGACGGCGAACCACAGCACGCCGTACACGACGAACGCGCCGCGATTGCGCCAGCAGCTGACGACGCTGAAGAACAGCGCCTTCGCGGGCGGGACGTCATGCCATGCGACCAGCACCGGCGCGAACCAGAACAGCATCGCGACCGGCAGATAGAGCAGCGTCGCGAAGAACAGCGCGCCGAGCGCACCTTGCGCGGCGAGCGTCTCGGGCGTCGTGTTCGCTTCGCCGGCCGCGCCCATCATCATGTGGAACAGCGCGCCACCGTCCACGAACGACGAAGCGGCGAACACCAGCACCATCGACGCGACGTAGATCACGCCGAGCGCGAGCAGCCGCTGGGTCGCGATGGTGCCGTACGAGCGAAAGCCGTCCACGAGGATCGTCGGCATCACGGTCTTGCCGGCCACCGTGTCGCGGCATGCGGCCATGAAGCCGACCGCGATGCCGGGAATGAACACCAGCGGCAGCGCCGAGCCGATCACGGGCACCATCGACACCAGCGTGATCGCGAGCAGGTACGTGAAGAACAGCGTGATGAACGCGAGCGGATTCCGGCGGAACAGCCAGATGCCTTGACGGAACCAGACATAGCCCGTTTTGGCGGGCACTTCGATCAGTTGCATGCGGTTTGGATCTCGGGAAGCGCGGGCGTATGCGCGATACGCTCACGCAGAATGCGTTCGAAATGGCCGGGGTCGTGCGGCTTGAGCATCTCGGCCGCGCGCGGCAGGTAGAAGTCGTACAGGCGCGACACCCAGAAGCGGTACGCGCCGGCGCGCAGCATGTCGCTCCAGTGGCGGCGCTCCTCGGCCGTGAACGGCCGAACCGTCTGGTACGCGCGCAGCAGCGCATCGGCGCGTGCGGCGTCGAGCGCGCCGGTCGCGAGGTCGACGCACCAGTCGTTGACGGTGACCGCGACGTCGAACAGCCACTTGTCGCAGCCCGCGAAATAGAAGTCGAAGAAACCGCCGAGCCGGACGTCGTGGCCGGTGCCGGGCGCCGCGTGCGCGAACAGCACGTTGTCGCGGAACAGGTCGCAATGGCATGGGCCGGCCGGCAGCGCCGCATAGTCGTCCGACGCGAAGAAGCCGGCCTGGTGCGCGAGCTCGCCTTCGAGCAGCGTGCGTTGCGCGTCCGTGATGAACGGCACGATGGCCGGCACGTTCTCCTGCCACCACGGCAGGCTGCGCAGGTTCGGCTGGCTGCGCGGATAGTCGCGCCCCGCGAGATGCAGGCGCGCGAGCATCTGCCCGACCTCGATGCAGTGTTCGACCCCGGGCGCGAGTTCGGCCGCGCCGTCGAGCTTCGTGACGATCGTGGCCGGCTTGCCGTGCAGCTCGCCGAACAGCGCGCCGTCGTCACGCGGGACCGGGTCCGGCACCGGCACGCCGTGGGCGGCCAGATGGCGCATCAGGTCGAGGTAGAACGGCAACTGCTGCGCCGTGAGCTTTTCGAAGATCGTGAGGACGTATTCGCCGCGCGTCGTCGTCAGGAAGAAATTGCTGTTTTCGATACCGGACGGAATGCCGCGGAACGCCAGCACGTCGCCCAGTTCGTAGTGGCGCATCCATTGCGCGAGATCGGAGTCGGAAACAGCGGTGAAAACGGCCATGCGGGATGCGTCAGGTCAGGGTGTCGGCACGCGGGCGGCGTGCAGCGCGACAGCAGGTGAAGGGGCGGCGCGGCGCGATCGACGCGCCGCGCCACGGAATCAGTAGCGCAGGTTCAGCGACGGCAGGCGCGTGATCGGGATGCCGGCGTCGTGCGGCTTCGGCGACGTGTCGGGCGTCGAGCTCATCTGGTAGCGCGTGCCGAAGTTCGACTTCACGTCGATCTCGACCGGCTTGCCGCGGTCGCGGTACTCGGTGACTTCGGTGCCGTTCTTGCTCTTTTCGTGGAAGCTCGGCGTGCGGCGGATGTCCGCGAAGTCGACTTTCGACGTGACTTCGGCGCCGGGCCGGTTGATCTTGCGGAGATCGGGCAGGCCGGCGGCTTCGTTGGCCTCGGCCCGGGCCTGCGCGTCGGCGCCCGGCGCGTCGGCCTCAGGCGTGCCGCCGGCGGCGTGAGCGACGCTGGCGGCGGCAAACGCGACGGCAGCGGCGACGAAAATGAGCGGCTTCATGATGAGTCTCCAGTGAACCCACCGATTTTAGCAAATACTGCGCGCCATCCGGCCCCTGCGTGCGCGGGGGCGGCCATAAAGGCGCCCGGGTTCCGTGGTAATGTCGTCGGATCAGACGAGGTGATGAAAATGAAGAACGATTTGAGCCGCCGGCACCGTGTGCTGTCGCCCGAAAGCCCGTCGGTCGAGGCTTTCGACGATCCGATCGCCGCGGTCGCGCGGCTGTCCGCCATCTACGACACGAACACGGGCTTCCTGCGCGATGCGTTCGCGCGCTATCGCCGCCACGAAGCGATTACCGAGCACGTGCGCGCATGCTATCCGTTCGTGCGGATCCGCACCGACGTCAACACGCACGTCGATTCGCGCCGCTCGTACGGCTTCGTCGCGGGCCCCGGCGTATTCGAGACGACGGTCACGCGCCCCGATCTCTTCGCGAACTACTACCGCGAGCAA
Source organism: Burkholderia sp. AU16482 (assembly GCF_002223285.1). NCBI lineage: Bacteria > Pseudomonadati > Pseudomonadota > Betaproteobacteria > Burkholderiales > Burkholderiaceae > Burkholderia > Burkholderia sp. AU16482. Next base: position 527,860 of record NZ_NKEY01000006.1, read on the forward strand.
CTGCGCCTGCTGGCGAAGAACCACCATGTCAAGATCGAGATCGGCGTGTCGTCGCAGCCGATTCCGATCCATTTCGCCTTTCCGGAAGGCATTCATCTCGAGGGCGAACTCGATCGCGACCGGCTGCTCGCGATGCGCGACATCTTCGACACGCCCGACCTGTCGTATCTCGACGACCGCATCGTCAACGGCACGTTCGAGCCGGCGCCCGGCGAGCCGCATCCGCTCGCGCTGTTCACGGCCGCGCGCGTCGACTTCTCGCTGCACCGGCTGCGCCACTACACGGCGACGTCGCCCACGCACTTCCAGAATTACGTGCTCTACACGAACTACCAGTTCTACATCGACGAGTTCGTGAAGCTCGGCCGCACGATGATGACGGAAAGCGACGATCCCGAGGTGCGCGCGTACCGCAGCGAGTACAGCGCGTTCGTCGAGCCGGGCGACGTCGTCACGTACAACGCGAACCTCGGCGGCGAGCCGGCCGAGGGCACCGCGCCACCGCGCCTGCCGCAGATGCCCGCGTATCACCTGAAGCGCGCGGACGGCAGCGGGATCACGATGGTCAACATCGGCGTCGGCCCGTCGAACGCGAAGACGATCACCGACCACATCGCGGTGCTGCGTCCGCACGCGTGGGTGATGCTCGGCCACTGCGCGGGGCTGCGCAACACGCAGCGTCTCGGCGACTACGTGCTCGCGCACGGTTACGTGCGGGAAGATCACGTGCTCGACGCCGACCTGCCGCTGTGGGTGCCGATCCCGGCGCTGGCCGAAGTGCAGCTCGCGCTCGAGCGCGGCGTGGCCGAGGTCACGCGGCTGGAGGGCGTGGAACTGAAGCGCGTGATGCGCACGGGCACGGTCGCGAGCGTCGACAACCGCAACTGGGAGCTGCGCGACCATCGCGAGCCCGTGCAGCGGCTGTCGCAGAGCCGCGCGATCGCGCTCGACATGGAAAGCGCGACGATCGCCGCGAACGGCTTCCGCTTCCGGGTGCCGTACGGCACGTTGCTGTGCGTGTCGGACAAGCCGCTGCACGGCGAGCTGAAGTTGCCGGGCATGGCCGACACGTTCTATCGCGGGCAGGTCGACCAGCATCTGCAGATCGGCGTGAAGGCGATGGAGATCCTGCGCACGAACGGGCTCGACAAGCTGCATAGTCGGAAGCTGCGGAGCTTTGCGGAAGTGGCGTTCCAGTGACGTGAACAGCGGCCCCGGGTTGCGGTGCGCGCCGCGACGTTCGCGCAATCGCGAACCCGGGCATGCCTTTCTTCCGTGACGCGGGGCCGGTTGCGATTCCGTTGCGACCCGGCGTCAGCGCGCGGCTTCGGCGCTCGGCTCGTGCGATCCACGCCGGGCCGTCTCCAGCATCGAGTCGCGCACCGCATCGACGAGCCGGCCCGCATCCGAGCGCCGCTTGATCGCCAGGCGCTGTTCGCCGAGCGCGCGCAGCGTCGTGCCGCCGAAATATTCCATGATGTCCGGCAGCCGGCGCACCGTGCCGCGGCTTCCCCAGCAGCCGTCGTCGATTTCCGTCGGAAAGACCCACACGCGCGTCGCGACGGCGTCGATCGGCACGCCTTCCGCACGTGCGACGGCGGCGGTCACGTCGGCGATCAGCGCGGCGCGCGCGGCGTCCGTGTACTGCCCTTCCGGGACCGTCGGCACGACCCGGTAGATCGGCGCAGGTGCGACGACGCCCGCGCGATACACGGCCGCCGGCCGATGGACGAAGATCCAGGTCACGTCGCGTACGCGCGGATCGTCGGGATCGAGCCCCTCGTGGCGGATCAGCGTGGTGGTCAGTTCGTTCATCAACTGTGCTTCGGCTTGCGGCGCGAGCGCGCCTTCGGGGATGGTCACATCGATCATCGGCATGATGGTGTCCTGGGTTCGGTGGAGATCGCGTCGCTCCGGTCAAGGAGACGTGAACCCAGTGTATGAACCGCGTCGCCACGCGCGAAGTGGCGAAACTGCCATTCGACGATGCCATTCCCGACATCGCGCTTCCCGGCCGTTTCAGGCCCTAACGCGCGAAGCGGCGGCGATATTCTCCTGGGGAGATGCCGGTCTCGCGCTTGAACAGTTGCCGGAAGCCGCTGATGTCCGCATAGCCGACGCGTTCGCACACCGTGTCGATCGCGAGCTTCGTTTCCGCGAGCAGCCGTTTGGCGACTTCGATCCTGAGCGTCTGGAGATACCTGAGCGGCGGGGCGCCCACCGCGTCCCGGAAGCGGCGATGGAGCGTGCGTTCGCTCATCGCGACGTGGTCGCTCAGCCGTGCGAGGCTGAAGGGTTCGCGCAAGTGTTTTTCCATCCAGCGTTGCGCGCGCGCGATGGCCGGATCGTCGTGACCGTGGTGGCCCATCCGGTCGAGGTCGATGAACGAATCCTGCGAGTCGCGATTCATGTCGATCAACATGAGCCTGGCGACGGACGCGGCGACGCGCGCGCTCGCCAGTTTGTCGACGACCCGCAATGCGAGATTCTGGTACGACGTGACCGCGCCGCCGCACAGGATGCCGTCCTGTTCGGTCAGTACGTCGGACGCGCGCAGCGCGACGTCCGGATAGCGTGCGCGGAAGCTCGACGCCTTCGACCAGTGCGTCGTGGCGACGCGGCCGTCGAGCAATCCGGCCTCCGCGAGCAGGAACGCGCCGGTGCAGTAAGTCGCGATCAGCGTGCCGCGCGCGTGTTGCCGGCGCAGTGCGTCGAACAGTGGCGCGAGCGAGGCGGGCTTGTCGAGCAGCCGGTCGATATCCGCGACGAACGGACCGGTCAGCCAGATCGCGTCGGCGGCACTGCCGCCGTCGATCGCGCCGTCGACCGGAACGACCTGCCCGGACGCCGTGCGCACGGGCCGCCCGTCGATCGATTCGACGCGCCAGCGGAACGGTGTAGCCGTGCGATGCGGTGGCATCGTCGATGCGATATGGTTGGCTGCCGTGAGGATGTCGGTCGGCGCGGCGATACCGGACGCAAGGGCGCGGTCGACGGCCCAGATTCGGATGAGCGGCATGAGTGGCGGGACAGGCCTTGGACGAGGGCAATCCTACCACCCGGAATCGAGCGGCTCCGCCGCCTTTCGTTCGCGGCCCGCCACCCAAAATCAAAGGCCGCCCTGCGCCGAATCGCGCGGGCGGCCTTGCGTCGCGGGTGAACGCGCCCGGGCGCTCAGCACTCGCCCTTTTTCGCGTGTCCCGGCGGGCAGTGATAGCCGCCACGCCCGCGATAGTGCTGGTGCTCTTCCCATTCGCGGCGTTCCCAGTAGCGGCGGCCGTCCCAGTAGCGGTCGCCGTGCCAGCCGACGATGACCGCCGGTGCGGGGGCGACCACGACGGGGGCGGGCGCGACGACGACCGGCGCGGGCGTGCCGATGTTGACGTCGACGTTGACGGCGTGAGCGAGGCCGGACAGCGAAAGGCCGAGGCCGGCGAAAGCGAGGGCGATCAGCGAGCGTTGCATGTTCTTTTCCGTGGTGTCGTGATGAATAGGCCGACGCGACGCGATGGAAGCGAGGGGGCCGCTCCACCGGGGGAACGCCGCGCCGACAGAATGCAGTGTGCTGCCGCGCGACGGAAAAGGCGAGTCGTGATTATTACGGAGGATTGGCGGTGCACAGGCGCGCGAAGGGCCATCCATTTGACATTGGCGGGCCGCCGGTGCGGCTGATCCCGCCGCATGACGCAGCGCCGACTGCGGGATTTGACATTCGACCGCGCGCGGCGGCGAACGGGCATTAACAGCGCGTTACAAAGTCACGCCCGGCGGGCCACCGGATCGCGCTGCCCTTTGCGTGAAAAGCACGACAGCCGGCCGTCGGGCCGGCTGTCGTCACTGACCGTTACAGATAGAACATCCGGTCTTCTTCAGGCCGCGGCGGTTGATCGTCGCCGTCCGAACCTTCTTCTTCCTCGCCGCTGTCCTCGTAGAACGCGAGCACCGCGTCGAGCACCTGGTCGGGATCGTCGATCACCTGCATCAGGTTCATGTCTTCCGGATTGATCAGGCCCATCGGAATCAGTTGATCGCGGAACCATTGCAGCAGCCCCTGCCAGAATTCGCTGCCGACGAGGATGATCGGCACGAGGCGCGACTTCTTCGTCTGGATCAGCGTGAGCACTTCGGACAGTTCGTCGAGCGTGCCGAAGCCGCCCGGCATCACGATCACGGCATCCGAGTTCTTCACGAACGTGACCTTGCGCGTGAAGAAATGGCGGAAGCGCAGCGAGATGTCCTGATAGTGGTTGCCGGCCTGCTCGTGCGGCAGCTCGATGTTCAGGCCGACCGACGGCGCCTTGCCGGCGTGCGCACCCTTGTTCGCGGCTTCCATGATGCCGGGGCCGCCGCCGGAGATCACCGCGAAGCCGGCGTCCGACAGCTTGCGCGCGATCTGCGCGGCAAGCTTGTAGTGCGGGTTGTCGGGTTTGAGGCGGGCAGAACCGTAGATGCTGACAGCCGGGCGGATCTCCGACAGGTACTCGGTCGCCTCGATAAACTCTGCCATAATCGTGAACATCTGCCACGATGCGCGCGCCTTCTTGGCCGTCGCGCGTTCTTGATCTGCGAGCGAACGCAGACTCGGAATCACTTTTCTCTTGTTCATAATGCCTGAAGAACGAAATCTGGAAGGTAAGACCCTGCTATTGGTTGACGGTTCGAGCTATCTGTATCGGGCTTACCATGCGATGCCTGATTTGCGTGGCCCTGGCGGGGAGCCGACCGGAGCGCTCTACGGAATCATCAACATGCTGCGCCGTATGCGCAAGGAAGTCAGTGCAGAGTATAGCGCTTGCGTGTTCGATGCAAAGGGCAAGACGTTCCGCGACGACCTTTATGCCGACTATAAGGCAAACCGCCCGTCGATGCCGCCCGATCTCGCGTTGCAGGTCGAGCCGATCCACGGCGCGGTGCGCGCGCTCGGCTGGCCGCTGCTGATGGTCGAAGGCGTCGAGGCCGACGACGTGATCGGCACGCTCGCGCGCGAGGCCGAACGGCACGGGATGAACGTGATCGTATCGACCGGCGACAAGGATCTCGCGCAGCTCGTCACCGATCGCGTCACGCTCGTCAACACGATGACCAACGAAACGCTCGATCGCGACGGCGTGATCGCGAAGTTCGGCGTGCCGCCCGAGCGGATCATCGACTACCTCGCGCTGATCGGCGACACCGTCGACAACGTGCCGGGCGTCGAGAAGTGCGGGCCGAAGACGGCCGTGAAGTGGCTGTCGCAATACGGCAACCTCGACGGCGTGATCGAACATGCGGGCGAGATCAAGGGCGTGGTCGGCGACAACCTGCGCCGCGCGCTCGATTTCCTGCCGCTCGGCCGCAAGCTCGTGACCGTCGACACGTCGTGCGATCTCGCGCCGCATCTCGAGTCGATCGAGGCGTCGCTGAAAACGGACGGCGAAGCACGCGAGCTGCTGCGCGACATCTTCGCGCGCTACGGCTTCAAGACCTGGCTGCGCGAAGTCGACAGCGCACCCGCGGAAGGCGGCGGCGCCGATGCGCCGGAAGGCGATCCCGCACCGGTCGTCGCAGCGGACATCGCGCGCGAATACGACACGATCCAGACCTGGGCGCAATTCGACGCGTGGTTCGCGAAGATCGACGCGGCCGCGCTGACCGCGTTCGACACCGAGACGACCGCGCTCGATCCGATGCTCGCGCGGCTCGTCGGGCTGTCGTTCTCGGTCGAGCCGGGCAAGGCGGCCTATCTGCCCGTCGCGCACCGCGGCCCCGACATGCCCGAGCAGCTTCCGCTCGACGAAGTGCTCGCGCGCCTGAAGCCGTGGCTCGAATCGGCCGATCGCAAGAAGGTCGGCCAGCACCTGAAGTACGACGCGCAGGTGCTCGCGAACTACGACATCGCGCTGAACGGCATCGAGCACGACACGCTGCTCGAATCGTACGTGCTCGAATCGCACCGCACGCACGACATGGACAGCCTCGCGCTGCGTCATCTGGGCGTCAAGACGATCAAGTACGAGGACGTGGCGGGCAAGGGCGCGAAGCAGATCGGTTTCGACGAAGTGGCGCTCGACCAGGCCGCTGCGTACGCGGCCGAGGATGCGGACATCACGCTGCAGCTCCATCACGCGATGTATCCGCAGGTCGCGCGCGAACCGGGCCTCGAGCGCGTGTACCGCGACATCGAGATGCCGGTGTCGCTCGTGCTGCGCAAGATGGAGCGCACCGGCGTGCTGATCGACGATGCGCTGTTGCAGGCGCAAGGCAGCGAGATCGCGACGCGCCTCATCGAGCTCGAGGGGCAGGCGTACGAGCTGGCCGGCGGCGAATTCAATCTCGGGTCGCCAAAGCAGATCGGGCAGATCTTCTTCGAGAAGCTGCAGTTGCCGGTCGTGAAGAAAACGCCGAGCGGCGCGCCGTCGACCGACGAGGAAGTGCTGCAGAAGCTGGCCGAGGACTACCCGCTGCCGAAGGTGCTGCTCGAGCATCGCGGGCTGTCGAAGCTGAAGTCGACCTATACCGACAAGCTGCCGCGCATGGTGAATCCCGTCACCGGCCGCGTGCACACGAACTATGCGCAAGCGGTCGCGGTCACGGGCCGGCTTGCGTCGAACGACCCCAATCTTCAGAACATTCCGGTGCGCACGGCCGAAGGTCGGCGCATCCGCGAGGCGTTCATCGCATCGCCGGGCCACCGGATCGTGTCGGCCGACTACTCGCAGATCGAGCTGCGGATCATGGCGCACATTTCCGGCGACGCGTCGCTGCTGCGCGCGTTCTCGCAGGGCGAGGACATCCATCGCGCGACGGCCGCCGAAGTGTTCGGCGTGACGCCGCTGGAGGTCAATTCCGACCAGCGCCGGATCGCGAAGGTGATCAACTTCGGGCTCATCTACGGGATGAGCGCGTTCGGGCTTGCATCGAACCTCGGCATCACGCGCGACGCGGCGAAGCTCTATATCGACCGCTATTTCACCCGCTATCCGGGTGTCGCGCAGTACATGGAAGACACGCGCGCGACCGCGAAGGAGAAGGGCTACGTCGAAACCGTTTTCGGTCGCCGCCTGTGGCTGCCCGAGATCAACGGCGGCAACGGCCCGCGCCGCCAGGCGGCCGAGCGCGCGGCGATCAATGCACCGATGCAGGGCACGGCGGCCGACCTGATCAAGCTGTCGATGATCGCGGTGGACGACTGGCTGACGCGCGACAAGCTCGCGTCGCGGATGATCATGCAGGTGCACGATGAACTGGTGCTCGAGGTGCCGGAACGCGAGCTGCCGCTCGTGCGCGAGAAACTCCCGGAAATGATGTGCGGCGTCGCGAAGCTGAAGGTGCCGCTGGTCGCCGAGGTGGGCGCCGGCGCGAACTGGGAAGAGGCACACTGACGCACCCCCGCGCGGTTCCCGTTTCCCGCGGCATATTGTTGCAGGGATGCCAAATATCGAGATGGTTTGCTTGTGGTCAACGCGCAAGCTCCCGGACAATGCATGTGAGTCATGTCATTGACGCGGGGCGGCGCGCCCTGCGTTCCGGATCGGACGCATCGAAGTGCTTCGAACTGCACATCGACGATGTCCGAACCGGTTAATCCACCGGGCGGCGCGCGTATAGGGCGTTTGCTTCATCCGGCGGCAGCAGTTTCGAATCGCAAAGGGGGAATCAGATGCATCGGATCATCATCGTAGGCGGAGGCGCCGGCGGCCTGGAACTGGCGACGCGGCTCGGCGACCGTTACGGCGCGCGCGGCAATCGTCCCGCGCGTGCGCTTGTCACGCTCGTCGACCGCAATCCGACGCACATCTGGAAACCGTTGCTGCACGAGGTCGCGGCCGGCAGCATGGACCCGTTCACGCAGGAGCTCGAATATGCGGCGCAGGCGCGCTGGCACGGCTTCGAGTTCCAGCAGGGCGAGCTGACCGGGCTCGATCGCGCGGCGAAGCGCGTCACGCTGTCGCCCCTCAACGACAGCGACGGCGCGGAGCTGTTGCCGGCGCGCGAGCTGGAATACGACACGCTCGTGATCGCGATCGGCAGCACGACCCACTTCTTCGGCGTGCAGGGCGCCCCGGAAAACGCGATCGCGCTCGACACGGTCGGGGAGGCCGAACGCTTCCGCAAGCGGCTGATCGCGGCGTGCATGCGCGCCGAGCACCAGGCGCCGGCGCCGAGCGCGCCGGGCGAGTCGGCCGAACCGCGCATCCAGGTCGTGATCGTCGGCGGCGGCGCGACGGGCGTCGAGTTGTCCGCGGAACTGCGCAATACCGCGCAGGTGCTGTCCGCGTACGGGCTGCACAAGCTCGATCCGCGCCATGACGTCGGCATCGTGCTGATCGAATCGGGGCCGCGGATCCTGCCGGCACTGCAGGAGCGCGTGTCGGCAGCGACGGCCGAACTGCTCGAGAAGCTCGGCGTGCGGCTGATGCTCGCCGAGCGCGTGACCGAGGTGGCGCCCGGGTTCGTGCATACCGCGAGCGGCAAGGCGGTGCGCGCGGATCTGACGGTCTGGGCGGCGGGCATCAAGGCGCCGTCCGTGCTTTCGCACCTCGACGGCCTCCAGGTCAACAAGCTCGGGCAGCTCGACGTGCGCCGCACGCTGCAGACCTTCACGGACGACAACGTGTTCGCGCTCGGCGATTGCGCGGCCTGCGCATGGCCCGGCAACGAACGCAACGTCCCGCCGCGCGCGCAAGCGGCGCACCAGCAGGCGAGTTTCCTGCTCAAGGCGATCGGCTGCCGGCTCGAGGGGCGCCCGCTGCCCGAGTTCACGTATCGCGATTTCGGTTCGCTCGTGTCGCTCGGCCACTTCAGTGCGGTCGGCAACCTGATGGGCGGGCTGATCGGCGGCAACATGCTGATCGAAGGGCTGTTCGCGCGCTTCATGTACATGTCGCTGTATCGGCTGCACATCGCGGCGCTGCACGGTTATCCGCGGATGATGCTCGACACGGTCGCGCACTGGTTGCGGCGCACGACGCTGCCGCGCGTCAAGCTGCACTGATCGCGCGCTTGCGCGCGGAGCGAGCGGGGATGCGCCTGTCGAGCGTGTTCGCCGCCCGTTTTTCGTTTCGATTCGCAACGATTCGGCCGCGCGACGAACCACGATGCGCGCCGCCGCACGGTGGCTCGGCGGCCCGTCGGCAGGCCGCCGTGCGATGATCGATTCGATCGCCGCGGCGCGTGGTAATCGAGTCTTACACATCCGACAGTTGACGCGACAACGGATTATTGGGCATCTTGTCCGGGTTTTCGTTTGCGGCGGGGTGCCAACCGCCGCGACATCCGCGCCGTGCGCCGGTGCGATGCCCCGTCATGCCGTATCCGCGATCGTGACGGCGGCGCCCAATCGAGGAGTGCATTCATGTTGAAACCCGAAGTCGACAGCCTGGTCCCCCATGTCCCGTTCTCGCGCCGCAAGTTCATGCAGGTTGCGCTGGGCGGCACCTTCGCGGCGGCCGTGCTGCCCGTGTCGGCGCAGACGGTCACGACCGACAGCGCCGGGCTGGACGTCGACACCATCGAGATCCGCTCGGGCGATGCGAGCGTGCCGGCATATCGCGCGCAGCCGGTCGACAAGACGAACCTGCCGGTCGTCATCGTGATTCACGAGATCTTCGGCGTGCACGCGCATATCGCCGATGTGTGCCGGCGCTTCGCGAAGCTCGGCTATCTCGCGATCGCGCCCGACCTGTTCGCCCGGCAGGGCAACGCGGCGAAGTATCCGACGATCCAGGCGCTGGTCGACAACATCGTCAGCAAGGTGCCGGACCGGCAGGTGACGGAGGATCTCGACGCGACGGTCGCGTGGGCCGGCAAGAACGGCGGCGACCTGACGCGCCTCGGTGTGACCGGGTTCTGCTGGGGCGGCCGCCAGGCGTGGCTGTATGCGGAACACAATCCGCACGTGCGGGCCGCGGTGGCGTGGTACGGGTTCGTCGAGGGCAAGACCGACGAGATGACGCCGTTCAACCCGGTCGATCACGCATCGTTGTTGAAGGTGCCGGTACTCGGCCTGTACGGCGAGAAGGATCAGAACATCACGCAGGCGTCGCTCGCGGACATGCGCAAGGCGATCCAGGCGAGCGATTCGAAGCTCGCGCGCGAATCGGAGATCGTCGTGTATCCGGATGCCGGCCACGCGTTCTTCGCCGATTACCGGCCGAGCTATGTGAAGGCCGATGCCGAGGATGGCTGGAAGCGCGCCATCGAGTGGTTCCACAAGTACGGCGTGATGTGAACGACGAGCGGCGGCATCGGCCGCCGCGGCATCGGCCGCCGCGGCATCGGCCGCCGCATCATCCTCATCGCGTCGCGTGGGTGCTCAAGGGTTCGGGCCGGTCGCGATCGGCCGCGACGGATCGGCGCTCCATTCGCTCCACGAGCCCGGGTACAGCGACGCGCCGTGCAGGCCCGCCACTTCCAGCGCCAGCGCGTTGTGGCATGCGGTGACGCCGGAGCCGCATTGCAGGATCACGCGGTTCGGCTCGGTGCCGGCCAGCACGGCGGTGAATGCCTCGCGCAATTCATGACCGGTCTTGAAGCGGCCGTCGGCAGTCAGGTTGTCCTTGAAGAAGCGGTTGCGCGCACCGGGAATGTGGCCGCCTACCCGATCGATCGTTTCATTTTCGCCGCGATAGCGGTCCGGTGCGCGTGCATCGATCACGACGCGCGCGGGCGACGACACGTTCGCGAGCACGGCAGCTGCATCGACCGTCGATTCGAGTGGCGTTGCCGTGCGGAAATCGCCGGCGGCCGGTTGCGGCACGTCGGTCGTCAGCGGCTGGCCGGCCGCTTCCCACGCCTGCAGCCCGCCGTCGAGCACGGCAACCGAATCGTGGCCGAGCCAGCGCAGCAGCCACCACAGGCGCGCTGCATAGGCGCCGCCTTGCGCGTCGTACGCGACGACCTGCTGACCCTGCTTGAGGCCGCGGCTCGCGAGCAGCGTGGCGAGCGCGTCGCGGGTCGGCAGCGGATGGCGGCCGTTGGTGCCCGTCTTGCGGCCGGACAGGTCGCGATCGAGATGAAGATATTGCGCGCCGGGGAGGTGGCCGGCCGCGTAGGCGGCCTCGCCGGCGCCGGGATCGGCGAGATCGAAGCGGCAGTCGAACAGCGCGACGCTGCCGGGCGCCGCGGCCAGGCGCTCGGCGAGATTGGCGGCGGAGATGAGCGTGGTGTAATGAGTGTGTGGCATGACGGCTCCCTGGAGTGCGAATGGCCTGACACTCCAAGTCTAAACAAAAAAGACGGGCCGAAGCCCGTCTTTTCGCTTGCCGGCGGCCGGGCGGCGTCGAGGCGCCGCGGCCGCTGTCAGAGGTCGCCGAGGTGGCGGCGCAGGAACTCGTGGAAGTGCTGCATCCCGTCTTCCATCGGGCTCTGGTACGGGCCGACCTGTGACTCGCCGCGGGCCATCAGCGCTCGGCGGCCTGCGTCCATCCGCATCGCGATCTCGTCGTCCTCGACGGCCGTTTCCATATAGGCGGCGCGCTCGGCCTCGACGAATTCGCGTTCGAACAGCGCGATTTCCTCGGGGTAATAGAACTCGACGATGTTGGTGGTTTTCTGCGGCCCGCGCGGGATCAGCCACGACACGACCAGCACGTGCGGATACCACTCGATCATCAGGCCCGGGTAGTAGACCATCCAGATCGCGCCGAACTCCGGCGGCACGCCGTTGCGGAACTTCAGCACCTGCTCGTGCCATTTCTGGTAAGTCGCGCTGCCCGGTTTCGCGAGGGCGTTGTGCACGCCGACCGTCTGCACGCTGTACCAGTCGCCGAACTCCCATTTGAGATCGTCGCACGACACGAAGCTGCCGAGGCCCGGGTGGAACGGGACGACGTGATAATCCTCGAGGTAGACCTCGATGAACGTCTTCCAGTTGTAATCGCACTCGTGCACTTCGACGTGATCGAACAGGTACTCGGAGAAGTCGAAGTGATGCTTGGTGCCGAGGTTGGCGAGGTCGCGCGCGACGTTGCGGCCCTCGGCCTCGAACAGCAGCCCCTGCCAGTTCTGCAGCGGGCTCTTGCCGAGGTTCAGGCACGGCTTGTCGGGGAAGTGCGGCGCGCCAAGCAGCTCGCCTTCGAGGTCGTACGTCCAGCGGTGCAGCGGGCACACGATGTTCTGCGTGTGGCCGCGCCCGTTGAGCATGATCGCCTGCCGGTGGCGGCACACGTTCGACAGCAGTTCGATCCGGTTCGTCTGGTTACGGACCAGCACGCGGCCTTCCTTCTCGGACGGCAGCGCAAAATAATCCCCCGCCTCGGGCACCATCAGCTCGTGCCCGACGTAACGAGGTCCTTTCTTGAAGAGGGTTTCGATCTCGCGCTCGAGTAGCGCCTCATCGAAATATGCAGTGACTGGAAGCTGGCTGTGGGCCGACTTCAACTGAAGCGCATCGCTCAGATTGGACATTCCCACTCCCGGTGTTAGCGTGAAAGCAGTGAACAACCCAACCATCGAAAAATCGATTTAGGGAAACGGAGAATTATACCCGGTTCGCCTCGCAAGGCTAGGATTAAGTGCCTGATTTGTGTCAATTTTTTGTCGGGCTACCCTCGAAAGGCGCACACTGTGCGTCGAAGATGGGGCCGGAATTGTGCGCGGGCGCCCAAGACGGCAGGTCGGAAAATTCTCTTTTGCCGTAGAATGTCCGACTTGTTTTGAAATTTGACACCCTCGTCCATGGCGAAAACCGCATCCCCAGGCGCCACGCCGCCCGGCAATGGCACCGAACCGTTGCCGGACAATTACGAGATGGCGCTCGCGGAACTCGAGACGCTGGTTGCCCGGATGGAAGGCGGCGCGTTGAGCCTCGAGGATTCACTGGCGGCGTATCGTCGCGGTGCGACCCTCGTTGCGTTTTGCCAACAGCAGCTCGAGAAAGTGGAGCAGCAGGTCCGCGTGCTCGACGGCGCGACGCTGAAGCCGCTTTCGTCCGGAACGGCCGCCACGGACGGCGAAGACGACGATCTATGACATTCGAACAATGGATGCGGTCCGTGCTTGACCGTGTCGAGGACGCACTCGGCCACTATCTGCCGGCCGAAACCGCGACGCCCGCGAAACTTCACGAGGCGATGCGCTACGCGGTCCTCGGTGGCGGCAAACGCGTTCGCCCGCTGCTGTGCCATGCGGCAGGCGAGCTGACCGGTGCGACGGAGGCGGCCCGCAACGCCGCGGCGGCGGCGCTGGAGATGATCCACGTCTACTCGCTCGTGCATGACGACATGCCGTGCATGGACGACGATGCGCTGCGTCGCGGCAAGCCGACCGTGCACGTGCAGTACGACGAGCCGACGGCCCTGCTGGTCGGCGACGCGCTGCAGTCGCAGGCGTTCGTGGCGCTGACCGACGCCGATGCGCTGTCGCCGGTGCAGCAGGCGGCGCTCGTGCGCGAGCTGGCGCTCGCGAGCGGCTCGATCGGCATGGCCGGCGGGCAGGCGATCGACCTGGCGAGCGTCGGCCTGAAGCTGACGCGCGAGCAGCTCGAAACGATGCACCGGATGAAGACGGGCGCATTGCTGCGCGCGGCCGTGCGAATGGGCGCGCTGGCGGGCGAGACGCCTTCGGCGGAAACGATGGCTGCGCTGGACGTGTACGCGGGGGCCGTGGGTCTGGCCTTCCAGGTCGTCGACGACATTCTCGACGTCACGACCGATTCGGCGACACTCGGCAAGACGGCCGGCAAGGACGCGGCGAACGACAAGCCGACCTATGTATCGATCCTCGGTCTCGAGGCGTCGCGCGAGCTGGCAGCGCAGCTGCGCGCCGAAGCGCACGACGCGCTGAAACCGTTCGGCGCACGCGCACAGCGTCTCGCCGAACTTGCCGACCTGGTGGTGAACCGGGTCAGCTGACGCGAAAGCCCGCCGCCGCGCACACGCTACGGTGCGTGCAAAAGAATGCGGGCGCGTTTGATTTCCTACAATGGAACGACGATGTACGACTTGCTGAAAACCATCGACGACCCGGCGGATTTGCGCCGCCTCGATCGTCGCCAACTGCAACCGCTCGCGGATGAACTGCGCGCGTTCGTGCTCGACAGCGTGTCGAAGACGGGCGGCCATTTGTCGTCCAACCTCGGGACGGTCGAGCTGACGATCGCGTTGCACTACGTGTTCAACACGCCGAACGATCGCATCGTCTGGGACGTGGGTCACCAGACCTACCCGCACAAGATCCTGACGGGCCGCCGCGACCAGATGCATTCGCTGCGTCAGTACGACGGCATCTCGGGCTTCCCGCGCCGCAGCGAATCCCAATACGACACGTTCGGCACCGCGCACTCGAGCACGTCGATTTCCGCCGCGCTCGGCATGGCGATCGGCAGCCAGCTGAACGGCGACGACCGCTTCTCCATCGCCGTGATCGGCGACGGCGCGATGACGGCCGGCATGGCGTTCGAGGCGATGAACAACGCGGGCGTGTCGGAGGATGCGAAGCTGCTCGTGATCCTGAACGACAACGACATGTCGATCTCGCCGCCGGTCGGCGCGCTGAATCGCCATCTCGCCCGCCTGATGTCGGGCCGCTTCTACGCGGCCGCACGCGCGGGCGTCGAGCGTGTGCTGAGCGTCGCGCCGCCGGTGCTCGAACTCGCGCGCAAGCTCGAGGAGCACGCGAAGGGCATGGTCGTGCCGGCCACGCTGTTCGAGGAGTTCGGCTTCAACTACATCGGCCCGATCGACGGTCACGATCTCGATTCGCTGATCCCGACGCTGCAGAACATCCGCGAACTGCGCGGCCCGCAGTTCCTGCATGTGGTGACGAAGAAAGGCCAGGGCTACAAGCTCGCCGAAGCCGATCCCGTGCTCTATCACGGCCCCGGCAAGTTCAATCCGGCCGAAGGCATCAAGCCGTCGACCACGCCTGCGAAGAAGACGTACACGCAGGTGTTCGGCGAGTGGCTGTGCGACGAAGCCGAGCGCGATACGCGCGTGGTCGGCATCACGCCCGCGATGCGCGAAGGCTCGGGCATGGTCGAATTCGAGAAGCGCTTCAAGGATCGCTACTACGACGTCGGCATCGCCGAGCAGCACGCGGTGACGTTCGCGGGCGGTCTCGCGACCGAAGGGCTGAAGCCCGTCGTCGCGATCTACTCGACGTTCCTGCAGCGTGCGTACGACCAGCTGATCCACGACGTCGCGCTGCAGAACCTGCCGGTCGTGTTCGCGATCGATCGCGCGGGCCTCGTCGGCGCGGACGGCGCGACGCATGCGGGCGCGTACGATCTCGCGTTCATGCGCTGCATCCCGAACATGACGATCATGGCCGCATCCGACGAGAACGAATGCCGCCAGATGCTGCACACGGCGCTCCAGCAGCCGAACCCGACCGCGGTGCGCTATCCGCGCGGCGCGGGCACGGGCGTGGCGACGGTGAAGGAATTCACCGAGATCCCGCTCGGCAAGGGCGAAGTGCGTCGCCGCACGTCGCAGCCGGAAGGCAAGCGCGTCGCGATCCTCGCGTTCGGCACGATGGTCGCGCCGTCGCTCGCGGCGGCCGACGAACTCGACGCAACGGTCGCGAACATGCGCTTCGTGAAGCCGATCGATGCGGCGCTCGTGCGCGAGCTCGCCGAAACGCACGACTACGTCGTCACGGTCGAGGAAGGCTGCGTGATGGGCGGCGCGGGCTCGGCCTGCGTGGAAGCCCTGATGGAGAGTGGGGTTATCCGACCCGTACTACAATTGGGCCTCCCTGACCAGTTCATCGATCACGGCGACCCCGCGAAGCTGCTGTCGCAATGCGGCCTCGACGGCGCGGGCATCGCGAAATCGATTCGCGAACGCTTCCTGAACCCGGCGGCCGACGTCGCCGGCCAGGCGAAGCGCGTCGCATAAGCTGACGCCGCCCTCGGGCGGCGTCGGTGCGACTGGCGCAACCGGTCTACATTGATGCGGAAAACATGGGCCTGCGGGCCCATGTTGCTTTTCCGGCTGCCGCATGACGCGGCGTGCGCGTCGTCGAACGCGCGGCTTACAAGGATTGAACAAGATGAACCAGATGAATCCCGCCTTCGTGATGCCCGACGTGCAGAGCACGGTGGATACCCGTCAGATTCCGATTCAGCGCGTGGGCGTGAAGGCGGTCCGGCATCCGTTGACGGTGTGTACCGAAAGCGGCGACGTGCAACCGACGGTCGGCGTCTGGAACCTCGATGTCCGTTTGCCGGCCGATCAGAAGGGCACGCACATGTCGCGCTTCGTCGCGCTGCTCGAAGAGAATCGTGCGCCGCTGACGGTCGAGCGTTTTCGCGCGATGCTCGCATCGATGCTCGAAAAGCTCGAAGCCGAAGCCGGCCGCATCGAAGTCACGTTCCCGTATTTCGTCAACAAGACGGCGCCGGTGTCCGGCGTGCAAAGCCTGCTCGACTATGAAGTGACGCTCGCGGGCGAAAGCCGCAACGGCGATACGCGCCTGTTCCTGAAGGTGCTCGTGCCGGTAACGAGCCTGTGCCCGTGCTCGAAGAAGATCTCGCAATACGGTGCGCACAACCAGCGCTCGCACGTGACGATCGATGCGGAGCTGGCTGCCGATCTGCCGGTCGAGGCGCTGATCCGCATCGCGGAAGAAGAAGCGTCGTGCGAGCTGTGGGGGCTGCTGAAGCGTCCGGACGAGAAGTTCGTCACCGAGCGTGCATACGAGAATCCGAAGTTCGTCGAGGATCTCGTGCGCGATATCGCGCAGCGCCTCGATGCGGACGAGCGCGTGGCCGCTTACGTGCTCGAAGCCGAGAACTTCGAGTCGATCCACAATCATAGCGCGTATGCGTTGATCGAGCGCGACAAGCGGCTGGCTGCATAACGCCGCGGCGTCTTGTCGCGCCCATGAGAAAGGCCGCTCGTTCGAGCGGCCTTCTGTTTTCCGGCTGACGGTGTCGCGTTGCGCGATTCAGCGTGCGAGCGACGCGAGATCCCAGCGCGGCTTCACCGTGAACGCGTAGTCGGCATTCGCCTGTTCGGGCCAGCGGCCGAGCCGCAACGCACCCGCGAGCGCGATCATCGCGCCGTTGTCGGTGCAGAGCGCGAGATCGGGGTAGTGCACGTCGAAGCCGCGCTTGGCCGCGGCCGCCGACAGTGCCGCGCGCAACTGGCGGTTCGCGCCGACGCCGCCCGCGACCACGAGGCGCTTGAGCTTCGTCTTCTTCAGCGCGGCGAGCGACTTCGCGACGAGCACGTCGACGGCCGCATCGACGAAGCCGCGCGCGAGGTCGGCCTTCGCGCGTTCGAGCGCTTCGCCCTCCAGCTTCGCCGCTTCGAATTTCTTCATCTGCGTGAGCACGGCGGTTTTCAGGCCGCTGAAGCTGAAGTCGAGATCGCCCGAGTGCAGCATCGGGCGCGGCAGCACGACCGCGCCCGGCGTGCCCGTTTCGGCCAGCTTCGATACTTCAGGGCCGCCCGGGTAGCCGAGGCCGATCAGTTTCGCCGTCTTGTCGAACGCCTCGCCGGCCGCGTCGTCGAGCGTTTCGCCGAGCGTCTCGTACACGCCGACGTCGGTCACGCGCATGAGTTGCGTGTGGCCGCCGGACACCAGCAGCGCGACGAACGGGAACGGCGGCGGCTCGTCGACCAGCAACGGCGACAGCAGATGGCCTTCGAGGTGATGGATGCCGACGGTCGGCTTGTTCCATGCGAGCGCGAGCGCATTCGCGATGCTCGCGCCGACGAGCAGCGCGCCGGCGAGGCCGGGGCCTTGCGTGAATGCGATCGCGTCGATGTCGTCGCGGCGCGTGCCGCTTTGCGCCATCACTTCCTCGAGCAGCGGCAGCGCACGGCGGATGTGGTCGCGCGACGCGAGCTCCGGCACGACGCCGCCGTAGTCGCGGTGCATCGCGATCTGCGAATGGAGCGCGTGCGCGAGCAGGCCGCGCTGCGTGTCGTAGAGCGCGAGGCCGGTTTCGTCGCAGGAGCTTTCGATGCCGAGAACGAGCATGGGTGAGGGCAGGACGCGCCGTTTCGGACGCGCCTCGGGTAGGTCAACGTAACCGGAAAGTATAGCAGGCGAGGGCGGACCGCCGCTGGCGGCGGCCCGGGCCCGATGCCGGGCAGGTACAATCCGCGCCATGGAAACTTATGACATCGCCGTGATCGGCGCGGGCGCCGCCGGCATGATGAGCGCCGCGGTCGCCGGGCAGCTCGGCCGTCGCGTCGTGCTGATCGATCACGCGCCGCGGCTCGCCGAGAAAATCCGCATCTCGGGCGGCGGCCGCTGCAACTTCACGAACCTGTATGCCGGGCCCGACAACTACCTGTCGTCGAATCCGCATTTCGCGCGCTCGGCGCTGGCGCGCTATACGCCGCGCGACTTCCTCGGGCTGCTCAAGCGCCATCGCGTGACCTGGCACGAAAAACACAAGGGCCAGCTCTTTTGCGACCACGGCAGCGACGCGATCATCGACGTGCTGAAACACGAGTGCGACGCGGGCGGCATCGCATGGCGCCGGCCCGTCGTCGTCGACGCGGTGCGCCATGCGCCGTCCGACGGCTTCGTGCTCGATACGCAGCAGGCCGGGCCGATCGGCGCGCGCGCGCTGATCATTGCGACCGGCGGCCTGTCGATCCCGAAGATCGGCGCGACCGACTTCGGCTACCGGCTCGCGAAGCAGTTCGGTCACAAGCTCGTCGATACGCGGCCCGCGCTCGTGCCGCTGACGTTCGCGCCGCAGGACTGGGCGCCGTTCGCGCCGCTGTCTGGCGTGTCGCTCGAAGTGCGCGTATCGACCGGCGACAGGAAGCGCGGCGGCGAATTCGTCGAGGACCTGCTGCTGACCCATCGCGGCCTGTCCGGCCCCGGCATCCTGCAGATCTCGAGCTACTGGCAGCCCGGCGACCCGATTCGCATCGACCTGCTGCCGCAGCGCGACACGGTGGCCGACCTGCTCGAGGCGAAACGCACGTCGAAGCGCCAGATCGGTTCGCTGCTCGCCGACTGGGTGCCGGCGCGCCTCGCGCATGCGTGGCTCGACACGCATCGCGTCGCGGCCGACGCGCGGCTCGCCGATCTGCCCGACAAGACGCTGCGCCAGATCGGCGACGCGCTGTCGGACTGGACGCTGACGCCGAACGGTACCGAAGGCTACAGGAAGGCCGAAGTGACGAAGGGCGGGGTCGACACGCGGGAGCTGTCGTCGGCGACGATGATGAGCGCGCGCGTGCCGGGGCTGTTCTTCGTCGGCGAGGCGGTGGACGTGACGGGCTGGCTCGGCGGGTACAACTTCCAGTGGGCGTGGGCGTCCGGCACGGCGGCCGGGCAGGCCGCGGCCGAGTATGCGCGCGGCGCCTGACGCGCCGGCCGGCGCCGTTCCGGCGGGGCCGGGCCCCGTGCCTTTGAGCAATCGCTCTGCTATACTCGGTAGTCTTTCCCTGCAAACCTTTATTCGTGTCGGATCATGACGATCATTCGCGTTAAAGAGAACGAGCCGTTCGAAGTTGCAATGCGTCGCTTCAAGCGCACGATCGAAAAGAACGGTCTGCTGACCGAGCTTCGTGCGCGCGAGTTTTACGAGAAGCCGACCGCAGAACGCAAACGCAAGAAGGCTGCTGCGGTGAAGCGTCATTACAAGCGTATCCGCAGCCAGACGTTGCCGAAGAAGCTGTACTGAACGATTGGGCGCCGCGCGGTTCACTGAGCGGCGCACCGGCGATTCCGTGCGATCGGGTGCGATCGTGCAGCCGATCAGGCGGCGAGTCGCCGATGCCGGATTCGAGCAACCCGCTTGAGACACTGTCCCAAGCGGGTTTTTGTGTTGACGCCCGTTTGCGGGCGTCGGATTCACATTTCCATCCCGGGTGAAAGATGAGTTTGAAAGAGCAGATCAGCGAAGACATGAAGGCCGCGATGCGCGCGAAGGAAAGCGAGCGCCTGGCAACGATTCGCCTGCTGATGGCCGCGATCAAGCAGCGCGAGGTCGATGATCGGCTCACGCTCGACGACGCCGGCATCACGGCCGTGATCGACAAGATGATCAAGCAGCGCAAGGATTCGATCAGCCAGTTCCAGGCGGCCGGCCGCGACGATCTCGTCGCGAAGGAGCAGGCCGAGCTGACCGTGCTGGGCGGCTACATGCCCGCGCAACTGTCGGACGCCGAAGTGGCGGCCGAAGTCCAGGCGGCGGTCGCGCAAACGGGCGCGGCGGGCCCGCAGGACATGGGCAAGGTAATGGGCGTGCTGAAGGGCAAGCTCGCCGGCCGTGCCGACATGACGGCCGTTTCCGCGCAGGTCAAGGCCGCGCTCACGAAGTAAAACCCGTTCCCGGCGCGCCCAGCGATGCGTGCGCCGGGCGTCGTATCGTCCTTTTTCGCTCGATCCCACGGTGATTCCGCATTCGTTCCTGCAGGATTTGCTGAACCGCGTCGATATCGTCGACGTGGTGGGCCGGTACGTGCAGCTCAAGAAGGGCGGCGCCAACTTCATGGGGCTGTGCCCGTTCCATAACGAGAAGAGCCCGTCGTTTACCGTCAGCCCGACCAAGCAGTTCTATCACTGCTTCGGTTGCGGCGCGCACGGCACGGCGATCGGCTTCCTGATGGAGCACGCGGGGCTCACGTTCCCGGAAGCCGTGCAGGAACTCGCGCAATCCGTCGGGCTGACCGTGCCGCACGAGCCGTCGATGCGCGGCGGCGGTGGGGGCGGAGGCGGTGGCGGCGACTATCCGGCGCCCGTGTCGAAATCGGTGGCGACCGCGCTGTCCGACGCGATGACGGCGGCGTGCGACTACTACCGCAAGCAGTTGCGCGGCGCGACGGTCGCGATCCAGTATCTGAAGAACCGGGGCCTGACCGGCGAGATCGCCGCGCGCTTCGGTCTCGGCTATGCGCCGGACGGCTGGCAGAACCTCGAGGCGGCGTTCCCGGATTATCGCGACGAGTCGCTGGTCGAAGCGGGGCTCGTGATCGTCAGCGAGAAAACCGACGCGCAGGGCGTCGCGCGCCGCTACGACCGGTTCCGCGAGCGGATCATGTTCCCGATCCGCAACGTGAAGGGGCAGGTGATCGGTTTCGGCGGCCGCGTGCTCGGCAGCGGCGAACCGAAGTACCTGAACTCGCCGGAAACGCCGCTGTTCAACAAGGGCAGCGAGCTGTACGGGCTGTTCGAGGCGCGGCTCGCGATTCGCGAGCGCAAGTACGTGCTGGTCGTCGAGGGCTACATGGACGTCGTCGCGCTCGCGCAGCTCGGCTTTCCGAACGCGGTCGCGACGCTCGGCACCGCGTGCACGCCGATTCACGTGCAGAAGCTGCTGCGCCAGACCGACACGGTCATTTTCAGTTTCGACGGCGATTCGGCCGGGCGGCGCGCGGCCCGGCGCGCGCTCGAGGCCTGCCTGCCGCATGCTGGCGACAACCGGACGATCCGGTTCCTTTTTCTCCCGCCCGAGCACGATCCGGACAGCTATGTGCGCGAGTTCGGCGCGGATGCGTTCTCCGACCAGGTCGAACGCGCGATGCCGCTGTCGCAATTTCTGTTGAACGAAGCAATTGCCGGCAAGGCGCTCGATCAGCCGGAAGGCCGCGCGAAGGCGCTGTTCGATGCGAAGCCGCTGTTGCAGGCGCTGCCCGCGAATGCATTGCGCGCGCAGATCATGCACATGTTCGCCGACCGCCTCGATATCCCGTTCGAGGAAGTCGCGGGGCTGTCGGAAGTCGATACGCGCATCGCGGCGGCGCCGCGCCAGGCGCCCGCGCGCAGCGAGCGGCGACGCGTGACGGACAGCGAAAAGCGCGCGTTGCGCACGCTGGTGATGCATCCGCGCATCGCATCACAGCTCGACGACGAACAGATCGCGACCCTGCGCGCGCTGCCGCGCATCGGCGAATTGTTCGCGGAAGTCGTCGATCATGCGCGTGCGCTGGGCGACGGCGCGGAGTTCCGGCTGCTGTCGGATGTCCTGAGGGCGTCCTCGAACGGGGCGACTTACGAGGAAATCTTCCGCGAAATTCTGGACTATGATGAAAACGTCCGCGATCTGCTGTTACAGAATCCGGAAGACGAGACGGTGCTCGAGCGGCAACGCGAGCAGGAGCGGATCGCGGGGGAGGAACTGCAGGCAGCGGTGCTCAAGATGCGTTATGACGCCTGCTGCGACCGGCTGGACAGGCTGGCGCGGCAATCCACCTTCACCCCCGAGGAGTTGGCTGAATTGACGGAATTGAACCAGCAGCGAACCGACATGAAGCGTCGGCTCGGGCTGTAGGCGGCCGGGGCGCTTAGAGAGGGCTCCCCAGCGTGCTATAATATAAGGTTTCCAGCGGTTTGTTTTCCAAGCAGAGGCGAGAATCGCGATGGCAAAGACGACAGGCGGAAAGAAAGCAACAGGCAAGGGCTCGACGGAGCCGACCAAGAAGGTCACAGCGGCCAAGTCTGCTTCTTCCACCAGGACAACGTCTTCAGCCACGTCAGCCCCTGCAGGAAAGAAAACCGCGGCCGGCACCGCTCAGGCTGCGCCGGCACCGGCAGCCAGAACACGGGCTGCCGCCAGACCCGACTCCGGGCCGGCCAAGCCGGCGGCGAAGCGGGCAAGTGCGAAAAGCGCAAGGGACACGACTGCCGCCGCGGACGAAACGGCAGTACGTACTACTCATGCACCCACGGTTCAACCGGCTGTCGTCCAGCAGCCGCGAGTCGATATAGCCGGTACGGCGAACTCCATGACCAAAAAGCTGAACGAAGTATCCGTCGAAGACGACGCAAATCAGAGCGACGAGCAGCCCGCAGCCGCGGCTGCACCGGGCAAGTCCAAGGTGCGTGATCGTCGCGCCAAGGAAAAGGCGCTGCTGAAGGAAGCGTTCGCGACGAGCACGCCGGGCACGGCCGAGGAGCTCGAAGAGCGCCGCGTGAAACTGCGCGCGCTGATCAAGCTCGGCAAGGAGCGCGGCTTCCTCACGTACGCCGAAATCAACGACCACCTGCCCGACAACTTCACCGAGACCGAAGCCCTCGAGGGCATCATCGGCACGTTCAACGACATGGGCGTGGCGGTTTACGAGCAGGCGCCGGACGCGGAAACGCTGCTCCTGAACGACAACGCGCCGGCCGCGTCGTCGGACGATGAAGTCGAGGAGGAAGCGGAAGTCGCGCTGTCCACCGTCGATTCGGAATTCGGCCGCACGACCGATCCGGTCCGGATGTACATGCGCGAGATGGGCACGGTCGAGCTGCTCACGCGCGAAGGCGAAATCGAGATCGCGAAGCGGATCGAGGACGGCCTGCGCCACATGGTGATGGCGATCTCCGCATGCCCGACGACGATCGCCGACATCCTCGCGATGGCCGAACGCGTCGCGAACGAAGAGATCCGCGTCGACGAGCTCGTCGACGGCCTGCTCGATCCGAACGCCGCGGATGCCGCCGATACGGACGGCTTCTCCGCGAAGGAAGCGGAAGCCATCGAGAACGAGGACGAGGAAGCCGAAGAGGAAGAGGAAGAAGAGGAAGAGGAGGAAGACGACGGCGCCGCGCAGGCATCGGCGAACGCCGCCCAACTCGAAGCCCTCAAGCGTGCGTCGCTCGAGAAGTTCTCGCAGATCAGCGAGTGGTTCGACAAGATGCGCCGCGCGTTCGAAAAGGAAGGCTACAAGTCGAAGGCCTACCTGAAGGCGCAGGAAACGATCCAGAGCGAGCTGATGACGATCCGCTTCACCGCGCGTACCGTCGAACGCCTGTGCGACACGCTGCGTGCGCAGGTGGACGAAGTGCGTCAGGTCGAGCGCCAGATCCTGCACATCGTCGTCGACAAGTGCGGCATGCCGCGCTCGGAATTCATCGCACGCTTCCCGGGCAACGAGACGGATCTCGACTGGGCCGAGAAGATCACCGCGGAAGGCCATCCGTACAGCGCGGTGCTGTCGCGTAACGTCCCGGCGATCCGCGAACAGCAGCAGCGTCTGCTCGACCTGCAGGCGCGCGTCGTGCTGCCGCTGAAGGACCTGAAGGAAACCAACCGTCAGATGGCGGCCGGCGAACTGAAGGCGCGCCAGGCGAAGCGCGAAATGACCGAGGCCAACCTGCGTCTCGTGATCTCGATCGCGAAGAAGTACACGAACCGCGGCCTGCAGTTCCTCGACCTGATCCAGGAAGGCAACATCGGCCTGATGAAGGCGGTGGACAAGTTCGAATACCGTCGCGGCTACAAGTTCTCGACCTATGCGACGTGGTGGATCCGTCAGGCCATCACGCGCTCGATCGCGGACCAGGCGCGCACGATCCGGATTCCGGTTCACATGATCGAAACGATCAACAAGATGAACCGCATCTCGCGGCAGATCCTGCAGGAAACCGGTCTCGAGCCGGATCCGGCCACGCTCGCCGAGAAGATGGAGATGCCGGAAGACAAGATCCGCAAGATCATGAAGATCGCGAAGGAGCCGATCTCGATGGAAACGCCGATCGGTGACGACGACGATTCCCATCTCGGCGACTTCATCGAGGACACCAACACGGTCGCGCCGGCGGATGCCGCGCTGCATGCCAGCATGCGCGACGTCGTGAAGGACGTGCTCGATTCGCTGACGCCGCGCGAGGCGAAGGTGCTGCGGATGCGTTTCGGTATCGAGATGAGCACCGATCACACGCTCGAGGAAGTCGGCAAGCAGTTCGACGTCACGCGCGAGCGGATCCGTCAGATCGAGGCCAAGGCGCTGCGCAAGCTGCGTCACCCGAGCCGTTCCGACAAGCTGAAGTCGTTCCTCGAAGGGAACTGATTTCCGGCGTTTCTCTTACGAACGCCGCCGGTATCCGCATGATGCCGGTGGCGTTCGTTCCCTTTGTCGTCTTTGTTGTTACAATGCCGGCCCGGCTTCGTTGCCGGGGTGGCGTGTAGCACGCCGTGCTTCTCGTCTGGGCCCCTAGCTCATGCTTGGTTAGAGCAGCGAACTCATAATTCGTTGGTGCCGGGTTCGACTCCCGGGGGGCCCACCAGATTTCATGCCGCGCCGCGCTGTGTCGCGGTGTGCCGAAAACCCGCGATCGCGTCATGCGCCGCGGGTTTTTCTTTGGGCGCACGCGCGGCAACAACGAAGCCCTGCCGCGCCGATGGCAATCGAAGTATGCTGTGGCGCGGCCGGCCTCGGCGCGATACTCGCGCACGTCGGGACCGCCGATCGATGCCGCCTCCATCCGGCGGCCAGAACAAACGGATTTCACCCGGGAGCGGGGACGGCGATCATGATCAGGCTGCGTTGGTGGGGTGCGATTCTGTCGTTGCTGATGCTTGCCGCGTGCGCAAGCCTGCCGCCGCAGGCCGATCGCGCGCCGACGCATGCGTACACCGATACCGACGATACGCGGCTGGGCGCCGCGTTTCAGCAGCAGGCCCGCACGCACCCTGGGCAGGACGCGTTTCATTTGCTGACCGATCCGGTCGATGCGCTGGACGCACGCGTGCTGCTTGCCGACCGCGCCGACCGCTCGCTGGACCTTCAATACTACATCTGGCACGACGACCTGACCGGCCACGAACTGGCCGACGCGGTCATTCGTGCGGCGGACCGCGGCGTGCGCGTGCGCGCGCTGCTCGACGATCTCGGCACCAACGCGGACGACCGCAAGCTGCTCGAGATCAGCGCGCATCCGAACATCGAGATCCGGCTGTTCAATCCGGTGGCTACGCGCCGGTTCAAGAAGATCGGCACCGTGTTCGAGTTCTCGCGCGTCAACCGGCGCATGCACAACAAGGCGATGATCGCGGACAACCAGGCGGCGATCGTAGGCGGCCGCAATATCGGCGATGAATACTTCGGCGCATCGTCGATGCTGGAGTTCGGCGATCTCGACGTCGTCGTTCATGGCCCGGTCGTGAAAGACATCTCGACCGAATTCGATACGTTCTGGAATTCGCCGTATGCGTATCCGATCGATACGCTCGTCGGACACGATGCGGCGCCGGGCGGCCTCGACCGCGAGCGCGAACGGTTGCGCGACTACCTGCGGGCCATGGAGGACAATCCGTACGTGCTCGAGGCACGGCAGCGGCTCGACCGGATCGTTCACGGAGAGGGCACGGCGCTGTCGTGGGGGCATGCGACGGTGCTGTACGACGATCCGTCGAAGATCGCGCACCCGCCGAAGGACAGCGACGGGCACCTGATGCCGCAACTGCGTGCGCTCGCGTTGCAGCCCAGGCACGACCTGCTGATCGTGTCGCCGTATTTCGTGCCGGGCAAGGAGGGGGTCGAGCGGCTGCGCGCGCTCACGGCGCGCGGCGTACGCGTGACGGTGCTGACCAATTCGCTCGCGTCGACCGACGTGGCGGCCGTGCATGCCGGCTACCGGCGCTATCGAAGCGATCTGGTGAACGCCGGCGTGCGGCTCTACGAGCGCCGGCCATCGGGCGACAAGAGCATTTCGAAGCAGGTCATCATCGGCTCGTCGCGCGCGTCGCTGCATGCGAAGACCTACGTGTTCGATCACACGAGCATCTTCATCGGGTCGATGAATCTCGATCCGCGTTCGCTGAACCTCAATACGGAGATCGGCGTTTACTGCGAGAGCCCCGCGATTGCGTCGCAGGTGGCCAACGATCTGGAAGCGCGGCTCGACCAGATCGCGTGGCGTGTCGAGGCGAGCACCGACGCGGCCGGCAACGGGCGGCTCAAGTGGATTCAGACCGATGCGGACGGGAAGGTCACCGAGATCGATCACGAGCCGGAGGTATCTGCCGGGCGGCGGATGGAAGTCTGGTTCCTCGGGCTGTTTCCGATCGAATCGCAACTGTGAGCGACGCTCAGCGTCGCGCGCGGCGGTGCGGCTCGATGACGTTCGCGAACTGTGTTGCCGCTGTCTCGATCGTCGCGTCGTTCAGCCCCGAATAGCCGAGCACGAAGCCGTTATAGCGGCGGCCGTCGCCGCGAGATCCGCACAGACATGCATGCCGCCCGGGCTCTCCCGCACGCTCAGCGACGTACCGATCGGCAGAGGCGAGATGACGCGGCATGCAGACGACCCGCGAAGGCTGCGCAGCCTTCGCGGGTCGTCAGACGCGGTTGCGTACGATACGTCGCGCTTGCGCAACCGCAACGGTCAGCAGCGCGTCAACGCGCGAAATCCGACGTGCTCTGGATGAACGCGTTCAGCTTCGAGATGTTCACGCTGCCGAAGCCCGTCGTCGCATCCCAGCCGGCCTTCGCCTTGTAGCCGTAAGTGCCGCTGCCGTTGTTCCCGGACGTGACGTCGTGCAACAGCGCGGCGTTGGTCGGGAAGTACTTGTAGATGCTCGACGCGGGGAACCCGAGCGCATTGTTGTTGGCCGATTGCAGCCGTGCCCAGATGCCCGTGAAGATCGGCGCGGCGAGGCTCGTGCCGCCTTCGTTGTTCAGGTAGCCCGAACCCCACAGCGTGTCGGACGTCTGCCCGTTCACGACGAGAATCGCACCCGTGCGCAGGTCGGCGTCGAAGCCGACGTCGGGCAGCGCACGCTTGGTCGAGCCGGTGAGCGTCGACGACTGCCACGCCGGCGCGGCCTCGTACTTGCTGTACCCGCCGCCGGTCGACCACACGGTGCCCGACTGCCAGCTCGGATCGTTCCAGACGATTTCGCTGTTGTACGCATTGGTCGACGTATTCGTGAACAGCGTCGTGCCGCCGACCGCGATCACGTACGGCGACGTGGCCGGCTCGCTCACCGTGTAGGTCGAGCGCGACGGCTTGCCGCTCGCGCATTCGTACGCGCCGTGGTCGCCGGCGGAAACCGAGAAGGTTTGCCCTTGCGCGACCGCCTGCTTGAAGATGGTGTCGTCGGTCGCCTGCGAGCCCGTGCTGTACGCGGACGATTCGCACACGCCGAGCGACACGTTGATCACCTTCGCGACGTTGTCGGTCACGGCCTTGTTGTACGCGGCCGTGATCGCGGTGAGCGTCATCGACGGCGCGGTGTAGAACACGACCTGCTTCACGCTGCCGCCGGCCGTGCCGACGATCGACTGGCTGTCGAGGTTCCACTCGACGGTGCCGTCGGTGTCGGTGTACGAACTGCCGGCCGGGCCCGTCTTCACGATGCTGCTGCTGATCGTGCCGAGGCCGTTGTTCGCGGCGAACGTATTGAGGTCGCTCACCGTCTGCGACAGGTCGCCTTCGGAGATGATGCCGACGGTGGTCTGCGAGGCCGTCGGCGTGCCGTCGCCGCCGTAGATCGACGAGAATTCGGTCGGGTTGTGCGGGACCGCCGACGCGCCGGCCGGGATCGTCAGGTTGCTGGTGTTGCCTTGCGGCTTGCCGCCCGCACCCGTATGCATCAGCTCGACGTTCTGCAGGCCGAGTACCGCGCCGACGATGTTGCCGATCGCGTTCGGCACTTGCGCGGCGTCGGTGTTCGCATAGACGCTGCGGCCGTTGCGGGTGAAGCGCTTGAGCGTCGTGCGGAACGCGGACTGGACGGTTCCCGCGGTGCCGGATGCGGAGACGAGCAGCCGGTTGGGTGCGACCACGATGTTCACGAAGCCTGCCTTGCGCAGGTGGGCGACGACGGAGGCGACCTGCTGATCGGTCGGCGCATATTGCGCGGCGAATTGCGCAGGCGTGAGGAACTGCCGGTAGTGCGGCGAGCCGGGCGTATGCAGGTCCCGCAGGTACTGGTCGAGTTGAGCTTCGTTGCGCAGGTTCAGCCCGAGCACGATGTCCACCGATTCGCCGGGCGCCATGTCGATGGCAGAGGCGGCAGCGGCCGCCGTGCTCGCGGCGGGCGCGCCGGCCGTACCGGCTTCGTTCTGCTGCACGAGCGGCAGGAATCCCTTGGTGCGTGTTTCCGTCCAGCCGGCCGCGGGCGCGGCATGGGCGGTCGCCATGCCGAACGAAGCGGCTGCTGCGGCGGCGAACGCGAGTTTGACGATGCGAATGTGCTTGTGTTTCTTGTTTGCAACCTGATTCATTTGAATTACCCCTCCGGTTGAACATCGAACGGCACGAACAACGACGGTCGACAGCGGTGCGGGTCATGCACCGCCGCTTTCTGTCGCATGCGGGCGGATGGCACGGACGCGACAGGGCCTTTCACCCGATCCGGAAAGCGGTTTTTCTCCGGGGGCGAAATACGGAAAACGCGATGACGGGAAGGCTGCGCCGCGGGGCGGAGCAGTCGCGCCGGATTCGGCGCGGGCGGATTGCTAGAGCAACAGCTTCGTTGTCCTGCTCATTTGATTCGGTCCTTCGGCCCGCTGCCGAATGGCAGCCGTCCAGTGAAATACATCGGGATGCCGCGCGCGCCGGCGTGCGAACGAATCGTTCGGCGGCGCGTAC
Source organism: Burkholderia sp. AU16482 (assembly GCF_002223285.1). NCBI lineage: Bacteria > Pseudomonadati > Pseudomonadota > Betaproteobacteria > Burkholderiales > Burkholderiaceae > Burkholderia > Burkholderia sp. AU16482. Next base: position 557,062 of record NZ_NKEY01000006.1, read on the forward strand.
TTCGGTGCAGCGGAAGCAGAAAAAAGTGGAGCGGAATCGATTGCGTGGCGGGCAAACCGTCGGATTGCTTGCATCGGACGGTATCAAGAACGAAAGCGAGGTGTCAAACTTTTTTTGATTATATGAAATAAAATTAAACTGAATTAACCGCAATGGTTTTGAAAAGATCGGCGGCATTTTGTAATGTTCGAAACCCGCAACGCAGGTAATGCCGAATGCGATTCGCCGATCATTTCCGATGCGTGTTGAAACGGCCCGGGGTTAGACGGCCAATCGTCATCGAGGAACTGCTCGAATCGTCGCGGCCTGTCGTTCGGCCGCCTGAAGATCGTCGACGAACCGGAACAGCGCGTCGACATGCTGAAGCAGCGCGTCGCGCGAGGGCGCATTCGTATCGGCGGCAAGCGCCTTGATCGTGTCGAGCCGGGTTGCGAGTTCGGCGAGCTGGGTGCGCGTGACGTGACTGCTGGTGGCGACGGTGGCCGTCGCATCGGATGGATTTGCCGGTTTCATTGAATGGGTGATCGCGTTGAAGTGCTCGATGAAGCGGGACAGGCCGGCCGGGCAGCCGTCGACGGAAACCGCGCGCGCCGACGGATCGCCGGCCACGATCCGGCCAACGGTGTCTGCCATCGCGTCGAGCGTCGCGAGCATGCGGCGGATCAGCCTGATCAGGTCGAACGCGGCGGCCAGCAGGCAGACGGACAGCGCCGCCGCCAGCACCACGTAAGTAAACGCATTGCGGAGCATCGCGTCGGCCGTCGCGTCGTGCGGCAACGCGGCCGGCGCGTGCAATGCATGGACGAAGAACGCGACGGTGCAGGCGAGCAGCACGACGACGATCGCGGCGAGGCCAATCGCCCGCCCGATTTGCCGGCCGGGCCGTGCCGGGAGCGTCACTGCACGCCCCGCAGCCGGTAGCCGACGCCGCGCATCACTTCGGGCATGCCTGGCGCGCCGGCCCGTTCGAGTTTCTTGCGCAGCCGGCAGATGTGGCTGTCGACCGTGCGCTCCAGCGCGCTCACGTCGGCCATGCACGCATCGAGCAGCTCGCCGCGCGTGAACACGCGGCTCGGCGATCTCGCCATGTGCGCGAGCAACCGGAACTCCGTCAGCGTCAGTGGGATCGGCACCTCGGCGCCCGCCGTGCGCACGCGGGCCAGATAGCTGTCGGTATCGATCTCCAGGTCGCCGACGCGCAGCATGCGCGTGGTGGGCGGCGCGGCCGACCGGCGCAGGATCGCGCGCAATCGCGCGACGACCTCGGCCGGGTTGAACGGCTTGACGATGTAGTCGTCGGCGCCGGCGTGCAGCGCCTGCAGCCGGTCGAGGTCGCGATCGAATGCGGTGACGACGACGACGGGCGTATTGTCGCGCCGTCGCAGCTCGGCGAGCACGTCCCAGCCGTTTTTCCGCGGCATCTTCACGTCGAGCAGGATCAGGTCGGGCTTCAGGCGCGGTTGCATGTCGAGCGCCGCTTGCCCGTCGGCGACGCGGTAGGTGCGAAAGCCGTCGTGCTTCAGGTACGCATCGAGGATGTCCGAGATGTCGGGCTCGTCTTCTGCAATGAGTATCAGGGAATTCGTCATGGAGTGTGCCGTGCGATGGCGAACAGTCGGGGCGGCCCGTCGCCGGGCCGGGGCGCGCCGTTCCGCCACGCTGCCGCGCGGGCGGAACGGCGCCGTTCGTTCAGTTCTGCACCACGCGCTTCCACGGTGCGACGTCCTGGTCCGTCAGGCCGCCGCCGAGCGCCTTGTACAGCGCAACGGCATTGCTCAGTTCGCTGCGGCGCAGGTCGAGCAGCGCTTGCCGTGCCGCATAGAGTTGCCGCTGCGAATCGAGCAACTCCAGCCGTCCCTCGACGCCCGCGCGATAGCGCAGGGTCGACAGGTCGGTGCGGCGTTCGGCCGAACCGACCACGCGGGTCTGCGCTTCGATCTGGCGGCCGAAGGTTTCGCGTCCGGCGATGCCGTCGGCCACTTCGCGGAACGCGGCCTGAATCGCGCGTTCGTACTCGGCGACCGCACCGGACTTGCGCACTTCGGCAAGACGCAGCTCGGCACGCAGCCGGCCACCCTGGAAGATCGGCACCGTGACCTGCGGCGCGAAGCTCCACACGCGCTGGCCGCCGTCGAACAGGCTGCCCATCGCGGGGCTGAGGAAGCCGATCGACGACGTCAGCGATAGGCGCGGGAAAAACGCGGCGCGCGCGGCGCCGATGTCCGCATTCGCGGCGACGAGGTTTTGTTCGGCCTGCTGGATATCCGGGCGACGAAACAGCAGCTCCGACGGCAGGCCGGCCGGCAGTTGCGTCATCACCGGTTGCTGCTGAAGCGGCAGCGGCTCGGGCAGATCCTTCGGCAGCTCGGCGCCGACCAGCAGGCGCAGCGCATTGCGCGCCTGCTCGACGGCGCGCGTGCGCGCCTCGAGATCGGCCGTCGCGCTCGCGACCTGGCCTTCGGCCTGCGCGATGTCGACGCCGCTCGCCTGATGCGCGTCCTTCAGGCGGCGCGCGAGATCGAGCGACTGCCGCCAGTCGGCGAGCGTGCGCTCGGACAACTGGCGTTGCTCGTGCGCGAGGCGTTCCGCGAAGTACGCGTCGGCCACGCCGCCGACGAGCGAGATCTGCACCGCACGGCGGCCGTGATCGGTCGCGACGTAGCGCGCAAACGCGGCATCCGACTGCGACTTCACGCGGCCGAACAGGTCGATCTCGAACGCGCTGATGCCGACGTTCACGCCGTACTGGTTCTGCGTCGTGCCGAACAGCGGCGGATTCGACTGCGTGTCGTCCGACGTACGCTGACGCGTGAAGTTCGCGCCCGCGCCGATCGACGGCAGGCGCGCGGCGCGCTGGATGCCGTACTGCGCTTCCGCGGCCTCGACGTTCAGCGCGGCCACGCGCAGGTCGCGGTTGTTGTCGAGCGCGAGCTCGATCAGGCGCTGCAGGCGGCGATCGCCGAACATCGTGCGCCAGCCCAGATCGGCGGCGTTCGCGTCGAGATCGGCGGCGGCGGCGGCGGTGTAGGCCGTCGGCACCGGCATCGCGGGTTTGACCAGCGTCGGCGCGAGCGAGCAGGCCGACAGCGCGAGGATGAGGGGAAGAACAAGCAATCGCATGGCATCAACCTTCCTGTTCGCGAGTCGGGGTAGCCGGCTGCTTGCGGGACGCCCGCCATGCGCCGATGCGCTCCTGGATGCTCATCACGAACACAAAGAAAACAGGGACGAAGAAAATGGCCAGCACCGTGGCGGTCACCATGCCGCCGAACACGCCGGTGCCGATCGCGTGCTGCGTTTCGGCGCTGGCGCCGGTCGCGATCATCAGCGGCACGACGCCGAGGCCGAACGCGAGCGAGGTCATCAGGATCGGGCGCAGGCGCAGCTTCGACGCCTGCACGGCCGCCTCGATCAAGCCCTTGCCTTCCTCGCGCAACTGCTTCGCGAACTCGACGATCAGGATCGCGTTCTTCGCGGACAGGCCGATCACGGTGATCATCCCCACCTTGAAGAACACGTCGTTCGGCAAGCCGCGCAGCAGCACCGCGCCGATCGCGCCGATCAGGCCGAGCGGCACCACGAGCATCACCGACAGCGGAATCGACCAGCTTTCGTACAGCGCGGCGAGCACCAGGAACACGACGATCATCGACAGCACCATCAGCATCGGCGCCTGCGACGCCGACTGGCGTTCCTGCAGCGACTGGCCGGTCCACTCGACCGCGAAGCCCGGCGGCAGTTGCGCGGCAAGCCGCTCCATCTCGGCCATCGCCGCGCCGCTCGATTGGCCCGGGGCGGCGTTGCCCGAAATCCGCGCGGACGGGTAGCCCTTGAAGCGCACCATCTGCAGCGGCGTGTCGGTCCACACCGGGCGCACCACTTCCGACAGCGGCACCATGCCGCCGGCCGCGTTACGCACGTACAGCTTCATCACGTTGTCGATCTGCATGCGCGCCGGCGCGTCGGCCTGGATGATCACCTGCTGCATGCGGCCCGCGTTCGGGAAATCGTTCACGTAGGTCGAACCCATCGCGGTCGACAGCGTGTCGCTGAGCGTCGTGAACGACACGCCGAGCGCCTGCGCCTTCGCGCGGTCGATCTCGAGGCGGATGCTCGTGCCGGCCGGCAGGCTGTCCGGGTACACGCCGGTCACGACCTTGCTTTGCGCGGCGAGTTCGAGCAGCTTCGCTTCGGCCGCCTTGAGCGCCGCCGTGCCCTGGTTGGCGCGGTCTTCCAGGCGCATCGAGAAGCCCGAGCTGTTGCCGAGTTCGTCGATCGCGGGCGGCAGCAGGCTCATCACCGTGCCTTCGGTCACGCCGGCCATCGCCTGTTGCGCGAGCATGCCTTCCTCGAGGGTCGATGCGCCGCCGCGGTTTTTCCAGTCCTTCATCACGGACCAGTTGATCGCCGCGTTCGGCCCTTGTCCCGAGAAACCGTAGCCGATCACGGAAATGCTCGACTGGATTGCCGGACGCGAGGCAAGATGTTTTTCGAGCGTGTTGACCACGTCATGCGTGCGCTCGGCGGTAGCGTCCGCGGGCAGCAGGAAGCTGGTGATGAAGTAGCCCTGATCCTCGTCCGGCAGGAACGACGACGGCAGGCTGCGAAAGCCGAACACCAGCGCACCCGCGATCGCGACGAACACCAGCATCACGCGGCCGGTGCGGCCGACCAGGCGGCCGACGCGCGTCTCGTACCATTTCGTCAGGCGATCGAAGCGACGGTTGAACCAGCCGAAAAAGCCGCGCTTCTCGTGATGGCCCGGTGCGAGCGGCTTGAGCATCGTCGCGCACAGGGCCGGCGTGAGCGTCAGCGCGAGCAGCGCGGAGAACAGGATCGATACGGCCATCGACAGCGTGAACTGCTTGTAGATCACGCCGACCGAGCCGCTCGCCATCGCCATCGGCAGGAACACCGCGGTCAGCACCAGCGTGATGCCGACGATCGCGCCGGTGATTTCCTTCATCGCCTTCGACGTCGCGTCCTTCGGCGACAGCCCTTCCTCGGCCATCAGGCGCTCGACGTTCTCGACGACGACGATCGCATCGTCGACGATGATGCCGATCGCGAGCACCATGCCGAACATCGTCAGCACGTTGATCGAGAAGCCGGTCAGCAGCATCACCGCAAAGGTGCCGAGCATCGCGACGGGCGCGACGATGGCCGGGATCAGCGTATAGCGCACGTTCTGCAGGAACAGGTACATCACGAGGAACACGAGCACCATCGCCTCGAACAGCGTGGCCAGCACTTTCTCGATCGAGATCTTCACGAACGGCGACGTGTCGAGCGGGATCGAGTAGCGCATGCCCGACGGCATCGACTTGCTCAGTTCGGCCATGCGCGTGCGGATCGCGTCAGCCGTCTTCACGGCATTGGCGCCCGGTGCGAGCTGCACGCCGGCGAGGGTGGCCGGCTTGTTGTTCTCGCGGCTCACGAACATGTAATTCTGCGAGCCGAGTTCGACGCGCGCGACGTCGCCGAGCACGACCTTCGAGCCGTCCGCGTTCGCGCGCAGCACGACCTTCGCGAATTCTTCCGGCGTCGTGAGCTGACCCTGCGCGGTGAGCGGCACGGTCACGCGCTGGCCCGGCAGCGCGGGCAGCGCACCGAGGCTGCCCGGCGCGATCTGCACGTTCTGCTGGCCGATCGCGGTCGTCAGGTCGTTCATCGACAGGCCGAAATTGATCAGCTTCTGCGGATCGACCCAGATGCGCATCGCACGCTCGGAGCCGAACTGCAGCACGCGCCCGACGCCGTCGATGCGCCGCAGCTCCTCGGACACGCTGCGCGCCATGTAGTCGGCGAGCGCGCCTTCGTCGAAGCGGCCGTTGTCGGAGCGCAGGCCGATCAGCATCAGGAAGCCGGACGACGCGGATTCGACGATCAGCCCGTTCTGGCGCACGGCGGCAGGCAGGCGCGGCTCGATCGACTTGATCTTGTTCTGCACGTCGACCTGCGCCAGCGCCGGATCGGTGCCGGGCTTGAACGTCACGGTGATCTGCGCCGAGCCGGACGTATCGGCCGACGATTCGAAATACAGCAGGTTCTTGACGCCGGACAGTTCGCGCTCGATGAGGCTCAGTACGCCGTCGTTCATCGTCTGCGGCGTGGCGCCCGGGTAGTTCGCGGTGATCGTGACGGACGGCGGCGCGACCGACGGGTAGCGCGCGACCGGCAGTTGCGGGATCGCGATCACCCCCATCAGGATGATGAAGAGGGCGATCACCCACGCAAACACCGGGCGGCGGATGAAGAATTCAGCCATGGCTGGAGGCTCCTCGTGACTCAGTGCGCGGACGCGGCGGCGGCCGCGTCAGGCGACTTCCAGTCGGTCGCGGCGGCCGGCGCGCCATCGGTCAGGCGTTCCATGCCCTCGACGACGATCTTCTGGCCGGCCTGCAGGCCCGACTTGATGCGGTAGTGGCGGTTCGTGAGCTCGCCGACTTCGACGGCCTTCAGATGCGCGTGCCCTTTCGCGTCGAGCACCCACACCTGCGGCTTGCCGCCGGCGCGCACGACGGCCTGTTGCGGCACCATCACCGCGTTGGCGTAGTGCGCGCGCGGGATGCGGGCACGCACGTACATGCCCGGCAGCAGTTGGCGTTTCGGGTTGTCGACCAGCACGCGCAGCAGCACGTCGCCGGTGCCCGGATCGACGTTGACGCCCGAGAACAGCATGCGGCCCTTTACGTCGTAACGCGTGTCGTCGTCGCGCAGTACGTCGACCGGCAGGCCGTTGCCGTCCGACGCTTGCGGCTGCGACGCGAGCGCGCCGCGCAGCGCTTCGAGCGACGCGGCCGGCTGGCGCACGTCCACATAGACCTGGTCGATTTGCTGGATGCGCGCCATCGGCTGGCTGTCGCCGCTCGACACCAGCGCGCCTTCCGTCACGAGGGCCTGGTCGATGCGGCCGGCGATCGGCGCTTCCACGGTCGCGAATTTCAGATCGAGCTGGCGGCGCGCCAGCGTCGCGCGGGCCTGCGCGACGTCGGCCGCGGCCTGGTCGCGTTGCGATACGGCGTCGTCGTACACCTGGCGGCTGATCGCATCGGCTTCGACGAGCGGCTTGAAGCGCGCGGTCTGGACCTTCGCGCGTTCGAGCGCGGCCTGCGCCCGCAGCAGCGAGGCGGCGGCCGTATCCATCTCGGCCTTGAACGGCGCCGGATTGATCTGGAACAGCGGCTGGCCCTGGCGTACTTCGGTGCCCTGCTCGAATAGCCGGCGTTGCACGATGCCGCTCACCTGCGGCCGGATCTCGGCCACCCGCACGGCCGCGACGCGGCCGGGCAGATCTTCGGTCACGTCGACGCGCGTGGCGGCCACGGTCATGGCCGCCACCGGGGTGGCCGGCGCGGCGGCCTGCTGTTCGGACGGCCCGCAGCCGGCCAGCATCGCCGCCACCAGCACACATACGGCGCCGTGGCAGCATCGGTTCTGATTGTTCATAACGACTCCAGGAAGCGCAGGCAGCCCACTGCCTGCTTTGACGGGGCGGAGTGTGCTTGGAGTAGTTGGCGGCTTTTATGCGGAAAGATGGAGATTCGATGGAGGCGGCGAAAGACGCCGAAAAGCAGGGGGAGCCGAAGCGGAATGCTCGGACGAACGGGATGCCGCGCGGTGTCATGCGCGCGATGTTTCGGCTCGATGCGGGCGTCGGCTCGAGCCGGTATCTAAAGATCGAGCCGGCAGGGCCGCCGGGCGAACCGCCCGACGACGCGGCGCGTGCGCGCTGGCGGGCGATGACGCGGCCGCTGGGCGCGCACGTGCGCGACGCGGCGCCGGCGTCGCGCGATGGCGAAGCGGGCGGGGGCAGAGAATGGGGCGCGCCATTTGACGCGCCGTCGCGCTACGGTCTGGCGCCGGCTTCCCGCAGCGCGTCCGCGGCGTACGTGTTGTCGTGCGTCAGCGCGAGCTGAAGCAGCGACTGGCCGCGCCGGTCGACATGGTTCGGATTTGCGCCACGCGCGACGAGCAGCGGAATCAGCTCGAAGCGGTTGAACAGCGTCGCGAACCCCAGCGCGGTTTCGCCGGCGCCGTTGGTCTGGTCGATCGGGCAGCGCGTGTCGATCAGGCGCCGCGCGATGTCGCGCTCGTTCCTGAAGAGCGCGCCCATCAGTGCGGTGTTGCCGTGACGATCGCCGACGCACGCGTCGGCGCCGGCCGACAACAGGTAGTCGAGCGCCGCGGGCTGGCCGTCGTACGACGCGAGGATCACGGCCGTATAGCCGTGGCTGTCGGTCGCGTCGACCGGATAGCCGGCGTCGTGCAACGCGCGCAGGATATCGACGCGGCCGACGCGCGCGGCGTCGAACCAGTCGTCGTCATAGCGACGCAGCGCGGCGGGATCGGCCTTGCCGTACGCCGGCTGGTCGGGCAGGTGCGTGCAGCCGGCGAGTGCGGCGAGCGCGAGCGCCGCCGCGGCCGCGCGGATCGCATGGGGGAAGCGTTCGGATCGCATGGGGAAGTCCTGATGAGGTGGCCGGGCCGACGTGCGCGGCGCAATCGCGCACGTCGGCAGCGACCGGCGTCGCGGGATCAGTTGTCGCTCAGCTTCGCCGCGAGTGACTGCACCTGCTGGACGTTCGCGTGAACGGCCTGGGCGAGGCGCGTACCGTAGTCGGCGTCGGCCTTGTAGAAGTACGAGAGCATCGCGTACTGGTTCTGCGCGTTCTTCACCTGGCCGAGGTCGCCGGACAGCGCGGTGACGAGGTCGTCCTTGTCCTGCTGCGACAGGCTGCGGTAGTACTCGCCGGCCTGACGGAACGGCAGCTTCTTGCGGATCGCTTCCTGCTGCGTCGTGCCGCTGAGCGCCATGCGGACCGACTTGTACTGCGGATCCTGCGCGAGCTCGTTCAGCGTCGACGGTTCGTAGTTCACCTCGCCCTTGCGGTCGCCGGCATTCATCGTGCCGTCCTGGTTGTTGTTGACCACCGGCACGACGGGGCGGTTGATCGGCAGATCCATGTAGTTCGCGCCGAGCCGGTACATCTGCGTGTCGGCGTACGCGAACAGGCGATCCTGCAGCATCCGGTCCTCGGACGGCTCGATGCCCGGCACGAGCCGCGACGGCGCGAACGCGGATTCCTCGGTCGATTGGAAGTAGTTGTCGGGCACGCGGTTGAGCGTCATCGTGCCGATCTTGCGTTCAGGCACGCCGGTCCACACCTTCGTGTCGTCGAGCGCGTCGAAATCGAAGCGGTTCAGGTCCTTCGGCGTGAGCACCTGGACGTACAGGTCCCACTTCGGGAAATCACCCTGTTTCAGCGCGCCGTACAGATCGTTCGTCATCATGTTCCAGTCGCGGCCGATCGACGCGGCGATTTCTTGCGGGCGCAGGCCGTGCACGCCTTGCTGGCTCTTCCAGTGGAACTTCACGTAGTGCACGTCGCCTTGCGCATTGACGAACTTGAACGCATGCACCGCGAAGCCGTCCATGCGGCGATACGAATCGGGCATGCCCTCGTCCGTGTACAGCCGCGTCAGCATGTGGGTCGCTTCGGGCGTGTGCGCGAAGAAGTCGAACGCGAGGTTCGGATCCTGCACGCCGGTCACGGCGCTCGGCTTGTTCGCGTGCACGAAGTCCGGGAACTTGATGCCGTCGCGAATGAAGAACACCGGCCAGTTGATGCCGACCATGTCCCAGTTGCCCTGCTGCGTATAGAACTTCACCGCGAAGCCGCGCGGGTCGCGCGCCTGCTCGGGCGAGCCGCGATAGCCCATCACGGTGGAGAAGCGCACGAACACCGGCGTGCGGGTGCCCGGCGTGAAGACTTTCGCTTTCGTCAGGTCGGAGATGTCGGCGCTCGGCACGAACTCGCCGAATGCGCCCGTGCCGCGTGCATGCACGACGCGTTCCGGAATGCGTTCGCGATCGAAGCGCTGCAGTTTCTCGATGAGCGCGGAGTCCTGCAGCAGCACCGGGCCGGCGGGGCCGGCCGTCTGCGAATTCTGGTTGTCGCCGACGGGTGCGCCGGTGTCGCGCGTGAGTTCGGCGGCGTACGGGGAAGCGGAGAGTGCCACGCAGATTGCGGCGACTGCGTGCCGCAGCACGCGATGGGAAGACGAGGACATGACGATGGAACTCCTTGATCCGATCGGTGGTGGGGAAGCCGACTGAATTAGAAGAGATCGTCAGACGATTGGCTAATTGATATTCGATATGTCATCGATAGCCGTGGGCACGATGCGGCGCGAACCGTTCGTTGCGCACGAAACGAAGCAGTATTGTTGCGCGCGCAATGAGTTGTTGCCGAATTGTTTCGACGAGCACGATGCATCGGTCGTACATGATTTGCGGCGACGCCGTCAACCGGCGCCTGTTTGCCACCCGAGCCCGAGGCTCTTCTGCACCGACACGTAGTCCTTGATCAGTTCGGCTTGCCCGGCGATCACGTTCTGCTGCGCGGCTAGCGCTTCGCGTTGCGTATCGAGCAGGTCGATCATCGACGCGACGCCCGCGCGATAGCGCTGGTCCATCAGCGCGCGCGAATGCACGGCCGACGTCTGCACCTTCGTCAACGCGACCACATGTTCGCGCTGATGCCCGTAACGCTGCAACGCGGTGTTGGCATCCTGTAATGCATCGAGCACGGCTTTCTGATAATTCGCTTCCGCTTCGTCGCGCGATGCTTCGGCCGCGCGTACCGCACCGCGCGTGCGTCCGAAGTCGAGAATGTTCCATTGCAGGTACGGCGCGCCGACCCACGTGAAATTCTGCTTGCGCAACAGGTGGCCGGGGTCGGTCGCGCTGAAGCCGAGATCGCCGAGCAGCGTCACCTTCGGGAAATAGTCGGCCACATGCTCGCCGATCTGCGCATTGCTCGACGCGAGCCGGCGTTCGGCCGCGCGAATGTCGGGGCGCTGTTTCAGCAGCGTGGCCGGATCGCCGATCGCGACGCTGCCCGGCAGCGTCGGCAATGCCGCGTCCGGCGTCGACAGCGCGGCGTCGAGCGCGCCCGGCGCGCGGCCCGTCAGGATCGCGAGCCGGTCGAGCGATTCGGTCACCTGGGCATCGAGCGGGATCAGCGAGGCGCGCGTGTTCTCGACCTGCGTCGTCAGGCGCTCGATGTCCGCATCGGCCGCGACGCCGCGCGCGCGGCGCTGCTGCGTGAGTTCGAGCATCTGCTGCTGCAATTGCGCGGTGCGCCGCGACAACGCAAGCCGTTGCTGCTGGTCGCGCAGGTCGACGTACGCATTCGCGACTTCCGCCGCGATCGACACCTGCGTGTCGGCAAGATCGGCATCGACCGCTTCGGCCTGTGCGGATGCGGCTTCGATCGCGCGGCGCGTGCCGCCGAACAGATCGATTTCCCAGGTCGCGTCGAAGCCCGCCGAATAGAGTTGCAGCGGCCCCGAGCCGCCGAGCGACGGCGACGTGCCGCCCGACTGGCCCGAGTCGTTCGACGGCAGCAGCGCGCCGAGCGCGCCGACGTCCGGTTCGCGCATGCGGACGGCCGCGACGGTGGCCGACGATTTCGGCATTCGCGCGGCGCGCTGTTGCGAGAGCTGCGCGCGTGCCGCGCGCAAGCGCGCCTGCGCCGCGTGCAGATCGGGGTTGTAGACGAGCGCGGCGACGATCAGCTCGTCGAGCTGGCGGTCGTTCAGCGCGTGCCACCACGCGCTCGGCGCGGGCGCGGCGGTGTCGACGCCGGTGGCCGGTGCGCGCACGAAGGTCGGCGCATCCGGTGCGGCGGGCGCGCCGCGGTAGTCGGGGCCGACCGTGCAGCCGGCGAGCAGGCACGCGGCCGCGCACAGGGTGAGCGCGGGGCGGCGGGGCAGGGAGAAGGGTTTCATCGCGTAAGACGGGTCAATGGCCGGACGACATCGGTTGCGGGCCGCGCGGCGTGCGCAGCAGCAGCGCGAGCGGCACGCAGGCGAGCAGCGCGAGGCCGAGCAGATAGAAGGTTTCGGAATAGGTCATCACGACGGCCTGGATCTGGATCTGCTGCGCCAGTTGGCCGAGCGCGCGCATGTTCGAATACGCGAGATCGCCGGTGTGCGCGAACCAGTTGGCCGCATAGGCCGACAGGCGATCCTGCCCGATCAGCGAGTTCGCGCTCACCGATTCGCGCAGCGCGGCCGTATGGAAGGTCGTGCGCCGGTCGATCACGGTGCCGATGATCGCGAGCCCGATCGAGCCGCCGAGGTTGCGCGCCATGTTGTAGAGCCCGGCCGCATCGCCTGAATCCTCGCGCGCGACGGCCGCCATCGACGCCTGGTTGAGCGGCATCATCGCGAGCATCTGCGCGAGGCCGCGGATCAGTTGCGACCACACGAAATCGTGGCCGACGCTCTGCGCGGTCAGGCTGATGTCGAGCATGCAGCTCAGGCAGAACAGCAGCAGCCCCGCGATCACGAGGATGCGGAAATCGACCTTGCCGAGCAGGCGCGGCAGGATCGGCATCACGAGAAAGGCCGGCAGCCCCGACAGCAGCATGATCGCGCCGGCCTGTTCCGCGTTGTAGCCGGCGACGATCGCGAGGAACTGCGGCAGCAGGTAGGACACGCCGTACAGCCCGGCGCCGACCGCGGACACGATCACGATCACGCTCGCGTAGCGCGGGTTGCGCATCAGCGACAGCCGCATGATCGGCCGCTTCGCGAAGCGTTGCGACAGCGCGATCAGGATCATCCCGACGAACGACACGACGCTCAGCGTGACGATCATCTGCGATTCGAACCAGCGCTCGCGCTGGCCTTCCTCGAGCACGACGGTCAGCGAGCTCAGGCCGATCGCGAGGCCGAAGATGCCCAGCCAGTCCGCGTTGAAGAATGCGCTCCATTGCGGGCGGTCCGACGGCAGCCCGAACACCAGCAGCGCCATCAGCAGCAGGCATACGGGCAGGTTCAGGAAGAAACACCAGCTCCAGTTCACGTTTTCCGCGAGCCAGCCGCCGAGCACCGGGCCGAACAGCGGCCCGAGCAGCACGATCAGGCCGAACAGCGTCATCCCGACAGGCAACTGCGACAGCGGCAATCGCGTGCGGATGATGGTCTGCGCGGTCGGGATCAGCGCGCCGCCGGTGAAGCCCTGGCCGATCCGGCCGGCGATCATCATCGGCAGCGAATGCGACCAGCCGCACATCATCGAGAACGCGATGAACAGCGCGGAGTTCGTCAGCAGGAAATTGCGCAGCCCGAACACGCGCGTGAGCCACGCGGCGAGCGGGATCATTACGATTTCCGACATCAGGTAGCCGGTCGAGATCCACGTGCCTTCGGTGCCGGTCGCGCCGATTTCGCCCTGGATCTGCGGCAGCGCGGAGTTCGTGATCGAGATGTCGAGCGTCGCCATCAGCGCGCCGAGCGCGCCGGCCGCAACCGCGATCCAGTCGGTCACGCTCGCGCGGCCCTCGTGCGGCGGCATGGGTATCGTGGCGGACGTATCAGCCATGATGCGTCTCGTCGCGGGCCGAGCGCGTATCGACGTCGACCGTCACCGACAGCCCGGGCAACAGCATGCGCTGCGCGCGGGCATCCGCGGCGAGACGGATGCGCACCGGCACGCGCTGGACGATCTTCGTGAAGTTGCCGGTCGCGTTCTCGGGCGGCAGCAGCGCGAACTGCGCGCCGGTGCCGGGCGCGAAGCTGTCGACGACGCCGGACAGCGGGCCGTCCGGCAGCGCGTCGACATGCAGCTCGACGGGCTGGCCGATGCGCATGTTGCCGATCTGCGTTTCCTTGAAGTTCGCGACGAGATAGATCGAGTCGACCGGCACGACGGTCAGCAGACGCGTGCCGGGCTGCACGTATTGACCGACGCGCACCGTGCGATCGCCGACACGGCCTGCGAGCGTGCTGCGCACGATCGTGTTGTCGAGGTCGAGTTGCGCCTGTGCGGCGCTGGCCTGCGCGGCCTCGAGCTGCGCGCGCGCCTGCTGGAGCTGTGCGGTGAACGACGCGATCTGCGTGCGGGCGGCGGCGATCGACGCGTTGTTCGCGGCGAGCGTCGCCGCCGCCTGGTCGCGCGTGCTTTTCAGGTCGGCCACGCGTTCGTGCGTCTCGGCGCCCGTCGCCGCGAGCGGCGCGTAGCGCGTGTACTCGTCGCTTGCGTGCTGCGCGTTGATGCGCGATACCTTCGCCTGCGCTTCGGCCTGCTCGAGATTCGCGCGCTGCTGGCTGATGTCGGCTTCGGCGCGCGCGATATCGGCGCGGCGGGCGTCGACGGTAGCGAGCGCCTGCGCGAGCGCGACCTGATACTGGCGCACGTCGAGCCGCACGAGCGGATCGCCGGCCTTCACGGGCTGGTTGTCGCGTACATAGACGTCGGTCACGTAGCCGGCGACCTTCGGCGCGGCGGTCATGCTGTCCGCTTGCAGATACGCGTCGTTGGTGCTCTCGATGAAGCGGCCGACCGTCCACCAGCGGCCGAGCCAGACCGCGCCACCGACGGCCGCGAGCACGGCGACCGCGAGCAGGATGCGCCGCCTTCTCCCGCCGTTTCCGTTGCGGGGCGTTGTTCCGTTTTCCTGACGATCTGCTTTCTGTGGCGGGTCTTGTGGCGTCGACATGCTGAGTCCAATTTATTCCAAGTGGAAGAATTATTCCAGTTGATAAAATTGTGTCAAGTAGAATGTCGATCGATCGAATGACGAGGAAGGCATGAACGAAGCGAAGAAGCTGCGCCGCACGTCGGCGGGCGGCTACGCGCGCGGCGACGAAACGCGCCAGCGGATCATCGAGGCGGCGCTCGAACTGTTCGGCGAACGCGGGTTCGCGGGCGCGTCGACGCGCGAGATCGCCGCGAGGGCGGGCGTGAACGCGCCGGCGCTCCAGTACTACTTCGAGAACAAGGAAGGCGTGTACCGCGCGTGCGTCGAGACGATCGCCGAGCACGGCTGGGCGGTGTTCGCGCCGGCGGTCGGCCATGCGCGGGCGATGCTCGACACGGACGCGAGCGTCGACGAGCTGATCGATGCGTTCGTCGGGCTGCTGCGCGCGCTGTCGGACCGGATGTTCACCGCACCGAAGACGATGAACCAGCGGATGTTCTTCGCGCGCGAGCAGGGCGGCCAGGAACCGGCGAGCGCGAGCGAAATCCTGATGACGCGCATGCGCAAGCCGCTCAACGACGTGAGCGCCGAGCTGATCGGCCGCATCTCCGGCCGGCCTGTCGACGATCCCGTCACGCGATTGCGCGCGCTCAGCCTGTTCGGGCAGATCACGGTGTTTCACATCGCGCAGCGTTCGGCGCTGCAGTTGCTCGAATGGGACGCATTCGAGGGCGAGCGTGCGGCGCTGGTAACCGACACGATTGCCGAGCAGACGCGCGTGCTGCTCGAGCAATGGCATGCGCAGCGCGATGCGGGTGCCGCTGCCCCGGCAACCGCTGCGAAGCGCGGGCAGCGTGCCGCGGCGAAACCACGTGCCGCGAAGCCGGGGGCGGTACCCCCCGCCGCGAAAAGCACGGCGCGCGTGAAGAAGCCTGCCGCGCGTTGAGCGCGGCCGGTCGCCGGCCCCGGGCGAGCGCGATCAGCCCGGCTTGCGCTCCGCTCCGTCGGGCGACGGTGGCCGGGCTGCCGCTTCGGCGGCATTTCGCGTGTCGGGGCGCGCGTCGTTCTCATCGTTGCCGCCAGGCCGCGATCCATCCGCATAGGCTACGACGCTGCGCTGCGGATTGGCGATCCGGATCCCGCGTTCGCGGAACGTTTCCGCGATCCGCCGGTTGAATTCGCGCTGCACGCTCCAGCGCGCCGAGTCCGTGCACTGGATCTGCCCGGCCAGCGCGAGCGCCGCGCCATCGACCTGATCGATACCCCAGTAGCTGAAATCCGACAGGATGCCGTCGTGGTATTTCGGATCGTCGCGCAACGCGGCGCCGATTTCCTTCAGCGTCGCGATCGCGCGGTCGATGTCCTCGCCGTACGCGATGCTGACCTTGACGGCCGCGTTGCCGAGCCCGCGATTCGTGTTGTTGACGGTCGTCACCGAGCTGAACGGGATCGTGTACAGCGACCCGTCGCCGGCGCGCAGCCGCACGGTGCGGATCGACAGGTATTCGACCGTGCCCGATACGCCGGCGAGCGTGACCCAGTCGCCGACCTGCATCGCGTTTTCCATCAGCAGGAAGATCCCGGTGATGAAATCCTGCACGAGCTTCTGCGAGCCGAACCCGAGCGCGACGCCGAAGATGCTGGCGCCGGCCAGCAGCGGGCCGACGTTTACGCCGAGTTCACTGAGGCCCGTCAGCACGACGACGAGCGCGATCATCACGAACAGCAGCGAGCGCAGCATCGGCAGCAGCGTGCGCAGCCGCGCCGCGCGCACGAGGTTGCCTTCGCGCGTCCAGCGTTGCAGGCGGCGCTCGATCGCGATGTTGGCCGCTTCCCACACGACGAGCGCGACGATTGCCGCGATCGCGATCGTCACCAGCGCGGACGCGAGGCGGTGTCCGATCGTGCCCGTCTCGAACGCGCGGAAGATCGGCACGCCCCAGATCTGCAGCAGCAGTACGACGGTCACGATGCCGATCGCGCCCGACACGATCTGGCGCAGCAGCGGGTAGTAGCGGTACGCGTGCAGATGAACGAGCGTGCGGTCGTCCTCGCGGCGCTGGAACAGGCGCGCGAGCGCGCCGAACACGACGATCGACACCATTCGCATCGCGATCATCACGGCGATCGAGCGGCCCCCGAGCGCGATCAGCACGCGGTAGCCGTTGTGGACGTCGAGCGCCCACACGAACCACAGCGCCATCACGATGAAGACCGAGACGGGCGCCCACGCGTCCGCGAGCGCGTTGCCGACGACGGTGAAGGTCGGCCGATCCGCGCCGGCGGCGCGGATGCGTGCCGCCACCGGCCGGCGGCACTGCAGGATCAGTACCGAGATCATCACGTGCCCGACGAGCGCGACGGCCTTCAGCAGCGCGACATGGCCGGCTTCGGTCAGGCCGAAGTTGGCGGCGATCTCGACGGCCGCCGTGCACGCGCCGACCACGATCACGATCCGCGCGATCGAGCGTTGCGCGAAATCGGCCCATGCGTCGCTGATATGCAGCAGCCGCAACTGCCGCGCATCGGGCTGGAAGAACAGTCGGCTGACGATGGTGACGAGCCGGCAGATCACGTAGATGTCGATCAATGCTTCGAGCGCGGATTCGATCGGCGTGTCCGCTTCATCGAGCAACGACATCGTCAGGCTTGCGACGCCGACGAACACGAGCAGCGGCACCGCGCGCAGCGCGAGACTCACGAGCGCGCGCGGCATCCGGTGCAGCAGCGTGGTGTGTCGGCGTGCGTGGCCTCGGCTTTGCGAGGATGGAGGGGCGGTGTCTGCCGTGCCTGCGGTTGCGGTGTCGGGCGCGGTGGACGTATCGGGCGGCGGCGTGTTGCCCTCGTCCGACGCGGCGGAATCGGACGCCGCGCGGCGCGCGGCCACTGCAGCCAGCGCGCGTCGCAGCAGCCGCTTCGCGAGCCATTCGACGAAGAGCGCGGGCACGAGCACCGCGAGGAGGATCACGAGCGTGTGAGTGAGGTCCGCACGCTGGTCGGCGCGCACGAGCCTGTCGTGCCACCAGCTTCCCACCGACCCGATATCGAGCAGCGAGCGCAGCGATTCCTGCAGTGCATTGCCGATCTGGACGGCCCAGCGCGATCCCTGGCGAACGAGCATCGATGCGAGCCCGTTCGACGTGAGCGCCGCCGGCGCCGCGGCAGCCGATGCGCCGCTGGCAGGCGCGGCGCTTGCCGGCACGGCGGGCGTGCTCAACGCGCCGACGGCCGCGATGGCCCGCAGCGTCGTTTCGACCTGTGCGCGCTCGCGCGGGTTCTCGAGCACATTCAATGCCTGCCGCGCCTGCTGCGGCGTCAGTGCGGGCGCGGCGCCGGAGGCGGCCGACGCGGCGGCCGGAGCGGGCGCGGCCGCGTGGGCGGCCGAGACGACGGCGGCGAGCAGCCAGCCGAGGAGGAAATGTCGCATGGAGTGGGAAGGCGGTGCGTATCGTCACGCGGCCCGCCGGGCTGAACGATGGACGGAAGTTAACATGATTGCGACCGGGAGCGAATAGTTCCGTCGCCGACTATTCGGATCGGGTATGAACGGGGCTGTGCGGGCGCTGGCGGTGCATGTCCGCAAGCCATGTACCTGATACCTGATGCAGGCTGTCGCCGTCCGGCATCGGCGGGAACGTCCCGCTTTCCCGATCGCAGGGGAGCCGCCTGTAACGCGTGTCTTTCGATGCCGACTCGCGATGCGTTGCCCGGCGAGCGTTCGTGCGGCCTCGACCCACGCTCGCATCACGTCATCTGAATTTGGATTCCTGATGAATCACGCTCGCTCGTCGTGAAATACCGGCAGGACATGTTCGGCGATTTCTTCGATGACATCGCGCACGGGCCGGTCCGATCCTAGGTTCAGCGTGACATGGTGCGTACCTTCCGCACGCATGTCCCGCAGGATATCGACCAATGCGCGGCGCCCGGTTGCATAACCGAGCGGCAGCGCGGTGGCGGGCGTGTCGGGACGGGCGGCGAGGTCGAGCCGCATCGCGACGCCGAACGCGCGAAATGCCGGCGAGGCGAGCCGGTCGACCGCCGCGCGCCACATCGAATAGCGGGCGCGCTGCGTATCCGGATCGCGGTGATACGTCATCCAGCCGATCGAATGCCGTGCGATCCAGTCCACGCTCTGTCCGCCCGAGCCGACCGCAAGCATCGGCACCGCGTCGCCGCCGCGCGGCAGCAGCGTGAATTCGGGCGCATCGGGCGGCGTTTCGTCCGGCCGCACGCGCGACGGCACGCCGAGTGCGGCCGCGACGACGTCCCAGTGCGCGCGATAGCGGTCGCGCCGCGTTTCCGCGTCCACGCCGAACGCCGCATATTCGGGCGGCCGGTCGCCGGAGCCGAGCCCGAGGATGAAGCGCCCGCCCGACAGCGTGGCGACCGACAGCGCGCCTTTGGCGATATGCAGCGGATGACGCAGCGGCAGCACGATCGCGCCGCTGGCGAGTGCGATCCGGCGGGTGCGCGCCGCGAGCGCGCCGAGCAGCACCCACGGGTCGAGGTGGCCGACCGGGTCGGGATAATCCGCGCTGTTCAGCGGCACGTCGCGAATCCACAGCGCGCGAAAGCCGAGCGAATCGGCCCGCGCCGCGAGTTCGAGCTGTTCGTTGAAGTCCGCGACGACGTGGCCGCTGCGCAGGAGCGGAAGCGTGAGGCCGATCGACAGCCGCCCGGCCGAAAACACGGGATGCGCGATGTCGGGGTGGGCGGCAGCGACTGAGGTCATGGCGGTTCCTTGGAGGCGAGGCGGCGGGAACGCGCGGCGTTCCCTATGTAAAGAGACTCTAGCGTGTTTGCGCGACGGACGAGCGGGACGGCCAGCTCGCGCTATCCGGCCCGCGGGGGCGTGCCGCGCGGCGCCAAACGTAGGGCGATCTCAAGGCGATCGTAAGGTGATCGACCGCCCGGCTCGGGGGCCGCACGACGACGCCCGGCGGGCCCGGCGATACGTTTCAGTTTCGAAACGTTCGCGCTTTCTGGCGGGGTGCGATGCTTGTTCGCGGTCTTGCAGGTGCCCGCGAGGCCTTGCGGCATGAAGCATGGTGCGCTCCTTGCATGGTTGTATGTGCCGTGAGCGCGATCGCGGGCGAAGTCGATCCCGGCAATCGCTTCAGTGGGTCGGATGTATCGGAGACGGGGACAAGAGAATGAAAAAAGACCGAAACGCAACGAATCGTGTTGCAAACATGAATCGCCGACCTGCCAGGGTAGTCGCTTCGCCGTTGATGACGGCGACGTGAACAAGCGGCTTTCCGTTCCATCCGGGCAATCGGGTTCGTTCTGAACGACGGCGTGTATGCGTGACGCACGAGGCCGACCAGTGCCGATCGGCCGTCGACGATGAACCGCGAACGCAGGCGGATGGCCGCGGCCTGGATCCCGGAATCGTCATGCCATGGCGCCACGCACGTCGTCGCGCGGCGAATCCATTTGCACGCCGTGCATCGTGTCGGCGTGACGAGCCAGCCGAACAGGATCGAATCGGGAAAGCCGGTGACGCGCCGATGTGCGCGGCAGCGCGGAACACGAAGTCCGGGGAACGTCCGTCGATCGCGGTACGACGGGCGTCGCAACATTGTGCTGTCAGTTGATCCACTACCCCGATGGATCAATTGTTGAAGCGCCCGTCGCCGAGCGGCGATGGGCGTCTTTTTGCGGGTTTTTCGTGCCGCCGGCTTGCCGCGGCGGCCGCCCACCCGATCGCGCGGCGTTCTGTATCATGTGCTGGCATGCGTGGCCAGCCCGTGCGGGCGCACGGCCTGCCGGCACGACCGATCACGTTGCCAACATGAACGATAAAGCCTTGCCCGATTCCTCCCTCGCCGACGTCGATCCGGCCGCGCTCGATGCGCTGCACACGTTCGTCGAGCGTCATCCGCGCCTGCTCGTGCTGACCGGCGCGGGCATCAGCACCGATTCCGGCATTCCCGGCTACCGCGACCGCAACGGCCAATGGATGCGCTCGCCGCCGATCCAGCTCCAGGAATTCCTCAGCTCCGATGCCGCGCGGCGCCGCTACTGGGCCCGCAGCATGATCGGCTGGCCGGTCGTCGGGCGCGCGCGGCCGAACGGGTCGCATGTCGCGCTGGCGCGGCTCGGCGGCGCGGGCCGGATCGAGCGCCTCGTCACGCAGAACGTCGACGGCTTGCATCAGCGCGCGGGCAGCGACGACGTGATCGAGCTGCACGGCGGCATCAACGGCGTGACCTGCCTCGACTGCGGCGCGCATCACGCGCGCGCGACAATCCAGGCCGTGCTCGAAGTCGACAATCCGGATCTGCTGGGCGCGCAGGCCGAGCCGGCCGCGGACGGCGACGCGCATCTCGAATGGGCCGCGCTCGATACGTTCCACATCCCGGCGTGCCCCGCGTGCGGCGGGCTGCTGAAGCCGGCGGTGGTGTTCTTCGGCGAGAACGTGCCGCGCGAGCGCGTGGCGCTGGCGTCGCAGGCGCTCGACGCGGCCGACGCGCTCCTCGTCGTCGGCTCGTCGCTGATGGTGTATTCCGGCTACCGCTTCTGCGTGTGGGCGCAGGCGCAGCGCAAGCCGGTTGCCGCCCTCAATCTCGGCCATACGCGCGCCGACCCGATGCTGACGCTGAAGGTCGAGGCGCACTGCGCCCCCGCGCTCGACGCGCTCGTGGCGCGGCTGGGGCTCGGAAGCAACAGCCACACGACGGAGCATGCATCGTGACCGGCGCCGCTTCCTCGCCCGATCCGTCCGCGCGGCTGTCGGCGCCGGCGGCCGAACGCAATCGCGGGCCGATCCTCGACGTGCTGCGCCGCGTGCTGCCGGCGAGCGGCAGCGTGCTCGAAATCGCGAGCGGCACCGGGCAGCACGTCGTTCACTTCGCGCAGGCGTTGCCGGGCCTGCACTGGCAGCCGAGCGATCCCGACGCGCAGGCGCGGCGCTCGATCGCGGCGTGGATCGCGCACATGGGCCTCGCGAACGTCGCCGGGCCGCTGGCGTTCGACGTGCGCGACACGCCGTGGCCGGTCGCGACGCTCGACGCGATCGTCTGCATCAACATGATCCACATCTCGCCGTGGGCCTGTACGGAAGCGCTGTTCGCGGGCGCGTCGCGCGTGCTGAGGCCGGACGGCGTGCTGTTCCTGTACGGCCCGTACCGTCGCGAAGGCGGCCATACCGCGCCGTCGAACGCGGCCTTCGACCAGCAGTTGCGCGACCGCGACCCGTCGTGGGGCGTGCGCGATCTCGAGACGGTGGTCGCGCTCGGGCTCGATCGCGGGCTCGACTGCCGCGAGGTCGTCGAGATGCCGGCGAACAACCTGAGCGTCGTGTTCCGGCGCCTGCCGCACGCGGAGCAATGACACGCAAGCGCGCAGCGCCGCCGGGTTTCCTCTATCCTTTCGCCTGTGCGCGCGGCCCGGCTCGGGTCGTGCCCCGTTTTTTCCGGAGAATTGACTAATGGGCAAACAAGCAATCGGTGTGATCGGGCTCGCGGTGATGGGCCGCAATCTCGCACTCAATATCGAGAGCCGCGGTTACGCGGTGTCGGTGTACAACCGCAGTCGCGAGAAAACCGACGAACTGATCGCCGAATTCCCCGGCCGCAATCTGGTGCCGACCCATACGCTCGAGGAATTCGTCGCGTCGCTCGAAACGCCGCGCCGGATCCTGATGATGGTGAAGGCCGGGGAAGCGACCGATGCGACGATCGCATCGCTCAAACCGCTGCTCGAGAAGGGCGACGTGCTGATCGACGGCGGCAACACGCACTTCACCGACACCATCCGCCGCAACCAGGAGCTCGCGCAGTCGGGCCTGCATTTCATCGGCACCGGCGTGTCGGGCGGCGAAGAGGGCGCGCTGCGCGGCCCGTCGATCATGCCCGGCGGCCAGCGCGACGCGTACGACCTCGTCGAGCCGATCCTCAAGCAGATCGCCGCGAAGGCGCCGTCGGACGGCGAGCCGTGCGTCGCGTACATGGGCCCGGACGGCGCGGGCCACTACGTGAAGATGGTGCACAACGGCATCGAATACGGCGACATGCAGCTGATCGCCGAGAGCTACTCGGTGCTGAAGGACGTCGCGGGCCTGACCAACGACGAACTCGGCGCCGTGTACACCGAATGGAACCAGGGCGAGCTCGACAGCTACCTGATCGAGATCACGTCGAAGATCTTCGGGAAGAAGGACGAAGAGACCGGCAAGCACCTCGTCGACGTGATCCTCGATCGCGCCGCGCAGAAGGGCACGGGCAAGTGGACGAGCCAGAACGCGCTGGATCTCGGCGTGCCGCTGCCGCTCATCACCGAGTCGGTGTTCGCGCGCGTGCTGTCGTCGCTGAAGACCGAGCGCGTCGCGGCCAGCAAGATCCTGTCGGGCCCGGCCGCCGCGCCGTTCGACGGCGATCGTGCCGCGTTCGTCGAAGCGGTGCGCCGCG
This sequence comes from Burkholderia sp. AU16482, assembly GCF_002223285.1. Taxonomy (NCBI): domain Bacteria; kingdom Pseudomonadati; phylum Pseudomonadota; class Betaproteobacteria; order Burkholderiales; family Burkholderiaceae; genus Burkholderia; species Burkholderia sp. AU16482. Next base: position 579,971 of record NZ_NKEY01000006.1, read on the forward strand.
CGCTGTATCTGAGCAAGGTGATCTCGTACGCGCAGGGCTTCGCGCAGTTGCGCACGGCGTCGGAAGAATACGGCTGGAACCTCGATCTCGGGACGATCGCGAAGATCTTCCGCGCGGGCTGCATCATCCGCGCGCGCTTCCTGCAGAAGATCACCGACGCCTATGCGAAGGATCCGGCGCTCGCGAACCTGCTGCTCGATCCGTATTTCAAGGACATCGCCGCGAACTACCAGACGGCGCTGCGCGACGTCGTGGTGGCCGCGGTGAAGGCCGGCGTGCCGGTTCCCGCCTTCGCATCGGCGGTCGCGTATTTCGACAGCTATCGTTCCGAGCGGCTGCCGGCGAACCTCGTGCAGGCGCAGCGCGACTTCTTCGGCGCGCACACGTTCGAGCGCACCGACAAGCCGGGCAGCTTCCACGCGAACTGGTCGTAACCGGTTTGCGGCGGCATTGTTGCGAAAATCTATTCTTTGAATAGGGTTTTTCTATCCCGGATGCTGACATTGTTGGCTCCGGGGAAACAGTGTTTTCGCTCTTTCATGGTTTTCCCTAGGTGCTGTCGGGACTAAACTCTGTTCCATCGCTGCAGACATGGTGTGTGCGGCGGAGCAAAAAAATCCCGGAGGTAATCATGAAATCGCTGATCGCAACGTTCGCTGCTGCTGCTGTCCTCGCCGTTCCCGCCGTCTCGTTCGCCCAACAAAACGCGCCCGTCACCCGTGCCCAGGTGAAGGCCGAGCTGGTCCAGCTGCAACAGGCCGGCTACAAGCTGGGCAGCGACCGGACGAACTACCCGGAAGGCATCCAGGCTGCTGAAGCCCGCGTGAACCCGCAACAGAACGTCGCCGCGGCCGACACGACCGGCTACGGTGCGCAACCGGCCGCCGGCCAGGAATCGGGCGCGCCGGCTCCGGCCAAGACCGGCTGGCAAGTCAAGCGCGTCTCGGACGGCGCACCGGTCTACAAGGGTCGTTAATGGTACGGCCGCGCTGGCGACCGCATCCGACCCTCTGTCGTACAAAAGCCCGTCGTGCCGCTATGCGGTACGGCGGGTTTTTTCATTGGCGGCGCGCGATGCGCGGCCGTTCAGTGCAGCGGGCGCCTGCCGCGCCCGATATCGCGGAACAGCGCTTCGGCCGGTTCCAGTACCTGCAGCCACGTTTCGTCGTAACCGCTCAGCGTATCGAGCGCGTCGCGCAGCCGCTCGATCGCGAGGACCGGTAGCTCGACGCTGTGGCGCGTGGCGCCGGTCAAATGCGTGACGCTCGCCAACTGGACGAGCGCATCGGCCGCTTCGGCGACGTCGGTCGCGAACAACAGGTGCCGGTTGAGCAATTCGACCAGACCGCTGGAACCGGCGAAATCGTCGGCGTCGAGCTGCACGGAGAGAAACGTCGCGTTGTTCATTGTCATCCTCGTCGTTGTCGTTGGATTCGCGCTGCGCATCACCGAGTATAGGCGGGGATCGAAGCGGACAATATGACGGCGCCGAGACCGCGGGCAAGGGCGGCCGCGCCAGCGAAAAACCCCCAAAGCGCCCGCCGGCACGGCCCGCAGGCGACCGGCGCCCCCCGTGCGACGCCGCAAGATTGTTTCCGGGTCGGGCAACTGTCGGGGCCTTGACCGCGACAAATGGTATCTTTGCCGATCGGGACGACGCGAAAAAGGGGCCGGTGAGCTCATTCGCGTCGACGTTCCGCTGTGGAAACTGACGGCCGCGCAAGCGGTCGGATACTGATTGATCCGGCCGTTCGGCCGGACATCGTGCGTCGCGCGCCGGAGGGCGGCGGGCGGCGCAACGACGCAAATCCGGGAGGACCCTTGAGAGAAACTATTCCCATCCACGACACGCTCACGCGCTGGCTGCCGCAGGCGGCGCTCGTTGCCGCGGCCATCGCGCTGACGGGTTGCACGATGACGCCGTGGACCGACAACTGGCAGCCCGCCCGCCAGCCGGCGTCCACGTCGGCGGCGACGCCGGGCGTGATCGCCGGCTATTACCGCGTGAACCCGGGCGATACGCTGGCGGGCATCGCGAGCGCCTACGGGCAGCGCGTGCAGGACGTCGCCAGCTGGAACCACATGGCGCCCACCGATGCCGTGTCGCCCGGCCAGGTGCTGCGGGTCGCGCCGCCGCCGGCTGCGACCTCGTACGGGCAGCCGCCCGCGTCGGCCGCCCAGCCAGGCTCGCTCGCATGGCCGGCCACGGGTGTCGTCGCGACGCCGTTCTCGGCCGGCAAGACGCGCGGCGTCGTGATCGCCGCATCCGGGCCCGACCGTTCGGTGCGGGCCGCGGCGAACGGGCGCGTGGTATATGCCGGCTCCGGCGTCCAGGCGTACGGTCCGCTCGTGATCCTGAAGCACGACAACGGGCTCATCACGGCCTACGGACACAACGGCAAGCTGCTCGTCAACGAAGGCGACGCGGTGCGCCAGGGTCAGCCGGTCGCCGAAATGGGCACCGACGCGAGCGGTCGTTCGACGTTCGAGTTCGAAGTCCGCCAGAACGGCAAGGTCGTCGATCCGATGAACTTCCTGCCGCGCAACGGCCGCTGATCGCCGGCATCGCCACGTGTGCGCCGGGCGGCGCACACGTTCCTGCTTCTTTCCTCTTTTCCGCCTTCATCCTTCCTTAAGCGTCGCGCTGCCAGACTGTCTCGCATGATTCCCGAGCCAGCAAATGCCCAGCGCGAGCGCCGCCGCGCCGAGCGCGATCATCGAACACTGGATCGCGACCGGCAGGTACCCGTGCGGCCGCGGATCGACGAACGGATACGGATACCAGTTCTCCACCGCGCCGCGCACGAGCGTATAGCCGAGATAGACGACCGGAAAGCCGAGCCACGCGAACGCGCTGCGGCGCGGAATCGGCGAGCGCGGTTCGACATACAGCCAGTCGCACAGCACCACGAGCGGCACGATCCGGTGCAGCACCCAGTTGTTGAACGGCGGCGTGACGTGGCGCAGCGCATCGAGCCGCGCGAGCAGCAACTCGTAGACGATCGCGGTGATCAGCACGTACAGCACCGCCGCGCCGCGCATCGATTCGTAGCGGGCGGAGCCGGGGCGCGCGATGCGCGACAGCCCCGCGGCCAGCATCGCGGCCGCGTAGAGGCTGCTCAGTTGCGTGAAGTAGCTGAGGTAGTTGCCGAGATGAAAATCCGGCAGGCGCCAGTAGTCGGCGACGCTGTGCAGCGTGGTGGACACCGCGAGCAACGCGGCGATCAGCCGGTAGGCCGCAACGAAGAACGCCTTGCTCATGATGCCCGCGCGCCGTCGCACCAAAGCTTCATCGTGCCACAGCCGCCCGGGCGCGCGATGCGGATTTTCCATAGGGCGGCCATTGTGCGGCGCGCGTCGACGATGGATCGGATATTTGACCGCGTCGTGCAAAGCCGGACGCCCGTGCGGCTACAATCGTCACAGCTTTGCCGGGCGCAGGCCGGTGGCCCGCACCTCTCCCCGAATACGACACGAGACGAAGCATGAAAAACATCCTCGCGAAACAGACGCGCTACAGCTCGCCCGCGATCTTCTTCCACTGGGCCGTCTTCCTGCTGGTCGCGCTCGCCTATCTGGCCATCGAGATCCGCGGACCGAAGGGCAGCGACAGCCGCGCGTTCTGGATGAACGTGCATGTGACGGCCGGTACGTGCGTCCTCGTGCTGTCGGTGCTGCGCGTGCTGTGGCGCGTCGTCAGCCGCGTGCCGGAACCGGTTGCGCAGGCGGCGCTGCTGCGCTGGCTGTCGAAGCTCGCGCATTTCGCGCTTTATGCGTTCATCATCGCGCAGCCGCTGCTCGGCATCATGACGATCAACATGGGCGGCAAGCCGGTGTCGCTCGACTGGCTCGGCGTGTCGTTTACGCTGTTCGGCCCCGACAAGGCACTGCGGCCGACGATCAAGGAAGCGCACGAGCTGATCGGCAACGCGTTCTACTTCGTGATCGGCCTGCATGCGCTGGCCGCGCTCTATCATCACTTCATCCGGCGCGACGACGTGTTGCGGCGCATGGCGCCCTGATCATCCGCCGCCGGCCCGCATCGCATGGGGGGGGGCGCATGGTTGTGTTGACAACCATGCGCCCCCGGTTCGTTTACCGTCGTCCGCACTGGTCATCGCGTTGAACATTCTGTAACATCTCGGCTGTTTTTACGTTCCGCTTACGCGTCGCCGTCCATGCTGTACCGACATCGTCACCTGACTGCCTGGCTTGGCCTGCTCGCGATCTGGATCGCGATCGCGGCGCCGCTGGTGTCGCAGTGGCGTATCGCGCAGGCGGCCACGCCCGAGGCGATCGTCTGCAGTACCGAGCATGGTGCGCATCGTTCATCCGATGCGGGCGGCGTGCACGATCATGCGCTGCATCTCGACGCGTGCGGCTACTGCGCTTTCTTGGCGCATAGCCCGGCGATCGGCGCGCCTGCCGCCGCGTCGGTCGAATCCATTCCCGTCGTTTCCGTTGCCGCCGCCGCGTCGTCTGCCGTCGCGGCGCACAGCGACCGCTATCCGCGCGCCTATCCGCGCGCACCGCCCGAGCGCGCCTGACGCGTTTCTTTCCGTTCCTATCACCGCCGATATCCGTGCGGCCCGCCAAGGCCGCGTGGAGGGCGTCACTCGGGCTTTCGATCATGACCCATTCCCAGTTGCGTGCGCCGCGGGCGCCCCGCAATGCCCGTGCGCGGCCTCTGCCGCGCATGCTGAAACTTACCGTTCCCGCGCTGGCCGTCGGCGCGCTCGCCGCGAGCACCGCCGCGGCCGAAACCGTGCCTGCTGCCGGCGCGGCGACGGCCGACGCGGCCGCGCTGTTGCCGCCCGTCGAAGTCGTCGCGTCGCCGCTGTCGACGCCGCTCGTCGTCGTCACGGATCCGAAGGCGCCGCGCCAGCCGCTGCCCGCCAGCGACGGCGCCGATTACCTGAAGACGATCCCCGGCTTCACGTCGATCCGCAGCGGCGGCACGAACGGCGACCCCGTGCTGCGCGGGATGTTCGGGTCGCGGTTGAACATCCTGGCGAACGGGATACCGACGCTCGGCGCGTGCCCGAACCGGATGGATGCGCCGACGTCGTACATCGCACCGGAAAGCTATGACAAGGTCACCGTCGTGAAGGGGCCGCAGACCGTGCTGTACGGTCCGGGCGCGTCGGCCGGCACCGTGCTGTTCGAACGTGTGACACCGCGTTTCGAGCGCCCCGGCATGCGCTTCGACGGCAGCCTCGTCGGCGGGTCGTTCGGCCGCAACGACCAGAACGTCGACCTGAGCGCCGGCACGCCGGACGTCTATGGCCGCGTGACCGCGAACCACGCGCATTCGCAGGACTACCACGACGGCAACGGCAACACCGTGCCGTCGCAGTGGGACAAGTGGAACGCCGATGCGGCGCTCGGCTGGACGCCCGACGACCATACGCGCGTCGAGCTGACCGCCGGCACCGGCGACGGCTATGCGCGCTACGCCGGCCGCGGGATGGACGGTGCGCATTTTCGCCGCGAGACGTTCGGCCTGTCGTTCGACAAGCGGCATCTTGGCGACGTGCTCGACCGGATCGAGGCGCGCGTGTACTACAACGAAGCCGATCACGTGATGGACAACTACACGTTGCGGCAGCCTGACCCGACGAGCAGCATGCCGATGCGGATGGCCGCGGACGTGCGGCGCCGCACGGTCGGCGCGCGTGCGGCCGCGACGTTCCGCTTCGGCGACGACGTCAAGCTCGTCACGGGCGTCGATGCGCAATCGAACCGGCTCGATTCGCGTTCGTCGATGGGGCGGCAGAACTACCGCGACCAGCCGTGGAATGCGCAGGCGACGATGTGGAACGCGGGCGTGTTCGGCGAGCTGACGTGGTATGCGAGCGACGTGTCGCGCGTGATCGGCGGCGCGCGCGCCGACTATGCGAGCGCACGCGACAAGCGCGCGACGACGAGCGGCATGATGAAGAGCAAGCCGAACCCGACTTTCGACGACGACCGGTCGAGGGTGCTGCCGAGCGGCTTCGTGCGCTACGAGCGCGATCTCGCGTCGCTGCCCGTCACGTGGTACGCCGGGATCGGCCATGCGGAGCGTTATCCGGACTACTGGGAACTGTTTTCCGCGACGCGCGGGCCGGCCGGCTCGGTCAACGCATTCTCGGCGGTGCAGCCGGAGAAGACCACGCAGCTCGATATCGGCGCGCAATACAAGAGCGACCGGTTCGATGCGTGGGTGTCCGCGTATGCGGGTTACGTACAGGACTTCATCCTGTTCAACTATGCAGCCGGCATGATGGGCGCGACCACGCAGGCCACGAACGTCAACGCGCAGATCATGGGCGGCGAAGCCGGCTTGTCGTGGCGGCCGGTCGCGCCGCTGCGCGTCGAGACGTCGCTCGCGTATGCGTGGGGGCGCAACGTGGCGAGCGGCGATCCGCTGCCGCAAATGCCGCCGCTCGAGGCGCGCATCGGGCTCGAATACACGCGCGGTGCATGGTCGGCGGGCGGCCTGTGGCGCATCGTTGCGCCGCAGCATCGCTATGCACTCAACGCGGGCAACGTGGTCGGCAAGGATTTCGGCCCGAGCGCCGGATTCGGCGTGCTGTCGCTGCATACGCAGTACAACGTCAGCAAGACCGTGCAGATCTCGGTCGGCGTCGACAACGTGCTGAACAAGGCCTACACCGAGCATTTGAACCTCGCCGGCAACGCCGGCTTCGGCTATCCGGCGAACGCGCCGGTGATGGAGCCGGGGCGTACCGCGTGGGTGCGCGTGAGCGCGAAGCTGTAGCGAGCCACGCGTGTGTGCGTCGCAGCATGCGCGTGCCTGGGCGCCGCACCGCCCGAACGGGCGGCGCGCGTCAACCGATTAGAGAACCGTATCTAGTCGGGGCGCAAACGTTCGCGAGTCGTGCTTCACTCCCGCATTCGACACACGCGGCGCGCGCGATGCGGCGTGCGTGTCGATCCGGTGTCATTCGCACCGGCAGCACAATAACCAGGAGAACATGCATGGCCAAATCGATGCGTTCCAGGGTAATGGCAGGGGCAGTGGCATGCGCGATGAGCGTCGCGCCGTTCGCGGGGACGACCGCATTGACGACGCTCGCGACGACGCATACGGCGATGGCGGCAACCGCGCCCGCCGACGACTATGCGACGACGCGCTATCCGATCATTCTCGTGCACGGGCTGACCGGCACCGACAAGTATGCAGGCGTACTCGACTACTGGTACGGTATCCAGGAGGATCTGCAGAAGCATGGCGCGACCGTCTACGTCGCGAACGTGTCGGGCTTCCAGAGCGACGACGGCCCGAACGGGCGCGGCGAGCAGTTGCTGGCCTACGTGAAGACGGTGCTCGCCGCGACTGGCGCGACCAAGGTCAATCTCGTCGGTCACAGCCAGGGCGGGCTGACGTCGCGCTATGTCGCGGCCGTCGCGCCCGATCTCGTCGCGTCGGTGACGACGATCGGCACGCCGCATCGCGGCTCCGAGTTCGCCGACTTCGTGCAGGGCGTGCTCGCGTACGATCCGACCGGATTGTCGTCGACGGTGATCGCCGCGTTCGTCAATGTGTTCGGGATCCTGACGAGCAGCAGCCACAACACGAACCAGGACGCCCTCGCCGCACTGAAGACGCTGACGACCGCGCAGGCGGCCACCTACAACCAGAACTATCCGAGCGCGGGCCTCGGCGCGCCCGGCAGTTGCCAGACCGGCGCGCCGACGGAAACCGTCGGCGGCAACACGCATCTGCTGTATTCGTGGGCCGGCACGGCGATCCAGCCGACGCTTTCCGTGCTCGGCGTGACGGGGGCGACGGACACGAGCACCATTCCGGTCGTCGATCCGGCGAACGCGCTCGACGTGTCGACGCCCGCGCTGTACGGCACGGGCACGGTGATGATCAACCGCGGCTCGGGCCCGAACGACGGGCTCGTGTCGAAGTGCAGCGCGCTGTATGGCCAGGTGCTGAGCACGAGCTACAAGTGGAACCATGTCGACGAGATCAACCAGCTGCTCGGCGTGCGCGGCGCGTATGCGGAAGATCCGGTCGCGGTGATCCGCACGCATGCGAACCGATTGAAGCTCGCGGGCGTGTGATCGATGGCGGCACGTGAAGGGCGCGCGCCGCTCGCGCGGCGCGCTGCAATCTATGGTGTCGTGGGGCTGGCGGCGATTGCCGGCGTCGCGATGTGGAGCGGTGCGGGATCGCATCGAGGCACGGGCGCGACGAGTGATGCGCAGGATGCGGCCGCGGTCGGGGGCGTGCCCACCGCCGCACCGCAGGCCGCCGCGCCGGCGAGGGCGGGCCTGCCGCCGTCGCTCGCCGGCTCCAGCGCGCCGCGGTTGCCGCTCGATGCAGGCGGCCATCTCGCGAAATCGCGCGCGGTGCGCGATTTCTTCGACTATTGCCTGACCGCGCGGAGCGACCTGAGCGCGGCCGCGCTCGACGCGTTCGTCGTCCGCGAAATCGCCGCGCAGCTCGACGGCACGGTCGCGCAGGCCGAGGCGCTCGACGTGTGGCACCGGTATCGCGCGTATCTCGACGCGCTCGCCAAATTGCCCGATGCCGGCGCGGTCGACAAGTCCGACCCGGGTGCGTTGCAGCTCGCGCTCGACCAGCGCGCGTCGCTTGCGTACCGCACGCTCGGCGACTGGAGCCAGCCGTTTTTCGGCGCGGAGCAGTGGCGGCAGCGCTACGACCTCGCACGATTGAAGATCGTTCAGGATCGCTCACTCACGGACGCGCAGAAGGCCGAGCGGCTCGCGGCGCTCGAACAGCAGATGCCGGCCGACGAACGCGCGGCGCGGCAGCGGGTGGAGCGGCAGCGCGCCGCGATCGACCAGATCGCGCAATTGCAGAAGAGCGGCGCGACGCCCGACGCGATGCGCGCGCAACTGACGCAGACCCTCGGCCCCGAGGCGGCCGCACGCGTCGCGCAGATGCAGCAGGACGACGCGTCGTGGCAGAGCCGTTACGCGGACTACGCGGCGCAGCGTGCGCAGATCGAGTCGGCCGGCCTGTCGCCGCAGGATCGCGACGCGCAGATCGCCGCGCTGCGGCAGCGCGTGTTTACGAAGCCCGGCGAGGCCGTGCGCGCGGCATCGCTCGATCGTGGAGCGGGAAGCGCGCATTGATCCGCGCGCCGCCGCGCGCGGCGGGCGTCATGCCGCGCGCGAGATGTTGCGTGGCAGATGTTGCTCGATGGCACGGGCGAGCGTGTCGAACGCGGGCCGGATGCCTTCGTGCGGGACGCATGCATAGCCGAGCAGCAAACCCTGCCGCGCGGTGTCGGCATTGCTGTAGTAGCTGGTGAGCGGGCGCACGATCACGCCGGCGTCGAATGCACTCTGCGTGACCGTGCGATCGTCGCACGCATCGGGCAGGCCGAGCACCAGGTGCAGGCCGGCCTCGTCGCCCATCACGGGCAGCGCGTCGCCGAAGCGCGCGCGGATCGCGTCGATCATCAGTTGCCGGCGCTCGCCGTACAGCGTGCGCATGCGTCTGACGTGCGACGTGAGGTGGCCGTCCATGATGAATTCGGCCAGCACGGCCTGCTGCATCAGCTGGCCTTCGCGGTACAACTCCGACAGCCCCGTGCGGAAGGTGTCGACCAGATGCTCGGGCACGACCATGTAGCCCATCCGCAGCCCCGGGAACAGCATCTTGCCGAGACTGCCGACGTAGATCACGCGGCCGCCGTCGTCGAGCCCCTGCAGCGACGCGAGCGGGCGGCTGCCGTAGCGGAATTCGCTGTCGTAGTCGTCCTCGATGATCCAGCAGCGGTGCTGGCGCGCATATTCGAGCAGCATGCGGCGCCGCGCGAGGCTCATCACCATCCCGAGCGGGTACTGGTGCGACGGCGTGACGAGCACGAGCCGCGGCGGATGCTGCATGTCGCTCGCGCGCGGGTCGAGCCCTTCCTGGTCGACCGGCACCGGCGCGAGCGTGAGGCCGGCCGCCTGCAGCACGCTGCGCACGCCCCAGTAGCACGGCTCCTCGACCCACGCGCGATCGCCGATGTCGGACAGCAGCCGCACCGCGAGATCGATCGACTGATGGATGCCGGTCGTGATGATCACCTGGTCCGGCGAGCATTTGACCGAGCGCGCGACGCGCAGGTAATCGGCGAGCGCGCGCCGCAGCGGGCGGTAGCCGCCGCCCGGCGCATAGGTCAGCAGCTCCGGATTGGCCTCCTTCCACAGCCGTGCCTGCAGGCGGCTCCACGTGCGGCTCGGGAATTCCGACACGTCCGGCACGCCCGGCATGAAGGCGCCCCACTGGCGCCGCGAGACGCCCGCATGCTCGACCAGTTGCCGCCCGCGCATCGACAGGCTGCCCTGCGCGTCGGGCGGCGGGAGTTCGCCGGCCGTTGACGGCGGCGCGGCGCCCGGTACGCGGATCGCGGCGGCGTCCGGCCGCGTGTCGGCCACGTAGGTGCCGCTGCCGGTGGTCGTCAGCACGTAGCCTTCGGCGGTCAGCTGGTCGTACACGTGCAGCACGGTATTGCGCGCGATCGACAGGTCGCCCGCGAGCGTGCGCGAACTCGGGAGCTTCGTCCCTGGCCCCAATTCCCCGGTCAGGATGGCCTGCTGCATCAGTTGCAGCAGTTGCCGGTACATCGGCTCGGACGAGCTGCGGTCCAGACGGGCGGACAGCCAGTCGGCGAGGATCACGGTATCCAAAGTGGTCCTACTAGGAATATTGAAATGGTTCCCTAGTATAGAACCGTGCGGGCCGTATAGTGGCTCGCATCTCAAAATCAATTGGCGCGGAACCAGGGGACAGCACGATGAAGTCCGATGATGTAATCGTCAGCTTTCGCGGCGTGCGGAAGACCTACGACGGCGAGACGCTGGTCGTCAAATCGCTCGACCTCGACATCCACCGAGGGGAATTCCTGACGCTGCTCGGGCCGTCCGGCTCGGGCAAGACCACCTGCCTGATGATGCTGGCGGGCTTCGAGTTCCCGACGGGCGGTGAGATCCGCCTCGACGGCGAGCTGCTGAACAACGTGCCGCCGCACAAGCGCAACATCGGCATGGTGTTCCAGAACTACGCGCTGTTTCCGCACCTGACGGTCGAGCAGAACGTCGCGTATCCGCTGACGGTGCGCAAGCTGCCGGCCGGCGAGCGTGCGGAGCGCGTCGCGCATGCGCTGAAGATGGTGCAGATGGAGCGCTTCGCGAAACGCTACCCGGCGCAACTGTCGGGCGGCCAGCAGCAGCGCATCGCGCTGGCGCGCGCGCTCGTGTTCGAGCCGAAGCTGGTGCTGATGGACGAGCCGCTCGGCGCGCTCGACAAGCAGTTGCGCGAACACATGCAGTACGAACTGAAGGCGCTGCACGAAAAGCTCGGCGTGACCTTCGTGTACGTGACGCACGACCAGGGCGAGGCGCTGACGATGTCCGATCGCGTCGCCGTGTTCGACAAGGGCATCGTGCAGCAGCTCGACACCGTCGACCGCCTGTACGAATCGCCGTGCAACGAATTCGTCGCGAACTTCATCGGCGACAGCAACCGGCTGCGCGGCACCATCGCGCGCGTCGACGGCGAATTCTGCGAGTTCCGGCTCGACGACGGCACGAAGCTCGTCGGCCGCCATATCGGCGAAGCCGCCGAGGGCGCGGCGGCCGTCGCGTGCATCCGCCCCGAACGCATGAGCCTCGCCAACGGCCTCGCGAACGGTCACCAGAACGGCGCCGCCGCCAACCGCGTGACCGGCGAGGCGCGCAGCCTCATCTATTTCGGCGATCACGTGCGCATGCGCTGCGCGCTGCCGGGCCAGGACGAATGCTTCGTGAAGGTGCCGCTCGGCACCGGCGCGCTCGACGCGTTCTCGCCCGGCGCACCCGTGTCGCTTGCGTTCTCGCCCGAACACCTGCGCGTGTTCGCGTGAGCATGGCTCACCCGGTTTCCCGTAGCACGTCGTCAACAACAAAGCCCACTTCCACCACGAGAGGAGAGGAACCATCATGAAACGAGCAAGCTTTACCGCGCGCCGCACGGCGCTCGCGCTGGCGCTGGTCGCGTTCGGCGCATCGGCCGCCGCTGCCGAACTCACGGTCGTCAACTTCGGAGGCGCGAACGGCGACGCGCAGAAGGTCGCGTTCAACCAGCCGTTCGAGAAGGCGACCGGCAACAAGGTCACGGCCGTCGAATACAACGGCGAGCAGGCGAAGGTGAAGGCGATGGTCGAGGCCAAGCACGTCAACTGGGACGTGGTCGAAGTCGAATCGGGCGACCTGAACCGCGGCTGCGACGAAGGGTTGTACGAGAAGCTCGACTGGTCGAAGATCGCGAAGAAATCCGACCTGATTCCGGAAGCGCCGCAGGTGTGCGGCGTCGGCTTCTTCGTATGGTCGACCGCGCTGTCGTACAACGCGGACAAGCTGAAGACCGCGCCGACCGGCTGGGCCGATTTCTGGAACGTGAAGAAATTCCCCGGCAAGCGCGGGATGCGCAAGGGCGCGCGCTACAACCTCGAATTCGCGCTGATGGCCGACGGCGTCGCGACGAAGGACGTCTACAAGGTGCTCGGCACGAAGGCCGGCCAGGATCGCGCGTTCAAGAAGCTCGACGAGCTGAAGCCGTACATCCAGTGGTGGGAAGCGGGCGCGCAGCCGCCGCAGTTCCTGGTGGCCGGCGACGTCGTGATGTCGACCGCGTACAACGGCCGCATCGACGCCGCGCAGAAGGAAGGCAAGAACCTGAAGGTCGTGTGGAACGGCAGCATCTACGACCTCGACTACTGGGCGATTCCGAAGGGTTCGCCGAACAAGGCGCTCGCCGAGCAGTACATCGCGTACACGCTGACGCCGAAGCCGCAGCAGGCGTATGCACAGCACATCGCGTACGGTCCGGCGAACGTCGCCGCGATCAAGTCGCTCGACGCGAAGACGCTCGCGAACCTGCCGAACTCGCCGGCCAACGGCAAGAACGCGGTACTGGAGGACATCGGCTTCTGGACCGACCACAGCGACGAGCTCGAACAGCGCTTCGCCGCGTGGGCAACGAAGTAACCGGTCGGGCATCCTGAAGGATGCCGTGATGCAACCGGCCGCGCGACGCGTCGAACCCGTCGCGCGGCCTTCCGCCGGAACGTGCCCGGCCGGAGAGAACCGTTGAATACGATCACGATCGCGCCTTCCTCGCCGTCGACCGCCGCGCTCAAGCGCGAGCTGAAGGCCGCCGAGGCGCGCAAGCGCACGATGGCGCTGCTGCTGGTCGCGCCGCTCGCGATTTTCCTGCTGCTGATCTTCGTCGTGCCGATCGGCACGCTGCTCACGCGCGCGGTGCAGAACCCGGAAATCGCGACCGCGTTGCCGAACACGGTCGCCGCGTTGTCGGGCTGGGACCGCAAGACGCCGCCGGCGGACGCCGCGTACGTCGCGCTCGCGGCCGACATGACGAAGGTGGCCGACAGCGAGGCGATGGGCGCGCTCGCACGGCGCCTGAACACCGAGATCCCCGGTTATCGCTCGCTCGTCGCGAAGACGGCGCGCGCGATGCCGTTCAAGGGCGACGGTAACGCGGGCGACGCGGCGCTGACGCCCGCGCAGACGCGCGCGAAATTCATCGATCTCGATGCGCGCTGGGGCGAGCTCGCGTACTGGCAGGCGATCGCGAAGAACGGCAGCCAGGTGTCGCCGTTCTATCTGCTCGCCGCGCTCGACCACAAGCAGGACGGCTTCGGCCATATCGTGCAGGCCGATCCCGACCAGTCGATCTACCTCGCGATCTTCGGGCGCACGTTCGTGATCGGCATCGCCGTCACGCTGTTCGCGCTGCTGCTCGGCTATCCGCTCGCGTACTGGATCTCGACGCTGTCGGAACGGCGCGCGAACCTCGTGATGATCCTCGTGCTGATTCCGTTCTGGACGTCCGTGCTGGTGCGCGTCGCCGCATGGATCGTGCTGCTGCAGAGCGAAGGGCTCATCAACACGGCGCTGATCGGCAGCGGGCTGATCTCGCATCCGCTCACGCTGCTGTTCAACCGCGTCGGCGTGTACATCTCGATGACGCACATCCTGCTGCCGTTCATGATCCTGCCGCTTTACAGCGTGATGAAGTCGATTCCGCCGACCTACCAGCGTGCGGCCGTGTCGCTCGGCAGCCATCCGTTCGCCGCGTTCTGGCGCGTGTACGTGCCGCAGACGTATCCGGGCGTCGGCGCGGGCGCGCTGCTCGTGTTCATCCTCGCGATCGGCTACTACATCACGCCCGCGCTGCTCGGCGGGCCGAACGACCAGATGGTCAGCTACTACGTCGCGTACTTCACGAACGTGACGATCAACTGGGGCATGGCGTGTGCGCTCGGCGGGCTGCTGCTCGCGGCGACGCTCGTGCTGTATGCGGTGTACGGGCGCTTCACGCGCTCGAACGTGAGCCTCGGCTGAGCGCCGGGCACAGGAAAACGGGAAGGGGATGCCGACCATGAAACTCGCCAGGCCGCTGTTCGCGCCGCACATGTCGTTCGTTGAGCGCGCGTGGTACGTCGCGTTGCGCGTGCTCGTCGTGCTGACGCTGCTGTACCTGATCCTGCCGGTGCTCGCGATCGTGCCGCTGTCGTTCTCGTCGAGCACGTTTCTCGTGTATCCGATTCCAGGCTTTTCCACGCGCTGGTACGAGAACCTGATCGCGTCGGACGAGTGGCGGATGGCCGCGAAGAACAGTTTCATCGTCGCGCCGTCGGCGACCGTCGTCGCGACCGTGCTCGGCACGCTCGCGGCCATCGGCCTGACGAAGGCCGACTTCCGCGGCAAGGCGCTGCTGATGGCCGTGCTGCTGTCGCCGATGATCGTGCCCGTCGTCGTGGTCGGCGTCGGCATGTACCTGTTCTTCGCGCCGCTCGGGCTCGCGAATACCTACACGGGGCTGATCGCCGCGCACGCGGCGCTCGGTGTGCCGTTCGTCGTGACGACGGTGGCCGCGACGCTGCAGGGCTTCAACCAGAATCTCGTGCGCGCGAGCCTGTCGCTCGGCGCGAACCCGGTGTCGACCTTCTTCCGCGTGACGCTGCCGGTGATCGCGCCGGGCGTGATGTCGGGCGCGCTGTTCGCGTTCGCGACGTCGTTCGACGAAGTGGTCGTCACGCTGTTTCTCGCGGGCGCGGACCAGACGACGCTGCCGCGCCAGATGTTCACGGGCATTCGCGAGAACATCAGCCCGACGATCGCCGCGCTCGCGACGATCCTGATCGTTTTCTCGACGAGTTTGCTGCTCGCGCTCGAATGGCTGCGCGGCCGCAATGCGCGGCGTGCGGTGTCGTAAATGGCGGCGGCCGGCCGCGTGCCGTCCGGCGGGGCCGCGAGTGCGCGGGTCGTTGCGTCTGCATCGATGCCGCGCGCCCGCCGCGGCGCGCCGAATCTTTCGTTTCGCTGACTGACGAGGCGGCCGCCTGCACGTTCGATGCGGCTCTGCAACAATACGGCTCGGGGTGCCGCGCGTTCCCGTGCTGCTGCACGGAGCGTCCGGCGCCGCGCCGCTCAATCCGCGACGCCGCGCGTCGCTCGTCAGCCGAGCCCATCTTGTCCGAATTCGCTTCCCCCGCCGGCGTGCACGAGCCGGCCGTCAACTGGCGCGCGATGTCCGCCGTGCTGCTGGCCGTCGCGCTCGCGACGCTCGACACCGCGATCGCGAACACCGCGCTGCCCGCGATCGCCGCCGACCTGCACGCGTCGCCGGCCGCGTCCGTGTGGATCATCAACGCGTACCAGCTCGCGATGGTCGCGACGCTGCTGCCGTTCGCGTCGCTCGGCGACATCGTCGGCCACAAGCGCGTGTATGTCGCGGGGCTGGCGGTGTTCACGCTGGCGTCGCTCGGTTGTTCGCTCGCGGCGACGCTGCCGATGCTGACCGCCGCGCGCATCGTGCAGGGCTTCGGCGCGAGCGCGATCATGAGCGTGAACGTCGCGCTGATCCGCGGCCTGTTTCCCGCGCACCGGCTCGGGCGCGGCGTCGGCTTCAACGCGCTCGTCGTCGGCGTGTCGTTCGCGGTGGGGCCGACGATCGCGTCGCTGATTCTCTCGGTGGCCGCATGGCCGTGGCTGTTCGCGGTGAACGTGCCGCTCGGCGTGTTCGCGCTCGCCGTGGCGATTCCGTCGCTGCCGCGGACGGCGCGCGGCAAGCATGTATTCGATCCGGTCGCCGCGCTGTTCAACGTGATCACGTTCGCATCGCTGATCTTCGCGCTCGGCGAATTCGCGCAGCGCGGGCCGCGCTCCGTCGTGTGCGCGGCGGCCGCGGTGGCGTTCGCGTTCGGCTGGCTGCTGATCCGCCGCCAGGCCGGGCACCCGGCGCCGATGCTGCCGGTCGACCTGTTCCGCCGGCCCGTGTTCACGCTGTCCGCGCTGACCGCCGTGTGCGCGTTCGCCGCGCAGGGGCTTGCGTTCGTGTCGCTGCCGTTCTATTTCGAAACCGTCCTGCATCGCAGCGCGGTCGAAACGGGCTTCCTGATGACGCCGTGGTCGGCGGTCGTCGCGCTCGCCGCGCCGATCGCGGGGCGGCTGTCGGATCGTTATCCGCCCGGGCTGCTCGGCGCGATCGGCCTCGCGTTGCTGAGTGCGGGGATGGTGTCGCTCGCCGCGCTGCCGGCGTCGCCGGGCGTCGTCGACATCGGCTGGCGGATGATGCTGTGCGGCGCGGGCTTCGGCTTCTTCCAGTCGCCGAACCTGAAGGCGCTGATGTCGAGTGCGCCGCCCGAACGCAGCGGCGGTGCGAGCGGGATCATCGCGACCGCGCGGCTGATCGGGCAGGCGACGGGCGCGGCGCTGGTTGCATTGTCGTTCGGGATCGCGGGCCGCCACGGGCCGACGCTTGCGTTGATGCTCGGTGCGGGGTTCGCGGGCGCGGCGAGCGTCGCGAGCGGGCTGCGGCTGTTCGCGCCGTCGCATCGGACCGGCGCGCCGGTCGTGTCGGAGCGTGTGAAGGAGCCGGCGGCGGAGTAGCGCGCGGCACGGTCACCGCCGGCGCGCGGCAAGCCATCGCCGCGCGCCGGCTTTCATGCATCGCTCAGAAGCCGCCCGACTTGATCAGCTGGTTGAGGTTCGCGATGTTCAGGCTGCCGAACCCGGTCGTCAGATCCCAACCGGTGCCGGCCTTGTAGCCATACCCCTGATAGCCGTTGTTGCCCGACACGACGTCATAGCGCACGAGCGACGGATGCGACGGAATGTCCGCATAGAAGTTGCCGGCCGGGAAGCCGAGGCCCGTGCCGTTCGCCGCGAGCAGCCGCGCCCAGAAGCCCGTGAAGATCGGTGCGGCGAGACTCGTGCCGCCGATCTGCTGCAACTGGCCGTAGTTGTAGATGTACGCGCCCGTGCTTTGCGCGGCATCGAACGCGACGTCCGGCAACCGGCGATTGCTGCCCGATTGCCACGACGGCGCGGGCAGGATCGAGCTGACGCCGCCGCCCGTTGCCCACAGCTTGCCGTTCGAATCGAGCCCTTCGTTCCACACGGTCTCGTTCGAGAACGCACCGGCCGACGTCGTGTACAGCGTCGTGCCGCCGATCGCGAGCACGTGCGGCGACGAAGCCGGCCACGACACCGTGTAGTTCGAGCCGTCCGGATAGCCGCGGTTGTTGCACTCGTACACGCCTTCGTCGCCCGACGATACCGAGAACGTCTGGCCTTGCGCGGCTGCCGTCGTGAAGATCTGTTCCTCGGCGTCGAGCGTGCCGTCCGCGTCCGCATCGGTTTCGCACCAGCCGAGCGAGACGTTGATCACCTTCGCGGTGTTGTCCGACACCGCGCGGTTGAACGCCTGCGTGAGGCCGGTGTTGCCGGCGGCGTTCAGATCGGCCATGTAGAACACCAGCTTGCCGACCTGGCCGCCGGCCGAGCCGACGATCGACTGGCTGTCGAGATCCCATTCGCCCTGGCCGTCCTGGTCGTCGGCGTAGCTGCCGCCCGTGCCGTTGGTCTTGACGGTCTGCGTGGAGACCGTGCCGTAGCCGTTGCTCGACGTGAACTGCTTCAGGTCCTGCAGCGTCTGCGACACGCCGCCGATCGTGATGATGCCGACGGTCACGCCGGCGGCGGTCGGCACGCCGGTCGCGTTGTAGAGGCCCGGGAATTCCTTCGGATAGTGGCCCGTCGCCGTGCCGGTCGCGAGCGCCTGCGGCTTCGCGACGTTGCCGATGCGCAGCATCGGCCGCGCCCGCGCGACGCTTTGCAGCCCGAGCACCGAGCCGACGACGTCGCCGAGTGCGCGCGGCACCTGCGCGGTCGACGTGTTCGCGAAACCCGAGCGGCCCGCGTACTGGAAGTGCACGAGCGACGTGTTGAAGGCCGTCTTCACCGTGCCGGCCGTGCCGCTGGCGGAGACCAGCAGGCGGTTCGGCGCGACCTCGACATTCGTGAAGCCGCTCTTGTGCAGATAGTCGACGACCGACTTCACCTGCGCATCGGTCGGCGCGTAGTCCGCGAGGAACTGCTCGTGCGTCAGGTACTGGCGGTAATGCGCGCTGCCGGGCCGGTTCACGTCGCGCGCCAGCTGCTTGAGCTGCGCGGCGTTGCGCAGCTTCAGGCTGACGACGACGTTGGTCGTCTCGCCGGCCGCGAGTTCGAGCGACGGCGCCGCACTGCGCGCCATCAACTGCGGGCCGGTCAGAAAGGCTTTCGTATGGGTATCGACCCAATCCGTCGCCGCATGCGCCGCAGCGGCGGCGAACACGAGCGGAGCCACGCACGCCAGGCGGCGGGGCGACGGAAGGGGAAGGGCAAACCAGGCGTTCCTTTTCATCGGGAGTCCTTTTTTAGGAGAGGCGACGTTACTGGAACCCCCGGCCCTTGTGGGGCCGCGAGCGGTGACGAGCGTAGGGCGTCGATGCCGTTCGGGTAGCTGCCAGTTTCCATAGCTGTCAGTTCTGACAACCGGACGCATGGCGGGCACGCGCGGCGTCGTACGCGACGGCGATGGTGGGCCCGGTGAGCGAACCGGTTTGCGGTACGACGGCGCAGCAACGCGCGTCGCTCGCACACACGAGCCGTTCGTTGCAGCATCGGAATGTGCGCGGTCTCGGAAGGGCGTGCCGCATGGATGCATGGCGTGTGCGTGTCAATGGCTGCGCGCCGTATCGCACTATGTGGTCATTGGAAGCGACTCGTCAGGAACGGACGCGCGCATGCACAACGACGGGGCCGGTGGAGCCCGGATGTTTCCCGAACTGTGGAACAGCGCGCCGGGCAGTCTTGCAGGCGGCTTTCGGATCGCGTGGCGCGACTGCGGATTAGAGGAGAGTCTCGAATTCGACGAAGGCCGCGTGCCGGCGCGACCGAGCGATGCGTGCGCCGAATCGAACGGCGCCGTTCGCGAAATCTCGCCTTGACTCGAGCCGATCAGCGGATATTCTTGAATTCATAACCACAGAGTTATGAATTGTGACCGATATGCAGAATGCACACGACACGCTTTTCCGGACACTCGCCGATCCGACGCGCCGCGCGCTTTTCGAGCGGCTGTGCGCGGAGGGCGAGCTGACGGTTGCCGCGCTCACGGCCGATGCGGGCGTGTCGCAGCCGGCCGTGTCGAAGCACCTTGGCGTACTGAAGCAGGCCGGGCTCGTGAACGACCGTCACGAAGGCCGGCAGACGCACTACAGCGCGCAGCCGCAGGCGCTGGCCCCGTTGATCGACTGGACGAGCCAGATGGCGGGCTTCTGGCGGAGCCGGTTCGATGCCCTTGAAGATCTGCTCAAAAGGATGGATCAGTAATGAACCAAGCCACTACCGAAACACGCTCCGTCGTCGTCGACCGGGAGCTGCCCCATCCGCCGGAGAAGATCTGGCGCGCGCTCACCCAACCGCACCTGATCGAGGCGTGGCTGATGAAGAGCGACTTCGAGCCCGTCGCGGGCCGGGCGTTCAGCTTCCGGGCGGACTGGGGCTCGGTCGACTGCACGGTCCTCACGATCGAGCCGCACCGCGCGCTGTCCTATACGTGGGCGGCCCACGGCCTCGAAAGCGTCGTGACGTGGACACTCACGCCGACGCCGGCCGGCACGCGCCTGCGCATGGAGCAGGTCGGCTTCCGGCCCGATCAGGAGCAGGCGTATCGCGGCGCGCAGTACGGCTGGGTACGGTTCCTCGACGCGCTCGAACAGGTGCTGGCGCGCCCCGACGCGCAAACGGAGGCCCGCGCATGAGTACGCGTGCCAACGAGCTGCAACCGTCCGAGCGCATCGACGCGCTGATCGCCGGCATCGCCGACTGGCGCAGCGAGACGCTCGCCGACCTGCGCCAGGCGATCCTCGATGCGCAAGCGGGCATCGTCGAGGAATGGAAGTGGATGGGCAGCCCCGTGTGGTCGTGCGACGGGATGATCGCGGTCGCGAACGCGCACAAGGGCAAGGTGAAGCTGACGTTCATGCACGGCGCGCACCTGCCCGATCCCGACGGGCTATTCAATGCGGGCCTCGAAGGGAACGCGCGTCGCGCGATCGATTTTGTCGAAGGCGACGAGATCGACAAGCGGGCCTTGAAGCACCTCGTGCGTGCGGCAATCGAATACAACCGCATGCATTTGAAGAAGAACGCGCGAGGGGCGGCCGCGAAGGCGCGCGGCGACAAGGCGGCGTAAGGCCACATCGAGCACCGGCGAAAAAAAGCCCGACACGAGGTCGGGCATCCAAATCGGCCGCAACCGCCCGCGAGGCGGCTGCGGCACCTGCAACAGGCAGCGCTTACGCTGCGAGCAGCGAGCGCAGCACGAACGGCAGGATCCCGCCGTGCTTGTAGTAGTCGACTTCGATCGGCGTATCGATGCGCAGCAGCACCGGCACGCGCTGCGTTTCGCCGTTCTTGCGATGGATCACGAGCGTGACGTCCTGCTGCGGCTTGAAGTCGTCGCCGAGGCCTTCGATGTCGTACGTCTCTTCGCCGGTGATGCCGAGCGACTGGACGCTGTCCGCGCCCTTGAACTGCAGCGGCAGCACGCCCATGCCGACCAGGTTCGAGCGGTGGATGCGCTCGAAGCTGCGTGCGATCACGGCCTTCACGCCGAGCAACTGCGTGCCCTTCGCGGCCCAGTCGCGCGACGAGCCCGTGCCGTACTCCTCGCCCGCGAACACGACGGTGGGCGTGCCGGCGGCGACGTACCGCATCGCCGCGTCGTAGATCGACTGCTGTTCGCCGCTCGGCTGGTGGATCGTCAGGCCGCCTTCGACGCGCGTGCCGTCCGGCTTCGCCGGGATCATCAGGTTCTTGATCCGGACGTTCGCGAACGTGCCGCGCATCATCACGTCGTGGTTGCCGCGGCGCGAGCCGTAGCTGTTGAAGTCGGCCTTCTGCACGCCGTTTTCCTTCAGCCACTTGCCGGCCGGCGAATCTTCCTTGATCGAGCCTGCCGGGCTGATGTGGTCGGTCGTGACCGAATCGCCGAAGATGCCCAGCGCGCGCGCGCCCTTGACGGTCGGGATCGACGCGGCCGGTTCCATCGAGAAGTCGTTGCCGAAGAACGGCGGCTCGGCGATGTACGTCGATTTCGGCCAGTCGTAGACCTCGCCCGTTTCGCCCTCGATCTTGCTCCAGAGGTCGCCCTTCTTGGTCAGCTTCGAGTAGTTGTCCTCGAACTTCTTCGGATCGAGCGCGAACTTGAGCAGCGCGTGGATCTCGTCGCTCGTCGGCCAGATGTCGCCGAGGTAGATGTCGCGGCCGCCCTTGCCCTTGCCGACCGGCTCGGTCATCAGGTCGCGCGTGATGTTGCCGGCGATCGCGTACGCGACGACAAGCGGCGGCGACGCGAGGAAGTTCGCGCGGATGTTCGGGTGGATGCGCGCTTCGAAGTTACGGTTGCCCGACAGCACGGCCGCCGCGACGATGTCGTTCTTCGTGATCGCTTCGTTCAGCTCCGGCGTCAGGTCGCCCGCGTTGCCGATACAGGTCGTGCAGCCGTACGCCGCGACTTCGAAGCCGAGCTTCGACAGGTAGGGCAGCAGGCCCGTCTTCGTCAGGTATTCGGTGACGATGCGCGATCCCGGCGCGAGCGAGGTCTTGATCTTCGGATCGACCGTGAGGCCGGCCTCGACCGCCTTCTTCGCGAGCAGGCCCGCCGCCAGCAGCACGCTCGGGTTCGACGTGTTCGTGCACGACGTGATCGCGGCGATCAGCACGTCGCCGTTCTTCACGTCGACGCCGTTGCTCGTCGTGTACTGCGTGTTCAGGTCTTCCGCCTTCTTCGCGAAGCCGTTTTCCGCGACCGGCTTCGAGAACAGGTCGGTGAACGTCGACTTCACGTGGCCGATCTCGATGCGGTCCTGCGGGCGCTTCGGGCCCGCCAGCGACGGCGCGACCGTCGCGAGGTCGAGCGTCACCGTCTTCGTGTAGTCGATGTCGCCGGCCTTCGGAATGCCGAACAGATTCTGCGCCTTGAAGTAGTTTTCGAACGCGGCGATTTCGGCCTTCGTGCGGCCCGTGCCTTCGAAGTACTCGATCGTCTTTTCGTCGACCGGGAAGAAGCCCATCGTCGCGCCGTATTCCGGCGCCATGTTGCCGATCGTCGCGCGGTCCGGCAGCGACAGCGAGCGCGTGCCTTCGCCGAAGAATTCGACGAACTTGCCGACGACCTTCTCCTTGCGCAGCATTTCCGTGATCGTCAGCACGAGGTCGGTGGCCGTCACGCCTTCGCGCAGCTTGCCCTTCAGCTCGACGCCGACGACGTCCGGCGTCAGGAAGTACACCGGCTGGCCGAGCATGCCGGCTTCCGCCTCGATGCCGCCCACGCCCCAGCCGACCACGCCGATGCCGTTGATCATCGTCGTGTGGCTGTCCGTGCCGACGAGGGTGTCCGGGTAGTACACGGTGTCGGCGCCGTCCGTCTTCTTGTGGACGCCGCGCGCGAGGTATTCGAGGTTCACCTGGTGGACGATGCCCACGCCCGGCGGCACGACCTTGAACGTGTCGAACGCCTGCATGCCCCACTTCATGAACTGGTAGCGCTCGTTGTTGCGCTGGAATTCCAGCTTCATGTTCAGGTCGAGCGCGTCCTTCTGGCGGAAGTAGTCGATCTGGACCGAGTGGTCGACGACGAGATCGACCGGGACCAGCGGCTCGATCTTCTTCGGATTCTTGCCCGTGCGCTCGGCGACGCCGCGCATGGCCGCGATGTCGGCGAGCAGCGGCACGCCCGTGAAATCCTGCAGCACGACGCGCGACACGACGAACGGAATCTCGTCGACGCGCTTCGCGGTCGGCTTCCAGTTCGCGAGCTGCTCGATGTGCTCTTCGGTGATTTTCTTGCCGTCGTAGTTGCGCAGCACGGACTCGAGCACGATGCGGATCGACACCGGCAGGCGTTCGATCTTCGTCTTCAGTTCCTTGCCGAGCTGCGGCAGCGAGTAGAACTTGCCTTTGCCGGAACCGCTGTCGAATTCCTTGAGGGTCTTGTGGAGATTGTGGGCCATGGTGATTTTCCTGGGTTTGAGGCTAGGAAACAAAGAGTCCTGTATCTGACGGCTAGATCATATACAGATCGACGTACTCATCGACCGGCATCGCTTCGAGCTTTGCCTGGTCCAGCGACACGTCGAGAATCGCTTGTTGCTGCTTGGCCGGAAAGCGGCGGGCGAGGTTGGTCCTGAACTTCTCGACCAGCAGCGGGATGCCGTCCGCACGGCGCCGCCGATGGCCGAGCGGGTACTCGACCGCCACTTCGGCAAGCTTCGATCCGTCCGTGAACTCGATCGTCAGCGCATTCGCGATCGATCGCTTGTCCGGATCGTGATAATCCTTCGTGAATTGCGGATCCTCGACGCACACGGTCTTCGCGCGCAGCGCGTCGATGCGCGGGTCCGCCGCGGCCGAGTCTTCGTAGTCGGCCGCGGTCAGCCGGCCGAACAGCAGCGGCACGGCGACCATGTACTGGATGCAGTGGTCGCGATCGGCCGGATTGGCGAGCGGGCCCTGCTTGTCGATGATGCGGATCGCGGCCGCGTGTGTGCGGATCGTGATCCGGCCGATGTCGTCGGTCGTGCGGCCCGCCGCGGCGAGCCGCGCGTGCAGCAGCAGCGCGGCCTCGGCGGCCGTCTGCGCATGGAATTCGGCGGGGAACGCGATCTTGAACAGCACGTTTTCCATCACGTACGTGCCGTACGGGCGCTGGAAGCGGAACGGCTTGCCGTCGAACAGCACGTCGTAGAAGCCCCAGGTCTTCGCGGTGAGCGCCGACGGATAGCCCATTTCACCCGTTTTCGCGATCAGCGCGAGGCGCACCGCGCGGGACGTGGCGTCGCCGGCCGCCCAGGATTTGCGCGAACCGGTGTTCGGCGCATGGCGGTAGGTACGCAGCGCGTGGCCGTCGACGAACGCGTTGGAGACCGCGTTGATCAGCTCGTCGCGCGTAAGCCCGAGCAGGCGCCCGACGACGGCCGTCGACGCGACCTTCACGAGCAGCACGTGGTCGAGCCCGACCGCGTTGAACGAATTCTCGAGGGCAAGGCAGCCCTGGATCTCGTGGGCCTGGATCATCGCGACCAGCACGTCGCGCATCGCGAGCGGCTTGCGGCCGGCCGCGCGGGCCGTGCGGGAGAGCCAGTCGGCCGTCGCCAGGATCCCGCCGAGGTTGTCGGACGGATGACCCCATTCGGCGGCGAGCCAGGTGTCGTTGAAGTCCAGCCAGCGGATCATCGCGCCGATGCCGAACGCAGCCTGGACGGGATCGAGCTGGAAGGACGTGCCGGGCACCTTCGCGCCGTTCGGCACGATCGTGCCGGGCACGACGGGGCCGAGCAGCTTGGTGCAGGCAGGGTAGGACAGCGCCTCGAGTCCGCATCCGAGCGTGTCGATCAGGCAATGACGCGCCGTCTCCAGCGCGAGCGCGCTGTCGATGCCGGTGTTCAGCACGTAGTCGACGATGTCGACGAGTACCGTATCCGGAGCAGGGCGGACGTTGGAGACCGGGGCGGACATCGAGGGGCCGAGAGCGGAAAAACGCGCGCTTAGTTCGTTGCCGGCTTCAGTTCGTTCGCCTGCGTCGGCGCTGCGCCGCCTTGCGCCATTTCCGGCGTCACGCACTCGTCCGCGAGGCGCTCGCCGCCGTTCGCGTCGGAGAACAGCATCGCCTTGGTCGGGATCACGACCAGCTTGAAGCCTGCTGCCGGATCGTAGAACGTGTCGGCGCCCGTCGTCGTGGTCTGGCGCGGCAGCTTGTAGTTCTTCTTCGCCCAGTGAACCGTGACGACCTGGTCGCGCTTCATGTCGCCGGCGAGATCGAACGACAGACCTTCCTTGCAGGACCACTTGACCGCGCCTTCCGGCACCGGATCGACCTTGGCGGCCGCGCGCGCCTGCGCCTTCTTGCTGCGCGGGATGATGCGCTTGGCCGGCGCCGGGCGCTTGGCCGCTGCCTTCTTGGCGGTCGTGGTGGCCGTACCCTGGGCAAACGCGCTCGGAGCCGACACCAGCATCGTGGCGGACAAGGCGCCGATGGCGGTAGCGATCAGGAGTTTCTTCATGGAGTCAGAACCTTTCGATAATCAGTTGACAAGGGCCGGCAATCGACACTGCCGGCCGGTTTGAAACTGCACGCGCCCCGAAAGCGCGCAGCGGCCGCTATTTTCACCTATTTGGCCGCGCATATATCAGGTTTTCGGGCTCCGTTACGTTTTTTGTCGTTTCGCAAACGTCTGCCGGCTCGCGTGCCGGCGGATGCATGCAACGCGTGACTCGGCCGGCGGCGCGCACTCAATGCGCGACGCCCGCGGCGGCCGGGCCGAACAGCGGCGCGGCCTCGGACGGTACGGGCTGGCCGGTGGCCCGCGCACGGCGCAGCACCGACCAGTAATAACGATAACTCGCGCGATCGTGCAGCGTATCGCCGTGGCGCGTCGGGCCCCAGTCGGCGGCCTGCGCGGCCAGCAGGATCTCGGCGGCCAGCGTGACTTCGTCGGTGCGCGGGGCGAACGCGTCGACGATCGGGCGGATCTGCGCGGGGTGAATGCTCCACATCCGCGTGAAGGCGAATTCGTCGCGCGCGCGGCGCGCATCGCCGGCGACGACAGCCATGTCGCGCACCTCGGTCGTCACATTGTGTGACGATGTTTTGCCGTGTGCGTGACAGGCCGCGGCGATTTCCAGCTTCGCGCGGCGCACGAGCGGGTGATCGAACTGGCCGGGCGAGCGCATCGCGGAGTCGGGGATCGCGCCGTGGTGCGCGGAGACGAAATCCATCAGCCCGAAGCTCAGCGTGCCGACCGTCGGCAGCGCGGCGAGGGCGGCCGCCTGCGCGAGCGCGCCGTGCGTTTCGACCAGCACGTCGACAGGGATCGGTTGCGCGATGCCGAGCTCGCGGCGCGTGCCTTCGATGAACGCGGTCATTTCGGCCGCGTCGGCGGCGTTCGCGATCTTCGGCAGCGTGATGTAGGCCGGTACGCGCGCCGCGCGCAGCACGATGCGCACGTCGTCGCGCCAGTGCGGGTGGGAAAAGTCGTGGATGCGCACGCCGACGCGGCCGAAGCGGTTCTCGGCGCTGCCGAGCAGGTCGGCCACGAGCGCCGCGTGCGCGGCTTCCTGGCCGACGGCCGCGCCGTCCTCGCAGTCGAGCGTGAGGTCGAACACGGGACCCAGCTCGGCCTGCAGTGCGAGCGACTTGCGCATCAGCTTCTCGCTGCCCGCGTAGTGATCGCAGCAGGGCAGGATCGCGGGCGGGGACGCCCCGTCGTAGAGCACTTGTGCAGGAGTGAGCGCGGCCATCTCTTCTACGTCAGGGAAGCGGGTCAACGTGGAGAAAATCGGATTCGGGCAGGTTCTGGGCCGGCGAGAGGTGGCGCGAGGCGGCAAAACGTGCGCGAATCGGATCGCTCGGCGCGGGCCGGCGGCATGCCGGCCCGCGCCGAAGCCGGGCGCCCGAAGGCCGCCCGGCCCGATGCGTGATGCTTAGTTCTTCAGCAGGTGGGCGACGCCGTCGCGCTCTTCGAGCAGCTCGGCCAGCGTGCCGTCCATCTTCTCGCGCGAGAACGCGTCGATTTCCAGGCCCTCGACGCGCTTGTATTCGCCGTTTTCGCAGGTGACCGGCACGCCGTAGATGATGTCTTCGGGGATGCCGTACGAGCCGTCCGACGGGATGCCCATCGTGACCCACTTGCCGTTCGTGCCGAGCACCCAGTCACGCACGTGGTCGATCGCCGCGTTCGCCGCCGACGCTGCCGACGACAGGCCGCGCGCTTCGATGATCGCCGCGCCGCGCTTGCCGACGGTCGGGATGAACGTGTCGCGGTTCCACACGTCGTCGTTGATCAGCTTCAGCAGCGATTCGCCTTCGGCGGTCGCGAAGCGGAAGTCCGGGTACATCGTCGGCGAGTGGTTGCCCCACACGGCGAGCTTCTCGATCGACGCGACCGGCTTGCCCGACTTGGCGGCGAGCTGCGACAGCGCGCGGTTGTGGTCGAGGCGCAGCATGGCCGTGAAGTTCTTCTTCGGCAGATCCGGCGCCGACTTCATCGCGATGTACGCGTTCGTGTTCGCCGGGTTGCCGACGACCAGCACCTTCACGTCGCGGCTCGCGACTTCGTTCAGCGCGGCGCCCTGGACCGTGAAGATTTCGGCGTTCGCCGACAGCAGGTCCTTGCGCTCCATGCCCTTCGAGCGCGGACGTGCGCCGACCAGCAGCGCGACGTCGGCATCCTTGAACGCGACCTTCGGATCGTCGGTGATCACGACGCCCGCGAGCAGCGGGAACGCGCAATCGTCGAGTTCCATCACGACGCCTTTGACGGCGGCTTGGGCTTGCGGGAGGTCGAGCAGTTGCAGGATGACCGGCTGGTCCTTGCCGAGCAGGTCGCCGTTCGCGATGCGGAACAGCAGGGAGTAAGCGATTTGACCTGCGGCGCCGGTGACGGCAACGCGCTTTGCGGGCTTAGCCATTGAAAATCTCCAGGACGGGTGAAGCGTTGGACGCGAGCGAAAACGCCATTCTATGCGCGTTGTGCGTAGCGTTGCATTGAAGCAGGGCGGAGGACTCGCGATGGCGGACGCGGTGAACCTGGAGACGGCCGTGGCACGTAGCCGGGGACGCGCTGTTGCACCCGCGAACCCTTGCTCGACCGGGAGTGTAGGAGCCGTCACGCGCAAAGTCAAACGGTATCATATGTCTTATATAAGACAGATGTTTTGCGGAAATTGAGTGGACGAAAAAGTGCGGTTTGTGATGAAATGCGCGCCATGACATCGAACCAGGCGAACACCGCGAATCAGACCGGCGCAGGCGGCCCAGGGCAGCCGGGCGCGGGCGATCCCGCGGCTTCGCCCGCGGCGGCCGCGTCGCCGACGTTCAGCCCGTTATACCAGCAGATCAAGTCGTTGATCACGCAGAGTCTCGAATCCGGCGAATGGAAGCCGGGCGAGATCATCCCGAGCGAAGTGGAGCTCGCGGCCCGTTACAAGGTCAGCCAGGGCACCGTTCGCAAGGCGATCGACGAGCTGGCCGCCGAAAACCTGGTGGTCAGGCGGCAGGGCAAGGGTACTTTTGTTGCAACGCACAACGAGGATCGCGCGCAATTCCGCTTTCTGCGTCTGCTGGCCGACGACGGCGCCGAGCACCCGCACGTGAGCCGTCTGCTCGAATGCCGGCGCCTGCGCGCGCCGGCCGAGATCGCACGGCAGCTGGACCTGAAGCCCGCCGACCCCGTCGTGCAGGTGCGCCGCCTGCTGGAATTCGACGGCGAAGTGACGGTGCTCGACGAGATCTGGCTGCCGGGCGCGATGTTCCGCGGGCTGACGTTCGAGCGGTTGAGCGAATACAAGGGGCCGCTCTACGCGATGTTCGAGACGGAGTTCGGTACGCGGATGATCCGCGCGACGGAGAAGATCCGCGCGGTCGCGGCGGATCCGGCGGTGGCCGACCTGCTGCACGTGCCGGCCGGTTTCCCGCTGCTGTCGGTCGAGCGCGTGTCCTATACGTACGGGGATCGGCCGGTGGAAGTGCGCCGCGGCTGGTATGTCACAACCGGGTACTACTATCAGAATGACTTGAGCTGACGACGTTCGGTTCAGCCGCGTGCATTCGCGTTTCCCACGCTCGCGAAGCACGTTTCGGGCCGCCTTTGTTCGTGTTCGCGCAATTATCCAGAGCAGACTTTCGCTGCAGCGCGATATAAAAAGGCGCTAAAATCGCGGATTAGTGTGACAACATAGTAGGGGTCTAGCATGACTGACGCAGTAAGAAAGCCGAGGCCGGAATACCGGAACATCGGAATCGGCGACATCACGTTGAAGTATCGCATGCCGCTGGCGGCGATACTGTCGATTCTCCACCGAGTCAGCGGCGCGCTGCTGTTCCTGTTCCTGCCGTTCCTGCTGTTCCTCTTCGACCAGAGCCTCACCTCCGAGCTCAGCTTCGAAGTCTTCAAGGCTTTCCTCTCCAACATCGTCGTCAAGCTGATCGTCCTCGCGTTGTCGTGGGCCTTCTTCCACCATTTCTGCGCCGGCATTCGCCACCTGCTGATGGACGTCAACCATGACGCCGTCTCGAAGGAAGGCGGCAAGCGGACGGCCGTCGTCGTCTTTGTCGTCTCGATCGCGCTGACGATCGCCATGGCACTCAAACTGTTCGGAGCATTCTAAGAAAATGGCAGCCAACAACCGAATCGGCTCGAAGCGCCTCGTCGTCGGCGCACACTACGGCCTGCGCGACTGGCTCGCGCAGCGCGTCACCGCCACGATCATGGCGGTCTACACGGTCATTCTGCTCGTCCTGTTCTTCGGCGCGCACGATTTTTCGTACGAAGGCTGGGCATCGATCTTCGCCGCGCAATGGATGAAGCTCGCGACCTTCGTGATGCTGCTTTCCCTCTTCTACCACGCATGGGTCGGCGTGCGCGACATCTGGATGGACTACGTGAAGCCCGTCGGTGTGCGCCTGCTGCTGCAATCGCTGACCATCGTCTGGCTGCTCGCATGTGCGGGCTACGCCGCGCAGATTCTCTGGAGAGTGTAAAGAATGGCTGCAATCAAAACTTCCCTCCCGCGCCGCAAGTTTGACGTCGTGATCGTCGGCGCGGGCGGCTCCGGCTTGCGCGCGGCGCTGCAACTGTCGCGCGCGGGCCTGTCGGTCGGCGTGCTGTCGAAGGTGTTCCCGACCCGTTCGCACACGGTGGCCGCGCAAGGCGGGATCGGCGCGTCGCTCGGCAACATGAGCGAAGACAACTGGCACTACCACTTTTACGACACGATCAAGGGTTCCGACTGGCTCGGCGACCAGGACGCGATCGAGTTCATGTGCCGCGAAGCGCCGAACGTCGTGTACGAACTCGAGCACTTCGGCATGCCGTTCGACCGTAACGCGGACGGCACGATCTACCAGCGTCCGTTCGGCGGCCATACCGCGAACTACGGCGAGAAGCCGGTCCAGCGCGCTTGCGCGGCCGCCGACCGTACCGGTCACGCGCTGCTGCACACGCTGTACCAGCAGAACGTCGAGGCGAAGACGCAGTTCTTCGTCGAATGGATGGCGCTCGACCTGATCCGCGACGCGGACGGCGACGTACTCGGCGTGACGGCCCTCGAGATGGAGACGGGCGACGTCTACATCATGGAAGGCAAGACGACGCTGTTCGCGACGGGCGGCGCAGGCCGGATCTTCGCGGCATCGACGAACGCGTTCATCAACACCGGCGACGGCCTCGGCATGGCGGCCCGCTCGGGCATCGCGCTGCAGGACATGGAGTTCTGGCAGTTCCACCCGACCGGCGTGGCCGGCGCGGGCGTGCTGATCACCGAAGGCGTGCGCGGCGAAGGCGGCATCCTGCGCAACGCGAACGGCGAGCGCTTCATGGAACGCTACGCACCGACGCTGAAGGATCTGGCGCCGCGTGACTTCGTGTCGCGTTCGATGGACCAGGAAATCAAGGAAGGCCGCGGCGTCGGTCCGAACAAGGATCACGTGCTGCTCGACCTGTCGCACATCGGCGCCGAGACGATCATGAAGCGTCTGCCGTCGATCCGCGAAATCGCGCTGAAGTTCGCGAACGTCGACGCGATCAAGGAGCCGATCCCGGTCGTCCCGACGATCCACTACCAGATGGGCGGCATCCCGACCAACATCCACGGTCAGGTCGTCGGCACGTCGCGCGATCACAAGGAACCGGTCAACGGCTTCTACGCAGTGGGCGAATGCTCGTGCGTGTCGGTGCACGGCGCGAACCGTCTCGGCACGAACTCGCTGCTGGACCTCGTGGTGTTCGGCCGCGCGGCCGGCAACCACATCGTCCAGCACGTGAAGAACCAGAAGGAACACAAGCCGCTGCCGGCGGATGCGGGCGAGTTCTCGCTCGCGCGCCTGAACAAGCTCGACAAGTCGAGCTCGGGCGAGTACACGCAGGACGTCGCGAACGACATCCGCGCGACGATGCAGAAGCACGCAGGCGTGTTCCGCACGTCGGCGCTGCTGAAGGAAGGCGTCGACCAGATGGCCGGCCTGAAGGCGCGCGTGGAAAACATCCACCTGAAGGACAAGTCGAAGGTGTTCAACACCGCGCGCGTCGAAGCGCTCGAGCTGGAGAACCTGATCGAAGTGGCCCGCGCAACGATGGTGTCGGCGGAGGCGCGCAAGGAAAGCCGCGGCGCGCACGCGCACAGCGACTACGAACACCGCGACGACGAGAACTGGCTGCGCCACACGCTGTGGTACAGCGAAGGCGACCGCCTCGACTACAAGCCGGTTCAAATGAAGCCGCTGACGGTCGATTCCGTGCCGCCGAAGCCGCGCACGTTCTAAGCCGAGTCAAAGGAATCCGAAATGGCAAAACGCATTTTTGAAGTCTACCGCTACGATCCGGACAAGGACGCAGCGCCGCGCATGCAGACGTACGAGCTCGAGATCCAGCATGAGCGCATGCTGCTCGACGCACTGGTCAAGCTGAAGGCACTGGACGAGACGCTGTCGTTCCGCCGTTCGTGCCGCGAAGGCGTGTGCGGTTCGGACGCGATGAACATCAACGGCAAGAACGGTCTCGCGTGCCTGACGAACCTGAACGACCTGCCGCACAAGATCGTGCTGCGCCCGCTGCCGGGCCTGCCCGTCGTGCGCGACCTGATCGTCGACATGACGCACTTCTTCAACCAGTACCACTCGATCAAGCCGTACCTGATCAACGACGCGCCGCCGCCGGAGAAGGAACGCCTCCAGTCGCCGGAAGAGCGCGACGAGCTCGACGGCGTGTACGAGTGCATTCTGTGCGCGAGCTGCTCGACGTCGTGCCCGAGCTTCTGGTGGAACCCGGACAAGTTCGTCGGCCCGGCCGGCCTGCTGCAGGCTTACCGCTTCATCGCGGACAGCCGCGACACCGCCACCGGCGAGCGTCTCGACAACCTGGAAGACCCGTACCGTCTGTTCCGTTGCCATACGATCATGAACTGCGTCGACGTTTGCCCGAAGGGCTTGAACCCGACGAAGGCGATCGGCAAGATCAAGGAACTGATGGTTCGGCGCGCGGTATAAAGTTTGATGAGCGACGAATCGCATCAATCCGACCCGCACCGCCGCGCGCGCCTGCGCTGGCGCGCGCGGCGGGGTCTGCTGGAAAACGACATCGTATTCGAGCGTTTCTTCAGCCGATACGAGCATGACCTCACCGATGCAGACGTAGGCGCGTTGTCGCGCCTGCTCGATCTGAGCGACAACGACCTGATGGACTTGCTCCTCGCGCGCAAGGAACCAGAAGGCGACCTAGACAGCCCGGACATTCACCGGCTGTTGGAGATGCTGCGCAACGTGTGACGCCAAGGTGTAACGCGCTGCGCCCGTTATCGAATCCCGTTTCTTTATTTCGATTGAGGATGTGCCATGACTCCGTCTGATGTTAAAGCCACGCTATCGTTCAGCGACAACTCGCCGAGCGTCGAAATGCCGATCTACAAGGGCACGATGGGCCCGGACGTGATCGACATCCGCAAGCTGTACGGCCAGACCGGCAAGTTCACTTACGACCCGGGCTTCATGTCGACGGCTTCGTGTAATTCGGCGATCACGTACATCGACGGCGACAAGGGCGAGCTGCTGTACCGCGGCTACCCGATCGACAACCTCGCACAAAACGCGGACTTCCTCGAAAGCTGCTACCTGCTGCTGAAGGGCGAACTGCCGAACGCCGCGCAGAAGAAGGAATTCGTCGACACCGTCACGAAGCACACGATGGTGCACGAGCAGATGCACTTCTTCTTCCGTGGCTTCCGTCGCGACGCGCACCCGATGGCGATCCTGGTCGCCGCGGTCGGCGCGCTGTCGGCGTTCTACCACGACTCGCTCGACATCAACGACCCGCGTCACCGCGAAGTGTCGGCGATCCGCATGATCGCGAAGCTGCCGACGCTCGTCGCGATGGCGTACAAGTACAGCATCGGCCAGCCGTTCGTGTATCCGAAGAACTCGCTGTCGTACAGCGCGAACTTCATGCACATGATGTTCTCGAATCCGTGCGAAGAGTACAAGGTCAACGACGTGCTTGTCCGCGCGCTCGACCGCATCCTGATCCTGCACGCCGATCACGAGCAGAACGCATCGACGTCGACGGTCCGTCTGGCCGGCTCGTCGGGCGCGAACCCGTTCGCGTGTATCGCGGCCGGTATCGCGTGTCTGTGGGGCCCGGCGCACGGCGGTGCGAACGAAGCCGCGCTGAACATGCTCGAGCAGATCGGTTCGCCGGACAACATCCCCGAATTCATCAAGCAGGTGAAGGACAAGAACTCGGGCGTGAAGCTGATGGGCTTCGGCCACCGCGTGTACAAGAACTACGACCCGCGTGCGAAGCTGATGCGCGAGACGTGCTACGAAGTGCTGAACGAACTGGGCCTGCACGACGACCCGCTGTTCAAGCTCGCGATGCAGCTCGAGAAGATCGCGCTGGAAGACGAATACTTCGTGTCGCGCAAGCTGTACCCGAACGTCGACTTCTACTCGGGTATCGTCCAGCGCGCGCTGGGCATCCCGACGTCGATGTTCACGTGTATCTTCGCGATGGCACGTACGGTCGGCTGGATCGCACAGTGGAACGAAATGATCGCCGATCCGGAACAGAAGATCGGCCGTCCGCGCCAGCTGTTCATCGGCGATACGCCGCGCGAAGCGAAGCCGCTCAACGCACGTTAAACCGTGTGCGGCGCGAACGGCCGGCAGGCCGCTCGCGTCGGGCAACCGCAACGCCACGACACCCCGACGGGTCAGCCCGTCGGGGTGTTTTCATTTGCGCGGCCGACGTTGGCCCGAGCCGGCGCGGCGCTCCAGCGACGGCGGCCGCGTGTCGAGCGCGGGCGCGTCGTCGTCCGGTGCATGGCCGTGCTGCTTGAAGAACTGCCGGTACGCGCCGGGCGTCGTGCCGCGCGCGGCGAGGAACTGGCGATTGAAGTTCGCGGCATTCGGAATGCCGCAGCGCGCGGCGACCGTCGCGATCGGCCAGTCGGTGCCGACGAGATGGCGGCATGCATGCGCGAGGCGCAGCCGCTGCACGTAACGGCCGACGCTTTCGCCGAGATGCCGGACGAACAACCGTTGCAGCGTGCGTTCGGACAGGTGCGCGGCAGCGGCGAGTGCGTCGATGCGCAGCGGTTCGTGGAAATGCCGGTCGATCGCGTCGAGCACGCGGTCTAGACGTTCGGCTTCGGGCGCGCCCGGCCCGCCGGGCGACGGCGCGCCGTCGGGCCGGTCGTACGCATGCGCGGTGGCGAGCGGTTCGCCGCCGGCCTCCGCGAGATCGGCAAGCGTGTCGAGCGTGGCTGCAAGCCGTACGCGCGGCGACGGATCGAGCAACCGCGGCAGCCGCGCGCGCATCGCGCGGGCCGTCTCCACGTCGAAGTGCAGCCCCGGCGCCGCGCGCCGCAGCAGCGAGCGCAGCGGCGCGTATTCGGGGCAGCAGTCGGCCAGCCGCCGCGCCCAGTCTCCGTCGAACCAGACGACGAGCGCGACTTCGGGCGCGTCGCGATCGATGCGCGCGTTCGACGACCACGTATGCGGCAGGTTCGGCGGCACGAGCACGAGATCGTCGTCCGCGTAGCGCGCGACGTGATCGCCGATGAAGCGCTGGCCGCGGCTGTTGAGCGTCAGCGTCAGTTCGTACTCGGGATGGCGATGCCATTCGAACGGAATGCGCGCGAGCTGGCGGTGATAGACGCGGATCGAACAGCCGGACGCGAACGTCACGTGCTCGTATTGCGGTTTCATCGCGGCCTCCGGTAGGGGCGGGCAGTGCGCCGTGGCATGATCGTGGGCGATTCTCACCAAGGAGCGATGCCATGTTTTCACATGTGTGCGTGGGCGTCGGTGATACGGCGCGCGCCTACGATTTCTATGCGCCGCTGTTCGCGGCACTCGGGCTGCGCCTGAAATTCCGCGAGCCGGACGGCTGGTCGGGCTGGATGCCGGCCGACGCCGAGCGGCCGCTGTTCTTCTTCGGCAAGCCGCTCGACGGCCGCCCACCGGAGCCGGGCAACGGCCACACGATCGCGTTCGATGCGCCGACCCGCGCGCACGTCGATCGCTGTCACGCGCTCGCGCTGCGGCATGGCGGCACCTGCGAAGGGCCGCCGGGCCTGCGGCCGCACTATCACCGCGACTATTACGGCGCGTATTTCCGCGACCCGGACGGCAACAAGCTCTGCGTGGTCTGCCATCGTCCCGAATGACGCACGATTGTCAGGATTGTATCGATCGTTGGCCGGATAGTGGTGATGACGGCCGTGTGCCGGCCGTACGCTGACAGCACATCACGACACGCTTTCAGCGAGGAGACGACGATGCAACTGACGATTGACGACATGCCTGCCGCGATCCGCGCGGCGAAACGGGCGCTGCGCGCCGATTTGCCCGGTTATGCGGCCACGTTCCGCGAAGTGGAGGGCGACATCGCCCGGCAGGTCGATGCGATCCGCCGCGCGCACGCGCACGGCCACGACGTGATTCCGGTCGTGCCGTTCGCGGATATCGCGGGCGGCCGGGTCGATCCGCATGCGGTTGCGGCGATCCGCACGCATGGCGCGGTCGTGATCCGCGGCGTGTTCGATGCGAGGCAGGCACGCGACTGGAACGACGAGATCGGCGCGTATCTGGATGCGAACCGTTTCGCCGACCGGCTGCACGCGCGCGCGGAAGACCGCTATTTCGGCAATCTGGCGTCGGGCAAGCCGCAGATCTACGGCGTCTACTGGTCGAAGCCGCAGGTGGCCGCGCGCCAGTCGCCGGCGCTCACGCAGGCGCGGGTGTTCCTGAACCGCCTGTGGCGGCATGCGGACGGCGCACGTGCGCATTTCGATCCCGACCGGGTGCCCGCGTATGCGGACCGGATCCGCCGCCGGCCGCCCGGTTCGACGTCGCTCGGGCTGTCGCCGCATGTCGACGGCGGCTCGGTCGAGCGCTGGCTCGGCGCGAATTTTCGGCAGGTCTATCGCCATGTGCTGGCCGGCCGCTGGCGCGAGTACGATCCCTTCGATGCGGCGTTCCGGCCCGACGTCGAAGAGATTCCGTCGCCGGCCGTGTGTTCGATGTTCCGCACGTTCCAGGGCTGGACCGCGCTGACACCGCAGGGGCCCGGCGACGGCACGCTGCAGCTGATCCCGGTTGCGAACGCGATGGCCTATGTCGTGCTGCGCGCGCTGCAGGACGACGTCGCCGACGACGACCTGTGCGGCGCGCGTCCCGGCCGCGCGCTGTCGATTCGCCCGGAATGGCACACGCTGCTGCTCGATGCGCTGGTGCCGATCCCGCATATGGAACCGGGCGACGCGGTGTTCTGGCACGGTGACGTCGTGCATGCGGTCGAGGATGCGCATCGCGGCAGCGGCGACAGCAACGTGATGTACATCGCGGCCGCGCCGGGCTGCGCGAAGAACGACGCATACTTGCAACGCCAGCGTTGCGCGTTCCTGCGCGGCGACAGCCCGCCCGATTTCCCGGCCGACCATTTCGAAGTCGATTTCGACGGGCGCGCGGGGGAGGCCGAACTCACGGCGCTCGGCCGCGCGCAGATGGGATTCGAGCCCGGCGCATGACGCGCGGGCGGCCCGTTCGCCGAATCGGCTGCGTGGTGCGCGCAATTCGACGCAATCGGCTGTCGGCGCCGCCGAATTCGACGCGAATTGCGCAATTTGGCTTCCGATAATGGTCCGGTCACGACGCCGCCGGCCCGTGCACGGCACGGGTGCGGCGCAGATCATGGAGGAGTCGATGCAATTCACGCAAGCGATCGTTCGCCGTCCCGCGCCGTCCTGCGGCGCGGGCCTGACCACCGCCGAACTCGGCGCACCCGACTACGACAAGACGCTCGCGCAGTTCCACGCATACTGCGACGCGCTGCGCATGCTCGCGGTCGAGCTGACCGAACTGCCGCCGCTCGATGCGTTTCCCGATTCGCACTTCGTCGAGGACGTCGCCGTCGTCACGCCGGAGTTCGCGGTGATCACGCGCCCCGGCGCGCCCGCCCGGCGCGGCGAGACCGCGCACATCGAAGCGTCGCTGCGCGTGCATCGCGAGCTGCTGCCGATGCAACAGGGCCGCCTCGACGGCGGCGACGTGATGCTGGTCGGCAAGCGCTTCTTCATCGGGCTGACGAGCCGCACCGACGCGCAAGGCATCGCCGCGTTCGAGTCGCTGGTGTCGCGCCATGGATATTCGGTCGTCGCGGTGCCGGTTGGCGCCGGCCTGCACCTGAAATCGGTCGTCAATGCGCTTGGCGACGACACGCTGCTCGTGACCGACGCGCTGGCCGCGCATCCGGCGTTCGCCGACTATCGAAGGATCGCGATTTCCGCCGCCGACGAATATGCGGCCAACACGCTGCGCGTGAACGGCACGCTGATCACGCCGGCCGGCTATCCGCGCGTGCATGACGCGATCGCGTCGCTCGGCATGCCGCTGCACGTGATCGACACGAGCGAGTTCCGCAAGATGGACGGCGGCCTGACGTGCCTGTCGCTGCGGTTCTAGTCGATTGGCGCGCGGCGGCGGCGGCCGGATAATATGGCCCGCGTGTGGAACGGCAGACGTTCCTCCCATGAGCCACGACCCGACCGGAGCGAACGCGGATGACCGACAAGAAGATGCAGTTGGACAAGATCGATCTCCGGATTCTCGACATCCTGCGCACCGACGGACGGATTTCCTACCGGAAGCTGTCGGAACGCGTGAATCTCACGCCGCGGCCGTGCCAGGCGCGCGTGGAGCGGCTCGAGGCGCTCGGCGTGATCGAAGGGTACCGCGCGGTGATCAACGCGCCGCGCGCGACCAAGCCGATCGTCGTGATCGCGCAGATCGTGCTGGCCGACCACGGGCGTTCGCAGGCGCCGTTCGAGGAGGAAATGCGCGCGAATCCGGCCGTGCTCGATTGCTGGCTGGTGAGCGGCACGTTCGATTTTCTCGTGCGGCTCGCGTGCGAGGATCTCGACGAGTACCGGCGGATCGCGAACGTGTGGCTGGAAAGCCCGCGATTCCGGATCGAGAAGATCGTGACGACGGCCGAACTGCAGACGATCAAGCGCAGCGTCGTGTGAGGCGACCGGCCAGCCAGGGCCGGTTTCGATGCGAATGACCGGCGCGATCGATTTGCATCCCGAATCGAATCGACTGTCCCGGATCACGATCGGGGTGAACATTATGGATGCCGCGCAAGCGGCAGCGCAGACGGCCGCGCCGTCCGGAGCGACGCTGAAACGCCGTCTGCAGGGCCGTCGCATCGCGATGATCGCGATCCAGCTCGCCGCCGGCGCGATGAATCCGTTGATCCTGACGGCCGTGCTGTCGGCCGGCAATTCGGGTGCCTACGCGGCGGCACGGACGCTGTACAACCTCGCATCGGAAGGGCACGCGCCGATGTTCGCGACGCTGTCGCCGCGCGCGCAAAAGCCGGCTCGTGCGCTACGAGGAAATGGACATCGGGCCGTGGCTCACGCGCTCGGTCGAGGCCGTCGACGCGGCCGCCGCGCGGCACGGGCCACCGCGCCGGTCGGCCGCTGCCGCGATGGGGTAACGGCAGCCGGCCGTTACTTGTCCAGCTCCGGATAGTGCCGGAAGATCCCCATGTCGTTGAACGGGATGCGGCGTTCCGACTCGAGGTAGTGCGCGACGGGCGGATGCCGTGCGACGCGATCGTGCAGCGCGACGAGCCCGGCGATCTTGCGTTCCGCGCGCTTCATCGCTTTCGGAAACGCATAGCGCAGGCCCTCGATCAACTGGAACATCGACAGGTCCGCGTAGGTGAGCGTGTTGCCCGCGATATAACCGCTCTTGTGCGGATTCTGTTCGAGCACGCGATCGAAGTAGCCGAGGAATTTCGGCAGCCGGTTCTCGAGGAAATCGGCCGCGCGCTCGGCCGCTTCCGCCTTCTGGTCCTCGTAGTACAGGCCGCTGCCGATCGGATGGTGCGTGTCGTGGATCTCGGTGATGAAATCGGCGGCGGTCAACTGGAGCTGGTGCACCCACAGCCGGCCGGCTTCGTCGTCGGGCGCGAGTCCGAGCCGCGCGCCGAGAAACAGCAGGATGTTCGCGGTCTGTCCGACGACCACGTCGCCCGCCTTCAGGAACGGCGGTGCGAACGGCACGCATTCCGCTTTCGTGTCGTCCATCATGCGCATCATCGCCGCCACGCCCATCCCGCGTCCCGATTCGCGCGCGACGTCGACGTAGTCGGCCTCGGCTGCTTCCAGCGCGAGGCGCACGTACTCGCCGCGGCCCTGGATTTCAGGCCAGTAATAGAGTTCATATCGCATGCAGTGCTCCTGTCCTTCGATGCTTCGGGTGATGCTCGCATCGTGATGGCGGGAGGGCGGCCGCGTGCCGCCCGTTGCGAATAGACAGTCTACGAGATCGAGTGCGAAATGCCAGCGGCGCCGCGTTTCATGCGCGGCGTTCGTCGCGCCCACACGCCTTCGTGGCTGCGTTCGACCAGTTCACCGCCGATCATGCCAGGGTGCGTGTCGCCGCTGGCGAAGCGGGTCAGCGCCAGCGCAAGCCCGTCACCTATGGGCGCGAACAGGCCTTGACCTTCCCCGTCGGTCGGAAGCCGCCCCGATGCGGAACCCGCGAGGACGAACCCTGCAAGAAACGGAAGGAAAGGCGCGTTTTCGGCCGGTCGTTTAATCGTATGCCTCGTTGCGCGGTTCCGGATCGCTTGATTTGGAAATGATCATTTCCTATAATGCCGCATGGCGACGAAAATTGCACCGAACGTTGGCAGGCCGCGAGAATTCGACATGGAGCAAGCGCTGGACGGCTTCATCCGCGTCTTTCGCGAGCGTGGCTATCATGCGACTTCCATCGGCGATCTGTCCCGGGAGACAGGGCTCACCACCGGCAGTCTTTACAAGGCTTTTGCGGACAAGAACGCCATATTCGTTGCCGCGTTGAACCGGTACGTCGATCGGCGCGCGAGCGAACTCAACACGATCCTTGCCGATGAAAGGAACGGACGGGACAAGGTGCGCGCGCTGCTGCGCTTTTATGCGGACGTCTCGCATGGAGACGAGGGCCGAAAGGGCTGTCTGGTCGTGGGCGGCGCTATTGTTCTCGGTACGTTGGATAGCGAGATCGCCGACATCGTTCACAAATCGATGCAGCGGGTCGAGCGTCTCCTTCGCGATTTGATCAGGCAGGGGCAGGCCGATGGGTCCGTCGATGCCACGCTGAACGCACAAGCCACGTCGAGCTGTCTGTTCACCATGGTGCAGGGGCTTCGAGTGGTGGGTAAGCTCGGCCAACGCCGCAGCGATATGTCGATGCTGGTCGACGAGGCCATGCGGCTGCTCAACTAGGGTAGAGCGTCATCCCTTGGGTAACTCGATGTGAAGTAACACGCGAAACCACGCGTGCGCGCGATCTGGTTCTGTCGAATTAGGAAACGACTATTTCCCAATGCCATTGCTCGCGCTGCGCGTGGTGAACCATCATCCAGGAAAGTCGATTCCATAGAGAGGACGAACTTATGCACCAGCATCAATCGACCGCGGATTCTTTGCCGCTTGCGACCACACCCTATTTTCGCGAAGACCCGCGGCTCAGCGGCTTTCGTCATCGGTTCGATACGGTGGACGGGGTGCGCCTTCATTATGTCGAAGGCGGCCGCACCGACGGCGAGACCATTGTGTTGCTCGCGGGGTTTCCGGAAAGCTGGTACGCGTGGCGCAGAATCATGTCCCTGCTCGCGGACGAATTCAGGATCGTGGCGCCGGATCTTCCCGGGCAAGGCGACTCGGACCGGCCGCTCACCGGGTATGACACGCAGACCGTCGCGACAACGCTTGCGCGCCTGCTGGAGCGGCAAAATATCTCGCGCTTTTACCTGGCCGCTCACGACGTCGGCGCATGGGTCGCCTATCCGTTTGCGGCGATGTATCCCGATTCAGTGAAGCGCATGGCGTTGCTCGACGCCGGGATACCCGGCATCACGCTGCCCGACGCACTGCCGATCGAGCCTCGCAGCGCATGGCGCACGTGGCACTTTGCATTCCATGCGGTAGCCGACCTGCCGGAGACGTTGATCGCCGGCAGGGAGCGCGCGTATCTCGATTGGTTCTTGCGTCGCAAGGCGGCAAATCCCGAATCGTTCTCCGACGCGGATATCGACGAGTACGTCCGGGTGTTCACCAGGGACGGCGGGTTGCGAGCGGGCCTGGCATTTTATCGGGCCGTGTCGGAATCGTCGGCCCAGAACCGCAAGCTGCAGGCGCGAGGAAAGCTGAAGATGCCCGTGCTCGCTGTCAGTGCCGACCAGGGATCCATACCCGACATGGCAGGGCCGCTCGAACATGTCGCGGAAGACGTGACGGCTGCGACGATCGCATATAGCGGGCATTTCATCCCTGAGGAACAACCGCAGGCGCTGGCGCGCGCGTTGCGCAATTTCTTCCGGTAGCACGTCGCCGCGAGTCGATTGCAAGGGCTGGAGCGGCCCACGACGGCCGACATGGTGCGCGGAGCAAGCCCCGTCGGTGCGGCACGCGCCTGTGCCGCACGCGCTGCCGCGCTTGCCGGGTAATACTTATCCGGGTATCGCGTGTACCACCCAACTCACTGTTTTTATTCACTTTTTTCGTTATCGTGGTACTCCATGGGCCGATTTTGCGTGGCATAATCGATCGCATCCGCAAGGCTTGTAGTCACAACGACCCCGCATACCCATGGCACAGACTCTCTACGACAAACTGTGGAACACCCACGTGGTCCACACCGAGGAAGACGGCACGACCCTGCTCTACATCGACCGTCAACTGCTGCATGAAGTCACGAGCCCGCAGGCATTCGAAGGGCTGAAGATCGCGCAGCGCCCGGTGTGGCGCATCAGCGCGAACCTGGCCGTGTCGGACCACAACGTGCCGACGACGGACCGCAGCCACGGCATCGCCGATCCCGTCTCGAAGCTGCAGGTCGACACGCTCGACGCGAACTGCGATGCATTCGGCATCACGCAGTTCAAGATGAACGACGTGCGCCAGGGCATCGTCCACATCATCGGGCCGGAACAGGGCGCGACGCTGCCGGGCATGACGATCGTGTGCGGCGATTCGCATACGTCGACGCACGGCGCGTTCGGCGCGCTCGCCCACGGCATCGGCACGTCCGAAGTCGAGCACGTGCTCGCGACGCAGACCCTGCTGCAGAAGAAGAGCAAGAACATGCTCGTGAAGGTCGAGGGCGCGCTGCCGCGCGGCTGTACCGCGAAGGACATCGTGCTCGCGATCATCGGCAAGATCGGCACGGCAGGCGGCACGGGCTACGCGATCGAATTCGGCGGCTCGACCATTCGCGCGCTGACGATGGAAGGCCGCATGACCGTCTGCAACATGGCGATCGAGGCCGGCGCGCGCGCGGGCATGGTCGCGGTGGACGACACGACGATCGACTACCTGAAGGGCCGTCCGTTCGTGCCGACCGGCGCGGAATGGGATCAGGCCGTCGAGTACTGGCGCCAGTTCAAGTCGGACGACGGCGCGCAGTTCGACCGCGTGGTCGAGCTGAACGCGGCCGAGATCGTCCCGCAGGTCACGTGGGGCACGTCGCCGGAAATGGTCACGTCGATCGACGGTCGCGTGCCCGATCCCGAGCGCGAGAAGGATCCGGTCAAGCGCGACGCGATGGAGCGCGCGCTGGCCTACATGGCACTCGAGCCGAACACGCCGATCGAATCGATCAAGGTCGACAAGATCTTCATCGGCTCGTGCACGAACGCCCGGATCGAGGACATCCGCGCGGCCGCGTACGTCGTGAAGAAGCTGAACCGCCGCATCGCGTCGAACGTGCGGCTCGCGATGGTCGTGCCGGGCTCGGGCCTCGTGAAGGCGCAGGCCGAGCGCGAAGGGCTCGACAAGGTGTTCACCGATGCGGGCTTCGAATGGCGCGAGCCGGGCTGCTCGATGTGCCTCGCGATGAACGCCGACCGGCTCGAGCCGGGCGAGCGCTGCGCGTCGACGTCGAACCGCAACTTCGAAGGCCGGCAGGGCGCGGGCGGTCGCACGCACCTCGTGAGCCCCGCGATGGCGGCGGCCGCGGCGATCGAAGGCCACTTCGTCGACATTCGCCAGCTGGGGTGACGCGTGACGGCATCGAAAGTCATCGCGCGGCTGGTTGCCGCGCTGGCGCTGGCGGGGCTGGGTTTCGGCCTGGCCGGCTGCAATACCGTCCGCGGCTTCGGTGAAGACGTCAACGCCGCCGGCAGCGCGCTGAAGCGCGCCGCGGAGTGACGGTTCCCGCCGAGAATTTGTCGATGTGCGCCGGCTGACTGCCGGCCCTTCAACCGGATAGACGGATCATGGAAAAATTCACTGTACATACCGGCGTCGTGGCGCCGCTCGATCGCGAGAACGTCGACACCGACGCGATCATCCCGAAGCAGTTCCTGAAGTCGATCAAGCGCACGGGCTTCGGTCCGAACGCGTTCGACGAATGGCGTTACCTCGATCACGGCGAGCCGGGCCAGGACAACTCGAAGCGTCCGCTGAACCCGGACTTCGTGCTGAACCAGCCGCGCTACCAGGGGGCATCGGTGCTGCTCGCCCGCAAGAACTTCGGTTGCGGGAGCTCGCGCGAGCACGCGCCGTGGGCGCTGCAGCAGTACGGCTTCCGCGCGATCATCGCGCCGAGCTTCGCGGACATCTTCTTCAACAACTGCTACAAGAACGGCCTGCTGCCGATCGTGCTGACCGAGCAGCAGGTCGATCACCTGTTCAGCGACACGTACGCGTTCAACGGCTACCAGCTGACGATCGACCTCGACGCGCAGGTCGTGCGCGCGGGCGACGGCCGCGAGTATCCGTTCGAGATCGCCGCGTTCCGCAAGTACTGCCTGCTGAACGGCTTCGACGACATCGGCCTCACGCTGCGCCACGCGGACAAGATCCGCCAGTTCGAAGCGGAGCGGCTCGTGAAGCAGCCGTGGCTCAGCACCAAGCTGGTCGGCTGAGCGC
This sequence comes from Burkholderia sp. AU16482, assembly GCF_002223285.1. Classification (NCBI taxonomy): domain Bacteria; kingdom Pseudomonadati; phylum Pseudomonadota; class Betaproteobacteria; order Burkholderiales; family Burkholderiaceae; genus Burkholderia; species Burkholderia sp. AU16482. The sequence goes on from NZ_NKEY01000006.1 coordinate 624,323, forward strand.
GCGTTGCAGGCGGGCGCGCCGTGCGTGCGCTCGCCGGCCTGCCTCCATAACACCCTACCCAGTCAGGAATTTCGCATGAAGATTGCAGTGCTGCCCGGCGACGGCATCGGTCCGGAAATCGTCAATGAAGCGGTGAAGGTGCTGAACGCACTCGACGAGAAGTTCGAACTCGAACAGGCGCCGGTCGGCGGCGCGGGCTACGAGGCGAGCGGCCATCCGCTGCCCGACGCGACGCTGGCGCTCGCGAAGCAGGCCGACGCGATCCTGTTCGGCGCGGTCGGCGACTGGAAGTACGACTCGCTCGAGCGCGCGCTGCGCCCCGAGCAGGCGATCCTCGGGCTGCGCAAGCACCTCGAGCTGTTCGCGAATTTCCGCCCGGCGATCTGCTATCCGCAGCTCGTCGATGCGTCGCCGCTGAAGCCGGAGCTCGTCGCGGGCCTCGACATCCTGATCGTGCGCGAACTGAACGGCGACATCTACTTCGGCCAGCCGCGCGGCGTGCGCTCGGCGCCGGACGGCCCGTTCGCCGGCGAGCGCGAAGGCTTCGACACGATGCGCTATTCGGAGCCGGAGGTGCGCCGCATCGCGCACGTCGCGTTCCAGGCCGCGCAAAAGCGCGCGAAGAAGCTGCTGTCGGTCGACAAGTCGAACGTGCTGGAGACGTCGCAGTTCTGGCGCGACATCATGATCGACGTGTCGAAGGAGTACGCGGACGTCGAGCTGTCGCACATGTACGTCGACAACGCGGCGATGCAGCTCGCGAAGGCGCCGAAGCAGTTCGACGTGATCGTCACCGGCAACATGTTCGGCGACATCCTGTCGGATGAGGCGTCGATGCTGACGGGCTCGATCGGCATGCTGCCGTCCGCGTCGCTCGACAAGCACAACAAGGGGCTGTACGAGCCGTCGCACGGTTCGGCGCCGGACATCGCGGGCAAGGGCATCGCGAACCCGCTCGCGACGATCCTGTCGGCCGCGATGCTGCTGCGCTATTCGCTGAATCGCGCGGAGCAGGCCGATCGTATCGAGCGCGCGGTGAAAACGGTGCTCGAACAAGGCTACCGCACGGGCGACATCGCGACGCCGGGCTGCAAGCAGGTCGGCACGGCGGCGATGGGCGATGCGGTGGTCGCCGCGCTGTAAGCGTGGGAAATGAAGTGCGGTAACTAATGTGGAAAAGGGCGCGAACGGGCCGTGAAAATCGGCCGGTTCGCGCGCGGTTGGCCGTTGTGCGGGCCACCGGCTTTGTGTAGACTCGAACGATGGCGCTGATTTCCCTGATCTCCCCGGTCCTGAAACTCCACGGCAACACTGCCCGTGCGGGTGCGCGCGCCATCGTCATCACGAAAACCATTACCACGAAAACGATCATTAAACGCTGATCGCCGTCGTGCCCGCCTGTTTCCCCGCGCGGTCACGCGGGGACGGAAATGGCGGGGAAGCTCCATTCAAAGCAAAGGGTTAGTCATGAACGTAGGTCTCGTAGGTTGGCGCGGCATGGTCGGCAGCGTCCTGATGCAGCGCATGCAGGAAGAGGGCGATTTCGACCTGATCGAACCGGTGTTTTTCAGCACCAGCAACACGGGCGGCAAGGCGCCGTCGTTCGCGAAAAACGAGACCACGCTCAAGGACGCGACCAGCGTCGACGAGCTGAAGAAGTGCGACGTGATCATCACGTGCCAGGGCGGCGACTACACGAACGACGTGTTCCCGAAGCTGCGCGCGGCCGGCTGGAACGGCTACTGGATCGATGCGGCATCATCGCTGCGGATGCAGGACGACGCGGTCATCATCCTCGATCCGGTCAACCTCGACGTGATCAAGGACGCGCTCGTCAAGGGCACGAAGAACTTCATCGGCGGCAACTGCACGGTCAGCCTGATGCTGATGGCGCTCGGCGGCCTGTTCCGCGAGAATCTCGTCGACTGGATGACGGCGATGACCTACCAGGCCGCATCGGGCGCGGGCGCGCAGAACATGCGTGAGCTGCTGTCGCAGATGGGCACGCTGAACGGCGCGGTACAGGAACAGCTCGCCGATCCGGCCTCCGCGATCCTCGACATCGACCGCCGCGTGCTGGCCGCGATGAACAGCGACGCGATGCCGACGAGCCAGTTCGGCGTGCCGCTCGCCGGTTCGCTGATCCCGTGGATCGACAAGGATCTCGGCAACGGGATGTCGAAGGAAGAGTGGAAGGGCGGCGCGGAAACCAACAAGATCCTCGGCAAGCCGGCGATGGGCGAACCGGGTTCGATCCCGGTCGACGGGCTGTGCGTGCGGATCGGCGCGATGCGCTGCCACTCGCAGGCGCTGACGATCAAGCTGAAGAAGGACGTGCCGCTCGACGAAATCAACGGCATCCTCGCATCGGCGAACGACTGGGTGAAGGTCGTGCCGAACGAGCGCGAAGCGTCGATGCGCGACCTGTCGCCGGCGAAGATCACCGGCACGCTGTCGGTGCCGGTCGGCCGCCTGCGCAAGCTCGCGATGGGCGGCGAATACCTGTCGGCGTTCACGGTCGGCGATCAGTTGCTGTGGGGCGCGGCCGAGCCGCTGCGCCGCATGCTGCGCATCCTGCTCGACAAGTAAGCACGCTCGCTGTCCGGCTCGCGGGCCGGGCTGCACGATACGACGCGCCGCGTCGGCCTCGAGATTCGGGGCCGGCGCGGCGCGTTTTTCATGCGCGGTTCAGCGCAGGTTCAGCAACGTCTGGTCGACGGCCTGCTGGGTCTTGATCGTCTGCGCATTCGCCTGGTAATTGCGCTGCGCAGTGATCAGGTTCACGAGCTCGGTGGTCAGGTTGACGTTCGCGTTTTCGAGCGCGCTGCCCTGCAGCGTGCCGTGGTTCGTGCTGCCCGGCGCGGAGATCTGCGGCACGCCCGACGCGGCCGTTTCCGCATACTGGTTGCCGCCGATGTTCACGAGCCCGTTCGGGTTGTTGAAGTTCGCGAGCGCGATCAGGCCGAGCACCGTGCTCTGTCCGTTCGAATAGTTGCCGGTCAGCTTGCCGTCGCTGCCGATCGAGAACGTCGTCAGCGTGCCGCTCGCGAAGCCGTCCTGCGCGAGATTGTTCACGCCGTCCTTGCCGCCGTATTGCGTCGTGCCGCCCAGGTCGAGCGTCAGGTTCTGCGGATTGGCGCCGCCCGTCGTGTTCGGGATCGAGAACGCGAACTGGCCGAGGCTCGGCGTCGGCTGCCCGGTCGCGGCCGACGTCGTCGAGCTGATCCGGCCCGATGCGTCGAACGTGACGGTGCCGAGATGCGTCGGCGTCTGGCCCTGCACGCCCGCGTAGGCCTGCCACGTGCCGGCCGCGCTCTTTGCGAAGTACATCGTGACCTGCTGCGAGCCGCCGAGCGTGTCGTAGACCTGGATCGACGAGTTGTAGTTGAACGTCGTGTTGTCGGTCGCGTTGAACGGCGTCTTGGCCGGCACCTTGTCCTGGGCGTTCAGGTTGAACTGGCCGGTGATCTTGTTCGTCGCGCGCGGCGCGATGTTGCTGGTCGGCGCCTGCAGCGGCACGGTCTGCGCGGTGTTGATCGCGCCGCCGGCGCCTGCCGCATAGCCCATCAGGTTGCGGCCTTGCGCGTCGACGATCGCGCCGTTCTTGTCGCGGTGGAACGTGCCGTCGCGCGAGTACGTGGTCACGCCGTTGCTCGACATCTGGAAGAAGCCGTTGCCGTTGATCGCGACGTCGAGCGACGACTTCGTCGAATTGATGGTGCCCTGGCCGAAATTCTGTTGCACCGACGCGAGCCGCGTACCGATGCCGATCTGCGTGTTGACCGACGTCGCGACCGAATTCGCGTACATGTCCGCGAAGTTCGCGCGCCCCTGCTTGAAGCCGACCGTGTTTGCGTTCGCGATGTTGTTGCCGATCACGTCGAGGTTGCTCGACGCGCCGGCCAACCCGCTCAAACCCTGCTGATAGCCCATGTTCGTCCCCGTAACGAGCTGGTAGTGAATGCAGTCGTGCGACTGCGCGATGGCCCTCTGGTCCTTCACGGCATCGGTCCGACCGCGAAGTCGAAATATGCCGATTCCCGTTTGAAGGCGATCGTATCGACGGCAACGGTTGGGTCTGTGTAATTTTGTGTAATGAAATTGAATTGATGCGGAAAAGATCGCCTTTGTATGAGAGACAGGTGGGCGGAAGGCGATGAAAGCCTTATGGGGCGGGGCTTTGGTGATGTGGATTTTCATTTCGCCGATAAGCGGGATGAACTGCCTTCTTATCGACGAATTGAAATTTGTTGGTTCGGGATTGATTGCCGGCTGGGATTATTTGGATTTCCTGCGGCTAATTCTTTAACGGCTGGCGGGGCGGGTCATTGAGGGAGCGTTTGCGATGCTGTCGCCGTGATCCTGCGGTGGACGCGCAGTGAGCACCGAAAGGCCGCGTCATTCGAGCAGGGGGCGGTGCTGTTGCGAGACGGTTTTCGACAGCGCGCGTGGGGGGCGTTCTGGTCGATCGAATGCATGGGCTGCGGCAGGCGGACCCGCCCGACGCGCGCGCCGGCTGGCGACGAATTCGGCCGGAACTCGAGCGCGTGAAGTAAACTACGCGGTTACGACGCACAGACCCGCCGAAAGCGTCGCGTTTCGCGCGACGCTTTTGCATTTCTGCAGCAACTTTATTGACGCTTCCAACCGCGAATCCGAGCCGCGCCCGCGCGCGGCGATAGAGCCAACGATGTCCCGAATTTCCTTGTTTCCGCGTCAGTCCCGTCTGTCGCGCGCCGTGCGTGGGGCGCTGACGATCCTGGCGCTTGGCGCAGCCGCATCGGCGTGGGCAGTCGGCACCGGCGAACTGCCGGCGTCCGCCGCCGGCGCCGCCGCACCGCTTACCGTGACGGTCCAGCCGGGCCAGTCGCTGAACGACATCGCGAAAGCGGCCACGCAATCGCACGACCCGGCCGTGCTCGCGCGCGCCGCCCGTGCGCTGTTCGACGCCAATCCGCAGGCGTTCATGAAGCGCGACGCGAGCCGGCTGAAAGTCGGCGCGACGCTGACCGTGCCCGCGCTCGACGCCACCGGCGCGGCGCTCGTGCCGGCCGGCGCGTCCGCTGCCTCCGGTGCGACGGCCGCTTCCGCGCCCGCCGCCGCATCGGGTGGGGCGGCGATCGCGCAGCACGGCGCATCCGCGCCGCATCCTGGCTCGGCGGTGCAATCCGCGCCGGTGGCGTCGGCCGTGCATGCGGCTCCGGTGAGCGGTGCGAGTGCGCCGGCGGCGGGGGTGGCGGTTTCGATCGGTGCTTCGGCTTCGACCGGTGCTTCGGCTTCGACCGGGGCGGCGGCCGCACAGGGCGCGTCGGGTGTCGACAGCACGCAGCCGGCGGCGCCCACGGGCGGTGCCAGCGGCCCGCATGTGTGGAGCGGGGCGATCCAGTCGGCGCCGTCGTCCGCGAGCGAGGCGGCGGGGCAGGCGGTGCCGGGCAGTCCGGTTTCCGGCGTGCGCGAACCGGGCGGCGCGGCGCCCGCCGTGGGAGCGTCGCAGCCCCGGCCGTCGAGCTTGCAGCAATTGCTGGCGTTGAAGAATCGCGTGCTGATGGAGTTGCAGAAGCACGGCATCGGCAAACCGGCGACGACGACCGGCGTCGCGCCTGCGCCGGCTCCGGCGCCCGCCGCGCCGCGTCTGGCCGCGAATGACGCGAGTGCGTCGGCCGCCGCATCGACGGTGGACGAAGCCGCGTCGGGTGTGGCAGCCAGCGCACCGCAACCGGCATCGGCTTCCGTGCAACCGATCGCGCCCGTCGCCACACCGGCACGTCGTACCGAACAGATGGACTGGCGCCCGGCCGCCGCGGCCGGTGCAGCCGTGATCGTGCTCGCGGCCGGCTTCGTATGGCGCAAGCGCCGGAAGGGTCGCCGCGCGGACGACGCGGGTGCCGATACGACCGCAGCCGCAGCAGGCGGCGCCGCGGCTGCGGGAGCCGCGCCGACCGTCGAACGTGAACTGCCGATCACGCCCGAAATGCCGGTCGCACGCGATGCGGCGTCCGACATGAATCTCGCCGCGGCCACTGCTGCGGCGGCGGAGGCGGTCGAGCCGCCCGCAGCGGACACATCGACTGCGCCTGAAGTGGCGGCACCGCGCGACGAGTCGCCCGAATTGCCGGCTGCCGTCGCTGCCGTGTCGCCCGCGAACGACGCGATTCCGGTTCCGGCTGAGGCTCCGCCCGACGCAGAACCGGCGGAAAAAACCACTGGCGCCGACAAGCAGGCCGAGCCGACCGAGCCGACCGCCGCATCCGTCGCCCCTTCGACGACCGAAGCACAGCACGCGACGCTGATGCAGAACGCGATCAGCGCGCTCAACAGTCTCGACATGCCGTTGCCGCCGCGGGCGGCGGACGAGCCGTCGTTGACGCCGGAGGCCCTTGCCACGCGGGCAACGCAGTCCGACACCGGCAAAATCGCAACTAACGGTCAATCCGCCCAGCACCCGCCAATGGGTTCGGGTGAAACGACACCGGAACATCCGGTCGACCACGACGACGAGTTCGACTGGGATCCGGACGCGGCGACGCCCGCCGGCCAAGCGGGCGGCCCGCCTGCGGCGACATCGCTGCCGCCGCTCGGCGGCGCGCAGTTCGGCGCGCTGAAGCTCGATTTCGATCTCGACCTGCCGTCCACCCCGGGCGCCGCACTGCCCGCGCTCACCGCGGACGAGCTCGCGCGCATCGCGCGCAACAAGCTCGACCTCGCGGCCGAATACGTCGAGCTGGGCGATCTGGCCGGCGCGCGGACGCTGCTGCAGGAAGTGGTCGACGCGAACGACGCCGCGACGCGCGACGATGCACGCGCGCTGCTCGCGAAACTGGCGGACGAGGCGTGATGCGGATCGCGCTGGGCATCCAGTACGACGGCGCGGCGTTCTGCGGCTGGCAGGCGCAGCCGCACGGCAAGACCGTGCAGGACCGGCTCGAGCATGCGCTGGCCGAGTTCGCGCGGGTGCCGCTGCACACGACGGTGGCCGGGCGCACCGATACCGGCGTGCACGGGCTCGGGCAGGTCGTGCATTTCGACACGGATCTCGAGCGCGAGGTGTTCTCGTGGGTGCGCGGCACCAACGCGTTCCTGCCGCCGACCGTGTCGGTGCAATGGGCGAAGCCGATGCCGGACACGTTCCATGCGCGCTTCTCGGCGTTCGAGCGCACCTATTACTACGCGCTGTACGTGCATCCCGTGCGTTCGCCGATGCTGGCCGGGCGCGCGGGCTGGATCCACACGCCGCTCGACGACGACGCGATGCGCGCCGCCGCCGCGCACCTGATCGGCGAGCATGATTTTTCGTCGTTCCGGTCGTCGGAATGCCAATCGAAGACGCCGGTCAAACACCTGTATCAGATCGACGTGCGGCGCGCCGGGCATTTCATCCATTTCCGCTTTCGCGCGAACGCGTTCCTGCATCACATGGTGCGCAACCTGATGGGCTGCCTCGTCGCGGTCGGGCGCGGCCGATATCCGGCCGACTGGCTCGCCGACGTGCTGGCCGGGCGCGACCGCAACCTCGCCGCACCCACGTTCATGGCCGACGGGCTGTACCTCGCCCACGTCGGCTACCCGGCGGAATTCGCCGTCCCGCCCGCGCAGCTCGGCAGCGTGCCGTGGAGCAGCGTCTGGGCCGATCTGGACCCACAATCATGACGGATCACGCCGTGTCCCCTTCGAGTTCCGCCGCGGCGGCGGGCGTGCCGCCGCGCACGCGCATCAAGCTGTGCGGGCTGTCTCGGCCCGAGGACGTGCTGCACGCGGCAGCCCTCGGCGCCGATGCGATCGGCCTCGTGTTCTACCCGAAGAGCCCGCGCGCGGTGACGATCGCGCAGGCGGCCGAGCTGGCGAGCCTGGCGCCGCCGTTCGTCTCGGTGGTCGGACTGTTCGTGAATGCGACCGAGGCCGAGATCGAAGCCGTCGTGCGCGACGTGCCGCTCACGGTGCTGCAGTTCCATGGCGACGAGACGCCCGAGCAGTGCGACGCGCTCGGCCGCGCGGCGCGCCTGCCGTGGTTGCGCGCGGTGCGCGTCGGCCCCTCGACGCAGCGTGCCGATTTGGTAGAATCGGCTCTTCATTATTCGAAAGCGCGCGGCCTCCTGTTCGACACCCTGGTGCCGGATTACGGCGGTAGCGGCAAGGTCTTCGATTGGTCTCTTATTCCCGCAGAGCTCGCGCGTCGGGCCGTTTTGAGTGGTGGCTTGAACGCGCAAAACGTCGGTGATGCGATCCGCCAGCTGCGTCCGTTTGCTGTCGATGTCTCCAGTGGCATCGAGGTGGAGGGCGCGAAGGGCGTGAAGGATCACGCCCGGATGGCGGCGTTCGTACGCGCGGTGCGCGAAGCGGACGCCGGGTGATGCAAGCCGGTGCGGCCCCGCGGGCGGGGCGCACCGACCGATCGAGAGAGACACCATGTACAACCTTCCTGATGATCGTGGCCATTTCGGCCCGTATGGCGGCGTGTTCGTCGCCGAGACGCTGATTCACGCGCTGGACGAATTGCGCGCGGCGTATGAAAAGTTCCAGAACGATCCCGATTTCGTCGCCGAATTCGAGCGCGAGCTGAAGCATTTCGTCGGCCGTCCGTCGCCGATCTACCACGCGCAGCGCTGGAGCGAGACGCTCGGCGGCGCGCAGATCTACCTGAAGCGTGAAGACCTGAACCACACGGGCGCGCACAAGATCAACAACGTGATCGGCCAGGCGCTGCTCGCGAAGCGCATGGGCAAGAAGCGCGTGATCGCGGAAACGGGCGCCGGCCAGCACGGCGTCGCGACCGCGACCATCTGCGCGCGCTTCGGGATGGAGTGCGTCGTCTACATGGGCGCCGAGGACGTGCGCCGACAGGCCGCGAACGTGTACCGGATGAAGCTGCTGGGCGCGACGGTCGTGCCGGTCGAATCGGGTTCGCGCACGCTGAAGGACGCGCTGAACGAAGCGATGCGCGACTGGGTCACGAACATCGAAAGCACGTTCTACATCATCGGCACGGTCGCGGGCCCGCACCCGTACCCGATGATGGTGCGCGACTTCCAGCGCGTGATCGGCGACGAGTGCAAGGTGCAGATGCCCGAGCTCGCGGGCCGGCAGCCCGACGCGGTGATCGCCTGCGTCGGCGGCGGGTCGAACGCGATGGGCATTTTCTATCCGTACATCGACGATACGTCGGTGCAGCTGATCGGCGTCGAAGCGGCCGGCGACGGCCTCGACACGGGCCATCACGCGGCGTCGCTGATCGCCGGCAGCCCGGGCGTGCTGCACGGCAATCGCACGTACCTGCTGCAGGACGACAACGGCCAGATCATCGAGACGCATTCGGTGTCGGCGGGCCTCGACTATCCGGGCGTCGGCCCCGAGCACGCATGGCTGAAGGACAGCGGCCGCGCGCAGTACGTGCCGATCACCGACGCGGAAGCGTTGAAGGCGTTCCACGACTGCTGCCGGATCGAGGGGATCATTCCCGCGCTCGAGTCGAGCCACGCGATCGCGTATGGCGTGAAGCTCGCGCCGACGTTGCCGAAGGACAAGATCCTGCTCGTCAACCTGTCGGGCCGCGGCGACAAGGACATGCACACGGTCGCCGAGCGATCGGGCATCGCGCTCTGACCCCGAACGATGCGTGACCTGATCGAAGAACCGGGCGGCGGCGCCGCGAGCGAGGCGGAGGCGGTTCAGCCGGCCGCCGTGCCGCGCGCGCTGCCGCCCGGTATCGAACTGCACAACCGCGATTTCCTGACCGATGCCGCGCACTTGCCGGATGCGTCGATCGACCTGATCGTCGCCGATCCGCCGTACGGGCTCGGCAAGGACTACGGCAACGATTCGGACAAGCGTTCGGGCGACGATTTCCTCGCGTGGACGCGCGAGTGGCTCGAACTCGCGATTCCGAAGCTGAAGCCGAGCGGGTCGATGTACATCTTCTGCACGTGGCAGTACGCGCCGGAAATCTTCAGTTTCCTGAAGACGCAACTCACGATGGTCAACGAGATCATCTGGGACCGGCGCGTGCCGAGCATGGGCGGCACGACGCGCCGTTTCACGTCGGTGCACGACAACATCGGCTTTTTCGCGGTTTCCAAAGCGTATTACTTCGATCTCGATCCGGTCCGCATCCCGTACGACGCCGACACGAAGAAGGCCCGCTCGCGCAAGCTGTTCGAAGGCAGCAAGTGGCTGGAGATGGGCTACAACCCGAAGGACGTCTGGTCGGTCTCGCGCCTGCACCGGCAGCACGCGGAGCGCGTCGATCATCCGACCCAGAAGCCGCTGGAAATCATCGAGCGGATGGTGCTCGCAAGCTGCCCGCCGGGCGGCCGCGTGCTCGATCCGTTCATGGGCAGCGGCACGACCGCGGTGGCCTGCGCACGGCAGGGGCGCGACTTCGTCGGCTACGAGATCAACGAAAGCTATTGTGCGATCGCGCACGAGCGCGTGAGCGCGCTCGCCGCGCCGGCGTGCGCGTGAATCGCGCCGCCGCCGAATGCACTGAGGAAAATTGCCATGTCCCGTATTCAGCAGACCTTCGCCGCGCTCGCCGAACAAGGCCGTAAGGGCCTGATCCCGTTCATCACGGCCGGCGACCCGGACCCCGCGAAAACCGTCGAATTCATGCACGCGCTCGCCGCCGGCGGCGCGGACGTGATCGAGCTCGGCGTGCCGTTCTCGGACCCGATGGCCGACGGCCCGGTGATCCAGCGCTCGTCGGAGCGCGCGCTCGCGCGCGGCGTCACGTTGAAGAGCGTGCTCGCCGACGTGAAGCGTTTTCGCGAAACCGACCCCAAAACCCCCGTCGTGCTGATGGGCTATGCGAACCCGATCGAACGGATGGGTGTCGACGCGTTCGCGGCCGAAGCGCACGCGGCCGGCGTCGACGGCGTGCTGGTGGTCGACTATCCGCCGGAAGAGGCGGGCGTGTTCGCCGAAAAGATGCGGGCCGCGCAGATCGATCCGATCTTCCTGCTCGCGCCCACGTCGACCGACGAACGCATCGCCGACGTCGGCAAGATCGCGAGCGGCTACGTGTATTACGTGTCGCTCAAGGGCGTGACCGGCGCGGGAAATCTGGATGTTTCGAGCATTGCAGGTAAAATCCCGGCCATCAAGTCGCGCGTGCCGGTTCCGGTGGGCGTCGGCTTCGGTATCCGCGACGCCGAAACGGCGCGTGCGGTGGCCGAAGTGTCGGACGCCGTCGTGATCGGCAGCCGCCTCGTGCAACTGCTCGAGAGCGCCGCGCCGGAAGGTGCCGCCGCCGCGCTGAAGACGTTCATCGCCGAGCTGCGCGCCGCCCTGGACGGTGCCGGCAACACGGCGCGATAAACACAACACAGGAAGCGGGAACGGGCCGCGTCGGCCCGCCCCGCCACGGAACAGGAAACCATACGATGAGCTGGCTCGACAAACTGTTGCCGCCGAAGATCAAGCAGACCGACCCGAAAAGCCGCAAGGGCATTCCGGAAGGCCTGTGGGTCAAGTGCCCGTCCTGCGAGGCCGTTCTCTATCGCAACGACGTGGACGCGAACCTGCACGTGTGCCCGAAGTGCGATCACCACATGCGCATCGGCGCGCGCGAGCGCCTCGACGGGCTGCTCGATCCGGAAGGCCGCTACGAGATCGGCCAGGAGGTCGTGCCGGTCGACTCGCTGAAGTTCAAGGACAGCCGCAAGTACCCCGATCGTCTGAAGGAAGCGATGGACGAAACCGGCGAGACCGACGCGATGGTCGTGATGGGCGGCGCGATCCACACGCTGCCGGTCGTGGCAGCGTGCTTCGAGTTCTCGTTCATGGGCGGCTCGATGGGTTCGGTCGTCGGCGAGCGCTTCGCGCGCGGTGCGCAGAACGCGCTGGAGCAGCACGTGCCGTTCATCTGCTTCACGGCATCGGGCGGCGCACGGATGCAGGAAAGCCTGCTGTCGCTGATGCAGATGGCCAAGACCACCGCGATGCTGACCAAGCTGGCCGAAGCGAAGCTGCCGTTCATCTCGGTGCTGACCGACCCGACGATGGGCGGCGTGTCGGCGAGCTTCGCGTTCCTCGGCGACGTCGTGATCGCGGAGCCGAAGGCGCTGATCGGCTTCGCCGGCCCGCGCGTGATCGAGCAGACGGTCCGCGAGAAGCTGCCGGAAGGCTTCCAGCGCGCCGAATTCCTGCTGAAGACGGGCGCGATCGACATGATCGTCGACCGTCGCAAGATGCGCGACGAGATCGCGCAGTTGCTCGCGCTGCTGCAGCGACAGCCGGCCGACGCGCTGGCCTGACCGGCGCAACGTCGTGACTCCGCGCGTCGCCTGGCTTCTCAGGCGGCGCGCTTTGCTTTTTGGCGTAGTGGCGGTACCGATCCAGATTTGATCCGATGAGCACATTTCCCACTCTCGACGCGTGGCTTTCGCATCTCGAACGCGCGCACCCGGTCGGCATCGACATGGGCCTGACCCGCATCGGGCAGGTCAAGGCGGCGCTGCAGCTCGAATTCGCGTGCCCGGTGATCACCGTCGGCGGCACGAACGGCAAGGGCTCGACCTGCGCGTTCCTCGAGACGATTCTCGTGCGCGCGGGTTACAAGGTCGGCTGCCACACGTCGCCGCACCTGCTCGCATTCAACGAGCGCGCGCGCGTGAACGGGCAGAACGTGACCGACGACGAACTGCTGCCGCACTTCGAGGCCGTCGAAGCCGCGCGCACGTCGCTGGCCGAGCCCGTGTCGCTCACGTATTTCGAATTCACGACGCTCGCGATCCTGCATCTGTTCGCCTCGCGCGGGCTCGACGCGGTGATCCTCGAAGTCGGCCTCGGCGGCCGGCTCGATGCGGTGAACATCATCGACACCGATTGCGCGATCGTCACGAGCATCGACATCGACCACACCGAATACCTCGGCGACACGCGCGAGAAGATTGCGTTCGAGAAGGCCGGGATCTTCCGCGCGGGCAAGCCGGCGATCTGCGGCGATCCGGCCGCGCCGCAGACGCTCGTCGACCACGCCGAAGCGATCGGCGCCGATCTGTGGCTCGTCGGCCGCGATTTCCGCTACGAGGCGCAGGCAGGGGCCGAGCGCCAGCAATGGAGCTACCTCGGCCGCGACAAGCGCTATCCGGCGCTCGCGTATCCGGCGCTGCGCGGCGCGAACCAGCTGATCAACGCGTCGGCCGCGCTCGCCGCGCTCGAGGCGCTGCGCCCGGTGCTGCCGGTGTCCGCGCAGGACATCCGGCTCGGGCTCGCGAACGTCGAGCTGCCGGGGCGCTTCCAGGTGCTGCCCGGCAAGCCGGCGATCGTGCTCGACGTCGCGCACAACCCGCATGCGTCGGCCGTGCTCGAGCAGAACCTCGGCAACATGGGCTTCTTCCCGTACACGTACGCGGTGTTCGGCGCGATGCACGACAAGGACATCGACGGCGTGCTGCAGCACCTGAAGGGAGAGATCGACCACTGGTGCGTGACCGACCTGCCCCTGCCGCGCGCGGCCTCCGCGGAGCAGCTCGAAGCCGCGCTGCGCAAGGCCGGCGTGGAGGAGGGGCCCGATTCGAGCGTGACGCGTTACGCGTCGCCCGCGGAAGCGTTTCGCGGTGCACTAAAAAGAGCATCCGAGAATGATAGAATCGTGGTTTTCGGCAGTTTCCATACGGTTGCCGGCGTGCTGGCCTACCGTAAATCGCAGCAACACTGACTGACGGGCAGTTTCGGACTCAGCCATTCATGGGAATTTTCTCGTTCGGCAAGAAAGACGACGACGCGCCCCCGCGGCGCGGCGGTCGCACCGGGGCCTCCCGGAACGTGCGCACGGAGCGCACTGAACGCGTCGAGCGCCGCACGCGCCGCACCGAGCGTCCGGAATCGGACGCACTGCTCCTCGATCCGACCCTTCCTGAAAAGCAACGCGCGCGCCGTCGCCTCGTCGGCGCGATCGCGCTCGTCGTGGCCGCCGTGATCGTGCTGCCGATGGTGCTCGACTCGCACCCGAAGCCGGTCACCGACGACATCGCGATCGACATCCCGAACCGGCCCGCGCACCAGGCGGTCGCGCCGCGCGACGACGACGTGTCCGACGTGCAGGCGGGCGTCGCGCACGACGAACCGCCGGCCTCCGACACGGCCATGGCGGCCGCACCGGCACCCGCCCCCGCGCCGAAGGATGTCGCCAAGCCGGCCGCGAAACCCGATACGACCACCACCGCGAGCGTGACGCCGCCGAAGCCCGCGCCGAAGCCGGCCGCTCCGGCGGCGAAACCGGCCGCGCCGAAGCCTGCGCCCGCAACCGTCGCGAATGCCGGCGCCGCGAGCCCGGACGGCGGCGACGCATCGTCGCCGGCGTCGCCGGCCGGTGCGCGCTTCGCGGTGCAGCTCGGTTCGTTCAAGGACGCCGCGACCGCCCGTTCGTGGGCCACCAAGTTGAAATCGGCGGGCGTGCCCGCATATGTCGAGCACAGCAAGCAGGCCGACGGCAGCACGGCTACACTGCTGCGTGCCGGCCCGTTCGCGGATCGTGCGGCGGCATCCGCCGCGATCGCGAAGGTGCGCGAAGCCGGACTGACGCAGTAACGTGCGATGCTGACGGCTTTCGACTACGCTGTATTGGCGGTGATCGCGTTGTCGGCGTTGCGCGGCGCGTGGCGCGGCTTCGTGTCCGAGATTTTCGGGCTGATCGGCTGGATCGCGGCGGTCGTGATCGCGGGCCGCTACGTCGGGCTGGTCGTGCCGTACATTCCGGCGAACTGGCCGGGCGGCGCGCTGACGCAGTGGGTGATCGCCTTCGCGTTGCTCGTGATCGGCGTCGTGCTGGTCGCCGGCGTGGCGAACGCGCTGCTGTCGCGGATCGCGCAGGCGAGCGGCCTGGGCGGCGTCGACCGCTCGCTGGGCATGATGTTCGGGCTCGTCCGCGGCTGTGTGCTGGTGGTGCTGCTGGTCGCGGCGGCCGGGCTGACCGAACTGCCCAAACAGGATTTCTGGCGCAATGCGCTATTGCGTCCTTTTGCCGAACAGGGCGTGCACGAGCTGAAGCAGCTCCTGCCCGACGGCATGGCCCAGTACGTACGCGTGTGACGGCGCGGCCGGGCAGGACGGAACCGATTTTGTCATCTTGAAGGACATGCCATGTGCGGCATCGTAGGCGTTATCTCCCAATCCCCTGTCAATCAGCTGATCTATGACAGCCTGCTGCTGCTGCAGCATCGCGGTCAGGACGCGGCGGGCATCGCGACGGCGGACGGCAGCAATTTCCACATGTACAAGGCGAACGGCATGGTGCGCGACGTGTTCCGCACGCGCAACATGCGCAGCCTGCCCGGCACCTACGGCATCGGCCAGGTACGCTACCCGACGGCCGGCTCGGCGTCGAGCGAGGCCGAGGCGCAGCCGTTCTACGTGAACGCGCCGTTCGGGATCATCCTCGCGCACAACGGCAACCTGACGAACTGGATGCAGCTGAAGGACGAGATGTTCCGGATCGACCGCCGGCACATCAACACCAACTCCGACAGCGAAGTGCTGCTCAACGTGTTCGCGCACGAGCTGCAACTGTCGACCACGGGCCTCGAGCTCGACCCGGCGTCGGTGTTCAAGGCGGTCTCGGGCGTGCATCGCCGCCTGCAGGGTTCGTACGCGATCGTGTCGCTGATCGCCGGCTACGGCCTGCTCGCGTTCCGCGACCCGTTCGGCATCCGCCCGCTGTGCATCGGCAAGCTCGAAACCGAGCACGGCACCGAATGGATGGTCGCGTCGGAGTCGGTGGCGGTCGAAGGCATCGGTTTCGAATTCGTGCGCGACCTGGAGCCGGGCGAAGCGGTCTTCATCGACAAGGCCGGCAACTTCCACAGCCAGCAGTGCGCGGAGAACCCGACGCTGAATCCGTGCATGTTCGAATACGTGTATCTGGCCCGTCCGGATTCGTGCCTCGACGGCGTGCCGGTGTACAACGTGCGCCTGCGCATGGGCGACTATCTCGCCGAGAAGATCAAACGCGAACTGCCGAACGTGCCGATCGACGTCGTGATGCCGATTCCCGATTCGTCGCGCCCGGCCGCGATGCAGGTCGCCGCGAAGCTCGGCGTCGAGTACCGCGAAGGCTTCTTCAAGAACCGCTACGTCGGCCGCACCTTCATCATGCCGGGGCAGGCCGTGCGCAAGAAGTCGGTGCGCCAGAAGCTCAACGCGATGAGCATCGAGTTCAAGGACAAGCACGTGCTGATCGTCGACGATTCGATCGTGCGCGGCACGACCTCGCACGAAATCGTGCAGATGGCGCGCGATGCGGGTGCGAAGTCGGTGATCTTCGCGTCGGCGGCGCCGCCCGTGAAATTCCCGAACGTGTACGGCATCGACATGCCGACGCGTGGCGAGCTCGTCGCGCACGGCCGCACCGACGAAGAAGTCGCGAAGATCATCGGCGCCGATCACCTGATCTATCAGGACGTCGACGATCTGCGCCGCGCGGTGCGCGACATCAACCCGAAGCTCGAGCGCTTCGAGGCGTCGTGCTTCGACGGCAACTACATCACCGGCGCCGTGACGCCCGAGTACCTCGATGCGATCGAGCGCGCGCGTCTCACGCCGGCGTCGCAGGCCGATCGCGATACGGCCAGCGATACCGAGCGCTCGCAGATGAACCTGCAACTGTCGGTCGAGTAACTCACGCCGGCGCGCGCTTGGATCGAGGCGTGATAGGATGTGGCCTTGCGTCGATTTGATATCAGCTTGCGGACGCGGGGCAACTTCCCAAAACAGCTAAAGCGAAGGCCGGCGGCAGCCGGCCCGAGTCGATCGCTGTCGTACCGCACCGAAGCCCGCTGATGCCGACGCATAGCGGGCTTTTTGTTTTTGGCCTCGGTTTTGACCGGGTCCGCGCCTCGTGCATGACCATCGGCGCGGCCATCGAATACGGAAAACGGAACATGGACGACTCCCTCAACTTCGACACGCTTGCCGTGCGCGCGGGCACGCTGCGCAGCGACTTCAACGAGCATTCGGAAGCGCTGTTCCTCACGTCGAGCTTCTGCTTCTCGAGCGCGGCCGACGCGGCCGAGCGCTTCGCGAATTCGGAAGACTATTTCACCTATTCGCGCTTCACGAACCCGACCGTCACCATGTTCCAGGAGCGTCTCGCGGCGCTCGAGGGCGGCGAGGCGTGCATCGCGACGGCGTCGGGCATGGCCGCGATCATGTCGGTCGTGATGTCCGCGCTGCAGGCGGGCGACCACCTCGTCAGCTCGCGCAGCCTGTTCGGCTCGACGCTCGGGATGTTCTCGCAGATCTTCAGCAAGTTCGGGATCACGACGACCTTCGTCGACCCGACCGACCTGAACGCATGGCAGGAAGCCGTGCGGCCGGAAACGAAGATGTTCTTCCTCGAGACGCCGTCGAACCCGCTGACCGAACTCGCCGACATCGAGGCGATCGGCAAGATCGCGAAGGCCGCGAACGCGCTGTTCGTCGTCGACAACTGTTTCTGCAGCCCGGTGCTGCAGCAGCCGCTGAAGCTGGGCGCGGACGTCGTGATGCACTCGGCGACGAAATTCCTCGACGGGCAGGGCCGCGTGCTCGGCGGCGCGCTGGTCGGCTCGAAGGAATTCATCATGGGCAAGGTGTTCCCGTTCGTGCGCAGCGCGGGCCCGACGCTGTCGGCGTTCAACGCGTGGGTGCTGCTGAAGGGGATGGAGACGCTGTCGCTGCGCGTCGAGAAGCAATCGGCGAACGCGCTGGAGATCGCGCGCTGGCTCGACGCGCATCCGGCAGTCGCGCGCGTGTTCTACCCGGGCCTCGAATCGCATCCGCAGCATGAACTCGCGAAGCGCCAGCAGAAGGCGGGCGGTGCAATCGTGTCGTTCGAGCTGAAGGGCGACACGCCGGAGCAGCAGCGCGCGAACGCGTGGCGTGTGATCGACAACACGAAGCTGGTGTCGATTACCGGCAACCTCGGCGACACGCGCACGACGATCACGCATCCGGCCACCACGACGCACGGCCGCATCACGCCGGAAGCGCGTGCGGCGGCGGGGATCACCGAAGGGCTGATTCGCCTCGCGGTCGGGCTCGAGCACGCGGGCGACATTCGCGACGATCTCGCGCGCGGCCTGGACAGCTGAGCGATACGGCCGGTTTTTGCCCGGCATCGATGAAACGGGCCGCTCGAGAGAGCGGCCCGTTGTCGTTTCGGCGCATGCCGTTGCGCGCGTGTTTTGCCGACGTTCAGCCCGCGGCGTGCGCGGGCGGCGCGGCACGCATCGCGTCCACCATCCAGCGCAGCGTTTCGTCGAGCGGCGTGATCGGCAGTTCGCCCACCGCGCGCCGCAGCTTGTCGCGCGACCCGCTCAGGCGCTTCACTTCGTTGTGCCGCACGAAGCGCGGATCGATCGTCACGTCGATCACGTAGCCGGCGATGCGCGACAGCATCGCCAGCACTTCCTTCAGCGAATACGCGCGCTCCGAACAGACGTTGAACGTCTCGCCGGCCGGCGCGGCTTCGATCAGCTTCAGATAGGCGGCCGTCACGTCGCGCACGTCGGAGAAATCGCGGCTCACGTTGAGATTGCCGAGCGAGATCCGCGGCGCGTTGCCCGCAAAGTGCGCGACGAGCTTCGGCAGCAGATACGCATCGCTCTGGCCGACACCCGTGTAGTTGAACGGCCGCGCGATCACGATCGGCAGCCGGTCGGCCCACAGCTTCGCCGCATATTCCATTGCGAGCTTGCTGACCGCGTAGTCGTTCGCCGGGGCCGGCGCGACGGTTTCGTCGAGCACGCCGGCCGTCGAGTTGCCGTAGACGTTCGCGCTGCTTGCGAGCAGCACCGCCGACGGGCGGCGGTCGAGGCCGTCGAGCGCGGCCAGCAGGTTGCGCGTGCCGACGATGTTGACCGCGTAGGTCTGCGACGGCTCGTCCTGCGCGACATGCGCGCGCGCGGCCAGATGCACGACCGCGTCGGGCCGCGCGTCGGCCGCGGCCGCGCGCATGGCCTGCGCGTCGAGCAGGTCGACGGGCAGCAGCGTGCAGTGCGCGAACGCCGGATCGGCGGGGCCGGGCGTGCCGGGCGCGACCGTGCCCCAGACGTCGTAGCCGGCAGCCTGCAGGCGTTCGACCATGTAGCGGCCGGTGAAGCCCGTCAGGCCCGTGACGAATGCACGGCGCGACGGACGCCCGGCCTCAGAACGTGTCATGGTGTTGATTCCGCGTCAAATCCGCTTCGACCATCATCTGGCAAAGTTGTTCGAGCGTCGTCTTCGGTTCCCAGCCGAGTTTGCTTTTCGCCTTGTCCGCGCAGCCGATCAGCAAGTCGACTTCCGCGGGGCGGTAGAACTTCGGGTTCACTTCGACGAGCACGTTGCCGGTCGATGCGTCGAGGCCGCGCTCCTGCTCGCCCTTGCCGGTCCATTCGAGCTGGTAGCCGGCCGCCGCGAACGCCATCCGCACGAAGTCGCGCACGGTTTCGGTGCGGTTGGTCGCCAGCACGTAGGTGTCGGGCTCGTCGGCCTGCAGCATGCGCCACATGCCTTCGACGTATTCGAGCGCGAAGCCCCAGTCGCGTTTCGCGTCGAGATTGCCGAGCTCGAGCCGGGTCGCCTTGCCGAGCCGGATCTTCGCGACCGTGTCGGTGATCTTGCGCGTGACGAATTCGCGGCCGCGCAGCGGCGATTCGTGGTTGAACAGGATCCCGCTGCTGCCGAACAGGCCGTACGACTCGCGGTAGTTCACGGTCATCCAGTGCGCGTACAGCTTCGCGACGCCGTAGGGGCTGCGCGGGTAGAACGCGGTGGTTTCCGTTTGCGGGATCGCCTGCACCTTGCCGAACATCTCGGACGTCGACGCCTGGTAATAGCGGGTCTTCGGGCTCACGACCCGAATCGCCTCGAGCAGGTTCAGCGGGCCGATGCCGGTCACTTCGGCGGTGGTCGCCGGCTGGTCGAACGACACGCCGACGAAGCTTTGCGCGGCCAGGTTGTAGAGCTCGTCCGGCTGCGTGCGTTCGAGCAGGCGCAGGCTCGAGCCCGCGTCGGTCAGGTCGTGTTCGACGAGCGTCAGGTTCGGGTGCGTGTCGACGCCGAGCTCGGCGATGCGCCAGAAATTCACCGAGCTGGTGCGGCGATAGGTGCCGGTGACTTCGTAGCCCTTGTCGAGCAGCAGTTTGGTCAGGTACGCACCGTCTTGCCCCGAAATTCCGGTGATGATGGCCTTTTTACGCGTTTGGCTCATGGCGTTGTCCTGGTAGAAGCGATGGATGATGAGATTCAGGCGGTCGTGCCGGCGGCGGCCGGCAGCGCGCGGCGCGCGGGCCCGCGCGTCAGGCGCCGTTCGAAGCCGTACCAGCTCAGGGTCGCGTACGCGAGCGTGATCGCAAGCGCCAGCGCGGCCGTGACGAAACGGTTCAGGTGCAGCGGCCACAGCGCGTACAGCACGCTCAGGTGGATCAGGTAGACGGTGTAGCTGACGGTGCCGACGTAGACGAGCATCGGGTTCGTCAGCACGCGTTGCACGAGGCCGCGCCCGCGCAGCGCGATCACGACGATCGACGTGCACAGCAGCAGCGAGATGCTGTAGAGCGCCGCGTTCGACAGCGGCGTGTTCGCGGCGCGAAAGCGCGGGAACGACAGGTGCAGCCAGCCGAGGATCGCGAGCGACACGAGCGCGCCGACGATCGCGAGCGGATAGAACGGCTCCAGCGCGCGCCGGTCGCGGCGCAGCACGATCGCGAGCAACGCGCCGGCCGCGAGCAGGTCCATCCGGAACGGCGTCAGGTAGTAGATCGGCCAGAACGAATCGAACCACGGCGTCGCGATCGCGCGCAGCACCGGCGCCGCGACGATCAGCGCGGCGGCGACCCACAGCAGCGCGCGCTCCGAGCACCACAGCACGACGAACGGCCAGAAGATGTAGAACTGCTCCTCGACCGCGAGCGACCACAGCACGTTCAGGCTGTCATGGCCGATGCTGCCGAGCGACAGCCCGATATTGGTCGAGAAGAACGCGAACCACGGCCAGTGCGGCAGCCAGCTCGCGCCGAACAGCAGCGTCGACACCGCCAGCAGCAGCACGTACGGCGGCAGGATCCGGCGCATGCGGCGTGCGTAGAAGTGGCTGAAGTACGACTGCCCGCGCGCCTTGCGATCGAGCAGGATGCCGGTGATCAGCAACCCGCTCAGCACGAAGAACAGATCGACGCCCATCCACAGCGGCGCCTTCAGCGCGTGCTGCAGGAACACGGCGCCCACGGCGATCGCGCGCAGTCCGTCGAGCTGCACGATGCGGCCGTGTTGCGGCGGGGCGAGGTCGGCGGGGCGCGACAGGGCCGTCATCGCGCGGCTCCTTCACGACCCGCATCCGATGCGTGTACGTATTGCATGCCTTTAAATGAAATAGGGAATCGAAAACGATTCTAGGGAAAAGAAATCGGTAAAAAAACGCGCGTCATTTATCTGACGGCAAATACCCGAATGCCGATTATTACGGTCGCGAGACGAAAGATTTGCACCGGGCGGCCGCCAGACGCGGCGCGGGGCGGAACTTTCTACGTGGCGGCGCGGGAAAGGCGGTCGTTATTGCCGTTTCCGGGCCGGATTGACTGCCTGTTCCGGTTCGATATTTCTGGCGGAAACATCCCCAAATATTTCCAAATTTCTTGTGATTATTTTTGCTTGTAACCTGCATCGCGACGTTTGAAACCCATTTAGCGACAGGGCGCAGCCGCCGGCCATCCGAGGCTGCGCCGGTCGTTGTTGCATCGAGTCTGGAGAAGCGCATTGCGACGTCTGATTCTGGTTGGCGTGACGGTATGCGCGGCGCTGCTGACGAGCGCCGTGCCGGCCGAAACGGTGTTGCCCGCGACGACCTCGTGGATCGGCAACACGTTCGGCTATGGCGACGGCAGCTGGACGCAGATCGACATCCGCGCGATCGCGGTGACGCCCGACGGCAAGGTGTATACGAATGCGCCTTGGGACGAGAGCGGCGCCGAGGCGAGCGTCTACCAGGACGGGAAGATGCTCGGCTTCGCCGGCGGCACGCACGGCTGGGGCAATCTCGGCGGCAACGCGATCGCGGTGAACGGCAAGTATGCGTATGTCGCGATCGGCGTCGGCAACGAGCGCGGCCACCTGCAGTCGCCCGGCATCTGGCCGGACAAGGGCAAGCAATGGTTCGGCATCTCGCGGCGCACGATCGGCGACATGAAGCAGCCCGCGCCGTTTCGCGCGGCGCCGCCCGTCGCGCCGGGCGGCCGCGCCGATGCCGGCCGCGCGCGAATGGCCGCCAGCTTCATGATGATGAACGAGGTGCCGGCGCCCGCGCGCTCGGAAGTGGGCGACGCGAAGGCGGAAGTGGGCGGCCTCGCGGCCGACGACAAGACGCTGTTCGCGACCAATCCGTCGCGCGACGCGGTGGACGTGTACGACGCGGAGACGATGCAGCGGAAGGGCACGTGGAGCGCGCACGAGCCGGGCCGCATCGCGCTCGCGGGCGACGGCACGCTGTGGCTGCTGACCGATACGCTCGGCGGGCCCGCGCATCTCGTGCACGTGCGGGCCGACGGCCGCAAGCTCGACGACGCGCCGGCGCTGCCGGCAGGCACCGACGCGGTGGACGTGGCGGTCGATGCGAAAGGGCGCGTGCTGGTCGCGGACAACGGGCCGCGCCAGCAGATCCTGATCTTCTCGAAAGGCGCGAACGGCTATGCGCAGTCGGGCTCGCTCGGCGAGCGCGGCGGCATCTTCGCGGGGCCGGTGCCGGGGCGCCCGGGGCCGCAGCGCTTCAACGGGCTGACCGGCGTCGGCGTCGACCGCGCGGGCAACGTCTACGTATCGATGAACGGGATCGGGCCGCGCCACGACACGATCGGCGCGGGGCTCGGCGCGGTGCTGGAAAGCTACACGCCGGACGGCAAGCTGCGCTGGCAGGTGCAGGGGCTGCTGTTCGTCGACGGCGCGTGGCTCGACCCCGCGCGGCCGAACAGCGTGTACACGGGCAACAAGCGCTTCGAGCTCGACCTGTCGAAGCCGCCCGGCCAGGACTGGAAATACGTCGGGTTCCTGTCGAACCGCTTCAAGTATCCGGACGACCCCGTGTTCCACACCGACCAGTATCCGGGCATGCCGATCGCGCGGCGCGTCGACGGCCGCACGTTCCTGTACCTGACCGACATGTACGCCGATCATCTGAAGATCTACCGCTTCGACGCGAAGCGCGACGGCGAGGTCGCGATTCCGTCCGGCCTGATCGCGGGCCGCGCGCGGCCGGTCGACAAGGTGCCGAACAAGCCGCCGGGCGGCGACTGGCTGTGGCGCGACGCGAACGGCAACGGCCGGATCGATGCCGACGAGTCCGAGCTCAACACGACGGGCAAGGCGAAGGCGGGCGGCTGGGGCTGGTGGGTCGACACGAAGGGCGACATCTGGCGCACGAGCGACGTGCGCGGCATCCACCGCTTCCAGTACGGCGGCGTCGACAAGGCCGGCAACCCGATCTATTCGTACGACAAGGTCACGACCTACCCGATGCCGCAGCCGTTCACGCAACTGCGCCGGTCGATCTACGACGCGCAGACGGACACGCTGTACGTGACCGGCTACACGGCCGACGCGCCGCCGCAGCCGGGCATCAACAAGGAAGTCGGCCGCGTGCTGGTGCGCTTCGACAAGTGGTCGAGCGGCTCGCCGGTGGTGCGCTACCAGGTCGCGCTGCCATGGCAGCTCGATGCGAAGCCGATCCTCGACCTGATCGGGATCACGGTCGAAGGCCGCTACATCTTCACGGTGGAGCCGGTCGGCAAGATCCACGTGTACGACAAGGAAACCGGCAAGGAAGTGGGCGTGATGAGCCCGGGCGCCGAGGTCGGCAAGGCCTCCGGCTGGGTCGACGTGCCGTTCGGCATCAGCGCGTTCCGGCGCGAGAACGGCGAATACCTCGTGTTCGTCGAGGAAGACGCGCGCGGCAAGGTGCTGATGTATCGCTGGAAACCGTGACGGGCGGCGCGCCGTCGTCGACGTCACTCAAGGCTTAAGCATGGACAAAGGCATACTCAAGAACGTTTCGATCAACTTCATCGGGCTGATCCTGCCGACCTTCGTGTCGCTGGTGACCGTGCCCGCGTACATCCACGCGCTCGGCGTCGAACGCTACGGCGTCGTCAGCCTCGTGTGGACGCTGATCGGCTATTTCGGGATCCTCGATCTCGGGATGAGCATGGCCGCGCAGAACCACATCTCGAAGGCGCTCGCGAGCGGCGACGCCGACGAAAGCGCGCGCGTGTTCTGGAGCGCGTTCTGGCTGAATCTCGGCACCGGCATCGCGGGCGGGTTGCTGATCTATTTCGGTGCGTTCGTCTACACCGCGTATTTCACGAAGGTGTCGGCCGCGATGCAGCACGAGGTGTATCTCGCGCTGCCGTGGCTCGCGCTCGCGATTCCGCTCGCAAACGTGTCGTGGGTGTTCGCCGGCGCAATCAACGGCGCCGAACGGTTCGGCGTGTTCAACACGAACCAGACGATCGGCACGTTCCTGTTCCAGCTGCTGCCGCTCGCCGCCGCGTGGTGGATCGCGCCGAACCTGCAGACGGTGCTCGCCGCGGCCGTCGTCGCGCGGCTGATCGCGGCGGTGATGCTCGGCCAGGCCAGCATCAAGGTGCTCGGCATCCGCCGCATCGATCCGCCGCAGTGGGGTACCGCGAAGGGGCTGTTCAACTTCGGCGGCTGGATGCTGATCGCGAGCACGACCAGCATGATCGCCGACACGCTCGACCGCGTGATGCTCGGCGCCGGCATGGGCGCGAAGTTCGTCACCTACTACACGGTGCCGCAGAACCTCGTCACGCGCCTGAACATGCTGCCGAACGCACTGGTGCGCACGCTGTTTCCGCGCCTGTCGGCGGTCGGCCGCGATCACGCGGATACCCTCGCGCGCCAGTCGCTCGAATTCCTGAACGGCGTGTTCACGCCGGTCGGCATCGTCGCGATCTTCGCGCTCGCGCCGTTCCTCACGCTGTGGGTCGGCGCCGATCTCGCCGCGCATTCGGCGCCGGTCGGCCGCGTGCTCGTGATCAGCGTATGGCTCGTCGGGCAGGCGAGCGTCACACGCATCCTGATCCAATCGCAGGTCAACCCGGCCCGCGCGGCATTCGCCGGGCTCGTCGAGATGCCGTTCTTCGTCGGCGGCCTGTGGCTCGGCATTCATCACTTCGGGCTGATCGGCGCGGCGGTGGTCGTCGCGGCGCGCGCGCTCGTCGACTACGGCGTGCTGCTGTATCTGTCGGCGATCCGGATGCGCGCGATCGTGCTCGACATGCTCGCCCATCTCGCCTTCCTGCTCGCTAGCCTGTTTCTGGCGCAAGCGTGGCCGGGGCTGGTCCAGTCGATCGGCCTGTGCGCGATCGTGCTGGTGCTGAACGTTGCGTGGTCGCTCACGATGACGCCGGGATTGCGTGCACTCGTGCGCGACCTGTTCGTCCGTCTCAATGCGAGGAGAACTGCATGAATCGCGATCTGGCGGAACACGCCGTCCTGAATCTCGCCACGGCCGACGCCGCCGTGGCCCACGCGGGCGACGCCGCCGCGCTGCACCGCGCGGTGCCGGCCGAACGGGCCGGCGCGCGGCAGCCGGCGCGTGCGCTGCGCGTGGCGATCGTCCACGACTGGCTCGTCACCTACGCGGGCGCCGAGCGCGTGCTCGAACAGATCGTCGCGTGCTTTCCCGACGCGGACCTGTTCAGCCTCGTCGATTTCCTCGACGACCGCGCGTTCGTGCGCGGCAAGCCGGTGACGACGTCGTTCATCCAGAAGCTGCCGTTCGCGCGCACCAAGTACCGCAGCTACCTGCCGCTGATGCCGCTCGCGATCGAGCAGCTCGACGTGTCCGAGTACGACCTCGTGATCTCGAGCAGCCACGCGGTCGCGAAGGGCGTGCTGACCGGGCCGGACCAGGTGCACATCAGCTACGTGCATTCGCCGATCCGCTATGCGTGGGACCTGCAGCACCAGTATCTGGAACAGTCGAATCTCACGCACGGGCCGAAATCGCTGCTCGCGCGGATGATTCTCCATTACATCCGCAACTGGGATACGCGCACCGCGAACGCGGTGGACGGCTTCGTCGCGAATTCCGCGTTCATCGCGCGGCGCATCAAGAAGGTCTACCACCGCGACGCCGCGGTGATCTTCCCGCCGGTCGACGTCGACGCGTTCTCGCTGAACGCGGCGAAGGAGGACTTCTACCTCACCGCGTCGCGGATGGTGCCGTACAAGAAGATCGACCTGATCGTCGAAGCGTTTTCGCGCACGCCCGAGCGCAAGCTCGTCGTGATCGGCGACGGCCCCGAGATGCAGAAAATCCGCGCGAAGGCCGGCCCGAACGTCGAGATCATGGGCTATCAGCCGTTCGCGGTGCTGCACGACCGGATGCGGCGCGCGAAGGCGTTCGTGTTCGCGGCCGAGGAGGATTTCGGGATCTCGGTCGTCGAGGCGCAGGCGTGCGGCACGCCGGTCATCGCGTACGGCAAGGGCGGTGCGCTCGAAACCGTGCTCGACCCGCAGTCGAACCTGAACCCGACCGGCCTGTTCTTCGACGAACAGACGCCGCACGCGATCGTCGCGGCCGTCGACGATTTCGAGCGCGCGCCGCAGCGCTTCACGCCCAACGCGTGCCGCGCGAACGCGGAGCGGTTTTCCGCCGACACGTTCCGGCAGCGCTTCCTCGACTACGTGGAGCAAGCGCTGCCCGGCTCGACCGCGCGGCGCGGCACGGCCGCGCCGATGCCGGCCGCGCGCGGCCCGGCGACGCTCGTGCTCGATCAGAGCGGCGTGCTCGGCGGCGCCGAGCTGTCGCTGCTCGAGATCATGAAGCACATGCGCGCGAACGCCGACGTGCTGCTGTTCGACGACGGCCCGTTCCGCGCGGCGCTCGACGAGATCGGCGCACGCGTCGACGTGGTCGACCAAGGCGCGCTCGCGGGCGTGCGCAAGCAGGGCGGCGTGTCGTTCGGCGCGGTGAAGCAGCTCGTGCGGCTCGTGCGCGACGTGGCCCGGCGCGCGCGCCGCGCGGAGGTGATCTACGCGAACACGCAACGCGCGATGGTGGTCGCCGCGCTTGCCGGGCGGCTCGCGCGCAAGCCGGTGGTCTGGCATTTGCGCGACATCGTCAGCGCCGACCATTTCGGCGGCAAGCAGTTGCAGGCGATCAAGTACTGCGCGCGGCTCGGCGTCACGCGCGTGATCGCGAACTCCGATGCATCCGCGCAGGCGTTCCGCGCGCTGACGGGCTTCACGCCGCAGCACGTCGACGTCGTGTTCAACGGCATCTCGGCCGAACCGTTCGATGCGCTGGAAGGCGTGAGCCAGGCGGCGCTGCGCGCGCGCCTCGGGTTGCCGACGGACGCATGGCTGGTCGGTTCGTTCAGCCGGCTCGCGCGCTGGAAGGGGCAGCACGTGCTGCTGGAGGCCGCCGCGCGGCATCCGGACATGCACGTGGTGCTGGTCGGCGCGCCGCTGTTCGGCGAGGACGACTATGCGGCGCAACTGCACGAATACGTCGCGCAGCACGGGATGGACGAGCGCGTGCATTTCCTCGGATTCCAGCGCGACGTGGCCGCGTGCATGACGGCCGTCGACGTCGTCGCGCATACGTCGATCACGCCCGAACCGTTCGGGCGGGTGATCGTCGAGGGGATGCTCGCGCGCCGACCCGTCGTCGCGGCGCGTGCGGGCGGCGTCGTCGAGATCATCGAGGACGGCGACAACGGGCTGCTCTGCGAGCCGGGCAACGCGGCCGCGCTGGCCGATGCGCTGGCGGCGCTCAAGCGCGACGGCGCACTGCGCGAGCGGCTCGTCGCGAGCGGGCGCGCGACCGCGGTGCGGCGGTTCGGGACCGAAACCTACGTGGAGCGGGTCGAGAAGATTCTCTCCGATACGGCGAAGGCCGCCCGGGCCGCGAAAGCGAAGAAATAGCAGCCGGCGCGCGCCGGCGGGAAACGAGCCTCCGTGCGGCGTCGTGCCGTGCGGGGGCTTCGTCTTTCGGCGGGCGAGGCGCGTGGTTGGGGCGGGCTGGCGGGCTCGAGCCCGAGTCCGAGTCGGCGTGATCGCGGCCGATCGTCATCCGGAACGGGAGCGGGCCGTCGGCAACGTGACGCGAGCAGGACACCGTCGCAGTCGTACCGAGGAAACCGCGCACCGGCGGCTTGCGCGGGCCGTGGCGCGGTCGGCGCGCGGCAGGCTGCCGGTCCCTTGTCGAGCCGGCCTGCAACCGCGTGCCAGCCGTGAAAAAGCCCCCGAGCGGCGGGACGCCGCGCGAGGGCTCCGGAGCCGGACGGGCCGGCCGCCCGGCGTCAGGCCGCCTGTTCGGGCGTCGACGCGACGACGCGGGCGGTGCGGGTCGG
Organism: Burkholderia sp. AU16482; assembly: GCF_002223285.1. Lineage (NCBI taxonomy): Bacteria > Pseudomonadati > Pseudomonadota > Betaproteobacteria > Burkholderiales > Burkholderiaceae > Burkholderia > Burkholderia sp. AU16482. The sequence goes on from NZ_NKEY01000006.1 coordinate 652,648, forward strand.
CTTGAAGCTGGCCGACCACATCATCGCCGGCCGTTCGAACATCCGGTAGAACAGGTACGCCACCGGAATCGCGACGGCCATGAACGCGAACGACGGCCAGATCGACAGTTGCAGCTCGGAGTGGAACAGCACCGAGCCGAGGCAGACGAACAGCGGCAGGTGGACGAGATACAGCGAGTAGCTGAAGTCGCCGAACCAGCTCAGCACGCGCAGCGGCGGCGTGGCGCGCGGCGGGCGGGCGAGGGCGCGGTACAGGAAGCACGCGAAGCCGGCCGACCACAGCTGGAACGCGCCGTACTGGCCGAAATGGAACGCGCCGCAGCCGGCGGCGAGCAGCACCGCGGCCGCGACGTACCATGCGCGCGACGGCACGACGGCCGTGCCGCGCGACTGCTGCGCGCGCACGTCGGCGATCCACGCGCCGATCGTCCAGGACAGCCAGTAGGACGTGAAGAACTGCAGGTCGTGCCGTTCGAGCAGCCACGCCGACGCGACGTTGACGAGCGCGACCGCGGCCACGACAGCCGGCATGCCGATGCGCCGGCGCAGCGCGAACAGCAGCGGGTAGATCGCGTAGAACTGCACTTCGAGCGACAGCGTCCACAGCGCGCCGTTCGACCCGTACGTATAGCCGGCGACGCCCTGCAGCGAGAACAGGTTCACGAGGAACGCGACGACGCCGACGTCGCGGATCTTGTGGCTGACCGGCTCGATCTGCAGGCTGACCGCGTCGAGCGCGAGCGTGAACAGCAGCGCGGCGAGCAGCACCGGGTAGATGCGCGCGAAGCGGCGCACCCAGAAGTTCGGCGCGTCGAGCCGGTACGCGGGGTTCGCCGCTAGCTTGAGCGCCGCGTTGCGGTGGATGCAGTAGCCGCTGATCACGAAGAAGATCGGTACGCCGGCAGAGCCCCACGCGAACGGAAAGGTCAGGTAGCCGGCGATCGCGCCGGGGCTCAGCGCGTGGCCGTAAGCATGATGGAAGCTTTGCATGCCGACCCAGACGACCTGGCGGCAGTGGAAATAGGCGACGAGCAGCGCCGCGAAGCCGCGCATCGCGTCGATCACGTGTTCCTTGTGGTCGGCGACGGGCGGCGCGGCCAGAGACGATCCGCTGAAAGCTTGCATGCGATTCGATTCCTTGCGACGGATGGACGGGAAGTTTCATCCAATCGTAATGCGCAAGAATTCCGTCAATGAATAAAAAAATCTCGTCCGGAAATATCGGTATTCCGCATCATGGGTTTATCGAGAACTGAAAGCGGTTCCGAGAGCCGCCTGAATTATTTGCCGATTTTTTTCTGATAGTTTGAAGCTCCAGTTGATTGATGCAAGGAGCGGCAAGATGGACATGCATTGGATCGCGAGCGCTGCAGTACTACTGGTCATGGCCGTGCTGTCGGCGTACCGCGAGGCGCTGAAGAACGAACCGATCCGCCCAGGCCTCGAACGGGGCGGCGTGCCCTATATCGAGGAATTCGAATCGTAAGAATTTGTATCCGGAAAATCGGTAATTTGTTTCTGCTCCGGCAATCGGTTCGGCAATATCGACCGGCCTGAAACGATTATATTTTTTTCCGGAATAATTGGGCAATCAGTTCATATCGAAAATGAGCGGAGCGGAATTGGCAGTGCCGTCGATTCTCGATATGCCGTTCGGAACACAATCGCGCCGGGTCGCGGGTCGACGCGGCGCAGACAACGCTATCAGGATGCGAACATGTTGAAAGTCACCAAGGCCGTGTTCCCCGTTGCCGGTCTCGGCACGCGGTTCCTCCCGGCAACGAAGGCGAGCCCGAAGGAAATGTTGCCCGTCGTCGACAAGCCGCTGATCCAGTACGCGGTCGAGGAAGCGATCAACGCCGGTATCACCGAGATGATCTTCGTCACCGGGCGCAGCAAGCGCGCGATCGAGGATCATTTCGACAAGTCGTACGAGATCGAGGCCGAACTCGAGGCACGCGGCAAGGAAAAGCTGCTCGAGCTCGTGCGCGGCATCAAGCCGAGCCACGTCAACTGCTTCTACGTGCGGCAGCCGGAAGCGCTCGGCCTCGGCCATGCGGTGCTGTGCGCGGAGAAGCTCGTGCACGGCGAGCCGTTCGCGGTGATCCTCGCCGACGACCTGCTGCACGGCGAACAGCCGGTGCTCAAGCAGCTCGTCGACGTGTTCGACCACTATCACAGCTCGGTGATCGGGGTCGAGACGATCCCGCGCGAGGACAGCCGCTCGTACGGCGTCGTCGAAGGCCGGGAATGGGAAGAGGACATCATCAAGCTGTCGGGCATCATCGAGAAGCCGGCGCCGGAGGATGCGCCGTCGAACCTCGGCGTGGTCGGCCGCTACGTGTTCATGCCGACGATCTTCGATCATCTGCGCAAGCTCAAGCCCGGCGCGGGCGGCGAACTGCAGCTCACCGACGCCGTCCAGTCGCTGCTCGCGAACGAACAGGTGCTCGCGTATCGCTACTACGGTACGCGTTTCGACTGCGGCAGCAAGCTCGGGTATCTGAAGGCAACCGTCGAGCTCGCGCTCCAGCATCCGGAAGTGAGCCGCGAATTCGAGGCGTACCTGCGTACCTGCCTCCCCGCGCTGGCTGCCGTCGCTTAAGCGGCCGCGCGCTCCGTCGTTTCAGGTGGTGGTTGTTCCGTTGGCCCCGGCCGCTCGCGCGCCGGGGCTTTTTTGTATTTGCGGCGCACGAGCATGGTGCGCGACGTTTGCGTGCGGCGCCGGGAATGGGTGCGGGGTGGTGGCGCGCGACGCGCGACGTCTGTCGACGCGGCAGGACGTCGTGCGTGAAACCGGTGCCGCGGCATTCGCCGCGTGACCGGATCGGTGGATGGATTGCGCGGTATGCGCGACGCTCGCGCGTCGCGCGGATGTCGCGCGATGACGCATCGGCTGCCATCCCGCCGGACGTCGTCACCGGTATCGACGCGTTCCGATCCGGTTCCGGCCGCGCACCGCGTCGGCGCGCCGCTCAGCGCGGCGACGCGCTCGGCTGCGCGGCGAAGTGCCGGGCCAGCATCGCGGCGATCGGCTTTTTGAAGTCGAGCAGCCGCTTTTCGAGATAGCGCCACGACAGGTGCGCGAGCAGTACGGCGAGCGCGAATTGCAGCATTTCCGGCAGCGCGTCGCGGACGAGGTCCGGCATCGGCACGTGCGCGAAGGACGCGGGCAGCGCGCCGAAACGCGCCGGGATCAGGTTGTGGAACAGGTAGAAGCCGTAGCTGATCGTGCCGAGATAGGCGAGCGGCGCGCAGTCGAGCAGCGCGACGACGGGATGCTCGGGCTCGCTGACGATCCACAGCATCAGCGCGCCGAGCGACGCGGACAGGCCGAGATCGGCGAGCCCTGCAGCCGCATCGGGCAACGCCGTGCAGGCGGGCAGCGCGAGGAAGAAGGCGACGCCTGCCGCGCCGAGCCAGCCCGGCGGTACGCGGCGCGCGGCGGCCGCGCCGCGATCGGCGAGCGCCATCGCGCCGACGCCGCCGAGCGCGATCAACGCGAAATTCCACGGGGAAAACGCATAGATCAGCACCGGCGATGCGTCCGCCAGGTAGAGCGCGAGATGCGCGACCGCGCACAGCGCGACGGCCGCCACACTGAGCGCGACGTGGCGCGCGGCGGGCACCGCGAGCAGCGCGAGCGGCGCGATCAGATAGAACTGCTGTTCAACGGCGAGGCTCCAGAAGTGCGACGTGGAGCCCGGCCAGCCATCCTTGACGACGCCGATCCAGTAATTCGACAGGAACGCCGCATGCCATGCGAGCCCGAGATTGACGCCGCGCTGGTAGAACAGCGCGTGCGCGATCGCGAGCGCCGCGAGCAGCAGGTAGTACACGGGAAAGATCCGCAGCGCGCGTTTCGCGAGGAACAGCGCGAGCGCGTGGCGGCGCGTCATGGCGCCGCGCTCGACCGCCTGGCGGTTGCGATGCAGTTCGCCGACGATCAGGAATCCGCTGATGAGGAAAAACGTCCACACGCCAAGCTTGCCGACGTCGATGGCAAGGACGTGGCCCTTGTGGGACAGGAAAACGAGGATGACGGCGAGGGCTCGCAGGCCGTCGAGTCCTTTGACGTATCTGACTTCGCGCATGGAGGCATCCGGGCATTGAGCGGGCCCAGTATAGGTGCGCAAATATCGAACGTAATTCGCATTCGCCCCGTTTGAGCGCCTACGTGAAGGCGTTTTTTCACGCTCGAGCGTCGATGAAGTCGGTCGCGCGCAACAAAACCTGCGGGAAACCCCGCGAAAACGCATAAAAGTACTGCACGAAGCGACAAGGCGCTTGTAGAATCCGGCGTTGAAGCGCGCGCGTTGCACGCTTCGTGTATCCAACGACCACACCTGGTAGGAGAAACATGGCGACTTCCGCAAAAAAGGTGGCCAAGAAGGCTGCCGCACCGGCGACCAAGAAAGTGGCTGCCAAAAAGGCTGCGCCCGCGAAGAAAGTAGTGGCCAAGAAGGCTGTCGCAAAGGCAGCACCGGCTGCTCCGACGCCGCTGAAGGACAAGTTCACGAAGGCATCGCTCGCAACGCACATCGCTGAGCGCGCAGCTGTCGAAGTGAAGGCGGTCAAGGCAGTGCTCGCCGCACTCGAGAACGTCGTGCTGGGCTCGGTTCACAAGAAGGGCGCAGGCGAGTTCACGCTGCCGGGTCTGCTGAAGATCACGGCGCAAGTCGTGCCGGCGAAGAAGAAGCGCTTCGGCAAGGATCCGTTCACGGGTCAAGAGCGCTGGTTCCCGGCGAAGCCGGCCAGCGTGCGCGTGAAGGCACGTGCGCTGAAGAAGCTGAAGGACGCGGCAGCGTAATGCCGCAGCAACGCTGCCGAACGCATGTCGGCAGCCGTTGCGATGTCCCGCGGTCCCCGTACGCGAAAGCGTGCGGGGATTTTTATTGCGCCGCGCAAGCCGCGCGGCAGCGAAAACGCGCAGCGCCGGCGATGTGCGATTCGAGCCATGTGGCCAATGGCGTGCCGCGCCGCGCGTGCGCAACGCCGGACGGCCATCGTCATCCGCGTGCCGTCGTACCGCCGCAGCCCGTCGCTCTCGTTACCTCGTCGCTCCCGCCGCGCCTGTTGCGTGCGCATCGCGAGGCCCGCGCATCGTGACTGAATTCGTTCCGTCTGAAATCGCCGGGCAGGTCGCTGCCGCGCGCGCCGCGATCGAGCGGCATCTCGGTGCGACGATGGAAGCAATCCACCTGTTCGGCTCGGCGCTCGACGGCGGCTTGAAACCGCGCAGTGACATCGATCTGCTGGTGACGGTGGCCGTGCGGCCCGACGAAACGGCGAGGCGTGCGCTGATGTACGACCTGCTCGCTGCGTCGGCGCCTCCCGGCCACGCAGGCGGCATGCGCGCGCTGGAGGTCACCGTCGTCGCGCACGGCGACGTGGTGCCGTGGCGTCATCCGGCGCGCCGCGAACTGCAATTCGGCGAATGGCTGCGTCGCGACCTGGAAGCCAGCATCGTCGAAGCGCCGCTCGTCGATCACGATCTGGCGATCCTGCTGACGAAGGTGCGGCAGCACGGTGTCGCGCTGGTCGGGCCGCCCGCGGCCGTGCTGTTCGAGCCGGTGCCCGCGCGATTTCGGCGCCGCGCTGCTCGCCACCGTTGCGCAGTGGAATGCCGAGCCGGACTGGCGCGGCGACGAATGCAACGTGGTGCTCGCGCTCGCGCGCATCTGGTACAGCGCCGCGACCGGCAGGATCGCGCCGAAGGACGTCGCCGCGGCGTGGGTGCTGGCGCGCTTGCCGGACGCGCACCGGCCGGTCGTGGCGGCCGCGCGTGCCGCCTATCTCGATGGCGAAGCGGGCGCGGCGATCCTGTCGGGCGAACCGCTAGCCGAATTCATCGGCTTCGCGCGGCGGACGGTCGAGTCGATGCTGTCGGCGTAGCAGTCGGCGCCAACGATGCACGCTACCGGCTGGCCGGCCAGCGACGGATAGCGAACGCGTGCGAGCCGGCTGCATGCGCAAACGGTCGAGCCGGGTGCGTGCAGGCGAGCCGGTGCGGCGTCACGCCAGCGCGGCCCGACGCGTTTCGTCAGCCCGCGGTGCCCGCAAAGGCGGCCTTCAGCGCGGCGTCGTCGAACTTGGTCATCTGCATCATCGCGGCGGCCACGCGTCCCGCCTTGACCGCGTCGCGGTCGGCCATCATCGGGATGAGCGCCTCCGGAACGATCTGCCACGACACCCCATAACGATCCCTCAGCCAGCCGCAGCCGTCGGCCGTGCCGCCGTTGTCGAGCAGGGCGCTCCAGTAGCGGTCGAGTTCCGCCTGGTCCGCGCAACTGACGAGCAGCGAGATCGCGTGGTTGAACGTCTCCGTGCGCGGGTGGCTCATCGCGAAGAACGGTTGTCCGAACAGCTCGAATTCGACCATCCGCGTGCCGTCGGTGCCGGGCACCGCCGTGACGCGCACGACGCGCGAATCCGGAAAGATGCCGGCATAGAAGGCCGCTGCTTCTTCGGCTTGCGTCGAATACCAGAGGAATGGCGTGATCTTCTGAATCGTCATGACGAGTCTCCTGTCTGTATGGGGCCGCGGCAAACCGGATGCCGCCATCGATACGACGGACGACGCCTGCCGAAATCGACACGTGCGGCCAACAAGTCGCGCATCGGATGAAGCGGGCGGTGCCGGCTGTGCGGATGGTAGCCGTCGTACGGAGAAATGGCGACCTGCCCGACCATTCGGAAACGGTGTTCCGGGCCGCTGACAGCCGCAAGGTGCCGTTGCCGGCAAGCAAGCATGCATCGGGGCGCGGTTTGCCCGGCAGCCCGTGCAGCGAATGCCGGCTCGCTCGCCGGAGGCGGACGAAAAAAAGCCAGCCGCGGCCGAAACCGGGGCTGGCTTTCCAGGTCGGCGACAGGGCGTCGGAGACGCCGTGCACACCGGATACTTCGTTTTTAGAACTTGTGACGCAGGCCGAGTGCGACGATTTCCTGCGAGCTCTTGCCGGCGATGCCGTACGAGCCGATCGACGCTTGCGCTTCGCTGCCGTCGGCGTTGTGGCCGCTTGCGTGCTGATATGCGCCAACCAGGTAGATGTCCGTACGCTTCGACAGCGAGTAGTCCGCGCCGAGCGAAACCTGATGATACTTGGCGTCGGTCTGGCCGCTACCCTTCGTGTAGATGTAGCCGAGGCCGAGCAGCAGCGGTGCCGATGCCTGGTACGTGACGAATGCGCGACCCGTGTTGTACTTCTGGTTCGTGCCGAAGCCGGAGTTCGCGTCAGCCTTGTACTGTGCGTTGCTGTAGCCGAGGCCGAACGTCACCGGGCCGAATGCATACTGGCCGGCGGCTTGCGCGATGCCGATCGACGATGCCGACGTGTATGCGTTGTTGATGAAGCTGCCCGAACCGTCGAAGATCGCGTCCGACGTGCCGGCCCAGCCGGTGCGCACGCCAGCGGGGCTCAGCGGAGCCGAGTTGTTCGCGTGGAAGTAACCTGCAGCCAGGCCGAGCGGGCCGTTGTTGTAGGCTGCAGCCGCCGCCCACGTCTGACCCTTGCCGGTTGCGCCGGCGACACCGCCGAGTGCGTACATCGCCTCGACCTGGAGGCCTGCCCAGACCGGCGACGTGTACTTGATCGCGTTGCTGACGCGCAGGCTGTTGTCGTTGTTGTCGACGTCGCCCGGCGTGGCGAACACGCTGCCGAAGTAGTTGTCAGCCGTGACCGCCTGGACCAGGTCGACGAGCGGGTCGTACTGGCGACCCAGCGTCAGCGTACCGTACTGGTCGCTTTGCAGGCCGACGAAAGCCTGGCGGCCGAACATGCGCTGGCCTTGGCCCAATGCACCCGTTGCCGAGTTGAAGCCGTTTTCCAACTGGAAGATCGCCTTCAGGCCGCCACCGAGGTCTTCCGAACCCTTCAGGCCGAAGCGGGCGCCTTGCAGGTTGCCGCTACCCATCGACCACGAATTGTTACCTTGACCATCGTTACCGTGAACATAGGTGATCGACGTGTCGATCACGCCATACAGCGTCACGCTCGATTGCGCCTGAGCAGCACCAGCAGCGCCCAGCAGCGCGAGCGAGAGGGTCGAGAGAGCAAGTTTCTTCATCGTTGAGTTTCTCCACGCAAGTGATTCATCGTTATTTGTTGCGGATTGGAGAATAGCTCAGTGCCATACACGCAAGAAAGCTCAAAAAATAAAGTGTCTCGAAAAGGTAACAGCGCGGAAAAGTCCATATATATCAAGCACATCAGCAACTGTTCCTGTTTATGAAACAGTTGACAATTGCTGCGCCGCGATTGTTTCAATCGGTGGCGCGCATGCCGGTGAACCGCCTGTTTCGGCCCGTTGCAGCAACAAAACGAGGGCATGCAAACGTTTGCCATTGCAGGTGTCTGCATGTCGGCGAGCAACGCATGCGCCGACGCCGCGCGAATGCGCTGCGGGGCGACGGGGTTGCAAAGGGGCGGCGCGTGTGCCGGGCGCGCGCGCGATCGAAGCGCGGCCGCTTGCAAGGGCGGGTGAATCAGTCGTCGCGCGGGCGATGATCGGCGTGGCCAGGTTGAGCAACTTGAGCCGACCCGGCCGGCGCCGAATCCTCGGCCGGCCGATGCGCATCGCCGCGCGCCGCCGCGAATTCCGCGCCGAGCAGCAGCACGATCGCGGAGAAGTACAGCCACATCAGCAGGACCGCGAACGATCCGGCCGCGCCGAACGCACTGGCGGTGCCCGCATGCGCGAGATACAGCGCGAACAGCTTCCTGCCGCCGGAGAACAGGATCGCGGACACGATGCCGCCGATCGCGGCGTCGCGCCACGCGACGCGCGCGTCGGGCAGGAACTTCATCAGCGACGCGAACGCGGCCGCGAGCACCGCGATGCCGACGAAGAACTGGATGAAGTTGGTGACGACCACGTACGGCGAATTGCCGAGCAGCCAGGTGCCGATGAAGGTGATCGCCGTGTCGAGCACGAGCGACACGATCAGCAGGAACGCGACGCCGAGCACCAGCCCGAACGAGATCAGCCGCACGCGCACGAGGCCGAGCATGCTCGACCAGCGGCTTTCGGTGGCCGGCCAGATCACGCTGAGCGCCGCGCTGAGCGACGCGAACGTGGCCGACGCGCCGATCGCGAGCGCGGCGAACGAGATCAGCGTGGCGAGGCCGCCGCGCTCGCCCGCGCGGTGCGCGTTCTGCACGATCGTCTGGATGGAGGCCGCCGCGTCGTCGCCGATCAACTGGTGCGCCTGTTCGAACACCTGGCCGCGCGCGGCGTCGTCACCGTAGAACCAGCCGGCCACCGCGATCACCATCACGAGGGTCGGCGCGAGCGAGAACGCGGAGAAAAACGCGATGCCCGCGGCCATCGCGGAGCAGCGGTCGGACGAGAAGCGCTTGAACGCGGTGAGGGCCCAGTTGGCCTGCTGCTGGGCGAGACGAGTGGCTTCGGAAGTGATCTGTCGTTTCATGACGGTCGGGTTGCGCGCGGAACGCGGATCATCTCGGATTAATCGGACCAATCGGTATTGATCCGAGGATTCGATCATAGTTGCCTGAACTGTCTATAATTCCTTTCAGTTGCACCCCACCCCACAATAACGCCGAGACCATCATGCTACAAATGTCCCGGCGCCAGTTCCTGAAGGTGACGGCCACGTCGCTTGCCGGATCGAGTCTTGCCCTGATGGGCTTTTCTCCGTCCGAAGCGCTGGCCGAAGTCCGGCAGTACAAACTGGCGCGCACCGTCGAAACGCGCAACACCTGCCCTTACTGTTCAGTAGGTTGCGGCATCCTGATGTACGGCCTCGGCGACGGCGCGAAGAACGCGCAGCCGAGCATCATCCATATCGAAGGCGATCCCGACCACCCCGTCAATCGCGGCACGCTGTGCCCGAAGGGCGCGAGCCTGATCGACTTCATCCACAGCCCGAACCGCCTGACGCACCCCGAGTATCGCGCGCCCGGCTCGGACAAGTGGGAACCCATCTCGTGGAACGACGCGCTCGACCGCATCGCGAAGCTGATGAAGGCCGACCGCGACGCGAACTTCGTCGAGACGGCCGAAGACGGCGCGAAGGTCAACCGCTGGCTCACGACCGGCATGCTGGCCGCGTCGGCGGGCAGCAACGAGGTCGGCTACCTGACGCACAAGACCATCCGCAGTCTCGGGATGCTCGCATTCGACAATCAGGCGCGTGTCTGACATGGCCCGACGGTGGCAGGTCTTGCCCCGACGTTTGGCCGTGGAGCGATGACGAACCATTGGGTCGACATCAAGAACGCGGACGTGATTCTCGTGATGGGCGGCAATGCAGCCGAGGCCCATCCGTGCGGTTTCAAGTGGGTAACGGAGGCGAAGGCGCACCGCAAGGCGCGGCTGATCGTCGTCGACCCGCGCTTCACGCGTACGGCCTCGGTGGCCGATTACTACGCGCCGATCCGCACCGGCACCGACATCGTCTTCCTGGGCGGCGTCATCAACTATCTGCTGACGAACGACAAGATCCAGCATGAGTACGTGAAGAACTACACGGACTTCTCGTTCATCGTGCGCGAGGATTTCGCGTTCAACGACGGCATCTATTCCGGCTACGACGCGGAGAAACACGCGTACCCGGACAAATCGAGCTGGGACTACGAGCGCGGCGACGACGGCTTCGCGAAGGTCGATCCGACGCTGCAGCATCCGCGCTGTGTATACAACTTGCTGAAGCAGCACTACGCGCGCTATACGGCGGACATGGTCCAGCAGGTCTGCGGCACGCCCAAGGACAAGTTCCTGAAGGTGTGCGAGATGCTCGCGACCACGGCCGTGCCCGGCCGCGCCGGCACGGTGCTGTACGCGCTCGGCTGGACCCACCACTCGATCGGCGCGCAGATCATCCGCACCGGCGCGATGGTGCAGCTGCTGCTCGGCAACATCGGCATCGCCGGCGGCGGGATGAACGCGCTGCGCGGCCACTCGAACATCCAGGGGCTGACCGACCTCGGGCTGATGTCGAACCTGCTGCCCGGCTACATGACGCTGCCGATGCAGGCCGAGCAGGATTTCGACGCGTACATCAAGAAGCGCGTGCAGCAGCCGCTGCGGCCCAACCAGTTGAGCTACTGGAAGAACTACAAGGCGTTCCACGTCAGCTTCATGAAGTCGTGGTGGGGCGACGCGGCCACCGCCGAAAACAACTGGGCGTACGACTACCTGCCGAAGCTGGACAAGCAGTACGACCTGCTGCAGGCGATCGAGCTGATGAATGCCGGCAAGATGAACGGCTACATCTGCCAGGGCTTCAACCCGCTCGCGGCGGCGCCGTCGAAGGTGAAGACGGCGGCCGGTCTCGCGAAGCTGAAGTGGCTCGTGATCATGGATCCGCTCGCGACCGAGACGTCCGAGTTCTGGAAGCATCACGGCGACTACAACGACGTCGATGCGTCGAAGATCCAGACCGAGGTGTTCCGCCTGCCGACCACCTGCTTCGCGGAGGAAAACGGCTCGCTCGTCAGTTCGAGCCGCGTGCTGCAGTGGCACTGGAAGGGCGCGGAGCCGCCCGGCGAGGCGAGGAGCGACCTCGAGATCATGTCGGGGCTGTTCCTGCGCATGCGCAAGATGTACCAGAAGGACGGCGGCAAGTACCCGGACCCGATCGTGAACCTGACCTGGCCGTACGCGAACCCGGAAAGCCCGACGCCCGAAGAGCTGGCGATGGAGTTCAACGGGAAAGCGCTCGCCGATCTGCCCGATCCGAAGGATCCGGCGAAGACGCTCGTGAAGAAGGGCGAGCAGCTCGCCGCGTTCGCGCAACTGAAGGACGACGGCACGACCGCGAGCGGCTGCTGGATCTTCTGCGGTGCGTGGACGCAGGCCGGCAACCAGATGGCGCGGCGCGACAACGCCGACCCGACCGGCATCGGCCAGACGCTGAACTGGGCGTGGGCGTGGCCGGCGAACCGGCGGATCCTGTACAACCGCGCATCGTGCGACGTCGCCGGCAAGCCGTTCGACCCGACCCGCAAGCTGATCGGCTGGAACGGCAGCGCGTGGAAGGGCGCCGACGTTCCGGACTTCAAGGCGGACGAACCGCCCGAGAACGGGATGGGGCCGTTCATCATGAACCCGGAAGGCGTCGCGCGCTTCTTCGCCCGCGCGGGGATGAACGAAGGTCCGTTCCCCGAGCACTACGAGCCGTTCGAGACGCCGCTCGGCGCGAACCCGCTGCACCCGAACAACCCGCTGGCGCTGAACAACCCGGCCGCCCGCGTGTTCCCGGACGACCGTGCGTCGTTCGGCAAGGTGGCGGACTTCCCGCACGTGGCGACGACCTACCGGCTGACCGAGCATTTCCACTACTGGACCAAGCATGCGCGGCTGAATTCGATCATCCAGCCCGAGCAATTCGTCGAGATCGGCGAAGACCTCGCGAAGGAGGTCGGCGTCGCGCATGGCGAGCGCGTGAAGGTGTCGTCCAAGCGCGGCTACATCGTCGCGGTCGCCCTCGTCACGAAGCGGATCAAGCCGCTGACGGTCGACGGCAAGAAGGTCCAGACGGTCGGCGTCCCGTTGCACTGGGGCTTCAAGGGTCTGACGAAGCCCGGCTATCTCGCCAATACCCTGACTCCGTCCGTGGGCGACGGCAACTCCTATACACCGGAATTCAAGTCGTTCCTGGTGAAGGTCGAAAAGGCGTAAGGGGAAAGAGATGGCATTGCAATCGCTGGATATCAAGCGCGTCTCGGCCACCACGACGCCGCCGCCCACGGTGCGCGAACCGGTGACCGGCAGCGTCGCGAAGCTGATCGACGTATCGAAGTGCATCGGCTGCAAGGCATGTCAGACGGCATGCATGGAGTGGAACGACCTGCGCGACGAAGTCGGCACCAACGTCGGCGTGTACGACAACCCGGCCGACCTGAGCGAGCATTCGTGGACGGTCATGCGGTTCTCCGAATACGAGAACCCGGCGGGCGACCTCGAGTGGCTGATCCGCAAGGACGGCTGCATGCACTGCGAGGATCCGGGCTGCCTGAAGGCGTGTCCGTCGCCGGGTGCGATCGTGCAGTACAACAACGGGATCGTCGATTTCCACGAGGAGAACTGCATCGGTTGCGGCTACTGCGTGACCGGCTGCCCGTTCAACGTGCCGCGGATCTCGAAGAAGGATCATCGCGCATACAAGTGCACGCTCTGTTCCGACCGCGTCGCGGTCGGCCAGGAACCGGCTTGCGTGAAGACTTGCCCGACGGGCGCGATCGTGTTCGGCACCAAGGAGGACATGAAGCAGCACGCGGCCGAGCGGATCGAGGACCTGAAGGAGCGCGGCTTCGAGCATGCGGGGCTGTACGACCCGCAGGGCGTCGGCGGCACGCACGTGATGTACGTGCTGCATCACGCCGATAAACCGTCGCTGTACCACGGGCTGCCCGACAATCCGTCGATCAGCCCGATGGTGAAGCTGTGGAAGGGCATCGCGAAACCGCTCGCGGTCGCGGGCCTCGCGCTGACCGCGCTGGCCGGGTTCTTCCACTACACGCGGGTCGGTCCGAACGAGGTCACAGACGACGAAGAAGCCGCCGCCCGGGACGAGGCGCGACGCATCAAGGAGGACGCGAAATGAGCCACGACGACCCCAACCTGATCGTCCGCTACACGCCGAACGAGCGCACGAACCACTGGATCACCGCGATCACGTTCGTGCTGCTCGCGCTGTCCGGGCTCGCGCTGTTCCATCCGTCGATGTTCTGGCTGACCGCGCTGTTCGGCGGCGGCCAGTGGACGCGGATCCTGCATCCGTTCGTCGGCCTCGTGATGTTCGTGTCGTTCGCGATTCTCGTGGTGCGCTTCTGGCACCACAATGCGCTCGACGCGGACGACCGGCAGTGGCTGAAGCAGATCGGCGACGTGCTGACCAACCAGGAAGACAAGCTGCCGCCGGTCGGGCGCTATAACGCCGGGCAGAAGCTGCTATTCTTCACGCTGGTGGCGTGCCTGCTGCTGCTCCTGCTGTCGGGAATCGTGATCTGGCGGCGCTATTTCTCGTTCTACTTCCCGATCGGGGTGATCCGCGCGGCCGCTGTCGTGCATGCCGTGGCGGCCTTCGTGCTGATCGCGAGCATCATCGTGCACATTTACGCGGCGTTGTGGGTGAAGGGTTCGATCGGCGCGATGGTGCGCGGCACCGTCACGCTGGGCTGGGCCCGCAAGCATCACCCGAAGTGGTTCCGTGAAAGCGTGAAGTAGCGCAGCGGAGCGGGGCGGCACGCCGATTGCGGCGGGCCGCCCCGTCAGCCGTCGGAACCGCCCGAAGCGCCGACCTGTCGGCGCTTGTTTTTTTGGAAGATATTGTCGTGACACAACGCATTCTCGAACCGACCGAGATCTCGGCGCTCGATCATTCGGCCATTCCGCGCTTTCGCCTGCCGGAGCGCGCGACCGCATTCGCGGCGCGCGCCGCGCGGCTGCGCAAGCTTGCCGACCTGAACCCGATCAGCGGCTACCTGCGGCTGATGGCCACCGTCGCCGACGCGCAGCACGCGACGCTGCAGACGCTGGCGCTGCCGCTGCCGTCGAAGGAAGCGATCGCGCGCGCGCAGGAACATTCGATGCCGCTCGTGCCGGCGCTCGACGGCGAGCGCGATGCGCGCTGGCGCGCCGTGCTGTATGAACTGCTCGATCGCGTCGAAGGCGCCGGGCTTGTCAATCCGCCGCTCGCGAAGCTGCTCGACCGGCTGCGCCTGATGGCGCCTGCCGAGCTCGACGCGCAGGCCGATGCGATCCTCGCGCTGCGCTTCGCCGAGGTCGACCCGGCCACCGCGCCGTTCCTGATGGCCGCGCTGCAGGTCGCGTGGACGGACCTCGCGAGCCGCGTGACGCCGGCCGACGTGCCGTATCTCGACCAGCCGGGGCTGTGCCCGGTGTGCGGCACCCATCCGGTCGCGAGCGTCGTGCGGGTGGGCGGCCAGTATCAGGGCTACCGTTTCCTGCAGTGCGGGCTGTGCACGACCGAGTGGCACATGGTGCGCACCAAATGCTCGCACTGCGATTCGACGAAGGGCATCGCGTATCACGGGATCGAAGGCGGCAGCGAAGCCATCAAGGCCGAATCGTGCGACGAATGCAAGACCTATCGCAAGATCGGCTATCAGGAGAAGGACTACGAGTTCGAGCCGCTGGCGGACGATCTCGCGAGTCTCACGCTCGACCTGCTGATGAACGAAGCCGGCTACCAGCGCAGTTCGCCGAACCCGCTGCTGTGGCCCGACGTGTCGCGGGAAGCGGATTGACGGCACGGGGCCGGGGCGGTGCGCGAGCGTCGGCCCCGGCCGACTGCGAAGCATGAGACTGGAGCGACAACGACGTGACCGAACCGGGTGTGAATGAATTGAATGCCGTGCTGGCGCGTGTGCCGTCGGTCGAGCGCGTGCTGTCGTCGGCGCCGCTGCAACCGCTCGTCGCCGACCATGGACGCACGCGCGTGCTGAACGCCGTGCGCGCCGAACTGGAACGCTGGCGCACGGCCGCCCAGCACGATCCCGCGGCGGCCGAGCCGCTCGACGAGCTACGCATCGCCGCTGCCGTCTCGCGCACGTTGGCCGCGCAGAACGCAGGCGCCGTGCGCACCGTGTTCAACCTGACCGGCACCGTGCTGCACACGAACCTCGGGCGCGCGCTGCTGCCCGATGACGCGGTGCGTGCGGTGGTCGACGCGCTCACGCGGCCCGTCAACCTCGAATTCGATCTCGCCACCGGCCGCCGCGGCGATCGCGACGACCTGATCGACACTTTGCTGTGCGAACTGACGGGCGCGGAAGCCGCGACCGTCGTCAACAACAATGCGGCGGCCGTGCTGCTGACGCTGTCGGCGCTCGCGACGAAGCGGGAAGTGGTCGTGTCGCGCGGCGAACTGGTCGAGATCGGCGGGGCATTTCGCATTCCCGACATCATGAGCCGTGCCGGCGCGAAGCTGCGCGAGGTCGGCACGACCAACCGCACGCATTTGCGCGACTACGCGGACGCGATCGGCCCGCGCACCGCGCTGCTGATGAAGGTGCACTGCAGCAACTACGCGATCAGCGGCTTCACGAAGGAGGCGACGCTCGCCGAACTCGCACCGCTCGCGCGCGAGCGCGGCGTGCCGGTCGCCGTCGATCTCGGCAGCGGCACGCTGGCCGATCTGACGCAATGGGGGCTGCCGCACGAGACGACCGTGCAGGAAACCGTCGCCGCCGGTGCAAACGTTGTCACGTTCAGCGGCGACAAGCTGCTCGGCGGGCCGCAGGCCGGCCTGATCGTCGGCGATCGTGCGCTCATCGCGAAGATCAAGAAGCATCCGCTCAAGCGCGCGTTGCGCGTCGGCAAGCTGACGCTCGCGGCGCTCGAACCGGTGCTGCGCCTGTATCAGTCACCCGAATTCCTGCGTGACCGGCTCACGACGCTGCGCCTGCTGACGCGCCCGCAGCGCGACATCGCCGAAGCCGCCGAACGCGTGCGCCCGGTGCTGCAGGCCGCACTCGGCGGCGGTTTCGACGTGACGGTCGAACCGATGTTCAGCCAGATCGGCAGCGGCGCGCTGCCGGTCGACCAGTTGCCGAGCGCCGGGCTCGTGGTGCGCTCGTCGGACGGCAAGCGCAGCGGCCGCGCGCTCGCGCAGCTCGAGAAACGGCTGCGCGAATGGCCGCGCCCCGTGATCGGCCGCATCGCCGACAACGCGCTGCGGCTCGACCTGCGCTGCCTCGAAGCGGCCGACGAAGCGGCGTTCGTCGCGCAATGCGCGCCGCTCGCGGGGCCCGCCGCATGATCGTCGGGACCGCGGGACACATCGACCACGGCAAGACCACGCTCGTGCGTGCGCTGACGGGCGTCGACACCGATCGCCTGAAGGAAGAGAAGGCGCGCGGCATCTCGATCGAACTCGGTTACGCGTATACGCCGCTCGACAACGGCGACGTGCTCGGGCTGATCGACGTGCCGGGCCACGAGAAGCTGATTCATACGATGGCGGCGGGCGCGTGCGGGATCGACTTCGCGCTCATCGTGATTGCCGCCGACGACGGTGTGATGCCGCAGACGCGCGAGCATCTCGCGATCCTGCAACTGCTCGGCGTCACGCATGGCGCCGTCGCGCTGACGAAATGCGATCGCGTCGATGCCGCGCGCGTCGTCGAGGTGCGCGACGAGATCGCCGCGTGGCTGCACGATTCGACATTGGCCGGCGTGCCGATTTTCGAAACGCGTGCGACCGTTGCCGACGATCCGGGCGTCGCCGCGTTGAAGCAGCACCTGGCCGACGCGGCGATTGCGTGGCGCGCGCGTCGCGACGACGGGCTGTTCCGGCTCGCGGTCGATCGCGTATTTACGCTCGCCGGGCAGGGTACCGTCGTGACGGGTACCGCATTCGCGGGCCGCGTCGCGACGGGCGACACGCTCGCGATCTTGCGCACGGGCGGCGCGGCCCGCGTGCGCAGCATTCATGCGCAGAACCGGCCGGTCGAGGCCGGCCGCGCGGGTGAGCGTTGTGCGCTGAATCTGGCCGGCGTCGACAAGGCCGACGTCGAGCGAGGCGACACCGTCGCCGACGCGCGGCTCGTCGCGACGTCGCCGCGCCTGGACGTCGAGCTGACGTTGCTTGCGGACGCCGGGCTGACGCTGACCCACTGGGCGCCGCTGCACGTGCATCTCGGTACGCTGCATCGCGTGGCCCATGTCGCGCTGCTCGACGGCGACACGCTCGCGGCCGGCCAGCGGATGCGCGTGCAACTGGTATTCGACGAGCCGGTGTTCGCGCTGCCGGGCGACCGCTTCATCGTTCGCAATCCGCAGGCGACGCGCACCGTCGGCGGCGGCCGGGTGCTCGATCCGTTCGGGCCGGCACGCAAGCGCCGCACGCCCGCGCGCCGCGCGTGGCTCGATGCACTCGCGGCGTGGCTCGACGAAGGGCGCCTCGATGCGCTGCTCGCGCAGGCGCCGCTCGGCATCGCGCGTGCGACGCTCACGCATCTGACGGGGTTTGCGCCGAATGTGCTGGCGTTGCCTGGCGATGCGCTGGCGATCGGGCAACGCGATGCCGCGTCGAACGAAGGCGCGGTGATTTCCCATGCGCACTGGCGTGCGTTGCAGACGCGGGCGGTCGATACGCTGCGCGTGTATCACGAACGCATGCCCGACGAACAGGGGCTCGACGCCGCACGCCTGCGGCGGATGGCTGCGCCGCTCGTTGGCGATTTGCTGTGGCGCGCGCTCGTCGATGCGCTGGTGGCGGGCGGCGAAGTCGCGCGCAGCGGGCCGTGGCTGCATCTGCCGTCGCATTCGGTAAGCCTCGAGCCGCGCGAGGAAGCGCTCGCGCGGCAACTGCTGCCGTTGATTCACGCGGGGCGCTTCGATCCGCCGTGGGTGCGCGACCTGGCCCGCGATACTGGCGCGGCCGAGGACGCGGTGCGCACGCTGCTGCGCAAGCTCGCGCGGCGCGGCGACGTGCACCAGGTCGTGCGCGACCTGTTCTATCATGCGGACGTCGCGCGCGAACTGGCGGCGCTGGTCGCGCATCTCGCACCGTCGCGCGGCGGCGGGCTCGATGCCGCGACGTTTCGCGACGCGACGGGGCTCGGTCGCAAGCGCGCGATCCAGATTCTCGAGTTCTTCGACCGGGTTGGGTATACTCGCTTCCACCGCGATCTTCACTACCTGCGGCCTGACAGCGGTTGGGTGGGTATTCAGGCGTAGGCGCTCGTTGTTCTTCGGTTTCTTTTCCCGCGGAAGGCATTCGTATCCGGTGGTACGGCTGGACTTCAAATCCAGTTGGGGGTGTCAGACACTCCCGGGTAGGTTCGACTCCTGCTGCCTTCCGCCAGTCATGGCTTCTTGCGCATTCCGGCGCCTTCCGTAAACGCCCTGTAGATCCCACCCGTGAAGTAGCGGTCCGCGCGAAGGAGGGCGGGGCGATGTTCACAATCGTGGTGTCGAGCACGATCATCAGGACGCCCACGCAGCGCACGGCCCGCGCAATCCAGCGTTTCGATTCGTCGATCGATGCGTGATGGACAGCGCCTCCTGCCCGTGGTGATCGCTCCATTTCATGAGCCGACGCCTGCGGACGCGGCATCGGTCGCCGGGCGTGATTCGATGGACGCATCCTGGCCGATGGCCGGGGCGCATCAACCGATGGCGGGCCTTCTTCTACGCCGGGCATAAAGCAAATCCCCTTCCGATACACGGCGAGCCCGCCGGCCTGTCGCACCGATCGCTTCCATCGCCGCGGTCGGTATTCTTCTCCGTTCTCTCTTCGCATCCCGATCGTTCCGTTCGCATCGCGTCGGCAAAAGCCGACCCGATGCAAGAGACTAACCGCCAGGGGACGTCCACCGCACGAGCCGGCAGCTAGCGCGGCACGGCTGGGCGCGGCGCCGCCGTGCGCTTTTTGATTGCAGCACTCCAGCAGACGAGGACATCGTGACTTACACAGGATGCAGGGACGAGATTGCCGGCGGCCTAACCAAGGTGCTGTGGACGGCTTCGCAGCTCGACGACGAAGCCGACTTCGAGGATCTCCTCGAGGCGATCCGCGTGCTTCGGCCCAAGTGGCCCGGGACGGGGACGGTCGCCGCGTGGCGCTACGTCCGGCGCCAGGCATGGGGCGACGCGCGCCGCGTGCTCGAAGACGACGACACCGAAGCGAAGCGCTCGGGGCTTCATACCGCGCTGATGGCGGTGTGTCTGTTCGGCCTCGAAGACCCGCTGTGGCACAGCTATGCACTCAGCGCGGCCGAGCAGCGCGAAAGCATCGAGGGCGCGAAGATCGGCGCGCGTCTGCTCGAGCGTGCCGCCAAGCTCGACGCCAGCGTTCAAGCGCCTGCGTCCACCGACGCGCCGGCGAGCACGCACGGCGGGCCGGCCGACAACGGCGGATTCTCCGCGTCGATGACGTGGGTCCGCGCATGAGTATCCGTTTTCATGTTTTCCGCGCGCCGGGCGATTCGCATTTCAATCGCAGCCTTCGCATCGGTGCGCTTGTAGCAGCGACAGCAACCTAGACTGACTTTGCTTCGTAGTACCCACGGTCACGCAACACTTACCCGACAGGAAGGAAACATCATGAATCTGAACGTTCCGAGTATGACCACTTACCCCACCGATCCGGCGAGCTACCTGCAACGGCTGACCAACGGTGCCTCGGCGAGCTCGACGCAGGACGTGCTCAAGGATCTCATCGGCCTCATCAGCCAGTTGCTCAAGCAGATGCAGACGGGGCAGAACGGGCAGCCCGGCGGCATGCCGGGCGGCGCCGGCGGTGCTGGCGGCATGCCCGGTGGCGGCGCGGGCGCGATGCCCGGCGGTGTGGGCGCCACGCCCGGCGGCATGGGGGGCGCGGGCGCCATGCCGGGCGGCACCGGCGGGATGACGGTGCAAAACGCGGCGGGCGTGCTGGCCTCGTACATGGGGCAGCATGGCATCAACGCGTCGGACCCGAACACGATGTACAAACTCGCGACGAACGCCGACGGCGGCACGCCACCCACGGTGCAGCAAGCGGCGCAGACCATGCTCGCGAACCCGGCTGCCTACCAGCAGATCGACACGCACGACGTGGCGGGCACCGACGGCAAGTCCGCGGTCGGCAATTTCCAATGGGCGGCTCAAGGCGGTCTCGGCGCGGCGGGCAACGCAACGGGTGGCGCGGGCGGCGCGGCGGGGCAGTCGGGGGCGACGGGCGGCTTGCCTGGCACGGGCGGTTTCCCGACGAACACCGGTACGCTGCCGACGACGGGTGGCTTGCCGACGACGGGCGCGACGGCAGGCTTCACACCCGGTACGGGCGACCTCTTGAAGGACGGCAAGCCGCTGCAGATGGCCGACGAGGGCAAGGCGCTGGCCAATTTCAACGCGCAGGACGGCGCCGACTTCCAGGCCATGGAAAGCGCGTTGTCGCACGGCGACGGCAATGCCGCGGCGAAGACGCTCGCCAACGCGGTGAAGTCGGGCAAGCTGAGCCAGTCGGATGCGGCGGCGATCGGTGCACAGCTGCAGCAGACGGCGAACGCGCATGGCGGCGGCAAGATCAGCCACGACGCGAGCAAGGCGCTTTCGGATGCGCTGGGCGGCGCGAACGTGCTGACGCCGGGCAAGACGCGCGCCGCGATTGCCTTCGAGAACATCACCGGCATTCACACGGGTACGATCGCCGGCGTCAGCACGAAGTAACGTCGCCGGCCGTTCAGGCGATCATCCCGATCGGCGACCCGAGCGGCCGCCGATCGGGAGGTGCAGGAAGCAACGATCGGTGACAAGCGGCCACAATCGGCGGCCGCGCTGCGATACACCGCAGCGCGGCCGCTTCGTCGTTTACCCGCGCAACCGATGTCCCGATTCAGCCCTCCATCTGCCGACGAAGGGACGCGTTCAGCGGGCTCCATTCGAGCAAGGCGACGAAGCCGTCCTGCGCGGCGACCACGACCCAGCGCCGGTACTGATGCACGATCTGCCCGGGCTCGTACGTGTGTGCTTCCTGCCACGCGGTGGCGCGCCTTACGTGGACGGTCGTGCCGAAGAGCGGCGCGATCGATTCGACGTTCCCGCAGGCCCGCACGACGCGCATCACCTCGGCCACGGGCCGCGCGAAATCGATCGTGCGCTCGGCATCGGCAACGCGCGGCCAGTAGCTGCCCGCACCTTGCGGACGCCGTTCGTTCCAAAGCCGATCGAAGTCACGGGCCACGCGCGTGGCCAGCCGATGGGCGGCCATCTGCAGCTTCAGTTGCAGCGTCTCGTGCCATTCGTCGGCATCGAGCGGAAAGCATTCGGCATCGACGATCTCCCCGGTATCGAAATCGGCATCGATTCGATGGCAACTGACGCCCCACTCGCGCCGCCCCTCGAGGATCGCGCGCATGGCCGGGTACGGGCCGCGCCCGTCGGGCAGCGGTGACGGATGGAAGTTGGCCGCATGGCGCAGATAGGGCTGCCACGCCGGAATCTTCCAGTTGTAGCCGGCCACGATCAGTGCGTCGCATTGCCGTTCGGCGAGCCGGCGCAGATCGTCTTCGTTCATGCGTGACAGCTGCACCGGAATACGCAGCTTGTCCGCGCGCTCGACGAGTTCGCTATTGAAGTCGAGCCGGTTGTCGACCGGAATCGAGTAGAGCGCCACAGGCTCCCAGCCGGCGGCGACGAACGCGTCGAAGACGACACGCCAGCGATCGAAGCCGGCGAACGCGAATCGCATGATCGGTTCTCCCTTTCGCATTGAAGGTCAGGGCGGCATGGACGGCGATGACGGCCGACGGCCACCCCGCTTCACGGTAAGCGCGCACGGTGGCGGATAGCCCGCGTATCCCGAAGTTTCGTCGAGTGCCGCGAACCGGCGAATCATCGCCGGCTGCGCGCCGCGGCGAGGGCGTCGCGATTGCGCGCGCCGCCGCGCCGCGCGTCAAGACCTCAGCCCGAGGTTTTTCTTGATGAGGTCCTCCGCCGTCTTCGCGGCGGTTGCCGTGAGGCCGGGCTGCCCGATGATGTTGGCGATCTGTTTGAGCCGCTCGCTGTCGGTCAGCGGTACGGCACTCAGGCCGGAAGCCGATGTATCGCGCGGCGCCGGCGCCTCTTGCGGTTTTTCGCGCCGCGCGCGTGCAAGCTGCGAAAGCAGCAGTGCCGCTTCGCCCTTCGGAATGCCGCTGTCCGTCAGCAGCGTGTGCGCGGCGATCAGATCCTGGTTGCGGCTCGCGCGCGGATGGTTGCCCACGATCGCGAGCGCCTGCCTGGCGCGCTGCGAGGCTGATGCATCGACTGCCATGTCGGCACCCGCGAGCGCCGCGAGCGTGGCCGGATCGAGGCGCCCGATGCTCCTGGCGACCATCGACAGAATGTGCTTGACCACGATGTCGCGCTCGGCATCCTTGTGTACCTTCGCCTTGTCTTCGGCGTGCATGCCCGAGATCAAGCGCTTGCCGAACGACGTCGTGCTGTTGGCGTAGCGGCGTGCATCGTCATAGAGCGACGCATAGATACCCGCCTGCGCCTGCGGGCTGCGCAAGTCCGCGGGCAGGCCTTCGTCCGCCGGCCGCGCCTCCATGGCGCGCAGATCGTCGATCTTCGCGCGGCTCGTTTGCAGCGCCGCGCGCAGGCGCTCGTCCTGCGTCTGGCCCGTGTAGTCGTGCGGGGCCAATACCGTGTCGACGTAGCGTTGAATCGTGGCGGCCTTCGCATTGCGCAGGTTTTGCCGTCCTTCGACAAACGGCTTCTTCAAATCGAGCGCTTCCTTGACCGCGTTGGTCAGGTGCCCGGATGCCGCGAGCGGCGCCAGCGCGCCGTGCGAGCCGCCCACGAGCAGCCCGCTTGCCGTCAGGCCGATGGCGGACGTGACCGACTGGTAGAGCGCGCCGTTACGTTGCTTGCCCTTGTTCTCGGCGATGCTCATGGCGGTCAATACGTCGCGGGCATGCTGCGTGAGCGGATGCGCGTCGTCTCGCGCAATGCGCGAGAGCTTGCCGGTGTCGTATTGCCATTGTCCGTTGCCGTTTTTCGTCAGCAGCAGGTTGTCGACCTGGTTGGGCATCGGCGCGCCCGGCGGGCGTTTTTCGGGGTGCTCGAAGCGTTCGACGTCGGCGGCGAGCATCGCCTTGACCTTGTTTTCGTAACGGCGATGGATCGAATGCGCGGCGGCGGCGGCCGAGCCCGAGGCCAGCGCGTTCACGAGGTCGGTGGCGGGCGCCGCGTCGTAGCCGAACTGCCCGTGCGCCGCCGTCGATACGCCGTTCAGGCCGTCTTTCGCGGGCCGCTTGGCGGCGAAGGCCGTCAACGTCATGCCTTTGCGGTTGACGCCCATCGCGTGCGCGAAATCGGCGAAGCGCCGGCCTTTGCCGCCGGCACCCGGCACGAATGCGCCGATGTCGTCCACACCGGGCTTCTGCGGTGCGATAGCCGCGGCGGGCTTGGGCGCAGCGGGCGCGGTGGGCGGACCTTCCGCGCGCGGGCGCTTGCCGAGGCCGCCGAGCTCGTCGATGAGCGCGCCGGCACTCGCGCGCCGGGTTGGCACCGGCGCGGGCTTCGCTCCCGTGGACGGGCCGGGGTCGCTCGGCGTGCGGGTGAGGGCGGCGGATTCGATCGCACGCGACCGGAACTCGATCTTCGGTGGAGCAGCCATGATGTTCTCGGACCAGGAGACAGGATGGACTGGACTGTGCAGGCCGGTCATGACACTCCCGTGAACCGCGCGAAGCGTCGTCCGGATTGACGAAGCAGGTTCGCGGCGGCCTGCCGCCGAGCCGTCTCGCGGGTGTCGCTCATTCGGTTTTCGCGGTGCGGCTTCGCGCGCGCGAACGCGTTCGCATCCGCATTCATTAGATTGGAACGAGGGCCGGCTTCGCGCGGTTCGGTTCCGCGCGTTTCATCGAACGCGCGTTTCTTTCACGATCAAGGAGAAAACGAATGAGCTTCATCGGCAATATTGTGAAAAGCGTGGTCGGGGATGTCACCAAGGCTGCCGGGGATGTCCTTCATGGTGTCGGCAACGCGCTGCACGGCGCGGCGACGTTCGGCAAGGGGCTGCTGAGCGGCAACCCGAAGGAAGCCCTTGCGGGGGCGGGGGCCATTGCGACGGGTGGGCTCGAGGCGCTCGAGGGCGGCACGGCGCTCGCGGAAAACCTGACGCCGGAGGGCGCCGCTACCGCACTCGCATTGGCGGGCGGCAAGGAGGCGGTGCGAACGCTGACCTCGGGCACGGGCGCAGCCTGATGCACGGACGGTGACGAGCATGATGGAGCTTCTTACCGAACTGCCGGCCGATGCGCCGGCCATGGCGCAGGCGATCATCGAGCATATCGAGGCCAACGAGCTGGACGAGGCCGAGGCGCTGCTGGCGCGCATGCACGATGTCTACCCCGAAACGCGCGAGGTGCACGTGTTTGCCGTGACGATCGCGTTGGTGCGCGGGCGTCCGCACGATGCGTGGCAGATCGTGAACGGATTGCCCGACGATCGCGCGCCCGAACTGAAGGCAATCTGCCTGAAAGTCCTCGACGATCCGTCGTGGCATGGCTATGCGACGGCACACGAGGACAGTGCCGATCCCTACGTGCGCCTTGCCATGCGACGCCTGCTCGAACGAGACTGATGCCCGATTGCACCGCGCCGGATCGAATCGTCGTGCAAGCCGATTCGGCGCAATCGGGCTCTCGACCTGCCACCCGATAACGGTGTACGCGCCTGGACCGCACCAGCCGCGCCTGACGCATCAACGATCGAGCTCGACAAGGCCGACGTCGTGTCCGAGCAAGCGCAACGCTTGCGACATCCTCCCGCTGCCGTCGCTTCGACGAGCCTCCTCATGAATACGGCGCACCGCCGCCGGCGCCATCGCGTCGCAGATTTGATCTGCGTGGGCGCGACCGGGTAGTTCGTAAATTGCCGGCGAGCGGTGTTCTCGCGCGGCAAAAAAATCCCGCCCGGACATCGGGCGGGATCGTGCGAGCTTCAAACGCCCCGGGGGGCGGACGCGTTCGCGTTCAGAAACCTTGCGCGAGGAATTGCTCGGCGTACTTGTTGCGGTTTTCCATTTGCGGATCGGTGGCCTGTTCGTAGTCCTTGTCCCAGACCAGGGCCGCTTGTTCCGCCGTCGTCGTCTGCTTGATGTCCGTGATCGTCTTGCTGTACGTCGTGTCGAGTTCCTGATTCATGAAGCCGATGTTGGCTTCGAGGCTGCCCGGGTCGAGCCCGTGCTCCTTCGCATAGTTGATTTCGCCTTGTTTGCGTGTGCCGCCCCATTGCGCAAGACCCCAGCCGTTGGCGTTGTCGTCCGCGAAGTTGCCGGAGGGCGCGCCCTTCGCGCCGCCTTGATTGACGTTGCCTTGCAGCCCGCTTTCCTGCTGCAGGTTGCCGAGCACGCCGGCTACCTGCGCGTCGGTCAGGCCGTAGCGCGATTTGAGATCCTGTGCGATGGCGTGCGCGGCGTCGCCGCCCGATACAGTGGGCAGCGTGTTGCCGTGGCTGCCGCCGCCACCGCTTCCACCGCCGCCTATGCCCGGCGCCGCGCCCCCACCGCCCTGGCCGCCACCGCCGCCACTCACGCCAGCGGGTGCGGTGCCGCCGCCGCCGGCATAGGCGGGCGGCGCGGAGTACGAAGGCGTACCGCCGCCGATGCCGCCCACGCCACCCGCATCGCCTGAATTCTGGCTGGAGGGATCGAGAATCTGCTTGATTTCTTCGATGAGCAACTCGAGCAGTTGTGCGAGCTGCGATTCGTTCGTGCCGCCGATGCCGCCGACATCATCGATGCCGTTCAGATAGCCGGCGTTATAGCCTTGTACTGCTGTAGTGGACATGATTTTCTCCGCGTGAGAATGACGGTATTCATCAGCTGCTGATGGAGGGCCGATAGCGGCCGCCCGCGAAACCTAATTTATTGCCCGGCGCTTACAGTGCGTTGACGGATGCGAAGTCGCCGTCGGATAGCCGAACCGCCGAACCGGGTGGCGACCGCGATGCCGATGCAAGCGGCTTGCGGCAGGCGAGCCGCCGCGCCACCGATGCGGCCACCTGCGCGAACCCGCGTCGTTTCGCTTGCTCGGCGCACCGCGGTTGCTCAGGCGGTCGTGCGATGCATCACGCCCAGTTCCACCGCGTTGTCGGCGCCGATCGTTCGCCCCTCGTTCGACCGGTTCGACGGTCCCGACGTGCTCGCGGCAAACGGCAGGCATCCCGCGATGATGAGCAGTGCGCCCAACGCGTTCTCCGCGAAGCTCTTGCCGCCGGCGGACCAATCGCCTTTACCCTCCACGGCGTGATTGACCACGGCGGTGGCGGCATAAAGGGAGAGGAACAGGCTGAGACGCGCGATTCCCGCGCCGGCCGCCTTGTCCCCGAGCTGCCTGGCCGTGCTGGTTGCGGAGGTGTCGATCTTGCCCCAGCTCAGGCGCAGCGTCTTCAGTTCATCGAGCGCCTTGCCCGTGAAGCCGTGCGTCGCGATTTCCGAGGCCACGCGTCCCCCGATCGCATCCAGCCCCTCGCCGGCGGCATTCGCCGCCGAATAGCCGAACAGGCCTTTGATCGCTGCGTTGCTCTTCGTGTGGTGAATGAGGCTGTCGACGTAGGACGGGGCCGACCATTGCGAGCTGCCCTGCGCGGTGTTCACGGCGAGCTGGTTTCCGAAATACGGAGCGTCGTTGAGCAGCTGACCTCTGACGGGGTGCTCGTAGCCTGCGTCGTGATTGCCTTCGAGCGGGCGGAACACGTTGATCACGTCGCGCGCCAGGTATGCGTACGATTTGATCGCGCTAGGCAGTATGCTGGAGAGCTGCCCAAGGTGCCCGTTGCCCTCGTCGTTCTTGCCGGTATAGGCTGCGGTGGCCACTGTTGCTATCAGCGCGAAGATCTGCGCACCGTGGCCCGCGTAGGTCTTGTTGTCCGCGGCGCCGGTGTGATACTTGTGCAACATCGCGGCCAGGTTGCCCATCGCGGCCGCCGTGAACAGCGTGGCCGTAATTGCGCCGCGTGTTTCGGGCCCGGCACCCGTCTTGTCGAGGACTGCTTCGGCAGCCATCGAGCACAACTCCCGGAAGAGCGTGGCGCCGCCGGTTGCGACGAATTCATGACTGAACGCGTTGACGAGGTTGGCCGTCCACCCTTTGAGCGGTTGCGCGGCGCCGTAGGGATTCCGGGTCAGCATGTCGCCGACGTTCGAGATGAACGACTGGATCTGCCCCGGCCGGGACAGCGCGGCCGACAGGTTGTTGGTGATCGAGGCGGCCGATGCCGGACGTGTGCCCTCGGTCTGCGCGACCGAGATCTCCGCGGGCACCGATGTCGCGGCGGCGGCCAGCGTGCGGGTTTCCGGCGCTACCCGGGACGACGCGCTCGGAACGGTTGCCTCGGTCGGGCTTTCGGAATCCTGACTGTCGATGTCGTGCGCGACGACGTGAGGCGCCGAGAAGCTGGCCGGCTTCGGGGAGAGGGCGCTCCGGGACGCCGTGTCGTGCCCCTTGGGCAACGAAGGTGTGTCGGGCAGGCGCGACGATGAGGCTTCCGCTTGGGAAAGCGTCGTGAAAGTGTTTTTTGTCGGCACCGGTTCGTCTTGCGGTGGCGCGGCGCTCGTCGTTGCCTTTTCTTCGAGCGCGGGCGCCTCTTTCGGGAGCGGCACCGGGCTGGCCGCGCGCGACGTGTCGGGAGTCGATTCCGCCTCGCTCGTCGTCGCGGCTGTCAGCCCCGTGGCCGCGTTCTCGTGCGGCAACGGGCTGCCCGAACGCGACGTGGCCGGTTGCTTGTCGGGAGTTTTCGTTTCCACGGTCTCCTGATGTCGAACGGGCGCCGCACTGTCGTGCTGCGATGCAGGCGTGCGTGGCCGCGGCTCCTCGTGTACGGGCACTTCTTCGCTCGACTCCCCGCCGCCCGACAAGTTGAGCACCGGTATCGCCTCGTCCGCCAGGGCTGCACGTTGAGCGCCCAGCTTGCCCGAACCGGGCAGCGACCGTGAGCCGCCTTGGCGGCCGATCGCGGAGCCTGACGACGATGCGCGCGTAGGCAGCGAGCTGCGCCTGACCGGCATCGGCGCCGGCAGCGGCGGCGATGGGAGCTGCTGTACCGTCCCGGCCGGTTGCGATGTCGTCGAAAGCGGGCCCGGCTGCGCCGGTGCATGGTTGCCGGTGTGCGCCGGAAGGGCGGGCGCATTGCCCAGAGCGCCGAGCAATGCGCCGCCGGAGGGGCGCGGGCCGGTCATCGATGCGCTTCGTTGGCGCGGGGCCGGCGCGGGCTGCGCGTTGTCGCGCGGGAGGTCGAGCGATGATGACCGTACTTGCGTGCTGTTTCTGATCGTCATGACGTTTCCTTTCGGTTGATTTCGATCGTTCGACGTCGCCTCGCGACAAAGGCCCTGATGGACTTTCGCGCTGCCTCATCGCGTCCAGGTGGTCGACGTGTCTCGCCCGTCGATTCCGTCTTCGCGCTTTGCGAACGTGGGTTCTCGTGTTGGAAAGGTAAAACGACATAACGGTGGCAGCCTGCCGATTCCGAAGTGGCGTGCAAAAAAGCGCACGTCGATGCCGGCGCGGTGCTGCGAGTGCGGACCCATCTGCGCACTTCATCGCATTTGCCGCATGCGCGCTTCGCAATTTCGCTCGCCGCGTCGCGTCGCTTGCGTGGCGCAATGCCGTGGAGCATAAGCTTGGGCTTGCATTCCTCGATATCGCTCCGCGTGAGTGGGATGCGGGGACCGTACCGCACCGACATCGAGCGATGTTGCCGGCGACGGAAATCGTCATGTCACTCAAGGAGTTCTCCATGAGCAAGTTAGGAATTCAACCGGGGCTCGTCCAGTCCACTATCGCGAAATTCGAGAAAGGGACGAAGAACGGTGCGACCGACGGCGCGCAAAAGCAAGCGCCCGCGCGCAGCAAAGGCCAACTGGACGGGCTGTCCAGCTTCAAGGGGGCCGACGGCGCGCCGCCGCCTCCTCCGCCGCCGCGCAACTTCGCGAGCCTGCCGGGGCGCGCGGGGAACGTCGGTGCACAGGTGCTGAGTTCGGCGCTGCATGCCGGAAGCCACTTTCTGCCGCCTGGTATCGCGTCCACCGCGATGCATGCGGCGGGTGACATCGTGCGTCCATCGGCCCTCGGCGCAGGGGACCCCGTGACGCAAATGGCCGCGATGCAAAACGACTTCATGAGGCAGCAAAGCGAGATGACGCGGCTCAACAACGCGAACACGTTGGCGGCCGCCGTCAACCAGCAGTCGCAGGAGCTCACATCGGCGCTGGCGTCGGTGGGTAACAAGGGCGCCAGCAACATTTCGAACGCCGCCAAGGGGCAGTAACGGCTGCGGCGGGCCGCGGCGTTTTCGCGCGCGGCTCGCGAACGCCCCGGTCTGATCGTCCACACGTCCTGCCTGCCTTGTTCCTGCTTCGTCTGCGCTTCGTGCTTGCCCTGGCGCTCGCCATGCGGGACGATTTCTTCATGCAACGTCGCATTCTCGCTTGACGACGTTCGCCGGCAGCCGGGTCTCCCCGGCTACCCCCTCGTCTTACTGCCCGTCATCCGTCAGCTTCATGCGCTCGACGATGTGTTCCACGGAACGCGCGTAGCGGTCGCGCTCGGCAGGTGTCTCCGAATGGTAGGCACCGATCGCCGCCCAGGTATTCCCGTACTTGACCATCATCTTGTGCAGGTGCCACGCAGCCACGTAGACGCTCAGGCATGGGTTCATGAGGTCGTCCGCCGAGACGCCGTAGCGCGACAGCAGCGGAAGGTGAATCGAGTTGATCTGCATCATGCCGTAATCGGTCGAACCGTTCCGGTTGCGATGGAGCGCGTTCGCATTGCCATGCGATTCTTGCCACGCGATCGCGCGCAGCACGACGGGGCTCACCTGCTGATAGGCTGCAGCCGCTGCAAAGCAGTCGGGAGTCTGCGCGCGCACTTCGGCGGGCCGCGCGGACAGAATGGCAAGCGCCAGCACGAGCGCCGGCTTGGGGGTGAATGGTCGCATCATGGATCATCCGGTAAGAGAAGCGGTGCGGGGAATCGCTTCGCACCGACGTGCGAATGAAAACGCCGTCCGACCCACGCGTTTGCGTTTCGTCGGACGGCGTTGGCGAAAAAAGCCGTGGGCCGGCCGTGTTGGCGATCGGCGGTGCAGGCGCTTGGGCGCCGCACACCGCTGCCCTCAGCGGCCCATCGTCTCCGACGGCGCTTCCTGGAACACGCGCCGGTAGCCGTTGACCAGCGTCGAACGATGGCGCACGCCCCACTTGTTCGCGACGTCGAGCACGCGCGTGGCCGGTGCGCCGTCGTCGAGCAGATCGCCGCGAATGCGCTCCATCCGCTGGCGCCGGATCAGCTCGCTCGGCGACAGCCCGAGGTGGTTCTTGAACGCTGCCTGCATCGCGCGCTCGGTCACGCCCACATGCGATGCCACTTCGCGCACCGAAAGGTCCTTTTGGTCGAGGTTGTCCATCAGGTAACGATAGGCGCGGCGGTATTTCGCCGGCAGGCGCGCGCTCACGTCGTCGGAGCGCTGCGCCGTGCGCGACGCCTGCATGTGATCGGCCGCGGCGGCGGGCATCGACATGCTGTCCGCGCGCACGTGCTGAATCGACGCGAGCGCGTAGCGGCCGTAGAACTGCGCGAATTCCTGCGTGCGCATCTGCTGCTGCATGATCTTCGCGCGGCAGTAGAGGTAGTCGAGGTACCAGCGCGCATGCTGGCTGCCTTGCGAATTCGCCGCGCCGGACGCATCGAGCATCGCTTCGGCCAACGGCGTCGCGTGGCCGGCGATCGCGGCCAGCGTGATTTCCAGACACAGGCTGCGGTGGTAATCGTTGAGGCCGGCCTGGCGGCTCCAGCTCACGTATTGCTTGAGCGTTTCGCCCGCGCTCGTCCGGCCGTCGGCCAGCGAAACGAGCCGGCTCAGGTGCGAGAGTCGCTCGGCCAGCAGCGGCAGCACGGTCCCGGCGGGCTGCGAGCCGGGTACCGGTGCCTCGCTCGGCTCGAACTCCGCGATGGCCGAGCGCCAGTAGATGTGGTCGGCGAGCCGCTCCGCACCGTGCAGTTCGTGCTGCGCGAAGAGGTCCCGCCGCAGCGCGTCCACGAGGTAGCTCCAACGGCGATCGCCATGCGTTGCCGCCAGAGCGGCCAGCTCGCCGAGGCGATGGCACGCTGCCTGGATCAAGCCCAGATGAAACGAAACGAGCGTCGCACCGAGGAGGCTGTCGAGACGTTGGCGCGGCGTGGCCGCCTTTTCCTCGCCGACGCGCTTGAAGCAACTGAGCGCGACGTTGAACTGGTTGCGGAACAAGGCTTGCCAGCCGGTATTGCGGCACGACGCGATACGCAGACCGTCGCGATGGGCGCGAATGGCTTTTTGCGCGCGGCGATACGTTTCCTCCGCTTCTTCATGGCGGCCGAGCATCAGCTCGAGGTCGGCGCAGACTTGCAGCTGTGCGTAGCCGGGCTGAGCTTGCGCCGTGTCGGTATCGGCATGGCGTGCGGCGTGGCGGACAGCGTCGAGAAACTGGCCGTGGAGCATTTTCGAGGCGACGTCCGCGGGGGTGTCGTCGAAAGCGAGGGCCGAGGCGGCGGCGAAGTAGATCGTTGAGAACATGTCGTGCTCCTGACTCAATGAGCGATGCGTTAAGCGGCGTGAAACGATTCGTGAAGCCGTGAGCGCATGTTTTCATCGCGGGCCGATTCAGGCGCGTGTTTGTGATGGTTTGTTACCTTCGGTTGGGATCGGCATGTGCCGGATAGGGCGGTGCCGCGGTGGACTTTCACGCACGAGCGGGAGGCCTGCGTCGCGGCTTTTTGATGATTTGTTACGTTTGCCGCCGCCGTGCGCCGTTTGGCGCGGTGCACGGCGAGCCTGTCCGGATCTTCGTGTGTGACGCATGAACCGACGGCCAGGGGGCCGCTTCATGCCACGCAAACTCGAGTCGAGCACATGCAGCTTCGGAAGATGATCACGGCGCGGCCACTTCCAGTCGGATGAGGCGGCGCTCAAGCTGATCCGGCTGGCGCTGCGCAGCGTCTTGGTCAAGTGGACCGGTTCCCGGCACGATTGGAGCGCGCCGTGAATCAGTTCGCGCTTGTTTATTCAGAAAGATTAAACAATGGAATCTGAATATCAATCCGCCTGACCCACGGATTTCCGGATACCACCTGTACGGCACCCAATTGGCGGCTTGCCCGCGAACGGCGCCATAGCACACGTTTGTATCTGCCATATTTCCAGGGTGGCCATTCCGCGATTCGCGCAGAAACGTCCAAAAAAAACATGGCGGCTGCCACAGAGCCATGCTGGGCGGGGCTTGCGTCGCGAAGGCGACGTTCTTGCGCCAGTGCCTGTATCATCCATGCCGGCCGAGACAGGATGATTTTCCAGGATTATTTTTTTACTTAAAGGTGCGTTGTACGTTGCCGTAAACACCCATTGAGCTGTAGTGCTATCCTTACGCGGCGTTACTGTTTTCTTACATAATTTCTTTCGAATTCCTGACGCCTTTCTGTACTGCTTTTAGGGCGGCTATTGGCATGGTTCAAGTAGATTGAAAAGAACGTGGCAACAAGAAAAATAGAGCTTCCGGTGCATCCGAGGTGCATGAGCGACAAGAGGCGGAACCGGGCGAGGGCGAATGTCTGGATAGCGGCGATGCCGCCGGCAATTCGGGCGCTGATGTGCGGCGTCTGGTTCGCCTGCACGGTCGCGCACGCTTCCGATCAGCAAGTGATCGTCGACGGCGGGCAGCGCCTGGGCGGCGTCGTGCGCACGGGCGGCCACGACGTGCCGTTGCTGCGCGCGCTCGAGCAGATCATGCCGACGAGTTACAGCATCAATGTGCCGAACGCGGGCGCTTGGGCCGACGCGCCCGTGAGCTGGCGCGCCGGCTCGTCGGTCGCGCACGCGCTCGGCGAGGTGCTGTCGGTCGATCCCGCGCTGCAGGCGCGCATCGATACGGATATGCGCTTGCTCACGGTGACTGCGCATGCACGGCGCGCAAACGTTGACGCGCCGCGGCCTGCCTCGCAGGCGGCCGGCGCGGCGTCACGGATGAACGGTGCCGCCACGAATGCGTCTTCCACGTTGCCCACGGGCGCGACGGCGATGGCGTCCGCGGCGGGGCCTGCCATTGCACAGGCGCAGGCCGTGGCGCAGGCGCGCGTTTCGACGTCGACGCCCGCAGCACCGGCATCGGCTCGCATACCGGCGGCAGCACCGGCGGTCCTGCCCGTGGCGGCACCGGCACCGGCACCGGCACCGGCACCGGCACCGGCACCCGCTCCGGTGACGTCGCCCGCACCGGCAGCCGGGCCGGCGATGCCGGCATCGGTACCGGCACTTGTTTCAGCACCGCCGCGAGCGCAGGTACCGGCGCCGGCAAAGCGTGACGCCATCGAGCCCCCGCTGCTCGCCGCCATGCAGCCGGCGTCCGGCCCGGAGTCGCCGGCCCCATCGTGGGCGCCCGCCGCGACGCCGGCGTTCGCGCCCGCGGCGGCGCCCGAGCGCACGGAGTGGCAGATGCGCCTGTCGGACGGCTCCGTGCGCAATGCGCTCGCGCGCTGGGCGAGCGAAGCCGGCTGGCAATTCATTTGGGACGTGCCGACCGATTTTCAGGTCGACGCGACGGCCACGATACACGGCACGCTTACCGAAGCGCTGCGTCAGGTGACCAATGCGCTCGCCGGCGCGCAGGTGCCGATTCAGGTGGTCTTGTACCAGCGCAACCGCGTCATGCGCGTCGTTCCCAAAGGAGCAAGTTGATGAGCGTCCTCCGTCGTCCTTTCGTCATCCTTGCCGCCTGCCTCTCGCTGCTCGCGGGGTGCACCGGCCTCCTGGACAAGATCGAGCGCAGCTCGCAGGCCGATACCGCGCGTGCGGGGCAA
This sequence comes from Burkholderia sp. AU16482, assembly GCF_002223285.1. Lineage (NCBI taxonomy): Bacteria > Pseudomonadati > Pseudomonadota > Betaproteobacteria > Burkholderiales > Burkholderiaceae > Burkholderia > Burkholderia sp. AU16482. The sequence goes on from NZ_NKEY01000006.1 coordinate 686,949, forward strand.
TTGCTCGGCAAGCTGTCGAACGGCGACAACCGCGCGGTGCCGGGCAGTGACGACGTCATCGTCAAGGACGAACTCTGGCTGTCGGGCAAGACGATCAAGATCGCCGCGAAATCGACGCTGCCGAAGCTCTTCGACGAGCCGGCGAGCTTCGACGGCACGGTCGATTCGCTGCGCATGTTCGCCGATCGCATTTCGCGCCTCGCGCACCTGCCGGCCAAGGTTGCGCCGGGCACGAGCGAAGCGGCCGCGCGCGCGACGCAGACCGCGGTCGATACGGGCGGCGCCGGAGCCTATCCGGGCGTGCCGCCGCTGCCACCGGGCCTGCTGCAGGGGCCCGCGCCGAGCACGAGCGCCGCGACGGTGGCCGCGCGCGTGCCGAACGTATCGTCGCCCGTGCGCATCGCGTATTCGCGCGGCACGCTGCGCGGGCTGCTCGACACGGCGTCGGCCCGCTTCGGCGTCTACTGGAAGTACGAGGACGGCGCGATCGTCTTCTTCTACACGGCCACGCGCGTCTACCAGGTGGTCGCCATTCCGGGCGACTCGAGGCTGGATACGAACGTCGTGAGCGGTGCGAGCAACAGCGGCGGCGCGTCGGGCAACGGCGCGGGGGCCGCGGGCGGATCGGGCGCCGGTGGCGCGGGCATCGGCGGCGGAGGCGGCGGGACGTCCGGTTCGCCGTCGGTGTCGTCGGACAACACCGCGAACATCACGATGAACGCGCAGCTCTCGGTGTACAACGGCTTGCAGACGGCGATCAAGGCGATGCTCTCTCCGGCAGGCTCGGTCATCACCTCGCCCGCCACGGGCTCGATCTCGGTCACCGATACGCCCGACGTGCTCGAACGCGTGGGCGAGTTCATGGAGCAGCAGAACCGCGTGCTCGCGCGGCAGGTGCTCGTCAACGTGACGGTGCTGTCGGTCACGCTTTCCGCGCAGGACAGCTACGGCATCAACTGGCACGCGGTCTATCAGGCGCTCGGCACGCAGTTCGGCATCACCACCGCGTTCACGAGCATGATCCAGAACCCGAGCGAGCTCTCGGCCACGGTGATCACACCGTCGAGCCGCGCCTCGAGCACGACGGCCATCATCGATGCGCTTTCGACGCAGGGCACGGTGCACCGCAAGACCTCGGCCTCGATCACGACGCTCAACGATCAGCCCGTTCCCGTGCAGGTGGCCGAGCAGCAAGGCTATCTCGCGCAGATCTCGACGACCAACACCGTCAACATCGGCAGCCAGACGTCGCTCACGCCGGGCACGATCACGACCGGTTTCAACCTCACGGTGCTGCCGCACATCCTCGACGACGGCACGATCATGATGCAGTTCTACAGCAACATTTCGTCGCTCGTGAACCTTGCGCCGTTCGGCCCGGCGAACCAGCAGATCCAGCTGCCGACCGTCGACACGCGCAACTTCCTGCAGCGCATCGCCGTGAAGTCGGGGCAAACGCTCGTCATCAGCGGCTACGAGGGCATCACCGATCAGGATAACCGGCAAGGCGTCGGCCATCCGTCGAACTACGCGATGGGCGGATTCAACGCGTCGGGCACGCGCGAGGTGATCGTCATCCTGCTGTCGCCGATCGCGATCAACGGCGCTTGACGCGCGCTCGGGCACAGGATCCGTCATGGCGACGCAAGTCATCCAGATCGGCCGCCAGCGTTTCATATGCGGCCTTTTCTGGCAATCGCTCTCGCGCCGGCACGCGCTGCGCGCGGAGGCCGTGGAACTCGCCGCGCGCCTGAATTTCGATGCGATGGTGCTGCGTATCGACCGCACCTTCGCGGGCGTGGGTTTCGCGAGCACGCGCGAGGGCGCGCAACTGGGCTTGCCGTCGCTCGGCGCGCTCGTGTCGAAGACGATCGCGGCCGAAGGCGCGTTCTACGACGGACGCCAGCAGCCGGCGCCCAACTGGCTCGGTGCGTTTCATCTGCCCGACGGGCGCTGGGCCTACTTCGCCGTGCGCGACGGCGCGTTCCTGCCGAACGGCGACTGGATCGGTTCGAGCGAAGACGTGTTCGAGCGACTGCACGGCGATTACAGCCTCGGCGGCTGGAACGTCGTCATCGGCGATCCGCAGCTGGAAGTGCAGGGGTTCCACAACTTCTACGCGCGACGCATCGAGGACATGATCCCGCGCCGGGGCGGCAAGCCGCATTTGCCGCGCTGGCTCAATCTGTCGCGGGTCTCGCGGCGCGCACCGCGGCGCGAGGTGCTGCTGGTCGCCGCCGCGATCATGGTGGCGGCCGCAGTGGCGGCTGGCATCGTCGCGTATCGGCGCCACCGGATGGAACTCGAGCGGCAGCAGGCGTTCGAGCGGATGCGCGCGGAACTCGCGCTGCATCCGCCCAAGCCCGCGGCGCCCCCCGAAGCCGCGCACCCGTGGGCCGGCGCGCCGCGGCCCGATGCGTTCGTTCGCGCGTGCCTCGATCACTTCACGCATATCGCGCCGGGCGGCTGGGAACTCGACGACTACGTTTGCCGCGCGTCGAACGTCAGCTACAGCTGGTCGCGGGGCGGATCGAACGTGGCGATGCTGATGGCGGCGGAGCCGCGCGCGACGATCGACGGCAACGGCGAGCATGCGAGCTACGTGGAGCCGCTGGCCTTGCCCGCAGGGGGAGACGAAGTACTCGATGGCGTGCACGGCGTGCGCTTGCGCATGCTTTCCGCCTTCCAGTTGCTGGGCATCGGCCTGACGTTCACGCTGCAACCGGCAAGCGCGCCGCAGCGCGGCCTCGCTTCGCAAACGCTGGACCGGCTGCATCCGGGCGGCGGCCCGCCCCCGGCGCCGAGCTGGCAGACCTGGCGCATGTCGGCGCAACTGGGCGACGTGCGGCCCGACAGCCTCATCACGTACCTCGACGAGCCGGGCGTGCGCGTCGAGACGCTTTCATACAAATCCGGGCAGTGGACGCTCGACGGAGTGCTCTATGAGAAATGACGATGCATTGACTGTGCTGGTGCTCGCCTGCTGCTGGGCGTGGCCGTTGGTCGCGTTCGGCGAGGCCAGCGCCGCAGCCGCCACGGCCGCCGCGCCCGCTGAAGCGGCGCCGCGCATGAACGTCGTTCCGACACCGGCCGCCGTGCAGGCAGCCAACGAACTGATGCGGCTACAGGAGGAAACGATGATCCTCAAGGCGCAGCTGAAAAAGCTCGATGCGCAGGCGCAGGTGGCGGAGCGGCAAGAAGCGCTGCACCGGATGGGCAGTACCGTCTCGTCGTATTCGGACGTGTCGCTCGTGGCGACACAAGGGCTCGGCAAGCAGCTCGGCGCAACCGTGGCGACGAGCGACGGCGCGGAGTTCGACGTCGGGCCCGGCGATACGCTGCCCAACGGCATGCGGGTGGCGGCCATTCGCCCGGGTGCGATCGTGCTCGCATCGCAGGACGGACGGCGCACGACGCTGACCGTCTCCGCGAGCGCGCGGCAGCAGCCCGCGCGCAACGTCGCGTCGACAGGCTCGCCCGGCGTGCCGCCGATACCGACGCTGCCTGCGTTGCCGATGCCTGCGAGGTGACGCGATGAGTTCGTCTCCCACACCGCCGGGCAAGACGCCCACGAGCGTGACGCCGCTGATTCTCTCGCGCGCCGTGAAGCCGATCGAAACCGATCCGCCTGTTGCGCAGGTTCAGCCCGCGGCCCCCGCCGCGCCGGCTCTCGCGCCGGTTGCGCGGCCACGCGAGCCGGTGCTGAGCGCCGTGGCCGCGGCCGCCGCCGCTTCGGTGCGGCCCGCGCAAACGGCGTCGCAAAGCCAGCCGCCGGGGCAGGCGCTGCCGCTCGCCGCGGTGGCGCGCCCGCTTTCGGACAGCGGCGAGTTCGCCGCGAGCGACGAGGAGCGCAAGTTTCTCTGTCTGCTCGACGACGGTACGCTGCTCGTTGCCGAAGGGCACGAAATGAATCCGTTCGTGCTGTCGTACTGCGCGAGGCTCGAACGGCTCAATTGCCGCTATACGACGCGGCTCGTGACGCTCGATGCGATCAGGCGCAGCTATCAGGGCCCGCGCCGCGACGGCAGTGCCGAGCGCATCGATCACACGCAGATGCAGGCCGTCGCGAAGAACCTGATCGCGCGGGCGTGCGACGAGCGTGCGTCGGATATCCATATCCGTGTGAACCGCTTCAGCACGGAGATTCTTTTTCGTATCCACAACGAACTCGTGCGCATGTCGGAGCAGACGCGCGAGTACGGCGAGCGGCTGCTCGCCACGCTTTACGCGGCGATGTCGAGCGTATCGGACAACACCTACAAGCCGAACGAACGCCAGGACGCGGCCATCGGCGATCGCGACAAGCTGCCGGACCGGCTTTTCGGCGTGCGGATCGCGACGGCGCCCACGAGCGTCGGCAGCGTCATGGTGCTGCGGCTGCTCTACAACGATGCGGGCGAGGCGACGGCCCTGACCGAGCTCGGCTTCACGGTGGCGCAGGCGAGCGCGTTCGAGCTGCTCGCGCAGCAGCCGCACGGCATGAACATCATCAGCGGCCCGACCGGCTCGGGCAAATCCACGACGTTGCAGCGCGTGCTGACGAGGCAACTGCGCGAGATGGCCGGCTCGATCCACGTCATCACCGTGGAAGACCCGGTGGAGTACCCGATCGAGGGCGCCGTGCAGACGCCCGTCGTCAACGCGCCGACGGAAGAGGCGCGCTCGCTCGCGTTCGCCGCCGCGATCGCGAACGCGATGCGGCTCGATCCCGATACGATCATGATCGGCGAAGTGCGCGACCGTGCATCGGCGCAAAGCGCGTTGCGCGCCGCGATGACGGGCCATCAGGTCTGGACGACGGTGCACGCGAACGGCGCGCTCGCGATCGTGGACCGTCTCGTCGATCTCGGCTTGCCGATCGCGATGGTGACGGACGAATCGCTCGTCACGGGGCTCATCAGCCAGCGGCTCGTCAAGCTGCTGTGTCCGCACTGCTCGCGCCCGCTGGCCGAGTCGATGGCGCAGCTCGACATGGGGCTCGTCGCGCGCTTGAAGCGCGCCGTCGGCGCGCGGTTCGACGCGGTGCGCGTGGCCGGGCCGGGCTGCCCGCATTGCAAGAACGGCACGGTCGGCCGGACCGTGGTGGCCGAGGTCGTGCGCACCGACGCGACGTTTTGCGAATTGCTGCGCGCCGGGCGCAAGCCCGATGCGCACGCGTACTGGCTCGGCGAGCTCGCGGGGCAGACGGTCGCGCAGCACGCGCTCGAAAAAGTGGCGGCAGGCCTCGTCGATCCGCGCATGGCGGAGCGCGTGGTCGGGCCGTTCATGCAGGGCAGCGGGGGGCGGCCGCAGCCGCTCGGAAGCGGCTATGGCACTTGAGCTCAACCGGCGCTGGGCGCGCCTGCAACTCACGACGCAGGCGCGCCTGCGGCTCTATCGCAAGATCGCGAAAATGCTCGCGAACGGTTTGCCGTTGCTCAAGATTCTCGAGGAGCTCGAGTTGCGTGCGTCGCACGAGGGCCGCAAGCCGAACGAGCCGCTGGCATTGACGCTCGCGGACTGGCGCGGCGTCGTGCAAAACGGCGGCATGCTGGCCGAGGCAATGGCGTGGTGGGTGCCGCATACCGAGCAGATGATCGTCATGGCGGGCGAGCAGTCCGGGCGCCTCGAGGCCGCGCTGCTGAACGTGTGCAACGTCGTGCAGTACGGCCGCCGGATCCGGACGGCCATCGTCGGCGGGTTGACCTACCCGTGCGTGATCGTGGCGATGACGATCGGGTACGTGTACCTCTTCGGCAAGCTCGTGATTCCGCGCTTCGCGTCGATCGTGAGCCCTGAGCGCTGGCACGGCGTCGCGAAGTCGCTCTACGAGCTGTCCCGGTTCGTGCAGGGCGGCATGATCTACTGCCTCGTGGTGCTCGTGATCCTCGTCGCGGCGCTCTTGTACTCGATGCCGCGCTGGTCCGGCAACGTGCGGGCCTGGCTCGACCGCTACCCGCCTTACTCGATCTATCGGCTCATTACGGGCTGCGGTTTTCTCGTCGCGCTTTCGTCGCTGCAGGCTGCGGGCTTCACGGTCGAACGCTCGCTCGCGCGGCTGGCCGCCGATGCGACGCCGTGGCTCAGGCAGCGAATCGACGACATGCTGTTCGGCGTGAAGTCGGGGCTCAACGTCGGCGAGGCGATGAAGAACGCCGGCTACCGGTTTCCTTCGGAAGAGATCGTCGACGATCTGTGTGTGTATGCCGAATACAAGGGCTTCGCCGAGGCGCTGCACGCGATCGCCAACGAATGGATGACCGACGGCGTGGAGACGATCGAGGCGCAGATGCGCGTGGTCAACGGCGCGGCGATCGTGGTGCTCGCGCTCGTGCTGTCGTGGCTCATCAGCGGCTTCTTCGGAATTCAGCAGGAAATTGCGGCTTTGGCCCGGAGTGTGCATTGAGCCTGCCGTGTAATGACGTGCAAGCGCAGTGCAAACGAACGGGTGTTGAAGGTAGGGGGCACGTCTTTCTCGCGTGCCGATTGAGGAAACCAAGGAGAGCAACATGAATGTCAAGACCGTCGCATCGATTCGCGCCCGGGTGGGCAGCCGTGGGGCGCGGCACATGCAGCGTGGCGCCACCCTGCTCGAAGCGATCGCCTATCTCGGGATCGCCGCAATCGTCGTCATCGGCGCGATTGCGCTGCTGCGCGGCGCATTCGGCAGTGCTTCGTCGAATCAGACGGCCGAGCAGGTGACGGCCATCCAGACCGGCGTCAAGAAGCTGTATATGGGGCAGACCAACGGCTACAACGGGCTGACGACGACCGTCGCCATTGCCGCCGGCATCATCCCGACGACGCTCGTCATCGACACCGCGGCAAATACCGTCACCGATGCCTGGGGTGGCGCAGTCACCGTTGCGGGCACCGGCACCGGTACATTCACGATCACATTCGATGCCGTGCCGACGGACGTGTGCATCAACGCGGCATCCGCCGGCGGAACCTGGACGGCCGTCTCTATCGGCGATACGCCGCAAGCCGTGCCGGTCACGCCAGCCGCCGCTCAGGCCGCTTGTGCCGGTGGTGCGAAGAAAATCGTCTGGACCTCCGCCTGATCGAGGCCAGAGTATCGGCCTTCACTCCGATTGACGCCACGAGCCGCCTGCCATGTTCCTGATCTGGATCGTCGCCGCCTTCGCGATGCTGACCGGTGCCTACGCGCTGCTCGGCGCCGAGGCGGCGCCGGCACCGCTCGCGCCGTCGGCGATGGCGCTCGCGGCGAACATGAGCGCCTACCGGCAGGCCGTGGTGGCCTTCGCGCGCGCCAACCCGTCGTTCGCCGGCAGCGTGCCGGCGGCGAGCGTCGCGCCTTACCTCGGGGCGACCGTACCCGATCCGATGTGGCGGAACTACGTCCAGCCCAATACCGGCTACGCGGGCAGCCTGGTCGTGGTCTATGCGGCGTCGGCGGCCGCCGCGGCCGCGGTCGACGGCATCGAGCAGATTGCGCAGGGCTCGGCGCTGGCCGGCGTGGCGCTCGGCGCCAACCTCGTGTCCCCCGGCAACCCGGCCGTGCCGCTGCCGGCCGCACTGGCGAACGCGATCCCGAACGGCATGCCGGTATGGATGGCGCAAGCGTATGACTGAGCGCACCCGTACCCTCGCTCGCATCGGCATGCGGCGCGCCGGCCCCCGTGCGCGGCCAGCGCGCCGCATGTCCGGCTTCACGATGGTGGAGATGCTGGCGGTACTTGCGCTCGCGGCATTGATGATGGCGGGCCTCGTCACGCTCACGAACTCGTCGCTCGACGATACGCGCGCGCAGCAGGCCGCGCTTTATCAGTCGCAGCTGACGGCGGCCGCCACGCGGCTCATTCGGCAGAACTACACGGCGCTCGCGGCCCAGGCCACGACCACCTCGCCGGTGATCGTGAAAATGACCGGCTCGCCGTATCAGCTGTCGACCTACCTGTCGAATGCGTTGAGCGGCACGAACCCGTATGGTCAGACGCCGTGCCTGCTCGTCTACGCGGCCCCGGGCGGCGCCAGCCCGGTGGCGTTGCAGGCGCTGCTCGTCACGGAGGGCGGCCGGACCATTCCCGATCCCGAACTCGGCTACATCGCGGCGAACGCCGGCCCGGGCGGTGGCTCGATCCAGGCGACGAACAATGCGAGCGGCGCGGCCATCGGCGCCTTCGGCACCTGGAAGGTCGATACGCCCAACCCGGCGAATACGTCCTGCACCAACACGAAAACGGGCACGGGACATCTGGCGAGCCTCATCTTCTACGACGGCACGCAGGCGCAGAACGTCGACTATCTGTACCGCGTGGCCGTGCCGGGCAACCCGCAGGCGAACACGATGCAAGTGCCGATCGTGCTCGCGCAGCAGATCGACTACGCCGCCTGCACGCAGCCCGGCGCCATCGCGGCCGACTCTTCGGGCAACGTCCTGAATTGCGATGGAACGCAGCACATGTGGGTGCCGCAGGCGGCCTATCACTGGCGCGAACCGGTGGCCGACGAAGCGGCGCTCGCGGGCGTTGGCGCACATCAGGGCGACGTGCGGCTCACCGCCGCGACGAATCGGGCCTATGCGTACGACGGCGCCGCATGGCAGGCGCTGGCGGTGGACGAAGCGGGCAATCTCGCGCTCGGCAACGCGAACAACGTCGGCGACCCATGCCCGCCCGCGCCGCAGAATGCGGCCATCGCCCCCGCGTCGGCGAGCACGACGCTCGTCTCCACCGATGCGAACGGGCGCGTGCTGTCGTGCCGCGGCGGCAGGTGGCAAACGCAAAGCGAAATCGAGCCGGCGTCATCGCTCACGGGCTGTCAGCTCGTGATGGCCAACCCGAACGGCGCGGGCGATTACTCGGCCTGCACGAGCCAGCCGGCGACGAACTTCCAGTCGGGTGCCTATTCGTACAACGGCAGCAATGGCACGTACTCGTATACGTTCAGGACGACCGTCAACCTCACCAAGCCGGGGATCATCGTCGCGTCCACGTGGGCGCACCTGAACGACGGCATGTGCAACGGGCCCTCCGGCAACCGCGGGCAGCTCTCGCAGAGCATCGACATCACCGACGGCGGCAACCACAACCTCGGGCATACGGAGAGCCAGACGCCGACGCTTCAGGACGATTCGGGCGGGATCAACAACGCGCTGTCCCAGGCGGGCACGCCTGGCACCTACACGATCATCGTGACGACGAACTGGGCGACGTACGCCGGCATCACGACGCCGTGGGTCAGCAGCTTTTGCGGGGAGTCTGGCCAGACGGTCTGGAACACGCCCGTCGCGGCGGGCTGGACGATCAACTCCTACTACTGAGCGCCCAACCGTGAGCCCGTCGACACCGCACACCTTCGCAGCACCGCCACGCACGGCGCGACCGGCGCCATCGCGCCGGCGCGGCCTTCGCGCGGGCTCAGTGCGGCGCGAGCGTCTGCAGCATTTCGTGCAGCTCGAGCCGGTTGTAGGTCGCGCGCAGCACGTCGCGCGGCAGGCATTGCCGCTTCGATACGAGGCTGAAGAGGTGATCGTTGAGCATGCGCGACATGTTGTCTTCCTTGCGCTTCATGAATTCGGCAAGGTAGGGCAGCTTGCCCGGATCGGTCAGCAGGCCGCTGATCTGCTGATTGTTGTTGAAGAGCAGTTCGCTCGCGAGCACGAGGTTCTCGCCATCCTCCGTCGGCACGAGGCACTGGCAGATCACGCCGATCAGGCAGTTCGCGAGCGCGGCCGCATAGCGCTCGCGCTGCTCGGCCGGAAAGAACGACAGCAGCCGCGTGAGCGTGCCGATCGCGCTGCCCGTGTGCATCGTCGCGAGCACGAGGTGGCCCGACTCGCCGGCCTGCAGCGCCGTCTCCGCCGTCTCGGGGTCGCGCACCTCGCCCACCATGATGACGTCGGGCTTTTGCCGCAGCGCCTCGCGCAGGCCGGCCGAGAAGCTCGGCGTGTCGGTGGGCACTTGCCGCTGCGACACGATCGACGTGCGGCCCTCGAGTTCGTATTCGATCGGCTCTTCGATCGTGACGATGTGGCTGTTGCGCGTGCGGTTGATGTGCTCGAGCAGCGACGCGATCGTCGTCGTCTTTCCCGAGCCGGTCGGGCCCGTCACGAGGATCAGCCCCTTGGCGCTGTCGATCATCGAGCGCACGTAGGCGGGCAGGCCGAGCTTGTCGAGCGCGAGCGGCTGCAGCGGCAGGCGCCGGATCGAGATGACGAGCTTGCGGCCGCCATTGGTGCGGTAGATGTTGCAGCGAAGGCGGCAGCGCGTGAGCACGAACGGGCGATCGATCGCGCCGTGCTGAAGCTGCGCCTCCCAGTCCGGTTCGATCGCGGCCAGCGTGGGCAGCATTTCGTCGTGGAGCACGGGCTCCTCGCCGACGGCGAGCCAGCCGCGCGGCGCCTTGATCATGATCGGCCGGTCCTGCTCGATGTGAATATCGGTGAAAGTCTGCCGCAGGTCGATCAATTCGAGAATCTCGCGCGTCAGGTCGCGACGTTCGTGACTCGGAGCGTTCATCGTCAGTGCCCTTCCTATGAAAGATAGTCGGAACTTACATGAAAACTTTGTCTATGTGTCGGCGAAGCATCGGGCGGCGCCGCGTACGTTTCATCGCGGGCGGCGCGTCATGAACTGGGCTTGCCGACTGGGCACCGTGGCCCTCGCCGCCGCGCTCGCATTCGGGGCGACGGCCCCCGTTGCCGAGGCGGCGGCCGTGCGCTGGAAGTCGTCGATCGTCGATTACGAAGCGCAGGGCAAGGACATCAAGGATGTGCTGCGCGACTTCGGCGCGAGCCAGGGCGTCCCCACGCGCATCGCCGCCGATGTGGGCGGCACCGTGAGCGGCAAGTTCCATCTGCCGCCGCGGCGCTTTCTCGATACGCTCGCGGCGTCGTTCGGCTTCGTGTGGTACTACGACGGCGAAGTGCTCGACATCACGACGGCCGCCGAACTGCAGAGCACGCTCGTGAAGCTCGATTCGGCCGATACGGGCGCGCTGCGCGAGGCGCTCGACCGGCTGCGCATCTCCGACGAGCGCTTTCCGATCGTCTACGACAGCGCGCAGGGCACGGCGCTCGTGAGCGGGCCGCCTCGCTACGTGCAGATGGTGACGAACGTGGCGTCGCGGCTCGACAACAACGCCGCGCATCGAAGCGGCACGCAGGTACGCGTCTTTCCGCTCTATCACGCATGGGCGCACGACCGCACGGTGCCCATCGATGGCCAGCAGGTCACGCTGCAGGGCGTGGTGGCCGTGCTCAACGGCATCTACCACCCGCGCACGGCCAAGGCCGCCGACAAGCGCGGCGACGGCGAGGGCGGCCGCCCGGCGAGCGGCGTGAAGCGCACCACGCCGATCAACGACGTGAACGGCAATGCCTACAACGGCCCGTACATTCCGCCGCCGGTGCCGTCGGGCGCGGCCGGCAAGGGCATGTTCGCCGGGCTCACCGGGCAGCCTTCGCCAGCCGTGGCCGCGGCGGTGGGCGAGCCGCCGCCGCCGCAGAACACGAGCACGGCGCCGGCGAGCGACGATCAACTGCCCGTCATCGTCGCGGACCAGCGCACGAACTCCGTCGTGATTCGCGATACGGCCGACCGGATGGATCAGTACGGCAAGCTGATCGATCGCCTCGACGTCAAACCGCAACTGATCGAGATCGAGGCGCACATCATCGAGATCGACGACGACGCGCTGCATCAGCTCGGCGTCGACTGGACCGCGCACAACAGCCACGTCGACGTGCAGACCGGCACCGGCACGCTCGCACAGAGCACCTACAACGGCACGCTCTCGCAGAACTTCGGCCAGACGGCGCTGCCGGGCAACTTGCTCGCGGCGGCGACGCCCGTGGGCGCATCGGTGGCCGCCGTGCTCGGCGACGCCGGCCGCTATCTGATGGCGCGCATCTCGGCGCTGCAGCAGACGAACGCCGCCAAGATCGACGCGAGCCCGAAGGTCGTCACGCTCAACAACATCGAGGCCGTGATGGACAACCAGACGCAGTTTTTCGTGCCGGTGTCGGGATACACGTCGGGCGACCTCTACAGCGTGTCGACGGGCATCTCGCTGCGCGTGCTGCCGATGGTCGTGGAGGAGGACGGGCGCACGCGCATCAAGCTCGACGTGGCGATTCAGGACGGCCAGCTCACCGACCGGACGGTCAGCAACCTGCCGGTGATCCAGAACAGCACGATCAACACGCAGGCGTTCATCGAGGAGGGGCAGGCGCTGCTCATCGCCGGCTATCGCGCGGACAGCGCGACGATGGGCGTGACCGGGGTGCCCGGACTCTCGAAGATTCCGTTGATCGGCGCGCTCTTCCGAACCGACAGCCGCCAGAAGAGCCACATGGAGCGGCTCTTCCTGCTGTCGCCGCGCGTCATCTCGCCGTGATTCACCGCAACCGCCCGCACCGGGGAATGCAGGAGGCCATGTGAACGAATCCGATACTCAGCCGCATTCGCTGCCCGGCGGGCAGCCCCGCAAGCCGTCCGAGCCGCGGCCCGCCCCCTCGGGCTTGCCCGCCGAGGGATGCGCCGACGGCGCCGCCGATCGCCGCCTGTCCGACGACGAGGCGCGCCGCGTGCGCGGCACGCTGCGCGGGCTGCCGTGCGGGGTGATCGTGCTCGATCGGGCGGGCGCGGTCGTTCACGCGAACGCACGCGCGCTCGAGATGCTGGCGATGGCGTTGCCCGCGGGCGTCGATTTCAGCGTGGCGCTGAGCGAGCGCTTCGAGATGACGGACGTGCCGCGGCTGCGCGATCTCGAAGCGGGCCGCGAGGTGCGCGTGGACGATTCGACCTTCTGGATTCAGGCGGGCCCCGCTGGTGCGTGCGGCGGTGCGGGGGCGGGCGAATCCGTCATCGCCGTGACCGACGTGACGCCGTTCGCGCGCTCGCTCGACGAGCGGGCCATGTCGCTGCGCTTCTTGCTGCACGATCTGCGCTCGCCGCTCAATTCGATCAGCGCGCTCACGCAGCTCGACGCGAGCGACCCCGAGGCGTTCGAGCGCTGCGGCGGCATGCAGCAGATCACCTCGCTCGCGCAGTACGTGCTCTCGCTCGGCGAGCAGTTCATCTTCTCGTCGGTGACCGAGCATTTGCAGGCGCGCGACTTCAAACGGTTCGATCTGCGCGCGACGCTGCGCCAGATCATCTCGCAGCTGGAGGTCACCGCCGTCTATTGCGGCGTCGCGCTACACTTGTGGCTGCCCGACAGCGCACCGCTCTGGGTGAGCGGCATGCGCAACTTCGTGGCCCGCGCCGTCCAGAACGTCATCGACAATGCCGTTCGCGCGTCGCCGCGCGGCGAGGCGGTGACCGTGTCGATCCGGCAGGCCGACGGTTTCGCCGAGGTGGTCGTCGACGATCGCGCGGGCGGGCTGCCGGGTCTCGTCGAGGGCGATCGGCTGGCCGACTTCGAGAAGCTCGGCAAGCGGACGGCAACGGGCTTCGGCCTCGGGCTCAAGCTCGCCGTGCAGATCGTCGGCATGCACGGCGGCGCACTTTACGCGGAGCTCAACGGGCAAGGCGGTACCATGTTCGTGCTGCGTCTGCCGTGCCTGAATCCTGTCGCCGCGAAGCCGCACGCGACATCGCTCGTCGATGCCGACCGCGCGTTGCGCGCGGCGCGCGGCGAGTGAGGCGCCGGAGCGCGGCCCGTATTCGTTTGGCACGCGTCGCGCGGACCGGGCGCCGGCTCCCGCGCGGCCGTCGGAACCAAAGGTCGATATGAAATCGCTTGCAGGCAAACCCGTACGCATTCTGTTCGTCGAGGACGACGTCGCGCATCACGCGCTCGTCCATTCCTGGCTCAAGAGCGAGGGCTACCACATCGACGCTTTTCACAGCGGGCTCGACGCGCAGCAGTTTCTGTCGGAGCAGTGGGCCGATCTCGCGATTCTCGACTGGGACCTGCCGGGTGTTTCCGGCGACAAGCTGCTGCAAAAGATCCGCAGCCGTTCGCAATCGATCATGCCCGTGATTTTTCAGACCGTGCACTCGGCGGAGTCCGACATCGTGCGCATACTGGATGCAGGTGCCGACGACTATCTCGTGAAACCCTACGACAGGCAGGTGCTGCTTGCGCGCATGCGCGCGCTGCTGCGGCGCTTCGCGCCGATGAACGTGCAGGGCCGCAAGATGTTCGTCGACGGCGAATGCGCGCTCGATCAGCAGGCGCGCTCGCTCGTGGTGGCGGGCGTGGCGCACAAGCTCGGCACCAAGGAGTTCGACATTCTCTGGCATCTCGCCCGGCACACGGGCGCCGTCGTGCTGAGGCAGGATCTGATGAGCGTGGTCTGGGGCTGGGATGCGGCCGTGCAAAGCCGCTCCGTCGACATGTACGTGAGCCGCCTGCGTGCGAGCCTGAAGGCGGCCGGCGTCGGCTGGACCGTGCAATCGGTCTATGCGACGGGTTACCGCCTGACCCTCAAGCCGGATGTGGATCAGTCGGGCGCCGGTGCGTCGGGCGCCGGTGCGTCCCCGGAAGGCGCCGCATGAGCGCGGCCCGCATGCGGGCGCTCGCACGCGGCGCCGTCGCGGCCTTCGTCTGCGCGGCCGCCGTGCACGCGCAGGCGGCGAGCATGGCGTGGGCCGGCGGCCCCGGCGCACGCTTCGTCTACGTGACGAACGGCGCGGGCCTCGCGGAGGTCCTGAATGCGTTCGCGGCGGGGCAGCACGTTGCCCTGCGCATCGACGGTCAAGTGGACGGCGTCGTGAGCGGCCGTTTCGCGATGCCGCCGCAGCGTTTTCTCGACGTCATGAGCCGTTCGTACGGATTCGTCTGGTACTACGACGGCGCGGTCCTGCACGTGTCGCCCGCGAACGAGCAGGCGCATGTCGCCATCCGGCCTCACTTCCTTTCCGCGAATGCGCTGCGTGCGTCGCTCGAGCAGGCGGGTCTTGCCGATACGCACTTCCCGTTGGCGGTGGATGCCGGCGCGCAAACCGTGAACGTGCGCGGGCCGGCGACCTACGTGGAGCGTATTCGTGCCGCAGCCGAGCGCTTCGAGCGCGACGCGCGAAAGCGCGTGCGTTTATCGGTGCGGGTGTTTCGCCTGAGTGCCGCGAATGCCGCCGACGAAACGCGCGTGGTCGATGGCCGCACGCTCGTCGTGCCCGGTGTGGCCACGCTCTTGCGGCGCCGTTTCGAGCGCCCGGCCGTCGCGAGCGGGCCCGCCGTTTCCGATGCACCGCGGATCGTCGAGTTCGATGCGGCGCTGCCGGCGATCGAAGCGGATGCGACCACGAATTCGATCCTGATACGCGATCGGGCCGAGCGCATCGACGCCGACGGCGCGCTCGTCGCGAGCCTGGACGTGCGTGCGCAGCTCGTATCGGTCCAGACGTGGGTGGTGGACGTCGATGGCGACGCGCTCGACGCGTTGCGGCCCGCGCTGCCGCCGGCCATGGCCGGCGGGGCAGGTGCGCAGGAGGCGACGGCGGCCGCGCGCGAGCACTGCGATGCCGGTATCGCGCCCGACGGCGGCCGCGCGCTGCTCGCGCAGCTCAAGGCATTGGCCGGGAGCGGCCGCGCCGAAATCGAGGTGTCGCAAACGGCGCTCACGCACGACCGCTCGCCGGCCGTCATCGATCGCCACGAGGCACGTCTCGCGCGCCGCGATGAGGATGACCTGCCCGATGACGGCGCCCGCGATCTCTGGCTCTCGATTGCACCGACGGTCGAAGGCGCCGCGTCGATGCCGCGTATCGGCTTGCGCGTGGAACTGGGGCGCCGCGGCGATGCACGCCGCTATCGGGCCGTCGACGAAAGCGTGGCGCCGGGCGAGTGCCTCGTCATCGAGGGACCGGCGCCGTACACGGGCGACGTCGCGCGTCGCGCGGACGATACCGATTCGGGCAGTGCGGGAGAGGGTGGTGTGCGCCGCCGCCTCGTCTTGCTGATACCGCGCGTGGCAGCATAGCCGCCGCTCGGATGAGCGCCGGCGATGGCGGGAGGGTGAGGCCACGTGCCGTGTCCGAACGGATGCGACGGCTGGTCAGTCAGGCATCGATGCGCGCGCGGATGCGCCCGTTGCCCGAGGCGCGCTGGCGCTCGCCGGGGTTACGCCCGCAGCCACATGAAATTGCCCGACGCGATGCCCTCGAACATTTCGTCGGGCGATTCGAGGATGTTGTTTTGCCAGTAGCGGCCGTGTTCGGCGTAGTGCGAGAAGAGATCGGCGAGATAATCGCCGGTGATCGTCGGGCCCATCGGCAGATGGACGAGCAGCACGACGTTGCCCGTATCGGATTCGAGGCACAGTTGCGCCTGGTCCTGCGCGTAGATGAGCAGGTTGGCCTCGAGCATCAGCCGGAAAACGACGAGCGACCGGCCGGGCGTGACGGCGCCGTAATGAAAGCTGACATAGACCGAATCCGGGTCGGTCTCGTGGTGATTGAGATGGACGTCGAACCCTTCGATCTCGAGCGTTTGCGTCTCGACGACATACTCGGCGTCGGGCAGTCCGACCACCGCGCAAACCTCGTGAATCAACTCGACGAAACGTTCCCTGCTCATGGGCGGCAATCTCCGGCGAAAATAGGGCGGCCCGGCTGCAAAAACGCGGGGGCACGTAGCCGGAAAGCAGGGCTTTCCGCTTTCGTGCCCCTCGCGCGAACGGACTGCGGCAAGGCGAGTGGCTTACTGGCCCTTCGCGGCGTCGGCGATGTTCTTCGCGCCGTTGTTGCCCACGGAGGCGAGCGCCGACGTTTCCTGCTGCTGCATGTTGATCTGCATCGCGGCCATCGTCATCGCGTTGTTCTGGTTGGCCATGGCCTGCATCTGGCCGACCATGTCGGCGTTTTGCGAACCGGCTTGCGAGACGCCCGAGCTTCCGATCGATGAAGACATGATGTATTCCCCTTATCAAGAAAGTGATGGAAAAAGCACTGCTGTGGGTTGACGCGTGATGCTTCGGTAAAAGACCCTTGGCCGTGATGGCCGCCGGTCCGGGCCGGCTGACGCGCAGCCGGATGCTGCAACTGCAAACTGTTCAACCGTCTTGCGTATCGCCGCGGATGCGGTCAAAGCGCCGCGCCGCGGGCGCTGTGGCGCTCCTGCAGCGTGAGCACGATGCGGCGCGCCGCGATCATCCCGCGATAAAGCTTTTGCAGATCGAGCCGCTCGCGCTCGTCGGCCGCGGACTGCGTGGCCGTACTGATCCGGCGCGCGGTTTCGTCGAAGGCCGCCGCGATGCGCGCGACCCGTTGCGCGCCGTCGGGCGCCGAGAGCGTGGCGTCCAGCGCGTTCAGATCCTGCGCGATGGGAAGCAATGCGTCGTACATGTCGGTTCCTTTGGTGGTCGAGGTCAATTGTTTGCTTCGTCCTTGCTGCTCGCGAACAGATGCTTCGTGCCGTCGGGCGTCTCGATGTAACGCAGCCCGCCCGTGGCGATCACGGCCGTGTACTCGACATCGGGCGCGAGCGCCTGCGCTTCCTTGACATCCACGTCGACGCGCTTGACGTTGTCGCCGAGGTCGGCCCTGATACCTGCGATCAGCGTGCGGAAGGTCGTCATCGACTGCACGCTGCCGCTCACGCGGAAGATGCCGTGGCCCTGGTAATTCACTGCCGCGCCCGTGCCGGCGAGCGACTGCTGGATGTTGTCCACATCCTGCTGCGCGACGTCGTATTCGCGCCGCACCTTGCCGCGCGCGAGGCTGTCCATGATCCGCTGCGCCTTCGCGCTTTCGTCGCTGCTCGTCACGATGCCGCGCACCGCCACACTGTCCTTGCGTGCCATGGCCTGCAGATCGCCGAGGCCTTCGCGGTGCAGGGCCTCCTGCAACTGCCGTGCGAGCGCGTCGGCGTCGAACCTCACGCTCGCCGCCTCGCTCGACTGCGTGCCCGCGAACATCACACCGGCCACGGCGATGCCGCCGATCGCGGCGGTGCAGGCGAGCGCCAGCACCGCCGTGCGCCAGGGCACCTTCGGCGAAGCGGCCGGCGCATGGCCGGCGCCGGGTTCGTCCGCATGGGCCGGGTCCCGATCCGGCGCGCCGCTATCCGCGTCGGCCTGCGCCGCGGTGTCGGCGGCAGGCGGCTCGGCCGTCTTCCAGAGGCCCGCCAGCAAATCGAGATCGCGCGGCCAGGCTTCGCCATCGGGGCCCACGCAAAGCACGACGTCGCCGAACGGCACGGCCACGAAGTCCGCCACGAGCACCTCATCGCCGTTCGCCGAGCGGATCCGCGCCACACCGTCCTCGCCCACGCAAAGCTCGATGTCCTCGACCGTCCAGTCGCTGATGCAGACATCGGCGTGCTCGGTGGCGCCGATCCGGTAGGCGCCGCTCGTGAGCCGGACCTGGGCTCCGGCGTGGGTGCCGGTCAGTACTCGAAGCGCTTTCATGATCGTGGTATCCGTGTATCCGACGTGGGTCATGCGGTTGCTGTTGCGGGTCGCCGCTCCGGCGTTGCGCTGCTTCGCGCATCGGGCTGCCGGGCCTCGACCGTCAGAATCAGTTTAGGGTTTTGCCGCTGTCGCAGCCGGCGCCATGCGAACTTCGAACGTCTTATCCGAAGCGCCGGCCGCGGCCTTGGCCGCTCCTTGCCGCGCGGCGCCGGTTTGACCGCCGATCGCGCCGCCCGTCGCGCCGCCCGTGACGGCGGCACCGGCGGGCGCCCCGCGGGCCGGCAGCGCGGCTTGCGTGTCGAGAATGCGTTGCTTCACTGCCGCGATCGATTGATCGTCGTACGTGTATTCGATGCCCGCGCGCTGGCGCGCGAGCGTGTTGTCGAGCGAGACGCCGAGAAGCCCCGCCACCGCGGCGGCCTTGCCCGGGGCCGCCGCGCCTTGCATCAGTGCAGCGTCGCGGTGCGCGTGAAGCCGGGCGGCATTGCGCCGGAGCGCCATCGGCGAGCGCATCGCGAGCAGCATCGGCACGGCCAGCAAGGGGCCCAGCTCGATCTGCGCGGCAAGCCGCAGCACCTCCTTCGCGCACGCCGCCGCGAGTTCGGCCGGCAAGTCCGGCGCACCGAGCTTTTGCGTCGCGAGCAGTTGCATCGTGGCCGCGAGCGGCTGGCTGCGCGCGGCGGCCTTGGCCCGGCCCGCCTTGCCGATCGCGAACTTGCGCGGTTTGTCGCGGCCTTCGCCGGACTGACGGCCGTCGCGCCGAGGCTGCCCGTCGCGCGGCCCACTCTGCTGCGGCTGCCCATGCTCCTCGCCTTGCGGATTCGAGCCGCGATCGTGCCCATGGCCGTTGCGATGCTGTTGCTGCCCGTCGCCGTGTTGCTGATCGCGCTCGCGTTTTTGCTGCTGTCCGTGCTTTTGCTGCTGCCCCTGCTCGTGCTTGCGTTCGCGCTCGTGCGGGTGTTCGTGCTCGTGCCGGGGCTCGAGCGCGTGCTGATCGTCCGGCCGTTCGTGAGCCGATGCCTCTTTGCCCTGCGCCTTCGCCGAGCCCGCCGGCCGCGGCCGTTGGCCGAGCTGGCGCATCAGCTTTTGCGCGGAAGGGGGCGGCGGCTTGTGCAAGCCTTCGGCAAAACGCTTGCCGCGGTAGAAAGCGGCGGCGAGCATCTTGTTGTGCTGCATGCGCGCGCGCTGCATCTTCGTGTGCTGCACCTTCACGCCCGTGAAGCCGCGCGCCTGGGTCATCTGCCCCATGTGCTCGGCGCCGGCCTGCGCCTGCTGCGCGAGATCGGCGGCGTGGTGGCCGTGGTTGTTGCGGATCGGCGAATTCACGACGGCACCGCGAGCGTGATGATCTGATTGGCGAAGCGCAGGATCGCGGCGGCGCCCCAGGCGCCGAACATGAGCACGGTTGCCACGACGGCCACGAGCTTCACCGCGTACGAGATGCTTTGATCCTGCATCGACGTGATGGCCTGCACGAACGAAATCGCGAGGCCGGAGAGGGCGGCGACGGCCACCACCGGCATCGAGACGGACAGGCAGAGCAGCAGGCCCTGCGAGGTGATGCGAACGAGCGTATCGGTTTCCATGGCGAGTGCCTCAGCGATAGGTCATGACGAGACCGTGAATCAATGTGGACCAGCCGCTCATGACGACGAACAGGAGCAGCTTGAACGGAATCGCGACGTTCGTCGGCTGGACCTGATTCAGGCCCATCGCCATCAGTACGTTGGCGATGACGAGATCGACGACGATGAATGCGATGTACAGCAGGAAGCCGATCTTGAAGGCGTCGGCCATCTCGGTCAGCGTGAAGGCCGGGGCGAGGACGATGAGGTCGTCCTCGCGGATCTTCGCCGCCATGTCCTTCGGCCAGACCACGGCTGCCGAGCGCACGAAGAACCGCTTTTCGCGCTCGTGCGCGTGCTTCTTCAGAAAGGCGCGAAACGGCTCCTTTGCCGCATCGAACGCATCGAGCACGACGAGCGACGTGTCGCTGCCGGGGGTACGGTGCATCGTCTGCATGGTTTGCATGGCCTGCATGCCGATCGGCGCCATTACGTAGGCGGACACGAGGACCGCGATGCCGTTGAGCACCATGTTCGGCGGCACCTGCTGCACGCCGAGCGCGTTGCGCAACAGCCCGAGCACGACCACGATCTTCGCGTACGAGGTCGCGACCATGGCGACGAACGGGATCAGGCTGATCGCGACGACGGTGATCAGCAGCCCGGTGAGATCGCTAAACTGAACCATGGCCGCGCGACAGCTGAACGAGACGCACGCCGAGATGATCGCCGACGCTCACGAGTTCGCCGAAGCCGATCGTCTGCCCGTAGGTGACGAGCCGCACGCGCGCATCGGGCAGCGCGGTGGGAAGCTCGAGCACGTAGCCCGCGCGCAGCGCCGAGAGCTGCGCGACCGGCATCGACACCGTGTCGATCTCGAGCTTCAGCGGCAGGTCCAGCTGGCTGATGTCGACGGGCGTGTCGATCGAATCGGTAAGCGGCGCGTTGAACTGCGTCTCATGGCTCATGGTGGGGTCCTCGCTCAAGGTCATCAGATGGTGGGTGACGTCTGCCACGGCGCGCAGTTGCCGCGTCCCGTAGCGGCCCCAGACGACTTGCATCGGGGCGGATGAACGCTCGCTCGCGAAGAGCGCGCGGGTGGCTTCGGGTACGGCGCGCAAGATGACGTCCCCCGCGCGCAGCGAATCGAGCGTCGTCACGCTCATCGTTTTCTCGCCGATCCGCAGCCGGCCCGGTACGGCGATCTCGCTTACGTGCGTGGCGAACGGCGTGCATTGCCGGGCCACGAGCGTTTCGAGCGCGTCGAGCCAGCCGCCGTCGATGTGTTCGATCACCGCATCGAAGCGGGTATCGCCCACGCGCAGCGAGAGCGCGCAGCAGGGCGCGTTCAACGGCGCACGCGCGGCCCGCTCGAGCGAGACGATTTCCACGCCGTCGAAGCCGAGCGCTTGCAGCGCACACCGCAGCGGATCGAGCAGGATGGCGCACACGGCATGGCGCAAGCGCTCGTTCACGGGCTCGTCCGACGCGACGACGCTCGCGAGCCCCGCGTGCTGTCCGACGTCGATGCGCACCGCGGCCGTCTCCATGCCCCAGCGCACGCGCACGACGGCGGCGCGCTCCGGCTCCACGAAATCGTGCGTGCCGACGCCGAAGGCCGAGACGCCGAGCGTGTGAGCGAGCAGTGCGCTCAGGCGCTCGTCGACGGCGAGCCGATGCAGGCGCGCGGTGGCGGCCGCAAGCGCGGGCAGCCGCGCGGGATCGAGCAAGACGGCCGCCGCCGGCGCTTGGGCGCCTGCCTCGGCGTGGTCTGTCAATAGCGTTCGTGTGGTGTCCATATTGGTTTTACGTGACGATGATCTCGACGCTGCGCGCGCCGTCGAAGCGGTTTTGCATCACTTCCTCGAGGCTCGTGCGCAACGTCGCCGCATGCTGTGAGATTAGTTCGCGCGAGCGTGCGTCCGTGGTGTCGAAGCGAAGCGTCAATTGGAAATGCGAAAGCGCGAGGCTCAACGTGCAGCCAGGCAGCAGCGCCGGATCGATGGGAATCGTGATCTGCCAGTCGCCGCTTTCGAATACGATCGGATTCGCGCAGAAGTCCGACACCTCGGCGACGATCGAATCGACGAACCGGTTCATGTCCTGGCCCGTGCGCGCCGGTGCCCGCACGGCGGCCACGACGTGCGGGCCGCCCGCTGTGGGGCGCTGCGGCTCGCGCGCGGCGTGTACGCGCGGCATGTGCGGCATGTCCGGCGCGGCCGTCGGGGGCGGTGCGTTGGGCGGCCGCTGCGGTGAAAGCGGCGCCGCGCGGCGCGCCGGCATCGGCATCGGCATCGGTGCGGGCATCGTCGAATATGCCGGCACGTGCATGAACCCATGCATGGCCGAATGCCCCGGCAGGCGCATCGTCGAATGCATGGGCGGATGAATCGGCGCTGCCGATCGAGCATGCGCGGCAGCGTCGTCGCGTTCGTCGCCGGAGCCGGCCGGCGCGTCGTCGTCGCGCTCGCCGCTGCCGGCATCGTCGCGATGTTCGTCCGCGGCGAACCCGGCGACCGGATAGCGCGGATCGGCTTGCTCGCCGAATGGAGGCTCGGCCGGCGCGGCGCATGGCTGCTCGCCGCCGGGCGTTTCCGACGCGCCGGCGCGCACGCCTTCGCGCAGGCGCTGAAAAAGGGCGGCCTGGCGGCTCAACTGCGCGGCCGGCATCTCGGGTGCGGGGTCGGTGTGCGTGGCCGGCGCTGCGATGACGCGGGCGCGATGAGGGGCGGAGGAATGCATGGCGCGGCTCGCTCGATCACATCGCCAGGCGGCCGACGGGCTGGAGATCGACGTGCGAGCCGAGCTCCTGGTACGAATACACGGGCAGCCAGGGCAGCCGCGCCTCGATCATGCGCTTGATGTAGCGCCGGATATCCATCGACGCGACGAGCGCCAGCGGCTGCCGCGGCGTATCGCCGACGATGTCGGCGATCTTGCCGACGAGCTGGGCGATTTCGTCGGGCGGCAGCGCGAGGAAGTTGCCCGTGGGGGTCTGTTTGATCGACTGCCGGATGTGCTGCTCGACCTGAACGTCGACGAGTACGACGGGCAGATCCCGCACGCCACCCGTCGCGCGATAGGCGATGAGCCGGCCGAGCTCCATGCGGATGTATTCGGTCAACATCAGCATGTCCTTCTCCTTCGGTCCCCAGACGATCAGGCTTTCGGTAATGCTGCGGATATTGCGCACCGGCACCTCTTCCTCCAGCAGCCGGCGCAGCACGTCCGCCATCTTCTGCAGCGGCAGTGCCTTTTGTACCTCCGCGACGAGGCCCGGGTAGTCCTCGTTGAGCTGGTCGAGCATCCACTGTGCTTCCTGAATGCCGAGAAAGAGATGGGCGTTGCGCCGCAGCAGGTCGATCGTGTGGCGCGCAATCAATGCTTCCGGTGTCGCCGCGGCGGCAGGCGCGTCCGCGGCGCCGCCGTCGGCCGCCGCGTGTACCGCGCGCGTTTCGGCGAGCGTCGTGCGCCCTTGCGGCACGTCGAAGAGGAGTACCTCGTAACTGTCTTCGGGCAGCGTGCCGTCGGTCCACATCATGATGCCGGGGAACGGCAGGCCGACTGCCGATTGCAGCGCATGGCGCTGGGCGTCGAACGCGCGGTCGAGGGCATCGGCCGCGAGACGCGCGCTGACATCGGCTGCGAGGCGCACGCCGAGCGGGCAGGTGAACTGCGGCGGGCGTGGCAGGATCGAGGGCGCGTCGCCCTTGGCGCCGGCGCGCTGCAGTGCCCCGACGGGCTTGCCGGCGCCTTTGGCCGGACCATCCTGCTTTTTCTGCAGACGGTAGCCGACGAAGCCGAGCAGCCCGGCGAGCAGCGCGAAGAGCGCCGCCGGAAAACCGGGCACGGCGGCGAAGCCGAGCAGCAACAGCGCGGCGAAGAACAGCGCGCGCGCGCTGCTCGTGAACTGGCGCCTGATGTCTTCGCCGAGGGAGGAATTTCCATGGTCGCCGCCTTCGTCCACGCGCGTGATCATGACGCCCGCGGCCACCGAGATCAGCAGCGAGGGAATCTGCGAGACCATGGCATCGCCGATCGACAGGACCGAGAAGCGGTTGGCCGCCTCGCCGGCCGACATGCCGTGATAGGCGACGCCCACGGCGATGCCCGCGACGATGTTGATCATCGTGATCATGAGGCCGGCGATCGCATCGCCTTTCACGAACTTCATCGCGCCGTCCATGCCGCCATGCAATTGACTTTCGATGGCGAGCCTTGCGCGTTTCCTGCGCGCCTCGTCCGGCGTGAGGATGTTCGCGCGCAGGTCGGCGTCGATGCTCATCTGTTTGCCGGGCAGCGCGTCGAGCGTGAAGCGGGCCCCCACTTCGGCGACGCGCTCCGAGCCCTTGGCGATCACGATGAACTGCACGACGGAGATGATGACGAACACGACGAGGCCGACGACGAGATTGCCGCCCACGACGAGCTGGCCGAAGCTTTCGATGATTTCGCCGGCATCGGCATGCAGCAGGATCGACTTCGTCGACGCGATGTTCAGCGAGAGCCGGAAAAGCGTCGTGAAGAGCAGCACGGACGGGAACGCCGAGAGCGTGGCGATATGGCCCACATACATCGTCACCATGAGCAGCGTGATGCTGATCGTGATGTTGATCGCGAGCAGCCCGTCGATGATCGCGGGAGGCAGCGGCAGGATCATCAGCGAGACGATCGCGATCAGCAGGACGGCGATGCCGGCCTCGCCGATGCCGGGCAGTTTCATGGTCTTGAACATGTCCACTACTCCGTGGTGGCGGTTTGAGGCGCGAGGCCGTCCACCCAGCGAAGAATCGCGGCGACGACTTCGAACAGTTCTTCGGGAATCGGCTGATTGAGCGGCACCTTGTGCAGCATGCGCGCGACGGGCGGGTTCGCGACGATGGGCACGCGCGCGTGCATCGCCTGCTGGCGCAGCCGCAGCGCCTGCTCGTCGACGCCCTTGGCGAGGACGACGGGCAGCGGAAACTCCGCCGGGTCGTAGCGCAGCGCGACCGCGTAGTGAACCGGGTTGACCACGACGACGTTCGCGCGCGCGACGCCGCCTTTCGGGCCTTCCTGCGACATCTCCCTGGCCATGCGCTTGCGCTCGCCCTTGAGTTCGGGGTTGCCTTCGCTCTCCTTGTGTTCGCGCTTCACCTCGTCCTTCGACATCCGGTTCTTGCGGATGAAGAGCCACTTCTGCAGCTTGTAGTCGAACGCGCCGATGACGACGAACACGCCGAGCGCGACCACGACCACGTGCATGAGCACGGACCACAGCACGCCGATCAACTGCGGTACCGAGTGATCGAGCGCGCTTGCCACCACGGGCATCGCGCTTTTGATCGTCTGCCACATGACGGCGACGAGAATCGCGGCCTTGCCGACCATCTTCGCGAGGTCGATGGCCGAGTTCATCGAGAAGATGCGCTGAAAGCCGGACCCGGGGCTGACCGACGCAAGCTTCGGCATGACGGCTTTCAGCGAAAACTTGAGCCCCGTCTGCGGGGCGAGCGCGATGATGGCGGCGACGAGCGCGACGGCCGCGATCCCGCACAGCAGGCCAAGCGCCTGCAGGCCGACATGAACGAGGACGGTCCAGAGGTCCTGCAACTCGCGCTCGCCGTGAGTGAAATCGATCGCCTCCTTGACGATCGCGCGCAGCGTATCGGCCAGATAGTGCTGGCCCGCCGTCAGCACGAGCACGATCGAGCCGAGCGACGCGACTTCGACGAGGTCGGAACTCTTCGCGACCTGGCCTTCCTCGCGGACTTTGTCCAGCTTCTTGTCTGTGGGCTCTTCGGTTTTCTCGTCGCTCATGACCGCCGTCCTTCGCTTGTCGCTGGCACGCACCCGGGATGGGGCGCCCCGATGCAACGTTAGCGGCGCCGCTGTATCCGGCGCGATGGCGATGCGAAGCAAGGACGAGGGCTGCGAAGCAAGGCGGCGCGGCGGCGCGTCGCTCGGGCGCGGGCCACGTGAGCCAGGCGACCCGCGCGGCGGCGGGCACGCGCGAAGACGTCCCGCGAAAGCGGCACGCGCCGCCGCCCATCGCACGCGGCGCTTCGCAATTCGTTGTGCGACTTCGTGCGCGGCACGTGGCGCACCCATCGTGTTGCGTAACTTAGCGTCAACGGAAGGCCACGCCTCATCGGGTGCGGCCCATCGGATCGAATCTGATTTCCTTGGGGGAAAGGATGGACGTTCTGAAGGATCGGCCGCAGTGCCCATCGGGAGTCGTCGGCGCGGTCGTCGACCTGGTCAGGGTGGCATTGGCCCGCGCAGGCACGCCGGAGCAAGTCGATATCGACGATCTCGAGCACCTCGTCGAAGTGCTGCATCTGCTGCGCCCGGATTCCGCCGAATTCGCGTTTTTCGACGGCTGGCTGCATATGGTGCGCGAGGAATGGAGCGAGGCCGAACGGCTCTTTCGCAATCTGGTCGAGCGCTCGGTCTGCGTGCCGGCCAGCAAGGGAATGTTGCTGCAGTGCCTGAAGGCCCGTCAGGAATTCGGTTGGCAGGAGGAGGCCCGGCGCCTCCTGGAGGAAGGCGGCAACGAAGAGGTTGAACGGCTCGCGAAGGTTCTGCTTGCGAGCGAGGAGCTGAAGCAGGCGGTCGCGACCGCGAAGCGCACGGGCCGCTTCGTTGCGCCGGATTCCGCGCTCGCGTTCGAGAACGGAGCGCATGCCGAAGACGGCGAAGCGGTCGCGACGCCGTCGTCCTCATCCAGCGACATGCTGCTGACGATGCAGTACATGCGTGTCTGAGCCTGTTGCCCCTACCAGGAGAAACGAAATGAGCATCACGACTGCATCGCAACTCCAGTACGAACTGGCCCGCGTCACCGGCACGACGCCCGCGGCGCCGACCGCGGACGCGGTATCGCAGCCGCTCGTCGACAAATTCCAGGCGATGATGGCTTCGGGGCGCCAGCATGCGGCGGCCTTGCACCCGACCGAGCGCGCGGACCTCGTGACGAAAGCGGTCGAGGAGCAGGCGGACTATTACCGGCAAGTGCCGAACGACGTGCTCTACATGACTCAGCACATGAGCGCGCTGTCGATGGAGCGCCTTGCCGCCGCCGACATGACCATCCAGCTCGAGATCGCCAGCCTGAACGCCGATCTGCAGGTGAAGATGGCAACCGTGCAGTCGTCGAAGGACGCCGTGCAGACGCTCATGAAGAACCAGTGAAATGAAACCGAACCTCGTGCCTTCGAGGCCGCCCTCCGCATGGCGGCTCGTCGCGGTGGCGGCGCTCGTGCTGTCGCTTGCGGCATGCAAGCAGGAGCTCTACGGGCAATTGACCGAAAGCGACTGCAACGAAATGGTGGCGGCGCTGCTGATGTCCGGCGTCGACGCGCAAAAGAGCACGCCCGATGGCGGCAAGACCTGGTCGGTCGGCGTCGATGAAAAGCAGATCGTGCATGCCGTGGAAGTGCTGCGCGCACGCGGCCTGCCGCGCAAGAAATTCGACGACCTCGGCTCGCTGTTCAAGAAGGACGGGCTCGTTTCCACGCCGACCGAGGAGCGCGTGCGCTTCATTTACGGTTTGTCGCAGGAGCTCGACGACACGTTGTCGAAGATCGACGGCGTGGTCGTGGCGCGCGTGCAGATCGTGCTGCCGAACAACGATCCGCTCGCGCAGTCGGTCAAGCCGTCGTCCGCATCGGTCTTCATCAAGTACCGGCCCGACGCGAATCTCGAGCGGATGACGCCGGCGATCAAGAACCTGGTCGTGCACAGCATAGAGGGGCTGACCTACGATCAGGTCAGCGTGACGAGCGTGCCGGCCGATGCGCTCGATCCACCTGCCCACCCGCATCGCCAGGACGGCTGGATCGTCTATGCGGGCGGCGCACTCGGCGTGCTGCTGTTGATGATCGCCGGCGGCTTCGCGCTCTTGCGCGGCAACCTGCTCAAGGGCGGTGGCGGACTGGCGGGCCTGCTCGCGCGCCGGGCGGGGCGCGCGGCGAAAGCGCCGGCATGAGCTTCGATCCGAACGATCGCATGGCCGGCAGGGCGAGCAGGGGGAGCACACGATGAGCGCATACGACGCAGCCGATGCAGACGACGCAACCGCCGACAGCGTTGCCGCCCCGAACGGCGAGACGCCGGCGACCGTCGCGGCGAGGCTGGCCGCCTACCATCAGCGCCGGCGTACGCTGTTCGACTGGATGCATCCGGCGCGCCTTGCACGCGTGCCCTGTGCAGACCGGCTCGGCGCATGCGGCCCCGCGCAGGCGGAGGCGCTTGCCGATGCGCTGCTCGACGAATGGGGCATGCCCGTGCCGCCGCTTGCCGCGTTCAACGCGCCGGAAGCGGCGCTTGCCTTGCTGCCGGCGCACGATTGTCTGACCGTGTTCCGCCTGCGCGCGCTCGTGGAGCAGGTGGAGCCATTGCGCACCTGGATCGACCGGCCGCGTCGCGAGAAGTTGACGGCCTGGATCGGGGCGCGCGGCGTCAATCTGCTCTTCGCGCGCGGGCGAGAGCTTGCGGGCGAGGCGCGCTCGCTGGCCGCGCGCGCGCACACCGCGGCATCGGTCATGCAAGTGCCGCTCGACGCGGCCGATGGCGACGTCCTCGCGTGGCTCGGCTTTCGGCTTTTCGAGCGCGACTGCCGATGGGCGCCGGGCGGCCCGCTCGCGATCATGCGGTGGGCCATGCCGGCGCGCGACGATGAAGGGGCGTTGCCGTCCCTTTCGTTGCCGCCGTCACTCCCGTCTTCGGAAGGCTCGAGCCCGAGCCTTTCGATCGTCTCGCAACTGCCCGACTTGTTTCCGGAGTGGTCATGGTGATCTGGTTACGCAATCCGCAGGCCGAAGGCACGGACCTCGGCGTGGGAGTCGAAGGGGACGTCCTGCGTCATGAACGCCTCGCGGCGATCGTCGAGATCGATGCGGCGTACGCCGAGATGCGCCGGCAATGCGACGAGGCGCTGGACGCGGCGCGCGCCCAGGCCCGCGTGCTGCTCGACGAAGCCCGCGCCCGCGCGGAAGAGCTCGCCGAGCGTGCGGTGCGTGAGTTCGCGCAAGCGGCCGAGCGGGGCTACGACGATGGTTTGCGGCGGGGGCTGACCGATTGGCACGAACGCGCGGCGGCCGCGCACGCCGAAGCCTGCCGGCTCGCGCCCGGGCAGCAGGACCGGCTGGCCGAACTGGTCGCGCTGGCGGTCGAGCAGATCGTTGCGTCGGCCGATCCCAAGGCGCTTTTCGCGCGCGCGGCCGCGACGGTGGAGCGGATCGTCGCCGACGGCAGCCCCGTTCATCTGCGTGTTCATCCGTCGGATCTGGCCGCGGCGAGCGCGGCCTTCGACGAAGCGGCCGCGGCGTGGCGCGAGGCCGGGCGCGCCGTGCGGTTGCGCGTGGCGGCCGACGCGACGCTTGCGCCCGGCGCATGCGTCGCCGAAACCGACCTGGGCGCGATCGACGCGAGCTTGTCGTTGCACTTGGCGGCGATGCGCGACGCCCTGGCGCGCGCCGTGCGAAGCGTGGCGGAGGAGCCCTCGCGGGAGGCGCCGAGTGCGCGGCCCGGGGATGACGCACAAGCGGTCGACGCGCAGGCCGGTTTCGCCGGCGAGGATCTGGCGGACCCGGATGCGCGCGCGGACGACGGCGGCGATGGCGGCGAGGGCGGCGAGGGCGGCGACGGCAACCTCGGCGACGAAGAAGGTTGGCAGGACGATGCCGCGGCCCTGCAAACGGCGGGCGACCTGCACGACGAGGGTTGGACCGATGCCGCGCATGCCGACGCCGACGCGATGTCCGTCTGAACCGGCCTTCGCGCGGCACGTGGAAGAACACATGACAAGGAAGGGAGCGCCATGATCGACAGCGCGGACAGTTTCGGAACCGATGAAGCGAGCGGGGCGCACATCGCGCAGCCGCGGGCCATACGCGGCTTCTCGGCGCTGATGGAGGCGATGGAGCGCGAACTGCGTGCCCGCGCGCAACCCGCGGCGTGCGGCAAGGTGCAGGAAGTGATCGGCACGCTCGTACGCGTATCGGGGCTCGACGCGACGCTCGGCGAGCTATGCGAGCTGCGTTCGCCCGAAGGCGCGTTGCTGCAGCGTGCCGAGGTGGTCGGCTTCTCGCGCGACGTCGCGCTGCTCTCGCCGTTCGGCCGGCTCGGCAGCGTGTCCCGGGCGACACGCGTGGTGGGACTCCGGCGTCCGCTTTCGCTGCGCATCGGCCCCCGCCTGCTCGGCCGCGTGATCGACAGCCTGGGCGAGCCGATCGACGGCAAGGGGCCGCTCGAATGCGACGAGTGGCAGCCCGTCATCGCCGATCCGCCCGATCCGATGTCGCGGCCCGTCGTCGATACCCCGATGCCGACGGGCGTGCGCGTCGTCGACGGCATGATGACGCTGGCCGAGGGCCAGCGCATGGGCATCTTCGCGCCGGCCGGCGTCGGCAAGAGCACGTTGATGGGCATGTTCGCGCGCGGGGCGCGCTGCGACGTCAACGTCATCGCGTTGATCGGGGAGCGCGGCCGCGAAGTGCGCGAATTCTGCGAGCACATTCTCGGGCCGGAGGGAATGGCGCGCTCGGTCGTCGTCTGCGCGACATCGGACCGCTCGTCGATCGAGCGCGCGAAGGCCGCTTATGCGGCAACGGCGGTGGCCGAATACTTCCGCGACCGCGGCATGCGGGTGCTGCTGATGATGGATTCGCTGACGCGCTTCGCGCGCGCGCAGCGCGAAATCGGCCTGGCGATGGGCGAGCCGCCGACGCGGCGCGGCTTTCCGCCGTCGATCTTCGCCGAGCTGCCGCGGCTGCTGGAGCGCGCGGGCCGTTCGGAGCTCGGCTCGATCACCGCCCTTTACACCGTGCTGGCCGAGGACGAATCGGGCGGCGACCCGATTGCCGAGGAAGTACGGGGCATTCTCGACGGCCACATGATTCTTTCGCGCGAGATTGCGGCACAGAACCGCTATCCGGCGATCGACGTGCTCGGCAGTCTTTCGCGCGTGATGACGCAGGTGGTGCCGCGCGAGCACGTGGCGGCGGCGGGACACGTGCGGCGGCTGATGGCCAAGCACAAGGAGGTCGAACTGCTGCTGCAGGTGGGCGAGTATCAGAGCGGCACCGATGCGCTTGCCGACGAAGCCATTGCGAAGATCGACGCGATTCGGGCTTTCCTCGGCCAACCGACCGATCTGCTCGTCGACCCGAGCGACACGCTCGCGGCCCTCGGCGAGATCGTGCAGTCCTGATGCCGGAGGCGAGCGATGAAGGACCGCCGCGTTGCCGCGTTCGAGCGCGTGCTCTCGCGCCGCCGCCAGCTCGATCGCAAGCTCAATGCGGCGCTCGGCGGTTTGCGCGGCGAGCTGCAGGCGCTCATGGACGCCTTGGACGAAAGCCGCACGGCGGTGCGCGCGCATGCGGCCGAGCTCGCCGCGCACGACGGCAAGATCGACGCGATGCTGGGCGGCGTTTCCTTCCGGGCGGATGAGTATCTGAAGCTGCGCGAATTCCGCTCGCACGCGGCCGAGCAGCACGCGATGCTCGAGGCCCGGGCGGCGCAGGCCGCACAGGCGCTGGCGGCGAAGGAGGCGCAGATCGGTGCGCTGCGCACGGAGATCCTGCGCAACCGTGCCCGCATCGACATCTACGGCAAGCGGCGCGACACGCTCGTCAAGAGTATCGAGCTCGCGATCGAGGACGCGCAGGACGAGGAAACATCGGAGAGTCGCCGGCCCGGCCCGGCGTTTTGAAGCGGCGAGCGCGCTCGCCAGCCGGCATCCATTGAGCGACAGGTGACTGAAATGAGCGAGATTACATTCGCATCGATCGAATCGAGCCATCAGCTGGTCAGGTTTTTGATCGTGCTCGGCCTTTGCAGTGAACGATTGATGGTCCTGATGATGATTTTTCCGCCGACGTCCGACAACGTCGTGCAAGGCCGCGTGCGCACCGCGCTGGCGCTGCTGTGGGGCAGCTTCATCGCGTACGGGCAACGCGGCCTGCTCGAGCAGGGCGATGCGACGATGCTCGTGGGCATCGGGTTGAAGGAGGCGCTGATCGGCGTCGGCCTCGGCTTCGCGGCGTCGACGGTGTTCTGGGCCGCCGAAAGCGTCGGCACGTACGTCGACGATCTGACCGGTTTCAATCAACTGCAGATGCAGAACCCGAGCCAGGGGCAGCAGACGTCGCTGACTTCCACGCTCCTGAGCCAGTTCGCGATCGCGGCGTTCTGGTGTCTGGGCGGCATGACGTTTCTGCTCGGCGCGATCTACGAATCGTATACCTGGTGGCCGCTTGCGAACCTCACGCCGGCCGGGGGGGCGGTACTCGAATCGTTCGTGCTGGGGAAGACCGACTCGCTGATGGAAACGGTGGCGAAGCTGGCCACGCCGATGATGCTGATGCTGCTGCTGATCGACATCGGCTTCGGCTTTACCGGGAAGGTGTCGCAAAAGCTCGATCTGCCGTCGCTGGCGCAGCCCGTGAAAGGCGCGCTCACGATTCTGATGCTCGCCCTGATGGCGGCGATCTTCATCGATCAGGTACGCGATCAACTGTCGCTCGTGGGCATCGCGGCCGAGGCGAGGGCGCTCGCGGGCGGCAAGTGAAACGCGGTGAATGCGCGAGCGCGCGCAAGTATGCGTTCGCCGATGGCGATTGGCCGAAAAAGCTTGGAGAAAAACATGATCGAGGCGTTGAGCGACAACGCGATCGTCACGGGGATGATGCACGTGCTGTGGGCCGGTGCGGTGCTCGATACGTTTTCGGACGTTCAGGACCTACTCGATGCGATGGCGGTGCTGCGTCCCGGGAGCGGCGAAATGCGCGAGGTGCTGGCCTGGTGGCATGTGCGTGCACGCGCCTGGGGCGAGGCGCTGACCGAATTGCGCCGGGTGGAGCGCGACGGTACGCTGTCGTCGCGCGGCATGGCGCTCGCGGCGGTATGTCTTTACGCACTTGGCGATGCATCGTGGCGTACCTATGCGTACGCGGCGGCGTACAAATCCGATGACCCGATGGCGACGCGCACCGCCCAGGCGCTGCTCGCAGCGCCCGCGATCGGGCGTGGATAGCCGCCCGCGGCTGCGTCAAGCGGGGACCGGCCGTCTGCCCGGCCGGCCGGTTTCACGATGACTCGCCGCGGCCCGAAGCAAGGTTTGCCTCGATCCACGATGCCACGTCGGTGACCGGAATGGCGTGGCGTTGATTGAACGTCCCGCGCTTGTCCCACGCGACACCCCGCCCTTGAGCGAAAGCGGCACGATACTTCCGCATCATGTTGTGCGGGTCCCGCGCCAGTTCATCCAGCAAGTACGCCTCACTCCACACCGCACGGCTGAAAGGGCGGCCGAGGCCCGCTTGCAGCTTGTCGGCGACCTCACCGTAAGTCACGGTGTCGCCGGCCAGATACACGATCTCGTTCCGGATACGAGGTTGGGCGAACACGATCTCGGCAGTCAGTGCGCCGATATCGTCGGGCGTCGTCAGCGTCACGGCGGTGTCGAGGCTGCCCAACGCGTGGACCGTGTCGTTTTTCAGGTCAACGACACCGAAGTCCGGCTCGAACAGATAGCTCATGAACATGCCGGTCGAGATGATGACCCACTCGGTGTCGTGCTGACTGCGCAGCAATTCGCGCACGTCCAGCTGTGCGTCGAAGATGTCCTGCGGACTGCCGCGACCGATCACGTCGAAATCGACCCCGAACTGCCACGGGAAGTACCTCGGGATTCGCGCCTGCAATGCAGCGCGTGCCAATTTCATCGGCGTGTCGATTCCGGCCGTAATGCCCGCGCAACCGATTACCGTGTCATATCGCGCGAACAAGACAGCGAGTTCATCGATGGAACGCTTCACGAAATCGCCTATGACGATCTCGATCCCAAGATCCCGAATCTCCGCGATATCATGCCGCTTGGCGGGTGCGCTGGATTCGACGGCACTGGCGCGCAGCAGCACGCTGATCTTTGCGCCAGTCACGTCCTTCGCCCGGCGTGCAAGACTGCGTAGCACCGGGAGGCCGAGTTCGCCGGCACCGAGCACGAGAATGTTTCGAGACGTAGCGTCAGGATCTGTTCGGTTCATCGTTTAGCCCATCAAGGAATGCGTGGCGGCAGTCTAGCAATGCGTGGGCGTGGATGAAAGAAGGCACACGCGTGATACTGGGAGCCAGAGAGTTGGATCGAGATGAACTTCTTCAATATTCGCAGACCGTGTGTGACGGCCTGCGGGACGATGATGACGGGTTGCGGCGGGAGGTGCTTGCCCATGCCGGAAGCCGTTGGTCGCTCGGTGTCGTGCACACGCTCGGCGTGTACGGCAGGCTGCGCCATGCGGAAATCGGCAGGCGCATGCACGGGGTGACTCAGCGCATGTTGACGCGCACGTTACGGCAGCTCGAGCGTGACGGCCTCGTGCGCCGTCACGATTTCGAAGAAGTCCCCCCCAGAGTCGAATACGAGTTGTCCGACACGGGCATGGACCTGCTCGTTCGCATGGTCCCGCTGTGGACCTGGATCGTCGAGAATGCGGACCGCTTCCGTGAAGCGAGGCGGAATTTCGACAGGCAGCACCGCGACGCAAACGCGTAGTCGACGCCGCCGCGGCGGTGGAGCGGCGCTGCACAAATGCCGGCGCTCGGTATCGCGCGACATCGATTCGGTCACGCGTACTTGTCGCCGACCGTACTGCGAATCGGATGGGTGTCGTAGACGATGATCATCCGTTCGATCAGCCCCGCGATGTCGAACTCGAACACGTCGACGCACTCGAAGCGCGCCACCGAACCGTCTTTCAGGGCCCAGTCGTAGATGAAGTAACCGGTCGCACGTCGAGCGCCTGTCGTGCTGACGCAGATATCGATCGGTGTAATCTTGCTTTCTCCCGATGCGGCAGCGACCTTCGAAAAGAAGGGTTCGGCATGCATCCAGCCGAGAAACGGCGAGAAAATCCGCGCGTCCGGCGTGAATAGCGCGCAGATGGCGCCCACATCGCCTCGCTCCAGCTCCCGAAGGTAAGTGCGAACCTGTTCCGTATAGAGTGATGCCGACGTTGAGCCCAAAATTATCCTCCGATCATTCGTTGACGCCCCCGTTCATGCGTAGGAGCGGGGTATCCGGTAGACGCACGATAACGACGCACCGATGACCGAACAATCGAAAAATTTGCAACCCGGGTATGCGGCGCATGCATATCCGCTGGCTGACCTGACGCGGCCGCTCCCGCCGTTGGCGGCGATTCAGTCGTTCGTCGCCGCGGCGCAGCTCGGCAGCGTCAGCAAGGCGGCGGATCATCTGTGCCGTACGCAAGGCGCGGTGAGCCGCCAGATACAGCAGTTGGAAACGCATTATCGATGCGCACTGTTCGTGCGCCATGTATCGGGGCTGACGTTGACCGCGGAAGGAAATGCACTGCTGACGGTCGCGGTCGACGTGCTCACGCAATTGGTCCAGCACGCGGATTCGCGAGCACGGGCGACCGCGGTGCTCACGTTGAAGTTGCCGTCCACGTTCGCCGTTCGCTGGTTGCTCCCGCGGCTGCCGGACATTCATCGTGCGATGAGCGGGACGGAGCTGCGTATTTCGACATCCGCGGACGATACGCCGGATTTCACGACGTCCGACGTCGACGCCGTCATCGTGCGCGGCACGGGGCAATGGACCGGCATGGAGGCGGTAGCGCTATTTCCCGAGAGGCTCACGCCGATGTGCGCGCCCGCCTTGGCAACATCGCTGCGATCCGTTGCCGATCTTGCGCAGGTCGATTTGCTCCATCCGGGGCCCAGCCATGCGGAGTGGCGATGCTGGCTCGATCACGTTGGCGCGCGCCAGATCGATGCGGGACGCGGGCTGGTATTCGATACCCTCGAATTGACGCTCGCGGCATCGACGGAAGGGCACGGCATTGCAATCGGCGACCCGCGAATGGCGAGAGACCGGCTCCGTGCCGGATCGCTGGTGACACCGTTCGAGGAGGTGGTTGAAGACGGCCTGTCGTACTTCCTCGTCTATCCGCCGCAACGTGCGGAACAACCGAAAATTCGGGCGCTCGCCGACGTGTTGCTGCGACTTGCGCGAGAAGACTGATCGACAGGTGAGCGACCGATTCGGCATTCCTCCCGATCTTCCTGCCCACCGACGCTCGATACGGAACGCCGCCGGCGGGTCTGCGTCCGTCGAAAATGCCGCGCTTGCCACCGCGGCGACGCTTCGATTCCGCGGATGCCGCGCCGAATCCGATGCGGTCCATCGATACTCACGCTCCCGGGCAGGATCATGCCGCGCCCGCGTCGCGCACCGACGCCGTACAACGGCCGCGTCCATGCAAACTTGATCGGGAAAAGCACTAGACGTACGGGAATTATTTCCCGGCTATAGTGGAATGACTGAAGGTAGATGCGGCGCTTTTTGCCGATACCGACCAGGTCTTGACCGTAGACGGGTGCTGTATGAAAAATAAAATCGAAAAGACCGCCGGACCGATGTGGGGTATGGCGGCAGGATTGCTTCTCGCGGTGGCGGGGTTGAGTCTCGGCATCCTCCCGAAGTCCTTGCATGGCTCGGGAAGCGCAAACGACTTCATGGCGTTCGGCGTCGCGATGCTGGGCATCTTCCTCGTCGTCTATTCCACGCACGAACTGCGCAGAAAGCGCTTGCACTGAGCGTTCGCGCGTCGATCCGCGAAAAAATCGATTCCGGCGGGCCGGCGGCTCGCGCGTGCCCGCGCCTTCGACGTGCTATGCGTTGCGGATTTCGTGCTTGTAGACGAGTTCGACGATGCGTTTCGTCGGGATGCTCGCGCGCAGTGCCTCGACGCCTTTGATCGGAAACCACCTGCATTTCTCGATCTCGTTGTTCGCTTGCGGCGTATGGTCCGGGCCGACTTCCGCGAAGAACACGTGATGGATTTTCGCGAGCCCGGTGAACTGCATCGCGTACACGAGATCGTGGCCCGTCATGCCGGTTTCTTCGCGCAACTCGCGATGCGCGGCGTCGAGCGGCGTCTCCCCGCGCTTGATCGTGCCGCCGGGTAGCGCCCAGCGCGACGACGCACGCGCGACGAGCAAGACGTGCTCGCCGCGGTAGCAGACGACCGTCGCGCGCTCCTTGATCGGGACGGCGCTCGCTTCGGCGGCAGTGTTGGGCGCTGGCGTTCGGGGCATGGCGCCATTCTAACCAGCGTCGATCGTTCGGCCAAGCGGCGCCGATCGGGCTGGACGACCGGTCGTCGTCGCGTGGCCGACGGCTGCGCGACGGGGCGGGGCGCGCGGGACGCCGTTCGCACGGGGCGGCCCGCCACGCGCACCGCGCCGCCGCACGATTCGTCCGGTTACTTCTTTTCCGGCAGGAACCAGTTCATCACGAGCGCGCAGATACCGCCCGTCGCCACGCCCGATTCCAGCACGTTCTTCAGCGCATGCGGCACGCTGTTCAGGATGTCCGGCACCTGCGATACGCCGAGGCCGAGCGCCAGCGACACCGCGATGATCAGCAGCGCGCGACGGTCGAGGTGGATGCCCGCGAGGATGTTGATGCCCGATGCGGCCACGGCGCCGAACATCACCATCGCCGCACCGCCGAGCACGGGCTCGGGCACGGCCTGCAGCACGCCGGCGACGACCGGGAACAGGCCGAGCACCACCAGCATCCCGGCGATCCAGATGCCGACGTGACGGCTCGCGACGCCGGTGATCTGGATCACGCCGTTGTTCTGCGCGAATACCGAGCTCGGGAACGTGTTGAACACGCCGGCCAGCAGCGAGTTCGCGCCGTTCACGAGCACGCCGCCCTTGATCCGCTGCATCCACACCGGCCCTTCGACCGGCTCGTTCGAGATCTTGCTGGTGGCCGTCACGTCGCCGATCGCCTCGAGCGACGTCACGAGGTAGATGATCAGCATCGGCACGAACAGCGCCCACGAGAAGCCGATGCCGAAGTGCAGCGGCGTCGGCACCTGGAACAGCGCGGCCTGATGCATGCCGGTGAAGTCGAGGCGGCCGAGGAACGCGGCGGCGAGATAGCCGATCGCGAGCGCGATGACGAGCGCGGTGCTGCGCACCCACACGACCGGCACGCGGTTCAGCAGGATGATCGTGCCGAGCACGAGGCCCGACAGCGTCAGGTTCTCGGCGCTCGCGAACGTGCCCTTGGCCATCGCGCCGTAGCCGCCGCCCATGCTGATCAGGCCGACCTTGATCAGCGTGAGGCCGATCAGCAGCACGACGATGCCGGTGACGAGCGGCGTGATCAGGCGCTTCACGAACGGCAGGATGCGCGACACGCCCATCTCGACGAACGACCCGGCGATCACGACGCCGAAGATCGCGGCCATCACGGTCTCGACCGGCGTGCCCTGCTTGACCATCAGGCTGCCGCCGGCGATCAGCGGGCCGACGAAGTTGAAGCTGGTGCCCTGGACGATCAGCAGGCCGGCGCCCAGCGGGCCGAAGCGCTTGCACTGGACGAAGGTGGCGATGCCGGAAATCACCAGCGACATCGACACGATCAGGGTCGTATCGCGGCTGGACACGCCGAGCGCCTGACAGATCAGCAGGCCGGGCGTGACGATCGGCACGATGATCGCCAGCAGGTGCTGGAGCGCGGCGACGAAGGCGACCATCGGCGCCGGCCGGTCGTTCGGGCCGTAGACGAGGTCGCGGGCCGATTCTGCGGCGTCGGCGCCGCGGGAGGCGGATTGGGCGGAGGAGGCGGGTTGCATGGCGAGCGGGCCGGACGAGGTGGAAAGTGCGGCATTTTAGCCGAAGGGCCTGCCGGCGCCGCCGGGCCGGGCCGCAATGGTGACGAGCCGGTGGATCGCGCAAAAGGCGCCCGATCGGCGGCCGGCTGGTTCGAACTGCGGGATGTGGCCAACGGTCAGCCCGCGACGCGTGCTCCGTTGCCGCGTGCCGTGGTGCGCGGCGGACGGGAATCCGGATACGCGCGCTGGCAGACGGCGATGACCGTATCGCGCAAGCGGCGGTGCACGGGGTCGCCGTGCATGCGCGGATGCCACAGCGCGGACACGAGGATCGCCGGCAGACGGACCGGAATCTCGAAACTGCGCAGCCCGAGGACTTCGGTGAGCCCCGGCGAGCACGCATTGCCGAGGCTCGAACGCGGCACCAGCGCGATCAGGTCGGTGCTGGCGGCGACACGCATCGCGTCGGGGTAGCCCGGCACGACGACGTGCACGGCGGGGCCGGGGCCGGCGTTGCCGGTCGTGTCGTCGGCCGGCCCGGCGAAATCGCCGAGCTGGGCCGCCATGACGTGGCGGCACGCGGCATAGCGCGCGGGCGTGATCCGGGCCGACGCGAACACCGGATGCCCGGCGCGCGCCACCGCGACGTGCCAGTCGTGAAAGAGCATGCGCGTGTGCAGCTCGGGCGCGTCGTCGCCGCGCTTGCCGATTTCCAGGTCGACCGTGCCGTCGCGCAGCGCTTGCGGATCGCGGTCGAGCTTCGGGACGAAGCGGATACGCACGTGCGGCGCGACGTCGGCCAGCGCGGCGACGACCGGGCCGGACAGCATTTCCATGAACGACGCGGCGGCCCGGATCGTGAACGTGGCCGTGAGGGTCGCGAGATCGACGTCGGCCGTCGCCGGCCGGAGCACGGCGCGCGCGTCGCTCGCGACCGCATGCACGCGGTCGCGCAGCGCGGCTGCGTGCGGCGTCGGCACGAGCCTGCGCCCGGCGCGCACGAGCAGTGGATCGCCGGTGGCGATACGCAGCCGTGTGAGCGTGCGGCTCATCGCGGACGTGCTCAGGCCCAGCCGGCGCGCGGCGCCGGTCACGCTGACTTCCGACAGCAGCACGTCGAGCGCGGTAACGAGGTTCAGGTCGATGTCGTCCATGCAGACAGGATACGCCTTTGTGCCGATAACATGGCGTTAAATGCAACTATCGATTGCGTTGGGTGCGTCTGGCGCCTGTCGTGGCGCGCGCCTATAGTGGGCGCATGACGAAACACGGCAAAGGCGAAAACCATGCAATCGACTGAATCGAATCGACGAAACGCGCCCGCGATCCTTCTCGTCGCGGCGTCGCGCGGCCTCGGGCTGGCGATGGCGGAGGCATTCCTGAAGAAGGGCTGGAACGTGACGGGCACCGTGCGCGCAGGATCGGGGCGCACCAAGCTGCACGACCTGGCCGACCGGTTCGACGGCCGGCTCGAGATCGGCACGCTCGACATCTGCGAGCCCGCGCAACTGGCCGCGCTGCGCGAGCGCCTGTCGGGCCGGCGCTTCGACATGCTGTTCGTGAACGCGGGCACGACCAACGATCCGAACGAAACGATCGGCGAAGTGACGACCGACGAATTCGTGCGCGTGATGATCACGAATGCGCTGGCGCCGATGCGTGCGATCGAGACGCTGCAGGATCTCGTGACCGACGACGGCCTGATCGGCGCGATGTCGTCGGGGCAGGGCAGCGTCGCGAACAACGTCAGCGGGATGCGCGAGGTGTATCGCGGCAGCAAGGCCGCGCTGAACCAGTTCATGCGCAGCTTCGCGGCGCGTCAGGCCGATACGCGCCGCGCGCTGGCGCTGATGGCGCCCGGCTGGGTCCGTACCGAACTCGGCGGGCCCGATGCGCGCCTGACCATCGACGAGAGCGTGCCGAGCCTCGTCGACGTGCTGCTGGCGAAGCGGGCGCGGCCCGGGCTCGAATATCTCGACTATCTGGGGCGGACGGTGCCGTGGTGAACGACGGAGGCGGCGCAAGCGCGCGGCGGCCGGCCAGGTTCCGGCTCGTCGTGAGCGTGCCGCGGGATTCGGCCTGTGGTTCGCGGCCTGTCGCGGCTCTGCGAAGGCCGTGCCGATTCAATACAATGCGACGACGCGTCAGTGATACGGTGCCGCCTCATCGCGTTTGAATCCATCCGGCTCATGGCGGATGGGGGGCGCTCCCGTCGCGACGGGCTTGTGTCGAACATGGAGCGCAGCATGAACAAACCCTATCTGCAGGTCATCGCGCATTTCTTCGCGAAACCCGGCAACGGCGACCGCGTGGTCGAATTGCTGGCCGAACTCGCGCCGGCCACGCGCACCGAGCCGAAGAACCTCGACTACGCGTACTTCCGGTCGCCGGAGAACCCCGACCACATCGTGATCCTCGAGCGTTACAGCGAGGCCGACGGCCTCGACGTGCATCGGGAAACGCCGCATTTCCAGCGGATCGGTGTCGGCGCGATCATGCCGTTGCTCGATCGTCGCGAGGTGATCCGCTACATGGTGCAGCCGGACACCGGCACGGCGACGGCCCCGGGAGGCGCTCGATGAACCCGTTTCAATTCCGTACCGTTCCGACGCAGATCGTCGAATTCGGCGCCGCGCGCCGGCTCGGCGCGCTGTTGCGCGAACGCTTTCCGGCGCTCGCGCGGCTGTGCGTCGTCACCGATGCGTTCCTGCATCGCAGCGGCGTGCTCGCGCCCGCGCTGGCGAGCCTCGCCGCGCACGGCTGGCAGGTCACCGTGATCGACGACGTGATCGCCGATCCGCCCGAGCACGTGGTGCTCGACGCGACCGCGCGGGCCGTCGCGGCCGACGCCGAGATCGTGCTCGGCCTCGGCGGCGGCTCGTCGATGGACGTCGCGAAGCTGATCGCGGTGCTCGTGCCGGGGCAGCAGGCGCTGGCCGACATGTACGGCGTCGACAAGGTCGCGAGCGCGCGGCTGCCGCTCGTGCAGATGCCGACCACGGCCGGCACGGGCTCCGAGGTCACGGCCGTGTCGATCGTCACGGTCGGCGAGGCGCGCAAGATGGGCGTCGTGTCGCCGCACCTGTTCGCGGACGTCGCGATTCTCGACGCGGAGCTCACGCTCGGCCTGCCGCGCGCGGCGACGGCCGCTACCGGCATCGACGCGATGGTGCATGCGATCGAGGCGTACACGTCCGCGCGGCTGAAGAATCCGGTGTCCGACATGCTGGCGACGCACGCGCTGACGCTGCTGTCGCGCAACCTGCTGGCCGCATGCGACGACGGGCAGAACCGGCACGCGCGCGAAGCGATGCTGGTCGGCGCGATGTTCGCGGGGCAGGCGTTCGCGAATGCGCCGGTCGCGGCCGTGCACGCGCTGGCCTATCCGGTCGGCGGGATCTTCCACGTGCCGCACGGTTTGTCGAACGCGCTCGTGCTGCCGCACGTGCTGCGCTTCAACGCGCCGGCCGCCGCGCCGCTGTATGCGGAACTGGCGGCGATCGTCGCGCCGTCGGCCACGGGCAGCGACGAAGCGAAAACGCACGCGCTGATCGCCGAGATCGACCGGCTGATCGTCGCGACGGGCATTCCGCGCACGTTGCGCGAGGTCGGCATCGGCGAGGCCGACCTGCCGAGGATGGCGTCGGACGCGATGCTGCAGACGCGCCTGCTCGTGAACAATCCGCGCGAGGTGACCGAGGCCGACGCGCTGGAGATCTATCGGCAGGCGTGGTGACGCGGCGGGCGCGCGTGGCGCATCGCCCGGCACGATTCACGACGCGCGCACGACCGGCCGCGCGGGCCGTGCCGCAACCCACGTGCATGCCGGCGCGACGGCCACGAGCGTGCCGAGCCGCCCGCCGTGCCTACATGCGCGACGCGTCGGCGCCGGCTGCCACCACGTACGCCGACGCCTGCTTCGTGCCGTCCGGCTTCGTCTGCAGGTACACACCCTGGATTTCCGGTTCGAAGCCGGGCAGCGCGTTGATCCCGGCCTCCAGCGCGCGGAAGTAGTCGAGCGCCGGGCCGCCCCATACTTCGCCGGGCACCACGCAGAAGATGCCGGGCGGATAGGGCAGCGCGCCTTCGGTCGCGATCCGGCCTTCGATGCGATCGAGCGTGACGAGTTCGACGTCGTTGCGGATCAGCTCGGCATTCGCGGCCTGCGGCAGCATCGCCTGCTTCGGGAACTGCGCACGCCGGAACATCTGTTTCTGCAGATGCTTCATGTCGTGGCTGCGATAGAAATCATGCATGCGCTGGCACAGCTGCCGCAGGCGCATCGTGCCGTACAGCTCGGGATAGGCTTCGCACAGCGACGGAATCGCTTCGCGCAGCGGCGTGTCCTGATCGAGATGGCGTTCGAATTGCGCGAGGTGAGCGACCAGATGCTGCAGCTTGCCGAAGCTCTCCGACGGCGTGAGCAGGAACAGGATCGTGTACAGGTCGGCCTTCTCCGGCACGACGCCGTGCTCGCGCAGGTAGCGCGCGAGGATCGGCGCCGGCGCGCCGAACGGCGCGTATTCGTGCGTGTCGCGATCGATACCGGGCGTGGTCAGCAGCAGCTTGCACGGATCGACGAAATACTGGTCGTCCGCATAGCCTTCGAAGCCGTGCCACGTGTCGGCCGGATGGAAGCGGAAGAAACGCAGGTCGTCGACGATCTGCTCGGTCGGGTAGTCGGCCCACGGGCGGCCGTCGATCTGCTGCGGAACGAACGGGCGGATCTGGCGGCACGTTTTCAGCAGCAGCTTGCGCGCATCGACGCCGTGTGCGACGCAGTCGCGCCACAGGCGCTTGCCGGCCGGGCCCGCATGCATCTGCGCGTTGACGTCGAGCGCCGCGAACATCGGATAGAACGGACTCGTCGACGCGTGGATCATGTACGCGTTGTTGAAGCGCCGGTGATCGCAGAAGCGCTTCTGGCCTTCGATGTGGCTGTCCTTCTTGTGGATCTGCGACGTCTGCGAGAAGCCGGCCTGCTGCTTGTGCACCGACTGCGTGACGAAGATGCCGGGATCGTCGGGCCCGAGCGTCAGC
Organism: Burkholderia sp. AU16482; assembly: GCF_002223285.1. NCBI lineage: Bacteria > Pseudomonadati > Pseudomonadota > Betaproteobacteria > Burkholderiales > Burkholderiaceae > Burkholderia > Burkholderia sp. AU16482. Next base: position 730,499 of record NZ_NKEY01000006.1, read on the forward strand.
ATCAGCGGCGAGCAGTCCTGCATCATCGGGATGAACTGCTCGTAGCCGACCCACGCCGAATCGAACAGGATGTAGTCGCACAGATGCCCGATCCGGTCGACGATTTCGCGCGCGTTGTAGATCGTGCCGTCGTAGGTGCCGAGCTGGATCACCGCGAGCCGGAACGGGCGCGGCAGATCGGCGCGCTCGGGCGCGACGTCGCGGATCGCGTCGCGAATGCGCGCTTCGCCGAGCGCCGCGCTGTCGACGCCGCCGATGAGGCCCCACGCGTTGCGCGCGGTCTCGAGGTAGACCGGCCGCGCGCCGGACAGCACGAGCGCGCCGAGGTGCACCGACTTGTGGTTGTTGCGGTCGAACAGCACGAGATCGCCGGGCGCGAGCAGCGCGCTCGTGACGACCTTGTTCGACGTCGACGTGCCGTTCAGCACGAAATACGTCTTGTCGGCGTTATAGATCCTTGCGGCGTTGCGCTGTGCTTCCAGCGCCGGCCCTTCGTGGATCAGCAGGTCGCCGAGCCGCACGTCCGCGTTGCAGAGATCCGCGCGAAACAGCGTCTCGCCGAAGAAATCGAAGAACATCCGGCCGAGCGGGTGATTGGAGAAGAACTGGCCGCCCTGATGGCCGGGGCAGTCGAACTCGACGTAGCCGCGCTGCACGTAGTCGCGCATCACCTTGAAGAACGGCGGCAGCAGACTCTCGCTGTAGATGTCGGCGGCGGCGGAAATCTGCCGGCCGTAGTAATGGCGGCCGCCGTGGCGGAGCTGGATCACGCCGCTCGCGCTCGGCAGGACCGACGGCGGCACTTCCTGGTCGGGCTCGACCGCGACGAAGAACGGAATCGCGAAGCCGGTTCTTTCGACGGTTTTCAGCACCTTTTCCGCGGCGTCGATACCGACGACGATGGCCGCGATATTCGTGAAATCGGTCTGAAATACGTCGACCTGTTCGTGCGTGGTGAGGAAGGCGCCGATCAGCGCCGGCTCGACTGCGATTTTCAACAGACTCACGCGAACTCTCCGGTAAATGACCTGAAACGGGAGCCGCATTCACGCCGATGGGTCATGTCGATACGACGCGCGCCGCAGCCGATTGAAATGCTCCCGCGAATGCGGAATGCCGAATGCGCACCGCGCCGGGAAGCGTCGAGCAGCGCGGCACAGCCGTGATCGGACGGTGCTCGGCGCCGCCGATCGTAGCAATAAAGGCACGCGAATTCAATCGACCAGAATCGTCAATGTCATTGACGGATGAGCCTAATCAATTGATCGGCAATTGACGTGCTGCAGCGCATATAAAAATGATCCAATGATGAAATCCTATTGGAAAGGCGCCGATGGTTTCACCGAATCGTCGGCTTTTCATCGAATGGCGTTCATGGCATAGTCGGCTCCGAACTGGGTGGCGAATCAAGCCGGAATGGCGAGCGTCTCGTGCCACTGCCCGTGACCTGCCGTCCGCGTGCGCGCGAGACGAGCGATACCAATCGAAGCAACCCAACCGCGAGGGCAACAACATGAACACTTCCGTCGGCGGCATTCGCCGTCTCGGCATGCGTGCGCTACTGGTCGACGACGAAATCGCGCAGGAAACCGCGACCGGCCGCGCGGTCCGCACGCTGAGCGCGGAACTCGCGCAACGCGGCATCGACGTGTTGACGGCCACGTCCGCCGACGATGCGGTCGTGCTGATCCGCTCCGATCCGTCGATCCAGTGCGTGCTGCTCGACTGGGATCTCGGCGTGGACGGTCACGGGCCGTCCGAGGTGGTGGTCGACGCGATCCGGCATCGCAACGGCAGCGTGCCGATCTTCCTGCTGGCCGACCGCAGCGTCGCGTCGACGGTGCCGGCCGCGGTGATGGGCAAGGTCGACGATTTCGTGTGGCTGCTCGAGGATACGGCCGACTTCATCGGTGGGCGCATCCACGCGGCGATCGAACGCTATCGCTCGACCGTCCTGCCGCCGATGTTCGGCGCGCTCGCGAAGTTCTCGCGCGTCTACGAATACTCGTGGCATACGCCGGGCCACACGGGCGGCACCGGCTTCCTGAAATCGCCGGTCGGCCGCGCGTTCTTCGAGTACTTCGGCGAATCGCTGTTCCGCTCGGACCTGTCGATCTCGGTGGGCGAACTCGGCTCGCTGCTCGATCATTCGGGCCCGATCGGCGAAAGCGAGCGCTATGCGGCGCGCGTGTTCGGCGCGCATCGCACGTATCACGTGACGAACGGCTCGTCGACGTCGAACCGCATCATCCTGATGGCGAGCGTGAGCCGCGACCAGATCGCGCTGTGCGACCGCAACTGCCACAAGTCGGCCGAACATGCGATGACGATGTCGGGCGCGATTCCGACCTACCTCGTGCCGACGCGCAACCGCTACGGGATCATCGGGCCGATCGCATCGGAGCGCCTCACGCAGGCGGCGATCCGCGAAGCGATCGCATCGAACCCGCTCGCGGCCGGGCTGGCCGATCGCCAGCCGAAGCACGCGATCGTCACGAATTCCACGTACGACGGCCTCTGCTACAACGTCACGCGCGTCGAGGAATTGCTCGGCGCGAGCGTCGACCGGCTGCACTTCGACGAAGCGTGGTACGGCTACGCGCGCTTCAATCCGATCTACCGCGACCGCCATGCGATGCACGGCGACCCGCGCGACCACCACAAGGACCGGCCCACGGTATTCGCGACGCAGTCGACGCACAAGCTGCTGACCGCGCTGTCGCAGGCGTCGTACATCCACGTGCGCGACGGCCGCAGCCCGATTCCGCATGGCCAGTTCAACGAAACGTTCATGATGCACGCGTCGACGTCGCCGAACTACGCGATCATCGCGTCGAACGACGTCGCGGCCGCGATGATGGACGGCCCCGGCGGCGCCGCGCTGACGCGCGAATCGATCGAGGAGGCCGTCGCGTTCCGGCAGATGATCGCGCGAATGAACAATGAATTCGGCGCGAAGGGCGACTGGTTCTTCGAATGCTGGCAGCCCGATACCGTGCTCGAGGCGCGCACGGGCCGCACGCTGCCGTTCCACGAAGCGCCGCCCGAGCTGCTCGCGAGCGACCCGGCGTGCTGGGTGCTGCGCCCCGGCGCGCAATGGCACGGCTTCGGCAATATCGAGGACGGCTACTGCATGCTCGACCCGATCAAGGTGTCGATCGTCACGCCGGGCGTCGCGCCGGCCGGCGGCCTGATGCCGGTCGGCATCCCGGCGAGCGTCGTCACCGCGTATCTCGATGCGCGCGGGATCGTCGTCGAGAAGACCACCGATTTCACGATCCTGTTCCTGTTCTCGATCGGCATCACGAAGGGCAAGTGGGGCTCGCTCGTCAGCGCGCTGTGCGATTTCAAGCGCGACTACGACGCGAACCTGCCGCTCGACATGGCGATTCCGTCGCTCGCGAACGAGCATGGTTCGCGTTATGCGGGCATGGGGCTCAAGGATCTGGCCGACACGATGTTCGCGGCGATGGAGCAGCTCGGCACGACGCGGCTGATGTCGGAGGCGTTCTCGATCTTGCCGACGCCGGAGATGAGCCCGGTGCGCGCATACGAGCATCTCGTGCAGGGCCGCGTCGAACAGGTCACGCTCGACGAGCTGGCCGGGCGCACGGTGGCCACCGGCGTCGTGCCGTATCCGCCGGGCATTCCGCTCCTGATGCCGGGCGAGAACGCGGGGCCGGCCGGCGGCCCGGTGCTCGGCTACCTGAAGGCGCTCGAAGCGTACGACCGGCGTTTCCCGGGCTTCGCGCACGACACGCACGGCGTGGAAGTCGAGGACGGCACGTACCGCGTGTACTGCCTGACGGCCTGACGAGCGAACGAACGAGCGACCGGCCGCCCGGCGGCCTCACATCGAAGGATCGAACACCATGGACAACGCAGCGCACCTGTCCGGCGCGGCCACGACGGCCGCGCCGAAGAACCGGATGAACGTCTGGCAGCTCACCGTCCTCACGGCGGTCAACATGATGGGCTCCGGCATCATCCTGCTGCCGGCAAAGCTCGCGCAGGTCGGCACGATCTCGCTGCTGTCGTGGATCGTCACGGCCGGCGGTTCGCTCGCGCTCGCCTATGCGTTCGCGCGCTGCGGGATGCTGAGCCGCAAGCCGGGCGGGATGGGCGGCTACGCGGAGTACGCGTTCGGCAAGGCCGGCAACTACATGGCGAACTACACGTACGGGCTGTCGCTCGTGATCGCCAACGTCGCGATCGGCGTCACGGCGGTCGGCTACGGCACCGTGCTGTTCGACGCGACGCTGTCGCCGCTGCAAACGGGCCTCTGGACGATCTTCCTGCTCGTGCTGACGACGGTCGCGAACTTCGGCGGCTCGCGCATCACCGGCCGGATCGGCGCGGTGACGGTGTGGGGCGTGATCATTCCGGTCGTCGTCGTGTCGCTGATCGGCTGGTTCTGGTTCAGCGGCGCGACCTGGGGCGCGGCGTGGAATCCGCACGACCTGCCGTTCGGGCCGGCCGTGGGCGGCTCGATCGCGGTGACGCTGTGGGCGTTCCTCGGGCTCGAATCGGCGTGCGCGAACTCCGACGCGGTGGAGAATCCGGAGCGCAACGTGCCGATCGCCGTGCTCGGCGGCACGATCGCGTCGGCGATCTTCTACATCGTGTCGACCAACGTGATCGCCGGGATCGTGCCCAACGCGATCCTCGCGAAGTCGAATGCGCCGTTCGGCATCGCGTTCGCGACGATGTTCACGCCGGCCGTCGGCACGATCGTCACCGCGCTGATGGTGATCGCATGCATCGGCTCGCTGCTCGGCTGGCAGTTCACGGTGGCGCAGGTGTTCAAGAGCTCGGCCGACGTCGGCTACTTCCTGCCGGTGTTCGCGCGCGCCACGCGCACGGGCACGCCGATCGTCGGCATGGTGATCCTGCTGGTCGCGCAGGTCGCGCTGGCGCTGATGACGATCAGCCCGGAGCTGAGCAGCCAGTTCCAGAAGATCGTCGATCTCGCGGTCGTCACGAACCTCGTGCCCTACGTGATGTCGATGGCCGCGCTGATCACGATCCAGAAGGTCGCGAAGGTGCCGCCGGGCAAGGCGCTGGTGACGAACGTGGTCGCGATGGTCGCGACCGCGTACAGCTTCTACGCGCTCTACAGCTCGGGCGAGCAGGCGCTGATGCTGGGCGGCCTGTGCGTGTTCCTCGGCTGGACGCTGTTCGGCTTCGTCAGCGCGCGCTTCTACCAGATGGAAGTCGATGCGCACGTGAAGGAACCGGGGAAGTCGCTGCAGGCGTGAACAGGCCCTAACGCTGCCGCTGCGTCAGCAGCGGCGGGAGTGCTCGTTTCAACAGATCGACGACGGCGCGCACGCGCGGCGGCAGCGGCCGCTGCGCGTGCACCAGCACGTTGAGCGCGAAGTCGGGAACGTCGTAGTGCGGCAGCAGGCGGACGAGCCGGCCGTGCGCGAGCGCATCGGCGCAAGCCGGGTGCTGGACCGCGCCGATGCCGCCGCCCGCCGCGATCGTGTCGAACATCGGGCGCCAGTGGCTCGCGGTCATGACCGTGCGGATACGCGCGTATTCGACTGCGCCGCCGTCGCGCTGCAGCGGCACCTGTTCGTTCGCGAACACGCCTTTCACGCGGATGAACGGATGGTTCGCGAGATCGGCCTTCGTGTCGATCGGGCCGTGCCGGTCGAGATACGACGGTGCGGCGACGAGCACGCGGCCGACCGCGCCGAGCGCGTAGGCGACGAAGCCGCCGTCGCCGAGCTGGCCGACCCGGATCGAAATGTCGACGCCCTCGGTGACCGGATCGACGATGTCGTCGTTCAGCACGAGGTCGATGTGCAGCTTCGGATACGCGGTGCGGATCTGCATCAGCACGCCCGGCAGTACGACCTCGCCGAAGCATTGCGGCGCCGCGAGCCGGATCGTGCCGTCGAGCGCGTTTTCCGTCTTCGACACCGATGCAACGGCCAACTCGGCCGCCTCGAGCAGCGCCTTGCTGCGTTCGTAGAAAAGGCGGCCTTCCTCCGTGCACGCGAGCGTACGCGCACTGCGCATCAGGAGCCGCGTGCCGAGATGTTTCTCGAGTTTCTCGATGCGCTCGCTGACGGCCGGTTGACCCATGTCGAGATCCCGTGCCGCGCCGGACATCGTGCCGCGCTCCACGACCCTGACGTAGATGCGCATCGTCGCCAACAAATCCATGAAGTCGCGCCTTTTGTCTTCCGGTTCGATTTTGTGCCGATCGACGGATGGTATCAAAGCGGCGGAGGGCCGACGGTGTGCGTCGGGCCGATACTCATTATCGGCCGGGGCGCTCATGGTGCCGACGAAGCCGCGTGCGTTCGTCCGCGCCGTGAGCGAAAATCGGCTTCGTTCCCGCGCGACCGACAGGAGACCCGGCATGACGCAACGCAACGAAGCCCCACGGACGCATTGCGTCGCATGGCAGATCGTGCAGACGTGGCAGGCGGCCGAATGGTGCCGGCTCGACGAGTCCCAAACGGGCATCGCGCTGGCGGGGACGGTGGCGGGCGCGATCGGCGGCACGCCGTTTCGCATCGATTACGCGATCGCATGCGGGACCGACTGGCTCACGCGTTCGGCGCGCGTGACGCGGTGGACCGGCACGGCGCCGCCACGGCAATGGGACATCGCGTGCGATGCGGGGCGGTGGACGATCGACGGCGTCGATGCGCCGGCGCTCGCGGGCGCGACCGACATCGATCTCGGCTTCAGTCCGTCGACCAATACGCTGCCGATCCGGCGGCTGGCGCTCGCCGTCGGCGAGTCGGCGGAGATTCGCACCGCGTGGCTGCGTTTTCCGGATGTCGACATCGTGCGCGGCGAGCAGCGCTATACGCGCACGGCGCCGAACGTGTATCGCTACGAGAGCGGCACGTATGCGGCCGATATCGCGATCGACGGCGCGGGCCTCGTCATCGACTACGACGAATGGCGGCGCATCGGCGCGGCGCCCGCGTCGTGACGCATCAGCGCGCGCTGGCGACCGACAGCTTGGCCGGAATCAGCTTCAGCGTGCTGAACGCGTCGGCGATGCTCTGCTGGTACGCGAGAGTCGCGTCGGTGATCGGCTGCACGCCGTAGCCGGCGCGCTTGAGCGCGACTTCGAGCGTCGGCGCGTCGAGGCCGACGAGCGGGGACAGTTGCGCGGCCACCTCGGGCACGTGATCGCGCGCCCAGCGGTCGACCGCATCGACTTCGTCGAGCAGCGCGCGCAGCACCTGCGGGTGCGCGGCCGCGTACTTGCGCGCGGCGAGGTAGTACTGCGTGTTGCGCACGAGCGCGTCGCCGTTCGCGACCACGCGCGCGCCGAGCTGCCGTTCGGCGGCGGCCAGATACGGATCCCAGATCACCCACGCATCGACGCTGCGCTGCACGAACGCCGCGCGCGCGTCGGCCGGCGTCAGGTAGATCGGCTGGATGTCGGCATAGGTCAGGCCCGCGCGCTCGAGCGCCTTCACCAGCAGGTAGTGGACGTTCGAACCCTTGTTGAACGCGACCTTCTTGCCGCGCAGTTGCGCGACGGTTCGAATCGGCGAGTCGGGCAGCACGACGATCGCCTCGCCCTGCGGCGCGGGCGGCTCGTTGCCGATGTAGACGAAATCGACGCTGGCCGCCTGCGCGAAGATCGGCGGGGTTTCGCCGACCGTGCCGACGTCGATCGCGCCGGCGTTCAGCCCCTCGAGCAGTTGCGGGCCGGCCGGGAATTCGAGCCATTGCACGGCGACGCCCTGGTTCGCGAGACGCTTCTCGAGCGTACCGCGCGCCTTGAGGACGACGAAGTTGCCGTATTTCTGGAAGCCGATGCGCAGCCGCGTGCCGCCGGCGTCGGCGCGTGCGGGCGCGGCCGCGAGCGGCCCGAGCGCGAGCCCGGCCAGCCCGGCGGCCGCGCCGTGCAGCCACTGGCGGCGGCGCGGGTTTGCCGGAGTCGTTTCAAGGTCTGCGTGCGGTGTGTCGTTCATCGAGGCGTCCTGCTGGCGGGTTCACGGGCCGCGCGCGAAGGCCGCGCGGCCGGCGCAGGACCGGGGCCGGATGCGGGCGACGCACGCAACGGGCCGGCCCGCGCCGGAGTCAGGACGATACGGCGCGGCGGGCCGGCGGCCAACCAACGAATCCGAATATGCAAATCAGCGGCCGGACGATACGTAACCGGTGACGCGGCAGCACGCCGCCGCGCTCAGTCGGTGACGAGCAGGCGTTCCTCGATCGAGTCGACGCGATCCGGATAGAACGCGAGGTGCCCGCGAATCGATTCGACGGCCGGATTCGGATGCTCGTACGTCCACACGGCGTTGATCGAGCGTTCGCCGCCGGCCGGAATCGAGTAGTACGCGCAATCGCCCTTGTACGGGCAGTAGGTCGCGTGGTCGGTGCGTTCGAGCAGCGACATGTCGGCATCCTCGCGCGGAATGTACAGCACCGCCGGATAGCTGGCCTCGCGCAGCACCAGCGCATGGCGCGTATCGGCGACGACCTTGTCGGCCACCTTCACGATCACGCGGGACGAATGCGGTTCGATCAGGATCGGGTGATCGGGGCCCGGCGACTTCACCGGACGAGAGGGCGTATCGGGGTTGATCGGCATCGGGTTCCTCCGGAAAGGGCGGCGCGCACGGACGCGCCGTGCCGGCATGTGCACGTCAGGCGGATTCCCGCGCGCCGGCGCCGGCGTCGGCCAATCGATACGATGCACCCATTCCGGAGAACTTGCAGGGGGCCGGAAGGCCGTGCGGCGGTTTTCGACGGGTTTTCGGGCGGCCCGCCGCGGCGGGGCTTCGCATGCATGCGGCGCTCGCATGGACTTTTCGATGCCGCGGCAGCGGGATGCATCCACGACGATAAGCAACGCGGAATTAATTGGTAAGCGATCGGCGGGAGGCGCGCGAAGATCGGCGGTCGTCATTCGCATGACAGCCTTTTTTATCCGCCACCATGAAGAATCCTTTCGTTTCGTCAGCCGCGCGCAGCACGCGCGGCGTATCGCATGCCGGCGCCGCGCTCCGCTGCATCGCCGCGTCGTTGCTGCTGGCCGGCGCCGCGACGCACACGCTCGCGGCGCCCGCGGGCAAGACGCTCGTGTACTGCACCGAAGGCAGCCCGGCCGGCTTCGATCCCGGCCAGCACACGACGAGCACCGATTTCGATGCGAGCACGTACCCGGTCTACAACGGGCTCGTGCAGTTCAAGCGCGGCACGCTCGATCTCGTACCCGCGCTCGCGACGAGCTGGGACGTGTCGCCCGACCAGCGCACGATCACGTTCCACCTGCGGCGCGGCGTGAAATTTCAGACCACCGCATGGTTCAAGCCGACGCGTCCGTTTCAGGCCGACGACGTCGTGTTCACGTTCCGCCGGATGCTCGACCCGGACGATCCGTTCCGCAAGGCGTATCCGGTCAGCTTCCCGTATTTCAGCGATCTCGGCTTCGACCGCAACATCGAGCGCATCGAGAAAGTCGACGACTACACGGTGCGCTTCGTGCTGAAGTCGCCCGACGTCGTGTTCGTGCGCAATCTCGCGATGGCGTTCGCGTCGGTGCTGTCGGCCGAATATGCGGGGCAGCTCGCCGCGCGCCATCGGGAGTCGGACATCAACCAGTTCCCGGTCGGCACGGGGCCGTTCGTGCTGCGTACGTACCAGAAGGACGCGCTGATCCGCTACGACGCGAATCCCGACTACTGGAACCCGGACGACGTGAAGCTCGCGCGCCTCGTGTTCGCGATCACGCCCGACCCGGCCGCGCGCTTGCAGAAGCTCGTGGCCGGCGAGTGCCAGGTGTCGGCGTTTCCGCGGCCGGCCGATCTCGAGACGGTGCGGCGCGACCCGAAGCTGACGCTGTTTTCGGGGACGGGCTTCAACGTCGGCTTCGTTGCGTACAACACGCAGCATCCGCCGCTCGATCGCGTCGACGTGCGGCGCGCGCTCGACATCGCGATCGACAAGGCGGCGATCATCAAGACCGTGTTCAACGGCGACGCGACGATCGCGACGAACCCGATGCCGCCCGCGCAATGGTCGTACAACCCGCGCCTGAAGGACGCGCCGCGCGATCCGGCCGCCGCGAAGGCGCTGCTCGCGCAGGCCGGCTTTCCCAACGGCTTCGACCTGACGCTGTGGGCGATGCCCGTGCAGCGCCCGTACAACCCGAACGCGCAGTTGATGGCGCAACTGATCCAGCAGGATTGGGCGAGGATCGGCGTGCGCGCGAGGATCGTCAGCTACGAATGGGGCGAATACAACCGCCGCGCGAAGCACGACGGCCAGCACGACGCGATCCTGTACGGCTGGTCGGGCGACAACGGCGACCCCGACAACTGGCTCGGCACGCTCCTCGGCTGCGACGCCGTGCACGGCAGCAATCTCGCGAAGTGGTGCAACAAGGACTTCGAGCAACTCGTGACGGCGGCGCGCTCGAATGCCGATGTCGCGAAGCGCACGGCGCTGTACGAGCAGGCGCAGGTGGTGTTCAAGGACCAGGTGCCGTTCACGCCGATCGCGACGTCGATCGTGTCGCTGCCGATCTCCAGGCGAGTCCACGGGTTGACGTTCTCGCCGCTCGGCGGGCACCGGTTCGACGGCGTGTGGCTCGATTGACGGAAGGGGGGCCGACGCGCCCGTGCGCACCGGCGTTCGCCGCGTCAGTCGAGCGCGACGGCCGCGGCCGTTTCGACCGGCGTGCCTTCGAGCGCGACCGACGGCCGGCCGTCGGGGCCGACCGGCACGTCGCCGACGAGCGTCGTGCGATATAGCTGGCGGTCGAAGTCGAGATCGAAGATGTCGACGGGCGCGAGATGCGCGGTCGCGCGGTTGTCCCAGAACGCGATGCTGCGCGGTTCCCACTTGAAGCGGATCGTGAATTCCGGCCGCGTCACGTGCTCCCACAGCAGTTCGAGCAGCGCCTGGCTCTCGCGCGGCGTCAGCCCGACGATCGATTTCAGGAAGCTCGGGCTCACGTACAGCGCGCGTTCGCCGGTTTCCGGATGCACGCGCACGAGCGGATGCTCGGTCACGAGCGGGCGGCGCTCGACCGCATCGTCGAATGCGCCGGTCGCGCGCGCGCCTGGCGGCGGCGTGAAGCGATGGATGCCGCGCAGCGTGTCGACGAAGCCGCGCAGCGGCGCGGACAGCGTTTCGTAGGCGCGCACGAGGTTGGTCCAGTGCGTGTCGCCGCCGTACGGCGGGATCGTCACGCCGCGCAGGATCGATGCCCACGGCGGATTCACGGCGGCCGTCACGTCGGTGTGCCAGCCGGTCCAGGGCCGGCGCACCGGTTCGCCTTCGAAGCGCGTCGCCTTGCGGTGCTTCGCGATCGAATAGACGGCCGGATGGCCGTCGACATGCCCGAACACCGGGTGCCCGACCGTCGGCTCGCCGAACTGCGCGGAGAACGCGACATGCTGCTCGTGCGTGAGAAATTGTTCGCGGAAGAAGACGACGCGCCATTTCAGCAGCGCGGCGCGGATCGCCGCGATCTGCGGCGTGGTCAACGGTTGCGTGAGGTCGACGCCGCGGATTTCCGCACCGATGTGGGCGGACAGCGGGATCACGTCGACCGGCTGCGCGGCGGGTTCGAGTAGGGCGCTCATGCGACGCTCCTGGCGGAAGTGAACGGGGAAGACGGACGACATCGTTGCGCGTGCAAGCGTCGGTCCGGTGGCGCGAGGTTCATGGCGGGTGTCCGGCAGGGAGTGGCGCGGCGGCGCGCGGAAAAAAGGGAAAGGAAACAGGCGAAAGGGCGCCGCCGCGGGACATGGACGTTATTGCAGCGTGGCGCCCGGCCCCTTCAGCAGGACGCTCCGGCGGCCGTCGATGCCGACCGGCACGTCGCCGTGAACGGTCGCGCGGCGCACGACCCGGCGCGCATCGCCGTAGTCGTTGATCGCATAGTGCTGCGTCGCGCGGTTGTCCCAGATCGCGACGTCGCCCTCCTGCCAGTTCCAGCGCACGGTGTTCTCGAGACGCGTCACGTGCTCGTGGAACACCTGCAGCAGGTGCGCGGAATCCTGCGCCGACAGCCCCTTGAGCCGCTGCACGAAGTGTCCGAGCACGAGCGTACGCTCGCCGGTTTCCGGATGCACGCGCACGACCGGGTGCTCGGTTTCGTAGACGGTCGACGTGAACACTTCGCGGTAGCGCTTCAGTTGTGCATCGTCGGCGTGCACGTGCGTCGACGCATAGTCGTAGGCGTTCGTGTGCAGCGCCCACAGCGTGTCCGCGAGCGCGCGCAGCGAATCGGGCAGATGCGCGTACGCGGCGGCCGTGTTGGCCCATACGGTGTCGCCGCCGAACGGCGGGATCACGACCGCGCGCAGGATCGAGACCTTCGGATACGCATCGACGAAGGTCACGTCGGTATGCCACGAATTCGCGCGTGCGCCGTGCGCGGAATCGAGTTCGAGCAGCGCCGCGCTGCCGTCGACGGACGGCACGGTCGGGTGCGCGACCGTGTCGCCGAAGCGGCGGGCGAACGCTTCCTGCGCGGTGTCGTCGAGATGGTGCTGGCCGCGGAAGAACAGCACCTTGTGGCGCAGCAGCGCGGCGTGGATCGCGTCGAACGTCGCGTCGTCGAGCGTGGCCGACAGCCGCACGCCGGAAATTTCGGCGCCGATCCGGCCGGCGACCTGGCGAAGCTGAAGCGGGACGGCGGCCGTGCGCGGCGCGGCGTGCGAAGCAGGCGAAGGCGAGTGAGTGGCGTGCTGGACATCGGACATCGTGAGTCTCCTGGAGTCGGGTCGGTCGAGCCTCCATTCAAGCAGGCGCCGCGCGGATTCGGAACCGATGAATCGTCACAACCTTAGCGTGCGGGCTGCGCTGAACGATATGTGTCGTCCTGCTGAGCAATGCAAACGCGTTGCATCGCTACCACGCGAGCCGCCATTCGCCGATCGGGTGCGCTCGCGCCGCGTCGATGCGCCTGCCGCCCGACGCGTCGTCGCCCGACGGGTCGCTGTCGTCGAAATCGGCGAGCACCGTGGCGCGCAAGCGCGCGAATGCCGGCGAATCGCGCCGGCGCGGGCGCGGCAGCGCGACGTCGACGATGCGCGCGATGCGGCCCGGACGCGGCGCCATCGTGACGACACGGTCGCCGAGATAGACGGCTTCGTCGACGTCATGCGTGACCAGCAGCATCGTGATGCGTTCCTGTTCCCAGATGCGCAGCAGTTCGTTCTGCATCTTCGCGCGCGTCTGCGCGTCGAGCGCGCCGAACGGCTCGTCGAGCAGCAGCACGCGCGGCCGGTTCACGAGACCGCGCGCGATCGCGACGCGCTGCGCCATCCCGCCCGACAACTGGTTCGGAAACGCGTGCTCGAAGCCGTTCAGCCCGACGAGGGCGATGTGTTCGGCGACCGCACGCCGTTTCGCGGCGGCGTCCAGCGGCGCATTGCGCAGCGCGGCGCCGATGTTCTGTTCGACGGTCAGCCACGGAAACAACCGGTGATCCTGGAACACGATGCCGCGCTGTAGCGACGTGTCGCGCACGCGTTCACCGCCCGCGCGGATTTCGCCCGTGTAGTCGGTGTCGAGCCCGGCGACGAGCCGCAGAAGCGTGGACTTGCCGCAGCCGCTGGCGCCGACGATCGTGACGAATTCGCCGGCACGCACGTGCAGCGATACGTCGTCGAGCACGGCGAGCGCCGCGTCGCGTCGCGCGTAGTGCTTGCTTACATGGAGGATGTCGAGCGAATCGGAGGCGAGGGTCGTCATGGCGGTACGAAGAAGGGGGCGGAAAGGAGGCAAGGGGCGCTCAGCGCGTGAGGTCGCCGCGCCGGGCCAGCACCTTGCGCTCGATCGCTCGCGCGGTCGCGTTCAGCGCCCAGCCGGTTACGCCGACGACGATGATCCCGAACAGCACGAGATCCATCCGGAACTGCTCGCTGCCGTCGATCAGCGTGTTGCCGATCCCGCTGCCGGCGACGAGCAGGTATTCGGCGCCGAGCGTCGCGAGCCACGAATAGATCAGGCCGAGATACAGGCCGGTGAAGATCGACGGCAGCGCGGCCGGCAGGATCACGTGGCGGATCAGCTGGAGCCGCGAGTAACGCAGCGCGCGGGCGACGTCGACATACGCGCGCGGCACCGCGTGAATGCCGTCGCAGGTATGGGCGGCGACCGGCAGTAGCGCGGCGAGCGACAGGAACACGACCTTCGCGACGTCGCCGAGGCCGAACCACACGGAAATCAGCGGAATCCACGCGAACAGCGAGATCTGCTTGAACGTGTCGAAGCTCGGGCCGACCATCCGCGCGGCGATGCGCGACAGCCCGAGCACCGCGCCGAGCAGGAGGCCGCCCGTCGCGCCGATCGCGAACCCGCACGCTTCGCGCGCGAGCGACGCCGACAGCGCACGGCCGAGCGCGCCGCTTGCCGCCTGCGCCCACGCGGTGTGCAGCACGTCGGCCGGGCCGACGAGCAGCCCGCTTGTCACGAGATGCGCGGAAGCGATCGCCCACCAGAGCGCGAACGCCGCGAGCGGCAGCACGAAGCCGCGCCAGTCGGGCACATGCGGACGGCGGGCGGCCGCGGCGGATGTAGCGGTGGTAGCGGTGGTAGCGGGCGGTGTGGCTGACGGCGCGGCGGCATGCGGCACGGGCGATTCTCCTTCGGTTGGGCGGGCGGGCCCGTTCAGCCGCGAAACGCGGACGGCACGCCGCGGCGCAGGCGCGCTTCGAGTGCGTCGAGCGCCCGGTTGATCAGCAGGCCGACCGCGCCGACCACGACCACGGCTGCCATCACGAGATCGAGCTGGAACAGTTGCCGCCCGTACACGATCAGGTAGCCGAGCCCTTCGGACGACGCGACGAGTTCGACCACGACGAGCGCGAGCCACGACTTCGTGAACGCGAGCCGCACGCCGGTCGCGAGCGTCGGGATCGCGGCCGGCAGCACGACGTGGACGATGCGTTGCCGGCGCGTGTAGCCGAACCCGCGCGCGACTTCGTCGAGGGCGGGCGGCGTCTGGCGAAACCCTTGCAGCGTGCTTAGCGTGACGGGGACGAGCGCCGCATGCGCGATCAGCAGGTACTTCAGCGGCTCGCCGACGCCGACGAGCAGCAGCAGGAACGGCAGCCAGCCGAGCACCGGGATCTGCACGAGCGCGTTGAAGCTTGGCAGCACGTAGGCTTCCAGCGTGCGCGACAGCCCGAGCGCGACGCCGATCGACACGCCGAGCAGCGTGCCGGCCGCGAAGCCGACGAGCACGCGTTGCAGGCTGATCAGCGTGTGGCGCACGAGATCGCCGTTCGACGCGAGCTCGGCCAGCGTGTCGACCACGCGTTCGGGCGGCGGCAGGATTTGCGGCGCGATCCAGCCGCGCGCGCTGCCCACGCTCCACAGTGCGAACAGCAGCGCGGGCAGCACCCACGGCGCGAGCCGCCACGCGAGCCGTTCCAGCGCGGCCGCGCGGCGCGGCGGCACGGCGAGCGTGCGCGACTCGGACGACGGGACGGGAAACGCGGTGTCGCTCATCGGGGTCGATCCGGTCAGGAGAGAGGCTTGCCGGCCGCGTCATAGCGCGGCCAGTAGTTTTCGAGCTTCAGCGTGCGCAAGGCATGGTCGAGATACTTCGGCTCGAACCAGCCGTCGACGTCGACCGGCTGGCGGATCAGCTTCAGGTTCAGCGCATCCTGCGCGACGGCCTTGTAGCGCGCGACGACGAACGGGTCGATCAGCGGGGACAGGCGGTCCTTCAGGCGCTGGTTCGCATAGTCGGCCTGCCACGACGTGTACGGCACGCCGCTCTTCGCCCACAGCTTGAACAGCGCATCGCGGTTCGCCTCGTCGGACGACCATTGCGCGCCCTTCACGAACGCGGTGACGACGCGCTGCACGATGTCCGGGTGCGCGCGTTCGAAATCGTCGAGTACGAGCAGGTGGGTCTGGCGCGTCAACTGCGGGCCGTCGTTCTGCGATTCGTAGATGATTTTCGCGAGGCCCGCGTCGCGCAGCTTGTAGAGCCCGTAATCGCCGACCGACGCGTCGATGCCCTTCGACGCGAGCGCGGCGAGCGAACTGGCGGCGTCGAGATTGATCACGCGCAGGTCGCGTTCGCCGAGGCCGTTCTTCGCGAGCGCGTTGTCGGCGACGAGCTGCAGGTTGGTGCCGCGGAAGATCGACACGCGGCGGTCCTTCAGGTCCTTGATCGAGCGGATCGTGGAGTCGGGCGGCACCGCGATCTTGATGCCCGATCGCACGCTCGCGGCGAGCAGCAGGCGCGTCTTGATCCCGTTCGAGCGCGCGAGCACGGCGGGCAGGTCGCCCTGGTATGCGAAGTCGAGCGCCTTGTTGGCGATCGCCTCGTTGACGGCCGGCCCCGCGCCCTTGAAGAACAGCCATTCGACCTTGATGCCGTCGGCGGCGAATTCCTTTTCGACGAGCTGCTGCAACTGCACCGTCGCGGCGCTCGATCCGCCGAACGTCGGTGGGTCGCCGGCGCCCTGCTGGGCGACGCCGATGCGGAGAATGGCGGGCTTGTCCGCGTGCGCGGCGGCGGCCGGCAACGCAACGAGGGACGCGATCAGCAGTGATCGCAGCAGGCGCAGTGGAAGCATGAATCGATGGATCCGGAACGTTGGGGAACGAGGCCGGGCCGCAGCCCGTCGGGTCATTCTCGATGACGCCCGGAGGCCGGACAAGCAACGATTTGAACTATGCTTATCGCCGCGCGGGGGATCGCGGGAGGGACCGAGCGCGCTGCAGCAGCACGAGCAGCGCGATCGACGTGATGGCGGGCCCGATCTGCGGCAGCGTCATCCACGGATTCAGAAACTCGTACAGCGGCAGCGCCCACATCGCGGCGACGGCGCATTGCTCGCCGCGCCGCCAGCCATGCTGCGAGCCGATGGCGATCATGCAGGCGATCGGAATGCACAGCCACGACAGTTCGTAGTGCCAGACATACGGATTGGCGACGAGCGTCGCGACGACCAGTGCCGCGCCGCGCAACCGCACGTCGCGGCTGCGGCGCCAGACCTGGCACGCCGCCGCGAGCGCGATCGCCGCGACGGCGGCCTGGCCGGCGAACGCGGCGGCGGGCGACAGGCCGGCAAGCCGAAACGCCGCGAATGGTGTCGGCGACGCGAACCAGAACGGCACGCCATGCTCGATGGTCAGCGAGCGCAGCGCGCCGGCATTCCGCAGAAACAAGCGAAGCGGTTCCATGCCGCCCGCCGCGATGCCCAGTGCGGTGATCGCGATCGCCCATGCCGCGGCCCATGCGAACGCGCGCCACGCGCGCGCGGCGATCAGCACGAACGGGAACAGCACCGCCAGTTGGGGCTTGACCGACAGGAGTCCGATACACAGGCCGGCCAGCATCGGCCGCCGGTCGACGAAATACACGGCGAGCGCCGCACACGCGGCGGTCAGCATCGCGTTCTGTCCGTATATCGCGGTGACGAGCACCCCGGGGCACGCGAGCAGCGCGAGCCAGCCGATGCGTGTCGCGTCGGGCACGGCGCCGAGCCCCGATACGCGCCACACCGCGAGGCCGAGCAGCACGACGCCGAGCACGACGAACAGCGGATAGCTGATCGCATAGGGCAGCAGCGCGAGCGGTGTCACCGCGAGCAGATACGACGGCGGGTACAGCCACGGCAGGAATGCATGGCGGCCGGCCAACGGGAACAGTCCGGCGAGCGCGCGCGAGAACGCGGGGATGTCGTAGGCCTGCCACGGCGAGCCGTGGAGCATCAGATGGGACGCGGACCAGAACACCATGTACCCCGAACCGGGGCGGAACGTGCCCGGTTCGGTCGAGCGAAGGCCGATCCAGAGCAGGATCGCCCCCAGCAGTACGCCGATCGCCAGCATGACCGCACTGTAAAGCGCGATGCGTGCGGGGGTGAGCCAGGCGCGGACAGGGCGTCCGCCGCGCCGTATCGGCGAGCCGGAAATATCCATGCGGCGCTACTTGGCCGACAGATTGCGCGGCACTTCGGAAAGCCGGTTGTGCACGCGGTAGCAGAGGGCGGCCGCCATGCGTTGCATCAGCGGATCGCACATCCGGTCGGTGCGCTTCGTGGCGACGACCTCGGCGCCCGCGTGCCAGCGTTCGAGCATCGCGGGAATCAGGGACGGTGGGCCCTGCAGGTCGGCGTCGGTCAGGATCACGGCCGCGCCGGCCGCCTCGTCGAGGCCCGCGGTGAGCGCGGCCTCCTTGCCGAAGCGCCGCGTGAGATCGACGATGCGTACGCGCGGATCGGCGACCGCGATGTCGATCAGCTTGTCCAGCGCGCCGTCGCGGCTGCCGTCGTTTACGCAAACGATTTCGAAGCGCGCGGTGCCGATCGCTTCCGGTATCGGAACGGTGGTCGCGAAGAACGCATCGATCGCTTCCGCTTCGTCGTGAAACGGCGCGACGAGCGATACCAACGGCTTCAGGGTGTGCCTGGACATACGTCCCCCGTGAGATCCGGTCTGCGGCGCGTTGTCTGGTTCTGTTGCCGGCGAACGTGCGGAAACGGGCCCGGACCGGTGCGCATGTCGCGGTTATGACGGCCTCGCTGGCTGCCGCCGGCCGGGGCGGCGAACCGTCGGATCATTCTACGCACGAACGGCACGCGAGTGACAGCATGCGCGGGTTTGCTCGGGGGGATTTTCCGCGATGCCGCCCGTGCCGAGGGGCGTTGGCGTTCGGACCGGTCTGCATACGCGCGCAACCGTTAGCATGTTGCTGTCACGACGGTAACGGAGAGGGGCATGCAAGTTCAGGATCTGACAGGCGCGGCGCTGGATTACTGGGTCGCGATCGCGGAAGGCCATGATGCGCCACGTGCCGACGCGTACGGATGCACGTCTGTTCGCACGGCGGGCGGCGTGCCGGCGCCGTTCGCGCCGTCGTCGTCCTGGGCGGACGGCGGCCCGATCGTCGAGCGGCGGCCGTTCGCCGCGTTCGAGCGCGATGGCGGGCGGGGCGCGTGGCGCGCCGTGTTGCATCGGGCCGTGCCGGCCGCGGGCGAGCGCTGCACGTTCAACCAATCGGGGCCGACGTTGCTGATCGCCGCGATGCGCACGATCGTCGCGTCGACGTTCGGCGACGACGTGCCCGACCTCGATATGGCGCGCCCGCGCTGACTGCGCGTCGCGCCCCGCGCGGCGCCACTCAGGCCGACACGTTCCGGATGGCGATCGACGCGACGTCGACGCGGCGCGGCAGGATCGCGTCCGCCGCCGCGCGATCGGCGACGCGCTGCAGCACGTCGATGTCGGCGCCGCTGAGGCTGCGCTGCGCGAGCGCGGCCCGGCGCGCGATATCGGTGGCGGCGTCGGGCGGCAGGCGCGTGAGCGACGCATAGACGCTCGCATAGTCGGCCGGGTGCGCGAGCGCCCATTGCCCCGCTCGGGCGAGGCGCGCGAGCACGTCCGCGAGCGCCGCGCGCTTGCCGCGATCGTCGAGCGTTTCGACTGGCGACGTGAGGAACGCGAGCCCCGAGTTGATGCCGCTGCCGTCGCGGACGATGCGCGCGCCGCGTCGCACCGCATGCCCGTAGTACGGATCGAACGTGGCCCAGATGCCGATCCGCTTCGCCTCGAACGCGGCGAACGCGTCGACCGGCAGGACGAAACGCACCTCGACGTCGCGCGGCGCGAGCCCATGTTCGCGCAGCGCGCCGTACAACTGGTATTGCGAGATGCTGCCGCGTGCCGACGATACGACGACGGTTTGCCCTTTCAGGTCGGCCACGGTGCGAACCGGCGAGTCCGGCTGCACGACGATGCCGAGCGACGTCGGCGAGCCGACGCGCGTCGCGACGATCCGCAGCGACGGATCGCCGAGCGCGGCCGTCAGGACGGGCAGGTCGCCGGCCGGCGCGAGATCGATCGCGCCCGCGCGCTGCGCTTCGAACAGCGGCGCGGCGCCCTGGAAGTTGGCCCAGCGGAACCGGTACGGCGTGCCGTCGAGCACGCGCGCCGCTTCGGCCAGCGCGCGCAGGCCGCCGGCCTGGTCGCCGAGGACGAGCGTGACGCCCGACAGGTCGGCGCCGGCCGCGCGGGCCGGCAGTGCGAGGCCGCCCGCGAGCGGCGCGGCGGCGAGGGCGGCAAGGCGCTGCAGCGCGCGGCGGCGCGCTGTGGCGAAAGAGTGGGTCATCGGCGGCGTGTCCTCGGTGATCCGCGCGCGGACGGCGCGGCTGCCGGGCAGGTTACGGAATCGGTTTCCGGCCGACAAACATCGAATCGTGAAATGCATATTCGTGCGGAGGGCGGCCGGTTTGGCCGGTGCGGCGGCGCTCGACCCGGCGCCCGAGCCCGCACGTCTTACGCGGCCGGCCGAATCGTCCGCAGGAATGCCCGCACGGCCGGCGCCTTTTCGAACCGCCGGTGCGCGAGCGCGAGCGCCGACATGATCGGCTTGCCGGCGATCGGCCGGTACACGACGCCCGGCAGCGACACGCAACCGGCAAGTGCATCGGGAATCACCGCGACCCAGCCGTTCACCGACACGCACGCGAGTACCGCGAGCAGGCCACCCGGCCGCGCGGCGACGACCGGCTCGAAGCGGCCGCGGCGCGCGACTTCGAGCGTGCCGAGCGCCTGTTCGGGCACAGCGAAGCGCGCGTCGGCGAGGTCCGCCGCGCGCACGGTCGCCATCGCCGCATAACGCGAATCGGCCGGCACGGCCGCGACGAACACGTCGCGCTGCAGCGTGACGATCCGCAGGCCGCCGGGCAGCGCCAGCGGCGGGCGCACGTACGCGAGGTCGAGCCGGCCCGTGTCGAGCTGGTTCGCGACGTCGTCCATCGGCACCTCGCGCAGGTTCAGCTCGATGCGCGGGTGCGCGGCGCGGAACGCGCCGACGGTGCGCTGCAGCGTGCCCGAATAGACGGCCGACGACACGTAGCCGATCTCGATCCGGCCGAGTTCGCCGCGTTCGGCCAGCGCGGCGAGTTCGCGGCCTCGCTGCAGGTGCTCGACCGCGGCTCTCGCTTCCGCGAGATAGGCCTCGCCGGCCGCGCTCAGCGTGACGGCGCGGCGCGACCGGTGAAAGAGCCGCACGCCGAGCACGCGCTCGGCTTCCTGGATCTGCCGCGTGAGCGCGGGCGGCGCCATGTCGAGCGCCTCGGCCGCGCGTGCGAAATGCAGGTTTTGCGCGACGCTCAGGAACGCGCGCAGATGACGGAATTCGAGCTGGCCCATGGTTGCAGTTTTCGTCAATGAAATAGCGTGGAAGTATCAATGACAGGCAATACCGGGCGAGCCTAGCATACGGCTCGTTCATCCTGTTCCGGAGTGGCCGATGTCCCCGTCTTCACCGGCGTCGCGCGCAAGCGCGGCCGCCGCCCCGCGCGCCGGCACCCGTCTGCCTGCCGCCGCGACGCTCGCCGTCGCGTCCGCGACCTGTTCGCTGATCGTGCTCGACACGAACGTGGTGGCCGTCTCGCTGCCGAGCATCGCGCGCGGCTTTCACGCGAGCTTCGCCGATATCGAGTGGGTCGTGAGCGCGTACATGACCGCGTTCGCCGCGTGCCTGCTGCCGGCCGGCGGGCTCGCCGACCGCTTCGGGCGCAAGCGGATGCTCTTCGCGGGCCTCGCGCTCTTCTTCATCGCGTCGCTCGGTTGCGGCATCGCGCCGTCGGCGGGCTGGCTGATCGCCGCGCGTGCGGTGAAGGGCGGCGGCGCCGCGCTGCTGCTGACCGCGGCGCTCGCGGTGATCGCGAACCGTTTCCCGGACGGGCGCGAGCGGGCACGCGCGTGGGCGATCTGGGGCATGTGCATGGGGATCGCGACGGCCATCGCGCCGCTCGTCGGCGGCGCGATCACGCAATGGATCGGATGGCGCTGGGTGTTCCTGCTGAACCTGCCCGTCTGCCTGCTGCTGGCGGCCGGCGCGCGCGTCGCGATCGACGAATCGAACGATCCCCATGCGAAGCGCGTCGACGTGGCCGGCAGCCTGCTGTTCGGCGCGGCGCTCGCCTGTGCGATCGCCGCGCTGATCGGCGCGCCGTCGCACGGCTGGCTGTCCATCGCGACGCTGGGCCGGCTCGCGCTCGCGGCGGCGCTGCTGGCGGCGTTCGTCGGCGCGGAGCGCTGGCAGGCGCGGCCGATGATCGATCTCGCGCTGTTTCGCCAGCCGCGCTTCGTCGGCGCCGTGCTCGCGATGTTCGGTTACGCGGCATGCGCGCAGGTGATGATGACGTTCCTGCCGCTGTACCTGCAAAACGCGTTCGGGATGTCGGCGATCGATGCGGGGCTCGGGATGCTGCCGTTCGCGTTCGCGATGATCGCCGGCCCGTCGCTCGGCGCGGCGCTCGCCGCGCGCGTGTCGTCCGGCGGCGTGCTCGCCGGCGGGCTCGCGCTGATCGGCGCGGGCAACCTCGCGACCGCGGCGCTGACGACCGGCGGCGACTACCGGCTCGTCGCGCTCGGCATGTTCGTGACGGGGTGCGGCGCCGGCATCATGAACGGCGACACGCAGAAAGCGATCATGGCGTGCGTGCCGCCGAATCGCACGGGCATGGCGTCGGGCATCAGCACGACGACGCGCTTCTCGGCGATCGTCACGGCCGTGGGCGTGCTCGGCGCGGTGCTGGCGGCGAGTACGCATGCGCGGCTCGACGGGCTGCTGTCCGCGACGCCCGGCCTGCGCGCATTCGTCGACGCGCCGTTCATGTCGAGCCTGCTGGCCGGCGACCTCGCGCAGGCGCTCGGCCGCGTGCCGCCGTCGGCTGCCGGTGCGCTCGCACAGGCGGCGCCGGCCGCGTTCGCGAGCGGATTCGCCGATGCGCTGAAGGTAAGCGGCGTACTGGCGCTGGTTGCGGCCGTCGTTGCGTACAAGTTGCTTACGCAGCCGATGCGCGAACCCGCGTGACGCAGACGCTTGCATGCGCAGCGCATCGTTCTGCTGTCGACGCTCGGTTCGATCGTCTCCCTGCCGGTGCGGCTCGCACTCACGCGGCGCCTGTGAGCCGGTGCGTCGTTTGACGCATCCCGTCAGCCTTTCAGTGCGTCGCGATCGACTTGCGCGTCGTGCAGCTTGCGCATGGCGTCGCGCAGCCTGGCCTGCTTGTCGGCGAGCTTGCGTTGCGCGTTGTTCGACTTCTTTGCATCGCCGAGCGCTTCGGCTGCATGGGCTCGTGCCTGTGCGTCGCGCACCTCGTCCTGCGCGTGCTGCAGATCGCGCTGCTTGTCGGCGACCTTGCGCTCGGCGCGCGCGAGCTGGCCGGCGTCCGTGCAATTGGCCTTGATCTGTTCGAGCGCGGCCTGCTGGCGCATCGCCTGATGCGTGTTGCCGAATCGCTTCGCGTTGTCGATCTGCGTCTGCAATGCACGAATGCGTGTCGCGCAATCTTGCGTATCGGCGAAGGCGCCGGTGCTCGCGAGCAGTGCGGCGGGAATGGCCAGGATAACGAGCGTTTTCTTCATGGTGGGGTTCTCGACAGGATAGCGGCCGGGTGAATCAGCGATGCGATACGGTCGCGGCGATGTTTCGAGAACGCATTCTGACGATTCGGTACCGGGCGCGTAAATAGGATTAGTCTGACTTGAGTCCGAATAGGGAATCGCACGGACCATCCGCGCGTGCACGGGTTGAGCAGCGAATCGTTGCAGCCGCGGGCGGCGGAAGGGGAACGCCGCGTGACGCCTGCGCCGGTCAGTGCGGTTTCGTCGCGAGGCGATGGATGCGTGCCGCTTGCGCGACGCGCGCCGGGTGGGACGCGTGACCATGCGCGGCCGGTGTGCGGCGCGGGCGACGGGTCGGCTCCGAGGAGTCGGCGACGTTCGGTGCGGTTTTCGCGGTATCCGCATCGATCCCCGAAGCGGCGATCGCGGCGACGGCCGGCAGCGTCGCGTCGGCGTCGAGCCATGCGCGCGTCGCTTCCGCGATCAGCCCGCGCAGCCACCGCACACCTTCCACACACGATCCCGATTCGTTCCACGTCATCCGGTACACGATGTCCGGCGGTTCCGCCGGCAGCGCGACCGCGGCGAGCGGCAGCAGCTTCGCGTAGTGCCGCGCGAGCCGGTAAGTGGTGGTGAGGATCAGGTCGGCGCGCACGAGCGCATGCGCGGCGAGCTCGAAATGCGGCAGCGTGACGGCGATGCGCCGCTGCAGGCCCACGCGTTCGAGCTGCCGGTCGATCGCGCCGGACGCTTCGAGCCACGACGGCGTCGGGCACAGCTGCGGCGCCGCCGCGAACGCGGCGGCCGTCATCGCGCCGCGCCGCGCTAGCGGATGCGCCGCGCGCATCAGGCACACGACGCGGTCGTCGAACAGGTCGTCCTGACGGAAGCGCGACCGGCGCGCGGGCCGGTTGTCGATCACGACGTCGAGCTCGCCGTCGGCCAGCGCGCGCTCGTCGTCGAACCCGTCGCCGAGCGGATGAAACACCAGTTGCGCGTTCGGCGCACGCTCGCGAAACAGCGCAACGAGTTTCGGCACGAACAGCACGTTCAGGTAGTCGGGGCAGCCGATCCGGTAGGTACGCACCGACGTGCGCGCGTCGAACGTCGGCTGCTGGATGCGGATGAAATCGATCACGCGCAGCGCGTTGCGCAGCGGCTCGATCAGTCGCGCACCGAACTCGGTCGGCACCATCCCGTAGCGGCTGCGCACCAGCAGCGGATCGCCGAGCAGCGTGCGCAGGCGCTTGAGCGCGGCGCTCGTCGCCGGCTGCGACATGTTCAGGCGCACGGCCGCACGCGACACGGTACGCTCGGTCAGCAGCACGAGCAGGATGCGCATCAGCCGCGCATCGAGCACGTCGAGCGCGCCCGAGTCGTCGGACGCGTCGCGGGGCGGCGCGGCCGGGTCTAGCGGATCGCGCATGTCGATACGCGTCCCGGCGAGGCGAGGTGGCCGCGCGACGCGGCGGCCGGCCGGCGGCCCGTCATTTCGCGAAGGTGCCCGGCCAGCCGACGATCCGCTTCGGGCGCGGCGGCGCGTAGGTGCGGACCTTCGACGTCTTCAGCTTCAGGCGCACCAGCGACTCGGCGAGCGCGACCGCGGCCGATACGCCGTCGACGACCGGCACGCCCGTGCATTCCTCGATCTGCCGGTCGAGGCCGGCCATCCCGCCGCAGCCGAGGCAGATCACTTCCGCATGATCGTCCCGCACCGCGCGCTGCGCCTCGTCGACGATCGACTCGATCGCGCGCGCCGGGTTCTCCTCGAGTTCCAGCACCGCGAGACCGCTCGCACGCACCGACGCGCAACGCGCATCGAGCCCGGCGAGCTTCAGGCGATCCTCGATCAGCGGCACCGTGCGGTCGAGTGTCGTGACGACCGAGTAGCGATGGCCGAGCAGCATCGCGACGCTCGCGGCCGCTTCGGTGATGTCGACGACGGGCGCCGTCAGCAATTCCTGCAGCCCTTCGCGGCCGTGTTCGCCGTAGCCGGCCTGGATCACCGCATCGTACGGTTCGTCGTAGCTCATCACGCGATCCATCACGGCGATCGCCGCGAGGTAGCTCTCGAAGTTGCCTTCGACCGACTCCGCGCCGAAGCGCGGCGTGAGCCCGACGATCTCCGTGCCGGGCGACGCGGCGGCCTGCGCCTGCGCGGCGATCGCGTCGGTGATCGACTCGGTCGTGTTGACGTTGACTACCAGGATCCTCATCCGTGACTCCGTATGCGTGTGTATCAGTGTCGCGCGCAGGCAACCGCGATGTGTTCGCCCGAGCGCGCTTCGTATTGCCGCTTGCGATCGGCCAGCAGCCAGTACACGCCGCCCGCGATCGCCGCGCCGAGCAGCCACGAGAACGGCGTCATCGCGCTGAAGGCCGGTACGACGGCGAGCGTGATCGAAATCAGCGCGGACGGCACGAGCGCCGCGAGCGCGTTGCGGTTCACGCCGCGCGTGTAGAAGTAGGCGCCGGTCGGCGCTTCGGAATAGAGATCGGGCACGTTCACGCGCTGCTTGCGCACGAGCCAGTAGTCGACCGTGATGATCCCGTACAGCGGGCCGAGCAGCGCACCGAGGCCGGACAGGAAATAGACGATCACGATCGGGCTGTTGTACAGGTTCCATGGCAGGATCAGCACGGCGATCGTCGCGCTGATGAGGCCCGCGCGGCGAAACGACAGGCGGTGCGGCGCGAGGCTCGTCAGCACGAAGGCCGGTGCGACGAAGTTCGCCATGATGTTCACGGCCACCGTCACGATCAGGAACGCGAGGCAGCCGAGCACGAGGAACAGCTTGTTCGGCACCGTCGCGATGATTTCCGTCGGGCTGTGGATGACGTGGCCGTTCAGCTTGAACTGTGCGCCGGCAAGCACGAAGCTGATCGTCGCGAACACGAGGATGTTGACCGGCAGGCCCCAGAAGTTGCCGACGCGCACCGTCTTCGCGCTCGGCGACGAACGGGTGAAATCGCAGAAATTGAGCACCAGCGTGCCGTAGATCGCGAGCCACAGCGCGCCGCCCGCGAAGATTTCCGTCCACATCTTCAGGCCGGTCATCGGCTTGCCGATCGACATCGCGAGGTGGCCGCCGGTGCGGCTGAACATCCACGCGGCGAGCGACAGCGTCGTGACGAGGATCACCGGGCCGGCGAGCCCCTCGTACTTGCGGACCATCTCCATCCCGTACGTGAGGATGCCGATCTGCACGAGCCAGATCGCGACGAACGTGATCCAGCCGAGCGTCGACAGCCCGAAGATCGCATTCCGGTCGAACGCGGCGAGGCCCGGCCAGATCGCGGTAAGCAGCACGCGCAGCACGACCGACGCGAGATAGGTCTGGATGCCGAACCATGCGATCGCGATCACCGCGCGAATCATCGCGGGCAGCATCGCCCCGTAGATGCCGAAGCTCATCCGGCTGATCACCGGGAACGGCACGCCGGTTTTCTGGCCCATGTAGCCGGTGAGATTCATGAAGCAGTACACGAGCACCGCGCCGATCGCGAGCGACGCGAGCATCTGCCAGCCCGACAGGCCGAGCGCGAACAGCCCGATCGCGAACGAGTAGTTCGCGATGTTGTGCACGTCGTTGGTCCAGAGCGCGAAGATGCTGTAGCGGCCCCACGTCCGGCCTTCGGCCCGGGTCGGCGCGAGATCGGGGTTGTGCAGCCGCGGGCTCGGCGCGGGCTCGCGCGCGGCCGTATCGTGTCGATGCGATGCGTCGTCCGCGCCGAGCCCGATGCTCGCGCGGTGGATGGCTTCCAGTTGCACGCCGTTGTCTCCTTCCATGTGCGGGGCGCGAAACCGGCCGCGTATGCACGCGCCGCGGGCCCGGCCGCCGTGGACGTTATGTGTCGGATTTGTTCGCGAGTATGGGCGGCAGGTACGGCGATGGGAAATTAAATATTCGGCTGGGGGGCATTCAAAAAACAAATGGAACGCGCCCGGCCGCGCCGCCCGGCGCGCGGCACGCAAATTGCGGGTCAACGGGTTCCATTCACATCGACATCAGCGGAGGTGTCATGCAGCGATATTCATTTCGTCACGTATCGCGAGCCGTCTTCGCCGGCATCCTGATCGCGGGCCTCGCGGCAGGCGCCGGCTGCCAGAAGAAGAGCGACAACGCCGACTCGGGCGCATCGAGCGGCATGTCGGCCGCGCCTTCCACCGCGCCTTCCACCGCACCGTCGGGCATGCCCAGCAGCGGGGCGGCCGGCAGCAGCGGCGATACCGGCGCGAGCCTGCCGGGCGCGGCTTCGGCGCCGGCCGGCGCGAGCGGCGGCGGTTGACCCGCGTTCAGGCGGCAGGCGGGCGGCGCGCGAGCGTGTCGCCCACTTCCCGGCCGCTGCAGTGCCCGGCGGCAGGTGCGCCAGACGGACGACGCGCGCGCAGTGGTGCGCATGAAAGATTTGCAAGGATCGTTGTAGCGATTTCCGGCCTGGCGGCGACGGCGTGACGCCGGCGTGCGTCGGCCGGCCAAGGAGGTGCGATGCAGAACGCGGAATCGAACCCTACCCCCGAAAAGCAGCGGGAACAGATCGAGAAGAGCCCGGTGAAGACGCCGGCCGCCGGCGACATGCCCGACGCGGCGACCCAGGCCGAGCAGGTCGCGCGGCGTCCGCTGACGCCGGAGGCAGTCGCCGGCAAGATGCCGACCGGCCTGCCGAAGATCGACGTCGACGCGCATGCGGTCGACAGCGGCGATCCGGTGCGTCGGGCCGCCGGCCGGATCGTCACGCTCGACAACGCGAACATGGCGATGACCGACAACACGGTCGACGTCGACGGCAAGGGCATGGAGGCGCGCACCGGCGCGTCCGAACTGCAGGACAACGTGATCTATTCGAACGCGTCGCTCGACGAAGCGGTCGCTACGCCCGACGAAGGGCTGGGCGGGATCGAGA
This sequence comes from Burkholderia sp. AU16482, assembly GCF_002223285.1. Classification (NCBI taxonomy): domain Bacteria; kingdom Pseudomonadati; phylum Pseudomonadota; class Betaproteobacteria; order Burkholderiales; family Burkholderiaceae; genus Burkholderia; species Burkholderia sp. AU16482. Next base: position 758,735 of record NZ_NKEY01000006.1, read on the forward strand.
GCCGGCCGTCCGGCAACCTGCCGCAGATCGCGACGCGGCCGGGCTGGCGCGTGCGCCATGTCGGCGACGTGGATATCGCGCACGGCGACGGCACGCGTGCCGAGCACGTGATCTGCCTGGAGCGGGTGGACGACTGATAGCCGGCATTGATGCCGGCGTTTGATCCCGCGACGTTTGATCCCGCGACGTTGGATCCCGGTATACGACACGCGGCGGCCGATGCAATCGCACCGGCCGCCGCGACCGTTTTCGGACCCTTGCCGCGTTACTGCGGCCCCAGCTCCTGCGCGGACGTATCGGCGTCGTTGCCCTGCGCGACCAGCACGTGGATGTCGTTCGGCGTCACGTCGCCGATGCCGCCGGACGGAATCGTCAGAAGCAGCCAGTCGGCGTTGTTGCCTATGTTGACCGGTGCGGTCTTGAGGATCGGCGACTTGCTGCCGGCCGTCGTCACGACCACCTGGTAGGTGCCGCCGTTCAGGTAGACCGAATCCTGCGTCGTTGCCGGCACGGCATTCTGGTAGGCGGCGCCCGCCATCGTCGGACTGACCGTCGTGATGTCGGTGCCCGGCGCCACGACGTACACGTCGACGTTCTGCGCATTCGGCGACGCGTTGAAGCTGCGCACGCGCGCCTTGTCGGACAGCAGCCCCTTGTCGTACGGATCGTCGATGACGGAGATCAGCGACGTCGTGCTCGGCAGCGCGATCGTCGTGTAATGGTGACCGTTCGCCGCGCTGAACGACTGGGACGCGATGGTCGTCGTCGTGCCCGATACGTCATAGCTCGCGGTCTGATTACCCGAATCGATGTCGTGATAGCGCGTCACGCCCTTGTAGGCGACGCCCGCCTGGTCGACCTTCGCATTCAGGTAGTAGTCGAGGTTCGGGCCGGCCGGCACCGCGTTGATGAAGCGCGCCTGCGGCTTCGAGATGCCGAGTACGGTCCCGGCGTCGTCGCCGCCGCCGCATGCCGTGAGCATGGAAATGACCGAGCACAGGGCCACTATCGTTCGTATTGATTTCATGTCGTCCTCTCGTTCAGGAAACCTGTATTGCGATGCGGGACCGCCGCGTGAAGGATCGCGCGGGGCGCAGCGCCGGTTGGAAGGAAGTTGGCTGTCCGCCGGAGGGCGGGCGCGAGGGTGACGCAATCGACGTGCCTGCGGGAAGACCAGGCGCGACGGACGCAGGCGGGCGCGCACTGGCCGGGATGGCGGCGCGAGGCGCGGGCGCGAACCGCGTGAGTGGCGCGGTTGTAAAAAGGGCGTGGCGCGTGCGGTCGCTAACCGGGCGGCATAGGCAAGCGCCAGTGCGCAGCCGATCCCCATGCCCGCCGGGGGCTGACTCATCCCACGTGGCCAGCGCGCCGGGCGAAATGACCTGCCGCACGAAAACGATGGCCGGCGACGGCTGTAATTCTTGCCGGGTTCGACCATCGTTTAACCATTCGAAACAATGTGTTCACCGAAAGGGGCATGATCTCCGGCGATCGAGCAGGCATACTGTCGCCTATGTTGCTCAATGCGCGCCGAACGGCGTGCGCTTGCCCTCCATGTCCATTCCAGTCTCTTTTCGAACCGTGCGATGGTTGACCATTGCGGCTACTGCGTGCTTGCTCGCCGCGTGTTCGACCGCTTCCGACGTCACCACGACGTCGAACCCGAACGTATTCACCGTGACGACGCGCACGCTCGGCGTGTCGACGACATGGGCCGACGCCCACGCGAAGGCCGTCAGCGAAGCCACCAACTACTGCTCGCAGCGCGGGATGCGCGCAAGCGTGAAGCAGGAATCGCTGACCGGCGGCCGCCGCGTCGACGCGCGCTCCGAACTCGCGTTCGAGTGCCATCCGACCTTCGAGACGGCGTCTAACCCGCGCGGTTGACCGGCCGGCGGCATGACTGCGCCGCCCGCGTTTTCCTTCCCCCGCATGGCAAACCGACCCGCGATGCCGTATCGGCACATCGCGGGCCGGCGCACGTCCGGCGTCGGCCGGGCGGGTCAGGCCGGCTGCGCCTCGTACAGCTTCACGCACGCGGAGAAGTCGAGCGTGCCGAGCCCCTGCTGGCTCATCGACTGATAGAGCTGCTGCGCGAGCGCGCCCATCCACACCGGCTGATGCGCGCCGCGTGCGGCTTCCGTCGCGAGCCCGAGATCCTTCAGCATCAGGTTCGCCGCGAAGCCGCCCGCATAGCCGCGCGCGGCCGGCGCCGCGTCGCTCACGCCGGGGTACGGGTTGTACGTGTCCGAACTCCAGCAGCGGCCGGTCGACGTGTTGATGATGCCGGCCAGCACGGCCGGATCGATGCCGAGCGCGGCGCCGAGCGCCATCGCTTCCGCCACGCCCATCATCGAGATGCCGAGCAGCAGGTTGTTGCAGATCTTCGCGATCTGTCCGGTGCCGGTGCCGCCGCAGTGCACGACGTTCCTGCCCATGTCGAGCAGCACCGGGCGGATGCGCTCGAACAGCGGGCCGTCCGCGCCGACCATGAAGGTCAGCGTGCCGGCCTGCGCGCCGCCGGTGCCGCCCGACACGGGCGCGTCGGCGAGCGGGAGGTCGCGCCGCGCGGCGGCGTCGGCCACCGCGCGCACGGTGCCGGGGTCGATCGTGCTGCAGTCGACCAGCGTCGCGCCGGCGCGCGCGCCGGCCAGTACGCCGTCGTCGCCGAGGTAGACGGCGCGCACGTGCTGCGCGGCCGGCAGCATCGTGATGATCAACGCGCCGCGCGCGGCGGCGTCACGCGGCGACGCCGCCGCCGTCGCGCCCGCGCGCACCGCGGCGCCGACCGCGTTCGCGTCGAGGTCGAACACCGTCAGCGCGTGGCCGGCCTTGAGCAGGTTGGCGGCCATCGGGCCGCCCATGTTGCCGAGTCCGATGAAGGCGATTTCCATGTCCGGGCTCCGTCGGGTCAGCGCAGCGCGATCGTCGTGTTCACGCCGCCGGCCGTCGCGTCGTCGTCGAACCAGCGCGCCGTGACCGTCTTCGTCTGCGTGTAGAACTGCACGACCTGCTTGCCGTACGGGCCGAGATCGCCGAGCTTCGAGCCGCGCGAGCCGGTGAAGCTGAAGTAGGGCACCGGCACCGGAATCGGGATGTTGATGCCGACCTGGCCGACGTCGATCTCGCTCTGGAACTTGCGCGCGGCCGCGCCGCTCTGCGTGAACAGGCCCACGCCGTTGCCCATCGGGTTGCGGTTGACGAGCGCGATCGCTTCGTCGAGCGTGTCTGCTTCCATCACGACCACCACCGGCCCGAAGATTTCCTCCTTGTAGATCGACATGTCGGTCGTCACGCCCGAGAAGATCGTCGGGCCGACGAAATTGCCGTGCTCGTAGCCGGGCACCTTCACGTCGCGGCCGTCCAGCAGCAGCGTCGCGCCTTCGTTCACGCCGGCGTCGATCAGCGACAGGATGCGTGCCTTCGCCGCCTTCGACACGACCGGGCCGACGTCGGTGCCGGCTTCGGCGCCCGCGTTGACCTTCAACGCCTTCGCCTTTTCGACGAGATCGGGCAGCCAGTCGCGCGCCTGGCCGACGAGCACGACGACCGACGTCGCCATGCAGCGCTGGCCGGCCGCGCCGAAGCCCGCGCCGACGAGCGCGTTGATCGACTGCTCGCGATGCGCGTCGGGCAGCACGACCGCGTGATTCTTCGCGCCCATCATCGACTGCACGCGCTTGCCGTGCTGGCTGCCGAGGTTGTACACGTGCGTGCCGACGCGCGTCGAGCCGACGAACGAGATCGCCTTGATGTCCGGGTGCGTGCACAGGCGGTCGACCACCGTCTTGCCGCCGTGCACGACGTTCAGCACGCCTTGCGGCACGCCGGCCTCGATCGCGAGCTCGACGAGCTGCATCGTCGACAGCGGGTCCTGCTCGGACGGCTTCAGCACGAACGTGTTGCCGCACACGATCGCCATCGGGAACATCCACAGCGGGATCATGCCGGGGAAGTTGAACGGCGTGATGCCCGCGCACACGCCGATCGGCTGGCGCAGCGTGTAGGTATCGACGCCGCCCGCGACGTTCTCCGCGAATTCGCCCTGCTGCAGCGTGCCGATCGAGCACGCGTGCTCGACCACTTCGAGGCCGCGGAAGATGTCGCCCTGCGCGTCGGGCAGCGTCTTGCCTTGTTCGGCCGTCAGCGTGTGCGCGATCCGTTCGAGATTGCGGCGCACGAGATCCTGGAACTTCAGCATGATGCGCAGCCGCGCGCCGATCGGCGTCGTCTTCCAGGTCTGGAACGCGCGCTGCGCGGACGCGATCGCGGCATCGACCTCGTCGAGCGTCGCGTACGGCACGCGGCCGATCACTTCCTGCGTCGCGGGGTTGACGATGTCGCCCCATTCGGCGCTTTGCGAATCGACGAACGCGCCGTCGATCAGCAGCTTGGCGGTGGGCAGGGCGAGGGTGGTCTGGGGGACTGCGGCGTTCATGGCATGCTCCGGGGAAACGGTGTGACGATGAAAAAGGGGCTGCGTCCGCCGCGCGCGCAGGCATGGCGGGCGGCAGGTCGAACTGAAATCGAATGAATGCGGGCGCTGCGAGCCGGTCGGCTTACGTCCGCGCCGGACGCATCAGCGCGGTACAAGCAAGCGCGAACACGCCGAAGCCGACGAGATACGCGATCACGTAGTGCGGCTGGCCGCCGCCGGCCTTGAGCAGCGACGTCGCGATCATCGGCGCGAAGCCGCCGCCGATCACGCCGGCGAGCTGCACCGACAGCGAGATGCCGCTGTAGCGGATTTCCGCGGGAAACTGCTGCGCGAACAGCAGCGATTCCGGCGCATAGAGAATCGGGAACACGACGCCGAGGCCGAGCACGATCGCCCACCACGCGGTCGACGTCTGCTGCGTGCCGAGCATCATGAAGAACGGCGCGGCGAACGCGCACATCAGCACGAGGCCGATCGCGAACATCCGGCGCTGGCCGATGCGGTCGCTCAGATGCCCGCACAGCGGCATCGTCACGAGCGACAGCGCGGCGCCTGCCGTGATCGCGTGCAGCATCTCGGCCTTCGGCAGATGCAGCTGCTGCGTCGCGTAAGCGAGCGCGAACGTGACGACCATGTAGAACCACGTGTTCTCGGCGGCGCGCGCGCCGACGATCGTCAGCACTTCGCGCGGATGGCGGCGCAGCGCGGCCGTCACCGGCGATTTCTCGGCCTTGCCCTGGCGCTGCATCTTCTCGAAGTCGGGCGATTCGGGCACCTTCGCGCGGATGAACCAGCCGAGGCCGACGAGCGCGATGCTCGCGAGGAACGGCACGCGCCAGCCCCACGACAGCATGTCGGCTTCCGGCAACGCGGCCACCGCGGCCATCGCCACCGACGACAGGATCAGGCCGAGCCCGACGCCCGTCTGCGGCAGGCTGCCGAACAGCCCCTTGCGGCCTTTGGGCGCGTGCTCGACGGCCATCAGCACCGCGCCGCCCCATTCGCCGCCCACGGCCATCCCCTGCAGGAAGCGCATCGCGATCAGCAGCGCGGCGGCCCAGTAGCCGATGCTGTCGTACGACGGGATCAGCCCGATGATCATGCTCGGCACGCCCATCAGCAGCAGCGTGATCATCAGCATCGACTTGCGGCCGATACGGTCGCCGAAGTGGCCGAACACGATGCCGCCCATCGGCCGCCCGATGAAGCCGACCGCGAACGTGCCGAACGCGGCGAGCGTGCCGACGACCGGGTCCAGCGACGGGAAGAAGATGCGGTTGAACACGAGCGCGGCGGCCGTGCCGTACAGGAAGAAGTCGTACCACTCGATCGTGGTGCCGGCCATGCTGGCCCAGCCGGCCAGCAGGTGGTGCTTCGCGGTGCGCTCGAGCGCCGGCGTCGCGATGGTCGCATGCTCATCGAGGGTGGATCGGGTCTGCATGGTGTCTCCGGTTTTATTGCCCGCGGCTCATGGTCCGCAGGTCACGGTCGAGTATAGTTATGCGCGGATTCATGATGTACCGACAAAGAAACCGGTTGGATGTGCATTTATGCATATCGACGGCCGGCCCGGAGACGCCCGCCTTTTTCCCCTCGCCGATGCGACATGCCACCGAGCCGGTTTCCGGCAACCTGAACTGGGACGACCTGCGCTTTTTCCTCGAAGTCGCGCGCACGCAGCGCGCGAGCGGCGCGGCGAAGCGTCTCGGCGTCGACTACACGACCGTCGCGCGGCGCATTCGCGCGCTCGAGGCCGCGATGGGCACGCTGCTGTTCGACAAGTCGCGCTCCGGCGGCTTCACGCTGACGGCCGAAGGACAGCGGCTCGTCGCGTATGCGGACGCGATGGAGACGACCGTGCAATCCGCGTGCGATCAGGTCGCGAACACCGGCGAGGCGCTGTCGGGCCACGTGCGGATCGGGTCGACCGAAGGGTTCGGCTGCTTTTTCCTCGCGCCGCAGCTCGCGCGGTTCCGCGCCGCGCATCCGCACGTGACGGTCGATCTGCTGCCGGTGCCGCATTTCGTCAACCTGCCCAAGCGCGAGGCCGATCTCGCGATCACGCTCGAGCGGCCCGAGCGCGGGCCTTATGTGGTCACGAAGCTGTGCGACTACCAGTTGCGGCTCTATGCGACGCGCGACTATCTGGCGAACCACGCGCCGATTACCTGCACGGACGATCTCGCGCGGCACGCGTTCATCAGCTACGTCGACGATCTCGCGTTCAGCAACGAGCTGCTGTACCTCGATCGCGCGGTCCCCGGCGCGACGGCCGGGTTGCGCACGACGAGCGTGATCGCGCAGGTTTTCGCGGCGCTGCAGGGCGGCGGCCTCGCGATCCTGCCGTGCTTCATCGCGGCCACGCAGCCGGCGCTGGTGCCCGTGCTGCCGAACGACGTGGTCGTCACGCGATGTTTCTGGCTGACGTGCCGCGAGGATCTGCGCAAGCTGCGGCGCGTGACCGCGCTGTGGGATTACCTGCGCGCGGCGGCGGATGCAAACCGTGCGTTGCTGGCGGGGGAGTCGGGGGCGCTGAGGTTCGTTGGCGAGCCGGCATAGCGGGTTGCACGCGCGTCGCGACGGCGGCGCGATCGACATGACCGACGTGGATGACGAAACAGCCGGCGGCGATTCGACCGGCTATCGGGGGGAGGCAGATGGCTTTGACGCATGCGGGCAAGGTTTTCGTGGTGTGCGTGGTCGTATTCGGCGTGGCCGCTTACTGGCTCGCGTCGCGCATGGTGCGCCGCCAGACGGGCGGCAAGCGCGGCTCCGGCGGCGCGGTCGCGTTCTGGTGGCTCGTGTGTTTTTGCCTGGTGTCGCTGTTGTTCCCGTTCGCGTACTGGATCGGCGACGAGATTTACGCGCTTGCGGTGTCGCCGACGTACGAAGCGACCGTCGTGTCCTACCAGTCGGAGTGGGACACCTGCGAGCGCCGCGAAAGCTCGGGGCGAACCTCTTCGTACCGGTGCATCAAGTACACGTCGATCCTGGAAGCCGTGATGCCGAATGGCGAGCGCATCGTGCTGCCCGGCAACATCCGCTCGGGCGCCGTGCCCGAAATCGGCGAGAAGGTCGATGTCGTGTTGCCGCAAGGGGCGCGTCAACTGCACGAGCGCAGCGTGCGCAGTATCGGCCTGCTGGCCGGCGGCGCGGTGATGGTCGCGATCATCGGGTATTTCGTCTATCTGATCGCGGCGTACGGGGCCGGGAAGAAAATCGACAGCGCGGCCCGCTTCGGCATGGCGGCGGTGGTGAACGGGCTCGTGCCGCTCGGCGCGCTGCTGATGGAAATCGCATTCCTGAGCGTGCCGTACCGTTACTGGGTGCACGGGAATCCGCAGCAATGGCCGGTGTGGGTGCTCGCGCTGGGCATGCTGTTCGCGCTGGCGCTGCTGCCGTTGCTGCTGCTCTATGCGCGGGCCGCATGGCGGGCGGTCGTGAAGTAACGGCGCCCCGTCGCCTCGCGGTCGCGGCGCGGGGGGGGGCGGCCGCGCCGCCGGTAGTCAACCGGGGCAGCCCAGCCGATCGGCGAGTTCGTTCAGATCCCTGACGTCGAAATCCCACGCGTCGTCGGCCTGCAGGTCGGTCGTCTGGCCGGGCCCGTGCTCGGTCGGCCGCAGCACGAACGCGGTCGACAGCCCGAGCCGGCGCGCGGCGGCCAGATCGCCGTTGTGCGCGGCCACGAGGCACAGCTCGGCCGGCGCGAGGCCGAGAATCTCGACCGCTTCGGTATAGACGGCCGGCGACGGCTTGTACGCGCGGGCGACCTCGGCGCCGAGAATCGCGTCCCACGGCAGCCCGCCGTGTTTCGCGACGTCGACCATCAGCCGGATGTTGCCGTTCGACAGCGGCGCGATGATGTAGCGCTGCTTCAGCCGGTGCAGCCCGGCGACGGAGTCGGGCCACGGATCGAGCCGGTGCCATGCGAGATTGAGCGCGTCGATGTCGGCATCGGGCGCGTCGACGATCCCGAAACGGTCGAGCGTGCGCACGAGGTTCTCGCGATGCAGCACGTCGAGCCGCACGTAGCGGCGGCGTCCGCTGCGGATTTCTTCCATCGACGGCGAATATTCGGCGCGCCACGCGTCGGCGAACGCGAACGGGTCGAGCGTCGGCGCGTGACGCTCAAGGAATGCGGCGGCGCCGCGCGCGACGCCGCTTCTCCAGTCGACGATCGTTCCGAAGACATCGAAAACGAGCGCCTTGATTTCGGCAGGGTTCGTCATGGTGATCGAGTGAAGGTCGTTCGATGAGGGGTCACATCGCCGTGCCGCCGGATGGCATGGCGCCGGTTCGATCGACATTGAATCACGGATACGAAAACCCGGCCCGGGAGGGCGCGGTGCGTGGCTCGCGCGCCGGTCGCGCCAGAGCCGGCGCGCGCGGCGACGGCGCGCGGCGGCCGGCCGGACGGTACCGGCTGACGCGCGCGCCGAACCTCGACTGGGGCCCGGTGCGTTCAGGCGGTCAGTGCCGCTTGCGGACCTGCACCTGCACCTTCCCGTGGCGAATCGGCATCACGTCCGGGCTGTCGTCGCCGACTTCGCTGGCGATCAGGTCGTTCAGGCGGCCGTTCATCGCGAGCAGCAATTCGCCGTGCTGCTTCCTGTCCATCGCGAGATTGCGCATCTCGCCCGGGTCGCTCGCGATGTCGAACAACTCGACGTCGTTGCGCGCGAACAGATCCTCCATCGTCGTCGGCCGGTTGAATTCGAGCGGCGAGAAATAGCGCGTGAAGCGGTAGCGGCCGTCGAACACGCTGCGGATCGTGCCGCGCAACCGGAAATCCGGCTGCTGCGCGAGCGCGCGGCGCAGCCGTTCATCCTCCGGCACGCCTTTCTGCCGCAGCGTGCCGAGTTCCTTCAGCATCCATTCGCTGTCGTAGTACAGCAGCATCGCGTAGTTGAACAGCGTCGCATCGCGCGCAGCGTCGCATCGCGCGCCGCGCCGTTTCGCGTCCGCCGGTTTCGCGAGCCAGCGCGTGAGGTCGTGCCCCTTCAACGCGCTGCCGCGGATCGTCGCGAGCCGCGCGGCGTCGAGGCCGGTGAGTCCGAGCAAGGTCGGCGCGATGTCGATGTGCGACGTCAGCGCATCGCACTGCATGCCGCCCGGATACGCGGGATGCCGGATCACGAGCGGCACGTGATTCTGCGGCTGGTACGCGGCCGCGCCCTTGCCGACGAGCTGGTGCGCGCCGACGTGGTCGCCGTGGTCGGCCGTCATCACGACGATCGTGCGTTCGTCGAGCTGGAGCGACCGCAGCGTCTGCAGCAGGCGCACGACGTGCGTGTCGCAATCGCGGATGCAGTTGAAGTAGTTGTCCTGATAGAGGCGCACGCGTTCGTCGGTGAACGGGTAGCGCCCGACGAGGTTCGCATGCGCGGCGTTGAACATGCCGTGCGCGGGCGGCCGCCCCGGCTCGTCGTACGGCTGCCGCCGCGACGCCGCGAGCGGCACGTCGCGCCATGACGTGCGGTACAGCGCGTCGTTCGGCGGCGGCGCGTTGCCGAGCATCGGATGGTTCGCATCCTGCACCGTCGAGCCGTTCGTGTCGGTGTTCACGAACATCGCGTCGTGCGGGTTCACGAGATTCACCGCGAGGAACCACGGCCTGCCTTCCTTCGCGAGGCGCGGCGCATGGTTGCGCATCCAGCTCACCGCGGCCTCGGCCGTGAGCCCGTCGTACTCGTAGCCGCCGCGCACCATGCCGATCAGGTCGCCCACGCCGAAGTAGTCGTCGAAGCCGTACGCGCGGATCGTGCGGTTGTAGTCGGCCACGGGCGCCGTGTACGGGCTCGCGGTTTCGTGCATCGACGCGCTCAAGTGCCACTTGCCGAGATACGCGGCGTAGTAGCCGGCATCGCGCAGCATGTGGCCGACGGTGCGTATGTCCGGCGACATGTCCTGTTGCCAGGGCAGGCCCGCGTTGTCGAGCACGCCGGTGTGCTGGATGTGCTGCCCCGTATAGACCGTCGAGCGCGACGGCGAGCACACGCATGCGGCGATCTGGTGATGCATGAACGTGATGCCGTCGCGGCGCAGCGCTTCGCGGCCGGGCACCGGGAACGGCCAGCGGTCGAAGTGGCGTTCCTGGTCGGTCAGGATGAACAGGATGTTGTAGCCGGCGGGCGGGGTGGCGGGCGCCGTTGCGGCGCCGCGCAAGCCGGGATCGACGGCTGAGGCGGTCGCGGCGGTCGCGGTACCGGCGGCCGGGGCCGGCGGCGGCGGGTTCGCGGCCAGCGCATCGGCGCCGATGCCGGCCGACGCGACGGCCGCACCGGCCAGCTTGAGGAACCGACGCCGCGCGGTGGGCTCGGTGGCGGGGGCGTCCTGATCGTCTTTCACGTCGGCTGTCTCCTGGTCATGCACGGCTCGTGCCGGGGGTTTTCATGCCGACGACTATGCGGCAGGATCGCGTATCGATCGATGAAAGATCAGGGTCGATCGATAACCTGACGAACATGAATGACGGAGGCGCCCGTGACCCTCGACCCCCGCGGCCCGGCCGGCCGCACGCGACCGGGCCCGCTCGCGCCGCCCGGCGCGCCGGCCCACGAGCAGCGCATCGCGCAGGCGCTGCGGCGGCTGCGTGTGCGCGACATGGAAACGCTCGATACGCTCGGCCGCACACGCAGCTTCGCGCGCACGTCCGAGGCCGCGTCGATCACGCAGCCGGCGTTGTCGAAATGGCTGCGCGAGCTCGAGGACTCGCTCGGCCTGCCGCTGTTCGAGCGCACGTCGCGGCGGGTCGCGCCGACGGCATACGGCGATGCGCTGCTCGAATGCATCGGCCGCGTGCTGACCGACATGCGCGGCGTCGCACCCGCGTTCGACGCATTGCGGACCGGCGCCGGCCGACCGGTGTCGATCGGCCTGCTGCCGAACATGGCACCGCAACTGATTCCGGGCGCGCTCGCGTGGCTGCGGGAAGCCGGCCGCCCCGTACAGCTCAATGTGCGGGAAGACACGCTCGACCGGATGCTCGTGCAGGCGCGGCGCCACGAGCTCGACCTGCTCGTGTGCCGGCTCGACGCGTCGGCGTTGAGCGCGGGACTCGCCGTCGCGCCGTTGTACCGCGACGACATGATCGTCGTATGCGGGCCGCGCCATCCGTTGCTCGGGCGTGCGCGGATCGGCTGGCGCGACGCCGCCGCGTTTCCGTGGATCGCGCCGCCGTTCGGTTCTCCCGCGCGCACGGCGCTCGATGCCGAGTTCGCGAAGGCCGGCCTGGCGCCGCCGGCCGTGCTGATGGAGTCGGTGTCGTGGCAGACCAACCGCGCGGTCGCCGACCAGTCGCCGTGCCTGTTCGTGCAGTCGGCCCGCGCGTTCGACCTCGCCGCGCGGGCTGGCGAGCGCGTCGGCCGGCTGCCGCTGAAGTTGTCGACGATGCCGGAGACGGTCGGTGCGTTGTATGCGGCGCCGGCGAGCGTGTCGGTCGCCGCGGCGATCGACGCGCTGAGCGCGGTGACGCGCACGCATCCTGGCGCGGACGACCGACCGGCGACGGAGCGGGGCACGGACACATTCTGACGGATCGCTTTCGGAGAACGCGCGCGCGGCCTTCGTGCGGTGCAGCAACCTGGCGGCGAACCGTTCGCCGCTGGCGGGGGCAGCGCGGCAACCGAGCGTATCCCCTGATGGAAGCAGGTATGCCGATCGTCACGGATTGGTGTTAAATAGATTTCGGCGCGCCCTCGCTCGGCGCGCAAACGGGGCGCACCGGGCATCGGCGTAAACCCGAGGCGGAACAGGGCACGAAATATCGAAAACGAATCGGGCGCATCAGACCCGGTCGGACAGACGGCAGGATTCACTTTGAATACCGAACCGCAAAGTTCTCGCTACAGCCTCGGGCTCGCCGCGGAAGTGCTCGCATCCGAGCAGAGCGTGCTGAGGCTGATCACACGCAACACGCCGCTGCCGGAACTGTTGATCGAGGTTTGCCGGCGTGCCGAGGCTTTGCTCGGCGACGGCGCGTCGTGCACGATCCTGCTGCTCGATACGGACGGCATGCACGTGCGCGTGGGCGCGGCGCCGTCGTTGCCCGCGCAGTACAGCGCGGCGATCGACGGCGCGACGATCGGGCCCGCGGCCGGCTCGTGCGGCACCGCGATGTACGAGCGCCGGATGGTCACCGTCGAGGACATCGAAACCGATCCGCTATGGGCCGACTACCGCGCGATCGCGTTGCCGCTGGGCTTGCGCGCGTGCTGGTCGGTGCCGTTTCTCGACGATGCGGGCGCCGTGCTCGGCGCGTTCGCCGTCTATCACCCGCGGCCGTGCCGGCCCAGCGACGAGGAAACCGCGCTGTTGCGCGATATCGGCAACAGCGTCGGCCTCGCGGTGCATCAGGACCGGATCGCGCGCCAGCTCGCGCGCAGCGAGGAACATCACCGGCTCGTCGTCAACAGCCTGAGCGAGGGCATCCTCGTCGTCTCGCGCGACGGCGTCGTGATCGCGAGCAATCCGAGCGCGAACCGGATGATGCGCGTGAAGGGCGAGCTCGTCGGCCGCCGGCTGTCGACGGTGATCCTGCGCAAGCTGCGCGAGGACGGCACGCCGATCGAGCCGCACGACTGGCCGAGCCGGCGCGCGCTCGAGACGGCCACGCCGATGCTCGACTATACGGTCGGCTTCGGTCTCGCGGACGGCGACATCATCTGGGTGCGCGGCAACGCGGTGCCGATCGTGAGGCCGGGCGACACGCAGGCCGATTCGGTGCTCGTGTCGTTCAACGACATCGGCCCCGTGCGCGAAGCGCAGCAGCAGTTGCGCTACATGGCGACCCGCGACGCGCTGACGGGCCTCTACAACCGCCGCTGGCTCGGCGACCGCATGCGCGAGCTGTTCGGCGCGCCCGACGCGGCGGGCGGGCCCGCGCGCGTCGCGATCCTGTTCATCGATCTGGTCGGCTTCAAGAAGGTCAACGACACGGCCGGCCACGACGCGGGCGACGCGCTGCTGCGCAGCGTCGCGTCGCGGCTCGCGGCCTGCGCGGACGGCCGCTACGCGCTCACGCGCGTCGGCGGCGACGAGTTCGTGATCCTCGTCGACGACTGCGACGATCCCGACCGTCTCGCGGTGCTCGCGCGCGAGGTGATCGACGCGATCGCGAAGCCGTTCGCGATCGCGAACAACGAATACTGGCTCGGCGTATCGATCGGCATCAGCGTCGCGCCGCGCGACGGCGACGATGCGGTGACGCTGATGCGCAACGCCGATTCGGCGATGTACGACGCGAAGCAGCGCGGCCGCAACCACTTCACGTTCTTCACCGCGCAGCTCAACCTGCGGCTGCAGCGCCGCTTCGCGATCGAGCAGTCGCTGCGGCGCGCGCTGGCGTCGGACACGCTGCGGCTCGCGTATCAGCCCGTCATCGATGCGCGCAGCGGCCGCACGGTCGGCGCCGAGGCGCTGCTGCGCTGGACGAGCCCCGAGCTCGGGCCGATGTCGCCGGCGGAATTCATTCCGGTCGCGGAAGATACGGGGCTGATCGTCGCGATCGGCCAGTGGGTGCTCGAAACCGCGTGCCGGCAGGCCGCCGAGTGGCGCCGCACGATCGCGCCGGACCTGATGCTGGCCGTCAACCTGTCGCCGCGGCAGTTCCACGAGGGGCTCGTCGAATCGGTCGGCCGCTGTCTCGCGCAAACGCGGCTCGACCCGTCCGCGCTGGAACTGGAGATCACCGAAGGCGTGCTGATGAACGACACGGACACCGTGCTGCCGATGCTCGAAGCGCTCACCGACATGAACGTGCGGATTTCGGTCGACGATTTCGGCACCGGCTATTCGTCGCTCGCGTACCTGAAGCGCTTTCCGCTGCACAACCTGAAGGTCGACCGCTCGTTCGTGTCGGGCGTGCCCGATCATCACGACTCGGTCGCGATCACACAGGCGGTCGTCGCGATGGCGCATTCGCTCGGGATGAAGGTCACGGCCGAGGGCGTCGAGACGCAGGCGCAGTCGTGGTTCCTGCAGCAGATCGGCTGCGACATGCAGCAGGGCTACCTGTTCAGCCGCCCGCTGGACGCGGGCGACTACGCGCGCCGGCTCGGCGCGGCCTGAGCGCGGCGCGTTCGCCGGTTGCAGCCGCTACCGAGCGTCGAACCCGCCGGCGCCCGGCGGCGTCGACGACGGATCGATCTCGACCCGGTTCTTGCCCGCGTGCTTCGCGCGATAGAGCGCGCGGTCGGCCGCCTCGATCAGGACGGTCGTCGGCAGGCCGGGCGCGGGCACGATGCTCGCGCCGCCGATGCTGATCGTCACGGTCTGGTTGCCCGTCGACGAATGCGCGTGCCGCAGTCGCAGCGCCTCGACCGCGAGCCGGATCTTCTCGCCGAGCAGCCGCGCGGCGCCGGGCGACGTGCCGGGCATCACGACCGCGAATTCCTCGCCGCCGAAGCGCGCGGCGAGATCGCCCGATTGCCCGAGGCAGCGCTCGATCGTCGACGCGATCTGCTTGAGCACGCTGTCGCCCGACACGTGCCCGTACGTGTCGTTGTACAGCTTGAAGTTGTCGACGTCGATCATCAGCAGCGACAGCTCGCTGCGCTCGCGCGCGCCGCGCCGCCACTCGGCGGCCAGATATTCGTCGAGATAGCGGCGGTTCGACAGCCCGGTCAGGCCGTCGGAGTGCGTGAGGCGCCGCAGTTCGAGATTGGCCTCGAGCAGTTGCTGCTGCGACTGCCGCAACGCGCGATAGGCCTCGTCGCGCTGCAGCAGGTTCAGGTACGAGCGCGAGTGGTAGCGGATGCGCGCGACGAGCTCGATGCGATCGGGCAGCTTGACCAGATAGTCGTTCGCGCCGGACGCGAACGCGGCACTCTTGATCACCGGTTCTTCCTGCGTCGACAGCACGATGATCGGCACGTCGCGCGTGGCCGGGTTCGCGCGGTACGCCCGCACGAGGCTCAGCCCGTCGGTGCCCGGCATCACGAGGTCCTGCAGGATCACGGTCGGGCGCGTCTCGATCGCGGCGGCCATCGCGTCGTCCGAGCGCGGGCAGTAGTGGAAGTCGATGCCTTCCTCGTCGACGAGCGCGCGCCGCACGGCTTCCGCGACGATCGTCTGGTCGTCGACCAGCAGCACCATCGCCGGCGCGTCGGCGGGCGACGCGCTCGGGCCGCCGGGCGGGCGAGTCAGGTCAATCGTCATGGTCGATGCGGGTTGTTGCGGTTGTTGCAGGAGCAGGCATGCGTGTTGCGCGCGGTCATCGTCGGGCTCAGATGCGCGCGAGCGCGGCCAGTTCGCCCGCGATGCGCCCGAGCGGCAGGATCGCGCGCGCCGCGCCGAGCGTCGCGGCCGCCTTGGGCATCCCGTACACGGCGCTCGTCGCTTCGTCCTGCGCGATCGTATGGTAGCCCTTCATCCGCAGCGCCTTCAGGCCGATCGCGCCATCGCGGCCCATCCCCGTCAGCAGCACGCCGATCACGCGGCCCGGCCAGTGCTCGGTCAGGCTGTTGAAGAACACGTCGACCGACGGGCGATACGGCGTGGCGGCCGGTTCACGCGTGTATTCGAGCGTGCCGGCGCGCGTGACGCGCAGGTGATCGTCGGTCGCGGCGAGCAGCGCGACGCCCGGCTGCGGGCGGTCGCCCGCGCGGGCGACGCGCACGGTGAGCCGGGTCTGGCCGTCGAGCCATTGCGCCATGCCTTCGGCGAACGCGCGATCGACGTGCTGCACGATCACGATCGGCGCATTGAAATCGGCCGGCAGGCTGCCGAGGATCGACGCGAGCGCGCCGGGGCCGCCGGCCGATGCGCCGATCGCGACCAGCGGGCCGCCGCCGATGCGTGCGGCCGCGCCGGCGACGCGCGTGCCGCCCGGCGCGTCGAGCAGGTGGCCGATCTGATCGATCTTCGCGAGCAGCAGTTTCGTCGTGTCGCCGGCCGCGCCGTCGCCGAGCCGCGGCGTGTCGACCGCGTCGAGCGCACCGGCGCCCATCGCCTCGAACACGCGCCACGCGTTCGCGCCGATGCAGCTCGTCACGATCAGGATCGCGCATGGCCGTTCGGAACGCATGATCCGGCGGGTCGCCTCGATCCCGTCGCATTTCGGCATGATCAGGTCCATCAGGACGATGTCGGGCGGCTGCGTGGCGCACAGTTCGACGGCTTGCGCGCCGTCGGTCGCGACCCACAGCACGCGGTGCTCGGGCCGTCGCGCGATCGCGCGGCGCATCGCCTCGACGGCTAGCGGGAGGTCGTTGACGATGCCGATGTTCACAAGCGGAATTCTCCGGTCGGTTCGTGGTGTTGGAGCTGGGCCGGGTTCATGGAGGGTGCAGCCTGTTCGGCGCGGCCGAACGGCATCGGCGGCCGGACGGCGCGGCATTCTTTTCGGTTGGCGACGCCCGAATGCTGTCATGCGGCGCGGGCGGCGGCAATCGAAAAATTTGCGCATTGCGCCGTTTCAGTACGTTTCCTCTATGGCGATGCCGCATTGCGTGCCAGCGGGCCAGTCGATCCTGTCCCGGCAGGCCGCGAAAGTCCGCATGTTACCGTGCCGGCATCGACAAAAAGAAAGGAGGGAACCGGATGACCGCGCCCGAAACCGTACTCGTCAGCCGCGCTCCATACGCGCCGATCGTGATCGAGCAGGACGGCCGTTTGCTGTACCGAATCCACATCGAGAGCGGGCACGCGTCGTTCCACCGCGATTTCCCGGTCGAACCCGACGCGGTGCGCGTGCTGCGCGACGATGCCGAGCGCTACTACTTCCTGTTCGCCGCGCTTCACCATCCGTATCAGCTGCGCGCGACGAACCTCTCCGACGCGGAGCGCGAGCGCCATTTCGGCACGATCCTGTTTGCCGGCCGCGACGAGGTCGAAGCCTTCATGACGGAACGCGATCGCGCGAGCAACGGCGCGGTGGCGAACCTGCTGAGGATCTTCACGCAGGCCGATTACCGGCAAATGCGCGAGGGCCGGTGGTTCGGCGTGGGCGCGGGCACGCCGGCCGCATAGCGGGTCGTACCGTGCATCGGGTAGCGGCCGCGCCGCCGCGCCGTCAATGGCTGCGCGCGTAGCCCTGGATCAGCGCGCGCATCATTCCCTCGACCGTCGCATCGCGCAGGTCGTCTTCCTGCTCGGCTTCCTCGACGAGCGCGGCATAGGCGGTCGCGAGCGTCACGCGGTCGACTTCATGGCGTTGCTCCATCAGCGTCACCATCCCGTCCTTCGCCAGATGGGCGGAGAACGCGCGGCTGCCGATGGTCTGGAATACGTCAATCATGGCGGCTCTCCCGTACGTTGCCGATGCTTTCCAGTGTAGTCGGCGTGCCGCGGCCGCGCCACGCGGGCGCGGCACGCCCGATTCATCGGATGAAAGGCGGCCGACACACGGTGCGCGCACGGTGTGCCGCTTCAACGTTTACCCGAACCTGCAAATTGTCGACTTTTTATCGATAAAGTCTCGTGTTAGATTTCGCCGTCCGAGCCCGATGCAAACCGGGCCGGCCGCGCGCGGCCGACGTGCCGCGCGTCCCCAGACACGAGGAGGAGAAATGCTGGTGCTGATTGGGGTGCCGATCGTCGTGATCGGCTTCGCGCTGCGCTTCAATGCGCTGCTGGTGGTCACGATCGCGGGGCTCGCGACGGGGCTGGCGGGCGGGCTGAATCTCGTCGACATCGTCAGCGCGTTCGGCAAGGCGTTCACCGAGAACCGCTACATGGGGCTGATCTGGCTCACGCTGCCGGTGATCGCGCTGCTCGAGCGCAACGGGCTCAAGGAGCAGGCGAAGCGGATGATCTCGCGGGTGCAGGCGGCCACCACGGGCCGCGTGCTGATGCTGTACTTCGTGCTGCGCCAGGGGACGGCCGCGCTCGGCCTCACGTCGCTCGGCGGTCACGCACAGATGGTGCGGCCGCTGATCGCGCCGATGGCCGAGGCTGCCGCGGTCGGCCGGCACGGCGAGTTGCCCGAGTCGGTGCGCCAGCAGATCCGCGCGCATGCGTCGGGCGCCGACAACGTCGCCGTGTTCTTCGGCGAGGACATTTTCATCGCGATCCAGTCGATCCTGCTGATCAAGGGCTTTCTCGAACAGAACGGCATCTCCATCGAGCCGCTGCACCTGTCGGTGTGGGCGATCCCGACCGCCGTCGCCGCGCTGCTGATTCACTGCACGCGCCTCGCGCTGCTCGACCGCCGGCTTGCGCGCGGCTTCGGCCTGGTGAAGCAGGAGGGCGCGCGATGATCGGCCTCGAATCGCTGTACACGCTCGCGGGGCTGATGTTCGCCGCGTTCGCGTACTTCAACCTGACGGACCGCACGAACCCGCGTCGCGTCTTCAATTTCGCGTTCTGGGCCATTTACGCGGTCACGTTCCTGTTCGGTGCGCTGCTGCCGCATTTCGTGACGGGCTGCCTCGCGATCGCGCTCGCGGTGATCGCCGGTTCGGGCAAGCTTGGCCGCGGCCAGTCCGACGAGGCGGGCGGTGCGGCGGCGGTGCGGCGCGAGACGCTCGCGCAGCGGTTCGGCAACCGGCTGTTCCTGCCCGCGCTGCTGATTCCGGTCGTCACGCTGATCGGCACGTTCGCGCTGAAACTCCTGCCGTTCGTCGAGCCGAAGAGCGTGACGCTGATCTCGCTCGTGCTCGGCACGATCGTCGCGTTCGTCGTCGCGCTCGCGATGCTGCGCGATTCTCCCGTACATGCGCTGAAGGAAGCGCGTCACACGATGGATGCGGTCGGCTGGGCCGCGATCCTGCCGCAGATGCTCGCGGCGCTCGGCGCGCTGTTCGCGGTCGCGGGCGTCGGCGGCGTGGTGTCGGGGCTCGTGAAGGAGTGGGTGCCGATCGATTCGCCGTTCGCGGTGGTCGCGGCCTACACGGTCGGCATGGCGCTGTTCACGATGATCATGGGCAACGGCTTCGCCGCGTTTCCGGTGATGACGGCGGGCATCGGCCTGCCGTTGATCGTCCATCAATTCCACGGCAATCCGGCGATCATGGGCGCGATCGGGATGCTGAGCGGCTTCTGCGGTACGCTGATGACGCCGATGGCCGCGAACTTCAACATCGTGCCCGCGGCGCTGCTCGAACTGAAGGACAAGAACGGCGTGATCAAGACGCAGTGGCCGACGGCCGTGCTGCTGCTGGCCGTGAACACGCTGCTGATGTACGCGTTCGTATTCCGCTTCTGATTCGATGGAAGAGATCCTCATGACCGACCGACTCACCCCCGAACTCGCGTCGAAATTCGCGTCGCTCGCGCTCGCGCACCTGACTCGCGAATATCCGAACAAGCTCACGCACGCGCTCGAGGGGCCGCACGACGTGCAGGGCCCGCGCGCGCTGCACCCGATCTTCTACGGCAGCTACGACTGGCACTCGTGCGTGCACGGCTACTGGCTCGTGCTGCGCGTGCTCGAACGTTACCCGGCATTGCCGGAGGCCGAGCGCATCGTCGCGATCGTCGACGCGCACTTTACCGACGCGAACGTCGCCGGCGAGCGCGCGTATCTCGCGCTGCCGCACAACGCGGGCTTCGAGCGGCCGTACGGCTGGGCATGGCTGCTCGCGCTCGCCGCGCAACTCGAGCGGCTTGCGCTGAAGGGCGCGCTGCCGCAGGCCGCGCGCTGGGCGAAGACGATGGCGCCGCTGGCCGACCTGTTCGTGTCGCGCTTCGAGACTTTCCTGCCGAAGGCCACCTATCCGCTGCGCGTCGGCACGCATTTCAACACCGCGTTCGCGCTGGCGCTTGCGCTCGATTTCGCCCGTGACACGCAGCGCGACGGGCTCGCCGCGCTGATCGTCGATACCGCGAAGCGCTGGCACCTGAACGACGTCGCGTGCCAGGCGTGGGAGCCGTCGGGCGATGAATTCCTGTCGCCCGCGCTGATGGAAGCCGAACTGATGCGACGCGTGCTGCCGGCCGCCGAATTCGACGGCTGGTTCGCGCGCTTCCTGCCCGATCTCGCGCGCGGCGAGCCGGCGACGCTGTTCGAGCCGGCGACCGTCAGCGACCGCAGCGACGGCAAGATCGCGCACCTCGACGGGCTGAACCTGAGCCGTGCGTGGTGCCAGCGGTCGCTGGCCGGCGCGCTGCCGCAAGGCGATGCGCGGCGCGCGAAGCTGCTCGACGCGGCCGAACGGCATCTCGCGAGCGCGCTCGCGCACGTGGCCGGCGACTACATGGGCGAGCACTGGCTCGCCACGTTCGCGTTGCTCGCGCTGGACGCGTAGCGCGCCACGGGCGTTCGTGGGGCGCGCTTGCCTTTGCGTCGCATGCAACACCGCTTTCCATGTCAGGGCCGACGCGCGGCGGCGACGACTCGCTACACTGCCGTACCGGTTGGACGGGCCCCGGCGTCAGGCCCCCGAGCAAGGAGACAAAAGAGGATGGACACCCCACGCGCAGCGGTCGTCACGTACCGCGGCAATGCGATCGAGAACACGCACGTCGCCCATGTGGCGGTCGTCGATGCACGCGGCCGGCTGCTGGCCCGGTTCGGCGATCCGTTCCGGATGACGCTCGCGCGGTCGGCGGCCAAGCCGGCCCAGGCGCTGTCGGTGATCGAGACGGGCGCGCCGGAGCGCGTCGGCTTCGACGACGCGGACATCGCGCTGATGTGTGCATCGCACAGCAGCGAGGACCGTCACATCGAACGCACGCGCGCGATGCTCGCGAAGGTCGCCGCGCACGAAGCGGATCTGCGCTGCGGCGGCCATCCGCCGTTGTCCGACGCGGTGTACCGTTCATGGATCAAGCGCGACTACACGCCGACCGGCGTATGCAGCAACTGTTCGGGCAAGCATGTCGGGATGCTGGCCGGCGCGCAGGCGATCGGCGCGGCGATCGCCGATTACCATCTGCCCGACCATCCGATGCAGGTGCGCGTGAAGCAGGTGGTGGCCGATGCGTGCGGCCTGCGCGACGATGAAGTCGTCTGGGGCATCGACGGCTGCAACCTGCCGACGCCGGCGTTCCCGCTGGATCGGCTGGCGCGCCTGTACGCGTCGCTGGCCGACGGCGCGGACGCGGTGGAAGCGGGCGGTGCCCAGGTGACGGACCGGATCCGCGCACTGGCGCGCATTCATCGCGCGATGACCGCCCATCCGGAACTGGTGGCGGGTGAAGGGCGCTATTGCACGGTACTGATGAACGCGTTCGGCGGGCAGGTGGTCGGCAAGCTCGGCGCGGATGCGTGCTACGGGATCGGCGTGCGCGCGTCGGAACGCACGCGGCAACTCGGCGCGGATGGCGCGCTCGGCATCTCGGTGAAGATCGAGGACGGCAATCTCGACGTGCTGTACATGGTCGTCAGCGAAATCCTCGAGCGGCTGCAGATCGGCACGGCCGAGCAGCGTGCGCAACTGGCCGGCTTCCACCGCCCGCCGATGCTCAACACGCAGGGCGTCGAGTTCGGGCACGCGACGTTCCCGTTCGAATTGCAGGCGGCCTGAGCGCGGTTACCGCGCCGATGCCGCCGGCCCGTGACTCGGGCATGCGCATCGGCGCGCGCTACGCGCGTGCGCCGCGAATCCTCGCGAGTTCGCGCGCCGACAGCTCGCCGATCTGCGCGAGGTGTTCCACCAGAAAGTCCTTCAGCACGCGCAGCTTCGCCGAGCTGCGCCGGTTCGCCAGATACGCGATGTAGATGTATTCGCCGGTCAGCCGGTTCTGCAGCCGGTGCCGCGGCAGCACGGGTTCGAGCTCGCCGCTCGCGAGCAGGTCGCGCACGAGCCAGATTTCGAATTCCGCGATGCCAAGCCCCGCGCAGGTCGCTTCCAGCAGCAGCTCCGAATGGTCGGTGACGAGATTGCCGGCCGGCAGCACGCTGTGCCGCGCATCGCCGCTCACGAGCTCCCAGCGCGGATCGCCTTCGGGGTGCACGTAGCGCAGGCAGTTGTGGTGCTTCAGGTCGTCCGGCGTCGCCGGGCGCCCGCAGCGGTCGAGGTAGCCGGGCGTCGCGCACAGGATGCTGTCGTTGCGCGACAGCCGGTGGACGACCAGGTTGTCCAGGTAGTTCTCGCCTTCGTGGATGTCGAGATCGAAGCCGCCGGCCACGAGGTCGTTGTGGTTGTCGGTCAGCCGCACGTCGAGCTGGATCGTCGGATAGCGCGCCAGAAACGGCGCGATCAGCGGCGCGAGATGACGGCGGCCGAACGCGACG
Organism: Burkholderia sp. AU16482; assembly: GCF_002223285.1. NCBI lineage: Bacteria > Pseudomonadati > Pseudomonadota > Betaproteobacteria > Burkholderiales > Burkholderiaceae > Burkholderia > Burkholderia sp. AU16482. Next base: position 781,291 of record NZ_NKEY01000006.1, read on the forward strand.
GGCGCGGTGAGCTTCAGCGGGCCGCTCGGCTGCGCATTCAGCTCGGCGACGACGCGCAGCGTGTCGTCGAGATCGGCGATCAGCGTGACCGCACGTTCCAGGTAGATATGGCCGGCTTCGGTGAGCGTCACGCTGTGCGTCGAGCGGTGCAGCAGCGCGACGCCGAGTGCCTCCTCGATCGCCGTGACCTTGCGCGCGACGGTGGACGTCGACACGTGCATCTCCTTCGCCACCGCCGAAAAACTCCCCGTTTCGACCACGCGCACGAACGCGCGCATCGCGCCGAGGTGATCGATGCCGGTTTCTCTCGCACCTTTTTTCATTCGATTCTCGCTGTTGCGTCCCACGCAAAACCGCTTTCGATAATACAGAAGCGAGCTTGTTTTTGCAAAGGCATAGAATGCGAACCCGTCGCGTCGGGAAGCGGCTGCCGGCGAGCGGCACGAGACATTTCAGGAGGGCACGATGGCAGAAAGCGGCTTCCGCGTCGAAGCGGATCTTTTAGGGAAACGAAGCATTCCGGCTACCGCGTATTACGGCGTCCATACGCTGCGCGCGAAAGAGAATTTCGACATTTCGGGCCGCACCATCGCGTCGCTGCCGTACCTCGTGATGGCGCTCGCGGCCGTGAAGGAAGCGGCGGCCGACGCCAATTGCGAACTCGGTCTGCTGCCGCGGCCGTACCGCGACGCGATCGCCGCGGCGTGCGTCGAGATCCGCGAAGGGCGGCTGCACGACCAGTTCGTCGTCGACATCATCCAGGGCGGCGCCGGCACGTCGACCAACATGAACGCGAACGAGGTGATCTGCAACCGCGCGCTCGAAATCATGGGGTACGCACGCGGGCAGTACGAATATCTGCATCCGAACGAGCACGTCAATCTCGCGCAGAGCACCAACGACGTCTATCCGACCGCGATCCGGATCGCGACGTGCTTCGCGGTCGAGCACCTGCTCGAGGCGATGGCGCGGCTGCGCGATGCCTTCGCGGAGCGCGCCGACGCGTTCGCCGGCTTGCTGAAGCTCGGCCGTACGCAGTTGCAGGACGCGGTGCCGATGACGCTCGGCCAGGAATTCTCGACCTACGCGGTGATGCTGACGGAAGACATCGCGCGGCTGCAGGAGGCCGGCTGGCTGATTCGCGAGATCAACCTCGGCGCGACCGCGATCGGCACGGGCATCACCGCGCATCCGGAGTACGCGGAGAAGGCGCTGGCCGCGCTGCGCCGCATCACCGGGCTCGACCTGAGCACCGCGCCGAACCTGATCGAGGCGACGCAGGATTGCGGCGCGTTCGTCCAGGTGTCGGGCGTGCTCAAGCGGATCGCCGTCAAGCTGTCGAAGATCTGCAACGACCTGCGGCTGCTGTCGAGCGGCCCGCGCGCGGGCTTCGGCGAGATCAACCTGCCGCCCGTGCAGGCCGGCTCGTCGATCATGCCCGGCAAGGTGAATCCGGTGATCCCGGAGGTCGTCAACCAGGTCGCGTTCGAGGTGTTCGGCAACGACGTGACCATCACGTTCGCGGCCGAGGCCGGCCAGCTTCAGCTCAACGCGTTCGAACCGGTGATCGCGAGCGCGCTGTTCCGCAGCTTCAGCCATCTGACGGCCGCCTGCACGACGCTCGCGCAGCGATGCGTGAGCGGCATCACCGCGAACCCCGAGCGGCTGCGCGAAACGATGGAGCGCTCGGTCGCGCTCGCCACCGCGCTGAATCCGTACATCGGCTACAAGCGCGCGACCGCCGTGGCCGCCGAAGCGCACGCGACCGGCAAGTCGATCCGCGAGGTCGTGCTGGCGCGCGAACTGATGACCGAGGCGCAACTCGACGAAGCACTGCAGCCCGAAGCGCTGATCCGGCCGCGCGTGTTCTGACGCCGGCCGGGTCGCGGCCCAACCGAAAGCGCTCCCGCAGCGGGGCGAAACACATCGACAAACAACGGAGACTCACGATGAAACACCCCACCGAGCGCCCGGCCGGTCCGGCCGGCGGCGCGGATGCCGCGCATGCCGATCCCGATGCGATGTTCGCGTCGCACGAAGCCGGCTATGCGAAGCAGTTGAAGCCGCGGCACGTGCAGATGATCGCGATGGGCGGTGCGATCGGCACCGGCCTCTTTCTCGGCGCGGGCGGGCGCCTGCAAAGCGCGGGGCCGGCGCTCGCGCTCGTGTATCTCGTGTGCGGCGTGTTCGCGTTCCTGATCATGCGCGCGCTCGGCGAGCTCGTGATGCACCGGCCGACCAGCGGCAGCTTCGTGTCGTACGCACGGGAGTTCATGGGCGAGCGCGCATCGTTCGTCGCGGGCTGGATGTACTACCTGAACTGGGCGACGACCGGCATCGTCGACATCACCGCGGTCGCGATCTACATGAAGTACTGGGCCGTGTTCACCGACGTGCCGCAATGGGTGTTCGCGCTCGGCGCGCTCGGGATCGTGTCGGTGATGAACATGATCGGCGTGAAGGTGTTCGGTGAGATGGAGTTCTGGTTCTCGCTCGTGAAGGTGGGCACGCTCGCGGTGTTTCTCGCGGTCGGCGCCGTGTTTCTCGCGAGCGGCCATCCGGTGGCGGGACAGATGACGGGGCTGCATCTCGTCGCGGATCACGGCGGGATCTTCCCGCACGGGATCCTGCCGGCGGTGCTGATCGTGCAGGGCGTCGTGTTCGCGTACGCGAGCATCGAGCTCGTCGGTGTCGCGGCGGGCGAGACCGCCGACGCGCGCAAGGTGCTGCCGAAGGCGATCAACAGCGTGATGTGGCGCATCGCGCTGTTCTATGTCGGCTCGGTCGTGCTGTTGACGCTGCTGCTGCCGTGGACGGCGTACAGCGCGCACGAAAGCCCGTTCGTCACGTTCTTCAGCAAGCTGGGCGTGCCTTACGTCGGCACCGTGATGAACGTCGTGGTGCTGACGGCCGCGCTGTCGAGCCTGAATTCCGGCCTTTATTCGACGGGCCGCGTGCTGCGCTCGCTCGCGATGGGCGGCTCGGCGCCGCGCTTCGTGTCGCGGATGAACGCCCGCGGCGTGCCGTACGGCGGCATCCTGATCACGGTCGCGATCAATGCGATCGGCGTGCCGCTGAACTACATCGTGCCGGCCCAGGCGTTCGAGATCGTGCTGAACATGGCGTCGCTCGGGATCATCACGACGTGGGGCTTCATCGTGATGTGCCAGATCCTGTTCCGCCGCGCGGTCGATCGCGGCGAGATGAAGGCCGTGTCGTTCCGGATGCCCGGCGCGCCGTTCACGTCGTGGCTCACGCTCGCGTTTCTCGTCGGCGTGCTGGTGTTGATGGCGTTCGACTATCCGGGCGGCACGTGGACCATCGCGACGATTCCCGTCGTCGTGCTCGCGTTGGTGATCGGCTGGAAGCTGGCGAAACGTGGCGCCGAGCGCGAGCGGGCGGCGGCGGTGCCCGCATCCGTGCGTGGCGTGGCGGATCCCGCGCGGAACGCGTGACGAACGCGTGACGTCATGCGCCGGGGGTGCCGGTCCGTTCGCGGGCTGGCGCCCCCGGTCCGTTTGGTTCGAGTCAGTTCAACCCGGCGCGCTCACCGACCCATCGGCTGAAATCGCCGGCCATCTCCGCGGTCAGCTCGTGGCCGGCCGCATACAGCCGCGTGTCGTGCGCGACGCCGAGCGCCGTCAGCTTCGCGTCGGCCGTGTCGGCCCATGCGACGGGCAACTTGTCGTCGAAGCGGCCGTGCATCACCAGCGCGTGCAGCGTGCTCAATGCATCGCGCGGCGCGATCAACGGATCGATTTCCGGCAGGATGCGCCCGCACAGCACGGCGAACGCGCTCACGTCGCCCGGCGACGTGAGGCCGACGCTCGCGCTCATGATGCCGCCCTGGCTGAAGCCGGCGATCACGGTCGGCAACGCGGGGGCAGCGCCATCCCGCGCGCGGAGCGCATGCAGCAGCGTGATCAGTTGCACGCGGCTCTCGTCCGCACGCGCCGGATCGATTTCAGGGCCGTTCGGGCCGAAACGCACCGGAAACCATGCATGCTGATTGGGCCCGAACGTGAGCGGGCCGCGCAGGAACGCGATTTCGATGCGCGGATCGATCGTGTCGGCCACGTTCAACAGGTTGGTCTCGTTTCCGCCGACGCCGTGCAGCAGCAACAGGCGGGCGGCCGGGCCGCCAGTGGCCGGACGCAGCCGGTATTGAAGGCCGGATTCGGGCTCGGTGGTCAGCGGCAGGACGTCGGTCATTGCGTGGGTCCGAAAGGGGAGCGATGCAACAGTCTAGAGCGGGCGGATCGGGAGGGGAATCGCCGGGGCGGGATTGATTGTTTCGTGACCGGAACGAATCGGGGCCCGGTACGTTGCAGGAACGGATCGCGACGTCACGCGATCGGGCATGGGCCGGCGGCCCCGGCAATCCGTTCACGCCAGGCCGATCGGACGACTCGTCATTCTCACGTTCAATTGATAAAATAGATACATTCTGTAGATACGTGAGGGCGGGAACATGGATACTGCAAAGCTCTTCAAGCATGGCGGTTCGCAGGCCGTCCGGCTGCCGAAGGAATTTCGCTTCGATACGGCCGAGGTCCGCATCCGCCGCCACGGGGCGTCCGTCGTTCTCGAGCCGATGCCGCAGGACTGGGCCTGGCTGACACCGCTGATCGGCCCGGTCGACGCCGATTTCGAGGCTGCCGCGACTACGCAGCCGTCCGCTCAGGAGCGAGCGGGCCTGGATGTGTTCGAATGAAGTTCCTGCTCGATACCAACGCGGTGATCGCCATTCTCAAGGGCGAGCCGGCGATGCTGGCCCGTCTGCATGCGTGGCAGCCGGCCGATTTCGGCATCCCGGCGATCGTCGCGCACGAGCTTTACTACGGCGCGTACAAGAGCCAGCGCGCGGCGGCGAACGCCGCGCGTGTCGACGCGCTGCAGTTCGAGGTCGTGCCGTTCGACACCGAGGATGCGCAGCATGCGGGCGAAATTCGTGCGCATCTGATCGCGGCCGGCACGCCGATCGGCCCTTACGATGCATTGATCGCAGGGCAGGCGCGTGCGCGGCACCTGGTGCTCGTCACGCACAACGTCCGCGAATTCGAGCGCGTTCCGCGGCTGCAATTCGAAGACTGGCTCGCCGAGCCGAACGAAGGCTGAACAGTCGATCATGCGGTGGACACACTGACGAACCAGCCGGGCGAACGCTGCAACGATTATAAAAAATACCAAAACAAACCGGCTCGTCGATAATGGGCAAACGTTTTGCCGGCATTCAATAAAACGGATTTTGCGGAGCCGGCATAAAACAATAAATATCCGCTATTTCGACGATTGCTCAGGCGCAGCTTCCACGCCGGTAAGGCGGCGCGAAGTTAACGGCAAATCCGCAAAAGACTTTAGGCTTTTCCCCGCACAATTATTCATTCCATTTTCCTCAATGACCGATTGATTTTCGGTCATCGGACCGTCATACGCCATCCCCGATAATTCGGCGCTCACACTCTTTCAATAGACAAAAGGGCGATCGCACCCGGATCGCCGCGGGGAGCTGTACTCATGACCATCCGTCATCGCATTACGCTGCTAGTCGTCCTGACGTTCTTCGCGCTGTCCGCGATCGGCGTCTATGCCGTGTACCAGACGCGCAAGAGCGCGTCCGAGGTGCGTCAGGTCACCCAGGGCATCGTGCCGAGCGCGCTCGCGTCGGCCGATCTCGTCGCCGAGGTGAAGAATATCCAGATCGCGGCGATGACGCTCGTCTACGCGCCCGACGCGAACACCGCCGCCCAGGCGCGCGACGAGCTGAAGGCGAAGCAGGCCGCGCTGCGCGCCGCGCTCGACGCGCAGGCGAAATCGGCGGTCGGCCGCGCGCAGGAAGGGCTCGTCACGCAGGCGAAGGACAGCGCCGCCAACTATTTCGCGGCGATCGAAGACACCGTGAAGATGAAGACGGACGGCAAGGCCGAGATGGCGCAGGCCTACCTGTTCGCGAACGTCGCGCAGTATCGCGACGAACTCGAAAGCATCGTCGACACGCTGCGCGTCGAGAAGAACCGCCAGAAGGACGACGCGATCGGCGCGCTGAACGGGATGCTCGCGACCACGGCCACCGCGATCGCGGGCGTCGCCGGCACGGTGATCGTGCTGCTGACCGCGCTCGGCTTCGTGCTGTATCGCCAGATCACGCGCCCGCTGATCGGGATGCAGACGGCGATGAGCGAGATCGCGACGAGCCAGGATTTCACACGCCGCGTGCCGGTGGGCCGGATGGACGAAATCGGCCATTCGATTGTCGCGTTCAACGGGATGATCGAGAAGATCCAGGAGAACGCCGCGCAACTGAAGCAGAAGACGGCCGATATCCAGGCGATGCTGCAGAACATGCAGCAGGGCATCCTGACCGTCGTCGAAGGCGGCGTCGTGCACGCGGAATATTCGGCATACCTCGAAACCATCTTCGAGACGAACGACATCGCCGGCCGCGACCTGATGGCGCTCGTGTTCGACGATTCGGCGATCGGCGCCGACGCGCGTTCGCAGGTCGACGCGGCCGTGCACGCGTGCCTCGGCGAGGACAGCATGAACTTCGAGTTCAACGAGCACCTGCTCGTCAACGAAGTCGCGAAGCGAATGCCGGACGGCCGCGAGAAGTGGCTCGACCTGAGCTGGTCGGCGATCACCGACGAAACCGACACGGTGGTGCGCCTGATGCTGTGCGTGCGCGACGTGACCGAGATACGCGCGCTGACCGCGCAGACCGGCGAGCAGCAGCGCCGCCTCGAGATGATCGGCGAGATTCTGTCGATCAGCCAGGACAAGTTCCACGACTTCGTGCACAGCGCGAAGGGCTTCCTCAGCGAGAACGAACGGATGATCCGCCAGCACGAGCGCGCCGATCACTCGATCGTCGCGGCGCTGTTCCGCAACATGCACACGATCAAGGGCAATGCGCGCACGTACAGCCTTCAGCACCTGACGAACATCGTCCACGAAGCGGAGCAGGCGTACGAATCGCTGCGCCGCGCGGACAGCGGCCCCGAGTGGAATCGCGACGCGCTGATGGAGGATCTGGCGCGCGTACGCGAAGCCGTCGACCACTACGCGACGATCAACGCGGTCACGCTCGGCCGCGGCGGTGAGCCGGCACCGAATGGCGCCGATTTCCTGATGGTCGAGCGCGCGCGCATCAGCGAGAGCCTGCGCGTGCTCGACGGCGCCGATCCGGCGAACGCGTCCGACTGGCATGCGGCGCGCGATGCGGTGCGCCGCATGCTGAGCCAGCTCGGCACGCAAGGGATCGGCGAGGCGCTCGGCGGCGTGATCGAGTCGCTGCCGTCGCTCGCGGCCGAGCTCGGCAAACCGGCGCCCGTCGTGCATATCGACAGCCACGGCCAGCGCGTGCGCAGCGAGATCGTCGCGACGCTGAAGAACGTCTTCATGCACCTGCTGCGCAATGCGATCGACCACGGGATCGAATCGTCCGACGAGCGGCGCGCGGCCGGCAAGGCGGCGTCCGGCACGATCGACATCGCGGTCGGCGTGGGCGGCGGCGAACTGTGGTTCGTGCTCGGCGACGACGGCCGCGGCCTCGCGCTCGACCGGATTCGCGGCATCGCGCGCGAGCGTGGCTGGATCGATGCCGCGAGCGAAGCGGCGATGTCCGACGAGGACGTCGCCGAGCTGATCTTCCGGCCGGGCTTCTCGACCGCGCAAGCGGTGACCGAAGTATCGGGGCGCGGCGTCGGCATGGACGCGGTGCGCAATTTCCTGAAGCGCGACGGCGGCGATATCGCGCTGCGCTTCACCGACGATCGCGTCGGAGCGCCGTATCGCGCGTTCGAGACGATCGTGTCGCTGCCGGCGCGCTTCGCGGCCGACGGCGCCGCGCATGGCGCGGGGCACGCGCAGCCGGCGCGCCTCGCGGATATCGGCGCGGCGGAGTGACGGCGTGATCGTGCAGGCGTGGATGATTCAGATGGCCGCCGCGCTCGCGGGCGGCGTGGTCGTCGCGGTGGCGGCGGCGATCGTGTGTCGTGTGATGCGCCAACGGCTCGTCGCGTCGATGGAGCGCGACGCGCATGCGTTGCGCGGTGCGCTCCACGCGGCCGAGGCCCGGGCGGAAGAGACGGCGTCGGCGCATGCGCAAGCGGCCGACGCATGGGCGCAACGCGAGGCGCAACTGGAAGAGGCGCTGGCGCGCGAGGTGTCCGAGAGCGCCGCGCAGCGCGACGCGTTGCAGGCGCTGTCGGCCGACCGCGCGGCGCTCGCGCAGCATGCGATGAAGATCGCCGACGAAGCCGCGCGCCTGCGCGGGCTCGCCGGGACGTTCGAGCGCTGGCACGAGCAGATGATCTCGCTGACCACGCAGAACCAGGACATGCGCGCGAAGAACCTGGAGCTGTCGGCGATCGTCGCGCACGTGTCGATCGTGTCGCTGAACGCGTCGATCGAGGCGGCGCGTGCCGGCACGGCCGGGCGCGGCTTCTCGATCGTCGCGAGCGAGGTGCGCGGGCTGGCCGCGCGTTCGCAGGAACTGTCGAACAGCTATCGCGACAGCCTGAACCGCAACGATCTCGTGACGGCCGCGACGTTCCAGGACATTCAGGCCGGCGGCAAGATGATCACGGCCGCGCTCGCGACGGTCGAGACGCTGGCCGGGCAACTGCACGCGCGGATCGAAGGAGCGGCCCCGTGATCAGCGCGCAGGCGAGGGCCGGTTTCGAGCGGATCTTTTTCGATGCCGCGCGCACGCGGCTCGCGGCCGGCGGCGCGTGCGACATCCGGCCGGCCGCCGGGCACGCACACGACGCGCCCGATCGCATGCACGCGAAGCCGCGCTCGAAGCCGACGGTAGCCGAACATGTGGTCGTGCTGACGATCTCGGCGCTGCATTTCCGCCTGCTGCTTGCGCTGCGCTTCAGCGACGACGACGCGACGCGCCGCCATTTCGCCGGCGCGACGGCGGGCGCGAGCAGCCAGCGGCCGCTGACCGACGCGTTCATGGAAGTCGCGAACCTGTGTTGCGGCGCGATCAACCAGGCGCTGACCGCACCGTTCCCCGATCTCGGGATGTCGACGCCTTGCCTGCTGAGCGGCGTGAGCATCGACGCCATGCACGCGCTCTCGCCCGATTACGTGGCCGCGTACGACCTGACGCTCGACGGCGACGTGCGGGTCGGCGCGACGCTGTGCGTGTGCGCGAACGCGCCGGTCGATTTCCATGTGCCGGAAACCGCCACAGCGGAGAGCGGCGGCGAGCTCGAACTGTTCTGACCGACCATCAGGAATCCATCCGATGACCGAAGACCAACCCGTCAGCAAGGTACTCGTGCTCGACGACAGCCGCGTGCATGCCGACGCGATCAAGCGTTTCTGCGACGAGCACAATCTGGTCGGCCTGACCGTGCGGCGCAGCCGGCTCTTGAAGGTGCTGCGCTCGAACATCGATCTCGGCGCGATCCTGCTGGCCGAGGATTACGGCGGCTCGCCGGCCGAGAGTGCGATCATCGCGACGCAGATCGACGCGCTGCGGCCCGAGTTGCCGATCATCCTGCGCCGCGAATCGCTCGCGTCGCGCGACGGACTGCCCGATGCGCTCGCGCGTGTGGCGTGCGCGGCCTACGTCGCCGACGACATGACGCCGCTCGCGCGCGCGATCGACGAATACCTGTTCGGCCGCGACTACCCGAACGCGCTGGTGCGCGGCATCTCGGAGATCACCGAGGCGCGCATCGACGGCCTGTTCCCGGGCATGACGATCGAGCACGACACGCCGTGCATCGTGCGCGACCAGATCATCTTCGGCGAAGTGTTCAGCCTGATCGCGCTCGAAAGCGCGTGGTGCCGCGGCTACATGCTGCTGCAGACGAGCGAGCAGCCGCTGCTCGACATGCTCGGCGGCACGCGCGACAGCGGCCGCGCGCCGGATTTCCGCGACGTGAACAGCGTGCTCGGCGAACTGACCAACCTCGTGTGGGGCGCGTTCAAGAACCGCTATCTCGGCAACGCCGAGGCGCTGGCGCGCCATCCGGTGCAGGTGCCGCTCGTCGTCAATCACAAGCAGAAGTTCATCTCGTTCGGCGGCGACTGTCCGCAGCTCTGTTTCAAGTACCGGATGACCGATCCGGCTTCGGGGCGCTCGGTCCGTCTCGACCAGCGCTTCGTGTTCAGCCTGAGCTGGTCGCCGGAGGATTTCCGCGAATCGGTGCAGGACGTCGGGCCGATGGTCGAAGCGGGCGAACTCGAACTGTTTTGAATGTTGAAGTCGGCAACGACGAAAGGGGAATACGACATGGCAAAGATTCTGGTGGTGGACGATTCGGGCACGGTGCGCGACGAAGTGGCCGGCTTCCTGCGCGATCACGGGCTCGACGTCGCGACGGCCGTCGATGGCAAGGACGGGCTCGCGAAGCTCAAGGCGACGCCCGGCGTGCGCCTCGTGATCAGCGACGTGAACATGCCGAACATGGACGGCCTGACGATGGTCGAGAAGATTCGCGGCGAACTGGCGAACACGGCGGTCAACGTCGTGATGCTGACGACCGAAAGCAGCCCGGCGATGAAGGCGCGCGGCAAGGCCGCCGGCGTGAAGGGCTGGATCGTGAAGCCGTTCAAGGGCGATGCGGTGCTCGACGCGCTGAAGAAGCTCGCGGGCTGACGCGCCAGCGGGCCGTCGAACGGTTGCGCGCGCAATTTACAGCGCGCCGCGATGTCCGTATCCTGCCGGATGCCGAGGGCGGCGTGGCGGCGCATCATGCGCCGCCACGCCCGGCATTGACGAACATCAGGAACGGAACGAAACCGATGGCATCCGAATACGGGCGACCCGCTGTGCGGCACACGGAGACGCTGATCGCGAAGGGCGTCGTTTTTACCGTCGTGGGCACGTGCGTGCTTATCGGCGTCACGTTGCATGCGCAGTCGACGCGCGAATTTCTGCGCGCGTCGGTCGCCGTACCCGGGCGCGTCGTCAAGCTGAACGCAGGCCAGCATCATCCGGAGATCGCGTTCACGACGCTCGCGGGCGAGCAGGTCGAATATGCGCAGGGCGGCGAGGTCAGCGTGCAGGACGGCGCGACGGTCGAGGTGCGCTATGCGCCGGACGCGCCGAGGATGACGGCGCGGCTCAATACGTTCGGCGCGATCTGGGGCGGCGTGCTGACCATCGGCGCGATGGGCGCGGTCTTTTTCGCCGTCGGCGTCGGTCAGTTGTGGTCGGGCGTGCGCGCGTGGCGCAGCGGGCGCAACCGGGTGCGCCCGCCCGCCGCGCACTGAAACACTTCACTGGACATTCCGGCATGACAATTCGCTTGATGCCGTGGCTCGTCGCGATCGGCGCCGCGTTCGCGGGCTGCGCCGCGCACGCGGCGGGCACCGCGCATTCGCTCGATCAGGTGCCCGGGAAATTCGATTCGCCCGACGCCCGCGCCGCGTATGCGCGCGACATGAGCGGCGCGCCGGAAGCGGACGGTTTCGGCGTGCACTTGCCGCCCGGCTTCACGAAGGAGGGGCTGGTGGCGCAGCTTGCGCCCGGCCAGCCGCTTGCGCGTGTCGTGCTGGCCGGCGCGAAACCGTGGCCGCAGCGTCCCGGCGCGTTCGTCGCGATCGTTTGCGTGGCGCCGACCGACGAGTCGGCGCGCGAGGCGCTGCGATTCCGTGCACCCACCGATTGCGAGGGCTTCGACCGCCACGCCGAGGCCGATGATCAGAAGGAACTGGTCTGGCTGGGCGTGTTCGAGCGCGGCCCGGACGGCGTGCCGCGCCTCGTCGCGCGAACCGAACAGCCGCTCGACCAGGCGACCGACTGGAGCAACACGAATCTCGACAGTCCCGACTACCTCGAGGAGGCGAAGCCGCCGGGTGATCGCGTGCTACGTCCCGAGCGGTGGTCGCGGTTCGATCTCGCGCCGTATGCGCTGCGGGCGGGCGATGCCGCGTTCGGGGTGCGGGCGGGCTGGTCGATCGGTTATTCCGGCGGCGGTGCGTCGTTCGAGGCGTTGTACCTGTTCCGGATCGACGGCAAGACGCTGCGCGTCGTGTTCGCGCAGCCGATGATGTTCTACCGGGATATCGCAGGCGATTGGCATCGCAACGGTACGCGCGATCACGACATCACCGAAGGCAGCAATACGCTGAGCGTGCTGTCGACTTCGACGGACGGCTTCCGCGACCTGCAGTTGCGCGAGCGCGGCGGCAAATGGCGCCGGACGTTTCGCTGGTCCGCGGCGGACGGCGCGTATCAGCCGCGCTGACGCACCGGCCCTGGCGGTCCGCTATCGGCCCACGACCGGGCCCGCCGCCGCCGTCGCGAATTCGTCGACGACGGCTTCGATCACCGCCCGTACATGCGGTCTTGTAGAGATCGGCACGGGCGACGAGCCACGCGGTGAAATGATTGCATCGCCGTCCCATCAGGCGCACCAGTTCAGGCTCGGCGTCGGCGCGGAAGCACGGCGCGTAACGGCGCCGTTGACGGGCGAGCGGCATCGCGCGTCGCGCGGTGGCCGGCGGGCCCGCGCGCATGCGCATGCGGCGGCGCGGCTGGACGTCGTGCCGAATGTGGAGGACCATTTCCCCGACATGCCGCGAGCGGGCGGGCGCGATGGCCGCTCGTTCGCATCGCCCCGCAACCCTGCCGAACCCCGTCGAGCCGAACACCATGGAACCCATTCACGAGACAGCCGGGCCGGTCCTGCTGCGCGACGCGCGCGACGGCGTCGTCACGCTGCGCCTGAATCGCCCGCAGCAGTTTAACGCGTTGTCCGAAGCGATGCTTTCGGCCCTGCACGATGCGTTCGATACGCTTGCCGCCGATCCGCACGTGCGCTGCGTCGTGCTGGCCGCCGAAGGCAAGGCGTTCTGCGCCGGCCACGACTTGCGGCAGATGCGCGGCAAGCCCGAACTCGACTACTACCGCACGCTGTTCGCGCAGTGCAGCCGCGTGATGCTCGCGATGCGCGCATTGCCGGTGCCGGTGATCGCGCGCGTGCACGGCATCGCGACGGCGGCCGGCTGCCAGCTCGTCGCCGCGTGCGATCTCGCGATCGCGGCCGATACCGCGCGCTTCGCGGTGTCGGGCATCAACGTCGGGCTGTTCTGCTCGACGCCGGCCGTCGCGTTGAGCCGCAACGTCGCGGCCAAGCGCGCGTTCGACATGCTGGTGACCGGCCGCTTCGTCGATGCGGCGACGGCCGCCGCGTGGGGGCTCGTCAACGAAGCCGTGCCCGAGGACGCGCTCGATGCGGCCGTCGCGCGCAAGGTCGCGGAGATCGTCGCGAAGAGCCCGGCCGCGGTGCGATATGGCAAGCAGATGTTCTATCGTCAGCGCGAGCTGCCGCTCGACGAAGCGTATGCGTACGCGGGCGACGTGATGGCGCGCAACATGATGGAAGAGGATGCGGGCGAGGGCATCGACGCGTTTCTCGAGAAGCGCAAGCCGACGTGGCGTTCGTGATGCGTTGACGGAAGCGGACAGAGCGCGCGTCGGCGCCCGGCGTTGTGCAACGCGCAACGACGTACCGTGTCGTCGCCGGTGCGCGTGGGCGGTTCGCCGCAGAGCTGACGGGCCGCGTGAGGCGGCCGGCCGGCACGCGGCACGGCACGTGCGGCGACGCTGTCACGCATCGCAGCACCGCAGCACCGCCGGCCCGTCAGCGTCCGTAGCTGCCGGTCCGTAGCGCCGGCTGCACGCTCGTCGCCCCGGGCGGCACGATCACGACCGGCACGCGGCGCGCGAGCGCGCACATCAGCTCGTAGCCGATCGTGCCGCTGGCTTGCGCGACGTCATCCACCTTCACCTGGTCGCCCCACAGCTCGACGCTCGAGCCGATGCCCGCGTTCGGGCACGGCGTCAGGTCGACGGTCAGCATGTCCATCGATGCGCGGCCGACGACGCGCGTCATCACGCCGTCCACCGCGATCGGCGTGCCGGTCGGGGCATGGCGCGGATAGCCGTCCGCGTAGCCGCACGCGACGACGCCGATCCGCATCGCCCGATCGGCCGTGAAGCGGCGGCCGTAGCCGACGGTTTCCTCCGGCGCCAGCGTCTGCACGCCGATGATCCGGCTCGTCAGCGTCATCGCGGCCGTCAGCGGCGTGTCGGCGATATGCCGCGAGGCGCCCGTCGGCGAAGCGCCGTACAGAATCGTGCCGGGGCGCACCCAGTCGCGGTGCGCGCGCGGGTGCCACAGCACGGCCGCCGAATTCGACACCGAGCGCTCGCCCGGAATCCCGGCCGTGGTCGCGTCGAACTGGTCGAGCTGCCAGTCGACTTCGCCTTCGTCGGCGTTCGCGAAATGCATCATCAGCGTGATCTTGCCGATCGACGGCGCGCTCGCCGCGCGTTCCCACGCGGCGCGGAACGCGGCCGGCCGATAGCCGAGCCGGTTCATGCCGGAATTCATCTTGAGCTGGATGTCGATCGGCTGCCGCGGCTTCGCGGCGATCAGCAGGTCGAGCTGTTCGTCGCAGTGCACGGCGACCGTCAGCCGATGGTGATCGGCCAGCTCGACGTCGGCGGGCTCGAAGATCCCTTCGAGCAGCAGCACGGGCTTGTCCCAGCCGAGCTCGCGCACGCGCACGGCTTCGTCCAGATCGAGCAGCGCGATGCCGTCGGCGGCCGCGAGGCCCGGGTAGATCCGCTCGATGCCGTGGCCATACGCGTTGGCCTTGATCACGGCCCACACGCGCGATTGCGCGGCGGTGCGGCGGATGAAGTCGAGGTTGTGGCGGACGGCGTCGGGGCGGATATGGGCGACGATGGGACGGGGCATGGCAAGGGCTCGGGTCGGATGTCGTTCGGCGCACGGGGCGCGGAGTGAAACGGCAGGCCGGCGCGATCGCGCGCCCAGCCAGTGTTGAGCGCTATCTTATTGGTGTTAGACCAGTTTTAATTAACGTATTTGTCGATGATTTGGTGGAAATTCGGGTGCTGGGGCTCGCCGCGCACTGCCCACTTCGGCCTGGGCGGCCGAGTCTCCCGTCTAGAAAACCGGTGCGCGAACGGCACGGTGCAATGCTAAGCTCTCGGCGATCTTGTCATTGACCAATGTAATCATAACGGAGGAGACTTGGATGACGACGTCCCAGCTGTGCCTGTTCATCGTGGCGCTGTTGCCGTTCCCGATGACGTTTCTCGCCAAGGCCCGCAAGGGTTACGACAACCGTACGCCGCGCGATTACCTCGCGAAGCTCGAAGGCTGGCGCGCCCGCGCGCAGGCCGCGCATCAGAATTCATGGGAAGCGCTCGCGCTGTTCGCGGTCGCGCTGGTCGTGGCGTGGCACAACGGCGCGAACGTCCATCGCGTCGACCAGCTCGCGATCGCGTTCGTCGCGATCCGCATCGTGTATGCGCTGATGTACCTGTTGAACTGGGCGTCGCTGCGTTCGCTCGTGTGGTTCGGCGGGATGGCGTGCGTCGTCGCGCTGTTCTTCGCGACGCCGTAAGCGGCCGGTCATACGCAAACGCGCTGCCGGCGTTGCATGCGGCCCGTCAGGCCCCGCCCGCGCCCCGTGCGTGACTGTCGTTGGATGCGGGCGCAACGATCTTCGAGACGAACGGCGGCGCGTCCGCTTCGCTGCGCAGGAATGCGATCAACGGATCGAGCAGCCGGTGCCGCGTCGCCGGGTGGCGGCGCAGCACGAAGCGCCACGACGCGTCGCGCGCGAGGCCCGGCACCAGCGGCACCAGACGCCCGCTGCGCAGCTCGGGCTCGATCAGCGGCACGCGGCCGAGCGCGATGCCCGCGCCGCCGACGGCCGCGCCGATCACCTGGCTGAAACTGCTGTAACGGACGATCTTCGTCTCGAAGTCGTCCGGCAAGCCGAACTGCACGGCCCAGTTGCGCCAGTCGATCTCGGGGCTGTCCTCGTGCATTTCCTGCAGCAGCCGCGAGCGGCATACGTGCCCCGACGCGTACGGAAACAGCTCGGGGCTGCAGACCGGAAACACGGTTTCCCGCATTAGCACGTCGTCGTCGGCCCGCAGCCGGTGCGCCGGTACGTGCACGATCGCCAGATCGACGCTGCTGCGCGCGAAATCCGGCTCGTCGTCGAGCACGACCGCGTGCAGCGGGGTGTCGGGATGAAGCGACGAGAATTCCGCCAGCCGGCGCGCGAGCCACATCGACGAAAACGGTGCGTTGGCGGACACGGTGAGCCGTTGCGCGGCACCGCGAATCTCGCTGCACGCGTCGGTGAGACGCGACAGCGCATCGCTGACGGCCGGCAGCAGGCGTGCACCGGCCGGCGTGAGACCGATGCCGCCGAGCCCCGTGCTGCGTTCGAGCAGCCGCGCGCCGAGCGATTCCTCGAGCGAACGGATCTGGTGGCTGACCGCGCTGGTCGACACGTTCAGCTCGACCGCCGCGCGCGCGAACCCGCCGAGGCGGACGGCCGCCTCGAAAGCACGCAGTGCGCTGAGGGGAGGAAGGTGCGACATGCGGGGTATTGTAGTTGACTCAACACCCGTTGAAAAATCATCTTTTGCCGCGCGCGGGCGGCGCGGGTAGCCTCGATCCGGTCAACCAGAACGCAACCAAACACCGACCGGAGGGCTTCATGTATTTCGACCGACGACTATGGGCGATGATGGCGGGACTGCGCTGGCGGGTGGCGGCGGCCGTCGCGCTCGGGCTGCTCGCGATGGGTGTCGGCATCCTCCGCTTCGTGTTTCTCGGCCGCGTGCTGGCGCTGGTGTTTTCCGGCGCGCCGGCGCGCGGCATCGGCGAAGCCGTCGTTGCAACGGCGGCCTGCGTGCTGCTGCGCGCATGGCTCGATCATCGCCGCACGGTGCTCGCGCAGCATACGGCGGGCCGCGTGCAGGCGACGCTGCGCGCGCGGCTGTTCGACCGGATCGCCGCGCTCGGCCCCGCCTGGTTCAGCGGCGAACGCACGGGCGGCGTGATGCTCGCCGTCGTCGACGGCGTCGAGCAGTTGCAGACCTTCTTCGGCGTCTACCTGCCGCAGCTCGTGATCGCCGCGTGCGCGCCGCTCATGATCTTCGCGGTGCTCGCATGGTGGGACGTGCCGACGGCCGCGATCCTGCTCTTCGCGGCGCTCGTCACGCTCGCGTTGCCGCAGCTCGTGCATCGCGCCGACAAACGCGCGGCGCTCGCCCGTTCGGCCGCGTTCAAGGCGTTCGGCGAGGAATTTCTCGACGCGGTGCAGGGCCTGCCGACGCTGAAGGCGTTCGGGCAGAGCACCGCGTTCGGCGCGAAGCTGGCCGCGAAGGCGCGCGCGTTGTCGGACAGCACGTTCTGGGTGCTCGCGCTCGGCCTGCTGACACGGTTCTTCACGGATCTCGGCACCGGCCTCGGCGCGGCCGCGGCGATCGCGGTGGGCGCATGGCGCGTGCGGCACGGCGACATGAGCCTCGAAGCGCTGCTGATCGTGCTGATGGCCGGCAGCGAGATCTTCCGCCCGTTGCGCGACCTGCGCGCGGTGCTGCATCAGGGGATGATCGGTCAGTCGGCGGCGAATGCGATCCACGCGCTGCTCGACGCGGGCGGCGCCGCGCCTCGCGTCGATGCGCCGCGCGTAGCGGGCCTGCGGCCGGAGATCGCGTTCGACGACGTCAGTTTCGCGTATCCGGGGCGCCGCGCGGAGGCCCATGCGGCGCTGAGCTTCTCGGTACGCGCGGGCGAGACGGTCGCGATCGTCGGGCCGAGCGGAGCCGGCAAGTCGACCATCGTGCGCCTGCTGCTGCGCCAGCACGATGCGCAGGGCGGCGCGGTCCGGATCGGCGGCCACGACGTGCGCACGCTCGATGCCGATCAGGTGCGCGAGATGATCGCGGTCGTCGCGCAGGATGCGACGCTGTTCGATGGCAGCGTCGCCGACAACCTGCGGCTCGGCCGCCCCGACGCGAGCGACGCGGAGATGATCGCCGCCGCGCGCGCCGCCAACGCGCACGATTTCATCTCGGCGCTGCCCGATGGCTACGCGACGCGCATCGGCGAGCGCGGGCTCATGTTGTCGGGCGGTCAGCGCCAGCGCATCGCGATTGCCCGCGCGCTGCTGCGCGATGCGCCGATCCTGTTGCTCGATGAGGCGCTGTCGTCCGTCGATGCGGAAAACGAGGCGCTGATCCAGCAGGCGCTGGACCGGCTCACGCGCGGGCGCACGACGCTGGTGCTCGCGCACCGGCTGTCCAGCGTGATCGGCGCCGATCGCATCCTGGTGCTCGACCAGGGGCAGGTCGTCGACGAAGGCACGCACGCGGCGCTGATCGCACGCGACGGCCCGTATCGCCGCCTGATGGGGCCGCAACTGGAAGCGGTCGCCGAATCCGTCGGCGCGGCGACCCCGGCCGGCGCGACCGCGCGCGGGTCGTCGGGCCCGCAGGTGCGGCCGCTGAACGACGACGCGGCGACGATCGGCTGGCCGGAAACGTTGCGGACGCTGCTGCGCTTCGTGCGTCCATGGAAGGGCAAGGTGGTGCTCACCGTGCTGTTCGGGATCGGCCGCGTGCTCGCCTTCATCGGCGTCGGCGTGCTCGGCGCGCGGGTGGTCGGCGCGGTGCCGACCGGTCATGTCGGCACCGGGCTGGTTGCCGCGCTGCTCGTGATCGCGCCGGTCGCGGCCGTGCTGCACTGGCTCGAATCGTGGCTCGCGCACGACATGGCGTACCGGCTGCTCGCGGAAATGCGCATCGCATTGTTCGCGACGCTCGAGCGGCTCGCGCCGGCCGGGCTGCTGCGTCGCCGTTCCGGCGATCTCGTGTCGCTGGCGACGCAGGACGTCGAGACTGTCGAATATTTCTACGCGCATACGCTCGCGCCCGCGTTCGTCGCGGTGCTCGTGCCGGCCGGCGTGCTGGTGCTGCTCGCGTCGGTCGCATGGCCGCTCGCGCTCGTGCTGCTGCCGTTCCTGCTGTGGGCCGGGCTCGCGCCCGTGCTCGCCCGCCGCGACGTCGACCGGCTCGGCACCGGCGCGCGCGAAGCGCTCGGCCGGCTCGGCGCGCACCTGACCGAAACGATCCAGGGGCTCGCGGAACTGACCGCGTTCCAGGCGATCGCACGCCGGCGCGCCGCATTCGTGGCCGAGGCCGATGCGTATCGTCGGCAGCGCGCGAAGCTGCTCGACGATCTGTCGACGCAAAGCGCCGCGCTCGAAGTCGCGAGCGGGCTCGGCGGGCTGGCGGTCGCCGCGCTCGGCGCGTGGTTGTGCGCACGCGGCTGGTTCCCGCACGAGTCGTTGCCGCTGCTGGTGCTCGTCGCGGTGGCCGCGTTCATGCCGGTGGCCGAAATCGGTCAGGTCGCGCGCCAGCTTGCCGACACGATCGCGTCGACGCGCCGCTTGCGCGCGCTGGAGAAGGAGCCCGTGACGGTGACGGACGGCGCGCATGCGATGCCCGGGAATCCGGCGGTACGGTTCGACGCGGTGTCGTTCACGTATCCGGGCCGCGGCGTGCCCGCGATCGACCGCGTGAGCTTCGAGGTGCCGCCCGGCAGCACGGTCGCGCTGGTCGGTGCATCGGGTGCGGGCAAGTCGACCGTCGCGAGCCTGCTGCTGCGCTTCTGGGATCCGCAGCAGGGCCGCGTCACGCTCGGCGGCGTCGACCTGCGCGACCTGCGGCTCGACGATCTGCGGCAGCACATCGCGCTCGTCGCGCAGGATACCTATCTGTTCAACGACACGCTGGACGCGAACATCCGGCTCGCCGCGAACGATGCGTCCGACGCGGACGTGCGGCGCGCGATCGACCACGCGGCGCTCGGCGATTTCGTCGCGCGGTTGCCGGACGGGCTCGCGACGCGCGTCGGCGAGCGCGGCGTGCAGTTGTCGGGCGGCCAGCGCCAGCGTGTGGCGATCGCGCGCGCGTTCCTGAAGGATGCGCCGGTGCTGATCCTCGACGAGGCGACGTCGCACCTGGACACGATCAGCGAGCAGCAGATCCGCGCGGCGCTGGAGGACCTGATGACGCAGCGCACGTCGATCATCATCGCGCACCGGCTGTCGACCGTGCGTCATGCCGACCTGATCCTCGTGATGGAGCAGGGCGCCGTGATCGAGGCTGGCCGCCATGCGGAGCTGATGGCGCGGCAGGGCGCGTATGCGCGGCTCGTGTCGCATCAGGCGAGCGGGGTCGCGGCGTGACGGGGCAGCGAGCGCGGCTGCATCCGGTGTTGTCCGTACCCAGGTATTGACAACATATGTTGTGTGATTGTCTAATTCGTCATCGCGTGTTGCGCGATCGTGACGACGTGCGTCCCGGCATCGTTTGACGGGGCGCGCCAACCCGGCGCACGCTACCTGTCACCGGAGTGGACTCTTTTGCACGACATGCCGCTTTCCCTTTCGCCCGTCATCGCCGGCACGCCGTTCGACATCGGCGTGCGCCTCGGCGAGCTTGCCCGGCCGGTATTCGACGCGTACATGCGGCAGAGCCGTGCATGGCAGGCCGTGCGCGGCTGGCGCGGCCATCCGTTCGTCGCCGACGCGATCGACGAAGCCGCGCTGCTGCGCGTGCTCGGCGATCGTGCACCGGAAGGGCTGCCGATCTACCGCGACGGTCCGACCGATCGCGACGACGAGAACACGCTCGCGACCGCGGTGTTCGAGATTGACGACACCGCGATCGATTTCACCGTCCATCAACACGGCACGCAGCGCTTCGCGACGCGCATCGTGCCGTCCGCGCACGCGCCCAGCGCATCCTGATCCATGAGGCCACGCATGACGACCGTTTTCCATCGCGCCCCGCGCGCCACCTTGCCCGTCGCCGTCGCCGGGGACGGCATCGAGATCGTCGATTCGACCGGCAAACGCTATATCGATGCGTGCGGCGGCGCGGCCGTCTCGTGTCTCGGCCACAGCAACCCGCGCGTGATCGACGCGATCAAGCGGCAGGCGCAGCAATTGCCTTACGCGCATACGTCGTTCTTCACGACCGACGTGGCCGAGGAACTGGCCGACCGGCTCGTCGACGGCGCGCCGGCCGGGCTCGACCACGTGTATTTCGTGTCGGGCGGCTCCGAGGCGATCGAGGCCGCGCTGAAGCTCGCGCGCCAGTACTTCGTCGAGAAGGGCGAGCCGCGGCGCCGTCATTTCATCGCCCGGCGCCAGAGCTATCACGGCAACACGCTCGGCGCACTCGCGATCGGCGGCAATGCATGGCGGCGCGAGCCGTTCCTGCCGCTGCTGATCGACGCGCACCACGTGAGCCCGTGCTATGCGTACCGCGATCAGCAGGCCGGTGAAACGGAGGAAGCGTACGCGCAGCGCCTCGCGGACGAGCTCGAACGGAAGATCGTCGAGCTCGGCGCGGAAAACGTCGCGGCGTTCGTCGCGGAAACGGTGGTCGGCGCGACGGCCGGCGCGGTGCCGCCGGTGCGAACCTACCTGAAAAAGATTCGCGCGGTGTGCGACAAGTACGGCGTGCTGCTGATCCTCGACGAGATCATGTCGGGGATGGGGCGCACGGGTTACCTGTATGCGTGCGACGAGGACGGCGTCGCGCCCGATCTGCTGACGATCGCGAAAGGGCTCGGTGCGGGCTACCAGCCGATCGGGGCGACGCTGGTGAGCGATCGTATTTACCGGACGATCGTCGACGGCTCGGGCTTCTTCCAGCACGGGCACACGTACATCGGCCATGCGACCGCCTGCGCGGCCGCGCTCGAAGTGCAACGCGTGATCGCCGAGGAGAAACTGCTCGACAACGTGAAGGCGCGCGGCGAGCAGTTGCGTGCGTCGTTGCGCGCGCATTACGGTGCGCATCCGCATGTCGGCGACGTGCGTGGCCGCGGGCTGTTCGTCGGCGTCGAGCTCGTGCGCGATCGCGACACCAAGGCGGCGTTCGATCCTGCGTTGAAGCTGCACGCGGCAGTCAAGCGCGAGGCGATGCAGCGCGGCTTGATGGTGTATCCGATGGGCGGCACGATCGACGGCGTGCATGGCGATCACATCCTCATCGCGCCGCCGTTCGTCTGCACCGCGCAGCAGATCGATACGATCGTCGAGCGGCTGTCCGGCGCGATCGGCGCGGCGCTCGCATCGGCCGCCGCGTGAACCCCGACCCCACTGCATTCTCATCATGACAGACAGACTGCCTCCTTTCGATCCCGCGTCGGCCACCGACGAACAGAAGGCCGTGCTCGCCGATATCCTCAGCGGCCCGCGCGGCAACCTGAACGGGCCGTTCCTCGGCTGGATCGCGAGCCCCGAGCTGGCCGAGCACGCGCAGAAGCTCGGCGCGTTCTGCCGTTACCGCACGGGGTTGCCGCTGCGCCTGTCCGAGCTCGCGATTCTCGTGACGGCCGCGCGCTGGCGCTCGCAGGCCGAGTGGCACATCCATCATCCGATCGCGCTCGAGGCCGGCGTGCCGGCCGCGACGGCCGACGCGATCCGGCTCGGCGTCGCGCCCGCATTCGAATCGGACGACGACGCGCTGATCCACGCATTCGCCACCGAGCTGTACGACACGCGCCGTGTGAGCGATGCGACGTTCGCGCGTGCGCGGGCCCGCTTCGGCCACGAGACCGTGGTGAACCTCGTCGCGCTGCTCGGCTATTACGCGCTCGTCGCGATGACGCTCAACACGTTCGATATGCGCGCGGACGGACAAACTGATTTGCCGTTTCCGGAATAATCGCTGCCGGCGCGTGCGGCAGCAGCATGCCGCACGCGCGTCCGGATGGCCCGAAAAGCACGTACGCGCGGGCTTTTCGGCGTTTCGGCACGAATCGTTTCGCGACTTCGGCGTGTTGTAAGGCGTACACAGCACGACCTACCCGTCAGAGCAGGAAATTTTTCCCCTCCCTAGAATTTCGGCAAATAGCTTACGGGGGAAATATCGATGCGCTGGGTCCTGTTGATCGTGTTCATTGCGTGTGTCGTGTACACGCATCGGCGCGGCAAGGTTCGGCACCGGTTGTTCAGGCAACTATCCGACCACTCGACCTTTACCGCACCGCTGAACTGCTTTTCGTACGCGTTCTCGTCGGTGCCGACCACGCCGTTTCTCGATACGCGGCACTTTCCGGAGCTCGCGGTGCTGCAGCGCGAATGGCGCACGTTTCGCAGCGAAGCGCTCGCGTTGCGCGACGCGAGCCGGATCAAGGCGTCGGGCGAGTACAACGACATCGGTTTCAATTCGTTCTTTCGCCACGGCTGGAAGCGTTTCTACCTGAAGTGGTATGACGCGCCGCATCCGTCCGCGCAGGCATTGTGTCCGCGTTCGGTCGAAATCCTGTCGCGGATTCCGTCGATCAAGGCGGCGATGTTCGCGCAGTTGCCGCCGGGCGGGAAGCTCGGGCTGCATCGCGATCCGTATGCGGGCTCGCTGCGCTACCACCTCGGGCTCGCTACGCCGAACGACGACGCGTGCCGGATCGTCGTCGACGGCGAATCGTACGCATGGCGCGACGGCGAGGCCGTGATGTTCGACGAGACGTACCTGCACTGGGCCGAAAACCGCACCGCGCACGATCGCGTGATCCTGTTCTGCGACATCGATCGCCCGATGAAATACCGTTGGGCGCAGCGCATCAACGATGCGTTCGGGCAACTGCTGATGCGCGCGGCCGCATCGCCGAACGAAACCGGCGATCGCACGGGCGGGCTCAATCGCGCGTTCAGGTACCTGTATGCGATTCGCCGTGCCGGCAAGCGCTTGAAGGCGTGGAATCGCACCGTGTACTACATCGTCAAGTGGCTGCTGTTCGGCGGGATCGCGGTCGCGATTTTCTGCATCTGACGGGCGACGGCGGGCGTTTCTTCCGTCTGACGATAGGGCGTACGGCAGGGCGCCGACGGCCTCGGCCGCGATCAATGCAACCAAATGTATTCGTCCGGGATCAACGGACGCTGGCCGCGTATGATGGCTTGTTCACGTGGATATGATCGGTGAGCAAGCATGACGAGTACCCGTAAGACCATGATGATCGCCGGCGGGCTCCTGGTCGCCGCGGCCGGCACCGCGTACGTGATGCTGCTGCGCGCGGACCACCGTGCGATCGAAGACGCCGGCATCGGCGACGCAGCCGCACCCGTTGCGTCGGCGCCCGCGGGCAACGATCACGCGGCGCAGGGCGCGATCGCGCCGCCCGCACCGGCTGCCGCGACGGCGCCGAAGCAGGCGGCTGCTGCCCCGTCGCCTCCCGAACCCACACCCGCGCCGGCTGCAACCGCGCGCGTCGGCGCCGCGCCCGCGCCGGTTCCGGCGATTCCGGTCGTCAGCGACAGGCCGCAACCGGTGACGAAGCCGGCCGCACCGCCGCCGAAAGTCAACGTCGTGACGGTCGATGCGCAGGATTCGACCCCCACGCCGGCTCCCGCACCGGCCGCCAAGCCCGCTCAGTCGGCGCAGTCGGCCGCACCCGCGCAGGTCACGCAGCGCGCGCCGCGCAAGCGCGACGGCCTCGAACGCCATGCGGCCGCCGCGCGGCCGGCCGCGACGAAATCCGAAACGCCGGAGACGGCCGCGCTCGTCAGGGAATCGGCGAAGCTCGATCCGTCGCTGCCGCCGCCGTCGACGTCATCGATGCAGTCGATGTCGGCGAGCACCGGTTCGTACCGGCAGGGCGGTTCGTCCTCCGGCGCGAATCCGGTGGCCGCCGCGATGACCGAGCAACTGGTCAGGCAGTCGAGCAGTTTCAAGGCGACGGCGCCTGCGCCGGCGGACGGCGGCTCGGCCGCAACCAAGTAACCGCGCGCGTTTTCGGCATAAAAAGGGCCCCGCACGCCGACCAAGGCATGCGGGGCCAAGAGAGACAAACCTTGATGTCGTCGGGCCGACGTGCGTCAGGCGGCGACCGCTTCTTCGGCCTTCGGCTGCGCGGTTGCGACGGGCGCCGCCACATCCTGCCGGATCAGGTGGTCGAACGCGCCGAGCGACGCCTTCGCGCCTTCGCCGACCGCGATCACGATCTGCTTGAACGGCACCGTCGTCACGTCGCCGGCCGCGAACACGCCCGGCACCGACGTCGCGCCGCGCGCATCGACGACGATCTCGCCGTGCTTCGACAGCTCGACGGTGCCTTTCAGCCATTCGGTGTTCGGCACGAGGCCGATCTGCACGAACACGCCTTCGAGATCGATGCGCTGCGTGTCGCCCGAGCGCAGATCCTTGTAGACGAGGCCGTTCAGCTTGCTGCCGTCGCCGGTCAGCTCGGTCGTCTGCGCCTGCGTGACGATCGTCACGTTCGGCAGGCTGCGCAGCTTGCGCTGCAGCACTTCGTCCGCGCGCAGCTGCGCGCCGAATTCGATCAGCGTGACTTCCTTCACGATGCCGGCGAGGTCGATCGCCGCCTCGACGCCCGAGTTGCCGCCGCCAACCACCGCGACACGCTTGCCCTTGAACAGCGGGCCGTCGCAGTGCGGGCAGTACGCGACCCCGCGGTTGCGGTATTCGCGCTCGCCCGGCACGTTGATTTCGCGCCAGCGTGCGCCGGTCGCGAGGATGATCGTCTTCGCCTTCAGCACCGCGCCGTTCGCGAGACGGATCTGATGCACGTCGCCCGGAATCAGCGCGTCGGCGCGCTGCACGTCCATGATGTCGACGTCGTACTGCTTCACGTGCTGTTCGAGCGCGGTCGCAAACTTCGGCCCTTCGGTTTCCTGCACCGACACGAAGTTCTCGATCGCCATCGTGTCCAGCACCTGGCCGCCGA
Source organism: Burkholderia sp. AU16482 (assembly GCF_002223285.1). NCBI lineage: Bacteria > Pseudomonadati > Pseudomonadota > Betaproteobacteria > Burkholderiales > Burkholderiaceae > Burkholderia > Burkholderia sp. AU16482. Next base: position 806,865 of record NZ_NKEY01000006.1, read on the forward strand.
AACGCTCGGCGACCACACCCGTCGCGATGCCCTTGCGTGCCGAGTAGATCGCCGCGGCGGCGCCCGCGGGGCCGCCGCCGACGATCAGCGTGTCGAACACCGGCTTGTTCTCGAGCGACTTCGCCGCGCGTTCGCCGGCGCCCGTATCGAGCTTCGCGAGGATTTCCTTCACGCTGCTGCGGCCCTGGCCGAACGAGGCGCCGTTCAGGAACATCGTCGGCACGGCCATGATCTGGCGCGACTCGACTTCATCCTGGAACAGCGCGCCGTCGATCGCGACGTGGCGGATGCGCGGGTTGATCAGCGACATCACGTTCAGCGCCTGCACGACTTCCGGGCAGTTCTGGCACGACAGCGAGAAATACGTTTCGAATGCGTAGTCGCCGTCGAGCGCGCGAATCTGTTCGATCACGTCGTCGTCGAGCTTGATCGGATGGCCGCCCGTTTGCAGCAAGGCGAGCACGAGCGACGTGAATTCATGGCCCATCGGGATGCCGGCGAAGCGGATGCCGGCCGGCTTGCCGGGTTCGCCGATCGAGAACGACGGCTTGCGCTCGGCGTCGTCGCGGCGTTCGGTCACGGTCACGCGATCCGTCAGCGACGCAATCTCGTTCAGCAGCGCCAGCAGTTCCTGCGATTTCGCGCTGTCGTCGAGCGAGGCGACGAGTTCGATCGGGCGCGTGATCTTTTCGAGGTACGCTTTCAGTTGATTCTTGAGATTGGCGTCGAGCATGGCGTTTCGGATTCCGTATTGATTATGCTGGTCGGGCACGTCGTGCCAGAGGAGAGGGCGGGCCGCGCGATGCAATGCCCGCCGTCGCGCGCCTCGGGCGAGGCGCGCGGAGCGATCGTCAGATCTTGCCGATCAGGTCGAGCGACGGGGTCAGCGTTTCCGCACCCGGCGTCCACTTGGCCGGGCACACTTCACCCGGGTGCGCCGCGATGTATTGCGCGGCTTGCACCTTGCGCAGCAGTTCGCCAGCGTCGCGGCCGATGCCGTTGTCGTGGATTTCGCACAGCTTGATCTCGCCTTCCGGGTTGATCACGAACGTGCCGCGCAGCGCCATCCCTTCTTCCTCGATCAGCACGTCGAAGTTGCGCGACAGCGTGAGCGTCGGGTCGCCGACCAGCGGGTACTTGATCTTGGCGATCGTGTCCGACGTGTCGTGCCATGCCTTGTGCGTGAAGTGCGTGTCGGTCGACACGCCGTAGATTTCGACACCCAGCTTCTGGAATTCCGCGTAACGGTCGGCGAGGTCGCCCAGCTCGGTCGGGCAGACGAACGTGAAGTCGGCCGGGTAGAACACGACGACGGACCACTTGCCCTTGAAGTTCTCTTCCGAGACGGGCACGAATTCGCCGTTGTGGTAAGCGGTTGCCTTGAACGGCTTGATTTGGGTGTTGATGATCGGCATCTGGGTAATTCCTTTTCGTTAGTGGTGAGTGGAGTGTTGCCAGTATCCGGGTTCACCCTGTGTTTGTGAAATTGCTTGTTTCAATCCGGGGCATCGGGATTTTCTATCTGCTTCCGGCCCTTGATTGGGTGGGGGGAGCGGAGGGCGTTGATGCGGGCGCCCGCTCGGCATGAGGCGGGTCGGGGGACGTGCTGGGAAGGCGTATGCGCTGGGCGTACGCCGGCTTAGATCTGATACGGCACGCGAACGCCGGGTTCGGAGGCGGGAAAGTCCTTCGTGTTGCGCGATACGAGCAGCAGACCGTTCACTTGCGCCGATGCCCACACGATCGCGTCGGGCAGGCGTATCCGGCGGTCCTTGCGAATCGTCACCGCGCGATTTGCAACCGTGCTGTCGAGTGCGATGACGTCGAACGACGAGAGCCATGCACGGATGGGTGCCTCGTCCCTTGCGGACGCCCCGGCGAGGACTTCCATCCACGTGATCATGCTGATTGCGCGATAGTCGTAGCGGCCTAACTCCGCACGGGCGGATTCCACGCCGCCCAGATAATCGATCAGGATGTTGGTGTCGAAAAGGGCTTTTACCATTCCGAGCGCAATTCCTCTTGATAGGCGAGCCCATCGATCGTGCGATCTTTCCAGAGACCGAAGACGTCGTCGGCAAGCCGGGGCTTGTTCAGGGCAATGTAGGCGTCGATCGCGTCACGAATGATGGCGGCGCGGGGACGGTGTTGAGTCTCGACGATGACGGCCAATGCGTCTAGTTGGCCATCCGACAGATCGACCAGAATCCGACCCATGATAACCTCCGATATATGATATGCATATCATATATGCGGGCTTAAAAGTATGCAAGGCCCCGGCAGGACGACGCTGCAAGGAGCCCCGCTCAAATCCCCGCCATCTTCCTCAACCATTCCGCCAGCCGCCGCGCCCCGTCCGGCATGTCCGCGTCCTCGCGCGTGCACAGGTAGTAGTCGCGCCCGTCGTCGAGCGCATGGTCGAACAGTTGCACGAGTTCGCCGTTCGCCAGTTCGCGCTGGACCAGCGGCGCGCGCAGCAGCGCGGCGCCGAGGTCCGCGCGGGCCGCGCTCAGCGTGAGCTGGCCGTCCTCGAACATCGGCCCCACCGCGTGCGACATGTGCCGCACGCCGGCGCCCTGCAGCCAGTTGACCCACGTGCTGCGATCCTCGTCGTGCACGAGCGGCGCACGCGCGAGATCGGCCGGCGTGCGGAACGGCCCGTGACGCTTCAGGAACGACGGGCTGCACATCGGCACCATCGCGCCCGGCAGCAGCCGCTCGCAGCGGTAGCCGGGCCAGTCGCCGGTGCCGAAGCGGATCGACAGGTCCGATGCATCGCTTCGGTAGTTGCGGTGATGCGCGTACAGCACCGTGACGTCGACATCGGTGTTGTCGGCCAAGAACGCATGCAGCCGGGGAATGAACCAGCCGATGCCGAGCAGCGGAATCAGGCTGACGGTGATCTGGCGCAGCGACGAACGGTCGCGCACGAAGCGCGTCGCGCTGCGCAGCACCGAGAACGCCGCGCTGATCGACCGGTAGTAGTCGCGCCCCTCGTCGGTGAGCGCGAGCAGCCGGCCTTCGCGCACCGTCAGCGGCGTCTGGATGAACGCTTCGAGCAGTTGCAGCTGATGGCTGACCGCCGACGGCGTGATGTCGAGTTCGCCCGCCGCCGCGGTGACGGAGCCCAGACGCGCGAACGCTTCGAACGCACGCACCGCGCGCAGCGGCGGATCGTGCGGCAATTGTTCGATATTTTTCATGTATCGAATTTTATCGAAAAATCAGGGTAAGCGACAACACAAAAATATCGTGTATTTACAGAGACATACGGTAATTTGTCGAGAACGGTATAAGCATCCAACAATTGGGTATTTGGGGTTTGGTGGTTGAATATTTAATATTTTTCATGTTTATGATTCGATTCACCGATCCCTCGCACATGAAAATCGCTTTCCTCTCCGCCAGTCTCGCCTTCTCCGCGGCCGCCCTCGTCGCCGCCGTTCCCGCGTTCGCGCAGTCCGCTCCGCAGACGGTCCTGATCGGCCTCGCCGCGCCGCTCACCGGCCCGTCCGCGCGAATCGGCAAGGATCTGCAGAACGGCGCGCAACTCGCGATCGACGACGCGAACGCCAAGCATCCAACCATCGGCGGCAGGCCGGTCGTCTACAAGCTCGTCGCGGCCGACGACCAGTCCGATCCGCGCACGGCCGTCGCGGTCGCGCAGCAACTCGTCGACCAGCACGTGATCGGCGTCGTCGGTCACTGGAACACGGGCTGCAGCGTGCCGGCGTCGCGCGTGTACCGCGATGCGGGCATCCCGCAGATCGCCCCGGCGTCCACCGGCCATCAATACACGCAGCAGGGCTACGCGACGGCGTTGCGCATCATGGGTCACGACGATGCGGGTGGCCACTTCACCGGTGCATACGCGGTGAAGACGCTGAAGGCGAAGCGCATCGCGGTGATCGACGATCGCACGTCATTCGGCGCGGGGCTGGCCGACCAGTTCATCCAGGGCGTGCAGGCGAACGGCGGCACGATCGTCGATCGCCAGTACGTGAACGACAAGACCACCGATTTCAGCGGCGTGCTGACCGCGATCAAGGGCAAGCGCGCGGATCTCGTGTTCTTCGGCGGCCTCGACGCGCAGGCCGCGCCGATCGCGCGCCGGATGCGCCAGCTCGGCGTGAACGCGCCGCTGCTCGGCGCGGGCGGCTTCGTGAGCCAGACCTTCCTGTCGCTCGCCGGCAAGGACGGCGACGGCGTGACGGCGCTCGAGCCGGGCCTGCCGCTCGACCGGATGCCGGGCGGCAAGACGTTCGATGCGCAATACCAGGCGCGCTATCACGCGCCGATCGAACTGCATGCGCCGTTCGCGTACGACGCGGCCGCCACGCTGATCGCGGCCGCGCAGAAGGCCGGCACGACCCAGCCGGCGAAGCTCGTCGCAGCCGTTCGCGCGATCGACCGGCCCGGCGTGACGGGGCGCATCGCATTCGACGCCGAAGGCAACCTGAAGGACCCGGCCTTCACGATCTACCAGGTGCGCGGCGGCAAGTGGGCCGTCGTCGACGTGCTCGGCGGCTCGCGTACCGCCGTCAAGTAACGATAAAACGACCAGGACGATCCCCATGACCGAAGCGAACCCGACATCCGCCGCCGCACCCGAGGACACACGCCTCGGGATTCTCGCGCGGCGCCGCATCGAAGCGGAAATCATCAAGCCGATCTACGAGATCATGAAGCGCGAGTTCGGCGCCGAGCGCGCGCAGGCCGTGATCGCCGAAGCCGTGCGCGGCGCGGCCGTCGATGCGGGCCGTACGTTCGCCGCGCAGGAGCCGGACGGCCCGAGCGTGAAGTCGTTCATCGCGCTGCAGGTGCTGTGGGAGAAGGACGATGCGCTCGACGTCGAGGTGCGGCGCGCGGACGACGCGCACTACGACTACGACGTGCATCGCTGCAGCTACGCCGAGATGTATCACGCGATGGGGCTTGGCGAGATCGGGCACCTGCTGAGCTGCGCGCGCGACAGCTATTTCATCCAGGGTTACGCGCCGGGCATCGCGCTCACGCGCACGAGCACGATCATGCAGGGCGGCAAGCGCTGCGATTTCCGCTATGCGCTGCAACGCGCGCCGGAGCACGGCGATGCATGACGCTATCGTGACCATGCCGCGCGTCGACGGCGACCGTCTGTGGGCGTCGCTCGAACGGATGGCGCAGATCGGCGCGACGCCGAAGGGCGGCGTCTGCCGTCTCGCGCTGACCGATCTCGACCGCGAGTCGCGCGACCTGTTCGTGCAGTGGGCGCGCGACGCCGGCTGCACGGTGCGCGTCGATCGGATGGGCAACGTGTTCGCGCGCCGCGCGGGCCGCAATCCGGGCGCCGCGCCCGTGATGACGGGCTCGCACGCCGATTCGCAGCCGACCGGCGGCCGCTACGACGGCATCTACGGCGTGCTCGGCGGGCTCGAAGTCGTGCGCGCGCTGAACGATGCGGGCATCGAGACCGAACGCCCGATCGACGTCGTGATCTGGACCAACGAGGAAGGCTCGCGCTTCGCGCCGGCGATGGTATCGGCCGGCGTGTTCTCGGGCGTCTACACGCTCGAATACGGGCTGTCGCGCACCGACGGCGCGGGCCGGACGATCGGCGAGGAGCTCGAACGGATCGGCTACGCGGGTGCGGAGCCGGTCGGCGGCTATCCGGTGCACGCCGCGTACGAACTGCATATCGAGCAGGGCGCGATTCTCGAACGGGCCGGCAAGACGATCGGCGTCGTGACGGCCGGGCAGGGGCAGCGCTGGTACGAGGTGACGCTGACCGGGGTCGATGCGCACGCCGGTACGACGCCAATGGAGTTTCGTCGCGACGCGCTGGTGGGCGCCGCGCGGATGATCTCGTTCGTCGACGAGCTCGGCCGCCGTTACGCACCGGATGCGCGCGCAACGGTCGGGATGATCGAGGCGCGGCCGAATTCGCGCAATACGGTGCCGGGCGGCTGTTTTTTCACGGTGGAATTCCGGCATCCCGACGATGCGGTCCTCGACGAACTGGACGCGGCGCTGCGCGCGGAGCTCGCGCGCGTGGCCGACGAAACCGGCCTCGGCGCGCGGATCGAGCAGATTTTCACGTATGCGCCGGTGCCGTTCGCGCCACGCTGTATCGACACGGTGCGCGACGCGGCCCGCGCGCTCGGGTTGTCGCACATGGACATCGTGTCCGGTGCGGGACACGACGCGTGCTATGTCGCGCGTGTCGCGCCGACCGGGATGATCTTCGTGCCGTGTGTGGACGGGCTGAGCCACAACGAGGCGGAAGCGATTACGCCGGAATGGGCGACGGCGGGCGCCGACGTGCTGTTGCGCGCGGTGTTGCAGAGTGCGCAGGAAGCGTAAGCGCGACGCGTGCGGCCGGGCTGCGGAGCGCTCGCGTTACTTCCCCGCCTTGCGCCGCGCCATATACGCGAGATACGCGACGATCTGGTCGAGTTCGCGGTCGCTCAACTGTTCGGGCGGAAACGCCGGCATGCTGCGGCCCGGCCAGTCGCGTACCGACGCCGGGTTGCGGATGTAGCGGCGCAGCGCGGCGGGCTGGAAATAGTCGACCGGATTCATCGGCGTGTTCAGGTCGGGGCCGGCGCGGCTGCTGCCCGCGCCGTCGATGCGATGACACGCGAGACATTGCGTGACGAACAGCCGCTGGCCCGCGCGGGCCGGATCGTTCGCGGGCAACGCGGCATCGACCGCGAGCGACGGCCAGCGCGCGAGCGGCGACGATTCGATCGTGATGCGCACGATCTGGTACGGCCACTGCTCGCCGCGCACCGACGGCGCGTCCGGCCCGAGCCAGACGAGATAGAACGGCCCCGCGCCGACCTGCTTGCCGGGCAGCTTCGGCCACGGATGGGCCGGATCCTCGATCGCGAGCCACGGGACCGCGCCGGCCGGCGCGCGGCGGCGCACGAGATCGAGCGGCAATTGCGCGGCGAAACCGTCGGCCGCGCGCGTTTCGAGCACGCCGTCGGCCGGCAGCGGCGTGTCGCCGAGCAGCGCGGCGAACGGCACCGCGCGGAACGTCATCGGCCGGCCGTATGCGATGTCGCGCGGCACGTGGATGTCGGTCGCGTCCGGACGCGCGAGCAGCGCCTGGCGGGTGAGGGCGCGGGCCGTGCCGTCGGTGTCGAGTTCGAGCGTGGACTGAGCCGACGCGCGTTGCCCGAGCAGGCAGACGGTCAGCAGCACGAGCGAAAACCACTGGCGCTTCAGCATTCGTTCTCCGGGAAGGGGCGTTCCGGCGGCGGCAGGCGGGCCGCCGCGGTCGATGGAAGGAATCGGGCGACAGTCTATCCGGTACGGGCGGCGCTGGCGAATTCGGCGCGCAAGGGCATGGCCGTCATGACCGGACCGGCCCGCGGCAGGGCTCGACCAACGGGGCGCCGAGTGGGCGAGGTGTCGTCATAGCGGTTCGGACCGCGGAGGACAAACGCTCACGGTGGCGATATGCGGTCTACCCGCGTTCACGACATTGCGTGACCGGCCATCGTCGTCAATGACTCGAACAAGCCGCTTCGCTCTTCGGCATGGGTGTGCGTTGCGCCGGTTCGAAATCGGCTTCACGCAGTCCCGACGGCGTCAGCGACACGAAATGCATCGCCGTGCCGCGCGCCGGGAAACCGGCGATGCCGGTCGAGCCCCACGGAATCGGCGAACGCTGCACGCCGCTCACCGCGATATCCGCCGGCGCAAGCGCGAGCGTCAGCAGCCGCCCGTCGCGGGTCGGCACATACGCGTGCGTGCCGGCGACACCGAGGTCTGATTCGCGCACCGACGCCGGCAGGCAATCGAGCGTCGCCGTGCGGCGGCCGTCCGGCGCGATCAGCATCGCGACGCCGCGATCGTCCGCCGTCGTCGTGACGACGATGAAACGGTCGATCTCCGGCACATAGGCGGCCGAATACACGTAGTACTGGATCGCGTCGTTCAGCGATCCGAGTTTTTCCAGCTTCGCGGTGACGGGGTCGAACATCGCGTATTCGAGCGTCGCGTCCGTGCTGCCTTCGATGAACTTCTGCCACACGAGCAGCGCGTTGCGCGGCGAGCCCGCGATCACGGGCCACCACTCGCGGCGGCGCGGCGCGACCGCGACATGGTTCAGTACGCGCCCCGCCGCATCGTAGGTTTTCAGGTAGACACCGTTGCCGCTGCCGAGGTTGTCGACCCCGCCGCCGTTGACCCAGTCGGCCGAATAGAACACGACGAAGCGGTCGCCGGCCGTCGCGACATGCCCCGAATGGCCGCCCGATTCGACGTCGTTCGGGTAGGGCTTGACCGGTTTCAGGTCGCGGCGGTAGACGCCGTAGCGCTGGCTGACTTCCTGCGGCGCGTTCCAGCCGTCCTCGAACGTGACGAAGATGTCGCCGCGCGCGTTCTGCGCGATCGACACGGGTTCCTGCGCCTCGGGGCGGCTGATGAACGTGCGCACGTGCAGCACGCGCGTCCCGCCGGGCAGCCATTCGCCGACGTACACGTCATGCGGCCAGTTGCCGCCGCGCCGCGCGCCGCGCGGCACGATGCCCGAGCTGCTGAAGAACACCCAGCGTTTGCCGTCGCCGGCGTCGGCCACGCCGATTCCGTGCATGAAGCGCCGCGGGTCGCCGCTGTCCTGCGGCGACGGGGCGGTCGACACCGTGACCGTATGCACGACCGGCGCGCCGGCGAAGGCCGGCGGCGACGCCGTGCCGATGCCGCCCGCGCCGCAAAGGGCAATTGCGGCCAGCCGCACGACGGCCTGTACCGGGCGCGTTCGCCGCATCATTCGACGGTTACCGATTTCGCGAGGTTGCGCGGCTTGTCGACGTCGGCGCCGCGCGCGCAGCCGACGTGATACGCGAGCAGTTGCAACGGAATCACGTTGACGATCGGCGACAGCAGGTCGCCCGATTCGCGCACGCGGATCAGGTGCGTGTCGCGGTCGGCGTCGATCTCGAGCTGACTGCCGGCCAGCACGTAAAGCCGGCCGCCGCGTGCACGCACCTCGGCCATGTTGGACTTCAGCTTCTGGAACAGGCGGTCGTCCGGCGCGATCGTGACGACCGGCATCGCGCTCGTGACGAGCGCGAGCGGCCCGTGCTTCAGCTCGCCGGCCGCATAGCCTTCCGCGTGGATGTACGACACTTCCTTCAGCTTCAGGGCGCCTTCCAGTGCGATCGGGAAATGGATGCCGCGGCCGAGGAACAGCGCGTTCTCGGTGCGCGCGAACTTCGTGGCCCAGCCCATGATCTGCGTTTCCAGCGCGAGCGCGTGGCCGATGCGCCCGGGCAGCGCGCGCAACTGCTTCAGGTGCGTCGCGACTTGCGCGGCATCGAGCCGGCCGCGTAGTTGCGCGAGCGTCAGCGTCAGCAAGAACAGCGCGACGAGCTGCGTGGTGAACGCCTTGGTCGACGCGACGCCGAGTTCGGCGCCGGCCCGCGTCAGGAACCGCAGTGGCGCGTTGCGCGCGATCGTGCTGGTCGCGACGTTGCAGATCGCCATCGACAAATCCTGGCCCATCGTGCGCGCCTGCTCGATCGCGCCGATGGTGTCGGCCGTTTCGCCCGACTGCGAGATGCCGACGACAAGCGTGCGCGGATCGGCCACCGTGTCGCGGTAGCGGTATTCGCTGGCGATCTCGACCTGGGCCGGCACGCCCGCGATGCTTTCGAGCCAGTACTTCGCCGTGAGGCCCGCGTAGTAGCTGGTGCCGCAGCCGAGCAGCAGCACGCTTCTGACTCGCGACAGCAGCCCGCGCGTGCCTTCCGTCGCGTCGAACAGCGCCGGCGAGATCGTGTCGATGCCGTCGAGCGTGCTGTCGATCGCCTTCGGTTGCTCGAAGATTTCCTTCTGCATGAAGTGCTGGTACGGGCCGAGCGCGGCATCGTCCGCGCGCGCCTTCACTTCGCACAACGGGCGCCGTGCTTCCTGCCCGCCCGCATCGACCACGGCGATGCGATCCGGCGTGATCAGCGCGACGTCGCCGTCCTCCAGGTACACGAAGCGGTCGGTCAGGTCGCCGAGCGCCGCGCAGTCGGACGCGAGGTAGTTCTGCTCGGCGCCGATGCCGATCACGAGCGGCGAGCCGGCGCGCGCGGCGACGAGGCGCTGCGGCTCGCGCGCGCCGAGCACCGCGATCGCGTACGCGCCGTGCAGCCGTTTGACCGCGCGCACCACCGCGTCGAACAGGTCGTCGCGATAGAGGCTGTGGATCAGGTGCGCGATGACCTCGGTGTCGGTCTGCCCGCGAAACGTATAGCCGAGTTGCTTCAGTTCGGCGCGCAGCGTGTCGTGGTTCTCGATGATCCCGTTGTGCACGACGGCGATCGTGTCGCCCGACATGATCGGATGCGCGTTCATTTCAGACGGCGCGCCATGTGTCGCCCAGCGCGTATGCGCGATGCAGGTCTGCGCTTCGAGGCCGAGCGTCAGCACACGGTCCTGCAGGTCCGTCACGCGTCGCAGCGTGCGTTCGCTGCGCAGGCGGCCGTCGCCCTGAACGGCGATGCCGCACGAATCGTAGCCGCGATATTCGAGCCGGCTCAGTGCATTGACCAGTTGCGGCACCTGATTGTTCAGGCCGCTTGCTCCGACGATTCCGCACATGATTCACCTCGTCTCCAGGAAGTTTTCTGGCTGGCGCGCGATGCGCGGCAGCACGATGTCAGGAGCGGTGCCGCGTCGCACGGCAGGCGTCGCGCGCGGCGCGGCACGTCTCCGGCGATCTATTCGCGGGGCTGCGGCCCGGCATGGGCAACCCATTCGATGCCCGAAATCGACCCGTTCGCATCGTGCGACGCGACGAGAATGCGCGTCGTGCGGCGCGCGCCGCGCCGGCGCTCGCTCGCGAACGCGGTCGGCGGCACGGAGCGCACCTTCACGCTGGCCGAGCGTCGCACCATCTTCGACACGCGCAGGCGATAGGCGAATGGATGCACGACGCGTCCCGCGATCAGCCACATGACGATCGTGCCGGCGATCAGCGCGATGCTCGTCACGTAGAACACGATCTGCTCGATCGGCATCTCGGCCTCGTTGAACGGCAGCAGGTAGCGGTACGTATAGATGCAGATCGATGCCCATACACCGCCGACCAGCGCGGGCCGCACGAGGCGGAACCATGCGACGAGCACGGGCCCGACGATGCCGCCGCGTTCGGCGATCATGTCGCGCGGGGCGCGCAGGGAAAGGTCAATAATCGGCGCGTTCTTCATGTTGAATGCCTCGGTCGGGACTGACCCAGACGGCGCGCTTGCCGCGGCCCCGCAGTACGACGGCGGGCAGGGCGACGACGGTGGTGATCATGCTGATCAGCCAGAACGCGACGGGGTACCAGATGGTGTCAAGGAAGTACATCAGGAGTTTTTCGTCGTAACGACGATCGATCATGCTGCCGATGATCAGCTGCAGGATGCAGGTCGCGACCAGCAGCATCCCGTGCCAGTGCGGCACCACGGACACATGCCAGTTCGGCGGAAGCGGGTAGACGACGTCGATCAGCGCGAGCAGCAGGATGAACGACATCGAGTACGCCCACGCGATGCCGATCAGGTACTCGACGAACAGCGGCCACATCATCATCTGCGTGGGCCGCATCAGCGTGCCCGCGTACTTGAGCAGCACCTGGATGCCGCCCTTGGACCAGCGCAGCCGCTGCCGGTAGAGCCCCTTGAGCGTCTCGGGCATCAGGATCCAGCTGAGCGCGTGCGGCTCGTACACGACGCGCCAGTCGCGGCACTGCAGCTTCCAGCTGATGTCGATGTCCTCGGTGAGCATGTCCGAGCTCCAGTAGCCGACGTCGGCGAGCGCGGTCTTGCGGAACATCGTGATCACGCCCGATACCGTGAAGATGCGGCCGTACACCTGCTGCGTGCGCTTGATCAGCCCGACGATCGACGAGAATTCGCCGACCTGCATGCGGCCGAGCAGCGACGTGCGCGTGCGGATGCGCGGGTTGCCGGTCACCGCGCCCACGCCCGGGTCGGTCAGGAAATGTTCGAGCATCCAGCCGATCGCGTCGTGCGCGAGCAGCGCGTCGCCGTCGATACAGAGCAGGTATTCCGCGTTGGATACCGCGGCCGCGGTCGTGAGCCCGACCGCCTTGCCTTCGTTGCGCGCGTGATGGATCACGAGCAGCCGCGGGATCTCGACGGCCAGCTCGTTGAGGATCTCGCCGGTGCGATCCTTGCTGCCGTCGTTGACCGCGATGATGTCGTAGTTCGGATACAGCATCCCGTTCAGATGGGCGATCACGCTGCGCGCGTTCGCGGCTTCGTTGAAGCAGGGCACGACGATCGACACCTTCGGGATGCCGCTCGACGCGATCGTGCGTGTCGACAGCTCGCGGCCTTCCTCGAGCAGGAAGTAGTGCACGACGCCGCCGATCATCCACAGATACGACATGAAGAACGGATAGTAGAAGACGAAATCCTGCAGGCGCTGGATCAGGCTATGGGAGGTCATGGCGTCTTGGTTCCCCGCGATTGCTGCATCTGCATCAGCGCGTTGATGGAGGTTGGGTCGAGGCGCGACTTCAGCGACATCACGTCGCGCATCGCGTCGAGCTCCGGCTGGCCGGTCAGGAAGTTGTCGGGGTAGTAGCCGAAATTCACGGCGCCCTTGCTGCGCAGCCGCCGCATCTGCGCGAGCAGCGTGCTGGCCGGCACCGCCTTCTGCCCGTGCCAGTCGTACGACTGCAGTTCGAACACGGTGCGCTGCAGCCCGCGCTGCTTCGCGCGCACCGCCTTCACGAGCTGGTCGAGCCAGCCTTCCGGGTCCTTCGCCTGTTCCATGTACGGCATCGCCATCAGCGCGACGTAGTCGTAGGCGGCGATGAAATCGTCGTAGTTCTGCGCATACCACGCTTCCGATTCGGGCTTGAGCACCGGCATCGCGAAGATGTTGCGCGCGGTCAGCACGTCGCCGGCGTTCTGGTGGGCCAGCACGATCTGTTCGAGCTGCCGGGTCATGTCGATCAGGTAGCGCGTCTTCTGGCGCGTCCAGCGCTTCATCAGGTCGGGGTTCTCGCGGATCTTGCCGACGTCGGCCGGCAGCCCCCATTGCGAATAGGTGCGCAGCGCATGCCGGCCCGCATCCTCGTAGTCGTCGAGCACGGCGTCGTCGCCGAACAGGATGCCGCTGAACGACGCGTGCTTGCTGAGATCCTCGTAGACCTGCTGGATCATCAGCCGCGAATCGGGATCGAACGGGCTCAGCCGGAACACGCGCGCGCCGTTCTCGCGGGCCGGCGCGCCGCCGTAGGCGCTGACGGCTTCGAGCGCGCGCAGCTTGTCGGCCGGCGGCCGGAACGCGAGCACCGGCATCCACGCGTATACCTGCACGTTGGACCGCGTGTTGAGCTGCCACGCGGCACGCGAGAACAGGTCGGAACGCATCGGCAGATGCCGGTTCGGGAAATACACCGCTTCGGCCACGCCCGTCCCCTTCGGATCCGCATACGCCTGCAGGTACACCGATTTCGGCTGCATCCGGTAGATGCGCTCGATCAGCTTGCCGAGATTCGCTTCCTGCCGCGCGGGATCGGGGTCGTAGACCTGGTCGAGATCGACCTGCACGGTACGCTCGGGCATGTCGACGTCGCCGCGGTTCGACGCCGGCTCGCGCATCGAGCGCTCGAACCCGCCGATATCGACGTCGTACATCATCAGGATTCGTCTGAGCCGGTCGAGCGGCACGTCCGGCGTATTCGGGCCGGCATCGAGGCTGAACTGGATGTCCATGCCGAGCGATGTCGAGATCTGGCGCACGGGCTGGTTTTCCGCGCCGTACGGCCACACCATCGAGCGCGCGACGATGCCGGTGCGTTGGCGGATCTGCCGCACGCAAGTCTGCAGGTCGTCGTGCACGCGGGCGTGGAATTCGGCGTCGGTTTCATAGCGCTTCTGGTCTTGCAGGTACAGGTGCGACGTGGTCGCCGGCAATTCGTTGCCTTGCGGATTCGCGATCGCGCCATGATGCAGATTGTGGGTGTGGCAGCCGAGCTCGACGAATTCCGACTGCCCGAGCTTCTTCACCTCGTCCCACGACAGGAAGTAGTCGCGCGGCACCTGAACCTTGTCGCTGATGCGGATCGGCGTATCCGGCGGCGTGTCGATCCACGCGGTGACGAGGCCCATCACGGCCGGATACTTGAAGCGCTCCAGCAGCGGCAGCACCTTCGTGTAGTGGCTGCGAAAGCCATCGTCGAACGTGAGCAGCACCGAGCGCGGCGGCAGCGGCTTGCCGCCGCGCCGCGACGCCTCGATCTGCTTGACCGTGATGGTGTGGTAGTTGTTGGTCTGCAGCCACGAGAAGATCGCGGTCAGCGTACCGGTATCGACCGCGAACGGATCGATGATCGCGGTCGGCGACGAAAACGACGCCATCAGGTTGTCGCGCACGTCGTGCAGGCAGATCACGCGAAACGTCTTGCCGTCGGCCGGGTCGGACGGCGGCAGCAGGTCGATCATCTTGGCGCCGCTCACGCCCGGGAACAGCGAACAGGCGGCAAACGTGCCGAGGCATCCGCACATGAAGGTCCGTCTGGATTGCATTCAGCGCTCCTTTCTAAAACGGCAGGTTGAGCGACAGGAAGCCGGTTTCGGAGCGCTCGCGCTGGCCGTCGTACGCGTGGCTGCTGACCTCGACGCCGTAGCTCAGCGTGATGTCGCGCTTGAACGTCCACGCGTGCTCGATGCGCGCACTCCACAACGGGCTGGTGCCGAAGCCGCGCTCGTTGTACGCGCCGCCCGACACCGACACGCGCTGTCGCAGCCCGAGGTCGCCCTTCTTCCACAGCGTCAGTTGATGCATGACGGTCGCCGCGGCCGCGTAGTCGCGACCGGGGCTGAAGTAGGGCGCGTCCCGCCGCGTGTTGCTGTCCGTGCCCAGGTTCAGCGAGACGTTGACGAGCTGGTTCGCGGACGTATACACGCGCTGCGTGGCGGTCGCCGCGATCTCCTGGTGCAGGTTCGAATCGCTGTAGCGGCTCACGCCGTAGCTGAGCTTGACTTCGCGCCGGTCGTTCTGGCGATACACGACCTCGACGTTCGCGGAGCGGCCCCAGATGTGCGCGGCATACGCTTTCCACGGCAGCGAGTTGTCGTTGGTGTCGAGCCCGGCGCTGACCGTCCAGTAGTCGTTCAACGCGTACGCGATCGTCCCGCGGCCGCCGGTTCGGCCGTCCCCGCCCATCGAGCGCGTGACTTCGCCGAGCACGGTGAGCGGCCCGTGCCGGTAGTCGCCGCCGATGCCGGTGCGCGTGCGGCTGAGGTTGCCGTCGTCGGTCTGCGCGAAACCATAGAACGTGTGCGAAAACACGCGCCAGTTGTCGCCGAACGGTTGCGAATACACATAGCTGTCCGACGTGAAGCTGTTGTTGGCCAGCGCGCTGTTGCCGTGCTCGAAGCTCAGGTCGGTCGTGAACACCGGGCTGCGGTATGCGTTGTAGTCGCGCTTGAAGCTGCGCACCGCACCGCTGTCCGGGAACGTGTTGCCGAGGGTCTGGTCGACGGTTTTCGCGGTCGCGTAATCGTCCGCCGTGAGCGATGCGCGGCCGAGGCCCGCGAGCATCTCGACGCTGTCCGGGTGATCGGTCAGCGACGCGCGATACATCGAGATCGCCTGGCGCGGATGCGATTGGCCCGACACGGCGTCGGCATGCGCGGCGCGCACCTCAGCGTTGAACGGCACCTCTTTCTCGAGCTGTTCGAGCGCGGCGATCCCTTCGTTCACGTGACCCGTGAAGATCAGATATTGCGCGCGCAGCCGGTAGTAGCGCAGATAGTCGCTTTCTCCCGGGCCGACGTTGGTCACCTGCCTGGCCGGCGGCAGCGACTTCTCCATGTCGTCGAGCACCTGCTTCGCTTCCGGCGCGCGTGCCTGGTCGACGTACGACCAGAACAGCCCTTCCTGCAGCTCGATCGGGCGCGTGCGCGAGCCGTACTGGAAGCCGCGGGTCGCGCGATCGGTCGGCGAGGCGGTGGCCTGTTTCAGCGCGCGCGCGTACACGGCGTTCGCCTTGGCCGGCTCGCTCAGGTACAGGTATGCATCGCCGACGGCCGCCAACGCGTCGATCGAGATTTCCGCGCTGGACGGAATCGTCTCGAACGTCGCGACGGCCGTTTTCATCTCGCCGCGTGCGGCAAGGGCGACGACCCGGTCGCCCGCGAGGGCGGTGCGGACCGGGGTGTACTCGGGTGTCGCGAGTATCCGCTTGTCGAGGTCGTCCGCCGCGCGCAGCGCGTCGTCGATTCCATCGAAGCGGTCCGAACTCGTCATCGAGCGCGACTTGTCGCGTCCGCCGCGCACCTGCTGGCGAATCGACAGCTCTTCCAGTTGCGCGATGTCGACGGCGGAGAACGCATCGGGCCGGGCCTTCGCTTCGTCGAGCGCCTTGACCGCGCCGCCGCTCGCCGCGAGGCCGAACACGTCGTTGCGTACCGTCTCGACGTCGGCGGTGCGGAGATTCGGCGCCCGCGCATTCGGCGCTTCGACGTCGGGCCCCTGCGATCGCTGGGTCGGCTCGCCGGGGAGCTGGGCGCCGGGCGTCTGTGAATTCGGCGGCTGGGACGACGGCAGTTGCGCGCCGGGCGTCTCGGTCGCAGGCGTGGGCGAGTTCGGCATCGGTGTGCCGGATGCCTGCGCCGTGAGCGTCGGCATGGTCGGCGCAACCGGCGGTGCGGTGGTCAGGGAGGGGGCGGGCTGCGGCGGTGCATCCGACGTTCGCGCGCGCGGCGCCGACGTATCCGGCGGCGGGGTGTCGAATGCCTGCGCAAGCAGCATCGATGCGTTCGGCGATGCTGCGACCGGCGCCGGTGCGCTCGGCTGCGCAGCATCGGGGTCCACCACGACCGTGGTCGGCATCGCCGGGTTCGGCGCCTGCGCGATCTGCAGCGACGCATCCGAGGCCCGCGCGATCGGCGTGGGCGCAAGCGGGGGCTGCGTGCCCGAATCCTGCGCGGCTTGCGTCGACGCGCCCGTTGGCCGCAGGTCGAGTGGCAGCGCATCCGGCGCGCCGCGGGATCCGGCGATTTCGCTCGTGCCGCGCGGTTCCGCGTCGCCTTCGGCGGAAAGACACGGGCCGGACGCGACGAGCAGGCACAGCAGCGGCGCGTGCAGGAGGATCCGCCGGGTCGGCGGAGCGACGGTGGTGCATTGTTGGTGACGATTGTTGGCCACGGTGTCTCCTCACTTTGAAACGATCACGTCGATTGCACGCCCGAGGGCCGGTTCACAGGCGGTTGCGGATCGCCTGTCCCAGCAGTGCGCGCGATTCGCTGTTCGTCGGGTCGATGGCGAGTGCTCGGCTCGCGTTCTGCTCCACGCAGCTCCATTCGTCGATCTCTGCGCACCGGCGCGCCTTGGCCAGAGCGCGGGCGCCTTCCAGCTCATCGTGCGTGACGCGGGCGGTCTCCATGTACGGCGTGCCGGCGAGGCTCGACTGCGGCTGCCGTTTCGTCGCGGGGTCGGGGTGTTTTCTCGTGCGTGCCAGCGCCTGCGAGCGTGACGTCCGGTGCGCATCGCCGGGGCGCGCCGTGCGACTGCCGGTCGACGCCGCGTGCGGGCTCGCCGCGAGCTTCGTCGGCGGCACGTGCGCGGCGCGCGGTGGGCTCGTGTCGGAGCGGGCCGTCGCTTGCGGCGGCACGGCCGGTTCGGCCGGAGCCGACACGGCGGGCGCCGTCGAGGCGGACGGCGGAACCGGCCCGGCCTGTACGATCGTCGACGTCGAGCCGGCGGGCGCCGCTGTGCGGGACGAGCCACCCGTCGCCGCGACGATGAGCTGGCGGTACTTGCCCACGACGTTGCCGATCACGCCGGCGATATCGTGCGTCACGCTTGCGTGGCCGATCCTCGCGTCCCGCTCGACGTACGCGAACGCGCCGAAGATCGCGGCAAATGCAGCGACGCTGAGCGCCGCATTCCTTCCCGGACCCCACGAGGGTTTCGGCTGACGGTCGGGCGAGTCGTCCGGTCGTTCTGGACGGGGCATTCAAGTCTCCTGGATTCGATGCGCTCCATGAATGACGCGATCGGAGCGGGGCGGTGCGACGTTTCACCATCGCAACTGCGTCGTGAGCGCACCCGTCTCGACGATCGCGAACTGGGTTGCTCCCTGATAGGTCCCTTCGACCCGGTAGCTCGCGTCCGGCACGCTGAACAGGCAGCGCGATCCCGATGCATTGAATTCGACGAGCACGCGCCCATGCCGGCGCAGGCGCACCTGCACGTTGGAGAGGGGCTGGCCGGTGCTCCCCGACACGAACGACACGCCCAGGTTGTACGGGCGCCCGTCAGGGGGAAGCGGCGCGGTGCCGTCGATCCGCGCGTCGCCGCAGATATACGAAATCACGTACCGGTTTGCCCCCGGACCGGACGCCGGCGGCGGGGCCGCTGATGTCTGGGCCAGGGCGTTCATGCAGAGCGTGGAGAGCACGACGCTCAGGAAAGGGCGAGCCTGCTGTCGAAGCGAAGGTGACATTGCAATCTCCCGTCCGGAATCGATGACGCGCATCGACTCGGAGTCGAATTTGCCAACGTTCTTTTTGCGACACGCTATTGATACACGATGGCTTTTGAACCAACAACCGCGTGTGACCCGAATGGGACGGGAGCGAAAGATCCTATCTAAATAGGATAAGAATGGATTGGTAAGGATGTCTTAATTCTGAATAAAGTCGATATTCCCGGACATGAAAATTGCTCACCGGTAGCGATGATCGAGCACGCTTTGAATCACGTCGGAGGTATCGACGTTCGTGCCGAAAAATAACGACTGATGAAAGAAACTGTTGCGCCTGTATTCGAGAAGAATCGATGAATGTTCGGATACAGACCGCATGTCGAGAAATGAGGGTGCGACGTTTTTGATCATTCCGGCTGTTACAGGTAAATAGAAACTTGTGTAACAAGGTATTTCTGTCTGGAAAATCAGTCCGAATATTCTTACTTAATACGGGAAGCAGTAAAAAGTACGACACGGATTCGCAAACGTTTGCGTTTTAATGGCGGCGGATTGGGGCAGGTGAGGGATTTTATGGAATCCGGCGGATTATCGATTGCCGTCGAAAGAATACGCATGCGCGCCATGGATATCCACGGCGCGGACACGGCGTTCAGCGACTGCCGCCCGCGCTTCGTCGCGCGCCGCGCATTGCCGGCGCGGCCGCCTCTTCGGTGCCGATCGCCGCGTCGAGGGCCGTGCGCGGCCGGTTCATGATGTAGGCCCACAGCTGCTCGGCCGCGAGCCCGCGCTTGCGCGCCGATCGATACAGGCGGATTTCGAGTTCGGTGATCCAGTCGCCGGTGCCGGCGCAGACGAGCGTGCCGTCCGCGAGCTCTTTCGCGACGCAGCTTTCCGGCAGCCAGCCGATGCCGTGCCCGGCCACGACCATGCCTTTCAGCGCCTCGGACATATGCGTCTCGAAACACCGGTGCAGCACATACGGCTCGGTCGCGTTCAGCAGCAGCATCTCGACGATGTTGCCGAGAAAGGCGCCCGACGAATACGCGAGCAGCGGCAGCGGCGCATCGGGCGTGCCGGGCAGCTGGAACACCGGCTTGCCGCGTGCATCGGGCGACGACACGGGCAGGATTCGTTCGACGCCGAGGCTGACGAACGGAAAGTGGTTCGGATCGAGCACGATCGGCAACTGCGGATGGTGATAGCCGAGCAACAGGTCGCATTCGCCTTCGACGAGCTGCTGCACGCCTTCCGGCACGTTCACCGCATTGACGCGCGCGGTCACGTGGCCGACCTCGCTGTTGAGTTGCTTGAGCCATTCCGGAAACAGCGTGAACACGAGCGTATGCGCGACGGCGAAGCGCACGACCTGGTCGCTGGCCGCGAACTGGTCGTAGCCGTTCACGAGATTGCGCGCCGCATACATGCTGCGCAGGATGTCCGCGGCGAGCCCGCGGAACATCTGGCCGGCCGGCGTCAGTGCGATCGGATTGATGCTCCGGTCCACCAGCTTCGCGTCCATCCAGGTTTCGAGGGCGGCGATTCGTCTACTGAACGCCGATTGCGTCAGGTGCCGATGACGCGCGGCCCGGGAAAAGCTCTTGGTATCCGCCAGGCTCAGGAAATCTTCCAGCCACTTTGCTTCCATTTCGATCTTCGCTTTTTATAGTCGGGCGCCTGAAAGGGGGCGCCGTCTGCTGCGCAAACGTTCTAGCGTACCGCGCATCGCGTCGGTCGGGCCGATGTTTTTTTTCGATCGGTGTCAGTCGAAATATGCATGGGCGTTGTCGGCGGGATTACGGCTACATAGCGTTGAGGGGCCGGACCGAGTTAACCGGACAGTTCATCGCGTCGGACTGTCCGGCCCGCCCGGACGGCGCTTCCCCCGGGCCGGCTTCGCCGTGTGCGTGCCGGCCCGCCCGCTCGGGCCGGTGCCCGCCTCGTCGCTTTTGGTGCAGTGCAGATTGCACATCCGTGACACGCGGGAGAACTATGTTCGTCGGATGCGGCGCAGCATCGGCCATGCGCGTCGGCGGCGCACCGCGAGTGCGCGCCGCGTCGGCGATGCACCGTTGTGGTGCGAAACGTGGCGCGGGCGTGCCCGGCGCGGCGCAAAAACAGGGGGATATCGACGGGAGCGAACACGGCACGTTCCTTGCAAAGCATTGGTTACGCCGGTCCGGCATGCGCAATGCCGGGGAAAACGATCGATGGAGAAAAAATCGATGAAGCCATTCGATGAAATGCTGCAATCCGGCGACATGGTAAGGGCGCCTTACGCGCGCCTGAAGCAATGGCTCGACACGCAGAATCCCGCGAGCCTCGCCCAGAAGGCCCACGATGCGGAAGGCGTGTTCCGCAAGACGGGCATCACGTTCGCCGTCTACGGCGACGCGGAGGCCGCCGAGCGGCTGATTCCGTTCGACATCGTCCCGCGCATCATCTCGGGGGCGGAGTGGAGCCGGCTGTCGCTCGGCATCGAGCAGCGCGTGATGGCGCTCAACGCGTTCCTCGACGACATCTACCACCGCCAGGAAATCGTGCGCGCGGGCATCGTGCCGAAGCACCTGATCGCGCACAACGACGCGTTCATCCCGGAGATGATCGACTTCCGGCCGCCCGGAAACGTTTACACGCACATCATCGGCGTCGACATCGTGCGCACCGGCGAGAACGAGTTTTACGTGCTGGAGGACAACGCGCGCACGCCGTCCGGCGTGTCGTACATGCTGGAAAACCGCGAAACGATGATGCAGCTCTTTCCGGAGCTGTTCCAGCAGGTGAAGGTGCGCCCGGTCGAAACTTATCCGCAGATGCTGCGCCAGTCGCTCGCGGCCGTGTGCCCGCCGGGCGGCAACACCGACAACCCGACCGTCGCGGTGCTCACGCCCGGCATCCACAATTCCGCGTACTACGAACATTCGTTCCTCGCCGACCAGATGGGCGTGCACCTCGTCGAGGGCAGCGACCTGCAGGTGATCGACGGCCGCGTCGCGATGCGCACGACCGAAGGCTTCCAGCCGATCGACGTACTGTATCGCCGCGTCGACGACGCGTTCCTCGATCCGCTCACGTTCCGCCCCGATTCGGTGCTCGGCGTGGCCGGCATCATGGACGTGTACCGCGCGGGCAACATCACGATCGCGAACGCGCCCGGCACCGGCATCGCCGACGACAAGGCGATCTACTCGTACATGCCGGAGATCGTCGAGTTCTACACGGGCCGCAAGGCGCTGCTGGAGAACGTGCCGACCTGGCGCTGCGGCGAGGCCGACAGCCTGAAATACGTGCTCGAGCATCTGGACGAACTGGTCGTGAAGGAAGTGCACGGCTCGGGCGGCTACGGGATGCTGGTCGGGCCGTGCGCGTCGAAGGCCGAACTCGACGCGTTTTCCGCGAAGCTGCGCGCCCGTCCCGCGAACTACATCGCGCAACCGACGCTCGCGTTGTCCACGACGCCGATCCTGACCGACGCCGGCCTCGCGCCGCGCCACGTCGACCTGCGGCCGTTCGTGCTGGTGTCGGACCGGATCCGCATCACGCCGGGCGGGCTCACGCGCGTCGCGCTGAAGGAGGGATCGCTCGTCGTCAACTCGAGCCAGGGCGGCGGCACCAAGGACACCTGGGTGCTGGCCGACTGAGCCGGACGCGACCGCGCGCGCCGGAGCCGGCGCGCGAACCGAACGAAGACGGAGTGGACACGAGATGCTTCTGGGACGTACTGCAAGCGGGCTCTACTGGATGTACCGCTATATCGAACGCGCGGAGAACATCGCGCGCATCGTCGATGCCGGGCTGCGGATGGCGCTCACGCGCACGGCCGACGCGCCGGCCGAATGGTCGTCGGTGCTCGTCAGCTCGGGCGCCGACGACGGCTATCGGCAGAAATACGACGCGTACGCGGCCGATACCGTGACCGACTACCTGCTGCGCGACCGCGACAACCCGTCGAGCGTGCTGTCGTGCATCGAAGCCGCGCGCTCGAACGCGCGGATGGTGCGCACGGCGCTCACGCGCGAGGCGTGGGAAAGCGTGAACGGCGCGTGGCTCGCCCTGCGCCGCGCGCTCGCGCAGCCGGTGCCTGAAAGCGAGCTGCCGGCCGTGCTCGACGAAGTGAAGCGCGAAACCGCGCTGATCCTCGGCAGCTTCTACAGCACGATGCTGCGCAACGAGATCTTCGATTTCGCGCAGATCGGCGCATTCATCGAGCGCGCCGACAACACCGCGCGGATCATCGACGTGAAGTACCACCTGCTGCTGCCGTCGGTGTCGCACGTCGGCACGATCCTCGACAACTACCAGTGGGAGACGATCCTGCGCTGCGTGGCCGCGCATCGTTCGTACCGCTGGGTGTACGACGTGCAGTACAAGCCGCTCAACATCGCGGACTACCTGATCCTGAACGGCCGCATGCCGCGTTCGCTGCGCTATTGCTACGGGCGCGTCGTGTCGAGCCTGAACCTGCTCGCGAAGGATTACGGCGTGACACACCCGTGTCACGACACGGCCACGAAGATCCTCCAACTGCTGTCCGATACCTCGGTCGAGCGGATCTTCAAGAGCGGCCTGCACGAATTCCTGACCGACTTCATCGGCCGCAACAACAGCCTCGGGCTCGAAATCGCCCAGGCTTACAACTTCGACTGAGGCTTGCCATGCGACTCGCCATTCGACACATTTCGCGTTATCGGTTCGACGATCAAGCCAGCCATGCGCTGCAACGGCTGCGGCTGCGCCCGCAATCCGGCCCCGGGCAGACGGTGCGCGCGTGGCAGGTCACGATCGACGGCGTCGAGCCGACGCTGTCGTATGCCGACGGGCTCGGCAACCGGATCGACCTCGTGCGCCACGATCGCGGCGCGAAGGACGAGATCGTGGTCGTGGCGGCCGGCGTCGTCGAGACGCAGGACCGCGCGGGCATTCTCGGCAATTCCGAAGGCTATGCGCCGCCGTGGATCTTCGAGCGCGAGACCGCGCTCACGAAGGCGGGCGACACCGTGCGCGCGCTCACGGACGCGCTGCCGATCGAGCCGCACGGTCTCGACGCACTGCACTGGCTGATGACGGAAGTGCACGGCCGCATCGCATACGCGCCGAACCTGGCGGCCGATGCGCCCGTCGATGCGGAAACCGCGCTGCAAAGCGGCGAGGGCACGAGCCGCGACCATGCGCACGCGTTCATCGCGGCCGCACGCGTGCTGAAGATCCCCGCGCGCTACATCTCGGGCTACGTGTTGGCCGACAGCGCGATGCAGCGCATCGCCGATTCGAAGCAGCATGCGGGCGACGTCGAGGAAGAGGCGGCGCTCGCGCTGCAGAGCGGCGACGGCATGCAGCAGGCGCTCGGCGCGTCGCATGCCGCGCAATCGCAATCGCAAGGGCAATCGCAGTCGCAGTCGCAGTCGCAGTCGCAATCCCAGGGGCAGCCGCAGGCGGCGCTCGGCGCGCAGCCGCAAGCCGCGTCGCTGACGCAGCAACCGGCCGGCCATGCATGGGCCGAGGCCTATGTCGAAGGGCTCGGCTGGGTCGGCTTCGACCCGTTCATGAACCGTTGCCCGGACGAACGCTACGTGCGCATCGCGGTCGGCCTCGACCATCGCGACGCGCAGCCGGTGACGGGGCTCGGTGCGACGGCCGTCGCCGTCGAGATCAGCGTCGTGCAGTCGCCGGAACTCGTCTGACCGGCGGCGCGCTTTCGCCGAATCCGCCATGCCGGGCCGCCGCGTCGACAGCGACGCGGCGTGCGCGGCCGGCCCAACCCGACCCGAGCTCCCATGTCCATCCACGTCGCGCTGCATCACACCACCCGCTATCGCTACGACCGGCTCGTCAACCTCGGCCCGCAGGTCGTGCGGCTGCGGCCCGCGCCGCATTGCCGGACACCGATCCTCGCGTATTCGATGACGGTCGAGCCCGCGCAGCACTTCATCAACTGGCAGCAGGACCCGTTCTCGAACTATCTGGCGCGCCTCGTGTTTCCGGAGCGCACTGAGCACTTCGAGATCACCATCGATCTCGTCGCCGAGATGTCGGTGTACAACCCGTTCGACTTTTTCCTCGAAGCGAGCGCGGAGCAATATCCGTTCAGCTATGACGACGCGCTGAAGACCGAGCTCGCGCCGTATCTCGCGTGCGATCCGCAGACGAGCGCCGCGCCGCTGTTTCGCGCGTATCTCGACGGTGTGGACCGCACGCCGGCCGGCACCGTGAACTTCCTCGTCGCGCTGAACCAGCAGCTTCAGCGCGACATCGGCTATCTCGTGCGGATGGAGCCCGGCGTGCAGACGCCCGCGCAGACGCTCGAGCTCGCGTCCGGTTCGTGCCGCGACAGCGCGTGGTTGCTCGTGCAGCTGTGCCGCCATCTCGGCATCGCCGCGCGCTTCGTGTCGGGCTACCTGATCCAGCTCACGCCGGACGTCAAATCGCTCGACGGCCCGAGCGGCACGTCGGTCGATTTCACCGATTTGCACGCGTGGTGCGAGGTCTATCTGCCGGGCGCCGGCTGGATCGGCTTCGATCCGACGTCGGGCCTGCTCGCCGGGGAAGGGCATATTCCGCTCGCGTGTACGCCGCAGCCGACGAGCGCGGCGCCGGTCGAAGGGCTGATCGACGAATGCGAGGTGTCGTTCGAGCACGAGATGAGCGTGACGCGCGTGTACGAATCGCCGCGCGTGACCAAGCCGTATACGGAATCGCAGTGGGATGCCGTGCTGGCGCTCGGCACGCAGGTCGACGGCGCGCTGGCCGCCGGCGACGTGCGGCTCACGCAGGGCGGCGAGCCGACCTTCGTGTCGATCGACGATCGCGACGGCGCCGAGTGGAACACCGATGCGCTCGGCCCGACCAAGCGCGGCTACGCGACCGAACTCGTGCAGCGGCTGCGCGCCGAATACGGCGACGGCGGCTTCCTGCATTTCGGGCAGGGCAAGTGGTACCCGGGCGAGCAACTACCGCGCTGGGCGCTGTCGATCTTCTGGCGCGCGGACGGTCAGCCCGTGTGGCACGATCCGTCGCTGTTCGCCGACGAGCGCGAGCCGTCCGCGTATACCACCGACGACGCGAAGCGCTTCATCGATGCGCTCGCCGCGCGGCTGAACCTGAGCGGCGAATTCATCCGGCCCGGCTACGAGGACGTCTGGTACTACCTGTGGCGCGAGCGCCGGCTGCCCGTCAACGTCGATCCGTTCGACGCGCGCCTCGACGACGAACTCGAGCGCGCGCGGCTGCGCAAGGTGTTCGAGCAGCAGCTCGACAGCGTGGTCGGCTACGTGCTGCCGGTGAAGCGGGTGGATGACACGCCGGGCCTCGACGGGCCGCGCTGGCAGACGGGGCCGTGGTTCTTCCGCGACGAGCGGATGTACCTCGTGCCGGGCGATTCGCCGATGGGCTATCGACTGCCGCTCGACTCGCTGCCGTGGACGGCCCGCGCCGACTATCCGTACCTCGTCGAGCGCGATCCGTTCGCGCCGCGCGACGCGCTGCCGGCCGCTGCCGCCATGCGCGCCCGCTATGCGGGCCCGGCCGACGCGCCGCGCTATCTGGCCGGCGTGCATCGCGAAGCGTCCGCGCCGACCGTGATGCAGTGGCGCGACGACGGCGCGGCCGCGAGTGTGCGTGCGGGCGCCGTGGACCCGCATCGCCGGCCCGAGCGTTTCGAATCGGCCGCGTGGATCACGCGCACCGCGCTGTGCGTCGAAGTGCGCAACGGCATTCTGTATCTGTTCATGCCGCCGCTCGCCGCGCTCGAGGATTATCTCGACCTGCTCGGCGCGATCGAGCTGACCGCGCACACGCTCGGCGTGAAACTCGTGCTCGAAGGCTATCCGCCGCCGCGCGACGCACGGCTGAAGCTGCTGCAGGTGACACCCGATCCGGGCGTGATCGAGGTGAACATCCATCCGGCCGCGAGCTTCGACGAACTCGTCGACCACACCGAATTCCTGTACGACGCCGCGTGGCAGTCGCGGCTGTGCAGCGAGAAGTTCATGGTCGACGGGCGGCACGTCGGCACGGGCGGCGGCAACCACTTCGTGCTCGGCGGCGCGACGCCGGCCGACAGCCCGTTCCTGCGCCGCCCGGACCTGCTCGCGAGCCTGATCGCGTACTGGCACAACCATCCGTCGCTGTCGTACCTGTTCTCGGGGCTCTTCATCGGGCCGACGAGCCAGGCGCCGCGCGTCGACGAGGCGCGCAACGACCAGCTCTACGAGCTCGACATCGCGTTCGCGGAAATCCAGCGCAACAAGCTGCTGTTCGGGCAGGACATGCCGCCGTGGCTCGTCGATCGCGTGCTGCGCAACCTGCTGATCGACGTGACGGGCAACACGCACCGCAGCGAGTTCTGCATCGACAAGCTGTATTCGCCCGATTCGTCCACCGGCCGGCTCGGCCTGCTCGAACTGCGTGCGTTCGAGATGCCGCCGCATGCGCGGATGAGCATCGTGCAGCAACTGCTGCTGCGCGCGCTGGTCGCGCGCTTCTGGGCCGCGCCGTATACGACGCCGCTCACGCGCTGGGGTACCGCGCTGCACGACCGCTTCATGTTGCCGGAATTTCTTCGGATGGATTTCGACGACGTGCTGGCCGAGCTGCGCGACGCCGGCTTCGCGTTCGATCCGGCGTGGTTCGCGCCGCACTTCGAATTCCGTTTTCCGCTGTTCGGGCAGATCGCGGTGAACGGGATGCAGCTGTCGCTGCGCGGCGCGCTGGAACCGTGGCACGTGATGGGCGAGGAGGGCGCGCCCGGCGGCACGGTGCGCTACGTCGATTCGTCGGTCGAACGGCTCGAAGTGCGCGTGACGGGGCTGAACGACAACCGGCACGTCGTGACCGTCAACGGCCGCGCGCTGCCGCTGCAGCCGACCGGCACCGTCGGCGAATACGTGGCGGGCGTGCGCTACAAGGCATGGGCGCCGCCGTCGGCGCTGCATCCGACCATCGGCGTGCACGCGCCGCTCACGTTCGACATCGTCGATACGTGGCTGCAGCGCTCGCTCGGCGGCTGCCGGTATCACGTCGCGCATCCGGGCGGGCGCAACTACGCGACGTTCCCGATCAATGCATACGAAGCCGAGAGCCGCCGGCTCGCGCGCTTCGTCGAGATCGGCCACACGCCGGGGCGGATGGAGGTCGCGGCTGCCGCGCCGAGCCGCGAATTTCCGTTCACGCTCGACTTGCGGCGGCCGTGATCGATCGATGACAGGGAGGACGACGATGCGCGGATCGCGACCTCCGGGCCCGCCGGTCGGTCGCGACGCCCCCGGAGTGCTAGGATGCGGGCAGATTGCGGTTCCGCGCTGCGGCTTGCCGCCCGACTGGCGGCGCGCGTGCGCGGCCGCACCCTGACGACGGAACGACATCGTGCCGCCCATTGACCTCGATCATCTCGCCGCCCTCGACGCGATGCCCACGCTTTTCGATACCGGCGCCCAGCCGGACGCCGCCGAACTGGCCGCCGCGCTCGCGGCGCCGGCCGCCGCCGGCCGTTACGACGAACTGCGCGGCAGCGCGGCCGGCCTGCACGCGCCCGCGCTTGCGCCCGCATGGCGCAGTTTCTTCACGTCGATCGGCAGCGACGGCGTGGCCGACCTCGACCGCCGCGCCGATGCACTGCACCGGCGCATGCGCGAGAACGGCCTGTTCTACCAGTTGCACGAGCAGCGCGCCGGCGACGGCGCGGTCGGCCCGTGGTCGCTCGACCTGCTGCCACTGATCGTCACACCGGAGGATTGGGTCGGGATCGAGCGCGGCGTGCTGCAGCGCGTGCGGCTGCTCAACGCGACGCTGGCCGACCTGTACGGGCCGCAGACGATCCTGCAACGCGGGCTGCTGCCGCCCGCGCTCGTCACCGGCCATCCGGGCTATCTGCGCGCGATGCGCGGCGCACGCGTGCCGGGCGATACGTGGCTGCACGTCGTCGCGTTCGATCTCGCGCGCGGCCCCGACGGCCAATGGCGGATCGTCGCGCAGCACACGCAGGGCGCGGCCGGGCTCGGCTACCTGCTCGAAAACCGGCTGATCGTGTCGCGGCTCTTTCCGCGCGGGTTTCGTGGGCTGCGCGTGCAGCGCCTCGCATCCGCGTATCGCGCGCTGCTGCAAAGCATGCAGTCGCTCAGCCCCGCCGCGAAGAATTCGCGGATCGTGCTGCTGACGCCGGGGCCGCACAGCGCGACCTATTTCGAGCATGCGTATCTCGCGCGCTATCTCGGCCTCACGCTCGTGGAAGGCGGCGACCTGACCGCACGCGACAATCGCGTATTCCTGAAGACGCTCAGCGGGCTCGAGCCGGTGCATGGCATCCTGCGGCGCGTCGACGATGCGTGGCTCGATCCGCTCGAACTGCGGCCCGATTCGATGCTCGGCGTGCCGGGGCTGTTGCAGGCCGTGCGCGCGGGCAACGTGCTGCTCGCGAACGCGCCGGGCTCGGGTTTCCTCGAATCGCCGGCGATGCTCGGCTTCATGCCGCGTCTCGCGGAAGCGCTGCTCGGCGAAACGCTGACGCTGCCGGCCGTGCATTCGTGGTGGTGCGGCGAGGCGGCCGCGTGCGACGACGCGCTGCCGCAGCTCGCGCGCAGCATCGTCAAGGCATCCTATCCGCCCGACGTGCAGGAAGGCGGGGCGTTCGAACCGGTGATCGGCGCGCGGCTCACGCAGGCGCAACTGGCGGAATGGCGCGCGCGGATTCTCGCGCGGCCCGAACACTATACGGTGCAGGCCGACCTGCCGCTGTCGCAGGCGCCGACCTGGCCGCGGCCCGACGCGCCCGACGGCAACGGCAGTGCACGGATCGTGCCGAAGCCGCTGCTGCTGCGCGTGTTCGCGCTTGCGGACGGCGCGCGGCGCTGGCGGCTCCTGCCGGGCGGGCTGTCGCGGGTCGGCACGCGCGACGCACTGTTCAACGCGCCGATGCCGCGCGGCGGCAGCACTGTCGATACGTGGGTGATGACCGAAGGCATCGTCGATTCGACGACGCTGCTGCAGACGCACCTCGGCCCCGACGATCTCGTCGAGCGGCCGCGCGCGATCGCGAGCCGCGCGGCCGAGAACCTGTTCTGGCTCGGCCGCTACACCGAGCGCGCGACCAACCTGATGCGCCTCGCGCGCGCCGCGCTCGAACGGCTGCGCGGCGAAGACGACGTCGACAGCCCCGCGCATCTGGAACTGATCGACACGCTGTGCCGCGACACCGGGCTGGTCGCGGCCGACGCGCCGCACGCGGTCGATGCGCCGCAGGCATTTCAGTACGCGCTGGCGACGTCGCTCACGCGCGGCGCCGATCGCACGTCGGGCATCGCGTCGTGCCTGTTTGGCATGCGCGGCGCGGCGGCCGCGATCCGCGAACGGCTGTCGAGCGATCAGTGGCGGCTGATCGACGACGCGACCCAACTGTTCGCGGACAGCGCAGGGCAGCCGGAAGCCGAGGAGCAGATCGGCAACGACGCGCTGCAGTTGCTGGAGCGCCTCGGGCTGCTGCTCGGCGCGATCACCGGCGCGCAGACCGACAACATGACGCGCGACGACGGCTGGCGATTGCTGTCGATCGGCCGGCAGATCGACCGGCTCGACTTCCTGTGCAGCGTGCTGAAGTTCGCGTTCGACGAAGGGGCCGTGCATCGGCAGGACGGCTTCGAACTCGTGCTGGAACTGTTCGACAGCACGATCACGTTCCGTTCGCGGTTCCAGCGCGGCTTCGACGTCGCGCCGCTGCTGTCGCTCGTCGTGCTCGATACCGACAATCCGCGCTCGCTCGGCTGGGTCGTGCAGGCGCTGCGCGGCCGGCTGACGAAGGTCGAGCGCAGCGAAGGCTACGCGCTGTCCGAGCTGGCCGAGACGGTTCCGGACATACCCGCGTGGTCGCTCCACGAGCTGTGCGAGACCGCCGAAGGCGGCCGGCACGACAAGCTGCTCGCCGCGCTCGACACGACGGTGAAGGCGGTGTGGGAACTGTCGAACCGGATCGGCGAGCGCTATTTCAGCCACGTGCGCGAGGCGGGCAGGACGCTATGGTGATGATGAAAGGCGCACCGAAAACGCCATCCGGTGCCGGCCATGCACGGCAGGCAGCGGCCGAGGCTCCGGCCGCCGTCGCGCCGGGCCGGTTGCTGCGCGTCACGCACGACACCGAATACCGCTACGCGGCGCGTGTCGAATCCGCGCAGCACCAGGCTCGCCTGCAACCGCTCGCGACGCCGCGCCAGCAGATGCTGTCGTTCTCGCTCGACATCGAGCCCGCGCCGGAATCGGTCTGCACCGAGATCGACGCGTTCGGCAACGCGCGTGCGTCGTTCGCACTGAACCAGCCGCACGACGCGCTGCTCGTGCGCAGCCGCAGCACGGTGCGCGTGACGCCGCCGATGTGGTCGCTTGGCGCCCGCGGCGAGCCGCCGCCGTCGATCGCGAATCCGGACGCCGCGCACGCCACCGCATGGGAGGCCGTGCGCGACCGCTTGCGGTTCCGCGCGGGGCAGCCTTACGACCCGGCGAGCGAGTTCGTGTTCGCGTCGCCGCACGTGGCGTGCGACCCCGAACTCGCCGCATACGCGGCCGCGAGCTTCACGCCGCAACGGCCGCTCGTGCAGGCGGCGTGGGATCTGATGCGGCGTGTGCATGCCGATTTCGCGTACACGCCGAACAGCACCGACATCACGACGTCGGCACTCGACGCGCTGCGGTTGCGCAAGGGCGTGTGCCAGGATTTCGCGCACGTGATGATCGGCGCGCTGCGCTCGCTCGGGCTGGCCGCGCGTTACGTCAGCGGTTACCTGCTCACGCAGCCGCCGCCCGGGCAGCCGCGGCTGATCGGCGCCGACGCGTCGCATGCGTGGGTCGACGTGTACGATCCGGCGTGGCCCGAGGATGGTGGCTGGCTGCAACTCGATCCGACCAACGATCGTGCGCCCGGCGACGACTACGTGATGCTGTCGGTCGGCCGCGATTATGCCGACGTGACGCCGCTGCGCGGCGTGATCCGCGGCGGCGGCGCGGATCAGGAGCTGAAGGTCGGCGTGACGGTCGAGCCGCTCGATGCGGCTTGACGGTACTGCCGGGCGGGGCTCGCACCCTTTAAGTCTTCTTTAATACTGCACGCCTAGCATGGTGATGCTGGCGAACGGTCCGAACTCAGGTCCGGCGCGCCGGCGGCACGCGCGGGTGCGTCGACATCACGGCGCCGCGCCGTCGCGCGTCGCCATTTCCATGCAACGGCGGCGGACATGATCAAGCACTTCGACTACACGCTCGGCAACGAGACGATCGAGCTTTGTGCGAGCTTCGGCGCGGGCCCGGCGTTTCGGCGCGTGCTCGTGAGCCGCGCGGATTCGATGGAAACGTTGGTGGTGCTCGATGCGCGCGGGCTATCGGGCTTGCTGAAGGTGGCGACCGAGGAACCGGAAGGGCTGCTCGACGATGCGATCCGCAAGGTCGGCGACGAACAACTCGTCGAACGGGCGATCAGCGGCCGGACGATCGTCGAAGCCGCGTTGTGACCGGCGGCGCGTAAGCGTGCCCGTAGGCACGGAGACACGCGCCGCATTCCGTCGATCACGCAGCGAACCGGTCCGTCGCCGCGACGAGCGCCTCCAGAATCCCCGGCTCGTTGTACGCATGCCCCGCGCCGGGCACGATCTCGAACGTCGCATCCGGCCACGCCTTCGACAACTCCCACGCGGTGCGGGCCGGGGTCGCGATGTCATAGCGGCCCTGCACGATCACGCCCGGAATGCCGGCGAGCCGATGCGCGTCGCGCAGCAACTGGCCTTCCTCGACGAAACCCTTGTTCACGAAGTAGTGGTTTTCGATCCGCGCGAACGCGAGCGCATAGTGGCCGTCCCCGAAATGCGCGGCGAGCGCGGGATCGGGCAGCAGCGTGATCGTCCGGCCTTCCCAGATGCTCCACGCGCGCGCGGCTTCGAGTTTCGCGGCTTCGTCGTCGCCGGTCAGCCGGCGATGGTAGGCGGCCATCAGATCGCCGCGCTCGGCTTCCGGAATCGGTGCGAGGAAGTCTTCCCAGTGATCGGGAAACAGCCACGACGCGCCTTCCTGGTAGTACCACAGCAGTTCCGCACGACGCATCGTGAAGATGCCGCGCACGATCAGCGCGCTCACGCGTTCGGGGTGGGTCTCCGCGTACGCGATCGCCAGCGCGCTGCCCCACGAGCCGCCGAACACCAGCCATTGTTCGGCGCCGACCATTTCGCGCAGGCGTTCGATATCGGCGACCAGATCCCACGTCGTGTTGTTCTCGAGGCTCGCATGCGGCGTCGAGCGCCCGCAGCCGCGCTGGTCGAACAGCAGGATGTCGTAGCGCTCGGGATCGAACAGGCGGCGGTGGTCCGGGCCGCAGCCGGCGCCGGGGCCGCCGTGCAGGAACACGGCGGGCTTGCCGGCCGGGTTGCCGCAGCGTTCCCAGTAGATGCGGTGGCCGTCGCCGGTGTCGAGATGGCCGTGGGCGTAGGGTTCGATCGGTGGGTACACAGACAGGCTCCGGTGAGGTCGACAGGAGGCGGACGAGGCGCGGGCCGATGTGCGGACGGGTACGGTCGAGCGGATGTTGCTGCGCCGCAAAATTCGTTGCGTAGGCATCGGACCGGCCGCCGCCGGACAAGGCTTGTCATTATGCCCATTCGTCGCGCAGGGCGTGGGCGCGCCGTGGCGCGGCGTCGCCTCGTCGGCGGCATGTGCCACGCGGATTTTTGAAGCAATTTCATTCCGATATTTTTCATACAAAATCCCGGCGACATGTCGGCGGGCCGGTCGGGCGCCGGCCGATTCCTGTTCCTTTACCGTGCCAACGGAAACCAGCCGATGAACCATCGCGTCACGCAGTTGACCGGGTTGCGCGCCGTCGCGGTCGCGATGGTCGTCGTCGGTCACGCCGAGCATGTGCTGCCCGGCGGCTATACGGGCTGGTACGCGCCGTTGCGGCTGATCGCCGACGGCCGGCTCGGCGTGCTGATCTTCTTCGTGCTGAGCGGTTTCCTGATCACCAACGTGCTGCGCGCCGAGTTCGCGCGCACGGGCGGGATCGCGCTGACGTCGTTCTACGTGCGCCGGGCGCTGCGGATCTGGCCGGCCTGCTACGTGTATCTCGCAGTCGTTGCGATCGTCGCGTTCGCCGGCGGGGTCGACGTCGATCGTCGGCAGTGGCTCTATGCGGCGCTGCACCTGTGGAATTACTCGGCGTGGTTCGGGCTGACCGGCGACAACGCGCTGCACCCCGACGGCGCGTGGTATCTCGGCCATTTCTGGTCGCTCGCGCTCGAGGAGCAGTTCTACTGGTTCTGGCCGTTGCTGTTCGTGCTCGGCATCCGCCGCGCCGGCACGCGCTGGCTGGCCGCGCTGATCCTGGTCGTGCCGCTGGTGCGCACCATCACGTATTTCGTTGCGCCGGCGCTGCGCGGGCAGCTCGGGATGATGCTGCACACGGGTGTCGATCCGATCCTGATCGGCTGCTATGCGTCGCTCAACCGCGAACGGCTCGAAGCGTGGATCGGCTCGTGGCGCGGCGAGGCGCACATCGTGACGGCGCTCGTCTTCGTCGTGCTGATCGGCATGCCGCTCGCCGAGCACCGGCTCGGCGGCTTCTGGAATGCGACGTACGGCGTGACGCTCGAAGCCGCGCTGATCGCGATCGTGATCGTCGTGCTGAATTTTCGCGGCGAGTTCTGGTGTGCGCGGTGGTTGCGTACGCGGCCGGTCGTGTTCGTGGGTACGATCTCGTTCAGTCTTTATCTGTGGCAGCAGCCGTTCGCGAACCCGCATCTGCCCGTGCCGCATGGGTTTCCGCTTGGTATCGTGTGGGCACTGATTGCCGCGACCGCCAGCTACTTCCTCGTCGAAAAACCGTTCCTGCGGCTGAAGGATCGCTATACGGCGCGCGAGGCGCGGCGTGTGCGGGATGACGCGTTGCGGATGCCGGCGCCGACCGACGCGATCGGGGCGAAGGTGGTGGAGTAGGTGGGGTAGCGCCGCGATTCACTGCGGTCTTACTGGAAGCGCTTCATTGCGGCGGGCGAATACCAGAAGTTCCGGAACATGTCGATTCCATAGGACTTGCCGTCGTAGTGGACGACCGTGCGCACCGTGCGCTTGCCCGTATCCGAGTAATCACCGTTCTTGCGCTGCGTCGTCGTGATGTGCGCCGTGATCGACAGGTCGGCAAAGCCGTGGCTAGATGTTTTCTCGACGGCGATCGTCATACGGGCCTCTTCACTGCGCGCATCGCCGACGCCAGGGCCGCAGGCATCGCCTTCGACGCTGATCCATCCGTAGAGGTTGGTGCCGAACACCGGGCGGATTCGGTTGCCTTCACGAATCCACAGCGTCAGCTCTTCGCTCGCATTCGCGTCGGGGCAACTTGGCCCGCGTGCGCTGCTGGTAAACACGACGCCGAACGCCCGTACGTCGGGCGAGAGCCGGTAGGGCGCCGTGTCGATGCGGTAGCTGTTCTCGCCGATTTCCGTTGCCGCATCCTCTTCGACCACCGATCGATCGGCCGCCACGACCTTGCCGCCTTCGACGAGCGCGACCACCTGCAGTTTTTGGCTTTCGTTCGGATTCTTGCTCTTCGGCAGCGAATCGAACGCGACGGCGGCGATCGTCGTTTCCGGCGCGTTCGGCGTCGCCTTGCATGACGATGCGACGACGAGCCGGTCCGCGTCGCGCGTGGCGATGCGCGCGCTCGCGACACCGGCCCAGCGGGCGACGGCTGCGACGACTGCGTCGCTGCAAGACTGGCTGTCGGCAGCGTGAACGACGGGGGAGGCGACGAGCGTCAGCATTGGGGCGAAGCGCAAGATTCTCATTGTCGCGATCGGAAATGTGTCTTCATCGGTATTCGTGGGCGTTGCCTCCCGACCCACTTCCGTCGGCCGATTCCAACGGGATTGACGTTCGGCATTGACGGACCATCGGTCGTTCAGGATGGCGGGCATGCGTCGTTCGCGATCGAAGCGGGTGCACGGAGGTTGTTACCGTCGACAGGTGCACGAGACGGCTTGCTTCGCGGCGCGAACACGACGCTCGGCATTCGGCACACTCGTCGGCTCGCGGCACGCACGCAGCACATGGTAATGAGGCATTCCGTCCCGGTCGATGTGCACGGCCGATACCGACGGACGGCGCTTTCATAGATCGACAACTGACGCGCCGTTCACCTTCCCGTCGACGATGTCCTTGCCTTGCTGCCGGGCCGCCCGCCTCGCCACTCCAAAGTCGGAGAATGTGTGGGGCTGGTTCAGTCGGAAAACACGGCTTGAAGGCGCGCTTGCCATCGAGGCCGGGCGACATATGCGCACGGCGATGTCATACCCTTCGGCGTAACGGGAATGCCTGTCAAAGCGATGGAACGTGCAGGAGAAGACAAGGGGATGAAGTTCGTACCCCTTATAGAGAAGAAACGGATAGGTTGGCATGTTGGTTGCTCCATAAGGGGAAGCCCACTATACACGGAACGGTTGGGGCGGGGTGACGCGGATGACGAGGCGCGCATCCGCACTCGTCGCGGCCAGCCGAAATAAAGTGGTTGCCTGTCCGGCGATACGCGTATGATGGTTTCATCCGAGCCGCATGCGTATCGATGGCTCCCCCTTCCAGCCTGGGCCGCACCCCTGGCTTGCGCACGGTATTTCCGTCTCTTCGACCCGCGGTGCCGTGCGGCATGCATCCGTCGGAACCGGCTCCCGTGCCGCCGTTCGAGCGAACCCTGGTGTTCTCGCTGGGCATCGATTCAAGATGCAAATATTAATCAAAGGCGGCGAACATGAGCTGGTACTGCGATGTGGAGCGCGAATTGGTACATATCAGGCGATCGATCGGGCTGCTTGAACAAGCCCAACACGCCTTCGTCAACAAATCGTCCGTAAGTGATCCTTCGTATTGGCGGATCAGGCTCAACAAACTCCGCAAGCAATCCAATCGAAACAGGATCCTCGAGCTCCAGGTGGACGAGCTTTTAGGGCGCATCGACGGAATTCAAGTTCCGCGCTGCGGCAAATAGGCCTCTGTTCGGTCGCCCTTGTTATTCCGCGGCTGCACGCGTAACCGGGGGCAGCTCGAGCAAGCCGATTTCAAATTCAGGAGCAACATCATGATTGACGCCAGCCCAAGCAACACGTTTCGACATCTCCCGCTCTCGCCGGAGCAAGACGCGGAAATCCGGCATTACATCAAGAGGAAGGAGCAAAGGGGCGAGCAATGGGATACCCAGGAACTGGCAATGATGCTCGGCGACATGCTTGCGCCTCCGCCGAACGACGATGAGAAGCCGGAGCCCACCGTTGAAGAAACGAGACTGGCATGCGAGTTTGCATTGGCATCGATCGACGAAGCCATGGGATCTGTTTCCGCCAGCGAAGAACGGCTCGCCGCGGTGGAGGCCGAGGAAATGAAACACCCCAGGGGATAGGGCATTGCCGACACCCATGTGTCACGTCCACGATTGTGAAGGACAAGAAAAAAGGCCCTTGCGGGCCTTTCGTGGACGAAGGTGAGGGCAGCGCTTACCGCGTCAACTGGGTAAAACCATCCAGCAACCGCTCGACATCGGCCGCCTGAATCGCGCCCATCGTCGAGATCCGGAACAGTTCCTTCGACAGCCCGCCTTGCCCGGCGTAGATCACGAAGCCGCGCGCCTTCAGCCCGTCGTGCAGGGTTTCGTACGTCACACCCTGCGGCAGCCTGTACGCACGCAAAACCACCGACGACTCGCCTTCCGGCAGCACCAGCGGCATCCCGCGCGCAACAAGCCCCGCCTGCGCCTGATCGGCAAGCGCCTTGTAATGCGCATGCCGAGCACGCCAGCCGCCGGCCTCATCGAACTCGCGCAGCGCCTCGACCAGCGCGTAATACGCATGCACGGACGGCGTAAACGGCGTATTCCGCTGATCCTGCAGCTTCGCAAGCCGCCCGAGATCGAGGTAGTACGTGCGGCTCGCGGCCTTCGCGAGCGCACTACGGCGCACGATCACGAACGCGGCACCCGGCACACCATGCAGGCACTTGTTCGCGGTCGCGGCAACCGCATCGATGTCGCCACCTGCAAAATCGATCGCTTCCGCGCCGAAGCTGCTGACGCCGTCCACGAGCATCTTCACGCCGCGCGCACGGCACACCTCGGCGATGGCGCCGAGGTCGTTCAGCCGGCCGGTCGTCGTTTCATGATGGATCACCGCGACATGCGAGTAGCGGCCCGCGTCGAGGCGAGCGCCAATCTGCGCGACATCCGGCGCCTGCATCCACTCGTGCTTCAGCACATCGTGCGCGATGCCGTACTGCGTGGCGATCTGCGTGATCCGCTCGCCGTACACGCCGTTCTCGATCACGAGCAGCTTGCCGTCCTGCGGCACGAGCGCGGCGATCATGCTTTCGACGGCGGCGGTGCCCGAACCGGTCATCAGCACGGCGGCCCATTCGGCCGGGTCGAGTTCATACGCGGCAACGAGCCGCGCACGCGCTTCATCCTGCAAGTCGAAGAATTCGCCTTCGCGATGGCACAGGTCGGGTTGCAGCAGGCTGCGGCGCACGCGTTCGGAGAGCGTGACCGGGCCGGGGTTCAGCAGCAGCATCAATGGGCTCCTTCGACGTGGGCTTCGGTCTGCGCGGCGCCGATGTGCCGCATCAGACGGGTCTTGACCTCGACCGGCGTGACGGTCGGGCGCGGCAGGCCATCGGGCACGCCGGTGCGGATTGCAATGCGCACGAACTGTGCACCGTCGCCCTTGGCAGCCAGCGTCGCATCGAGCACGTCGAGCGTATCGCCTTCGACCGCCGACGCATAACCGCACGAAGCGGCGACACCCGCGAACGACACATGCTGCGACACCGTCGCCCGGCCGCCCGTCGATTCGTGCGCGCCATTGTCGAGCAGCACGTGCGTGAGGTTGGCCGGACCGTAGGTACCGAGCGTCGCGAACACGCCCATGCGCATCAGCGCGGCGCCGTCGCCGTCGACGGCCACCACGCGCAGGTCGGGGCGCGCGAGCGCGAGGCCGAGCGCGAGCGGCGTCACGCAGCCCATCGAGCCGACCATGTAAAGCTGGTTCGGGCGATCGTCGAGCGCGTAGAGTTCGCGGCCGCAGAAACCGGTCGACGCGAGCACGACGGTCGAATCGACCGGCGTATGCGCGATCACGCGTTGCAGCGCGTCGTGACGGGTCGGCCATGCATCGGCCGACGCGGCGCGCGCCGACGATTGCGCGACGACGTGCGCGCGCGGCTTCGCGGCCGGGTTCGCCTTCAGTTCATACGGCGCGACGCTGCCTTTCTGCATCACGAGCGCGTACGGGCGGCCCGTCGCGTCCATGTGCGCGATCGCGCGGTCGAGTGCCGGGCCGACCTGTTCCGGGTCGGTCGGGAACGTCTCCCACGGGATCTCCATCGTGTCGAGCATCGCGGGCGTGATCGGGCCCATCAGCGCGTGCTGCGGCTCGTCGGCCACGCCCGGCTGGCCGCGCCACGTGACGATCAGCAACTGCGGCAGGCGGAACGTCCAGGTGAGCGACGTGAGCGGGCTCACCGCGTTGCCGAGCCCCGAGTTCTGCATCATCGCGATTCCGCGCTTGCCGCCGAGCGTCGCGCCGGCGATCAGTGCGACCGCGTCGCCTTCGTTCGCGGCCGACACGTAATGCAGCGTCGGGTCCTGCAACACGTAATTGATGAACGGCGTCAGGTACGAGCAGGGCACGCCCGCGTACCAGTCGAAGCCGCGTTCGCGCGCGGCCTCGACGAACTGGGCCGCTTCGATCATTGCGCGCCCCCGTTGGCGGTGCCCGGCTCGGACAGCGGCGTCTGGCCGTGTGCGAAATCGCCCGCGCGGCGGAAGTCTTCGAGGTCGTTGACGCCGCGCCAGTGGCCGTGCACGTACTGCACTTCGATCTTCTCGCCGGCGGCAATCAGTTCGTTCAGCAGCGACGGGATGTCGAGCGTGTCGAAATCAGGACGCGCCTGCAGCGTCGCGAGCATCGCCTTCAGGCGGTCGACGCCGGCGCCGCGCACGTTCAGCAGGCCGATCCAGCGGCCGTGCGGGGTGCCCGCGGCGACGTCGCTCGACACGCGCTGCAGGTAGGTCTTCTGGCCGAACAGGCCGCGATCGTCGGCCGCCGAGCAGAGGGCGAAGTCGCGCACGCTCTGGTTGGTCTCGGTGAGCGACGAATCGACCACCACGCTGAACTCGGCCTCGCTCTCCGCGAGGTCGCGCACGATGTAGCTGCGGAACAGCAGGTCGCCGTACGAGATCACGGTGTCGCCGGTCAGGCGGTCGGCCGCGCAGGCGAGCGATGCGAGTTCGCCCGTCTGCGCATGGCGCTCGTTGACGACGAGCTTGATGCCCGACGTGTCGATCGCATCGGCGCGATAGCCGCCGACCACGGTGATGTCGTTTACGCCGTGCGTCTTGAAGCCGTCGACGAGCCAGCGCAGCAGCGGCTTGCCGGCGACCGGCAGCATGACCTTGGGTTTATCTTCGGTGACGGCTTCGAGGCCCTTGCCGCGGCTCGCGGCGAGCACGATCGCCGCATTCGACGCGCGCGACGACGAAGACAGGTAGATACGCTCGGCAGCCGAGTACTCGTCGGCGTCCTGCAGGCGGAAGATCTCGTTGACCGATGCGACGCGGTCCTCGACGTTGATCAGCGTTTGGCTCTCGTAGATCTCGCGCGCGGTCGCCTGCATCGCGGATGCCGACGCGCGGATCAGGTGGTTCGCCCAGATCACGGTGCTGATGCCGGCCTGGCGGAACACGTCGGTCGGCGTGCTGTAGTACTTGGTCGGCACGATCACGAGCGGCGCCTTGCCGCTCCATTCGCGTGCGAACTGCAGGATCTCGTCGGGACGCGACAGCTTGCTGTGGATCAGGATCGCGTCGGCGCCGGCTTCCGCGTACGCGTTCGCGCGGCGCAGCGCCTCGTCCATCCCCCAGCCCGCGATCAGCGCTTCGACGCGCGCGACGATCGAGAAGTCGGGGTCGGTCTGCGAATCCTTGCCGGCCTTGATCTTGCCGCAGAATTCGTCGATCTCGGCGAGCGGCTGGCGTTCGCCGCCGATGAAGCTGTTGGTCTTCGGAAACTGCTTGTCCTCGATGCACACGCCGGCGATGCCGCGCTGCTCGAGCTTCTTCACGAGGCGGCGCACGTTGTTGAAGTTGCCGTAGCCGGTGTCGCCGTCGAGCAGGATCGGCAGGTCGCTCGCGTCGGCCATGAATTCGAGCACGTCGACGACCTGCGTCCAGCTCGCTTCGTTGTTGTCGCGCACGCCGAACTGCGCGGAGATCGCGAGGCCCGAGGCCCAGATGCCCTTGAAGCCGGCCTCGCGGACGATCCGCGCGGACAGGCCGTTGTGCGCTTCCATCAGGAATTCGAGATCGCTGCTGACGAGCATGCGGCGCAGGCGCGCGCTGCGCGATTCGGTGAAGTTGGGTTCGCGTGCGTTCATCGTGCGGCTCCGGCGGTAGTGCGTTGAATCAGGGGAAGAATGTCTTGCGTCGCGCGTGCGACGTCGTTCGGGAAATCGATCTCGATCCACGGCGAGCCGGTGACGTCGGCGACGTCGAACGAATGGCCGCCTTCGAGCAGCAGGTCGCGCACGGCTTCCTCGTGCGGCATGTTCGCGCGGCCGCTGTCGACGTAGCCCGCGACGATCGTCGCGAGGCGGCGCGCGGTGCCTTCGGTGAAGCGGAAGAAGCCGACCGATTCGCCGATCGTGTCGTAGTCGAGGTCGACCGCGAGCTGCTTGCGCAGCTCGACCGGCACGCCGTTCTTCAGGCACAGCTTGACGGGTTCGTCGCCGGCCTCGAAGTCGCGGTCGATCAGCAGGCGGTCGACCGCGCGATCGGAATCGGCCACCAGCGCGTGCAGGATGTTCTCGTCGTACAGCACGTCCGCGTCCATCAGCAGCACGTCGCCGCCGCGCGTCATCGCCTCGGCGACGGTATGCACGGTCAGCACGCTGCCGAGGTCGTAGCGGTCGTTGATCACGATCTCGGCGGTGCGGCCGAGGCGCTTCAGTTCCTGCTCGACCTTCTCGTGCTGAAAGCCGAGCCCGAGCACGATCTCGTCGACGCCCGCGGCGTCGAGCACGCGCAGATGGCGCTCGAGCAGCGACACGTCGTCGAAGCGCAGCAGGCACTTCGGAAACTGCGCTTCGGGCGGTTGTTGCAGGCGCAAGCCGAGGCCTGCCGCAAGAATGATGGCTCGCATGGGTTCTCCAACCAAAAAGCCGGCGATCTGAACGATCAGTCGGCGAGCGGCTGCGGCGCACGGCGCCGCTGCCAGTTTCTTTCACTGAAATGCAGATAGAGCAGGCCGGGCAGGCCGAGCGCGAGTTCGCGCGCCCGCTTCGCGAGCGACAGCGCGAGCGCCGCGTCGGGCGGCAAGCCGACCAGCGGCGCGAGCAGCAGGTAGCCGCCTTCCTGCGCGCCGAGCGAGCCCGGGATCGCGAAGGCCGCGCCGCGAATCGCCTGGCCGACGCTTTCGAGCAGCAGCGCGTCGAGCCAGCTCACCGGATGCCCGAGGAAGTGCAGCGCGAGCCACACTTCCGCGGTGCCGACGATCCAGCCGACGAGGCTCAACGCGAAGGTCTTCGCGACTTTCGCGCGATCGCGGTACAGCGCGCCGACGGCGCCGTCGATCGCGTCGGCGCGCGTGGCGAGCGACGACCAGTCGCGCGGGCCGAGCAGCTTCGACGCGAGGCGCAGGCCGCGGCCGAACAGGCCGCGCCGCTGCGCCAGATAGAACATCACCGCGAGCGCGCCGAGCACGCCGGTGGCGATCAGCGCGGGCGTGCGCAGGTGCGCGACCGACTCGTGCGTCGCATACAGGCTGAACGCGGCGATGCCGATCAGCGCGAAGGCCATCTGCGAGAGCGCCTGCATCGTCGTGCCGACGGTCACGGCGGCGGCCGCGTCGGCCATCCGCGTGCCGCGCTGCGCGAGGTGGCGCACCATCAGTACGGGGCCGCCGATCTGCCCGGCGGGCAGCAGGCTGTTCACCGATTCGCCGACCCAGCGCGCGCGCAGCGCATTGCCGAGTTCGGCGCCCGGCTGCCCGCGGCGGAACATGACCGTAATGGCTACTGCGTCGATCACGAGCGGCACGACGTGGAACGCCGCGACGAGCGCGAGGCCCCAGCCGGCCGCGAGGAACGTGGACGCCACCGCGCCGACGCCTTGCCAGGCCAGCAGGGCGATGAAGAGTGCGGTCCCGAGGGACAGCAGGATGAGGCCCGCGCGTGTCATGACCCGCTCGTGCGTCGCGTCGCCAACTGCTTGAAGACCTGGCGGAAACCGAAATACGCGATCGCGTCCTTCATGTTCGAGATGAAGCGCTTCCACGGCCGCATGCCGGGGTTCGTCACGTATTCGAACGTGAGCGACACGCGCATCTCGTTCTGGCCGAGCGGCGTGATGCGGTGGCGCAGCTTGTCGCCGTCGAACAGCACGATGCCGCCGTCGGCGATCTGCACGGAGCCCGGTTCGTCGGGCACGTCCGGGTTGCGCGTATGCAGCTCGTAGTCGAGTCGGCACGACGATTCGTCGATAACGCCGATCAGCAGCGTGTAGCGGCGGCCGTCGTAGTACGACGTATCGTAGTGCCAGCCGATGTGGTCGCCGGGTTTCGTGTAGTAGTAGAGCGCGTACGCGTGCGGATCGTCGTCCGGCGACAGCATCAGCTTGTCGCCGGTGATTTTCTCGAGGAAGCCGATCAGCGCCTTCGAGCGATACAGCTCGGCGATGTACGGCGCCTGCTCGTCGATCGTATGGCGGCTCACGCTGCCGCCCTGCTTGTGGCCGGGCAGGTAATTGCGGTTCAGGCCGGCCTGCATCGCGCGCGCGGCATCCGCCAGCTTCGCGTGCGCGTCGGCCGGCAGGAATGCGTCGAGATAGAGGAACGAGCCCTGGCGCGTGTAGTCGCCGCGCAGGCGCTCGAGGTCGAGCCGGCCGACGCAGTCGGCCACGGTGCGATCGGGATCGGCCGCCTTCGCGCGCACGGGCGCGGGGCGTGCCGGGCTCAGCACGGAATCGTCGCGCGTGCTAGGAGTCATTTGGAAGCCTGGATTTCGGTTGAATTCTGCGAAAGGTCGCCGCGGTTGCCGCGCCGCACGACGCGCCACCAGTCGATCACGACCCAGGCGGCGAACAGCGGGGCGCCGATCGACGCCGCGAGCAGGAACGGCTGCACGCCGTCGACGAGCGTCACGATCGGCAGCAGGTACAGCACGTCCTCGGTTTCGAAGCCGCCGGCGAACGCCTGCTTGGTGCCGGCCTTGCCGGCGATCGATTCGATCCGCATGCGCAGGAAGAAGATCAGCGCGACGGCCGCGCCGGCCACGGCGCCGAGCAGCACCGGCGACGCGGCCATCTGGCCGCCCTGGGCGACGATGCCGACGCCCATGCTGACGAACAGCGCGACCGTGACGAGCGCATCGGCCGCGAGGTCGTAAAAATGACCGATCTTGCTGGACTTGCCGCTGATGCGCGCGAGCTCGCCGTCGGTATGGTCGACGAAGTTCGACAGCACGATCAGGAACGCACCCGCATTGCTCCAGCCGAAGCCGCCGTGCGCGAGGCACCAGGCGCCGGCGAGGCCGATCAGCAGACGAAGGGTGGTGAGGTGATTCGGGGTGACCGGCGTATCGACGAGCGGTCGGACAAGCGAGCGCGCGAGCCGCGCATCCCACGTGCGTGGCAGGGGCGGTTCGGGGTGTGTGGCGGTTTTTCTTTGGTCCATCGGCGAAATATATACGGAATTGTAATTTGTTGCTTTTTATTCGATCAATGTCCTGACATGCGGGAGTGTTACCGCGTCTTGCAGGCATCGGGCGGTTCGAAAACGCGCCGGCGAACGAGGCCGCCGACCGGGCGGCCGGACCCACTTTCCAGTGTGGTCCGCATCGCGCGGCTGTCAAGGCCGCAGGGGCTTCGCGGGCCGGCGCGGCGGCGCTTCTCGCGCCGGCCGGCCGGCGGCGCGCGATGGACCGGAGCTTGACCTCCGTCAGGCCGGGAAAGAGCGCAGCGGGCGACAATCGGCCACGCCGGACGGGTGTCGTCCGTTGCCGAACCAAAGGCCGTCAATGTCGAGGGACATCCGTCGATTGATGCGCGACGGCCGGCGATCGCGAACCGGCGATTCCGCCCCGGTGCTTTCACGTACCTTTCGCGCGCATCGCGCGGGCCGATCGCCTGTCACGGAACGACCGTTCGATACCCGACAAATCCGGCAAGGATCTTTTGCATCCAGCGGACATTTCGCGGCGATCGCCTCTGCGATACTCCGACCGTGCCCGTGGTGCCGGGCCGCCCCTCGCGGCCCCAAGGGCTTCGCGTCGCTCAGGAGACACCCCCCGCGACGTCAACGACAGACCAAAGCGTCAGATAACCAGCCATGTCTTCATCACGCATCCTCGCTCCCGCCCTGCGTTCGCTCGTCCGCACCGCCGACGAAGC
Source organism: Burkholderia sp. AU16482 (assembly GCF_002223285.1). Classification (NCBI taxonomy): domain Bacteria; kingdom Pseudomonadati; phylum Pseudomonadota; class Betaproteobacteria; order Burkholderiales; family Burkholderiaceae; genus Burkholderia; species Burkholderia sp. AU16482. Next base: position 851,735 of record NZ_NKEY01000006.1, read on the forward strand.
CGCCGCGCTGATCCGCCCCGGCATGACCGTCGCCATGAGCGGCTTCACCGGGTCGGGCTATCCGAAGGCCGTGCCGGCCGCGCTGGCCGCCCATATCGACGCGGCGCACGCGCGCGGCGAGGACTTCCGGATCAACGTGCTGACGGGCGCGTCGACCGCACCGGAACTCGACGGCGCGCTCGCCCGCACCGACGGCATCTCGATGCGGCTGCCGTACCAGTCCGACCCGACGTTGCGCGACAAGATCAACGGCGGCGAAGTCGATTACCAGGACGTCCACCTGAGCCACGTCGCGCAATACGCATGGTTCGGGCTGTACGGCGATCTCGACGTCGCGATCGTCGAAGTCGCGGGCATCCGCGAGGACGGGCTGCTGATTCCGTCCGCGTCGATCGGCAACAACAAGACCTGGCTCGAGCGCGCGAAGCACGTGATCCTCGAAGTGAATGCGCGCCAGCCGCTCGGCCTCGACGGGATGCACGACATCTACTACGGCACCGCGCTGCCGCCGCACCGCAAGCCGATTCCACTGACGAAGAGCGACGACCGGATCGGCGAGCCGTACCTGCGCTGCCCGGCCGACAAGATCGTCGCGATCGTCGAAACCGACGCGCCGGACCGCAGCAATGCGTTCACCGCGCCTGACGCGACCTCCAGGCAGATCGCGCTGCACCTGATCGACTTCCTGCGCCACGAAGTGAAGCGCGGCCGCCTGCCGGAAAACCTGCTGCCGCTGCAGTCGGGCGTCGGCAACATCACGAACGCGGTGCTCGCGGAACTGAGTTCGGCCGGCTTCTCGAACCTGACGGCCTACACCGAGGTGATCCAGGACGGCATGCTCGACCTGCTCGACGACGGCACGCTGAGCTTCGCGTCGGCTACCGCGCTGTCGCTGAGCCCGGCCGCGGTGCAGCGTTTCGCCGACGACATCGCGACGTTCCGCGAGAAGATCGTGCTGCGCCCGCAGGAGATCAGCAACCATCCGGAACTCGTGCGCCGCCTCGGTTGCATCGCGATGAACGGGATGATCGAGGCCGACATCTACGGCAACGTGAATTCGACGCACGTGATGGGCACGAAGATCCAGAACGGCATCGGCGGCTCGGGCGACTTCGCGCGCAACGGCTATCTGTCGTGCTTCATGTCCGCGAGCACCGCGAAGGGCGGGGCGATCTCGCGGATCGTGCCGATGGCGAGCCACGTCGACCATACCGAGCACGACGTCGCGGTGGTCGTCACCGAGCAGGGGCTGGCCGACCTGCGCGGCCTGTCGCCGAAGCAGCGCGCGCGCAAGATCATCGCGACCTGCGCGCACCCGGACTACCGCCCGATGCTCGAGGATTACTTCGAGCGCGCGTCGCGCGAAAGCTTCGGCAAGCACACGCCGCATCTGCTGGCCGAAGCGCTGTCGTGGCACGAGCGCTACGTGCGCACCGGGACGATGAAGGCCTGACGAGCGGGCCCGCGGCGGACGCGCGCCCGTCGCAGTCGAGCGACGGAATGCCGGGCACCCGCCGCAGGAACAGCGTCGACAGCTCCATCGCGAGCGTGGCGCCCGCGTCGATCACAGCAGTTCGAACGGGCCGCCGGGCGTGCTCGTCGCGCACGTCGGCCGCGGACGGCGATGGTGCGGCGGCGCGGCGGAGTACGACGCGGGGCCAACGGTTTCATGGGGGGGCCGGACTTGTCTTGATGGAGTCGAGCGACTATCTTGCAACCTCAAGCGAACTTGAGGTCAAGCATGAGCCGACTGGACATTGCGGAGGTAGCGCGGCGCACGGGACTGCCTGCATCGACGCTGCGTTATTACGAGGAAAAGGGACTGATCGTCCCGATCGGCCGGCATGGGCTGCGGCGGCAATACGACGAGTCGGTGCTGGAGCGTCTGGCGTTGATCGCGCTCGGCCGCGAGGCCGGTTTCTCGCTCGACGACATCCTCGCGATGGTCGGCACCGAGGGCCGGCCCGCGATCGACCGCGCGAAACTCGATGACAAGGCCGACGAGCTCGACCGCACGATTCGCCGTCTCGGCGCGGTGCGCGATGCGCTGCGGCATGCGGCCGTATGCCCGGCGGCGAACCATCTCGAATGCCCGTCGTTCCAGAAGCTGCTGCGCATTGCCGCGCATCGTCATCCGGCGCGCCGCGCGAAGCCGGAAGGTGCGTAGGCAGCGAGCCCGCGCGAGGCAGGATGCGCCGCGATAGCCGTTCGACGGAAGGACGGCTACGTGGCGACGTCACGGGTTCGACGTGCCGAATGCGACGAGGCGACATCGTCCGTGCCGGCTTCGGCGTCCGCGAAACAGCCGCGCCTGCTCATCCCGCGTAATACACGCGGCATTCCATTTCGCGCCCGCGCACGATTCGCTTGCCGACGAGTGCGCCGTACGTTTCGGTGAACACGGTGCGCTGGTGCTCGCACTGCGCGGCGTCGTAGAAGTAGAGCGACACCCAGTCGGTCGGGCGCCCGGCTTCCGGCGTGCGCATGGCGGCCTGCTGGCTCAGCGCCGTGAAATGCCAGCCGCCCTTGGTCATGTGCATCACGGGCGGCGGCACGTAACCGTCCGCGTTCGGGCGCCGGTGCGTGAGCGTCGGCAGCACGCCGGCGGCCGCCTTGTTGCGGTACTGGCGATCGATGTAAAGCAGCAGTTCGACCGGCGGCTCCGTGCCGGGGCCGGCGTTTCGCATGTGACCTTGCCAGCGTCGGCGGCGGCTCAGCACGTCGTCGAGCGCGGCGCGGATGCCGACCGCGCGCCGCGGGCCGACGCCCGCGATCGTTTCGAGCTGGCCGTTGCGGGCCGCGCGTTCGAGTTCCTCCAGCGTATCGATGTGCAGCGCGTCATGAATGCGCAGCGCGAGCGCGTGACCGATGCCCGGCACGGCTTCGAATGCGGACGCGCGTTCCGCGTCGCCGCGCAGGCGGTCGAGCTGGCGCCAGCGGCCGGTCACCAGCAGCTCGGCGATCGCCTGCGCGACGCCCGCGCCGACGTCGGGCAGCGCGCCGAGCGCCTCGACGCCGCCGGTTTCGAACACGGTGCGGACGTCGCGGTCGAGCGCATCGACCGTGTCGGCCGCCGCGCGGTACGCGGCGACCCGGTACGGATTCGCGCCCTGGTCGACGAGCCGTTGCGCGGCCTCGCGCAGGCAGGCCGCGATAGGCTGGTTTTCCTCGTACGTCTGGCTGACGGTCGACTGCATGGCGAGGGACCCGAAAAGCACAAACGGAATGGCTGCGGCGAGCGATGCGCCGGTCGGCTTTCAACCATTGTCGTGACGCGCGATGAAGAAAACTTGATGTGCGTCAATGGCAAACGTAGCACAGGCGCGCCGTGCACGGTCATGCAGCATTTCGGCACGACCGTGCGCGGCGCGCGATGCGGTTACGCGTCGAGAAACGACTGCGCGTTCTCGGCCTCGGCGGCCGTGCGCAGCGCGGCGAGCGCCCGTTTCTCGATTTGCCGCACGCGCTCGCGCGACATTCCCGCATCCTGCGCGATCGCGTCGTAGGTGTCGGGCTCGGCGCCACCCAGGCCGAACCGCCGGCGCAGCACGTCGGCCTCGGTCGGCGTGACCGACCGCAGCAGCGACAGCACGCATTCGCGCATGCGCGTGTCGGCCAGTTGCTCGAACGGGCTGGCCGATGCCCGATCCTCGATCAATTCCACGAGGCCGGTATCCGCATCGGGCAGCGGCGTGTCGAGCGAAACCGGCTCGGCCGGCAGCGCGAGCACCGCGCGCAGCTTGTCTTCGTCGAGGCCGGTTTCGGCCGCGAGTTCGGCCGGCGTGGCCCGACGGCCCGTCCGCTGGCGAAAGCGCAGCACATGCCGCTGCACGCGCTGATACTGGTCGCCGACGTGCACCGGCACGCGGATCGTGCGGGAGCGATCCGCGACCGCCCGTGCGATCGCCTGGCGGATCCACCACGTCGCATAGGTCGAGAACTTGAACCCGCGCCGGTATTCGAATTTCTCGATCGCGCGCATCAGGCCGAGGCAACCGTCCTGCACGAGGTCGGACAGGTCGACGCCGCGGTTCAGGTACTTGCGCGCGATCGACAGCACGAGCCGCAGGTTCGCCTCGAGCATCGCGCGCGTTGCATCGCGCACCTTTTGCTGGCCGTCGCTCAGCGCCGCCGCGAGCGCGCGCCGTGCGACCGCATCGAAGTGCGCTGCATCGACCGCCGACGGATCGTGCGGTGCGCTCGCGAGTGCGCGCACGGTACGGCTTGCGTCGTCGACGGCCGGCGCGACCCAAGCGAGCGAGCCGAGCAGGGCGGCCACGTGGTTGCGCGCGTCGCGATATTCGTCCGAACGGCTGCCATGCGCATGCAGCGCGCCGCGCAGCGCCGAGACCGCCGCGTGCAGCGCATCGTAGCGGGCGGGCGCCGGCGTATCGTCGTCGCCGTCGGCCGACCCGGTCGCGCCTGTCGTGCGATGACGCTCGAGCAGCACGTCGACCGCGGGCGGATAGCCGGCGATCGCATGCAATACCTGATGACGGCCCGTCTCGATTTCGCGGGCGAGCGCGATTTCGCCTTCGCGCGTGAGCAGCGGCACCGCTTGCATGCGCCGCATGTAGAGCGCGAGCGGATCGGTCGACGCGCTCGTGCCGCGTGCGAGGTCGCCGAGCATGGCCCTGCCTTCGTCGAGCGCGTCGCGATCGACCTCGACCGGCGCCGCGCCGGCGAACGGTGCGGGCGCGGCCGGCTCGTCGAGTACCGCGATGCCGATGTCGGCGAGCGCGGCGCGTACGACGTCGAGCGCATCGGGGCTGTCGCTTTCGGGCGGCAGCGCGTCGACGAGGTCGGCGTGCGTCAGATAACCCTGCTCGCCGGCGAGCGCCAGCAACTGGATGATCGGATCGAGCGGTGTGTCCGCCCGGAGAGTGGGGCGTGGCGTAGTCATGTCGATGGCGGCGCGAGCCGCGTTCCTGTCTGGGCGGGCCGAAGCTCGCCGGTTTGCGGTTGCCGGTGGATCGCGGACGCCCGTCCGCGCCGGTCAGCCCGACATCGTTCAAGTTGAGGGCATTTGCGCTAACTTCAACGCCGGCGCCGCGGACGGGCCAGCACGCGGCGTGCCCGCGCGGCGCGCCGGAGCAGGAAACAAAAAGTAACCGATCATACGCGCGGAAATCCGCAGGGGACGTAAGCTAGAGTCACGCGCGCCGCCTGGCGGTGGCGCACGGATTCCGCCGGAGTACGAGATGAACCCGATTCCCGCCGCGAGGCCGGCCGTCGTCGCGCTGGCCGCACTGATGCTTGGCGGCTGCTACTACACGAGCCCGTACGGCTATGCACCTTATTACGCACCCGTGCCCGCCACGGTGACGCAGCGCGAGATTCCGGCTGCACCGGCCACGCCTGGCCCGGCCCAGTCGACCGTGCCGCAAGCGCAGGTCGACGCCGGCACGGCGGTGCCCGTGTATGTCGCCCCGGCCTACGTGCCGGCGCCGTATCCGTATTACTACCCGGCGTACTACTCAGGCTGGTACGGGCCGCCCGTGACGATCGGCTTCTGGGGCCGCTGGGGCGGCGGCGGATACTGGGGCGGGCGCGGCGGGTACTGGCATCGTCCGTGGGGTGGCGGGCATTGGGGTGGCGGCCATGGGGGCGGGGGCCACTGGGGTGGCGGCCACTGGGGCGGCGGCCATCGGCACTGACGGGCGCGCGGCGGCGCGGCGCGGGAGAGCATCATGTTGAACACGATTGTCCGAAGTCTGTGCGTCGTCCTGGCCGGCCTCGCGGCCGTGCCGGGCGTCGCCGATGCGCAGAGCAGCGCTTACACGAATTCGCCGGCCGAGCTGTTTGCGGGGCCGGCGCCCGATTATCCGGTGGTCGCGCAGATTCCGCCCGGCACCGCGCTGGACGTATTCGGCTGCCTGAGCGACTACACGTGGTGCGACGTCGCGCTGCCGGGCGTGCGCGGCTGGATCGATGCGCAGTTGCTCGACTATCCGTACCAGGGCAACTATGTGCCGCTGCTCGAGTACGGCGCGATCATCGGTGTGCCGGTGACCGGATTCGCGATCGGCGCGTACTGGGACCGCTATTACCGGCACCGCCCGTGGTATCCCGACCGCGATCGCTGGGCGCGCCGTGCGGAGCCGCGGCTCGGTCCCGGCGGCATGCCGCCGGGGCAAGGGCGGCCGCGGCCGGGCGCACCGATGCAGGTCGCGCCGGCCGGCCCGCCGCCCGTGCATGACACGCGGCCATCGGCCACGCGCGGCGGCTGGAACGGCGCGAATCGCGTGCCGCCACCGGCTGCTCCTGCACCGACACCGATGCCGGGTGGAGTGGGTAATGCGCGCCCGGCCAGCCCGCCAGCGCCGACCCCGATGCCGGGTGGGGTGGGTAATGCACGTCCGGCCAGCCCGCCGCCGGCCGTGCCGCGCCCGTCATCGCCCATGCCGGGCGGCGAGGGCCACATGATGCCGCCGCCGGTGCGGCAGGGGGGCGGCGGTTATGCGCGGCCGCAAGGCGGCGGAAATGGCGGCGGTAATCGCGGCGCAGGCGGTGGCCCCGACGAACTCCGTCACTGAGGGCGCCGGTGCCGCGGCTTCTCCGGGCAACGGACGAAAAAAAGCCGCTCCGAAGAGCGGCTTTCGGATCGGGCGAACGGGAAGCGGGCAAGCCGCTACCCGCCGCCTGTAGCGCGTCGCATCAGTCGTCGAGCAGGGACAGGTCGCGTACCGCACCCTTGTCGGCCGACATCACCAGCTTCGCGTATGCCTTCAGCGCCGCGGACACCTTGCGCGGACGCGGCTGGGCGGGCTTCCAGCCCTTCGCGTTCTGCTCCTCGCGGCGGCGCGCCAGTTCCTCGTCCGACACCAGCACGTCGATCGTGCGGTTCGGGATGTCGATGCGGATGCGGTCGCCGTCGCGCACGAGGCCGATCGCGCCGCCCGCTGCCGCTTCCGGCGAGCAGTGGCCGATCGACAGGCCCGACGTACCGCCCGAGAAACGGCCGTCCGTCAGCAGCGCGCATGCCTTGCCGAGGCCCTTCGACTTGATGTAGCTGGTCGGGTAGAGCATTTCCTGCATGCCCGGGCCGCCCTTCGGGCCTTCGTAGCGCACGATCACGACGTCGCCGGCCTTGACCTTGTCGTTCAGAATGTTCTCGACCGCTTCGTCCTGCGATTCGGTCACGTGAGCCGAGCCTTCGAACACGAGGATGCTCTCGTCGACGCCGGCCGTCTTCACCACGCAGCCGTCGAGCGCGATGTTGCCGGTCAGCACGGCGAGGCCGCCTTCCTTCGAGAACGCATGCTCGTACGAGCGGATGCAGCCTTCGGCGCGGTCGAGGTCGAGGCTCGGCCAGCGCGTGTTTTGGCTGAACGCGACCTGCGTCGGAATGCCGGCCGGGCCGGCCAGGTAGAACGTGCGGACCGCTTCGTCCTGCGTGCGGACGATGTCCCACTGGTCGAGCGCGTCCTTCAACGTCGGCGCGTGGACGGTCGGCACGTCGGTGTGCAGCTTGCCGGCGCGCTCGAGCTCGCCGAGGATCGCCATGATGCCGCCTGCGCGGTGCACGTCCTCGATGTGGTACTTGTTCGTGTTCGGCGCGACCTTGCACAGCTGCGGCACGGTGCGCGACAGGCGGTCGATGTCCTTCATCGTGAAGTCGATGCCGGCTTCCTGCGCGATCGCGAGCAGGTGCAGGATCGTGTTGGTCGAGCCGCCCATCGCGATGTCGAGCGTCATCGCGTTCTCGAACGCCTTGAAGCCGACCGAGCGGGGCAGCACGCGTTCGTCGTCCTGCTCGTAGTGCTGGCGCGTCAGTTCGACGATGCGGCGGCCGGCGCGCTTGAACAGCTGTTCGCGATCGGCGTGCGTGGCGACGACCGTGCCGTTGCCGGGCAGCGACAGGCCGAGCGCTTCGGTCAGGCAGTTCATCGAGTTCGCGGTGAACATGCCCGAGCACGAGCCGCAGGTCGGGCACGCCGAGCGTTCGACTTCGGCGACGTCGGCATCCGAATACGACTGGTCGGCCGCGATCACCATCGCGTCGACGAGGTCGAGCTTCTTCAGTTCGATGGCTTTGGTGACCGGGTTCGCGAGGCGCGTCTTGCCGGCTTCCATCGGGCCGCCCGACACGAAGATCACCGGAATGTTCAGGCGCATCGCGGCCATCAGCATCCCCGGCGTGATCTTGTCGCAGTTCGAGATGCATACCATCGCGTCCGCGCAGTGCGCGTTCACCATGTATTCGACCGAGTCGGCGATGATGTCGCGGCTCGGCAGCGAGTACAGCATGCCGTCGTGGCCCATCGCGATGCCGTCGTCGACCGCGATCGTGTTGAATTCCTTCGCGACGCCGCCCGCGGCTTCGATCTCGCGCGCGACGAGCTGGCCGAGATCCTTCAGGTGCACGTGCCCGGGCACGAACTGGGTGAACGAGTTGACGACCGCGATGATCGGTTTCGAGAAATCGTCGTCTTTCATGCCGGTGGCACGCCACAGCGAGCGCGCACCTGCCATGTTGCGGCCGGCGGTGGAGGTTTTGGAACGGTAAGTGGGCATGGTGAAAGCTGAAGAAATATCGCGGGAAAAGGGTGGAGGCTCGGGAATAAAGGCCTCTCTCGCGCCCGTGCGAACAACCTCTTGAGCTGCGCCCTGGGCAAACTTCGCGATTATCCCACAGCCGCCGGGCCCGTGGCGCCGGCGGGAGCGGGCGAGCGGCGCGCCGGCCAGGGGCCATGCTCGCCCGGCGCGCCCGGGCTCGCCGGCACGCAGCCCGACGCAGGTCATTGCCGGCGCAACGGGCGCGCGGCTTCACCGCCCGTTCTGCCGATGGTGAAGCCGCGCCGTGCGGCTCGATCGCGCGTCAATCGAGCAGCGTCAGGATCTCGTCGTACAGCGCCTTCGGAATCCGCACGCCGTTTGCGATGCTGCGCGCGCGGGCGTCGAAGCGCCGTTGCGACGGCAGTCGCGCGCCTTGCGCGACGATCGATTCGAACATCCGTTCGCCGCGCGCGAGCCCCGCGTCGAGATCGTCGCCGAGAAACACCTTCGGGTCGAACGCGATCACGAGCTCGCCGTGGCAAGGCGTCGCGCCGACGCCTTCGTCGAAATCCATCGATTCCCGGCTCGTCATGTCGCCGATCAGCGCGCCGCCGAGCAGCTCGACCATCGCCGCGAGCGCCGAGCCCTTGTGCCCGCCGAACGTGCGCATCGCGCCCTGCAGCGCGGCTTTCGGGTCGGTGGTCGGCTGGCCGTCGGCGTCGATCGCCCAGTGCGGCGGAATCGTCTTGCCCTGTTTCGCGTGCAGCTCGATGTCGCCGCGCGCGATCGCGCTCGTCGCGAAATCGAACACGAACGGCTCGCCGCCCGGGCGCGGCCATGCGAACGCGATCGGGTTGGTGCCGAACACCGGTTCGCGGCCGCCTTCCGGCGCGACCCAGCTATGGCTGGGGTTCATCGCGATGCCGACCAGCCCTTCGGCGGCGATCGCCTCGACCTCGGGCCACAGCGCGGAGAAGTGGTAGCAATGGTTGATCGCCATCGCGGCGATGCCGTGCTGCTTCGCCATCTCGACCAGCACGGGCAGCCCGGTCTCGAAGCTCAGCAGCGAGAAGCCGCGATGCGCGTCGACCGCGACGATCGATGACGACAGCCGGCGCAGCGTCGGCACGGCTTGCGGATCGACCTTGCCTTTTTTCAGCGAGCGCACGCAGACGAGCAGCCGGTACACGCCGTGCGAATGGCACTCGTCGCGCTGGCCCTGCGTGATCACGTTGGCGATGGCGTGCGCATGCGCGTCGGACATCCCGTTGTGCGTCAGCACGCGCAGCGCGAGTGCGCGCACTTCATCGAGCGACAGGACGACTTCGGTTGCGCGCTCAGCCATGGTTCACCTCGCGCGGGGCGGGCACGCCGTCGATGCGTTGCGGCACGTGCAGCGGATTGCCGCTGCGAATCGCGTCCGGCAGCAACGCGTCCGGCACGTCCTGGTACGACACGGGGCGCAGGAAGCGCTCGATCGCGCGTGCGCCGACGGACGTCGTGCGCGTGTCGGACGTCGCCGGGAACGGGCCGCCGTGCACCATCGCGTGGCCGACCTCGACGCCCGTGCCGAAACCGTTGACGAGAATGCGGCCGGCCTTGCGTTCGAGCGTCGGGCGCAGCGCGGCGAACAGTGCCGCGTCGCCGTCGGCGAGATGCGCGGCGATCGTCAACTGACCTTCGAGCGACTTCAGCACGCGATGCAGCGTGTCGGCGTCCGCGCAGCGGACGATCAGCGACGCGGGGCCGAATACTTCGTCGCGCAACTCGGGGTGGGCGATGAACGCATCGGCGGACGTCGCGAACAGCGCCGCGCGGGCCTGGTGACGGCCGCCTTCCGCGCCTTCGGCCAGCAGCTCGACCGCATCGTGATCGCGCAGCGCCGCGACGCCTTGCGCGTAGCTCGCGTGGATAGCCGGTGTCAGCATCGTCTGCGCGGCGACGGCACGCACGGCATCGGCCGCCGCGGCTTCGAATGCGCGCAGCGCGGGGCCGTCCACCGCGAGCACGAGGCCTGGATTCGTGCAGAACTGGCCGGCGCCGAGCGTGAGCGACGCGACGAACTGCGCTGCGATGGTGTCGTGACGGGCGTCGAGCGCGGCGGGACACAGCAGCACGGGATTGATCGAGCTCATTTCCGCATAGACGGGAATCGGCTCGGCTCGCGCGGCCGCGATATGCATCAGCGCGACGCCGCCGCGGCGCGAGCCGGTGAAGCCGACCGCCTTGATGCGCGGATCGGCGACGAGCGCCTGACCGATCTCGCGCGATGCGTCGAACAGCAGCGAGAACACGCCGGTCGGCATCCCGCATTCGCGCACGGCCTGCTGGATCGCGCGGCCGACGAGTTCCGACGTGCCCGGATGCGCGGAATGCGCCTTGACGATCACCGGGCAGCCGGCCGCGAGCGCCGACGCCGTGTCGCCGCCGGCCACCGAGAACGCGAGCGGGAAGTTCGACGCACCGAACACGGCGACGGGCCCGAGCGCGACGTTGCGCAGGCGCAGGTCGACGCGCGGCAGCGGCTTGCGCTCGGGACGCGCCGGATCGATCCGCGCGTCGAGAAAGCCGCCGTCCCGGACGAGCGACGCGAACAGCGCGAGCTGCCCGACCGTGCGGCCGCGTTCGCCTTCGATGCGTGCGCGCGGCAGCCCGGTTTCGACGACGCAGCGCTCGATCAGGTCGTCGCCGAGCGCCATGATGTGGCGGCCGATCGCGTCGAGGAACGCGGCGCGCGCGTCGGGCGACGTTTCGCGATAGGTGTCGAACGCGTCGTCGGCGAGCGCGCACGCCGTTTCGAGGTCGTGCAGGCTCGCGCCGCCGAACGCCGGTTCGAGCGGTTCGCCGGTGGCGGCGGCGAGCGCGTGGAGGGTGCCGTTCTGCCCGGTGACGGCCGACGGGCCGATCAGGAGCTGACCTGTGAGTTGCATGGTTTTCCTCGGAAAAGGCAGGGCCGGGCGTACTGCGCCCGGCCGTTGGAAGGGGAAAAGGGCTGAAAAAGGGCGCGGGCGCGTCAGTCCTCGTCGTCGTCGAGTTGCAGCTTGTCGGCGCGCACGCCGGTGTTTGCGCCCCAGTAGTAGATGACGAGCGCGACGGCCGCGACGACGACCGTGTCGTACGGATGCGCGAGCCGGCCCGTGCCGCCGAAGCCGCCGAGATACGACAGCACGATCATCGCTGCATAGAACGCGATCAGCCACGCGGACGAACGCACCTGCTCGGCGAGGCTCAGCTGCGCGGTCGGCACCCAGCGGCGGCACGCGAGATAGATGACGAACATCACGATCTGCAGCCCGAGCAGCCAGGACACGGTGCTCCAGCCCGACCAGTAGACGATCAGCGCGGCGATCACGAACGACGCGGGGCCGGTGACGCCGAACGCGCTGGCGCGGAACGGCCGCGGCAGGTCGGGCGCGGTGCGGCGCAGCGCGGCGACCGACACGGGCGCGACCGCATAGCTCAATACCAGCGCGGCCGACACGATGTTGATCAGCGCTTCCCACGACGGAAACGGCAGCGTCCAGAAGATCGCGAGGCCGAACGTGAGCCACAGGCCCGCGCGCGGGATGCCCGACGCTTCGTCGACGCGTGTGAACACCTTGAAGAACGTGCCCGTTTTCGCCCAGCCGTAGACCACGCGCGGCGTCGCGTTCATGTAGATGTTGCCGCAGCCGCTCGGCGAGATCATCGCGTCGGCGACGACCATCACCGCGAGCCAGCCGACGCCGAGTGCAAGGGCGATGTCGCGGTACGGCAGTGAGAACGCCTTGCTCACGTCGTGCCAGCCGGCGGCGAGCATGGCCGTCGGGATGCTGCCGATGAACGCGAGTTGCAGCAGCACGTAGATCAGCGTCGACAGCAGGATCGACAGGATCAGCGCGATCGGGATCGTGCGCTGCGGATTGCGCACCTCGCTCGCGACCGAGACGATCGGCGTGAGCCCGAGATACGCGAAGATGATGCCGCCGGCCGACACGGCCATCTCGATGCCCGGCATGCCGAACGGCGCGAAGCCGTGCACGGTCAGGTTCGCGGGCTTGAAGAACGTGAACAGCACGCCGATCACCGCGAGCGGCACGATGAACTTGAAGACGCTGATGATGTTGTTCGCCTTCGCGAACGTCTTCACGCTCGAATAGTTCAGGTAAAAGAAGAAGCAGAGCAGCGCCGCCTGCACGAGCCAGCCGAGTGTCGTCGGGTCGCTCGATCCTTCGATCGTCAGGCCCGGAAACCACGCGGCCGCGTACTGGCGCGCGGCGACCACTTCGATCGCGATCAGGCTCGAGAACGCGATCAGCGTGATGAAGCCCATCAGGTAGCCGAGCAGCGGGCCGTGCGAGAACACCGGGTAGCGCACCACGCCGCCCGCGCGCGGCAGCGCGGCGCCGAGTTCGCAGTAGACGATGCCGAGCAGCAGCACCGCGAAGCCGCCGAGCAGCCACGAGAAGATGCCGGCCGGGCCCGCGATCGTCGATACGTGACTCGCGGCGAACAGCCACCCCGAACCGAAAATGGCGCCGAGACCGATGAACGTGAGATCGGTCAGCGACAGCTGTTTCTTGAACTTGCCGTGACCCGCGTCGGGGCGCGCGGAACGGGAAAGCGGGACGGACGGGTGTGCGTTGCCTTGGCCTGGCATGGGCTTGTCTCCTGGAGGGAATATCGGCACAGGCTCGATGTGCGCCGCGCTCCGACGGAGCAGTGGCGCTCGCCTGCAGGCCGGCGTCGCCCGGTTCGAACGACCGGGGCGGGCCGCGGCCCGTTCACGCGCGGCGTGACGCCGGGGTGGGCGTGAACGGCCCGCGGGCCATGCCGGACCGGAGACGGCGGCGCGTAGCGGGGCAAGCCCGCGCGCCGCCGCCGGGGGCGTCGATCAGAGACCGACGTCGGGCAGCACCGGGCGCGTTTCCAGCGCCTTCGCGACGATCGCCTTCACTTCCGCGAGCGTGTCGCCTTGCAGCGCGAGGCGCGGCGGACGCGTGATCGCGCTGCCGCGGCCGACCAGCTCTTCGCACAGCTTGATGCACTGCACGAGGTCCGGGCGTGCGTCGAGGTGCAGCAGCGGCATGAACCAGCGATACAGCGCGAGCGCTTCGTCGAAGCGCTTCTGCTTCGCGAGGCGGAACAGCGTTTCGCCTTCCTTCGGAAATGCGTTCGACATGCCCGACACCCAGCCTTCGGCGCCGACCGCGATGCTCTCGACCACGACGTCGTCGAGGCCCGCGAACAGCACGAAGCGATCGCCGACCGCGTTGCGCAGGTCGATGAAGCGGCGCGTATCGCCCGACGAATCCTTGAAGCAGACGATGTTCTCGCAATCCTGCAGCGCGATCAGCACGTCGGGCGTCACGTCGTTCTTGTAGATCGGCGGGTTGTTGTAGACCATCACCGGCAGGTCGGTGCTCGTCGCGACCGCGCGAAAGTGCGCGGCGGTTTCGTGCGGTTTCGCCGAGTAGACGAGCGCGGGCATCACCATCACGCCGTCGACGCCGACGCGCTGCGCTTCGCGCACCGTGTTGCGCGCGAATTCGGTCGTGAATTCAGCGATGCCGGCGATCACGGGAACCTTGCCGCCGGCCGCGTCGCGTGCGGCTTCGATCACCTGGAGCTTCTCGCTCGTCGACAGCGACGTGTTTTCGCCGACCGTGCCGCAGACCACGAGGCCCGACACGCCGTCGTTCACCAGGTTCTTGACCACGCGGTGCGTGGCGTCGATGTCGAGGGAAAAGTCCGGCTTGAACTGCGTGCTGACGGCCGGGAAAACCCCGGTCCACTGAATGGCGTTTCGGCTCACTGAAATCTCCTACGTGTTCGTATCGGTCGGCCGACAGGTGTCGGTGTGGCAACCAGTATCGCCGCGCAAACGCCCATCACGCTTGAGTCGTATCGCGGAGCAAAATGACGAAATCGGCACAGCGGCCGGCAGGGGCGCCGGGGGCGCGTGGCACTATGCCGATTTCGTCGTCGTCCTCATCGAAAAGCCACAAGCGGACGGACGCGCGACGGAGGAAGCTATGCTCCTTTCCCCACTTCGGACGGCTCATGATGAAGCGCATCCAGATCATCGATTCGCACACGGGCGGCGAACCCACTCGGCTCGTCGTGTCCGGCTTTCCGTCGCTCGGCAACGGCACGATGGCCGAGCGTCGCGACGTGCTCGCGCGCGAGTACGATCGCTACCGCACCGCGTGCATCCTGGAGCCGCGCGGCAGCGACGTGCTGGTCGGCGCGCTGCTGTGCGAGCCCGTCTCGCCGGACGCGGCGGCCGGCGTGATCTTCTTCAACAATAGCGGCTACCTGGGCATGTGCGGGCACGGCACGATCGGCGTCGTGCGCACGCTGCATCACATGGGCCGCATCGCGCCGGGCGTGCACCGGATCGAGACGCCGGTCGGCACCGTCGAGGCGACGCTGCACGACGACCTGTCGGTCAGCGTGCGCAATGTGCCCGCGTATCGCCACGCGCAGGCCGTCGAAGTCGACGTGCCGGGATACGGCCCCGTGAAGGGCGACGTCGCGTGGGGCGGCAACTGGTTCTTCCTGGTCAGCGACCACGGGCAGCACATCGCCGGCGACAACGTCGCGGCGCTTACCGCGTATGCGTCGGCCGTGCGCGCAGGGCTCGAACGCGCGGGCATCACCGGCGCCAACGGCGGCGAGATCGACCACATCGAGCTGTTCGCCGACGATCCCGCGCACGACAGCCGCAGCTTCGTGCTGTGCCCGGGGCTCGCTTATGACCGTTCGCCGTGCGGCACCGGCACCAGCGCGAAACTCGCGTGCCTCGCGGCCGACGGCAAGCTCGCGCCGGGCGCGGTGTGGCGGCAGGCGAGCGTGATCGGCAGCGTGTTCCACGCGAGCTACGAGCTGGCCGACGGCGGCATCGTGCCGACGATTCGCGGCAGCGCGCATCTGAGCGCGGAAGCGACGCTGCTGATCGAGGAAGACGATCCGTTCGGGTGGGGCATCGGGTCGTGAGCGAAACGAAGACCGACGTCGTCGTGATCGGCGCCGGCATCGTCGGCGCGGCGTGCGCGCACGAACTCGCGCGGCGCGGGCTGCGCGTGCTCGTCGTCGACGACGCGAGCGGCGGCGCGACCGGCGCAGGCATGGGGCACCTCGTCGCGATGGACGACAACGCGGCCGAACTCGCGCTGAGCCATTACTCGATCGAACTCTGGCGCGCGTTGAGCGGCGAGATGCCCGACGGCTGCGCATACCGCAATTGCGGCACGCTGTGGCTCGCGGCCGATGCGCACGAGATGGATCTGGCGCGCGCGAAACAGGCGACGCTCGCCGCGCACGGTGTGGCCGGCGAGCTGATCGATGCGGCAGCGCTCGCGCGACTGGAGCCGATGCTGCGCGCGGGCCTCGGCGGCGCGCTGAAGATTTCCGGCGACGCGATCCTCTACGCGCCCGTCACCGCGAACTGGCTGCTGCAGCGCGCGCCGCGCATCACGTTGCGTCGCGACAGGGCCGTCGCGGTCGATGGCCCGAGCGTGATGCTCGCGAGCGGCGACGTGCTGCGCGCGGAGCGTGTGGTCGTCGCGAACGGCGTGGCGGCGCGCGCGCTGCTGCCCGAACTGCCGCTGCGCCCGAAAAAGGGCCATCTGCTGATCACCGACCGCTATCCGGGCCACGTGTCGCACCAGCTCGTCGAGCTCGGCTATGCGGCGAGCGCGCACGCGAGCGACGGCACGTCGGTCGCGTTCAACGTGCAGCCGCGGCCGACCGGTCAGTTGCTGATCGGCTCGTCGCGCCAGTTCGACACCGAGGATGCGCAGGTCGAGCCGCCCGTGCTCGCGCGCATGCTGCGCCGCGCGGCCGGCTACCTGCCGGATCTGGCCGAGCTGAACGGCATCCGCGCATGGACCGGCTTCCGCTCCGCGAGCCCTGACGGCCTGCCGCTGCTCGGCGAGCATCCGTCGCGCCCGGGCGTGTGGCTCGCGGTCGGGCACGAAGGGCTCGGCGTGACGACCGCGCCGGGCAGTGCGCGGATCGTCGCCGCGCTGATGGCCGGCGAGCGGCCGCCCATCGATATCGAACCGTATTTGCCGGGACGCTTCTTGAGCGCGTCCCGCGTAGCCGGAGCGCTGACATGAAACGACCCCCACGTTCACTTCGTCCGCTGTCGACCGGAGTTGGCGCTTCGGCGCTGGCGTCGGTCCCATGCAAGGCGTCCCCCGCGAGGGCGGTCAGCCGCCTTGGGGCGGCCCGGCGGAGGCTGACATGATCATTCATCTGGACGGCCGCGCGATGACGGTGGCCGATGGCGCGACCGTCGCGGCCGCCGTCGCGGCGAGCGGCGACGACACGACGCGCGTGTCGTGCACGGGCGCGGTGCGTGCCCCGTTTTGCGGGATGGGTATCTGCCAGGAGTGCCGGATGACGATCGACGGCCGGCGCCGGCTCGCGTGCCAGACGCTGTGCCGCGACGGCATGCAGGTGGAGCGCACGCGATGAAACAGGAACGATTGAGCGTCGACGTCGCGATCGTCGGCGCGGGCCCGGCCGGGCTGTCGGCCGCGCGGGCCGCCGCACGAAGCGGCGCGACGGTTGCGATCGTCGACGACAACCCGCGCGCGGGCGGGCAGATCTGGCGGCAGCCGGCAGCAGTCGCACCGACGCCGGCCGCGGCCGCACGCCTCGCCGTGCTGCGCCAGCCGAACGTCACGCATCTCGCGGCGACGCGCATCGTCGCCGAAACGCAGCCGGGCACGCTGCTGCTCGAAGACGACGAACGCGGGCGGCTGCTCGATTTCCGGACGCTGATTCTCTGCTGCGGCGCGCGCGAGCTGCTGCTGCCGTTTCCGGGTTGGACGCTGCCGGGCGTGACCGGCGCGGGCGGCGTGCAGGCACTGATCAAGTACGGGCTCGACGTGCGCGGGCAGCGCATGGTGATCGCAGGCAGCGGGCCGCTGCTGCTGGCGAGCGCGGCGACGGCCCGGCAGGCCGGCGCGCGCGTATCGCACGTGCTCGAACAGGCCGCTTGGCGCGACGTGGCCGGCTTCGGTACGGGGCTGTGGCGCTGGCCGTCGAAGCTCGCGCAGGCCGCGAAGCTCGTCACGACCGCGTATCGGCCCGCTGCGTACGTCGTCGAGGCGTTCGGCGACGAGCGGCTCGAACGCGTGCGGATCCGGCACGGCGATCGCGAATTCGACGTCGACTGCGACCGGCTCGCATGCGGCTTCGGCCTCGTGCCCAATACCGTGCTGCCGCGGCATCTCGGCTGCCGGATCGAGAACGACGCGGTGGCCGTCGACGCGCACCAGCGCACGAGCCGCGACGGGTATTTCGCGGCGGGCGAGTGCACGGGCGTCGGCGGCAGCGAGCTGGCGATGGTCGAAGGTGAGATCGCGGGCTACGCGGCGACGGGGCAAACGGCACTGTTGGCCGCTCTCGTCGCCCGGCGCGCGCACTGGCAGGCTTTCGCGGATGCCGTGCGTGAGCGCTTCGCGATCCGCGAACCGATCCGCCGGCTCGCGCGGCCCGACACGCTGCTGTGTCGTTGCGAAGACGTGCGGTTCGACGCGGTCGCGCGGGAACCGGGCTGGACGGCCGCCAAGCTGCAGTCGCGTTGCGGGATGGGCGCGTGCCAGGGGCGCGTGTGCGGCGCGGCCGCGCAGGCGCTGTTCGGCTGGACGCCGCCCCTGCCTCGCACGCCGCTCGTGCCCGCGCGGATCGGCACGTTGATGCTCGACGGCACGGGGGCCTGCGACAGCGCATGATGCGTGACGCTGGCGGACTGTGATGAAGCGGCCCCGGTTTGCGCCGGGCCGTGCCGCTCCTTCCATCTTTATTTCACCTTCACTTTTCCTGGCCGCCGGCCTCGGCTCGCCACCAGCGCGCAGGCGATCGAGCGTCGTGGGCATGGGCACGGGTGGCGGCTCCTTCTGTCGCGGTGCCAGTTCATCGACACAGTGCCCGCGCCGTCGAGCTCCATCGGCAGGATGCGATCGCAGTTCAACTGCATGAGGCGCCGCGCGGCGGGGCCCGCGTGACGGTAGGCAAGGAGGTCTGATTGAGGGTGATCAACCGAATTGCCGATCCGGCAAGCAGCGGGAAAAATAACAATATACAAAATAATATAATATTGATTCTTTAATCATATCCCTCCGCCGATGAACGACGATTTCCCGGCCGGGCTACCCGGCCCCGACCAGATGCGCGCCGCCGCCGGATCGGCCTGTGCGCTCCTGAAGGTGATGTCGAATCCCGACCGTCTGCTGCTGCTGTGCGAACTGTCGCAGGGCGAGCGCTGCGTGAGCGATCTCGAGGCGCGCCTGGACATCCATCAACCGACGCTGTCGCAGCAGCTCGGCGTATTGCGGGACAACGCGCTGGTTCGTACGCGCCGCGAAGGCAAGGCGATTCACTATTCGCTCGACAGTCCGGCCGCGATTGCGGTGATGGGCGTGCTGTACGAACAGTTTTGCGGGGCGACCGTGAAGGAGGTACGCGATGCAGATTGATGCGCTTCATTTCACGCCGTGGCTGTCGCTCATCGGCGGCGTGATGATCGGGTGCGCGGCCGTGTGGCTGGTCGCGTTCAACGGCCGGATCGCCGGTATCAGCGGGATCGTCGGCGGCCTGCTGACGGCGGGCCGTGCAGAGCGCGGCTGGCGCGCGGCGTTCGTCGCCGGGATGATCGTCGCACCCGTCGTCATGCGTTTCGCCGGGAGCAACTCGATGCCGCAGGTCGACGCCAGTTGGCTTGACGTGATGGCGGCCGGGCTGCTGGTCGGGATCGGCACACGATACGCGGGCGGCTGCACAAGCGGCCATGGTGTATGCGGAATTTCGCGCGGGGCGCTGCGCTCGGCGGTCGCGACGGCGACCTTCATGGTCGCCGGCTTCGCGACCGTGTTCGTGCGGCTGCACGTTGCGGGGGGCTGACATGCAGGCAGGATTCGCGTTTCTGGCAGGGCTGCTGTTCGGCGTCGGCCTCATCGTGTCGGGTATGGCCGATCCCCGGAAGGTGCTCGGTTTTCTCGACCTGGCGGGCCGCTGGGATCCGTCGCTTGCGCTCGTGATGGCGGGCGCGATCGGCGTTGCGGTGTTCGGGTTCGCGTGGGCGAAGCGCCGCACACGGTCGTGGCTCGGCCTGCCGATGCAGTTGCCCGCGCAGCGGGCGATTACCGTGCGCCTCGTCGCGGGAAGCGCAGTATTCGGCATCGGCTGGGGGATTGCCGGGTTTTGTCCCGGCCCTGCGATCGTGTCGATCGGCTTCGGAGTGGCCGAGGGAATCGGGTTCGTCGTCGCAATGCTGGCCGGAATGGCGTTGTTCGAATGGATCGAGCGACGGCGGAATGGGCCGTGAGGCTGGTGCGGCGGCTGCGCTGGAAGCGGGCGCCCGTCACGTCGTGCGTTCGTCCATCGCCGCGATGAGCCAGCCGCCCCGCGGGATGCTGTGGATCGCGTTGGCGGAAGGCGTGCGCTCCGATGTGTTGTTCGACGCCGCGCTCGCGCATGGAGTCAAGATCGCGCCCGGTTCGATCTTCTCGAATGCGGGCCGTTTCGACGGCTATATCCGGCCCGGCTGCGCGCGCGTATTCGATGCGGCGCACGAGGCGGCGTTCGACACACTCGGCCGCCTCGTACGGGAAGCCATGGCGGCCGGGTAAGCGCGACGGCGCCGGCCGGTCGGACTTCCGCATACGCGAGTGCGCCGGCCGGGCGCGGTACCGAAGCGGCAAGCCTCCGCCATTTCATCGGCCGACCGCGTGCGTGGCGAGGTGCTGGCGAATCAGCGACAGGTAACGATCGCCGACCGAGAAATCGCGTGCCGCGCGCGGCCGGGCGGCGGCCGGCCGCAGCGTGGCCGGCGCGCTCATGCCCAGATACCGGCACACGGCCGACGGAAAGGGCTTGCGCGTATGCCCGAGCTGACGCGCCGCGCGTTCGACGCGGGCATCGCCGACCTGGGCACGAAGCCACGCCAGCACTTGGCGATCGGTGTCGTTGACGATACGGACCAGATGTTCCATCGCGCACCTCACTGTTCATAAATACAGTACTGTAAATATAACCAGTGTTTGCGGGAACCGCAAGCGGCGGCGCGTCGGCTGGCCGTTCGGCCAGGGTCAGCGCGCCGGCGCGGCGGTGCGCGTGAGCCGGGCGGCGGCCGCTGCCGGTCCGGCGATGCCCGTATACCGCGCATCGGTCAGCGTGCCGAGAAACGCGACGATATCGTCGATTTCCGCGTCGGTCAGCGCGGGCGGCGTACCGGGCCGGCGGTTCATCGGCGTCGAGTTGACGTTGATGTTGCCGCGATAGGCGGCCGGCACGTCGTCGAACGTTCGGGCGCCGTGATACCAGAAGCCCGGATCGGTCGAGCGCGTGTTGTAGAACGCGACCGCGTCGCGCAGCGTCGTGAACACGCCGTTGTGCATGAACGTCTGCTTGACCGCGACGTTGCGCAGCCCCGGCGTGCGCAGGTAGCCGCACCACTGCGTCGGTTCGGGCCAGCGCAGCCGCCGCGCGGTGTCGCACAGTCCGTTGTCGAAGTGGCGCGGATCGCGGTTCGCCGGCAGCGCACGGTTGCGCGGCACCGCGATCGCGTCGTAGCCGAAATCGGTGAACAGCGAGCGCTCCGGGCGGCTCGACGTGTCCGACAGCGTATGGCAGGTCATGCAATTGCCCTTGTCCGGATTCCGGAACAGCGCGAGCCCGCGCATCTCGGCCGGCGCGAGCGGCTTGCGCGTGCGCAGGAACGCATCGAAGCGCGACGTGAACGGCGCCATCTCGTCGCTCTGCAGATAGGCTTCGACGGCCGAACCGAGCGCGCGCACCAGTCGCTCGGGATCGCGCCGCACCGGCGCGCCGAAGCGCGCGGCGAGATCGGTCGCGAGTTCGGTCGCATTCACCTTGCGCAGCAGCGCGGCCGGCGACCGGTTGTTCATCTCGTTCGGATCGAACAGCGGCCCGCGGATCTGTTCGGCGAGCGTATCCGCGCGGCCGTCGCTGAACAGGCCGCCGAACGGCGACGGCGCGGGCGCATCGTCGTCCTGATAGAAGTGGCGGCGCGGCACGTAGCGCACGTACAGCAGCGACGGCGCATTGCGCTGGCTGAAGCGCCCGGGCCGGCTGCCTTCCGGCACGCCGGGCCCGGCGAGCGACGCGGCCGACAGCGTCGGCGCGAACGCGCGGCCCGGATCGTGGCAGCCCGCGCAGGACATGCCGCGCGGCTCGGACAGCCGTGCGTCGAAGAAGATCCGGCGGCCGAGCGCGACGAGCGTCGGGTCGGGCGCGAAGCGCGCGGTGGCCGCATCGATCTTGCCCGTCACCTGCGGCGTGCCGTTGCCGATCGTGTCGACGACGCGCGACGGCGGCGCGCCGGGCAGCAGGACCGTTTCGGCCGGCGCGGCGTGGGTCGCGAGCGTCAGGCCGGCGAGCAGGGTAGCGGCAAGCGTGTGCAGACCACGTACGCCCGGCCCGTCACGTCGAACTTCGTCACTCACGGCGCGATGAACCCCGTCTTGTCGCAGGCGAGCGTCCTGCCCGACTGATTGCACGACGCCAGGAGCTTGCCGGCCGCCGAATACGCATGGAACACCCAGCCCGTTGCCGGGGCGGCGTTGCGCTCCATGATCAGGAAGCCGAAGCTGTTGTTGTGCGACAGCCGCTCGATCACGGCGCCCGGCGCGGGTGTCAGGCCGGCCGGGAACGGGTCGGGCAGCGCGACGTCGAGGTTGTCGCCGCCGTTGCCGGACACGATCGTCGCCGGGTGCCCCGACGAGAAGTTGATCGCCTGGAAATCGTGCACGTGGCCGTGCAGCGCGACGTGCACGCCCGGCGGGTAGTACGCCTGCGCGTTGAGGCTCGACATCACCGACTGCAGCGCGAGGTTGCCCGGCGCGGGTGTGCTTCCGGCGATCGGCGCGAATGCGAGAATCGGATGATGGTTCGTGAAGATCGTCGTCGTCATGCCGGGCTTCGACGCGAGCGATGCGACCGTCTGGAACTGCTTCTGGTAGATGCCGAACTGCGCGTCGGTGGTCTTGAGCGGCGTGCGGCCGACCTTCGCGGTGTCGAACACGATCACCTGCGAGCCGTCGCCGAGTGAAACCGCATAGGGCTCCGAATAGTTCGCGTCGTTGTCGTTGGCCGGATCGTCGCACGAGCGTGCGGCGGAGTACGGGCGCGGGTCGAGGAAGCGGAACCAGGCCTGGCCCGCCCGCGCGCATTCCTCGTGGTTGCCGCGCACGACCACCCACGGCGCCTTCGCGAGCAGCGGCGCGGCCGGGCGGAACAGGTCGGCCTGCCACGTATCCCAGCCGTAGCCCCACGGGCTGTCCTTGCAGCCGGCGATGTCCGGCGGGCATGCGTTCTCGCGGTAGTGGTAATCGCCGACGTGCAGCACGAGATCGGGCGACAGCTTCGCGACGCTGGCCGCGATCGTGCCGAGCGGCCAGACCGCGGCGTCGTTGCACGCCTGCCATGCGTTGTCGGCCTTCTTCATCCGGCAGCCCGTGTCGGCGATGATCGCGATGCGCCGCGGCTGCGCTTTCGGCAGCGGCAGCGTGCGGCCCGCGACGCTCGCCGCCTGCGCGCCGGCGGGCAGCGTGGCCTCGCAGACGGACACCGGGAAGCTCGACGGTTTCGAATCGGCCGGGTCGCTGGCGGTCGGCCGCTGGGCGACGGTCGCCGCGCCTGCGCGCAGCGCCATGCGCGACAGCTTGCCGTCGACGGTCAGTTGCGGGCATATCGGATCGCCGGCCGACGCGGGCGTGTAGTTTGTGATGACGCGCGCGATCGCCTGGTTCGCATCGCCGATCTCGACCCATGCGGCCTGGACGTTGGCGGACGCGCTGGCCGGATCGTCCGGCGTATCGATGTGATTCGAGCACGCGGACAGCGCGGCGAGGGCAACAAGCGGGGCGCAGCGCACGAGCAGCGCGCGCGAGAGGATTCGTCGCATGGGAAGGGGAAGCGCCGTAGGAAAGCCGTCAACGATACGCAGCGCGAATGTAAGAAATGTGAAAAGCGCGGCGCGACAGCGCGCATGAACGGGGCAATCGACCTTGACTTCAAGCCGGCTTGAAGCAGTACAGTCCGGTTCGTCATCAACGAATCGGAAGGGAATCGACGATGGAAGCCAACCGGCCCAACGAAGCGCAATCCGCGCTATGGAACGGTCCGTCGGGGCGCGCATGGGTCGATGCGCAGGCGCTGATGGACCGGATGTTCGAGCCGTTCGAAACGCTGCTGGCGGATGCCGCGGCAGCGTCGTCCGCAATGCACGTGCTCGATGTCGGCTGCGGCACGGGCGCGGTCACGCTCGCGATCGCGCAGCGGCTCGGCGCGGGCGCGCAGTGCACGGGCATCGACATTTCGGCGCCGATGATCGACGCTGCCCGCGCGCGTGCCGAACGCAGCGGCGTGCGCGCCCGTTTCGTGTGCGCGGACGGGCAGACGCATGCGTTCGAGCCCGCCAGCGTCGACCTGTTCGTGTCGCGCCTCGGCGTGATGTTTTTCGACGACCCGGTGCGGGCGTTCGCGAACCTGCGGCATGCGGCGCGGCCCGGCGCGCGGATGCGGTTCGTCGCGTGGCGCGGCGCGGCCGACAACCCGTTCATGACGACGGCCGAGCGGGCGGCCGCGCCGCTGTTGCCGAACCTGCCCGCGCGCCAGCCTGGTGCGCCGGGGCAGTTCGCGTTCGGCGAGCGGCAGCGGATCGCGTCGGTGCTGTCGGATAGCGGCTGGGCCGACGTCGCGATCGAGCCGGTCGACCGCGCGTGTGCGCTGCCGGCGTCCGCGCTGGGCGACTACATCGCTCGGCTGGGCCCCGTCGGCCT
This sequence comes from Burkholderia sp. AU16482, assembly GCF_002223285.1. Lineage (NCBI taxonomy): Bacteria > Pseudomonadati > Pseudomonadota > Betaproteobacteria > Burkholderiales > Burkholderiaceae > Burkholderia > Burkholderia sp. AU16482. The sequence goes on from NZ_NKEY01000006.1 coordinate 876,031, forward strand.
CGCATTGCTGAAGACGGACGAAGCAACGCGGCAGCGCGTGATCGACACGACGCGCGCGGCGTTCGAGCCGTACGTGCATGGCGCCGAGGTGCGGTTCGATGCGGCGTGCTGGCTGGTGACGGCGCGCGCGCCGTCTGCCTGACGTGTAGCGTGAACGCTGCGGAAGTGGATCAGGGAAGCCCTGGCCGCCCGTCCGCGCCGGGATGACGCGCACCCGTGTGACGAAGCAGGGCCGCGCGACGTGCGTGCGTCAGCGTTGGCGCGCGCGCAGCATCAACCACGCGCAACCACCGGCCGCAAGCACGAGACCGAGCAGGACGGCCTCCACACCGAGCGCGAAACCGGGCGGCATTTCGCCGCTGTTCGGCACCGGCGCCAGGTTGCCGGCCATCGCGATTGCGCCGCCGGCGAGCAGCGCCGCGCAGACGATCCAGTAGACCTTGCCGCGCGGCGGCGCCGCGCGGATTCGCCACAGCGCGATGGCGCCGCCGCCGAGGTACAGCACGGCGAGCGTGCCGAGCGCGATGACGTCGGCCGCGCGGCTGTGCAGTAGCCCGCTCATTCGGCCTCCGTCGCGTGCCCTGGCGCGCGGCTCAGCAGATGCGTGCGCGTGTCCGCCGCGAGCGACACGTATCGTTCATATTGGCGCAGCACGTCGGCAATCACTTCGTCGCCGCGCAGGTATTCGACGTCATAGCCGAGCCGGCCATCCTCGAAGAACGTGACGATGCCATACACGTGCGTACGCGACGCGTCCGGCTCGGCCGCCTCGCGCACCAGGAACGCGGCCGCGGATTTCGCGGTGACGCGCACGCCGTACACGAAATCGCGATGGTCGGCGGTCGGCACGGTGAGCCGCACCGCATCGTCGCTGTCGCGCTGCACGTGCGCATCGACGCCGCTCGCGCGCAGCTCGTCGGCGACCTTGCGCAGCGCGGGCTCGACCGTTTCCGCGACGAACTGGCGCGCCTCGGCCTCGGTCGTCTGACGCAGGATGTGCGTCAGGCGATGGCGCCAGTGCTGGCCGGTCCAGAAGCTCGTTGCCGGCGCGACGTCCTGCGAATAGTGCGCGCGGTCGGCCGCGAGCCCGCGCCACAGCCCGTAGCAGAGCGCGAGCATGATGAGGGCAACCGGCAGCGCGGCGATCAGCGTCATCGCCCGCCCGCGACGAGCAGCACCGCGGCCGTCACGCCGAGCAGCGCGGCCCAGAACAGCCGCTGCCAGACCGGCGAATGCGCGCTGCCGCGCGTCGCGATCTGGTCGATCACGAACGCGCCCGAATCCGCGGACGTGACGAAGAACACCGCGATCAGCACGATCGCGACGATCGACAGCAGTTGCGGCAACGGCAGGAAATCGAAGAAGCGGAACAGCAGCGCATCGACGCTGGTCGCCGTCTGTGCGAGCGCGCCGGCCGCGCCGTGCGTATCGAGCCAGATCGCGCTGTTGCCGAACACCGTCATCCACACGAGGTTGAACGCCGTCGGCACGAGCAGCACGCCGATCACGAACTGGCGGATCGTGCGGCCGCGCGAGATGCGCGCGATGAACATGCCGACGAACGGCGACCACGACACCCACCACGCCCAGTAGAGGATCGTCCAGCCGCCGAACCAGCCTTCCTCGCGCGGCGGCGCGTATGCATAGGTGCGGAACGACAGGTCGACGAGGCTCGACAGGTACTGACCGATGTTGTCGGCGAGCGCGCGCAGCAGGAACGCCGTCGGGCCCGCGATGGCCACGAACGCGAGCAGCAGGAACGCGAGCAGCAGGTTCAGCTCGGACAGCCTGCGCACGCCCTTGTCGAGGCCGCTCGCGGCCGACAGCCCCGCGAGGATCACGACGAGCGCGACGAGCCCGAGGCGAAACGTATTGCCGCCCGTATCCCAGCCGGCGACCGTATGCAGGCCCGCGCTCAGCTGCATCACGCCGTAGCCGAGCGTCGTCGCGATGCCGGCGACCGTGCCGACCAGCGCGAACGCATCGACCGTGTGGCCGATCCAGCCGTCGATGCGCTCGCGCAGCACCGGATACAGCCCCGAGCGCAGCGTCAGCGGCAGGTTGTAGCGGAAGCCGAAGTACGCAAGCACGAGCCCCATCAGCCCGTAGATGGCCCAAGCATGGAAGCCCCAGTGGAAGAAGGTCATCAGCATCGCCTCGCGCGCGGCGTCGGGCGTGCCGAGGGCGACCGTCGGCGGCTTCAGGAAATGCTGCATCGGCTCGCCGACGCCGAAGTACATCAGCCCGATGCCCATGCCGGCCGCGAACAGCATCGCCGTCCACGACACGAAGCTGAATTCGGGTTCGGCATCGTCGGGGCCGAGCCGGATCTTGCCGAAGTCGCTGGCGGCAATCAGCACGAGAAACACGAGGAAGCCGGTGACGGCGAGCACGTAGAACCAGTCGAAACGTGCGATGACCCATTGCTGGCCGGCGAGGAACAGCGCGCCGGCTTCGCTCGGGTGCAGCGCGCACACGACGAGCAGCGCGCCGATCACGGCGAGCGCGGGCAGGACGACCTGCGGCTTGAACGTCGTGCGAGGCGAGGGACGGAGATCCGGCATGGCGGGTATCCAGTTGTGGGCGCAACGACGCGCAACGCCGCCCGGCGCGCACGTCGCGCGTCGGACCCTGATACGGCATGCGTCGAGTGTACCGCGGTGTCAGGACTGCAAGAACGGGTATGCAGAGGGAATCGAACCTGACGAATTGTAAGGTATCGGGGCGATCGGGAAAACCGGCGCGCTGCGCCGGCCGGGCTGGTGGCGGGACGGGGAAACGTCGTGGAGAACGTCTATGGGGCGCCCGGACGGCGCATGCAGGGTGCGCATCGTCCGGGGCGTGGAGAGCGTGCCGAGGGGCCGCCCGTCGGGTTCAGAACGTGACGGCGATCCCCGCCATGCCGACGAACTGGCCGCGCGTCGTCGACGGCGTGAGCTGCTGCGAATCGCCGACGATCGGCGCCGCGTCGACGATGTGCCCGGCGCCTTGTGCGCCGAGCGTCTGCCCGCTCGAATGCGTGTACGCCTGCAGCGCGTAGAGCGTCGTGCGTTTCGACAGGCTGTACGACTCCTTCAGCGAGTACTGTTGATAGCGGGCCGCGCTCGCGACGCCGTTCGCCTTCGATGCGAGCGTGTACGCGAATGCGCCGGCCACCGAGAACGTCGGCGTGAAGCGGTACGCGGCGAGCGCGCCGTAGGTGTTGAACACGGCCGTGTCGGTGAAGGCCGAGCCGTTGCCGGGCAGGTACTTCACGTTCGAATAGTTGAGCCCCATCGTCAGGTCGCCGAGCGTGTAGTTGCCGGCCGCCGCGACCTGTTCGACGGCCTTCGCGGTCAGATAACCCTGGTTCAGCACGGATACCGCGAAGCTGCCCGACGCCGCGGTGGCCGGATTCTGGAAGCCTGCGGACGAACCCGAGCTGTTGATCCGCAGGTAGCCGGCCGCGATCCCGATCGGCCCGTTCGCGTAGCGCAGCGCGGCGCTGAACGTGTTGCCCTTGCCGGTCGCGCCGGCGATGCCGCCGAATGCGTACATCGCGCTCGCGGTGAGTCCGGCGAAGGTCGGCGACGTATAGGTGACCGAGTTGTTCACGCGGATCGTCGTGTCGAGGCCGTCGATGTCGCCGGGATGCGCGCCGGTGGCGCCGGTCAGCCAACTGCTCGACGCGTACGGGCCGACGAACAGGAAGTACGGCGTGTACTGGCGGCCGGCCGTGATCGTGCCGTAGCGAACGTTGCGCAGGCCGACGAAGGCCTGGCGGTTGAAGATCGTGCCGGCGGCGGCCTGTGCGCCCGTATTCAGGTTGAAGCCGGCCTGCAGGTCGAAGATCGCGTGCGTGCCGCCGCCGAGATCCTCGTCGCCGCGCAGCCCGAACTTCGACGCATACAGGTTGCCGTCGCGCATATAGACGTTCGAGTGTCCCTGCTGGTTGTTCACGTACGCGATCGAATCGTCGACCACGCCGTACAGCGTCACGCTGCTCTGCGCATGGGCGGCGGTCGTGCCGAGCGACGCGGCCGATAAAATGAGGATTGCATAACGGTTGACGGGTGCTGTCATTGTCGATCTCCGGGTCTCTTCATCTTTTCAAGGGGGCGGGAGGTTGAATGCCTCCTCTGTGGCAGGCGGCGGGCCGCGCGAACGGCCCGTCTGATCGGGTTGGCTTCGGCCTCAGCGATTCAGCGGTTCAGTGATCGAACGCGACGACGAGGCGGCGCCATGCACCGTCCCGCGTATCCTGCTCGACGCGCGCACCGCGCACGGCCACCGGGCCTTGCAGCGACGCGGGCAACAGGATCTCGACACGGTCGGCCGGGCGCGCCGGGCGGCCGTCCCAGCGGACCGACACGCCGAGCGCGCCGGACGCCTCGCGGCCGGTCTCGATGCGCCACAGTCCGTATTCGCCGTCGCGCCACGCTTCCGTTTCGCCGTCGTCCTCGACGCATTCGCCGTACGCGACGCCGTCCTCGATCCGTGGCGCGACGAGGAAGCCGCGCGTGTCGGCGCGCGCACCGAAGTGCTGTTCGGCGACGTTCAGCGGCAGCACGCGGCCTTCGCGCAGCAGCATCACCGGCGTGTCGAGCGGCGCGGGCAGCGTCACGCTCGCGCCGCCGTCGAACGATTGCGCGCTCGCGCAGCACGTCCAGCGTGCGCCCGACGGCAGATACACCGTGCGCTCGGACTGGCCGGCATCGACGACCGGCGCGACCAGCAGTGCGTCGCCGAGCATCATGTCGTCGCACGCGTCGTAGCAGCGCACGTCGCCCGGGAAGTCGGCGAAGGTCGGCCGCAGTACGGGCTCGTAGCGCGTCGTCGACAGCCACAGCAGGTGATAGAGGTAGGGCAGCAGCCGGTAGCGCTGCTTGATCAGCGACGCGATCTGCGCGGTGATCTCCGGGTACATCCACGGTTCGTTGACGGTGCCGTCGTCGTTCCACGAATGAATGCTGAAGCGCGGCATGAAGATGCCGAACTGCACCCAGCGCAGCAGCAACTCCGGCGACGGCGCGGGGCCGGAGAAGCCGCCGATGTCGTGGCCGATGTTCGATACGCCCGACAGCGCGAGCCCGAGGCCCATCTTCAGGTTGTAGCGCAGCGTTTCCCACGACGTGTAGTTGTCGCCGGACCACGTCTGCACGTAGCGCTGCATGCCTGCGCCGCCGGAGCGCGACACGAGGAACGGCCGCCGCGCCGGCGCATGCGCGCGCTGCGCGTCGCGCGACGCGCGCATCATCAGCATCGTCTGCAGAACCTTCGCCTCGCGCGCCGGAAACGGCTGGCCGAAGCCGTGCGCGATCGCGTCGGGCGACCAGATCTCGTATTCGTTGTTGTCGTTCCAGGTCGACTCGATCCCGTATTCCAGCAGCGCCGACGTGACTTGCTCGCGCCACCAGCGGTAGGCGTCCGGCTGCGTGAAGTCGACGTACGCGCCGACCTCGTCCCAGAACTGCACCCACGCGGGCTCGCCGGAGGCCGAGCGGATCAGCAGGCCGCGCTTCGCGGCGTCGTCGAAGGCCGGATGGTCGCGCAGCAGGCACGGCTTGATGTTCGCGCACAGGCGGATGCCGTGGTCGCGATAGTGCTGCACGAAACCCTTCGCGTCGGGAAACTTGTCGCGGTTCCAGTTGAACACGTAGCGCTTCGCGCCGATCGACGTATAGCCCGACGACAGGTGGAACGAATCGCACAGGATGTCGTGCGCGTCGCACTGCTCGACGAACTGGTTCATCTGCTGCTGCGCGTCCGGCGCATCGGTGTAGCTCATCGTCGAGCCCGAATAGCCGAGCCCCCATTTCGGCGTGCGCGCCGGACGCCCGGTCAGCCACGTGAAACGCCGCGCGGCCGCGAGCGGCGTATCGGGCGACGCGATGAAGTAGTAGTCGAGATCGCCGTGCTCGGCGACGAAGTAGCGATAGAGCCCGTGGTAGTTGTCGAGTTCGCGGCCCATGTCGAACGTGCAGTCCGACAGCGTGTCGTAGAACAGCCCGAACCCCTGGCGCGCATCGGGCGACCACGTGATGTAGAACGGGATGTGCTTGTAAAGCGGGTCGGTGTGCTTCGCGCTGTAGCCCATCGCGTCGATGTTGCGCATCTCGAAGCGCGCGCCCGTGCGGTCGAGTTCGCCCGCGCGTTCGCCGAGGCCGAATACCTTGTCGCTCCGCTCGCGGGCGACGTAGTGATAAGCACGATCGTCCCACCAGCCGAAGTTGTACGCCTGCGTCGCGCGGTCGGCGAGCACGATGCGCCATGCGCCGTCCGCGCCGCGCATCGACCACGTGCATTGGCCGCCTTGCCGGCGCACCGCGAGCCGGATCTGCGCGGTTTCGATCCGCACGCCGTCGTCGTCTTCGGCGAAGTCGTAGTGGGGCAGCGCGAAGCCGCTCAGGTCGAGCCGGTCGCGCCCGTCGAGCGGCACGTCGTCGAGGCCGGGCGCGATGGTCCACGTGCGCGGGGTGCGCGCCGTCGCGTTGGGCAGCACGCGCAAGCGCACGATGTCGTCCTCGAGCACGAAGATTTCGAGGGTGGCGCCCGTATCGGACGCGAGCAGCACGCGGTTCGCGTGGTGGCTGGCGACGCGGAACACGGGCGGATGAAGGAGCGAAGTCATAAGGCGATTCCTGGTGAAAACGGAGCTCAGGCGTGCTGCGCGAGCAGGCGTTCCTGCTTCGACTGGCCGCGGATCAGCACCGCGAGCAGCGTGACGCCGATGATGTCGAACAGGCCGAGGCACGCGAACAGCGGCGCATAGCCGATCTTGTCCGCGAGCGCGCCGACCAGCAGCGAGAAGCCGAGGCCGCCGATCCACGCGGCCATCCCGGCGAAGCCGCTGGCGGTGCCGACCTCCTCGGAATCGAACACGTCGGCCGACAGCGTGTTGACGAGCGCGGAGATCATCTGGTGCGCGAAGCCGCCGACGCAGAACAGCGCAATCGCGGTGTACGGCGACGACACGAGCCCAATCATCGCCGGCCCGAGCATCAGCACCGCGCCGAGCGCGACGCCGGCGACGCGCGACCACACGAGCGGCAGCTTGAAGCGGTTCGCGAGGTAGGGCGACAGGTAGCCGCCGGCGATGCCGCCGAGGTCGGCCGCGAGAAACGGCATCCACGCGAACACCGCGATCTGCGTGAGCGGCATGTGGCGCTCGGTCGCGAGATACAGCGGAATCCAGAAGCTGAAAGTCTGCCATGCGGGTTCCGCGAAGAAGCGCGGCAGCGCGATCGCCCAGAAGCGCCGGGCGGTGACGACGTCGCGGACGCGGCGCCTGGACACGGGCGGCATCGTGGCCTGGCCGTCGCGGATCAGCGTGCGTTCCCGCGCCGTGATGCGCGGATGGTCGGCCGGCGACCGGTACTGCGTGTACCAGAGCGCGGCCCAGATGAAGCCGAGCGCGCCGGTGACCATGAACGCGGCCTGCCAGCCGAACCGCATCGAGATGAACACGACGAGCGGCGGCGCGATCGCGGCGCCGAGCGACGTGCCCGCGTTGAAGTAGCCCACCGCGACGGATTTCTCGCGGTCGGGAAACCATTCGGCGACGGCCTTCATCCCCGACGGAATCGCGGCCGCCTCGAACAGGCCCAGAAAGCCGCGCAGGATGCCGAGCGACAGCCAACCGGACGCGAAGCCGTGCGCGACGCCGACCACCGACCACAGCATCGCGAACAGCGCGAAGCCGAGCCGCAGCCCGATCAGGTCGACGATGAACCCGCATACCGGCTGCATGATCGTGTAGCCGATCTGGAACGCGCCGACGATGTACGAGTACTGCTGCGTCGAGATCGCGAACACCTGCTTGAGCTCGGGCGCGAGCACCGCGAGGGAATTCCGTGCGAGGTAGTTGAGAATCGTGCCGAGACACACGAGCACGATGATCCACCAGCGCAACGCCTTGACTGTCTTCACTGCTGTCTCCTGTCAGGCAGGGCGGGCGCGCGGCGCCTGCCCGGTCCATGAGGGCCATCCGTCGGGATGGCTTGTTTCATTTTCGTTCGTACGATGTCCGATCTTGCTCCGCGCCGGTTTGTGCCGGTTTATATCGAATTCACGGTGTTCGAGCGAACATTTGGTCGTCATCACACTGCAATGTTATCTGACGACTGATCATTTTCGAACATCCTATGTTCGAATGCGAATCCGGTCAACGTGAATCTGCATTCGAACGAACTTGCTTGGGGTTTTCCCGATGACGGTGCGCCCGACACCGGGGTCGCGACGGAAGGGCGTCGTCCGTCGAAGGCCCGTGCGGCGCGGGCGGGCGACTTCGCGGACGTCTGACGAAGGTGCGCGGGGGTGACAACCCTGATGAAAATTTATTTTTTTCCGGCCATCAGATTGTGTAAATTCATTTTCATCGAACCTTGCAACAACCCTTCGCATGACGCCTCTCGTTCCGCCCGATGTCAGTTACGACGAACCTGCGATCGCCGAGCGGATCGCGTCGGCGATGCCGTTGATGACGCCGATTCACCGGCGCATGGGCGAATTCGTGCTGGCGAACCCGTTTCGCGCGGCGACGATGCGGATCGACGAGCTCGCGCAGGCCGTGCATGCGTCGATCGCGACCGCGAACCGCTTCGCGAAGGCGCTCGGTTTCGACGGCTATCCGGCGATGCGCGCGGCGCTCGTGCGCGGCTTCGAGGCCACGCTCGGGCCGGTCGAGCGGCTGCGTTCGGCGCAGGAGCAGGAGCCCGGCGTACGCGGCGCGGTCTGGATCGATGCGGTGTTCGACCAGGCTGTCGCCAACATCGAGAACACGCGCGCGCAACTGGATGCGGCCGACGTCGAGGCGGCGGTCGAGGCGATCGTCGGCGCGCGGCGCGTGCTGATTCTCGGCGCCGGGTCGAGCGCGTTTCTGACCGGATTGATGGAGCACGGACTGTCCGTGTGCCATGACAGCGTGCAGTCGCTCGCGCTGCTCGGCGGGCCATCGCATGCGGCGCGACGTCTGTACACCGCCGATTCGCGCGATCTCGTGATCGCGCTCGCGTTTCCGCGCTACGTGAAGGACACGATCGAGCTGGCCCGTCGTGCGGCCGCGCGCGGCGCGCGCGTGCTCGGCATCTCCGACGGCCCGCAATCGCCGCTCGCGCCGATCGCGTCGCTGAACCTGTACGTCAAGGCCGAGCGGCGCTTCGCGGCCACGTCGGAGGCCGCGGTGCTGACGATGATCGAGGCGCTGATCGACGCGGTCGCGCTGCGCACGCACCGGTCCGCGAAATCCGCCGCCGAGATGACCGAATTCCTGCTGCCGTGGCTCGTGCAGCCGCAAGCGGCGCTGCCGGCCGCCAACCCTTCTTCCCCCCGTCCGAAAAAATCATGACTTCACCCGCGATCGTCGCGATTCACGGCGGCGCAGGCACGATCCTGCGCGAAGCGATGGATACCGACGCCGAACGTCGGTACCGCGCCGAACTCACCGCGATCCTGCAGGCCGCGCAACAGGTGCTGGCCGATGGCGGCAGCGCGCTCGACGCCGTCACCGTCGCGGTGCGGATGCTCGAGGATTGCCCGCTGTTCAACGCCGGGCGCGGCGCCGTGTATACGGCTGAAGGCAAGCACGAACTCGACGCGGCGGTCATGGACGGCGCGACGCTCGGCGCCGGCGCGATCTGCTGCGCGACCCGCGTGCGCAATCCGGTACTCGCCGCGCGGCGCGTGATGGAGGCGAGCGAACACGTGCTGTTCGCCGGCGCGGGCGCCGACGCATTCGCGGCCGCGCAGGGGCTCGAGCTCGTGGAACCCGACTACTTCGATACCGAAGCGCGGCATGCGCAGTGGGTCAAGGCGCGCGCGGCGGCCGGCGCGATGCTCGATCACGATGCGGCGACGTTCGTGTTCGGCCAGTCGCAGCCGCAACCCGCCGAACCGCTCGATCCGGACCGCAAGCACGGCACGGTCGGCGCGGTCGCGTGCGACGTGCATGGCCATATCGCGGCGGCGACGTCGACGGGCGGCATCACGAACAAGCAGCCGGGGCGCGTCGGCGATTCGCCGATCATCGGCGCCGGCTGCTATGCGGACGACGCGACCTGCGCGGTCTCGTCGACGGGCACCGGCGAGATGTTCATCCGGCTCGCGACGGCCCACGACGTCGCCGCGCAGATCGCATATCGCGGCGCGTCGCTCGCCGACGCCGCGCACGACGTCGTGATGAACAAGCTGCCGCGCCTGGCGGGCCGCGGCGGAATCATCGCGGTCGACGCGCACGGCAACGTCGCGATGCCGTTCAACACCGAAGGGATGTACCGCGGCTACGCGCGCGTCGGGGAAGCGCCGGTCGTCGGCATCTACCGCGACGACGCGGCCTGAAACCGGATCGCACGAGGAGATACGCGATGACTTCGAGCCGTAACCCGTCGGCCCTGGCGCTGCCCGAGCAGCGCGTGGTGGCCGTCGATGACCTGTCGGTCACGTTCCGCCGCGAAAGCGCGACGTTCGACGCGGTGCGCAACGTGTCGTTTTACGTCGATCGCGGCGAGACGCTCGCGATCGTCGGCGAATCGGGCTCCGGCAAGTCGGTCACGTCGCTCGCGCTGATGCGGCTCGTCGAGCACGGCGGCGGCGAGATCACGAGCGGACGGATCGCGTTCCGGCGCCGTGGCGGCGCGCTGGTCGATCTCGCGCAGGCGAGCGCCGCGACGATGCGCGGCATCCGCGGCGCGGACATCGCGATGATCTTCCAGGAGCCGATGACGTCACTGAACCCGGTGTTTACGGTCGGCGACCAGATCAGCGAGGCGATCGCGCTGCACCAGTCGAAGAGCGCGGCCGAAGCCCGCGCGGAAGCGCTGCGGCTGCTCGATCTCGTGCGCATCCCGGAAGCGCGCCGCGTGTTCGCGCGCTATCCGCACCAACTGTCGGGCGGGATGCGGCAGCGCGTGATGATCGCGATGGCGCTGTCGTGCCGGCCCGCGCTGCTGATCGCCGACGAGCCGACGACCGCGCTCGACGTGACGATCCAGGCGCAGATCCTGCAACTGATCCGTGGGCTGCAGGACGAAATGAACATGGGCGTGATCTTCATCACGCACGACATGGGCGTGGTGGCTGAAGTGGCCGACCGCGTGCTCGTGATGTATCGCGGCGAGAAGGTCGAGGAGGGCGAGTCGGACCGCATCTTCGCGACGCCCGCGCATCGCTACACGCGGGCGCTGCTCGCGGCCGTGCCGCGGCTCGGCTCGATGCAGGGCACCGACGCGCCGGAGAAATTCCCGCTGCTGAAGGTGGACGGCACGAGCGCGACGGCCGCGGCCCCGACCGCGGCGTCCGCCGCGAACGACGCGCAGCCGCTCGTCGATCACGCCGCGCCGCCGATCCTGCGCGTGCGCGATCTCGTCACGCGCTTTCCGGTGAAGAGCGGCGTGTTCGGCCGCGTGTCGCAGTACGTGCATGCGGTGGAGCGCGTGAGCTTCGAGCTGCGCGCGGGCGAGACGCTCGCGCTCGTCGGCGAATCGGGCTGCGGCAAGTCGACCACCGGCCGCTCGCTGTTGCGCCTCGTCGAATCGCAGAGCGGCTCGATCGAATTCGACGGACGCGACATCAGCGCAATGAAGGGGCATGACCTGCAGGCGCTGCGGCGGAACATCCAGTTCATCTTCCAGGACCCGTTCGCGTCGCTGAACCCGCGCCTGACCGTCGGCTTCTCGATCATGGAGCCGCTGCTCGTGCACGGCGTCGCGAGCGGCCGTGAAGCGCAGGCGCGCGTCGACTGGCTGCTCGACAAGGTCGGCCTGCCGCCGGAAGCCGCGCGCCGCTATCCGCACGAATTCTCGGGCGGCCAGCGCCAGCGGATCGCGATCGCGCGCGCGCTCGCGCTGAACCCGAAGGTCGTGATCGCCGACGAGTCGGTGTCGGCGCTCGACGTGTCGGTGCAGGCGCAGATCGTCAACCTGATGCTCGACCTGCAGCGCGAACTCGGCGTCGCGTACCTGTTCATCTCGCACGACATGGCGGTGGTCGAGCGCATCAGCCATCGCGTCGCGGTGATGTATCTCGGCCAGATCGTCGAGATCGGCCCGCGCCGCGCGGTGTTCGAGGCGCCGCAGCACCCGTACACGAAGAAGCTGATGAGCGCCGTGCCGGTCGCCGACCCCGCGCGCCGGCATGCGCCGCGCCAGCTCGCGGCCGACGAGATTCCGAGCCCGATCCGCGCGGTCGGCGACGAGCCGCTCGTCGCGCCGCTCGTCGCGGTCGGCCCCGATCATTATGTCGCGACGCATCGCGTCGGCGGCGCGTATTGAGTAGTGGAGTCGTGCGTTGCGATGACGGCGCACGAACCGGCAGGCAGTCGAAACCGAAACGCCCGTGAGGCGTCACCGATTCACCGATAGGAGCCCAGCAACATGAACAAGCAGCATCCGTTTCCGATGTTTCGTCCGCGCGCATGCTTCGTCGCGCTCGCCGGCGCGTTCGCGCTGTCGGCCGCGCTGCCCGCGTTCGCGCAGCAGACCGCGGTGATGGCGGTGGATTCGACCTTCACGACGATGGACCCGTACGACGCGAACGACACGGTGTCGCAGGCCGTCGTCAAGTCGTTCTACCAGGGGCTGTTCGGCTTCGACAAGGACATGAAGCTCGTCAACGTGCTCGCGACCGGCTACGAAGCCAGCCCCGACGCGAAGACATACACGATCAAGCTGCGCTCGGGCGTGAAGTTCCACGACGGCACCGATTTCAACGCGGCGGCCGTGAAGGCGAACTTCGACCGCGTGACCGATCCCGCGAACCACCTGAAGCGCTACAACATGTTCCGCGTGATCGAGAAGACCGAGGCCGTCGATCCGACCACGGTGAAGGTCACGCTGCGCGAGCCGTTCTCGGCGTTCATCAACACGCTCGCGCACCCGTCGGCCGTGATGATTTCGCCGGCCGCGCTGAAGAAGTGGGGCCGCGACATCGCGCTGCATCCGGTCGGCACCGGCCCGTTCGAGTTCGTCGAGTGGAAGCAGACCGACGACCTGAAGGTGAAGAAGTTCGCCGGCTACTGGAAGAAGGGCTACCCGAAGATCGACGCGATCGACTGGAAGCCGGTGGTCGACAACAACACGCGCGCGGCGCTGATGAAGACGGGCGAAGCCGATTTCGCGTTCCGCATTCCGTTCGAGCAGGCGGCCGACCTGAAGAGCAACCCGAAGGTCGACGTCGTAGAGCGGCCGTCGATCGTGCAGCGCTACGTGTCGCTGAACATGCTGCAAAAGCCGTTCGACAACCCGAAGGTGCGCCAGGCGCTGAACTACGCGGTGAACAAGGAAGCGCTCGCGAAGGTAGCGTTCTCCGGTTTCGCGACGCCGTCGACCGGCGTGGTGCCGCAGGGCGTCGATTACGCGACGAAGCTCGGGCCCTGGCCGTACGACCCGGCGAAGGCGCGGGCGCTGCTGAAGGAAGCCGGCTATCCGAACGGCTTCGAGACGACGCTGTGGTCCGCGTATAACAACTCGACGTCGCAGAAGGCGATCCAGTTCGTGCAGCAGCAGCTCGCGCAGGTCGGCGTGAAGGTGCAGGTGCAGGCGCTGGAAGCCGGCGAACGCGTCGCGAAGGTCGAGAGCGCGCCCGATCCGGCGAAGGCGCCGGTGCGGATGTACTACATCGGCTGGTCGTCGTCGACGGGCGAGGCGAACTGGGCGATCACGCCGCTGCTGGCCGGCGCGTCGGCGCCGCCGAAGCTCGTCAACACCGCGTACTACAAGAACGACTCGGTCGACGGCGATCTGACGAAGGCGCTCGAGACGGTCGACCGCACGAAGAAGGCCGAGCTGTACGCCGATGCGCAGAAGCAGATCTGGGCCGATGCGCCGTGGATCTTCCTCGTGCAGGAGAAGATCGTGTATGCGCGCAGCAAGCGGCTGCAGGGCGCATACGTGATGCCGGACGGTTCGTTCAACTTCGACGAGATCTCGGTGAAATGACGGCGGCTTGCCCGCCACGCAGCGCCGGCGGCGTAAGCCGCCGGTGCGCTGATTCGATCGGTGTCCCATGCTGAATTTTCTCGTCAAACGCCTGTTCGGCCTGCTGCCCACGCTCGCGATCGTCGCGGTGCTGGTGTTCCTGTTCGTGCATCTGCTGCCGGGCGACCCGGCGCGGCTCGCGGCCGGCCCCGAAGCCGACGAGGCGACCGTCGCGCTCGTGCGCGCCGATCTCGGGCTCGACCGGCCGCTGCCCGCGCAATTCGCGCGCTTCTTCGCGAAGATCGCGCACGGCGATTTCGGTGTGTCGACGCGCAGCAAGCGGCCGGTGTCGACCGAGATCGGCGAGCGCTTCATGCCGACGCTGCTGCTCACGCTCGTCAGCATGGTGTGGTCGACGCTGTTCGGCATGGCGATCGGCATTGCGTCGGCGGTCTGGCGCAATCGCTGGCCCGACCGACTCGGGATGACGCTCGCGGTGTCGGGCATCTCGTTTCCCGCGTTCGCGCTCGGCATGCTGCTGATGGAGATCTTCTCGGTGAAGCTCGGCTGGCTGCCGGTCGTGCCGGACGGCACGTGGAAGAGCTACGTGCTGCCGTCGCTGACGCTCGGCGCCGCGGTCGCGGCAGTGATGGCGCGCTTCACGCGCGCGTCGTTCGTCGAGGTGCTGAACGAGGATTTCGTGCGCACCGCACGCGCGAAGGGCGTGCACGAGCCGATGGTCGTGCTCAAGCACTGCCTGCGCAACGCGATGATCCCGGTCGTCACGATGATGGGGCTGCAGTTCGGCTTCCTGCTCGGCGGCTCGATCGTCGTCGAGGCCGTGTTCAACTGGCCGGGGCTCGGGCGCCTGCTGGTCGACGCGGTGACGATGCGCGACTACCCGGTGATCCAGGCGATCGTCCTGCTGTTCTCGCTGGAATTCATCCTGATCAACCTGACCGTCGACGTGCTGTACGCGGTCATCAACCCGACCATCCGGTTCAAGTGAGGCGCGCATGAACGCGACTGTCCAGCCCGCGGCGCCGGCCGCACCGACCGCGATCCGCACGCCGTGGCGCGAATTCTGGCGCAAGTTCCGCAAGCAGACCATCGCGCTCGTCGCGGGCGGCTTCGTGCTGGCGCTCGTCGTGCTCGCGTTCGTCGGCCCGCACATCGTGCCGTTCGATCCGGAAAACTATTTCGACTACGACGCGCTGAACGCGGGGCCGTCGGCCGTGCACTGGTTCGGCGTCGACTCGCTCGGCCGCGACATCTTCAGCCGGATCGTCGCGGGCACGCGGATTTCGCTGGCCGCCGGCTTCTTCTCGGTCGCGCTCGGCGCGGTGATCGGCACGTTCTTCGGGCTGCTTGCCGGCTATTACGAAGGCTGGTGGGACCGCATCACGATGCGCGTGGCCGACGTGCTGTTCGCGTTCCCGGGCATCCTGCTCGCGATCGGCGTGGTCGCGATCCTCGGCAACGGGATGATCAACGTGATCTGCGCGGTCGCGATCTTCAGCATTCCGGCGTTCGCGCGGCTCGTGCGCGGCAACACGCTGATGCTCAAGCACATGACCTACGTCGAGGCCGCGCGCAGCATCGGCGCGTCGGACTGGACGATCATCATGCGGCATATCCTGCCGGGCACCGTGTCGTCGGTCGTCGTCTATTTCACGATGCGCATCGGCACGTCGATCATCACGGCCGCGAGCCTGTCGTTCCTCGGGCTCGGCGCGCAGCCGCCGACGCCGGAGTGGGGCGCGATGCTCAACGAGGCGCGCGCGGACATGGTGACGGCGCCGCACATCGCGGTGTTCCCGAGCCTCGCGATTTTCCTCACCGTGCTCGCGTTCAACCTGCTCGGCGACGGGCTGCGCGACGCGCTCGACCCGAAGCTGGAGCGCCGTTGATGCGGGCTGCATCGATGTGGGCTGCGACGCTGCCGGCCGGGCCGCGCGGCACGATCGCCGACGTGCCGGGCGTGACCGTCGGCCATTGCACGCTCGATGCCGGCAGCGTGCAGACGGGCGTGACCGTCGTGAAGCCGCATCCGGGCGACGTGTACCGCGGCAAGGTGCCGGCCGGCGCGGCCGTGATCAACGGTTTCGGCAAGAGCGTCGGGCTCGTGCAGGTCGACGAACTCGGCACGCTCGATACGCCGATCGCGCTGACCAATACGTTCGGCGTCGGCGCGGTCGCCCATGCGCAGATTCGCGCGGCGATCGCGGTGAATCCGCGGATCGGCCGCGACTGGCCGACCGTCAATCCGCTCGTGTTCGAGTGCAACGACGGTTACCTGAACGACATCCAGGCCTTCGCGGTCACCGCCGCGCATTACGACGACGCCTGCCGCGCGGCATCGCGGGACGTCGCACGCGGCGCGGTGGGCGCCGGGCGCGGGATGTCGTGCTTCGACCTGAAAGGCGGGATCGGTTCCGCGTCGCGCGTGGCCGTCGCGGCCGGCCGGCCGTATACGGTCGGCGCGCTCGTGCTCGCGAATTTCGGCCGGCTGTCGATGCTGACACTTGGCGGTGTGCCGCTCGGGCGCATCGTCGCGCAACGGCGCGCGGCCGAAGCCGCGCACGCTGCGCCGCCCGAGCAGGGCTCGATCATCCTGCTGCTGGCCACCGATGCGCCGCTCGACGCGCGGCAACTGTCGCGGCTCGCGCGCCGCGCGGGGGCCGGACTGGCCCGTACGGGCTCGGTCTACGGGCATGGCAGCGGCGACATCGGGCTTGCCTTCTCGACCGCGTACACGATTGCGCATGACGCGTCGACGATCGCGCTGCCGGCCCTCGTCGCCGATGCGGCGCTCGATCCGCTGTTCATGGCCGCGGCCGAAAGCGTCGAGCACGCGATCGCCGACGCGTTGCTGCAGGCGGTGACGGTCACCGGACGCGACGGCCACGTGCGGCAATCGCTGCGCGACGCGGCGCCCGATCTCGACCGCTTGTTCAACGAAGATAACGCAGGGCATCCGACCCAGTCATGAAGATCCTGATCTCGACCGACATCGAGGGTGTCGCCGGTGTATTCGCCGCCGAGCAGACGCGTGCCGGCAATCCGGAATACGAACGCGCGCGCCGCTGGATGACCGCCGAGGCGAACGCGGCGATCGAAGGCGCGTTCGCCGGCGGCGCGCAGGCCGTCTGGGTCAATGACTCGCACGGCGGCTTTCGCAACCTGCTGCCCGACGGGCTCGATGCGCGGGCGCGTGTCGTGCTCGGCAAGCCGCGTACGCTCGGCATGATGACGGGCCTCGAACAGCAGCCCGATCTCGTATTCATGATCGGCTATCACGCGAAATCGCAGACGCGCGGCGTGCTCGGGCACACGATCAACAGCTTTGCATTCACGCAGGTGTGGCTGAACGGCGTCGAGCTCGGCGAAGCCGGGCTGTACGGCGCGCTGGCGCGCGAATACGGCGCGCACGTCGCGCTCGCGACCGGCGACGACGTATTCGCCGACGAAACGCAGCCGCTGTTTCCGGACGCGCGTTTCGAGACGGTCAAGACGGCCGGCGGCGCATCGAGCGGCGAGACGCTCACGCCGTCCGCGTCGTGCGCGCGCATCGCGGCCGCGGCGCGCGAAACGGTCGCGCGGGCGCTGTCGGCCGGCGTGCGCGCCGGCGCGCATCGGCCCGCGCCGGCCGCGTGCACGTTGCGCGTGCAGACCGCCGCGCTTGCCGACCTGTTCTGCGTGCTGCCGTCGCTCGAGCGCGTCGATGCGGTGACGCTGCGCTTCGACGGGCCATCGGTCGAGCACGCGGTGCGCACGCTGAACAGCCTGTCGGCGATGTCGTTCATGCTGCGCTGATGCGTGCCGCGACGATGCCGCCGGCGCGCGGCCGGTCAGCCGATCGCGACGGGGCGGGCCGTTGCGGCGAGCAGGAATGCTTCCATCGCCGCGACCAGTGCGAGTGGGGTTTCGTTCATCGGATAGTGGCCCGCGTTGCACAGCACGTCGACGCTGGCGAGCGGATAGCGTCGCAGATAGGTGCGGGCCATCAGCGCCGCGTCGAACGCCGGATCGTGCTCGCCGATCAGTACCTTGACCGGATGGATGCCCGTGATGTCTCCGCTGAAATCCGTATCGGCCCACGCGCGGAAGTACGCGCCGAATGCCCGCGCCGACGAACAGGCGGCCGAATACGCGGCTTTCCACTCGATCCAGGCGGCGGGCAGCCGGTTGCCGGTGCTGCGGTCGATGATGGTGCGGCGATCGGCGAGGTGGTCGGCAGCGCGCTCGAATAGCGCGCGTCGCGCGGCGTCGAACGGCAGACCGCCGCACGGGACGGGCGCGATCGGCACCAGCGCGCGCACGCGGTCGGGCGCGAGGGCGGCGATCTTCTCGATCGCCATGCCGCCCATCGAATGGCCGACCAGACTGAAGGTCGGGAAGCCGAGCGCGTCGGCGAGCGCGAGCGTGTCGGCGGCGATCTCGTCGATCGTGTAGTTGCCGCGGGCGTCGCGCATGCGGCCGTAGCCTCGGTAGTCCATGAATACATAGCTGAAGTGCTCGCGCGACAGCCACGCTTCGAGAGGTTCGAATGCGCGGGCGTCGCCGAACCAGCCGTGCAGCACGAGAACAGGGTGGGGGCCGTCCCCCACGCGATGAAACGTATTCGGCATGTCCGCTCCGATGAGGTTGCCCTCCGGCCGATCCGGCCGGCGGGTGTTGCGGCCGAGAGGTCGCGCAACGGTGGAGCGGATCGTAGATCGTTCGAAGGCGACCCGCCTTCGATATCGGGTCATTGATGATGGAATTCGGGCCGTGAGAAATACGCTGCTAGATCCTTACGAACACATTCCCCGGAGCGTGGTCGTGACCGCCAACGACTTTGCGGCGGGCACGACGTTTCCGGATCACGCGCACGTGCGCGGACAATTCGCGTTCGCGTCGCGCGGCACGATCAGCGTGTCGACGCCGCACGGCCGATGGCTGGTGCCGCCGCAGCGCGCGTGCTGGGTGCCGGCCGGCGTGCGGCACGAAATGACGATGACCGGGCCGGTCACGATGCTCAACGCATTCGTGACCGTCGACGCCGCGCAGGCGGCCGGGCTGCCCACCCAGTGCGGCGTGTATGGCGTGTCGCCGCTGCTGCGGCAACTGATCGACGATGCGATCGATTTGCCGGCCATGTACGACGTCGACGGTCGCGCGGGCAAGCTGATGGATCTGCTGGTTGCGGAAATCGCGACGATGCCGCGCCTGTCGCTGCACGCGCCGCTGCCGGCCGACGCGCGGCTGGCGAAGGTGTGCCGGCACCTGTTCGCGGCGCCGTCGATCGCGGCCGATCTCGACCGGGTCGCGGCCGACGCGGGCGTGAGCCGGCGCACGTTCACGCGGCAGTTCCGTGCGCAGACGGGTGTGAGTTTCGCCGCGTGGCGCCAGCAGGTGTGCATGCTCGCGGCGATTGCCCGCCTGACCGACGGGCAGCCGGTGACGCGCGTCGCGCTCGATCTCGGCTATGCGAGCGCGAGCGCGTTCACGTCGGCGTTTCGCCGCATTCTGGGCGACACGCCGAGCCGCTATCTGGAGATTCGTCGCTAGGATTCGGCACAGGCCACGCGCTTGCGTGGGCCGCCGCGCCAAAAAAATACGCGTCCGCCAACTTCGGCCAGACGCGTTCAAAGGCACTCTGTCTGAAAAAATGCGCGGGCCGCCTGCCGACGGCGTCGCGCATCATCCCTGTCATTGTTTCTTCGTACGATTCAATTCTGTCGGCTCGTTGCAGATAACGAAGCATACGCCGCATAACGCGCAAACGATATCGTGTCGCCCACATGATTGATGTGCTGTCGCAGCATGCGTTTCGATCGCGCGTTCGATCTCGGCACGGGAAGCCAATGACGCCAGACGTCCGCAGCCACCGTGCATCACGACGCGGCGCATCATCGAAGGCGGCCCAAAACGCCGTGTGGCGCGATGCCGGTCGGTATCGCGCCACACGGCGGTGCGGTGGCAGGCGAAGCCTGCCGCATGCGTCAAACGTCGAAGAATACGGTCTCTTCCGGCCCCTGCATGTGGATGTCGAAGCGGTAGACGACCGGGCGGCCCGGCTGCGCGTCGCGTTTCGCGACGAGCGTCGCGCGGCGCTCCGCCGGCACCGCGTTCAGCACGGGGTCGACCGCGTTCGCGGCGGCTTCGTCGTCGAAGTACACGCGGGTGAACGCATGCGTGAGGATGCCGCGCATCATCACCGTCACGTTGATGTGCGGCGCCTCGTCCGCGGCGACGCGGCCCGGCTTCACCGTCTCGACGACGAAGCGCTGCTGCGGATCGGTGCCCGTGCCGACCCGCGCGAAGCCCGTGAAGCCGGATTTCGCGACGTCGTCGCGCGACGCGGGGTAGCGGCCCGCGGCGTCCACCTGCGTGAATTCGAGCACCGCGTCGCCCACGACGTTGCCGTCGCCGTCGAATACCTGCCCGACCAGCAGCACATGCTCGCCTTCGGCGTGCGCGGCGGCGATCGTCGGCGTGAACAGGCTTTTCAGGTCGTAGCCGTATTGCTGCGGACACAGGCCGTACGCGAAGTACGGGCCGACCGTCTGCGAAGGGGTTTGCTTCAGCGTCGTCATGGTTCAGCGCTCCATCGGGGTGGCGTCGCGGCCGCGCAGCACGATGTCGAATTCGTAGCCGAGCGCATAGCCTTCTTCGGTAATGTCCATCGAGAAGCGCGAGATCAGGCGCTCGCGCGCGGCTTCCGGCGTGCCCTGGAAGATCGGGTCGTACGCGAGCAGCGGATCGCCGGGGAAGTACATCTGCGTGACGAGACGCGAGCCGAAGTAATCGCCGAACAGCGAGAAGTGGATGTGATTCGGGCGCCACGCGTTCGGATGGTTGCCCCACGGATACGCGCCGGGCTTGATCGTCAGGAAGCGGTAGCGGCCTTCGTCGTCGGTCAGGCAGCGGCCGGCGCCGAGGAAGTTCGGATCGAGCGGCGCGTCGTGCTGGTCGACCTTGTGCACGTAGCGACCGGCCGCGTTGGCTTGCCACACCTCGACGAGCGTGTTGCGCACGGGCTTGCCGCCTTCGTCGAGCACGCGGCCGGTGACGACCATCCGCTCGCCGAGCGGCTCGCCGTTCTTCACGGCGTTCTTCGTCAGGTCGTGGTCGAGCGCGCCGAGATCTTCCGCGCCGTAGACGGGCGCGTACTGGTCGCGCAGCTTCTCCTTCAGCGGAATCAGCGGGCGGGTCGGGCCGCGCTTCACGGATGAACGGTACTCGGGGTGAACATAGGCCGGATGCGACGGCCAGTCGCGCGGCGTGAGGATCGTGGGGGAATCCATCGGGCGTCTCCTGTCAGGTTTTTTCGCGAAGTGGATGGCACGACTTTAGCCAATCCGGAAAGTTATGCAAAATGACCTTTTTTCGCGAATCGCATAACAGTTCGTTATGTTTTTGCCCGCAATGAAAATTCCGCCGGACAGAAAGCCTGTCCGGCGGAAAAAAGCGATCGGGCTTCGCGTCGTCGGCGACGACCCCGTGCACGGCCCTCCAGCCAGCCCGTCACTGTTTTTTGTCGTTCGTTCTCGTTGTTATCCGGTCTCCCCGAGCGTGCCCGTCGTCATGGACGGCCGGGATCGAGCACGATCCCGTCGAATTCGAGCGCCAGCGTGCCGCTGCGCAGCAGGGCCGCGGGTGTCGCCGCGTGGCCGGCGCCGAGCACCTCGGTCACGTACCGCGTGCAGAAGCCACGCCGCGCCCGCGGCTTGAAGCGACTGCCGAGCAGCGCATCGATCCGCTGTTCGGCCAGCGCATGCGCGTGACGCTGCGCGTCGGCCGACGCCGCCGCGACACGGCGCGCCAGTGCGATGCGTCCGCCGTCGGTACGGGCGACGAAGCGCGACAGCGGCGTGAGCTTCGTCCACGCGAACGCCGCCGGCTCGGCGATCACCGGTTCGTCGCCCGACGTATCGACGACGATGCCGAAGCGATTGGCCCAAGTGCCCGATGTTTCGACCGAGCCGTTCGCACCGGCGGCGGCATCCGGCGCACCGGCCGGCACGCGGATGAACACCAGATCGCCGACATGCGCGCCGGCGGCCAGCGTGCGCACGGTGGCGAGCGGCATCGCGCGATCGGTGCCGCGCGCATCGCGCAGTGCGGTGTGGTGCGGTTCGCAGGCGGCTGTGTCGATTCGGGTGGTCATTTCGGCTCCGTCGTTGCGTGACAGGACGGAGCGGATTATGCAGACAAGTAACCCAAAGTGCTGATGTGGATGTGCGAGTGGCCTAATATTCGACCTCGAGCATCATTTTTCGATACCGCCATGACCGAGACCGCCCAACTCATCGAAACGCTGAAGCGCCAGTTGAAGGCGCAGGGCATGACTTACCGGGACGTCGCGCGTGCGCTCGACGTCTCCGAGACGAGCGTGAAGCGGCTGTTCGCGAGCGGCCGCTTCACGCTGGAGCGCGTCGTGGAGATCGCGCAGTTGCTCGGCTATACGCTCGCCGAGCTCGTGCAGGAGGCGTCGGCGTCCGCGCCGCGCCTGCGCGTGCTGACCGAGCAGCAGGAGGCGTTGCTGGTGTCGGACGAGAAGCTGCTGCTCGTCGCCGTTTGCGCGATCAACTACTGGACCGTGCAGGACATCGTGTCGGCCTACCGCCTCACGCAGGCCGAGTGCGTGAAATACCTGCTGATGCTCGACCGGATGAACGTGATCGCGCTGCTGCCCGGCGACCGGATTCGCGTGCGCGTCGCGCGCGATTTCGACTGGCTGCCGGGCGGGCCGATTCGCCGCTACTTCCATGCGCACGTGCTCGACGATTTTCTGGGCAGCCGCTTCGACGGCCCGGGCGAGACGATGACGTTCCTGCAAGGGATGCTGACGGATGCTGCCGCCGCGGAGCTCGAACAGGAACTGCGGCGGCTCGCCAGCAAGGCGGCGGCGCTGCACGCGGAGTCGTCGTCCGCGCCGCTCGGGCAAAAGCACGGCACGGCGCTGCTGATCGCGAAACGGATCTGGGAGCCGACCGGATTCCACGCGCTGCGGCGTCATGCCTGACGTCGCCGGAAAGCTTGGGCCTTTCCGGGAAGTTATGCAAAATGGCGATTCATCGTCATTCGCATAACCATCCGTTATGAACAACCGTATCGCCGACGGCCGCGTCAAATTCCGTCACCTGCAGTGTTTTCTCGCGGTCGCGCAACTGGGCGGCGTGCAGAAGGCGGCCGAAAGCCTGTCGATCACGCAACCGGCCGTGTCGAAGACGATCGCCGAACTGGAGACGATCCTCGGCGTGAAGCTGTTCGAGCGCGGCCGGCACGGCGCGCAGCCGACCCGCGAGGCGCAACTGTTCATGCCGCACGCGAACGCGTGCGTGCTGGCGCTGCGGCAGGGCGTCGGGCTGCTGGCACGCGAGGGCGGGGCCGCCGCCGCGACGCTGGAAATCGGCATGCTGCCGACCGTCGCGGCCTCGCTCGCGCCGGCCTTGATGAAGGCGCTGACCGCACGCTGGCCGCGCATCGTCGTGCGGATCGCGACGGCCGCGAACGCCGACTTGCTGGAGCGCCTGAAATCCGGGGCGATCGAATGCGCGATTGGGCGGCTGTCGGAGCCCGAACGGATGATCGGGCTCGCGTTCGAGCAGTTGTACAACGAGCCGCTCGCCGCGGTCGTGCGCGCCGGCCATCCGCTGCTCGCGAGCGCGGCGCCGGCCACCGAGCTCGCACGCTATCCGGTCGTGCTGCCGCCGTTCGGCACGTTGATCCGCCAGTCCGCCGAGCAACTGCTCGGCGCATGCGGCGCGCCGCCGCTCGATTCCTTCATCGAGGTGCTGTCGGTATCGGTCGCGCGCGCGCTGGCGCTCGAGAACGACGCGGTCTGGTTCGTGCCGCTCTATGCGGCGGAATACGATCTGTCGGCCGGCGCGCTGGCGCGCCTGCCGCTGCCGTCGGCGGGCACCGACGAGCCGGTCGGGCTCGTCCTGCGCACCGATGCGCAGCCGTCGCCCGTCGCGCGGACGCTGATCGATGCGGTGCGCGACATCGCGCGGTCGCGGTTCGGCGATGCGCGAGCGCCTCGGGCGCCACGCGCGGCGCGCAAGCCTGCTCGCGGCAAGCGTTGATCCATCGGGCCTGACGATGCGCCGGACCCGATCTCCCTTCTTGCCGCGGGATCGGCCATCCGGTCAGTAGCCGTCATCGGGGTGCTTGGCATATCGTACCGTTTTTGATACGATGGACGACAAGACGATGGCGAGACAGCAGATTCAGGTCACGCTCGGCGTGCGGTTCTTCCGGACGGCTCGCGGCAACGAGCCGGTGCGCGAATGGCTCAACGCGCTCGGGCGACTGGAGCGAAGGGCGATTGGCGAAGAGATCAAGACCGTTCAACTCGGCTGGCCGCTCGGCATGCCGCTGGTCCGGAAGATGGCGAAGGATCTATGGGAGATCCGCGTGACGGTGCCGGGGCGAAGCGCACGCGTGCTGTTCACGGTCGTCGGCGACACGATGGTGCTGCTGCACGGCTTCTTCAAGCAGTCGCGGGCTACGCCGTCGGACGATCTCGACGTCACCGTCGCGCGCCTGAAAGCGCTGACGCGCGCCATCTGAATTCCCCGGTTGTGCCGGACGCACCGTCTCCGACGGTCGGGCAGCCGGCAACGCCATGCACCTGGAGTACGACATGACGACCACGAACAATCCGTATATCGGCAGCGATTTCGACGCCTTCCTCGAAGCGGACGGCAACCTCGAAGCGGCCACCGCCACCGCGATCAAGCGCGTGATCGCTTGGCAGATCGGGCAGGAAATGAAGGCGCAGCACATCACGAAAACGGCGATGGCCGCGCGGATGAAAACCAGCCGCGCCGCACTCAATCGCCTGCTTGACGAAACCGACACGAGCCTCACGCTGGCGACGCTCGCGAGCGCGGCCGCCGCGCTCGGCAAACGGCTCAGCTTCGAGCTCGTGCCGGCCTGAGCGGCGCGAACGAACGGCGCGCGGCCGGATCGACGCGATCGTTCACGCGGCGAGTTGTCGAGCGCCGGCCCGCGTGCGCATGCCGGGTCATCGACGCGCTCGGGTGATCCGCAGATACAGCAACGCGCCGCCCGCGAGCAGCAGCGGGCACAGGAAATACCAGCCGGTCGTCACGAACAGCCCGGCCACCGCAATCAGCGAAATCCACGCGCAGCGATACGCGATCCCGCCGCGCGGCAGCAGCTTCAGCGCGGCCGCCGCGCCGAGCCCGTACACCATCACGAAACATCCGGACGTCACGAGCACGAGCGGCTTCGGCCCGACGTCCGACAGCGTCGTGGCGGCCAGCGCGATGGCCGCGAGCACGGCAATCACGCCGAGGCTGCGGCGCGGCACGCCGCCGACCTGGCTGCCCTGTGCGAGCCACGCAGGCAGCGCGCCGTCGCGTCCGAGCGCCGCGCCGAGCTTCGCCGCGCCGGCAAAATACGCGTTCATCGTGCCCAGTGTGAGCAGCAGCGCGGCGGCCGCCGCGAGCACCTGCGCATGGCCGCCGATGCCGCCCGCGATCAGTTCGGCGAGCGGCGCGCCCGATGCGCCCGCGGAAGGCCCGAGCACCGTTACGCTCGCGGCGGCGACCGACAGATACAGGAACCCGACGACCACGACCGCGATGCCGGCCGAACGCGGCATGTCGTGCGCGGGCCGGCGGAATTCGGCCGCGAGATGCGTGATCGCTTCCCAGCCGGCGAAGCTCCATACGAGCAGCGCGGCGGCCTGGCCGACCGCGAGCCAGCCGTGCGGGGCGAACGGATGCAGGTTCGCGGTGCGCGCATGCGGCGCGGATGCGAGCACTGCGGCGAGCAGCAGCGCGACGAGCAGCGCCGACAACACGAGTTGCATGCGGCCCGACACGGTGACGCCGAATGCGTTCGCGGCCGATACGACGGCGATCAGCGCGGCCGCCGTGACGATGATCGTCGTGTGTCCGCCGCCCGTGACAGCGGCGACGTAGGCACCGCCGAACATTGCGGCGGCCGGCGCGCCGGCCGGCACCGCAAAATAGAAGCACCAGCCGACGACGGCCGCGGCCTTCGGGCCGAATGCGCGCCGCGCGTAGGTCGACACGCCGCCCGCATCGGGATAGCGCGCGCCGAGTGCGGCGAAGGTGGCCGCGAGCGGCCCGGACAGCACGACGAGCGCGGCCCACGCGAGCAGCGAGGCCGGCCCCGCCACGTCGGCGGCGAGCGCGGGGAGCGCGATCACGCCGGTGCCGAGCACCGCGCCGATATAGAGCGCGGCGCCCTGGAAAATGGTCAGCGAACCCGCGTGACGGGCAGCGGGCGAATCGGCATGCGAACGCATGAGCGGCAGTCTCCGGAAGGTCTTGTTTTGTGTGGGCGACGCGCGGAAGTTCGCGCGGTCGATCGTTCGATGCTACCCGAACGAGGGTGCCCGCGCGGCGCGGCGATCAGTAGTCGGGTGCCGCGTGCGTGTCAGCCGATGTCAGCAGGAACGCGCGAGCCGCAAGCGCGCCTCCTCGCGCGCGGCGGGCGACAGGTCGGGCGCGTAGTGGAACGTACCCGATACCAGCGATGCGACGGGCACGCCGTCGCGGAACAGCACGCGATTGCCGGCCAGCGCCGGTACCTTGTCGCCGGGCAACAACGTGCCGGCGAGATTCAGCGGATCGGCGCCCGTCACGCAGATGTACTGTCCGTCGCCCGGTTGCCGCCGCAGTTCGCGCAGAATCGGGATGGCCTCGGGCAGCGCGAATTGCTCGCCCGCGAGCCCGGCGACGAAGCGTCCGCCGCGAATCTCGCCGCGTGCTTCGAGGCGCTGCAGCACGCGCACGAGTTCGCGCCAGCTCGGCAGCCAGTCGGCTTCGCGTTCGAGCAATCGCCAGAACACGACGCCGTAGCGGCGCAGCAGCGTCCATACGATATGTTCGAGCGCGTCGGGATCGGTCGTGGCGAGGCCGCGTTTCGCCGCGGGCGCGTCGCCGTCGGGCCGCGGATGACGCTGCACGAGCGCCCAGCGGCCCGCGTCGTCCATCCCGCCGATCAGTGCGCCGCCGCGCCGCGTGCGCGGCGCATAAGTCGCGCTGCGCTTGACGGCCGGCTTCAGCAGCGCGCGCAGGCCCGCGTAGCTGTCCGCATTCACGAGGCCGGCCGACACGAGTTCGCCGAGCGCCTGTTCGAGTTCGACGGGCAGCATGTGCAAGTCGTCGAGCAGCGCGTCGAAGAACATCGCGCCATGCGCGGCGAGCGCATCGCGCACTTGCGTGGCGCGTGCGGACAGCGTCGGTTGCGCATCGGGATCGCGCAGCGCCTGCCATGCAGAGAGATGGCGGCGCGGCAGCAGCACGATCGGCGTCGTCTTCACGGGCGTGCCGGCCGCGCGCGCCGGCGCGCCGATGCGCGTCCACACCAGCTTGCCCGAGCGGCACAGCTCGTCGAGGCCGCCCGCCGTGTAGTCGGTGAGCCGCGCGGGCAGCAGCGCGTCTTCCCACGCGCTCGCCGCCGCCTCGTAGCCTTCGAGCTGTTCGACCACGGCCGCCAGCGCGTCGCGGCCGGCGCCGCGCGTGTCGGGTGCCAGATGTTGCCAGTGGAACAGGAAGCGCATGAAATCGGCGCGTTCGACCGGCTCGATCTCGCGGCGCAGCCGCTTCACCGTATAGCGATGAATGCGCGCGAGCAGGTGGCGTTCGCACCATTCGTCGGTCGTCGCGCCCGGCGTGAAGCGGCCGCGCATCACGTAGCCTTCGCGCTCCAGCGCCGCGAGCGCCGTCGCGATCGACGCGGGCGGCAGGCCGAGCGGCGCGGCGATCGCATCGAGCGTCAGCGGCCCGAAGCCGGTGAGCCGCGCGCGGATCACGTCGACGAGCGCCGCATCGGCCTCCCACGGCTGCGCGCACGCGGCCGGCACTTTGAGCGTGGGTGTCGCGCGGGCGTCGGGATGCAGCGCGCGCAGGCAGACGAGCCGCTCGACCGGCACCCACAGCGCGGCACCGCCCGGCGTCGCGAGTTTCGTCGCGCGGCGGCGTTCCGCGAGTTCCGCGAGTCGCTCGGGCCAGCCCGCGTGCGCGTGCGCCTCGCCGTCGGCCACGCACGCGAGGGTGAGCAGTGCATCGTGCATTTCGTCGGCGTCGCGCACGAGCGGCCACGCTTCGTCGCGCACCGCGTCGATCGCGTCGGCGTCGAGCGCGCCGAGATCGTCGGCCGATTCGGGATCGCTCCAGCGGCGCGACTGCACGGCCTGCGTGCGGCGTTCCTCGAGCGGCGCATCGTCGAGGAACGCGTAGGGCTTCGCGTTCAGGATCTCGGCCGCGAGCGGCGACGGCGCGGGCAAGTCGCGCGCGACGAGCTCGATCGCGCCGCTTTCGATCCGGCGCAGCAGCGCGAGCCAGCCGTCGGTGTCCATCGCGTCGTGCAGGCAATCGTCGAGCGTCTGGTCGACGAGCGGGTGATGCGGAATCTCGCGTTCGCCGACGATGTTCTCGAGGCACGCGACCTGATCGGGGAACACCGTCGCGAGCAGGTCGTCGCTCTTCATCCGCTGCAGTTGCGGCGCGGTGCGCCGGCCGCCGGTGAAGCGCGGCAGCGCGAGCGCGGTGGTCGCGTTCCAGCGCCAGCGCACGCCGAACATCGGCGCGTCGAGCAGCGCCTGGATCAGCACGTGTTCGGCGCTGGCCGAACGCAGGTAGCGCCACACTTCGTCGAGCGCGAAGCTGTGCGCGAGCGACAGCGACAGGATGATCGCGTCGTCGGTCGCGGCGGCCTGCAGTTCGAAGTTGAAGCTGCGGCAGAAGCGCTTGCGCAGCGCGAGCCCCCAGGCACGGTTGATCCGGCTGCCGAACGGCGAATGGATCACGAGCTGCGTGCCGCCCGATTCGTCGAAGAAGCGCTCCATCACGAGCGTGTCCTGCGTCGGCAATGCGCCGAGCGCGGCGCGGGTGCGGGCGAGGTAGTCGGCGATCTGGCGCGCGGCGTCGGGCGACAGCCGGAGATCGTCGACGAGCCAGCGCAATGCGGGCGCGAGGCGGCTGTCGCTGGGGGCGAGCGCGGTGGCGGTTGAGGCTTGTGCGTCGGCTTCCGCTTTCGCATTGCTCACCGTGTTGCCGCCCGCGCGCTTGCGCCCGGCGGCGCCGGCCTGCCGGTCGCCTTCGGCGAACAGCGCGTCGAGCCGCGCGCGCAGCCGGCCGACCGCCGCCGACAACTCGTCACTGCGCCCGAGTCCTTCGCCGAGCCAGAACGGAATGCCCGGCGATTGACCGTGCGCGTCCTCCACGCGCACGCGGCCCGTTTCCACGCGAATGATCCGGTACGACTGATTGCCGAGCTGGAACACGTCGCCGGCCAGGCTCTCGACCGCGAAATCCTCGTTGACGGTGCCGACCTGGATGCCCTGCGGTTCGAGCAGCACCGCGTAGTCGGCCATGTCGGGGATCGTGCCGCCGGAGGTGGTCGCGGTCATCATCGCGTTGCGGCGGCCGCGCACCGTGCCGCCGACCACGTCGCGGTGCAGGTACGCGCCGCGCACGCCGCGACGGCTCGTGAATCCCTCGGCGAGCATCTTCATCACTTCGTCGAAGCGTTCGCGCGTCAGCCGCGCATACGGCGCGGCGCGCGTGAAGCTCGCATACAGCGCGTCCTCCTGCCACTCCGTGCACGCGACTTCGGCGACGATCTGCTGCGCGAGCACGTCGAGCGGCGCTTCCGGAATCCGCAGCGCATCGAGTTCGCCGCGTCGCACGCAGTCGAGCAACGCCGCGCATTCCACCAGCTCGTCGCGCGACAGCGGAAAGAGCCGCCCCTTCGGCACGCCGCCGACATGGTGCCCCGAGCGGCCGACGCGCTGCAGGAACGGCGCGATGCCGCGCGGCGAGCCGACCTGGCAGACGAGATCGACGTCGCCGATGTCGATGCCGAGTTCGAGCGACGCGGTCGCGACGAGCAGCTTCAGTTCGCCGCGCTTCAGGCGCTGCTCGGCGTCGAAGCGGTGCTCCTTCGCGAGACTGCCGTGATGCGCGGCGATCGCGTCCTTGCCGAGCCGGTCGGCGAGATGGCGCGCCATGCGCTCGGCCGTGCGGCGCGTGTTGACGAACACCAGCGTCGTGCGATGCGCGGCCGCGAGCCCGGCGATGCGGTCGTACACCTGTTCCCATACGTCGGTCGCCATCACCGGTTCGAGCGGCACGTTCGGCAGTTCGAGCGCGAGATCGCGCTCGCGCGTGTGGCCGGTGTCGACGATCGCGCAGTCGCGCGGCGCGTCGGCCGGCCCGCCGACGAGAAAGCGCGCGACCGCGTCGATCGGCTTTTGCGTGGCCGACAGCCCGATGCGCGGCAGCGCGCGGCCGACCAGCGCGTCGAGGCGCTCGAGCGACAGCGCGAGATGGCTGCCGCGCTTGGACGACGCAAGCGCATGGATTTCGTCGACGATGACCGAGCGCACGTTCGACAGCATCTGCCGCCCCGACGTGGACGACAGCAGCACGTACAGCGATTCGGGTGTCGTGACGAGGATGTGCGGCGCGCGCTTGCGCAGCGCGGCGCGCTCGGCCTGCGTCGTGTCGCCGGTGCGTACCGCGGTGCGGATCGCCGGCACCGGCAGGCCGAGCTGCGCGAGCGATTCGGCGATGCCGGCGAGCGGCGCGTCAAGGTTCACGTGGATGTCGTTCGACAGCGCCTTCAGCGGCGATACGTAGACGACCAGCGTCGCGTCGGGCAGCGTGCCGTCGTGCGCGAGCGCATCGCGCACCAGCTCGTCGAGCGCGCACAGGAACGCGGTGAGCGTCTTGCCCGAGCCGGTCGGCGCGGCGACGAGCGTCGAGCGGCCGGCCTTGATGTGCGGCCACGCGAGCGCCTGCGCGCCGGTCGGCGCGGCGAACGTGCGCGTGAACCACGCGGCGACGGCCGGGTGGAACACGTCGAGCGCACGGGCGGCGGGGTGGGGAGCTGTGACGTCCATCGGAGCGTTGAAATAGGGTGCGAGCGTGCGGACACATCGCACGCGAATCGAATCGTCAGTGTGCCAGACGCCGCGCGGGCGTGCCGGGCATGCGTGCCGACGATTCCAATGCAGATGGGGGCCTGCACCGCGCTTTCAATGGACGGAAAGTTGCGTGCCCGTCGGCACGCCGAGCGCGCGCTGAATTGTGTCGAATTGCAACTTGGGGGCGAGCCCCACGGCTGAATTTTCCGAAACACGGAACGTGCGTTACCAGCGCGAACCGTCCCTAGACGCGATGCATCCAGCCGAGCCAGTGTTGGACCAGCGGCGCACGCGACCACAGCGACTGCGCGAGCCACAGCGTGCCGCCCCATGCGGCGGCCACGACGATCAGGTCGCAATGTCCGCTGTTCCACAGGTTCAGCGAATGGCGCCGCCAGATCCACGGTACGCCGAGCGGATTGGGCCAGTCGGCGAGCAGATGCATCACGCCACCGCAGGCGAAGCCGAACAGCGGCGCGGCCCACGTCGGATGCGGATGATGGACGAGCCCGTGCCACCCGAGCGCGAGCAGCGCAATCCACCCGATACCCCAGTGCGTGATGGTGCGATGCGTGATCCACAGCCGGCGCTTGCGGGTCCACCAGGCGACTTCGAGCCAGTCGGGCGCGGTGCCGCCCGCGACGCCCGCCGCGAACGCGGCAAGCATGCCCGAGTGCCACGGGCCGGTCGCGCCGGTTTGCGCGACGAGGATGGCGGCGGCGACGCCGGCTGCGAAGCCGGATGCGTGATGCGCATTGTGTGATGCCATAGGGAGCGAGACGAAGAAACGTGAAGCGGCGCGTGCACGAAACGATGATGCGGCGCGCAAGCGGGGCGCTATCTTCGCAGATCGAACTGTGCAGCGGGCGGCCGGTTCGCAGATTTTTTCGCACCCGCTGCGGGGCCGGTCGCCCGGTTCGCAACTTTCGGTTTTGTTCGTTGCGCGCTGGCGCGCGTCGCGGACGATCTCGGACGATGCCCGGGCGCGTCGCGGCGCCGCAACGTGACCCCGCGCACGCAATCGGCGACGCTTTCGTCGCACCTCACGTGTTCGACCCTTTTTGTCCCCCTATACTACGAAGCCGGCATATGGCCGTCGGCGCGCCAGCGGCCATCCACGGATCAGGTGCTTTTCCTGCCTGAAGGAGATCCACATGGGGGACATGCAATGACTACGCTGAATCGCTTCAAATCATCCGCCGCCGTGTTGGCGACGGTGGCCGGCATCGGCTTCCTGCCGAATGCGCCGGCCTACGCGAAAGGGCCGCAGCCCGCGGTCCTGACGAGCTCCGCGGTGGCGGTGGCCGACAAGTACAGCGCGGATGCCGCGGAGCGAATCTTCAAGGAGGGCGGCAATGCGATCGACGCGGCCGTCGCGATTGCGTTCACGCTCGCGGTCACGTACCCGGAAGCCGGCAACATCGGCGGCGGCGGCTTCATGACGATCTACAAGGACGGCAAGCCGTACTTCATCGATTACCGCGAGCGCGCGCCGCTCGCCGCGACGAAGGACATGTACCTCGACAAGGACGGCAACGTCGTCAAGGGCATGAGCCTGTACGGCCCGCGCGCGGTCGGCGTGCCGGGCACGGTGGCGGGCATGTGGGAAGCGCAGAAGCGCTTCGGCAAGCTGAAGTGGAAGCAGGTGCTCGCGCCGGCGATCCACTATGCGCGCGACGGCTTCGTCGTCGATGAGCAGCTCGCGCAGCGCGGCGTCGACGCGTCGAAGGAATTCGGCGGCAAGACCAATTTCGACAAGTACTTCTCCGGGCTGAAGGCCGGCGCGAACTTCAAGCAGCCCGATCTCGCCGACGTGCTGACGCGCATCGCGGACGGCGGCGCGGAAGGTTTCTACAAGGGCAAGACGGCCGAGCTGATCGCCGCGTCGATGAAGACCGGCGACGGCAACGGGCTGATCACGACCGAGGATCTCGCGCAGTACCGCGCGGTGTGGCGCCAGCCGGTGCAGGCGAAGTGGAACGGCTACGACGTGATCACCGCGCCGCCCCCGAGTTCCGGCGGCATCGGCCTCGTGCAGTTGCTGAAGATGAAGGCCGATCTCAAGCAGGACTTCGAGGGCGTGAAGCTCAACTCGCCGCAGTACATCCATCTCGTCGCGGAAATCGAGAAGCGCGTGTTCGCCGACCGGGCGCAGTATCTCGGCGATCCCGACTTCTACAAGGTGCCGATCGCGCAGTTGACCGACGACGCATACATCGCGAAGCGCGCGGCCGAAGTCAACCCGAAGGAGCCGTCGGATACCAAGAGCGTGCAGCCGGGCCTCGGCACGACGATGCCGGAGAAGGCCGAAACGACGCACTTCTCGGTGGTCGACAAATGGGGCAACGCGGTGTCGAACACGTACACGATCAACGGCTATTTCGGCTCGGGCGTGATCGCCGACGGCACGGGCATCGTGCTGAACGACGAGATGGACGACTTCTCCGCGAAGCCGGGCGTCGCGAACATGTTCGGCGTGGTCGGCAGCGACGCGAACGCGATCGAACCGAGGAAGCGTCCGCTATCGTCGATGTCGCCGACGATCATGACGAAGGACGGCAAGGTGTCGCTCGTGATCGGCACGCCGGGCGGCTCGCGCATCTTCACGTCGATCTTCCAGGTGATCAACAACATCTACGACTTCAAGATGCCGTTGAAGGAAGCGGTCGGCGCGATGCGATTCCATCACCAACTGCTGCCGCCGAACACGATCTTCTGGGAACCGTACCACCCGATCGAAGGCGAACTCGCGAAGCAGATCGAGGCGCGCGGCTATACGCTGAAGGGGCAGGATTTCAGCGGCGACATCCAGGTCATCAAGATCGACGGCAAGACGCCGGAAGCGATGGCCGATCCGCGCGGGCGGGGCGTGACGCGGATCATTCGTTGAGGTGACGTTGACGTGAAGCGATGCGTGCGCGTCGGCGAAAGCGGCCGCGTACGCCGTTCGGCAGCCGGTGTGTCGACCCGGCTGCCGATTTTTTTGGCCGGTCGTTCGGATGAAGCCCGCGATCCGCGGTTGCCCCCATTTTCATGAATTTGACGCGCGACGCTGGGATAATGGCCGAGTTTGGCTGCGTCAACGATGGAAGGAGGCCCCATGGGCGACAAGGATACCCGCGAGACCGAGGACAACCGCGCCGATACGAACTCGATGGAAGCGCGCCAGCGCCGTTTCGAAGAGGATCTCGTCGACGCGTACGACGAAGAGCTCGAGATGGAGCTCGACGATCGCCGCTTCGACAACGGTGAAGACCTGTTGTTCTCGCCCGAGCGTCGCGAAGCGCGCAAGGAATATTTCCGCGAGCTGTTCCGCTTGCAAGGCGAGCTCGTGAAACTGCAGGACTGGGTCGTGGAAACCGGGCACCGGCTCGTCGTGATTTTCGAGGGGCGTGACGCGGCCGGCAAGGGCGGTGCGATCAAGCGCATCACGCAGCGCCTGAACCCGCGCGTGTGCCGCGTCGCCGCGCTGCCGGCGCCGAACAACCGCGAGCGCACGCAATGGTACTTCCAGCGCTATGTTGCGCATCTGCCGGCAGGCGGCGAGATCGTGCTGTTCGACCGCAGCTGGTACAACCGCGCGGGCGTCGAGCGCGTGATGAATTTCTGCACCGACGACGAGTACGAGGAATTTTTCCGGTCGGTGCCGGAGTTCGAGAAGATGCTCGTGCGCAGCGGGATCCAGATCGTCAAGTACTGGTTCTCGATCACCGATCGCGAACAGGAGATGCGCTTCCAGAGCCGGATCGAGGATCCGCTGAAGCAGTGGAAGCTGAGCCCGATGGATCTCGAAAGCCGCCGCCGCTGGGAGGCTTATACGGCCGCGAAGGAAGAGATGCTGCAGCGCACGCATATTCCGGAGGCGCCGTGGTGGGTCGTGCAGGCCGTCGACAAGAAGCGCGCGCGGCTGAATTGCATTCACCATCTGCTCGGCCAGGTGCCGTATCACGAGGTGCCGCGCCCGACGATCGATCTGCCGCAGCGCGAGCATCACGAGGATTACATCCGCCGGCCGGTGCCGGACCACATGATCGTGCCGGACGTCTATTGAGCGGTTCGGGGCGGCTGGATCGGCCACGGAGGCGCGCCGTGCCGCGCGGCGCGCGTTACTCCCGGATCAGGAACGCGGCGCGGTCGCGGCCGGCGATCCAGGCGGGCGTGCGACCGCGTCCGCTCCAGGTGGCGCCCGTCGCCGGATCGCGATATTTCGCGCCGATGGTGAACAGCTTCGCGCGACCGCTGTAACCCTGCCCGAAGACCTCCCGCGCGGTCAGCGCATGATCCGTCACGATCTGGCGTACCTGCATCAGTGCCGCTTGGCGTTCGCGGCGGCGCGCGGCCCGGATGCGCCGATCCAGTTCCGCGAGCTGGGCCTGCAGTTTTTGCAGTTGCATGCGTCCGATATCCCCGTAGCTGAATTCTGATGATTGGCAGAGGTGCGATGTGCCGCATGTCTGCACGCCCGACCAGACGTTGGCAGAACGCATGGCGGGCAACACCGGAAGATTAAGTTTCAGCGCGCGGGTTTTCTATCGGACGTATCCGATTTTTCACGGGAATCTGTCCGCCTTACAGTGCGGGGAAGCCCGAGCGTCCTTGCGTCAGGTCGAACAGTTCGGATTTTGCTGCCGCCTCGGCCGTTTCCGGCAGCTTGATCACGAGCTTCACCGTCATCCCGTAAGCGCTGTCCACCAGATCGTAGCCGGCCTGTTCGATCCAGCGGCGCACGCGCGCCTCTTCCGGGTAGCCGATCTCGATCGCGAGCCGCGTGTGGCGAATGCGCTCGACGCGTTCGGCATCGAGCAGCGCCGATGCGATCGCATCGGTGTACGCACGCACCAGCCCGCCCGCGCCGAGTTTCACGCCGCCGTAGTAACGCACGACCGCGCCGAGCACGCCGTCGAGATCGTGATGGCGCAGCACTTCGAGGATCGGCCGGCCCGCCGTGCCGGACGGCTCGCCGTCGTCCGACATGCCCGACTGGCCGCCGGCCAGCAGCGCCCAGCACACGTGGGTGGCCGCCGGATGCTCGTCGCGCAGGCGTTGCAGTACCTGCATCGCGGCATCGCGGTCGTCGACGGGAACCGCGTACGCGATGAAACGGCTCTTGCGGATTTCGAGTTCGCGGACGTAAGAGGTGGCGAGCGAGTAACTCATGCGTCGCGACGCGGAAAGTGTAGGGAAATCAAGGCGATGATGGCTGGTCGATGCGTTTGGCGTTGGCCTGCGGACGGATATCGTCTGCATGAGCGGAGGGCGAAGACGGAATTTTACCGTGGCGCGCGCCGAAGCATTTCGGTGACGCGCGGCATCAACGTACGCCGATCGACGAGCGCAGCGCCGCGGCCAGCGTGCGCAGCGCCTGCCGGGCACGCGCATCGGTCAGGCTCGAGTAGAGCACCACGTCGCGCGTCGGCAACGGCGGGAGCCCGTAGCGCATCCCCACGTCGACGGTGCCGGCGGGCGCGACGCGATGCCCGAGCGCCGCGACGGCCAGGCCCGCGGACACCGCCGCGCCGATCGTCGCCACGCCGCCGCCGACAAAGACTTCCGTCCACGCGACGCCGGCTTCGTCCAGTGCGCCGACCGCCATGCGGCGCACG
Source organism: Burkholderia sp. AU16482 (assembly GCF_002223285.1). Classification (NCBI taxonomy): domain Bacteria; kingdom Pseudomonadati; phylum Pseudomonadota; class Betaproteobacteria; order Burkholderiales; family Burkholderiaceae; genus Burkholderia; species Burkholderia sp. AU16482. The sequence continues at coordinate 912,447 of NZ_NKEY01000006.1, forward strand.
CTGCACGGTTCGGCCTGCGTGGCGAGCCGCAGCGGTTGCGGCGGATGGTACTCGAAATCGGCCGCCGCCATCCAGCCGAACGACTCCGACAGGATCGTTTCGCCGTCGAGCCGCCGGCTGTCGTGCTGCAATGCGACGGCCGCATCGAGCTGGCCGCGATCGAACGCATCGAGCACGTCACGCGACGTGGCGACGCGAATCTCCAGCACGAGCGCCGGCTCCGCTTCGCTCATCCGCCGCAGCAGCATCGGGAGATCGGCGCCGACGACATGGTGGCTGACGCCGATCACGAGCCGTCGCTGGCTCGTGCCGAACGCGCTGATCGCACCATGGTGAGCGGCCACCAGTTCGCGCGCCGGTTCCAGGAACGCGGTGCCGTCGGCCGACAGGCGAACCTGCCGCGGCGTGCGTTCCAGCAGGCGGCGGCCCAGCCCGTCTTCCAGCCGCTTGATCTTCAGGCTCACCGCCGACTGCGTCGTGTCCAGCGCTTGCGCGGCCCGCGTGAAGCTCCTGAGGTCGGCGGTCAGCACAAATGCCTGCACGGCTTCGATGTCGAGCGTTTTCATCGCACCCTTCTTCATTTCAGAATCGAATCATTGAAATATTCTGCCATCTACTTTTTAAATGATTCAAGGTCTTTTACGCTGGCTCCATGTCGTCCGGAATACCGTCCGTTTCTTTCGCCAGGAGTCGATCATGCTGACCGCGTACTACGTGCACCGCCTGCCGGCGGATTACGACCTCGACATCATCCGCCATCGCGTGCGCGAGCGCGGCAGGCTGTGGGACGACACGCCGGACCTGCTGTTCAAGGGCTTCCTGCTGCGCGAGGCCGGCCGCCACGGCGCGACGGAAAACGGCTACGCATCGTTTTATCTGTGGCGCAACGAACAGGCGTTCGCGCGGTTCGTGACGGACGGCCGCTATCGGGTCGTGACGGACAGCTTCGGCCGCGCGCCGATCGATACGCGGGTTGCGCTCGATGCACGCAAGGGCAGTGCGTCGGCGGGACGTTTCGCGCGTCTCGAAACCATCGAGATTCCGGCGGACGCCGATCTCGATGCGGCATTGGCGCGGGAGATCGCACGCAATCGCGAAGCGGCGGCTCGGCAGGGTGTGGTCGCGGCGGCCGTCAGTCTCGATCCGCTGTGCTGGCGGCTCACGCGTGCGCTCGTGACGGAACATGAGCCGGACGACGGCGGCGCGGGCACGGTGTACCAGGTCCTGCATCTGGCGACGCCGTTGCTCGACACGCTGGAAGCGGGCGGCGCGTGATGGCCGGCATCGCGTCGCGATTGCCGACCGGCGTGGTGATTGCCGCGCATCTGGCGGGTGTGGTGGCAGGCATCGCCGCGATTGCGGCGCTTGCGACGGTGCTGGCGCTGCTGGTCAGGTAAGGCGCTTCAGCGCGCCGAGGGGTTGCGCGGGAGCGCCGCACGCATGATGCACGGCGCCCCCGGTCGCTTCATCGTCGCTCGTTCAATGGCTCTGCAAGCGGATATCGCGCGACGACGCGCCGACATACACGGTTCCGCCCGGGACGACCCGCCAGCCGTTGCGCGACGTATCCCACACGCTCTGCATCCGCGGCGACACGGTCACGCGCACGCGCCGGGCCTCGCCCGGATTCAGCCGGATCTTGTCCCAGCCGACCAGCCGCTTCGGCGGCTCGTCCTTGTACGGCACGCCGAGATAGACCTGCGGTATTTCGGCGCCGGCGACGCGCCCGTCGTTGCGCACGGTAAACGCGACGCTCAGCGAGCCGTCCCATTGCTTCGACACCGACAGGCCCGAATACGTGAAGTGCGTATACGACAGGCCGTAGCCGAACTCGAACATCGGCTTGATGTTGCGCGCGTCATACCAGCGGTAGCCCATGTTCAGCTTTTCCGCGTACACCGGGTCGGTCTCGAACGCGCCGTTTTGCCCCCACGTCGGCGAATCCTGATCGCGCGCCGGGAATGTCACGGGCAGCTTGCCGGACGGATTGACCGCACCGAACAGCACGTTCGCGATCGCCTTGCCGCCGGCCTCGCCCGGATACCACGCCTCGACGATGGCCGACACGTTGTCCTTCCACGGCATCAGCACCGGGTTGCCGCTCTGGACGACGACGATCGTATGCGGATTCGCGCGCGCGACGGCTTCGACGAGCGCATCCTGGTTCGACGGGTTCGCGAGGCTCAGGCTCTGCAGCTCGCCGAAATCCTCGCCGGCCGGCTGCGCGACCACGACGATCGCGACATCCGAGCGGCCCGCGAGCGCCGCGGCCTGATCGATTTCCTGCTGCGTGTACGCGCGGAACGGCGACTGCTGGTCGCTGTTGCCCGCATACGTGACCTGTGCGGCCGGCGCCAGCGCGCGAATCGCCGCGACGATCGGCACGTCGACCTTGAGCCACGGATTGCGCCACCAGCTGCACCCGGTCGACGACCCGAACGTCAGGCCGCCGCAACCGGCGAACGAACCCGATACCGGATCGCGCGTATTGCCCGAGCCGCCGCCGGACAGCACGGCCGCATCCGCATGGCCGCCGATCACGGCGATACGCGACAGCGCCGACGCGACGAGCGGCAACTGGTTGCCGTCGTTCTTCAGCAGAACGATCGATTGCTCGGCCGCCGCCTGCGCGAACCGGTTCCCGGCCGCGAAATCGATCGTGCCGCCGCCCTGGGCCGGATCGTCCATCACGCCGACGCGGATCATCACGGCGAGCTTGCGGCGCACCATGTCGTCGAGGCGCGCGGTCGACACCGAGCCGTTCGCGATCGCCTGCTTGACGGCCGCCGGCGTCAGGTACACGCTCGGCCCGACGTCTTCTTCCTCGTCCAGCCCGGCATTGATCGCGGCGGCGGTGCTGTGCGTGGCGCCCCAGTCGGACTGCACCTGGCCCTGGAAGCCCCATTCGTTCTTCAGCACGTCGTTCAGCAGGTGCGGGTTCTCGCACGCATAGGTGCCGTTCAGGCGGTTGTAGCTGCACATCACGCTGCCGGGCCGGCCGCGCTTCGCGGCGATCTCGAACGGCAGCAGGTACAGCTCGCGCAGCGTGCGTTCGTCGATCTGCGTATTGCCGCCCATCCGGCCGTGCTCCTGCTCGTTGCCCGCGTAGTGCTTGATCGTGGCGATGACTTTCTGCCGCTGCGTGGCAAGCGTGCGTTCGGCGAGCAGGTCGCCGGCGAGCAGCGGATCCTCGCCGAGATACTCGAACAGGCGGCCGCCGCGCGGCTCGCGCGCGAGATTGGTGCCGCCGGCGAGGCCCATGCCGAATCCTTGCGCACGCAACTGGATCGCGACCTGCTTGCCGTAGTCGTACGACAGCCGTCGATCCCAGCTCGCGGCGACCGCGATCGTGGCCGGGAACGTCGTGCTGGCCTGCGACGTGCTGCCGGAGCCGGTCGCCGAATCGACCATGTTGAGATCGGGAATGCCGAGCCGCGGCACGCCCTGGATGTAGCCGGCGCCGCCGCCCGGCACCTTGGACATTTCGTATTGCGAATGAATGAACTGGAGTTTCTCGTCGAGCGTCATCTTGCGCACGAGCAGGTCGGCGCGCCGTTGCGCGGCGGCCGATGCGAACGTGTCGATCGCGTCGCCCTGCGCATTGAAATCGGCGTCGCCGGCGTAGGCGGTGGTGCAGAGGGTCGCTGCCAGCACGACGGCCGGCCAGAGGGTGTCCCGCATGTTGTTCTCCATGATCGTATTGCCGGTTGTTCGGATGATGTCTGGAGCTGCGTACGTCCGGTGGATTCGCACCGGACGCATTCGGCTGGCGAAGCAGGGTGGATGCGCGTCGGCATGCCAGGCCGGGCGGGGAATCGTTACGGCCGGTTGGGCCCCGATCGAACCAGACGGACGGCGACGCGGACCGCCCGGCACTGTCGAATCGGATGTAGCGGTTCTCTGCTGCGGCTAATGGTATGAATGTAGTTTGACTACAGCATCGGTGTTTCTACCGATACGTGTGATCTTTATTTCGTAGGGGCGCGCGGCGGGGTGGAAAGGCGGTCATCGTTCCCGATGGGACATGCGCGGCGGAGTAAGAAGTACCTGCGCGCGAGCGTTCCGACGGGCGGGAGGTCGGGAAGCGAGTGCCCGCGCGATACGGTTGGTTGCGCAAGCATCGAATGGAACACTGACGGATGCCGGCCGCGTCGGGGCGGAACCGGGCAGCACCGACGGCGTGCTAGTGTCCTGTTCCGTTGTTAACTGGTCTATCTTCGCGTAGCATGTTGACGTCAACGGAACGGGAGACGTCAGCATGGCGATGGGACGACCGAAGGCGGAACTGGTGCTGAGCGAAGACGAGCGTTCGCAACTGATGTCGATCGCGCGTTCTCGCTCGATTTCGGCTGCGCTGGTCTCGCGGGCGCGTATCGTGTTGGCGGCTGCGGACGGCGAGCCCAACAGCGCGATCGCGCAGCGCCTGCAACTCACGCGTGCCACGGTGGGCAAGTGGCGTCTGCGGTTTCTGGAGCAGCGAATCAACGGACTCTACGATGAAGTACGTCCCGGCAAGCCGCGTACCATCGACGACGAGCGGTTGGCCCAACTGATTCACAAGACCCTGCACACGAAGCCGGCAGATGGATCCACTCATTGGAGTGTGCGCACGATTGCCGCCGAAACCGCCATCTCGCCGACAAGCGTGCACCGTTACTTCAAACTGCTGGGCCTGCAGCCGCACCGAAGTGAAAGCTTCAAGCTCTCGACCGATCCGTTCTTCATCGAGAAACTGCGCGATGTGGTCGGCTTGTATCTGAGTCCACCGGAGAACGCGCTGGTGCTGTGCGTGGACGAGAAGAGTCAATGTCAGGCGCTCGAGCGTACACAACCCATGCTGCCGATGGGTTTCGGCTACGTCGAAGGCGTTACTCACGACTACGTCCGTCATGGCACCACGACGTTGTTTGCCGCCCTGAATGTCCTCAATGGCGCCGTGCTCGCTACCTGCAAGCCGCGCCATCGACATCAGGAATTCCTGTCGTTTCTGCGCGAAATCGACAAGGCCGTGCCAGCCGAACTCGACGTGCACTGCATCGTCGACAACTACGGCAGTCACAAGCATCCGAAGGTCAAGGCGTGGCTGGCGGCACGCCCCCGCTGGCATATGCATTTCATTCCCACCTACAGTTCGTGGCTCAACCAGGTCGAACGCTTCTTTGCGTTGATCACCGACAAGGCGATTCGTAGAGGCTCGTTCGGCTCGGTCAAACAACTGGTCAAGCGAATCGATCAATTCGTTTCCCACTACAACGAAAACTGCAAACCGTTCGTCTGGACCGCGTCAGCCGATTCCATCCTCGAAAAGCTGCATCGACTTTGCTCGCGAATCAGCGGAACAGGACACTAGCCGCGTCGCGCGACCGGACTGCCGGGCATCGGAATTCCGGCGCGATAGACGACGGTCGCGAGTGCCGCGGCCACCGCGGCCTCGGCTGTCAGCACGGCGACGGCGGCGCCCAGTTCGGCGAAGTACTTTGCGAGCACGGGTACCAGCACGATGTTCAGAATACCCGATGACATCAGGATTCGCGTGAATGCCGACTTCATCCCGAGCGGCAGCATCGTCTGCACACCGAACAGGTCCGTCATGCCGGCCATGAACGGAATGAAGGCCATCCAGCGCAGCACCTGGACCGTCGGTTCGTACGAAGGCCCATAGAGAATGCGCACGGCGAGCGGCGCACCGAAGAAGATCGCGAGCGAGATGCCGAGCACCATCGCGACCTGCACGACGAACAGCTTGCGCAGGAACGAGAACGCGTCGTTGCGCGCGTGCCGCATCAGGTAGCTGATGCGCGGATACGTGGCGGCCTTCAGCGGCTGCAGCATGCTGAGCGCCGCGCGGATCAGCTTGTCGCCTGCGGCGAAGTAACCGGCCGCGACGTTGCCCGAGACGAAGCCGAGCAGCACGGTGTTGGTCGACGCGTAGAACGCGATCGACGTCGACGCGAGAAACACCTGCCAGCCGCCTTTCAGCGATTCGGCGATGTCGGCCGCGCCGACGCGCACGAAGTCGATTTCGCGGTTGAAATACAGATAGGCCGCCAGCGCGATCGCGGACAGCGTCGGCACCGCCGCGTTGACGATCATCGCACGGTCGATGTCCGCCGGGCTGTGCACGAGCGCGAACATGGCCGGCAGGCTCAGGATGCGCCCGATGAACAGGATCACGCTGAGCGCGCGCAGCTTTTCCATTCCCTGGAAATACCAGCCCGGCGTGAACGCCACGCCGGCGACCATCCCGAAGCCGATCAGCAACAGATCGCGGTCTTCGCCGAAGCGGCCGACCAGCATGATCAGCCCGACCAGCACGATGAAACAGATCACCGCGATGCCGATCTGCGCGTACAGCGTCGCCCAGAAGATGCGCGAGCGTTCGGCGCGGTTGTCGCGCGCGAGCGCGATGCGTGGCGTGGCGGTCAGGTCGAAGCTGTAGCTCGTGCAGTTGGTGAGATACGCAATGACGGCGAGCGAGAACGCGAGCTGCCCGTAGCCTTCGGGCCCGAGTGCGTGCGTCAGCAGCGGTGCGATCAGGAGCGGCACCGCGTACATCGAAATCTGCAACGTCAGCAGCAGCAGGAAATTCTTCTTGAGGTTTGACATTCGCTCGGTCGGCGCCGTGGGTGTCGCAGGGCGGCGGCATGGGGCCGCGGTGCGCGCGTGCATCCGGTCGGCGCTGACCCGGTTGCATGGGTGGGTGGCGCGTCCGGCGTCGCCCGGTATGGCCACATCGTATGGCGGCCATGATACGGGCCGCACGGGACGACTCTGTTCGCGAGCCTACCGTTCGCGGATTCCGTTCGTACGCGCGGCATGCATCCCGACACCGCGCGCCGTCGCCCGTCGTCGTACCGCGATAGCGATGAAGCTATTTGTAAGCTGGCGCACCGAAGGACGCTCGAACCGGGTGCTTTAATCGAGCGCACTGTTTTGGTTCACGGTGCGAGCCGTCCGATGACGCCTCGGGCACGCAACGTCACCTCCCGCGGGCATGGGGAGCAGGACAACACATGGAACCGGACGGGGACCGCGCAGGGGCGCGGCCGGGCCGCTGCCGCGCATTCGTCGAGCAGTCGCACGATCGTGGAATCGCTCGTTCCGGCGGAGCCGCCGGAACGCGTGTCCGCGTCCGATAAAAATACCGATCCGAGGAGTACCGATTGAAGCCCATTACGTTCGGCAGTTGCGTGGGGTGGCTGCACGAAGGACAGACGACACAAGGGGTGATCCTGTGCGAATCGTTGGGACACGAGGCATCGTGGACGCACAAGCTCATGCGGGCGATCGCCGAGCGCCTTGCCCGCGACGGCGTCACGGTGTTGCGATTCAACTATCCGTGCACCGGCGATTCCGCGGGCGACGATCGTGACGCCGATCGGCACGCCGCCACCCTCGGCAGCATTCACGATGCGATCGATCTGCTGCGCGACCAGGTCGGTGTCGCGTCGCTGACGCTCGTCGGCATCCGCGCGGGTGCGCTGTTCGCGATGCTGGCCGCCGCAGGCGACGGGCAGCACCCGTCGCGGCGCGTCGACGCCATGGTGGCGCTCGCGCCGGTCGTGCGCGGGCGCGCTTATCTTCGCGAGCTGTCGTTCGTGCATCGCCAGTGGCTCGACATCACGTCGCCTGCGATTCGCGCCGCACATCGCGACGAGCCGTGCATGAACGTGCTCGGGCACCGCTTTCCCGACGATTTCGTCGCTGCATTGAAGGCGGTCGATCTGTGCGACGTCGTGCGCGACGCACCGACGCTGCCTCGCGCGATGCTGCTGATTCAGCCCGATCAGGACGAGCCCGCGTTGCGCGATGCGCTGCTCGCGCGGGGCGTGAACGTGGCGACCGAACCGTTCCGCGAATGGCCCACGACGATGCTGGACGGTACACGCTCGCGTCTGCCGCTCGCGGCCATCGACACGCTCGCGAACTGGATCGTCGAACGCGCGCCGCACACGGCCGCCGGCGTCGACCTGACGTGGCGGCCGGATCCGCCATGGAACGGCGAATCGGCCGCGGCGCTCGACATGATCGACATGACCGAGCAGGTCGTCGCGGTCGGGCCGGACCGGTTGGTCGGCGTGCTGTGCCGTCCCGCCGATACGGGGCCGGCGCATCCCGTCGCGCCGGCGCTCGTGATCGCGAACACGTCGACGAATCCGCGAAGCGGCGAAGGGCGCTTCAGCGTGCGCCTCGCGCGGACGCTCGCGCGCGCCGGCGTCACGACGTTGCGGCTCGACGTGAACGGCGTCGGCGACAGCGGGGCCGCCGCGCCCGACGACCAGTCTCCCGTCGTGTATTCGGCGCGGTCGAGTGACGACGTGGCGGCCGCCGCCGATTGGCTGCGTGGGCTTGGTCATCCGGACGTGGTCGCGGCCGGCATCTGCTCCGGCGCCTATGCGGCATTGCATGCGGCCGTGAAGACGCCATCGCTCGGCGGCGTGATCGCGATCAACCTGGCGCGCTTCGTGTGGCCGGCCGGCCTCTCGCTGGACGCGGTGCAGAAGCAGCGGAACAACTCGGTGCGCGGCTACTGGCTGTCGGTACGCGACTGGCAGAAGTGGAAACGCCTCGTGCGCGAACGGCGCGATTTACGGCCGATCGTGCGGGCCGTCGCCGCCAATGCGATCGCGCGGGTCAGCGTACCGGTGAAGGAGGCGGCCGGGCGCGTCGGCTGGAAGCCGCGCGTGGGCACACCACGCGGCGTGATGCACGTGCTTGCGCAACGCGATGTCCGGACGACGCTCGTCTATGGCGCGCTCGATCCCGGCATCGACGATGTCCGCCGCCATTTCGGCGCGATCGAGCATGCGTTCAGGTGCTCGCGTCACGTACGGCTGCACCTCGAGCCGCAGGTCGATCACGCGGTATACGGCGCGGTCGGCACGGATATCGTGATCGAGCGGTGCTTGCAGGCGCTCGGTCGCGACTTGACGAGGCCGGTCGTGCACGCCGCCGATCCTGTCGCGCTCGAAGCGGCGGGGGGATCGTACGCAAACGTGTCGGTCGGCAGGCCGTGATGCGCGTCGTGCCGCATGCGTCGGCGCCGCGGGGCGCGATCCCGGCATCGTATGAAGATCGACGTTCGGTGGGGTCGCTCACAGACGCGCGGCTCGCCGTAGTGTCCAATCCCTTATCGATGCATGCACGGTTGTGCCCCGACCAGCCGGATGTGTCAGTTCCGATCGCCCGGCTCCGCATAGGGTGATTTCGCGTAGGGCGATGCGTACAACGTGTCGCTGCGCCATACGTCGTCGGTGGGCGCATTAGCCACCTGCGGGCGATGCGGTCTCGCCGGCACGAGCGGCCGGCGCAACGTGATGCGGGCCCGCGTGTCGGGCTGGACGGCGGTGCTCGCGGCTGAACGAGCGAGCGCGGGCGCCACGGCCGCGGATGCGGTCGCGGCTGGCTCGGCGATTGCAGCCGCGCCGGGGGCTTGCGCCGAGCGTTGTGGCGGCACGGGCGCAACGCGCGTCGACGATGCGAGGAGCGGTGTGTCGGCCGGTGTGCCGGACAGCGTTTGCGCACCGGCGGCACAGACGAAGCCGGCCGACGCGATGTAGAGGAACGGCGCAAGCGACGAAGAGAAGTTCATGACGAATCGCAGGGAGTGACGTGCGGTGAAGAGGGTGGTGCGGCACTGCAATGCAAGCCGCGCTGGGCAAGCGTAATGCCGGAATTCGCCGCGTTCGGCGGGTTACCGCACAGTTTTGGAAGGACACCATGTCAATCACCACGCAACCGGAATCGACGCGCGGCACGCGGCGGCCATGCTGGGCCGGCGCCGGCCGTGCGCCGTGGCTGTCGCGCATGGCGATCGTGGCGGCCGCGTGCGCGCTGAGCGCATGCGCGCTGTCGCCCGGCATGACTTACCGCGCGCCGGCGGAGCGCGACGCGAATGCGCGCGTGAGCGCCGACGCATCGGGCTCGGGCGGCCTCGACGGCGTGCAGAACGTGTCGAGCGAGGATCTGATCGAGATCACGCCGGCATTCGTCGCACAGCACCATGCGGGGCGGCCGGCCAACGTCGACGCGGAGATCCGTCAGTTGTTCGGCAAGCCGACGCCGTACACGATCGGCCCCGGCGACGTGCTGAGCATCATCGTCTGGGACCACCCCGAATTGAACCTGCCGACGACGCAGACGGTCGGCGGCGGCGACGGCGTCGGCGCCAGCTCGGTCGCGACGGGCTACACGGTCGACGCGGCCGGCAACGTCCAGTTCGCGTATGCGGGCCTCGTGCACGTGGCAGGACTGACCGAGGCACAGGCGCGCGCGCTGCTGATGAAGCGGCTCGGCGAATACGTGCGCAAGCCGCAGCTCGCGCTGCGCGTGCAGAGCTACCGCAGCAAGCGCGTCTATCTCGACGGCGAAGTGCGCACGCCGGGTTTGCAGATCGTCAACGACATGCCGATGACGCTGCCCGAGGCGATCGACCGCGCGGGTGGCTTCACGCCGACGGCGGATCGCTCGCAGGTGTCGGTGACGCGCGGCGACACGACCGTGAACGTGAGCCTGCCCGCACTGATCGCGGCGGGCGTGAATCCGTCGAACATCCTGCTGCGCGACGGCGATCTCGTACGCGTGCGCGCGGCGAGCGACGCGAAGGTATTCGTGCTCGGCGAAGTATCGCGGCCCGCGACGCTGACGTTGACCGACGGCCGGATGAGCCTCGGCGAGGCGCTCGGCGACACGGGCGGCGTGAGCCAGTACACGTCGGACGCGCGTCAGGTGTTCGTCGTGCGCCGCGGCCCCGACAATCGCCCGCGCGTGTACCACCTCGACGGCAGCTCGCCCGCGTCGTTCGCGCTCGCCGACCAGTTTCCGCTCGAGCGGCGCGACGTCGTGTTCGTCGATGCGTCGTCGCTGGTGCGCTGGAGTCGCGTCGTGAACCTGCTGATTCCGTCGTCCGCGCAAGGTGCGCTGACGGCGAAAGCCATTTCGCCGTGATGCCCGAGGCGGATTTCGTGACCGCGACCGTGCGTCGCGCCATACGGGACTGATGCTGCATGAACACTTCGACCTTGCCTCACCCGCCCAGCGGGCGCATTCCGCGGCCGTCCTATCCGGTGCGCCGCTACTGGAGCATGCTGTATGGCGGCCGGCGCCTGATCGTGTGCACGGCGCTCGCCGGCGCGCTCGCGGGCGGCCTGTATGCGCTGTTCGCGGCCCCCGTCTACCGCTCCGACATCCTGTTCCAGGTCGAGCAAAGCCAGACCGATTCGAAGCAGACGTCGCCGCCCGGCGATCCGTCGTCGGTGTTCGATCTGAAGACCGATGCATCGACCGAGATCGAGGTGCTCAAATCCCGCGCGGTGCTCGATCGCGCGATCGAGAGCACGAACCTCGCCCTCGACGCACGGCCGCATTACCTGCCGCTGATCGGCTGGCGGCTCGTGAACGCGGCCGACGGGCTGTCGTCGCCGTTGCCGGGCGGCTACGTGTATGGCACCGAGCGCATCGACGTGCCGACCTTCGACGTGCCGAAGCGGCTGCTCGGCAAGCGCTTCGCGCTGACCGTCGGCGACGACGGCGCCTACACGCTGCAGCGCACGGGCTTCTTCGGTCGGAAAGGGCCGGTATGGCGGGGCCGCATCGGCCAGCCGCTGCACATCGAGACGCCGCAGGGGCCGATCGACGTGTTCGTGCGCGACGTGGCCGGCCAGCCCGGCGCACGCTTCGATCTGACGCGCTACAGCGACGAGGAGGCGACGACGTGGCTGCAGAAGAACGCGCTGATTTCGGAGCGCGGCAAGCAGTCGAACATGATCGGCGTGACGCTCGACGGCATCGATCCCGTGCACGACAGCCGTGTGCTGAACGCGATCGGAGAGGCGTACCTCGCGCAGAACACGCAACGCAAATCCGAGGCGGCCGACAAGCTGATCCGTTACATGGACGGCCAGTTGCCGCAACTGAAGGCGCAACTGGAAGCGGCGGAGAACCGCTTCAACGCATTCCGTGCATCGCACGGGACGGTCAATACGAGCGACGAGGCACTGGCGTTGCGTCAACAGTCGGTCGACATCGAGACGCGCGTGCAGACGCTGCAGCAGCGTCGCGAGGAGCTGCTCACGCGCTTCATGCCGAAGCATCCGGCCATCGTGGCCGTCGATGCGCAGCTCGCCGATGCGCAGCGCTCGCTCGACACGGCCCGCAAGCAGATCCAGCAACTGCCGACCGTCGAGCAGGGCGTGCTGCAACTGCAGCGCGACGTGGCCGTCGACACCGCGCTGTACACGAACCTGCTCAATACACGCCAGCAGATGGTCCTCGCGCGCGCCAGCAAGACGGGCACGGTGCGGATCGTCGATACGGCGAAGGTCGCCGAGCAGCCGATCGGGCCGCATCGCGGGGTCGCGGTGGTCGGCTTGCTGATGGTCGGCCTGCTGGCGGGCGCGGCGATCGTGATCGCCCGGCAGCGCGTCGTCGGCACGATCGGCGACGCGGAGGAAATCGAATGGGCGACCGGGCTGCCCGTGTTCGCGACGGTCCCGCACAGCGCTGTCGCGGCGGCCGCGGAACCGAGGTCGAAGCGCGGCCGGCTCGGCCCTCGAATGTCGACGGCGCCGATCAACGTGCAGGACGCCGCGCTCGAAAGCCTGCGCAGTTTCCGCGCGTCGCTGCAATTGTCGATGCCGGCCGCATCGAATCCGGTCGTGCTGATCTCCGGGCCGACGACGGGCGTCGGCAAGTCGTTCGTCGCCGCGAACATCGCATCGCTCGTCGGCGCCGCGAAACGGCGGGTCCTGTTGATCGATGCCGATCTGCGCAAGGGTTCGCTGCACGACCGGTTCCGCTATAGCCGCGCGCCGGGGCTGGCGGACGTGGTGGCGGGCACTCACACGCTCGACGAGGCAATCAGGCGCGGAGTCGCACCGGGCCTCGATTTCATCGCGATGGGCCATGTCGTTCCCGATCCGGGCGAACTGCTGCTGCAACCCGCGCTCGCCGAACTGATCGGGCAGGCCGCGTCCCGCTACGACATGGTCGTGCTCGACGGCCCGCCGTTGCTGCCGGTGGCCGATGCGCTGGTGCTCGGCCGCCTCGCGGGCACCGTGTTCCTCGTCGCGCGTAGCGGCGTGACGACGTTGACGGAGCTCGACGAAAGCGCGCGGCGGCTCGAACACGCGCATATCGATGTGCGCGGCGTGATCCTGAACGACTACAAGGGCGCGCCGGGACGGTACGACTACGGCTATACGGGCGCGAACACGCATCAGGCCGAGGCAGGGTTGACGGGGATGATCGCACCGCGGCAACGGGCGGAACGCGCGTCATGAATCGGAGAGCAGGCGGTGCCGGGCCGCGACCGGGCGCGGCGACGGCGCGCAGGATGGCGCGCGTGCGCGGTGTCGCAGGCGGTTATGCGGGCTACTGGTGGGAGGATCCGGCACGGCTCGTGCCGATGTTCATCCTGCCGTTGTATGGATTGCTGTCGCTCAGCCTGCTGGGCGACCCGAAGTCGATCGCACGAATCTATTTCGACGGTTACTACGCATTTGCCGGCGCGTTGTTCCTGATGGTGGTGGCGGCGACGGCGTGGCTCGCGACGACCGAAGCGCGGACGCGGCGCGGGCCGCCGGAAACGCCCGTCGAGGTGCCGCCGCGCGTGCTCGATTGCCTGTTCGCGCTCGCGCTGTTCGGCAATCTCGTGATGATGAGCGGGGTCATCGCGCGGCCGGCGCTGCTGCTCGAATTCCTGCATGGCCAGGCTACCGCGTACGACATGCTCCAGCAGATCGGCCGCGTCACCGGGTTGAGTTCGTTCACGCAGGCGACGTCGCCGTTCGTCGCACTCTATTTCTACGTGTTCCGAACGCCGGTGAAAGGCCTGAACCGCTACAAGATCTACATGGCCGTGCTCGCGGTGCTGACGCTGCTGCGCAGTTTCCTCTTCGCGGAGCGCCTGGCGTTGATCGAGATGGTGATGCCGCTCGCGCTGATGGTCGTGCGGTTCCGGCTGCAGGGCCGGTATGCGCGGCTGCTCACGCTTGGGCCGTACGCGGCGATCCCGCTGTTGTTCGCGCTGTTTATCGCGAACGAGTACAACCGGTCGTGGGAAGCCTATTACGTCAACATCTACGACAACATCTTCGACTTCGCGCTCGAACGGCTCGGCCTGTACTATTCGACGTCGCTGAACAACGGCGCCGGGATGCTTGCCGTGCTCGGCTGGGGGCAGGGCCATCCGATGTTCACGTTCGACTGGTTGATGCGCTTTCCGGTGATCGGCGAGACGTTCCGGCCGTGGATCGATTCGAGCGACAGCTTCAACCTGTTTCTGAACAGCTACGCAGACCCGGAATTCAACAATCCGTCCGGTATCTTCGTCCACTTCTACGAGTGGGGCTGGTTCGGGCTGCTCGACGCGGCCGTGCTCGGCTGGATGGTCGGCCGCAGCTATGCGGGCTGGCGCAGCGGCAACGGGTTCTGGTGCTGCGCGCACGCGGTGCTCTACGTGTCGTTGATGGAGATCATGCGTACGCCGAATCTGTTCAGCGGACGCAATTTCCTGCCGATCGTGCTGCCGATCATCGTGTTCCATTGGTTCGGGAAGCGGTCGACGAGCGTGGCACCTTCCTCCACGCATGCGGTATCCGGACGCGGGGCGCGCGCCGCCGACACCAACGAGCGGGACGGCGGCGCGACGGCATGGCCACTCGCACCCACACCGCATCGACGACGCACTATTCCACGCGCGACGCGAAATCCGGAACGGTAGGCTCGCGAACTGTGCGCGGCCGCGCGATCCGTATCATGACCAGGATTGTCCGCGCGCTGCTCGTCCGACTTCCGCACATGACCGACCTGACCATCGCAATTTGCAACTACAACCATGGTGCCTACCTGCGCGAAGCGATCGACTCGGCGCTCGCGCAGACCGTGCGCGACGTCCGCGTGCTGATCGTCGACGACGGGTCGACCGACGATTCGCGCGACATCATTCGCTCGTACGGCGAGCGCGTGACGGCGGTGTTCCAGGAGAATCGCGGCCAGGTAGCCGCGTACAACCGCGCGCTCGAGCTTGTCGCGTCGCGCTACGTCATCCTGCTCGACGCCGACGATCTGCTCTATGCCGACGCCGCGGCACGCGTGCTCGCCGCGTTCGCGTCCGGCGATTTCGTGAAGGTCCATTTCCGGCTCGACGTGATCGCGCACGATGGCGTGCGGACCGGCGCGAGCGTGCCGCAGTCCGCGGTCGATACGGATTGCGGCCGCCTGTTGCGCGCAGGCTGGCTGTACCCGTCACCGCCTGCATCGGGCAACGCGTATCGCGTCGCCGCGCTGAAGCGCATCTTTCCGGTACCCGTCACCGCCGACAATCTGCACGGCGCCGATTTTTACGCGATCTACGGCATCGCGCTGCTCGGGGCCGTCCACATGATCGACGCGACGCTCGGCGGCTATCGCGTGCACCAGCAGTCGAATGCAAGCACAACCGACGCCCCGGCCCTTGCGCTCGCCAATTCGGAAGACGCGGCCACCGGCGCACTGAAGGCCGAACGCCGCTGGTCGATCCTGCGCACGCTCGCCGGCGCCCGGCTGCAGGAAGCGCTACCGATCGCCCCGCTCGACTTCGCGATCGAGAAGGCGCGCTTCGCGAGCACGCTGTATCGCGCGCCGTTGGCGCGGCGCTGGCGCTGGTTCCTGTGCGAATCCGGACGCTACTGGCATACCGTGCTGCGCAATCCGTTCTGGCGTCCTGCCAAGAAGGCAGCGGTCACCGTGCTGTCGCTCGCATGTTTGCTGCCGTCGTCCGCGCTGAGCAATCGCGCGATCCGCTACCTGTCCAATCCGCTTGCGCGCGTGCGCAAGCTGCCCGCCGCACGCACCGACGTGCAATGAGCACCGCGCGCTCGCGGCTGCGCCGGCCGAATCGCCTGTTCGGTTAGCCATCGCACCCAGTGCGTCCGGCATGCGCTGCACAATGGTCCGGACCGTTGAGGAACGCGTAACGACGGATATCGGTGGCCGCGTGGCGCGACAGCGAGGCCCGCCATGACGGATGCGAAGCAATGTTCGTGACGGCCACGTGTTCATCAATGAGGAATGCGTAATACATCGGGATTACGATGTGTATGGATCGCTCGCGACTTGACGATGCGCCGCCTCATCGGCGCGCTGGGCAACGAACAGTGCGATCGAATCGACCAATCCAGAGATGACCAAAGAAAAGATCGTTCATATTGCCGAGGCGTTTGGCGGCGGCGTGCTGTCGATGCTGACCTATCTCGCCAACCATGCCGCGGCAGCGGGCGTCGACGTGACGGTACTTCACTCGATCCGGCCGGAAACCCCGCGCGATTTCGCTACGCTGTTCCGGCCCGACGTGAAGCTCGTTTACGTCGACATGGTGCGCGAGGTCGACGTCCGGCGTGATCTGCGGAGCTTGCGCGCGCTGGTCCGGAACCTGCGTGACTGCGGGCCGACCGCGGTTCATCTGCACTCGTCGAAGGCAGGCGTGCTGGGACGCATCGCCGCCCGGATCGCCGCGCCGACCGCGACGGTGCTTTACTCGCCGCACGGTCTGTCGTTCCTGCGCTGCGACGTCTCTCGCATGAAGCAGTTCGCGTATCTGAGCTTCGAGCGCATCGCGGCGCGTATCGGCGGCACCATTGTCGCGTGCTCGGGCAGCGAGCTCGGCGAGATCAACCGCAAAGTTCGCGCGAAATCCGCGGTTCTGGTGGAAAACGGGGTGAACGTCGCCGAGATTCCGCCTCGCCGAACACGCGACGATCGCAAGGTCGTCATCGGGATGAGCGGTCGCGCGTCGTTCCAGAAGAATCACGAAGCATTCGTACGACTGGCCGACGAGCTGCGCGGCGCCGACGTCGAATTTCTCTGGATCGGCGGCAACGTGGCGGAGATTCCCGATTCGTCGCGGCGCCAGGCCGTCGCCTGCAGCGGCTGGGTGACCCGCGAGCGTGCGCTGACGCTCACGTCGGAACTGGACATCTATGTCCAGACCTCCCGCTGGGAGGGGATGCCGGTCGCGCTGATCGAAGCGCAGGTTGCGGGGATCCCGGCCGTGGTGACGAACGTCGTCGGCAATCGCGACGTGGTGATCCACGGCGTGACCGGCTACGTCGCGTCGAGCCCCGACGAGATGGTCGGTTACCTGAGCACGCTCCGCGACGATCGTCGGCTTCGCGAGCAGATGGGCGAAGCCGCGCGAAAGCGCGCGATTCAGCGGTTTTCGATGAGCGCGATCTTCCGGCAATGGCACGCGCTTTACGGACTGGGCCCCGACGAGCCGCGCGTTGCCACGCGCGACTTCGAGCCGGTTGCCGTGGATCACGTCAAAGCCTGACTTTGATATCCCCTTATTGACATGAGCGCTTTCAAGAAACCGAGGCAACTCGTATACAACGGCCGATTCACCACGCAGAAGACAACCGGCGTGCAACGCGTCGCACGCGAGCTGATCGCCGCGTTGATCAAGTTTCAGCCGCAGGATCCGGTAACCGTGCTGGTGCCTCCGCAGCCCGGTATAGAGGTGAGTGGCGCGAGGACGATCAAGGTCGGCTTTTACAAGGGCGTGGTCTGGGAGCAACTGGTGCTCCCGTTGTTCGCGCGCCGCGGCCGCGTCGTCAATCTCAGCAATTCGGCATCCATTTTCATCGGCAACCAGATCATCTACATGCACGACGCGGCGGTATTCGACACGCCCGCGCATTTCTCGCGCCCGTTTCGCGTGTGGTACCGGATCATGTTCTGGATCCTGGCGCGAACTTCCGTCCGCGTGCTGACCAACTCGTATTTCTCGCGGGATCGCCTCGCGCATCACTGCGGGGTTGCCGCGGAGAAGATCAGCGTCGTGCCGCTCGGCGCGGATCATCTCGACACGCTGGAACCGGACACGAGCGTGCTCGACAAGCATGCGCTGACACCGAACCGGTTCGTGCTCGCGGTCAGCAGCATGAATCCCACCAAGAACTTCGGCCGGCTGATCGCGGCGTTCAGGCAGATCGACGATCCGTCGGTCGATCTCGTCATCGTCGGGATGCAGAACGCCACCGTGTTCGGCAAGCAGGACCCGATGGCGGCGGCCGCGGAGCCGAACATCAAGTACGTCGGCTATATCAGCGACGAACAGTTGAAGGCGCTGTATCAGAACGCGGCGTGCTTTCTTTACCCGTCGATCTACGAAGGCTTCGGCATACCGCCTCTCGAGGCGATGCGCTACGGCTGCCCGGCCGTGGTCGGCAAATCGGCAGCCCTGCCGGAAGTCTGTGCGGACGCGGCACTGTACTGCGATCCGTATTCGCAGGACGACATCGCGCGGAAATTGCGGAGCCTGCTCGATTCCGACGAACTCAGGGCCGAGCTCAAACGCAAGGGGCGCCTGCACGCGGACAAGTATCGCTGGAGCAGAAGCGCCGAGATGATGAAGGAGATATTCGAGGGGCTGTAGGACATCCGCCGGGCGGCACGACGACCCACTGTTCCCCACCGCACTGTCCCGCGCGTCGGCCATCCATACAGTGAACGACTATCCGATATCTCGGCCGGTGCGGAACCTGACGGCCGGCCACCGCTTCATCATGACTGCACGCGAAATCCACCTCGATGTCGCCCGCGGCGCGGGAATCATTCTCGTCGTATACGGGCATGTGCTGCGTGGCGCCGTTTCCGCCGACCTCGTGCCGGCAGGCGCGGCCGACACGGCATTCGCGTGGAACGACTACGTGATCTATACGTTCCACATGCCGTTGTTCTTCTTCCTGTCCGGCCTGCACGTCTGCAGCTCGCTGCGCCGCACGCCGCATGGCTTCCTGTGGTCGAAGATCCGGACGATCGTGTATCCGTACCTGCTGTGGTCGATCGCGCAGGGCGCCGTGCAGATTGCAATGGCGTCGCACGGCACCAATCATCCGTTTACGCTGAACGACCTGCTGGCGATCGGCTGGCGACCGTTCGCCCAGTTCTGGTTCCTGTACGCGTTGATGCTCTGCATGCTGGGCATCCGGGCGTTCGCGGCGGCCGTGCCGGATGTGACGCGCGCACCCATGCCATCGCGGGCGCGCGGCTGGCTCGCCGGATGCGCGGTGCTCGGGCTGGCGCTCGGCGCGGCGACGCAGTGGGGCATCCTGTCGATCACGCTGATGAACGCACCGTTCTTCGTGGCGGGTGTGCTTGCGTCGCAGGAATTGCCCCGGTGGCTCGCGCGCCATGGCGGGCCGACCGCATGCGCCGCCACGGCAACGGCGTTCGTCGCCGCGGTCGTGTTCGCTCACGGCGTCGGTAGCGCGACGAGCATCTGGGCGCTTCCCGCCGCGTTCTCGGGCATCGCACTGGCGCTGCAACTCGCGCATCGGTATGCGTCGCAGCCCGCACGCGCGGGATGGCTGGCGGCGATCGGTTGCGCATCGATGCCGATCTACCTGACCCACATCTTCGCGATGGCGGCCGTACGGATCGTGCTGATGCGCGCCGGCATCACCGGCCTGGCAGTCCACCTCGTGCTCGGCACGCTGGCCGGTGTCGCGATCCCGATCGCCGTCTATCTGGTCGCATTGCGGACGGGGTTCGCGCATATTGCCGGCTTCCCGTCATGGCCGGGACGCGATACGGCGGTACGAACGCGTACCGCTTGAGCTTCGGCATCATCGTCGGGCCCGGACGTTGCGCGCTTGGTCTGATGACGCACCGAAGCCGATCGACGCCCCTGATCTAATCAACGGCGAAGCGTCGCCGCTTTCGTCGGCCTCGCGGACGGGCCATGCAGTCGGCCGTCGACATGTGCGGTTCAACGCGCGCGAAAACCTGCCAGGGAAACGATACGCCATGCATGAATTGCAACGTCTGTCGCGCGGCGTGATCGCCGCGATGTGCATCGCGGGCGGGCTGTCGTGGTCGAAACCCGCGGTATCCGCAACCGCCGCGGGCGAACCGGCCGCGATTCATGCGGCCGTACCGGACGCATACGTGCGTCCGGATCCCGCCGCGGCCGATCAGGGCGACGCGTTGCAGCGCGCGCTCGATGCGTTGCGCCCGGGGCAGCGGCTCGTATTCGCACCGGGGCGCTATGTCGTCGGCCGCTCGCTCGTCGTACGGCAGGCGCGTGTGGTGCTGTCGGGATTCGGCGCGACGCTGATCGCCACCGCGCCGAACGACCAGACGATCGAGCTGCGCGGCGACGGTACGACGCTCGTCGGGTTCCGGCTTATGGGTACCGGCACGACGCGCCTGACGACGCCGGAGTCGACGAAGGTCGAGGTAACGGGGCGAGACGTACAGGTGCTCGACAACATCGTCGACGGCGGCGCGGGTGCCGGCATCTTCGTGTTCGGCGGTGCGGATGTCGCGATCGTCGGCAACGAGGTACTGTCGACGCTGGCGGACGGCATCCACATGACGCACGGCTCGCGCAACGTGCTGGTACAGGGCAACGTCGTGCGCGGCACCGGCGACGACATGATCGCCGTGGTGAGTTACCAGGCGGAGGGCGTGCTGACCCGCAACGTGATGATTACCGGCAACTCGCTGGAAGGCAACCCGTGGGGGCGTGGCATCACCGTCGTCGGCGGTGCGGACGTGACGATTTCGAACAACATCGTGCGCAACGTGCAGGTCAGCGCGGGGATTCTCGTCGCGCAGGAGGACAGCAACCGTACAGCCGGCTCGTCCGACGTCCGGATCGAGCACAACGTGATTGCCGATATCCAGACTGCGACAGGCCGGACCGATTCGCGCCCGCTCACGCAGCAAGCGGCGATCGAGGTCAGCACGTGGTCCGGTTCGGTGTCGCGGGTGACCGTGATCGGCAATCGCGTGTCGAATGCGAGATTCGACGGCATTCGGTTGTGGGGCAACGTGTCCGACATACGGCTGGCCGACAATCGGCTGTCCGGGATCGGCGGCTTGCCGGTGCGGGTCGGACCTGAGCCGGAGTGCGCAGCCGGTGCGCCCGCGGCCCCTTCCCCGAACGATCGGTCGAGGAGCGTTCCGTGCGCGCGCGCGCGCCAGTCTGCGCCGGGCGCGCCCGACGCGCTCGGCGCCGATACGTCGCTCCTGCCGCGCGTGCGCGAATCCGTCAGACGGCCGCGCTGGTCGCAGCGCGGCACGGATTAGGGTAAGCAGGACCTGATCGAGCGGTGCGCGGCATCCGCGCCGTCGGCACGCGCGGCGCGCGCCGACGCGATTCGCACGCACTTGTCGCACGGCGTCGCGTTCCTCTGCCTTCTTTTGACGCGCGTCCGGTCAGCCTGGCTCGCCGGCGGAGAGCGGTACGACCGGCGTCGGCTGCGCGGACGTCGTTCCCGCGCGCGGCGGAGCGGCGCCGACGATTGCCCGCCCGTACTGATCATCGAACCGCACGATATCGTCTTCGCCGAGATAGTCGCCCGATTGCACCTCGATGATTTCGAGCGGAATCCGGCCGGGATTCTCGAGTCGATGCACTTCACCGACGGCGATGTACGTCGATTCGTTCTCGCACAGCAGGAACGTCTCGGTGCCGCGCGTCACCTTCGCGGTGCCGCGCACGACGATCCAGTGCTCGGCGCGGTGATAGTGCATCTGCAGCGACAGCCGCCTGCCGGGTTCGACGACGATCCGCTTCACCTGGAAGCGCGCGCCGAAATCGATCGAATCGTAATGGCCCCACGGCCGCTGCACCTTGCGGTGCTCGCTCGCCTGCGGGCGCCGGTCGGTCTTCAGGCGGGCGACGACGTTTTTCACGCGCTGCACGTCGTGCTTGTTCGCCACGAGCACGGCATCGGCCGTCTCGATCACGACGACGTCCTTCATCCCGACGCACGCGATCAGGCGGCTTTCCGAGCGCACGAAGCTGTCCTGCGTGTCCTCGAACACGATCGGGCCGCGCGCGACGTTGCCGTGATCGTCCTTTGGCATGATTTCCCAGATCGCGTCCCACGTGCCGACGTCCGACCAGCCGGCCGCGAGCGGCACCACGATGCCTTCGATGCCGAGCTCGCGGTGTTCCGCGAGGCGCTCCATCACCGCATAGTCGATCGAATCCGACGGGCACGCGTCGAAGGCCGCCGCATCGATCCGGAAAAACGGATCGTCCGCGACACCCGCGCGCCACGCGCTTTCGCAAGCGGCGTGGATGTCCGGCGCGAGCGCGCCGATCGCCTTCAGCCAGACCGATGCGCGCGTGACGAAGATCCCGCTGTTCCACCAGTAATCGCCCGATTGCAGATAGCGTTCGGCGAGCGTCGCATCGGGTTTTTCGACGAAACGCCCGATCGCGTAGCCGCCTTCGCTGCCATGGCGGCCCGCGCGCGGCTCGCCCACCTGGATGTAGCCGTAACCCGTCTCGGCACGGCGCGGCAGCACGCCGAGCGTGACGATCGCGCCTTCCTGCGCATAACGTGCCGCGCGGGCGATTGCGTCCTGGAATGCGCCGACATCGACGATCACGTGGTCGGCCGGCATCACGGCGAGCACGGGATCGTCCACGAGCGCGCTCGCGTCGAGCGCGGCAAGCGTCAGCGCGGGCGCGGTGTTGCGCGCGGCCGGCTCCAGCAGGATGCGGGCGGGCGCCGACCGGCCCTGCACCTGCTCGGCGCTCATGAAGCGATGCTGTTCGCCGCATACGAGCAGCAGCGTGTCGCCGAGCGACGCGTTTGCGATGCCGTTCAGGCGGCGTGCCGTTGCCGACAGCGGCGATTCGTCCGAAACCAGCTCGATCAGCTGCTTCGGATACTGCTCGCGCGACAACGGCCACAGCCGCGTGCCGGAGCCGCCGGCGAGAATCACCGGCAGGATGCTCGGCAGATCGGGTTCGGGAACCGGGCGAAGGGTGGGGGTCATCGGTTCGCTCCGGTATCGACGGGCAGCCGGGTGCGAGCGCGGCCGTCGGCGCGCGCGTCGTCGTTGCGCGAGACGGAAACGGCCCGCGACAGCAGGTAACGCAGCGCGCCGGCCGCACGGTCGGCCGCGCGTACCAGGCCGACGAACGGCGCACCCTGTTCGAGATACGGGCCGTAGGCCTTGCGGAATCCGAACTGTTTGTAGAACGCCTGACGCGGCGCGGGGACGTGCGTGCGCACGGCGGTGTCCGGCCATGCGGCCTGCGCGGCGGTGAGCGCGCGTCCGATCAGGCGTTCGAGCGTGTCGTCGTCCCGACAGCTTTCGCTCGTCAGCACCTTGTCGATCACGACGTCCGGATCGATGTCGTCGCCGGGCAGGATGCGGGCGTAGGCCACGACTTCCGTGGCGTCGCCGTTGCGCATGCTCGCATAGACGTGCAGCGCGCCGGCGTCCTTGCCGTCGATGTCGAGATGCGTGTGCGCGTCCTCGACCACCAGCACGGCGTTGCGCGCGCGCAGGATTGCATAGAGATCGACGGCGCTCAGATGTTCGAATTCACAACAATGCCATTCCATGATGCTGTCCTCGCGTGATGCCTTCGGCACGCCGCACCCTACGGACGCGATCGATCCGTGCGGCGCGGCGATCTTCATCATCCGGATGCGCGATGGGGCGGTCTGTTCGAAAGCGCACTCACGCTCCGGATTCGCAGGCACAGCGCGGGATACGAGGCGACGCGCGCGTCGCGTGAGCGTCGCAATGTGCGGTAGCACACACCGTCGGGGCCGGTGCTTTTTCATAATTGATTCATCGTGGCGGCCGGCAATGAAGCGCGGCCGCGCCGGGCACGGCGCGTCGTCGATCGCGTGGTGCCGACCGGGCGATGCGATCTCGCCGCGTCTCGTCGAAATCCCGCGCGCCCACGCGCCCGTGCGGCGTGGACGCCTGAGTCGGGACGCTGCCGGTCGCGCGCTTGCACCGCCGTGGTGATCTTCCGGCGTGCCGGCTTCGGGTCGAGACGGGAGGGTTGGCGGTCGCGCGAGGAGGGCCATCGTGCTGCACCGCACGACGCGCGGGCCGGCCTCCTGAATCCAGGCCGCTCGGCGGGAATGCCCCCAAAACGCCTGCGCGGCGGGATGCCGGTGATTACGGCGTGTAACGACCAGGCGGCCGGCACACCGGCGCAACGCGATGCGGTTACGCGGCGGCCGGCGCGATTATGCGGTCCGTGGAGCACGGTTCCACGTACTTTTGGGACATTTCGGCGGAAATCGCAGGTAATCGACAGGATCAATATTGCGGAAAAGTAGTATTTGCCACTGATTGACGGCAATGGTCGTAGATAATCAAATCTCGGTGGTCAAACGCGCATGGCGCGCAACCCGGGGCAGCGTAACCGCCTGATTCAGGTTTATCTTTTGGTAACAAGGTCAACTCGAAACGGGGTGTAAATTCAGGTGCGGATGAAATGGGGCGGCCAATCCGGCGACGGTTTGGCGGCCGTCCGGTTCCGCGGCGGGCGCGACTGTCGCGTACGACGCGCCGTACATGCGGACGGAGTTCCCGTTTGCCGACGTGCCCCGCCTGACGGCGGGTCGCTTCAAAGCCGGAATGTCATGGCTCCCGAAGCCGCGCATTCCGTTCGAGTTCGATGACAACGAGGCCGGATGACATTCGGCTCGACCTCCGGGGGTGTTCGCCGTGTGCAGTTTCGATCTTCGCCAACGCTGCGCAAACGCAGCGCGGAAAGGCGGCCATGCGCCGCCGGTCGCAGCGCACGCGAACGGTTCGCGGAGTGCGGAAAGTGACGGTTCGTTATGAATATGCCAATAACGCGCGATAAGAGCGCCGGCGTGGGGAGCGGTAACGGGCAGCGTCCGCTGATTTACTGGACGCAGTCGCCGTCCGTGATGCTGCGAAAGGAATTGTCGCGCCGCGACTGGAAAGTGACGGTGGTCGCGCATGCGAACGAACTGCGCGACACGTCGGGCGAAATTACCTGCGGCATTCTCGACCTGAGCGGCGGCCACGCCGATGCGATCGGCAGCATCGCGTCGACCTGCGCGTCGATGCGCGACGTCGTCTGGGTGGCGCTCGTGGACGTCGGTCAGACCGCGTCGCCGAACGTGCGCGCGCTGTTGCGCGACTACTGCTTCGACTATGTCACGCTGCCGGCGTCGCACCAGCGGATCGCCGATACGGTCGGCCATGCGTACGGCATGGAATGCCTGTTCGCGCGCGATCGAGAACAGCTCGAATCGGAGGAAAAGGGCATCGTCGGCACCTGCAGCGCGATGCTGCGGCTGTTCGACACGGTGCGGCGTTTCGCGCGCACCGACGCACCCGTGTTCGTGTTCGGCGAAACCGGCACCGGCAAGGAACTCACGGCCGTCGCGATCCATCGTCATTCGGAGCGGCGCAACGGCCCGTTCGTCGCGGTCAACTGCGGTGCGATTCCGCCGCATCTGCTGCAATCGGAGCTGTTCGGCTATGAGCGCGGCGCGTTTACCGGCGCGAACGCGCGCAAGATCGGCTACGTCGAAGCCGCGAACGGCGGCACGCTGCTGCTCGACGAAATCGGCGATCTGCCGCACGAGAGCCAGGCAAGCCTGCTGCGGTTTCTGCAGGAGCGTTCGATTCATCGTCTCGGCGGCAGCGATCCGGTGCCGGTCGATGTCAGGATCGTGTCGGCGACGCACGTCGATCTGCGCGATGCGATGGAGGAAGGGCGTTTTCGCGCCGACCTGTTCCACCGGCTGTGCGTGATGCGCATCGACCAGCCGCCGCTGCGCGCGCGTGGCAAGGACATCGAGCTGCTCGCGCATCACATGCTCGAGCGCTTTCGCGGCGATGCGCGCCATCGCGTGCGCGGGTTCTCGACGGATGCGATCACGGCGCTCTACAAGCACGACTGGCCGGGCAATGTCCGCGAACTGATCAACCGCGTGCGCCGTGCGGTCGTGATGACGGAGGGGCGCCTGATCACCGCGCAGGACCTCGAGCTCGAATATTGCCTCGATGCGGCATCGCCGTCGGTCGCCGACATCCGCAAGTCGATCGAGCGCGAGGCGATCGAAACCGCGTTGCTGCGGACGCGCGGGCGCGTCGCGGCCTCCGCGCGCGAGCTCGGCGTGTCGCGCGCGACGCTGTATCGCTGGATGGAGGCGTACGGGATCGAGCGACCGCGCGGGACGGGCTCGTCCGACTGATACGGGAAGCATGACGCTCGCGGCGGCCGCGAGCGTCGTATCATCCGGCCGGCGTGGCCCGCACGGCGCGCGCGGCGTTGACGGCCCGGATTTCCACCGCAGGCGGTGCGTTATCGTCGGCCGCCGCAGGCTTCCCGTCGATTCTCGACGGAATGAGCGCGATGCGCGCCGGCGTGCCGGGCGCGAGATGGAACCAGTCGTCGCTCGGCATGAAGCCCGGCGCGTCGATCTGCACGTGGCGGGCGACGTGTCGCGTGTCGATGTCGACGTGCCAGGTCTCGCCGGTGCGCGACACGCACGCCTCGATCCCGGGTTCGCGCCGCGCCAGCACGGCCGGATGCGTGCGGGACGGGAAATGGAACGCCTGCGACAGGGGCGTGCCGTCGTCGGCGCGCAGCGTGGCGACCACCGTATCGTGTTCGCACGGGCCGAAGCGGTACGCGTAGGTCCAGTCGAAGAAGCGGCCGAGCAGTTCGGCCGAGCCGAGCCGCACCGTGTCGTGCGCGGCGATCCGCACCGCGCAGCCGGCCCGTGCCACCGGCGTGCGGCCGTCGCGCAGCGCGACCAGCTCGATCGCGGCCGACAGCGGCGCCGGGCGCTCGTTGACCACATGCACGTCGAGCCCGTTCAGCCCTTCGTCGACGAGCAGCACCTGGACCGGCTGCAGCACCTGGCGCAGCGCATACCATGCCGATTTCGGCCGGTGCGCGGCGTCGATCACGCCCCATCCGGCGCCCGGCATCACGTCCTGGAATTGCCACACGAGCGCGCCGGCGCACCGCGAACCGGTGCGTCGCCACTCGGAAAACGTCTCGCGCATCACGTCCGCGATCACCGCGCGCGACAGCTCGACATAGCGCGCAGGATCCTCGCGCCGCAGCCGGTCGGGCGCGACGTCGTACAGCGTCTGCAGATAGTGGTCGCGGATATCGTCGAAATCCCACGACGTGCCGGGGTCGCGCGGCACGGCCGCCTTCCAGCGCGGTTCGTGCACGCCGGGCCAGCCGAGTTCGGCGAGCGTCGTATCGCATGGCACGTTCGCGAATGCGAGGCATTCGCTCGCGAAGCGCACGTCCGCGCGGCGCGCGTCGTCGAGCGGGCGCAGGTACGCGCCGACGCCGTAGTAGTGCGACACGCGTTCGCGCGGCGTGAACGGCAGCACGCCGCCGTCGGGCGAATCGGGCACGTACGGGACGTCGGGGCGGTGCGCGGCCGCGTGAGCGGCCAGCCGGTCGGCCGTCAGCTCGAGAAAGCGCTGCTTCGGCCCGAGCCCCGACATCGCGGCCTGTTGCGCGATCTCGCTGCCGCCGCACAGCACCGCAAGCGACGGCGAAGCGCCGTGACGCGAGAGGAACTGGCTCGCTTCGCGGTCGACGTTGGCCGCGAACGCGGGGTCGTCGAGCGCGTAATCGAAGTTCGCGAAGCCGAAGTCCTGCCAGACCAGCAGCCCGAGCCGGTCGCACCATGCGTGGAAGGCGTCGGCCTCGTAGGCCATCGTGCCGCCTACCCGGATCATGTTGAAGCCGGCGTCGCGCGCGAGCCCGAGCAGGCGGCCGTAGGTCGCGTCGTCCGCGTGCAGCGCGAGCGGCGCGGCGCTGCTCCAGCATGCGCCGCGCGCGAATACGGGCACGCCGTTGACGCGCAGCCCGAAACCCTTGCCGTCCGCGCCGGAATCGACGTCGATCGTGCGGAAACCCGTCGAGCCGAGCGGCCGGCGCGCATCGCCGATATGCAGCGCGATCTCGTAGAGCGCCGGCTCGCCGTGCGTATGCGGCCACCAGCGACGCACGTTCGGTACCGGAACGCTTGCGCGCAGTTGAGCGGCGCCGGCACGTTCGAGCGTCGCGTGATGGTCGCCGCACGACAGCCGCGCCGCGAACGTGTCGGGCAGCGCCACGGCGAACGTGAGTTCCGCGTCGAGCCAGCCCGTGTCGCCCTCGACACGCGCCTGCAGTGTGCAATCGGCCAGAACGGGCCCGTCGGCCGGATCGAGCACGTCGACGGGCCGCCACGGGCCGGTGGGCACATACGGCGGGAACCAGCCCGGCATGTGTCCGAACAGCGACGTGCGGATCGTGCGCAGCGCGGCCGGCTCGGCGAGCCGCGTGCGCCAGCGCGCACGGCGCGGCGCGCGCGCGTCGCGCAGGTGCGGCGCGAGGGCGCGGAAACAGACGGTCAGCCGGTGCGTGCCGTCGAGCGACACGGGCACGTCGTGCGCGACGAACATGCTGTCCGAGCTGTGGATCGGCGTGTCGTCGAGCCACGCCTGTGCAAGCGTCGCGAGGCCGTGAAAGCGCAGGATGCGCGGCCCGCGCCCGCGCAGCGCGAGCCGGTACCAGTGGTCGCGCTCGTCGAGCGACGCGGCTTCGTCGAGCCGGCCGGCCAGCGCGAGCGCCTGCGCGACCGTGCCCGGCACCGGCGCCGCGATCCAGCCGCCTGGCTCGGCCGGGAGGTCGCGCGGGTGCCGCACGGCGCCCGCGGGCGTCGCCAGCATCGACCACGCGGGCAGGGGGCGCGCGCGCGTCACCGCATGGCCGACACGGGCTCCGTGTCGCAGCGCACCGGCGTCACGTGCCGCAGCGGCGCGCCGATCTGCCGCGCGCACGCGACGAGGTCGCCATACGCGGCCTCGATCGCGTCGAGCGTCGACTCGCCGCGCTCTTCCTTGCCGCGTGCGCACGCGCGCGCGAGCCGGAATTCGAGCACCATCGCTTCCGACGCGATGCGATCGCACGCGGCGCGGATTTCGGCGAACGGCCCGGTGCAGCCGCTTGCCTGCAGCCAGCGCGCGTAATGGCCGAACAGTTCGAAATTCGCGCCGAGCTGCCGCACCGAATTGAACGAGTACGCATGGAAGCGTTCGAGCGGCGCCTCCGCGAGAATCGGTGCGTCGGTCTGCAACTGCCGGCGAAATGCCGCGACCGGATCGACGACCGGCAGGCGCCGCAGGTGGCGCTGCAACGCGGCGAGGGAGGCATCGCAGAGCGCGCGCTCGTCGAGCGGCGCAAAGCGTCGCTTCGCGCATTCGACGTACGGCGGCAGCGCCATCGGCGAACTGCCGCCGACGAGCCCGCTGTAATCGACATCCTCGGCGACGTAATAGCCGCTGTTGTGGAAATAGCCGATCTGGTGCTTCCCGCGGTCGATCGCGTCGATGCCGATCGTCGTCTTCGTGTGCTGCGTGCGGTAACTGCTGCCGCGCGTATCGGGCAGGAACCACGCATCGACCTCGACGATCATCAGGTGGCCGCGCGCGACCTGCGTCTCGATGTGCTGGTCGAGCGGCTCGTAGATCGAATGTTCCTGCACGACGATCCCGTAGAGTCGCTCCAGCTCGTCGTGCGGAAACTTGAAGAACGTGAACTGGTCGCCCTCGAAATCGAGCGCGATCGTAAACGGCAGCGCCGCGTACGGATTGAGACCCCACCACCGGAGCACCTCGAGCCACATGTCGACGTAGCAGTTGGTCTGTTTCCAGACCATCTCCTGACTGTGCAGCGGATGCGGCCGGTAGTGGCGCGCGCGATGGCGCACGCTCTCGAACGACGCGTCTTCGCCGTCGCGGGAAACGAACCTCATCGCGTACCCCACAGCACGTCGCGCACGTCGCGCGGCCACGCGTCGATATCGAAGCCGTGGTGGCGGAACAGCGCGAGCGTGAGCCGCTCGAGGCCGAAGCCGACGCAGCCCGTGTGCGCGACGTCGCCCGTCGCGGTACGGATGTCCCACAGCAGCCCGAAATGATCCATGTGGTAGTTGAAGCTCAGGCACGCGGTCTGGCGGTCGTCGTGCTCGATCGGGATCAGCAGCTCGAACTTCAGGTTCTGCTCGCGCTGGCTGTCCGCGACGATCTTGCCGCCGCGTCCGAAGAACGGGTCGTTCGCGAGATCGATCGCATTCGGCAGGCGCAGCGCTTCGATCATCTGCGTGCCGCGTTCGATCCACGTCTCGCGGAACGAGACGATCTGCTCGGGCGTGCCGATCCGCACGTACTCGCGCATCCGGAACAACTGCATGCGGGTCGGGTCGAGCGACGGTTCGTGACGGAAGCAGTACGAGAATACGTCGACGATGCGGCCGTCCGGGTGCAGCGCGCCCGCGCGCGCGACGACGGGATACACGGGGTAGCACGCGGCCGGCGTCATCACGACGTAAGTCGGCTTCTGGTTCTCGGTCCAGTCGTCGCCGCGATCGAGGCATTGCAGCACGCGCTGGTGCTGGCGCTCGTCGCCGCAGAACGCGTGCACGCTGCCCGCCAGTTGCGGGAAGCTCTTCATGTATTCGCTGCGCTCGAACTCGGTGCGGCTCATCGCCGGCGGGAAGCGCAGCACTTCGGCCTGCTGGTCGGCGCCGATGCGCGTGACGAACGCGTCGAGCGCTTCGACGACGCGCTCGAATCGCTCGCTGCGGCCGAACAGGCCCTGGATGCCGGTCGAGACCAGCAGGCCCGCGTCGATCAGCGCGTCGCGCAGCGGGTTGACGCCCGCACGGTCGAGCGGCGCGTCGGCGGGAACGGAGGCGGCGGAGGGCACGGCGAGGCGATCGTTCACGTATGTTTCTCCAGCGTCGCGGGACGCAGCGCGAGCAACAGGCTCGCAGTGTTGGCGGCAATGCGGTCGTTGCTGATCATCAGCGGCGCCGCGTGCAGGTCGCGAATGTGGCGGCCGATGCTGAACGGCGTGCCTTGCTTGTAGCCGGCCATCCCGCAGATCATCATCGCCTGATGCGCGACTTCGAGCGCGGTCGCCGACACGTAGGTCTTCAGCGTATTGATCTCGGCGGCCCAGGCCATGCCGGCCGACCACGAGCGGGCCTGCGCGTTCGCGTGGAGGCGCAGCACGTTGTCGACGCGGGCCTGCATCGCCTGCATCAGCGCCAGCGATTCGGCGATGCGCCGCGCGGCGGGCGACGGCGCGCCGTCGGTCTGGCGCGCCTGCGCGCGGAAGAACTGGTGCGCGCGATGGAACGCGTCGCCGGCCACGCCGATCCACACCGCGGCCCACAGGATGTGCGAGACGGGCACCATCGTTTCCTCGGCGATCTTCGCGAACGGCACCGGCAGGCATTGCACGGCGGCGCCCTGCGCGTCGAGCACGAAGCCGTTGCTGCACGTGCCGCGCATGCCGAGCGTGTCCCATTCGCCGCGGCGCGTCAGCGTATAGCCGTCGCGCAGCAGCGTGACGAGCACCTGCTCGGAAGCCGGCGCATCCGCATCGCGTCGCGCGGTGGCGAGAATGCCGTCCGCGTAGTCGCCGTACGAGATCGTCGGCGCGGCCTTGTGCAGCCGGAATCCGCCGCCGTCGATTTCGAGCGCGCACTGGCTCGCGCGCAGGTTGCCGCCGACGCCGTCTTCCGACGTGGCCGACGCCAGCAGCCACTGGTGACGCACGAGCTGCTGCAGGAACAGCTTGTGCCAGCCCTGGTCGGCGGCGTGGTCGACGATGCACGCGACCTGGATCTGGTGCATCGCGAACACCATCGCCGACGACGCGCAGGCCTGGCCGAGGATCGAGCAGGCCGACGCGATGTCTTCCAGCGACGCGCCCGCGCCGCCGAGATGGGTCGGCACCATCGCGCCGAGCAGGCGGCGCGCGCGCATCGCCTCGATCGCCTCGACGGGGCAGCGCGCGTCGCGATCGACCGCATCGGCATGCTGGGCGGCGATTTGCGCGACGGCATGCGCGGCCTCGTCGAGGCGATGCGAATCGCTGTCGGGCGCGAGTTCGGGAAGCAGCGCGCTCATGCGGAGTGCTCGGTGCGTTGCAGCGTGGCGATCGTGTCCGCGAGCGCGTCGATGCTGCGGAACAGGTTGCGGTTCAGCATCTCGTCGGGAATCTCGATGTTGAACTGCTTTTCGATCGCGAGCATCAACTGGATCGTATCGAGGGAGGAGAGGCCCGCTTCGTAGAGGTCGTCCCCGTCGCCGATCGAATCGATCGCGGCTTCGAGATGGGCGACGTGCTTCAGGATGGTTCTGATTTCGTTTTTCACGTGCTGCTCCGGCGTGCGTGGTGTCGTCCGCTCGGGCGAACGCGCGATATGCGCTGACATCCCCCCGGCAGTCCGGCATCAGTAGACCACTGGCAGACACGGCGTTCTGTTCGCCACCCTACAAACAGCTGAACCGGTACGCGTGCGGCGCCGAAGCGCCGTCCCGGTCCGGCATGCCGATCACGCGCGCGACGCGGCCGGCACGCCCGAGTCGGCCGACAGGATGCGCTTCATCTCGTCGCGCACGATCGCGCGGCAGCCGCACGACATTTTTTCGAGGCCGCCGAGGTCGGCGAGCTCGATCGAGCTGCGGTATTGCCGGATCAGGCCGAGCTTCTGGATTTCGCCGGCGGCGTCCGTGACCGTTTCGCGCCGTACGCCGAGCATTTGCGCGAGCATGCTGTGCGTCACCTGGATCTCGATGCTGCGGGTGCGGTCGAACGCGAGCAGAAACCATCTGCATAACTGATGTTTGAGCACGTGATGACGGCTGCAGAACGTGATCTGCGAGACCTGCGCCATCAGCAGCCGCACGCAGACGAACACGAGATGGCGGATCACCGGCGACGCATCGAACGCGGCCGCGAAGACGCGCCGGTCGAGCCGGTAGACGAACCCGTCGCGGCACGCGAGCGCCCGGCACGGCATCTGGCCGCTGCCGCCGATCACGTCGTCGCAGACCACGCTTTCGCTGCCGATCTCCGCGACTTCCAGCGTCATGCCGCCAGACGACACGTACTGCAGCGAGATCGCGGTCGTGACCGGCAGGTAGACGGCGGCGAGCATTTCGCCCGGTTCGCAGAGCACCTGCCCGGATTTCAGGTGAACGAGTTGAAGGTGGGGCGTCAGCGTGGCGAGTTCGTCGCGGTCGATGGCCGCGAGAAAACGGTTGGCATCGAAGCTGTGGGAAAGCTCGATCATGCCGTTCGCATACGCGACGGC
The DNA here is from genome assembly GCF_002223285.1 of Burkholderia sp. AU16482. Taxonomy (NCBI): domain Bacteria; kingdom Pseudomonadati; phylum Pseudomonadota; class Betaproteobacteria; order Burkholderiales; family Burkholderiaceae; genus Burkholderia; species Burkholderia sp. AU16482. The sequence goes on from NZ_NKEY01000006.1 coordinate 945,371, forward strand.
GTCGGGAGCCTGATGAGTCACGGCGCATCCTCGCAGAATGACGGTCGCGCGTCGTCCGCGCGAACTCCGGAACGGAAATTTCGCACGACCGTGCGGACTTTTGTTGATCAAAAACCGAATGACGATACTCGCAAAAAAGGCTAGCACGCAATTGAATTCACATAATTGCGCATCCTGCCATTTCACAAAGTTTGACGGTTGAGATTGGCCGCAAACGTTATGTCGATTTAATGATTCGTTTCCCTGAAATTAATCATCCGGAAATGGAATCGTGTGCTTGCTTGTCATTCAATGCCGACAGGGAATCAATCGAACGACGTTGCGCATCGTACCGCGAAGTGCCGGAAAGTCATTGAACATTGTTTGACAAAAAAATGGGGATCGCCTGATTTGTCAATTGAATCAATAACTTGTAAGCGATATGTGCGCTAACCGACAGAGGGCTGAATTAGTGTGCCGATTCAAATTTGAGACAGTTTGAAACGAACGTGCGCGGCGCGCCGACGTCGGGGAATGCTGCGCTGCACATCATGGAAACAATTGAAAATCCGCTGTAAGTATTTGAACGATAAGCATCGTGGCCCCACGCGACCGTGCCGGCCCGATGCATGGGGATTGACCGATCGAATGCCTGCTGTGTCCGTTGCGTGGGCGAGTGTCCGGAAATGAGACGTTTTTTTGCTTTTGGGGCCGGTTATTCGGGGGCTCTAAATCGAATGTCATTCATATATTAAGGATGGACGCGTATTGGCACGTAAATCGCTTATTCGGGCTGGCGTGTCGAAACGTGGCAGTGGACTCAATCCGGCGATGACAAGCCGATGGTCAGTCGGATTCGGGGTTGTGGGCCGCAACCGCATCAATGTCCGGACGCGCATCGCGATAACGAGTTCCGTGCACGCGGCTGCAGGCGGCGCGGACGATAAAAGGGATACAGACATGCTTCATCTTCACTCGAGCTACTCGGCGAACGCCATCCTTGCTGCCCTCCCGGAGGACAGCATCCGCACCATCGCACCGCATCTCGAACTGGTCAGGATCAAGGCCGGGATGCTCGATCGGGTTGGCGAACCGATGCGTCATCTGCACTTTCCGACGACGGCGATGATGTCGGTGCAGCACCTGATGGAGGACGGTGCGATGGTCGAGGTGGCGGTGGTCGGCCGCGAGGGGGTGGTCGGGCTGGGGACGCTGGTGGGCGGCATCGCGGCGTCGAGCCGGGTCGAGGTGCGCATCGGCGGAATGGCCTATCGCGTGCCGAGTTGCGTGATGCGCGCCGAGTTCGAGCGGTCGCCGCAGACCTACCGGCTGCTGCTGAACACCTGCCAGGCAACGATGGCGCAAATCTCGCGCAGCGCGCTGTGCAACCGCCACCACTCGGTCAGCGAGCAGCTCAGCCGCTGGCTGCTGCTCGCGCATGATCGGATCGACGGCGACGAGCTAACGGTCACGCAGCAGACGATCGCGAACATGCTCGGCGTGCGGCGCGAGGGTGTGACGGAGGCGGCCGGCAACCTGCAGGAAGCCGGGCTGATCCGGCAGCGCCGCGGCCGCATCACGGTGCTCGACCGCGACGGCCTCGAACATCACGCGTGCGAATGCTACGACCTGATTCGCGCGGACTATCGCCGGCTGCTCGGCACGCGCGGGAATGCGAGGCCGGCGACGGTCCACCCGCGCATGCTGGAGAGCCGTCGCGGATTCCCGGCACACGGTGCGTGACGATGCAGCCGATGTCCGGTGGAACGAATGCGATGCGGCGTGCCGCGATCGCGGCAGCCGACGTCGTGCTCGTGCTGGCGGGGGCGCTCGCCGCACAGGCGGCGTCGGGCCTCGGCTGGCATGCGCTGTCCGACGCGCAACGCGGCGCGATCGCGCTGCTGTGCGTGTTGACGGTGGCGCTGCTGCCGCGCTACCTGCGCACCGTGCGCGGCGGCGTGGCGGTACAGGGCGGCGCGCACGTGCTGACGCACACGCTGGTGGCGGTGATGTGCGCGAGCGTGCTGACGGTGGCCGGCACGGTATGGATGATGAATCGCGGCGGCACGGTCACGACGCGCTGGATCGTGCAAACGGTGCTGGCCGGCGACGCGACGCTGCTGCTCGGCCGCGCGGCGCTGCTGGCGCTCGCGCTGACGCGCGGCGACCCGCGCGCACGGCAACGCCGCGTCGCCGTCGTCGGCGCAACGGCCTACGGGCGCGTGGCGATCGAGCGGATGCAGCTTGCGCCGAACGGCCCGTTCGTGGCCGCGTGCGTATTCGACGACGATGCGGCGGCCGCCGCGAGCGGCATCGGCGGCGTGCCGGTGATCGACGACTGGAACGCGTTGCGCGACCTGATTCGCGGCGGTCACATCGACGAGGTGTGGCTCACGCTGCCGATGTCGCACGAGTGGCGGATCCAGCGCATCGTGCGCGAACTGCGCGACGAGTTCGTCGAGTTGCGGCTGTTGCCCGACGTGCGGCAGATGGCGGTCGTCGATCGCTCCGCGACCGACGTGCTGGGCATGCCGGCGATCAATCTCGCGACCACGCCGCGCTCCGCGCCGGAGCTGTGGGCGAAGTTCGCATTCGACCGGCTGTTCGCGTTCGCCGTGCTGATTCCATTGCTGCCGCTGCTGACGATGCTCGCGATCGCGGTCAAGCTGTCTTCGCCCGGGCCCGTGCTGTTCAGGCAGCGCCGCAAGGGCGTCGACGGCCGCGAGTTCGACATCCTGAAGTTCCGGACGATGCGCGTGCATCGCGCGCAGCCGGGCGTCCTGCGGCAGGCGTCGCGCAACGATGCGCGCATCACGCGCGTCGGCGCGTTCCTGCGGCGCACCTCGCTCGACGAGCTGCCGCAGTTCTTCAACGTGTTGTTCGGGCAGATGTCGGTGGTCGGCCCGCGTCCGCATGCGATCGAACACGACGACTTCTATCGCCAACTGGTCGACTGCTACATGTACCGCTATCGTGTGCGGCCCGGCATCACCGGATGGGCCCAGGTGAACGGCTATCGCGGCGAGACGCGCAAGGTCGAGGCGATGGCGGCGCGCGTGAAGTTCGATCTGTTCTACATGCAGAACTGGAGCTTCTGGTTCGACATCAAGATCATCCTGCTGACGGTGGTGCGCGGCTTCATCGGGCGCAATGCATTCTGAGGAAAACGAATGATCGAGTCGGCGCCGCGCGAGCGATCGTACCGACGGCCTGATGCCGGTTCGCGGGCACGGGAAGACGCGATGCGGCGGCGCGGAAAATTGCTGCACCGCGGTTGCGCCGACGGGCCGCGCGGCGCGCGCCGCACGTCGGGATTGCGCGTCCGTCCCCGGTTTCCTCACCGCTGACGCTGCGTGACCGGCACGCTGATTCGGGTCAACACACGCGTGTTCAATGGGTTTATCCTGCGTCGAATGCGTCCGGCGTTCTGCACGTCCGGCCGCGCATCCGGATGCGGCGGCGCAGGTCATGCCTGCGCGCCGCGTACCGGCGCGATACCGCGCGCCTCACTTTTTCGCGCGGAACCCGGAACAGGAGAGACGGCCATGTCGCTCGACCAACAACAACGGCAGACGCTGAAACAGCGGCTGAACGAGAGCGAGCAGGCGCTGCGTGCGGAGATCCGCGCGAGCGAGGACCAGCGCGCGCTGGAATCCTATGCGGACCTTGCCGGCGCGGCGCCGGACGAGGGCGACGAGGCGAACGCCGATCTGTTCGTCGACGTCGATCACGCGTTGATCGGCATGAAGCTGACCGAGCTGCGCGCGATCGGCCGCGCGCAGCGGCGGATGCGCGACGGCAGTTACGGCGAATGCATCGACTGCGACGGCTCGGTCGGCTACGAGCGCCTGCTGGCGCGCCCGACCGCCGAACGCTGCACGCATTGCCAGTCGCTCTACGAGCGTCGCTACGCGACGACGCCGCGCGCGTCGCTCTGACGTCGCGGTTTCCACCGCGCTGCACGCGCTGCGCGGGCCGGCGCAGGATGACCAACGGGCGCCGGGCGCCGTCGACACGCGGCGCCGGGCGGGCAGACGCCGTCGCGCCGGCGCGCGGCGCCATCCACGTGGAAGGGGGCACGCCGATCATGCCGATCCACAATGCGGAGTGCGCGGCCGTGTTCGCCGAAATCGGCGACATGCTCGAGATCCAGGGCGCCAACCCGTTTCGCGTGCGGGCATACCGCAACGCCGCCCGCACGATCGGCGACTACGGCCGCGATATCCCGACGATGATCGCGAACGGCGACGATCTCGGGAAGATTCCGTCGATCGGGGCCGATCTCGCGTCGAAGCTGCGCGAGATCGCCGCGACCGGCACCTGCGAACTGCAGCAAACCTTGCGTCATGCGTTGCCGGGCGCGATCGTCGCGCTGCTCGACGTGCCCGGGCTCGGCGCGAAACGCGTGAAGGCGCTGCACGACGCGCTGCACGTCGATTCTCTCGAGCAGTTGCGCGCCGAAGCGAAGAGCGGGCATGTGCGCGAGCTGCCGGGCTTCGGTGCGAAAACCGAAGCCCATCTGATCGAGGCGATCGACGATCGCCTGCAGCGTGAGCCGCAACGCTTCCTGCTGCCCGACGCCGCGCATGCGCTGACGCCGTTGCTCGAACGCCTGCGTGCGGTGGCCGGTGTCGGCAAGGCCGTGCCGGCCGGCAGCTTCCGCCGCCGCCGCGAGACGGTCGGCGATCTCGACATCCTCGTCACCGCACGCGATGCTGCCGCGGTCGCCGACGCGTTCGTCGGCTACGGCGACGTGGCGCGCGTGCTCGCACACGGCAAGACCCGGTCGAGCGCGATGCTCGCCAACGGGTTGCAGGTCGACCTGCGCGTCGTCGATGCCGATGCGTTCGGCGCGGCGCTCGTCTACTTCACCGGATCGAAGGCGCACAACATCGCGCTGCGCAGGATCGCGCAGGCCGGCGGCCTGAAGATCAACGAATACGGCGTGTTTCGCGGCGACGAGCGGATTGCCGGCGCGACGGAGGCATCGGTCTACGCGGCCATCGGGCTGCACGAGGTGCCGCCCGAGTTGCGCGAGGATCGCGGCGAGGTCGATGCGTCCCGTGCCGGCACGCTGCCGGCGCTGGTGGAGCGCAAGCATCTGCATGGCGACCTGCACGCGCATACCGACGTGTCGGCCGGCCGCGACGGCCTGCGCGCGATGGCCGCGGCCGCGCGTGCGCGCGGGCTCGCGTATCTGGCCGTCACCGATCGCGTCCCGCCTGGCGACGGCGCTCGCGGCGGCTTCGAGTGGCTCGCGCGGCAGCTCGACGACATCGATCGCGTCAACGCGACGTTCGACGATTTCGTGTTGCTCAAGGGCGTGGAAGCGGGCATTCGCGAGGATGGCAGCCTGGACGTGCCCGACGCGATGCTCGGCCGGCTCGATCTCGTCGTCGGCGCGGTACGCGACGGTTTCGACCTGCCGCGCGGCGTGCAGACCGATCGCATGCTGCGCGCGATGGACCATTCGCATTTCACGATTCTCGCGCATCCGACCGGTCGCATGCTCGGCGAGCGCGACGCCTGCGAACTCGATGTGCCGCGCGTGCTCGCGCAGGCTGCCGCGCGCGGCTGTTTCGTCGAACTCGATGCTCAGCCGCGGCGCCTGGACTTGCCGGACGTCTGGTGTCGCGAGGCCGCGAAGGCCGGCGTGCCGGTCGCGATCGGTTCGGATGCATGCAGCGCGGACGAACTCGACAATCTCGCGTTCGGCGTCGACCAGGCGCGGCGCGGCTGGCTGACGCGGCACGACGTGCTGAACACGCGCACGCTCGCGCAACTGCGGCCGCTGCTGGCGCGCACGATGGGCGGCGGCAAGCGGAGCCGGTCGAAGGGCGCGTGAACGTAACGCGGCCGGCCGCGTTGCGTTCGGTTCATGCCGGCACGGTCATGCCAGCACGCCGGCGGCCGGGACGTACGGCAGCCCAAGCGCCTGCGCGACGGCTTCGTACGTGATGTGGCCGTCGCACACGTTCAGGCCCGCGCGCAGGTGCGGATCGTCGAGCATCGCCTGTTTCCAGCCCTTGTCGGCGAGCGCGAGCGCATGGCCGAGCGTCGCATTGTTCAGCGCAAAGGTGGACGTGCGCGCGACCGCGCCGGGCATGTTCGCGACGCAGTAGTGGACCACGCCGTCGACGACGAAGGTCGGCGCCGCGTGCGTGGTCGCATGCGAGGTCTCGAAGCATCCGCCCTGGTCGATCGCGACGTCGACGACGACCGCCCCCTTGCGCATCGTCGCGATCATGTCGCGCGTGACGAGCCGCGGCGCCGACGCGCCCGGCACGAGCACGGCGCCGATCACGACGTCGGCATCGCGCACGGCTTCGTCGACCGTATGCGCATTCGAGCAGACGGTCGCGATCCGGTTGGCGAACACGAGATCGAGCTGGCGCAACCGGTTCACGTTGTTGTCGAGCACGGTGACGCGCGCGCCGAGGCCCACCGCCATCTGCAGCGCGCCGGTGCCCACGACGCCCGCGCCGAGCACGACGACGTGCGCGGCCGGCACGCCCGGTACGCCGGCCATCAGCAGGCCACGGCCGCCGCGCGGGCTTTCGAGGTGGGTCGCCGCGACCTGGATCGACATGCGGCCGGCGACTTCGCTCATCGGCGCGAGCAGCGGCAGGCCGCCGCCGGGGCCCGTCACGGTTTCGTACGCGATGCACACAGCACCGGATTTCACGAGCGCGGCGGCCTGATCGGGATCGGGCGCGAGATGCAGGTACGTGTAGAGAATCTGGCCGCGCCGCAGCATCGCGCACTCGGCGGGCTGCGGCTCCTTCACCTTGATGATCATGTCGGCCCGCGCGAAGATTTCGTCGGCGCCGTCGCTGAGCGATGCGCCGGCGGCCGTGTAGTCGTCGTCGAGCAGGCCGATCGCCGTGCCCGCGCCGCGCTGCACGAGCACGCGATGGCCGTGCCGCGTGAGTTCGCGCGCGCCGGCCGGCGTGAGGCCGACGCGGTATTCGTGGTTCTTGATCTCTTTCGGCACACCGACCAGCATGAGTCGCCTCCATGGCCTTCGTTATCGTCGTCGTGCGGGCGCGCAGCCGGTTGCGCGGCGGCGTGCCGACCGCAGTACTGGAATAACAGCGTAGTAGCGCGCGGAGGGAAGTCAAGCGTGCGGCATGCGCGCAATGCATGCGCACTGCGACGCAGCATGCGCGGCCGCCGGTTGCGACCGGACGTCGCAATGCGCGCGTGATCGGGTTTCGGTATCGTCATGCGTGTCGCGGGCCGAACGTTTTTCGGCAAGACGACGAGACAACGACACGAGGACATCGATCGACATGACCGGTGCGTATTTCAGCGTGCCGACGCTTTGCGCCCTCGCGCTCGTGCACGTCTACTGGGCGTTCGGCGGGCGGCTGGGCAAGCGTGCGGCCATTCCGGAGCAGGACGGCGTACCGCTGTTGCGGCCGACCGCCGTCGGCACGCTTGCCGTCGCGGCCGCCCTGCTGGGCGGCGCGTGCGTGGTCGCCGTGCGTGCCGGCTGGCTCGGGCGCAACGCGTATCCATGCACGATCGCGTTCGCGACCGTTGCGCTCGCATTGATCTTCGCGGTGCGGGCCGTCGGCGATTTCCGCTACGTCGGCTTCTCCAAGCGGATCCGCGGGTCGCGTTTCGCGCGGATGGACACGCTGTATTACTCGCCGCTGTGCGCGGCGTTGGCGTTGTCGATCGCGTCGATGTTCTGGCCGTGGTGAATGGCGACTGGCGCACGGCTCACTCGGCGCGCGTATCGATCAACTCGAGATATTCGGCCGGCACGGCATCGGTCAGCCAGACACCGTTTTCGGCGACGAAGAACGCATGGCCCTGCCGGTGCATGCGCCGCGCATGGACTTCGAGGATCACGGGCACGCCGTAGCGCGCGCCGACGGCCAGCGCCGTCCGCCGTCTTCCCATCCTTGCACATTCCGGCTTCTCAATTTCCCATTATTGCTGATTTCGATGCACTGAATTGCATCGATCCCTCTAGTAATGGAACCGGTTCCATATATAATTCGCCGCACTCGTCGCCGGACCCGAAAGAGGGTCGTGCACGTTGCGCTTGCGGTGGGCAGACGTGACGTCTAAGTTGAACAAGGGTCATGGGCGATGACGGAGAGATGCAGGCTGATGCCGGTATTTGTCCGACGATAGGGCCCGCGAAGAGGTCGATCCGCACAGCGCCACCGGTACCGGGGCGGGGTGCGGCTGCAATGACGGCGCCACCGCGGCTCGCGGCCGGGCGCCTGCAATCGAGGTTGTGCGCAACACACGAAAGAACAGGGCGACCGGCCGCGTGCGGCACGGCTGCCTGCCGGGCACGCGGCATGCGGAATGCGCGCGTCCGAACCCCGATCCCCAACGATCAACATCCGACCATGTCCACGCCACCTGACAAACCCAATTCGCGTCGCCGTTTCCTGCGCACGTCGGTCGCGCTCGTGCCGATCGCGTCGGTCGCCGGCTGCGACCTGCGCTCGTCGTCGCCGTCCGCGACGACGGCTGGCAATGCATCCGCCGCGTCGGCCGGCGCCGAGCGCGCGCCGTACAAGCCGACCTTTTTCGATGCGAAGGAATGGGCGTTCGTCCAGGCCGCCGTCGACCGGCTGATTCCGGCCGATGCCGAAGGCCCCGGCGCGCTCGAAGCCGGCGTGCCCGAATTCATCGATCGCCAGATGGAGACACCGTATGCGCACGGCGCGACGTGGTACATGCAGGGGCCGTTCCAGCAGGGCGTGCCTGAGCTCGGCTACCAGTTGAAGCTCGTGCCGCGCGACATCTACCGGCTCGGCATCGCGGCCGTCAACCGCTATTGCGAAAAGGCGCACGGCAAGGCGTTCGCGGATCTCGACGCGCCGACGCGCGACACGGTGCTCGGCGCGCTGGAGAAGGGCGGCGCGCAGATCGACGACGTGCCGCCCGGCGTGTTTCTCGGCCAGTTGCTGCAGAACACGCGCGAGGGCTACTTCTGCGATCCGGTGCATGGCGGCAATCGCGACATGGCCGCGTGGAAGATGATCGGTTTCCCGGGCGCGCGCGCGGACTTCATGGATTTCGTCAACCAGAGCGGCAAGCCCTATCCGTACGGCCCCGTCTCGATCAACGGGGAGCGCAGCTGATGGCCGCAGACAAGAAGCCGCATGTCGACGCGGTGATCGTCGGGTTCGGCTGGACCGGCGCGATTCTCGCGAAGGAACTGACCGAAGCCGGTTTGAACGTCGTCGCGCTCGAGCGCGGCGAATATCGCGACACCTACCCGGACGGCGCGTACCCGAACACGATCGACGAGCTGACCTACAACATCCGCAAGAAGCTGTTTCTCGACCTGTCGAAGACGACCGTGTCGATTCGCCACGGGCTGCAGGACACCGCGCTGCCGTACCGGCAGCTCGCCGCGTTCCTGCCGGGCGAAGGCGTGGGCGGCGCGGGGCTGCACTGGTCGGGCGTGCACTTCCGGATCACGCCGGAAGAGCTGCGCCTGCGCAGCCACTACGAAGAGCGCTACGGCAAGAAGTTCATCCCCGAAGGGATGACGATCCAGGACACGGGCGTGACCTACGAGGAGCTCGAGCCGCATTTCGATTTCGCCGAGAAGGTGTTCGGCACGTCGGGGCAGGCGTACAAGGTCGGCGGCAAGGTGGTCGGCGACGGCAACGTGTTCGAGGCCAACCGCAGCGACCACTTCCCGCTGCCCGCGCAGCTCAATACGTATTCGGCGCAGCGCTTCTTCGATGCGGCCCGCTCGCTCGGCCTGCATCCGTACCGGCTGCCGTCCGCGAACACGTCGGGCCCGTACACGAACCCGTACGGCGTGCAGATGGGCCCGTGCAACTTCTGTGGATATTGCAGCGGCTACGCGTGCTACATGTATTCGAAGGCGTCGCCGAACCTGAACATCCTGCCGGCGCTGAAGCAGGCGCCGAACTTCGAGCTGCGCTCGAAGTGCCACGTGCTGCGCGTCGATCTCGACGACACGAAGAAGCGCGCGACCGGCGTGACCTACGTCGATCCGGCCGGGCGTGAAGTGCACCAGCCGGCCGATCTCGTGATCGTGGCCGCGTTCCAGTATCACAACGTGCACCTGCTGCTGCTGTCGGGCATCGGCAAGCCGTACGATCCGATCTCGGGCGAAGGTGTGGTCGGCCGCAATTTCGCGTACCAGAACCTGTCGACGATCAAGGCGTTCTTCGACAAGGACACCTACACGAATCCGTTCATCGGCGCGGGCGGCAACGGCGTCGCGGTGGACGATTTCAACGCGGACAACTTCGACCACGGCCCGCTCGGCTTCGTCGGCGGCTCGCCGCTGTGGGTGAACCAGGCCGGCGTGAAGCCGATCAGCGGCATCGCGACGCCGCCCGGCACGCCGCAATGGGGCTCGGCATGGAAGAAGGCCGTTAAGGACAACTACGCGCACACGATCTCGATGGACGCGCATGGCACCAACATGTCGTACCGCGACGTGTATCTCGACCTCGATCCGACCTATCGCGATTCGTACGGCCAGCCGCTGTTGCGGATGACGTTCGACTGGAAGGACAACGACATCAGGATGGCGCAGTACGTGACCGGGCAGATGAAGAAGATCGCGGAGGCGATGGGGCCGAAGGCGATCGGCGTGTCGACGCGCGAGTTCGGCAAGCACTTCGACTCGCGCCAGTACCAGACCACCCATCTCGTCGGCGGCGCGATCATGGGCACCGACCCGAAGACGAGCGTGCTGAACCGCTACCTGCAGTGCTGGGACGTGCACAACGTGTTCGTGATGGGCGCGTCCGCGCTGCCGCAGGGCATCGGCTACAACCCGACCGGGATCATCGCGGCGCTGGCCTACTGGTCGGCACGTGCGATCCGCGAGCAGTACCTGAAAAATCCCGCCCCGCTGGTGACCGCATGAAGAGGACGATGAACCACAACGTCGCGCGCCGGATGTCGCGCGCGCTGGCGGCCGGTGCAGCCTGGGCCGCGTTCGGCTTCGCGGGCTCGGCGGCGCTTGCGCAACCGGCGGCCCCCGCAGCAGCCTCCGGCCCGGCGGTCGCACCGGCCGCCCAATCCGCCGACGCGGCCCTGATCAAGCGCGGCGAATACCTCGCCCGCGCCGGCGACTGCATCGCATGCCACACCGCGAGCGGCGGCAAGCCGTTCGCGGGCGGCCTGAAGTTCGACACGCCGATCGGCGCGATCTACTCGACGAACATCACGCCGGATCCGAAGACGGGCCTCGGCGGCTGGACTTACGAGGACTTCACCCGCGCGGTGCGCGAAGGCGTGCGCAAGAACGGCGACACGATGTATCCGGCGATGCCGTTCCCGTCGTATTCGCGGCTGACCGACGACGACATGAAGGCGCTGTACGCATACTTCATGCACGGCGTCGCGCCGGTCGAGCACGAGAACCGCGCGGTCGACATCGTGTGGCCGCTGTCGATGCGCTGGCCGCTCGGCATCTGGCGCAAGATGTTCGCGCCGTCGCCGAAGCCGTTCGACGCGGCGTCGTACAGCGACCCGGCGGTCGCACGCGGCGCGTATCTCGTGCAGGGCCTCGGCCACTGCGGCGCGTGCCACACGCCGCGCGCGCCGACGATGCAGGAGCGCGGGCTGACCGACGCGGACGGCCTCGACTTCCTGGCCGGCGGCGCGGCGATCGACGGCTGGGTGCCGACGAGCCTGCGCGGCGAGCCGCGCACGGGCCTCGGCACGTGGAGCGAAACCGAGATCGTACAGTTCCTGAAGACGGGCCGTACGCTGCGCACGGCCGCGTTCGGCGGGATGACGGACGTGGTCGGCCACAGCATGCAGCACATGACCGACGACGATCTGAACGCGATCGCGCGCTACCTGAAGACGCTGCCGCCGCGCGTGCAGGGCGAGCAGCCGCACGTGTACGACGCGGCCGCGGCGAAGGCGCTGCAGATGGGCGACGCGAGCAAGCCGGGCGCGGCCGTCTATCGCGACAACTGCATGGCCTGCCACCGCAGCGACGGCCACGGCTACACGCGCGTGTTCCCGGCGCTCGCCGGCAACCCGGTGGTGCAGGGCGACGATCCGACGTCGCTGATTCACGTCGTGCTGGAAGGCAGCGCGCTGCAGGGCACGCGCACCGCGCCGTCGACCTTCACGATGCCGCCGTTCGGCTGGCGCCTGTCGGATCAGGAAGTCGCGGACGTGTCGAACTTCGTGCGCACGAGCTGGGGCAACACGGGTGCGCCGGTGACGGCCGCGCAGGTCGCGAAGGTGCGCAAGAGCGTGCCGTCGACGCGGCCCGAGCCGCCGCCGGGCGCGCGGTTCCCGCAAGCGTCCCGCTGACGGCGCGGCGGCGGGGCGCCGGCCCCGCCCGTCACCCGGTCCGCGTCGATGCGTGACCGGGCCCGTGACGCCTCGGTCTTCGCCGGGGTCGCGCCCCGCCAACCCGCGCCGCCGCGTGAAATTTTCGCGGCCGCGCGCCATTCTTCCGCCTCATCCCGTATCCTTTCACTCTTGAACCTTACTAAATCGTTACAAGAGCTTGGGAGGGGGGATGCCTCATGACGTCAGCCTGATTGCGTTGCTCGCGGCCGGTTTCGGTCTCGCGATGATTTTCGGTTACCTCGCGTCGCTGCTGAAAATGCCGCCGCTCGTCGGCTATCTGCTCGCCGGGATCGTGATCGGGCCCGGCACGCCCGGCTTCGTCGGCGACCTGTCGCTCGCGCAGCAACTCGCCGAAGTCGGCGTGATGCTGTTGATGTTCGGCGTCGGCCTGCATTTCTCGCTGGGCGATCTGCTCGCGGTGCGCAAGATCGCGCTGCCGGGCGCCATCGTGCAGATCACCGTCGCGACGCTGCTCGGCGGCGGGCTGGCGCTCACCTGGGGCTGGAGCCTCGGTGCGGCGCTCGTGTTCGGGCTGGCGCTGTCGGTCGCGAGCACCGTCGTGCTGCTGCGCGCGCTCGAGGGGCGCGGGCTCGTCGAGACGGTCAACGGGCGCATCGCGGTCGGCTGGCTGGTCGTCGAGGATCTCGTGATGGTGCTCGTGCTGGTGCTGCTGCCGCCGGTGGCGGGGCTGCTCGGCGGCACGCCGCCCGGCGACGCGCAGGCGGCCGGCGGCAGCGTGTGGGGCACGCTCGGCGTCACGATGCTGAAGGTCGCCGCGTTCATCGCGCTGATGCTGGTGGTCGGCAAGCGCGTGTTCCCGCGCATTCTGTGGCTCGTCGCGCGCACGGGCTCGCGCGAGCTGTTCACGCTGTGCATGATCGCGGCCGCGGTCGGCATCGCGTTCGGCGCCGCGAAGCTGTTCGACGTGTCGTTCGCGCTCGGCGCCTTCTTCGCCGGGATGATGATGCGCGAATCGGAATTCAGCCGGCGCGCGGCCGACGAGACGCTGCCGCTGCGCGATGCGTTCTCGGTGCTGTTCTTCATCTCGGTCGGCATGCTGTTCGACCCGAAGGTGCTGCTCGACGAGCCGCTGCACGTGATCGAGGTCGCGGGCATCGTGCTGATCGGCAAGACGCTCGCGGCCGTCGCGCTCGTGATCGCGTTCCGCTATCCGCTGAACACCGCGCTGACGGTGGGGGCCGGCCTCGCGCAGATCGGCGAATTCTCGTTCATCCTCGCGGGGCTCGGCCGCGCGCTCGGGCTGCTGTCGGCCGAGGGGCAGAGCCTGATTCTCGCGGTCGCGCTGATCTCGATCGCGATGAACACGCTGCTGTTCGCGATGATCGATCCGGCGCTCGCATGGATCCGCAAGCATTCGGCGTTCGCGCGCAAGCTCGAGGCGCGCGACGATCCGCTCGCCGCGCTGCCGATGTCGACGCCGCAGACGCACCTGACCGGGCAGGTCGTGATCGTCGGCTATGGCAAGGTCGGCACGCGGATCGCGCATGCGCTGGACGAGCGCTCGATTGCGTATGTCGTCGTCGAGCAGAATCGCGAGCTCGTCGAGAAGCTGCGCGCGGACGGCATCGCGGCCGTGTCGGGCGACGCGATCGAGCCGATCGTGCTCGTGCAGGCGCATATCGCGCGCGCCGGGATGCTGGTCGTCACGCTGCCCGACGTATTCGACGTGCGGCAGATCGTCGAGATCTCGCGCACGCTCAACCCGACGCTCGAGGTCGTGCTGTGCACGAACAGCGGCGACGAGGCCGCGCTGCTGTCGAACGAGGGCATCGGCACCGTGTTCATGGGCGAGACCGAACTCGCGCGCGGGATGACCGAGCACGTGCTCGGCCGGATGGCGAAGCCGGTCGCGGCCGCGCATTGACGGCGCGCGGCGGCGCGCCTGGCTTCGTCAGCCTGCGGCGGCCACTTTCGCGGGCGCGGGGCGGGTGGACTGCGCGGCCGTCGTTGCCGGCGCCGCCGGTTTCGGCGCCGCGACCGTCTTCTGCGGCGCGCCGGCCTTCGCCGGCGCATTCTCTTCCGGTTCGACCGGTGCATCGGGCGGCACGCCGAGCAACTGCAGCGCGCCGCTCGTGACCGACGCGAACACCGGGCCGGCCACCGTGCCGCCGTAGTAGCCCTTGCCGCGCGGCTCGTCGATCATCACCGCGACGATCAGGCGCGGGTTGCTCATCGGTGCCATCCCCGCGAACAGCGCACGGTACTTGCCCTTCGCGTAGCTCGCGCCGACCTGCTTGCGCGCGGTACCCGTCTTGCCGCCGATCCGGTAGCCGTCGACGCGCGCGCGGCGCCCCGTGCCGCCTTCACCCACCGCCATCTCGAGCATCGAGCGGATCGCGGCGGCCGTTTGCGGCGACGTCACGCGGTGGCCGCGGTGCGCGTCGATCGTCTGCTGGTCGGTGCCGTTCTTCAGCAGCGACACCGGATGCAGCGTGCCGTCGCCCGCATAGGCGGTGTAGGTCTGCGCGATCTGCAGCAGCGACATCGACAGCCCGTAGCCGTACGCCATCGTCGCCTGCTCGATCGGCCGCCAACGCTTGTAGCCGCGCAGCCGGCCCGACGCGACGCCGGGGAACGTCAGTTCCGGCGCGCGGCCGATCCCGTATTCCTGGTATTTGTTCCAGATCGTTTCGGCGGGCAGGTTCAGCGCGAGTTTCGCGAGCGCGACGTTGCTCGACTTCTGCAGCGCCTGCGACACCGTCAGCGACCCGTGGTTCGATGTGTCGTGGATCACGGCCGGGCCGATCTTGTAGGTGCCCGGCGACGTGTTGATGATCGTGTTCGGCGTGACCTTGCGCTCGTCGATCGACAGCGCGACGACGAGCGGCTTGATCGTCGAGCCCGGTTCGAACGTGTCCACCACCGCGCGGTTGCGCAATTGCTGGCCGGTGAGGCGGGCGCGATCGTTCGGGTCGAAGGTCGGATAGTTCGCGAGCGCGAGAATCTCGCCGTTCTGCGCGTCGAGTACGACGACGCTGCCGGCCACCGCGTTGTTTTCGATCACGGCCGCCTTGAGCTGGCTGAAGGCGAGCTGCTGGATGCGGCGGTCGATCGTCAGTTCGATCGTCGCGCCGTGCTGCGCGGGCACGAGCGGGCGCGTGTCCGACACGATGCGGCCGAGCCGATCGCGTATCACCTCGCGCTGGCCGGACGTACCTTGCAGGCGCGCATTCGCCGCCAGCTCGACGCCTTCCTGGCCCTTGTCCTCGACGTTCGTGAAGCCGACCACGTGCGCGGCCGATTCGCCTTCCGGGTAGAAACGTTTCGAATCGGCGATCTGCGTGATGCCGTCGATCGCGAGCTTGTCGAGCCGGCTTGCGGTATCCGCATCGACCTGCCGCTTGAGCAGCACGAACGTCTTGTCGTTGCCGAGACGCCGCTTCACCTCGACGAGCGGCATGTCGAGCAGCTTCGCGATCTGCGGATAATCGGTGTCGGCGACCTGTTTCGGGTTCGCCCAGATTTCATAGGTCGACAGGCTGACCGCGAGCATCGCGCCGTTGCGGTCGACGATGCGCCCGCGCATCGCGTCGAGCTCGATCGTGCGCTGGTAACGCTTCTGGCCCTGGCCGACGTAGAAATCCTGGTTCGCGACCTGCACCCAGAAAGCGCGGGCGATCAACGCGGCGAACGCGAGGAACACGACGACCACGATCAGCCGAGAGCGCCACATCGGCAGCCGCGACGCGAGCATCGGATTCTTGGTCGCCGCTGCGTACGGATCGGCGGGGTGGGTCTTTTTTTTCACGCTCATGCAAAGGCCGGGTCGGGCCGCCGGACGGCGGCGGGTCAGTCTGAATAATGCGATTGTAATAAATGAGTAAACAACGTGTGGGGAAAGTATGTTCCGGCCCCGCAAAAAGGCGAATGGTAGGTGATCCCGAGAATGGAGCGAAAAGGGGGCAGGGCGGCGCCGTAACGGAATGCGGCGGCGGCTGCGGCGGGGGAAACACGGACGATTCGCCGTGCGCCGAGGCCGGGCACGGGGTGACCGGCATCGATCGATCGGGATTGTCCCGCACGCGATCAATTGCCCGTGCTCCGGTTATTTCTTTAATCTCGAAAATGAAAAGCGCCTCGAGCCGAGGCGCCATTCATGCTGAATATCGAAATGAATATCGTGGATGTCGGAATAAACCCGAAAACCGCAGACGATTCAGGTCAATAATACCTATCGGGCCACGGAAATAAATTCGCGGTATTCCGGCTGGGTCGTGCAGGTATCGACCGCCTGCAGCCGCCACGCGCCTGCGGGATGCTCGCCGGCGAGCACGGCGGGGCCCTGTTCGCGCCGCATCGCGTCGAACGACAGCCCCTTCAATTGACAGACGGCATTGCCGCTGTCGGCCGCGCAGAGCGCCATCGCGCCCTGCACGTCGCGGACCTTGCCCCAGGTCGGAAGGTCGATGCCCTGATGTGCCTCGCGCGACCACAGTCCCTCGTCGGTATCGACCCACAAGACCGCGAAGGAATGCCGGGTTGCCGATTCGCTGCCATTAATCCGAATGGTGAGGCGCATTGGATCCTCTCCTGAAAAGTTGAAACGTTCGACCGATTTGACTTGAACAGTCTAGATAGACTGGTGTGAAACGCAAGTGATAAACCGCAATAAATCCGTATTGAGTCCATTTCGGTTTCAGATGAAAGGACGTCTGATGATGCATGGTCATTCCCGATGCGTCAGCACACACGGGCGATAGCGGCGATCGCGGCGCCCGGCCGGACACGCGCGGCCGTCAAGAGATGGGATGACGGGCGGACACCCGCGTCGATCTGTCGCGCGCCGGCTGCCGTCGAATCGGGCCGCCCGACGCCATCGGGCACCGCCCGAACTCGGCCGCACCGAACGTTTCAGCGTTCCGACGCGGCGGCCGGCACGACACACTCCGACAATCGCGTACAAATCTGCACACTTTCACGAAACTTTCGGGACAGACTTGCACGCGTTCGAGCCCCACACTGGGCACTTCCCGATCCCATGCGCGGACGCCCGTCCGCGCCGGCTGCCGCCGCCTCGTGCCAGCGCGCGATCGACGCGATCGCAGGGCGTCCGCCCGATCGGGAGCCGCCGGGGCGCGCGTCAGCCCCGGCCCGGCCGCTGAGCCGTGCGCCGGCCCGCAACCGCGGGCGCCGCGCCGCCCGGCCGATTCTTCGAAGGAGACTATCGTGCTGATCTGGAAAACCGCGTTGTCGCTCAACTGGCGCACGAGCCTCGTGTCGCCGGCCAGCGCGCCGGTCGCGGCGGCGAACGTCGGCCGGCTCGTGCTGACCGGCGCCACGGGCTTCATCGGCAGTACCGTGCTGACGGCGCTCGTCAATGCAGGGCTGCTCGAACGCGTGGTGTGCGTCGTGCGCGCGCAGGACCGCGGCCATGCGGTCGCGCGGCTGCGTGAAGCCGCGCTGCGCGCGGGGCTCGCGCCGTACTGGGCATCGCGCCTGACCGAAGCGAACGTGATCGTCGGCGCGCTCGGCGACGTGTGGCACGGCGCCGACGCGCCGCGCCTGGCCGGCGCGACGCACGTGATTCACTGCGCGGGCCACGCATCGCCGGCCGACGGCGCGCACCTGCAGGCCGACATCGCCGATGCGGTGCGCTTCGCCGAACGCTTTGCGCGCGCGCCGCGCCTGCAGCGCTTCGTGTACGTGGGCACGGCCTACGCGCACGCGGGCCGCGGCGGGATCGTGCAGGAAGAGGCGGAACGCGCCACGGGCAACGATGCCGCGCCGGGCGCTGAAGGCCTGCCGGGCGCGGTGCTCGCGGCCGACTACCTGCACGCGAAGGCGCAAACGGAGCAGCGCCTGCGCGCGCTCGGGCTGCCGCTCGTCGTCGTGCGGCCGTCGCACGTGGTCGGCCACACGGTGCTCGGCACGCGGCCCGCGCCGAATTCGTTCTGGATGTTCCGGCTCGCGCATGCGGCGCGCCGCTTCACCGCGCGGCCGATGACGCGCATCGACATCGTGTCGGTGGACGACGTGGCGCGCGCGACGATGCTGCTGGCCGTCAAGCCGACGCTCGCGCACGACGTCTATCACGTGTCGGCCGGCGACGAGGCGCCGCAGGTCGCGCAGATCGTGCGCGCGATGGACGAGGCGGCGGGAATGACCGGGGCGCCGCGCTACGCCGCATGCGCACCGGCCGAACTGCCGCTCGTCGTGCGCGACGTGCTCGGGCGCCGCGATCCGGCCCTGGAGCGCGTGATCGGCCGGGCGCTGCAGCGCTGCGGGGAATTCGCGACGGTCGATCGCGTATTCGACAATCGCCGCGTGCGCGATGAAATCGATTTCGAACCGTTGCCGTTCATCGATTACGTCGAGGAGTGCATGCGCACGTCACGCGGGGTGGCCGTGACCGAGCTGATGCGCGGCGCGTTCCACTGATCGCCCGTGTCGCACCGGCGCCCGTTCCCGCAGGCCGCGGAAGCGGGCGCCGCCGTCACGTGTCGCTGCCGAGCTCGATGAGCCGGTCGAGCGCGCGGTAGATGTCCTCGAGCCCGTCCTCGCCGAACCGCGACTCGAGTTGCCGGTATTGCTCGTCGATGCGCGGACCGATTTCCGTCACCAGTTTCCTGCTTTGCGGCGTCAGGCTGACCAGCAGCCGGCGCTGATCCTCCTGCGCGCGCGTGCGCGTGATCAGGCCGTCGCGCTCCATCCGTTCCAGCACGCCGGTCAGGCTCGGGCTCAGGATGCAGCAGCGTTTCGCGATCTGCCCGGCTTCGAGCGCCTGCGCCGGTTCGCCGTCGAGCACGCGGATGATCCGCCATTGCTGTTCGGTCAGCGAGAATTCCTTGAGAATGGGGCGAAACAGACCCATCAGCGTTTCGCGGGCCTCGAGCAGCAGCATGGCCAGGTTGCGATGGTCGAGCGTACGGTTCATCGGGGTGGGCAGAGGTCGGGGACGCATCAATCTTAACAGCCGAAGCTGATGAATTTCGCGTATCAGGGTAATCGAGGTTGCCAGCGCACGATTGTTTACTTAAGATATTAACTATTGACGATGCGCCGCGACGCGCGGCAGGGGAACGACGCATGGAGCTGTCTTGCACGAACGCCGCGGCGCCGCCGTTGCCGGTCGCCATCGGTACCGTCTACGGCGCGTTGCTCAACGAGCGCGCGGCGCTCGACGCGCTCGGCGACGCCGTGAACGCGCCGCCTTACGGCCGCCCGCCGCAGGCGCCGATCCTGTACATCAAATCCGCCAACACGCATGCGGCCGACGGCGCCGCCGTCGTCGTGCCGGCCGGCGTCGACGCGCTGGAAATCGGCGCGTCGGTGGCCGTCGTGTTCGCGCGGCGTGCGACGCGCGTGCCGGCCGCGCACGCGCTCGACTACGTGCACGGCTTCACGCTCGCGAGCGACGTGTCGGTGCCGCATCCCGATTACTACCGCCCGGCCGTGCGCTTCAAGTGCCGCGACGGCTTCTGCCCGCTCGGCCCGGCGATCGTGCCGGCCGCCGCGCTCGCCGATGTCGACGCGATCGGCCTGACGGTGCGGATCGACGGCGCGGTGGCCGCGGCCGCGTCGACCGCGACGCTGATTCGCCCGGTGCGCGCGCTGATCGCCGACGTGACGGCCTTCATGTCGTTCGACGCGGGCGACGTGCTGCTGCTCGGCGTCGCGGGCGGCGCACCGCGTGCCCGCGCGGGCAGCACGATCGAGATCGCCGCGGCCGGCATCGGCACGTTGCGGCATACGCTGATGGCGGAGGAAGCACGATGAAGACGGCGCGCGTGATCTACAACGGCGCACTCCACGCGGCCGAACCGGCCGGCGACGGCGCGATCCGCCTCGATACGGGGCGCGTGGTGGCCGAGGACGCGGTGGCATGGCTGCCGCCCGTCGCGCCGCGCACGACGTTCGCGCTCGGGCTGAACTATGCGGACCACGCGAAGGAACTCGCGTTCAACGCACCGAGCGAACCGCTGATTTTCCTGAAGGGGCCGAACACGTTCATCGGCCACCGGTCGCTGACCGTGCGCCCGGCGGACGCCGCGCACATGCACTACGAGTGCGAACTGGCCGTCGTGATCGGCCGGCCCGCGCGCCACGTGAGCCGCGCGCAGGCGATCGACTACGTGGCCGGCTATACGGTCGCGAACGACTACGCGATCCGCGACTATCTCGAGAACTACTACCGGCCGAACCTGCGCGTGAAGAACCGCGACACCTGCACGCCGCTCGGGCCGTGGTTCGTCAGCCGCGACGAGATCGGCGACGCGGGCGACCTCACGCTGCGCACGACGGTGAACGGCCGCGAGACGCAGCGCGGCAGCACGCGCGACATGGTGTTCGACGTGCCGGCGCTGATCGAGCACATCAGCAGCTTCATGACGCTCTCGCCGGGCGACCTGATCCTGACCGGCACGCCCGAGGGGCTGGCCGACACGAAGCCGGGCGACGAGGTCGTGACCGAAATCGAAGGGATCGGCCGGCTCGTGAACACGATCGTCGGCGAAGCGGACTACTATCGCGCCGGCTGAAGCCGTCGCCCAAGGAAGGAGAGCACATGACCATCAAGCACTGGATCGGCGGCCGCGAAGTGGAGAGCCGCGACACCTTCACGACGCTGAACCCGGCGACGGGTGAAGTCATCACCGACGTCGCGTCGGGCGGCGAGGCCGAGGTCGACGCGGCCGTGCGCGCGGCGAAGGAAGCGTTCCCGAAATGGGCGAACACGCCGGCGAAGGAGCGCGCGAAGCTGATGCGCAGGCTCGGCGAGCTCATCGAGAAGAACGTGCCGATGCTCGCCGCGCTGGAGACGCAGGACACCGGCCTGCCGATCGCGCAGACGAGCAAGCAGCTGATTCCGCGCGCGTCGGAGAACTTCAACTTTTTCGCGGAAGTGTGCGTGCAGATGAACGGCCGCACCTATCCGGTCGACGACCAGATGCTGAACTACACGCTGTACCAGCCGGTCGGCGTATGCGCGCTGGTGTCGCCGTGGAACGTGCCGTTCATGACGGCCACGTGGAAGACGGCGCCGTGCCTCGCGCTCGGCAACACGGCCGTGCTGAAGATGTCGGAGCTGTCGCCGCTGACGGCCGACCAGCTCGGCCGGCTCGCGCTCGAAGCCGGCATCCCGCCGGGCGTGCTGAACGTCGTGCAGGGTTACGGCGCGACGGCCGGCGACGCGCTCGTGCGCCATCCGGACGTGCGCGCGGTGTCGTTTACCGGCGGTACCGTCACCGGCAAGCGGATCATGGAGCGCGCGGGCCTCAAGAAGTATTCGATGGAGCTTGGCGGCAAGTCGCCGGTGCTGATCTTCGACGACGCCGATTTCGACCGCGCGCTCGACGCGTCGCTGTTCACGATCTTCTCGATCAACGGCGAACGCTGCACCGCCGGCTCGCGGATCTTCGTGCAGCGCACGATCTACGACCGCTTCGTGCAGGAATTCGCACGCCGCGCGAACAACCTGGTGGTCGGCGATCCAGCGGATCCGGGCACGAATCTCGGCGCGATGATCACGCGCCAGCACTGGGAAAAGGTGACGGGCTACATCCGCATCGGCGAGCAGGAAGGCGCGCGCGTGGTCGCGGGCGGCGCCGACAAGCCGGCCGGGCTGCCCGACCATCTGCGCAACGGCAACTTCGTGCGGCCGACCGTATTCGCCGACGTCGACAACCGGATGCGCATCGCGCAGGAAGAGATCTTCGGGCCGGTCGCGTGCATCATCCCGTTCGAGGACGAAGACGAAGGGCTGCGGCTCGCGAACGACACGTCGTACGGCCTCGCGTCGTACATCTGGACGCAGGACGTCGGCAAGGTGCATCGGCTCGCGCGCGGCATCGAGGCCGGGATGGTGTTCGTGAACAGCCAGAACGTGCGCGACCTGCGCCAGCCGTTCGGCGGCGTGAAGGAATCGGGCACCGGGCGCGAGGGCGGCGAGTACAGTTTCGAGGTGTTCGCGGAGATCAAGAACGTGTGCATCTCGATGGGTTCGCATCACATTCCGCGCTGGGGCGTGTGACGGGAGCGGGTGGTGTCGCCGCAAGAACGAACGATTCCTTGGCCGGCACGCCGGCCAAGCATGGGGCCGGAGTAACCGCTAAAGCGCTAACTCCGGCCGACTGGGAGACTTGAACGATGGGCAAACTGTCCCTCGCCGCGAAGATCACGCACGTGCCGTCGATGTACCTGTCGGAACTGCCCGGTAAGCATCACGGCTGCCGTGATGCGGCGATCCGCGGCCACCGGCTGATCGGTGAGCGCTGCCGTGCGCTCGGCGTCGACACGATCGTCGTGTCGGACGTGCACTGGCTCGTCAACGCGGGCTATCACGTGAACTGCAATGCAAGCTTCGCGGGCACCTATACGAGCAACGAGTTGCCCCATTTCATCCGCGACATGCAGTACGCGTACCCGGGCAACCCGGCGCTCGGCCGGCTGATCGCCGAAACGGCCACCGAGCGCGGCATCGCGACGCGCGCGCACGAGATCGACAGCCTCGAGCTCGAGTACGGCACGCTCGTGCCGATGCGCTACATGAACGGCGACCAGCACTTCAAGGTCGTGTCGATCGCCGGCTGGTGCATGTGGCATCAACTCGACGAGAGCCGGCGCTTCGGCGAGGCGCTGCTCGAAGCGATCGAGAAGAGCGATTCGAACGTCGCGTTCCTCGCGAGCGGTTCGCTGTCGCACCGCTTCAACGACAACGGCAGCCCCGAGGAATCGATCCACCAGATCAGCCGCGAATTCTTCCGGCAGGTCGACTTGCGCGTGGTCGAACTGTGGAAGCAGGGCGATTTCAGGACGTTTTGCGCGATGCTGCCCGAGTACAACGTGCATTGCCATGGCGAAGGCGGCATGCACGACACCGCGATGCTGCTCGGGCTGCTCGGCTGGGATCGCTACGACAAGCCCGTCGAGATCGTCACCGACTATTTCGCGAGCTCGGGCACCGGGCAGATCAACGCGATCTTCCCGCTGCCCTGAGCATTGCCGCCCACCACGACTTCGAATCCGACCGGAGACTTGCCATGCCACACATCGTCGTCGAATACACCGCGAACATCCGCGACGACGCACGCATTCCCGCGCTGCTGCGCACGATCAACGCGACGCTGATCGCGCAGGGCGGCGTGTTCCCGACCGGCGGCATTCGTTCGCGCGCGATCGAGCTGCACGACTACTGCATCGCCGACGGCGCGGAGGACGACGCGTTCGTCCACGTGACGCTGAAGATCGGCGCGGGCCGCAGCGACGAAACGAAGCAAGCCGCATGCGACGCGCTGTTCGACGCGATCAAGGCGCATTTCGCCGAGCTGTACGCGAAGCGTTATCTTGCTCTGTCGATGGAATTGATCGAGTTCAGCGAAAGCGGCTCGTACAAGCACAACAACATTCACGCCCGCTACAAGCGGGCCGGCTGAACCCCATTTATCGATCCGACCATGCTCGAACCCGCCATCATCGACCAGCTCGCGCACCGTCTGCACGACGCCGAGCGCGCGCGCACGCAGATCCGCCAGATCTCGCTCGACCATCCCGACATCACGATCGACGACGCGTATGCGATCCAGCGCGCGTGGGTGACGCTCAAGCTCGCGGAAGGCCGCACGCTGAAGGGGCACAAGATCGGCCTCACGTCGAAGGCGATGCAGAACACGTCGCAGATCGACGAGCCCGACTACGGCGCGCTGCTCGACGACATGTTCTTCGAGGACGGCGGCACGATACCGACCGGCCGCTTCATCGTGCCGCGTGTGGAAGTCGAACTCGCGTTCGTGCTCGGCAAGCGGCTCACCGGCCCGAACTGCACGATCTTCGACGTGTACGACGCGGTCGATTACGTCGTGCCGGCGCTCGAGATCATCGACGCGCGCAGCCAGTCGATCGACCCCGATACGAAGCGGCCGCGCAAGGTGTTCGACACGATCGCCGACAACGCGGCGAACGCGGGCGTCGTGATCGGCGGCCGGCCGGTGCGCCCGCGGGACGTCGATTTGCGCTGGGTCGCGGCGATCATGTCGCGCAACGGCGTGGTCGAGGAAACCGGTGTCGCGGCCGGCGTGCTGAACCATCCGGCGAATGGCGTCGCGTGGCTCGCGAACCGGCTGTCGCGTTTCGACGTCGCGCTGGAGCCTGGGCAGATCGTGCTCGGCGGGTCGTTTACGCGGCCCTGCGCGGCGCGTGCGGGCGATACGTTCAGCGTCGACTACGGCCCGCTCGGGACGATCCAGTGCTACTTCGAGTGAGGTGAGCGGACGATGCGGATTCCGTCGAATGTCTTCAAGGCCGCGCTCGCGCGCGGCGACGCGCAGATCGGCCTGTGGCTCGGCCTCGCGAATCCCTACAGCGCGGAAGTGGTCGCCGGCGCCGGTTTCGACTGGCTGCTGATCGACGGCGAGCATGCGCCGAACACGGTGCCGACGATCCTCGCGCAACTGCAGGCGATCGCGCCGTATCCGTCGCATCCGGTCGTGCGCGTGCCGTGGAACGATCCGGTGATCGTCAAGCAGGTGCTCGATCTCGGCGCGCAAACGCTGCTCGTGCCGATGGTGCAGAACGCGGACGAGGCGCGTGCGGCGGTGGCCGCGACCCGTTATCCGCCGCACGGAATCCGCGGCGTCGGCAGCGCGCTCGCGCGCGCATCGCGGTGGAATCGCGTCGGCGAGTACCTGCATCGCGCGAACGACGAGATGGCCGTGCTCGTGCAGGTCGAGACGCGGGCCGGGCTCGACGCGATCGATGCGATTGCGCGGGTCGACGGTGTCGATGGCGTGTTCATTGGCCCGGCCGATCTGGCCGCCGATCTCGGGCATCTCGGCAATCCAGGCCACCCCGATGTGCAGGCCGCGATCGACGGCGCGATCCGCGCGATCAAGGCGGCCGGCAAGGCGCCGGGCATCCTGAGCGCGGATGAAGCGGCCGCGCGGCGCTATCTGGAAGCGAGCGCGTTGTTCGTCGCGGTCGGTGTCGATACGACGCTGCTGGCGAGGAGCGCGGAGCGGCTTGCGGCGCAGTTCAAGAAGGGCGGCGACGCCGCCGCGAAGAAGGGCGACGGCACGTATTGACGCGGCGGCGGGCGGTTGTTGTCTGCCGCCCGCCGGATTTTCGCCGTGCGGCTGCATGCGCGCGCATCGCCGCAGCTATCCCTGCGCCTGGCTTCCCCCCGCCAAATATCTCCCCGGCGTCGTCCCCAGCGCGCGCCGGAACATGTCGATGAACGCGCTCACGTTGTCGTATCCGAGATCGAGCGCGATCGTCGTCACCGGCACGCCGTCGGCGATGCGTTCCAGCGCCCGCAGCAGCCTCGCTTGCTGACGCCATTGCGCGAACGTCAGCCCGGTTTCGGCGACGAAGCGGCGGCTCATCGTCCGTGCGCCGATGCCGGCCCATTCGGCCCATTCCTCCAGCCGCCGGTCGTTCGCGAGATCCGCGGCCAGCGCATCGGTGATCTTCACGAGCCGCGGGTCCCGCGGTCGCACCAGCCCCAGCGCCTCGGCTTCCGATGCCGCGATTTCATCGAGGATCACGTCGGCGATCCGTGTCTGCGCGGCATCCAGTTCGGAATCGCCCCAGCTCGCCGCGCGCTGCACGGCCTCGTGCAGCAGCGGCGTCGTGCGGATCGCACGCGGCGTGGCCGGCAGCGCCGCGCAGCGCGCTTCGGCGACGAACGCCGACCAGCCGGAAATCGGCCCGAACGAGCGCAGCGAATGCCGGCAGTGCGGCGGGATCCAGATCGCGTGGATCGCGGGCACGACCCACTCCTGATCGTCGAGGCCGATCGTCACGAGCCCGCTCAGCGCGCCGACGAGCTGGCCGCGCGCATGCGAATGGGGCGCGGTGATACGGGGGGCGCGTTGCGACAGGGCGGCGGCGACCACGAACGGGCCGTCGTCGGACGTGACGAAGCGGGCGGGCAGAAGCGGATCGGACATGGCCGGATATCGGTATCGAATGGCCGTTATACCGGAGAACGGCCGGATTTGCACGCCTACACTGCGTCCATCGATGACAACCGGAGTACGACGCGATGCGAGCCGAACAAATGCTTCCCGACCATGCCAACCAGATCGATGCCGGCGGAACGACGATCCGCAAGGGCACGGTTGGCGCTTTTCTGGTCAATGCCCGTGTGTTGACCGATCCGAATGCCGCGCCGGCGGACAGGGCGCGCGCGGAGGCCGATGCGATCGATGCGCTGCCCGCGCTGCGCGCGCTCGGCCTGTTCGACGTGCTGGAAGTGCGCGATCCCGCGCTGCGCGCGTGGCTCGACGCCCGGTAAAGATCCACCGTCCAGATTGAAGGAACCACCATGAAAGCAGCAGTTGTTGAAGGCGCTGGACAGCGCCCGGTTTATACCGAATTCGAACCGCCGCGCGCGATGCCGGGCCACAGCCTGATCGACGTGACGGCGTCCGCGCTGAGCCGCATCGCACAGGGGCGCGCGGCCGGCACGCATTACTCGTCGGATCGACGCTATCCGTTCGTCGTCGGTGTCGACGGCGTGGGGCGTCTCGACGACGGTCGGCGCGTCTACTTCTTCGGCGCCCCCGTGCCGTTCGGCGCGATGGCCGAACGCACGATCGTGCCCGATACGCAGTGCGTGCCGCTGCCGGACACGCTTGACGATGTCACCGCCGCGGCGATCGCGATTCCGGGGATGTCGTCGTGGGCGGCGCTGACCGAACGCGCGCGGTTCGTCGCGGGCGAGACGGTGCTCGTCAACGGTGCAACGGGTACGTCCGGGCGGCTCGCGGTGCGAATCGCGAAGCATCTCGGTGCGGCGAAGGTGATCGCGACGGGCCGCAACGCGGCCGCGTTGCAGGCGTTGCTGAAGGCCGGCGCGGATGCTGTCGTGTCGCTGCAGCAGGACGACGCCGATCTGGCGCGGGCGCTCGAACCGCATTTCCGTGCGGGCGTGGATGTCGTGCTCGATTATCTGTGGGGCGCCAGCGCGCAGACACTGCTGGGCGCGGCCGCGAAAGCGACACCCGGCGGCCGGCGGCTGCGTTTCGTGCAGATCGGCTCGATCGGCGGCGCGGACTTGCCGGTGCCCGGCGCCGTGCTGCGGGCGACCGCGATCGAACTGATGGGCAGCGGTCTGGGCAGCGTGCCGTTGCCGGGCTTGCTGGGTGCTATCCGTGGTGTGTTTGATGCCGCCGCGCCGGCGGGCCTGACGATCGACACGCGCACGGTGCCGCTGTCGGCTGTCGGCGAGCACTGGGGCGATACGAGCAGCGCCGTGCGTTTGGTGTTCACGATGCGTGGTGACTGAACGGCGACGAGCGGGCCGCGGTCGTCACTCTGTACGCGGAAGGACCAGAAGCCGGGTGACGGCGCGTATTGACTGATATCGAGGTTCGGCGGTCTTATAAGGGCTCTATCGATTTTCGTTTATTGCGATTTTCGTTTATTTCGAATAAGATGGCGCATTTGAGAACCCTGCTTGGGAGCGCGCGATGGCCCATACCTCGATGTCCGATACGATCTTGCCGGTGGAGCGCGAGGTGCAGGCGGCGGTCGAAGGACAGCGTGCGCTGGCGGCTTATCTGGCCACGCGAACGGAAATACAGCGCATCCAGATTTTCGATGACGAAAATCGCGCCCATCAGGTCGAGCTTCCGACTTCTGCACTGCGTCTGCTGGTCGACATCCTCGCGGAGCTTGCAGATGGCAATGCGGTCAAGGTCGTGCCCGTTCACGCGGAACTGACCACGCAGGAAGCAGCCGACCTGCTCAATGTGTCCCGTCCACACCTGATCAAGCTGCTCGAATCGAAGGCGCTGCCGTATCACAAGACCGGCAAGCATCGTCGTGTGCGCTTTTCCGATCTGATGCGTTACAAGACCGAACGCGATCGGGCGAGCGCCAATGCGATGGAAGAGTTGGGGCGGCAAGCGCAGGAATTCGGGATGGGCTACGAATGACGAGTTCGCCATTCACGGCGGTCTATGATGCCTGCGTGCTGTACCCGGCACCGTTGCGCGATTTCCTGATGTGGCTCGCATTGAGCGGGTGTTTCAGGGCTCGCTGGAGTGCCGATATCCATAACGAATGGAAACGGAACCTGTTGCGCAAGCGCCCGGACCTCGGCGCCGCACAACTCGACCGGACTGCGAGTCTGATGGATCGCGCGATACCTGATGCGCTGGTGACCGGGTACGAAGCGTTGATCGAGGGCCTGAGGCTGCCGGATGCCGATGATCGGCATGTACTGGCCGCCGCGATCCGCTGCAACGCCAGTGTGATCGTGACGTTCAACCAGAAGGACTTTCCCGACGCAGTGCTGTCGGCGTACGGGGTGGAGGCGCAGCATCCCGACGTGTTCGTCGACAATCTGTTCGATCTCGAGCCGGCTGCGGTTGTCGGCGCAGCACGGCGACAACGCGAAATGCTCAAGCATCCTCCGATGATGGTGGATCGCTACCTCGACATCCTGCAGCGGCAGGGGATGGTTCAGACCTGCAAGGCGCTCGAAGCTTACCGGGCGATTCTCTGAACGAGCCGCCATGGTGTTCGCGTGCTCAGCGAATCGCCGGCACGTTGCTCGCGCATCCGTTTCAACGTGTTTCTTCGGTCGCCCGTGCCGCGCCCCGACATGCGACGAAGCAGAGGGCGACGCGCCCGGAAACGCTCGCACCGTCCTCTGCCCGCCGTCATGTCGGAGCGGTCAGAACCGCTGCTGAATCCCCGCCGTGACCCCCACCTGCGTCGTGCCGTACCCATTGAAATCGCGCGACACGCCGACTTTCTGGTCGTGCTTCGCGATCGCGAACGCACC
Source organism: Burkholderia sp. AU16482 (assembly GCF_002223285.1). Lineage (NCBI taxonomy): Bacteria > Pseudomonadati > Pseudomonadota > Betaproteobacteria > Burkholderiales > Burkholderiaceae > Burkholderia > Burkholderia sp. AU16482. The sequence continues at coordinate 974,439 of NZ_NKEY01000006.1, forward strand.
GGCTGCATACAGCACCGTGCGCTTCGACAGCGCGTACTGCGCACGCACCGACACCAGCGTCGGGTCGGCATCCGTGCCGCCCTTGATGTTCTGGTGGTAGACGGCCGCGATCAACGAGAACGTCGGCGTGAACTGGTACGACCCGCCGAGCCAATACATGTCGCTCAACTGGTTCGCGGCCGTGGTGTGATACGTGCGCCGATAGTTGCGATAGCCGGCCATCGTTTTCAGGTTACCGAAGTCGTAGCTCAGGCCCGCGTGGATGCCTTGAATGTAGTTGACGGTATCGGCCGGCGTGACGCTGTCGGCCGCGCCGTTCTGCCGGTCGAACGTGACCACGGCCGCGAACGGCCCTGTCTCGTAACCGACCGCGAAATCGTATTTCGAGCTGGTCTTCACGCTGCCCGGCACGTTGCCGAAACCGTACAGCGCGCCGAACTTGAAGCCGCTGAATTCGCCGTCGTAGCGCACCGCGTTCGACGAGCGCGTGAACAGGCCGTCCTTGCGGCCGCCCGTCGCCATCGACGAGGTCGCCCACGAGTAGTTCTGCGCGTAGCCCATCGGGTCGAACGGCAGCATGTAGTCGTACGTGACGGTGAAGTTGCGGCCGAGCGACAGTTCGCCCCATTTGCCTTTCAGGCCGACCGTCGCGCGGCGCGCGAAGATCGAGTCGGGGCCGTCGTCGGACGCGCCATTCGCGAGATCGATGCCGCTTTCGAGGCGGAACACGGCCTTCAATCCGCCGCCGAGATCCTCGACGCCGCGCAAGCCCCAGCGCGACGTGTTCTTGTTGCCCGACTTCAGCTTGAACGCATTGCCGCCCTCCGGTGCCGCATGGTTCGTGTATTCGATGCCCGCGTCCATGATCCCGTATATCGTGACCGACGACTGCGCGTGCGCGGCCGGCGCGGCGAGACAGGCTGCCGCGGCCGAACTGGTGAGGACTACTGTTCGAATCGAGCGTTCTGCGCGTGACTTCATTTTGACGGTGTCTCCTAGATTATTGTGGGCGGGTTGAAACAGAAAACGGGTACGCGGCGCGCCAGCGGCGGACGCCGTGAAGCGTCCGCCGATGCGAGTCGCAAAGGGGCGGCTTGAAAGCCGGCGCGGCGGCACGCGAGCCGCCGCGATGCGGATCAGCCCGCTTTCGCGAACGCCCAGCAGTCGTTGGCCGGGAATTCGATCCAGTGCTTGCCGGCCGCGCGCGGCACGTGGCCGAACGCGCGCAGGCGCATCTCGCCGCAATGGAACAGGTATTCCCAGCGGTCGCCGAGATACATCGACGTGACGAGGTCGGCCTGCAGCCGGTTCGCGCCCGGGCCGTCGGCCACCTGCACGCGCTCGAGACGGATCACGGCCTGCGCGTCCTGGCCCGGCGCGAACGTGTCGCGGGCCAGCGCCTGCAACTCCCAGCCGTCGCCGGCAAGCGTCACGCGTTCGCCGTCGACGGCCGCGACGCGCGCGTCGATCCGGTTGTTGCTGCCCATGAATTCGGCGGTATACAGCGAGCGCGGCGCACCGTACAGCTCGGCCGGCGTGCCTTCCTGCTCGATGCGGCCGTTGCGCAGCAGCAGGATGCGATCGGACATCGCCATCGCTTCGGTCTGGTCGTGCGTCACGCACAGGGCCGACAGTCCGAGCGACACGATCAGCTCGCGCAGCCACGCACGCGCTTCCTCGCGCAGCTTCGCGTCGAGGTTCGACAGCGGCTCGTCGAGCAGGATCACCGGCGGGTTGTAGACGAGCGCACGGGCGATCGCGACGCGCTGCTGCTGGCCGCCCGACAGTTGATGCGGAAAGCGTTCGGCGAGATGGCCGAGGCCGAGCTGGTCGAGCGCCGCCTGCACGCGGTGTTTCTGTTCGGCAGGCGCCACGCGGCGCAGCTTGAGCCCGTAGCCGACGTTGTCGGCGACGGTGCGGTGCGGCCACAGCGCGTACGACTGGAACACGAGGCCGAGCGAGCGCTGCTCGACCGGCAGATCGATGCGCCGCGCGCTGTCGAAGAACACGCGCTCGTCGAGCTGGATGCGGCCGTCGGACGGCTGTTCGAGGCCGGCCACCGCGCGCAGCAGCGTGGTCTTGCCGCTGCCCGACGCGCCGAGCAGACACACGACTTCGCCGGCCTTCAGTTCGAACGACACGCCCTTGAGGATCGGGTTGGCGCCGTAGCTGAGGTGCAGATCGTCGACGATGAGCTTATCCATGAAGTTTCACTCCGAAGCGCAGGGCCACGCCGAGACCGGCGCCGACCATCGCGATGTTGATGACAGAGAGCGCGGCGACCTGATCGACGGCGCCGGTCGCCCACAGCGACACGAGCAGCGCGCCGATCACTTCGGTGCCGGGCGACAGCAGGTAGACGGCGGTCGAGTATTCGCGCTCGAAGATCATGAAGATCAGCAGCCACGCGGCGAGCAGGCCGAAGCGCACGAGCGGCAGCGTGACGTCGAGCGACACGCGGCTGCGCGTCGCGCCGACGCTGCGGCCGGCTTCCTCGAGTTCCGGGCCGACCTGCAGCAGCGCGCTCTGGATCAGCCGCATCCCGTACGCGAGCCACACGACCGTGTACGCGATCCAGATGCTCCACATCGAGTTCTTCAGTTCGCGCAGGCCCGGCACGAACAGGAAGATCCACAGGAACGCGAGACCGGCGAGCAGGCCCGGCACGGCGCGCGGCAGCAGCACGAGGTAGTCGAGCAGCCTGGTCGCCCAGTCGGGGCGGCGGTGGCCGGCGAACGCGACGAGCGAGTAGAAGCCGATCGCGAGCGCGCCGCCGATCACGCCGATGCCGAGCGTGTTGACGATCGCGCGCACCAGGTTGTCCTGCTCGAACAGCTCGACGAAGTTCGCCAGCGTCAGCACTTCGCCGAGCGGCACGCCTTCGCCCCAGTTGGTCACGAACGCGCGCAGCAAGATGCCCGAGATCGGCACGATCACGGTCAGCGCGAGCCACAGCGCGACGATCGCGAGCGCGACCCAGCGCCACACGCCGAGCGGCAGCACGGTCGCGCGGCCGGCCTTGCCCTTCACGGTGACGAAGCGGTTCGCGGTCTTCAGCAGGCGGCGCTGCAGCAGCACGAGCGGGAAGGTGATCGCGACGATGCACACGGCGACCGCGGCCATCAGGTGATACGACGGCACGCCGAGCTTGTTGGTCAGCTTGTACAGGTAGGTCGCGAGCACGAGGTGGCCTTCCGGGTCGCCGAGCACGAGCGGCAGCCCGAACACCTCGAAGCCGAGGAAGAACACCAGCACGCCGGCGAACAGCAGCGCGGGCATCGTCATCGGCAGGCTCACGTCGAGCGCGACGCGGAACGGGCGGGCGCCCGCCACGCGCGCGGCTTCCTCGACGTCCGAGCCGAGGTTGCGCAGCGCGGCCGACGAATACAGGTACACGTGCGGCACGTGCGTGAGGCCGACGATCACCGTGATCGCGAAGATCGAATACACGTTCCAGGGCACGCTCTGCGCCCCGAACAGCTCCTTGAACCACACCGAGTAGAAGCCGACCGGGCCGGCCGCGACCACGTAGCCGAACGCGAGCACCATCGGCGACACGAACACCGGCGTGAGCAGCAGCGGTTCGAGCCAGCGGCGGCCGGGCAGGTCCGTGCGCACCATCAGGAACGCGAGGATGCCGCCGAGCGGGATCGAGATGAACAGCATCCCGCCGGCGATGATGAACGAGTTCTTCACGGCCGACCAGAAATCGGGATCGCTGAAGATGAAGCGGAAGCCTTCGATGCCGAGCGTCTTGTTCGCGTCGAAGAACGGCGCGGACAGCAGGCTCTGGAACAGGATGAAGCCGAGCGGCAGCGCGACCGCGACGGTCAGTACCGCGACGACGATCCAGCGCAGCATGCCGGCGAGCGGCTGCAGGCTGCTGACCGGCAGCGCGGGAATCGCGTCGCGCGGGCCGGTGGCGGGCGGAACGGCCGGTGCCGTGCCGCGTGTGCTGGTGGAAAGCATGAGTTCGCCCCTGCGGCCATCCGGATGGCCGCCTCAAGGAAGTCGGTAAGGGGAAGGGGCCGCCCGCGCGCCGTGCGGCGGGCGGCCCGGCGTCAGCGGCTCAGCGCTTGATCGCCTGCTGCCATTGCTTCAGGAACGCGAGGCGCTTCGACTGGTCGAGATAGACGAGCAGGCCGGTGCCGATCTGGATCGGCTTGAGCGAATCGCCGAGTTCCTTCGTGAGGCTCGCGGCCGACGTTTCGCCGGTCACGTCCGCGCGGATCGCGTACAGGTTCGCCTGGTTCGCGATCAGCGTCTGGCCGCGCTTCGACAGCAGGTAGTCGACCCACAGCTTCGCGGCGTTCGGGTTCTTCGCCTTCTTCGACACGGTGGCGAGGCGGCTCACGACCTGCGTGTAGTCCTTCGGAAACACGTAGCCGATCGACTTGTCCTTCTTCGCCTTCGCGTACGCATACGAGCCGATGATGTTGTAGCCGATCAGGTTCTCGCCCGACGAGATGCGCTCCATCATCGCGCCCGTGCTCGACTGCAGCTTCGGGCCGGTCGCGCCGATCGCCTTCACGAGTTCCCACGTGACCTTCTCGTTTACGTGCGCGTCCTGGGTCAGGTAGTTGAAGCCGACGCCCGATTTCTCGATGTCGTAGGTCGTGACCTTGCCCTTGAACTTGTCGGCCTGCGTGGTGAGCAGCTTGATCAGGTCGGCGCGGGTTTTCGGCACCTCGTTCTCGGGGATCAGCCGCTTGTTGTAGACGATCGCGAGCGGCTCGAACGTCGTGCCGTACGCCTGCTTCTGGTACTGCGCCCATTGCGGCACGTTCGGGCTTTCGGGCGAATCGTACGTCGCCATCAGGCCGTCGTTGACGAGCTTGACCTGCAGGTCCATCGCCGAGCTCCACAGCACGTCGGCGCTGGTGCTGCTCGCCGCGTTCTCGCTGATGTAGCGGTTGTACAGCTCGGTGCTGTTCATGTCGTTGTACTCGACCTTCACGCCGTACAGGCTTTCGAAGTCCTTGATCAGCGGACGCACGAGGCCCGTGTCGGTCGTCGAGTAGACGATCAGCTTGCCTTCCTTCTTCGCGGCGTCGATCACGCCCTGGTAGTTCCCCGGGTAGCCGGCCGGAACCTGCGCGGCGGCGCTGCCGGCGGCAGTGCCCAGGACGACCGCCAGCGCGGCGGCGAGGTGCTTCGGTGCAAACGGCATGTCTTCCTCCAGTGATGCGTCGATGTTGTTCGAATGACGCGGATGTTACGGGCGGGGCACTTTCAGCCCGCTTTCATTTCCGTTCGCGATTGCGCCGTTCGCGTCATGGATTTCCCGGGGGCCACGCGGGTTTCGCGGCGCAACAGGGGGACGCGACGCGGGGTGACCGGCTACGCGGGCGCGGCCAGCAGTTGCCCGAGGACTTGGCCACCATGCCGCGCATACGCGGCCGTCCGCGCCGCATATCCGACGCCGCCGCCGCCGACGCGGCCCGTTCGCGGCACCCGCGCAACCCGTGTTTGCGCGAGGCGTGGAGACGGAAAGGATCATGTAATGTAGCGGGCTGTCGCTGACCTTACCGGAATCCCCATGCGTGTGCTGCTCGTCGAAGACAACCCCAACCTGGCCCAGTCGCTGAGCGATGCGCTGAGCGCCGCGCGCTTCGCGGTCGATCACATGGCCGACGGCGAGGCGGCGGACCACGTGCTGCGCACGCAGGATTACGCGTTGGTGATCCTCGATCTCGGGCTGCCGAAGCTCGACGGGCTGGAGGTGCTGCGGCGGCTGCGCGCGCGCCGCAACCCGGTGCCGGTGTTGATTCTCACCGCGCACGGTTCGGTCGAGGATCGCGTGAAAGGGCTCGATCTCGGCGCCGACGACTATCTCGCGAAACCGTTCGAGCTGACCGAACTCGAGGCGCGCGCCCGCGCGTTGATCCGGCGCAGCCTCGGCCACGAGCATTCGCGGGTCGAATGCGGGCCGCTTTCGTATGACAGTATCGATCGGAGCTTCCATCTCGCGGGCGAGCCGCTGTCGCTCACGCCGCGCGAGCGCTCGGTGCTCGAGGTGCTGATCCTGCGCAACGGCCGCGCGATCAACAAGGACACGCTGTCGGAGAAGATCTTCGGGCTCGACGAGTCGGTCAACGCCGATGCGATAGAGATCTACGTATACCGGCTGCGCAAGAAGCTGGAGAACACCGGCGTCGCGATCGTCACGCTGCGCGGGCTCGGCTATCTGCTCGAAGCAAAGGAAGGGACGGCCGAATGAGTGCCCGTCGCGCTCGCTCGTGCTCGCCGGCGGCCGACGCGGCGCCTGCGATCGTTGGCGCGGCCCGGCCGAACGCATGATGACCCGCCCGAACCTGCGCGCGCAGGTCGCGCTGTGGCTGCTGCTGCCGCTGCTCGGCCTGCTCGCGCTCGACTCGTGGCTCACGTACCAGCGCGCGATGAGCGCCGCGCACGTCGCGTTCGACCGCACGCTGTCGTCGTCGCTGAAGTCGATCCGCGAAGGCGTGCGGCTCAACGACGGCGAGATCGAGGTCGACCTCCCGTATCTCGCGCTCGAAATGCTCGAATCGAGCGACGGCGGCAAGATCTACTACCTGATCCGCGAGGACAACGGCCGCACGGTCACCGGCTATCCGGACCTGCCGCTGCCGCGCGGGCGCGACGCGGGCGACGGCGCGCTGTTCGTCACGCGCTACTACGACGTCGTGTATCGCGGCGAACAATTGCGGATGGCCGCGCTGCGCATCCCGGTGCACGACGTGCCGACCGCGCAATCGCGCATCGTGTGGGTGATGGTCGGCGAGACGATCGAGGCGCGCCAGGCGCTCGCGCGCGAGATCCTGATCGGGTCGCTGCTGCAGGAAGGGCTGCTCGTCGTGCTGGCGCTCGGGATCGTGTGGCTCGGCGTCGGGCGCGGGCTGCGGCCGCTGAACCGGCTGTCGGCGACCGTCGCCGCGCGCAGCGAGGACGACACGACGCCGCTCGACACGGGCGCGATGCCGAGCGAACTCGCGCCGCTCGTCGATTCGATCAACCAGTACATCGGCCGCACGCAGCGGATGCAGGTGGCGCGGCGCCGCTTCTTCGCCGATGCGGCCCATCAGTTGAAGACGCCGCTCGCGGCGGTGCAGGCGGGCGTCGAGCTCGCGCTGCGGCCCGACGAGCAGCCGCGCATGAACGTGCACCTGCGGCGCGCGAACGGCGCGGTGCGGCAGGCCGCGAAGATCGTCCAGCAATTGCTGTCGCTGTCGCGGCTCGATTCGGACAGCGGTCATGCGGTCGCGCACAAGCCGGTTGCGCTGCACCGGCTCGCGCGCAGCGTGACGCTCGACTGGTCGCCCGTCGCCCGCGCGCGCGACATCGATCTTGGCTTCGAGCACGAGGCAGACGTCGACGTGCTCGGGCAGTCCGACCTGCTCGGCGAGATGATCGGCAACCTGATCGACAACGCGATCCGTTATGCGGGCGACCATGCGGTGATCACGGTGCGTGTCTCGCGCGACGGCGAAGCGGCGCGGCTCGACGTGATCGACGACGGGCCGGGCATTCCGGCCGACGAACGCGACGCGGTGTTCGAGCGCTTCCATCGCGGCAGCAAGACGCAGACGGTCGAAGGCACCGGGCTCGGGCTGTCGATCGTGCGGGAAATCGCGCGCGTGCATCAGGGGAGCGTGACGTTGGCCGATGCGGCCGGCGGCGGGCTGATCGTGACGATCCGGCTGCCGGCGGCGGTGAACGACGCGATGCCGCGCGCCGTATGACGGCGCGCGTAGTAGCGGGCCGCGCTGTCCGGCTCAATCGCCGAAGCCGATCTCCGCTTCGACGGGCTGCCCGACTTCGAGCCACGCGCCGGCGCCTTCGACGACGATCGCATTGATGCCGAACGTCAGCGCGCCGTCGTAGTTCGGGTTCGCGCGATAGGTCTGCATCGTGTCGGTCGGCTCGTGCGGCCATGCCGGGTCCGGCGTGCCGGTGGCCTGGTCGATCGTCGGCACCGGGCAGCGCGTGCACAGCTTGACGAGCCGCAGCCGCACCGGCGTGTCGCCGCCGGCGTCGAGATGCTCGACGAAATCCTCTTCGTACGCATCGAGATCCGACACGACGATGTTTGGCCGGAAGCGGTTCATCGGGATCGCCGGCGCGCCCTTCGCGGCAAGCCGCGCGTTCAGGTCGTCGAGCGACGACTGGCCGATCACCAGCAGCGGATAACCGTCCGCGAACTGCGTATGCGTATCGATGTCGCCGGTCCATTTGCGGTTGCAGCCGCGGCGTGCGTCGGGGCTGAAGCGCGCGAGCTTCGTCGGCACGCCGAGGAATTCGGTGAGCCACGCGGCCGTGTCGGCACCGGTGTCGATCGCGTCGACCGTGTCGCGCCACACGGTGGCGGCCATCTTCGGTGTGGCGGGCGTTGCGTCACCGTCGAGCGGCGTGCGAATTTCCGGCATGCCCGGCGCGTTCAGCACGAGCGCATCGCGCTCGAGCGTCGGGCGGATCAGCGCGAGGCGCGGGTGTGTGCGCTGCGTGAGCATCTGCCCGTGCGGATCGGTGATCAGCCAGTGACGGTCGTACGCGAGGCCCGTTTCGAGCAGTTGCGCGCGCGACAGCGCGATGCCGGCGCAGGATTTGATCGGGTAGACGAAGAGTTCGGTGATGGCTGGCATGACGTGACGCTGGCTGGAGGCGGGATGATCGAATCGCGATTGTGCCAGATCATGCGTGAGCCGTTCGGGCGGTCGTGCGCCGCCACGCGGTCCGTCAGGCGAGCGGGAAACCCGTATCGAAGGTCGTGCGCACGTCGAGCGGCTGGCGCAGCAGCCCGGCCTTCAGGTAGAAGTCGGCCGTGCGCTGCTGTTCGGCGATCACCGCTGCGTCGATCGGCTGCCAGCGCGTGCCGCGGCGCTCGAACTGCAGCTTCGCGGCGGCCGGTGGAATGCCGATGATGCGTGCGAGCGCCGCCGAATACGCGTCGACGTGCCGGTACGACCAGGCCTGCGCGCGCACGACGCGCCGCAGGAAATCGTGCAGCACGTCGCGCTTCGATGCGATCGCCGCGTCGGTCGCCGCGAGATAGCTGAGGCCCGACCACAGCCCGCGGCCGTTGACCAGCACGCGCGCGCGGCCGCTCGTTTCGGCGAGCGCGGTGTAGGGCTCCCAGGTCGCCCACGCGTCGATCGAACCGGTGGCGAGCGCCAGCATCGTGTCGGCCGGCGGCAGGAAGCGGAACGACACCGCATCGGGCGGCAGGCCGGCCGCATCGAGCGCCTTCAGCGTGACGAAATGGCCGATCGAGCCGCGCGTCGTGCCGATGCGCTTGCCTTTCAGGTCGGCCGCGCCTTTCAGCGCGGCGTCGGGTTGCACGAGCACGGCCGTGCCGTATGGATCGGAACGGTTCGCGCCGATCACCTTGATGCGGGCGCCCGAGGCGAGCGCGAAGATCACCGGCGCGTCGCCGATCGGCCCGCAGTCGACGGCGGCCGCGTTCAGCGCTTCCGCGAGCGGCGCGGCGGCCGGGAATTCGGTCCACGCGATGTCGTACGCGAGCCCGTTCAGTTCGCCGGCCGCTTCGAGCAGCGCGCGCAGCCCGCCTTTCTGGTCGCCGGCGCGCAGCAGCGGGCGTACGCCCGACTGCGCGCGCACGGCGGCCGGGGCGGCGGCGATCGTGGCAAGGGCGCTCGCCTGCGCGAGGAAATGGCGTCGGGTCGGATTCATCGTGAAGTTCGGTTCAAGAAAGGTTCAGGGATTCAATGCGGAAGCCCGGCCTGTACGTCGCGCACGGGTTCCTGGTCGACGCGCAGCAGCAGCGCGGTCAGTGCGTCGCCGCTCGTGGCGCGCGCGGCCGGGCGGGCCACCGTGTCCGAGCGGCACAGCAGGTCGGCATCCGACCAGCCGGCGCCGCCCGGCAATGCGCGCGCCCGCAGCCAGCCGCGCCGATCCGCAAGCAGTTGCGTGCCGGCGAGCGAATCGGGCGCGACGCCGGCGATCGTCGCGAACGCGCGCCACGCATCGGCGGTCGTTGCCACGCAGTTCGCACGCGGGCCGGCTGACGGCGGCACGGGCGCGCCGCGTTCGGTAACGAGCAAGGTTTGCCAGCGCGCGTCTTCCTGCGGTGGTGTCGCGCCGGCCGCGAGCGCAACGACGCGCACGCGCTGGCCTTCGCGCCAGCGCTCGAGCGCCTGGGGCGCGGCGTCGCCGCACCGCACGTCGAGCGCCGGCAGCGGGACGGGCACCGGCCACGCGCCTTCCGCCTGTGCGCTGCTGCCGGCGGCCAGCGCTTTCAGGTAATCGAGCACGGCCCATGTGTCCTGCGGGCCGAGCGTCGCCGCGAAGCCGGGCATCGTCGACGCACCGTGCTCGTCCCGCGTGCCGTGGCGCACGCGCCAGAACAGTTCGCCGTCGAGCCGACGCGCGAGCAGCGCGCCGGCGAAGGTCGGCGGCCAGTGCGCGAGCGTGGCCGCGAGCGGGCCTTCCCCGCGTCCGTCCGCGCCGTGGCAGGCCGCGCAATGTTGCGCATACAGGTGCGCACCGCGCATCACGTTCGACACGGAAAACGGCGCGGGGTCGCGCTGGAAGCTCGTCGGCACGGCGGGCGCGAGCCACAGCGAAGCGGGCGGCCACGGCGCGAACCACGCGACGGCCAGCGCGGCGATGGCCGTCGCGACACGCCACTTGCGCGAAGCCAGCGCGGCGCAGGCGAGCCCGACGGCCAGCGCCGTCAACGTACACGCGAACGCGAGTTGCCGCGTGAGCCCCGCGTCGATGCGCAGCGTTTCAAGCGCGATGCGGTGTGCCCACGGCCACGCGGCCTGGCCGTCGGCGTCGCCGGTCAGGCCGATCGCGTGCAACCCATGCGCCAACGCGATTTGCGCGCGATACAGCAGTTGCAGGAACGCGATGGCCCAGTCGGCGAACGGCGGCGCGTTCATCGCGCGCGCCTCCGGCGGACCGCATTCGAACGTCGAACGGCACCCGGCATCTACCAGCTCGCATCGAGCCCGAGATGCCGCAGCGCGTCGTGGCGCAATTCGGCGAGGCGCGGGTCGCCGCGATGGCGCGGGTAGGGCAGGTCGACGCGCAGTTCGGCGACGATCCGTGCCGGGCGCGGCCCGAACACGATCACGCGCTGCGCGAGAAACAGCGCTTCTTCCACGTCGTGCGTGACGAGCAGCGCGGAGAAGCCGTCGCGTTGCCACAGCGCGGTCAGCTCGGCCTGCATCGTGAGCCGCGTCAGCGAATCGAGCTTGCCGAGCGGTTCGTCGAGAATCAGCAGGCGCGGGTCGTTGACGAGCGCGCGGGCGAGCGCGACGCGCTGCGCCATCCCGCCGGACAACTGATGCGGAAACACGTTCGCGAAGTCCTCCAGCCCGACGCGCGCGAGCGCATCGTCGACGCGATGCTGCGCGGTGCGTGCCACGCCGCGCGCTTCGAGGCCGAGCGCGACGTTCGCGCGCACGCGCCGCCACGGGTACAGCGTCGGGTCCTGGAACACGACGATGCGCGACGGATCGGGGCGCTCGATCGCCACGCCGTCCTGCGCGATTCGGCCTTGGTTGGCGGCGTCGAGCCCCGCGACGAGGCGCAGCAGCGTCGATTTCCCGCAGCCGCTCGGGCCGAGCAGCGCGACGAATTCGCCGGCCGCGACCGACAGCGACACGTCGTCGAGCACCGGCAGCGCGCCGCCGGGGCCGCCGAACGCATGGCTCACGCGGCGGATGTCGATGCGTGCGCCGCGCGGCGGCGCGACGGCGGGCGCCGCAGCAGTGGCGGCGGACGGTTCGAGTACGGCGGCGCTTACCATTTGACGGTTCCTTTCTGCCAGGCGAGCACGCGGTCGCGCACCGCGAACAGCAGCGCGATCAACCCGGAAAACAGCAGCGCCATCACGATCAGCGCCGCATACATGTTCACGTACGACGCCCAGCCCTGCGCCCAGCTCAAATACCAGCCGAGCCCCGACTTGACGCCCATCATCTCGGCGACGACCAGCACCGTGAACGACGCGCTCAGCCCCATGAAGATGCCGACGAACACGTGCGGCAGCGCGGCCGGAATCGCGACGCGCAGCACGAGGAAGCGCGCGTTCGCGCCGAGCGTGCGCGCGACGTCGTAGTACTGCTTGTTCACGCTCGCGACGCCCGACCACGTCAGCACGGCGACCGGGAAGCCGGTTGCAAGCGCGATCAGGAACGCGGCGGCCGAATAGCTCGACGGGAAGAAGTAGAACGTGAGCGGCAGCAGCGCGGTGGCCGGCACGGGCCCAAGCACGCGCAGCACCGGATGCACCCAGTAGCCGATCCGGCGCGACCAGCCGATCGACACGCCCACCGCGAAGCCGACCGTGACGCCGTACGCGAAGCCGAGCGCGAGCAGCTTCAGCGTGTTGCCGGCGCTGCCGGCGAGGCGCGGCCAGTCGTCGACGTAGACCTCGATCAGCGCCTGCGGCGGCGCGAAGAACGGCGTCGGCAGCCAGCCGGTTTTGGCGGTGACGATTTCCCACGCGGCGAGCACGAGCGGCAGCGCGACGAGCCACGGGCCGGCCGGGCGAACGCGTGCGAGCCGCGTGCGGGTCGCGGGAACGCGATGGCCGAGCGTCGCGGCGACGAGCAGCAGCGCGGCGATCGTCCACGCGGCCGTGCCGAACGTGTCGGTGTACGCCCAGTCGCTGAAGCCGACGATTCGGTTCGGCCACAGGTGCGTCAGCGCGCCGAGCGCGGCCCACGCGAATGCGGCGGCGATGCCGGTCGGCCAGGTGCGCGCGCGCCGGGCTTCCGCGGCCAGCGCGGCGTCGCAGGTCGTGCAGGCCGCTCGCGCGGAAGCATTGGCGTTGGCGGCGCCGGCCGGGGCCGATGCGGCGCGTGCGGCGGACGCATGTTCGATCGTCGACATCGCGTTACCCCAGTACGTTCGCATAGACCTGCTGCGCGAAGCGCTGCGGGTCCGTGCTCTTCTTCAGCACGCTGATGCGGCGGAAGTCGTCCGCATAGAACGCGATTTCCTGCTGCAGGTCGACGTTGGTCGGGTGGTGCGTGTAGGTGAGCGTCGCGTACAGCTTGCGCAGATCCTCGGGGCTGATCTTCGGCGAATACTTCGCGAACACCTTCGCGGCTTCGTTCGGGTTGTCGTGCGTGTACTCGGTGGCCTGCACGATCGAGCGCGCGAGCGCGGCGGCCGACGGCCGGTCGTTGCGCACGAGATCGCCGCGCGCGCCGATCACGCAGCACACCTTGCGCGCGTATTCGCCGGACAGGTTGGTCGCGAGTTCGGTATACGCGCCGTTGCTGCGCTTTTCGAGCAGGTAGAGATTCGGGTCGCCGTCGGCGATCGCGTGGATTTCGCCCTTGTCGACCGCGACGCCGAGCAGGTCGGCCGGATACTGCCGCCACGTGATGTCGCGCTCGGGATCGACGCCGTTCTTCGCGAGCAGGATCGAGAAGAAGTGCTTGCCGGGCGCGGCCAGATCGCTGACGCCGACCGTCTTGCCCTTCAGCGCCTGCAGCGTCGTGACGCCGGCCGCCTTCGCGCCGAGCAGTCGCACGCAGCCGCCGTGCGAGCTGCCGATGATCTTCACGTCGAAGCCGGCTTCGAGCGGCTTCAGCCAGCGGTGGATCATCCCGACCGCCGCATCGGCCTTGCCGGTCGCGATCGATTCGAGCAGTTGATCGGTCGAGCCGCTGTAGTTGATCAGCTCGACCTGCAGCCCGTTCTTCTCGAAGAAGCCGCGCTCCTGCGCGACGACGATCGGCGTCAGGCAGAACGCGTTCTGGTTCCACGCGAACGTGAGCTTCTTCAGCGGCGGCGCCGACCACGCGTGGCGGCCGAGCGTGATTGCCGGCACGGCGAGCGCGGCGGCGCCGGCCGCGCGCAGCAGCCGGCGGCGTTGGTCGTCGTGCGCGTCGTGGGGCGCGGGTGCGGTGGTTTGGGTCATGGTCTGGTCTCCGGTGTGGCGCAAGTCCGTTATTGGCGTGAACAGGCCCTAATCGAGCAGGTCGGGTTCGTCGGCGACGACGCGCGCGAACAGGCTGTCGAACGCATGCAGCGCACCGTCGGGACCGCCGATCTGGCCGTGCGTATGGCGCGCGGTCGCGTGATCGATCGGTTGCGGCGTGCCGGCCGCTTCGGCCAGCAACTGCGTGTGCGCGACGTTGTCGAGCGCGATGTACCACCACGCGGCGGCCTCGACCGTCGGGCCGGCCGTCAGGATCCCGTGGTTCTTCAGGATCACGCCCTTGTGCGTGGTGCCGTCCGGCTTCGCGAGCGCATCGGCGATCCGCGCGCCTTCGCTGGTGTCGACGACCATCCCGGTGAAATCGTCGAACAGCGCGTGATCCTCGTAGAACACGCACGCGTCCTGCGTGAGCGGATCGAGCGGGCGGCCGAGCGTCGACCATGCCTTGCCGTACGTCGAATGCGTGTGCGCGGCGGCGACCACGTGCGGATGGGCCTCGTGGATCGCCGCATGGATCGCGAACGCGGCCTTGTTCAGCGGCCGCTTGCCGATCGCGGTTTCGCCCCGTGCGTTGACGAGCAGCAGGTCGGAGACCTTGATCTGCGAGAAATGCACGCCGAGCGGGTTCACCCAGAAATGATCCGGCAGCTCCGGATCGCGTGCTGTGATGTGGCCCGCGAGGCCCGCCGCGAAGCCGAAGCGCGCGAACAGGCGGAACGCGGCCGCGAGCCGCTCCTGCCGGTGGCGGCGCTCGGCGGCGACGTCGAGGCGCGGTGCGGGCGGATCGAACCAGAAGTGCTGGCGCGGCGTGTCGGCGAGCACGAGGCCCGATGCGGTACGGTTGGGCGAGGACAGGACGGCGGACATGATCGCGTAGGGCTCCGTATGGCTCCGTTGGGCTCAGGCCGCGCGGCGCGCCGCGTCGCGTGCGGCGACGGCGCCGCGCACACGCGGAATCAGTTCACGGCCGTAGTCGATCGCGTCTTCCAGCGGGTCGAAGCCGCGGATCAGGAACGTCGTCACGCCGAGGTCGTAGTAGTCGAGCAACGCGTCGGCGACCTGTTCGGGCGTGCCGACGAGCGCCGTCGAATTCGAGCGCGCGCCGGTGAGCTTCGCGATCTCGGTCCACAGCCGCTTGTCGA
Organism: Burkholderia sp. AU16482; assembly: GCF_002223285.1. NCBI lineage: Bacteria > Pseudomonadati > Pseudomonadota > Betaproteobacteria > Burkholderiales > Burkholderiaceae > Burkholderia > Burkholderia sp. AU16482. Next base: position 989,484 of record NZ_NKEY01000006.1, read on the forward strand.
CGCGTGAGCCGCGCTCGGCCGCGGCGAGCAGGCGGCGTGCGCCTTCGCTCTGCTGTGGGCCGCCGGCGCCGAGCCCGGCCGCTTCGCGCAGCCGGCGCGTTTCGTCGAGGATGCGGTGCGCACGCGCCCACGCTTCGTCCTCGGTCGCCGCGAGGATCGGGCGGAAGGATACGGAGAAGCGCACCTGGCGGCCGTGTTTCGCGGCTTCGGCGCGCACGCGCGTCGTCAGGTCGCGCACCTGGTCGAGCGATTCGCCCCACAGCGCGTACACGTCCGCGTGCTTGCCGGCCACCGCGAGCGCGGCTTCCGACGCGCCGCCGAAGTAGATCGGCACGTGCGGCTGCTGGAACGGCTTCACTTCCGAGAAACCCTGCTTGAACCGGTAATGCGCGCCGTCGTGATCGAACGGCTGCGCTTCCGTCCAGATTCGCCGCAGGATGCCGAGGTATTCGTCGGTGCGTGCATAGCGCGCGTCGTGATCGAGGAAATCGCCGTCGCGCTGCTGCTCGCTGTCCGAGCCGCCGGAGATGAAGTGCACGGCGAGCCGGCCGCGGCTGAACTGGTCGAGCGTCGCGATCTGCCGCGCGGCGAGCGTCGGCGCGGTGAAGCCGGGGCGATGCGCGAGCATGAAATGGATGCGCTCGGTCGCGGCCGCCGCGAACGCGATCGTCAGCGTCGCCGACGGGCCGGTCGAGTGATGCGGCACGAGAATCCGGTCGAAACCGGCCGTTTCGTGGGCGCGGGCAAAGTCGCGCACATAGTCGGGATCGACCACGGGGCCGGACGCCGGGTGGATTTCCGACTGCTTCTGGCTCTGGATCATGCCGATGAATTCGACGCTCATCTGGGTCTCCGGTGCAGGGATGTCCCGGCGCACGGCCGGGCAGGAATGGAGCGCAGGTTAACGCCGGGATCATGCGGAATGGAAATAATCAATCCGGATTTGAATATCAGATTTGCATGGTTTGGGGCCGTATGGGTTGCGCATACGCTGTGGGCTCGTGAATGATCGGGCGCGCGTTGGCGCTGTTTTCGCCTGCTGTTTGCGCCCGCCGTTTTCGTCGTTCCGCCGCCGTGTTCGACCTACCCAGGGAATCCGTTTCGATGTCCGCCAGCCTTGCCGTTTCCTCGCCGCCACCGCAACCCTCGCTGCGCCTGCTGCCCGCGGACGCCGCCAAGCCCGCCCACGCCGACGCCATCGACGAGACGGACGACGCGCGCCTCGCCGCGCTGCTCGAGCGTCTCACTCCCGAACTCGCCGCCGATGCGGCCCGCAACGACGTCGAGGCCCGCTTTCCGCACGAGAACTTCGCGCGACTGCATCGTGCCGGGCTGATCGCGCAGGTCGTGCCGCGCGAGCATGGCGGCGCCGGGGCGACGCTGGCGCGGGCGAGCCGGATCGTCGCGGCCGTCGCGCGGGCCGATCCGGCAACCGCGCTGGTACTGACGATGACGTATCTGCAGCACCGCGCGCTCGGCCGCGCCGACAACCGCTGGCCCGCGCAGGTGCGGCGCGCGGTGTTCGACAGCGCGGTTGCGCACGGCGCGCTGATCAACGCGCTGCGCGTCGAGCCGGCGCTCGGCTCGCCGTCGCGCGGCGGGCTGCCGGCGACCCTCGCGCGCCGCGATGGCGACGGCTGGCGGCTGTCGGGCCACAAGCTCTACAGTACCGGGATTCCGGCGCTGCGCTGGCTGGCCGTGTGGGCGCGCACCGACGAACCGGCGCCGCGCGTCGGCGTGTTTCTCGTGCCGCGCGACCCCGCGGCGGACGGCGATCGCATCCGCGTGATCGAAAGCTGGAATCACCTCGGCCTGCGTGCGTCCGGCAGCCACGAAGTCGTGTTCGACGACGTGCCGCTGCCGGCCGACCATGCAGTCGACGTACGCGCGCCGGACGCATGGACCGTATCGGCCGCCACTCATGCGGATGCCGACGCGCAGGCGGACCAGCAGGCGTGGATGGTCGTGCTGCTCGGCAGCCTGTACGACGCGGTGGCGCGTGCGTCGCGCGACTGGCTCGTCGAATTCGCGACGACGCGTGCGCCGAGCGGGCTCGGCGCCCCGCTCGCGACGCTGCCGCGCGTGCAGGAGGCGGTCGGGGAAATCGAAGGCTGGCTGCACGCGAACCGTGTGCTGCTCGACGATCACATCGCGCGCACCGACGCCGGCAACGCGCCGTCGGTGACGACCAGCGGCCTCGTCAAGCGCACCGTGACCGAGCACGCGATCCGGACGGTCGAGCAAGCGCTGAAGCTGTCGGGCAATCACGGGCTGAGCCGCGGCAATCCGCTCGAACGCCACTATCGCGACGTGCTGTGCAGCCGCGTGCATACACCGCAGGACGATGCGATCGCGGTGGCGGCGGGGCGGGCGGCGCTCGACGTGGCGACGCGCGGGCAGACGAATGCAGGGGCGGACGCGACGTCACGCACCGGGAGCGAAGGCGGTCGACGCGATGCGTGAGCCGGGCCAGGTTGCCGCGCACGGCAACGGCGCGGCGCGACGCAGGCGCCGCGCGGCCACCGAGGCTACCGCGGCCACCGAGGCTACGTTACGCGGCCTTGTCGTGCGATTGCTCGGGCAGCGCGAACGCCGTGCGCGCATGCGCGGCGACGGCCGCGAGCGGCGCGTCGAGGCGCGCGGCATCGTGCCGGCGCAGCAGCCACAGATCGATCTGCGGCTTGAAATCGGCAAGCGGCACGATATCGAGCGCGTCGCGCAGCGGGCTGCCTTCGACGAGCGGCAGCGGCATCAGCCCGAGGCCGAAGCCGTTGGCGACGCTCTGCAGTTGCAGGTCGCGGCCGTACGCATCGAGCGTGACCGGCATCGGCAGGCCCTGCGCGTCGAGCGCGCGCCGCAGGCCCGCACGAAAGCCGCAGCCGTCCGGGTTGAGCACCCAGCCGCGCGCGTGGCAATCGGCGAGCCGGTAGCTGCGGCGCGGCCAGTCGCCCTTGCGGCCGACCGCGACGAGCCGCGTGGCCAGCAAGCGTTCACCCTCGACCTGCGCCGGCAGCACCATCTCGCGCGCGAGGAAGACCAGCGCCGCATCGAGTTCGCGGCGGGCGATGCGGTCGACGAGCAGGCCGCCCCATGCGGTCGTGACCTGCGTCGCGAGTGCGGGCCACTGCGCGGCGAGATCCGCGATCAGCGCGGGCAGCATCAGTTCGCCAAGGCCCTGCGTGAGCCCGATCCTGAATTCACCGGCGGGCGGCTGCTGGCCGGCCGTCAGTTCGCGCAGCGCGTCGACCTCGCGCAGGATCGCGCGACACTGCTCGAACACCTGCCGGCCGATGTCGGTCGGGCGCGGCGGCTTCGTGTTGCGGTCGAGCAGCGTCACGCCGAGCGTTTCCTCGAGATTCTGGACGCGCCGCGTGATCGCGGGCTGCGTCATCCCGAGCTCGGCCGCGGCCTGGCTCAGGGTCTGGCAGCGGACGACCGCTGCAAAAGCGTCGATATCGCTAATTTTCATGTTTGTTCTGCATGGTCTTTCGGGTGCATCATGACGATCCATCATATTCGGCATCATATTCGAGGAGACGGCCGATGAGTACGCTTTCGTTGCAACAGACGCCGCTGCGTCCGTTCGTCGATGGTCTGGATGCGCTGCTCGCGTCCGGCGCGAACGAGGCGCGCATTCTCGACGAGGGCGGCGCGCTGCTCGCCGCGCTCGTCGAGCACGACGACTGGTTGCCCGACGCATTCGCGCAGCCCGATCCCGAGCGTTACCGGCAGTACCTGCTGCATCTGGACCCGGACGAGCGCTTCTCGGTCGTCAGCTTCGTGTGGGGGCCGGGCCAGGCGACACCGATCCACGATCACACGGTGTGGGGGCTGATCGGGATGCTGCGCGGCGGCGAGTTCTCGCAGCCGTACCGGTTCGACGCGGCCGGCAGGCCGGTGCCCGCGGGCGACGCCGTGCGGTTGCGGCCGGGCGAGGTCGAGGCCGTGTCGCCGCGCATCGGCGACGTTCACCGCGTGACCAACGCATTTGCCGACCGCGTATCGATCAGCATCCACGTGTACGGCGCGAACATCGGCAAGGTCGAGCGCGCGGTTTACCTGGACGACGGTACCGTGAAGCCGTTCGTGTCGGGCTATTCGAATGCCTGACGCAACGCCCGCTCGCGCGGCCCGTGGCGGGCGCGCGGCGGCAGGGCCACGATCGAGCCGTTCCGTTTTCTTCACCGACTTCAACGTATTCAACCCAGAGACATCGTGACGCACTCCGCAGATTCCCTTTCCCGTTTCCCCGTCGCGTCGTACCAGGACGTACGCGCGCGCCTGCTTGCCCGCGACGAGATCGCGCTGATCGACGTACGCGAGGAAGATCCGTACGCGCAGGGCCATCCGCTGTGGGCCGCCAATTTTCCGTTGTCGAAGCTCGAACTCGACGCGTGGACGCGGATTCCGCGCCGCGACACGCCGATCGTCGTGTTCGGCGAAGCGGGCGGCGAGGATCTCGCGCCGCGCGCGGCCGCGACGCTCGTGCGGCTCGGCTACACCGACGTGCGGCTGCTCGACGGCGGCCTCGCCGGCTGGGTCGCCGCGGGCGGCGAACTGTTCATCGACGTGAACGTGCCGAGCAAGTCGTTCGGCGAATGGGTCGAGGCCGAGCGTCATACGCCGTCGCTGTCCGCGCAGGAGGTGCAGGCGCTGATCGACGCGAAAGCCGATGTCGTGATCGTCGACGCGCGCCGCTTCGACGAATACCAGACGATGAACATCCCGACGTCGACCAGCGTGCCGGGCGCTGAACTCGTGCTGCGCGTGCGCGCGCTCGCGCCGGACCCGCGCACGCAGGTGATCGTCAACTGCGCGGGCCGCACGCGCAGCATCATCGGCACGCAGTCGCTCGTCAACGCGGGGCTGCCGAACCCAGTCGCCGCGCTGCGCAACGGCACGATCGGCTGGACGCTGGCCGGCCAGACGCTCGAGCGCGGCGCCGCACGGCGCTTTCCGGACGAGATCGACGCGACGCAGCGCGCCGAAGCGCGTCGGGCCGCCCGCGCGGTGGCCGAGCGCGCCGGCGTGCCGCGCATCGCGCTGGCCGACGTCGCCGCGCTCGCCGAACCGGGCCGCACGCTGTACCGCTTCGACGTGCGCACGCCGGAGGAATACGAAGCCGGCCACCTGCCGGGCTTCTTGAGCACGCCGGGCGGCCAGCTCGTGCAGGAGACCGACCATCATGCGGCCGTGCGCGGCGCGCGGATCGTGCTGGCCGACGACGACGGCGTGCGCGCGGACATGACCGCGTCGTGGCTCGCGCAGATGGGCTGGGACGTGCGCGTGGTCGAGCCGGCCGGCGCCGCGGCATTCGTCGAGCGCGGCCAGCCGCCGCGCGACGTGCCCGCGACGCCGCCCGCGGCCGACGTGTCGCCCGCGACGCTCGCCGGCTGGCTGAAGGAGGCCGCGCCCGGCGAGCTCGCGATCGTCGACGTGACGGCCAGCGCGAACTACGTGAAGCGTCATGTGCCGGGCGCGTGGTTTGCCGTGCGTGCGCAGTTGCGCGACGCGCTGGCCGCGATTCCGCCCGCGAAGCGCTACGTGTTCACGTGCGGATCGAGCCTGCTTGCGCGGTTCGCGGCGGATGACGCCCGCGCGCTGCTGCCGGCGTCGGCCGAGATCCGCGTGCTGACCGGCGGCACGGCCGCGTGGATCGACGCCGGGCTGCCGCTGGAGAGCGGCGAGACCCGTCTTGCGTCGCCGCGCATCGACCGCTATCGGCGCCCGTACGAAGGCACCGACAACGCGGCCGCGGCGATGCAGGCGTATCTCGACTGGGAATACGGGCTGGTCGACCAGTTGAAGCGGGACGGCACGCACCACTTCAACGTGATCTGACCGACGCGGTGCAACCGGGCGCGGCACCTCGTGCGCGGCGCCCGGTCGCGTGCGGGTCGGCGCTTCGTGTCAGCGCTTGAACGTATCGACGGCCGTGCGGCCGACGGCCGGATCGTCGGTGAAGAAGCCGTCGATGCCCGCGCGCAGGTACGCCTGGATCTCGCGCACCGAGCCGCCCGTGTTGCGCGTGGCCGGCGTGCCGCCGTCCTTCAGCGATGCGGGCAGGAAGTTGTTTTCCGGGCGGAACGTGTACGGATGCACGACGAGGCCGGCCTCGTGCGCGTAGCGCACGAACGGCGTCGGCTGCTGCAGCGTGCCGTCTGCGGCGACCGCGATGATCGACGTCTTGTACGGGCCGACGCCGTTCGCATAGGTCGCGATCTCGCGCATGCCGTCGCGCGTCGACAGGTCGCCGTAGGTGCGCGTGTCGTTCGCCTTCACAAAGTCGTACGGGCGCTGACCGGCTTCGTCCATCAGCTGCACGAGCTGCCAGTTCGGTTGGCTTGACTTGATCCGGTTGCGGATCGCTTTCAGGTTCGCGACTTCGAACGACTGGATGTAGACGGTCGCCGTGCGCGACGTGTATGAATCCTTCAGCAGCGCGTCGACGAGACGGTCCTCGAGCGGCAGGCCGATCGACTGGAAGTAGGTCGGATGCTTGGTTTCCGGGTACAGATGGATCGTGCGGCCTGTCTGCGCGGACATCTGCTTCGCGAGCGCGACGATCTCGTCGAACGTCGGAATCTCGAACTGGTCGTTGTAGGCCGTATTCGCGGGGCGCACCTGCGGAATGCGCTCGCGCGCCCGCAGCGTCTTCAGCTCCGCGAGCGTGAAATCCTCGGTGAACCAGCCGGTCAACTGCGCGCCGTCGATCGTCTTGGTCGCCTTGCGGCCGGCGAACTGCGGCAGCGCCGATACGTTCGTCGTGCCCGAGATCTCGTTCTCGTGGCGCGCGACGAGCACGCCGTCGCGCGTCGACACGAGGTCGGGCTCGATCACGTCCGCGCCGTCCTCGATCGCCTTGCGATACGACGCGAGCGTGTGTTCGGGGCGCAGCGCGCTCGCGCCGCGATGGCCGACCACCTGGACCTTCGCGGAGATCGGCTGCGTGGGATCGCGCGTCAGGGCGTCGTCGCCGCCGCACGCGGCGAGCAGGAGCGCGGCGGCGCAGGCGAACGGGGCATAGCGCAGGGAGGTCGGGCGCTTGAGGAGCATGTCGTTGAACCTTCGAAACGGAGTCGGAAAGGGCGCTCGAGTCGGCGGCCCGGCGAGAAGCCGGGCAGAACGGAATCGAACGGTGCGCGATCGTCGCATCGAATAATTACATATTTATTACTTGGACCTTTCCGTTCTGTTTTGAAGGGGCGACGGGCGCGGCAGCGCGAGCGACGGCAGCCTTGCGCACATCGCATTCCGGCCGTCACAGCGAACCCGCGCGCCGGATGCACTAAACTTGCGGGAATTTTGCATCGCCGCACCGGGGCCGACGCCCGCCGCGCGCGACGATGCGGCGACTCGCGGGCCGGCGCGGGCGCCCGGCGCCCGTGTGCGCCCGGGGCCCGCGCCGGCCGATTTTTCCCGACTCATGACGACCCATACCGATCCTGCCTATCTGCTCGGCGACCTGCTGAAGAACGTATCCCGCTCCTTCTACCTGACGCTGCGCGTGCTGCCCGACGGCATGCGCGACCCGGTCGGCCTTGCGTATCTGCTTGCACGCGCGGCCGATACGATCGCCGACACGGCGCTCGTCGCGCCTGACCGGCGCGCGGCGCTGCTGACCGACCTGCGCGACGACATCGAGCGTCTCGGCGACGGTGCGGCGCTGTCGCGTTCGCTCGAGGACGTGACGCGGATGCAGACCGATTCGCACGAACACCTGCTGCTCGGTTCGATGGAACCGATGCTCGCGCTGTTGCGCGCGCAGTCGGAGGTCGATCGCGCGTCGATCCGCAAGGTCGTCGCGACGCTCACCGCGGGGATGGAATTCGACCTGCGCACGTTTCCGGACGAGCGGTCGGGGCAGGTCGCATCGCTGCCCACGCGGGGCGAACTCGACCGCTACACGTACCTCGTCGCCGGCTGCGTCGGCGAATTCTGGACCGACATGACGGGCGCGCACACGCGCGCCGCGCGCGGCTGGGACCTGCCGGACATGCGCGAGAAGGGCATCCGCTTCGGCAAGGCGCTGCAGATGACGAACATCCTGCGCGATTGCGCGAAGGACCTGCGCATTGGCCGCTGCTACCTGCCCGACGACGTGCTGCGCGCGCACGGGCTCGTCGTGGCCGACCTGATGCGGCCCGATGCGTCGGCGCGCGCACGCGGCGTGCTGGTCGACCTGCTGCGCGGCGCGCTCGACCAGTATCGCGACGCATGCCTGTATACGCTCGCGATCCCGCGCCGCTTCGTGCGGCTTCGGCTCGCCTGCCTGTGGCCGATCATGATCGGCCTCGAAACGCTCGAACTGCTGGCCGGCCACGCTGCGTGGCTCGACCCGGCGCAGCCGGCCAAGGTGCCGAGAAAGCGCGTCTACCGGATCATGGCGGCGTCGCTCGCGCTGGTCGGTTCGAACACGGCGATCCGCGCGCGCCTGAGCGCGCTCGCCGACGCCGTGACCGCGCGGCTCGCGCGCCCCGCGTCGCAGCACTGAAGCGCGTCGGTGCGACCGGCACCGACGTCGCGTCCCGGCCCGCGCTCGCCGGGCCGTTCCCGTCCGATCTCCCGTGCCCCGTGCACGGACAAAAACGTTTTCATGATTTCGTGTCTCGAAATGTGGGTGTCACGAACGTCGGCGATCCTGCGCGGCGGCGTGAATCGCGGCGTCAGCTTCGATCGCGCATTTGTAAGATGTTTGGTTGCCGAAGGCGTCTGACGACATCGGACGGTCGCGTTGCACCCGTAAAAATGTAAAGCTAGGGTTTTCACCGGCAAATGCCGGAAAGGCCCGCCGCACAAGCATTTCGAGCTGTTATGTAACCGTTTGGTGAACGCCCGCGTTGCGTCGATCATACGATGACCGACTGCACATGTTGGGAAACAATTGGTAATCCGTCAGAATCGCGTCGGCATGTACTCGCACATGTGTCGGTCACAAAACCACACCAGAAAAGAAACATTCTTTGAGGACGGAGAATCAATGAAAAAGCGCGTCGCTTTCGCCATGACGGCAGTGGGTCTCGCAGCCGCTACCGCCGCCCACGCCCAGAGCAGCGTGACCCTGTACGGTATCGTCGACAACGGCCTGGCATACCAGAACAACGCGGCCCCGTCGACGGGTGCGACGACCGGCGGTCACTCGAAGGTATCGATGTCCACCGGCGTATGGGCAGGCAGCCGCTTCGGCCTGAAGGGCAGCGAAGATCTCGGCGGCGGCACGAAGGCGATCTTCCAGTTGGAAGCAGGCGTGAACTCGGCGACCGGCGCGTCGCAATGGGCAGGCGGTATCTTCACCCGCCAGGCATGGGTCGGTATGACGAACCAGGCGTACGGTACGCTGACGGCCGGCCGTCAGTACACGGCGTACTACACGCTGCTGTCGCCGTACAGCCCGACGACGTGGCTGACGGGCGCATACGGCGCGCACCCGGGTGATATCGATTCGCTGGATACCAGCTACCGCGCGAACAACTCGCTCGTCTACATGTCGCCGAAGTTCTACGGCTTCACGGTCGGCGGTTCGTACTCGTTCGGCGGCGTGCCGGGCAGCGTCAACCGCGGCTCGACGTGGAGCGCGGCGGTCCAGTACCTGAACGGCCCGGCAGGCATCGCGGTCGGCTATCAGAAGGTCAACAACTCGACGCTCGGCGGCGGCGTGTGGGGCGACAACTCGACGGTCACGAGCGGCGGCCAGCCGGCGGTGTCGGCGCTCAATGCCGGTTATCAGACGGCGCAATCGCAGCAGCGCATCGGCGTGACGGCCGGTTACCAGTTCACGCCGGCGTGGGATGTGTCGGCGTCGTACACGAACGTCAAGTACACGCCGGGCGTCGGCTCGGTGTTCCGCAACAGCGCGATCTTCAACACGGCCGGCGCCGTGCTGCACTGGAAGGCAGCGGCTCAGTGGGACTTCGCGGTCGGCTACTCGTACACGGCGGCGACGCAGTCGAACGGCATCACGAGCGCGGCCAAGTACCATCAGGTCACGCTGTCGCAGTACTACAGCCTGTCGAAGCGCACGGGCCTGTACGCACTCGAGGCTTACCAGCACGCGTCGGGCAATACGCTGAGCAAGACTGGCACCATCCAGGCAGCAACGACGCAGATCGGCGACGGCGTGGCGGCAGGTTCGAAGCAGAACCAGATCGCTGTCGGCGTCGGCATGATCCACCGCTTCTAAACGTCGCGCGGCGCGCGAGCGCCGCTCACGGCATGCGGTATGAAAAAACCGGCTTTCGAGCCGGTTTTTTCGTTTACGTCGCGAGCATTCGCCCGATTCGTCCGATTCTCCGGATCACTGATCGATCGGCGATTTCAGCGGCTGATGCTCGCCCGTCAGCCCGAACACGACCAGTTGCGCGGGCTCGGTCGCGCTCGCGTTGCGCGATACCTGATGGCGCGAGCCGGGCGGCTCGTACCAGCCTTCGCCGGCGCGATAGCGGCGCAGCGGGCCGCCGTTCACCTGCGACAGCACTTCGCCTTTCGACACGACCGCGAAGACCGAGCCGAGATGCCGGTGCGCGTCGGACGCCTGACCGGGCGCATAGTCGACCGTCGCGACGACGACGAGCTTGCCGGGCGCTTCGGGCACGGCCTGCTGCATGATCGCGTGGACGCTGTCGCCGGCGTCGTGCGCGTGGGCGGCGGCCGGCAGTGCCGCCGCGAGCACGAGCCCGATGCACGGCGCGATGCGATGGAGCGGGGAGCGAATCATCGTCGCCGCCTTACTCGGGCATCTTGCGGAACGCGATCGCGAAGCGGTTCCACGAGTTGATCGTCGCGATCAGCATCGACAGGTCGAACAGCTCCTCGTCGGTGAAATGCGGCTTCACGGCTTCCCAGACGGCGTCGGGCACGTGGTTGCCGGCCACCAGCGTCAGCGCCTCGGTCCATTCCAGCGCCGCGCGTTCGCGCTCAGTGAAGAACGGCGTTTCACGCCACGTGACGACGGTCGCGAGACGGCGGTCGGTTTCGCCGCCCTTGCGTGCGTCGCTCGTATGCATGTCGACGCAGAACGCGCAGCCGTTGATCTGCGACGCACGCAGACGGACGAGTTCGGCGAGCGGCTTCTCGATCGAGCACTTCGCGAGGAATTCCTCGGCGTTGCGCATCACCTTGATCGCATTCGGGCTGGCGGCATAGAAGTTCAGGCGCGGTTGCATGGCAGGTCCTTTTCGGTTGGGTAGCGCCGGGGTGGCGCGACAGGACCCACTTTAGGACGCGTACTGGCCTGCTTGAATAGCCAATTCCGTGGAAATTCAGGTAACCAGTGGCGGCCCGCCTGCGATGCCGGCTTCCAGCAGCCGGGCCAGCTTCGCGAGCGCCGTGTCGATGCGCAGCGCGTCGATCCCGCCATAGCCGAACAGCAGCCCGGCACGCACCGGCACGTCCGCGTGGAACGCGGAGATTCCGTACAGGCCGATGTCCTGCGCCCGCGCCGCGCGGACCAGCGCCGCTTCGTCGAGCCCCGGCTTCAGGTGCGCGGCGAGATGGATGCCGGCGGTCGGCACGATCGCGTCGAACCACGGCGCGAGTTCGCCGCGCAGGTGCGCGATCAGCACCTTGCGCCGCGCGTCGTAGTGCTTCTGCACGCGTTTCAGGTGCCGCGCGAAATCGCCATCGTGCATGAAGCGCGCGAGCGCCGCCTGCGTCAGCGTGCACGTGTGCCAGTCGACGATCTGCTTCGCCTTGGCCAGCGCGCCGCGCAGCGCGCGCGGCGGAATCGCGTAGCCGATCCGCAACTCGGGAAAGATCGTCTTCGAGAACGTGCCGACGTACGCGACGAGGCCCGTGCGGTCGAGGCTCTTCAGCGATTCGACCGGGCGGCCTTCGAAGCGGAATTCGCCGTCGTAGTCGTCCTCGATGATCACTGCACGGCGACGCTGCGCCCATTCGAGCAGCGCGACGCGGCGGTCGAGCGTCATCGGCATGCCGAGCGGGAACTGATGCGACGGCGTCACGTAGACGAGCCGTGCGTCGTCCGGCAGCCGTTCCGTGACGAGGCCGTGCGCGTCCACCGGCACGCCGGTCACCGTCGCGCCGAGCGACGCGAACGCGGCGCGCGCGGGCGGATAGCCGGGATCCTCGACGGCGACGACGTCGCCCGGCCGCACGACGACGCGCGCGATCAGGTCGAGCGCCTGTTGCGCGCCTTGCGTGACGAGCACGTCGTCCCAGCTGCATGCGACCGCGCGGCTGAATCCGACGTAGCGCGCGATCGCGCCGCGCAACTGCGGGTCGCCGGCCGGATCGTGATACTGGCCGGGGCCGCGCGCCTGCTGGCGCAGCGCGTGATGCAGGCAGCGCCGCCATGCGTCGAACGGGAACAGCGTCTTGTCGGTCACGCCGCCGCGAAAGTCGAAGCCGGGCGAATCGTGCGGCGCGGGCATCGCGAGCGCGTCCGGCAGGTCGTTCCACAGCGCGCGCGCATCGACCGCGTCGATGCGCGGCATCTCGTCGACGATCGACGGCGCCGACGCGGCCGCGGCGTGCGGCACGCGCGCGAGGCCGTCCGCAACGAACGTGCCGTCGCCGGCGCGCGTATTCAGGTAACCCTCGGCCACCAGGCGCTCGAACGCGTCGAGCGTCGTCTTGCGCGACACGCCGAGCTGTTTCGCGAGGTCGCGCGTCGACGGCAGCCGCGCGCCGGCTTCGAGACGCCCGTCGACGATCGCGGTGCGCAGTTGCCGGAAGATTTGCCCCGTCAGGTCGTGACGGCCTTCGATGCGGATCGCGATGTCCATCGCAGTGGTTACCTCGATTCGTGTCATTTCGCCTCGGCCAGCATACCGGAAGTCGAGCGCGCCGGCGGCGGTTCGTGGCTCGTGGCCGCGGCCGCCATCGCGCGATTGGACCGCCGTGCGCTGCTGCCTTACGATCCACGACAAACCTCACCGCGGAGCGACCTCATGCTGTCCGAAGACGAACTGGCACTGCTCGACGCGATCCGCGCCACCGGCAGCCTGTCGCGTGCCGCCGCGCGGCTCGGCAAGGCGCCGTCGACGGTGTCGCACGCGGCGCGCCAGCTCGAAACGCGCTTCGACGCGCTGCTGTTCGACCGGCGCGGCTACCGGCTGCAGCTCACGCCGGCCGGACAATTGCTGGCCGACGAGGCGGCGCGGCTCGCGCTCGACGTCGCCCGGCTGACGCAGCGCGTGCGGCAGGTCGCGAGCGGCTGGGAGGACCGGCTGTGGATCGTCAGCGACGAGGTGCTGGAGTTCGATACGCTCGTGCCGGTCGTCCGCGCCTTCGATGCGCTCGATTCGGGCGTGTCGCTGCGTTTCACGCACGAGGTGCTCGGCGGGACCTGGGAAGCGTTGCGCGACGGCCGCGCGGATCTGGTCGTCGGTGCGACGAACGAGCCGCCGGCCATTCCAGGCCTCAAGTGGTTCGAACTCGGCGCGATGGAGTGGGTGTTCGCGGTGTCGCCGCGCCATCCGCTGGCGTCCGCGCGCGGCCCGCTGACGCGCGACGCGATCGGTGCGCACCGCTCGGTCGTCGTCGCCGATTCGTCGCGGCGCGCGGCCGGCCGCGCGTATGGCCTGCTCGGCGGGCAGGCCGTGCTCGCGGTGCCGTCGATGCGCGCGAAGATCCTCGCGCAGCGCGATGCGCTCGGCGTCGGCTGGGTGCCGCGCCGGCGCGTCGCGTCGCTGCTCGCGCGCGGCGAACTGGTCGAGAAGCAGACGGCCGATCCGCGCGAGCCGAATCTGTTGTACGTCGCGTGGCACGGCGATCGCGACGGCCGCGCACTGCAATGGTGGCTGGAGCAATTGCGCGAGCCGAGACTCGCACGGCGGCTGCTCGACGGGATCGACGTGGTCGGCTGAACGCGCCCGCGCGAACATGTTCGACGTTTTCGAACATGTTCGTCGCGCCCGTCGTACGGCAAGGCCGGGCGCCGCGCGCATCCTGTGTTCACGGTCAACTCACCGGTTCACAGGAGAACATCATGCAACGCTTCGAAGGAAAGACGGTCCTCGTCACGGGCGGCAACAGCGGCATCGGCCTGGCGGCCGCCCGGGCATTCGCGTCCGAAGGCGCGCGGGTCGTCATCACCGGGCGCGACGCCCAGACGTTGGAAGCCGCCCGCCAAACGCTCGGCGAAGGGGCGCTCACGATTCGCAACGAAGCCGGCAGCGTCGCGTCGGCCCGCGCGCTGGCCGATGCGCTCGCCGCCGCCGGCGTGCGGCTCGACGCCGTATTCGTCAACGCGGGCGTCGCGAAACTCGCGCCGTTCGCCGACAGCGACGAAGCGATGTGGGATCTCGTGTTCAACACCAACGTGAAGGGCGCGTATTTCCAGATCCAGTCGCTTGTGCCGCTGCTGAACCGCGGCGCCTCGATCGTGATCAACGGCTCGATCAACGCGCATGTCGGGATGCCCGGCTCGTCGGTGTACGCGGCGAGCAAGGCGGCCGTCAATTCGTTCGCGAAGACGTTGTCGACGGAACTGCTGCCGCACGGCGTGCGCGTGAACGTGGTGAGCCCCGGGCCCGTGCAGACGCCGCTGTACGGCAAGCTCGGGCTCGATGCGGCGGCGCTCGACGAGACGGCCGAGAAAATCAAGGGCCTCGTGCCGATCGGCCGCTTCGGCACGCCGGATGAAATCGCGTCGACGGTGCTGCACCTGAGCGCGCCGGAATCCGCGTTCATCGTCGGTGCGGAAATCATCGCGTCGGGCGGGATGGGGTTGCTCTGACGAGCCAGACGGGCGGGGACCGTCACCGGCGATGCGATACCGGGCGGCCGGCCCCGTCACCCGCACCTATCGGGACGCGCAGGCGCCACGCGTATCGTCGCCGGCTTTCAGCTGCGTCACCGTCAATCCCGAGAACGTCGCGCGGCCGTGCTCGGCGAACACGGCCACGCGGTCCGCCTCGAGCGGCGGAAAGATCAGGTCGGTCAGCGCCACGCGGCCGCCGTTCGCGAATACTTCGACCGACCCGCGATCGACGACGATTTCGAGCCGCAGTTGCCCGTGCTCGAGCGGCAGATCGACGATGTGCTCGCGGCTGAACGTGCCGGCGAAATTCGTGTCGCCGGATTGCGACCGGTCGAGCGTCAGCGTGCGCTTCGTCGTGTCGTACACGATCCGCGTGCCGGTCGAGCCGTCGGCCGAGCGCCGGACGATCAGGCCCGCGCGCGCCGCATGCCGAGGCGAGATCGTCACCGTGATGCGCTGGACGACGCCGCGCGTCGCGGCCGACAGCACCCGCGTCGCGGAGTCGACCGTGACGTCGCCTTCGTGCACGGCGGGGCGGCCGTCGGCCCACGCGTCGAAGGCGGCGGCTGGCGCGACGACGAGGGTTGGCTCGCCGTCGATCGTCTTCAGCGACAGCTCGCGCGGCAGCGTGGCCGCGCCGCGCCACGGGGCGGTCGGCGCTTTCGCCGCGTAATCCCAGTTGCTCATCCATGCGATCGCGACCGGCCGGGCGCCGGGCGCGCCGGAGAACGTGCCGGCCGCATAAAAATCGGCGCCGTGATCGACCCAGCGGAATTGCGCGGGATCCGAGCCGGCCGGCGCGACGCGGTCGGGCACGAATGTGCGGCCGTCGAAGTTGCCGACGAAATACATCGCGCCGGAACCGCCGGCGATCGACCACGGGTTGACGTTGACGATCATCACCCACTTGATCCGTTTCGGATCGTCGTCGAGCGGCAGCGGCACGAGATCCGGCATTTCCCACAGCGCGCCCGCATGCGGCACGTCGGGCAGCGTGAAGTCGCTCAGGAACGACCAGTGGAGCAGGTCGTCGGAACGATAGAGCTTCACGACGTGCGCGTCGGCGACGACCGTCGTCATCAACCAGTAGCCGCCCGGCGCATACCACGACACTTTCGGATCACGAAATTGCTTCGATTCCGGGTCGAGCGTCAGCACCGGATTGTGCGCATACGGCTGCCAGGTCGCGCCCCGATCGAGGCTGTACGCGAGCGACTGCGCCTGTATGCCGGGGGCGTGACCCGAGCCGGGCTTGTAGACGCTCGTATAGAGCGCGACGAGCGGCGCGTGGCCCGGTGTGCCGAGGCCGGACGTATTCAGCGTATCGGCGACGATCGAGCCCGAGAAGATTTCCTCGGTGGCGTTCGCGCGCATCGCGACCGGCTGCTCGCGCCAGTGGACGAGATCGGTGCTGGTCGCATGGCCCCACGACATGTTGCCCCAGTCGTTGCCGAGCGGGTTGTACTGATAGAACAGGTGATAGCGGCCGTTCTCGTACACGAGCCCGTTGGGATCGTTCATCCAGTTGCGCTGCGGCGTGTAGTGGAGGGCCGGGCGCCATTGCGGCGTGCCGTTTTCGGCCGGCGCGCCGCAGGGTGCGGCGGCGGCATGCGTGCAGGCGGCCGCGGCAAGCAGCAGCGCGGCGAAATGGACGGAAAGGCCGGAAGGGCCGGAAAGGCCGAACAACATTGATCTCATGCGTGATCCGGTGCTCCGTCGGGCGAAGCGGGAAAGGAGGGCGAATGCCGCTGCAACGGCGGCATGCGCAATGGAGGAAAGAAAAAAGAGGAGGCGCACACGCGACACGCGCGATACGCGCCTCCTGAACCTCGTGCCTTTATCGACGACGGTTATTGTTGGTCATCCTAATTGGCCTGGGCGTTGCCGTCGTTGTGGCCGGCCCCCGTCGCGGGCAGGTTCGCCGGGATGTCGCCGTAGCCGCCGAGGCCGCCGCGTCCATACGCGCGGTCGACCGACGTCGACGTGCCGTTGATGTTCACCTTCACCGTCGGTGCGAGCGTGCCGCCGCGGCGCGGGCCGATCGCATCGATGAACGACTCGACGAGCCCGCCCGGCATCACGTAGTGCGAATACGACTGGAATTCGCGCGGGTTCTGGTTCGGGTCCTGCGAATACGGCGCGCCGGCCGGGGCCGAGAAGTCGGTCGGGTTGCCGAGCACGAGGCCGCTGCCGCCGTTCAGCGGCAGGAAGTCGCTGCGGATGCCGTTGCCGACGAAGCCGTACACGCCGTCCGGGCCGTCGACGCCGGCCGCCATCGTCGTGCGGTGGCTGATCGTGAACAGGTAGTATTTGCCGTCCTTCAGATAGATCTGCGGGCGCTCGGTCTGGTCGTCGACGCAGTTCGCCGATAGGATCGGCGGCAGGAACTTCCACTCGGTCAGTTGCGGGTTCGTCGCGACCGCGAGGCCGACGTTGGCCTTTTGATACACTGCGCCCGAATTCATCACCGCGTTGAGGTCTTCGCGGTTCGGATCGTTCGGCGCGTAGCCGAGATCGGCCTCGGTGCAGGTGCGTGCGCCGCGCGGGCCGCCGGTGTTGCCTTCGAACACCATGTAGGTCTTGCCCGGATGCGCTGGGTCGGTGAACACGAACGGATCGCGGAACGAGAAGTAGGTGTTCTGCTGGCCGGTCTGGTAGTACTTGCCGTCCGGTTCCAGCAGCGGCTTGTGATCGCCGAAGCCGGTGAACCACACGTGCTTGTCGTCGGCGTGGATGTTGCCGTCGGCGCGCGTGATGATCGCCTGCGGCGGCGTGATGTCGGCGCCGCCGGGCGCCGAGCGGTTGAACGACGTCGCGGTGTAGTACAGGCTGACGTTGCTGCCGTGCGTGAGGCGCGCGGAGCCCGACCATTCGGCGTTGTTGGTCATCGGCGCGGTGCCGAATACCTTGGCGCTCGCGCCGTCCGGGAACAGGTGGCCGCCCCAGGTCCAGCCGCCGTTCGCGGGGCGTTGCGACGCGGGGATGCCCGCGCGGCGATAGAAGAAGCCGATGCGGGCGTGCACGTGCCGGTCGTCGAACGTGTAGCCCGC
The DNA here is from genome assembly GCF_002223285.1 of Burkholderia sp. AU16482. NCBI lineage: Bacteria > Pseudomonadati > Pseudomonadota > Betaproteobacteria > Burkholderiales > Burkholderiaceae > Burkholderia > Burkholderia sp. AU16482. The sequence goes on from NZ_NKEY01000006.1 coordinate 1,007,256, forward strand.
GTGCGGATCGGCGGTGAGCGAGAAGATCACCTCCCAGCCCTTGTAGCTGAGCTGGTTCGCGCGCAGGTCGGCCAGCGGCCACGTGTCCCACACCCACACGTTCGAGTTGATCAGCGGGAAGTCCTGCGGGATGTCCGGCATCGTCAGTGCTTGCGGCAGCGAGTTCTTGTCGGCACCGGCGGTGTGCGATTGCGCGACGATCTGGCGGATGTCCGCTCGCGTCCAGCGCATCGTGAAGTTGCCTTCGGGATCGTAGGCTTGCTGCGTGTGGGGCGTGGGCATGGGCGCGCCCGTGCCGCCGGACTGCGCGTGCGCGACGGACGCGAAGGCGGCGAGTGCGCCGCCAGCGAGCAGCAAACGTTTGGCCGCGGTCGGGCGGAAAAGGGGAAAGTATGTCATCTCGTCGTTGTTTCCTGGAAAGGTGAAAGTGAACGGCTGAGTGGGCATCGATGTCCAAACCGGTTTGGATGCTATTTCAAACCGGTTTGGAACGCAAAAGATATTTAATTGACGGTAATCGTTACCAATTGGAAATAATTACCTGGTCGGCGTGTCCCGATGGTCGGGCGGCCGGGCGGAGCGGCGAATGCGAGGAGTGACGGTGAAGGTGAATCTGAAGGCGCTGTCGGACGCGCTCGGTCTGTCGCGCACGACGGTCAGCCGTGCGTTGAACGGTTACGACGACGTCAGCGAGGCGACGCGCGAGCGCGTGGCGAAGGCCGCGCGGGAAATGGGCTACGTGGCCGATCCGACCGCGCGCCGGCTGGCGACGGGGCGGGCCGACATGATCGGCATCGTCTATCCGTTCGGCGCCGGCGATCTCGGCGATCCGCGCTTCGGCGAGGTCGTCGCGGGCATCACCGAGCGGCTCGCCGAGCGCAATCTCGATTTCATCATCGCGTCCGCGCGACCGAATGCGGAACTGGACACCTACCGGCGGATCGTCGACGGCAAGCTCGTCGACGGGCTGATCGTCGCGCGCACGCTGGTCGACGATCCACGGCTCGCGTACCTGCAGGCGAGCGCGTTTCCGTATGTCGCGTACGGCCGCACGCAGTCGGCCGGCCCGTATGCATGGTTCGACTTCGACAACGAGGCGGGCGCGCGCGACGCGGTGCGCCGGCTGATCGGCTTCGGGCATCGGCGCATCGCGATGATCAGCGCACCGCTGGCGCTGAATTTCGCCGCGCAACGGCGCGCCGGCTGTCTGTCGGCATTGCGCGAAGCCGGTATCGACGCGGATCCGGCGCTGCTCGTCGAGTGCCCGTTTACGCACGACGGCGGGGGGCAGGCAGCGCGGGCGCTGCTTGCGCAGGCCGAGCCGCCGACCGCGCTGCTGGTCGACAACAACATCGCGGGCGGCGGCGCATTTCGCGCGCTGGTCGACAGCGGGGTGCGCCTGGGTGCGGACCTGTCGCTGATCGTCTATGACGGCGTGCCGCCCGATATCGCGCATCCGTATCGTGTCACGGCGGTCGTGCAGCCGACCGGGCATGCATCCGGGCGCGCGCTAGCGGAACTGATGCTGCGGCTGCTGGACGACGGCGCGCGTGAGCATCGGCTCGAAGCGCCGACGATCGAAGCGGGCGACACGGACGGTCCGTTGCGCGGCTAGGTCTTCCGGCCGCGGCGAACCGAGGGCGGATGAGCGGGGCGGCGGGCGTGGTCGAACGACGCGCCGTCGCAAAGGCCATGACGTCGGCAGGGGCGAATGCGTGTTCTTCTAGACGACCGGTCTAATCCGGGGATATGATCCGTGCCGGTGAATGCGGCGACGTCCCTGGCGGATTCAGGCAGCGGGATGCCGTCGTTTTATTTCGGCCGCTTCTAGACGACTGGTCTAATAGGCATATATCGCATGCGGAGAAATGATTCGCACGTTGCCGCGCGCGGCCTGACTAACCGACAGGCGTGCCGCGACGCGCGGCGTCGTTCCCCGTTCATTTTCGAAGGAGTGTCCGATCATGAAGATTCTGGTTGTCCTGACCTCGCACGACACGCTCGGCGACACCGGCAAGAAAACCGGCTTCTGGCTCGAGGAACTGGCCGCGCCGTACTACAGGTTCAAGGATGCGGGCGTCGAGCTGACGCTGGCGTCGCCGAAGGGCGGCCAGCCGCCGCTCGACCCGAAAAGCAGCGACCCGACGGCCCAGACCGACGCGACGCGCCGCTTCGACGCCGATGCGGCGGCGCGAGCCGAACTCGCGTCGACGCGCAAGCTGGCCGATGTGTCGATGGACGATTACGACGCCGTGTTCTACCCGGGCGGTCACGGCCCGCTGTGGGATCTCGCCGAGGATCTGCATTCGATCGGCCTGATCGAGCGCGCGCTCGCGGCCGGCAAGCCGGTCGCCGCGGTCTGCCACGCGCCGGGCGTGCTGCGCCACGTGAAGAACCCGCAGACCGGCGAGTCGGTCGTGCGCGGCAAGCGCGCGACGGGCTTCACCAACAGCGAGGAAGCGGCCGTCGAGTTGACCGAAGTCGTGCCGTTCCTCGTCGAGGACATGCTGAAGACCAACGGCGCGGCATTCGAGCGCAGCGCCGACTGGGCGCCGCATGTCGTCACCGACGGGCTGCTGATCACCGGGCAGAACCCCGCGTCGTCGGCCCCCGCGGCCGAGGCGCTGCTCGCGAAGCTCGGCCACCGCTAAACACGCGGCGCCGGCCCGGCCGGCGCCGCGTCCTTGCCGTCGCCGGGCGCAGCCGGCCCGCCGATGGCCCGCATCGTTGCGCCGTGCGCCCCGCACGGCGTATTCCCAGCCGTTTTGCAGAACCTAGCAAAGGAGTCGTGGATGTCTGCCCTGTTCGAACCGTTCAAACTCAAGGATGTCACGCTGCGCAACCGTATCGCGGTGCCGCCGATGTGCCAGTACGTCGCCGAGGACGGCGTCGTCAACGACTGGCATCACGTGCATCTGGCCGGCATCGCGCGCGGCGGCGCGGGCCTCGTGATCGCGGAGGCGACGGCCGTGTCGCCGGAAGGTCGCATCACGCCGGGCTGCGCGGGGTTGTGGAGCGACGCGCAGGCCGACGCGTTCGCGCCGTCGGTCGCGGCGATCAAGGCGGCCGGCGCGGTGCCCGGTATCCAGCTCGCGCACGCGGGCCGCAAGGCGAGCGCCAACCGCCCGTGGGAAGGCGACGACCATATCGCCGACGACGATCCGCGCGGCTGGCAGACCATCGCGCCTTCGGCCGTGCCGTTCGGCGCGCATCTGCCGAAGGTGCCGCGCGAAATGACGCGCGACGACATCGCGCGCGTGCAGGCCGACTTCGTCGCGGCGGCGCGGCGCGCGCGCGACCTCGGTTTCGAATGGCTGGAGCTGCACTTCGCGCACGGCTATCTCGGCCAGAGCTTCTTCTCGGTGCATTCGAACCAGCGCACCGATGAATACGGCGGTTCCGCCGAGAACCGCGGCCGTTTCCTCGTCGACACGCTCGCGGCCGTTCGCAAGGTCTGGCCCGAGCATCTGCCGTTGACCGCGCGCCTGGGCGTGATCGAATACGACGGTCGCGACGAGGAGACGCTCGCCGAGTCGATCGCGCTCACGCAGCGGATGAAGCTCGAAGGGCTCGACATGCTGAGCGTGTCGGTCGGCTTCTCGACGCCCGACGCCCAGATTCCGTGGGGACCGGCGTTTCTCGCGCCGATCGCCGAGCGCGTGCGCCGCGAGGCCGGGCTGCCGGTGTCGTCCGCGTGGGGGATCGATACGCCGCAACTGGCGAATCGCGTGGTGGCGGAGCAGCAACTCGATCTCGTGATGGTCGGCCGCGCGCATCTGGCCGACCCGCACTGGCCGTACTACGCGGCCAGGCAGCTCGGTGTCGAGCGTCCGTCGTGGACGCTGCCCGCGCCGTACGCGCACTGGCTCGAGCGCTACCGGGTCGCCGACAAGGTGGCGTGAGCGACGCGTGACGACGCAGCGCCCGGGCGGCCCGCGCATCGCGCGTGCCGCCGATCCGGCGCCGATGGATAGAATGGCGGTTCGCGCAGGCCGGTTGCCTGCGCGAACCGCCATTTTTTCATTTCGACCGAGGTGCCATGGGCGCGCATGTCCCGTCGTCTTCCGATTCCGCCGCGCGGCCGCGCGCCCAGCAGATCGCCCGCGTCGCGCTGTATGCGGCGTTGCTGGTGCTCGCGCTGTGGGTGATCCGCGATTTCATTCCCGCCATCGCATGGGCCTGCGTGATCGCCATCGCGATGTGGCCGCTGCTGAAATGCTTTGAATCGCACCGGCTGTTCCGCAACCGGCCGACGCTGATCGCGACCGTCATCACGGCGGCGATTTCGCTGCTCGTCGTGCTGCCGGTGGCCGTCGCGACGACCCAGGCGATCGCACAGGCGCACGATCTGCGCGAGTGGCTGCGCACGATCCAGGACAACGGCATTCCGCTGCCGGACGTGGTCAGCCGGTTGCCGTACGGCGCGGCGCAGATCACCGAATGGTGGCAGGCCAATCTCGGCCATCCGCTGCATGCGGCCACCGCGATGCACGGCGTCAACGGCGAGAAATTCATCGCGTTCGGCCGGCACTTCGGCACGAAGCTTGCGCACGTGCTGCTCGAATTCGGCTTCATGCTCGTCACGCTGTTCGTGATCCTGCGCGCCGGCCACAAGCTGTCGGGTGCGTTGCTGCAGGGCGCGCGGCGTGCGTTCGGGCGCAACGGCGCGGAACTGATCGAGCGCATGGTCGCGGCCGTGTACGGCACGGTGACGGGGCTCGTCGTCGTCGGGCTCGGCGAGGGCGCGTTGCTCGGCGTCGCCTATGCGCTCGCGGGCGTTCCGCACGCGGCGCTGCTCGGCCTCGTCACGGCGGTCGCCGCGATGCTGCCGTTCTGTGCGCCGGTCGTGTTCTGCGGCGCGGCGCTCTGGCTGTTCGTGCAGGGGGCGACGATGTGGGCCGTCGTGATCGCGGCGCTCGGGTTCATCGTCGTGTTCGTCGCCGAGCATTTCGTGCGGCCGGTGCTGATCGGCGGTTCGACACGGCTGCCGTTCCTGCTCGTGCTGTTCGGCATCCTCGGCGGGGCGGAGACGTTCGGCCTGATCGGGCTGTTCGTCGGTCCCGCGCTGATGACGGTGCTGACGATGCTGTGGGCCGAATGGATTGCCTGACCGCGCATGCCGGTTCGACGCGGCGGCGCAGCGGCGCGGTTGCGCGCACGGGCGCCGGTTGCAACGTTCGTTGACGATTCGGCTGGCGCGGATGCACGCCAGCGCGGGAATTCGGACAGAGATCTCTACATTTCTTTTCGATCCGGACCCAAAGGTCGAGTAGCATGGGGCTTTCGATCACGCCGGCATGGCGCAGCAGATTTCCCGAGCATGCGATTGATTTCGATGTCCCGTCCCGCGGCGGCGCTGTCCGTGGCCGCCGGCTGCCTGATGTTGCACGGCTGTGCCTGGTTCGACGCGTGGCTGCCGTTCTCGTACTCGCGCACGCCGCTCGCGCGGGCAGCGTCGCGGCATGGCGCGACGCGCGCCGACGTCGTCCGCGCCGCCGGCAACCCGCGCAGCGTGTGGATGGTCCGCAACGGCAGCGGCGTCTGCTACAACTATTTCATCGAGCACGGCAACGATCACCGCGCGTACTTCGTCGTGTTCGACAAGGCCGGCGTCGTCACGCGGTACGGCTTCGATTCCTGCATGGACGCCGACCGCAAGGGCGCGCTTCGCTCGGACAAGGCCGCTTCGCGCTAGCGCGGCCGCCCTGCGCCGCGCGAGCGTGTCATGCAGTCGTCACGCGATCGTGTCGACCACGCCGCCATCGACGCGCAACGCCGCGCCGGTCGTCGCCGACGCCTGCGGCGAGCACACGTACACGACCAGGTTCGCGACTTCCTCGGTCGTCGCCGGCCGCTGGATGATCGAGCTCGCGCGCTCGCTGCGCACGAATTCCACCGCGATGTCGTCGATGCTGCGGCCCGTTTCGTCGGCCTGCGCCTTCAGCATCTCGCGCACGCCTTCCGACATCGTCGGCCCCGGCAGCACCGAATTGACGGTCACGCGGGTGCCGGCCGCGAGCTTCGCGAGGCCGCGCGCGATCGACAGTTGCGCGGTTTTCGTGAACCCGTAATGAATCATGTCGACCGGGATGTTCAAGCCCGATTCCGACGAAATGAACACGATGCGCCCGGCATTGCGTTCGATCATCCCTTTCAGGTAATGCCGCGCGAGCCGCACGCCGGACATCACGTTCATCTGAAAATAATGTTCCCATTCGGCGTCGTCGATGTCGAAGAACGGCTTCAGGCCGTAGATGCCCGCGTTGTTGACGAGAATGTCGGCATCCGGCGTGTGCTGCGTGACGCGCGCGACGCCGGCCGCGTCGGACAGGTCGGCGGCGACGCCGCCGAGGCTTGCGTCTGGCACGGCGTCGCGCAGTTTGTCGAGCGCGGACTGCACCGACGCGTCGCTGCGGCCGTTGACGACGACGTGCGCGCCGGCGCGCGCGAGCCCTTCGGCGATCGCGAAGCCGATGCCGGCGGTGGAAGCGGTGACGACCGCGGTCTTGCCTTTCAGATCGATCTGCATGAGTGGTACCGGTTGGAAGAGGAAGCGGAACCCGCCGCGTCTGCCGCGGCGGCCGAATTCAAAGCTTAGGCGATCCAGCCACCAGGCGTCGGTTCGCTGTTGCGCGGCGCCGCACAGTCTTGTACGGTGAGCGTTCGTCCGAAACGGGAGCCTGCCGCGTGAGCCGTACCGCCAACCGATCCGCCGTGCCGTCGCCGTTCTGGCGCGATGCGGCGCTGCCGTTCGTCGAGGCGCGTACCGTCGACGATGGGCGCGCGATCTGCTATGCAAAGCACACGCACGACACGTTTTCGGTGGGCGCGATCGTCGGCGGCACGAGCACGTACGTGAACGGTGCGACGAACGCACACGTCGGGCGCGGCGTGCTCGTGATCATCGATCCCGAGCAGGTGCACGCGTGCAACCCGTACGGCCCCGATGCGTGGGCGTACCGGATGGTCTATGTCGACGTGCCGTGGCTCGCGCGGCTGCAACACGCGCTGGGCCGCGATCCGAACCGCGATTTTCACGGGTTTTCGACGAAGTGGACCGAGCGCGGCGATCTGTTCGCGCAATTCGGCGGCTTCTACCGCACGCTCGTGTCGCCCCGCGTCGATGCGCTCGGCAAGGAGAGCGCGGCGGTCGAATTCTTCACGGCGCTGCACGGCGCGCTCGAACGCGAACCGCCCGATTCGCGGCCGGGCGACGACAACGCGAAGCTCGCGCGCGCGGCCGACTACATCGCCGCCCATTGCCGCGAGGCCGTCACGCTCGATGCGATCTGCGCGGCGGCCGACCTGTCGCCGTCGTACCTGATCCGCGCGTTCAATGCGCGCTACGGGATGACGCCGCATGCGTTCCTGATCGATCGGCGCGTGCAGTACGGCCGCACGGAACTGCGCCGCGGCCGGCCGATCGCCGAAGTCGCGCTCGATGCCGGCTTTGCGGACCAGGCGCATTTCCAGCGCGCGTTCCGGCGAATCGCGGCCGCGACGCCTGGGCAGTACCGCAGTGCGATGCGCTGACCGGCGAAGCCGCTACACGTCGAGCAGCAACAGCGCGCTGCCCGCGAGCAGCAGCGCCATCAGCCGGTTGAACACGCGCATGCGCCGTGCGTTCGCGAGCCGGTGCCGCAACGACGCGCCCGCATAGCCCCAGCATGCGATCGACGCGAAGCAGATCACAAGATACAGCGCGGCGAACTGCCAGACCTGCGCGCGGTCGCCATCGGCCGCATATGCGCCCATCGCGGCCACGCATGCGAGCCACGCCTTCGGGTTGAGCCACTGCATCGCCGCGCCGGCCGCCGCCGACGGGCCGGCCACGTCCGGATCGGCCGACAGCCGGCCGTCGTCGAGCGCGAGCCGCAGCGCCATATACAGCAGGAACGCGATCCCCGACCACTGCGTGGCTGTCGTCAGCACGGGCCAGCGCGCGAGCGCCGCGTGCAGGCCGAGGCCGATCAGCAGGAACAGCGCGACGAAGCCGAGCGTCGCGCCGGCCGCGTAGCGCAGGCTCGCGCCGAGGCCGTGGCGCGCGCCCGCGCCGAGCGCGACGATGTTGACGGGACCGGGGGTGATCGACGAGGCGAGCGCGAACGCGGCCATCGAAACCAGCATGCTCATCGGGTGTCTCCATGCGAAATGTCGAAAATCGCACCGAGACTACGGGCTCCGCGTCGGCCCGTATTGAAGAAAACTGCCCTCGGCGGCGCGCGGCCGCCGTCAGTGCAGTGCGCCCGGCGCGTGCGCCGGGCGAGCGCCGTGGAGATCGGCCGGATTCGCCGAATCGGTGGAATCCGTGGAATCGGGCGGGCCGGCGGCGTCGCCGGGACGCAGCGGCCCGCCCGACCCGGGCTGCGTCGACACCGAGAAGCCGAACGTATTGACGCCGCCCGAGCACGCGACGAACACGCCGCCGCCGTGCATCTCCGCCACGGCCTTGACGATCGACAGCCCGAGCCCGTGATTTTCCTTGCTGTTCGCGCGCGCTTCCTCGAGCCGGTAGAAACGTTCGAACACGTGCGAGCGCTGCACCGGGTCGATCGGCTCGCCCGGGTTCGACACGGCCATCTCGACGAGCGTGCCGCGGTGCGTGATCGTCACGTTCAGCGTCGCGCCCGGCGCCGAATGCTGGATCGCGTTGATCAGCAGGTTCGTCATCGCGCGGCGGAACAGCGACGGATCGACGGCCGCGCGCGCATCGCCGTGCAGTTCGGCGCGCAACCGCGCCTCGTCGAGCGGGATTTCGAGGAAGTCGAGCATGCGCCGCACCTCGTCGGCCAGCGACACGTCCTTCAGGTCGGTCGCGCGTTCGCCGCGATCGCTGCGCGACAGGAACAGCATGTCGTTGATGATCACGCGCAGCCGCTCGAATTCCTCGAGATTCGACTGCAGCGTCTGGCGCATCCGGTCGACCGAGCGGTCGCGGCTCGTCAGCGCGACCTGGGTCTGGCCGATCAGGATGCTGATCGGCGTGCGCAGCTCGTGCGCGACGTCCGCGTTGAACGCTTCGAGCCGCGCGTAGGTTTGCTGGATGCGTTCGAGCGCGCCGTTGAACGACGTCGCGAGATCGCGCAGCTCGGTCGGCAGCGCGTCGGTGTGCAGGCGCTGGCGGCGGTTCGTCGCGCTCACGCTCGCCGCGTCCTGCGACAGCCGGTCGAGCGGCGCGAGCCCGAAGCGCGCGACCGCGCGGCTCAGCAGCAGCGTGATCACGGTGGCCGTCGCGATCAGCGCGGCCAGCGTCCAGCCGAAGCGGCGCAGCATCCGCTGCGTACGCTCGCACGACGTCGCGACGACGAGTTGCAGCGTCGGCCGTTCGCCGGCGCCGGCCACCGTGACGGTTTTCGTCATCACCGCGTAGCTGCTGTCGTTGAGCTGGTAGCGCTGGAACGCGCCGAACGGCGGATCGAGCGGCACGCCGTTGACGGGGCTGCCGAAGCGGAACGCGGGGTCGGGACTGACGACCTGATAGTGCGTCGACCCGTCGGGCGGTTCGAGGTCCGCGAGCTTTTCCTGCATCAGGCGGCCGCGCGCGGCCGTGGTCGCGTGCGACACGATCATCGCGGCGACTTTGGCGCGCGTATCGAGCGTCGCGCGCAATTCGGCGAACAGTTGCCGTTCCATCATCACGAACAGCCCGCAGCCGACCAGCGTGAACACCAGCAGCGACACGATGCCGAACATCGCCGAGAGCCGCAGGATGATCGAGCGTTTCATGCGCGCCGCTCCGTGTCGCCGTCCTCGCGCGCCTCGAGCACGTAGCCCATCCCGCGGATCGTGTGCAGCAGCTTCTCCGCGAACGGGCCGTCGAGTTTCGCGCGCAGGCGCTTGATCGCCGTCTCGACGACGTTCGCGTTGCTGTCGAAGTTCACGTCCCACACGAGTTCGGCGATCGTCGTCTTCGACAGCACCTCGCCGCTGCGCCGCGCGAGCACGCCGAGCAACTGGAATTCCTGCGCGGTCAGGTCGAGCCGCGCGCCGTCGCGGGTCGCGCGGCGGCCGATCAGATCCACGCGCAGGTCGCCGATCGAGATCAGCGTCGATTCCTGCACGCGCGCGCGGCGCGTCAGCGCACGCAGCCGTTCGATCAGTTCGAGGAACGAGAAGGGTTTGGTCAGGTAGTCGTCGGCGCCGCCGCGCAAGCCTCGCACGCGGTCGTCGACGCGATCGCGCGCGGTCAGCATGATCACGGGCGTCTGCTTCTGCGCGCGCAGCGCACGCAGCACGCCGAAGCCGTCGAGCTTCGGCAGCATCACGTCGAGCACGACCACGTCGTAGTCGAATTCGACGGCTTTCCACGCACCGTCCTCGCCGTCGAGCGCGGTATCGACGACCCAGCCTTCCTCGGTCAGGCCGCTCTTCAGGTATTCGACGACCTTCGGTTCGTCTTCGACGATCAGCACTTTCATAGGTTCGTTGTCCGCGTAACCGGTTAAGGGCAGGTCAAGGGCCGACGTCCGCGCCGCGCTGCGGGGCCGCCGACGCGACGTCGGACGGCGCGGCGCCGTTCGCCGCGCCGCCGTCCCAGCCGCCGCCGAGCGCCTTCGCGAGAAACACGACGAGCGCCGCGCGCTGGCCCTGGATCTGCACGGCCTGGCGCTCGCTCGTCAGCAATTGCTGCTGGGCCGTCAGCACGTCGATGAACGGCGTCAGGCCGCCCGCGTAGCGATCCTGCGCGAGCGACACGAGCTTGCGCGCGTCGTCGACGGCGGCCGATGCCTGCTGCGCCGCCTGCGCCAGCACCGACAGGCCGGTTACCGCATTCTGCACCTCCTGGAACGCGGTGAGCACGGTCTGCCGGTAGCTGGCCTGCGCGGCGACGTAGCCGGCCTGCGCGAAATCGACGCCGGCCTTCAGCTTGCCGCCTTCGAACAGCGGCTGGCTGAGCGATCCGCCGACCGACCACAGCAGCGCCGGCACGGTGAACAGGCCCGCGAAGCGCGTCGCATCCCAGCCGATGTCGGGCGACAGTGTGATGCGCGGGAAATACGCGGCGCGCGCGACGCCGATCTGCGCGTTCGCGGCGGCCATCGCGCGCTCGGCCGACGCGACGTCGGGGCGCCGCTGCAGCAGGTCGCTCGGCATGCCGGTCGGCAGCGCGGGCGCGTTGATCGGCACCACGCGCGCCGGCAGCGAGAATTCGGGGGCCGGCGTGCCGACCAGCGTCGCGATCGCGGTTTCGACCTGCGCGCGCTGCTGGATCAGCAACTGCACCTGCGTGCGCGTCGCGTCGAGCTGCGCGCGCTGCTGCAGCAGGTCGAGGCCCGACACCGCGCCGAGGTCGTGGCGCGCGCTCACGTAATCGAGCGCTTTCTGCTGCAACGCGATCGAGCGCTTGACGACGTCGATCTCGGTGTCGAGCTCGCGCAGCGTGAAATAGCTCGACGCGAGATCGGCGCTCAGCACGAGGCGCGCGTTCGCGAAATCGTCGCGCGCCTGCTCGGTGTTCGCCTGTGCCGATTCGACGTTGCGCCGCACGCGGCCGAACAGGTCGAGTTCGTAGCTGACCGCCGCGCCGACCTGGATCTCGTTCTGCACGGTCGACATGCTCTTCGTCGCGTAGTTGGTCTGCGGCCGGTCGGCGGAGATCTTGAAGCGCTGGCCGCTCGCGTTCAGCCCGACGGCCGGATACTGCGCGGACGCGACCGACGCGAGCGTCGCCTTCGCCTGGTCGTAGCGCGCGGCCACCGCCTTCAGGTTCTGGTTGTTGCGCAGCGCGTCGCCTTCCAGCGCGTCGAGCTGCGTGTCGCCGAACGCGGTCCACCAGACCGGATCGAGCGGCGCGCGGGCCGGCGCGGCCGGGTGCCAGTATGCGTCGGCCGGGTCGAGCCGCCACGCGGCCGGCGTGTCGACGGCCGGGCGTTGGTAGTCCGGGCCGACCGTGCAGCCGGCGAGGGCGACGACGGCGGCGAGCGCCGCGGGCCGCACGCGGGTGCGTATCGCACTCACGACTTCGCTCCCGCGACGGCCGAGGCCGGCTGCGCCGCCGGCGCCTGCACGACGACCCGGTCGCCAGTCGCGAGCGCGTCGCCCGGGTTCGCGACGAGGCGGTCGTTCGGCGTGATCGGCCCGTCGACTTCGAGCGTCTGGCCGATCGTGCGCACGACCGTCACCTGTTTCAGATGAACCTGGCCGTTCGCATCGACGGCCGCGACCGTCGGGCCTTCGGCGCGGAACAGCAGCGTATTGGCCGGCACCTGCAGGCGGCCGACCGGCGTCATCGGCAGCGTCGCCTGCACGTACGCGCCGGGCAGCAGCCGCCCGTCCGGGTTCGGCAACGTGATCTCGATCTGCAGCGAGCGCGTCGCGACGTCGATTGCCTGCGACGTGCGCGTGATCGTGCCGTCGAAGGTCCGGCCCGGCAGCTCGGCCTGCGCGACGCTCACGTGCTGGCCGACCTTCACCTGCTGCGCATACGCCTGCGGCACCTGCACGTACAGGCGCAGCCGGTCGGCCTGCACGACCGTGAACAGCGCGCGGCCCGCGTTGCCGGAATTGACGAGATCGCCGACGTCGATGTTGCGCTGCGTGACGATCCCGTCGATCGGCGCGACGATCCGCTGGAAGCCCTTCAATTCGGTGAGACGGCGCACGTTCGCATCGGCCGCCGCGAGATTCGCGGTGCCCTGGTTGAACGCGCCTTGCCGGTCGTCGAGTTCCTGTTGCGACACGGCATCGCGCTGGCGCAACTGCTGCGCGCGGTCGAACGACGTCTTCGCGAGCGCGAGCGACGCTTGCGCCTGCTGGCGCTGCGCGGTGGCCTGCGCGAGTTCCTGGTTCAGCTCGGGCGTGTCGAGTTCGGCGAGCGTTTGCCCCTGTTTCACGTGCGCGCCGATGTCGGCCTGCCAGCGCAGCACGTAGCCGCTGGCGCGTGCATGGATCGGCGCCTCGACGAAGCCGCGCAGCGTGCCGGGCAGCGTCAGCTTGCCGCCAGTGGCCGCGTCGACCGGATGCACGACGCTCACATATTGGCGCGCGTTCTGCTCGGCGACCGCGTCGAGGTGATGCCGGTTCAGCACGTTGACGACGATGGTGCGCGCGGCGCCCGCAACCAGCAGCACGCCGATCACGATCACGACGAGGCGCCCGCGTCGCGACACCGACGCGCGCGTCGGCAGGTGCATGCCGTGTTCGTCCACCTGGATGCCGACGGCGCTGTGATGTTTCTCTTCCATGAATTCAACCAATTCAACCGGGTAGTGGGGCGAAAGTGACAGTCAGTGTCCGGCCTGGCGCGCGCGCCGCCGGGCCAGCCGCGCATGCACGCCGCCGAACACGAGCGGCACGAACAGCAACGTCGAAACGGTCGCGAACAGCAGCCCGCCGATCACCGCGCGGCCGAGCGGCGCGTTCTGCTCGGCGCCTTCGCCGAGACCGAGCGCCATCGGTACCATCCCGATGATCATCGCGAGCGCCGTCATCAGCACCGGCCGGATCCGCGTCGCGCCGGCCTCCAGCGCGGCCGTGAGCGGCGGCGCGCCGGCCGCGAGCCGTTGCCGCGCGAACGATACGACCAGGATGCTGTTCGCGGTCGCGACGCCGACCGTCATGATCGCGCCCGTCAGCGCGGGCACGCTCAGGTGCGTGCCGGTGACGAACAGCATCCACGCGATGCCGGCGAGCGCGGCCGGCATCGCGCTGATGATGATCAGCGGGTCGAGCCACGACTGGAAATTGACGACGATCAGCAGGTAGACGAGCACGATCGCCATCGCGACGCCCGCGCCGAGGCCGAGATACGACGTGCGCATCGTCTCGATCTGGCCGCGCATCGCGAGGGCGGTGCCGCGCGGCAGCGACGCGCGTGCGTCGGCCACGATGCGGTCGATCTCGCCCGCGACCGCGCCGAGGTCGCGGCTTTCGACGCTCACGTACACGTCGATTGCCGGGCGGATGTTGTAGTGCGTGATCACGGCGGGGTTCGCGGTACTGCGCACCTGCACCAGGTTGCCGAGCAGCTGCAGCGGCGTGCCCGTGCGGCCGCTGGCGGAGATTGGCGTGCCGAGCAGATCGTCGACCGACGACAGGTTGTATTGCGGGGTCTGGATCTGCAGCGGGTACTGGACGCCGGTGCGCGGGTTGATCCAGAACGACGGCGTCGTCTGCGAGCTCCCCGACAGCGAGATCAGCATGTTCTGCGCGACGTTCTGCGCGGAGAGATTGAGCTGCTGCATGCGCGTACGGTCCATGTCGGCCAGCAGGGTCGGTTCGTCGTTGCGTTGCAGTACATGCACGTCGACGGCGCCGGGGATTTGCCTGATCTTTTTCATCAGGCCGCTCGCAATGGTCATGTTACTCGCGAGATCGTTGCCGAGCACCTGCACGTCGATCGCGGCCGGCTGCCCGAAGTTGAGGATCTGCGTGATGATGTCCGACGGCTGGAAGAAGAACTCGACGCCCGGGAAGCGCTGCGGCAGCAGCGTGCGCAGTGTCTGCACGTAGTGCCCGGTCGCACGGTGGCCGGGCTTCAGCGCGATCAGCAGCTCGCCGTCGAGCGTACCGATCGTGCCGGCGTTGCTGTACGACAGGTTGATGCCGCTCACCGGCAGGCCGAGGTTGTCGACGATCGCGCCGAGCTCGTCGGGCGGCACGGTTTCGCGGATCACGCGTTCGACCTGGTCGGCGAGCCGCGCGGTTTCCTCGATCCGGTAGCCGGTCGGCGCGCGCACGTGCAGCCGGAGGTTGCCGGAATCGGCGTTCGGGAAGAAGTCGCGGCCGAGCACGAATACGAGGCCCGTCGACAGCACGCAGAAGCCGAGAAAGCACAGCGCGTAGAAGCGGCGGCGCACGAGCAGGATGCTCAGCAGCACGATGTACCACGCGCGCAGCCGTTCGAACGCGTGGTTGAACGCGTGATGGATGCGCGCGAAACGCGACGTCGAAGGGCCGGGGCCGGTGCTCGCCTGCTGCGGGCGGAACAGCAGCATCGCGAGCGTCGGCACCAGCGTGCGCGACAGCACGTACGACGCGAGCATCGCGAATACCACGGCTTCCGCGAGCGGCACGAACAGGAAGCGCGCGACGCCGGTCAGGAAGAACATCGGCACGAACACGATGCAGATGCACAGCGTCGACACGAGCGCGGGTACCGCGATTTCGCCGGCGCCTTCGAGGATCGCGTCGTGCAGGTTCGTACCGAGATGGAGATGCCGCTCGATGTTCTCGATCGTGACGGTCGCATCGTCGACGAGAATGCCGACCGCGAGCGCGAGCCCGCCGAGCGTCATGATGTTGATGGTCTCGCCGAGCGCTGACAGCGCGATCAGCGACGTGAAGATCGACAGCGGGATCGAGATCGCGATGATCAGCGTGCTGCGCCAGTTGCCGAGGAACAGCAGGATCATCATCGCGGTCAGCACGGCGGCGATCAGCGCCTCGTGGATCACGCCCTGGACGGCCGCGTTGACGAACACCGACTGGTCGAACAGCGGCGTGATCGTGAGCCCCTCGGGCAGCGTCGGGATCACCTTCGGCAGTAGCGTCTTCAGGTCCGACACGACCTTGAGCGTCGACGCGTCGCCGCTTTTCAGGATCGAGATCAGCACGCCGCGCTGGCCGTTCTGGCGCACGACGTTGGTCTGCGGCGCGAAGCCGTCGCGCACCGCCGCGACCTCGCGCAGGTAGGTCGTCGCGCCGTTGATCGTCTGGACCGGCAGGTTGCTGATGTCGGCGACCGTATCGGCCGACGCGTTCGTGTCGATCCGGTATTCGGTCTGGCCCATCTTCGCGGTGCCGGTCGGCAGCACGAGGTTCTGCGCGTTGACCGCGTTGACGATGTCGGCCGGCGTGAGGCCCTTCGTCTGCAGCGCCTGCGGGTCGAGGTCGATCGCGACCACGCGCGTGCGGCCGCCGTACGGGAACGGAATCTGAACGCCGGGCACGGTGATCAGCTGCGGGCGCAGGAAGTTGAGCGCGATGTCGGCGAGCGACTGTTCGCTGAGCGTCTTGCTCGACAGCCCGAGCTGGATCACCGGGATGCTCGACGCGGAATAGGTGATCACGAGCGGCGGCGTCGCGCCCTGCGGCATCTGCCGCACGATCGCCTGCGCGGACGACACCGTCTGCGCGATCGCCGTCTGCACGTTCGCGCCCGGCTGCAGGAACACCTTGACGACCGCGATGCCGGGCAACGACGTCGATTCGACGTGCTGGATATTGTTGACGGTCGTGGTCAGGATCCGTTCATGCACGGACGTGATGCGGTTCGTCATCTCCGTCGCGGAGAAGCCGTTGTAATTCCAGATCACGCTGATCACGGGGATGTTGATCGCGGGCAGCACGTCGACCGGTGTGCGCATCAGCGCCAGCGGCGTGGCCAGCACGATCATGATGGCCATGACGATGAACGTGTAGGGGCGCCTGAGCGCGAGATTGACGATCCACATGGAGGCGGCGGGACAGGCGGTGATCGGGCGGCGGTGAAGGGAACCCGAATGATAGGCGTCGGCCCGCAACGGGTTACTGTCGCGAAACTGGCGGAATTGTCAGGTTGGGGCGTGGCGGCGTTCGGCCGATTCCGCAGACGGAATGCGCGGCCGCGATGGCGACGGTTCCGCGCATCGGGCGGCGCTCACAGCTGCTCCATGCCGAAACGCGCGAGCGCATCGAGATCGACGACCTCGATCTGGTTGTACGCGAGCCGCAGCGCGCCGAGCTTCTCGAGCTGCTGCAGCGCCTGGTTGATCCGCTGGCGCGACACGCCGACGAGCATCCCCAGTTCCTCCTGCGAGATCGACAGCGACGGGCCGGTATCCGGATACAGCGCGGGGTTGAAGAGCTGCGCGAGCGCCTGCGCGACGCGCGCGTCGACGTCGAGCAGTCGGCTGTTCTGGATCGACGCGATGAATTCGCCCATCCGGTTGTTCAACTGATGAATCACGAAGCGCGTGAACGGCAGGCTCGTGTCGAGCAGCGCATGGAACGTGTCGACCGGCACGAACAGCACGGTCGAGCGCTGGATCGCGACGACCTCGTATTTGCGTAGCTCGCGCTTGATCACGCTGCCTTCGCCGAACCAGCCGCCCGACGGCACGCCGGAGAACGTGCAGCCGCGCCCCGATACGTTGAAGATCGCGAGCTTCAGCAGCCCCAGATGGACGCCGATCCAGTATTCGGACGGCGCGAGCCGGTGCGCGATCACGTCGCCGGCGTCGCACTGCGCGACGTGCGACTGGGCGAGCACGAGCGCCTGGTGTTCGGGCGCCAGCGTGCGGAACCACGCGCACTGGCCGAACAGCGTCGCCAGCGGCGGCAACGGGCCCGGTTCGGGAAGCGTGTCGGCCGGGTCGGCGGCCGCGTCGAGGTGGTCGTGCATGGATGCGGGTTTGCGAGGATAGGGATAACGCGCAGCGCTCGCGCGGCACTCTGTCGTTTCGATGACAGACGGCTCACAATATCGCCCGTTAGGCTGTCGGCAATTGAACCACATCAAAACGATCCGGGGTGCATGCGCCCCGGTCGACAGAACACGGGAGACAGGATCATGACGCAGATGTTCGAGGCCGGGCTCGGCCGCCGCGACGCCAACTACGTACCGCTCACGCCGATCGATTTCCTGATCCGCGCGGCCGAAGTCTACGGCGAGCGCCTCGCGATCGTGCACGGCGACGTGCGGCGTACGTGGGGCGAAACCTGCACGCGCGCGAAGCAACTGGCGAGCGCGCTCGCGCAGGCCGGCGTCGGGCGCGGCGACACGGTCGCGGCGCTGCTGCCGAACATCCCGGCGATGGTCGAGGCGCACTTCGGCGTGCCGATGGCCGGCGCCGTGCTGAACACGATCAACACGCGGCTCGACGTATCGTCGGTGCTGTTCATGCTGCGTCACGGCGAGGCGAAGGTGCTGATCGTCGACACCGAATATGCGGAGCTCGCGCATCGCGCGGCGCTCGAGGTGCCGGGCCTGAAGATCGTCAGCGTGGCCGACGCGATGCCGGCCGACCCCGACCGTTTCGCGGGCGCGACCGACTACGAGGCGTTCGTGGCCGGCGGCGACCCCGACCATGCATGGACGCCGCCCGCCGACGAATGGGACGCGATCGCGCTGAACTACACGTCCGGCACGACGGGCGACCCGAAGGGCGTCGTCTACCACCATCGCGGCGCGTATCTCGCGGCGATCAGCAACATCCTCGAATGGGACATGCCGAAGCACGCGGTGTATCTGTGGACGCTGCCGATGTTCCACTGCAACGGCTGGTGTTTCCCGTGGGCCGTCGCCGCGCGCGCGGGCGTGAACGTGTGCCTGCGCAAGTTCGACGCGAAGACCGTGTTCGACCTGATCCGCCGCGAGCGCGTCACGCATTACTGCGGCGCGCCGATCGTGCAGAGCGCGATCGCGAACGCGCCGGCCGAGTTGCGCGAAGGCATCGACCACACGGTGCACGCGATGGTCGCGGGCGCGGCGCCCGCGCCGGCGGTGATCGCGAAGATGAAGGAGATCGGCTTCGACCTGCTGCACGTGTACGGGCTGACCGAGGTCTACGGCCCGGCGACCGTCTGCGCGAAGCAGGCGCACTGGGAAGCCGTGTCCGACGAGGAACGCGCGCGGCTCAATGCGCGCCAGGGCGTGCGCTACCACCTCGAAGCGGGCGCGACGGTGCTCGATCCCGACACGATGACGCCGGTGCCGGCCGACGGCGAGACGCTCGGCGAGATCATGTTCCGCGGCAACATCTGCATGAAGGGCTACCTGAAGAACCCGAAGGCGACCGACGAGGCGTTCCACGGCGGCTGGTTCCATACCGGCGATCTCGCGGTGCTGATGCCGGACGGCTATATCCGGATCAAGGATCGCAAGAAGGACATCATCATCTCCGGCGGCGAGAACATCTCGAGCATCGAGGTCGAGGACGCGCTGTACCGGCATCCGGCCGTGGCCGTGGCGGCCGTCGTCGCGATGCCCGACCCGAAATGGGGCGAGGTGCCGTGCGCGTTCGTCGAGCTGCGCGAAGGCGCGAGCGCGACCGAGGCGGAAATCGTCGCGCACTGCCGGCAACTGCTCGCGGGCTTCAAGGTGCCGAAGGCCGTGCGCTTCGGCGAGCTGCCGAAGACCTCGACCGGCAAGATCCAGAAGTTCCAGTTGCGCCATGCGGTCGGCTCGAACACGGCGATCGACCTGGCGGGCGACAAGAAGTAGGCAGCGCACCCGGCCGTGGCCGATCATCGGGCGTCGGTCACGCGCCGCGTTCGAGCCGGAACACGCTGACGGCGTCCGACAGTTGCGCGGCCTGCTCGCGCAGCGCGACGGCCGCGCGCTCGGCATCCGAAATCAGCGTCGCATTCTGCTGCGTCGCTTCGCCGATCTGCGTGACGGCCAGGTTCACCTGCTCGATGCCGGTCGATTGCTCGCGCGACGCGGCGCTGATCTCGCCGATCAGCGTGCGCACCTGGTCGACCCGCGCGACGATGTCGCGCATCGTGCCGCGCGCGGCGTCCGCGATCCGGTAACCCTGTTCGACGGTCGTCGACGATTCGGCGCTCAGCGCGTCGATCTCCTTGACGGCGGCCGCGCTGCGCTGCGCGAGCGCGCGCACCTCGGCCGCGACCACCGCGAAGCCCTTGCCGTGCTCGCCCGCGCGGGCGGCCTCGACGGCCGCGTTCAGCGCGAGGATGTTGGTCTGGAACGCGATGCCTTCGATCGCGCCGGTGATCTCCGCGATCCGGCGCGTCGCGCGGCCGATGTCGTCCATCGTCGCGACCACGCGCTGCACCGCGGCGTCGCCGTTCGTCGCGGCGGCCGATGCGTCCGCGACCAGCGCGTTGGCTTGCGCCGCATGCTCGGCGCTCTGCTGCACGGCGGCGGTGATCTGCTCCATGCTGGCGGCCGTCTGCTCGACGCTGCTCGCCTGCGTCGCGATTCGCGCGGCGATGTCGCTGCTGCCGGCCGCGATGCCGACCGTGCCGTGCGCGATGTCGGCCGCGCCGTTGCGCACCTGCGCGACGATTCGCGCGAGGCCGTCGCCGATCCCGTCGACCGCCTGCACGAGCCGGCCGATCTCGTCGTTGCCCGCGCTGCCGTGCGCGGCCGCGCCGTCGCGGATGCGCACGCTGAGATCGCCCGCCGCATAGCGCTCGGACGCGCGGGCGGCGGCTTCCAGCGGCCGGCTCACGACGCGTCGCACGACGATGACGAACAGCATCGCGAACGCGGCGACGAGCGCGGCGCCGATCATCAGGAAGCGGTTGCGGGTGGCGCGCATCGTGGCGAGCAGTTCGTCGTCGAGCGCGATGCCGCCGACGAGCCATTGCCACTGCGGAATCGTCGTGAAGGACACGAATTTCGCGGTCGGCCCGGCGTCGTGCGCGGCCGGGTCGGTCGACGTGTACGCGAGCCGCCCCTGGGCCGCCGCGAGCATCTGCGAGTAGGGCGCGCGCGTGTCGTCGGCCCGTTGGCCCGCCGCGTCGGGATGCACGACGAAGGTGCCGCGCGACGGCCCCTGCGATGCGTCGAGCACGAAGTAGTAGCCGTTGTCGCCGATCTTCAGCGCGCGGATGCCGTCTTCGACGAGCTTGAGCTCGGCGCCGATGTCGAGGCCGACGAACAGCGCGCCGATCACGCGGCCGCTCGCATCGGTCACCGGCTTGTACTGCGTGATGTACGGCCGGCCGAACAGCTTCGCGAGGCCCGTGTAGCTGCGCCCGGCGACGAGCGGCGCATATGCGGGGCCGGCGCGGTCGAGCTTCGTGCCGACGGCGCGCGCACCGTCCTGCTTCTTCAGCGACGTCGTGATGCGCACGAAATCGTCGCCGTCGCGCGCGAAGATCGTCGCGATCGCGCCGCTTTTCTTCAGGAACTGGTCGGGAATCGAGTAGTCGAGGTCGAGCGGCTGGCCACCCGCGAGCAGCGTCGGCGCGGCGACGCCGCCGATATCGACGGTGCGTGCCGGGTCGAGCGAGAAATCGGCCGGCAGGAAGCTCGCGAACAACGACATCGAGCGGTTGGCTTCGGCGCTCAGTGCCTTGTCGAACAGGTCGACCATCGCGCGGATCGACTGCTCCTTGTCGTCGATCCGCCGATGCGCTTCGTCGGCGAGCTGCTGGCCGGCGAAATGGGCGAGCGTCCACGCGAACACGGTAAACAGCAGGGCGACGAGCGCGCACGCCAGCGCGGCCAGACGCGCGCCGACGCTCACTCGGCCCGATTGGGTCATTCTCATGAGACATCCTGAGTGGGAGTGAGAGGAGGCGGAACGCACGCGTCACCGCTTGTGGACCCGTTAATACGGCAACTTTCGCGAAATCTTTAGCGGGCGTCGCGGATCACGGGCCCGCAGGCAGGAGAGGGGGAGGCGGAGATCAGTGCGTGACGACCCACGCGACGGCCAGATAGCGGCCGACCTTCGCGATCGTCACGATGACGAGAAAGGTCGGCAGCGGCTCGCGCAGCACGCCGGCGATCATCGTCAGCGGATCGCCGATCACCGGCGCCCAGCTCAGCAGCAGCGACCAGCGGCCGTAGCGTGCATACCAGCGCTCGGCGCGCGCGAGTGCGGACGGCTTGACCGGAAACCAGCGGCGCTCGCGGAAGTGCTCGATGCCGCGCCCGAGCGCCCAGTTGATCGCCGAGCCGGCGACATTGCCGATGCTCGCGACGAGCACCAGCGCCCACACGGGTTCGCGCCCGGCGAGCAGCAGGCCGGCGAGCACGGCTTCGGACTGGAGCGGAAACAGGGTCGCGGCGACCATCGACACGGCGAACAGGCCGCCGTAAGTGAGCAATTCGGACATCGCGCGATTGTACTGGCGGCGTCGCCGCCGGTGCGGGGTGTCGCGGTCGCGTGGAAACGAACGCGTCGGCGGTTCTCAGTTCCAGCCGACCATGATCGCGCCCATCCCGACGAGCAGCCCGCCCGTCACGCGGTTCATCGCGCGCATCCGCGCCGGCCGCTGCAACGCGCGGCTCAGCCGGTGCGAGAACAGCGCCATCGACGCGACGCCGCCCGCGAACAGCAGCGCGAACGTCGCGGCGAGCAGCAGGTATTGAAGGTTCAGGCTCCAGTCGGCAGTCGGGCTGATGAACTGCGGAAAGAACGACGGAAAGAACAGCAGCGTCTTCGGATTCAGGCCGGAAGTCGCGAGGCCGCGCCAGAACAATGCGCGCCGGGTGTCGGTGTCGGGCGCGACGATCCTCGTTCCTGCATTGGCGTCGGCCGGTGCCGCGGCTGCGCCGGCCGGCGTGCGGCTCAGCCATTGCTTGCCGCCGAGCCAGACGAGATATGCGGCGCCGGCCCAGCGCAGCACGGTCAGCGCATGTTCGTCGAGGTGGACCAGCGAATTCAGGCACAGCGCGGTCAGCGCGAGTTGCAGCAGCACGGCGAGCGTGCCGCCCCAGACGCACGGCAGCGCGCGGCGCCAGCCGGTGCGCAACGCCTGGTTCATCGTGAGCAGGTTGACCGGGCCGGGCGCATAGATGAGGACGACGGAAGCGGCGAGGAACGACAGATAAAGCTTGAACGACATGACGGACGGGCAGGAACGGGGAGGCAGGCACCGGCCCCGCACGCGGTCGGATAGGCGTGCGGGCGGCGGGGAATCGCATGCCTGCCGGCCGGCGCCGCAACTCGTGATTGCGGCCGTGCGTCCCGCTGCGACGGGTGATCGCGGGGAGCGTGCCGGGCAGCAGGCATGGAGAAAATGTATCAAGCGGCCCGGTTAAAAGGCTTCCTGTTTTCCAGCAAAACGGCGCTGAAACCGGAATGGCGTTCAGATAGAATCGGGTTTTTCAGTAGAAGATTCTTCTCGCCATGGCTACCCGCGAACGCACGCCGAAAACGCTCGACAATCAGGACCGCAAGATCCTGGGTGCATTGCAGAAAAATGCGCGCCTGTCGAATGCAGAACTCGCCGAACAGATCGGCATGTCGACCACCGCCTGCTGGAACCGCACGCGGCAACTCGAACTCGACGGCTATATCGACGGCTATGTCGCACTGGTCAACCAGCGCAAGCTCGGCTACGCGGACATCGTGATCCTCGAAGTCACGCTCGATCGCCACGAGGACGACGCGCTGGCGCGCTTCGGCGCCGAACTGGCGGCGCTGCCGGAAGTGCTCGAGGCGTATCTCGTGTCGGGCGAATACGACTACTGGATCAAGGTGGCGGTGGACGGCACGGCCGGCTACGAACGCTTTCTGCGGGAAAAGCTGTACCGGATTTCGAGCATCCGGCATAGCCGCTCGATGTTCGCGCTGCGGTGCATGAAGGACGTGCCTTCGATTCAGGTGTGACGGGGAATTGCTGGCGAGGCCGTCGTCGCGGCGGGCGGCGATGCGGCGCGGCGCTTGCGCGGAGGAAACCGGCGCAGGGCCGACAGGGAGGGCTCGCCGGGGAAAGGGCCCGCGGATACACGAAAACGGATGAATCTTCCGTCCGCGATGGCCGGGCACAATCGCGCGCCGGCGGGGAATGGTTTCTCGCCGAAGCGACCGGTTTACACCGATCCGCGCCGATAACGGATGAATCGGCGCCGGTATCGGCCTGAAACACGGCCTCTCAAGACGATCTCGAAACGCTCGCCGCGCGGTGAGCGTGTTCGGCAGGGCGCGCCCGGCCTCTTGCTACACGACCGGCGCGGCAACAGCCGCTGCCGGCGTGCGTCAGCGCAAGCGAATCAGGCGGCCGGCGCTCCGGTGGCCGGCAATCCGGCTGCCCGCTCAGCGCGGCAGGCGCGCGTGTGCTTCAGCGATGACTTCGCAGTTCTCGAGGTGCAGCGCCCAAGCCTCTGCCAGCAGCTCGCCAACACGTGCGAGCCAGCCAGTGGATTGGGTGGAACGATCGGAGACATTAGACGTTTGCATGACGAAGCCCCATATAGGTGGCGAGTTAGGGATAACCCTAATCATAGCGAAACACCTCCGCCTTGTGAAATGCGATTTCGTTATATGAGAATTACTGACAATTTATGTTGCTGCTGCGCAACATGAATATCGGCTGCCCGGGCGTATCGGATAGGCGTGACGAGGCCGTGCCGGCACGCCTCACGGGGCGAAAGGAAGGGATTCGAGCGTACGTTCGGGAAAAGCGCGCGATTACCGGCCGATCCACCCGAAGCGCCACGACAGCCGCCGCGTCGCGGCCCGCAGCGTCCGCGCCAGCTCGCTGTCCGGCCCACGCGGGAAGCCGCGCGACGCGCCGATGATCGCGATCACGAGCCGGATGCTGCCGGTGTGATCGAACACGGGCGCGGCGATCGTCCCGATGCCCGGCACCGGCGCGTCGAACGCGAAATCGAGTTCGTCCGCGCGGATCGCCGCGAGCCGTGCGCGGAACGCCGCGTCGTCGGGTGCGGCGGACGCGCCGGCGAGGCGCACGGGCTCGTTGGCGAGCAGATCGGCCAGCACGTCGTCGGACATGCCGGACGCGAAAATCCGTCCGATCGCCGTATTGACGAGCGACATCACGGTGCCGACCTGCAGGCTCACGTGCTGCGGCCGCGCCGATTCCTCGAGCCGGATCACGGTCGGCCCGAGCGGCCCGAGCGTCGCGGCGGCCACGCTCATGTCGGTCGCGCCGGCGAGCGCGACGATCTCGGCTTCCGCGTCGCGCGTCGGCGATACGCGCTGCATCGCGATCAGGCCGAGCGCCTGCGCGAGCGGGCCGCCGTCGAAGCAGCCGGCGTCGTCGCGGCTCAACAGGCCGATCTTCTGCAGGCTGACGAGATGCGGAAACGCCTTCGCGGCCGGCATGCCGGCCGCCGTCGCGAGATCGCGCAGCGGCAGCGCGCGGCCCGCCGAGACCAGCGCGAGCAGCAAGTCGCCGGTGCTGTCGAGGGCATTGATCCCGCGTTGCGCTTTCGTGTCGTCGGCGAGCGCGGGCGGCACGCGCGCCGCGGCCAACGCCGGCGCGGGCGTCGGTTCCGCATGCACCGCGCCGAGCGACGCGGTCGCCTGACGCGCCGCGTCGCGCAAGGCCGCCGCGATCGGCCCGTTCCAGTCGACATCGATCGATCCCGTCGAACCGATCACCGTCAACGCGAGTTGCAGGCGCCCGTGTGCATCGAAAACAGGCACGCACATCCCGCTGACGCCGGGGCTGGGCCGGTCGATGCTGCGGTCGATGCCGCGCGCGCGGATCGCGTCGAGTTCGACGTGCTGCGCATCGGCGTCCGGCGCGGCCGGCTCGCGTTCGGCGCCGGCGAGCGTATCGCCCGCGCCGGCCTGGCTGGCCGCCATCGCGTCGAGTTGCGCGGCGTCGCCGAACGCGCGGAACACGCGGCCGGTTGCCGTCGTGTCGAGCGACATCACCGAACCGACGTGCAGGTTCACGTGCAACGGATAGCCGCCGTGCTCGATGCGCACGATCGTCGGGCCGAGCACGCCCGGCACCGACAACGCGACGCTCAGGCCGACCGTTTCCGCGAGCCGCACCGCATGCGGCAGCGTCGCGCGATAGGCCGGCTGGCGCTCGATCGACATCAGCCCGAGCCGCAGCGACAGCGGGCCGGGCTCGTAGTTGCCGGTGATCGCGTCGCGTTTCACGAGCGCGAGCCGCGTCAGGCTCACGAGATAGGTGTGCGCCTGCGCGGTGGAGAGGTCGGCCGCCGCGGCCAGCTCCGACAGCCCGAGCGGCTTGCGCCGGCGCGCGAGCGCGTCGAGCAGCCGGCCGCCGACCTCGACACTCTGGATGCCGCGCTGCGCCTTGGGCGGCGCATCGTCCGCGCTGACTTCGTGGTTCTGCACGCGATGATTCTTCCGTTGACGAAACCCCGCATGGTATCCGACGCCGTTTTCGGCACCAGCCCGCAGGTTTACCCGTATTAGACAATAGCAAGCTCATTTGCCATTGACAAATATTCGATGCGGGCAGATGATCCGCTCATTCCCCTCAACACATGGCTCGCAGCCACGGAACGCACAATGGCCAAAGCATTCGCCTCCCAAGCCGATCTGGAAGAGAAGAAAGTCACCTGGACGCAGCTGTCCGAGAACGCGTACGCGTACACAGCCGAAGGCGATCCGAACTCCGGCGTGATCATCGGCGACGACAGCGTGCTGATCGTCGACACGACCGCGACGCCCGCGATGGCGCAGGACCTGATCGCGAGGATCCGCAGCGTGACCGACAAGCCGATCAAGCACGTGGTGCTGTCGCATTACCACGCGGTGCGCGTGCTCGGCGCGTCCGCGTATTTCGCCGAAGGCGCGCAGCACGTGATCGCGAGCCGCGGCACGTACGAGATGATCGTCGAGCGCGGCGAGGCCGACATGAAGTCGGAGATCGAGCGCTTCCCGCGCCTGTTCGCCGGCGTCGAGACGGTGCCGGGGCTGACGTGGCCGACGCTCGTGTTCGAGCGCGAGATCACGCTGTTTCTCGGCAAGCTCGAAGTGAAGATCATGCACGTCGGCTCGGGCCACACGAAGGGCGACACGATCGTGTGGCTGCCGTCGCAGAAGGTGCTGTTCTCCGGCGACCTCGTCGAATACGACGCCGCGTGCTATTGCGGCGACGCGCAGCTCGAACAGTGGCCGGCCACGCTCGAGGCGCTGCGCGCGCTCGGCGCCGAGAAACTCGTCCCGGGCCGCGGCCCCGCGCTGCTGAATCCGGCCGAAGTGAACAAGGGCCTCGACTACACGAAGGATTTCGTCACGACGCTGCTCGCGCAGGGCCGCAAGGCCGTCGAGCGCAATCTCGACCTGAAGGCGGCGATGGCGCTCACGCGCGAGGCGATGGACCCGAAGTTCGGCCACGTGTTCATCTACGAACACTGTCTGCCGTTCGACGTGTCGCGCGCGTTCGACGAAGCGAGCGGCATCGCGCATCCGCGCATCTGGACCGCGCAGCGCGACAAGGAAATGTGGGCCGCGCTCCAGGAGTGAATGGCTCAAGGCGGCGGCGCGGTGTTCAGATGACCGCGCCGCCGTTTCCCTGACGGTTGCGGCATTCGCGGCGGCATCGCGCCGCGGAGCCGGCGGCCGTATCCGGTCTCACAAGAAAGCAGGGCGCACGCACGCCCTCGGAGACTGCCGCGCGCTCGACATCGCGCGGCCCGTTTGGAGAGAGACATGCCCCAATCGCTTCCCGCCGAAGCGACGCTCGCGCACGCGAGCGCTTCGGCTTCCGTATCCAACTCCGCAATCAGCGACGCGCTGCTGTTCCGCAAGATCGCGTGGCGGATCGTTCCGTTCCTGTTCCTCTGCTACGTCGTGTCGTTTCTCGACCGCATCAACATCGGCTTCGCGCAGTTGCAGATGAAGCACGATCTCGGCTTCAGCGATGCGATGTACGGCCTCGGCGCCGCGGTGTTCTACGTCGGCTACGTGTTCTGCGAAGTGCCGAGCAACATGCTGCTCGCGCGGTTCGGCGCGCGCCGCACGTTCACGCGGATCATGCTGCTGTGGGGCCTCGCGTCGACCGGGATGATGTTCGTGTCGCAGCCGTCGCATTTCTACGTGCTGCGCTTCCTGCTCGGCGTGTTCGAGGCCGGCTTCTTCCCCGGCATCGTGCTGTACCTGACCTACTGGTTTCCCGCGAACCGGCGGGCGGCGGCGATCTCGGTGTTCTTCGCGGGCGTCGCGGTGGCCGGCGTGCTCGGCGGGCTGTTGTCCGGCTGGATCATGCGCGACATGAGCGGCGTGCTCGGGCTGCACGGCTGGCAGTGGATGTTCGCGATCGAAGGCGCGCCGGCGATCCTGCTCGCGTTCGCCGCGTTCACGTTGCTCGTCGACCGGCCGCGGGACGCCACGTGGCTGACGGCCGACGAAAAGGCGCGCGTCGCCGCGCTGTGCGCAGAAGGCCAAGCACCCGGCGGCGCGCACGACGGGCGCAGCGTGATGGCCGCGCTCGCGAACCCGCGCGTGTACCTGTTCGCGTTCATCTATTTCTCGCTGACCTGCGCGTCGCTGACGCTCAACTTCTGGATGCCGCTGATGATCCGCGACTTCGGCGTGACCGACGTCGTCGCCGTGAGCCTCTACACGGTCGTGCCGAATGGGGTGGGCGCGGTGGGGCTGGTGCTGATCGCGCGCCGCTCGGACCGCACCGGCGAGCGCCGCAAGCACTTCGCGTGCTGCACGATCGGCGGCGGCCTCGCGCTCGCGGCGCTGACGCTGCATCTGCACAGCTTCGCTGCGATGCTCGCGTGCCTGTCGATCGCGGCGACGCTGATCTTCGCCGCGCTGCCGATCTTCTGGGCCGTGCCGACCCGCTACCTGTCCGGCAACGCGGCCGCGGCCGGGATCGCGCTGATCAGCAGCATCGGGATCACGAGCGGCATCGTCAGCCCGTGGGTGATCGGGATGATCCGCACGCGCACGGGCAGCATGGATCTCGCCGTGTACCTGCTCGCCGCGCTGCTGGTCGCGAGCGGCGTGGCGCTGATGCTCGGCGTGCGCGCCGCCCCGCGCGGCGCGGGCCCCGCCGGCAACTAGCGCGCCGCGGTGTAACGCGGCGCGGGCGTATCGGCCGACAGGTGCGGCGCCATCGTGCGGCGCGCGGCCTCGTACGCCTCCCATTCGTCGCCCGCGTGCAGCGACGGGATCGTCACGAGTTCGCCTCGATCGAACCCGACCAATGCGGCATCGACCATGTCCTGTGCGCTCATCACAATTTCCTTCGGCAGATGCTCGAGCGGCAGGCCGCCCGTCTGCCAGAAATCCGTGGCCGTCGCGCCGGGCAGCACGGCCTGCACCTGCACGCCCTTGTCGGCGAGTTCGTGATGCAGCGACTGGCTGAACGCGAGCACGAACGCCTTGCTGCCGCCGTACACGCCGTTCAGCGTTTCCGGCGAGATCGCGACGATCGACGAAATGTTGATCACCGCGCCGCGGCCGCGTGCGACGAAGCCGGGCACGGCCGCATAGGTCAGCCGAGTGAGCGCGGTCACGTTCAGGTCGATCATCCGCGTCATCGCGTCGACGTCGCTGTCGAGCAGCGGCGCATGCGTGCCGACGCCCGCGTTGTTCACGAGCAGCGTGATGCTCGCGTCCTGTTTCAGCTTCGCTTCGACGGCGGCGAGCGCCGCGCGGTCGTTGAGGTCCGCGTCGACGATCTCGACGCTGCGCCGCGTGTCGTTCGTGATGCGCTCGGCGAGGGCGTTCAGCCGGTCGCGGTTGCGCGCGACCAGGATCAGGTCGTAGCCGCGGCGCGCGAGGCGGTCCGCGTACACGGCGCCGATGCCCGACGACGCGCCGGTGATGAGGGCGGTACCGCGATGTGCTTGCGTCATGATGTGCTCCGTTTCGATGAGGGTGGCCGGATGGCGTGAACGCATTCTGGCCTCGACGCGCCGCGACATAAATGACGTAGATGGGTATGATTTCGGACATCGGGCCAATCGGCACGAAACCGGAGAACGCAGATGCACCGAATCGGCTTTCTGATCAGCGACGGCTTCCAGATCATGGCGCTCGCCGCGCAGTCGGTGTTCGAGTACGCGAACATGGGGATGGACGCGCCGTTCTACGCGATGGACAACTATTCGGTCGACGGCGGCGACGTGCGCTCGTCGCTCGGGCTGCCGGTCGCCACGCGCGCGCTGCGCGGGCGGCTCGGCGTCGATACGTGGATCGTCGCGGGCGTCAACGATCCGCTCGCCGCGCCGGCGCCGGCCGGCGTCGTCGCCTACCTGCGCCGCGCGCATGCGCATGCACGGCGGATCGCCGGCATCTGCACGGGCGCGTTCGTGCTGGCCGAGGCCGGGCTGCTCGCGCAGCGCCGCGCGACCACGCACTGGGCGTTCGGCCGCGACATGCAGCGGCACTATCCGGAGATCCGCGTCGAGGACGACCGGATCTTCATCGTCGACGGCCCGATCTGGACGTCGGCCGGGATGACGGCCGGCCTCGATCTCGCGCTCGCGATGGTGGAAAAGGATCTCGGCGCCGACGCCGCGCGCTCGGTCGCGCACAAGCTGGTGATGCATCAGCGCCGGGCCGGCGGCCAGTCGCAGCATTCGGAAATGCTCGAGCTTGCGCCGAAATCCGACCGGATCCAGAACGCGCTGAACTATGCGCGGCAGCATCTCGGCCGCGCACTGACGGTCGAGGAGCTGGCAGAGGCCGTGCACCTGAGCCCGCGCCAGTTCAGCCGCGTGTTTACGCTGGAAACCGGTCAGTCGCCCGCGAAGGCGATCGAGCGGCTGCGGCTCGAATCGGCGCGGCTGATGATCGAGCAAAGCCGCCATCCGCTCGACGTGATCGCGAAGGAGAACGGTTTTCGCGACCGCCGGCACATGCGCGACGCGTTCGTGCGCGGGTTCGGCGTGCCGCCGCAGGCGTTGCGGCGCGACGCGCGCGCGGACGAACGGGAAACCGGGTGACGCACGCGGCCGCCGCCAGCGCGGGTCCGAAAAAGCGCGCAGAATCGCGTCGACATGTTTCGCGAGGAGACACGATGCGCGCCGAGCCGTTCGATATTGCGATACCCGATCAAGCCCTTGACGACCTGCGTCGGCGCGTGCGCGACAGCCGCCCACCGAACCTCACACCGGCCGAGCCCTGGCAGCAGGGCGTCGACGGCACGTGGCTGCGCGAACTGGCCGCGTACTGGGCCGACGGCTTCGATTGGCGCGCGGCGGAACGTGTGCTGAACCGGCTGCCGCAGTTCGTCGCGGACGTCGGCGGCCGGCGCGTGCATTTCGTGCATCGGCGCGGCACGGGGCCGAAACCCTATCCGCTCGTCGTCACGCACGGCTGGCCCGGTTCCGCATTCGAATTCCACGCGCTGATCGACCGCCTGTGCGATCCGGCTGCGTTCGGCGGCGATCCGGACGACGCATTCGACATCGTCGCGCCGTCGCTACCCGGCTTCCTGTTTTCTCCCGCACCGGCGGCGCCCGGCACGTCGGCGCTCCAGGTCGCCGACTGCTGGGCGGAATTGATGGCCGGCCTCGGCTACCCACGGTTCGGCGCGCAGGGCGGCGACCTGGGCGCGGGCGTGTCGGTCGCGCTCGGCGCGCGGCATGAGGGCGTGGTCGACGGCATCCATCTGAACTACCTGCCCGGCAACTACGAACCGCCGATCGACGCGGCGCGGCCGCTGACCGACGACGAGCAGGCGTTCCTGACGCAGCGCGGCGAGTGGGCGGCGCTCGAAGGCGGGTACGCGCACGTCCACATGACGAAGCCGCGGACGCTGGCCGTCGCGCTCAACGATTCGCCGCTCGGGCTGGCCGCGTGGATCGCCGAGAAATTCTGTGCATGGAGCGATTGCGACGGCGACGTCGCGCGGCGTTTTTCGCACGACACGCTGCTGACGGGCATATCGCTGTACTGGTTCACGGGCTGCATCGGCTCTTCCATGCAGATGTATTGGGAAAACCGGCTGCAGCCGATGCGGTTTGCGGCCGGGCAACGCGTGGCGGCGCCGGTCGCGTTCGCGCGTTTTCCGAAGGAGATCAGCCGCCCGCCGCGCAGTTGGCTCGAACGTGTGTTCGACGTCGCGCAGTGGACCGACATGCCGAGCGGCGGCCATTTCGCCGCGATGGAGGAGCCGGATCTGCTGGCCGACGATATTCGGCGGTTTTTCCGGCGATTTCGGTAACGAGCGGGGTGGCCGGCGAAGCGTGCCGGCGGCCATTCGGGCGATCGGCCGCGGCACCGCCGCGCGGATCGCGCGGCGCCGACGTCGCCTGTCTTGTCATGTACTTACCGCGTCACGAACGCCGAGGCCGCATCCGGCGCCGTCCGCGCATGCTTGCGCTGGCGCAGCAGCGCGACGCGGCAGTTCTCGCGCGCCGTTTCGCGGCCGTCGTCGTCGAGCAGCACGAGGTCGCCGCGCATCACGTTCAGCGTGATCACATCCTCACCGGGTGCGCCGAGCGTTTCCGGCGTATGCACCGAGCCGGCCGGTTCGAGCACCGTCGAACCGGCGTGCGCGACCCAGTCGTATTCGCGGTAGCGCCACGCACCCTGCAGCGTATGGACGAACACCTCGCCGTCGTGGCGGTGGCGCGGCAGCGTGCCGCCGGCCGGCATCTTCAGCAGCGCGGTAAGCGTGTCCTCGGCCGCATTGATGTGCAGGTACTTGATCGCGAGCCCCGGCAGGTCGGCGCTCATCGGCAACCACGGCAGCGCGTCGCCGGGCAGGCACGAGATCGGCGGCAGATCGGTGGAGAGCGGGGCGGACGGCTGCGTCATGGCGGAAGGCGGCGTGGAAACGGAAAGAGGTTGGCATTATCGCAGAGCGTCGCGACGCATTTCGTCGCGCGCAGGCGGACGCGGCCGGGCCCGGGCGGCGACGGGGCCTGACCGAGCCGGAAGCCGCTACGCCGCCGGCCGCACCGCCGCATGCGCGGCTTCGAGGCACGACTGGAACAGCAGCGCGGCCCGCGACGGCCGCGGCGAGCGCCGCAGCAGGCTCACGAACCGGCACCGGTAATTGAACCGGTGCGGCGCGACCGGCTGCATCAGCCCCTTGTTTTCAAAACTCTCCGCGTAGTGATCGGGCAGGAAGCCGAGATAGCGGCCGGACAGGATCAGCGTCGCGATCGATTCCTGGTCCGACGCGGTCGCGCTGCGGGTGAGCTTCGCGCGATGGCTCAGTTCCATGTTCGGCGAATGGAAACCGAGCCCGGCGAATGCGTGATCGCGGATCGTCGTCCACGTGAGCTTGCCGTGCGGCGCGTCGAACAGCGGATGCTGGCGGCCGCAATAGAGCAGCATCCGTTCGTCGAACAGCGACGAATACACGAGGCTGCCCGAGTTGCGGTGCGCCGGAATGATCCCGACCTGATAGCTGCCGTCGATGATCCCGCGCTCGACCTCGTTGATCGACGCGACGTGCAGGTTCAGCGCGACGTCGGGCGCTTCGTCCGCGAATTGGCGGATCGCGTCGCCCAGGCGCGCATGCGGATTGGTGGCCGTCTTGTCGAACACTGCGATGTGCAGTTCTCCGCCCATCTTGTCGTGAATACCGTCGATCCTGCTGCGAAATGCTTCCATCGACGCGAGCAGTCGCAGCGTTTCCTCGTACACCGTCTGCCCCTCGGGCGTCAGCGTGAAGCCCGCGCGGCCGCGCCGGCACAGCACGAGGCCGAGCCGGGTTTCCAGATCCTTCACGTGCCGGCTGATCGTCGAGATGCCGATATTCAGTTCCAGCTCGGCCGCCGCCATCCCGCCGCACTGCACGACGCCCTTGAAGACCCGCAGCAGGCGCAGGTCCATGTCGCTGAGCTGCCCGAGCAGCGCGCGGCTCTTCGGTTTCTTTGCTTGCATCGATGAGCAAGTGAACATTGATATTGCGATATTCAAAAGACTAATTGGCGTCCCGACAATGTGCAACATCATTACCAGGAGGAGGGGCGCGCCGCGCCGACCGACATGACCGACATCACCACCGCCCAGCACGACGAAATCAACCTCCGCACCGACGCCGCGTGGCTCGATGCGCACTGGATGCCGTTCACGGCCAACCGCCAGTTCAAGGCCGATCCGCGCCTGATCGTGTCGGGCAAGGGCGCGTATTACACCGACGCTGAAGGCCGCAAGATCTTCGACGGCCTGTCGGGCCTCTGGTGCACGGGCCTCGGTCACGGCCGCACGGAAATCGTCGAGGCCGTGAGCCGCCAGGTCGCGCAGCTCGACTACGCGCCGGCCTTCCAGTTCGGCCATCCGAAATCGTTCGAGCTCGCCAACAAGATCAAGGAACTCACGCCGGCCGGCCTCGACTACGTGTTCTTCACGGGCTCGGGCTCGGAAGCGGCCGACACGTCGCTGAAGCTGGCCCGCGCGTACTGGCGCGCGAAAGGCAAGGGCACGAAGACGCGCCTGATCGGCCGCGAGAAGGGTTACCACGGCGTGAACTTCGGCGGCATCTCGGTCGGCGGGATCGGGCCAAACCGCAAGCTGTTCGGCCAGGGCCTCGACGCCGATTTCCTGCCGCATACGCAACTGGCCGAGAACAAGTTCTCGCGCGGCATGCCGGAGCACGGCGCCGAGCTGGCAGACCGCCTGCTCGAGCTGATCGCGCTGCACGACGCATCGAACATCGCGGCCGTGATCGTCGAGCCGTTCTCCGGTTCGGCGGGCGTGGTCGTGCCGCCGAAGGGCTATCTGAAGCGCCTGCGCGACATCTGTACCGCGCACGACATCCTGCTGATCTTCGACGAGGTGATCACGGGCTTCGGCCGGGCCGGCGCGATGACGGGCGCCGACGCATTCGGCGTGGTGCCGGACATCATGAACTTCGCGAAGCAGGTGACGAACGGCACGCAGCCGCTCGGCGGCGTGATCGCGACGAAGGAGATCTACGACACGTTCATGGCCGCGGGCGGCCCCGAGTACATGCTCGAGTTCCCGCACGGCTACACGTATTCGGCGCACCCGGTCGCCTGCGCGGCCGGCGTCGCGGCGCTCGACCTGCTGGTGAAGGAAGACGCGGTGGCCCGCGTGCGCGATCTCGCGCCGCATTTCGAGGCGGCCGTGCACGGGCTGAAGGGCCAGCGCCACATCGCGGACATCCGCAACTACGGGCTGGCGGCCGGCCTGACGATCGCCGCGCTGCCGGGCGAGCCGGCACGGCGCCCGTACGAAATCGCGATGCGCTGCTGGGCGAAGGGCTTCTACGTGCGCTACGGCGGCGACACGATCCAGCTCGCGCCGCCGTTCATCGCCGAGAAGCGCGAGATCGACAACCTGGTCAACGCGCTGTCCGATGCACTGAACGAAGTCGACTGAGCCACGGCTCGCCCGCAGCGACAACCGAATTCACGATAGAGCCCGAACCATGAAACACGACAGCAATGTGACCTCCACCGTCGGCCACCTGATCGACGGCAAGCGTGTCGACGGCGGCAGCCGCGTCCAGCCGGTGTTCGACCCGGCCACCGGCGAATCGCACAAGAGCGTCGCGCTCGCCGACAAGCTGACCGTCGAAGCCGCGATCGCGTCCGCGCAGGCCGCGTTTCCGGCCTGGCGCAACACGCCGCCGCTGAAGCGCGCCCGCGTGATGGGCCGCTTCAAGACGCTGCTCGAGGAGCACGCGGAAGAACTGTGCGCGCTGATCACGGCCGAGCACGGCAAGGTGCTCGCCGATGCGATGGGCGAACTGCAGCGCGGGATCGAGAACGTCGAGTACGCGAGCTACGTGCCCGAGCTGCTGAAGGGCGAGCACAGCAAGAACGTCGGCCCCGCGATCGATTCGTGGAGCGAGTTCCAGGCGCTCGGCGTCGCGGCCGGCATCACGCCGTTCAACTTCCCGGTGATGGTGCCGCTGTGGATGTGGCCGATGGCCGTCGCGTGCGGCAACACGTTCGTGCTGAAGCCGTCCGAGCGCACGCCGTCGTCGACGCTGCGCATGGCCGAGCTCGCGCTCGAAGCCGGCCTGCCGCCGGGCGTGCTGAACATCGTGAACGGCGACAAGGAAGCGGTCGA
Source organism: Burkholderia sp. AU16482 (assembly GCF_002223285.1). Lineage (NCBI taxonomy): Bacteria > Pseudomonadati > Pseudomonadota > Betaproteobacteria > Burkholderiales > Burkholderiaceae > Burkholderia > Burkholderia sp. AU16482. The sequence goes on from NZ_NKEY01000006.1 coordinate 1,042,571, forward strand.
TACGATCCTGACCGATCCGCGCGTGAAGGCGGTGAGCTTCGTCGGCTCGACGCCGATCGCCGAATATATCTACGCGACCGGGTGCGCGCACGGCAAGCGCGTGCAGGCGCTCGGCGGCGCGAAGAACTTCGCGGTCGTGATGCCGGATGCCGATATCCCCAACGCGGTGAACGCGCTGATGGGCGCCGCGTACGGCTCGTGCGGCGAGCGCTGCATGGCGATTCCGCTCGTCGTCGCGATCGGCGACGAAACGGGGGACCAGGTCGTCGCGGGGCTGAAGGCCGAGATCGAGAAGATGAAGGTCGGCCCTGGCAACGGCGCGGGCGTCGACATGGGCCCGCTCGTCACGCAGCAGCATTTCGAGAAGGTCACCGGTTTCGTCGAGGCGGGTGTGGCGGCGGGCGCGACGCTCGTCGTCGACGGTCGCGGCGTGAAGGTCGACGGCCATGACGGCGGCTACTACCTCGGCCCGTGCCTGTTCGACAACGTGAAGCCCGGCATGCCGATCTATCAGCACGAGATCTTCGGGCCCGTGCTCGGCGTGATCCGCCTCAAGTCGCTCGACGAGGCGATGGCGCTGATCGATGCGCACGAGTACGGCAACGGCACGTGCCTGTTCACGCGCGACGGCGAAGCGGCACGCTACTTCAGCGACAACATCCAGATCGGGATGGTCGGCATCAACGTGCCGTTGCCGGTGCCGGTCGCGTATCACTCGTTCGGCGGCTGGAAGCGTTCGCTGTTCGGCGATCTGCACGCGTACGGCCCGGATGCCGTGCGGTTCTACACGAAGCGCAAGACGATCACGCAGCGCTGGCCGTCGGCCGGCGTGCGCGAAGGAACGGTGTTCAGCTTCCCGTCGAACCGCTGAGCTGACGCGCGCACCGGCTGCATCCAGCCGGTGCGACCTGCGGAACTGCCAGGGCCCGCCCCGATCGCCGATCGGCGGCGGGCTTTTTACGTGCTTACGGCGCGACCACGTGCCACACGTTCTTGAAGTTGTCGCCGTTGCGCTCGCCCTGTTTCATGTCCTTCGAGAAGAAGTACAGCGGCTTGCCCTTGTACGCCCATTGCGGGCTGCCGTCGTCGCGCTTGACGATCGTGTAGGGCCCGACCGGTACGTCGGTCGCGCTGGCCTTGTACGGCGGCCACAGGGTTTCGCATGGGCCGGTACAGGCGCTGGTGCCGGCGTTGGGCTTGTCCTTGTCGAACGTGTAGACGGTCATCCCGTTCGCGGCGACGAGTGCGCCGTTTTCTTCCTTCGTGATGGAACCCTGGGCCGTGGCCGAAGCTGACGCAATGGCGAGCAGGGCGGAGCTGACGAGCAGCGCGGCTTTCATGAGTGCCTCCTGATAGTCCGGTGAGCGGCCGCGATCGCGCACGGGCGAGCGTGCGCCGGAATCGCGATGAATGGTGCCGGAGCACGGCGCCGTCGCCACCCGCCCGCGCGAGCGAGCGACCCGGGGCGAATGGCGGCAAACGGGCGCCTTCTTCACGATAGGCGGTTTTTGGCGACGCTGCGAGAAGATCGGGGGGCATATCGGCGGCACGTAGGGCGCGCGCAACGGCGCGACGATCGTCGTCATGCGTCGGTATTCGGCGTCCGTCCCCGAGCCCGGCTCGCGCGTGCCGGCCGACGCACTCATCCGGCCGCATCGTCCCCCAGCGCCTGAATGAAGCGCGAAAACAGCTCGGGCTGCGACGAAATCCCGAGCTTCGCGTACACGTGCCGCCGATGCACCTTCACCGTTTCGGGTGAAATCGCGAGCCGCTCGGCGATCGCCTTCGACGAATTGCCGCGCAGCACCATGCGTGCGATCGACATCTCTCGGTCGGTCAGCACGCCCGCGCCGAAGCGTGCGAGCGCCTGCTCGACGCGCGCGCCGAGATCGGCATCGGGCGTCGTGCGCGTGGCGTCGCCCACCAGCCGCCAGTGCTGCCGGATGACCGCGAGCACCCACGGCATCGCGGCCGTCAGCTTGCCGAGCGGCTCGACGTCGAAGCGCGCCGATGCACCGAGCGACAGCGACAGCAGCGTATCGGCATTCGGCCGCACCAGAATCTGGATCTCGTCGTCGCCGACCGCGTCGCGGAAATAGCTCAGGAAATACTCGCTCTGCCGAAACAGGTCCGGCGCGACTTCCTCGAGCCGGTAGCAGCCGTCGGCGAGCCCGTCGTGCGCGGCCTGCAGGAACGGATCGAGCAGATATAACCCATTCAGGTAAAGCGGCACCGGCGACGCGGTATCGGTGCCGCCCGTGTCGTATTCGTCGAGCACGAGCGGCACGCCGTCGCGGCCGACCGCGGTCGCGAGCGCGTTGTCGAACGGCGCCATTTCGTTGAGCAGCAGCACGAGGAACCGCCAGAAGCGCGGCTGGCCGAGATGATCGATTGCGCGGCCGAGCGCCTGGTGCATCGCGATTTCGGAAAAGAGACGATCCATACCACCACCGGAAGGGCGTAACACGAAGGGGGAATAGCGGTCCTGAAATTGGCTTCCTAGACTGCCACGCAATCAATCGGGCCCGAGTATGGGTGTTCAAAAAAACGCGGCACAGGAACATTGGAGAACGAAATGGCGATGATGTCGGAATCCACGGGCACGCTGCAAGCGGCCTCTGCAACGGAAGACGCGCCGCGCGCGCTGTCGCAGACGCTCAGCGTGCGCGACGCAGTGATGATCACCGTATCGGGCGTGACGCCGGCCAGCTCGATCTTCGTGATCGCGCCGTTCGCGATCCAGCAGGCCGGCAGCGGCGCCGTGCTGTCGTTCGTGCTCGGCGGCGTGCTCGCGCTCGCTTTCGCGCTCTGCTATGCGGAACTCAGCGCCGCGCACCGCAGCGCGGGCGGCGAATACGTGATGGCCAAACGCGTGTTCGGCACGCTGCCCGGCTACCTGACCTTCATCACGGTGCTGTCCGTCAGCGTGTTCATCCCGGCGGTGCTCGCGAGCGGCGCCGCGCCGTACCTGAACAACGCGCTCGGTACGCACTTCGGCAAGAAGTCCGTCGCGCTGACGATCGTGCTGCTCAGCTATCTGCTCGGCATGCTGAACATCAAGACGAATGCGTGGATCACCGGCGCGTTCCTGGTCGTCGAAATCGGCGTGCTGATGTTGATCGCGGGCCTCGGTTTCGGCTCGCCGCAGCGCGGCGCCGACGTATTGATCGCACCGGTCGTCGCGAGCGGCAATGCGCTCGCGCCGGCCACGCTCGCGGCCATCGTGCCCGCGATCGGCACCGCGATCTTCTGCTACAACGGCTTCGGCTCGGCCGCCTATCTCGCGGAAGACCTGCGCGGCGGCAACCGCAACGTCGCGAAGGCGGTGATCTATTCGCTGCTCGTGATCCTCGTCGTCGAACTGGTTCCGCTCACCGCCATCGTGCTCGGCGCGCCGTCGCTGACGGAACTGACGAAGAGCGCCGACCCGATCGGCTATGTCGTGCGCTCGCTGAGCAATCCGGCCGTGTCGCGCGTGGTCAGCGGCGGGATCTTCCTGTCGGTGTTCAACGCGATCATCGCGATCGTGATCACGATGGGCCGCCTGCTGTACAGCAGCGGCCGGCATGCGCTCTGGTCGCGCACCTGCAACCGCGCGTTCTCGACGATCCATCCGCGCCTCGAATCGCCGTGGCTCGCGACGATCGCGCTGGCCATTCCGTCGGCCGGGCTCGTGTTCGTGTCGAGCCTCGACGAGCTGACCGCGTTCACCGTCGACCTGCTGCTGCTGATCTACCTCGTCGTCGGGCTGGCCGCGCTCGCGAGCCGGTTCGTGCGCCGCGACGTCGAGCATCACTACCGGATGCCGCTGTGGCCCGTGACGCCGCTCGTCGCGGTGGCGGGCGCCGCGTATACGCTCTACACGACGCTCGCGACGGCGACGAAGCCGACCGACCTGATCATCATCGCGGGGCTGCTGGTCGCGGCGCTCGCGATGTACGTGGCCTGGGCGCGTCACAGCGAAGCATTCCGCGCGCTCTGAGCACCGGATCGACATCTTGCAGCACCGAAACATCGAACCATTGAAAGATTGAAAGACTGGAGGAATCGCATCATGCGCACGAGGGATCTCGGCATCCGCATCGGCCTCGGCACGCCCGGCCGCTTCAACGCGATCACGGACGTACCGGGCGTGCGGGTCGGACACTGCACGCTGAACGTCGAGAACGGCGACGCGTCGATCCGCACCGGCGTCACCGTCATCGAGCCGCGCGCGGGCGCCGCGCACGATTCGCCGTGCTTCGCGGGCGTGCACGTGCTGAACGGCAACGGCGACGCGACCGGGCTCGAATGGATCCGCGAAGCCGGCCTGCTGACGACGCCGATCGCCTATACGAACACGCACAGCGTCGGCGCGGTGCGCGACGCGCTCGTCGCGAATGAGCGCGAAGCGGCGGCCGGGCGCGTGTACTGGTGCATGCCGGTCGTGATGGAGACCTACGACGGCCTGCTGAACGACATCTGGGGGCAGCACGTGAATGCCGCACACGTCTTGCAGGCGCTGGCCGCCGCGCAGTCGGGGCCGGTCGCCGAAGGCGGCGTGGGCGGCGGCACGGGCATGATCTGCCACGAGTTCAAGGGCGGCATCGGCACCGCGTCGCGCGTGCTGGCGAGCGATGCGGGCGGCTGGACCGTCGGCGCGCTCGTGCAGGCGAACTACGGCGTGCGCGAGATGCTGCGCGTGGCCGGTTACCCGGTCGGCGAAGTGCTGCGGCACGCGCATTCGCCGTTTCGCGAAGCAGGCGCGAAAGGCGAGGCCGGCATGGGCTCGATCGTCGTCACGATCGCGACCGATGCACCGTTGCTGCCGCATCAATGCACGCGTCTCGCGCAGCGCGCGGGCGTCGGGCTCGCCCGCGTCGGCGGTGGCACCGAGGATTCGAGCGGCGATATCTTCCTCGCGTTCGCAACGGGCAACGACGGCTTGCCCGCGGCGAACTACGGCCGCAAGGGCGCGGCGACCACCGACGTGCGGATGGTCAACAACGACCATATTTCCGCGCTGTTCGTCGCGGCGGCCGAAGCGGTGGAGGAGGCGATCGTGAATGCGCTGGTCGCGGGCGGCGACGTCGAGTCGCGCGGGGCGCGGGTCGAAGGGATCGGGCCGGCGCGCTTGCTGGATGCGTTGCGCGAAGTGGGCTGGCGGCCGGGGCGTGGCGCGTGAGACGGCAAGCGCCCCTTCAATCGAAGCGGCGTGGGGCGGGACGGCGGTGTGGCGACCGGCCGGACCGCGATCGGCCGGGCCGCCGTCCGCCCGCGCATGTCATGCATACGGTGCGGGCGATGCGGGCCTGGCCGTGACGACGCGGCGTCATGCTCAACTGCCGAAGTAGATGTTGCAGAAGCTGACGGGGCCGACGCACGCGTTCGGGTCCTCCTGCTTCGATTGCGCACGATCGACGCGACCGGCGGCCTGGATCGCCTCGGCGCGGTTCGCCTGTTGCGGTGCGGCGTCTGCCGGCGCCGGCTGCGCGTGAGCGACGGCAGCGGTGAGCGACAGGGCAACGAGGGCGAGGTGCAGCGGCTTCATTTTGTTTCTCCTGGGTGAGTGCCAGTCTCGCTGGCAGTGAGGAAACTATAGGCTCGCACTGCTTAAAGATTAATCGCCGGGGCCGTAGAGCTTATTTCCATCCGGAACAACGATCCCGTTGCGCGCACATCCATCTTCAATGGCGGTGCCGGTTGAACGGCGCGTCCTTGTCGAGCAGCGCGCTGCGCATGAAGTGCAGGCAGCCGACGATTCGCTGCATGTTGCGGCGCGCGTCGGGCACCGCGTACCACGCCTGCAGCGCGTGCTGCGCCGCGCGGATCGCGAGATTCACGGATTTCAGCGTGCGCGCATGGCGGGCGGGCGTCGGATCGTCGAAGAAGCGCGGCAGTTCGAGCAGCACCGCATCGATCGAACCGGTCCAGCGTAGCGTCTGCGGCGGTTTCGACGCGCGGAACGCGTGCACCTCGTCGCGCAGGTCGATCACGGCGTGGCCGACCTCGAGCGTCGACAGCATCCAGCGCAGTGCATCGCGATGCTGCCGCGTGCGGCGCACGAGCAGCGTACGCAATTGCGCCATCAGGTCGTGCGTGCTCGACTGGAAGCGCTGCTCGAGGCCGTTCGGCGCGCCTTCGCACGCAAGCGTCACCTGGCGGCGCAGGTCGTGCGCGATCCGGCCGGTGAGCCAGGGCATGTGGGTGGGGAACACGACGGCGAACACGAGCGAGCATGCGAGCATCGCGACGACGACCGCCAGCCCGTTGTTGATCAGCACTTCCGGCGTATACGCGATCGTGTTGTCGGGGCCCGCGAGCAGGCAGAAGAACACCGCGAAGCCGATCCCGTAGCCGGACAGGCCCGGCCGCATCGCGAGAAACGCGCCCAGGCCCAGCACGGGAGCCAGCACCGCGCACAGCAGCGGGAAGCCGTCGATGTTCGGATAGACGTAGCACAGGAACACATAGCCGACCGCGGTCGCGAACGCCGCGCCGACGCCCATCTGCGCGACGAACTTCGGCGCGCGCGGCGAGGTCGAGCTGAGTGCGCACGCGATCGCGGTGGCGATCACCGCGAGCGAGCCGCTCGGCCATTCGGACGCGATCCAGAACGCGCTCATCGCACCGACGGCGATCACCGTGCGCAGGAACGCGAAACCGACGAAGAACGAATTGGTTTTGACCGCGTAATGCGTGACCGAGCGCTCGAACGCGTGATCGTCCTGGTCGAGCGACGCGTAGGTGTCGACGTAGCCGAGATATTCGCCGATGAACCGGTACAGCAGCTCGATCGCGGTATCGAAGTCGAGCAGGCCGCCGGCCGCGTGGTCTTCGAGCGCCCGGCGCGACGCGCGCGCGGCCTTCGGCAGCGCGCCATGGAAGCGGCGCAGGTCGAGCAGCGCGCCGGTGGCCGGTGCGATGCCGCGCTGGCGTTCGTCGCGCAACGCGGCGAAGCGCAGCGCGAGCGCGTCGACGTGCGGCGCCAGCGCTTCGAGCACCGCGTCCGAGCGATTCGCGCGCAGGCGCTTGACGAGCTGGTGCAGCGCATGCAGCCGCGTGCATGCGTTCATGAACTCGCTGTTCAGCCGCGCGAGCCGGCGGCTGCGCGCGCGAATGTGCGGATCCTCGAACGACGCGAACGCGCGGTTCGCTTCGAAGCCGACGATGTCGTCGACGAAGTCGGCGAAGCGCCGTTCGAAATCGCCGCGTGCGACGTCGCCCGCCAGTGCGCCGGCCGTGAATGCCGCGAACGTCGCGTGGCGCGCGCTCAACGAACGCATCAGCGCCTTCGCGGAACTCAACGGCAGGATCAGCGCGCTGACCGCGCCCGAGCACGCGATACCGAGCGCGACTTCCGCGGCGCGCGTGAGCGCCGACTGGAACAGCGTCTGCGGCGTCATCACGGCCGGCAGGCCGATCAGCGCGGCCGTGTAGCCGGCGAGCACGAAACCGTACCAGCGGAAGTGGCGGTTGCGCACCGCGAGTGCGATGCAGCCGCCGATCCACAGCGTGATGCCGGCCATGTACAGCTCGGGCTGCTGCGCGAACAGCCCGCCGAGCGCGAGCGCGCCGACGAGGCCGGCCGCCGTGCCGAGCACGCGGTAGAAGCTCTTCGCGAACACCATCCCCGACAGCGGCTGCATCAGCACGAACACGGTGGTCATCGCGGTGCGCGGCTGCGACATCTCCAGACGCATTGCGATGCCCATCGCCAGCAGCGCCGCGAGCACGGTTTTCGCGAGGTGCAGCCAGATCAGCCCGTCGGTCGCGGCCCAGTCGCGCGCCGCGTTGCCGAGTGGATCGAGCCATGCTCTCCATCGTGCCGGTTCGATGGAAGGTCGCTCGATCGCAGGTTGTGGCTTCATGAAAAGAGGGCCCAGGGCCGACCGCGCAAGGTGCCGCGGTACGCCCGAACGGGTCCGTTCGACGGGTGAGGCGCCGATTGTAGGAGTGCGGCGCCCGCGCATTAACGCAGTTGCGGGGAAACGATAGTTGCAGCCGGAGTAACAATCTGTCGCATCCGGTGGAGGAAAATGACGGCTCCGCTACAGGTTGCTCACAGGAATGGATACCCTACAAAACATGCGGGTGTTTTCGCGCGTCGTCGAGACGGGCAGCTTCACCGCGGCCGCGCAATCGCTGAATTCGACGACGGGCGCGATGTCGCGCGCGGTATCGGAGCTCGAGGCGCGCCTGCGCACCCGCTTGATGAATCGTTCGACGCGCCGTCTCGCGCTCACGTCGGCCGGTGAAAACTATCTGCGGCGCTGCCGCCAGATCCTCGCCGACGTGGACCGCGCGGAAGAAGAGGCGAGCTGCGCGCACGAGCGCCCGGCCGGCGTGCTGCGCATGCACAGCTTCGCGAGCGTCGGCCATCACTACGTATTGCCCGCGCTGACGCGCTATCACGCGCAGTTCCCGGACGTCTCGATCGAGCTGTCGCTGTCGCAGCGCATGCCCGACCTGTTCGACGGCACGAGCGACATGGCCGTCGTCACCGCTTCGTCGCTGCCCGACTCGGAGCTCGTGTCGCACCTGCTTGGCTCGACGTTCAGCATTCTGTGCGCATCGCCCGAGTACGTGAAACGGCACGGCGCGCCGGCCCGCCCGCGGGATCTCGCCGCGCACGCGTGCCTGACGCTGTGTACGCCGGCGTTCCCGACGCACGAATGGGTGCTCGAAGGGCCCGAAGGCGTGGAGCAGATCCACGTCACCGGGCCGGTGCAGACCAATACCGCCGAATCGCTCGCGCTCGCGATCCGCGACGGCATCGGGATCGGCATGCTGCCGGTGTATTCGGCGATCGACGCATTGCGCGACGGCACGCTCGTCCGTGTGCTGCCCACGCATATCCTGCAGAAGATGAACGTGCATGCGCTGTACCCGTCGCGCCGCTTCGTCGATGCGAAGGTGCGGACCTGGGTCGAGACGCTGCGTGCGCAGGTGCCGGGGATGATCGCGCGCGACGTCGAGATGCTGAACGCGATCGACCGCGAACCGCAGGCCGCGTGAATGCCGCGCGCGCATCGGCGCGCGGCGGCATGCTTCATGCAAACACCGGATACGCGCTGCTCGCAATGGATGCTCGATGCGAGCGACGCGCGCCGTCACAGCGCGGGCCTGGCCGCCGCGCCCGATTCGGTTGCCGGCTCGCCGGCCGGGCCGTAAGCGGCCTGCGCCGCTTTCCTCGCGGCGACACGCTTCGCCTGCAGTCGTTCCTGTGCGGCCAGGATGTCGTCCGGATAGTTGCCGACTTCACCGCGCGCCGGGTTGTAGCCGACCGATTCGAGATCGATCAGTTCCTGCAGCACCTGCGCGCGCGTGACGGGCGAGGTCGGCTGCTGGGCGAACGACAGGGCCGGTGCGGCAAGCAGGACAGCAGCGGCGGCGGTTACGACGAGCGATTTCACGAGGTTCTCCTGAATACGGGGTGGGTGGCCGCAGCGGCGCGTGACGCGCGGCTGCGACCTTCGACGTCAGTCTACGTAGCGCTGCCACGCGCAAACACCCCGATTCCGGGAGGGCTGCTTTCCAGAAGAAACAACATTGACGGCGTGGCCCGCGGCGATCGCGCCCGTGAGCGAACATGGGCGCAGCGCAGGCGGGCGACGTTACGCGATGCCGGTCAGAACCGCGTGCGCATGCCGATCGTGCCGACCACCTGATTCGCCGTGCTCGATGCGCCGCCCGACGTGTTGATGAACGCGTGGTAGCCGCGGCCGGACGCATGCTGGAACATCGCTTCCGCGTACAGGTCGGTGCGGCGCGACAGCTTGTACACGGCCTGCACGTTGGCCTGATGCCACTTCGGATCGGTGCCGTGCTTGCTGTCGGGATTCGACACGCTGGCGTCCGTGTACACATAGGCGGCGCCGATGCTGATGGCCGGCGTGACCGCATAGCGCACGTTCACGTCGTAGTTGTTGAACGCGATCTGGCCGCTGGAGCCGAACGCGCCCGTGTTGTCGTACTGCGAGCGCGTGTAGACGAAGCCGACGGTCGCCGGGCCGAACACGTAGCCGACGCCGCCGCCGTAGGTGCGCATGCGGTCCGAGCCGATCGACCAGCCACCCTGGTTCAGGCTCTTCGCCTCGGCCGAATCGAGCGCGCCCGGGCTCGCGCTCGTCGAGCCCTTCGTGCCGTTCATCTGCAGGTACGCGCCGGCCAGCTTGAGCGGGCCGTTCGTGTAGCTCGCGGCCACGCTGTACGCGCGGTTGGCGCTGAAATTCGCCGAGTTGGAGAATGCGTACAGCGCGCCGACCTTGAAGCCCGCGATCGTGTCGCTCGTGTACTTGACCGCGTTGCTGATGCGCAGCGAGTGGTTCAGGTTGTCGTTGTCGAACGGATGCGCGAAGCCCGTATCGCCGAAATCGCCGGCCGTCGCGGACAGCGGCGCGACGAAGTCGACCATCGTGTCGTACTGGCGGCCGAGCGTCAGCGTGCCGTAGCCGGCCTGGCCGAGGCCGACATACGCGTGACGGCCGAACAGCTTGCCGTCCTGGCCGAGCCCGCCGTTGTTCGCGTTGAAGCCGTTTTCGAGCACGAACAGCGCCTTCAGGCCGCCGCCGAGATCCTCGGTGCCGCGCAGGCCGAAGCGGCTGCCGTTGATCGTGCCGGTCGTCATGCGCCATTGCGACCCGCCGTTTGCGTTGTTGGTATAGGCGATGCCGGCGTCGATCAGGCCGTACAGCGTGACCGAGCCTTGCGCGTGGGCGAGCGGCGCGAACAGGGCGGCGGCGCCCGCGCCGGCGATCAGGGTTTTTTTCATCGTGAAGCTCCTGCGTGTGGGACTGGAAACGAAAGTTCGGCGCAAGTATAGGAATGCGCGGCGTGCGCAAGGGCGTGGCGGCCGCGAGCGCACCGTTCCAGATCCGGCAAGAGTCGTTCACAAAACCGACACGACGTGTGGCGCGCGCCGGGCAGGCGGTTCTTGCGTGACGACCGGCGAGCGGCGTCCGTCCGGCGCGGCCCGGCTGTCGTGCCGATGCAACATGCACGGCACGTACGCGCGTCGCCGCTTTTCCTCCATACTGGTCGTCCGGACCGCACGGCCGCCGACGCAGATCGCGCGGCCGTGTTCATGCATACGACCAGAGGCCTCCCCCATGAACCTGTTCAACGTACGCCTGCGTGGCCGCGACGGCCTGTTCACGATCGGCATCGACGCCGGCACGATCGCGCGCATCGACGCGCAAGCCGCACCGATCGCGTCGACGAATCCCGACCATATCGATGGCGGCGGCCGTCTCGCGATTGCGCCGCTCGTCGAGCCGCATATCCACCTCGATGCCGTGCTGACGGCCGGCGAGCCCGCGTGGAACATGAGCGGCACGCTGTTCGAGGGCATCGAGCGCTGGGCCGAGCGCAAGGCGACGATCACGCACGACGACACGAAGGCGCGCGCGCATGCGGCGATCGGCATGCTGCGCGACCACGGGATCCAGCACGTGCGCACGCACGTCGACGTGACCGATCCGACGCTCGCCGCGCTGAAGGCGATGCTGGAAGTGAAGGACGAGGCGCGCGGGCTGATCGACCTGCAGATCGTCGCGTTCCCGCAGGAAGGCATCGAATCGTTCGACGGCGGCCGCGCGCTGATGGAGCAGGCGATCGAGCTCGGCGCGGACGTCATCGGCGGGATTCCGCATTTCGAGAACACGCGGGAGCAGGGCGTCAGCTCGATCCGCTTCCTGATGGATCTCGCGGAACGCACGGGCTGCCTCGTCGACGTGCACTGCGACGAGACCGACGATCCGCAATCGCGCTTTCTCGAAGTGCTCGCGGAGGAAGCGCGCGTGCGCGGCATGGGTGCGCGCGTCACCGCGAGCCACACGACCGCGATGGGTTCGTACGACAACGCGTACTGCTCGAAGCTGTTCCGGCTGCTGAAGCGGGCCGGGTTGAACTTCATCTCGTGCCCGACCGAGAGCATCCATCTGCAGGGGCGCTTCGACACGTTTCCGAAGCGGCGCGGCGTCACGCGCGTCGCGGAACTCGATCGCGCCGGGATCAACGTGTGCTTCGGGCAGGATTCGATCAAGGATCCGTGGTATCCGCTCGGCAACGGCAACATCCTGCGCGTACTCGATGCGGGCCTTCATATCTGCCACATGATGGGCTATCAGGACTTGCAGCGCTGCCTCGACTTCGTGACCGACCACAGCGCGACGGCGATGCATCTTGGCGACCGGTACGGCATCGAGGTCGGGCGTCCGGCGAATCTCGTCGTGCTCGACGCGGACAGCGACTACGAAGCCGTGCGCCGGCAGGCGAAGGCCACGCTGTCGATGCGCGACGGCAAGGTCATCATGCGGCGCGAGCCGGAGCGCATCACGTATCCGGATTGACAGGGCAAGACAGGCCGCTATGACCTGTCGTGCGTCGTGTATTCTAAAAATACATGAGTTGATCAAAAAAATACGTTTGTCTCATGATGGGCGCGCGCCTACGATGCGGTTCTGACGACGGCGCGCGTATTGCGCGCCGTCCTTTCGATCTTCGTTCGCCGACCCCATGCGCCTCGATCTTCCATCCGCTCCCGCTTCGTCTTCGCCGGCCGCCAGCCCGTTCGCGCGCATGGCCGTCGTCACGGTCCTGACCGGCATCGGCGCGGGTCTCGGCGGCATGCTGCTCGCGTTGCTGCTGCATGCGATCCAGCACGTCGCGTACGGCTACAGCATCGCGCACGTGATCGGGTCCGAGAGCTTCCTCACTGGCGTGACCGCGGCCGATCCGCTGCGCCGGCTCGCGGTGCTGGCCGTCTGCGGACTCGTCGCCGGCGGCGGCTGGTGGGCGCTTTACCGGTATGGCCGGCCGCTCGTCAGCATCCGTCGCGCGGTGTGCGCGGCCGATCCGCGGATGCCGTTCGTCAGCACGACGGTTCACGCGCTGCTGCAGATCGTCACCGTCGCGCTCGGCTCGCCGCTCGGCCGCGAAGTCGCGCCGCGCGAGATCGGTTCGCTGCTCGCCGGGCGGTTCGCCCATGCGGCGGGACTCACGCCCGACGATTGCCGGCTGATGGTCGCGTGCGGCGCCGGCGCGGGGCTCGCGGCCGTCTACAACGTGCCGCTCGGCGGCGCGATCTTCGTGCTGGAGGTGCTGCTCGGTACGTTCGAGCTGCGTGCGCTGATCGTGGCGGTCGTGACGTCCGCGATCGCGGCGATCGTCGCGTGGATCGGCCTCGGCAACGAGCATCAGTACACGGTGCCGGCGTTCGTGCTGAGCACGCCGCTCGTCGCATGGTCGGTCGTCTGCGGGCCGCTGTTCGGCTTCGCCGCGTACGGTTTCGTGCGGCTCACGACCCGCGCGCGGGCGAACGCGCCGAAGGACTGGCGGCTGCCGGTGTTCGCGCTGCTCAACTTCGCGGTGATCGGCTTGCTAGCGATCGGGTTTCCGCAACTGCTCGGCAACGGCAAGGGGCCGGCGTCGCTGGGTTTCGACGGCACGCTGACGATCGGGCTTGCCGCGGCGTTGCTGGTGCTGAAGGTGCTGATCGAGGCCGGCAGCCTGCGGGCCGGCGCGGAAGGCGGATTGCTGACGCCGGGCCTCGCGAACGGCGCGCTGCTCGGCGTCGTGCTCGGCGGGCTGTGGAGCGCCTTATGGCCCGGCGCATCGCTCGGCGGATGCGCGCTGATCGGCGCGACCGCGTTTCTCGCCGCGTCGATGCAGATGCCGATCACGGCCGTCGTGCTGATGCTCGAATTCACGCGCGCGAATCACGACTGCCTCGTGCCGATGTTGCTCGCCGTGGCCGGTTCGCTCGTGGCGTACCGGTTCGCGCAGCGGGTGGCGGAGGGGCGTGCGCGGGCGATCGCAGCTGTCAGCACGCTGGAAGCGGCTGCCCGCTAGCCGGGCTCACGACCGGCCACATCCAAGGTACTGGCGAGCGCGACGAACCGCACCACGACTTGGCGTGTTCGGCGGGCGTCGCGTGGATACTGGAAGGGCACGGGGCGCGCGCGTAATTCCCTTTTGAAGTGGATTAGAACCGAACATCTCACGGTAAGACCCAACAATCGGGGATTATATTTCTTGAGCGTATCTCGCTCATAACTCTATAATATTGTGAGTTATCAGAGATAAAGCGTTCTAAGATCCACTATGTTGGAATTAAGTTTCCGCAAGCCCGACGAAATCGTCACCCTCCTTTGTGCGCGGCTTCGCACGGAGCGGCTCGCGTTGCAACTGACGCAGAGCGACGTAGCCGCGCGTGCCGGCGTCGGTGTCAATACCGTGTCCAATCTCGAAGCTGGCCGCAATGTGAGCCTCGAGACGGTAATCCGTATAGCGATGGTTCTGGGACGAAGCAAGGAACTCGAGGGACTTTTCCTGCCGAAGCTCGATAGCCTGGAAGACGTTCACCGGTATGAAAAAAGTGCCAAACGCCGGCGCGTCAAGAGGGGTAACCAGAAATGATCGAGCGGATCGATGTCTACTACGACGGCTGGGGGGAACACTGGCTGTGGGGATCGATGGTTTCCACGACCGCGATCACGGGGCGCCCGTTGGTCGTATTCGAATATAGCGACGACGCGCGCAAGAGGGGGCTGGAACTGTCGTCTTATGCGCTCCCATTGCATGGGGCGAGGCTGCGCAAGGACTTTCCGGTCCACCAGCTTGGATTGCCCGGACCGGTCTATGACGCGTTGCCCGATGGATGGGGCATGTTGCTGATGGACCGCTTGTTCAAACGCCGCGGTCTCAACGCCGCACGTATCGGGCCGCTGGAGCGATTGGCTTACATTGGCAACCATGCAATGGGCGCCCTGTCGTTCGAGCCTGTCGCGCCCGAGATCCTGGCGCCGCGGCAGGATATCCCCCTCGCTCGGCTTGCGGCCGAGGTACAGGAAGTTCTCGATGGCGAGGGTGGCGAATTCCTTCATCAATTGCTGCAGGTCGGTGGCTCTCCGCAAGGCGCCAGGCCAAAGGCCCTGGTCTATCGTGATCCGCGGTCCGGCGTATTTACCACGGCCGCGGTGGCGGGCTTTGAAGCGTGGTTGGTCAAGTTCCCGGCTTGGCAAGAGCATCCCGAGGTGTGTGCGATCGAAATGGTCTACGCCGAGTGCTTGCGCATGTGCGGCATCGAGACCCCGGACACGCTGCATTTCAATTTGCCTGACGGGATGGCGGCATTTGCGTCCCGGCGTTTCGATCGACTGGACGGTCTGCGCGTGCCCATGCAAAGCGTTGCCGCGTTCACCGGCGCCGATTACAAAACGCCGGGTGCGCTGGATTACGTGAATTTCTTGCGCGCCACTCACATGTGCACCAACGACGTACGCGAGAAGGCGCGGGCGTTTGAACGGGCTGTCTTCAATGTCGCATTCAACAATCGCGACGATCATCCGAAGAACTTCGCGTACGTCATGTCGCGATCCGGCGAGTGGAAGCTCGCGCCGGCCTACGACGTGACATTCTGCGAGGGGCCGGGCGGTTACCACCAAATGGACGTCATGGGCGAGGCGCTGCGGATCGACCGAGCCGCATTGCTCGGACTGGCAAAGGAAGCGGAGCTTCCCGCAGCCGCTGCCGGCGACATGATCGACGGAATGTGCGGCGTGGCCAGCCAGTTTTCGACCATTGCGAAGTGCCGCTACGAGGGGATCATCACCGAAGACACCCTCATGGACATCCAGCGCCGAATCGACGAGAACGTTGCGCTGCTGCACTAGGGGCTCGGCATGCGCGACATCATGGGGTATTGCGTGACGACGATGCTGTTCTCGGGCGTCGTGTTCGTCGGGGCGATGTATCTGTTCTGACGACGTGAGGCGAGAGGCGGGCGGGGCTGAGCCCACCTCCCGCCAGCTTGATTCCAGCCTGCCTGTCAGCCGCGCGACCGCGCGTCGGCGCGCTCGTGCCCGTGACGCAACGCGAGGCTCGCGACCGCCGCGACGACGAGCGCGGCTGCCAGCAGCGTCAGTCCGTTCTTCGCGTTGCCGGTCGCCTGTTCGATCGCGCCGACGACGGTCGGCCCGACGAAGCCGCCGAGCAACCCGCACGTATTCACAAGTCCGAGCCCGCCGGCCAGTGCGCTGCCCGCGAGGCGCGACGCCGGAAACGTGAACACGATCGACTGCACGACGAAGAACGTCGACGCGGCCACGCACACGCAGAGCAGCCCCGCCACCGGCGACGCATGCGCGGCGCCGACCATCCCGGCCGCCATCACGACGAGCCCCGCGCACAGCATCCGCCGCGAATGACGCGATTCGCGTGCGAAGCGCGGCAGCGTCCCGGCCCCGAGTGCGGCGGCGAGCCAGGGCAACGACGTCAGCAACCCGACCGCCACCGGTGAAAGACGTCCCGACGCGCCGATGATGCCCGGCAGGAAGAAGATCACCGTGTAGATGGTCAACTGGTGGCAGAAGTACACGAAGATCGCGAGCCAGATCTGCGGATCGCGCAGCGCGGCGCCGAATGCATGGCCGCCGTGCGCGGCGACGCCCGCGTCCTGTTCGGCCGCGAGCTTCCGCTCGAGCGCGCGGGCTGTTTCCGGCGCGAGCCACGGCGCGGCGCTCGGACGGTCGGGCAACCGTGCCCACACGACGAACGCGAGCAGGATCGCCGGAATGCCTTCGATGACGAACAGCCATTGCCAGCCGTGGAAGCCGAACGTGCCGTCGAGCTCGATCAGCGCACCGGCGAGCGGCCCGCCGACGATGTTGGCGATGCACACGCCGAGCAGGAAGTAACCGGTCGCGCGCGCACGCTCCTCGCGGCCGAACCAGTACGTCAGATACAGCATCACGCCCGGAAACAGGCCGGCTTCGGCCACACCGAGCAGCAGGCGCATCACGTAGAACGACGTCTCGCCGCGGACGAACGCCATCGCGACCGACAGCGCGCCCCACGTGATCATGATCCGCGTGATCCAGAAGCGCGCGCCGACGCGATGCATGATCAGGTTGCTCGGGATCTCGAAAAGCGCGTAGGTCAGGAAGAACAGCCCCGCGCCGAGCCCGTACGCGGCCGACGAAATGCCGAGATCGACCCCCATCGAATGTTTGGCGAACGCGATGTTGGTGCGGTCGAGAAAGCTGATCACGTAGGCGGCGATCAGCAGCGGCATGAGTTTGCGGAACAGCAGCCGGTTCAGCGACGCGTGCGCGTCGCCGGCGGCGGAAGGCAAGGCCTGGGCGTGATGAGTGGACATGCGGACGACTCCGGTAAGGGCGAACCGGCGCGCACGGCAAGCACGGCGCGCCGCGTTCGGCAAATGCCGCTGCGGTCGCAGCGGATGGGCAGACGACGGAGCCGCGCCGGCGGCGCTCGAATGGAGCGGGGCGATCAAGGGCGCCTTGTCACTGCGCTTGCGGATGCTGCTGTTGGGGGATGGCCCTGCGCTCAGAAATTCACCGCGTCCCCGCCCTTGAGCGCGAGCATCGCGCGCGCCTCGGCCGGCGTCGCGATCTCAAGCGACAGGCCTTCGAGCACCTGGCGCATTTTCAGGACCTGGGCGGCGCTCGATTCCGCGAGCTTGCCGGGCGCGATCCACAGCGAATCCTCGAGCCCGACGCGTACGTTCGCGCCCTGCGCGGCGCCGATCGTCGCGAGCGGAACCTGGTTGCGCCCGGCGCCGAGGATCGACCACACGTAATCGCCGCCGAACAGGCGGTCGGCTGTGCGCCGCATGTGCATCAAATCCTCCGGATGCGCGCCGATCCCGCCGAGCAGCCCGAATACGCTTTGCACGAAGAACGGCGGCTTCGCGAGCCCGCGATCGACGAAATGCGCGAGGTTGTACAGGTGCGAGATGTCGTAGCACTCGAATTCGAACCGCGTGCCGTTCGCGCCGCAGCGCGTGAGGATCGTCTCGATGTCCGCGAACGTGTTCTTGAACACGAGATCGCGGCTTTTCTCGAGATGCTCGCGCTCCCACGGATGCTTCAGCTCGCGAAAGCGCTCGAGCATCGGGTACAGCCCGAAGTTCATCGAGCCCATGTTCAGCGACGCGATCTCGGGCTGGAAGTGCAGTGCGGGTTGCAATCGTTCGTCAACCGTCATGTGCGGACTGCCGCCCGACGTGAGGTTGATCACCGCGTCGGTCTGCGCCTTGATGCGCGGCAGGAATTCGGCGAACACGGCCGGATCCTGCGTCGGCCTGCCGTCGGACGGGTTGCGTGCGTGCAGGTGCAGGATCGCCGCGCCGGCCTGCGCGGCCGCGACCGCGGCCGTTTCGATTTCGTGCGGCGTCACGGGCAGGTACGGCGACATCGACGGCGTATGGATCGCGCCGGTCGGCGCACAGGTGATGATGACTTTGCGAGCGTTTGCCACGGATGGATTCCTTTCGATGAACGATGCAGGAGGGCTCAGAGCACTTCGACGTTGCCGCAGACGGAGATCGCCTGGCCCGTGATCCCGTGCCCGCCCGGCGAGCACAGGAACAGCGCGGTCGCGGCGATTTCGGCCGGATCGGTCATACGCCGCAGCGAGATCTTCTCGAGATAGCGCTTTTCCATTTCGTCGTAGCCGATGCCGAGCTGCTGCGCGCGCGCCTCGATCACGCGGCGCATTCGCGGGCCGCGCACGATGCCGGGCTGGATCGCGTTCACGCGGATGCCGAGCGGCCCGAGCTCGATCGCGAGGCTCTTCACGAGGCCGACCACCGCCCATTTGGTGGCCGCGTACGGCGTGCGGAACGCATAGCCGAGCCGGCCGGCGACCGACGACAGCGCGATGATCGCGCCGCCGTGTTTCGACTCGCGCAGCAGCGGCACCGCGCGGCGGGCGAACTGGAATTGCGCGCTCAGGTTGATCGCGACGGTCTGCTCCCACTGCACGGGGTCGATTTCGTCGATGCCGCCGGTCGGGCCGGCGATGCCCGCGTTGTTGACCAGCACGTCGAGGCCGCCGAGCGTGGTCGACACGTCCGCGAACACGCGCTCGACGGCGGCCGGGTCGGATACGTCGGCGAGCGTCGCGCCGATCGCACGGGCCGCGGCGCGCGGCGGCCGGTCGGCGAGCGCCGCGATCGCGGCTTGCGACGCGTCGCACACGTGCACGCGCGCGCCGCATTCGGCGAACGCGTTGGCGATTTCGAGGCCGATGCCCGACGCGCCGCCCGTCACGAGGACGCGCAGGCCGTCATAGGGTTTCAGTAGTTCGGAAGCTGTCATGCCGGGTCGTCTCCATCGTTGGTGTAGTGGGATGGCGGCCGCTCGTGCGGCGGGCGGCCGTGGCAAGCGGTCGCTACGGTTTCGCGTTCACGGTCCGCGGTGTCTGTTCGGCCCGCAGCGTCTCGGCGAGATCGTGCGCGGCGCCGCCGATGTCGAGCGCGATGCCGGCCCGCACGCCCGCGCCGTCGCGCCGTTCGAGCGCATCGACGATCGCGCGGTGCGCATCCATCGAGCGCCGCATGTGCGGGATGTCGAGCGCGACCATGTTGAGGAACGGGCCGACGCGCATCCACAGGTTCTCGACGATCGCGAGCGTGTTTTCGCTGGCGCCGTGCGCGTAGATCGCGCTGTGGAACGCGAAATTGCTTTGCAGGTAGGCGCGCGAGCGGCCGGCCTCGGCGTGCGCCTGCATCGTTTCGCAGGTCTTGCGCACGGCCGCGATCTGCGCGTCGGTCATTCGGGCGCACGCGCGCTCGGCGATGCAGCCTTCGAGCGCGATGCGCACGTCGCGCAGTTCGTCGAGCATGTCGAGCGTCATCGGCGGGACGACGAGCGCCCGATTCGGGCCGTCGACCAGCGCGCGTTCGGCGCGCAGCCGCGTGAGCGCGGCACGCACGGGCATCGTCGACGAGCCGACCGCCTCGGCGACGCTGCGCAGGCTCAGCGCCTGGCCAGGCGCGAAGCGGCCGCTCATCAGCGCTTCGCGCAGTTGCTGGTAGACCTTGTCTCCCATCGTTTCCTGTTCGATGGCTTTCAGGGCGGGCGGAACGATACGAGGCGGCAAGGCGGGGTTCTCCTGGGTTTGATCTGCGATCTGTGATCACACTGGCGATGGGTGAAGTCTTGACGATCGGGGGAGCCGAGTCAAGTCGAACGGGATCGGGGAAAACGAGGGGGCGGGTGGGCGAACAGGCTCGCAGACCGATGCGTATCCAGTCGCTCTTTCTTGTCGAAACCCTTCCATTCAGGGCCGCGACAGTCGGCAATACTTTTCCACGTCAAGGTTCGATCCGGGTCTCGCGGCACGGGTCCCGCGTTGCGCAACATCGATCGGGATGGCATGGAGCCGAGCCACGCTATTCAACGGGCGCACATGTTAGGACCATTGCTACTTCAACGAGCCGGGCGCGCGGTATCGTACCGATCGCGCAAATTTTTGGAGCTTGTCATGAGGGGAGTCCGGATCGCTGCCGCGTTCGCGTGCATCGCGTTTCAACCGGCGATGGTCGTGGCGAAGGACGCCGCACAGCCGTCGCCCGAAGCCGGCTCACGGACTCACCTCCAGAACTTCAAGGACATGGTGCTTGCGGAGTGCCTGGCTACCGCTTATAAGCACGAGCCCGGCGCGAGCACGGACATCGGCAGCAGCGCCAGCGCGTTGCGCGACTGGACCTACTACGACATGGAACGTGCACCGGACGTGATTCACGCGCTGGTCGCGAAGTATCTGGCGCGCGACTATCGGAATCCGATTGTCGAATCCGAAGTCCGGGATGTGAAGTTCGACTTCCTGAAGTGCATCGATCTGTATCACGGCAAGGAACTGGACGCTGCGGCGAAGAAGCTCGTATTGCGCCCGAACGGTACCTACCGGGCCGAGCATTCCCCAAAGCCGCGGTAGCGATCAAACGCCGCTGCGCAATGCAGCGGCGCGCCGTGCGTCATTTCCCCGGCGCTATTCAAGCGTCCGGATCGAATTGCTGATGCCGCGCGCGCAGTCGATCACCGCCGGCGCGAGCTTGCGGCGCGCGTCGTCGAACGTCCAGCGGCTCGTCGGTGCGACCACGTGCACGGCCGCGACCGGCTGTCCCTGACTGCCGAGCACCGGCGCCGCGATCGACATGTCCCCGATGAACAATTCTTCCTGGTTGGTCGCGTAGCCTTCGCGCCGCGCGCCATCGAGCAGCGCGACGAGCTCGTCGAGCGCCGTGACCGTGCGCGGCGTATGCGGCGTGCGCACCATGCCGTCGAGCCGCGCGCGCGCATCGTCCGGCGGCAACGCGCTCAGGAACGCACGGCCGGAGCCCGTGCAATACATCGGGATACGGCTGCCGATCGGCATGTGGATCGGCACGAACTTGGTGGACACGAAACGCGCGACGTACACCATTTCATCCTCGTCCGGCTCGGTGAGGTTGGTGGTTTCGCCGGTCAGGTTCGTGAGCTCGGACAGGAACGGATTCGCGACGTCGATCAACGTGTCGGCCGCGAGATAGTTGAAGCCGATCCGCATCACGTGCGGTGTGAGCTGGTAGCGGCGCGTGACCGGATGCTTGCGGATGTAGCCGAGCTTCTCGAGCGTGTAGACCATTCGCTGCGCGGAGCTTTTCGTCATCCCGGCCGCGTCGGCCACTTCCGCCAGCGTCATCGTGCGCCGTTTCGCGCTGAACGCGCGCAGCACGTTCAGCCCTTTCTCGAGCGACTGGTTGAACAGCAGATCGTTTGATTGGTCGGGCAAGGTGTCCATGGCGAGGGGCGCGAGCGATTCGATATCGCATCATATCGTATCGAATATCGATACGCAAAAATCTGTTTGCGATATTTTTGATTCGTTCTAAGATCGGGTCATCGTCGCAGTGTCGATCAGCGGCCGGCCGGCGCATCGGATTATTCGAGAAGGAGTCACCATGGTTCCGTTCATCAAGCGGTTCGGCGCACTGGCCGCCGGTTTCGCCACCTGTATCGCACTCTCCACGGCTTCGGCGAGCGCCGTTGCCGCCGAGCCCACGCTGAAGGTCGGCGCGACGGCCACCGGCGTGCCGTTCACGTTTCTCGACGTCAAGAGCAATTCGATCCAGGGGATGATGGTCGATGCGATCACCGCGGCCGGGAAGTCGGCCGGGTTTCGCGTCGACGTGCAGCAGACCGTGTTCTCCGCGCTGATCCCGTCGCTCACCACGCAGAAGATCGACATCATCTCGGCCGCGATGCTGAAGACGCCGGCGCGCCAGCAGGTCGTCGATTTCTCCGACACCGTCTACTCGTTCGGCGAAGGTCTGATCGTGAAGGCCGACGACCCGGGCCGCTACACGTCGATGGACGATTTCAAGGGGCAGGCGGTCGGCGCGCAGGTCGGCACGGCCTTCGTCGACGCGCTCAACAAGAAGGGCATCTTCAAGGAAGTCCGGACCTACGATTCGATCGCCGACATCATGCGCGACGTCGCGCTCGGGCGCATCAAGGCCGGCTTCGCCGACCAGCCGATCGTCGCGTACCAGATCGAGCACGGCGTCAATCGCCAGGTGCGGCTCGTGCCCGAATACCAGAGCGTCGTGAAGGGGCAGGTGTGCTTCATCGTGCGCAAGGGCGACACCGCCATGCTCGAACAGCTCAACGGCGCGATCCGCAAGATGAAGAGCGACGGCACGCTGCAGCAGATCCTGCAGAAGTGGCACATGAGCTGAGCGTCCGCGCCCGAGTTCCGACCGGTATCGCCCGCGCGTCGCGGGCATCCCCAGCGGCGGGCCGTCCGGGCGTCGCATAGGAGACCTCATGTTTTTCCAGAACGCGATCGATTTCCTGCCGATCCTGCTGAAGGGCGCGGTGGTCACGATCGAGATCACCGCATGCGCGTTCGTGCTCAGCTCGGTGCTCGGGCTGATCCTCGCATTGCTGAAGGTGTCGCGCAATCGGGCCGTATCGACGGCCGGCAGCACGATCATCAACGTGATCCGCGGGCTGCCGATCATCGTGCAACTGTTCTATATGTACTTTGTGCTGCCCGATCTCGGCGTGCAGCTGTCGGCGTTCCAGGCTGGCGTGCTGGGCCTCGGCATCGCGTATTCGGCGTATCAGGCCGAGAATTTCCGCGCCGGCATCGAGGCGATCGACCGCGGCCAGATCGAGGCCGCGCACGCGATCGGCATGCG
Source organism: Burkholderia sp. AU16482 (assembly GCF_002223285.1). Classification (NCBI taxonomy): domain Bacteria; kingdom Pseudomonadati; phylum Pseudomonadota; class Betaproteobacteria; order Burkholderiales; family Burkholderiaceae; genus Burkholderia; species Burkholderia sp. AU16482. Next base: position 1,065,546 of record NZ_NKEY01000006.1, read on the forward strand.
CGGCCCGATGATCATGCGGCGCGTGGTGCTGCCGCAGGCGTTCCGCATCGCGCTGCCGCCGTACGGCAACACGCTGGTGATGCTGCTGAAGGATTCGTCGGTCGCGTCGACGATCACGGTCGCCGAGATCACGCGCGCCGGCCAGCTGATCGCGTCGTCGACGTTCCAGAACATGAGCGTCTACACGCTCGTCGCGCTGCTGTATCTCGCGCTCGGCCTGCCGCTGATGTTCGGCGTGAACCGGCTCGGCAAGCGGCTCGCACTGAGGAGAGGCGCATGATCCGGATCGATTCGATACACAAGCGGTTTCAGCAGCACGCGGTGCTGAAGGGCGTGAGCCTCGACGTGCGGCAGGGGGAGGTCGTGTGCCTGATCGGGCCGTCGGGTTCCGGCAAGTCGACCGTGCTGCGCTGTATCAACGGCTTCGAGACCTACGACGAAGGGTCGATCACGATCGACGGCGTGAAGGTCGACGCGCATTCGAAGCGGATCCACGAACTGCGAATACGGGTCGGCATGGTGTTCCAGCGCTTCAACCTGTTCGCGCACCGCACCGCGCTCGAGAACGTGATGGAAGGGCCCGTGCACGTGCGGCGCATGCCGGCCGCGCAGGCGCGCGAGCAGGCCCGCGCACTGCTCGACAAGGTCGGGCTCGCGCACCGGATGAATGCGTATCCGTCGGAGCTGTCGGGCGGGCAGCAGCAGCGCGTCGCGATCGCGCGCGCGCTCGCGATGGAGCCGCAGGCGATTCTGTTCGACGAGCCGACGTCGGCACTCGACCCCGAGCTCGTCGGCGAAGTGCTCGGCGTGATGCGCGGGCTCGCTCGCGACGGGATGACCATGGTGGTCGTCACGCATGAAATGGCATTCGCCCGCGAGGTGGCCGATCGCGTGTGCTTCCTGCACGACGGCACGATCTGCGAGAGCGGACCGGCGCGCGACGTGCTCACGCAGCCGACGCATCCCCGTACGCAGGAATTCCTGCGCCGCCTGCTGGCGTCGGACGGCGCCGACCACCCGGATCGAACATGAGCGCAACGAACGCGGCACCCGGATGGCCCGGCTCGCGGTGGCCGGATTCGCTGTGGGCGGCGACCGCCGCGCCGGCGCCCGATACGCCCGCGCTCGACGCGTCCGCGTCGTGCGACGTGGCGATCGTCGGCGCCGGCTTCACCGGCCTGTCGACCGCACTTCATCTGGCCGAGCGCGGCGTGAACGTCCGCGTGATCGACGGCGCGCAGCCGGGGTGGGGCGCGTCGGGCCGCAACGGCGGGCAGGTGATTCCCGGGCTGAAATACGACCCCGACGAACTGGTGCGCCGGTTCGGCGACGCGGCCGGCGAGCAGCTTGCCGGCATCGTCGGCGGCGCGGCCGACACGGTGTTCGACCTGATCGCGCGGCACGCGATCGACTGCGATGCGCGTCGCGAGGGCTGGATCCAGCCGGCGCCGACCGCCGCGATGCTCGATACGGTCGCGCGCCGCGCGCAGCAATGGGCCGCGCGCGGCGCGCCGGTCGACGTGCTCGGCCGCGACGACGTCGCGCGACGGCTCGGCACGCCAGCGTATGCGGGCGGCTGGATCGATCGCCGCGCGGGCAGCGTGCAGCCGCTCAGCTATACGCGCGGCCTGGTGCGCGCCGTGCAGGCGAGCGGGGCGGTCGTGCACGGAGCGACCCGCGCCGTCGGGCTGACGCGGGCCGACGGCCGCTGGCGGATCGCGACGTCCGGCGGCGCGACGCTGTCGGCCGAGCGCGTCGTGATCGCGACCAACGGCTATACGGACGGGCTGTGGCCCGGCTTGCGTCAGTCGGTGATCGCCGCGAACAGTTTCATCGTCGCGACGGAACCGCTCGCGCCGGCGCTTGGCCGCGACATCCTCGCCGGCGGCGAAGTCGCGTCGGATGCGCGGCGCCTGCTGCTGTACTTTCGCCGTGACGCGGCCGGGCGCCTGCTGATGGGGGGGCGCGGCCCGTTCGCGGAACCGCGCGCGCCGAGCGACTGGCGCCATCTCGAACGCGCGACGACGCTGCTGTATCCGCAACTGAAGGGCGTGCGGTTCGAATACCGCTGGGCGGGGCGCGTCGCGATCACCGCGGATTTCCTGCCGCACGTGCACGAGCCGGCGCCGGGCGTGACGATCGCGCTTGGCTACAACGGCCGCGGCATCGCGATGGCGACGACGCTCGGCAAGCACCTGGCCGCGCATCTGTCGGGCGATGCGCAACTGCCGCTGCCGTTGCGCGTCACGCCGATCCGGCCGATTCCGTTGCACGGGCTGCAGCGCTTCTACATCGCGGCCGGGGTCGCCTGGTATCGGTTGCTCGACAGCCTGTCGTGACGCAGGCGCGACAAGATCGCCGTCCAGGTCGCCATCCGTCGTCCGATCGGGCAGAATCGGCCAGCCCAGTTTCCACCGACGGATGCCGGATGACCGAACCGAATGACCCGACCCAATCGCCCGGCCGCCGCGCTTACGCGAGCTTCGCGCAACGCTATGCGGACATCGCGCCGACGAAGGCACACAACGCGCTTTACGAGCGGCCGGCTACGATGGCGCTGCTCGGCGACGTCGACGGCCTGACGGTGCTCGACGCCGGCTGCGGGCCTGGCATCTGCAGCGCGCATCTGGCCCATCACGGCGCGACCGTGCATGCGTTCGACGTGACGCCGGAGATGGTCGCGCTCGCGCGAACGCGCTGCGCCGGGCTGGCGGTCGACGTCACGGAAGGCGATCTGGAGGCGCCGCTCGCGTGGCTGCCCGACGCGTCGGTCGACAAGGTGCTGTGCTCGCTCGCGCTCGACTACGTGCGCGACCTCGCACCGACGCTGCGGGAATTCCGGCGCGTCGCGCGTGCCGGGGCAACGCTCGTGTTCTCGATGGCGCATCCGATGCGCGACTGGTTGGACGAACGCACGCGTGGCGACGGCACCTACTTCGATACCTCGCGCTTCGGTTTTCACTGGTCGGGGTTCGGCGAGCCGCGGCCGTACGTCGAAGCCTGGCGGCGGCCGCTCGCCGACATCCTGAACGCGGTCTCCGACGGCGGCTGGCGGCTCGACCGCTTCGTCGAACCGAAGCCGCTGCCGGAAATGAAAGCCGTGTCGGAACGGCTTCATGCGGAGCTGTCGCTCGCGCCGGCGTTTCTCTGCATTCGCGCGCGCTGCTGACGCGGCGCTGCGCTCGGCCGGCGTTCAGCGCTGCGGCGACGGGTCCGTCAGCGTGCCGAGAAACGCTTCGATATCCTTGATGTCCTGCGCCGTCATCGCAGGCTTGTCGCCCGGCTTGCGATCGAACGGCGCGTCGGTCACGTCGACGTTCGCGCGATATTTCGGCGGGATGTCGTCGTATTCGTCGATCTTGCCGTCCGGCCCGCGCGGATAGAACTTCTGCGGCGAGATGCTGCGCTCGTTGTAGAACGCCATCACCTGGTCGAGCGTATGGAATACGCCGTTGTGGAAGAACACGTGGCGCGTCGCCGCGTTGCGCAGCGTCGGCGTCAGGAACATCCCACAGTACTGCGTCTGGTCCTTCAGGTCGTCGCGGAACGGCCCGCACACGCCGAGATCGTGGAACGCCGGGTTGCGGTTCTGCGCGAGCGCGCGGTTGCGCGGCGCGCCCAGCGCCTCGTACTGGTAGTCGGTAAACATCGGCGGCAAGCCGTCCTTGCCGGGCTTCGACAGGTGGCAGCCCGCGCAATTGGCCTTGTCCGGATCGTTGAACAGGCGCAGCCCGCGCAACTCGGCCTGCGTGAGGCGTGCGCGGCCTTCGAGCCAGCGGTCGTACTTGCTGTCGTACGGATGAAACGACGGGTCCTCGACCTGGTAGCGCGCGATCGCGAACATCGCTTCCGATACCGCGAGCTGCGGCGTGGAGAACACGCGCGCGCCGAACAGCTGCTCGAATTGCGCGCGATGCGACGACTGCGCGAGCTTGCGCGCGACGTCGTCGACGCTCGCGTTCGCCATCTCGACCGGATTCAGCAGCGGCCCGAACGCCTGTTGCTGCAGCGTATCGGCGCGGCCGTCCCAGAACATCCCGCCCTGCGGCACGAGCTGCGGCGCCGCCGACGTGCCGGCCACCTTCTGCGCCTTGACGACGCCGGCCGCCGCCGTGGCCTGCTGCGCGACACTGGGCGCGGCGTCGTTCTCGCCGGCATCGGGACCGATGCTGAAGTTCGGCTGGCGGTACAGGTACATCAGCGACGGCGGCGGACGATAGCCCTGCTGCGTCATCGCGAGGCCGCCCGGCTGCACGTCGAGCGCATTCGGCGGGCCGTACGCGTGATCGGGGCTGTGACACGACGCGCACGACTGCTTGCCCGACGCCGACAGCGACGGATCGTGGAACAGCGCGCGTCCGAGCTGCGCGACCGCCGACAACGGCTGTGCGGCAGGCCGCTGCAACACGACCGGATGCAGGTTCGCGCCCGTCCAGTCGGCGACCACGGCGCCGATCGCCGCCGGCACCTGCGCGGGAAACGCGATCGCGAACGCGCCATAGCCGAGCACGGCCGCGCCGAGCACGAACGCCGCGCGGCGCAGCAGGCGGAAAGGGGCGCGCGGCGCGGGCGCGCCGGCGGCATCGGGAGACGGAAACGCGGGGCGAGCTGTCATGCTGTCGGTCGAAAATCGGGCGCCGCACGAGGCGGCGCGTTAAATGGAAACGGCCGGCGCGCGATGCGCCGGCCATGCGCTCAGGCCGTCCCCGTCAGATCGCCGGGGCCGCGCTCAATGCGGTGCCAAGCGTCGGGTCGAGATACAGCGGCGTCGTGTTCGGCTTCGACGTGAAGTCGAACAGGTTGCGCAGGTCGCCTGCCGTCGCATCGAACGAACCGCCGCCGATCCGCTGGCCGCCGAGCCAGTTGTCCTCGATGAAGCGCACGATGGACGCCTGGTCGAGCATCGTGTGGTCGACGTAGTTCTGCTTCGCGTACGGCGAGATCACGACCAGCGGAATGCGCACGCCCGGGCCGCAGCGGCCGTTCACGGTCGCGCCGTTCACGCCGGTGGTGCCGCCCGTGCCGCACTTGCCGGGGCCGTTGAGCTGGTCGACCGGGTCCGACGATGCGTGCGTCGGCGCCGTGTACACGTGGTCGTACCAGCCGTCCGAGTCGTCATAGGTGACGATCACGGCCGTGTTCTGCCAGTCCGGCTGCTGCTGCTGCAGGAAGTTGACGACCTTCGTCACGAACGCCTGCTCGTCGAGCGGATCCGAATAGCCCGCGTGCCCGTCCTGCGCGGCCGGCGCCTTCAGGTAGCTCACCGAGGGGAAGTTGCCGGCCTTCACGGCGGCGAAGAAGTCGTCCGTGTCGTACTGGTGGTTCGCCGGTTCGGGCGTCTTGCCGTCGGTCTCGACGCTCGAACCGATCGCCGCGATCGAGCTCGGACGCGTGTGTTGCGGGTTCGCGGTCGACGCGTAGTACTGGAACCAGTTGTGATGCGGGATGTAGTCGGCCGTCGCGGCGTTTACGGCGGTGGCGACCGTGCTGCGCGCGCAGCCCGTCGTGCCGTTGCCGTTCGTCGTCGACAGGTTGAAGCCGCCCATGAAGCCGCCCCACGTGATCTTCGCGGCGTTCAGCAGGTCGCCGATGTTCTTGCCGGTCATCATCGCCTGGTCGGTCGTGCTCGAACACACGTCGAAGCCCGGGTCGACGTCGTTGATCATCGTGAAGCCGCCCTGGCCGTCGTTGATGTAGTACGAGGTCGCGGCGAGCGTCGACGGCTGCTTCGACGTCTTGACGATCTGCATCCCGTTGGTCTGGCCCGACACGACGTTCAGCGCGCCCGGCGTCGACGGGCCGTAGACCGTCGTGTACGTGTTGTCGCTCATCGCGAAGCGCTGTGCGTAGTTCCACAACGCGGTCACCGTGTTGCCGTCGAAATAGCCCATCACCTGGCCTTTCGTGCCGAACGCGCCGGCGCCGCCGGACGAGCCCTTGCCCGTGTACTTCGGGAACAGGTCCGCAAGACCGTTGTCCTCGGCCTGCTGTTCGGCCGTGTACGCGTGGTTCTGGTCGGCGGTCGCGGCCTGCGTGCGGTCGAGGCGGAACGGGTTCGCCGCGTCGGTGCCGTTGGCCGTGTTCGTGAAGTTCGGGTTCGCGGTGAGCAGCGTGCCCGTCAGGCCGTTCGGCGTCGGCGTGCCGGGTTTCGCGGTGAACGCCGGTTCGCCCGACGGGTTCGTCGCGTTCGGATAGGTGCCGAAGTAATGATCGAACGAGATGTTTTCGCCGTAGATCACGACGACGTGCTTGATCGGCGTGGCGGTCTGCAGCGCATCCTGCGACGACACGGCGGCCGTCGGCGTGGAATCGTCACTGCCGCCGCAGGCGAACAGCGCAAGCGTGGCGCCGGCGCAGGCGGTGACGAGCAAGGCTTGACGGAACATCGGGAAACTCCAGGGTAAGGCCTTCGATGGTGGAGAACGGCCCCGTCGCCGTGTCGGTTCGGCGCGGAGCTCGTGAGGAAGCACGCGCATTGGAACAGCCGCGTATGAAAATATGGGGACGGAGTGTTTTCGCGACGGTTGCGCCGCGGTATCGGTTTCATTACGACCCGGCGCGATGCGAAAGAGAACGGAAAGGGGCGGACTGTCCGCAACCTCCACGTCACAGGTCGCCGCATGCCGGTCGCTTGCGACGCCAGCATTGCCGGGCGGGCGACGGGCAGCCGCCGGCCGGATCCTTGGCAGGGCGTCGCGCGTCGCTTTTTTGACAATACGGTGACGCGTTCATACGATGAACGCCTGCCGTGCACCGTGCGGCTTCCGACCGTCAGGGAGTATTGAGCGTGCCGATCCCCGTTCTGTTTGCCGTTCTGTGCGCGGCGTTCCTGCACGCATCATGGAATGCGCTCGTGCGCAGCAGCGGCGACCGGCTGCGCTCGGCCACGGTGCTGCAGATCGCGATCGGGCTGTTCGCGCTGCTGTTCCTGCCGGCCGCCGCGCCGATCACGCCGGCGAGCTGGCTCTGCGTCGTCGCGTCGGCCGTGATCCACGTCGTCTACACGCTGCTGCTCGTCCGTGCTTACGAGCACGGCGACCTGAGCGTCGCGTACCCGGTCGCGCGCGGCACCGCGCCGCTGCTGGTCACGCTCGGCGCGGCGGCGTTCGCGGGCGAGCGCCTGAACGTCGGCGCGCAATGCGGGCTCGTGCTGATCTGCGCGGGCATCATGGCGATCGGACTGGAGCGCGGGCGCGGCGCGAAACACCGGATGATGCAGGTGCTGCCGACCGCGTTCGCGACCGGCGTGTCGATCGCGGCGTACAGCGTGGTCGACGGGATCGGCGTGCGCGAGAGCGGCAGTACGGTCGGCTATACCGCGTGGATGTTCGTGCTGACAGGCGCGATGATGGCCGCGTACTACCGGCTGCGGGCGGGGCCGCTGCGGCTGACGCAGGATGTCGGCGAAACGGCGAAGGCGGCCTGCGGCGGCGTGTTCGCGGCGCTCGCGTACGGCATCGTGATCTGGGCGATGGATCGCGCGCCGATGGGGCCGGTGTCGGCGCTGCGGGAAACGAGCGTGGTGTTCGCGGCGCTGATCGCGCGCGTGTATCTCGGCGAGCGGCTGACGCCGCGTCGGGCGGCAGGGTGCCTCGTGATTGCTTGCGGCGCGCTGCTGATCAGTGCGTTCGAAGCGGTGCGGTGAGCGCGCCGGCGCGGTGCGCCGGGCCGGTCAACCTTCCACCGGCATCGCGCTCGTGCACTTGATCTCGTCGAGACACACGCTCGAATGCACGCCGCTCACGCCCGGAATGCGCATCAGCGTTTCGAGCAAGAACGTCGACAGCCCCTTCAGGTCGTGCGCGACGACCTTCAGCACGTAGTCGATATCGCCCGTGACCGAGAAACATTCCTGGATCTGCGCGAGATCCGACACGAGTTTCTGGAACTTCGACAGATCGCGGATATGCCCGCGCTCCATCGTCACGTGCACGAACGCGGTGACGCCGAACCCGAGCGTATCGGGGCACAGCCGGGTTTCATAACGGCGGATCGCGCCGATTTCCTCCAGCCGCCGATGGCGCCGCAAGGTCTGCGCGGGCGACAGCCCGACGGCCTTCGCTAGGTCGAGGTTCGACGCACGGCCGTTCTCCTGCAACACCGACAGCAAGTGGCGATCGATGCGGTCGAGAAGCGGTTCAGGCATTTTTGTTTCCTCATCTGTCTCCTGGGCGCAATCTTATCTCATAATGTAGGGTTTGCATGAGCGGGTTACGCAACCCGATTTCGCCGTCGCGACGCTAAACTGACGCCGGATTTTCGTGTTCGGCCGCGGCAATGCGGCATGGGCGACGAGTCGGCGGCCGGTCTGGCCGGCACGCCGACGCGAATCGGGTGTCGCCCGCGCGAAAATTGCAGTCCCCAACCCGGCGTCCCCACGAACGGCCGCCGGCACAGCAAAAACAGCGCCCGGCACACCGAGGCGCGCCGCACCGCTTCCGGCGGAGGCGGGAAGAATGGAGAAGACATGGTTTCTGGAAACGAGAGCGCTGGCCTCAAGCGCGGGCTGAAGAACCGGCACATCCAGCTGATCGCGCTCGGTGGCGCGCTCGGCACGGGGCTGTTCCTCGGCATCGCGCAGACGATCAAGATGGCCGGCCCGTCCGTGCTGCTCGGCTACGCGGTGGCCGGCATCGTCGCGTTTTTCATCATGCGCCAGCTCGGCGAGATGGTCGTCGACGAACCCGTCGCCGGCTCGTTCAGCTATTTCGCCGACAAATACGTCGGCCACTTCACCGGTTTCCTGTCCGGCTGGAACTACTGGGTGCTGTACATCCTCGTCAGCATGGCCGAGCTGTCGGCCGTCGGAATCTACGTGCAGTACTGGTGGCCCGGCGTGCCGACCTGGGTGTCGGCGCTGGTGTTCTTCGTCGCGATCAACCTGCTGAACCTGGCGAGCGTGAAGTCGTACGGCGAGACGGAATTCTGGTTCTCGATCATCAAGGTCGCCGCGATCGTCGGGATGATCGGCTTCGGCGGCTGGCTGCTCGCGAGCGGGCAAGCGGGGCCCGAAGCGAGCATCGCGAACCTGTGGCGGCACGGCGGTTTCTTCCCGAACGGCGTATCGGGGCTCGTGATGTCGATGGCCGCGATCATGTTCTCGTTCGGCGGGCTGGAACTGATCGGCATCACAGCGGCCGAGGCGGACGATCCGAAGCACAGCATTCCGCGCGCGACCAACCAGGTGATCTACCGGATCCTGATTTTCTACATCGGCGCGCTCGCCGTGCTGCTGTCGCTGTATCCGTGGGAAAAGGTCGTCACCGGCGGCAGCCCGTTCGTGCTGATCTTCCATGCGCTGAGCAGCAACGTGGTCGCGAACGTGCTGAACGTCGTCGTGCTGACGGCCGCGCTGTCGGTCTACAACAGCGGCGTGTACAGCAACAGCCGGATGCTGTTCGGCCTCGCGAAGCAGGGCAACGCGCCGAAGGTGCTGTGCTCGGTGAACAAGCGCGGCATTCCGCTCGCCGCGCTCGGCGCGTCGGCGCTCGCGACCGGCGTGTGCGTGCTGGTCAACTACTTCATGCCGGGCAAGGCGTTCGAGGTGCTGATGGGCCTCGTCGTGTCGGCGCTGATCATCAACTGGGCGATGATCACGCTGATCCACCTGAAGTTCCGCCAGGCCAAGCGTGCTGCCGGGGACGAGACATCCTTCCGCAGTGTGGGCTATCCTTTCACGAATTACCTGTGCCTGGCGTTCATGGCCGGCATTCTCGTCGTGATGTACCTGACGCCGGATCTCCGCCTGTCGGTGTACCTGATCCCGGTATGGCTCGCGGTGCTCGCGATCGGGTATCGCTTCCGTCAGAAGAATGCGGGCTTGGCGGTGCACGACGGCGTCTCCGCACGCTGACGCAGGCCACGACCGACCATTGTTCCAAACGAGACCGACTCAAGCCATGTTCGAACACATCGACGCGTACCCGGGCGACCCGATCCTGACGCTCAACGAGAATTTCCAGCAAGATCCGCGCGACCGGAAGGTCAACCTGAGCATCGGGATCTATTTCGACGCCGAAGGCCGGATCCCGGTGATGGGCGCCGTGCGCGAAGCCGAAACCGCGCTGCAGCGCGACAGCGGCCCGAAGCCGTACCTGCCGATGGTCGGCCTGGCCGCGTATCGCGACGCCGTGCAATCGCTCGTGTTCGGCGCCGATCACCCGGCCCGCGCGGCCGGCCGCATCGCGACGCTGCAGACGCTCGGCGGCTCGGGCGCGCTGAAGGTCGGCGCCGATTTCCTGAAGCGCTATTTCCCGGATTCGCAGGTGTGGCTGAGCGATCCGAGCTGGGAAAACCACCGCTTCATCTTCGAGCGCGCCGGCTTCACGGTGAACACGTACCCGTACTACGACGAAGCGACGGGCGGCCTGAAGTTCGACGCGATGCTCGCGGCCATCGACGCGCTGCCGGCGCGCAGCATCGTGCTGCTGCACGCGTGCTGCCATAACCCGACCGGCGTCGATCTCGACGAAGGCCAGTGGGAGAAGCTGATCGACGTGATCGAGGCGCGCGGCCTGCTGCCGTTCGTCGACATGGCGTACCAGGGCTTCGGCGCGGGGCTCGATGCGGACGCGTTCGCCGTGCGCGAGCTGGCCCGCCGCGGCGTGCCGACGCTCGTCGCGAACTCGTTCTCGAAGAACTTCTCGCTGTACGGCGAGCGCGTGGGCGGCCTGAGCGTCGTCTGCGAGGACGCGGCCGCCGCCGACCGCGTGCTCGGCCAACTGGCCGGCGCCGTGCGCTCGAACTACAGCAACCCGCAGACCTACGGCGCGAAGGTCGTCGCGGCCGTGCTCGGCACGCCGGCGCTGCGCAAGCAGTGGGAAGAGGAACTGTCGGCGATGTGCCGCCGCATCGCGCGGATGCGCCAGTCGATCCACGACGGCCTGCGCGACCACGTGAGCGGCGAGGCACTCACGCGCTACGTGAAGCAGCGCGGGATGTTCACGTACACGGGCCTGACCGACTCGCAGGTCGACGCGCTGCGCGAGGTGCACGGCGTGTACATCCTGCGCTCGGGCCGGATGTGCGTGGCGGGCCTGAACGACTCGAACGTCGGCATCGTCGCGGACGCGATCGGCAAGGTGCTGAAGAGCGGCGTCTGAACGCGGCGCGCCTCGGCGCGTCACGATGAAGAACCGGCTGTGTCCCGTCGCGGGAGCAGCCGGTTTTTCGTTGGGCGGCCGTCATGTGCGATGCCCGGCTGACGCGCGGGCGGGCGCGGCGGTACGATCACGGGATCGCATGCACGACCGAGGAGCAGAGAAACGACATGGGCATCCGGATCATCCAGCTCGGCACGCCGCGCGCGGCCGGCGAAGGCCTGCGGATCGGCACGGTGCGGCGGCCGCCGCGCGGCGTGCCGAAGGCGGAATTCGCGTCGCGCAACTACTATGATGTATGGTTGCCGACGCTGTCGCCGAGCCCCGAACTCGTCGCGCAGGCGCAGGCCGCCGAAACCGACGCCGAATGGAAGGCGTTCAAGCGCCACTTCCGCGCGGAGATGGCGCACGGCGATCCGGCGAAGGTGCTGGACCTGCTGGCCGCGCTGTCGGCGACCACCGCGTTCTCGATCGGCTGTTATTGCGACGACGAAAACCATTGCCACCGCAGCGTGCTGCGCGAGCTGCTCGCGGAGCGCGGCGCGACGATCGAGCCCGACGCGGGCTGAAGCGGGCGGAGGCGGCGTCGCGCGGCGGCGCGATCGTGCGGTGCGGCGAACCGGTTGACGTGGGTCAAGCGCGCGGCCGCGCGCGCCACTATGCTCTCGTCATGGAGCCATCACGACGATGACAGACCGACAGATGCACATTGCTTTCCCGTCCGAACCGCCGGAATACTGCGCGCGCGACCTGGTCGTCGCGTTTTCGGCGCTGGTCGACGGGCGTTGCGTCCAGTGCGCGGTCACGGCCGAGGCGCTGGAGGACCATTTCGGCGCGCGCTCGCTGCTCGAGCGCGATCTGCTGAGCGCATTCGACGCGCACCGCCCGGCCATCGAGGCGATGGCACGACGCATGCTCGAGGAAATCGGCGGCCGGCCGGTGCTGCTGCACAGCGGGCACTTCCGGCTCGAAGGCTGATACCGCAGGAGGGCGCATGACACTGCAGGGCAACATTCACGAACGCGACTGGTCGGTCGAAGTGGAGACGCGCCCGTGCGAATCGGGCGAGTTCCGCTGCCGCGTGTCGGTCGAGCACGGCGCCGGCGCCGCGCGGTTTCATCATACCTTCGAGCACAGCCACGCGTATCCGACGGAGCGCGAAGCGATGATCGAAGGGCTGCGGGCCGGCATGACGTGGATCGAGATGAAGGCGTCGCAGACCTTCAACGTATGAACGGTCCCGCGCCAGCCAGGCGCGGGCAGACTATCGGCCGGCCGCGATCGAACCATGCGCGCCGCGCCACGGGAAACACGTGCCGCCGCACGGCGATGCGGACGGCACTTGCAAGGCGGTCGACGAGCGGCGGCCCCGTCAGGAGACACGACATGGGCGTGGGCATGCAGATCGCCTGCCTGGGATTCACGGGTTCGGCGGCGGTCGAGGCCGAAGCCGGCGCGCAACTGGTGAGGCTCGAACGGTTTCGCGCATTGATCGACGGCTGCCACCTCGCGATCGAATTGCGCACGGCGGCCGATGGCGAGCGCGTGTACGACGTACGGGTCGACCTGGTGATGCACGACGCGGCGCTCAGGCCTTTGCCGCTGCCGCCATGCGTCGGCGCCGATGTGGACGATGCGCTGCGTCGCGCGTTCGCGCAGGCCGAGCACGCGCTGATCGCGTGGCAGCGGGGCGCCGCCACGGCGGCGCTGCGCGACACCATGCAATGACGTGGCGCCGGCGATCCGGCGCCCTGCGTCAGACCCGCGCGAGCGCTTGCGCGTCGATGATGCGCACGCGCTTGCCGCGCGTTTCGACGAGCGCTTCGCGATGGAACCGCGAGAACATCCGGCTGACGGTTTCGAGCTTCATCCCGAGATAGCAGCCGATTTCCTCGCGCGTCATCCGCAGGTTGAATTCGGTCGCCGAATAGCCGCGCGCCTCGAACCGCGACGACAGGTTCAGCAGGAAATGCGCGACGCGCTGCTCGGCCGACATCGTGCCGAGCAGCAGCATCTGGCTCGATTCGCGGACGATCTCGCTGCTCAGCATCTGGTAGAGAAAGTGCTGCATCGGCTTCATCTCGCGGCACGCGGCTTCGAGCGCGCCGAACGGGATGATGCACACCACGCTGTCCTCCAGCGCGATCGCGTCGCAGCAATGCTGGCCGCCGCCGATGCCGTCCATCCCGAGCGTTTCGCCGGCGATCTGGAAGCCGGTTACGTGCTCGCGGCCGTCGCGATGCATCATCACCGTCTTGAACGAACCCGCGCGCACCGCGTAGATGCTCTGGAACGGATCGTCGGTGCGAAACAGCGCGTCGCCCTGGCGGACCTGCCGCGTCGTGCAGATGATCGCGTCGAGGCGGCCGTATTCGGCGGGCGTCAGGTGCGGCGGCAGGCACATCGAGCGCATCGCGCAGGCCGAGCAGCGGGCGGCCGGATGTTTGGCGGCGTCGGCGCGCGCGGCCGGGCGCAGCGGGATCGTTGGCCGGGGTACGACGGACACGTCGGCGGCGAAGGCGGTGGCGGTGGACATGAGTCGCTCCGGCTCGTCAGGTGCGGCGCACGCGAGCGTGCACCAGGGATTCGATCACATGGCATGCGGCGTCGAATTCGACGGTCTTGTCGAAGAAGTAGTCGGCTCCCGCCGTCGCGCATGCCTCTCTGAATGCCGGTGCCGAGTGGTTCGTCAGCACGATCGTGACGATGCGCGGCGCGGCTTTCGACAGCATCCCGATCAGGTCGAGACCGCTGCCGTCCGCGAGCCGCACGTCGACGATCACCACGTCCGCGCCACTGCTGCGGATATGCGTCCACGCGTCCTGGCCGTCTTCCGCTTCGCCCACGACCGCAACCCCGCGGATCGCGCCGACGAGCAGCGCGATCCGCTGGCGAACGGCGACCGCATGATCGACGAGAAACACCCTGAGCAAGGCGGGCGACAGGCTGGCATTCATGCCGGCAGTATCGTGTTGCGCCGCCGAAATTGAAATCGGCCGAATTGGAAGTTCGTGTAGGCCGCTTCGACGCGGTGTAGGGCGTTTCCTACACCGCGTACGGGAAATCGCCGGTATGAATCCGACGAGGCGATGCCGCGCGAGCGGTGCGAACGGTCGCGCGGCCGGGTCAGCCGGCGCCGCGCGCGGCCAGTGCGTCGCGCGCGGTGCGGCAAGCGGCCAGGTCCCACGCGGCGCAGCCGACGCTCTTGAACAGCAGCGGGCCGCCGCGGGCGAAGGTGCCGTTCAGCACGTCGGCGAGCGATGCGACGTGCCGCCAGTCGACTTGCGCGACGATCAAGTCGCCGGCTTCGTGGCGCGCGCCGGCCGGATCGTCGACGACGAGCCGGCTGCCCCGCACCGTGTTCGCGTCGATCTCGGCGGCATCCGCGGTGAACGCGCCGACGCCGACCACGAGCCGGCCTTCGCGCACGGCTTCGCGGTAGACGGGCGTGCGGCTCGTCGTCAGCGTGACGACCACGTCGATCGCGTCGGGAATCGCGTCGCCGTCGAGCGGCGCGAGGTGCGGCGCATGCGCGCGGTGGGCCGCGCAGAACGCGGCCGCGCTGTCCGCGCGCGTGCCGCGCACGTGAAGGCGCGCGTCCGGAAAGATCGCCGCGAGCGCTTCCGCATGATTGGCGGCCTGCTTGCCGGTGCCGATCAGCAGGATCTCGCGCGGCGCGGCGCCGTGCAGCGCGTGGATGCCGAGCGCGGTGATCGCCGCCGTGCGGCGGCCGGTGACGGTCGGGCCGTCGAGCGCGAAGCGCATTTCCCCGGTGGCGGCATCGTACGCGGTGACCTGGCCGAGGATCGTCGGCAACCCGCGCGCCCCGTTGCCGGGGCACACGTTCACGAGCTTGTGGCTCGCCAGGTCGTGCGCGCTCGACGGCATCGACAGCATCACGCCGCCACCTTGTAGCGGCACGACCAAGCGTTCGGGGCTGACGATCTCGCCTGCCGCATACTCGACGACCGCTTGCGTGAGCGTGGCGAGCAGCGCCGGGTAGTGGAGCAGCGCGGCCGTGTCGGCCGCGTCGAAAACGGGAATCGGGGAAAGGGCGGTCATCGTGTACGTCGGGGGCGTCGGTGAGTGTGGTCGGCGGACGCATGCCGCGCCCGCCGCGGGTCTGCCGGATACCGTGACACAGGGCAGTGGATCGAATCTATACCACTTGCTGGCGCGCCCGCAACCCAGAAAATAAAGCGCTTCGTGGATTTTGGTTCTAATATCTGGCCAGAAGGCTCGCCGATGCCGCGCTGCCCGCCCGCTCCGGTATAGTGCGAACCCATTCCAGATCCCACGCCCGCGAACGGGCAGGAGCCATACGATGATGTCCGCGCGCCCCGACTCACTCGAAGGCGGTTTCAGGCCGCTGCAGATCTACGAGCAGGTAGCCGAAAAGATCCGCGACGAGATTCGCGCCGGGCGCTACGCGGCCGAATCGCGGCTGCCGTCCGAGCGCGAGCTCGCGGCGCTGTTCCAGGTCGGCCGGCCGGCGGTGCGCGAAGCGCTCGGCGCGCTGCAGAACGAAGGTCTCGTCTTCACGAAGCGCAATTCGGGCACCTACGTCGTCGCGGCGCCGCTCGACGTGCTCTCGCGGCACGGCGACGCGCACACCGTGCTCGAGGCCGATTTCAGCCCGACGTCGACGCTCGACGTGCGGCTGATCCTGGAGCCCGCGATCGCGCGCCTCGCGGCCGCCCATGGCCGCGCCGACGCCGGCGCCGAGCGCTATCTCGCGCAGATGGAAACCATCACCGACATCGACGATCCGCACCAGCGCGCGCTGTGGAACGAGAGCGACCGGCTGTTCCACCGGCAGCTCGCGCTGATGACGGGCGACGCGCTGATCGTGAAGATCGCGGACGAGGTCGCGAAGACGATGGACCAGCCGCTGTGGAAGCGGCTGAAGGACGACGGCATCTACGACGCGGGCCGGATCCGGCTCTACGTGTCCGAACACCGGCTGATCTACGAGGCGATCGTGTCCGGCGATGCCGATGCGGCTGCGTTCTACGTCGAACAGCACATCCGCCGCGTGCGGCGCGACATCGCGCCGAAGTGACCGGCCCGCGCGCGCATCCGTTCTGGTCTTCAATATGACCAAAATGCCGACGATTATTTTTAAATTGCTTGCGATGTGACCACGCATGTCCTACATTGGTTTCACACAAAACCAATCAGGAGACATCATGCGACACCTCGTGACCGCGCTTTCGGTGGCCGTCGCCGCTGGCGCGCTGACTTCCGCGCATGCGCAGGAGGTCGTGATGATCGGCCATTCGGCGCCGCTCACGGGCCCGCAGGCCGCCAACGGCAAGGACAATGAAAACGGCGCGCGGCTGGCGGTCGACGAGCTCAACAAGGCTGGCGTGAAGGTCGGCGGAAAGACCGTGACCTTCAAACTGGTTTCCGAAGACGACCAGGCCGACCCGAAGGCCGGCGTGCAGGTCGCGCAGAACCTCGTCGACAAGGGCGTCGTCGCGGTGCTCGGGCCGTACAACTCGGGCGTCGCGATCCCCGCGTCGCGCGTGTATTCGAACGCCGGCGTGCCGATCCTGCCGGTCGCGTCGAACCCGGCGCTGACGAAGCAGGGCTTCAAGAACATCTTCCGGATCGGCGCGAGCGACGAGCAGCTCGGCGGCACGATGGCCACGTTCGCCGCGAAGACGCTGAACGCGAAAACCGCCGCCGTGATCGACGATCGCACCGCATACGGGCAGGGCGTCGCCGAGCAGTTCATGAACGTCGCGAAGGCGAACGGGATCAAGATCGTCGACCAGGAATACACGAATTCGTCGGCCACCGACTTCCTCGGCATTCTCACCAAGATCAAGGCCGCCAACCCCGACGTGATCTTCCTCGGCGGCTATGCGGCGCAGGGCGCGCCGATGGCCAAGCAGATGAAGCAGCGCGGCTTGCGGGCGAAGCTGCTCGGCGGTGACGGCATTTGTTCGGCCGACATGGGTAAGGTCGCGGGCGAGGCGGCGTCGATCGTCTACTGCGCGCAGGGCGGCGTCGCGCTCGAGAAGACGCCGGCCGGGCGCGCATTCCTGAAGAAGTACCACGACACCTATCACACCGATACGCAGGTCTACGGCGTCAATTACTACGACGGCGTGAAGCTGCTCGCCGACGCGATGGTCAAGGCCGGCACGACCACCGACAAGGCGAAGCTGAGCGCGCAGCTCGCGAAGTCGAACTACGCGGGCGTCGCCGGCACCTATTCGTTCGACGCGAACGGCGACCTGAAAGGCGCGCCGACCACCGTCTACGTGATCCGCAACGGCCTGCCGGAACCGTACGCGAAGTAATCCCGTCACCGGACGGCGGCCCGGCCGCCGTCCTTCGTTTCAACGCATCCAATTCGTCATGAAGATTTCCCGATCCCTTTCCACCGTCGAAGTGCATACCGGCGGCGAAGCGTTTCGCATCGTCACGAGCGGGCTGCCGCGGCTGCCCGGCGCGACGATCGTCCAGCGCCGCGCATGGCTCAAGGCGCATGCCGACGAAATCCGCCGCGCGCTGATGTTCGAACCGCGCGGCCATGCCGACATGTATGGCGGCTATCTGACCGAGCCCGTGTCGCCTAATGCCGATTTCGGCGTGATCTTCGTGCACAACGAAGGCTATAGCGACCATTGCGGACACGGTGTGATCGCGCTGTCGACAGCGGCCGTCGAGCTCGGCTGGGTGCAGCGCACGGTGCCCGAGACGCGGGTCGGCATCGACGCGCCGTGCGGCTTCATCGAGGCGTTCGTCCAGTGGGACGGCGAGCATGCGGGGCCGGTGCGCTTCGTCAACGTGCCGTCGTTCATCTGGCAACGCGACGTGTCGGTTCAGACGCCCTCGTTCGGCACCGTGACCGGCGACATCGCGTATGGCGGCGCGTTCTATTTCTATGTCGACGGCGCGCCATTCGACCTGCCGGTGCGCGAATCGGCGGTCGAAAAACTGATTCGCTTCGGCGCGGAAGTGAAGGCGGCCGCGAACGCGAAGTATCCGGTCGTGCATCCGGAGATCCCGGAAATCAACCATATCTACGGCACGATCATCGCGAACGCGCCGCGCCACGCGGGTTCGACGCAGGCGAACTGCTGCGTGTTCGCGGATCGCGAGGTCGACCGCTCGCCGACCGGCTCCGGCACCGGCGGACGC
Organism: Burkholderia sp. AU16482; assembly: GCF_002223285.1. Classification (NCBI taxonomy): domain Bacteria; kingdom Pseudomonadati; phylum Pseudomonadota; class Betaproteobacteria; order Burkholderiales; family Burkholderiaceae; genus Burkholderia; species Burkholderia sp. AU16482. The sequence continues at coordinate 1,083,800 of NZ_NKEY01000006.1, forward strand.
GTCGCGCAGCTCTACCAGCGCGGACTGCTCGCGGCGGCCGACACGCTCGTCAACGAATCGATCGTCGGCACGGTCTTCAAGGGGCGCGTGCTGCGCGAAACGACGGTCGGCGGCCTCCCGGCCGTGATCCCGGAAGTGGAAGGCAGCGCGCATATCTGCGGGTTCGCGAACTGGATCGTCGACGAGCGCGATCCGCTCACGTACGGATTTCTCGTGCGCTGAGCCGGGGCGCCGGTCGCCCCCCATTGGTCCCCGTTACGCCCCCTTCGCGCGGCGTTCAGGTCGTCGCACCAGGTTTGGCGCGTCGTTCCGGTTGCCGGACACGCGCCTTTTTTGCGTGAGCGCCGCCGCAACACCGCGGCGCGTGTGCCGGCGCAAGGCCGCCGCGGGTCGGCCGCGCGAGTTTGGTACGATGCAGCCTTTTCAGCCGAGCTCCACCCGCGTGAATCGCCGAAACGTGTCGTCAGTGCGTGCCTTGTGCGCCAGATGGGTCGCGCGCGCCCAACCCGTCGCAGCGGCCGCCGTCGCGCGGCTCAAGCCTCTCGCCGCCACCGCGTGGCGCCATGTCCGCCGCCCGACGCGCCGTGGCGTACTGCTCTCGGCCGCCGCCGTGCCGGCGCTGTTCGCGCTGTACGTGGTCGTGCTCATCCCGTTCACGCCGGGCATCGGCGACATCCGCAAGGCGCGCGTCGACCAGCCCGCGCAGGTGCTGTCCGCCGACGGCAAGCTGCTGGCCGAATTCAAGCCGTCGAACCGCGAATGGGTGGCGCTCAAGCAGATCTCGCCGCACATGGTCGACGCGCTGATCGCGACCGAGGATCACCGCTTCTACGAACACCACGGACTCGACTGGAAGCGCACGGCGTCGGCCGCGCTCCATACGTTCTCGGGCAGCCGCCAGGGCGGCTCGACGATCACCCAGCAGCTCGCGCGCAACCTGTATCCGGACGAGATCGGCCGCGCGCCCACGCTCACGCGCAAGGTGAAGGAGGCGATCACCGCGCTGAAGATCGAGGCCGTCTACAGCAAGGACCAGATCCTCGAGACCTACCTGAACACGGTGCCGTTCCTGTACAACGCGTACGGCGTCGAGATGGCCGCGCGCACCTATTTCGACAAGTCGGCCGACGAACTCGACGTGCTCGACAGCGCGACGCTCGTCGGGATGCTGAAAGGCAACAGCTACTACAACCCGGTGCTGAACCCCGAGCGCGCGCTGCAGCGGCGCAACACGGTGCTCGGCCAGATGGTGAAGTACGGCAAGCTGTCGCCCGCGCAGTTCGCGCAGTTGCAACGCCGGCCGCTGCGCATCGACTTCGAGCGCCAGAAGGAGCCGCCGGGGCCGGCGCCGCATTTCGCGCAGCAGTTGCGCAAATGGCTGATCGCGTGGGCCGACCGCAACGACTACAACATCTACTCGGACGGGCTGATCGTCCGTACGACGATCGACTCGCGGCTCCAGCAGATGGCGACGCAGGCGCTCACGCTGCAGGGCAATCAACTGCAGGGTATCGCGAACAATGCATGGAGCGGCCGCGACGGCTGCGGCACCGACAACGAGGTGTTCCGCACCTTCATGCGCGAATCGGCCGAGTACAAGGCCGCGCAGGACGCAGGCAAGGACGACGCGGCGGCGATGAAGCTGCTCGCGTCCGACCGCGGCTTCCTGCACGCGCTGTGCAAGGCGAAGACCGACGTGCAGGCCGGCTTCCTCGCGATCGACCCGCGTGACGGGCAGATTCGCGCGTGGGTCGGCAGCCGCGACTTCACCCGCGAGCCGTTCGACCACGTCGCGCAGGCGCGGCGTCAGCCGGGCTCGACGTTCAAGCCGTTCGTCTATGGCGCCGCGTTCGCGAGCGGGATGAAGCCGGACGATACGTTCATCGACCAGCCGGTCGAGATCCCGTTGAAGGGCGGCGAGATCTGGCGGCCGAACGACGACGTGCCGCCGTCGGGCAAGCCGATGACGCTGCGCGACGCGGTTGCGCTGTCGCGCAACCGGATCACCGCGCAGGTGATGGAGAAGGTCGGGCCGGGCGCCGTCGCGCGGCTGGCGCGCGACATGGGCGTGCGCGAAAGCCCGCTCGAACGCGTGCCGTCGCTCGCGCTCGGCACGAGCCCCGTCACGTTGAAGGAAATGGTCGCGTCGTACGCGACGATCGCGAACGGCGGGCTGTACGTCGAGCCGCAGATGGTCACGCGCATCGAGAACCGCCAGGGCGACGTGCTCGCCGAGTACGCACCGGCGCCGCCCGAGCGCGCGCTCGACGCCGAAACGGACAAGATGCTGCTCGACGTGATGCGCGACGTCGTGACGCGCGGCACGGGCGGCAGCATCCGCACGCGCTTCGGGGTGCGCGGCGACGTGGCCGGCAAGACCGGCACGACGCAGGACAATGCGGACGGCTGGTTCATCCTGATGCAGCCGGGCCTCGTCGCCGGCGCGTGGGTCGGGTTCGACGACGGCCGCGTGACGCTGCGCAGCGATTACTGGGGGCAGGGCGCGCACAGCGCGCTGCCGATCGTCGGCGATTTCTTCCAGCGCGCGCAGCGCGCCCGGATCGTCGATACGAAGGCGAAATTCGATACCGAGCCGTCGCCGGGCTGGTTCGGCTCGCTGCGCGAGCGCGTGACCGACCTGTTCGACACGTGGTTCCCGTCCGAGCCGAAGAAGGCGTCCGCGCCGGTCAGGACGCCGCGCGTCGAACGCCCGGCCGAGACCGACGAAGGGGCGGCGTCGGAAGCGTCGGCCGCGTCGGCGCCGGATGCCGCGTCCGGCGGCATCGTCGAGGAATGGGTGCCGGCGTCGGAAGTAGCCGCGTCGGCCGCGGCGCTGTCGTCGGGCGCATCGCAGCCGCCGCAGCCTGCGCAGCCGCCCGCGGGCGCGAGTACGACGAGCGGAAGCGGCGCCGGTGTCGGCGCCGCCCCTTCGGCCGTGCCGGCCCCACCGCCGATCCCGGAGCCGGCGCCGGCCGCGCCTGACTCGACCGGCGCTTCGCAGTGACGAAGCCATTCAGATTCCGCGCGATGCTGCCGTAATCAAGTTGTCACGATAGCTCGCGCGGTCGCCCCCGCGCTTCTCCGATGCGACTTTCCACTGACTATGCCGCGCTCGCGCGCGACGACCTTTCCGTGGGCGTCCCGCTCGGCTTCGACCTCTACGACGCCGACGGCGCCGCGCTGCTGCCGGCCGGCACGACGCTGGCCGACCCGGCGCAGCACGCTTTCCTGTTCGACCATTTCCGCCCCGTGCGCCGACGCGACGCCGCCGACACCGATCCACGCGCGTCCGCGGCGACGGGCGCCCCCGCCACGCGCATGGGCTTGTCGGCGGGCGCCGCGATCGGCATCCGCCGGCGGGTCGGCACGGCGCGCGCGCTGCAGCGGTGCCGGCTGATCGGCGTCGGCGCGTCGGGGGCGCTGTTCGTCGAGCCGCAGCCCGCCACCGCGCTCGAGTTCGCGCGCGGCGACGACGTCGAAGCGGTGGCGGTCGGCCGCGCCGCGGTGTCCCGTTTCGGCGCGACGGTCGAATCGGTGCAGGCGTCGGGCGCGGCGCCATTCATGATCCTGTCGCCGCCCGGTTTCGTCGACCGGCTGCGCACGCGCGCCGAGCCGCGCGTGCCGGTGCGCATCGCGGCCGGCTGCCGCGGCGCGGCGGACGAAGCGGAAAGCATCGGGGTGGTGCACGACCTCAGCCTGAGCGGTCTGTCGATCGCCGTCGGCCGGGCGATCGCGGCACCCGGCGAGCCGTTGTGCGTGATGCTGCCGTACGAAACCGGCGGCCGTGTCGAGCGGCTGGCGCTCGCCGGCACGGTGCGGGCCGCGCATGCCGATCCGGCGGTGCCGGCGCTGACGCTGCACCATGCGGCGTTCGACGACATCGACGCCGCCGACCTGATTCGCCTCAAGGCACTGCTGTTCGACAGGCAGATGGCGTCGGCGGATATCGACCGCCTGCGCTGACGCCTGGCCCGCGCACGGCCGTCACCCTATCGCGGTATTCGGTGCACGAACGTCGATAATCGTCTGATGAATTAACCTATTCCCGTGCGATTGTACGGTTTCGGTCAACAGTGAATTTGCGATTTAAGTATTTACCCTGATAGTCGAGCCTCCTAGACTTTCACTCATGCGCAACGACTCCGAGTCCGAAGCGCCTGACAAAACAATCCTGGAGGTAACGCATCATGAAATCGCTGATCAAGGCAGTTGCACTGGCCGCCCTGGTGGCCGCACCGGTCGTGTCGTTCGCCCAATCGAACCAGCAGCCGCTGACGCGCGCGCAAGTGCGCGCCGAACTGGTTCAGCTCGAAAAGGCCGGCTACAACCCGAACGACTGGATCAACTATCCGGAAAACATCCAGGCCGCCCAGGCCAAGATCGCGGCCGCGCAGAACGCCGGTGCGCAAGCCGACGCAACCGGCTATGGTTCGAACCCGGTCGCGACGTCGCAGTCGGGTCAGCGCGCGGTCGTGCCGGCCGTGAGCGACCGCTCGTCGGTGTACTTCGGTCACTGAGCCGGCTGTTGTCTCGCGGCCCCGAAGGCCGCGGCCGAAGCCGTATCGGAAAAGCCCGCACACGTATCGTGTGCGGGCTTTTTGCATCTCTTTCATCGAGTACGGCAACGCACGAATTGCCGTCGGCCGAACCGTTCGCAAATAGCCTGCGGCTTGCATGAGCGACACGCCGGTCACCGATCGGCGCCGATTCAGCAATACCTTGCCGTGAACGGTCACGTCTCTCGCCGCGCCGACCCGCTGACAATCCGCGGCGCGTGCGCTAGCATCGCGGTCGATGTCGGCGCGGTGGCGCGGCCCATGCACACGGGGCGCGACAAGGCACCGGGTTCCACACTTCAACGAACAACAAAGGAGCATCCATGCGTGTCTTGACCGGTCTGCTGAGCTCGCTGGCGCTGGTGGCGGGCGTCGCCCATGCGCAGGCGAATTGCGCGGACGCGACGGATCAGGCGACGATGACGGCGTGTGCCGATCGCGCGTACAAGAAATCCGACGGGGAACTGAACCGGACCTACCAGGCCGTCACCGCGCGCCTGCGCGATGCGCAGCCGCTTGCCGACAAGCTCGTGAGCGCGCAGCGCGCGTGGATCGCGTACCGCGATGCGGAGTGCCGTTTCTCGAGCGCGAATGTCGAGGGCGGCAGTGCATACCCGATGGTCGTATCGACCTGCCTCGACGATCTGACGAAAGCGCGCACCGAAACGTTGAAGGGCTATCTCGCCTGCGAGGAGGGCGACCTCGCGTGCCCAGTGCCGGCGAAGTAACCGCCATGCGCGGGCCCGCCGAGGCCCGCGCCGCACCGGCTACACGTCGTCCGTTACACGTCGCCGTTACACGTCGTCCGTTTCGTCGAGCAGCTTGTGCCGCATCGCGTAACGCACGAGCGCCGCTTCATGCGGCATCTGCATCTTTTCGAGGATCCGGGTTTTGTAGGTGCTGACCGTCTTCGCGCTCACGCACAGCGCATTCGCGATCTCGGTCAGCGTCTGGCCCGCGGCGATTCGCCGGAACACGTCGAATTCGCGATCGGACAGCCGCTGGTGCGGCAGCGTCTCGGCCGGCTCGTTCAGGCTCTGCGCGAACTGCTCGGCCATCGCCAGGCTCACGTAGACGCCGCCCGACGCCACTTTCGTGACCGCGCCGACCAGCTCCGCGCTCGCGCTTTCCTTCGTCAGATAGCCGGACGCGCCCGCGCGGAACGCGCGCACCGCGTACTGCTGCTCCGCGTGCATCGTCAGCACGAGCACGCGCAGCGCGGGCTTCTCGTCCTTGATCTGCTTGATCAGCTCGACACCGTTGCGGCCCGGCATCGACAGGTCGAGCACGAGCACCTGCGCGGGCGTCGCACGCACCAGCGCAATCGTCGACGGGCCGTCGCAGGCCTCGCCGGCCACCTCGAATCCGGTGGCGTTCTGGAGGATGTGCCGCAGACCGTCGCGTACGAGCGTATGGTCGTCGGCGATGAGCACCTTGATCATGTGATGAGCGTGTCCTGTTGAACGGTGGCGAGCGGAAACGCGACGGTAATCGAGAAGCCGCGCGCGAGCGCGGTGTCGATCGTCACGGTGCCGCCCAGCATGTGTGCGCGTTCTCGAATGCCGATCAGGCCGAACGACTTGTCTTCGTGGGCCGCACCGCCGGGCGCCGCGCCGCGGCCGTTGTCCGCGACGCGCAGCACGCAAAAGCCTTCCTCGACGTCGAGCCGCAACGCCACGCGCGTCGCATCCGCATGGCGCGCGACGTTCGTCAGCGCTTCCTGGACGATGCGGAACAGCGTGGTCGCGCCCGCGCTGGTGAACGTGAGGCCGCCCGTCTCGATGTGGCGCTCGACATCGATCCCGTAGCGGTTCGTGAAATCGTTCGCGAGCCATTCGATCGCGGGCACGAGGCCGAGATCGTCGAGCATCACCGGCCGCAGGTCGGCCGCGATGCGCCGCACCGACGCGACCGTCGCGTCGATCAGCCGCCGCATGCCTTGCAGGTGGGTCTGCACGCCATCGTCGGGGTGCGCGCGGCCGGGCGTGCGCAGTTGCTGCTCGACGACCGACAGGTCCATCTTCAGCGCGGTGAGCTGCTGCCCGAGGTCGTCGTGCAGCTCGCGCGCGATGCGCGTCTTCTCCTCTTCGCGCACGTTCTGCAGGTTCGCCGACAGTTCGCGCAATTCCTCGCGCGATCGCTTCAGCGCGTTCTCGGCCCGCAGCCGCTCGGTGATGTCGCGCAGCATCACCGTATAAAGCTTGCCCGACGCGTCGCGGATCTGCGAGATCGACGCTTCGATCGGGAATTCCTCGCCGTTGGCCCGCAGCCCGAACAGTACGCGCTGGCGGCCCATCTGCCGCTCGGACACGCCCGTCACGCCGAACTGGTCGACGTGTTTCGCGTGCGCGGCGCGGAACCGCTCCGGAATGAAGCGCGACAGCGGCGCACCGATCGCCTCCATCGCGGACACGCCGAACACCTGCTCGGCCATCGGATTGAAGATCACGACCGTCTGCTTCTCGTCGATCGTGATGATCGCTTCCATCGACGAGCGGATGATGCCCATCATCCGTGCCTCGTTGAGGAGGCCGCGGCTGCTCGCGCCGGCATCGGCGCGGCTGCGCAGCAGCGCATGGACGAGCGCCGCGAACCCGAACGACGCGATCAGCCCGGCGGCGAGCACGGTGCCGGCCGCACGCTGCGCGCCGGTCGCGCTCGGCCGGCCGTCCGCGGAATAGGCGAGCGTCAGCGCGGTGCCGCCGAAATTCAGCATGTCGGTGCGCCGCATCAGGTCGGGCGACGCCGACGCTTCGTCGGTCGTCGTCTCGACGCTGGCGATCGCGCGCGGATCGCCGCCGGCGCTCATCCACAGGTCGATCCCGCGTTCAGTATCGAGCGCGCGCTCGAGCAGGCGCCGCGGGCTCAACGCCGCGAACAGTACGCCGTCGGCGGCGGTTTCGCGCGCGCCGGACGGTCTGGCCGCCGCAAGCGACGAGGCCGTCGCGGGCAGGAACAGCGTCAACGTGCGGGCGTCGCGGGACGTATCGTCGTCGGCCGAATGAACGCCGAGCGCGATATCGCCGGTCCGCAGCGCATGCGCGAGCGGCGCCGCGTCGGACGCGCCGAAGCGCTCGACCGGCGCATTCGACGCGGGGGCGCTAAGCGTCGCTGCCGCGAGCGGGCCGGCCGGCGGCGGTTTCGTGCCGGCGAGGGCGCTGCGCGCCGCGGGCGTCAGCGGCGCATAGCCGATCTGCCGGACCGGCGAGCGGGCGCTGTCGAGATCGAGCGTCTCCGCATAGCGACGCCATTGCTCGGGCGTCATGGTCGGGACGAGGCCGAACGCGCCGCGCGCGCCTTCGAGCACCGCGACGCCGGTCTGCAGTTCGTGGCGCAGCATCGCGGTCACGTGCGCCGTGCGGCGTTCGAAACGCGTATGAACGGCGGCTTGCCACTGCTCGCGCACCAGCAGCGCGACGCCGAGCGACAACACCGCGCCCGCGCACAGCGCAACGACGCCGGCCGCGAGCGGCTGGCGTAACATGATCTGCAGGGGCGCGGGCCCTCGGGCGCCACGCGTCGGGGTTCCACTGGCGGTCATTCGATGGCCATTCTGTTGTTCGGGCTACCCAAGGCGCTCGGGCAGGGCGGCACAACCGGAAAACCTCGCACCGGCTGCGTGCAACGACTATTTTGAAGATGAAATTGTGCGCGTTTTACACGTTTTTTGTAATGGGGTCGGTTGAAATCGCGGCAAACGGCGTGAAGCAGGGGCGCGCCGGCCCCGCTTGATGCGCGTCAACCCGCGTGTCGGCACGTGGGGCAGACTGTTCGGCAGGCAAGCCGGCGCCGGGCCGGCTTGCGGCAACGGGCCGTGGTCGCGCAACGCGCGATGCGCGCCCGGTCGGAGGGACGGACCATGTACAAGCGGATTTTCGTCGGGCTCGACGGCAGCCCGAGCGCGCGTCTCGCGCTGAACGAGGCGATCCGGATCGCGGCGGCGTCCGGCGGCGAAGTGACCTGTGCGTACGTCGTCGAACATCGGCCGCAGCTCGTCGACGTCGACGCAGGCTTCGCCGCCGAGCGCGACGGCGATGTCGCGGCGACCGATGCCGCGACGCCGGTGCTCGACGACGCGAAAGCGGCGCTCGCGCAGCAGCATGTGCGGGGCACGGTGCGCGCGCTCGACGCGTATGGCGAGGACATCGCGGCGGTGCTGATGCGCACGGCGGCCGAAGCCGACGCCGACCTGATCGTGATGGGCACGAGCGGCCGGCACGGACTGCGCAGGCTGTTGCTCGGCAGCGTGGCGGAATCGCTGCTGCGCGCGGCCGACCGGCCCGTGCTGCTGGTGCGGCACGGCGAGGCGCGGGCGTCGGCGACCGCGTAATCGACGGCGGTACGGTTGGCGATGCCGCCCGTGCATCTGCGGGCAGCGGGCTGCCTCGCGTGCCTGGCCGGATATCGGCACGATCCGCGTGCCGGGGCGGGCCGCCGGGAGTCTTGGCGGTGAGCGATCGAGCGTCGACGGTTGCGTCCCGGCACGCAGTTCTGGCAGCATCGGCCGGTGTCCGCTTGTTCGCCGCGCGCATGGCCGCGGCGATCGACGCACGGACATCCGGCGGCACCGGTCGCCTGAATCGGGACGGACCGGAAGGGCCGCCGAATGCCGGTTTCCAACCTTACCGACGTCATCCGCCATGCCGATTTCCGCGACCGACCTGATTCGCCAGTTCGACCTGCAGCCGCATCCCGAAGGCGGCTATTTCCGTGAAACCTACCGCGCGACCGATTCGGTCGTGCGCCCGGCCGATGGCGCGCGACGTGCCGCATCGACCGCGATCTACTATCTGCTGTGCGACGGCGCGTATTCGTCGTGGCATCGCATCCGCTCCGACGAGGTCTGGCATTTCTATGCGGGCGACCCGATCGAAGTGTGGGTACTCGACGCGCGCGACGGGCTGACGATCCACCGGCTCGGCAACCCGCTCACGCATCCCGGCACCGTGTTCCAGGCGGTCGTGCCGGCCGGAAGCTGGTTCGGCGCGCGCTGTGCATCGCCCGAGCATGTCGCGCTCGTCGGCTGCACGGTGGCGCCGGGGTTCGAATTCGCGGAATTCGAGCTCGCGGATGCGGCCGCGCTGGCGGCCGAGTTTCCCGACTACGCGGAACACGTCGCGCAGCTCGCGCCGCGCTCGGACGTGTGACTGTCACGGCCGAGTCACGCCGGGCGCGAAGCCCGTGCCGATGGTCGGTGTTCCGCGCGAGCGCGGCCAAACCCGTTTAGAATGCGCAGGATGCACCGGTCGGTCGCGGACATGCCGCGGCGGCCGTTGCGCCGCCGTACCGACGGCCCTGTCGCGCGGCCCGCATGTCTTCCAGGAGCGCCGCCGTGTGGCACTTTCCGATTGCTATTCCATCGTCGCTCGGCCCGTGGGCCGTCTTCGCGAGCGTGTTGATCACGCAGCTCGGCGTGCCGGTGCCGGCCGTGCCGATGCTGATTCTCGGCGGCACGATGGCGGCGATGGGGCAGGCGTCCTGGGCCAGCATGTTCGCGGCGGCGATCGGGGCGACGATGCTGGCCGATTCGCTGTGGTTCTTCATGGGCCGTACGCGCGGCCGGCGCCTGCTGAATGGCCTCGTGCGCTTCTCGCTGTCGCTCGACACGACGCTGCGCTTCGCCCGTAACGTATTCGAAAGGTACGGCGCGCCGTTGCTCGTGCTGTCGAAATTCCTGCCGGGTCTCGGCCTCGTGTCGGCGCCGCTGCTCGGCACGACCGCGATCGGCATTGGCGTGTTCCTGTTCTGGGATCTGGCCGGCGCGTCGCTGTGGGCGGCGTTCTGGCTGATCGGCGGCGCGGCCATTCACGACCAGATCGTCCAGTTCGTGCTGTGGGTACGCGCGAGCGGCGGCACGATCCTCGACGCGTTCCTCGCGATCTTCATCACGTTCCTGCTGTACCGCTGGGTGCGCCGCGTGCAGTTCCGCCGCTATCTCGCGCAGGTACGCATCTCGCCGCCGCAGCTCGTCGAGATGATGACGTCCGACGAACCGCCGCTGATCTTCGATGCGCGGCCGAAAGCGATTCGCGAACGCGAGCCGTACCGGATTGCCGGCGCGCTGCCGGTCGATCTCGATTCCCCGGACCTGCTCGACCCGGAAGTGCTGAAGCGGCCGATCGTCGTCTATTGCGTATGCCCGAACGAGGCCACGGCCAAGCGTCTGATCGCGAAGATGCAGCGCAAGAAGATGATCCACAACATCCGGGCGCTGAAGGGCGGCCTCGATGCGTGGGAAAAGCACGGTTATCCGGTCGAGCCGCTGCCGGCCGATCTGGATTCGTCGCGGTACTTCGTGCGGCCCGATCACGATGGGCTGGAAGGCGAATATACGGTGCGGGCGACGTTGTCGAAGTGATGTAGCTGCGGTTGCATGCTTCGGCGCTCGAGAGCGCATATTGTCCTATCTTGATTCGTGTATTTTCGACCAACGAATTTCACGGCACCATCGCCATTTATCTCGCAATGATTCGGCCGACCCTATCATGGGTATCTGGCCGCGATCGAACGATTGGCACTGTGTCTAAAATTGCGATGCGCTTATCCCAATAAAGTCGCTTCCATCTCATAATTAACACTCTGAAAACATTATAAAACATTAATTCTTGAGTGTTTTTTGAAAATTTCCAGTACTTGCAAAGAAAAAGCCGATGCTTTGCGTATCGCATTAATCATTTCTGACAATGCACGGGGATCGCTTCTGCTAGGATCGCGCAGTGGATGAGCGGGGCCATTGCGAGCGCTGTTTCTCAATCGCGACGCGCACGAGAGGCGTTGTCGCTCTGACTATCCGTTGCAAGCGCGTTAAAGATCAGACGGCGAATTAAGTTCGGTCCTATTTGCGCTGTATTCAAATAAGACTGCAAGTAGGGGCGCAGTGCGCGTCAACGAAGAATGAACAAGAAATGCTATCGGGTTGTATTCAATCGCGTGCGCGGCGTGATGATCGCCGTTCAGGAAAACGGTAGTTCACCGCGTGCGGTCGGGAATAAAGGCGTGAGCGCGCCGTCGGGCTTGGCGGGGTTGCGGATCGTTTGGCAACCGATCGCGATGGCGGCTGCATTATTGTTCGGTGTGCCGTTGTTCAGCTTTGCGCAAATCGCGCCGACTCCGGGCACGAGTACGCACGTGATTCAGACGCAGAACGGCATACCGCAAGTGAATATTGCCGCACCGTCTGGCGCCCGCGTGTCGGTGAACACGTACAACCAGTTCGATGTACAAAAACCGGGCGCGATCCTGAACAACTCGCCGACGATCGTGAACACGCAGCAGGCGGGGATGATCAACGGCAACCCGAACTTCGGTGCGGGCCAGTCTGCGCGGATCATCGTCAACCAGGTCAACAGCAATGCGCCGTCGCAACTGCGAGGGTACGTCGAGGTCGCGGGCAATCGTGCCGAAGTGATCCTGTCGAACAGTGCCGGTATTCAGGTTGACGGCGGCGGGTTCATCAATACGTCGAGAGCCGTTCTCACCACCGGCACGCCGTATTACGGCGCCGACGGCTCGCTCGGTGGCTTCAACGTGTCGCGCGGCCTGATTTCCGTCGGCGGTGCGGGACTGAATGTATCGAATGTCGATCAGGTCGACTTGATTTCGCGCGCGGTACAGGCCAATGCAGCCATTTACGCGAAGAACCTGAACGTCGTCGCGGGTGCGAACCAGGTCAACCACAGCACGCTGGCGGCGACACCAATCGTTGGCGACGGTGCGGCACCGGCGATCGCAATCGACGTGAGCCAACTTGGCGGTATGTACACGAACAGGGTCTTTCTCGTATCGAACGAATTCGGTGTTGGTGTCGCGAACGCCGGGACGATCGCGGCACAAGCGGGCGACCTGACGCTGCAATCGAACGGTCAGCTTGTACTGACTGGCAAGACGACCGCAAGCGGCAATCTCACGGCGGCCGCAAACAGCGTTCAAAACAGCGGCACGACGTATGCGCAACAGAGCGCGAACGTTTCAGCAGCCGGTACGCTGTCGAACAGCGGCACGCTCGCTGCACAGCAAAATGCGACGGTCAGCGCGGGCAGCATCAATTCGACCGGGACGCTCGGCGCGGGTGTCAATAACGATGGTTCCGTCGGGACAAGCGGCGATCTGAATTTGTCGAGCGCCGGGAAATTGACGGCGAGCGGGCAGAACGTCGCGGGTGGGAGCGCGTCGATTTCAGGTGCTGCCGTGAGCCTCGCGGGTAGCCAGACGGCCGCGAACGGTAACGTGTCGCTGAACGCAAGCGCCGGGGACTTGACTCTCTCGAATGCGACAACGAGTGCGCAGGGCGCTCTCGATGTGAACGCAGCGGGTGCGTTGATCAACGATCACGGCACGCTGTCGAGCCAAGGCAATGCAACGTTGACCGCGGGCAGTATTTCGAACCAGGGTGGCAAGGTATCGGCGCAAGGTCCGCTGAATGTGCAGTCGAACGGCGCAATAGAGAATCACGGCGGCACGCTCGTTTCCGAAAATGCGATGCAGGTGCGCGGCGGTGCAATCGCGAACAACCAGGGCACGATTCAGAGCGCAGCCGGAATGAATATTTCGGGGAGCTCGCTGGACAATAGTGCAGGCCGCGTTACGTCGCTGAATTCGGACGGTCTGTCCATTACGACGAAGGGGCAACTGACGAATGCGGCCGGTACGACCGCACTCGGTGCACAAGGCGGTGTCATCGGTGGTAACGGCGGCGTGGAGATTCAATCGGGCAGCGTCGTGAACCACGGCACGGTCAGTGCACAAACGAATCTGAACGTCGGCACGCAATCGCTCGACAACGGCAGCGGCACGTTGTCGGCTGCACAAAACGCGGTGATCAATGCGGGTGCGCAGTTGACGAACGGCTCGGGCAGCATTACGGCCGGACAATCCGCGACCGTGAATGCCGCGACGCTGAGCAACGATGCGGGTTCGGTACAGGCAGCGCAGTTGTCGCTCGGGGCGACGAATTTGTCGAACCGCGGCGGTACCATTACACAAACAGGGACTGGCGCAATGAATGTCGCCGTCTCGAACACACTCGATAATTCGAGCAACGGCGTTGTTCAGACCAACAGCACCGACCTGAACCTGACGCCCGCAACGCTGATCAATGACCACGGGAAAATCACTCACGCCGGAACCGTTGCGCTGTCGATTTCGACTGGCGCATTGTCGAACCAAGGTGGCGCGATCGCGACCAATGGCGCGTTGAGCCTGAAAGCGACAGCCGTATCGAATAGCGCAGGTACGCTGGCCGCGCAGCGACAGGCGGCGCTCGATGTGCAGTCGCTCGATAACCATGCGGGCGGCTACGTCGGTGCGGACAGCATTACGTTGAAGGCCCAGGGCGCTGTCGATAACCGTGCGGGCACGCTCGAAGCGAACAATGGCGTTTCAGTGACGGCCGACAGTGTCGCTAACGACGGAGGCTCGCTTAAAAACGTGGGCACGAGCGCGTTGTCGGTCACGACGGCGAACGCGCTGACGAATACGGCGGGCGGCACCATTGGCGGCAACGGGGACGTCTCGGTGTCGGCACGCAGTGTCGATAATTCCGGCGGCTCACTTCTAGCAGGGCAAGCGCTTTCGGTGCAGTCGAACGGTACGATGGCGAATGCAGCCGGTCTTGTTCAGGCGAACGGGAATCTGTCGCTGCGAGCACAAGGCGCGGTCAACAACACTGCAGGGCAAATCGAAGCGAACGGCACGAATTCGACGCTCGCGCTGTCGGGAAGCAACGTCGACAACAGCGACGGACGTATCGCGAATATCGGCAGCGGTGCAACGACGATCGACGGCGGCGCGTCGATCACGAACACGAACGCGTCCGGCAAAGCGGGTGCGGGTACGATCGGCGGAAACGGCGATGTTACGCTGACCGCGCAAACCTTGACGAACGCTCAAGGTGGTCAGACGCTGTCCGGGCACGATCTGACGCTGAACGTTGCAAGCAACGTAGATAATACGAGCGGTGTGCTGTCAGCTGCGAACAACCTCAAGCTGAGCGCGGTAAATGCAGCGCTGTCGAATCGGGCCGGATCGATTCGTTCAAACGGCGTGCTGTCACTGAACACCGCATCGATCGACAACACGTCCGGCAAAATTGGTAACGACGCAGGCAGCGGCGGCGGTATTTCAATCCAGGCCGGCACGTTTGCCAACCAGAACGGCGTTATCGGCAGCGATCAGGACCTGACGTTGTCCGCAAGCGCGTTGAGCGGCGACGGGTCGATCGTAGCGGGCCGAAACGGTGCGGTGACGCTCGCGAGCGACTACACGCAGACCACGGCGAACAAGTTGCATGCCAACGGCGACCTCACGTTTTCCACGTCGGGTAAGCTGACGAACCAGGGCGTGCTGGACGCCAACGGCGCGCTGACGGTGAATGCCGCGAACGTGGAGAACCAAGCAGGCGCTGATCTGAATTCCAGCACGACGACGGTCAACGCGGACGGCGGCACGATCGATAATGCAGGTCGCATTGAAGGCGATACGGTCACCACCAACAGCGCGACGCTGAACAACGCCGCGACGATCATCGGCCGCGAAGTCACCGCCAATGCGAGCACGATCAACAATACCGGTGCAGCGGCGGTGATCGCCGCAGCCGAACGGGTGAATTTGTACGCGTCCAACCAGTTGTCGAACACGGGCGGCGCGAACGTCTTCAGTATTGGCGACATCAATATCGCCGCCAACGGTCAGCGTGACGCGAACGGGTTGCTCGCGAACCGTACGCAAAATGTCTTGAACGATCAGTCCGCGATGGAAGCGCAAGGCAGTATCGAACTTGCGGCTGGCACGTTCACGAACACGCGTCCGGCTCCGGAGGTGACCACCGAAACCACGAGCACGGCGAGCAAGCACGAAACCAAGCGTCAGAAATACATCGTTTGCGCGACGATGAACGCGGACCCGAACGGCGGGTGCTCGCAGGCAATGTGGGTCAACGGCTATAAGACGCCGCTCACGTCAACCTATAGCCCTTCGCAGGTTGTATCGGAAACGTCCGGACCGAGCGCGACTGACAAGGTGTTGGTCGTGAACGTGAACGGCAAGCAGCAGACGATTTACTACAACACGCTGACGACCAACGCGGACGGTACGGTTACGGTCAACTATTGGGATGCGTACGATCCGCACGTCAACTACGTTCCGGATACGGAATACACGACACGCAGCGACGGCCACAACGGTTATCAGCGTGTCGAAATCTGGCGAGACACGACGACCACGGTTCAGCAGGACAAGGTGAAGAGCCAGGCGCAACAGGCGCAACTTGTTGCTGGCAACAACATCGTGATGAAGAACGTCGGCACGATCAACAACGAATACAGCTCGATCGCGGCGGGCGGCTCGATCAAGATCGGCGATGCGGATGTGTCCGGCAGTGCAGGTTCAGGCAGCTACAGTGGCACCGTCGTGAACAACGTCGGGCGGACGCTGTATCAGTATCAGACCGACAACATCGTGTCGATGTACGCGTGGAACGAGGATACGACGCAGGATCGCGGCACGATCGTTCAGCCTCCGAAGGTGTATGCGCCGGTTGCCATTGGTGGAACAGGCGGCACGATCATCGCCAACCAGTCGGTAATCATCGACGCGAGGGATGTCAACAACCAGAACGTTGCAGCCCAGAATTCTTCGACTGGCGCGACTGGCGCTACGCTTGGAAATAATTCGGCCAATGAGGGCGTATCCGGTGGCAAGTTGACGCCAGTGGGTGCCGCAGGCGGGTCATCGACACCGGTTGGCGCACAGCAATCGGTCGCGAATGCGTCGGGCGCACTGCCGATCACGTTGCCGACGAGCGGTCTTTATTCGATTCACGACGCACCTGGTCAGCCGTACCTGATCGTGACCGATCCGCGCCTGCAGAGCTATACGAACTTCATTTCGAGCGACTACATGCTCGGCCAGTTGAACCTGAACCCGGCGAGCATCGAAAAGCGTTTGGGTGACGGGATGTATGAGCAGCAGATGGTGCGCAATCAGATCACGCAACTGACGGGGCGCACTTTCTTGCCGGGCTACGCGAGTGCCGAGGATGAATATCGCGCGCTGATGACGAACGGGGCGAATTACGCAAAAGCGTTCGGTCTGGTGCCGGGGATGGCGCTGACGGCCGCGCAAATGGATGCGCTGACGAGCGATATCGTATGGCTGGTCGATCAGACAGTAACGTTGCCGAACGGCAGCACGACGCATGTGCTGGCTCCGGTCGTTTACATGGCGCAAACGCATGCGAACGATCTGCAGCCGACTGGCGCGCTGATCGCGGCGGACGACGTTGAAATTCATGCGACGGGTAGCGCGACGAATTCCGGCGTGATCAAGGGCGGCACGAAAACCGTGCTGACGGCGACGGACATTTTGAATCGTGGCGGTACGATTTCGAGCAGAGGCACGAACGGTACAACGGTCGTGTCGGCAAGCAATGATGTGGTGAATGCGTCAGGCCAGATTACCGGCAATCGGATTGCCGTGCTGGCGGGCCGCGATATCGTCAACACGACGTTGGTCGATACGGTTGGCGCAACCGGCACGTCGGGTGCGAGCAATATCAGCACGAGTCTAAGCGGCCAGCAAGGCACGATCGCGGCAACGGGTGGTCTTGCCGTTCAGGCTGGTCGCGACCTGACGCTGCATGGTGCAAATCTGTCGGCTGGCGGCGATGCGATGGCATTGGCCGGCCGTAACATCAACGTCGATACGGTTCAGTCGACCACAAACCAATCGATGCAATTGAACGATCAGCGGCATTGGGAAGAATCCACCACGAAAAATGTGGCGAGCGGCATTAAGGCAGACGGCAATCTCGTCATGCAGAGCGGTAACGATACGGTACTCAAAGGTGCGACCGTTTCAGCCGGCAAAGATTTGTCAGTGATGGCTGGCGGCAACCTCACCGCGACGACGGTCACTGATACCGCCAAAATCGATAACGTCGCGACCGACGGGCGCGCACGCAAGGAAATCGATCATGCCTACGACGAAACCGCTGTAGGCACGACCTTTTCGGCTGGTCGCAATGCAGCACTGTCGGCTGTCAACGTTGCTGATGAGACGAAAGGTAATGTCACGCTGACGGGGTCGTCGGTTACCTCGGGCGCCGACAGCGCGGCGCCGGGCGGTGTCACGATTACCGGCAGCGGTAACGTGACGATCAACGAAGGCCGCGAGGAACACGACAGCTATAGGAAGGTCCAGACGAAGCGCGGCAGTTTCGTGTCGGGTTCGACCACCAGGGAATCGCACGACACGCAAGCGAATATCGGTGTCGCAAGCACGGTTTCGGGCGACACCGTGAGGATTCAATCAGGCAAGGACATTACAGTTCAGGGCAGCAATGTAGTCGGCACCAGTGATGTCGATCTGAAGGCGGCGCGTGACGTCCGTATCACGACCTCGCACGACACGGTGAAGTCGGCCAACAGCTTCGAGAAAAAACAATCGGGTCTCATGTCGAATGGAGGCATGTCCGTGTCGATCGGTACGCGCTCGATGACGGATCAGCGGTATTCCACCGAAGTGTCGAATACCGGAAGCATGGTCGGTTCGCTGAACGGTAATCTGAATGTGGCCGCCGGGAACGATCTGCACGCGACCGGTAGCACATTGCACGCAGGTAACGACGTGTCGCTCGAAGGTAAGTCTGTGAAGATCGACTCGGCTTACGACACGATGAGCGAGGCGAAGCAGCAGCAATACCGACAGGCCGGCGTGACGGTCGGCGTGACAAGTCCCGTCATCGCATTGGCGCAGACCAGCAGGCAGATGGTTGATGCAGCCGGCAAGACCACGGGCGATGCGCGTTTGACCGCGCTTGCAGCAGCAACGACTTGCCTCGCTGCGAAGAACGCCTATGATGCAACGGGTGGCGGCGGTCCCGCTGCGCTCGGAAAAACAGTCGGCGTTAATATTTCCGTAGGCGCGAGCAAGAGCGACAATCAATCGCAATCGCAAGCTAGTACGGCAGTCGGTAGTACGGTATCGGCCGGCCGAAACGTATCAGTGAAGGCAACCGGCGCTGGTGCGGATAGCACCGTCGATGTGATCGGAAGCACGATTTCGGCTGGAGGGAACGTCAAGCTCGCCGCTGACGGCAATGTGAATCTGCAAGCGCCTGAAAGCACCAGCAGCCAATCGTTGAAGAATAGCGGTGGTAGTTTTGGTGTCGGGGTATCGATCGGTGGCGGCAAGCAGACCGGCATCGCATTTACGGCCGGCGTCGCGGGGAATCGCGGAAACAGCGATGGTAATTCGACCGCCTGGACGAATACGCACGTTGCGGCAGGCGACACGCTCACGATTCAATCCGGCGGCGATACGAACATCAAGGGGGCAGTCGCGTCCGGCAAGCAAGTCGTCGCGGACGTAGGCGGCAACCTGAACATAGAGAGCTTGCAGGACACCGACCATTACAATTCGAAGCAGCAAGGCGCAGGGGTGTCGGTTAGCGTGTGCGTTCCGCCGTTGTGTGCCGGACCGTCGAGTGTATCGGGCAACATCAGTCAGCAAAAGATGAACAGCGACTACGCGGCGGTTGCCGAACAGTCGGGCATCAAGGCTGGCAACGGTGGGTTCCAAGTCAACGTCAAAGGCAATACGGACCTGAAAGGCGGCTTGATCGCGAGTAACGACAAGGCTGTACAGAACGGTGTGAACAGCCTGACAACGGCCACGCTGACGACGAGCGATATCCGGAACCATGCGTCCTACGACGCGTCGTCGGTCGGAATGTCGGGCGGTTACGGCGGTGGCATCGGTAAGAACCAGAAAGGCACGGCCGATAACGTGAATCCGGTGGCAGGAACCGACTTGCCGAAGACCGGCAGCGGATTAGCAGTCGCGTCCCCTGTCGTGCTCGGTGCGTCAGATGATGCGAGTTCGGTCACACGTAGCGGGATCAGCGGCGGCTCGCTCAAGATCACCGATAACGTCAAGCAACAGCAGATAACGGGCAAAACCGCTGACGAAACGGCCGCCAGCGTCAATCGAGATACATCGAACGCGGGTGGCGCACTCGCGCCAATCTTCGACAAGGACAAGATTCAGGCTGGCTTCGACATCACGAGCCAGTTTGTGAATCAAGCTGGCACCTTCGTGGCCAACCGGGCAAAGGAAGCGGATGCGGCAAAAGCGGCGGCAAAAGATCCAAATCTCACGCCGGAGCAGCGAGCAGCGGCCCAACAACGTGCCGATCAGTTGGCCGCAGAGTGGGGACCGAGCGGCACGTATCGTCAGGTGTTGACCGCGCTTACGGTTGCGGCCGGTAGCAACGTAACGGGAGGTATGGGTCAACTCGCGCAAAATGCGACGATTGCATACGTGCAACAGTTGGGTGCGAATCAAGTCAAGCAAATCGCCGATGGCCTTGGTAGTGACGAGGCGCGCGCAGCACTTCATGCGATCGTGGGATGTGCTGGCGGGGCGGCCGGCGGTCAAGCGTGCGGCGCTGGCGCGATGGGGGCTGCAGCAAGCTCTGTGATCGGAAGCTTGATGGCTCCGACGACCAATATGTCTTCAGAGGAGCGTGAAGCTCGCGACAACCTCGTGTCGAGCTTGGTTGCCGGGGTTGCAGCGATATCGGGTCAGGATATCGCGACGGCGGCGGGGGCCGCCAAAATTGAGGGCGAAAACAATCAATTTTCGATTGCCCCAACAGGGCCGCTGCCACCATTGGGCGGATACTTTGGGTCGCCGCGCGGGAAAGACGACAGTGGTATTGTCGATAACCGGACCGAGCTTGATCCGACCGCGAAAACCGGTCCGTTGATTAATCCGGTGGCGGCTGGTAAGGCGATACTCGATGCGATTGCGGGAATTCTTCCAACTGACGTTGCAGGGTTGGTTGATACATGGCTTGCATCGAAAGGCGAGGGAGACAATCGCCTGCCAATTCCCAAACCGGTGACTGCTGACAATGGTTTGCAGGTAAAATCGAATCCAAAACATACACCGGGGGCACCGGGAAATAATTGGAACGCCGGAACAGAGCCTCGCAATTCTCTAGATCTTTTCAACTCATCGGTTCCGGGCGATGGAGACGACCGCTATGCTATTGATTCAAACGGAAATATTCATCGGTTTACTGAGGATCGCAATGGGATATTTCATTGGACGGGATCGACCGGTGACGCCCAGGCAAAATTGAATGTATCGAAGATTCCAATCGAAGTGCGACGTGAACTTGGGTTTAAGGGGAAGTGACTATGATTTTTGGTGATCCGAACTGTTTTGCGATCTGGTTTGATCGTGTTGATTCGTGGTCAACGCCAGATTTTGAAAACGGATGCTTCGCATTTTTTATTGGAAAAACATTAATTTGCTCGCAAAATTCAACCCTTGGCGTTGACCTTCATCTGCTGTCGAAATTGCCTTGCCTGGGAAAATCTGTCGAAGATGATTATATTTTTAATGCGCCGATCGCTGAGGCTTATTCTGTCTTATATGAACGCGCGTTTCCGTCAGCAGATTCAGATGCCGAAAGCAGTGATTACACTCACTTAGTGTCTGCTCGCAGCCTGTTAGATGAGGGACATAACGTATTTCTCGTGGAGTCTGGATCAAAAGCACGCCTCATCTATGGCATGGATGGCAAGCCCGTAAGTGTCTTCGACGTATTTATCGATCGAGGGGAATTTCAGCGTATCATCCGCACCGCCACGACGTGGCGAGCATAGATATCGACAGCATAAGTGGTGCGACTTGGGGTGCCGTCGACCGATATGATTAGGCCATAAAAGGAGACAAGTTGTCAGAAAAGGCAGGATTGATTCATGCCGGTCTTGCGCTTCAAGATCTATCGAATTTATTTGATAGCTTGATGTTTGATGGCAAAAAGTCTTACGGAGATCCACGCTTCGGTCGGTAAAAATTTTCAGGTGACGATTGTAAAATTCCATCTGAATATGGGTTCGAGGAATGGTAGATAAAATCAAGATTATTAAACAGATGGTCCGATCTATTAAGGTCAATCCATAAAGAATGCGAGAGACCAAAAAACTTCCGCTCGTCGTTGATCTGGACGGCACGTTGACGGTTTCGGATACCTTGATGGAATCCGTGATCCGTGTCGTCAAGCGAAAGCCAGCAAACCTACTGCGCCTGCCTTTCTGGCTCGCGGGCGGTCGCGCCGCCTTCAAGGCCAAGGTCGCGGAGCATGCCGATTTTCGAGCGGAAACGCTTCCGTACCGCGAACCGCTAATCGACTACCTCACCCGTGAACGCGAGAACGGTCGAAAAATCGTCCTCGCAACTGCCGCACATTGTTCGATCGCTGAGCGTGTGAGCACGCATCTCGGCCTGTTCGATCGTGTCATCGCTACCAGTGGCGACACGAATGTCAAGGGGGAGGCGAAACTGGCCTGCATTCGCGAGCAGATCGGCGACGACTTCGTGTATGCGGGCGACAGCAAAGCTGACTTGCCGGTTTGGGCGGGCGCGAGAGGTGCCGTACTTGCTGGCGTTTCCTCTGATGTCGCCGCAGATGTCCGCGGCCACGTCCCCATCGAACACGAGTTCACGAATGTGCGTGCAACGTTCTTGACGTGGTGCAGGGCCCTGCGTGTCCACCAATGGCTAAAGAACCTGCTGCTGTTCGTCCCGCTGCTGACAGCCTTTGCATTTCTTGACGTCGACAAAGTCGGCGTGCTTGCACTGGCGTTCTTGTCAATGTCGCTTGGCGCGTCGGCAACCTACATTTGCAACGATCTTTGGGATCTGGACAGTGATCGCAGACATCCACGAAAGCGTGATCGTCCCTTTGCGAGCGCGGTGTTGTCGATCAGTCACGGCATTGCATGCGCAGCGGTACTGCTGACATTGGCGTTTGCATTGGCGTTGGCGGTGTCGGCCGAATTCACCGGCATGTTCGCGCTCTATCTGTTCCTGACGACCGCGTACAGTTGGCGCTTGAAGTCGGTCGTACTACTCGATGTGGTCGTTCTGTCATTGCTGTACACGTACCGAATCGTCGCAGGAGCAGTTGCAGCGGAAATCATGGTGAGTCGATGGCTTCTTGCGTTCTCCGTGTTTGCTTTTCTCAGCCTCGCACTCGTGAAACGTTGCTCCGAATTGGTGTTCTTGCGCCAGAGTAACAAAAGCGCGACGGCAGGTCGGGATTATCGAGTGAGCGACCTCGAAGTCCTTTGGCCGTTTGGCATCGGTGCTTCCCTCGCTGCGGTGGTCGTGTTCGGTCTGTTCATCAACGCCCCGGAAACGGTAGATCGTTACACAATTCCGCATCTTCTCTGGTTCGTGCAGATCGGATTGATCTACCTGTTCGGTCGTCTATGGATCGCAACGGTGCGTGGCGCGATGCACGACGATCCGATAGTCCATATTCTCGAGAATCGCGGTAGCTTCAGCATGCTTTGCGTCATGGTGGCGATCGTGCTGGCCGCTCACTTCTTGCCAGCTCCGTGAGCGGCACAGTTCCTATGACAGAAAAAAACCGAAACCGCGTGCTGGCGTTCTGCCGCTTCGCCATCGTCTATGTGCTGTTGTTCGTATGCGCCGGAAACATCACCAACAGCATGTTGCTGAAGTGGGGCTTTCGTGACGACCAGAAAGGGGATTTTGCAACCAGCTACAGCCTCGTCGGCATGATGAACGGCGAGGCACCGAAGCCGTATGTCTATCGCTCGTCGTTCCCGCGAGCCGCAAAATGGGTAGTCGAGCGGCTTGGCCAGGAAAAGCAGGAAAAGCTTTTCAAATCGATCAAACGGCATGATTCGCTGCGCAACGCCTATTTCACGAGTGTGCCGGACCAATATTGGACACCGATCGTGGCACTCGTCTACCACCTGACGTACATCGCGATCGTGTTGTCGACGCTGTTCGCGCTGTTGCTGGTCTACAGGCTAGCCAGGCTACACGGCCTGAACTTCGGGCAATCCGTTGGCTTTCTGGCGGCGTTCGGCTTCGTCTATCCGCTCACGTTTCAGCAGGGCGGCTATTACTACGACTTCTTCGAACTCCTCGGCGTACTCGGTGCGTGCTATTTCCTGCTGAAGAAGCGGATGCTGGCATGCACGTTGATGGTTTCCATCTTCTCCCTGAACAAGGAAACGTTCTTCCTTGTTCCGCTTGCGCTATTTTTCCTGCACGAGCGCGACGTTCCGGTATCGAAACGAGTCGGTTGGCTGGTGTTGCAACTTGTGATCTGCGTGGGCACTCGCCATTTCATCATGAGCGGCTACGACGCGAATGCTGGTGGCTTCGTCGAATTTCACGTGTGGGATAACCTGAAATTCTGGCTTAATCCCTTGTCTTACCTGTCGTTCTACAACCTGATCGGTAAAGGCATCTTTACGCCAAGTCTCGAAAATCCGCTGATGCTTGTACCGCTTGCGGTTTTCTTCGGCTCGGCGTGGCGCGCGACGCCACATCGATACCGTATCTATTTTTTTGCGGCATTCCTGCCGGTATTGGTGTTGTTCTTCTTTTTCGGCTACCGCGATGAGGCGCGAAACTTTTCGGTCGTCTTTCCCGCCATCGTGCTGATCGCGCTCCATGGCGCAAATCGGTTCAATATGATTTTTGACGGGAACACGGGTGCATCCGATGACATCCGTACTAACACCACGCCCCGGCCGGATGTGACAGTCGTGACGGAGGCCGCGCGGTGAACTGGCTGATCGTCGTCGCAAGTGGTTTTTTCGGCGGTGTCGCGAGCATCTTGCTCCGAGTTGCGGCGCTCAAGGGCATCGCACTTGGTGAGTCCAGCATGTTGCCATGGATCGCCCGCGGGGCGGCCATAGGTGCCTACGGTGTCGGCTTCCTCCTTTACGCACTCGCGCTGCGCAAAACAACGCTAAGCGTGGCGTATCCGGCGATGGTGGCGATTTCCATGCTCGTGGTGTTGTCGTTCACGGCTTTGCACGAACACCTGTTGCGGCCGATGCAGGTCGTCGGCGCTGTCGTCATCCTGATCGGGGTCTGGATGGTCACGCGGTACGCGTAATCGAGAGAATCAAATAAATGAAGCAAATCCGAGGGGGTAGCCTTGTCGCGGGGTCGTTGCTATTTGCTTCAACTTGTACGATGGCGCAGTCGGTTCCGCTGGTTGGCAACGACCAACAGGCACGCCAGCAGGAAGAGGCCCGCGAGCGGGAACGAACCGTTTCCGCGCCAGCCGTTCGCTCGAGCGTCGCAGCGAGTGCAGGCTATCCAGCGCCTCCGGCCGAAACACCGTGCTTCCGCATTGACCGCTTCACGCTCGATGTTCCCGATTCGCTGCCGGATGGCTTGAAAACTCAGGGCGCATCCGCGTTGCCGATGGATCGTTTCGCATTCGCGCGCGAATGGCTCGAACACTACACGGGCCAATGTGTCGGCAAACAAGGGCTGGACGTTTTCGTCAAAGCATTGTCGCAAGACATTCTTTCGCGCGGGTACATCACGACACGCGTGCTGCTGCCCGAACAGGACCTGTCGACCGGCACATTGAACGTCTCGCTCATTCCCGGCGTGATTCGACGCGTGCGTTTCGCTGATGAAAAATTGCGTGGCACGTGGAAAACCGCGTTCCCAACACGCGACGGCGAACTGAACTTGCGCGACCTTGAACAAGGTCTGGAGCAGATGAAGCGCGTTACGAGTCAAGACGTGTCGATGCAGATCGTTCCGGCCGACGTGCCGGGAGAAAGCGATGTCGTGCTCGATGTGCGGTCCGACTTACCGCTTCAAGATGGCGGTACTCGATGCGAACCTGTCCGTGCCGTTCGCGATCGCAAAGCAGCCGTTCCGATACGTGACGAGCATCCACGGCCAATATACCGGGAACTCGCTGTACTACATCGACGATTTGACGATTGGCAGCAGGTACACCGTTCGCGGGTTCGACGGCGAAACGATGCTGGCGGCGGCACGCGGACTTTACTGGCGCAATGAGTTGCAGATGCCGATCGGACAGACCGGACAGGCGATTTACGCGGGATTGGATTACGGCCGTGTGTGGGGACCGCAACCGGTTGCTCTGGTCGGTACGCAGATGGCTGGGGCGATGATCGGCGTGAAGGGCAGTGTAGCAACGCGCTTCGGCGGCTATGGCTACGACCTGTTCGCAGGAACCCCGGTGTACAAGCCGTCCGGACTTCCGACCGCGCGCGTGACAGTCGGATTTCAAGTAACGGCGCAGTTTTGAGCGGGATCGTGATACCGTCTTGATCTGCGTTGTATTTGGCCATGGCGAAATACGACAGCAACCGAGGCAGGAAGATAGATTTTCTCAAAATCGCCTGGCGTGAAACTACCGATCCTCCCTATAATCCCGCCTGCATATTCCGTGCGCGAGATTGCGCACATTCGACGCGCGTTCGTTCGCGCCGAAAACGATGCCCCCCGTTTGCCGCTCGTCACGCGCACAGCCGCGTCAGGCGGTCGACCCAGGGTGTATTCCGTGAAAGGCTATCCGTATTTCCAGATTGCTCTGGCAAATTCGGATAATCCGCAGCAATTCCAACCGAATTGACACGGCGTCCACGTCGTTTCTCATTCAGAAATCGACACCAGGGATTATTTCGTTTTCGGCTCAAAAATCGGCATGACCGGGCGCGCATTGCCATCGACACAATGACGGCGCCCCTCGTGGCTGCCAGGAGACGAATTTGAAACAACCAGAAGACCAACTGCACCGCGGGCTGGAAGAACGGCACATCAACCTGATGGCGCTCGGTGCGACGATCGGCGTCGGCCTGTTCCTCGGCTCGGCCACCGCGATCCGCACGGCCGGCCCGGCCATCCTGCTGACCTACCTGCTCGGCGGCCTCGCGATCTTCCTGATCATGCGCGCGCTCGGCGAAATGGCGATCACCAACCCGGTCGCCGGCGCCTTCAGCCGCTATGCGCGCGACTACCTCGGCCCGTTTGCCGGTTACCTGACGGGCTGGACCTACTGGTTCGTGTGGATCGTCACCTGCATGGCGGAAATCACGGCGGTCGGCGTCTACATGCACATGTGGGTCCCCGGCGTGCCGAACTGGATCTGGGCGCTCGCGGCGCTGCTGGCGATGGGCTCGGTGAACTTCATCGCGGTCAAACTGTATGGCGAATTCGAATTCTGGTTCGCGCTGATCAAGATCGTCACGATCGTGCTGATGATCATCGGAGGCGGCTTGATGATCGCGTTCGGCATCGGCAACGGCGGTATCGCGACCGGCATCTCGAATCTATGGTCGCACGGCGGATTCATGCCGAATGGAATCCATGGCGTGATCGCCGCGCTGCCGATCGTGATGTTCGCGTATCTCGGCGTGGAGATGCTCGGCCTCACGGCCGGCGAGGCGCGCAACCCGGAGAAGTCGCTGACGAAAGCCGTGAATTCGGTGTTCTGGCGCGTGCTGATTTTCTACATCGGCGCGCTGTTCGTGATCATGTCGCTCTATCCATGGGACCAGATCGGCACGCAGGGCAGCCCGTTCGTGATGACGTTCTCGCGGCTCGGCATTCCCGCCGCCGCCGGCATCATCAACTTCGTCGTGCTGACCGCGGCGCTGTCGTCGTGCAACAGCGGCCTGTTCAGCACCGCGCGGATGCTCTATAACCTCGCGCAGCAGGGCCAGGCGCCGGCCGCGCTCGGTCGCGTGAACCGCAGCGGCGTGCCCGTGTACGGCGTGGCGGTGTCGATCGCGCTGCTGCTGATCAGCGTGTTGCTCAACTATCTCGCGCCGCAGCACGTGTTCACGTGGCTCACGTCGGTGTCGACGTTCGGCGCGATCTGGACGTGGTGCGTGATCCTGATCGCGCAGATGCGTTTTCGTCGCACGCTGTCGGCCGACAGGATCGCGCGCCTGCCGATCCGCGTGCCGTTCTATCCGCTCGGTTCGTTCGTCGCGCTCGGCTTTCTCGCGCTGGTCGTCGTGCTGATGGCGCTCACGCCCGACACGCGCGTCGCGCTCGTGATCGGGCCGGTATGGATCGTGCTGCTCGGCATCGCGTACGCGCTGTTCCATGCGAACCGTCCGGCCGAGTCGATGCCGACGAAGTCGTAAGCCGCGCGGGCAGGATGCCGCGCGACCGTTCGCGATCATTGATCGCGATCATGCACGCGCGGGCCGGACGGCCTATGCTGAACGAACGCATTGCTTGTCCGCGCTTCGCGTGGCACCGCGCCGGTCCCCGCGACCGCGGCGGCAGTCCGGCCGCCGCGTGCCGCTACCGCGCGAAGCGCCCGTCGTCGTTCAGCGACGACGTGCACGCACGGAGGCCTTCGCCATGCAGCCTGCCCAGCCCATCCCGACGCTCGCTCGGATCGCACTGGCCGTCGATTCGACGCCCGAATCGTTGACCGCCGCGCGTTACGTGCGCACGCTGCTGCGTCCCGGCATGCGATTGCGCATCATTTGCGCGGTCGACAATCCGCGTCTCGTGCTGCCCGACATTCCGCGCATCGACGCGCTACTGACATCCGCGCGCGAGGACATGATGCGCGAAGCGCAGGCTACCGGCGAGCGGATCGCGGCGCTGTTCGACGACAGCGACATCGAAGTCGAACTGGCGGTCATCGATACGTCGGTCACGGGCGGCTCGGTAGCGGACGCGCTGGTGAACGATACGTCGACGTGGCATGCGGACGTGCTGGTGATCGGCGCGAATCCGCATCACGGGCTGTTGCGGCTCGTCGAAGGCGCGATGTCGGACATGCTGACGAAACGCGCGCGCTGCGCGCTGCTGATCGTGCCGGGCACCTATGGACGGCCGTCGGACGGCACGCTGCAGCGGCTGATGTTCGCGGTCGACGGCAGCGAGCCGTCGCTGCACGCGGTGCGCGTCGGCCTCGGCTTCGCGGCGCCGACGACGTTGCTGTATGCGGCGTACGTGATCGATCGCGCGGTTCGTCTGACGGATGTCGTGCCGGTACGCGCGCTCGAGGATGCATACCGCGCGGAGGGCGAGGATGCGCTCGCGAAGGTCGGCCCGCTGTTCCATGCGACGGGCAATCCGACCAAGCGCGCCGTCGTCGAAACGCGTCCGACCAGCGACGACGTGGCCCATGCGCTGATGCGCGATGCCGTGCACTGGCGGGCCGAGCTGCTGGTGGTCGGCACGCAT
Organism: Burkholderia sp. AU16482; assembly: GCF_002223285.1. NCBI lineage: Bacteria > Pseudomonadati > Pseudomonadota > Betaproteobacteria > Burkholderiales > Burkholderiaceae > Burkholderia > Burkholderia sp. AU16482. The sequence goes on from NZ_NKEY01000006.1 coordinate 1,112,401, forward strand.
GGCCGTCGCGGCATCGCCGCGTGGCTGATCGGCAGCGTCGCGCGGCGGGTCGCGCATCTCGCGGAAGTGCCCGTGCTGTTGGTGCGCGGCGCGGACTGAGTCGCGCCTCATGGCGGTGGAAGCGGTTCTGGATTGACCTGCATCAGAAGCGCCGCGCATATCGCGTGAGACAGTGATGGAACATCCGGCGCCGCGGCCGGTCTGCCGCGCCTGCATGCGAGTGGCGATCACGGTCGCACGCGCCGCCGTCACATGTCACATCGTTTCAGGAGTCGCGCCACGTATTTGTCCGGCGCGTCATCCGACCGGGAACTCTCTGGCACGAGGGTAGGCAACCGACGGTTGCCTTGGAGGACGGGCGGGGTGGAAGTCACCCCGTCCGCTTTCCGCGTGGCCCCGTCGAATTCATTTCCCCGAACGAATGGTTTGGAACGCGGCCGCGTCGAGCGGCGCGTCGTCGCGCGCGGTCACCTCGATACGGATCGCGGCGAGCATGGCGGATGCACGGCGCGACGCCGGCGTGGCGGCCGGGTCGTGCGCGCGCCCATTGCACGGCCCCGTGCCGCGCATCGGTTACGTGCGCGGATCAGAGGGTATGAAGAATCGATCGCAGGTCGTGCCGGCGGCCCACGCCGCGTCGTACCCGCCCATGCGGACGAACGACATGCAGCGGCGCGCATGCGCTGCACGTGCGGCTGCGCAAACGATTCGCATGCGGCCAGCCCGGGCGCGCCTTGCGACGCGGCTCCGATGCGGCCGGCGCGTCGGCCGCGTTTCGCGCACACAGTGCCGCGGCGAACCGCTGCAATGCGAGGACCGAGCCCGCGACGCTCTGATACTTTTCGCGGCCGATCTGTCCGTCCAGCGTGACGAGCAATCCGGCCTCGCGTGCGAGCGCGAGCAAGGTGTCGAGGTCGTCGGACGGACGGTTGCCGGCCGACGCGGCCCGGTCGGGCAGGGCGCGCGCGTTGCCCGACGTGCGCCGCTGGCCGTCCCGGCCCGGTAAGTTGCGATGTGCCATGGTTGGTCTCCTGCGCGGAACCCCGCGTGCCGGCTCGGTGGCCGGCTGAGCGATGTTCCGGTATGAACGCCTGGTTCATGTGATCAGTATCGTGTGGCGACGGCGCGCTGCCAAGCGGTGCGTGCTGAAGTCGTTGTCAGGAAATGGCGCGACGCGTATCGGAATCCGCTGACACACGTGGCGGCCGACCGGCCGATTCGGCGCGTTCGTTCGACGAATGGACGGTACGCGCACGGCGCTGCTTGACGCATGATTTCGGCCGGTCTAAGTTCGCGTCTGCACCGGCGTCGCATGGCGTTCCACCTGCCGTCCGTCGCCAGTGCCGCGCCCCGGGGTGGCGTGGCAGGGTTTCCGGTGTCGTTCGCAGGCCATGTGCCCCGCGAACTTCGCGGGGCCGGTCCGGAAACGGATCGGCGCGGCGGCACGCAACGTGCCGTTGATCGCGCGCAAACACGCGCCGGCGCATCGTACGCCGCGCGTCCATCCAGTCTTAAGCTTCCAGTACCGTCATCCGTTTCGTTCCTCGACCGCCAGGAGTCCGTCGATGTCCAAGGACAATTTGCTCGATTCACTGAAGGAAGCCGCCGAACGGCGCGCGATCGGCGCGGATCAGCTGCGTGCGATGCTCGACGACGAAGTGCGCGCGCTGTCGTCCGGCGCGCGCGTGCACGACTACATCCACGTATTCGCGATCCGCCATCTGCGTGAGCGGATGCGCCAGAAGGACGACCTCGACCGCGATACGCGCGCCGATGCGGCACCCGCGGACACCGATCCGCGGCCGAGCCGTCGACTGTAGCGGATGGCGGCCGGTTGGGGGCCAGGCGCACGGCGCGCCCGGCGCGCCATCCATCCTGACGGTCCGCCGACAGTCGCCGGCGCCTTTCGTCATATGTTTCACTGAATCGTCACGACGACCTCAAGAAAGTGGTGCGATTTGCCGTTTACCCGGTGAATTCGTCCACCGGGCGTTCGCCCGCTCTTACCGAGTCGTTGCCATGTTTTCGTCCATTCGCGCCCGCATTCTCGCCGCGTGCGTCTCCATCGTCGTATTCGCGCTCGTCGCCACGACCCTGATCAACTATTTCATCGCACGCTCGTACAACGACGACGCGATCGACCGCAACCTGGTCTCAGTCGCGAGCGGCCACGTGGTGGGGATCGCCGACTGGGTCGCGACCCGCAGCCGGATGATCGCGTCGCTGCAGGATGCCGCGCTGACGCCCGATCCGCTGCCGGTGTTCAAGCAGATGGCCGCGGCCGGCGGCTTCACGAACGTCTATGCCGGTTATGCGGACAAGGCGTTCCACTTCTCCGACCCGACCGGCATCCCGCCCGACTACGATCCGACCGGCCGCCCGTGGTACAAGCAGGCCGCGCAGGCCGGCAAGCCGGTCGTGACGCCGCCGTACGTCGATGCCGGCACCGGCAACCTCGTCGTCACGTTCGCGGTGCCGATCCTGCGCGACGGCGCGCTGAAGGGCGTGGTCGCCGCGGACCTGTCGATGGACAGCGTGATCGCCAACGTCAAGTCGATCCGCCCGACGCCGGCGAGCTTCGGGATGCTGATCGACAGCAGCGGCCACGTCGTCGCGCACCCGGACGCGAAGCTCACGCTGAAGCCGGTCGCCGACGTATCGCCCGAACTCGGTTCGCTGGGCGCCGCATCGATCGCGGCGGCGAACGCGCCGGTCGAGGTCGGCGTCGGCGGCGACGCGAAGCTCGTGCGCGCGAAACCCGTGCCGGGCACCGACTGGTACGCGCTGGTGCTGCTCGACAAGGCCGAAGCGACGGCCGGCATGCGTTCGCTGCTGACCGCGTCGCTGATTACGCTGATCGTGATCGTCGGCGTGGCGTCGCTGATCATCGGCGCGATCACCACGACGGCATTCCGCCGCCTGTCGCAGGTGCGCCACGCGATGGCCGCGATCGGCTCGGGCGCCGGCGACCTGACGCAGCGCCTGCCTGCTGCCGGCCGCGACGAAGTGGCCGACATCGCACGCTCGTTCAACAGCTTCGTTGACAAGCTGAACGACGTGATGCGCCAGATCCGCGACGCGAGCGAATCGGTGCGCACGGCCGCGAACGAGATTGCGGCCGGCAACCAGGACCTGTCGTCGCGTACCGAATCGGCGGCGGCGAGCCTCGAGCAAACCGCGGCGTCGATGGAAGAGATCACCGCGACCGTCGGTCAGTCGGCCGCCGCCGCCAGCCAGGCCGACGAACGCGCGGCGGCCGCGTCGCGGATCGCGTCGCACGGCGGCGTGGTCGTGTCGGACGTCGTCGCGACGATGGGGAAGATCGAGGAAGCGTCCGGCCGGATCGGCGACATCATCGGCGTGATCGACGGGATCGCGTTCCAGACCAACATCCTCGCGCTGAACGCGGCCGTCGAAGCGGCGCGGGCGGGCGAGCAGGGCCGCGGCTTCGCGGTCGTCGCGCAGGAAGTGCGCAGCCTCGCGCAACGCAGCGCGCAGGCCGCGCGCGAAGTGAAGGTGCTGGTGGAATCGACGGTTGCGAGCGTGTCGGCCGGGTCCGGGCAGGTACGCCAGGCCGGCGACACGATGCGCGAGATCGTGTCCAACGTGGCGAACGTGACGACCATCATCTCCGAGATCACGCACGCGGCGAACGAGCAGACGCGCGGTATTCAGGAAGTGAACCGCGCGGTCAGCCAGCTCGACGAAATGGTGCAGCAGAACGCGGCGCTCGTCGAACAGTCGACGGCGGCGGCCACCGCGCTGCAGTCCCAGGCGAATGCGCTGGCGACGACCGTCGGGCAGTTCAAGGTCGCCTGACGCGCCCCGTGGCCGGGTGGCTCGCGGCCCGCGCCATGCGGGCCGCGCCGCTCAAGAGCCGCCCTGGTCGCGCATCAGCGCGAGCCGGTTGTAGAGCGTCTTCAGGCTGATGCCGAGTGCCTTGGCCGCGCGCGGCTTGTTGCCGTCGAAGTGACGCAACGTCTCCGCGATGAAGCGTTGCTGCACATGGTGCAGCGTCGCGCCGAGCGGCAGCGCCATCGCGCCTTCCGACGTGCTGGCGGCCGCCGGCAGCGGCTGCTTCGGCAGCGCGACGTCGATACCTTCGTCCGACAGGATGTATGCACGCTCGATCGTGTTGTGCAGTTCGCGCACGTTGCCGGGCCACGAATACGCGCGCAACGCGGCGATCGCCGCGTCGGTCAGCCGCTTGTGCGCGCGATGCCGCGCGTTCAGCGTGTCGACGAATTCCTGCGCGATCGTCTCGACGTCGCCGTCGCGCTGGCGCAGCGGCGGCACGTAGATCGCGAACGCGGCGAGCCGGTAGAACAGGTCCTCGCGCAACCGGCCGTCGCGCACCGCGTCGGCCGGATTGTGACGGGTGGCCGAAACGAACCGCACGTCGAGCGGAATCGATTCGGTGCCGCCCACGCGCACGATCGCGTTCGACTCGATCGCCCGCAGCAGCTTCACCTGCAGCGCCGCGGGCATTTCCGCGACCTCGTCGAGCAGCAGCGTGCCGCCGCGCGCGGCTTCGAAGAAGCCTTCACGCTGCGTGATCGCACCGGTAAAGCTGCCTTTCTCGTGCCCGAACAGATGCGCCTCGGCCAGGTCGGGCGGAATCGCGCCGCAGTTCATCGGCACGAACGGACCGTCGCGTCGCGCGCTCAGATCGTGCAGCCGCCGCGCGACGATATCCTTGCCGACCCCGCTTTCGCCGGCAATCATCACGCTCGCGCGGGTCGGCGCGATTTTCTCGATACGGGCGAGCAGCGTGCGCATCGCGGCGGACCGGCCGGACAGCCGGCGACCGTCTGCGCGCTGCTTCGCCCGGTTGGCGGATTCACCCATAGGTGTTCACGGGCCGCTTTGAAAAACGGCATCGCACGTTCCGTTGATTGCAATATTTATCATCGACAGCGAAACGACCGCGAAGGTGCCGCCGAATAGAAAATTCCAATGTGCGCGGCGTGAGTGAAAGCAACAGGCCATCGGATTTGTCGCCGGCCCCGGCGTGATGACGCATTCGGTCAGGACCAGCGCTTTTTTACAGAAACCCGATGAAAAAAGCGGCCGGCGACATATCGCGGCGGCGCGCCCGGCGAACTCGCCCCCCCACCGGCCCGGTCGCACCGGGCGCCGGCGCGGGGGCCGGCCATCGGGTGCCGCGAGCCGCGAACGCGCCGCCACCCGGGTACGTTCTTTGCTGACGCCCTCAAGCTCGCCCCGGCGCGTTCGACGGCATGCCGGATGGCCGAAAGGCGGCATTCCCCCCGCACGACGGGAGCCGGCGCGATACAAGGATGCAATGAGGACTCTGACCCGTGAGCTGTTCCGGCAGGGTGCATGGGTCGTACTGGCCGTCGGGCTCGCGTCCGCGCTGCAGGCGTGGGCGATCCGGGCTGTCGGCGAGCACGCGCCATTTGCGCCGCTGCCTTTTTATGCCGGCGTGGCGGCTGCCGCATGGCTGACGTCGTTCGGCGGCGGTCTGGTCGCGACCGTCGCCAGCATCGGCGTGATCGCCGCATGGTGGTGGCGCGCCGCGCCGCTGGCAACGCTGCTCGCGCAAGCCGGCACGTTCGTCGCGATCGGTTTCGTCGAATGCGTGCTGGTGGCGGCCGTGAAGCCGCTGCTCGCGAACGATCGTCCGCGCGCGTTCGACGACGCCCGCGGCGAGCCGCATCCGCCGCACCGCGAGCCTTCCGTCGGCGCGGGCGTGCGCGACGACGGGCTGCTGCGTCAGGTGGTCGATGCGTCGCCCGATGCGATCGTCGGGATCGACGCCGCGCGCCGCATCACCAGCTGGAATCCGGCCGCGGCACGAATCTTCGGCATCGATGCGGCGCAGGCGAGCGGACGCGACGTCGTCACGATGATCGCGCCGCGCTGGTTGCGCCGACATGCGGTGCCGGCGTCGTTCGCAGACCTGCGCGCGCCGGTCGGGCCACTCGACGTACTGTGCGTGCGCCACGACGGCGGCCGGTTTCGCGCCACCTTCGCCGCTTCGCCGATCGTCGATGCAGAGGGCCATTGCACGGGCCTGTCGCTGATGCTGCGCGAAGCGGGCGAACGCCGCCGCAGCGAGCGCCGCGACCTGCGTTCGCTGCGTGGCGCTCGCGACGCGCGCGTGCAGGCCGATGCGTCGAACCGGTTGAAGGACGAGCTGCTGGCCACGGTCTCGCACGAACTGCGCACGCCGCTGAACGTGATCTACGGCTGGGTCGAGGTACTGCGCAACGCCGACGGGCAGGGCTTCGCGCAACAGGCGGTCGATGCGATCGACCGCAGCGCGCGGTCGCTGTCGCACATGGTCGCCGATCTGCTCGACGCGTCGTCCCTCGCGACCGGCCGGCTGCGCCTCGAACGCGTGCCGGTCGATCTCGTGCGGATCGTGCGCGACGCGGCGCGCGAACTCGACGCGACGGCGCAGGCAAACGGGCTCGTGCTGTCGACCGAGTATGCGATGCCGGCCTGCGTGATTCCGGCGGACGGCGAACGCCTGCGCCAGGTCCTGTCGAACCTGCTGTCGAACGCGATCAAGTTCACGCCGCCGGGCGGCCGCATCAACGTGTCACTGACGCGCGCGGGCGAACGCGTACGGTTGTCGGTCGCCGACACCGGGCAAGGTATCGCGCCGGAACGCCTGCCGCATCTGTTCGAGACGTTCAGCCGGCCGGAAGGCGCGTTCACGTCGCCGAAGCGCGGCCTCGGGCTCGGCCTGTCGATCGTGCGCAACATCGTGCAGCTGCACGGCGGCGACGTCGTCGCGACGAGCGCGGGCGCCGGGCGCGGAACGACCGTCACGGTGACGCTGCCGGCCGGCTGGGATGCCGACGATCCGGTGGAGCGGCCGGCGCGCGCGAAGGGCATGGCCAATACGGTCGCACTCGACGGTCAGCGCGTGCTGGTGGTCGACGACGACGCGACGTCGCGCACCAGCCTCGCGGCCGCGCTCGAAACGATGGGCGCGCAGGTATCGACCGCGCGTTCGGGGCACGACGCGCTCGACGCGGTGGCACGGCAGCCGCCGAGCGTCGTGCTGTCGGATCTCGCGATGCCGGACGGCGATGGCTACTGGCTGCTGGACCGGATCCGGCGCCTGCCGAACGGCGGCGGGCATCTGCCGGTCGTCGCGGTGACCGCGCACGCCGGCAAGACCGACCGGCGCCGCGTGATGGCCGCCGGGTTCGATGCGTATCTGTGCAAGCCGGTCGACATGCCGACCCTCGCGAGCGTGATCGTCGATGTCGCCCCGGACGACGCGGGCGACGCGAAGCCGCGCGAGCGGTGACGGCCAATACACGGGCGCGGCTATCCGGCCGCCTGACCGCCGCGGCCGCATACGAAAAAGGAGGCACGATGGACGCAACGGAAAGCACGCGGCGCGGCGGCACGGGCGGCAAGCCGGCACGCACCCGACGCGGGACGCCGATCGGGCGGATCGCGAGCATACTGATGTTGTCGTGTGCATGGATCGCGACGCCCCGCTACGCATCGGCCGAGGAGGGCACGCGTGCGAAGCTGGCGAGCCAGGCGTCGGCCGTCGGGGGCCAGATCCGCGACGCGACGCTCGCGTCCCGCGTCAGGGCCGCGCTCGTCGCCGAACGCGGCCTGGCTTCCGGCGACATCGACGTGCAGGTTCACGACCGCGTGGTCGAATTGACGGGCAACGTGCCCGACGAGCGGCAACGCGCGGCCGCGGTCCGCGTCGCGCACGACGTCAGCGGCGTGAGCGGCGTGCGCGACAAGCTGCAGATCCGCCGGAAGTAATGTGATGCGCGGGCCAGCGCCGGGCCGACCGGGCGTCGCGCGCCCGCGACCCTGCGCGTCACCGGGCAGGAGGGTTCGACATGGACACCATCATCGCGGGCCGTTTCTCGCGGCTCGAGCAGGCGGAACGCTGCGCGGAGCAACTGCGCGGCCACGCCATCCATCGGGACGACGTGAAGGTCTTCTTTCTCAATCCGCCCGGGCAGCACGCGCTGTTCTGGCTCGGCGGCGACGTCTATGCGGACTCCGCCGCGCGGCCGGGCGGCCTCGGCGCGCTGGAAGGCGTGGCCATCGGCGCGGTCGTCGGGCTCGCCGGCGCCGCGGTGCTCCATCTGGGCGGGCTTCATTCCCCGCTCGCGTGGATCGGCGTGCCGCTCGTCGGCGCCTATGTCGGCGCGTTGTGCGGCGCGCTCGGCCGGATGCGCGGCGATGCACCGGAGGGACATGGCGCACTGAAGCAATGCGAAAACGGCGTCGTGCTGGCCGCGCACGTGACGCGGCGCACGATCGCGTTCGCGGAGCGGACGATGCTCGCCGCCGGCGCGCTGTCGGTGGAGCGCACCGAGGGTGCATGGCACAACGGCGCGTGGACCGATTTCTTCACGTCGGCCCATCGTCCCGCGTGACGGGAAGGCGTGCGGCCGGCCCCGCTTCGTCGCCCGACATCGGAGGCCCGGATGAATAAAACGAACCGGACGAAACAACGCGGGCGTCGGCCGGTAGTCATCATGCTGATGGCCGCCGCCGGTGTCGGGACGTTCGCGCTGTCGGACGCGCAGGCGCCGCCCGCTTCGTCCGCGCAGGTCGCGCCGGGCGTCATCCGGCCGGGCTCGACCGCCGACGAGGCCGGCATGACGCAGCGGCCGGCCGGCATCGACGCCGAGTTCGTCGACAAGGCCGGCATGATCGGCAAGGTGCAACGACAGGCCGGCCAGCTCGCGCTCGATCGATCGTCGAACGCGGACGTGAAAGCCTTCGCCCGCCGGATGGTCGACGATCACGCGCGTATCGCAGACGGATTGCGGCATCTCGGCGCGCAGAAGGGCGTGCCGGTCCAGACGCGGATGCTCGTGGATCCGGAGGTGACGGCATTGCGAGCGAAGGACGGGCACGCATTCGATACGGCGTACGTGGCGCTGGCCGGGCCCCGCGCGCACGAAGCGGCGGTCCGGCTCTACGAAACCGAGGCGAAAGACGGCCGCGACCCGCAGCTTCGCGCGTTCGCGGCCCGCACGCTGCCGACGCTGAACGCGCACCTGGGTGCCGCGCGGCAACTCGCGAAGACCGTGGCCACCGCGCAGTGACCCGCGTTGCGGCGGATGCGCTTCAGGGCTGCCGCGTGCCGTCTTCGGGGCCGCCGGGGGATGCCTCGTACGGCGGCGAATCGAGCGCCGTTTCGCCTTCCTCGATCAGCCAGTAAGGCGAGCTGCCGTAGTACGCATGCAGCGCTTCGGCCCATTCGGGGTCGGCCATCGCGGGCCACCGGCTCTTGTCGAAGCCGGGCGCCTCGCGCACGCGCGCGGTGTCGACCGGCAGCACGAAGCATTCGCGCTCGGCGTCGAGAACGAGCGCGTTCCACGGCACCGCGAGCAGCTTGTCGCCAATCCCGAGCAAGCCGCCCGACGACACGACCGCGTACGCGATCCGTCCCGCGCGTACGTCGAGCATGATGTGGCTCACCTTGCCGATGTCGTCGCCGTCCATCGTCAGCACGCGATCGTCTTCGAGCGTGCGAGCGGCCATCACGTCGGGCCCCGGCCCGCCGGCGGCCGTGCGCGGGTTCGCGCCGACGATGCGCGCGGCGTCGCGCGACGGTTTGTCCGTTGTCATCGAAACCTCCTGGTAGAAGCGGCACCGCGGTCCACGCGCAAATCCATCGCGCGGGTACGGCGCCGGGGTAGCGGGCAACGCAGAACGATGAGAGATGCCGGTCAGCGGCGGCGCGGCAGCGATACGTCCTCGAGCGTATTGGCCAGCTCGTCGCGCGCCGGGCCGCCCGCGCGCGTCGCGATGTCGCCGAGCGACACCATGCCGACCAGCTTCCGGCTGCGATCGAGCACCGGCAGCCGGTGCAACTGCACGTCGGCCATCCGCTGCTGAATGTCGCCGACGCCGTCGTCTTCCACGCACCACTGCACGGGTCTGGACGCCACCGCGTGCACCGGCGTATCGGGCGAATGACCGTGCGACAGCGCCCGCACCGCCAGATCGCGGTCGGTCACGATCGCGACGAGCTCGGTGCCCTCGCACACGGGCAGCACGCCGATGTCGAAGCGCTGCATCAATTCGGCCGCACGGCGAATCGTGTCGGTCGGTGCGACGCATACTACGTCGCGCGACATGATCTCGTTGACGCGATACATGAACGCCTCCTTCGTGATCGGATCCAGACGGGAGCAGGCCGCGTGCCGCGCGCGATGCGCGCACGCGGGGCCCGGACGGCCGGAGGACGGAGAAATTGGCCAGCCCGCTTGTACATCTTCCACGGCAGCCGCCGCCTCGCGGCAGGGGCATCAACGCGGGACGTCAGTGGCCAATCCCCGTCATCGTGACGATCGCCAGCACCACGGCGCTTTCGATCGCGGCCAGTGCCGCGACGCCGGCCGCGCCACTGATTTCATGCCATCTGCGTTCAAGGACTTTCATCGAATCGCTCCTGATTTCGCCGGCCCGCGCATGCGCTGCCGCACCGCGGGCCGGGTGCCGCCGTCAGCCGTGATCGGGGGGCGGTGAAGGGACGTGCGGCGCGCGACGTTCATGCTCGCCGGACGGCTTGGCGGGGTCGATACGGGTCGCACCGCCGACGGCGGGCGGATCGCTGGCCGGGAACGTCTCCTCGAGCCCTTCGTCGATGCGCTCCTCCGTCTTGTCTTCGGACGGCGGGCGCGACGTGGCGAGCCGGAGCACTCCGGCAACCGGTGACACGGCGTCGCGGCGGCCGGTGGCGTGAACGATCATGGTCGGACCTCCTTGTCGATGAGAAGCGCAAGCGGCGTACCCGCGGCGCACGCGGCACGGCGCTTGCAAGCCGGCCAGGACGGCCGGGCACGCGTCCGGTCTGGACGAGAGGACATCGCGATGAATGCAGCCAGGGAAAGGATACGTTACGACGCGAACGTATGCGGCGGCGATTTCGGCCACGTGCGCGAGCGATTCGATACGTGGAAGCGCGAATCGCGGGTCTACCGGCCGGAGCGGCGCATGTTCGACGGCAAGGACGAGGTGCGCGAGCTGAACGACGTCGTCTACGACAGCCCGGAGCGGGCCCAGCAGGCGCTGGTCGCGCAATGCGAACCGTCCGACCCGTTCGCGCTCGCCGTGCAACTGTCCGCCGAGGGGCGCACGATGTGGCTCGTCATGGCGGCTTACGACGATTGAACGGAACGGCGCGAGAGCGGGCACGGCGCTTGCGGGGCTCGCCTCGCCATCGAGATGCGCGCGCCGTCGCGCAGGAGTGACATGAAGACGCCATCCATGCTGCACCGCCCCGAACCGACGACACCCGACGTCGAACCGGATCCGCCGCCGCCCGGGCACGACGACCCGGTCGACCCGCCCGTGCCCGACGGGCTGCCGCAGGGCGACCCGCCGTCGAATCCGCCGCCGATGCGGATGCCGCCCGGGGCAGTGCGCCACCACCGGCCGCGCGAACACTGAAAAGGAGGACCGTCATGGACATTCACGTGCAATCGCCAGACAAGCGCGCGATCGCTCAGGTACTGGGCCGCTATTTCGAATCGCGTTCGCTGCACTATCACATCGAGGAATTGCCGGGCGGCGTGCTGCAGATCGGCTTTCGCGCGAGCGGCCGCCCGGTCGCCGTGACCGTTTCGTTCGACGATGCCGCGTACGACACCTTTACGCACTGGGACGCCAGCCAGAAGCAGTTGGCGCTCGGCCGGCTCGCCGACGGTTTCTCCCGGATGATGTCGACGCGCAGTCCGGCCGCGCTCGCCGGCGACTATCACGTCGAGCGTTTCTGATTCCGCAATCATCCGCCGGCTCATGCCGGCTTCCGGCAAAGTGCCCGCATACAGCGGGCGCTTTGCGTCTGTGCGCGCGTCGCGTAGGATGTCCATTAATTCAGCGCATGCTACGTTCGCGCCGCAGGCTGCGTGCCGTTGCAGCCGACGAAGCGCGACGCGCTTTCCCTCAGGTTCCTTTCATGCAACCGACGGAGACCGCCTTGACCCCTGTTGCTCGCCTGTTGCTGTCCCCCGGCGCACGCCGGTTCGTATCCAGCCTGTCGGCATTCGCGGCGCTCGCCGCCGCCGGCGCCCGCGACGCGTCGGCCCAGACGCCTTCGCCGCTCGGGGAATGGCAATACACGGCGGGCGTGCCGCTGCGCAAACTCTTCGATCCGAATATCCCGACCTGGCAGGTCAGCGTCGGCGCCGCGATGACGCTGCAGCCGCGCTATGCGGGCTCCGACCGCTATCGCGTGATGGGCGGCCCGAATTTCGATATCCGCTATCGCGACCTGTTCTTCCTGTCGACCGGCGAGGGGCTCGGCGCGAACGTGCTGCGCGGGCCGAACTGGCGCGTGAGTTTGTCGGTCGGCTATGACCTCGGGCGCCGTTCGGCCGATGATCTCGGCCATCTGAACGGTCTCGACAACATCAATGCGGCGCCCGTGATGAAGCTCGCGGCCGACTACGTGGTCTCGAAGGATTTCCCGCTCGTGCTGCGCGCGGACGTGCGGCGCAGCATCGGCGGGTCGAACGGCTGGACCGGCGATTTTTCCGCGTACATGCCGATGCCCGGCAGCAACGAACACTTCTTCTGGTTCGCGGGGCCCACCGTGTCGTTCGCCGATTCCCGCTACATGAACAGCTGGTTCGGCGTGAACCAGGGGGCTGCGGCGCGCTCGGGGCTGCCGGCCTATTCGTCCGGGGCCGGGATCAAGTCGGCCGGCGTGGGCGTGACGATGGTGTGGTTCGTGAACAAGCACTGGTTCGTCACGATGGACGGCGCGCTCGAGCAGCTCGTCGGCCGCGCGGCGCGCAGCCCGATCACGCAGCAGTCGACCAACGGCGTGTTCGACATGTCGGTGAATTACCAGTTCTGACCGAAGCCGGGGCAGCGGAACGGCAATGCCGCGTGCGGCATTGGCCGCCACATTTGATATGATTGCGACCTGTACAAATGTACAGTGATCGATCCCCGTGACGCCTGCTTCGCCGACGCCTCCGGCGTTTTACTACCTGACCAATTTCGAACGCGCGCTGGCCTGGCTCGGCGAGCGTTACGACGACCTGTTCGACGCGCACGAGCATGCGTTCGTCCGGCAGTTCGCGGCGCTGCCGCAGGCGTCGCGCGCGCTGCTCGTGCGGATGCTGATGCGCAACGGGTGCGATTTCCGCGCGAGCAAGCTCGTGTACGACGAGATCGGCTGCACGCTCGACGCCGCCGCGCCGCTCGTCGCGCTCGGCTGGGTCGATCCGGCGCCCGCGCTCACGCTCGACGAGCTGTTCGCGCTGTCGACCAAGGCCGATCTGCTGCGCATCTTTCCGTCGCTCGCCGCGCATGCTGGCGAGCGCAAGGCCGACTGGCTCGAACGGCTGAGGCCCGCGCACGACGTCGCGCAACCGCTCGACGCGTGGTGCGCGCAGGCCGACGACCGCGTGCTGCGCGTGACGGTCGGCCCGCTGTGCGACCGGCTGCGGCTGATGTTCTTCGGCAATCTGCATCAAGACTGGAGCGAGTTCGTGCTCGCCGATCTCGGCGTGTTCCAGTACGAAAGCGTGCCGATCGCGCCGTCGTCGCGCGCGTTCCAGCAGCGTGGCGACGTCGATGCATATCTCGCGCTGCAGATGTGCCGCGACGCGCTCGACGCATGGCCCGACGATCTGCCGTTCGACGATCTGATCCGCGCGCTGGACGCGGTCGACTGTGCGCAGCCGTGGCTCGCGACGCGCCGCGCGAAGCTGCTGTTCGCGCTGGGCCAGGCATGCGAACGCCGTGCCGACTGGTGCGCCGCGCTCGACGCGTACACGCGCAGCGCATGGCCCGGCAGCCGCCAGCGGCGCATCCGCGTACTCGAACGCTGCGGGCGCGACGGCGACGCGCTTGCGCTGGCGCTCGACGCGCGCGGCGGCTTCGAGAGCGACGAGGAGCGCCAGCGCGTCGAGCGCATGCTGCCGCGCCTGCAGCGTCGCGCCGGCCAGCGGGTCGAACGCGCGGCCGCCGCCGCGGCGGTCCCGCGCGAGACGCTCGTGCTCGCGCGTCCCGACGCATCCGTCAGCGTCGAATTCGCGGTGCGCGACCATCTCGCGCAGCCGGCGTCGCCGGTCCACTACGTCGAAAACACGCTGATCAATTCGCTGTTCGGTCTGCTGTGCTGGGAACCCGTGTTCGCGGCGGTGCCCGGCGCGTTCTTTCACCCGTTCCAGCGCGGCCCGGCCGACCTGCACGCGCCCGATTTCGCCGCGCGTCGCGCGGCGGCCTTCGACGCGTGCTTCGCGCAGCTCGATTCGGGCGCGTACCGCGACACGATCCGTCGGCATTTCGCGACGAAGGCCGGCGTGCAGTCGCCGTTCGTGTTCTGGGGCGTGCTGACCGACGCGTTGCTCGACGAAGCGCTCGCGTGCCTGCCGCCCGAGCACCTGCGGCTGTGGTTCACGCGCCTGCTCGCGGATATCCGCGGCAACCGGTCCGGCTTGCCCGATCTCGTGCGCTTCTGGCCCGACGAACGACGCTACGAGCTGATCGAGGTGAAGGGCCCCGGCGACCGGCTGCAGGACAACCAGACGCGCTGGCTCGCCTACTGCCTCGCGCACCGCATGCCGGTGCGCGTCGTCGACGTCGAGTGGGCCGGCGAGGGCGTCGCGCACGCCGAGGCGGCGGGGTTGTCCGTATGAGCTACGTCGTCGCGGTGCGGGCGATGTGCGAGTTCACCGCGCGGCGCGGCGATCTCGACCTGCGCTTCACGCCCGCGCCGACCGCGCTCGAAGGCATCGCCGGCCACGGCGCGGTCACGTCGAAGCGCGGCGCGCGCTACGAAACCGAGATCGCGCTGACGGGCACGTGGGGCATGCTCACCGTGCGCGGGCGCGCGGACGGCTACGATCCGGTGGCGAACCGGCTCGAGGAAATCAAGACCTACCGCGGCAGCCTCGATGCGATGCCGGCCAACCACCGCGCGCTGCATTGGGCGCAGGCGAAGGTCTATGCGCACCTGATGTGCGCTGCGCGCGATCTGAATGAAATCGACGTCGCGCTCGTGTATTTCGACATCGTGTCCGAGCGCGAGACCGTGCTGACGGAAACGCTCGATGCCGGCGCGCTCGCGACGTTCTTCGCCGAGCAGTGCGCGTGCTTCATCGGCTGGGCCGAACGCGAGACGGCCCATCGCGCCGCGCGCGACGCGGCGCTGCGCGCGCTCGCGTTTCCGCATGGGCAGTTCCGCAGCGGCCAGCGCGAGCTGGCGGTGGCCGTCTATCGCGCGGCACGCGACGAACGCTGCCTGATGGCGCAGGCGCCGACCGGCATCGGCAAGACGCTCGGCACCGTGTTCCCGTTGCTGAAGGCCTGCGGCGAGGGCGAACTCGATCACGTATTTTTCCTGACCGCGAAAACCCCCGGCCGCGCGCTCGCGCTCGAAGCGGCGACGACGCTCGGCGCCGGCACGCCCGCTTTGCCGCTGCGTGTGCTGGAACTCGTCGCGCGCGACAAGGCGTGCGAGCATCCGGACAACGCGTGCCACGGCGAATCGTGCCCGCTCGCGAAGGGCTTCTACGACCGGCTGCCGGCCGCGCGCGATGCGGCGATCGAGGCCGGGCTCCTCGATCGCGAGACCGTGCGCGCCGCCGCGCTCGCGCACGACGTCTGCCCGTACTACCTGGCGCAGGAGCTCGCGCGCTGGTCGGACATGATGATCGGCGACTACAACTACTACTACGACGGCAGCGCGATGCTGCATACGCTCGCGCAGCAGAACCAGTGGCGCGTCGGCGTGCTCGTGGACGAAGCGCACAACCTGCTCGACCGCGCCCGCAAGATGTACAGCGCGTCGCTCGATCCATTCGCGTTCGCGGCCGCGCGCGAAGCCGCGCCCGCCGCGCTGCGCAAGGCATTCGACCGGCTCGCCCGCGCGTGGGGGACGCTCAATCGCGCGCAGGCGGAGCGCTATGCCGCCTATCCCGAGGTGCCGGGCCCGATCGTGTCGGCCGTGCAGAACCTCGTCGCGGCGATCGGCGAACACCTGACCGACGCGCCTCGCGCGAACGACGACGCGCTGCTGCGTTTCCATTTCGAGGCGATCCAGTTCGGCGTGCTGGCCGAGGCGTTCGACAGCGCGTCGATCTTCGACGCGACGCTGCATGGCGAACCGATGCCGCGCCAGCCGGCGCTCGACGGCGTCGCGACGGCCGGCCGCCGGCGCCGTGTCCAGTCGACGCTGTGCGTGCGCAACGTGATCCCGGCCGGGTTCCTCGCGCCGCGCTACGAAGCCGCGCGCGCGACCGTGCTGTTCTCGGGCACGCTGAGCCCGTTCCATTTCTATCGCGACACGCTCGGGCTGCCGGGCGATACCGGCTGGCTCGACGTCGACGGGCCGTTCCGCGCCGAACAACTGACGGTGCGCGTCGCGAGCCACGTGTCGACGCGCTGGCGCGACCGCGATCGTTCGCTCGAACCGATCGCCGACCTGATCGCCGCGCAATACGCGGCACGGCCCGGCAACTATCTCGGCTTCCTGAGCAGCTTCGACTACCTCGGGCGCGTGGTCGCGCTGATGCAGACGCGCCATCCGGACGTCCCCGTGTGGGCGCAGGCGCCCGGCATGGCCGAAAGCGAGCGCGACGCGTTTCTCGCGCGCTTCGACGCGGGCGGACGCGGCGTCGGCTTCGCGGTGCTGGGCGGCGCCTTCTCGGAAGGCGTCGACCTGGTCGGCGAGCGGTTGATCGGCGCGTTCATCGCGACGCTCGGACTGCCGCAGGTCAACGACATCAACGAGCAGATGCGGCGCGCGATGGACGCGCGCTTCGGCAACGGTTACGACTACATGTACCTGTATCCGGGGCTGCAGAAGGTCGTGCAGGCGGCCGGGCGCGTGATCCGCACCGAGCACGACGAGGGCGTCGTGCATCTGATCGACGACCGTTACCGGCGGCGCGAAGTGCGCAATTTGCTGCCGCGGTGGTGGCGGATCGGGTAACGGCGGCGCCGGCTGCTACAGCACGTTGAGCATCGCGAGCGCGGCTTCCTGCAGATGCGGCAGCACGCGCCGCACGGCCGCGTCGGTCGTCTCCGCGCCGATCGGCATGTTCGTGCTCAGCGCGGCGACGACTTCGCCGTGACGGTTCTTCAGCGGCACCGCGATCCCGCGTACGCCGACCTGCAATTGCTGCTCGATCGCCGCGTAGCCGGCTTCGCGCGCCCGGTCGACCTGTTCGAGCAGCCGCGCCTTGTTGGTGATCGTGTGCGGCGTGAACGGCGCCAGCTCGGTCTCGTCGAGCCACGCGCGCACGGCTTCGCGATCGGGATGATGGGCGAGCAGGACGACACCGGGCGACGTCAGCGGCGCCGGCACGCGCGCACCGAGCACGAAGCCCGTCGTCATCACGCGCGACACGCCGTTGCGCGCGATGAACACGAGCTCCCAGCCGTCGAGCACGCTGACGTACGCCGATTCGTTCAGCGACGCGCTCAACTGCTGCAGATAAGGCTGGACCGTGCGCGGCAGGCGCGCCGAATCGAAGTACGACCAGCCGACCCGCAGCACGCGCGGCGTGAGGCCATACAGCTTGCCGTCGGTGTACACGTAGCCGAGCGATTCCAGCGTCAGCAGGTAGCGACGCGCGGCCGTGCGCGTGAGGCCGGTGCGCGCGGCGGCTTGCGTGGGCGTCATGCGCGCGTGCTGGCTGTCGAAGGCCTCCAGGATCATCAGGCCTTTTTCGAGGCCGGCAATCCAGTCGCGTCGGTCGAGGTCCGGCTTTTTCGTCATCACGGGTGGGCGGTGGCGCGCGGTGTTCGCGCGGGAGTGGGCGATTATCGCGCGAGTTGTGGGGGAGCGGGAGGTCGGTTGATCCGCCATCCTTGCCCGTGGGATAGGGGCCGATATAGAGTCGGCGACATCCATTCAAGGAGGACGTATGCGGGTTGCAAAGTGGGGGAATAGTCTGGCCGTGCGCCTTCCGGTCGGTCTGGTCGACGCGTTGGGGCTACGTGAAGGCGACGAAGTCGAAATAGTCGTTCACCATGCCGGTGCTTTGGCCGCGAGCCGCCACGCGAGCCCCGAAGCGCTTCTGCTGCCGTTGAGGCGTTTCAGAGGCAAGCTGCCGGGCGATTTCAGGTTCAGGCGGAACGACGCAAACGAGCCGGATTGAGTCGACCCATTCAAGCGCCGGAACGCGCCTGCGGCGCCGCCCAGCTTACTTGTGTTCGTGCCAGAGCGCGGCAATGCGCCATCGGGCGTCGATCACGCACCACTGCTCAACGAAATCGAAGCGGGAATCGATTGCCTGGTCGATCCGTACCGATCCGATGCCCGTTATCGTCGCGCACCGTCCGCGCGTAACGATTTGCATGGTTTCGTCCCGATATGCGATAGCCGGTCTGTCCGGTGTGCGTTCGGCCGCTACGACGCGCATTCGCGCAAGAAATTGCGCTTTCGGGCGAATGCGAGCTTCGTGCCGGACAAAGAAATGCGGGCTCGCGACGAAATCGAGTTGTTCGACATCGGCGTGACGATACGCGTCGATCCAGACGTCGCGCATCTGCGCCAGGGTGAATCGAGGTTCCATAGGCTGTGCATTTTCGTGCTGGAGGGAGGATGTGCGGTTTTTTGCACTTTCCGCCGGATCAGGAAAGCAGGCTATGGCCGGGCTCACGTTTCGGCAATTGGACGGGTCCGAATCTGGTTTTCCGCGAGCGGGAAAAGCCGGCGGGTCGCGGGAGTAGACGTCCCGATGACGCATCGTCAGGCTGACGCCGACTACGGGAAAAGGCGTGAAGCAGCACGCAGCGTGCTGACGCGGACTGATGGCAACCGATGGCAGAACGCCGCGCGGCCGCGCATGGAAACGGCCGATACGGCATGAAAAGCGGACGAACCGGATGCGACGCGGCCGTTGCGCGCGCCGCATCCGTCATGACCTTACTCGCTGCTCGTCCACTCGACGTTCGCACCGACCGAACGCAGGTTTTCGACGAAATGCGGATGCGCGCGGCGAATCGGCAGCGCGTTCATGATTTCCGAGCGGCCTTCGATGCTCGCGGCCACCATCAGCAGCGCGATCGCGACGCGAATGATGTACGGGCTCTCGACGCGCGCCGGCGTCAGTTGCAGCCCGCCGAACGTGATCAGCCGGTGCGGATCGGACAGCAGCACGTGCGCGCCGAACTTCGACAGCTCGCCGGACCAGCCGAGCGCGCCGTCGTAGACCTTGTTCCAGAACATCGCGCTGCCTTCCGCGCGCACGCCGAGCGCAATGAAGATCGGCAGCAGGTCGACCGGCAGGTACGGCCATGGCGCGGCCTCGACCTTGGTCAGGATGTTCTGCGTGAACGGCCGGCGCACGCGCAGCGGGCCGTCGCGCTCCGCGCGCGACCAGCCGTCGCGGTGCGTGACGGTGACGCCGAATTTCGCGAACGTGCGGTCGATCAGCGGGAAATGCTCGGGCGACGAGTTGCGCACCGTGATGTCGCCGCCCGTGATCGCGCCGAGCGCGAGGAACGTCGCGATCTCGTGGAAATCCTCGGCGAAACGGAACTCGCCGCCGCCGAGCTTGCCGCCGCCCGTCACGCACAGCCGCGACGTGCCGATCCCCTCGATCGCGACGCCGATCATCGCGAGGAACTGGCAGAACTCCTGCACGTGCGGCTCGGATGCCGCGTTCATCAGCGTCGACGTGCCGTTCGCGGCCGTCGCGCACAGCGCGAAGTTCTCGGTGGTCGTCACCGACGCGTAGTCGAGCCAGTGATCGTTGGCCGTCAGCGGGCCGTCGGTACGGACGATCAGCGAATCGGGCGTGCGTTCGATGTGCGCGCCGAATCGCTCGAACACCTCGACGTGCGGATCGATCTCGCGCACGCCGAGCGTGCAGCCTTTCACGTCGTTCTCGAGGCGCGCGACGCCGAAGCGCGCGAGCAGCGGCGGAATCAGCATGATCGACGAACGCATCGCCTCGGGCAGCCGATGGACGGCCGGATCGAACTTCGTGTTGCGATGGTGAAGCTCGAGCAGACCCGTCGTGAAATCGACCGACACGTCGCTGCCGAGCGTGCGGAAGATGTCGAGGATCTTGCGCACGTCGGTGATGTCGGGCACGCCGACGAGGCGCAGCGGCTGATCGGTCAACAGGGTGGCGCACAGAATCGGCAGGACGGCGTTCTTGTTCGCGGACGGCTTGATGTCCCCGCGCAGCGGAGTGCCGCCGTGGACGATGAGATTCGACATGATATGGGGGCGTATCGGTGACTGACGTAGGCCCATATGATGCCATTGGTCGGCACGCGGCGTGGAATGTTCGCAGGGGAAAAGGGGAATCGGCGCACGTAACTGACAGTGTTTGACGTCGCGCCCGTGAAGCAGCAGGTCGAACGCCGGCCGGCATGGCCGAATGACCAGCCGCGTGGCCGACCGCGGACGGCGACCGGCCACGCGCTCATCGCGTCATTGCGCCGCCCGCATCCGTGCGGCGACCACCAGCGAGATCAGGCAGCCGGCCGCCAGATAGCCGGCGACGAGGTGCCACGAACCGCCGGCCACGCTGACGAGGCCGACCGCGATGAACGGCGTGAACCCGCCGCCGACGACGCTCGCGAACTGGTAGCCGACGCCCGCGCCGCTGTAGCGGTACTCGGCGCCGAACAGCTCGGTGAACAGCGGTTGCTGGACGCTCACGACCATGTCGTGCGCGGCGTTCGCCAGCAGGATCGAGAAGATCACGATCCACGCGATCGACCGCGCTTCCAGTGCGAGGAAGAACGGCACCGCGGACGCAACGCCGATCAGTGCGCCAATCAGATAGATGCGGCGCAGGCCGTAGCGGTCGGCCAGCCACGCGAAGCAGGGGATCGTCACGCAGCTCACCGCGCCCACCAGCAGGCCGATGTTCAGGAACAGGTCGCGCGACATGCCGAGGTTCGTCGTCGAATAACTGAGCGCGAACGCGGTGACGATATACATCGTGAACAGTTCGGCGAGCCGCAGCGCGACGATCAGCAGGAACGCCTTCGGGTGGCGCGTCAGCGCTTCCAGCACCGGCAGGCGCAGCTTGCGGTTGCCGTGCTCGACCTTCTCGACGAACTCCTGCGATTCGTCCATGTTCTTGCGCACCCACAGCCCGATCAGCACCAGCACGATGCTGAACACGAACGGCAGGCGCCAGCTCCACGACTTGAACGCGGCCTCGCCGAGCGTATGGCTCAGGATCGATACGATGCCGGTGGCCAGCACGAGCCCGACGCCGTAGCCGACCTGCACGCCGCTGCTGTAGAACGCCTTCTTCTGCTTCGGCGCGCTTTCGACGGCCATCAGCGCCGCGCCGCCCCATTCGCCGCCGACCGCGAAACCCTGGATCGCGCGCATCAGCACCAGCAGCACGGGCGCCCACCAGCCGATCGTCGAGAACGTCGGCAGCAGGCCGATCGCGACGGTCGACAGCCCCATCAGCATCACGGTCAGCACGAGCATCCGCTTGCGGCCGAGCCGGTCGCCGTAGTGGCCGAACACGATGCCGCCGAGCGGCCGGAACAGAAAGCCGACGCCGAAGGTGGCGAACGCCGCGAGCGTGCCCATCGTCGGGCTGACTTTCGGGAAGAACTCCGAATTGAACACCAGCGCGGCGACGATCCCGTACAGCAGGAAGTCGTACCAGTCGACGACGGCGCCGACGAAGCTGCCGATCGCGGCCTTGCGGGCCTGGTTGCGCGCACGGGCGCCTGCAGCGGCGTCGAGCGTGTCGAAGGTGGGGGTCATGGCGATGTCTCCTGGCACGGCGCATCGTGGAATCGTGGCGGCGCCGCGTCCGATGCTGCATTGAAGTCGATGAGTGAACGGAGAATAGGGCGCGCGCCGCACGGCGGCAATCGGCCAATCGGATAAATTGCGCGATTATCGTTCAAGTCCGTGCGATTATCGAACGATTTCCGGGTTTGCACTAGGCGGCGCGACGATATCCGTTCGGCCGGGGTGTGCCGCCGTGAACGATCTGGTTAAAATCTGCAGCATCGACAACTCGCCCGTCCGGAGCGCGCGTGCGGCCGCCACCTCGGCCGCGCATGCCGCGCGCGACAGGCACGCTACCCCATCGACGCATGTCCCCGGAGACTGGAATGCCCGGCAATTCCCACCCCCTGTCCAGCGATACGCCGCCCGTCGCCGATCCGGCCGCCAATCCGCTCGGGATGGCCGGCCTCGAATTCGTCGAATTCGCGGCGCCCGTGCCGGACGCACTCGCGCAACGCTTCGAGCAGCTCGGATTCAAGGCGATCGCGCGGCACGTCAGCAAGAACGTCACGCTGTACCGGCAGGGGCAGATGCATTTCCTCATCAACGCCGAGCCCGATTCGTTCGCCGCGCGCTATGCGGAGGAATACGGGATGGGCGTCTGCGCGATCGGGTTGCGCGTGGCGAACGCCCGGCGCGCGTTCGAGCGTGCGATCCAGCTCGGTGCGTGGGCGTTCGAGGGCGAAAAGGTCGGCGTCGGCGAACTCAAGATTCCGGCGATCCAGGGCATCGGCGATTCGCACCTGTATTTCGTCGACCGCTGGCGCGGGCGGGACGGCCAGCGCGGCGGCGTCGGCGACATCTCGATCTTCGACATCGATTTCCGGCCGATCGACATCGCGACCGCCCATACCGACCTCGATTGCGCCGGCGTTGGCCTGCAGCAGGTCGACCACTTCACGCAAACCGTCGGCGCGGGCCGCATGCAGGAGTGGCTCGATTTCTACCACGACCTGCTGCATTTTCGCGAGATCCACCAGATCGACGCGCATTGGCATGTGTCGGAGGAATCGCGCGTGATGGTGTCGCCGTGCGGCGCGGTGCGGATTCCCGTGTACGAGGAAGGCACGCGGCGCACCGAGCTGATGCATGCGTACCTGCCCGACCATCCGGGCGAGGGCGTCCAGCACGTCGCACTGGCGACCGACGACATCCTGTCGTGCGTCGATGCGCTGCGTGCGAACGGCGTCGAGTTCATCGAGCCGCCCGCACGCTATTACGACGACGTCGATGCGCGGCTGCCCGGGCACGGCGTCGATCTCGATGCGCTGCGCCGCCGCGCGGTGCTGGTCGATGGCGAGATCGGCCGCGACGGCGTGCCGAGGCTGTTCTTCCAGACCTTCGTCAAGCGCCGGCCCGGCGAGATCTTCTTCGAGATCGTGCAGCGCAAGGGGCATCACGGGTTCGGCGAGGGCAACCTCGCGGCACTCGCCCGCGCGCGCGACGCGGGCTGAACGATCAAGCGCCGGCGGCCGGCGCGCGGTCCGGCGCGGAGGCGCTCGATGCCGTATCGGCGACGGCGTCACGGCTTCCGTTCCGTCGGGGCTGCCCGTCGATCCAGGGCTGACGTGTTGCCGCGAAGGCCGACAGCCCGTCGCGGCCCGTCGGTGTGTCACGCCGAATCGGCCGCCGCGAGCTTGCGGCTGTGCCGACGCATGCCGGCGAAAATCGCATCCGCGACGTCCGCCGGAAAATCCGCCGGGATCTGCGCGGCGGCTTCGGCAATCGCGGGTTCCGTGCGGGCGGCGACGGCCGCCATCGCGGCGCGCACGTCGTCTTCGGTCAGGCCCACGCGCCGGCCCTGCGCGATCCAGTGGCGCGGCTGGACTTCACCGATCACGTAATGCCGGTTCTTCCCGCAGACGGCCATCGCGAGGCGTGCGCGGCGCGGCGGAATCTGGTTGCGGCGCGTACCGATGATCGGATGCGCGGACAGCACGTCGTACAGCGGCGTGCTGCGATACGCATTGCCGGGCAGGTGCGCGATACTGAAGTTCTTCGCGTGGCCGTCGATCGCGGCCAGCACCCAGAACACGAGCTGGGCGACGAAGAAATTCATCCGGTCGCGCGACGCATCGGCCGAATTCGCGAGGATGCCCATGATCGTCTCGATGCCGGGGCCGCCGTCCGATTCGTATTTCGCCCCCGACGGCGTGCCGGTCGCCTGGCACATGTCCTCCTGCGGCAGTCGCAGGATCCACGAGCCGTCGCGCGACGGACGCCGGTCGAAGCGCTCGACGATCAGCGCCTTCTGGTCCTCGAACCGGCCGATCTCGCACGGCGCGACCGACAGGCCGTACGCGGCGACGAGCTTCGAACACAGCCATTCGTTTTCGACGGACGTGCGCATGTCGGCCTGCATGTTGCCGACGCGCCCGAGCGGCAGCTTGAAGATGTGGGTCGTCGGCGTGCTGCCCGACGGACGCAGCCAGCGGTTTCCCTGACGCAGCAGCGCGGTTTTTTCCTGCGCGCCGGCAATCGACAGGCGCAGGTCGCTTTCCGGCTCCGCGTGGCCGGGCAGCGGTGCGGCGGTCGCGTGGCGCAGCACGTCGGCAACGGCTGCATCGTCGAGCGTCGCGCCTTCGATCGCCTCGAGATCGGCGGGCGTCTCGCCGGGCGGCAGCATCTGGATCGCGCCCACGCAATCGCGGCCGACCGACGCGAGCAATTCGAACGGCGCCGTCGATCCGAGCCGGTAACGCTGCGCGATGCGGCGGCGGATCGGCTCGCTGTCGGGCAGCAGGTTGTCGAAGTAGTCGGCCACGATCGCGCCCTGGTGCGGCTGGTTGCCGGGCGTGAAGGGCAGCGACAGCGACAGTGGCCGGCCCTGGGGATCGTCGAGCCAGTCCGGCAGGTACACGAGACGCTCGACCCCGCGCCGGATTTCCCAATAGCCGACGGGAATGCCGTTCATCCACAGGTCGAGCCGATCATGGCGGGCGCGTGCGGCCATCGTCACCAGTCCTCCCGCTTCGACACGCGTGGCCTGGCCCGAGTCGTCGCTGCCGGGCGCTTCCGCGCCGCGTCGGCCGCGGCCCCGGCCGGGGATTGCGCGGCCGTGGTGCCGCGCTTGCTCGCGGCCGGCTTGCGGCGCGCCGGCGGCTCGGCATCGGAAGCCGGATCGGCCGCTTCCGCCCGCGCATCCCGTTCGTCCAGGCTGAGCATCATGCGAACGCCGAGCGCGTTCAACACCTTCAAAAGCCGTTCGATACTGGCCGCCGACGGGTTGGCTTCGAGCTGCGCATAGGATTGCTGGGTGATGCCGAGGCGCGCGGCCAGTTGCGCCTGCGTGAGCCCCGCGGATTTGCGGAAGCCGACGAGTATCGGACGCAACTGGGTCAAGGTCTGGACGGGAAAGGCCATCGGGCGCTCCGCGAGATGACAGGCGATCGTTTGTAATCGGAAAATACAGTCTATGGCATGTATTGCAAAAATACAAATGATAGCCTGTATTGACAAAAAACAAACGATAGCCTGTTAAAGGGAGCCCGATCGGGCAGGCAACGGCACGAATCGGCCGTCAGGCGATACCTGCGGCGTTCACGATCCGCGCGTCGAGCGATTCGCCCAACCGGCCCATGCCGGCCACTGCGTCCAGCCGCGCCGGATGAATCCGGCGCCCGATCACGAGCGCGCCGATCGCGAGCGCGGCCAGATCGTCGAGCCGACCGAAGCCGACCAGCGCCGCACTCATCGCGAGCGCCGCGAGCAACGACGACAGCGCATCGGTTCGCACGTGCCAGCCGCTCGCCTCGAGCAGCGCGGAGCCGGTCTCGCGCGCCTTGCGCAGCATCCAGTACGACAGCACGGCCTTGCCGGCGAGCGTGACGACAACCAGCGCGAATGCGGTCGCGCCCGGCTGCACGACGGGCGGCGTATCGAACCCGGTCAGTGCATGCCAGATCATCCGCCCGCCGGTCGCGGCCAGCAACGCGCCAAGGCCCGCGAGCGCGAGCGGCTCGTAGGTCGGGCGGCGCGCCGGCGGCAGGCGCGCGTCGAGCCGGCAGGCGACGAGGATCAGCGCATCGGCCGCGAGATCGATCGCCGCATGCACGACGTCCGCGAGCAAACCCGACGAATGCGCGGACCATGCCGCCGCCGTCTCGACGGCGAGCAGCAGGAGGTTGATCGCGAGGCTGACGGCAAGGGCGCGGGACGTGGCCGCGTAGACGTGGGGCGTGGCGCGCGACGGGCGCTGCATGGCGGATCGCTTGTCGGGATCGGGGACGGCTTCGAACGTTACCGGCCTACGGTGGCACGCCGATGACACGCCGAACGAACGCGCCGAGCGAGGAATCCGGCCTTCCTGACGCACCAGATGAATCGCATGGATTCATGTGATCTCGACATTATAGAAATAATGTCAAATCACATCGCTCGATTGATTGGATATTTAACGGTTTACGTTATATTATCAACTAAATTCTCGACCAAACCTGCCATGTCCGATCTCGCTGCCGACGAACCTCGCCTGACCGCCGAAATCGAGCGGCTCAAGGCCGCCTTCCCGAAAACGCGCGAGTTGTACCGCGAAGTGTGTGCGCTGCTGTTCTTCCGCTTCGGTATCACGCCGACGGCGAACCGCCTGTATCAACTCGTTCGCAAGGGCAGCATGAGCACGCCGACGGCCGTCCTCGGCGAGTTCTGGGCCGAGTTGCGGGAAAAGAGCCGCGTGCGCATCGAGCATCCCGACCTGCCGGCCGACTTGCAGGCGGCGGCAGGCGAACTCGTCGCGGCGTTGTGGAATCGATCGAGTACCGACGCGGCCGCCGCGCTCGATGCGCTGCGCGCGGAAGTCGAAACCCAGCGGGCCGCGGCGCAAACGGAAGTCGCGACGGTGCGGGCCGACCTGGCCCGCACCGAAACCGCGCTGGAGCAACGCACGGCAGCCTTGCTGGCCGCGCAGGTTCGCATTCAGGAGCTCGAGCAGGCGAGGGCGGCGGACGATGCATCGCGGCAAGCGCTGCAAGCGGATATCGAGCGCCTGAAAGCCGACAACGCGGCGGGCGACCGCGCGCTCGCGCAGGCCCGCGCGGATTTCACCGCCCAGCTCGACAGGTTGCGCGACGATGCCGGCCGCGCCGAAGAGCGGCTGCGCGCGTCGGAGAAGCGGGCGCTTCAGGAAATCGATCGCGAGCGGCTCGCGGCCGCGCGATTGCAAAAGGAACTCGACGCAGCGACATCGCGCGCGGAACAACGCGACTCGCAGCAGCGAAAGGAAATGGCGGCGCTACAAGCCCAACTCGGCGATGCGCTGCATCGCTGCGGCGTGCTTCAGGGGCAACTCGACGGCGCACTGGCGACCGGCGCGGCGCGCAGCCACGAACTCGACGCGCTGAGGCGCGAGATGGCAGCGCTCGTGCGCCGGCCGCCGTTGCGCGGCGTCAAGACCGTCCCGGCCGCCGAGCGCAGCGAGCGGCGGGCGCGCACCAGAAAGCGCGCCGACGAAGCGCCGCGCTGATAGCGAAACCGGGGCGCCGATATGACGCGCCACCCGCAGACGGACGAACGAGCGAGGAGAACGCCGGCCGGGGCATTGGGCGCGCGACGGGGATCGGGTAAAGTGCCGCTCAACATGCCGGCTCGACGTTACTAGACGACCGGTCTAATCGTTGCTACCATACGCCATCATGAATGCATCTTCAGGCGCCGAAGTCCGCCAGCACATCCTGAACATCGCGAAGCCGATCATGCTCCACAAGGGCTTTTCGGCGGTCGGTCTGAACGAGATTCTCGCCGCGGCGGGCATCCCGAAGGGCTCGTTCTACCATTACTTCGGCTCGAAAGAGGCATTCGGCGAAGCGTTGCTCGAATCGTATTTCGAAGGCTATCTCGCGCATCTCGACAAGCTGTTCAAGCAGCAGGCCGGCACGGGCGCCGAGCGCCTGATGACGTACTGGGGCAACTGGCTGCACACGCAGTGCGCGGACGATCCGGAAGGCAAGTGCCTCGCGGTCAAGCTGGGCGCCGAAGTGTCGGACCTGTCGGAAGCGATGCGCGCGGTACTGCGGCGCGGCACCAGTCAGATCATCGAGCGGCTCGCGGGCGGCATCGAGGCCGGGCTGGCCGACGGTTCGCTGAGCGGCGTCGACGATCCGTCGCACGCGGCCGCGATCCTGTACGAGCTGTGGCTGGGCGCGACACTGCTGGAAAAGATTCACCGCAACCGCAAACCGCTCGAGAGGGCGATGATCGAAACGCGGCGCATGCTGAATCTGCCGCCGGCCGCGTCCGACGGCGCGCAGTCGTAATTCCGGCGCGCATGGCGCGCCTTGTTTTTGCCCTGATTATAGACGACTGGTCTACTCAATCATTCATGACGAACGCTATACGCCGCGTTACGCTGTCCCGATCGCTCCCACCGCCTGTCTGCGACCGCCCCGGCCACACCGCCGCGGCCGTCGGGGGCGCGCACTTCCTGCTGGTCCATCCCTGATCCGATCGTGCCCACGACGCACGTTCATTCCTGTTGACGGAGGCTCACATGCCGCAAAGCAAGACTGCAAACCGCCAGATCGTCCTGAATTCGCGCCCGGTCGGCGCACCGACACCGGACAACTTCCGCGCCGAAACCGGCGACGTGCCGGTGCCCGGCGCCGGCCAGGTCCTGCTGCGCACCGTCTGGCTGTCGCTGGACCCGTACATGCGCGGCCGGATGAGCGACGCGCCGTCCTACGCACCGCCGGCCGAACTCGGCCAGCCGATGGTCGGCGGCACGGTCAGCCGCGTGGTGTCGTCGAATCTGCCGGCGTTTCGCGAAGGCGATCTCGTCGTCGCCGGCGCCGGCTGGCAGGACTATGCGCTGTCCGACGGGCGCGACCTGATCCCGCTCGGCCGCGACTTCGCGCACCCGTCGTACGCGCTCGGCGTGCTCGGCATGCCGGGCTTCACCGCCTACACGGGCCTGTTGAAGATCGGCGAGCCGAAGGCCGGCGAAACCGTGGTCGTCGCGGCCGCGAGCGGCGCGGTCGGCGCGGTGGTCGGCCAGATCGCGAAGCTGAAGGGCTGCCGCGTGGTCGGCGTCGCGGGCGGCGCCGACAAGTGCGCGTACGTGACCGGTACGCTCGGCTTCGACGCATGCGTCGACCACCACGATCCGGCGTTTGCCGCGAAGCTGAAGGATGCGTGCCCGAACGGCATCGACATCTATTTCGAGAACGTCGGCGGCGCCGTGTTCGACGCGGTGTGGCCGCTGCTGAACGACCATGCGCGCGTGCCCGTCTGCGGAATCATCGCGCATTACAACGACGCGGCATACGACGACAAGGCCGTGTCGACCGGCCGTGACCGCGTGCCGGCGCTGATGGGCGCGATCCTGCGCAAGCGCATCCGCGTGCAGGGCTTCATCATCCTCGATCACTATGCGACCGGCTATGCGCCGTTCCTGAAGGACATGACCGAATGGGTCGCGCAGGGCAAGGTGAAGACGCGCGAGGACGTCGTTCCCGATCTCGCCGACGCGCCGCAAGCACTGATCGGCCTGCTCGCCGGCAAGAATTTCGGCAAGGTCGTCGTGCGCGTCGGCCCGGACGAGCTGGCCTGATCCCGCCGCACGGCGACATACCCGCTGCACGCTGGCGCCGCGAGACGCCGGCTTGTGGCATGCTCGTTTCCGTTTTCAAAGGAGTGAAAAATGGCGCTTCACGTGATCGCTTCGCTGTTCCTGAAACCCGAACACGCGCAGGCCGCCGAGGCCGAACTGCGCAGCATGGTCGCGAAGACGCGCACCGAGCCGGGCAACCGCCGCTACGACCTGTTCCGCGAGCAGGACGGATCGCCGAACCTGCATCTGTACGAGATCTACGACGACCAGGCGGCATTCGACGCGCACCTCGCGAGCCCGTATTTCGGCGAATTCCGCACGAAGTCGGCCGAGTGGTTCACCGCACCTCCGGTGATCAAGGTGCTGTCGGCCATCGACGTGGCCGAGTAACCACGCAAGCAAGCAACACCGCCGCGGCTCGCCCGCACCCGGGCCGCGGGGGCACCCGTTGCGCACGACGCAACGGCGATGACGACGACCCTGCGGCGCAGCGCGCCTCGTTCGCGCCGCTTCCCCAAATACAACGGCCCCGGAGGCTGAATGATCACCCTCAACATCAACGGCGAAACCCGCTCGGTCGACGCCCCCGACGACATGCCCTTGCTCTGGGTGCTGCGCGACGTCGTCGGCCTCACCGGCACCAAGTTCGGCTGCGGCATCGCGCAATGCGGCGCGTGCACCGTGCATCTCGACGGTGTGGCCGCACGTTCGTGCGTGCTGCCGGTCGCGGCCGTCGCCGGCCGCAAGATCACGACGATCGAGGCCGTCGGCGCGACGCCGGCCGGCCACAAGGTCCAGCAGGCGTGGCGCGAGCTCGACGTCGTCCAGTGCGGCTACTGCCAGTCGGGGCAGGTGATGGCCGCCACCGCGCTGATCGCATCGAACCCGAACCCGAGCGATGCGGATATCGACGCGGCGATGGCCGGCAACATCTGCCGCTGCGGCACGTACCACCGGATTCGCGCGGCCGTCAAACAAGCCGCAAAAGGAGCCTGACATGTCACGCGGACTGATCGAAGCAGGTCGGGCCGGCGCGGGCGTGTCGCGCCGGTCGTTTCTGAAACTCGGCATGTCGCTCGGCGCCGCCGCCGGCGGCGGCTTGCTGCTCGGCTTCAGCCTGCCGGCGGCCGGTGACGATACACGTCGCTCGGTGATCGGCGGCGACGCCGCCGAACCCGCGCCGCCCGGCGTGTTCGCGCCGAACGCGTTCGTGCAGATCGACCGCGCCGGCAAGGTCACGCTGGTGATGCCGAAGGTCGAGATGGGGCAGGGTGTCTATACGGCGCTGCCGATGCTGATCGCGGAAGAGCTCGAAGTGCCGCTGTCGAGCGTGACGCTCGATCATGCGCCGCCCAACGAGAAACTGTTCCTCGATCCGCTGCTCGGCGGCCAGCTTACCGGCGGCTCGACGTCGGTGCGCTACGCGTGGGAGCCGCTGCGCCGCGCGGGCGCCACCGCGCGCACGCTGCTGGTCTCGGCGGCCGCGAAGCAGTGGAGCGTCGATCCGGCGAGCTGCCGCGCGGCGAACGGCGAAGTGCAGCATCCGCCGAGCGGGCGGCGCGCATCGTACGGCCAGTTGGCCGACGCGGCGGCGAAGCTGCCGGTGCCGAAGGACGTCGTGCTGAAGCAGCCGGCGGATTTCAAGCTGATCGGCACGCCCGCGAAGCGCCTCGATTCGCCGGAGAAGGTCGACGGCACCGCGCAGTTCGGGCTGGACGTGCGCCTGCCCGGGATGCTGTACGCGGTGATCGTGAACAGCCCGGTGTTCGGCGGCACGGTCGCGAGCGTCGACGACACGGCCGCGAAGAAGATCCCCGGCGTGCGCCAGGTCGTGCGCGTCGACAACGCGGTCGCGGTGGTCGGCGATCACACGTGGGCCGCGAAGCGCGGCGCATCGGCGCTCGTCGTGAAGTGGAACGAAGGGGCGGGCGCGAAGGTGTCGACGAAGGATCTGTTCGCGGATCTCGCGCAGGCGGCGGCGAACGGCAAGGGCGCGGTCGCGCGCAAGGAAGGCGACGTCGGCAAGGCGTTCGCGAACGCGAAGACGCGCGTCGATGCCGTCTACGAACAGCCGCTGCTCGCCCACGCGACGATGGAGCCGGTGAACTGCACGGTGCACGTGCGCGGCGACGGCTGCGACATCTGGGTCGGCACGCAAGTGCCGACCCGCGCACGCGACACGGCGCAACAGTTGACCGGGCTGTCGCCCGACAAGATCGTCGTGCACAACCATCTGCTCGGCGGCGGATTCGGCCGACGGCTCGAAACCGACATGATCGGCCAGGCCGTGAAGGTCGGCAAACAGGTCAATGCCCCGGTGAAGGTGATCTGGACGCGCGAGGAGGACGTTCAGCACGACATGTACCGGCCGTGCTACTACGACAAGATCTCCGCCGGCCTCGACGCGAACGGCAAGCCGGTTGCGTGGCAGCACCGGATCGTCGGCTCGTCGATCCTCGCGCGCTTCGCGCCGCCCGCGGTCAAGGACGGCGTCGATCCCGACGCGGTCGAGGTTGCGGCCGAACTGCCGTACGACCTGCCGAACCAGCTCGTCGACTACGTGCGCCAGGAGCCGCGCCACGTGCCGACCGCGTTCTGGCGCGGCGTCGGGCCGACGCGCAGCACGTTCGTCGTCGAAAGCTTCATCGACGAACTCGCCGCGCAGACCAAGACCGACCCGGTGCAGTACCGCCGCGCGCTGCTCGACAAGTCGCCGCGCGCCCGCAACGTGCTCGACGTCGCGACGAAGGCGGCCGGCTGGGGCACGTCGCTGCCGAAGGGGCAGGGGCGCGGCGTATCGGTGATGCATGCGTTCGGCAGCTTCTTCTCGATCGTCATCGACGTCGCGGTGGACGGCGGCGAGGTGCAGGTCAAGCGCGCCGTGTGCGCGGTCGATTGCGGGATGGTCGTGAATCCGAACACGATCGAGGCGCAGGTGCAGGGCGGCATCATCTTCGGGATCACGGGCGCGCTGTACGGCGAGATCACGATCGAGGACGGCCGCGTCGTGCAGAGCAACTTCACCGACTACCGGATGATGCGAATCAACGAGGTGCCGCCGATCGAAGTCCATCTGGTGAAGAGCGGCGAGGCGCCGGGCGGGATCGGCGAGCCGGGCACGGCCGCGACCGCGGCGGCGCTGTCGAACGCGATCTTCGCGGCCACCGGCACGCGGCTGCGCAAGCTGCCGGTCGGCAACCAGCTGAAAACGGCCTGAGGGGAGGGACGACCATGCGACATCTCACCTTGAACCTGAACGCGCTGCGCGCGTCGCTGCTCTCGCTGTCCGCACTGCTGGCCGGCACGGCCGCGCATGCCGCGCAAACGGCGCCCGCCGACAGCGCGCTCGTCGCTCGCGGCGCGTATCTCGCGAAAGCCGGCGACTGCGTCGCGTGCCATACCGCGCCGCGCGGCACGCCGTTCGCGGGCGGCCTGAAGATGGTCACGCCGATGGGCGCGATCTACACGACCAACATCACGCCCGATCCGGATACGGGCATCGGCGGCTATACCGAGGCCGATTTCGCCAGCGCGTTGCGCAAGGGCGTCGCGAAGGACGGCCACAACCTGTATCCGGCGATGCCGTATCCGTCGTACGCGAAGCTGAAGGACGACGACGTGAAGGCGCTGTATGCGTACTTCATGCACGGCGTCGAACCGGTGAAGCAGGCGAACCGGCCGTCCGACATCCCGTGGCCGCTCAACATGCGTTGGCCGCTCGCGTTGTGGAACATGGTGTTCCTCGATTCCACACCGTACGCGGACAAGCCGGCGAAGGATGCGGTGTGGAACCGCGGCGCGTATCTCGTGCAGGGGCTCGGGCACTGCGGGTCGTGCCACACGCCGCGCGGCGTCGGCTTCCAGGAGAAGGCGCTCGACGAAAGCGGCGCGGCGTTCCTGTCGGGCGCGTCGATCGACAACTGGTTCGCGTCGAACCTGACCGGCGAGCACAACACCGGGCTTGGCCGCTGGAACGAGGCGGACGTCGCGCAGTTCCTGAAGACCGGCGCGAATCAGCACGCGACCGCATTCGGCTCGATGGTGAGCGTGATCAACCACAGCACGCAGGAACTGACCGACGACGATCTGGCCGCGATCTCGCGCTATCTCAAATCGCTGCCGGCAGCAGGCGGCACGGGCGCGCCGCCGTACCGCTATGATCCGAAGGCGACGCAGGTCGCGCTGGGCCGGCCGGCAGCCGATCCGGGCGCGAAGGTGTATAACGCTTACTGCCTGCATTGCCACGGGGTGGACGGGCGCGGCTATGCGCCGCTGCTCGCGCCGCTCGCCGGCAATCCGAACGTGCTGGAGGCGGATGCATCGTCGCTGATCAACGTGACGTTGAACGGCAGCGACACGCTCGTGATCGGTGGCGTGCCGTCCGCGTATCCGATGCCGGCGTTCTCGAACCAGTTGAACGACCAGCAGATCGCCGACGTGCTGACGTTCATGCGCGCCGGCTGGAACAACGGCGCGCCGGCCGTGCAGGCGGCGGACGTCGCGAAACTCCGCAAGGCGACGGCGGCCGCGCACTGAGCGCGGGGCGCCGCGAAACGAGGGCGGGCCGGCGTGCCTGCCGCCCATGCCGCCGGGTGCGTGCCTGCCCTGGCGGCATGGCTTTTTCTGTCAACCGGCGCGCGGCCGTTCGCGGCGGCGCGCGTTTTATCGACGCAATGTAGGGGTGTCTGGATGGCTAACGTGACTTATACGGATACGCAACTGCTGATCGACGGCGAGTGGGTCGACGCCGCGAGCGGCAGGACGATCGACGTCGTGAACCCGGCGACCGGCAAGCCGATCGGCAAGGTGGCCCACGCGGGCATCGCCGATCTCGACCGCGCGCTCGCCGCCGCCCAGCGCGGCTTCGAAGCATGGCGCAAGGTGCCCGCGCACGAGCGCGCGGCGACGATGCGCAAGGCGGCCGCGCTGGTGCGCGAGCGCGCGGACACGATCGCGCAGTTGATGACGCAGGAGCAGGGCAAGCCGCTCACCGAAGCGCGCGTCGAAGTACTGTCGGCGGCCGACATCATCGAATGGTTCGCGGACGAGGGCCGCCGTGTGTACGGCCGGATCGTGCCGCCGCGCAACCTCGGCGCGCAGCAGACGGTCGTGAAGGAGCCGGTGGGCCCGGTCGCGGCGTTCACGCCGTGGAATTTCCCGGTCAACCAGGTCGTGCGCAAGCTGAGCGCCGCGCTCGCGACCGGCTGCTCGTTCCTCGTGAAGGCGCCGGAGGAGACCCCGGCGTCGCCGGCCGCGCTGCTGCGCGCGTTCGTCGATGCGGGCGTGCCGGCGGGCGTGATCGGCCTCGTGTACGGCGATCCGGCTGAAATCTCGTCGTACCTGATTCCGCACCCGGTGATCCGCAAGGTCACGTTTACGGGTTCGACGCCGGTCGGCAAGCAACTGGCCGCGCTCGCGGGCCAGCACATGAAGCGCGCGACGATGGAACTGGGCGGCCACGCACCGGTGATCGTCGCCGAGGATGCGGACGTCGCGCTCGCGGTGAAGGCCGCCGGCGGTGCGAAATTCCGCAACGCGGGGCAGGTCTGCATTTCGCCGACGCGCTTTCTCGTGCACAACAGCATCCGCGACGAATTCACGCGCGCGCTGGTCAAGCATGCGGAAGGACTGAAGGTGGGCAACGGCCTCGACGAAGGCACGACGCTCGGCGCGCTCGCGAACCCGCGGCGCCTGAGCGCGATGGCGTCGGTCGTCGACAACGCGCGCAAGGTCGGCGCGAGCATCGAAACCGGCGGCGAGCGGATCGGCGCGGAAGGCAACTTCTTCGCACCGACCGTGATCGCGAACGTGCCGCTCGAAGCGGACGTGTTCAACAACGAGCCGTTCGGCCCGGTCGCGGCGATCCGCGGTTTCGACAAGCTGGAGGATGCGATCGCCGAGGCGAACCGTTTGCCGTTCGGGCTGGCCGGCTACGCGTTCACGCGTTCGTTCGCGAACGTGCATCTGCTGACGCAGCGCCTCGAAGTCGGGATGCTGTGGATCAACCAGCCGGCGACGCCGTGGCCGGAAATGCCGTTCGGCGGCGTGAAGGATTCGGGCTATGGGTCGGAAGGCGGGCCGGAAGCGCTGGAGCCGTATCTCGTTACGAAGTCGGTGACGGTGATGGCCGTCTGAGGGTGGTCTGATGGCAGGTTGGCCGCGTGCGTGCCGCCATTTGCGGTCCGCACGCGGCTGGCGTTGCCGAGCGCCGGGCGTTCTGCCCGGCCTCGTTGTTTCTGATTCGTTCGCCGTCGGCACCTGCAGCGCCTGCTGCTCACGAAAGCCCGGCTATCGACGAGCGATCAGCGCCAGAATTGCTCCACCCACTGGCACACACGTTGCCACTCGGCGGTTCTCATGTACGCCTGGGTTTCCTTCTCCAGTTCCGGCGCCTTTTGCCAGTCATCGAGGGCGACGGCTTGACCGAGCACGAAATTTCCGCGCTGGTAATGGGCGTTCAGTATCTGCCCGGCCTGTTGTGCGGCGATCGCCGCCGTCGTATCCATCGTCAGCCCGAGCAGGGCTGCTGCCGGTACGCGCCCGCTTTCGAGCGGCCACAGCCATTTCGAAACGCCCCAGGTCAACGGGTTGACGACAGCGTCCGGGGGAATGCCCACGGGGCTGGTTCCGGTGCCGAGCGACAACAGGCGCACATCGTCCAGACTGCCTGCGCGAGTGCTGGCCAGCGCCTCGGCAATGGCGGACACGGAAGGATTGTTCGCAAACACGCCGCCATCGGCGAAATAGCCAAGCCCGGCGATTTCGTACGGCGGGAAATACGTCGGCGCTGCCGACGTGGCAAGTGCGGCATCGAACAGGCTGACGTTACGATAGGCGTTGCCGTTTCCGTTGGAGAAGGTGCACGGAGCCCAGCTCTTGGTGGGCGGATCCCACAGGCGCGCCGAGTTGATTGCGACGAAGCGGGACAGATCCGCCAGCTTGCCGCTGCCGACCAGCGACTTGGCGATCTCCTGTAGCCCGGTGTTGACATACTGGCATTGGAACACGCCCGGACCAGCCAGGACCGTGCCTTGTTCGAGTGCTTGCGTGTGCTGTTCGAGTGCTTGCTTTTGCGCCAGCCACGCACCGTTTTCCCGAAAGATCACCGAGCCCTTCGTCCTGTAGATATCGACGATCTCGGAAATGGATACACCGCGGGCGAGCCCCAGGGCGATCAGGCCGCCCGTGGATGTGCCGGCAAAGCCGTCGGCGCTCGCGATGATCCGGCTGCGCCGGTCGAGGTCCTGGATGAGCAGGGCGGTGATCAATCCCCGGATACCGCCGCCATCGCAACTGAGAATCTTGAAGGTCATTGCGTTTCCCTTTTTGATCGTGGGATGAATGCGAATGGCGCAACCCGGCGGGCATCCCGCCGGTGTCGCCGGGGGATGCGCCGCTTCCTGCGCCGTGTCGCCGCCGGAAATTCAAGCCAGCGGGCGAAGCGTCGTGCGTTATTGCTCGTCGAACCTCACATCGAGCACGGTGTAGGCATCCCACGCATACAAATACGCGTTGTCCTTGGAATAGAGCGACAGTTTCTGGTGGTTGAAATCGGAAATCAAAATCGAGCCCTGGCGCGTCCATCCGCGCGCGCCTATCCAGTTATAGAAACCAACGTAGGCGTTATTGCTGACGGACATATATCGGCTGGTGCCGAGGATCCGATAATACGTCACGCCGTTATAAGGGTACTGTTCGAGCGTCAACGCTTTCGCGGCGGAATCGACGAGAACGGCCCATTCGCCGCTGTTTTGGCCAAGCCAGCCCAACTGCACGCCGTCGTAATAGAGCGCCATTTTGAATGTATCGACCTCAATGGCAGAAACAGGGGCAGTATTGGCGAATTCTGCAAAGGTCCCGTGTGGCTGATTTTCAATCGGATTGAGACTCATTTTTTTCACCTTGAAGAGGTTGGATGCTTCCCCGCGCCTTCGAGAACAGCACCATGCGCTTCGGACGCATGGCGCGCCGGCATCGTCAAAGGCCGCGATTCCGGCGAATTTTGTGGTGATCCAATCCGGCTGGGCGATGGCAGATCGACCATGATGGCGCCGGACAACGCCAGCGGTCACGGCCGAGACGGCGGGACACGCCGCAGCATTGGTTTATTGAATGCCGGGCATTCAATTTCCTTCTATTGGGGTGATTGTCTCGAGTGTCGCCGCTACATTTTCGATTGACTTGGCACCAGTGATTTATAGGAAATGAAATGACGGATGACAAGGTTGGTGAAAGAGGTGAATTTAATCGAAACTAAAACAATTACGATCGAATTGCATATATTTGAAACATTCGAACCTGTCCGGCCATCATGGATGGTTTCGCATGCGTCGGATGGCAGGAGTGGCGTTTAACGTTAGCCAAACGGCCAGCCGACGACAAATTCATTCAACTTTTGCGGGTTTGCTACGAATGTCTGAAGAATACGAAGTTCATGGCCCTCACGACCATGCGGTGGAA
This sequence comes from Burkholderia sp. AU16482, assembly GCF_002223285.1. Lineage (NCBI taxonomy): Bacteria > Pseudomonadati > Pseudomonadota > Betaproteobacteria > Burkholderiales > Burkholderiaceae > Burkholderia > Burkholderia sp. AU16482. The sequence goes on from NZ_NKEY01000006.1 coordinate 1,150,125, forward strand.
CATCACGAGTCTCATGGTGGCGATCGAGGTACGTCGCGCATTGCAGTGCTGACAGCCGTGCTTGCGTGCTTCGGCGCGATATCGGCCTACCAGAGCGGTGCCGACGAGAGCCTCGCGCTGCTCTACAAGAATGACGCGCGATCAGGAAAACCGAGGCTGCAAATCAGTGGGCCTACTACCAGGCGAAGGGTGACAAGCAGAATCTCGCCGAACTCGGTGCGGCGTTGAGCCCGGAGACATCGCCGCAGCGAAAGCGGTTCGAGACGGATGCCGCGAGATACCGTGCCGACAAGGAACCGATCCGGGCACGCGCCGAGGCGCTCGAAAAGGAAGTCGAGAAGAATAACGCGGCGAGCGAGGAGCGGATGCACCGGCACCATCGATGGTCGCAGGCGACGACCGTCATCCAGATCTCGATTGCACTGGCAGCTATCACGATCCTCACGCGGCAATCATGGATGCAGGGGCTGTCGATCGGCGTAGCCGCGATCGGCATCGTGGTGGCGGGGTTGGCGTTCTTTGGGGTTTGATTGACTGAGAGGCCGTCGGGCTGCAGTCGTATCGATACAGACCAGTGGTTGTGACTTTACATAACGTGAATTATCACCCAAATAAGTGTAAGAGCAAAGTAGTAATGTCGCATCTGGGCAAAGTTGAAATGTCGTAGTTCGAGGGTTTCGGCGCATGCTGGCGGCGGTTCGAACTGCCGGAGCGCATCGTGGGCCAACCTGGACTGATCACCATGAGCATGCGGGAGCTGGATCGTCTGAAGGTCGTGGAAGCCGTGATCGAGCAGCGTCTGATGCCTTGGCGAGCCGCGGAGCGACTTGGGATCAGTCGACGGCAGATTGAACGGCTGGTCGCCCGGTATCGCGCCGCTGGCCCGGTCGGGCTGGTTTCGCAGCGTCGTGGCCACGCCAGCAACCATCAGTTGCCTGAGGATCTCGCTCATCGCGCCTTGAGCCTGATTCGTGAGCGCTACGCCGATTTTGGGCCGACGCTGGCCTGCGAGAAGCTCTGGGAGTGCCATGGGCTGCAGTTGTCGAAGGAAACGGTCAGAAGGCTGATGACAGACGCTGGGCTCTGGATTCCGCGCCGGCAACGGCCGCCCAAGGTCTACCAGCCGCGAGCGCGCCGGGCCTGCCTGGGCGAACTGATCCAGATCGACGGTAGCGATCATCGATGGTTCGAGGAACGGGCGCCGGCCTGCACGCTGCTGGTGTACGTCGACGACGCGACGAGCCGGTTGATGCATCTGCACTTTACGGCGACCGAATCGACCTTCAGCTACTTCGAGGCCACGCGGGCGTATCTGGAGCGTTACGGCAAGCCGGTGGCGTTCTATAGCGACAAGTACAGCGTGTTCCGCAGCGCAACCGCGGGCAAGACCGGCAGCAGCGTGACGCAGTTTGGCCGGGCCATGTATGAATTGAACATCGACACGTTCTGCGCGAACAGCAGCTCGGCCAAGGGACGTGTCGAGCGAGCACACCTGACGCTGCAGGACCGGCTGGTCAAGGAGATGCGATTGCGCGGCATCAGCACGGTGGCCGACGCCAATGCTTATGTGCCCTCCTTCATCGTCATGTATAACGCGCGCTTCGCCAAGCCACCGCGCAGCGACTTCAATGCGCACCGGCCGCTGCGAGGTGACGAGAATCTGGACCAATTGCTGACCTGGCGCGAAACGCGCCGAGTTTCGAAGTCGCTGACGGTGCTGTACGACCGGGTGCTGTATCTGTTGGACGATACGCTCGAGAATCGGAAGCTGATTCATCGCTACATCGACGTCTGGGAGTACCCGGATGGCCGGGTCGAAATACGGACCGATGGCGAGGTATTGCGATGTCGCCTTTACGACAAGCTGGCAGAGGTCGATCAAGGCGCGATCATCGAGCACAAGCGTCTGAGTCACGCACTGCAGGTGGCTGAAGCGGTTCAGGCGCAGCGTGATAACCGGCGGATCTCGGGTTCCCCGTCGCGAGCCAATCGAGGGCTACCGGTACGAGCCAAGGCATCGTTACCCGGTGCCAAGAAACAGCGTGCGTTCACGGAAGCTGATATCGAAGCAGCCATCTTGCAGGTCGCTTCACAAACACATCAATCTGAATCGAATCGGCGGTCTGCGAAGGCCCGCGGGTGAACGTAAGCGCCCTGCTGCTTCAGGCCTGGCACTTCAACGCTGAAGGATGGAAAGCCGATGAAACATGCGACATCTGTATTTAGCTGGCGCTACGACATCTGAATCCGGGTATGACAATAAGTGTAAGAGCAAAGTAGTAATGTCGCTTCTAGCTAAGTTCAGATGTCCGCTTTTCGGCCTATCGTAAGCTGTCCAGCCGCCGCGCGTACGACCACCGTTTCTACGACGTCGCTTCCGATACGACCGCGATCGCTTCGACCTCGATCAATGCGTCCGGCGAATACAGGGCCGAGACTTCGACGAGACTTTCCGCCGGATACGGCGCGGAAAACCATTCCCGACGCACGTCGACCATTCTGTCGAGGTACGCCATCGACTTCAGGAAGATCGTCGTCTTGACGACCTGATTCATTCCCGAACCGGCCGCTTTCAACGCACGCTCCAGATTGCCGAACGCGCGCCTCGCCTGACGATCGAAATCGCCGGGACCTTCGATTTCACCGTCCTCGCCAATGGCAGGCTGCCCAGAAACGAAGACGAAACCGCCCACCCGAATTGCTTGAGATAATGCAAACGGTACATAGGGATCGGGATTCGTGTGCACCTGTTCGATTTTCATGGAAGGCTCTCCGTCGAGTTCCGCGTGATTGTCAAGGATCGGAGTATCGATGGCGCTTTCGAGCGCAGCAAATGGTCAATTCTCACCTTACAGATGAGCTTTTCTAACCCATGCGCAAACTGCCTCCGTTGAGCGCGCTACGTGCATTCGAAGCCGCGGCGCGGCGCGCCGGCTTTAAAGCTGCGGCTGACGAACTCAATGTCACCCCTACCGCCATCAGCCACCAGATACGTCAACTCGAAGAATGGCTCGACGTCAAACTGTTCGAGCGCGAGACACGCGGAGTCCGGTTGACGGAAAACGGCAAGGCGCTGTTTCCGGCGCTTCGTGACGGCTTCGACAGCTTCGAGCGCGCCATCGAGGCAGCGCGAAACATCGACGAAACCAGGGTCGCGACGCTCACGTCCACGGTCGCATTCACCGCAAAATGCCTCGCCGCTCGCGCAGGCGGATTTCGTACCGCCTATCCCGATTGGACCCTTCGGCTCGACGCCACCAATGCCATCGTGGACCTCGATCAGTCCGCGCATGCATCGATTCGTTACGGTTCGGGCTACTATCCCGGGCTCATTTCGGAACCGCTTTTCAGGGACCGTTTTACGCCGGTGTGTCGTCCGCATTTGTCGATCTCCGACGAGAAAGACCTGCAGCGCGCGACGCTGATTCACTTCGATTGGGGGCCCGCCGTTCGCGACGATCAACGCGCGATTACATGGGCGCGCTGGCTGGAGGCGGCCAAAATACGCGGCACCGATCCGAACGACGGCCTCCGGTTCAACGACGAGGTCCATGCGATGCAAGCGACCCTTGCCGGACAGGGAATCGGCCTGATAAGCCTGACCCTGGTCTCCGACGAATTGGCCAACGGCACCTTGGTCCGGCCGTTCGACCTGGCGCTGGACAGCTTCCAGTACGATCTCGTCTATAGCCCTCGTTCCGCGACGAGACACGCAACCGAAATATTGCGCGACTGGGTGCTTCGGGAATTTGCCGGGCATCGATGTTCGGAAATCGCAAAAACAAACGCGAGCCTGCCGCCCGCTCACGCACCAGCCTGGGATACGACGTAAGCGTCATCGAGCGATAGCCCCTGTCGAGCCGACGCCGCCAATGCGACGATCGCCGCCGCCGTCGCGGCCGGTGCCGAACCCCGGCATCTGCCACGCCCTCCCCGCATGTCCGCCACCAGCCGCCAGACAGGCCGACACGCAATCGCGCAAGGGTGCGCGGCACCTCACGCATCGCCCCCGCACGCCCCCTCCCCGACTGCCTCCGTGCAGCCGACGCATCGCAATTCCAAGCGATTCCGCAGAGGACCTTTCCTGTGCAACGTCTTAATCGACGGTCGCACGATCTCCAATAATGGCCGCTCGATCCATCGGCCGTCAGGCCGCTCCAACACAACAACAAAAACACCTATGCATTCCTGCACAATGAACCCGCATGCCGGCGCGCGCATCGCGGGGACCGTCATTGCCGCCTGCCTGACCGGCTTCGTGCCGGATGTCGCGCTTGCCCAGAGCAGCGTGACGCTGTACGGCCTGATCGACACGTCGATCACCTACTCGAGCAACCAGCGCACGCGCGGCGCCGGCTCGCCCGGCGGCGGCAGCGTCGCGATGACGAGCGGCGCGCTGAACGCGTCGCGCTGGGGGCTGCACGGCCGCGAGGATCTCGGCGGCGGGATGGCCGCGGTCTTCACGCTCGAGAACGGCTTCTCCGGCACCACCGGCAAGCTGTCGCAGAAAGGCGTCGACCTGTTCGGCCGCCAGGCGTGGATCGGCGTGGGTTCGGAGACGGCCGGCACGCTGTCCTTCGGCCGCCAGTACGACCTGATCCTCGATTTCGTGACGCCGCTCGGCGCGGCCGGCCCCGGCTGGGGCGGCAACCTCGCGGTCCACCCGTACGACAACGACGATTCGAACCGCAACCTGCGCGTCAACAACGCGGTGAAGTACACGAGCCCGACGGTTCGCGGGTTGAGGTTCGGCGCGATGATCGGTTTCTCGAACACGGCCGGCCAGTTCTCCAACAACGCGGTGTGGAGCACGGGCGTGTCGTATGCGAACGGGCCGCAGAAGCTCGGCGCCGGCTACCTGAAGATCAGCCGCGACCGCAACGCATCGAACCCTGACGGCGCACTGAGCACCGTCGACGGCTCGGCGACGGTCACGGGCGGCAACCAGCAGATCTGGGCGATGGCGGGCCGTTATGCGTTCGGGCCGCACTCGGTCGGCGTCGCATGGTCGCATTCGACCACCGACGGCGTGACGGGCGTGCTTCAGGGCGGCAACATCGCCCCGCTGAAAGGCGAATCGCTGGTGTTCGACAATTTTTCGATCGATGCACGCTACTTCGTCACGCGGGCGTTGACCGTCGCCGCCGCGTACACGTACACGATGGGCCGCTTCGATACGCGCACGGGCCAGACGCGCCCGAAATGGAACCAGGTCGTCGCGCAGGCCGACTATGCGCTGTCCAAGCGCACGGATGCGTATCTCGAAGGTACCTATCAGCGCGTGAGCGGCGGCAACGGCAACCCCGCGTTCAACGCGACGGTCTGGACCTTGACGCCTTCCGCAAACAGCAACCAGGCCGTCGTCGCGCTGGGGCTGCGGCACAAGTTTTGACGACGCGGCGTGCACCGCCGCGTCACGCTGCCGACCGGCTGCATCGGGCGAGCGCTTCCCGCATCACCCAAGCGCCATGACCGCCACCGACGAGGCCGCGCCCCGTGCGCGGCCTTTTTCGCTGTGGCAGGCGCTGCTTACCGCGCACCGCCGACGGAAGCAAGAATGCCTCCCGGCCGTCGCGTTTGCGCAAAAAATGCGAAGAAACTGGTCGCGTTGTGACATTTTTCCTAATCTGTTTGCAGCGACGCCGCGATCCGGCGTTCCGGTCGCAACATTCTTTCATCTGGCGCACCATCGGCTTACGAATCCGCATCGCGGCAGCGAAGCCGGACATTTCGCGCCATGGCGGCCGGACGGCTGCGTGCGAACGGCACGCGCCCCGCTTTCAACGCAGTCAACCGCTGGAGAAGAACGATGAGCAAAATGAACCGAATTGCGGTCCTGGCAACTTTCGTCCTGCTGGCCGGTTGCCACCACGCGGCGAAAACGCCCGAGAATGCCGGCGCGGCGCCGACGCCCTCGAGCGAAGCCGTCGCGACAGTGACGGCCGACGATCTGAACAATCCGAACAGCCCGCTCGCCAAGCGCAGCATCTACTTCGATTTCGACCAGTACTCGGTGAAGCCCGAATTCCAGTCGCTGCTGCAGGCGCATGCCGACTATCTGCGCAGCCATCCCGCGCGGCGCGTGCTGATCCAGGGCAACACCGACGAGCGCGGCACGTCGGAATACAACCTCGCGCTCGGCCAGCGCCGCTCGCAGGCCGTGGCGAGCGCGCTCGAAACGCTCGGCGTGCCGGCGACGCAACTCGAGGCGGTCAGCCTCGGCAAGGAAAAACCGGTCGCGCTCGGCCACGACGAGGAAGCGTGGGCGCAGAATCGCCGCGCCGATCTCGTCTATCGTTGATCCAGGCGCCGCCGCCGCGGCGATACGCGAAAAGCATGGAATAAACGCTTCGCCGAAACGTCTTGTCATCGCGCAGGCGCGCGGTTCCCATGAGCCGCCTTTCCCGTGGCCTGCGCGCTGCAAGGAGATTGCAATGAAATCGGCAACGCTGGCTGCGACGCTGATCGCGGCGCTGGTGCTCGTGCTGTCGGCGGGCTGTACGTCGTCGGGCAGCGGCGTGTCGCAAGGACCGGGCATGAGCCGGTACGGCGGCTCGGGAGGCAGTGGAGGTAGTGGCGGAGGCGGCTACTGACGCGCCGCCGGACTGGCTTGAACGGGGCGTCACGCGCAAACGCGGCCGGCACTCGGCCGTGTCGCGCGCGACGCCCTGTTTCGTCGTCCGATTTATCGCCGCATCGCCTTCACGTCGGCCGGCGTGACGCTCGCGGGCCGGCCGCCCCACGTCGCACGCAGGTAGTTTGCGAGCTGCGCGAGTTCGTCGTCGCTCAGCGTGCGCGCGAAACCCGGCATCGGCTGCAGGTTCTCGAAGCCGGCGAACTTCTGCTCGTCGATGCCGTCGAGCATCGCGACCAGCAGGTTGCGCGGGTCGTCCTGGCGCACCGTCGAGTTGCCGTTCATCGGCACCGCCACGTGCGGCTTGCCTTCGCCGTTGAAGCCGTGACAGCCCGCACAGACCGCGAGATACGCCGAGCGGCCGGCGGCAAGCTGCGCGGCGTCGGCCGACACCGGCTTCACCGGTTGCGGCGCGGGCGGCGTATCGCCGAGCAGGTACACCGACAGCGCGCGCAGGTCGTCCTTCGTCAGGTACTGCGTGCTCAGGTGCACGACCGGATACATCTCGCCGAATGCCGAGCCCTGCGGCGCGATGCCGACGCCGAAGAACGTCTGCAGGTCGGCGCCCGTCCAGCCGCGCGCGGCGAGGCCGCCCGGCGTGATGTCGGGCGCGGCCACGCGGCCGAGCGCGGCCCCCGCGAACGGCTTCGCCCCGTCGAGCTGGCCCGTGAACGCGCGCGGCGTGTGGCATTCCGCGCAATGGCCGAGCGCGCCCGCGAGATAGCGGCCGCGCCGCCAGTCGGCGGATTGCCCGGCCGACGCATCCGGCAGGCTGTCCTTCAGGAACAGCATGTCCCAGAAGAGCATGCCGAAGCGCAGGTTGTACGGAAACTTCAGGTCGTGCGCGCGGTTTTCCTGCGCGATCGGCTTCACCGTCTTCAGGTACGCGTACATCGCATCGGCGTCGGCGCGCGTGAGCTGCCGGTACGACGTGTACGGCATCGACGGATACAGGCGCTTGCCCGGCGCCTTGCCGTCGTGCAGCGCGGCGTAGAAGTCGTCCGCGCTCCAGTTGCCGATTCCGTGTTCCTTGTCGGGCGTGATGTTCGAGCCGTAGAACGTGCCGAACGGCGATTCGAGCGCCGCGCCGCCGGCGAATGGCGCGCCGTCCTTCGCGGTGTGGCACGCCGCGCAGTCGGCAGCCTTGACGAGATAGCGGCCGCGCGCGACCGCATCGGCGCCGGGCGCGCCGGACGCCGCGCTCGACGCCGGCGCGTCGTGGCCGCCGCAGGCAGCGAGCAGCAGCGCGCAGGCCGCGGCGAGCGCGGGCAGGCCCGCGGCCCGCGCGACACGATGAGCGAGAGTGCGTGTCATGCGGCGTCCTTCACGAGTCCCGGCGTCGTCAGCACCACGTCCTTGACGGCTTGGTAGTAGCGGACGTAGCCCGTGCAGCGGCAGAGATGCGCATCGAGCGCGTCGGTGATCGTGCGTTCCACGTCGGCCTTCGCGACCGGCTCGCGCTTCAGGCGTTCGATCAGCACGGTCGCCGCGTTGACGAAGCCCGGCGTGCAATAGCCGCACTGGAAGCTGAAGTGCTCGAGGAACTTCTGCTGGATCGGCGACAGCTCGACGACCTCGCCCGCCTCGTTGCGCTTCGCGTGGCCTTCGATCGTGCGGATCGAACGGCCATGGAAGAAGTGCGCGCCGGTGATGCAGGTGCGCATTTCCTCGCTCGTGCCGTCCGGCTGGTCGACGATCACGACGCACGCGTGGCAGATGCCCTGCCCGCAGCCGAGCCGCGAACCGGTGAGGCCGACGTACTCGTGCAGGAACTCGATCATCATCAGCCCTTCCGGCACCTGCATCGGGCCGACGGCCTTGCCGTTGATCCTCACCGACAGCGGCTTCTGCTGGAACCGAACGAGCGGACGTTCGACGGCAGCCGGTGCCGGTGCAGCCGGCGTGGCGGGAACGGACGCCGGGGCGGCCGAAGCCGCCGCCGGCACGGAAGCGCCGGTCGCAGCCGCGCTGGCGCTCGCGGCCGAAGCCGCGGTTTGGGCGGTCGTCATGCGAGCACCTCCTGAATCTTTTGCGGGGTCACCGGCAAGTCGGTGAAACGATGGCCGATCGCGTGCGCGATGCCGTTCACGATCGCGCCGACGACGGGGATCATCACCACTTCGGCGACACCCTTCGGCGGGTCGGTCTCGGACAGCGGCGGCAGCACGTCGCCCGTTTGCGTCCAGACGGCGACGTCGGACGCGCGCGGCAACCGGTAACGGTTGAAGTTCCACGTGCCGTTGCCGGGGCCGTCCTCGTAGAGCGGCAGGTACTCGTGCAGCGCATGGCCGATGCCCATCGCGAGGCCGCCCTGCAACTGGCCCGACACGAGTTGCGGCGAAATCTGGTTGCCGCATTCCATGATCGAGTGATGCGTGAGCAGTTCGACCTTGCCGGTCGCTTCGTGCACGGCCAGCTCGACGAGCGTGCCGACCGCCGTGTAGTACGTGACGGCCGCGTTGTTGCGGCTCGTCGGCGGGATGAACACGCGCTTGCGGTCCAGCACGCGGTAGCCGTTCGCGGTCGGCGGCAGCGTGCCGCGCAACGCGCTCGCGCCGGCCGGGGCGGCGGTGCCCGGGATCGGGCCGTCGTCGCCCGTCTTCGGCGCGCCGACACGCAGCGACAGCCCGTCGATCGGCAGACGCTCGACCGTGCCGCCCACCTCGAACTCGGCGTCGGTCCACTGCCAGCGGTTGAACACGTGCACGACGGCGCCGGTCGGCAGGCCGAGCGCATGCGCCTGCTTCGCGAGCTGCTCGAACGTCAGCGGCTCGAGGCCGTCGGCGGTCAGCTTGCCGTCGACCCAGCGCGCATCCTCGATGCGGATCGTGTACGGCGCGGCCTGGCCGCCGCCGAGGCCGCGCGTCCAGATCGACATCGCGGCCGGCCATAGCCCGTAGCGGAACACGGCGCGCGCGGCTTCGCGCGTGCTGTGCGTGAAGTAATACGCCGAGTTCGTCGCGCTCGACGGCGATGCATAGCCCGGCGACCAGCGCGGGTTCGCGCTCAGCCGATCCTGGTCGGCCTGCGACATCAGATACGGATCGCCGCTCGTCTCGATCGGCAGGTCCGGCCATTCGGTCAGCGCCACGCGGACGTCGGTCGCCGGGCGGCCGAGCCATTTCGCGACCGCGACGGCCTGCGACGTCGACATCCCGGTGCCGATCTCCGCCGCCGTATGCTGCAGCGACACCTTGCCGTGCTCGTCGAATTCGACTTTCGCGAACGACGCTTCCGCGCCCGTGCCGAAATCCTTCTGCACGCACGCGAAGCCGACGCCGTAGCGCTTGCCCGGATGCGCGGCCTCGAATTCGACCTTGCGCGCGGCACGGCGCGTCCACAGCGGATGCTGCTTCGCCCGTTCGAGCACTTCGTCGACGCGCAGCGCACCGGCGGGAATCGCGCCCTGCGTGTTCTTCATCCCCGAACGCAGCGCGTTGCGCAGCCGGAAGTCGATCGGGTCGATGTTCAGTTGCGCGGCGATCTCGTCGATCGCCATCTCGGTCGCGGCCATGCTCTGCAGCGTGCCGTAGCCGCGTGCGGAACCGGCGTCGATCGCGCGCGACGCGATCGCGACGGCCGCGAGATCGCTCTTCGGGAAGTAGTAGATCGATTGCGCGGCCGTGGCGCCGACCATCGCCACCGACGGCGAGAAGTTCGAGCGCCCGCCGCCGTTCGCCTCGAAATCGCCCTTGAACGACTGCAGCAGGCCGGTGTTGCGATCGACCGCGATCCGGTAATGCATCTTGAACGCGTGACGCTTCAACGAGGTCTGGAACTGCTCGTAGCGGTCGTTCGCGAAACGCACCGGGCGGCCGTCCGCGTACAGCGCGCAGACGAGGCCGTAGAACGGCACGTTGAAGTGATCCTTCGAGCCGTAGCCGACCGTGTAGCACGGATGCACGAACAGCTTCTTCACCGGGAAGCGGCATTTCGCGACCATCGCGGCCGCGTTCTCCGACACCTCGAGCGGCGACTGGGTCGGCACGACGAGGTGCAGCGATTGCGTTGCAGCGTCGTACCAGCAGTTCGCGTTGTCCGGTTCGAGTGCGGCCGTATCGACCGACTGCGTGTTGTATTCGCGGTCGAACACGAGCCACTCGGCGGGCGGATGATCGAGTTCGGCACCGATCTGCCCGGCGAGGAACATGCCCTGCTCGTCGAGCTTGCCGTGCGCCTTGCCGTCCGGCCAGACCGGCAGGTGCTTGCGCATCATGCTCGGGAAGATCGGCGCGTCCTTCAGGCTCGAATAGACGTCGTCGTCATAGGCTGTCTTGCCGCCCACGCGCACATAGCGGAAGGTGCCCCACGGATCGCGTTCGAGCGGGCCCGTGACCGCGCCGTAGCGAATCACGTCGTCGCGAAACTTCAGCGCGTTCTTCGCGAAGCGGAAGCGCGCGAAGTCGTGATAGATCAGGATCGCGACCGCATGGCCGAGATACGCGGGCGTCTTGCCGGCCGGCAACAGCATGTCGTCGCCGTAGAACGCCGGGAACGCGACGCCGTCGCGCGCGAGATCGTCGGCCGTGACGACGCGGTCCGGTTTCAGCTCATCGCCGAGCAGCGACAGGTCGAAGTCCTCGTACGTGCGGTCGGCCTGCGTGACGCGCAGGATCAGCGCGTGCGACTGCTGCTGCGGCCAGTGCGGCATGTCGGCGGCGCGCACGTCACGGGCGAACACTTTCGAGCCCGTGACCTTCGCGATACCGTCGATGCGGAATTGGGGGATGCCGGTGACGCTATCCCATTTGACGGGAGTGAGGAGTTTTTCTTCGAAGAGCGCCGCGAACGCGCGGCTGCCGATGGGCGCGACATTCACCGCGACACCCGCCAGCACGCTGGCTTTCAGAAAACCCCGCCGTGACAGGCCGTGGTTTTTCATTTGGGGGGGAACCTCCTGAGGCGGCTCGGACGGCGATCGGGTGTCGCGGCGTTCGGAGCGGCGCGCATTCTGGCATTGTTTTTGATATATCGCCTATAGTATTTCCCGCATGAAATACTTATTGAATTTCTTATAACGGGTTTCAGCCGGCTGCGGCGGGCAATCGCGGGGGCGATTCGCATGCCGTTTGCGTGCGGCTCGATACCGTTGTGCCGGCCTCGCCAGTTTCCGCGTGGCAGCCGCACATCGTTCCGTTCGCAACGATGCCGCCTCCGCGCCGCCGAATCCGCGGGCCGCTCGCAACCGGGGTTGACGACTCGTGCTCGCAGCGATGCGCCGGGGCTGCCGGCTGCCCCGCACCGCCGGTTTTTCATGGTAATGTCGTGCGCATCCGGCTAGGCCGGGCCTCCGCCACGTGCCGTGCGGGCGCCGCCAGCCATCGAGACATCGTGTCGAGGTCGACAACCATGGCAGTCAGGGCATCTCTCCTGAACTCCGTTCTCGCCACTCCCCCCTCCGGCAACCACCGCGTGACGGCCGCGCTGCGTCCGTCGATGCTCGTGACGCTGTTCGAGGACGTGCGCCCGATGGCGCTGTCCGGGCTCGCGAGCGGCTTCGTCGCGGCCGTTGCGCTGATCCGGCTGCAGCAGCTGTGGTGCCTCGCGTGGCTCGTCGTCGACGTCGGTCTGCTCATTGCGCGCCTGTCGATCGTACGGGCCTACACGGTGCGGCGCGACGCCGGCGACGATCGCACCGAATACTGGGCGAGTCGTTATGCGCCGGTGTCGCTCGTCGCGTGCTTCGTGCTCGGCCTCGGCGTGATGGGCTGCGTACAGGCCGCCGACGTCGAGCTCGGCACGCTGTCCGTGATGGTCGCGGGCGGCGTGTTCGGCGGGATCGCATCGCGCAATTCGGCGCTGCCGCGGCTCGCGATGACGCAGGTCGTGCTCGGCGTGCTGCCGATCGGCGTCGGCGCGCTGCTGGCCCCGCGGCCGGGCGCGTGGCTGCTGGTGCCGCCGATCGCGATCTATCTCGCGGCGATGCGCACGGTCGTGCAGCGCCACTACCGCGTGCTCGTCGCGCTGATCGCCGCGCGCCAGCGCAACGCCGAACTCGTCGCGCGCTTCGACGCCGCCCTCACCTACATGCCGCACGGCCTGTGCATGATCGACGGCGACAGCCGCGTGATCGTGGTGAACCGGCGCACCGCGCAACTGTTCGGCTCGGCGCGCGAGGTCATGCTCGATACGCCGCTGCCGGCCGTCGTCGCCGCGCTCGGCGCGAACGCGGCGACCGATCCCGCCGGCGCCGGCCTTGCCGCGCAATGTGCCGCGTGGCTGAGCCGCGCCGAGCCCGTGCCGCTCGACATCGCGCTCGCCGACGGCCGTCAGCTCGAACTGACGCGCCACCGCGTACCGGACGGCAACGCGGTGATCATCGTCGAGGACGTCACCGCGCGCCGCCAGACCGAACAGCACATCCGCCACCTCGCGCGGCACGACGCGCTGACGGGGTTGCCGAATCGCCACGAACTGCATGCGGAGCTCAAGCGGATGCTCGCGCGCCGGCCGCGGCTGCCGAGCCCCGCGTTCGCCGTCATGTATCTCGACCTCGACGGCTTCAAGTCGATCAACGACCGCTTCGGCCACCAGGCCGGCGACGAAGTGCTCACGCAGGTCGCCGAGCGGCTCGGCAAGACGTTGCCGCGCGGCGAGCTCGCGGCGCGCATCGGCGGCGACGAGTTCGTCGTCGCGATCGACGACACGACGATGGACGCGTGCTCGATCCTCGCCGCGCGGATCATCCGGCAGATTTCGGCGCCGTACGTGCTGTCGATCGGCGAGACCGTCTGCATCGGCATCAGCATCGGCATCGCGCTCGACGACGGGCACGGCTCGCCCGACGAGCTGATCCGGCAGGCCGACAGCGCGCTGTATGACGCGAAGTCGGCCGGCAAGGGCATCTACTGCTTCTATTCGAGCGGCAGCCGCCGCGTGGCGCCGGTTGCCGCAAGCTGAGCCGATCGCGCGCCGCGCCGCGCATTCCTTTTTCCTACCCGCCTCATCTTCCCGACGATTCAATTCCGAAACGCTTTGCCGGCTCGCGCGTGGCGCCGCGCGCTCGCATGTCACGTGACGTGTTCCGTAACATCGCCGTCCGGCACGCAGCACGATGACGGGAGAAGCCCGCACGATCTTGGCCGGGAGCGGCGTTTCGCGACTGGCACTCTTATTGCTCCTTGATACGGAAAGAACGTTTCAGGGAGCCCAACATGAATACCGTCGACGTCCTCGCACGAACCGAAATCATCGACGAACAGGCGGTGATCGACGGCGCATCGCTGATCCGCCGGCTCGTGTCCGACCGCCGGATGCCGGCCGCATACGAAGCCGCATGCGTCGACAATCCGCCGCTCACGCTGTACGGCGCGTTTCGCCAGGGCATCGCCGATTACGCCGCGCGGCGCGCGAATCCGTATCGCGCCGGCAGCCGTTTCTGGGCACTGTGGGAAGAAGGACGTCTCGAAGCTGAAACATCCGGCCGGTAAGCCGGTTGCACGCGCCGGCCCTGTCGCGACAAGGGCCCGGCGCGCCAGCCGGCGCAAGAACCGGCCGGCTGGCGCGCCGGCATGCGTTCATCGCTGCAACATCGCGCGCGGTCGCGCGTATCGGCACCGCAACGCACGACAACGCGCCCGTCCGCCGTCACGCGTACCCGGTTGAGCCCGCCCGCCGCGCGTTGCCGCTTTCCCCTATAAGATGGCAGATTCCGTTCATCGAACGATACCGCCATGACCGCCTCTTCCTCTTCCCGAAATCCCATTCACTGCGAAATCGATCTCGACGCGCAAGGCAAGCACGCGGGCTACCTGCGGCTGCCGCACTCCGTGCACCGCTCCGCGTACGGCTGGCTGCCGATCCCGATCGCGTCGATCCGCAATGGCGACGGCCCGGTCGCGCTCGTGATGGCCGGCAATCACGGCGACGAGTACGAAGGCCAGATCATCGTGTCGCAACTGATGCGCGAGATCGAGCCGGAGATGGTCAGCGGCCAGTTGATCCTCCTGCCGATGGCGAATTTCCCGGCGGCGGATGCGGGCCTGCGCGTGTCGCCGCTCGACGAGGGCAACCTGAACCGCAGCTTCCCCGGCGATCCGACCGGCACGCCGACGCAGATGATCGCCCATTACATCGAGCACGCACTGCTGTCGCGCGCGCAGTATCTGGTCGATCTGCATTCGGGCGGCAGCTCGCTGCTGTACCAGGGCGGCAACATGCTCGCGATCGATCCGCTCGACGCGGACGAAGCCGAGAAGCTCAACGGGCTGCTGGTCGCGTTCGGGTTGCAGAATGCGCTGCTGCACGCGCCGAATCCCGTGCATTCGGCGTCGGCCGCGCGTCGGCAGGGCGCGATCTCGATCGTGACCGAACTCGGCGGCGCCGGCATGGCCGACCCGTCGCTGATCCGGCTCGGCCGCCACGGGCTGCTGCATTACCTCGGCTATATCGGGCTGCTGCACGGCGCGCTCGTGCCCGACGCGCCGCCGACCGTCACGCGCTTCATGCGCGTCGACGGCGATCGCCATTTCGTTTATGCGTACGAGCGCGGGCTGTATGAACCGCTCGTCGAACTCGGCGACCAGGTGAAGGCCGGGCAGCCGGCCGCGTGGGTGCACTTCCCCGATACGCCGTTGCGGGAACCGGTGCTGCATCGGTTCAACGGCGACGGCGAAGTGGTGTGCAAGCGGGTGCCCGCACAGGTGCGGCGCGGGGATTGTCTGTTTCAGTTGGCGGAGTTGTCGACGCCGCCGCGTGTCATCGGGTGATGAACCCGACTGACACGCTCACGAGCGTCGTATGCCGATGCCGGTACGTACACTCGGGCCGTCAGTCGGATGACACCGGCGACGCGCTCCCCTGCGCAACGCCGCATTGATGGCAATGCGGGAAGAAGAAGAAATTCCGACCGCCGCATTCGCAGACATTGAAAAGCCTCAATCCGCAATGTACGCAAAACGTGGAGTCGTCGCCGCCGAGATTCCATTGTTTGTCGCATGACGGGCAACGCTTTTTCTCGAGCGACCGAACGGCTTTTTCGTATCCGATCGTGCGCGCGCGTTCGCCCTGATCCTGCTGCAATTCGAGCCGCTTGCGTTCGGCATAGCGCTGAAAGGCCTTCATCATGTAAAGACCGGCGAATACCGTGAGCACGATGCCGACCAGGACCCGGACATAGCCGCCGAAATTCGGCAAGTACGGCACCAGCTCAATGAAAAACGCACTCAACGCAAACAGGCCGAAACCGTACACGAACGGCCAATAACGCGCCTTGCGGTAGCGGATGAACAGCCAGGTCGCGACCAGCAGGATCGGTAACGTCAGCGCAAGCCGCAGCCCGAACACTTGCATCTCGTAGCGCCGGGTCGCCTCGTCGAAGCGCCGTTCGGCTGCTGCGTCCGCTTCGGCGATTTGCGTGTCGACGTGCGTCAGTTGCGATGCCAATGCCCGTTGCTGATCACCGACCGCATCGATCTGATGCTGCCAGTTGACCACGCCTGCCTGGAGGGTATCCAGCTTGCGCGTCCTCGCCACAATGTCCGGGTCCTTCGCGCCGTCTCCCGTCACCGCGCGGGTGGCCAGCCAGTTGCGGAAACTTTCCTTCTCGGCCGCGTACTCCTTCGCGACGCGGCCGCGCGCCACTTCCATCGTGTCGACCTTCTCGGCAAGCGCGTCGCGCTGCGCCTGCAGTTGACGGCGCGCCGCGTCCAGCCGCGCTTTTACCGGCGCATCGGCGAATTGCTCGACGACCGGCGGCCCGCCGCTCGGCGCGAATACCATGTCGCGGATCACGAGGCTGCCGAGCATGTTCAGAAAGACCGCGAAAACGATCGCAATCGCCCAGGAGGCGAGCCGCAGGAGCCGCGCCGGGCTGGTCAGGCCGTCGCCGGAAGTCATCATTGTTTTTACCCTCTTGTCGGAATGGCTTCCATTGTCGTCAATCTTGATGCAACCGTCGATCGTCTCTATTTCGATGGCGGACAGTCACCTCGACATTTGCGGAGAAACGTGTGGGTTTAGCTCGATGAGGTCTCGGGCTAGCCTGATAGTCGGCACAACGCCGCAACCCGGACAAACGCTATTGTCGGTCTGCTCGCCATAACATGGACAAAACCACTGCCCCACGTCGGACCGCGACGGTAGAACGGATGTTACGCCGGTCCCGCGTGCTTCGAACTGCGTTCGAACGGAGCGGATAAAGAATGCGCCCGTCAATGCACATTGAAGTTCTCCTCCCGCAACTATGACCCGTTCAGCGGAGCAACCGGGGCAATGCATTGGCTCGGTAGACTCCGGTTAATGTAGTGGCAACGTTAATACGTTCCACGCGAGCTGAGCGCCTTTTTCGTGTTTATGGCGCAATCAAAATCCCCCTGTTTGCGAAATAACGATCGAATGTACCGCGCTGCATCGCTACGTTCTCCTGCGTGTCAGGTTCAAAGCCTGACGGATTGTGGAAAATCCACTCGTCGGTCGCGGGATTGACGCCAAGCACCAGGACAAGGTGCCCGCCACGAGAGGGAGGCTCAAACCCGGCATGCCGGATGCCAGGATGAACGGACGCCATGAACATATATCCGTCACGCAAACTGCGCTCGACCGTGGACGATTCCATATGCTCGACGACACGACCTTCAATCTGAAAGCGTTCGCGGATCCAGTTTACGAATGGACGGTAGAGCAGGCGCTTTCCTTTGTCGCCCATCTCTGGTTGATAAACACCGAAGGTTACGGCGTCGCGCACGAGTTCCAACAGCGGGACCACTCGCGCGCTGCGATGCGCCAGCAACATCTTCAGGCACGCGATGCCGCAAATATGTGGGCTCCATTGCGCATATTCGTCCGGGCTGCTGGCACCAGAGTTACGCCAGAGCGGATCTTCCTCGGCGCGCAGTTCGCGCGACAGAAATCGTGAGATCAGGGCCCTGGATTCCCATTGGGAAAAATACGGTACATCAATCATTTGTCATCCCATGAACAAAAGTGCAACGCCTACGGCCGCCACTGCGCCGAAAGCAAGTTGCACGCGAAGCTTGCCTTCGTTGTAGAGAATGGCCGAGACGCCCAACAACAACGGAACACGGAGCGCAGCCAAATGCAACGGGCAGGATCGTCGGAGCGAGGCCATGGCCGTCTGCATTCGCTGATTGTGTGGAATTGTCGACGATCTGAATCAGGGTGTCGAACGCCTCTTCCTGCCCACCCGCCATCCGCGTCAGCTAGAATGACGCGCTTTGCCCGTCCTCCCATGTGGTTCAAGAACCTTCAGCTTCATCGTCTTCCGGCCCCTTGGGCCGTCACGCCCGACCAGATGGAAAAATGGCTGGCGCCTCACGCGTTCCAGCCCGGCAGCAGCGTCGAAATGCAGCGCGTCGGATGGGCGTCGCCGCGTGACGACGGCGCGCTCGTCTATTCGATCAACCGGCAGATGCTGCTGGTGTTTCGCGCCGAAAAGAAGCTGCTCCCGGCGTCGGTCGTCAATCAGGTCACCAAGGCGCGTGCGCTCGAGGTCGAGGAGCAGCAGGGCTTCAAGGTAGGCCGCAAACAACTGCGCGAACTCAAGGAGCAGGTGACCGACGAACTGCTGCCGCGCGCGTTCAGCATTCGCCGCGATACCCGTGTGTGGATCGACACGGCGAACGGCTGGCTCGTCATCGATGCGGCGGCACAAGCGCTTGCCGACGACGTTCGCAGCCTGCTCGTCAAGTCGATCGATCAACTGCCACTCGCCGGCGTTCAGGTGGCGCGCTCCCCGGTCGCCGCGATGACGGACTGGCTGCTGTCCGGCGAGGCGCCGGGCGGATTCACCGTCGACCAGGACGCCGAGTTGCGTTCGACCGGCGAAGGCGGCGCCACGGTGCGATACGTCGGCCACGCGCTGGAAGCGAGCGACATGCGCCGGCACATCGAAGCCGGCAAACAGTGCATGCGCCTCGCAATGACCTGGGATGACCGAATCTCGTTCGTGCTGACACCGTCGCTGACGATCAAGCGTGTCACGCCGCTCGACGTGATCAAGGAGGCGGCGGATCCCACCGCGCAGAATGACGACGAGCGCTTCGACTCGGACTTCACGCTGATGACCGGTGAATTGGCGCGGATGCTGACCGGTCTCGTCGATATTCTGGGTGGCGAACAGCACGACGCGATTCAGCAGGCGGCAGCGGCCTGAACGCCGTCGTTGTCGCGAATCGTCGCCCACGACGGCAGGGATTCGCGATGACGCGACCGTTCGAGGAGGTCCGTCGCCACGCTGGCGGCGGGCCGCGACCGGCCGCTCGCGACCCTGACGAGCCAGCCGCGAATCGGCATGGCCCGTCGGCCATCGAAATGACAACGCTCCCAATCCTCGGCGATCATCTACGTCGTACACACCTCGAACGGGCACCGCCCCCACCACGCCCGTTCGTCGACCCCACTCCCCCTGCAAGCCTTCTTCCACCGCCCGCGAAATCCTTATCGAAATTGCTTCGTTCGCCTTTCCCGGCCGCGCCGCTAACGTGTTCAAAACGGCGGCGGCGCGCCGAATGCCTCGCACGCAGCACGACAGCCGCCGCCATCACGACAACCGCGTCGCGATAACGGAACAGACCGGACGGGCCGCGTGCGCGCACCCCGCCGGGAACATCCGCATCGCGCGCCATTCGCGATGCCCATGGCCACGAACGACCGCATCATCGACACGACGCCGCTCGACGTCCGCGCGCAGCCGCTGATCGACGCGCTGATCGACGAATATTCGACCCGTTACGACGCGTACCGCCCGGACAGCCGAGCGTCGGCCCGCGACGAACTCGCGCGCTACCCGGCCGAACTGTTCGCGCCGCCCGAAGGCGCGTTCGTGCTCTTGCTGCGCGACGGCGAGACGATCGGCGGCGGCGCGTTCAAGCGCTACGACGCGCAAACCGCCGAACTGAAACGCATCTGGACGCGCACCGACCTGCGCCGCCAGGGCCTCGCGCGGCGCATCGTCGAAGCGCTCGAACTGCGCGCCGTGCAACAGGGCTATCGCCGCCTCTACCTGACCACCGGCTTTCGCCAGCCCGAAGCGTGGGCGCTGTACGACCGCACCGGCTATACGCGGCTGTTCGATTCGTCGATCGATCCCGAAGCGTATTTCCACCTGCGCTTCGGCAAGGATCTCGTCGATCCGTCGCGCACGTCGACGCTCACCGACTTGTGGGCGCCCGTGCCCGAAGCGGCGCTACCGCGCTGAGCGCACGGCGTCCCGCATTTCACCTCGCCCATTCCGCCTTCCACGCTTCCACGACAGGACGCTTTCATGCATCGAGCCGTATCGCTTTCCTCCCGTGCCGCGCACACACTGGCCGCCGCGCTGATCGGCCTGACCGCCTTCGCCGCCGCCACGGCCGCCGCCGCGACGTTCGACCTGAGCCCCGAGCAGCGCGGCCGTCCGCGTGGCACAGCCGATGCGGCAGTCGAGCGCGCGGTGCCCGCGTCGTTCAAGTTCGCCGAGCCCGGCGCGCTGACGATCGGCATCGCGCCGAGCCTGCCGCCGATCAGCTCCTATGCGACCGACGCGCGCACGGTGGTCGGCTTCGACGCCGATATTGGCCAGCTCGTGTCCGACAGCCTCGGCCGCAAGCTGAAAATCGTCGCGCTCGCATGGGCCGACTGGCCGCTGGCGCTCGAATCGGGGAAAGTCGACGCGGTGATCTCGAACGTGACCGTCACCGAGGAGCGCAAGCAGAAGTTCGATTTCTCGACCTATCGCAAGGATCAGGTCGGCTTCTACGTGCGCAACGACAGCAAGATCCAGCAGATCCGCGAGCCGAAGGACGTCGCCGGGCTGCGCATCGTGACCGATGCCGGCACCAATCAGGAAAAGATTCTGCTCGCGTGGGACCGCGAAAACGTCGCGCACGGGCTGAAACCGGTGCAGATCCAGTACTACGACGACCAGGCGATGCGCATCGTCGCCGTGCAGTCGGGCCGCGCCGACGCGGTGTTCAGCGTGAATTCGGTGCTCGCGTATCAAAGCGCGCAGCAAGGCAAGACGCGGCTCGTCGGTGCGATCAGCGGCGGCTGGCCGCGCACGGCCGACATCGCGATCGCGACGCGCCGCGGCAGCGGCCTCGCCGATCCGCTGACCGTCGCGCTGAACGGGCTGATCAAAAGCGGCCGCTACCGGCAGGTGCTCGATCGCTGGAACCTCGCATCCGAAGCGATCGACCAGTCGCGCACGAATCCGCCCGGGCTGCCGAAGAGCTGAGCGCCGCGCGCCCGCAACCGTCCATCCACGCTCACGCAGGAACGTCGCTCACCATGTCTTATTCGCTTTCGCTGCTGGACAAGAGTCCGATTGCCGACGGCGCGACCGCCGCCGATGCGCTGCGCTTCACCACGACGCTCGCGCAACGCGCGGAACAGCTCGGCTACGCGCGCTTCTGGGTCGCCGAGCATCACGGCACGCCGGGTTTCGCCAGCTCGGCGCCGGAGATCGTCGTCGCGCACCTGCTCGCGCACACGTCGCGCATCCGTATCGGCTCCGGCGGCGTGATGCTGCAGCACTACAGCCCGTTCAAGGTGGCCGAGACATTCAAGCTGCTGGCCGCACTCGCGCCGGGCCGCGTCGATCTCGGCATCGGCAAGGCGCCCGGCGGGCTGCCGCTGACCACGCGCGCGCTGCAGTGGTTCCACGACAAGGCGCGCAAGCCCGATTTCGCGGGGCAGCTCGCGGAGCTCGACGCGTTCCTCGGCTGGGGCGTGGCCGAAGATCATCCGCTCGCCGGCGCGGTGGCGATGCCGGCGCCGCCGCAGCTGCCCGAACGCATCCTGCTCGGCGGCTCGCCGGACAGCGGTGCGCTCGCCGCGCGCAACGGCTGGCGTTTCTGCTACGCGGGCCATTTCAACGGCGACGACGCGAATCTCGAACGCTCGCTCGACGCGTACCGCGGCGCGGGCGGCGAGAAGCCGCTCGTCGCGCTGTACGCGGTCGCCGCGCCGACGCGCGACGAGGCCGAGCAACTGATCGGGCCGCTGAAGATTTTCAAGCTGCAGTTCGCGGGCGGCCAGAGCTTCAACCTCGCCAGTGCACAGGCGGCTGCGGAATTCGCGCGGCAAAGCGGCGCGTCCGACTACCGGATCGACGAGTTGCGCCCGACGGTACTCGCCGATACGCCCGAGCGCATCCACCGCGCGCTCGACGCATTGAGCCGGCGGCTCGACGTCGATGCGTTCGTGATCGATTCGCCGGTCACCGACTACGCGGCGCGGCTCGCGTCGGTCGAATGGCTGGGCGGCGCGCTGTCCACCACCCCGTTGCACGCGGCCCTCAGCGCCGGCCGCTCCCTCTCCCCCGACCAGAACGCATGACGCTCCCATCATGACGACCCGACGATCGATCCCCTTCGGCCTGATGCTGCAAGGCGCAGGCAGCCACATGAACGCATGGCGGCATCCGAGCAACCCGCCGGATGCCAGCATCAACCTCGACTTCGCGATCGGCGTCGCACGCAAGGCGGAAGCCGCCGGCATCGCGTTCGCGTTCGTCGCGGACGGCCTCTACATCAACGAGAAGTCGATCCCGCACTTCCTGAACCGCTTCGAGCCGCTGACCGTGCTGTCGGCGCTCGCGGTCGCGACGAAGAAAATCGGGCTCGCGGGCACGATCTCGACGTCGTACAGCGAGCCGTTCACAGTCGCGCGCCAGCTCGCGTCGCTCGACGCGATCAGCGGCGGGCGCGCGGGCTGGAACGTCGTGACGACGCCGCTCGAAGGCACCGCGAAGAATTACGGCAAGGCGCACCCGGATCACGAGCTGCGCTACGAGATCGCCGACGAATACCTCGAGGTCGTGCAGGGGCTGTGGGACAGTTGGGACGACGATGCTTTCGTGCGCGACCGCGCGACCGGCCGCTTCTTCGATCGCGACAAGCTGCATACGCTCGATCATCACGGCCGCTTCTTCCAGGTCACGGGCCCGCTGAACATCCAGCGCTCGCCGCAGGGGCAGCCGGTGATATTCCAGGCCGGCTCGTCCGATACCGGCATCGGCCTCGCGGGCAAATACGCGGATGCCGTGTTCACGCATTCCCCGTCGATCGAGGAAACGGCCGCGTTCACGCGGCGCGTGAAACAGAGCGCGATCGAGCACGGGCGGCAGGCCGACGACGTGAAGATATTCCCCGGCGTCGGGCCGATCGTCGGCCGCACGGCCGCCGAAGCGGAGGACAAATACCAGGCGATCCGCGACCTGCTGACGATCGACGAGGCGCTCGCGTACCTCGGCCGCTATTTCGATCACCACGATTTCACGCAGTACGCGCTCGACGCGCCGTTCCCGGAACTCGGCGAGCTCGGCCGCAACAGCTTCCGCTCGACCACCGACCGGATCAAGGCCGATGCGAAGCGCAAGGGCCTGTCGCTGCGCGAGACGGCGCTCGCGGTCGCGACGCCGCGCCCGAACTTCATCGGCACGGCCGAGCACGTTGCCGACGAGCTGATCCGCTGGCACGACGCAGGCGCGGGCGACGGCTTCATCCTCGGCTTTCCGGTGCAGGCGCAGGGTGTCGACGATTTCATCGAGCTCGTGATCCCGGTGCTCGAGGCGCGCGGCCGCTACAGCCGCGACCTGCCCGGCGCCACGCTGCGCGACCACCTCGGCCTGCCGCGCAAGGCGAGCCGCTACGCGACGCCCGGCGCCGCCGCCCAGGAAACGGCCGCCGTAGCGCACGCCTGACGCGCCGCGCCGCCCGTGCGCGGCGCGCCCGCCGATCGACCGATTCGAGGATGCCAACGACATGAGCGACACGACCCACCTCGGCGGCGCGCTGCCGCCGCTCTCTTCCCCCGGCGCACGCGGGCCCGGCACGCGTTTGCGGATCGTGCCCGCGCGCCACCGGTCGCGCACGGCCGGCACCGTGCTCGCGCTCGCGCTGATCGCGATCACGCTGCATTCGATCCTCGGCAACCCGCAATGGGGCTGGCCGGTGTTCGCCGAATGGTTCCTGTCGCCGCCGGTGCTGTCGGGGCTCGCGCGCACGCTGGTGCTGACGCTGCTCGGCGCGGTGTTCGGCTTCGTGCTCGGCGCGTTCGTCGCGCTGGCGCGGCTGTCGCGTTCGCGCCTGCTGTCCGCCAGCGCGTGGACCTTCGTGTGGCTGTTCCGCTCGATTCCGCTGATCGTGCTGCTGCTGATCCTGAACAACCTCGGCTACCTGTACGAGCACGTGCGGCTCGGTGTGCCGTTCACCGACATCGTGTGGTTCGACACGCCGACGACCGACCTGATCAGCCCGTTCCTCGCGGCCGTGCTCGGCCTCACGCTGAACCACGCGGCGTTTTCCGCGGAAGTGATCCGCGGCGGCATTCTCGCGGTCGACCAGGGCCAGCTCGAAGCCGCCGCCGCGCTCGGTCTGCCGCGCGGCCGCCAGACCTCGCGGATCGTGCTGCCGCAGGCGATGCGCGCGATCCTGCCGACCGCGTTCAACGACCTGATCACGCTCGCGAAAGGCACGTCGATGGTGTACGTGCTCGCGATGCCCGAGCTGTTCTACACGGTGCAGGTGATCTATCGCCGCAACCTCGAAGTGATTCCGCTGCTGATGGTCGCGACCGTCTGGTACCTGATCATCCTGACCGTGCTGTCCGCGATCCAGGTGCAGGTCGAGCGGCACTATGCACGCGGCGCGCTGCGCAATCCGCCGCCGTCGGTGGTCACGTTCGCGCTCGCGCGCGTCGGCGGGCTGTGGCGGCGTGTCGCGTCGCGCCGCGCGGCCTCGATCGCTCGTGCACACAGCAATGCCGGCACGCATGCCGATACCGCTGCGGCCGTCTCGCGCACCGGCGGCGAAGTGGCCGTGCATGGCGTGTCGAAGCAGTTCGGCATGCAGCGCGTGCTCGACAACGTGTCGTTCGTCGCGCCGCGCGGCAGCGTGACCGTGATCGTCGGGCCGTCGGGCTCCGGCAAATCGACGCTGCTGCGCACGATCAACCATCTCGAACGCGTCGACGACGGTTTCATCGACATCGACGGCGAACTGATCGGCTATCGCCGCGACGGCGACGTGCTGCACGAGCTGAAGGAGCGCGACGTGCTGAAGCGGCGCACGGCCGTCGGCATGGTGTTCCAGAACTTCAACCTGTTCCCGCACCTGACGGTGCTCGAGAACCTGATCGAAGCGCCGGTCGCCGTCACCGGCGTGACGCGCGATGCGGCCGAGCACACCGCGCGTACGCTGCTCGCACGGGTCGGCCTCGCGGACAAGGCCGACGCGTACCCGCGCCAGTTGTCCGGCGGCCAGCAGCAACGCGTCGCGATCGCGCGGGCGCTTGCGTTGCGTCCGAAGGTGCTGCTGTTCGACGAGCCGACGTCGGCGCTCGATCCCGAACTCGTCAACGAAGTGCTCGACGTGATCAAGGAACTCGCGCGCTCGGGCACGACGCTCGTGATCGTCACGCACGAGATCGGCTTCGCGCGCGAAGTCGCGGACCACGTGCTGTTCATGGAGCGCGGGCGCATCGTCGAGGCCGGGCCGCCCGCCGTCGTGCTCGACGCGCCGGCGCATGCGCGCACCCGCGCGTTCCTGTCGCGGGTGCTGTGATGCGCGCCGCTCCCGACTCGCGAGGTGCCGCACGATGACCGATCGACGCCAGTTCATCGTGGCCGCGCTGGCCGCGGCATCGGGCCTGCCGTGGCATGCGGCGCGCGCGGCGGCCGCCACTGCCGACCTCGACCCGCGCCAGGCCGGCCGCCTGCGCGCCGGCCCCGACGACGCGGCCATCCGCGCGGCCAGCGGCTACCGCTGGGTGCGCGACGGCGCGTTCACGGTCGCGATTTCACCGCACGCGCCGCCCGTGTCGACCTATGCGACCGACGCCCGCACCGTGGTCGGCGCCGATCCCGACTATGCGCAATTGGTCGCGGACACACTCGGCCGCACGCTCGTGCTGGTGCCGATCGCGTGGGCCGACTGGCCGCTCGGGCTGACGTCCGGCAAATACGATGCGGTGATCTCGAACGTCGGCGTGACCGAGAAGCGCAAGGAGAAATACGATTTCACGACCTACCGGCTCGGGCTGCACGGCTTCTACGTGCGCACCGGCAGCCCCATCGCGAAGATCGCGGAGCCGAAGGACGTCGCGGGTTTGCGCATCATCACCGGCGCCGGCACGAGCCAGGAGCGCATCCTGCTCGAATGGAGCAAGCGCAACGTCGCGCAGGGGTTGAAGCCGGCCGAGCTGCTCTATTTCGACGACGATGCGACCGCGCGCGTCGCGCTGCTGTCGGGCCGGGCCGATGCGGAGCTGAACCCGAACGCATCGCTCGCGTACGAGGCCGCGCGCACGGGCAAGATCCGCCGCGTCGGCGTCGTCAATGCGGGCTGGCCGGCGAATGCGGACGTCGCGATCGCGACGCGTCGCGGCAGCGGGCTCGCGCCCGCGCTCACGCTCGCGACCAACGCGCTGATCGGCAACGGCCGCTACGGGCAGGCGCTCGCGCGCTGGGGTTTGCAGAGCGAGGCGATCGCGCGGGCGGAGACCAATCCGCCGGGGTTGCCGTCGTTCTGAGCGTTTCGTTCAAAACCATCGCTCCGGCATGTCGTCACGGACATACCGGGGCGATTCGATTGACTTGTCGTTCCCCTACGCGGGCACCGCGGACCGAGAGCGATCGAGTTCCGCAATGTGCGCGTGAATCGCCGGGATCAGGTCGCGCCCGTAGGCCAGCGCATCGTCGAGCGGATCGAAACCGCGAATCAGGAACGTCGAGACGCCGAGCCGGTAATACGCGCCCAGCGCTCGCGCAACCTGTTTCGGCGTGCCGACCAGCGCGGTCGAATTCCAGCGTGCGCCGGTCAGGTTCGCGACACCCATCCACAGCCGCTCGTCGAGCACGTCGCCCTGCGCGGCGGCCGCCATCAGCCGCTGCGAGCCCGCATTCTGCGGCGCGTGGCCGTCGATCGGCTGGCCGTTCGCGAGCCGCGCCGCACGCACGCGCTCGCGGGTCGCCTCCGCTTTCTCCCACGCGGCCGCCTCGGTATCGGCGACGATCGGCCGGAACGACACGCTGATGCGCGGCACACGCCCGAACGGCGCGGCGGCGGCCCGCACGCGCGCGATCTGCTCGCGCACCGCGTCGAGCGGCTCGCCCCACGTCATGTAGACATCCGCATGCTCGCCCGCGACCGCGAGCGCAGCCGGCGACGAGCCGCCGAAATAGATCGGCACATGCGGTCGTTGCGCGCCCTTCACGACCGGCGACGCACCGCGCAGCCGATAGAACGGGCCGTCGTGATCGACCGGCGCATCGGCCAGCCAGATCCGTTTCAGCACGTCGAGATATTCGCCGGTGCGGCGGTAGCGCGCATCGTGCGGCACGAAATCGCCGTCGCGCTGCAGGTCCGCATCGTCGCCGCCCGACACCACGTTCAGCGCGAGCCTTCCACCGCTGAACACGTCGAGCGTCGCTATCTGCCGCGCGGCGGCCGACGGCACGATCACGCCCGGCCGGTGCGCGAGCAGCAGGCGGATGCGTTCGGTCGCGGCGGCCGCGAACGACGCGACGATGAAGCCGTCCGCCGCGTTGCTGAAATGGCCGATCAGGATCTGGTCGAAACCAGCGGCCTCGTGCGCCCGCGCGAAGCGGCGCACGTAGTCGGGCTGGACGGCCGCGCCGCCCGGTACGTCGACCTCCGCGCCGGGTGTCGCGGTGATCATGCCGATGATGTCGACTGGCATGTCGGGATGTCCTTGGGTATGTCGATCAGGAATCGCTGCAATCGTGACGCGGGCCGCCCGGTCACTGCGCGGCGGCCGTCTTTTGCGCGGGCGCGGCGAACGCGCCCGCATACGAGCGGTCGAGCAGCTTCGACGTGTCGTACGCGGCCGGAATCACGCCGGCCTTGTACAGGAAATCGGCCGTGTTCTGCGCATCCTTCGCGGCCGTTTCGTCGACCGGGCCGACGCGCTGTTTCGCGTTGTCGAGCCAGCGATACGCGACGTCGGGTTCGAGCTTCGCGCGTTTCGCCCACAGGTCCGCGTACTCGCGCGGATGAGTGTCGACCCACTGGCGCGCCACCACCACGCGCCGCAGGAAATCGGTGATCTCGGCGCGCTTGCCCGACGCGGCCTGCTCGTTCGCGGCGACGAAGCTCAGCGCCGGCATCAGCCCTTGCGCGGTGGCCACGGGGCGCGCGCCTTGCCGCAATGCGAGCGTGCTGACGAACGGCTCCCACAGCGACACCGCGTCGACCGAACCGTTCGCGAGCGCGTTGGTCGCGTCGATCGGCATCAGGTACGCGTACTTCACCGAATCGGCGCGCAGGCCCGCATGTTCGAGCGCGCGCAGCACGAGCTGCTGGCTCCAGGCGCCGCGCCATACCGCGATGGTCTTGCCCTGCAGGTCGGCCACGGTCCGCACCGGCGAGTGCTTCGGCACGAGGATCGCGACGCCGTCGAGGCTCTGCCGCGATACCGCGACGACCTTGACCGGCGCGCCGCGCGCGGCCAGCGTGAGCAGCGCGGAATCGCCGAGGAAGCCGAGGTCGATTGCGTTGCCGTTCAGGCTTTCGGCCACCGGCGCGGCGGCCTGGAAGTGCTTCCACTCGATCGTGTAAGGCAGGTCCTTCAGCACGCCGGATGCTTCCATCGACGCCTGGATGTTGAAGTAGTTCTGTTCACCCACGCGCAGCGTGACGGTGTCTTTGGCGATGCCCGGCTGCGCGGCGAGCGCCAGCAAGAGCGCCGTGACGATTCGGCTCGGCAACATGATCTCCCGGAAGGTTGGCGGGCGGCCTTGCGACGGCGACGCCCTATGGTCCGCCGTGCGAAACCGCCGGCGCAACGGATGGAACCGGTGAAGATACGTCGATCCGTTTCATGACACAAACGCAATATTCTTCTATGTAAAGATGCAAATATTTTATGAATTACGCGTGCATGCCCGGGGCTCGCCGCACCACCGCCGCCACGTGAAGTTCGAATGATTCCTCGATGGATATTTCGCGCACGAAATAAATCCCGCACTATATTTCGCATACGAAACAACTGCCCGAACGAGGACGCCATGACCGCCCGACCCATCGAGTTTTCCGCCGCCGACGGCTATGTGCTGCACGGCACGCTGTGGTCGCCGCATGCACCGCCGCGCGCGCTGGTGCTGATCCATCCGGCGACGGCCGTGCCCGAGCGGCTGTATGCAGGCTTCGCGCGCTTCCTGACGGAGCGCGGTTTCGCGGCGCTGACCTACGACTATCGCGGCATCGGCGCATCGCGGCCCGCGCGTCTGGGCGCGCTGCAGGCCCGCATGCGCGACTGGATGGAGCTCGACGTCGGCGCCGCGACCGCCTGGGCCCGGCACACGTATGAAGGGCTGCCGCTGCTGGCGGTCGGCCATAGCGTCGGCGGGCATGCGATCGGGCTGTCCGGCGCGACGCCGCATCTGCGCGCGGCCGTGCTGGTCGCCGCGCACGCGGGCAGCACGCGGCTGATCGCGCCGGCGGCCGAACGCCTGAAGGTGCGGCTGATCCTGCGCGTGCTCGGCCCGCTGACGTCCGCACTGCTCGGCTACGTGCCCGGCAGGCGGCTCGGGCTCGGCGAGGATCTGCCGGCCGGCGTGTTCCGCGAATGGAGCCGCTGGACGACGCTGCCGCACTACTTCTTCGACGATCCGACGCTCGGCGCGGCCGAGCGCTTCTCGAAGCAGCGCTTGCCGATCCTCGCGCTCGGCTTCGACGACGATCCGTGGGCGAATCCGGCCGCGATCGGCCTGCTGGTAAGCTATCTGACCCGCGCGAAGGTCGAACGCCGCCAGATCGATCCGCGCGCGGCGGGCAGCGGCCCGGTCGGGCACATGGGCTTCTTTCGGAGGCGGCCCGGCGCGGTGCTGTGGCCCGACGTCGCCGACTGGCTCGCGCAGGCGCTCGACACGCCGCGCACCGCGGGCCGCCCCTCCCTTTCCATTGCAGCCGGGAACCCAGCTTGAGCGAAGACCGACGACTGTTTTTCCTGTTGAACATCGGCCAGCGGCGCGTGCAGCGCTGGATCGACCGCAAGGCCGAAACCGACACGCGCGCGAGCGCCGCGCAGGCCGGCGCGCTGTTCTGCCTCGCGAAGCAGGACGGCGCGCTGATCGGCGAAGTCGGCGCCGCGCTGCAGCTCGCGCCATCCGCGATGACAGGGCTCGCCGACCGGATGGCGAAGGCCGGCCTCATCACGCGCCATGCCGATTCGGACGACGGCCGGGCGACGCGGCTGTACCTGACCGACGCAGGCCACGCGGCCCTCAAGCGTGCGCGCGTGCTGCTGCGCGAACTCAACGGTAAGCTCTGCGACGGGTTTTCCGATGACGAACTCGACGTCGTCGCCCGCTGGCTGCACGCATTGCAGGAGCGGTTTCCGGCGGAGCGCTGAACGGCGCTTCACGCGCGCGCGACCGGCTCGTGCCGGCATCGATCGCAACCGATTGCGATTCGCGTTTTCGATTCGATTTTCATGCCGCCGCAACGGCAAATCTTGCGTGCCGGACGCCCGCTTCCGGCAACGGTTTCCGGCTACGTCCTGTTACAAAAAACCGCCTGTCGCGCGACATTCGAATCGCCTACATTGCAATCCACTTCGAGACATTCGTCGCATGCCCGGACTGGCTTTCCCGACGGGTCGACATCGCAGACACAGCCGACAAGCAAGGAAAACGAAGAGGAGTCTTGACCGAAGCGCTGGCGGCATCCAGCGCACGCGGATCGCGATGGCTGAAACGGCATGCTGAACGGCACGTAACGACGCGTGCGGCACGACCGGCCGCACCGGTTCGCGTCGTCTCGTCGTGCCCCGCCATCGCCTCCGCACCTCACCGAGGAGTCGTCCATGCGACGCATGATCGTGTCCCATCCGCTTGTTACCCGCCTGTCCGCCGCGATGGCGCTGGCCGCCGCCGCCGCGGCGCACGCCGAGCCCGTCGTCGTGTCCGGGCCGAGCCCGTTCGCCGCGTGCACCATCGGCGGCCCGGGCACCAACTACGTGAATGCAGAAGTCGAACCGTGGCTCGCGGTCAATCCGGCGAACCCGAACAACATGATCGGCGTGTGGCAGCAGGACCGCTGGTCGAACGGCGGCGCCCACGGGCTCGTCGCCGGCTATACGTTCGACGCCGGCGCGACCTGGGCGCGCACGCCGCAACCGTTCAGCGCCTGCGCGCCGGGCGGGCTCAAGTACGAACGCGCGTCCGATCCATGGGTCTCGTTCGGGCCGGACGGCACCGCGTACTCGGTGTCGATCTCGTTCAACCAGTCGAACAACGGCAACGCGGTGGGCGCATCGGTGTCGACCGACGGCGGACAGACGTGGAGCAGCCCGGCCGTGCTGATCGCGAACGACGAGCCGACGACGCAGTTCTTCAACGACAAGGAATCGGTGACGGCCAACCCGGTGAAGGCCGGCACCGCATACGCGGTATGGGACCGTCTCGAACTGCCGAACGGCAACCCGTACGCGAACCTGCACACGCAGGCGTACCGCGGGCCCACGCTGTTCTCGAAGACGACCGACGGCGGCAAGACGTGGAGCGCCGCGAAGGTCATCGTCAACGTGCCGTCGCGCCAGCAGACGATCGGCAACCAGATCGTCGTCGATCCGAAGAGCGGCACGCTCTACGATTTCTTCGACCTGATCCAGCCGCCGTTCGGCAAGGCGGCCGGCAAGGTCGCGTTCGTCAAGTCGACCGACGACGGCGCGACGTGGACCAAGCCGCGGATCATCGCGGGGCTGCAGACGGTCGGCGTCACGGATCCGAACACCGGCGAACCCGTGCGCACCGGCGACATCATTCCGGAACCCGCGATCGACCCGGCATCGGGCCAGCTCTACGTCGTGTGGCAGGACAGCCGCTTCAATGGCGGCACGTACGACGAGATCGCGATATCGACGTCGAAGGATGGCGGCGCGACGTGGAGCGCCCCGCGACAGGTGAACACGCCGACCGGGCGCCCCGCGTTCAATCCGTCGGTGCGCGTCGACAACACGGGTGCGGTGATGGTCACGCACTACGACTTCCGCGACCTGCAGGCCGGCAACACGACGACGCTGCCGACCGGCTTCTGGCGCAAGATCTCGCACGACGGCGGCGCCACGTTCGCCGACGAGCGGCGCGTCGGCGGCCCGTTCGACATGAAGCTCGCGCCCAACGCCGGCGGGTTCTTCATCGGCGACTACCAGGGGCTCGACGTCATGCCGTCGTCGTTCCATCCGTTCTTCGTGCAGACGAGCGCGGGCAACCTGACGAACCGCACCGACGTGTTCTTCGCGCCGTGATGCGCGGATGACCGTCACGCCGCCGCGACGCGATGCGTCGCACGGCGGCGTGCGCGGGCATCAATGCATGTCGGTGAGCACGATGCGCCCGTCGACCTTCCCTTCCCGGAGCTTCGCGAACACGTCGTTGATGTTGCCGAGCCGATCGCGATGGATATGCGCGCGCACCAGGCCGTCCGCCGCGAAATCGAGCGACTCCTGCAGATCGCGGCGCGTACCGACGATCGACCCGCGCACGGTGATGCCGTTCAGCACGGTCGAGAAGATCGGCAGCGGGAAATCGCCGGGCGGCAGCCCGTTGAGCGCCACCGTACCGCCGCGCCGGACCATCCCGAGCGCCTGCGCGAACGCGCCGCGCGACACGGCCGTGACCAGCACGCCGTGCGCGCCGCCGATTTCCTTCTGGATCACTTTCGCGGGATCGTCGACCGACGCATCGATCGTCAGATGCGCACCCAGTTGCCGCGCCAGCGCGAGCTTGTCGGGTGAAATGTCGATCGCGGCGACGTGCAGGCCCATCGCACGCGCATACTGCACGGCCACGTGCCCGAGGCCGCCGATGCCGGAGATCGCGAGCCACTGGCCCGGGCGCGTATCGGTGACGCGAATGCCCTTGTAGACCGTGACGCCCGCGCACAGGATCGGCGCGATCTCGTCGAACGCCACCTGCGCGGGCAACTGGCCGACGTAATCGGGATCGGCCAGCACGTATTCGGCGTAGCTGCCGTTCACCGAATAGCCGGTGTTCTGCTGGCCATGGCACAGCGTTTCCGAGCCCGTGCAGCAGTACTCGCAATGGCCGCAGGCCGTGTAGAGCCACGGCACGCCGACGCGATCGCCCTCGCGCACGTGCGTGACACCCGCGCCGACCGCCGCGACGATCCCCACGCCTTCGTGGCCGGGGATGAACGGCAGCGACGGCTTGACGGGCCAGTCGCCGTCGGCCGCGTGCAGATCGGTATGGCAGACGCCCGACGCCTTGATGTTGACGAGAATCTGGCCGGGCCCCGGCGTCGGGACCGGCACCTCCTCGATACGCAACGGCTCGCCGAACGC
Source organism: Burkholderia sp. AU16482 (assembly GCF_002223285.1). Lineage (NCBI taxonomy): Bacteria > Pseudomonadati > Pseudomonadota > Betaproteobacteria > Burkholderiales > Burkholderiaceae > Burkholderia > Burkholderia sp. AU16482. Next base: position 1,183,024 of record NZ_NKEY01000006.1, read on the forward strand.
GTGTACCACGGCCGCTTTCATGGTCTGGGTCATGCGTTGCTCCTGTCTGGTCGATGAGCGACCCAGTATCCGGTTTCGGAATCGGAGCGCGTTGATACGCGTCAACGCATTGGAACGGATGCAGCGGTCGACGCGGCTTCGCCACGATCGGCGTCGTTTGACGCGCAAGCGCGAGCCGGCGGTTGCACGCCGCCCGCCGCTCCCGCCGCGCTTTCACCGTTCCAACGGAAAGCCGACGAGATCCCGTCATCCAGCTTGGAATTTGACATGATATAACATATCATTTCGCGTGCTCGTCCCCCTGACACCGTTCCAGCCAGGTGGCCGCGCGTCGCCGAGCCATGTTCCCACGGGTCACTGCGCGTCACTGACGCAACAATATATCGTATCTATCCGTGACCCGTATCGCTCGTTATCCGATCCCGATTCCAACCGATTCACCGACCATGCGCGACCTCCCTCGCTTACCGCTTCGCCCGCTCTCGTCCCTGTCGCTGATGCTGTTCGCCGCCGTCGCCCACGCGCAGACCGATGCGCCCGCCGCACCCGGCACGCCAGCCGCCTCATCGTCGCCGCTCGCGCCGATCTTCGTGACGGCGAACCCGCTCGGCGACGCCGAACCGATCGCACCGACCGTCCAGCTTTCCGGCGATGCGCTGACGCGCCGCCAGGCCGATTCGCTCGGCGAAACACTCGACGGACTGCCCGGCGTGTCGACCACCACCTACGGGCCGATGGTCGGCCGTCCGATCATCCGCGGGATGGACGGCGACCGGATCCGGCTGCTGCAGAACGGCGTCGCGGCGTATGACGCGTCGTCGCTGTCGTACGACCACGCGGTGCCGCAGGATCCGCTGTCGATCGAGCGCGTCGAGATCGTGCGCGGCCCGGCCGCGCTGCTGTACGGCGGCAATGCGGTGGGCGGCGTGGTCAACACGATCGACAACCGGATTCCGCGCGAGGCGATCCAGGGCGTGACCGGCGCGCTCGACGCGCGCTATGGCGGCGCGAATTCCGTGCGCGCCGGCGCCGCGCAGGTCGAAGGCGGCAACGGCCGCTTCGCGTTCCACGTCGACGCATTCGATCGCGAAACGAGCAAGCTGCGGATTCCCGGCTACGCACGCAGCAGCCAGCAACGCGCGATCGACGGCCCCGACACGCCGCAGCCGGAAGGCAACGTGCCGAACAGCGACGGCCGCGTGCACGGCGGTGCGGTCGGCGCGTCGTACACGTGGGCGGACGGTTTCGCGGGCCTGTCGTACAGCGGCTACGAATCGAACTACGGCTCCGTCGCGGAGAGCGACGTGCGGCTGCGGATGCGCCAGGAACGCCTCGCGCTCGCATCCGAGGTGCGCAACCTGAGCGGGCCGTTCACGAAGCTGAAATTCGATTTCGCCTACACCGACTATCGCCACAAGGAGGTCGACAACGGCGAGACCGCGACCACCTTCCGCAATCGCGGCTACGAGGCGCGCATCGAGGCGCGCCATCGCAAGATCGGGCCGTTCGAAGGCGCGATCGGCGTGCAGTTCGGCCAGAACACGTTCTCGGCGCTGGGCGACGAAATGCTCGTGCCGTCCACGCGCACCAACAGCGTCGCGCTGTTCGGCCTCGAGGAATGGCAGGTCGTTCCGGCGCTGAAGTTGAGCTTCGGCGGCCGCTTCGAGCACGTGAAGGTCGGTCCCGATCCGGCCGGCGTGGAGAAATTCGCGCTCGCGCAGCCGCGCGACTTCAACGCGGGCAGCCTGTCGGCCGGCGCGCTGTTCTCGCTGACGCCCGTATGGTCGGTCGCGGCGAACGTCGCGTACACCGAACGCGCGCCGACGTTCTACGAGCTGTATTCGAACGGCCCGCACGATGCGACCGGCCAGTTCCTGATCGGCAACCCGAACGCGTCGAAGGAAAAGGCCGTGTCGACCGACCTGTCGCTGCGCTATGCGAGCGGGCCGAACCGCGGCAGCGTCGGCGTGTTCTACAACCGCTTCTCGAACTATCTGACCGAATACAACACCGGCCGCGTGGTGGACGACGACGGCGAACCGGTCGCGCCCGGCACCGACGGCTCGTTCAACGAGGCGATCTATCGCGGCGTGCGCGCCGAGTTCTACGGCATCGAGCTGGACGGCAAGTGGCGTGCATTCGCGCGACGCGGCCATACGGTCGATCTCGAACTGACGGCCGACTACACGCACGCGCGCAACGTCGATACGGGCCAGCCGCTGCCGCGCATCGCGCCGCTGCGCGCGACGCTGGCAGCCGACTACGGCTACGGCCCGTTCGGCGCGCGTGCGCAAGTCACGCACGCGTGGTCGCAGCATCGCGTGCCCGACAACGACTTCTCCACCGACGGCTACACGTCGCTCGGCGTGATGCTGACGTACAAGTTCCGCGTCGGGCCTACGCACTGGCTCGCGTACCTGCGCGGCGACAACCTGACGAACCAGGAGATTCGCTACGCGACGTCGGTCGTGCGCGGCTTCGCCCCGCAAGGCGGCCGCAGCGTGATGGCCGGACTGCGCACCACGTTCTGACCTTCGTACGGCCCGCGGCGCCCGCCGCGGGCGAACACGACGCGCTTCGAGGGGAATCTCACGATCGCGCAGATGGACGAGACGACGCAGCGGAACGCGGCGCGGCAGCGCGGCGTCGTCGGCCGGTACGCGCCGCGGAGGCTTGCGCACACTGCGTTCGCCGTGCGGCGCAAGTTTCGGTCCCGCTCGGGCATCGCCCGTTACCGTATCGCTGCCATGGATACCGCGCGGCAGGCGCCCGCCCCGTCCGTCGACACGGACTTTTAAAACGCACGAATGACGAGTATCCTAAAAAAAGCACTTTTCGACCGGGCGGCGAATCGCGTGCCCTGACTCCCGTCCGATCGCCATGCGGCCCCGTCGTATGCGCACCGCGCGCCGACGGCGGCGTCTGCCTCTCGCGCCTTGGCCGCACGAACCTTCCCCCAACAATCGTCAGGAGAGCTGGTGAGCCGACTCGTCGTCGTATCCAATCGCATCGCGGACCCTCGTAAAGCCGCGGCCGGCGGCCTCGCCGTCGCCGTGAAGGACAGCCTGCAGGAAACCGGCGGCGTCTGGTTCGGCTGGAGCGGCAGGCTACGCGGCGGCGACGATCAGCCCACGCATGGCGACGACGTGCAGGTCCAGAACGTCGGCGGCATTCAGCTCGCGACGGTCGATCTCGATCCGCAGGACTACGACGCTTACTACCTCGGATACTCGAACAACGTGCTGTGGCCGGTGTTTCACTACCGGCTCGATCTCGCGCAGTTCGACCGGCGCTTCGCCGACGGCTACCGACGCGTGAACCAGTTGTTCGCGCGCAAGCTGCGCACGCTGCTGCGGCCCGACGACGTGATCTGGGTGCACGACTATCAGCTGATTCCGCTCGCCGCCGAGCTGCGCGCGATGGGCTGCACGAATCCGATCGGCTTCTTCCTGCACATTCCGATGCCGCCGCCGCCGATCATGGCCGCGATCCCGGAACACGAATGGCTGATGCGCTCGCTGTTCGCGTACGACCTCGTCGGCTTCCAGACCGAATCGGATCTGCTCCACTTCGAGCATTACGTCGAGGCGGAAGCCGGCGCGGCGCGGCTGCCGGACGGACGGCTGCGGGCATTCGGCCGCACGCTGTCGGCCGGCGCGTTCCCGATCGGCATCAACGTCGACGAATTCGAGTCGCTCGCGCGCGATCGCGACGGCCTCGACATGTTCGAACGCATGCGCGACGAATATTCGCGGCGCCAGTTGCTGGTCGGCGTCGACCGGCTCGATTACACGAAAGGGCTGCCGCAGCGCGTGCATGCATTCCGCGAGCTGCTCGAACAGTATCCGGAGAACCGCGACCGCGCGACGCTGATCCAGATCGCCGCGCCGAGCCGCGAGGATCTCGGCGCGTACGACGACCTGCGGCGCGAGATGGACAGCCTGTGCGGCGCGATCAACGGCGACTACGGCGAGCTCGAATGGATGCCGATGCGCTACATTCACCGCACCGTCGCGCGCAAGCGCCTGCCGGGCCTTTACCGCGCGAGCCGGGTCGCGCTCGTCACGCCGCTGCGCGACGGGATGAATCTCGTCGCGAAAGAGTTCCTCGCGGCGCAGGACGCGGCCGACCCGGGCGTGCTCGTGCTGTCGCGTTTCGCGGGTGCGGCCGAGCAACTGAAGTCGGCGCTGCTCGTCAATCCGTACGACACGCAAGGCACCGCGCAGGCGATCCAGCGCGCGCTCACGATGCCGCTCGAAGAGCGCCGCCAGCGTCACGCGGCGCTGATGGCGATCATGCGCAAGACCGACGTGCACTGGTGGCGCACGCGCTTTCTCGAAGCGCTCACCGAAGCGGCCGAAGTCGCGGCCGCGACCGAATCCTGACGCGCCGACGCGCACTCGCCTCCCCGTCGTCGTGCAAGCGAGCACGATACCTCTCGACCGATACGTGCGCGTCGCTCATGGCGGCGGCTCCGTGGCGGGAAAGACCGGAAAGAAAACGCGCGACGGCTTCATCGATCGGTTTCGTGCGGCCGGCCGTACGCGACGAAATCGCGCTCGACCGCCGACGCCTGCTCCGTTTCGATCGCACCGCCGCGCGCGCTCGTTTCGTCGCCGGGTAATACCGGCGTGGCCGACGACGGTTCGATGCGCCCGTCGATCAGCGCCTGCAGCACATCGCGTTCGAGCACCTCGCATTGCAGTAGCCGTCGCGCGATGCGTTCGAGCGCGTCGCGACGTTCGCCGAGCGTCGCCGCGACCCGCGCATGCGCATCGGCCAGCAGCGTGCGCACCTCGTCGTCGATCATCCGCGCGGTGTGCTCGCTGCAGCGGCCGTCGCCCGCATGCCATGCGCAGGGCAGCCCCTGGCGCGCGTCGCCGTCGTCGAACGTCGCGAGCCCGATCTTCTCGCTCATTCCATACTGCATGACCATGTGCCGCGCCATCGCGGTCGCGCGTTCGAGGTCGTTCTGCGCGCCGGTCGACACATCGCCGAACACGAGTTCTTCCGCCACGCGCCCGCCGAGCAGCGCGTCGATCCGGTCGAGCAGCTCGCTGCGGCGCAGGACGTAGCGATCCTCGGTCGGCACCTGCTGCGTGTAGCCGAGTGCGGCGACGCCGCGCGGAATGATCGACACCTTCTTCACCGGGTCGCAATGCGCGCGGCTTTCCGCGACGAGCGCGTGGCCGGCTTCGTGATACGCGATGGTCAGCTTCTCCTGCTCGTTCATCACGCGGCTCTTGCGCTCGAGGCCCGTCAGCGCGCGGTCGATCGCCTCGTCGAAGTCGGCCATGCCGACTGCCGGCTTGCCGAGTTCGGCCGCATGCAGCGCGGCCTCGTTGACGACGTTCGCGAGATCGGCGCCGACGAAGCCCGGCGTGCGCGACGCGAGCTCGCCGAGATCGACGTCGGCCGCGAGCTTCACGCGCTTCACGTGCACGCCGAGGATCTGGCGGCGGCCGTTCACGTCCGGCCGGTCGATCGCGATGTGGCGATCGAAACGCCCCGGCCTCAGCAGTGCAGGATCGAGGATCTCGGGCCGGTTCGTCGCGGCCATGATGATCACGCCGGAGCCGGCCTGGAAACCGTCCATCTCGACCAGCAACTGGTTGAGCGTCTGTTCGCGTTCGTCGTTGCCCGACATCGGGCCGACGCCGCGCACCTTGCCGAGCGCATCGAGCTCGTCGACGAACACGATGCACGGCGCCTTCTGCTGTGCCTGCTCGAACAGGTCGCGCACGCGCGCGGCGCCCACGCCGACGAACATCTCGACGAACGCCGAGCCGCTGATCGAGAAGAACGGCACGGCCGCCTCGCCCGCCACCGCGCGCGCGAGCAGCGTCTTGCCCGTACCCGGCGCGCCGACGACGAGCACGCCTTTCGGAATCTTGCCGCCGAGCCGCTGGTAGCGATCGGGGTTGCGCAGGAACGCGACGAGCTGCTGCAGTTCGGCCTTCGCTTCGTCGATGCCGGCGATGTCGTCGAACGTGATGCCGGTTTCCTGCTGCACGTACACGCGCGCGCGGCTCTTGCCCATGCCGGTGAAGTCCTGCAGCCCGCCGCGCTTGCGCAGCATCATGTTCCATACGAACACGAGCAGCATCAGCGGCAGCAGCCACGACGCGAGCGATGTGAGCCAGCCGGTGTCGGGCGTGCCGTGATAGCGGATGCCGGCGGCGGTCAGCGTGTCGATCAGGTGCTCGTCGGTCACGCGGCTGGTCGTGAAGCGCCACGGCGCGCCGGCCTGCCGCACGACCGCGGCGTCGGACGCAGGCAGGATCGTGCCGGCCTGCGGCATCTTCAGCGTGCCCGAGATCGACGCCGGGCCGACCTCGAGATCGTCGACGAGCCGCGCCGCGACGAGCCGGTGGAAATCGCTGTATGCAATCGGCGCCGAGGTCGGGCGCAGCATCAGCAACTGCGCGGCGAACAGCACGAAGAAGCCCGCCGCGATCAGCAATCCCGGGTAGTCGAATTTCCTGTCCATGGCATCGGGCCGGCCCTGCCTGCTGCGCGGCGTGCGCTCACGCCGGCACGTGCGCGCATCCGGTATGCGGCCGCGGCAGCCATGCGAAAACGGCATGCATCCGCGCCATCGTCGCCTCGCTGTGTCGCGTCGTTCGTCGCATCGATCCCGCCTCGGCAACCCCATCGGCCGGCGTCGCCGGGCGGTCCTCGCCCGGGCGGCACGCCGCGACGCACCGCCCCTGGTTCAAGTCTAGTTCGCGCACGGACGTCGCGCATCGCTCGCCGCGCGAGCGTCGAATCGTCAGACGAACGGCTTTCATCCGCCCCCTTGCCGCGTTATAGTCGCGTGCATGACATTTTCGTGACAGCCGCAGTGCGCCGCCTCGCACGATGCCGGCCGTTGCATTTTTTCGCCCTGCGTCGCGGCAGTCCGCGCGATGCCGGCGCGCATCGAACGACAACACCCACCCGCCCATCCGAGGAGCCCACGACGTGAACGACACCCCCGATCGCCCCGACGACCTTCCCGCCGATCCCGACCGCCGCCGTGTGCTCGGCGGCCTCGCCGCGATCGGCGCCGGTGTCGCGCTCTCCGGCTGCGAAACCACCGCGGGCAACGCGCCGCGTTCGGCCGCCGACCTGCGCATCGACGAAGCGTTGCGCCAGCGCGTGCGCCACATCGTCGTGATCTATGCGGAAAACCGCAGCTTCGCGAACCTGTACGGCGATTTCCCCGGCGTGCGCTACCCGCTGAGCGAAGTGCGCCCCGAGCACGCGCAGCAACTCGATCGCGACGGCAAGACGCCGCTGCCGGTGCTGCCGAAGATCTGGGGCGGGCTCGTGCCGCAGGCGCAGGAAGTGGACGGCACGCGCTACGCGATCGCGGAGCGTGACATCGACAAGCTGCCGAACGCGCCGTTCCGGATTTCAGACGCGCAGGGCAAGCCGCTGCCGAACGGCGTGATCACGCGCGACCTGTGGCATCGCTTCTACCAGAACCAGATGCAGATCGCGGGCGGCCGCAACAACCAGTTCGCCGCGTGGGCCGATTCGGGCGGCCTCGTGATGGGCCATTACCGCAATTCCGCCGACACGCTGCGGCTGTGGAATCTCGCACGGCAATACACGCTGTGCGACAACTTCTTCATGGCGGCCTTCGGCGGCTCGTGGATGAACCACATGTTCCTGATCTCCGCGCAGCCGCCGCTGTATCCGGACGCGCACAAGCATCCGCATGCGGCGAAGCTGTTGTCGAAGGTCGAAGGCGACGATCCGGCCGGCACGCGCCTGAAGCTCGCCGACGATTCGCCCGCGTCCGCGCTCGACGGCCCGCCGAAGTTCGCGGTCGACGGCCCGCTGACGCCGGACGGGTACGGCGTGAACACGATGGCGCCGCCGTACCAGCCGAGCTACGTGCCGCCGCCCGATCCGGGCAACGCCGCGTATGCGGATCCGGCCGACCATCGCGTGATGCCGCCGCAGGGCTACGCGACGATCGGCGACCGCCTGTCGGAGAAGAACATCGACTGGGCGTGGTACAGCGGCGCGTGGCAGTACGCGCTCGATCATCGCGACACGGGCACGGTGCCCGACTTCCAGTATCACCACCAGCCGTTCAACTACTTCGCGAACTACGCGCCCGGCACCGAAGCCCGCCGCAAGCATTTGCGCGACGCGGGGCTCGGCGACGAACCGTCGACCAACCACTTCATCGCCGACATCGACGCGGGGCGCCTGCCGGCCGTCACGTTCTACAAGCCGCAGGGCAACCTGAACATGCACGCGGGCTATGCGGACATCGAATCGGGCGACCGACACATCGCGACCGTGATCGACCATATCCGGCGCGGGCCGCAATGGGAACACACCGTGATCGTGATGACGCACGACGAGAACGGCGGCTGGTGGGATCACGTCGCGCCGCCGGTCGGCGATCGCTGGGGCCCCGGCTCACGGATCCCGGCGCTCGTGATCTCGCCGTTCGCGAAAAAGGGCTTCGTCGATCACACGCTGTACGACACGAACTCGATCCTGCGCTTCATCAGCCGCGTGCACGGCCTCGCGCCGCTCGACGGCGTGGTCCGTCGCGACAACGCGTTCGCCGCGCGCGGCGCGACGCCGCCGGGCGATCTGACGAACGCGCTCGATCTCGGCTGACAACCGGTCGACCGCGTGAAACGACGACGCCCCGGGCCACGCGACGGTGGCCCGGGGCGTTCATGGCGCTTCCAGAGCGGTGACGTCGATGCCGCTCGTCAGCCGCCGATACGCTGCTCGATCTTCTTCATCGTGTCGGTCATCTCGGCGGGCAAGCGCAGCTTCAGCATGTCGAACAGCGCCGCGTGCAGCTTCAGCTCCTCGCGCCATTCGTCGGCGTTCATCGACGTCACCGCATCGAACTGATCGCGCGTGAAATCGAGGCCGTCCCAGTGCAGGTCCTCATACGCAGGCGACACGCCGAACGCATGCTCGCCGCCGCCGCCGGTGCCTTCGAGACGATCGAGCATCCACTTCAGCACGCGCATGTTCTCGCCGAAGCCCGGCCACACGAACTTGCCGTTCGCATCCTTGCGGAACCAGTTCACGCAATAGATCTTCGGCAGCGTCGCGCCGGCGGCTTCGAGCTGCCGGCCGAGTTTGAGCCAGTGCGCGAAATAATCGCTGACGTTGTAGCCGCAGAACGGCAGCATCGCGAACGGATCGCGGCGCACGACGCCCTGCTCGCCAACGGCTGCCGCGGTCGTCTCGGAGCCCATCGTCGCGGCCATGTACACGCCTTCGACCCAGTCGCGCGCTTCCGTGACGAGCGGCACCGTCGTCGAGCGGCGGCCGCCGAAGATGAACGCGTCGATCGGCACGCCGGCCGGGTTTTCCCAGTCGTCGTCGATCGACGGGCACTGGGCGGCCGGCGCGGTGAAGCGCGAATTCGGATGCGCGGCCTTGCGGCCGGTTTCCTTGCCAATCTCGGGCGTCCACGGATTGCCCTGCCAGTCGGTCAGCTTCGCGGGCGGCGTGTCGGTCAGCCCTTCCCACCACACGTCGCCGTCTTCCGTCAGCGCGACGTTCGTGAAGATCACGTTTTCCTTCAGCGTGGCGATTGCGTTCGGGTTGGTCTTCACGCCGGTACCCGGCGCCACGCCGAAGAAACCGGCTTCCGGGTTGATCGCATACAGGCGGCCGTCGCGGCCCGGCTTCAGCCACGCGATGTCGTCGCCGATCGTCGTGACCTTCCAGCCGTCGAAGCCCTGCGGCGGGATCAGCATCGCGAAGTTGGTCTTGCCGCACGCGGACGGGAACGCGGCCGCGACGTGATACTTCTTGCCGGCCGGCGACGTCACGCCGAGGATCAGCATGTGTTCCGCGAGCCAGCCCTGATCGCGGCCCATCGTCGACGCGATGCGCAGTGCGAAGCACTTCTTGCCGAGCAGCGCATTGCCGCCGTAGCCCGAGCCGAAGCTCCAGATCTCGCGCGTTTCGGGAAAGTGCACGATGTACTTCACCGGATTGCACGGCCACGGCACGTCCTGCTGGCCGGCTTCGAGCGGATGGCCGACGCTGTGCACGCATGGCACGAAATCGCCGTCCTCGCCGAGCACGTCGTACACGTCGCGCCCCATGCGCGTCATGATCCGCATGTTCACCGCGACGTACGGGCTGTCGGACAACTCGACGCCGACGTGCGCGATCGGCGAGCCGAGCGGGCCCATCGAGAACGGCACGACGTACAGCGTGCGGCCGCGCATCGCGCCGCGGAACAGACCGTTGAGCGTCTCGCGCATTTCGGCCGGATCGATCCAGTTGTTGGTCGGACCGACGTCGTCGCGCGAAGCCGCGCAGATGAACGTGCGATCCTCCACGCGCGCGACGTCAGACGGATCGGATTGCGCGAGATACGAGTTCGGGCGCTTCGCCGGGTTCAGGCGCGTGAGCGTGCCCTGGTCGACCATCGCCTGGCACAGCGCGTCGTATTCTTCCTGCGAACCGTCACACCACACGACGCGCTCGGGCTCCGTGAGCGCCGCGATGCGCGATACCCAGTCGATCAGCTCGCGATGCTTGACGAAGGCCGGCGGAGCGATCAGCGGGCCATGCGTTGCTTCGGCCAAAGTGTTTTGCGACATGGGGATGTCTCCAGATTATTGGGCGGGGGATGGGGGATGCGGGGTGAACCCGCGAGATGGGAATGCGTGCGGAGCGCAGGAAGCGGCAGCGCGCAGCAGAACGGGACGCGCGAGCGGAGCGCGCGTCGATGCCGCGATGCGGGCGAGAGAAGGTGATGTCTCGTATATAAGCGTGCGAACGCGAGTTTCGCCATGCAAGCAACCTGCCATACAACTCCATGTCGGCCAGCATACCATCGCCGTTATTGGGCGGGCGTTGCGTTGCAGCAAGAAACCCGCTGCGCCGGCGCGCCGGCATGCGCGTTGCAGGCAGGTTCTTTTTACGGCGTCGTCGCACACACTTTGGGGACGAAACGCGTGTGACGACCGCCCTGCAAGGGTTTCGCACGAGCGGCAATTTCAACCTGCCGCTTGGGCAAACGAACAACGCGAACACACGCCGTGCGAATCAGCGTTTTCGCTACTCAGGCAAACCCTGAATCAGTTGCGTACACAAACATCCTGTTCGAATCGCGATAGACACCCCCGCTCGAAACGAGGTGCCGGGCAATCACGCGCTCCACGCGTCGAATGAAAAAAAGCCAACCCGTCACGGATTGGCTTTCTGCCGCGGATATGACGATTACGCGAACTGGTTCATCGTGTTGTCCTTGCCCGCTGCCTTCAGCGCCGCTTCGCCGCTGAAGTATTCCTTGTGATCGTCGCCGATGTCCGAACCGGACATGTTCTGGTGCTTCACGCACGCGATGCCCTGACGGATTTCCTTGCGCTGCACGCCGGCCACGTAGCCGAGCATGCCCTGGTCGCCGAAGTATTCCTTGGCCAGGTTGTCGGTCGACAGCGCGGCCGTGTGGTACGTCGGCAGCGTGATCAGATGGTGGAAGATGCCTGCTTCACGCGATGCATCGGCCTGGAACGTACGGATCTTCTCGTCGGCGAGCTTGGCCAGTTCGGTGTCGTCGTATTCGACGCTCATCAGTTGCGCACGGTCGTAAGCCGACACGTCCTTGCCTTCGGCCTTCATCGCGTCGTAGGCCTGCTGACGGAAATTCAGCGTCCAGTTGAACGACGGGCTGTTGTTGTACACCAGCTTCGCGTTCGGGATCACCTTGCGGATCTCGCTGACCATGCCGCCGATCTGCGCGATATGCGGCTTTTCGGTTTCGATCCACAGCAGGTCGGCGCCGTTCTGCAGCGACGTGATGCAGTCGAGCACGCAACGCGCTTCGCCCGTGCCGGCGCGGAACTGGAACAGGTTGCTCGGCAGGCGCTTCGGACGCAGCAGCTTGCCGTCGCGCTTGATGACGACGTCACCGTTGCCCAGCTGATCGGCCGACAGCTCCTCGCAGTCGAGGAACGAGTTGTATTGATCGCCCAGGTCGCCCGGCTGGTTCGTCACGGCGATCTGCTTGGTCAGGCCGGCGCCCAGCGAATCGGTACGCGCGACGATGATGCCGTCGTCCACGCCCAGCTCCAGGAACGCGTAGCGAATCGCGCGGATCTTCGCGAGGAAGTCCTCGTGCGGCACCGTGACCTTGCCGTCCTGATGGCCGCACTGCTTCTCGTCCGACACCTGGTTCTCGATCTGGATGCAGCACGCACCCGCTTCGATGAACTGCTTGGCCAGCAGGTAGGTCGCCTCCGCGTTGCCGAAGCCGGCGTCGATGTCGGCGATGATCGGCACGACGTGCGTGACGTGGTTGTCGATCTTTTCCTGGATCGCGGCCTTGGCAGCCGGGTCCTTCGCCGCATCCAGCTCGCGGAACAGGCCGCCCAGCTCACGGGCGTCGGCCTGGCGCAGGAACGTGTACAGCTCGCGGATCAGCGCGCTGACCGAGGTCTTTTCGTGCATCGACTGGTCCGGCAGCGGGCCGAACTCCGAGCGCAGCGCGGCGACCATCCAGCCCGACAGATACAGGTAGCGGCGTTCGGTGCTGTTGAAGTGCTTCTTGATCGAGATCATCTTCTGCTGGCCGATGAAGCCGTGCCAGCAACCCAGCGACTGCGTGTACTTGGACGGATCGGCGTCGTACGCGGCCATGTCGGCGCGCATGATCTTCGCGGTGTACTTCGCGATGTCCAGGCCGGTCTTGAACTTGTTCTGGGCACGCATGCGGGCCGCATACTCGGGGCTGATGGCGTTCCACGCGCTGCCGTGGTTTTCCTTCAAGCCAGCCACTGCCTTGATGTCGTCTTGATATTGGGACATGTCTATCTCCTGGGAACGAAGCGCATTTGAGTAAAGAGTTCAGCGTGCCCGCCGCGTGTGACGAAGCGAACTGCATGGACTCAATAGTAATCCCGCCCGGCAACATTTCGGTCAAGTCTTATATAAGACATAAGATATAAATTTTTGTTGTTTTTCAATGAGATAGCCACGCGTTTTTGCGATGCAAAACACGGTTTCAAGCGGCGGTAAAACGCCGCGGCGGGAAGCCGATGCGAATTCCGCGATATGAAATCTCCTTTCGGCTGCTGGAGAACGGGCCGCGCGGGCAAGGCCGGACAGCGACGACTGCTCTCCCCTTTGTCATGGCTGCGACAAAACGTCTATACTTGGACAATTCTTTGATTCACGCGCGTCTGCGCCTCTGCCTGCCTCCCGGAGCGCCATGAACGACTCTCCCGTTTTCGACACGCTTTGCGACCTGCTGACTACCGCCGGCGCGCGTTTCCGCGTGCTCGAGCATCCGGCGGAAGGCAAATCCGACGCGATCGCCGCGCTGCGCGGCACGCGCCCCGAACAGGGCGCGAAGGCGATGCTCTGCACGTTCAAGGACGGCGGCGACGCCACCGCGCTCGCGGTGATTCCCGGCCACCTGAAGATCGACTTCCGCAAGGTCGCCGATGCGGTCGGCCGGCGCAAGGCGACGCTCGCCTCGCCCGACCTCGCGGCCGCCGTCACGCGCTGCGTGATGGGCGCCGTGCCGCCGTTCGTATTCGATGCGAACGTGACGCTCGTCGTCGATCCGGCGCTGGTCGAGCGCAACGCCGAGATCGCGTTCAACGCGGGCCGCCTCGACCGCTCGGTCGTGCTCGACACGGCCGACTACGTCCGGATCGCGCGCCCGCTGCTGGCCGACATCACGCGCCCCGAGACGACGGACGCGCCCGCCCCGCAGGAGCACGCATGAGCACGAACCGCAAACCGCTGCTGTCGGAGCAGGCATCGCTGATCGAGCAGGTGCAGCGCATCGCCGAAGGGCTCGGCGAGATGTTCGCGCCGTTCACCGAGGTCGTCGTGCACGACCTGCGCACGCCCGAGCACGCGATCCTCGCGATTCACAACAACCTGTCCGGGCGCGCGGTCGGCGACCCGGCGACCGAACTCGGCCTCGCGCGCATCGCCGACGACGATTTCCCGCAGGTGCTCGCGAACTATCCGAACCGCTTCGCCGACGGCCGCACTGCGAAAAGCACGTCGATCGGCATCAAGGATTCGACCGGGCGCTACGTGGCCGCGCTGTGCCTGAATGCCGACGTCACGCTGTTCCGCGGCTTCCAGGGCATGCTGAGCCAGTTCTGCCGCACGGACGGCGAAGCCGTCGTCGAAACGCTCGACCCGGCCGGCGCGGACGCGATCCGGCAGCGCATCGACGCCTTCGCGACACGCCTCGCGACGACGCCGCGCGAGCTGAAGACCGACCAGCGCCGCGAGCTGATGCACACGCTGAAGGCGGACGGCTTCCTCGAGGTGCGCCGCGCGATGGAAATCGTGTCGCAGCATCTCGGCGTGTCGCGCGCCACCGTCTACAACGATGCGAAGTGACGCGGCGCGCCCCGCATTCCAATTGACTGACTTTTTCGACCCCGAGCGACCATGAATTCTCCGACTCTCCCCACGTACGACGACGTCGCCGCCGCCGCGGCCCGGCTCGAAGGCCATGCGCACCGCACGCCGGTGATGACGTCGCGGACGATCGACGACGCGCTCGGCGCGCAGGTGTTCTTCAAGTGCGAGAACCTGCAGCGCATGGGCGCGTTCAAGTTCCGCGGCGCGTTCAACGCGCTGTCGCGCTTCGACGCGGAACAGCGCCGCCACGGCGTCGTCGCGTTCTCGTCGGGCAACCATGCGCAGGCGATCGCGCTGTCGGCGCGCATCCTCGGCATTCCCGCGACGATCGTGATGCCGCAGGACGCGCCGGCCGCGAAGATGGCCGCGACGCGCGGCTACGGCGGCAACGTCGTGACCTACGACCGCTACACCGAGGATCGCGAGCAGATCGGGCGCCAGCTCTCGGAAAAGCACGGGCTCACGCTGGTTCCGCCCTACGATCACCCGGACGTGATCGCCGGCCAGGGCACCGCGGCCAAGGAACTGTTCGACGAAGTCGGCCCGCTCGACGCGGTGTTCACGCCGCTCGGCGGCGGCGGGCTGCTGTCGGGCACCGCGCTCGCCACGCGCGCGCTGTCGCCGCACGCGAAGCTGTACGGCGTCGAGCCCGAAGCCGGCAACGACGCGCAGCAATCGTTCCGGTCCGGCACGATCGTGCACATCGACACGCCGCGCACGATCGCCGACGGCGCGCAGACGCAGCACGTCGGCAACCTCACGTTCCCGATCCTGCGCCGCGACGTCGACGACATCCTGACCGCGACGGATGCGGAACTGGTCGACTGCATGCGCTTCTTCGCCACGCGCATGAAGCTCGTCGTCGAGCCGACCGGCTGCCTGGCGTTCGCCGCGGTGCGACGGATGAAGGACGCGCTGCAGGGCAAGCGCGTCGGCGTGGTGATCAGCGGCGGCAACGTCGATCTCGAGAACTTCTGCGCGCTGGTGTCGGCACCGGCCTGAGCGTCACGGCGCGCATGAAGATCCTGTCATGCGCGCACCGCCCCGCCTCCACGTCGCGCCAGGTTTCGCGCCGCGGACTGATTACGTCGTCGTCCCGAAGTCGGTCTGAAGGCGTCTTCATGAATACGCGCGCGATCGCCGCCGCCCGGGCGCGACGGCATGCGTTGGAACCCGACCATTTCTTCAGACCTGAAACGCCGCCCGGGCACCTCGAACGCAAGCATCCGGAAAGCCGACACCGGGTAATGACGTTTTTTCGCATCCGCGCGCCCGGACGATTGACGTGCCCGACCGCGCGCCATTACCCTTGCGCGCTGATGGTTCCCAGGGATGGGATCAAAAGGGAACGCAGCAGGGGCAACGCCCCGAATCTGCGGCTGCCCCCGCAACTGTGAGCGGCGAATCCGTGCCACCGCATGCCACTGGGAAACCGGGAAGGCCCGCACGGATGGCGACCCGCGAGCCAGGAGACCTGCCATCGACCCGAGGTCCAGCAGCCGCACCGGGCGGGGTGTCCCGATGTGCAAGCACCGCCGTTGGCGGCCGCCCGTTGCATGGACGACCCGACCTCAGGATCCGTCAGATGTCCATCGTTCCCGAATCCGCTTCCCGGCCGGAAGCGCCGCCCCGACACGCCGTCGGCATGCATCCCCTGCCGGCCCCCGGCTCACGGTCGCCGTACACGTCACACGCTTTGTCCCGCTGTCTCATGAACCTTCGTCACCTGCTTGCCACGTCCGCCGCCACCGCGCTGCTTTCCCCGCTCGCCCATGCGGCCAGCGACACGGCGCCTGCGCAGCCCGCGGCACCGGCGTCAGGCGCGGACCTGCCCACGATCAGCGTGACCGACACGCGGCACCTGCCCGAATCGTTCGACCGGCGCTATGCGTCGACGCAGGTGCTCACGCGCGAGGATCTCGACCGGCTGTCGCCGGCCGACCCGAGCATCACGCAGGCGCTCGCGACGCTGCCGGGCGTGACCGTCTCGCAAAACGGCGGGCCCGGCTCGTCCGCGTCGGTCAGCATCCGCGGCTCGTCGGCGAGCCAGGTCGCGGTGTTCATCGACGGCATCCGGATCGGCTCGCCGACCACCGGCATCGCGCCGTGGGCCGACCTGCCGACCGAAGCGTTCGAGCGCGTCGAGGTGATCTCCGGCCCGGCCGCCGCATCGTTCGGCAACAACGCGATGGGCGGCGTCGTGCAGCTCTTCACGCGCCGCGCCGCCAACCAGCCGAACCAGACCACCGTGTCGTTCGGCGGCGGTTCGAACAAGACGTTCGACACGCAGTTCCGCACGTCGGGCACGGTGCCGTCGACGGGGCCGCTGGCCGCGCTCGGCGGGCTCACCTATTCGCTCGGGCTGCACGACTACAACACGGCCGGCATCGATGCGACGCGGCCCTTCTTCTACGGCCACGAAGATGGCCGCAATCCGTATCACGCGCAGGATCTCGACGCGCGGCTCGGCTATGCGCGCGACAACTGGTCGATCTCGACGTTCGCGCTGTACCACCGCTCCGATCTGTCCTTCGACAACAGCGGCTACGCGAATCGCGAGCGCGATCACCAGTTGACGACCGGCGTTGCATTCCATCTCGACATCACGCCCGATACGCAGTTCGACCAGTCGTTCGGCTATGCGAACGATCGCCAGTTCATCTACGCAGACAACACGGCCCTCGCGACGGACCAGATCAATTCGCAGCGCATCAGCACGTCGACGTCGCTGACCCATCAGGCGCACGGGTTCCACCTGTTCGGCCTGCCGCTGTCGGGCGAATCGAAGCTCGCGTACGACTTCACGCGCGAACAGGCGTTCCTGCCGGTCGACATTCCCGGCGGCGTGCCGACGCGCAACGATTCCGCGTTCTCGCTGCACCAGTCGGCGACGCTCGGCAACGTGACGATGTTCGTCGCCGGCCGTCACGAGATCATCGCCGGGCAAGCAGTGAACACCGGCAACGCCGCGCTGTCGTGGGCGATCACGCCGGTCTACACGGCGCGCGTGTCGTACGGCAACGCGTTCCGCCTGCCGACGTTCAACGACCTGTACTACCCCGGCTACGGCAATCCGAATCTCAGCCCGGAACGCAGCACGTCGGTCGAGGCCGCGCTCGACGCGAACACGGCGTACGGCACGTTCACCGCGGCGATCTACGACACGCGCGTCAACAACCTGATCGCGTACAACCCGGCGACCTTCTCGCCGATGAACATCGGCCGTTCGCACATTCGCGGCATCGACCTGTCGTACAAGGGAACGATCGGCCGCTGGACGCCGGTGAGCGTCGCGGTCGGCATCCTGAATCCGCAGGACGAGACCAACCACACCTGGCTCAGCCGCCGGCCGCGCCAGACGGTCAGCCTGAACGTCGACCACACGTGGGACGAACTGAAACTGCACGCGCTGAGCACGGGCGCGTCGCTGCTGTACGGCGGCTCGACGTTCGACGACCCGGCCAACCGGCAGTATCTGGCGTCGTACCTGACGGTGAACCTGAGAGCGTCGTACCGGATCAATTCGCACCTGACGGTGTCGGCGTCGCTGTCGAACCTGTTCGACCGGCAATACATGACCGCGTACGGCTACAACACGCTCGGGCGCACCGCGTTCGGCAAGGTCAGCTATACGTTCTGACGGCCCCACGCAGCGGCGCGACGCACCACACCGGCACGCGCGGAAAATTGACAGCGCGGCAAAAGCTAATAGAATTAGTTTTTTGACTAACCCACATAGCATTCGCCATGGCACGCGTCGGCATTACCGTGGACAAGCTCGTCGAAGCCGGCGCGCAGCTCGCCGATGAAACCGGCTTCGAGCAACTCACCGGCGCAGCGCTCGCGCGGCATTTCGACGTCAAGCTGGCGAGCCTGTATTCCCATGTCGCGAGCTTCGACGATCTCAAGAGCCGGATCGCGCTGTTCGCGCTGCAGGAGCTGGCCGAGCGCGCCGCCGACGCGCTGGCCGGCCGCACCGGCAAGGACGCGCTGGCCGCGCTCGCCAACGTCTATCGCGACTACGCACGTGCGCATCCGGGCCGCTTCGCGGCCGCGCGCCATCCGGTGAGCGGCGGGCGCGCCACCGCAAGCGCGGGCGGGCAACTCGTCAGGATGACGGCGGCGGTGCTGCGCAGCTACGGCTTGCCCGATAGCGAACAGGCGCATGCGATCCGCCTGCTCGGCGGTTTCTTCATGGGCTACGTGACGCTCGAAAGCGCCGGCGGCTTCTCGCACAGCGCGCCGGATTCGGACGTGTCGTGGGCACGCAGCCTCGATGCGCTCGACGTGATGCTGCGCCACTGGCCTTCGGCCGCATGACGTACCGAACGGAATCCAAGCAATGAAAGACAAACCCGACGGCGTCGTGCTGCCGAGCCGTGTCGTGCCCTTTCCTACCTCGATCAGCGACGAAGCACGCGCCGCGCTGCAACGCCTGACCGGCGACGACGGCGTGCCGCTGAATGCGTTGCACGTGATGCCGGCGCCGGACGACATCGACGCATGGATGCGCGTGAAGGCCGGTGCCGACGCGCATTACGCGGCCGCGGTCAAGCAGCTCGCCGGCTATTTGCGCTCGAGCGTCGAGACGATCCGCGTCGGCGATGCGGACGTGCATGTCGCGACACCCGACGCCGCGGCTTCCGGCGCCTGCGCGTACATCGATCTGCATGGCGGCGCGCTGGTCGTCGGCGGCGGCGCCGCGTGCCGCGCCGGCGCGCAGATGCAGGCCGACCGGCTCGGCGTCCGCTGCTACGGCGTCGACTACCGGATGCCGCCGGAACACCCGTATCCGGCCGCGCTCGACGACTGCATCGCCGTCTATGCTTACGTGCTGGCGCGTCACGCACCGGAAAACGTCGTCATCGGCGGCCGCTCCGCCGGCGGCAATCTCGCCGCCGCGATGGTGCTGCGTGCCCGCGACGAAGGCTTGCCGCTGCCTGCCGCGCTCGTGCTGCTGTCGCCGGAAGCCGACCTGACCGAATCCGGCGACAGCTTCGAGACCAACCGGCTCGTCGATGTCGTGCTGCCGGCGCCGCTGATGGCGAACAACCTGCTCTACGCGAACGGCGCCGATCTCGCGCATCCGTACCTGTCGCCGCTCTTCGGCGATTTCGCCGCCGGCTTCCCGCCGACCTTCATCCAGAGCGGCACGCGCGACCTGTTCCTGTCGAACGCCGTGCGCCTGCATCGCGCGTTGCGGCGCGCGCAGGTGCCGACCGAGCTGCACGTGTTCGAGGGTATGCCGCACGGCGGGTTCATGGGCGCGCCGGAGGACATCGAGTTGAGCCAGGAAATCGCGCGCTTCGTGCACGCGCACTTGAATCCGCACGGATCGAATTGAGCCGGCGATCAACGGGCAAGCACACAAGGGGTGACGCGATCCGGTCGCCCCGCGCCGCGCCGTGCACCTAGTGTCCTGTTCCGCTGATTCGCGAGCAAAGTCGATGCAGCTTTTCGAGGATGGAATCGGCTGACGCGGTCCAGACGAACGGTTTGCAGTTTTCGTTGTAGTGGGAAACGAATTGATCGATTCGCTTGACCAGTTGTTTGACCGAGCCGAACGAGCCTCTACGAATCGCCTTGTCGGTGATCAACGCAAAGAAGCGTTCGACCTGGTTGAGCCACGAACTGTAGGTGGGAATGAAATGCATATGCCAGCGGGGGCGTGCCGCCAGCCACGCCTTGACCTTCGGATGCTTGTGACTGCCGTAGTTGTCGACGATGCAGTGCACGTCGAGTTCGGCTGGCACGGCCTTGTCGATTTCGCGCAGAAACGACAGGAATTCCTGATGTCGATGGCGCGGCTTGCAGGTAGCGAGCACGGCGCCATTGAGGACATTCAGGGCGGCAAACAACGTCGTGGTGCCATGACGGACGTAGTCGTGAGTAACGCCTTCGACGTAGCCGAAACCCATCGGCAGCATGGGTTGTGTACGCTCGAGCGCCTGACATTGACTCTTCTCGTCCACGCACAGCACCAGCGCGTTCTCCGGTGGACTCAGATACAAGCCGACCACATCGCGCAGTTTCTCGATGAAGAACGGATCGGTCGAGAGCTTGAAGCTTTCACTTCGGTGCGGCTGCAGGCCCAGCAGTTTGAAGTAACGGTGCACGCTTGTCGGCGAGATGGCGGTTTCGGCGGCAATCGTGCGCACACTCCAATGAGTGGATCCATCTGCCGGCTTCGTGTGCAGGGTCTTGTGAATCAGTTGGGCCAACCGCTCGTCGTCGATGGTACGCGGCTTGCCGGGACGTACTTCATCGTAGAGTCCGTTGATTCGCTGCTCCAGAAACCGCAGACGCCACTTGCCCACCGTGGCACGCGTGAGTTGCAGGCGCTGCGCGATCGCGCTGTTGGGCTCGCCGTCCGCAGCCGCCAACACGATACGCGCCCGCGAGACCAGCGCAGCCGAAATCGAGCGAGAACGCGCGATCGACATCAGTTGCGAACGCTCGTCTTCGCTCAGCACCAGTTCCGCCTTCGGTCGTCCCATCGCCATGCTGACGTCTCCCGTTCCGTTGACGTCAACATGCTACGCGAAGATAGACCAGTTAACAACGGAACAGGACACTAGATCAGCCCGCGCACGGCCGCGGCGAGCTGGATCGCGCCGAATACCGCGACGACGGCCGCCGACGCGCGCGACAGCCCGTGCATGAACGCGAACGACAGCTTCGTGCGCAGCGCGGCGGTCGCGCTGCTCAGGCACAGCCACCACGTGGCCGAGCCGACGAACACGCCGGCGACCATCCACGCCACCGTCGCCCACATCGCGCCTTCCCGTGCACCCGGCAGCGGGCCGAGCGCCGCGAAGATCCCGACGAACGACACGATCGTCATCGGGTTCGACAGCGTGAGGCCGAACGTCGTCAGGAAATCGCGCAGGACGGTCGTTCGCGGCAAGTCGCGTGGCCCGGCCGGTGCGGCCGGCGCCTGGCGCGCGATGGTCCACGCGAGCCACACGAGAAACGCGCCGCCGCCGATTTTCAGGCCGACGGTCAGCATCGGAAATGCGGTGACGATGCCCGCGACGCCCAGCGCGCCGAGCAGGCCGTAAATCGCGTCGGCGCACGCGGCGCCGATGCCCGTCGCGAATCCCGCCTGGAAACCGCGGCTCAGGCTGCGCTGAATGCACAGCATGCCGATCGGGCCGACCGGCACCGCGATCGACAGCCCCATCACGACGGATTTGATGAACAGCATCGCCTGCTCCTTGCGACATTCGGTGGATCGAACAGGCATCGTAGGGAAAGTCCCGCCCTCGCTGAATGGGGTTTTTAAGGAAAAATGGCAGCTCTACCTTAAAAACGCCCGCCGCGATGGACGATCTGGACTGGAAGATACTGGCGCTGTTGCAGGACAACGGGCGCATCAGCTATACGGAGCTCGCGCGCCAGGTTCACCTGTCGGTGCCGGCGGTGACGGAGCGCGTGAAGCGTCTTGAAGCAGCCGGCGTGGTCGAAGGCTACACGGCCCGGATCAATCCGTCCGCGGCCGGCTATCCGGTGAGCGCGCTGATCGGCATTACGGTGCCGCAACCGGCGAAAGCGAAGTTCCTCAAGCTGCTGGAGACGATTCCCGAAGTCGTCGAATGCCATCACGTGACGGGCGCGGATTCGTATGTGATGCGGTTCGTCGCCGTCAGCATGGCCCATCTCGAACAGTTGATCGAACGCATCAACCTGTACGGCGAAACGCGCACGTCGATCGTGATGTCGACGCCGCTGCCGGCGCGCGGGCTGGCACGGCCCGCGGCAAGGGCCGATATCGTCAGGAAATGAACGAGCGCGGGCCGCCCCGCCGCCCGCGGCGGCCCCACGACCGTTGACCACGGTCGCCGGTGTGGTACCGACGACACGGGCGACCATGCCGGAAATCGGCGCCGCGCTGGCCCTCGGTTACGTAGCACGTGCAGAGAAAAACCGACGGCGTCGCTCCGTGCACGCGCCGCATCCTCGTCACTGCCGCCTCGCCAGCTTCACGATCGTCAGCGTGCCGTCGACGTTTTCCACTCGAACCCGGACCTTGTCGCCCACATGCAGCGGCGGGATCATCGCCGCGTCGCCGGCCTTGAACGTCATCGTCATCGGCGGCATCCCGAGGTTGTCGAGCGCGCCGTGCTTCAGCGTCACGAGCCGTCGCGCGGCATCGATGTGCTTCACCTCCGCATCGGTCACCTTCGTGTCCGGCGCGGACATGGTCGTGTCGCGCGGGTTCATGCCGGATATGTCGCCGCCCGCGAGCGCCGGCATGACAACGATCGCCATCGCGCACGACACGGCAACAGCATGAAAGCAGATCTTCATCGAGCATCTCCCGTCCGGCTCGACATGCTTCTTCCGCAGGCACGCGCCGCACCTCACACGATCAACGTCACACCGGCCCACGCGATCAGCACGACACCCAGCACACGGCCGATACGATCGCCGCCGGGCAGGACCTTTTCCACGAACACGAACAGCGACAACGCGACGATCCACACGACGTTCATCACGCCGCCGACGAACAGCAGCGCCATCAGCAGCCAGCAGCAGCCCACGCAAACCGCACCATGCCGCGCGCCCAGCAGGAAACTGCCGGCAGCGCCCGGGCGCCAGTGCGCGACCAGGAACGCAGCCGGCGCGCGGCATTGCCGCAGACACGCGCGTTTCAGCGGCGAGAATTGATAGAGCCCGGCCAGCGCCAGCACGATGGCGGAAAGGAGCGCGCTCTTCGACCACAGCATCATCGCGGAGATCAGCCCGGCCGGCTGCAGCAGCGCCTGCAGCAGCGCCGCGCCGATCGAGAACGCCAGCCACGTCGTCAGATAGCCGGCCAGCAGCGCCACGGACGTGAACGTCGATCCCGCCGCCCCGTCGCCGTGCTGCCGCAGCACGCGCCGGTACAGCATCACGAGCGGCGCGGCGCCGGGCGTCATCATCGCGATCATCATCACCCACCACATCGCGATCACGGTCGGCAGCGACGGATCCATGCTGCCCATGTCGTCCGCCAGCCGATGCGGAAACAGCGCGACGGCCGTCATCTCCCGCGCCGACATGCCGGTTCCCGCACCCGTCCACAGATAGAACCAGCACAGGCCGACGAGCGCGGCCATGCCGAGCAGCGTGACGGCTCGCTCGCGCGCGAGCCAGGTATCGACCGGCGTCATGCCGCGGCGCGATGCCGGACCAGTCCGTGGTTGTTCAGATGCAGCCGCGCGAATTGCGCATAGGTTCCGTCGAGATTCAGTGCGATGTTGCCCTGCGAGCGCCCCGTGCCCGAACCGATCTCGGCCAGCTCGTATTCGAAACCGTGCGGCAGGTCGATCCGCACGCGGTGCTCGTCACCGGTCACCGGATTGCGGATGGGTTCGCCCGCCGCGTCGAACACGCCGTCCACGTGAATCCGGCCGCGCCGCGCATCGACATCGACGTCGAAATCGATCTTCGTGAAGATCGGCTCGAACGCGTGCTCGAGCGTCGACGCATACACGGAAAACATCGTCGCGAATGGATCGGTATCCTGACCGGTCATGATCTTCAACACGGCGTCGCGCTGCGCCGGACTGGCGCGCTCGTCGACGACCGGCTGGCACTTGCCGTGGCCTTCGTGAACGGCGCCCGGCCACTGGAACACCACCGCGATCCTGACGCCGTCGAGCACCACGTCGCCGTAATGTCCGCTGTCGATCGAAATCGCGCCCATCGCTTCGCAGTTGCCGTTGGTCGGCAGCGCATTGAACTGGCAAGGGCAACCGTATGAGCAATTGCAACTGATCATTTCGGTGCCCTGAATCTCCCACGGCGTCATGGCTCCACCTCGCGCTCTGAAACAAACGAACGCTTCGAATCTAGTGCACGCAATGGGGGAAAGCAACGCGGTCATGGCGGCGTGAAAACCCTGCGTTCCGGCCTCACGTAAGACGTTTCGGGAGGCGCTCGCCGGGCTGTGCCGAGAGCCGTCGCGTCACCCCGTTCTCACACGAACAGCGACGCGACGATCGCACACCACACCGCACCCGCGCCGCACAGAAACACGCGTCGCGCGACGAACATTCGCGACTCGTCGTCGGACGTTTTCATCGGCGATGTTGCGAGAAACGGCACGCTGGCGAGGCACGCGAAACCCGCCAGCGCGGGCACGATCACGACGAAGTCGCCGAATCGCCAGGGCAGCGCTTCGTGCAATCCCCAGTAGCCGAGAAACAGCATGCCCATCGAGAACATCGTCGCCGCGGCCGAGCTGAGCGCGACCACCGATCCTGTCGGAAATTGCACGTGAACCTCCCCTCGCGCAGTGCACGATGCGACGCCTGTCGCCGAAGATCGCCACGATGTCGCCCGACGGCCGCGGAATCAGGCGTTCGTTTCGGGCCCGAATGCGTCGAGCGCGCCGGCTTCGCTCGCGAGCCCATGCGCGTTGTCACGAATTGACAGATTCGATCCGGTCGAGCGGGATGTCGTGCCTGCTCGATCGAGCAGCACGTGCATGACGTCGCTAACCCGGCTTCTTCGCGCCCTGCGCAACGGAGATCCACCCGACCACCGCCGCGGCGACCCAGCAACAGGTGATCATCAGGTCCAGATCCATCCAGCCCTCGAAATTCGTGCTGTTTTCGAAACTGCAGCGCTGATGGCCCCTGACCCACATGCAGCCGCTGATCAACTGCTGGATGTGCATGTAGACGCTGTACACGGCAACGGCGGAAGCGATGACGGCGACCCGCAGGCTTATGCTCTTTTTCATTGACGCTGAAGGCGTGGGATGATCTCGCGACGATCTTAAGCCAATGGCGATGCGTGACGCAATCGATCGGTATCGGCGCCGGTGGTGTACGCAGTGTCATGCATGCAATCGGCCGCGTACGGCGAAATCGTCGCAACGGAGTCGTCGCGCGCGATCGAGCCGGTCACGCTCGGGAACATCGACGCATTCGCTGAAGCACGATTGCGCGTCCGACGGCAATCGCGCATCGTTGTTCATCAAAACCGATGGGCTCGGCGATTATCTTGCCGAAGTACGCGAACGACCATGCCGATGAAGCGCTCGCCGCGGTATGCGACCGGATGAGGATCGACGCAGGCCGTTGACGCACTCGCGACCCGAACGCGGAGTGGCGACCTGAGCGCATGCGCAGGTGCGGGCATGGCGCTTGCACCGCCTGATGCCCTCGCCTGCTGACATGACGCTGGCAGCAGGCGGCGCTCAAAGTTGCACGAGCGCCTGCCGAGGAACGCCGCCATGACCGATACCGCAGCACTCGCCGACCACGCCCTCAAACGCCGCGGCGTGACGCTGATCGCGCTATGCATCGCCGTGCTCGTCGCCCAGGTCGATACGGCCGTCGTCAATCTCGCGACGCGCGCGATCGGCGCCTATTTCCATGCCGGTGTCGGCGCATTGCAGTGGGTCGTCGACAGCTACAACCTCACGTACGCGGTGTTGCTGCTGACGGGTGGCCTGCTCGCCGACCTGTACGGGCGCCGCCGCATCTTCATGGCCGGCACGACGATCTTCACGATCGCGTCGCTGCTGTGCGCGCTGGCGCCGTCGGTGTCGGTGCTGATCGCCGCACGCGCGCTGGCCGGCGTCGGCGCCGCGTTGTTGTTGCCGGCATCGCTTGCGATCGTGCGCGTCGTGTGGCGCGACCCGGTCGAACGCGGTCGAGCGCTCGGCATCTGGGCCGCATGCAATGGCGTCGCGATGGCGATCGGCCCGACGCTCGGTGGCGTGTTGATCCGGCACTTCGGCTGGCGCAGCATCTTTTTCGTCGTCGTGCCGCTGAGCATCGCCGCGATGCTGCTCGCGATCCCGGCCGTGCCCGAGTCGTCCGATCCGCACGGCCGGCATTTCGACGGCGCCGCGCAAGTCGCGGGCGCCCTCGCGCTCGGCGCGCTCGCGTATGCGGCGATCGTGTTCCGCGAAGCGCCGACCGCCTGCGCGATCGCCGGCTGCATCGCGATTGCGTCGTTCGTCGCGTTCGTGGCGATCGAGCGCCGCCACGGCGAAGCCGCCCTGGTACCGCTCGATATTTTCCGGATCGGCGCGTTTCGCGGCGCGATCGCCGCGACCACCGGCATGACGTTCGGAATGTACGGTGTGCTGTTTCTGCTGCCGCTGACGTGGCAGAGCGTCGGCCGCCTCGATTCGATCGGCGCGGGCCTCGCGCTGTTGCCGATGGCGCTCGTGTTCGTCGTCGTATCGCCGTGGTCGGGGCCGCTTTCCGAGCGCATCGGCACGCGCGCGACGACGGCCAGCGGTGTCGCGGTGATCGCAAGCGGGCTCGCCGCGATCGGCGCGTCGGCGGACGCGTCGAGCCTGTTCGGCGCAGAAATCGGCCTCGCGCTGACGGGGCTGGGGATGGGAATCGCGACGGGCCCGTTGATGACCGTTGCGGTCGGCGCCGTCGACGCGACGCGCTCGGGCACCGCCAGCGCGCTCGTCAACGTCGCGCGAATGACTGGCGCGACGCTCGGGATCGCGGTGCTCGGCACGGCGTTCGCCGCCATGCACGGCGGCGCGACCGGCCTGCGGGTGGCGATGTTCGCCGGCGCGGCGGTTCAATTGACGGGCGCGGCGGTGGCGGCAGTTGCCGTACAGCGGTCGGCATGACGCGTGACATGCGCGCTCGGCACACGCGGCGCCGGTAAAGGCGGGGAAACAGAAGAAGCCGCGGCGCGACAGCGCCGCCGACTACCGACGAACGGCACACGATGTGCCGTTCAGCCGGTTCGTCCGGCCACGAGGCCGGACGGGGAACGATCGGTGCGCGCTGCCGCGCGCCGATCGTGGTCGCTTAGCGGCGCGGCTGGCCGCTTCGCGGCGGACGCGGGGAATTCGCGTCCTTGTGCCGGAAGTTGATGCGGCCCTTGGTAAGGTCGTACACCGACAGTTCCAGCGTCACGCGATCGCCCGCGAGAATGCGGATGTGGTTCTTGCGCATGCGGCCCGACGCGTACGCGCCGACCACGACACCGTTTTCCAGCGTGACACGGTATTTGCTGTCCGGCAGCACTTCGTCGACGATTCCGTCCAGTTCCAGCAGTTCTTCTTTTGCCAAACCAATTCCTCCAGACAAGGTGATTGACCGCGGCCGCGGCGACTGCCCGGCGCCGACTCCCGCAAACGGGACGGCGGCCGGCAAGCGGCCGGGATCGGTTCGTTCAGACGGGCCTCGGGCCAGTCTTGCGATCGGTGCCCGGCGCGTTGCGACGTTCGGGCGGTCGGTGGCTGCGGCGCCAGCGGCGCCGCGCAAGTCGGGACCGCGCCAGCTACGGCATGGCGGCGGTCTGCTCGGGTTGATGCGTTCAAGCGGTGATGCGCTCGCGAAACGGCATGCATTTCACGAGGGCGTTGCGTCGCATGCGGTCAGGCATGCGATGAGGGAGGCGTCACGACCGATGCATCGTGAATGTCGCGATGCATCGGTCGTGCGCATCGGAACGCACAGGCTGCCGTCGAGCGGCGCCCGCGCGATACGCTATCCGGCAGCGGCCACCGATGGGCAACCGATGCCGATGCGGCTTACTGCGGCGTGATGTTCGACGCTTGCAGACCCTTCGGGCCGCGCTTCACTTCGAAGCTGACCTTCTGGCCTTCGGCCAGGGTCTTGAAGCCCGTGCCGCGAATTTCCGAGAAATGGGCGAACAGATCGTCGCCGCCGTTGTCCGGGGAAATGAAACCAAAGCCCTTGGTTTCGTTGAACCACTTGACGGTACCGGTATCCACAAATACTTCCTTAATACAAATGACGAATGATGAAGATGCGCCCGTGACGGGCACAGAAAGAATCAAAGAGGGAGAGACCAACGACTGCCGCACGGTGTGCGGCCAATGATGAGCAATCGAACTTCTTGACGACTTCGGTCTCGGACACTACGCGGTCGCGGCCGTTTCGTCAAGTTCTTTTGGTGCAGCGCACAAGCGCGGACCCGCGGGCGCTGCGCAGGATGCCGGCCGGCCAAGGGCGCTACATCGTCTGTTGGGACGGGAGGACCGCCCCTGCGACGCTAGTCGAATGGATTCAGCAACCGGACGCCGGTGCGAGCGAAATCGTCGACGTTGCGCGTGACGACCGTCAGATCGTTGATCAGCGCGGTGGCCGCGATCAGCTTGTCGAGCTCATGCGTCGGATCCGGCACGCGCAAATGCCCCCACATCTGGCTGGTCTCGACATCGACCGGCAGGATGTTCGGCGCATAGCCGGACAGGATCATCGCCACCCAGGCCTCGAGCGCCGACGCCTGACTGTGATCGCCGCGATGACGGATCAGGTCGACACCGCGCCGCAGTTCGGCCACCGTCACGACCGACAGGTAAAGCGGGCTGTCGGCTTCGGCCTGCCGGAAGAACGCCCGCACGCCCCGGTTGGTTCGCTTGCCCTTCCTGTGATGTCGTCTTGGCTCAAAAATTCCAGTCGGACACGGCGCCTTGCAGTCAGTAAAATCAAGCATTTGTCATATGCTTCTGAACGGCATGCCTGCTGGTTACCATACGTGCCGGAAAGACCGGAAACCTTACCATGAGCTCCAATAACCAAAACGCCTTCACCTTCCTGCGTCTGTTGGCCGCATATGCAGTGATCGTCACCCACAGCTACGTCGTGCTCGGACTGCCGCATGACTGGCTTGAGGCGCATGGCTTCCCGCAGTTCAGTGAGTTCGGTGTGAGCGCGTTCTTCGCGATCAGCGGGTACCTTGTGTGTAAGTCGCTGCAACGGAACCCGAATTCGATCGTCTATCTGCGCAACCGCGCGCTGCGCATCTTCCCGGGCCTGGCGGTTTTGCTACTGCTGACGATCTTCGTCGCCGGCCCGATCATGACGCATACGTGGTTGCCCGAGTGGCTCGAATACATGACAAACCTGTCGATGTACCAGCTCGTCCCGACGCTCCCCCACTTCTTCGCGACGAACCCGGTTCCCGTCATCAACGGCTCACTCTGGACGTTGTCGCTCGAGGTAACGTGCTATCTGATGCTGCTTGGCGTATCGTGGGCCGGAGCATTGAACTGGAAGGGGCTATTGCTGATGCTGATCGGCTGTTACGTGGCGCTGATGGGTGATTTGCTCTGGCAAGGGAACAATCTGATCGGCGTGAACACCTTCCAGCTTTCTCGCCTTGGCGTGTTCTTCTGGGGAGGAGCGTTTCTCGCGACCGTAACCTTGCCGCGTAGCTGGATCCTGTGGACAGCTTCGGTCTTGCTAGCCCTGCTGCCCTTCTATCTGTTCGCGTCCCATTCAGACTGGAAGATCAGGGCGTACGCCTTCAACCTGCTGCTGCCGTTCGTTGTCATTTTCGCGGCGGAACGCCTGCCCAGGCTGGCGTTCCTGAACCGCTTCGACATTTCGTACGGCGTTTATATCTACGCGTTCCTCGTGCAACAGATTCTGGTATGGCACTTCGGAACCGGCATCGGCCCGACCAAGCTATCTCTTTTCACCGTCGCGATCGTCACCCCACTCGCCGCTGCTTCGTGGTTCCTCGTAGAGAAGCCAGCGCTCGCGCTGAAAAGCAGATTCGCCGGCTTTCGGAGGAAAGACGTGCAAACGTCTTCTGCATAGCAGTGCCACGCATTGACACGCGACACCTCGACGACATAACCCGCGCACGGACGTCGATCATGCCGGCCGCCTCCTGATTCATATCCGTTGTTCGTGAAGGATTCTGGCCGGGCCGATGTGGCGTTAGATCGTCTGTCGGGGACGAGGAAAGCGAGCGCTAAAAGACGAGGATTGCTGCGCGAAAGGCACGCCGGAGGCGTTTCGATGCTCGGAGCGTGACATGTAGCTGCCGTGTTGGCCCTGCCACGGGAGCCGGCGTCGGGCGGGCCGACCGCCGCCCGTCCCGGCTTCTCGGGATGGTGGACCGCCCCTGCTACGCTAGTCGAATGGATTCAGCAGCCGGACGCCGGTGCGAGCGAAATCGTCGACGTTGCGCGTGACGACCGTCAGATCGTTGATCAGCGCGGTGGCCGCGATCAGCTTGTCGAGCTCATGCGTCGGATCCGGCACGCGCAAATGCCCCCACATCTGGCTGGTCTCGACATCGACCGGCAGGATGTTCGGCGCATAGCCGGACAGGATCATCGCCACCCAGGCCTCGAGCGCCGACGCCTGACTGTGATCGCCGCGATGACGGATCAGGTCGACACCGCGCCGCAGCTCGGCCACCGTCACGACCGACAGGTAAAGCGGGCTCGCGTCGGCTTCGGCCTGCCGGAAGAACGCCCGCACGCCCCGGTTGGTTCGCTTGCCCTTCCTGATTTCGCTGATGACGTTCGTATCAATCAAAAACACGGCCGACCTCGCCTGAATCCTGAACACGTTGGAAATCCGCGTCTTCGCCAACCTCCGGCATGCTCATCAGCACCTGCGCGAATGTCCGCCGCTTCGGCCGACCGAGCGCTTCGGCCAGAATGGCTCGATGTTCGGCCTCGGCGCTCCTGCCGTTGGCCGCTGCCTGCTCACGCAGGCTTTGAACGATAGTGTCATCCACGTTACGCACCAGAAGATTTGCCATGAGTACCTCCATCCAGATTTGCTATCAATGATAGCGTCACGAGGGTAAATTGCAAGCGTTGCTATCACTCTTGTAACCGGATGGACACGGGAGTCGACGCGAACCGGCGGCAACGGACGGCGAGCATTCGCCCCCTTTCGCCGCTGGCCCGACGCATCGACCTGCTGTCGCTCAAGGTAAGCCGGAGCGGGACGATGTGGAAGCCGGCCGAACGGCCAGTGTGGCGCCCATGGATCACGATGCGCGTTGGCCCGCGAGGAACGCAATTTGCGACGCAGCCCTCGTCGGCGACATGCGCGACGACCGCGGCCCGTCGCGTCGATTCGCGCTGAAACATCGTGTTGCATAACCGACCGCGGGCATCGCTATCGTTTGATACCATCAGACCACAAGACCGGCGATCGAACGCCGTGCGAAGCGCGCAGAAGACCTTGCATCGACGCGGACCCTCCGTGCCTGAAATCCCGATCCAAGACACGAGACGCTCTTCAGTGGACCTTGTTACGCCAACGCTGGAAACCCTCTTCTCCCCGACACCCGACAAACTCTACTTCCCGGCCTGCCTTGCGGCCGTGGCGATCATTGCGTGGCTCGTCGCCCGACACGTACCGTTCTACCGATCGGCCGTCGACAAGTCGCTGTCGATGCGCTATCGCAATCTCGACGGTTTCCGCGGCATCCTGGCCACCTCCGTGGTCTTTCATCACTTCGCGTGCAACCAGGCGTTGCTGTCGACCGGCGTCTGGGGCGCCGGCACCGAATTCCTGCGCAATCTCGGGACGATCCCCGTCGCGATGTTCTTCATGGTCACCGGGCTGCTGTTCTGGGAACGTGCATGCCGAGGCACGCTCGACGTGCGGACTTTCTTCGTCGGGCGCGTGCGGCGCCTCGCGCCGCTCTATCTGTTTTACGCGGCCGTCATCGTCGCATGCACGCTTTACTGGTTTCCCCGCAACGCCGTCGGCGCACCGACGCAGTTGCTGGCCGACCTGCTCAAGACCGTTTCGCTCGGCTGGTTCGGGGCATTCCCGATCAACGGAGCAGAGCGCACGCCCTATCTGAGCGGCGTCTGGTGGACCCTCGCCTACGAATGGCGGTTCTACGTCGCCGTTCCGTTTCTCGCGTGGTTCGTCGCCACGCGTGCGTGGCGCAAGCTGCTCGCGCTCGCGATCGTCACGGCCTGCGCCGCGCTGTACGGGCCGCCGGGCGGCATGGCGCTGCTGTTCGCGTTCGGCGCCGTGGCCTACGAGGTGTCGCGACATCCCGCGATCCGCGCGCGGCTGGCCACGAAACCGGCGGCAACCGTCGCGCTGCTGATCCTCGCGACGTCTCCGTCCCCGGCCGAACGCTATTCGATCGAAGGCGCGCTGCCGCTGCTTCCGGTGTTTCTCTGCATCGCCAGCGGAAACACGTTCTACGGCGTGCTCAAGACCCGGCCGCTCGCGCTGCTCGGCACCACCAGTTTCAGCATCTACATGATCCACATGGTGATCGTGTACATGATCATCCATGCGTTCAACAAGTTCGTTTTCCCGATCAATTCGGCCGGCGACTCGGGCATCTGGGCGCTCGCACTCGCATGCGCGCTGATTGCCGTCCTGTGTGCGCTGCTGACTTACCGCTACGTCGAGCATCCGTTCATCGCCACGCGCAACGACGCACGCCCGGCCCGCGGCGCGCCCGAGCGAACGCGCGTCCGCCGCGTCGAGCACCGTCCGTCCGACGAGGAACATGTCGTCGATGCAGTAGGCGAAACCGCTTCCCGATGACGAGCGGAATCGGTACCATCGGGCGATCGACGTCCGGCCGCCGCCGTGCGACCATGCAGCGGCGCCGCTCACGCCGGACTTCCGTACCACCGATTTCGCCATGTCCCGGGAACCCACACATTCCGCGCTGCTCTGGATCGTCGCCGCTGCCTTCTTCATGCAGTCGCTCGATACGACGATCGTCAACACGGCGCTGCCTTCGATCGCCCAAAGCCTGCATGCGTCGCCGCTCGCGATGCAGCCCGTCGTGGTCGTCTACACGCTGACGATGGCGATGCTCACACCGGCATCCGGCTGGCTCGCCGACCGGTTCGGCACGCGCCGCGTGTTCTCGGTCGCGATCCTCGTGTTCGTGCTCGCGTCGATCGGCTGCGCGGCGTCGCACACGCTCGGCCAGCTCGTCGTCGCGCGCGCCGTGCAGGGCATCGGCGGCTCGATGCTGCTGCCGATCGGGCGGCTCGCCGTGCTGCGCCGCGTGCCGGGCGAACAGTACGTCGCGGCCATCGCGTTCGTGTCGATCGCCGGGCAGCTCGGCCCGATCGTCGGGCCGACGCTCGGCGGCTGGCTCACACAGGCGATTTCGTGGCACTGGGTGTTCATCGTCAACGTGCCGGTCGGTGTGGTCGGCTTCATCGCCGTGCAGCGCTACCTGCCGCACGACCAGGCGACGCAGCCGCCACCGTTCGACTTCGTCGGCTGTGCGCTGCTGTCGGCCGCGATGATCGCGCTGTCGCTGGCGATCGACCCGCCGATGTCCGCGCATCGCGCCGCGTGGGCGGCCGCGCTCGCCGGGCTCGGGCTGGCGAGCGCGCTTGCGTACCTGCCTCACGCGCGGCGACGCACGCAGCCGCTGTTCCGCCTCGGGCTGTTCCGCGAGCCGAACTTCGGGTCGGGGCTGCTCGGCAACCTGCTGTGCCGGATCGGCACGAGTTCGGTACCGTTCATGCTGCCGCTGCTGATGCAAGTGCAGCTCGGCTATACGCCGCTGCAGTCGGGGCTGATGATGCTGCCGGCCGCGATCGCGGGCGTCATCGCGAAGCGGTGGATCGCGCCGCTCGTGAAGCGCTTCGGCTATGCAGCGTTTCTGGTCGTGAATACGGGGATCGTCGGCTGCGCGATCGCAGGGTTCGCGCTGGTGTCGGCGCGGCCCGCGCCGGTGCTGGAAGGTGCGCTGCTGATCGTGTTCGGCGCCGCGAATTCGATGCAGTTCGCGGCGATGAACGGCGTGACGCTCAAGGGGCTGTCGCATGCCGACGCCGGCAGCGGCAACAGCCTGTTCACGATGATGCAGATGCTCGCGATGGGTTTGGGCGTGTCGATCGGCGGCGGACTCGTCAACCTGTTCGCCACTTATCGGGGCTCGACGGCGCACGGGTTCATGCTGTCGTTTGCCTGCATGGGTGCGGTGACGCTGCTGTCGTCCGTCGTGTTCCGGCGGATCGATACGGCCGCGCCGGCGGCCGGTACCGCGGCGCGCCCTTCCGCGTGATCGCGGCCGTCAGTTCACCTGGCGGCGCTCGACGACGCGCTTGAGCACCCAGCGGATCGACGAAGCGTCGGCCGGCGGCCGCGCGACGCGGTATTCGTCGACTTCGAGCGTGTACAGGTAGCCGGGCTGGTACGCGAACCCTTCGATTCCCGCGTACCACAGGCTCCACGGCTCGCTCGGGCTGCCGCGCACCTGCAGGCACTCCATCGGCGCGACGCCCGTGCAGCGCGCGGACTGCGGCGCGACGTAGACGGTTTTGGTCACCGGCTTGCCGTCGGCCGGGCGAGCGGCATTCGGCGCGGTGGCCGCCGCGTCGGTCTGGCATCCGGCGACGAGCATGCTGCCGGCAATGGCGGCCACGCCAAGCAGCGTTCGGGTCTTGTGAATCATCGGGCATGCCTCTGGGAGCGTTGCAGGGCCAATTAGACGAGCCACCCGGCGAGAAGGTTCACAAACACCTTGCAGAACGCGTTCGGCCATTCCGGTTTGTCGGATGTCGCGTGCGAGCCGATACGTTACCGCCTCCCGGGCCCGCGGCGTGCATCGTCACCGGCCACGCGATCGCCATCGACGGCCGCTTCACCGGGTAGTGATCGTGTACCATCGGCGCTTCCCGACACGCTTCGACGCACTGCCTTCGTTCGCCGACCACGCCCGCGCGGTTCGCGCAGCGCGTTCCTTCGCATGACCTCATCCGCTCTGTCCGACACTGCACTCCGCCCGCTGCCGATCGATACGCTCGCCGTGCCGGCCGCGCTCGACGGACGCACGGGCACCAACCGCTCGGGCAGCGCGCATCCGCAGATCGCCGCGACCAACGACCTCGACGCCGTGCGCGCGTGGCTCGCCCGCTTCGTCGATACGCCGACCACGTTCCAGAACTACCGCAAGGAAGCCGAGCGCCTGCTGCTGTGGGCCGTGATCGCGTGCGGCAAGCCGCTGTCGTCGCTCACGCACGAGGATCTCGTCGTGTACCGGCAATTCCTGCTCGCGCCCGCGCCGGCCGAGGTGTGGTGCGCGAACGGCGGCCGCAAGCATCCGCGCGACGATCCGCGCTGGCGGCCGTTTTACGGGCCGCTGTCGGCGGCCAGCCAGCGACAGGCGCTGGTGATCCTGAACGTGATGTTCTCGTGGCTCGTGCAGGCCGGCTATCTGGCCGGCAACCCGCTCGCGTTGTCGCGACAGCGGCAGCGCCGGCCCGCGCCGCGCGTCACGCGCCATCTCGGGCAGCCGCTGTGGCAATCGGTGAAGGACGCGATCGCCGCGATGCCGCGCGACGATGCGCGCGCGTGCTTTCATGCGGATCGCGCGCGCTGGCTGTTCACGCTGCTGTATCTCGGCGGGCTGCGCATCACCGAAGCAGCCGATACGACGATGGGCCAGTTCTTCTGCCGACGCGACGCGAGCGGGCACGAGCGCTGGTGGCTCGACGTGACGGGCAAAGGCGGCCGGCAGCGGCTCGTGCCGGCCACCGACGAGATGATGGCCGAGCTGGTGCGCTACCGGCGCGCGCATGGCCTGCCCGCGCTGCCGCTTGCCGGCGAACCGACCCCGCTCGTGCTGCCGGTCGGCCAGGCGCGCAAGCGGCTCACGCGCGCGGCGCTGCACCGGATCGTGAAGCAGGTGTTCCGGTACGCGGCCGATCGGCTGCGCGCGAACGGCGAAGCCGGCGAACAGGCGGCGCGCGTGCTCGAACAGGCGTCCGCGCACTGGCTGCGCCACAGTGCAGGCTCGCACATGGCCGACGGCCGCGTCGACCTGCGGCTCGTGCGCGACAACCTCGGGCATGTGTCGCTCACGACGACGAGCCAGTATCTTCACGCGGACGACGACTGGCGGCATCGCGAGACGGAGGAGAAGCACCGGATCGGGTGGGACTGAACACCTGGCCGGCGCACCGCGACTCGGTGAACGAGGTCGAGCCCGCCCCAAACGCGTCGTGGTTGCACTTCGCACGATTGCTTGCCGCACGCATGTCGAGCTCGCCGCGCGACGCGTCGACACGCGTGCCGTGTCAGTACACGGCGACCCAGTGCCCCGGCACCCACGCCCAGTGATTGCCGGCCCACCGGTAATGCCCCTTCGCCCACCGATAGCCGGGCGCGGGCGGCGGCGGCGCCACCTCGACGACGGGCGCGGGCTGGGGTGGCCGCACGGGCTCGACCACGCAGGCGGACATCAGCGCGGCACTTGCGCTCACCAGCATGGCCAGCGAAACGGATCGGATCTTCATTGTCGATTTCTCCCTGTTGTGTAATGAGTTGATCGGGCCGCGCACGGCATGCACCGCGTCACGCGACCCCGCGAATCAGGCCGCTCATCGGCCGTATCGCGCCGCTTTCCGCGAACAACGCGGACGCGGTGCGGCGCGGGTCGAGCCCAAGGCTGTCGGCGGCCGCGCCCGCGATCAGCGCGTCGAGCGACGCGGTCGGTTTCAGGTCGCGCCCTTCGTACAGGTCGCCGGGCCGCAGCCCCGGCCAGTCGGCGATCACACGCCCGCCTGCGACCGCGCCGCCCGCGAGCATCGCGACCGACGCCTGCCCATGATCGGTGCCGCCCGTGCCGTTCGCCGCGGCCGTGCGGCCGAACTCGGTCGCGACCAGCACCGTGGTCTGCTGCCATGCCGGCCCGAGGCCGTCGCGCAGTGCGGCGAGCATCGTATCGAGCGCCTTCAACTGATTCGCGAGCCGCGCGTTCTGCGCGCTGTGCGTATCCCAACCGCTCGTCTCGATCATCGCGATCCGCGGCCCGTCGTCGCGCGCGAGAAACGTCGCGGCGAGCTTGCCGACGCCGGCCGGGTCCTGCCGCGCATGCGCGTCGCCTGCGAGGCCGCGCGCTTCCATCGCCGACTGCCACAACGGGCCGAGCTGTGCGTCGGCTTCGTAGAGCGCCGACACGCGCGTGAGCAGATCGTCCGGCGCGGCCGGCAAACCGGACGGCGCATACGACGCGGCCTGCACCGTGCCGCGCAGCGCAAGCGGCACGGTCGGCGCGAACGCGATTGCGCTGTCGCGCGTCGCCGGCAGCAGCGCGGCGAGCCGGTTCAGCCAGCCGTCCTTCACCTGGTACGGCGCACGGCCGCCCGTTTCGAGCACGTTCTGGCCGTCGAAATGCGAGCGGTCGCGATACGGCGACGCGATCGCATGGACGAACAGCGCGTGGCCGTCGCGGTACAACTGCGCGGTCTGCGCGAGCGACGGATGCAGCGCGAACGTGCCGTCGAGCCGCGTCGCCGCCGCCGTGTCGATCGCGAGCGGGCCGCGCAGCGACGCATACGCGGGCTCCGCATACGGGACGACGATGTTCAGGCCGTCGGCCGCGCCGCGCTGGATCACGAACACGAAGCGCCGGTCGGTTTCGACATTCGCGAATACGATCCGCGGCGCGACGAGGATCGCGCCCGCGCCGGCGGCGGCAACGCTGAGGAATTGTCGGCGGGACAGTGCCATGGTCATCTCCGTTGGAAATCGGGCGACACGAGCAGCAGCGCAAGTGACGTCGTCGCGCTTTCGGCGCGCGCGAGCGCGGTCGCGGTCGGCGCGCTCATCGAACCGGCGAGCAGCGTGTCGCCGAGCGTGCGCGGGTCGAGCCGGTCGCCCGTACGCGCGGCGAGACGCTGCGCGATCTCGACGCGGCGCACGAGCGCGTCGGGCGCGGCCCAGCTCGCGGCGACGTCGTCGTAGCCGGCCGGCGAGCCCGGCCGCCACACCGGCTGGCCGAGCTGCGCGAGCAGCGGCGCGGCCTCGAGATCACCCGTGTCGCGCCACCCGAGCCCGCGCAGCGACGATACGGCCCACTCCCACGGCGTCTTGAACTTGCGGTTGACCGGCGCCCACGCATCGGGCGCATCGACAAGCGCGCGATAGACGGTCGGTAAATCGCCGCCGCTCGCGGCGAATGCGCGCGCGAGCCGGTCGGTCAGCGCGGGCGGCAGGTTGTCGGCAACGAAATGACGAGCAAGCTGGAACGCGATGTGCCGGCCCGTCGCCTCCGAACACGCGAGGTCATGCAGGATCGCGCGCGCCTGCGCTTCGCCCGGTTGATCGTAGGTGCGGCCCATCACCGTGCGCGTGCCCGGTTCGTGCAGATTCGGGCGAAACACGAATGCGCCGGGCGCCGCATCGCCCGGCTGCGGCCCGCGCCCGCCGGCGATGCTCCAGCCGGTCAACGCACGGGCGAATTCCGTCACGTCGGCTTGCGTGTAACCGGTACGCACGCCGAGCGTGTGCAGTTCCATGATTTCGCGCGCGAGGTTCTCGTTGAGCCCGCGCTTCGCCGACGGATTGCGTGCCTGCGCACGCAGCGCGGCCGGGCTGTCGGGGCCGACCGAGCGCGCCTGATCGAGGAACACCTGCATCGCGGGATGCTGCTCGACGGCGACGAGCATGTCCTCGAACCGGCCGAGCACGTGCGGACGGATCGCGTCGCGTTCGAACGCGCCCGCATACGCGGCCACCTGCCCCTTGTCGACCGATACCGCGAAATGGTTCGCCCAGAAATGCACGAGACGTTCGACGAACGGCGCGGACGTGGTCAGCGCGCTGTTCATGCGCGCGGCGACGGCGCTGCGATACGCGTCGTAGCCGTCGCGGCGGATCGATTGCGCGGTCGCGCGCTTCGCGGCCGCGTCGTCGCCCGTCATCGCGTTGCGGATGTTCGCGAAGCGCGTGGCAAGCGTGACCGCGTCCGGCTCGCCGGCCCATGCGGCGGGCCGCGCGTCGTAGCGGTCGAATTGCGCGACGAGTGCCGCCTTCGGCTCGGCGGGCGGTGCTTCGTCGGCCCGTGCGCCGAGACCGAAACGGTTCAGCGCGATCGCGGCCGGCGTGGCGTCGTTCGGATGGTCCATGACGGGCTCTCTTGCGGTGCGTACTCACGTTCAACGCAAGCGCACCGGGAAATCCGTCGCGGGGCGGGAAAATATTTCTCGTGATCGGGGAAACGCCGGGCGGAAATCTCGCCGCACGGCGGCGCACATCGTCGACGGACAACGCCCGGGCGATGCGCCGGAACCGGCACACGCATGACGCGCGAGCAATACGCGGAGTCGCGTGCCGCCCGCGCGCGGCTTACTCGCTCGCCGATGCGTCCGGCTTCTTCCGCAGCTTCGGCGGCAGACGCCAGTTGCCGCTGTGCTGCAACCCGTCGACGAACTTCACGCGCTCGTCGGGCGTCAGCGTCGCCGCGAAATCGACGACGCTGCGCTCGACCTGCGCACGCATCGCGGTGTCGGCCGCGCGCGTGCGATCGAGCGCCGCATCGATCGCTGCGCGATCGAGTTGTGGCGCGGCGAGCAGGTCCAGCACGGTGATTCGGCCGTCGCGCCCTTCGCGCGCGAAATCGCGGCCGCTCTTGCGCGCCGCCTTCAGCGCGGCGGCAAACTCGCGCTGCCGCGCATCGGGCAATTCGTCCGCCGCGAATCGCAACGCCGTGCGCTGCGCGGGCGTGCCGCCCGCATGCAGGTCGCGATGCGTCGAGAACCATTGATATGCGCCGCCGCCGATCGCGCCGAGCATGAACACGTTCAGCACGACCGAGCCGACGAGGGTGAGTTTCCAGCCGCGTTCGGTCATTCGTCGCTCCCGTCCACGCCCGGACTGCCGAACGTCGTCGTCAGATAGCCCGGCTCGTGCGGCGCCGGCGGCGCGCTGCCGAGCATCAGCATCGACACGGCCACCGCGCCCGCGAGCGCACCGGCCAGGCCGACGCCCGCGAACGCCGCGCCCGACCACCATACGGCGCCGCGCCGGCGTGCGCGCCGCGGCGCGGGCGCCGTCGCGACGATGCGCTCGACGAGCGACGGCGCCGGCGGCTCGACCGTATCGCACGCGAGCCACGCATCGAGGTCGGCCGCATCGTCGAGCGCCAGCAGCGCGTCGCGCGGGTTCGCGTGCGCCCACGCCTCGGCGGCCGCGCGCTCGGCGGCCGGCCAGCGCCGCGCGTCCGAGCCGTACGCGGCGACGATGGTGCGAAATCGTTCGGGTGTCATCGCTTGTCCTCGCTAGGTGGGTCGCCGGCCAGTTGCGCGCGCAGATTGCGCCGCGCACGGGCGAGCAGGCTTTCCAGCGCATCGACGGTGATGCCCATCAGGTTGGCCGCTTCCACGTTCGACATTTCCTGATAGTACTGGAGCACCAGCGCTTCCCGCTGCCTCGGCGGCAATGCAGCCAGGGCCTGGCGCACGCGCGCGTCGCGCGAACGCAGTTCCGCATGCGCGGCCGGCTCCGGTTGCGTGTCGGGCACGTCGGGCAGCGTATCGACGGGCTCCTCGCGCCGGCCCCGCAACCGGTCGTAGCACAGGTTCAGCACGACGCGATGCAGCCACGTGTCGAAGCGGGCTTCGCCTTCACGCCAGCGCGGCGCCTGATTCCAGATTCGCAAGAACGTCTCCTGCGCGACGTCCTCGGCTTCGTTCCGGTCGCCGAGCATGCGCGTCGCCAATGCGAGCAGCCGCGGCAGCTTGCGCGCGACGAGCACGCGCACCGCCGATGAATCGCGCGCGCCGACGCGCGCGACGAGTTCCGCGTCCGGATCGCGGTCGCCGCGATCGCTCAACGCCGCCGGCTCCGTCGAGCGGCGCGCGAGCGCTGCACTGTCACGGCAGAGGGAACCGCCGCCCGGCTGAAGCTCATCGTGGTGCTCTCCTTGCATGCGTCGGGCCGGCGCCGGACGGCGCCATGCCGCCCGTTCGTCAACGCCGCGCGCGTCGCGCCCGACATGGCACACGGTGTCGGCCATATCCGTTTCATCGACGTCCGGTTCGCGCCGCATGTCGATCCCGTCAGCCGGCCGCGCGAGCGTCGGCCGGCGCGCTCAATATACGACGACCGGCGCGGGCCGGTAATACACCGGACGGGCCGGCACCACGACGCAGCCGGCCAGCACGATGGCTGCGGCCGCCACGATTACGATGGTTCGAAAAGGCATCGCTTCGGCTCATGATATTGCGTGGAAAATCCGCTGCGCCGGCATCGCATGCCGGGCGGCGGCCTGCGCGTCAGGCCCAGTGACCCGGCACCCAGCGCCAGGCCGGGCCGCGCGCGGCCCAATGCCCGGGCACCCAGTGGTAACCGACGCGCACGACCTGCCAGTGTCCCGGAATCCACACGTAACGGCCTTGCCGCCAGTGCCAGTGGCCCTGGTCCCACACGTAACCGGCACGGGGCGCCGGCATCACTTCGACGCGCGGCGGTGGCGGCGCGTAAGGCGCGACGATGACGGCCTGCGCGAATGCCGCCGACGCCGCAAGCGCGGCCACGCATCCGGCAGCCAATCGCAACTGAACGGAAAGTTTCATGAAAGACTCCGAAATAACGGGCATCGACCAGAAGCGGTCGTTCATGCGTTAAACGGAGCAGGCAGAAGAAATCCGTCGCGGTGTCGGCAAATAAATTTCGGGTGCGCCCCGGCACCGATGGTGACTGGAGGCGCACAACGCGCGGTTGTCCGCACCGGCCACCACGCATGCCGGGTCGCGGTACTGTCACACCGCGGCAAAACTGCCCTTCGACAATGCATGCGACCGGGATCCCGCTCGTTTCCGGCCCAGGCCCCGGCCGTGCTCGCGCATGGCCGCACGGTTCCCCACCTCGCGCCCCATCAACGAAAACACCGACCATGTCGAACCAGGACACTCTCCCTGACCAGCCGAACGAGCCGGCCGCGTCCGTGTCGCGTCGCGGCTTCCTGAA
Source organism: Burkholderia sp. AU16482 (assembly GCF_002223285.1). Lineage (NCBI taxonomy): Bacteria > Pseudomonadati > Pseudomonadota > Betaproteobacteria > Burkholderiales > Burkholderiaceae > Burkholderia > Burkholderia sp. AU16482. The sequence goes on from NZ_NKEY01000006.1 coordinate 1,224,861, forward strand.
ACTCGCCGGCGTCTCCGGCCTCGCCACCGCCGCCGGCGGGCTCGCGGCTGCCCGCGCCGGCGCGTCGAACCCGGACGGCACGCCCGAACAGGTTCACCTGACGTGGGGCAACGACCCGACGTCCGAAGTCGTGATCTCGTGGGCGTCGCTCGCGCCGGCCGTGAACCCGCGCGCGCGCATCGTCGCCGACGGCGAGCCGGCGCGCACCGTGCACGGCGTCCAGCGCCTGTACACCGACGGCCTGAACGGCGAAACGGTGTTCACGTACCACGCGCGCGTGCACGGGCTGAAGCCGGATACGCGCTACCGCTACGAGATCACGGCCGACAACGACAGCCATGCCGCGCAGCCGTTCTCCGCGAATTTCTCGACCGCGCCGCGCGGCCGCGCACCGTTTCGTTTCACGAGCTACGGCGACCTCGCGACGCCGAACGGCGCGTGGGTGCTGTCGTCGCCGCAGAGCCGCTTCGCGGTGCAGGCCGTCGAGCAGTTCCAGCCGCTCTTTCACCTGCTGAACGGCGACCTCTGCTACGCGAACCTGAACCCCGCGCACCAGCCCGACGTGTGGCGCGATTTCGGCAACAACAACCAGACGTCGGCCGCGAATCGCCCGTGGATGCCCTGCCCCGGCAACCACGAGATCGAATTCAACAACGGTCCGCAGGGGCTCGACTCGTACCTCGCCCGCTACACGCTGCCGGAGAACGGCACGCACTTCCCGGGCCGCTGGTACAGCTTCCGCGTGAGCTCGGTGCTGTTCGTGTCGCTCGACGCCGACGACGTCGTGTACCAGGATGCCGCCGCGTTCGTCGGCGGCCCGGCGCCGCTCGTGCCGGCCGCGAGCACCGGCCGCCCGCCGATCGAGCCCGGTACGTCGTTCTATGTGCGCGGCTACAGCAACGGCGAGCAGACACGCTGGCTCGAACGCACGCTGCGGCACGCCGCGCATGACGACGACATCGACTGGATCGTCGTGCAGATGCACCAGGACGCGCTCAGTTCGTCGAAGACGGGCAACGGGTCCGACAAGGGCATTCGCGAAGCGTGGCTGCCGCTGTTCGACCGCTACGGCGTCGATCTCGTGCTGTGCGGCCACGATCACGACTACGAGCGCAGCTATCCGGTGCGCGGCTGCAATCACCGCGCGGGCGTCGATGCGAAAACCGGCGAAGTGGTCGAAACGCTGCAGCCGCGCCCGGTCGGCTCGAACGATCCCGGCCGCACGACGTTCGACACGAGCCACGGCACGATCCACCTGATCCTCGGCGGCGGCGGCACCAGCGCGCCGCTCGACGTGTACGGCGAAAACCCGTCGACCGGTTTCGCGCAGGCGAAGGTGTTCACGAAGCCGAACCGGCCGGTGCCGGGCACCGCGCCGAACACGTTCGTGCGCCAGCCGGCCGATGCGCTCGAGGATGCGATCTGGTCCGCGCGCCGCGATACGGGCACCGGCTACGGGATCGCGGTGTTCGACCACGATCCGGGCAAGCCGGGCGGCCACACGACGATCACGATGCGCTACTACCACGCGCCGGGCGCCGACCAGCAGCCAACCGCGCAATACGAACTGTTCGAGACGATCGAGCTGAGCAAGAAGCGGCACGAGCGGTGATCGACGCGTCGGGCGCCCGCTGCGGCGGACGTCCGACGCGTTGCCGTCGAGAACGGAATACCCCGGCGCGAGTTAGACTGCCCGCCTCGCACACCGCCCCATGCAGATGAGTTTCGAATACCGCATTCACACGCCGCCTTCGGCCGCCGCATTCGATGCCGTCGCCATGTGCCGCGACAAGCGCATGGCGACGTCGACGTCGATCCACACGAACGGCGGCTTGAAGTTCGCGATGCGGCCGGCGGCTGGCCGCTGATCGATCTGTCGATCGACGAAGCCGGCTTCCTCCTTGTCACCACGCTCGGCCCGATGCGGAACGCGATGCTCGACTCGATCGACCCGCGTTGTCGGAAATCGGCGCGCCGTGGCGCATCGACGACGCGTGATCGGTTCTCGCGACTGCGTCGGTCATACAGGTGCGGCTGCAACGCCGCAACGGCCGCGCCCCCGTAAAATGCGCGTTTCCGGCGGAACCTTCGCTTGGTACCGCTGCTTGCGACAACAGCACGCGCGAGCCGACCCGAATCATCCGAAATCGAATGGGCATGTTGAAACACGCAGCAAGCATGAAACGCAAGAACCAGGCAACGCTCCTCGGGCTCGGCGCGGTGCTGTTATGGGCGTCGGTGGTCGCGCTCGTTCGCGGGGTCAGCGAAAGCCTCGGCGCGACCGGCGGCGCGGCGATGATCTATACGGTGGCGTCCGTGCTGCTGCTGTTCTCGATCGGCTTCCCCGACCTGAGCCGATTCCCGAAAAACTATCTGCTCTGGGGCGGGCTGCTGTTCGTGTCGTACGAGGTATGCCTGTCGCTGTCGATCGGCTATGCGCGCAACGGTCAGCAAGCGATCGAAGTCGCGATGGTCAACTATCTGTGGCCGAGCCTCACGCTGGTCGCCGCCATCGTGTTCAACAAGCAGCGCGCGAACCTGCTCGTCGTGCCGGGCGTCCTGCTGTCGATGCTCGGCATCTGCCGGGTGCTCGGCGGCGACCAGGGGCTCGATCCGGCCGGCATGCTGCGCAACGTCGCGGACAATCCGCTGAGTTACGGGCTGGCATTCTTCGGCGCGCTGATCTGGGCCGGTTATTGCACGGTGACCGCGCGCATCGCCGACGGCAGGAACGGCGTCACGCCGTTCTTCATGCTGGTCGCCGCGGTGCTCTGGATCAAGTTCGCGATCGAAGGCGGCGGCGCCATGACGTTCAGTTTGCACGCGGTCGCGTATCTCGTGCTGGCCGCGTCGGCGCTCGGCTTCGGCTATGCGGCCTGGAACACCGGCATCATGCACGGCAACGTGACGGTCATCGTCGGCGCATCGTACTTCACCCCGGTGCTCGCCGCTGCCCTCGCCGCGATGCTGCTCGATGCGCCGCTGTCCGCCGAATTCTGGCAAGGCGCGTCGATGGTGTGCGGCGGGTCGATCCTGTGCTGGCTCGCGACACGCGGCCGGCGTCGTGACAAGGCCAAGCGCGTGCGGACGAGCAAGCAGGCCGAGGGCAATTGCCACGGGTGACGATGGCCGGGGCATTGACGGCAGGCCGGATCCCGACCGGCCGTGCTCGGAGCCGCGTCCACCGCGCTAGCTTCGCGATTCGAGCGCGATCCGCATCGCCAGCCCGGCCAGCACCGTCCCCATCAGCCAGCGCTGAGCCGCCGCCCAGAGCGGCCGCCCCGCGAGAAAGCCCGCGATCGAACCCGCCGCGCACGCGATCAGCGCGTTGACGCTGACGCTCACCGCGATCTGCACGCAGCCGAGCGCGAGCGATTGCGCGAGCACGCTGCCGTGCCCCGGCACGATGAACTGCGGCAGCAACGACAGGTACATCACCGCGATCTTCGGGTTCACGAGGTTCGTGATGAAGCCCATCGCGAACAACCTGATGCGGCTGTCGTGCGGCAACTCCCTGACCTGAAACGCGGAGCGCCCGCCCGGCTTCAGCGCCTGCCACGCGAGGTAGGCGAGATACAGCGCGCCGGCAACGCGCAGCGCATCGTACGCATACGGCACGGTCATCACCAGCGCGGTGATGCCCACTGCCGCGCAGACCATGTAGAACACGAATCCCAGCGCGACGCCGCCGAGCGACACCAGCCCGGCGCGGCGGCCCTGGCAGATCGAGCGCGAAACCAGGTAGATCATGTTCGGTCCGGGCGTCAGCACCATGCCGAGCGACACGAGTCCGAACGCAAACAGGGTGGGCAAGGCAGGCACGGCACGCTCCTTCAGGGCGACGATCACGAGGTGCGAACAATGTATTGCATCGCGGCCGTCGTCGGCATGAATAAACTGCAAGCGGCCCATGAGCGCCGTTCATCTTGCGGCCGGCCGCTACCTGCCCTTTTTCGCGCGCGTGCGAATCGTCTTTTCCGCTTTCGCACGTTGCGCGTCGACGAGCCGCACGAACGCGTCGGCGACCGCGTTGCCGGCGGTATTCCACGCCAGCCGCACGGACCGATGCAGCCGCGGCGACAGGGCCAGCACGCGGCCGCCGAACGGTGTGTACGTGAGCGTGATGCGCGGCACGATCGACACGCCCATGCCGGCTTCAGCCATCGACAGGATGGTGCGCATCTCGACCACGTTGAACGCCGCCCGAAGCGGCGCGCCGCCGCGCGCGAAGTAATCCGCGATCACCGGCCCGCACCCGGCCTTCGAGAAGATGAACGGCGCCGCGGCCAACTGCCTGGCCGACACGCTCTTGCGGCCGGCGAACATGTCGGCGGCCGCCACCGCGACGAAATCCTCGTCGAGCAGCGGCAGGTTGTGCGCGAACGTCTTCGTGCCGGCCACCACGCCGACGTCGGCCGTCCCGTCGTCGATCCACCCTTCGACTTCGCTGTCCGTGCCTTCGAGCAGCACCGCCGATACGCCCGGGTGCATCGCCTTCAACGCCTCGAGCGCGGGAACGACGAACGCCAGCGAGACGCTCGGCAGCGACGCGACCACCAGCTTTCCTTCGAGCTTGCCGCGCGCCAGGCTGAACTGCTGACGCAGCATCTGCGCTTCCCGCACCACGCTCTGCACATACGGCCACAGGCGTTCGCCGGCCGCCGTCAGGAGGACCGGCTGCCGGTCGCGCCAGAGCAGCTTGATCTGCGTGATGTCCTCCAGCTCCGTCAGCGCGTGGCTGATCGCGGATTGGCTGCGGCTGAGCCGGTCTGCCGCGGCCGTCAGCGAGCCGAGCTCCACCACCGCAGCCAGGGCCTGCAACTGGGCAAGCGTCATCGGGTTTCCTTGTTCGAGGGCATGTATTCTGTGCATGGTATGCCGCGTTCTCTTGAATTATATTGAACCGGCCCTGCGGTCAGGCAGCGGACAGCCACGCGTCGCCACGCCGCACCATTCGATGATGCACTTCAATCCGACTGAACGACTGCCACGCCCGGCGCCGCCGGCGTCCGGCACCACGTCCTGCTTCATTCCCGAAGACGCGCTAGACTAGCCGGATGGAACAATGCCGTTATTGCCTGAGAATCCGCGATGAATGGGATTGCCACGGCGACGAATGCCGCCGGGCAATCGCCAAGGCGCTGCGCCGGCAGCGCGCGGGCCTGCCGATGGTCCCCGATCGCATCCGCAACGAGTTGCCGTCCGGCGCGCCGACCCAGCAAGTGATCGCGGTCCTGTCGCGCCAGCGGCTGCGCGCGCGTCGCGGCAACGAGGAGCGCCGCGAGCGCAAGGAAATCGACGACGACGGGGTCTGAGCCGGCACCCTGGCGCGAGCCGTGCCGCCGCGCGACGGTCGCCGGCCCTTCGACGCCCGGGCGCCCGCGCCCGCGCGACATCCCGCCCTTTCACTCTCCCGCCACTCCGTTCAATCCCCGTAATACAGCGTGGGGACAGAAGGGGTTCGGTCGCGGCATTGTTACCGCGAAAGCAACGATCTTTCACTCAAATTCACGTTTACCCTAGGTGACCCCGCGCCTACGATGTATTCAACCGCTGACGACATGGCGTCGAACGCGGAAAGCCAATAAACACCGGAGGTCATCATGAAATCGCTCGTTTCCGCAGTCGCAGCCGCCGTCGCCCTGTCCGCCTCGTTCGGCGCATTCGCACAAAGCACCGTGACCCGTGCCCAGGTGCGCAATGAACTGGTCCAGCTCGAAAACGCCGGCTACAAGCCGAGCCAGTCGAGCCCGTACTACCCGGCCGACGTCCAGGCCGCGGAAGCCCGCGTGCGCGGCGTCGACAACAGCGGCTTCGGTTCGCAACCGGCCGCGACCGGCGAGAGCGGCGCACCGGCCGTGCGGGTGCAAAGCCGGCACGACTCGGTCTACTTCGGCCATTAAGCGCGCCGCCGCGCGCCCTGCGCGCGCAGCCCGCACGGCGAGGAGCCCGTCCCGCGACGGGCTCTTCGCGTTTCGGCCCGCCGTCAGCGGCCGCCCGACGCGACGCGGCCGGTCTCGTCCGGCGCGCTGCCCCGAATCAGATCCTGGTAGCGCACGCATGCGCGCTGCGCGGACGCCTTGGCCGCGTACATCGCCGCGTCGGCCTTGACGAGCAGTTCCTCGGCCGACGCGCCGTCCGCGGGGAACTCGCTGACACCGATGCTCGCCCCGACGGCCACGCGCCGTTCGTCGAACTCCAGTTCCTCGGCCATCACGATCTGGATGCGCGTCGCGACATCGCCGATCACCGCCGGCGAATGCACGTCCGAGAGCAGCACGATGAATTCGTCGCCGCCCAGCCGGGCCACCATGTCGCCGCTGCGCAGCACGTGGGTCAACCGCTTCGCAACGGTGACCAGCGTGCGATCGCCGGCCGAGTGTCCGAGCTGGTCGTTGATCTGCTTGAACCCGTCCAGGTCGACGAACATGACGGCCAGCCCTTCGCGTACCGCGGCCGCGTGCCGGATCGCGGCGTCCAGATGCTCCATGAACAGCATACGGTTCGGCAGCGCGGTCAGCGGATCGTGGCCGGCGAGATGCGTGAGCTCCTGCTGCTTCGCGCGCAGCATCGCGACCTGCGTGCGGATCTCGACGCGCATGCTTTCGAAACAGCGCGCGAGCACGCCGATCTCGTCGGCACGCTCGACCGGCAGCCGCTCGGCGGCCGGATCGTCGAACACATGCGTCGCCGCGCGCGCAAGCGTCTGCAACGGCCGCGTGATCGCACGCGCGAACAGGATCGCAAGGATCACCGCGAGCATGCTCGATACGAGCACCATCCTGACGATCCGTTCGCCCAGCATGCCGGCCGGCGCGAGCACGTCGCCCAGCGGGCGGGCCATCCCGAGCACGACGAAGCGGTTGCCGTCGTCGTGCCCGAACGGCGTACGCACGAACGCGAACATCTGGCCCGGCGCCTCGTCGGGCTGCGCGAGGCCGTTGAGCGTCACGTTCGTGCGCGCACTGTCGAACAGCGCGCGCGTGGCCGCGAAGCGATCCTGCATCAGCACGCGCCGGCCGCGATCGAAGCCGAACGTCTGTGACGAATCGGGATGCACGAGAAAGTCGCCCCACTCGTTCGCGAGATAGACCCCGTAGTCTCGCGGCAAGTCGCGTTCGAGCCGGTCGAACACGCGCGACAGCTCGACGTCGACGACGAGCGCGCCGACCGTCTGGCCCGACGCGTCGACCACCGGCGTCCCCACGCGCAGGATCGGCAGCCCTTGCGCCGCATGCGCGCCCGTCTCGTGATTGATCGCGATCGGCGACAGGTAGATATGACCGGGCGCCATCGCGAGCGTATCGAATACGTAGGAAAACTGTCCTTTCTCCTGGAATACGCTTTCGGGCAGCACGACGATGCCGCGCGCATCACGATCGAGGCGAATGCGTTCGATCCCGAAATGCCCGCTCGCGATCAGGCGGATCTGCAGGTATTCCGGATGATTCCTCATGAAGCTGTAATACACCTGCTCGAGCCGCATGCGGCTCGCGTTGTCCGGGTGGTCGGTGCCCGCGACGAACGCGGACGACGGCAACTGCGCGAGCACGAGCGCATCGTCGGCCACGTCGGCGAGCGCGGTCGTGAAGCGCTGGCCGAGCAATTGCGTCGACATCAGCAGGCTGTGCTGCGCTTCCTGCACGAGCATCGCGCGGTTGGCGCGATACGCGTAGTAGCCGGTCGTGCCGGACGCGATCACGCCGATGCATGCGAACAGCACCGACAGCTTCGACGTGAGCCCGAGCCGGATCATTTTCCGAACTGCTCCGGCCGGTCGCCCGACACGATGCGGCTCCACAGCGATTCGCGGCGCGCGATGTCCTCCACGGGCTGAATCCAGACGAGATGCTGGCGCCCGGTCTCCACGCCGCGAGGCGGCTCGAGCGTGTTCGCGAGACCCTGGCGCTCGGTGAGCAGCGTGCCGATCGCCGGTTCGAGCATGTAGTTGATCCACGCGAACGCGAGCTGGGGACGTTGCGCGCCGCGCGTGACGGCCCAGCAGTCGAGCCATGCCAGCGCGCCTTCGTCCGGGATCACGTAGCCGACGTCCGCGCCGGCGCGACGCAACTGCTCGACCTGCTGCGTGCCGTAGTTGCCGAACATCAGCGCTGCGCGATGCTGGACAAAGAGCGCGGTCGCCTCCTCGGGCAGCGTGTAGTACGTCAGCAGGTTGCGGCGCAGGTCGATCAGCTTGCGGGCGACGGCAAGCGTCTGCGCAGGCGACAGGCGGAACGGGTCGGGATAGCCGAGCGCCAGCGCCGTAAACGAGAAATTGTGCTGCGCGCTGTTGAAGTCGAGCACCTTGCCGCGGTAACGCGGATTCCACAACTCGCGCATCGAGCGCGGCGCGGCCGGCACCTGCTTGCGGTCGTAGATCAGCCCCATCGACGAATACGTGAACGGAATCGCGTAGGACGCGCCGTCCTGCACGAGGCCGCCGATCGTCGCGAGCTGCTGGAAATTCGGCAACTGCCGCCGCCGGTTCGGGACGCGCGGCAGGTCGATCGGTGCGAGCAGGTGTTCGTGCGCATAGCGCTGGATCTCGGCCGTATTCGCGGCCAGCACGTCGTACGGGGGCGGCGATGCGCTGTGCATGCGCGCCCACAGCGCTTCGTCGGAATCGACCAGCGTCACCTCGACGCGCACATGAAACTGCGCCTCGAATGCGCTGACGATATCGCTGTCGGCATAACCGGGCCACGCCAGCACGCGCAGCACGTTGTCGTTGGCGGTTTCGGGAGAGGCGGCGAAGGTGGGCGGCACGGGCGCCAGCAAGCCCAGCGTCAATATGACGAGCAGCGCGCGCACGGCGCCGCGTGCGCGCCTGGGTGCGCCAATTCCGCTGATCAATGGGACCCCGTGTGAATCGCCCGGCTGCATTCGACTGTCCTTTTTCGAGTCGATGCGATATCCCGCAACGAGACCATAAAACGCACGGTCGCGCAATTGGAACAAGCCGCACACGGCGCGCGTTCGCGGGCCGCGGACGGCAAATGCGACGCGATAACTCAGGCCCGTGTCGGGTCGCGAAGACGAACGTCAGCGCCAGGCCTGCGTGAATTCCGCGATCACGCGCGACAGGTGCGCGCGCATCGCGTCGCGCGCACCGTCCGCGTCGCGCGCCATGATCGTCGCGAAGATGCGCTGGTGATCGTCCTGCGACGCCTCGCGCAGCGCGGTCGAGTGAAAGTGCTCCTCGATCTTGTCCCACAGCGGATCGCTGCGCGCACAATCCCACATCGCCGTGACCATGTGCAGCAGCACCGTGTTGCCGGTCGATTCCGCGATTCGCAGATGGAACTGACGATCGGCCGCGTCATAGGCGGCCTTGTCGTTCATCTGCTCGCGCATCGTCGTCAGCGAGAAAAACAGGCGGTCGAGATCGGCATCCTTGCGTTCGGTCGCCGCGAGCGCCGCGACTTCCGCCTCGATCAGCCCGCGCGCGCGCAGCGTCTCGATCGGCCCCGGGCCGCGCGGTACTTCGAACGTCACAGGCCGCGCGGCATCGGCCGCCGACACATAGATGCCCGAGCCGATCCGCACCTCGACGATTCCCTGCACCTCGAGCGCGATGATCGCCTCGCGCACCTGCGTGCGGCTCACGCCGAACTGGTCGGCCAGGCTGCGCTCCGACGGCAGCCGCGCGCCGGCTTCGAACGCGCCGGCGGCCACCATCGCGTGAATCTGTCGCGCGAGGCCGATATAGGAGCGGTCCGCGGCATCGGTGTCGCGGCTGGCGGGCAGGCTGGAAAGATCGGTCATCGGAAGGCTCGCAACAGGCTGGCCGGCGCCGCTGCGGCGCCGGATCGTCAAAATGGTACACCAATTTGTACGACACCCCCGGTTCGACCGTTGGCCGGCCTTGTCTGGCGCTTCCGGAAACGTCACACGGACCAGCGTTCGCCCGAACAACTGGTAAACCACTATCCCGCACAATTGGCATACCAATCATAATCCGCATACCGACGACGGGCCGGCACGCTGCCGCCCCGGCCGTCCGACGCATGAACCGCCAGCCAGGAGCCGCTCCAGTGAAGATGTCTTTCCGTTGGTACGGCGAGTCCGATCCGGTCTCGCTGCAATACATCCGCCAGATCCCCGGCGTCACGCATATCGTGTCCGCGATCTACGACGAACCGGTGGGCGAGGTCTGGCCCGCGCACAAGATCGAAGCGCTGAAGGCGACGATCGAACGCGCCGGCCTGCAGTTCGACGTCGTCGAGTCGGTGCCCGTGCACGAGGACATCAAGCTCGGCAAGCCGGGCCGCGACCGCCTGATCGACCACTACCGGCAGACGATCCGCCATCTCGGCGCGGCCGGCATCCGCGTCGTCTGCTACAACTTCATGCCCGTGTTCGACTGGACGCGCACCGAGCTGTCGAAGACGCTCGACGACGGTTCGACCTGCCTCGCATTCAGCACCGACGCGGTCGACCGGATCGATCCGAACGACGGCATCGCGCTGCCCGGCTGGGATTCGAGCTACCGGCCCGAACAGTTGCAGGCGCTGCTCGCCGACTACCGCGACGTCGACGAGCACGCGCTGTGGGCCAACCTTGAATACTTCCTGAAGGCGATCATTCCGGTCGCCGAGGAAGCCGGCGTGAAGATGGCGATCCACCCCGACGATCCGCCGCGACCGATCTTCGGGCTACCGCGCATCGTGAAGAACCGCGACGATCTCGCGCGGATCGTGCGCCTCGTCGATTCCCCCGCGAACGGCTTGACGCTGTGCTCGGGCTCGCTCGGCGCGGGCCCCGAGAACGACGTCGAAGCGCTCGTGCGCGAGTTCGGCGCGATGGGCCGCATCCATTTCGCGCACATCCGCAACGTGAAGGTCGATGCGAACGGCGATTTCGAGGAAACCGCGCATCTGTCGAGCTGCGGCTCGCTCGACATCGCCGCGATCGTGAAGGCGTACCACGACACCGGCTTCACCGGCTACGTGCGCCCCGACCATGGCCGCATGATCTGGGGCGAAACGGGCAAGCCCGGCTACGGCCTCTACGACCGAGCGCTCGGCGCGGTCTACCTGAACGGCCTGTGGGAAGCGCTGACGAAGTTCGACCGCGCACCGCAAGCGTCGCGGTAATCCGCCTTTCGAGGCGGCCGGCGCAGCGGATCGCCGGTCGCCCGCCACGACATTCCGCACGGAGACACCTGCATGCCACGCATCCGATGGGCCATGATCCTGATGTGCTTCCTGGCCAACGTCATCAACTTCATCGATCGCGCGAACCTCGCGATCGCCGCACCCAGCATCCGTGCCGATCTCGGCCTCGACGCGGTCGGCATGGGGCTCGTGCTGAGCGCGTTCTTCTGGACCTATGCGTTCCTGCAATTGCCGGCCGGCTGGTTCATCGACAAGGTCGGCGTGCGCGTTAGCCTCGCGCTGGCCGTCGGCTGGTGGTCGGTGTTCACCGTCGCGACGGGCGCCGCGCGCGGCCTCGCGCAACTGGTCGGCGTACGGCTGATGCTCGGCGTCGGCGAAGCGGCCGCGATCCCTTCGTTCGCGAAGGTCGCGTTCAACTGGTTCCCGCGCAGCGAGCGCGGGCTGGCCAGCAGCATCTTCGACAGCGGCTCGCGCGTCGGCTCGGCGTTGTCGCTGCCGCTCGTCGCGTGGCTGATCTCGCTGGTCGGCTGGCGCGGGTCGTTCGTGATCACGGGCGGCATCGGCATCGTATGGGCGCTGGCGTGGTGGTTCGTCTATCGCGATCCGGAACGCTATCGCGCGATCGCGCCGGACGCCGTCGACGCGCTGCTCGCGCAACGCGGCGCGCCGACGGTTGCGGCCGCAACCGACGGCCCGAAGGTGTCGTGGCTCGACCTGTTCCGCTACCGCACCGTGTGGGGAATGATGATCGGCCTGTTCTGCCTGAACTTCGCGATCTACTTCTTCATCACGTGGTTCCCGAGCTACCTGCTGCAGTCGCGCGGCTTCTCGCTCGCGTCGCTCGGCACGTGGGGCATGCTGCCCGCGCTGCTCGCGATTCCCGGCGGCTGGCTCGGCGGCTACGTGTCGGACAGCCTGTTCCGCCGCGGCTGGAGCGCCACCGCCGCGCGCAAGACCTGCCTCGTGTTCGGCATGCTGCTGTCGTCGTCGATCGCGCTGTCCGCGTTCGTCGAAAACGACTGGGCCTGCCTCGGCCTGTTCGCACTCGCGTATGCCAGCCTGTCGTTCGCCGGCGCCAACGTGTGGACGCTCGTCGGCGAAGTCGCGCCGACGCCCGCGCACGTCGCCTCGCTCGGCGGCATCCAGAACTTCGCGGGCAATCTCGCGGGCATCTTCATCACGACCTTCACCGGCGTGATGCTGTCGATCACGAAAGGCTCGTTCGTGGTGCCGCTCGCGGTGGCCGGCGCGCTGTGCGTGGTCGGTGCACTGTCGTACCTGTTCGTGGTCGGCAAGGTCGAGCCGTTGCCGCCGCTGCGGCGCGGCGGCAGCGGGCGCAACGCCGAGCCGAACGCGGCCTGACGCCGCGGGACGGCGCGGCCGGAACAGCCGCGCTTTCCTTTTCGGGCCGCGCATCGGACAATGGGCCGCGCCCGCCGGCGCGGCGCCGCTGCGGCCCGCGTGCGGCGGCGACGCACTCCGCCCACGCCGATGAAACGCTACGAAACCCTCGCCCATACGATCGCCGACGACATCCGCAACGGCAACCTTGCCGTCGGCACGCGCCTGCCGTCGCTGCGGCAGATCATCGCGCAGCATGGCGTGAGCCAGTCGACGGTGTTTCGCGCGTATTACCTGCTCGAACAGTGGGGGTTGATCCGCGCGCGCGAACGCTCCGGCTACTACGTCGCGCCGGGCGCGCAACCGGCCGCGAGCCCGGCGGCGAAGCACCGTACGCGCCGCGTCGGCGCCACGCGCAAGGTCGACATCAGCAACCTCGTGTTCTCCGTGCTCGACGCGGCCACGCAGCCGGGCATCGTGCCGCTCGGGTCCGCGTTCCCGGCGCCGCAACTGTTTCCGCTGCCGCGTCTGGCGAAGTCGCTCGCGCAAGCCGCGCGGCTCGTGAGCCCGTGGAGCACCGTCGTCGACCTGCCGCCCGGCAGCGAAGCGCTGCGCCAGCAGATCGCGCGGCGCTATCTCGCCACCGGCATCTCGCAGCCGATCGACGAAATCGTCGTCACGAACGGTGCACTCGAAGCACTGAACCTGTGCCTGATGGCCGTCACGCGGCCCGGCGACGTCGTCGCCGTCGAAGCGCCCGGCTTCTATGCGGCGCTGCAGGCGATCGAGCGGCTCGACCTGCGCGCGGTCGAGATTCCCGTCGATCCGCGCACGGGCCTCGATCTCGATGCGCTCGCGAACGCGCTCGACCGGCACGACATCCGCGCGTGCTGGTTCATGACCAATTTCCAGAATCCGACCGGCGTCACGCTGTCCGCCGAAAAAAAGCGCGCGCTCGTCGACCTGCTCGCGGCGCGCGAGGTGCCGCTGATCGAGGACGACGTGTACGGCGAGCTGCATTTCGGCCCGGACTACCCGCTGCCCGCGCGCGCGTTCGACCGTCATGGCCTCGTGATGCACTGCAGTTCGTTCTCGAAGACGCTCGCGCCCGGCTACCGGATCGGCTGGGCCGCCGCCGGCCGGTTCGCGGAGAAGGTGCAGCGGCTCAAGCTGATGACGACGCTGTCGGCCAGCATTCCGGCGCAGGCCGGCATCGCGAACTATCTCGAGCACGGCGGCTACGACCGGCACCTGCGCAAGCTGCGCGGCGCGCTGCACGCGCAGCTCGACCGGATGGACGACGCGCTGCGGCGCTGGCTGCCGGCCGGCGTCGAATGGGTACGGCCCGACGGCGGGTATTTTCTGTGGCTCGCGTTTCCCGACGCGATCGACGCGATGGAACTGCATCGCCAGGCGATCGCCCGCGGCATCAGCTTCGCGCCGGGGCCGCTCTTTTCGGCCGCGCACGGCTTCGAGCGCTGCGTGCGCGTGAACTTCGGCCACCCGTGGAGCCGCGACATCGAACGCGCGATCCGCGTGCTCGGCGAACTGGTCGCGCAGCCGCCCGTCCGCAAGGCAGGCTGATCGCACACGATGCGCGCGGCGCGGGGCGCGTCACGGCCATGCAGCCAGGCCGCACGCGGGTTACATTGCAGGTCCTGCCGCCCTTTCCCGATTGCCCATGAGCCCACTGCCTTACGTCGATCACGACGCGCTGCTGAAACTGACGGCCGAAGCCGCGCATGTCACGCAGCCGTGCGCATGCACGAGGACCTCGCTCGCCGGCTGGACGACCCTGCCGCTGTCGCTGCCGGACACGCAACTGACCGAAGTGGCCACGCTCGTCGCGCCGGGCGAAGCCGAGCCGACCTATGCGGAATATCATCCGGCCGGCACGCGCTACGCATCGGACGACGCACCGATCGCGCCGCGCCATTTCCCGTACAACCGCTGCACCGTCAGCCGCTGCCGCACGTGCGGCCGCCTGTTCCTGCGCTACCAGGAAGGCGGCGGCTACTTCATCGACCAGCGCATCCGCGCACTCGATCCGGCGCTCGTCGTCGACGCTTGACCTCGGAACGCGATGAACCGCAAGCAAACCGGCGGGCACCCGACGTCACGCGGGCGCCCGCCGGCGTTCAGCGCGCCGCCGTCGCCTTGCCGAACCCGCCGAGGATCTTCTTTTCGAGCGCGATGTAATCGCGGCCGAAGTGGTGATCGCCCTGCGTCTTGATCACGTCGGCGCCCGTGTTCGCGAGCGCCGGGCACATCGTGTCCGTCTCTTCCGCGCCATAGAAGCACTGCACGAGCGCCGGCGGCACCTTCGCGATCTCCGGCGCGACCTTCAGCGCGTTGTCGCTGGCGGGCATGCCGAGCCAGCCCGTCACGCGGATCTGGAAATCGGCGGACGGCGCGAAGCCGAGCAGCGACATCACCACGACCTTGTCGCGCAGGTCGGCCGGCAGCCGGTTGTACGCGAACGGCATCACGTCGGCGCCGAACGAGTAGCCGACCAGCGCCACGCGGCTCGCATGCCAGCGCGCCATGTAGGTGCGCATCACGCGGGCCAGATCGCGGCTCACCTGCGCGGGCGGCTTCTCGCTCCAGAAATAGCGCAGGCTGTCGATGCCGACCACCGACACGCCGTCGCGCCGCAACGCCTCGGCGATCGTCTTGTCGAGATCGCGCCAGCCGCCGTCGCCCGAGATCACGATCGCGAGCCGGTCGCTGCCGCCCTTGGCCGGCAGCTCGACGAGCGGCAGGTCCGATACGTCGAGCTCGTCGCTGCTGGTGGTGTCGTGCAGGTGCGACGTGACGAGCGACACGAGCTTCCCAGTGTCGCCCGCCGCCGCCGTTTCGACGAAGCCCGGCATCGCGCGGCGCACGATCGTCGGATCGGGCGGACACGGCTTGAAGCGCGGATCGAGCTTCGCGGCCGGACCGACCGCGACGACACCGGCGATCGTGTTCTCCGGCGCCATCGACAGGATCTGCTTCGCGATCGCGCCGCCCTGGCCCACGCCCGCGACGATCGGCGTGAAATAGCGCGACGACTGCGCGAGACGTTCGAGCTGATGGCTGACCGCCTCGGCGTCGCCGTCGAGGTGGTGGCAGGCCTCCTGCTTCGCGGCGAGATTCGCCGCGTAACGCGCGGAATCGACGCCGACCGTCATCGCACCGGCTTTCGCGAGCGCGTCGGCCGCCTGCTGATCGGCGGCATGCCAGCCGGCCTCACGCGAGAACAGTACGACGAAACCACGCAGCGGCCCGCTTGGCTTCGTCACGGTCACGGGCCCATAGCGGCCGCCGGACACGGTTTCGGCTTTCACTGCGGCCGGCTGCGCCGCGCACGCGGCGCCGGCCAGCATCATTCCCGCGCAGGCGGCTGCCGCCCGCGCGATTCCCTTCGTCAACATCATGAACGCCGACCTCCAGCCAGCAATGAGAGATCCGCGAGCGTGACGAACACGCCGACCGAGCCCGAGGCCGCGAGATAACGCGGCTCCCAGTGCGGTTCGAACTTGCTCTTGAAAGCGCGCAAGCCGCGGAAGTTGTAGAAGCGGCCGCCGAAGCGCCAGACCATCAGGCCGAGCCGGTGGAACGGCGACGGCATCTTCGCCGCGCCCATCCCCGAGAACGGCGCGATACCCAGGCTCAGCTTGCGGAACCCCGCTTCCTTCAGATGCAGCGCGAGCTGCGTAAACAGATACTCCATCGCGTACGGCGAAGCGTCCGGCAGATGGCGCATCACGCCGACCGTCGCCTCGGTGTTGAGGTCGGTCGTCATGAACGTGACGAACGCGATCGGCTTGTCGGCCTGCCGCACCAGCATCACCGATTGCGTCGCGAGATAGCCGTCGTGGAACGCGGCCACCGAGAAGCTCTTCTCGCGCGCATCGCGGCTGTCGAGCCAGCCGTCGGAGATGTCGCGCAGCGCGGGCAGCGCGGCCGGCACGTCGTCCGGCGCGATCACCTCGACCGTCAGCGCATCCTTGTCGCCGCGGCGCAGCGCGTAGCGCAGGTGCGAGCGGTTCGATCCCTTCAGGTCGAACCGGTCGAGCGCGATATGCGCTTCCTCGCCCAGCTTCATCAGCGTGAGCCCCGCGTCGAGATACAGCGGCAGCGCGTTCGCGCGCACCTGGTAGAACGCCGCGCGACCGCTGTGCGCATGCGCGAGCGCGATGAACTTGCTGATCAGCGCCGGCCACTCTTCGCGCGGCCCGACCGGGTCGTGGAGCGCGGCCCACGTGCGGCCGTTCTTCGCGTACATCAGGAACGCGCGCCGCGACTCCGAGAACAGGAACGACTTGTCGCCCATCAGCGCGAGGCCCGCGTCGCTGCATTCCTGCGCGCGGATGATCTGCTCCGCGTCGACCAGGTCCTGCGCCGCGGGCTTCACGAAACGCCCGGGCGCCGGGCGCAGCAGTTGCCACAGCGCGAACAAGGCAACGAACACGCCGGCGGCGAGCGTCGCGCGCAGCGCCCGCGGCGCGCGCGCATCGAACGAGAAATGTGACCACAGCTCGCGCGTGTACGGCACGTCGCGGAACGCGAAGAACAGCACCCACACGGCCAGCATCAGCACCAGCGCCACCGACACGAACCAGCTCACGGTGAAGCGCTCGGCGAGCAACGACGAATGACGGTTGAACCGGCGGCGGCTGACGAGCAGCAGCACGAGCAGCGTCCCGAGCACGCCGGCCTCGACGAACGCGAGGCCCTTGGCCAGCGACAGCGCGAGGCTCGCGAGCGTCAATGCGAAGGTCATCCACCACGCGCCGTCGAGCCGGCGCAGCAGCCCGCGCGCGACGAACAGCAGCGCGACGCCGAGCACGCTGCAGATCACCTGCGAGCCTTCGAGCACCCACAGCGGCACGATGTGGCGCAGGATCGCGATCCGGTGCCAGAACGCGGGCGTCGCGCTCGAGATCACCAGCATCCCGCCGACCGCGAACGTCACGAGGCTCAGGAACACCGGCGCGAGCTGCGACACGCGCGCGGCCTGCCGCGTGACGAGCCGGCGTCGCAGCGCACGGCCTTCGAAGCCGGCCAGCAGGCCGGCCGACAGCACGAGCGGCACGCCGAAATAGATCGCGCGATACGCGATCAGCGCGGCAACCATTTCGTGCGCGGGCACTTCGCGGCCGAGCGTGAAGACCATCGCCGCTTCGAACACGCCGATCCCGCCCGGCGTATGGCCGATCATCCCGAGCAGCAACGCGGCGGCATAGACGGTAATGAAGGTCGGGAAGCCGACGGGCGCCGCCGGCAGCAACACCCACAGCGTCAGGCCCGCGGCGACGACGTCGAGCACCGCGTAGACGACTTGCGCGACGAGATCGCGCCGCGCCGGCACGTCGAACGACAACCATTTGAAGCGCGTGACGACCGGGCGCGCGGCGTTGCCGCACAGCACGACCAGCGCGGCGAGCACGACGAGCAACGCGGCCCCCGTCCACGTGAGCACGCCGGGCGCGACGTGCAGCATCGCGGCGAGCGCCTCCGGCACGCAGACCATGCCGACCGCCGTCATCAGCACCATCGCGAGCGCCAGCGTGCCGCTCGTGAACACCGTCATCCGGCCGATCTGGGCAGGCGTGACGCCCGACACGCCGTACACGCGGGCGCGCACCGCGCCGCCCGTCAGCGCGCCGAAGCCGGTCGCGTTGCCGAGCGCGGAGCCGGCGATCGCGCCGATCCATAGCGCGACGCGCGGCACCCTGGCCGCGACGTAGCGCAGGCCGACCGCATCGCGGGCGACGAGCGCGAGATAGCTGAGCGCCGTCGCGGCGAGCGACGCGCTCCACTCGCCGACGGACATGTGACGCAACTGGCGCATCACCGACCGGTAGTCGACGGATTCCGACAGGTGCTGGAAAACCACGATCAGCAGCAGGCCGATACCGAGCGCGAGCAGCGGCGACAGCACGCGCTCGTTGCGGATCAGCGCCCGGGCACGGGCGATCACCGCCGCGGCAGGGCCGGGCGAACCAGGGTGGCGGGAAGACATAACGTGTTCAGTGGTGGTGCATAGCGTGTCGCGGCGCGGGTGGGCCGGGCGGCGACGAAAATCTCGTTGTTCTGCGTGGGCGGCCGGCCAGGACGAGGGCGGGCGGCGCCGAAACCAGAATTTACGAGTATACGGAACTTATATTACAAAATCTTTCATGTTCGCTTTGTGCGAATTTGTGATGTCTTGCGCATCAAAACCGCATAGAAATACGGCGCTCCACGAACGCAGGTGCGCATCATACCGGGAACCGGGGCGGTTTTTTCATCGGATGAACGCGTTGTGATCCATTTGGGAGAAATCTGCCGCGCCAAGCGCGGACAGTGAGGACGAAAACGCGACGGCGCCGCGCGTTTCGGAATGGGAACGAGTCGATCCGGTGCGCCCGCGCGGCGCACCGTCGGTGCGGAACTACGCTCCCGTACGCTATTTCGCCCGCTCATGCTCGCCCAACCCGATCGCCTTGTAATCGTAGGTCGGGTAGAACTCCGTCCGGTACGCGCCCCAGGCCGTGTCCTCGAGCACGCGATTGACCTCGCGCAGCCGCGACGCCGGCAGCCGCAGCACGACGATCTGCCCGATTCCCATCGTCACGGTCCAGCTCACGACTTCGACGCCCGGCGGCGGAAACGCCTTGTAGAACCCCTGCTTCGCGAGTTGCGCATTCAACTCGGCGAGCGGACGGGATTGGTCGTGTTTCAGGAACACCGTCAGCAGGACCGCATTGTCGGGCGTCGCGACCGCCGAGCCTGCCGGCACCGTCGACGTCTGGCCGATGGCCGGTGTGCCGGAAATCGCGACGGCCGCCGCCGCCGCGGCAATCACGAGCGTTCGAATCGGAAAATGCGGAAATATGGTCATCGCGCGACTCCATGGCTTCGTGGCTGGAGCCGCCATCATGCGCCGCCGGATCCATTGCTGCAGCGAACGGCCGCAGCGCTTACGCCGCGCCCGCGCCGTCACGCTCGCGTAGCACGTCGATGAACGCGCGCAGCTTGGCCGGCACGTGCTTGCGGTTCACGTAATACAGCCACATCGGCGGCAGCGTCCGGCACGCACCGGGCAGCACCTCGACGAGCGTGCCGTCGCGCAGGTCCTGCTCGATCCGCTCGCGCACGAACGCGAACGCGATGCCGACTCCGGCGCGCGCCGCGTCGATCACCGCATCGTCGTCGTTCGTCACGAACACGCCGTCCGGATCGAGATCGACGTCGTGCCGCCCGTCGCGCAGCAGCCATTTGTGCAGGCGGCCGCTTTCCGAAAACCGGAAACGGATGCACGCATGCCGCGCGAGCGCGGCAATCGACTCGGGCGTGCCGTGCCGGGCAAGATAGGCCGGCGACGCGACCAGCGCACACGTCAGCGCAGGCGCGATCCGCACGCCGATCATGCCCGGCTGCAGCCGGTCGGCCAGGCGGATTCCCGCATCGAAGCCGTCCTTCGCGATGTCGACGAGTTCGTTCTCGTAGCGAATTTCGAGCCGGACTTTCGGATAGCGCTCGCGGAACGTCGCGAGCACCGGCGCGATCACGAGCAAGCGCGCGAGCGGCAGCGCGGTCACGCGCAGCAGCCCGTTCGGCTCGCTGCGCGCCTCCTTCAGTTCGTCGCGTGCCTGCATGACCTGCCGGTACGCGGGTTCGGTCTGCCGCCAGTAGCGCTGGCCGGCTTCCGTGAGACTCACGCCGCGCGTGCTGCGGTTGAACAGCTTCACGTTCAACTCGCCCTCAAGCTGCCCGATCGCGAGGCTGACAGCGGCCGGCGTCAGGCCCAGCGCGGCGGCCGCGCGCGTGAAGTTGCCGGCCGTCGCGACGGTCATGAACACGTGCAGCCCGGCCATCGGATCGCGTCTGCTCATCCCCTGCCCCATCATTAAAAAAACTTGAAACTGCTTCCAGCGGAATGCGGATTCTCGCATATACCGCAACTGCCTACACTGGCCCTGTCGTCCTATCGGAGCCCCCCGTATGAACCCGCTCACCGCCGCACTGCCGCTCGCCGTCGCCCGCCGCACGATCGACGCGGCGCTCGCGCATGCCGCATCGCTACAGATGGCCGGCGTCGCGATCGCCATCGTCGATGCCGGCGCGAACCTGCTCGCGTTCGTGCGCACCGACGGCTGTTTTCTCGGCGCGATCGATCTCGCGCAGCGCAAGGCGCTGACGGCGGTGCGCTTTCGCGCGTCGACCGGCGCGCTCGGCGCGATGTCGGGCGACGGTCCGCTGCGCGGCATCGAACACAGTCACGGCGGGCTCGTCACGTTCGGCGGCGGCGAACCGCTCGTCGACGGCGACGGGCGCTGCGTCGGCGCGATCGGCGTCTCGGGCGGCAGCGTCGACGAAGACACCGCGATCGCACAGCACTGCCGCGACCTTTTTCAGGCAACCCTTCACACCACAAGGTAAGCAGATGGCACAGAAACGCATCCTCATCACCGGCGCGGGTACCGGCTTCGGCCGCGAAGTCGCGCTGCGGCTCGCCGCGCGCGGCCACGACGTGACGGCCGGCGTACGCACGGCCGTCGAGCTCGACGCACTGGCGGACGATGCCGCGCAGCGCGGCACCGCGTTGCGCGCGGTGAAGCTGGACGTCACGTCGGCCTACGATCGCGCCCGCGCCGCCGAATTCGACATCGACGTGCTCGTGAACAACGCGGGGGTGGGCGAAGCCGGCGCGCTAGTCGACCTGCCGGTCGAGATCGTTCGCGAGTTGTTCGACGTCAACGTGTTCGGGCCGCTCGAACTCACGCAGCAGATCGCACGCGGGATGCTCGCGCGCAAACACGGCAAGATCGTGTTCGTGTCGTCGATCGCCGGGCTGATCACGGGGCCGTTCACCGGCGCGTATTGCGCGTCGAAGCACGCTGTCGAATCCGTGGCCGAGGCGATGCATGCGGAACTCGCGCCGCACGGAATCCAGGTCGCGGTCGTAAACCCCGGCCCGTACCGCACCGGCTTCAACGACCGGATGATGGAAACGATACGTCGCTGGCACGATCCGGCCGCGCATACCGTGACGCCCGCGCGGCTGACGTTCCCGCTCGAACAGCACGACCCGGAGGAAATGATCGCGAAGATGGTCGACGTGATCGACGGCGACGGCGGCGCGTTCCGCAACCTGCTGCCGGCGGCGTCGGAAGCGTTCGTGCGCGCCGAGCAGGCGCGTGCGTGGGAGCGGCGGCAGTAAGCCGCCGGAGAAGCGGCGGCCCTCCCGCCCGCCGCTCGCGCGATTCAGTACACGTCGCGCATGTAGCGCCGCGCCTTCGAAAGCCGCGCGACGTAATCGTTCGCGGCTTCGTCCGACATGCCGCCATGCTCGGCGACGATCGCCTTCAGCGCCGTATCGACGTCCTTGGCCATGCGCGCGGCGTCGCCGCACACGTAGAAGTGCGCGCCTTCCTCCAGCCATGCGAACAGCTCGGCGCCCTGCTCGCGCATCCGGTCCTGCACGTAGACCTTGTCGGCCTGGTCGCGCGAGAACGCGAGATCGAGCCGCGTCAGGAAGCCGCTTTCATGCATCTCGCTGAGCTCGTCGCCGTAATAGAAGTCGGTCCGCGCGTGCTGCTCGCCGAAGAACAGCCAGTTGCGCCCGCGTGCGCCGCGCGCCCGCCGCTCGTGCAGGAAGCCGCGGAACGGCGCGACGCCGGTGCCCGGGCCGACCATCACGATCGGCACGTCGCCGTTCACCGGAGGCCGGAAGTGCGCGGACTTCTGCACGAACACGGGCACGCGGCCGTCGTCCGCGCGATCGGCGAGGAACGTCGACGCGACGCCTTTGCGCGCGCGGCGGCCGTTGTGATAGCGCACGGCCGACACGGTCAGGTGAATCTCGCCCGCGTGCGCGCTCGGGCTCGACGCGATCGAATAGAGGCGCGGCTGCATGCGCTTGAGCATGCCGACCAGCTCCGCGCCCGACAGCTCGACCGGGTATTCGTGCAGCACGTCCGCAAGCTGTTGCCCCCACAACCATTGCTTCAGGTCGCTCTTGCGATCGTCACCGAGCAGCGACTTCAGCGCGCCGTTCGCGCTGCGCGACGCGATGAAGGCCAGCGTGTCCGGATGCGGGCGCGTGATGTCGAAGTGGCGCGCGAGCGCATCGCCGAGCCGGATGTCGCCGACGCCCGGCACCGACACCGGCGCATCGGCCTTCAGCGCGGTGACGGACAGCAGTTCGTCGACCAGTTCGGGGCAGTTGGTCGGCCATACGCCGAGCGCGTCGCCGGTTTCGTATTCGAGATTCGCGCCCTGGGTCGACAGCGATACGTAGCGCGTGTCCTTCGCGGCGCCCGGACGGTTCAGCCGCAGGTTCGCGACGAGCTTCGACGGCGCCGGATGCGCCTTCGTCGGCACCAGCCCCGACGGACTCATCCCGCCGAACGGCACCGCGTGCAGCGCGGCATCGGCCTCCTTGATGCGCGCGACGACGCGTTCGAGCCACTGATCGGCATCGTGCTGGAATTCGACGTCGCAATCGACCCGCGCGCACAGGCGCGCCGCGCCGAGTTCCGCGAGGCGCGCGTCGAGCCGGCGGCCGTGGCCGCAGAACTGGTCGTAGTTGCGGTCGCCGAACGCGAGCACCGCGAAATGCACGCCGTCGAGGCGAGCGGCGCCGCCGGCCTGCAACGCGTCCCAGAATTCGCTGCCGTTGTCGGGCGCATCGCCGTCGCCGAACGTGCTCGTCATCAGCAGCACGTATTGCGCACCGGCGAGCGACGCGACCGGATAGTCGGACATGCATGCCGTGCGGATCTCGAAGCCGGCGTTCATCAGCTTCGTCGCGTAATCCTCGGTCAGCGATTCGATGTTGCCGGTCTGCGACGCCCATAACAACGTGACCTTCGGGCGCGGGCGCACGATGCGCACGCCGCCGGCCGCGGCGGCGTCGGCCGGCAGCGCGGGCGCCGCCGCGCTCTGCGCGCCGGCAGGCAGCGCGCGGCTGAACAGGCCGGCGAGCATCCCGTCGAGCCAGAACCGCACGGGCGGCGTCAACGGCGCGCCGGCCGGCAGCACGGGCACGCCGCCGTCGCGACGGCCGGCGCTCGCCTTCAGCCCGCCGACGAGGCCGGCCACGTACAGGCGCTCGGCGTCGGTCAGCGGCGGCGGCGCGAGATCGGCGACGCCGAGCGCGGCCGCGAAAGTGTCGAGGTCTGCCATATCGAATTCCTGTGAAGCCGCGATCGGCGAGATCGCAGGCGCGGGCGGTGCATCGTCCGCGCCTGCGTCGACGCGCGCCGTGTCGTCGTCGGTCGACGCGAACGCGTCCGTGTCGACGCGCGTGAGCGCGACCGCGCAGTATTTCAGTTCGGGCTGCTGCGATTCCGGGTCGATCGCGTCGTTCGTCACCGCGTTGATGCACAGGTCGTCGCCGTACACGTCGTTCCAGTGCATCGGCGCGAAGCAGTTGCCGCGCCGCACGCGCTCGGTCACGACGGCCGGCAGCACCGCGCGGCCGCGCGCCGAACGGATCTCGACGCTGTCCTTCGCGGCGATGCCGAGCGCGCTCGCATCGTCCGGGTGCAGTTCGACGAATGGACGCGGGTTGAGCTTGTTCAGCATCGCGACCTTGCCCGTCTTCGTCATCGTGTGCCATTGATGCTGCAGCCGGCCGGTGTTCAGCACGATCGGGAACGTGCCGTCGGGCAGTTCGGCCGGATCGACGTGCGGTCGCGCGAAAAAGCGCGCCTTGCCCGACGGCGTCGGGAACGCGAGGCGCGGCGCATCGTGCCCGCCGTCGGCCGTGCGCGGCGTCTGGCTCACGCCGTCGTTCAGGTAACGGATCGGGTGCCGCTCGCGCGCGGTGCCCGGCGCGACCGGCCATTGCACGGGCCCGTCGCGGAGCGCCGCATGGCTCGCGCCGCGCAGGTCGTAGCCGGTCGCCGGATTCGAGAAGCGGACGATCTCGTCGAACACGTCGGCCGCCGACGCATAGTCGAACGCGTCGCCAAAGCCCATCGCGCGCGCGACTTCCGCGACGATGCGCCAGTCCGGCAGCGCATCGCCGGGCGGCGCGACCGCCGCGCGCATCAGCGTCATGTTGCGCTCGGAGTTGATCATCACGCCGTCACCCTCGGCCCACAGCGCGCCCGGCAGCAGGATGTCCGCATAGCGGTTGGTCTCGGTATCGAGGAACGCGTCCTGCGCGATCACGAGCTCCGCCGCCTGCAGTCCGGCGATCACGTTGCGCCGGTTCGGCACGGTCGCGACCGGGTTCGTGCAGACGATCCAGCATGCCTTGATGTCGCCGGCCGCCATCCGCTCGAACAGGTCGACCGTACCGTTGCCGGTGTCCTTGCGCAGCGTGCCGGCCGGCACGCGCCACAGATTCTCGACGAAGCGGCGGTCGTCGTCGGACGCCACCGAGCGCTGGCCCGGCAGCCCCGGGCCCATGTAGCCCATCTCGCGCCCGCCCATCGCGTTCGGCTGGCCCGTCAGCGAGAACGGCCCGCTGCCCGGGCGGCAGATCTTGCCCGTCGCGAGATGCAGGTTGCAGATCGCGTTGGTGTTCCACACGCCGTGCGTGCTCTGGTTGAGCCCCATCGTCCAGCAGCTCATCCATTCCTGCGCGTCGCCGATCCATTGCGCGGCCGTGCGGATGTCGGCCTCGGCAAGCCCCGTGATCGCGGCGACGCGCTCGGGCGTGTAGTCGGCGAGGAACGCGGGCATCGCATCCCAGCCTTCGGTGTATGCGTCGATGAACGCGGCATCGGTGCGCCCGTTCGCATGCAGCAGGTGCAGGAGCCCGTTGATCAGCGCGAGATCAGTGCCGGGCCGGATCTGCAGGAACAGGTCGGCCTTGTCGGCCGTGCCGGTGCGGCGCGGATCGACGACGACGAGCTTCGCGCCGGCCTTCACGCGATCCATCATCCGCAGGAACAGGATCGGGTGACAGTCGGCCATGTTCGCGCCGATCACGAAGAACAGGTTCGCGCGATCGAAATCCTCGTACGACCCGGGCGGCCCGTCCGCGCCGAGCGACTGCTTGTAGCCGGTGCTCGCGCTCGCCATGCACAGGCGCGAGTTCGACTCGATGTTGTTGGTGCCGACGAAGCCCTTCGCGAGCTTGTTGACGAGATACTGCGCCTCGATCGACATCTGCCCCGACACGTAGAACGACAGCGCATCGGGCCCGTGCGCGTCGAGCACCGCGCGCAGGCGGCGCGCGGTCTCGGCGATCGCGTCGCGCGCCGGCAGCGGCACGAGGTCGTCCTCGCGCGCGCGGCGCACGAACGCACGGTCGAGCCGGCCCGAACGGCGCAGCGCGACGTGCGCCGACGAACCCTTCGTGCACAGCCGCCCGAAGTTGGTCGGATGGTCGGCGTCGCCGGATACCTTGACGACTTCGCCGTCCTCGACGTGCAGCACCATCCCGCAGCCGACGCCGCAGTACGGGCACACGCTCTTGACGGGGGTGGCGGTCATGCGTGCTCCGGCGGGCTCAGGCCGCGACCCACACGAAACCGTCCTCGACCCGCGACGGATACGCGCTCACCGACTGCTCGGGCGCTTCCAGGCATTCGCCGGTACGCAGGTCGAAGTGCTGCTTGTACAGCGGCGACGCGACCACGACGCGTTCGCCGAGGCTGCCGATCAGCCCGCGCGACATCACGGCGGCCTGCGACACGGGATCGACGTTGTCGATCGCGAACACGCCGCCGTCGGGATGCGCGACGTGAAACACCGCGACCTGCTCGCCGTTGACGAGCGCGCACACGCCGGTGTTCGGCACGATGTCGTCGAGCGGACACACGCGGGTCCAGGACAGCGGAAGACGGTCGTTCATGATGGGCTCCTTGCTCGGTTACGGATGACGGTCGGGGTCAGACGGTCGCCGGCTCGGCGACGACCGGAATCGCCACGGGCTTGCCGCCCGCGCGCTCGGCGGGCGTCGCGGGCCGGATCTGGCCGCGCGTCTCGACGAATTCGATGGTCGTGTCCGGCGCGTCGCTGTTCACGAAGTGGCGGAAGCGCTTGCGCGTGTCCGGATCGGTGACGGCCCGCTTCCATTCGCACTCGTAGGTGTCGACCACGTGCTGCATGTCGGCCTCGAGCTCGGCCGCGATCGCGAGCTTGTCGTGCACGACGACGTCGATCAGGTAGTCGAGGCCGCCTTCGAGGTTGTCGCGCCACACGCTGGTGCGCTGCAGACGGTCGGCCGTGCGCACGTAGAACATCAGGAAGCGGTCGATGTAGCGGATCAGCGTCGCGCGATCGAGGTCGGACGCGAGCAGTTCCGCGTGGCGCGGCTTCATCCCGCCGTTGCCGCACACGTACAGGTTCCAGCCCTTCTCGGTCGCGATGATGCCGACGTCCTTGCCCTGCGCTTCCGCGCACTCGCGCGTGCAGCCGGACACGCCGAACTTGATCTTGTGCGGCGCGCGCAGCCCCTTGTAGCGATTCTCCAGGTCGATCGCGAGGCCGACCGAATCGTCGACGCCGTACCGGCACCACGTCGACCCGACGCACGACTTCACGGTGCGCAGCGCCTTGCCGTACGCGTGCCCCGATTCGAAGCCGGCCGCGATCAGTTCCTCCCAGATCGACGGCAACTGCTCGACGCGCGCACCGAACAGATCGACGCGCTGGCCGCCCGTGATCTTCGTGTACAGGCCGTATTTTTTCGCGACCTGGCCGACCGCGATCAGCCCTTCCGGCGTGACCTCGCCGCCCGGCATGCGCGGCACGACCGAGTACGTGCCGTCGCGCTGGATGTTCGCGAGGTAGTAGTCGTTCGAATCCTGCAGGCCCGCGTGCTCCTTCTTCAGCACGAACTCGTTGAAGCACGACGCGAGGATGCCCGCGACGGCCGGCTTGCACACGTCGCAGCCGAGCCCGCGGCCGTGCCTGGCGAGCAGTGCGTCGAACGTCGTGATGCGCTCGACGCGGATCAGGTGGAACAGCTCCTGCCGCGAATACGGAAAGTGCTCGCACAGATGGTTGTTGACCGCGAGGCCCTGCTTCTTCATCTCGGCCTTCATGATCTGCGTGACGAGCGGCACGCAGCCGCCGCACGACGTGCCGGCGCCCGTGCAGGTCTTCAGCGCGCCGAGGCTCGTCGCGCCGTCGGCCACGGCCGCGCAGATCTGCGACTTCGACACGTTGTTGCACGAGCAGATCTGCGCACCTTCCGGCAGCGCGTCGACGCCGAGCGCCGGCTTCGCCGCGCCGTCCGACGACGGCAGGATCAGGAATTCCGGCGACTCGGGCAACTCGATGCGGTTCAGCATCATCTGCAGCAGCGTGCCGTACTCGGCCGCGTCGCCGACCATCACCGCGCCGTGCAGGAACTTGCCGCAGTCGGACACCACGAGCTTCTTGTAGACCTGGCGGCGCTCGTCCGCGTACTGGTAGGTGCGGCTGCCGGCCGTCGTGCCGTGTGCGTCGCCGATGCTCGCGACGTCGACGCCCATCAGCTTCAGCTTCGTGCTCATGTCGGCGCCGGCGAACGCGGCGTCCGCCGCTTCGGCGGCGTCGCCCGCGAGCTGTTTCGCGACCACGCGCGCCATGTCGTAGCCGGGCGCGACGAGGCCGTACACCGTGCCGTTCCACGCCGCGCATTCGCCGATCGCGTAGATGTCGGCGTCGCTCGTGCGGCACGCGTCGTCGATCGCGACGCCGCCGCGCGGGCCGATCTCGAGCCCGCATGCGCGGGCCAGTTCGTCGCGCGGCCGGATGCCGGCCGAGAACACGATCATGTCGGTGTCGAGATGCGAGCCGTCGGCGAACACCATCCGGTGCGCGCCTTCGTCGCCGTCGACGATCTCGAGCGTGTTCTTGCCGGTATGCACGGTCACGCCGAGCGCCTCGATCTTCGCACGCAGCATCCGGCCGCCGCCGTCGTCGACCTGCACCGCCATCAGCCGCGGCGCGAATTCGACGACGTGCGTGTCGAGCCCCATGTCGCGCAGCGCCTTCGCGCATTCGAGGCCGAGCAGCCCGCCGCCGATCACGACGCCGCGCTTCGCGTGCGCGCCGCACGCCTGCATCGCTTCGAGATCCTCGATCGTCCGGTACACGAAGCAGCCCGCGCGATCGCGGCCCGGCACCGGCGGCACGAACGGACGCGAGCCGGTGGCGAGCACCAGCTTGTCGTACGCGAGCGTTTCGCCCGACGCGAGCGTGACCGTATGCGCGGCGCGGTCGATCGACGCGACTGGCGCGTTCAGGCGCAGGTCGAACTGCGGATGGCGCTCGAAGAAGCCGGGTTCGACGAGCGACAGGTCGTCCGCCGACTTGCCCGCGAAGAATTCGGACAGGTGCACGCGATCGTAGGCCGGACGCGGCTCCTCGCCGAGCACGGTGACGTGCGGCGCGCCCGCCGTGCCGGCTTGCGCCGCGACGCATTCGAGGAGCTTGTGGCCGACCATGCCGTGGCCGATGACGATGAGTTTCATGATGACGGTTCCTTCGGTCGATCAGTTCGCGGCGTTGGCGGCGGCGGCTAGCGCGCGATCGCGCAGCTCGGCTTCGCGCGCCTTGTGTTCTTCGCTGAAGCGCACGGCCATCGCGCAGAGCGCGGTCGCGGTGACGGCGAGGCCGAGCAGGCTCAGCGTGTGCTGCACGTCGCCGACGCCCTTCAGCAGGAAAGCCGCGGCCACCGCGCCGACGTTGCCGCCCGCGCCGACGATCCCCGCGACGCCGCCGAGCGCCTTGCGGTCGATGAACGGCACCAGCGCGTAGGTCGCGCCGCAGGCCATGTGCGTGAAGAGGCCGAAGGTCAGCATCGCGACGAGTGCGATGCCGACGCTTTGCGCATGCGAGAACCAGATCAGCCCGAGCCCTTCGCCGACGATCAGCGCGCACAGCAGCGCCGCCCGCACGTCGAGGCTGCGGCGCGCCGCGATCTTGTCGGACAGCCAGCCGCCGAGCGCGCGGGCGAACAGCGCGAGCAGCCCGAACATGCCGGCCGCGAGGCCCGCGTCCTTCAGCGACAGGCTGAAGTGATCGACGTAGTACAGCGCGGCGATGTTGTGGATGAACACCTCGACGCCGAAGCACGCGCCGTACGTGACGAACAGCATCCACACGCGATAGTTGCCGCACGCGGCGAAGAAGCTCGCCCAGCCGCCCTTCTTGCCGCTGTCGACCGTCACGCCTTCCTTGCGCAGCTCGACGAAATCGCCTTGCGGGCAGTCCTGCGTGAAGCGCCAGTACGCCCAGGCCATCACGAGCATCGCCACGCCCGGCACGATCAGCGCGACGCGCCACGACGAATCCTCGCCGAAGCCGAGCATCAGGCCGGCGGTGACCAGCAGCGGCATCAGCGCCTGCGTCGCGCCCGCGCCGGCATTGCCCCAGCCGGCCGTCGTCGCGTTCGCGGTGCCGACCACGTTCGGCGCGAACATCACCGACGTGTGGTACTGCGTGATCACGAAGCCCGCGCCGATCGCACCGATGCCGAGCCGGCAGATCAGGAACCACAGGTAATCGTGCGTGAACGACACGGCGAACACGGGAATCGCACCGAGCAGCAGCAGCCCGGCATACACGCGGCGCGGGCCGAAGCGGTCGCACAGCGGGCCGACCAGCAGCCGCACGGCGATCGTCGCGGCCACTGCGGCGATGTTGATGTTGGCGACTTGCGCCGCCGTCAGATGAAATTCGCGTGCGATCAGCGGCATCAGCGGCGCGCACGCGAACCACGCGAAGAAGCATACGAAGAACGCCATCCACGTCAGGTGGAACGCGCGCATCGGCGCGGTGCGGAGGCTGAAGAGATCGATACGGGTAGCTTTGTCGGTCATGTCATCCGCCAAACGAAAAACGGCGTCCTGCGCACCGGTCTCGTCGAGACCCGATGCGTAGGACGCCGTTGCCCATGAAGCCCGTTGCCGGGCGCGTCGGTATTCGGTGCTGCAAGCGAATCGCCGTTGATCCGCCCGAACCAGCTTACGCAAGCGACGTGCCATGTCTGCGTCAATCGCGCCGCGAGCCCCGCCGCACAAGGCGCGCCGGGCATCGGGCGCGTCACCGCGGCGCGCGGCGCGCTCTCCGTCGCGATGCACCGAGGCACAGATGTGGTGCGCTGCAGCACTGTCGCCGTGCGGGACGCGGTGCGCGCCGACGGGGCACGATGCACGCCGATGCGGCATGGGGACTGCTCGCGCGCAGCGAGCACGTGCATGCCCGCGGCCATCGCACGGTGCGCCGCGCCGCGCAACGGCCGCATCGTCGCGCCGGCTGGCCCGGATATTGCTGAACCTTCGTCACACCGGCAACGGCGCCGGTGGGCAGTCCCCGCAAACCCGGCCCGCCGCTCACGGCGGGCCCGTCAGGACAACGGCGTCCCCTCCGTGCACGGCACGGCCGGATGCCGGTGCGTTTCGACCGCCCGCCGCCGCCGAGCAACAACGCGACATCAGACCGCCGCAGCAATGCGATGCGGCACAGGAACACGACATGACGACAGGCAAAGTCACGCTGCTGGGCGCCGGGCCCGGCGATCCCGATCTCCTCACGCTGAAGGCGGTCAAGGCGCTGGCCGCCGCCGACGTGCTGCTGCTCGACGATCTCGTCGCGCCCGGCATCGTCGAACTCGCGCCGCACGCGCGCGTGATCCGCGTGGGCAAGCGCGGCGGCTGCCGCTCCACGCCGCAGGCGTTCATCGAGAAACTGATGCGCCGCTACGCGCTGCGGGGCGCGCACGTGGTGCGCGTGAAAGGCGGCGACGCGCTGCTGTTCGGGCGCGCCGGCGAAGAACTCGCGACGCTGCGCGCGGCCGCGATTCCGGTCGAGATCGTCAATGGCATCTCGTCGGGATTCGCCGCCGCCGCGAGCCTCGGCATCTCGCTCACGCACCGCGAGCACTGCCAGGGCGTCACGTTCGTCACCGCGCACCGCCAGGACCACGGCGAACCCGACTGGGCACGGCTCGCGGCGACCGGCACCACGCTCGCGATCTACATGGGGATGAGCCGCGTCGACCGCATCGCGGCGGGCCTGCTCGCCGCGCTCCCCGCGTCGACGCCGGCGGCGGCCGTGCAATGGGTCGGCACGCCCGACGAGCGCCGCTGGACCGGCACGTTGGGCGCGCTCGCGCGCGGCATCGAAGCCGCGCGGCTCGGCAGCCCGGCCGTGATCCTCGTCGGCGGCGCGATCGGCGAAGCGGCCGCGCAGGGCGCGGACGCCGAAGCGACGACCGACGCGGCGCTGGCACGGGCCGCCTGACATGCGCGGCCCCGCGCGGCTTCGGCCGCTCCCCGTTCCGTTCAGCACCGGCCGCGCGTGCGGCCGGCATGCATCGTTCGCCCCTTGCGCCGACGCGTCACTGCTCCTGTTGCCCGCCTCATGAGTTCGTCCGCCCCGCCCGCCCGCCTGCGCGTGCTGCTCGTCACCGATACCGACAAGCCGATCGGCGAACTTGGCGACGCGCTCGCGCGCCTCGGCTACGAGATGCTGAACGACGTCGCGACGCCCGCGCGCCTGCCGGCGGCCGTCGAGGAGCAACGTCCCGACGTCGTGATCATCGATACCGATTCGCCGTCGCGCGATACGCTCGAGCAACTCGCGGTCATGCATGCGACCGCCCCGCGCCCCGTGCTGATGTTCAGTCACGACGCCAACCAGGAACTGATCCGCGCGGCGGTCGGCGCGGGCGTCAGCGCGTATCTCGTCGAAGGGTTGTCGGCCGAGCGTCTCGCGCCGATTCTGGAAGTCGCGCTCGCGCGCTTCTCGCACGACGATGCGCTGCGCCGCCGGCTGGCCGACGTCGAGCGCGAACTCGAGGAGCGCAAGCTGATCGACCGCGCGAAACGCGTGCTGATGGACCAGCGCAAGCTGTCCGAACACGATGCGTATGCGGCGCTGCGCAAGCGCGCGATGGATCAGGGCCTGCGCATCGTCGACGTCGCGCGACAACTACTCGACGCGTCACCCCAGTCATGAGTGCCATGAATACCTCACCTCCCGCCGCGCCGGAACGCGCGCATCTTCGCCTCGGGTTCGTCGCGCTCAGCGACGCGGCCCCGCTGATCGTCGCGCAGCGCCTGAACCTCGGCGCGCGCCATGGCCTCACGCTCGAATTGAGTCGCCAGCCGTCGTGGGCGGCCGTGCGCGACAAGCTGCTCAGCGGCGAGCTCGACGCCGCGCATGCGCTGTACGGGCTCGTCTGCGGGCTGCAGCTCGGCATCGGCGGCCCGCAGGCCGACATGGCCGCGCTGATGGTGCTGAACCGCAACGGCCAGGCGATCACGCTGTCGCGCGGCCTCGCCGACGCTTACCGCGAAACCGCCAGCGTGCGCACCGCGTTCGCGACGCTCGGCCGCAAGCCGCTGCTCGCCCAGACTTTCCCGACCGGCACGCATGCGATGTGGCTGAACGCGTGGCTCGCGTCGCACGGCATCGATCCGCTGCGCGACGTGCGCAGCGTCGTGATTCCCCCGCCCGAGATGGTCGCGGCGCTCGCGGGCGGCGAGCTCGACGGCTTCTGCGCGGGCGAGCCGTGGCACGCGGTGGCCGAAGCATGCGGCGCGGGCCGCACCGTCGCCGTCACGAGCGAGATCTGGCCCGATCATCCGGAGAAGGTGCTCGCGACCCGGCGCGACTTCGTCGCGCTGTATCCGGCCACCGCGCGCGCACTGGTCCGCACGCTCGTCGATGCATGCGCGTGGCTCGACAGCGCCGCGCACCGCCGCGAGGCGGCCGACTGGCTCGCGTCGCCCGACGCGCTCGGCGTGCCGGCCCGGCTGATCGCGCCGCGCCTGCTCGGCGACTACGGCGCGGGGCCGTTCGCCACGCCGCCGCTGCCGATCCGCTTCCACGACGGCGGCACGGTGAACCGGCCCGATCCGCGCGAAGGCGTGTGGTTCCTGTCGCAATACCGGCGCTGGGGCATGCTCGACGGTTCGCACGACGACGCGCGTATCGCCGCGGCGATCGCGCAGACCGCGTTGTATGATGCTGCGGTCGCCGAAGGCGCGGCAGGCCCGTCGCGAGCGTGAGGTCCGAAGCCGGACGCACGAGGCGGGCGGCTCGCCCGCCCGGGCCGCTCCACGCCGGGCCGGCCGTCCGGCCGCTGCCTGCCCGTGCCGCGCGGCCGACACCGCGTTGCTACTCCGTCCCCGCTCCGAATCGATGCCGAAACCCACGCGCACGCCGCTCGACGTGCTGCTCACCGAAATCCGCGCGTGCCGTGCATGCGAGGCCGACCTGCCGCTCGGCCCGCGCCCGGTCGTGCGCGCCCATCGCGACGCACGCATCCTGATCGTCGGGCAGGCGCCGGGCGCGCGCGTCCATGCGAGCGGCATCCCGTGGGACGACGCGAGCGGCAAGCGGCTGCGCGACTGGCTCGGCGTCGACACCGACACCTTCTACGACGAGACACGCTTCGCGATCGTGCCGATGGGCTTCTGCTACCCGGGCCGCGGCGCGAGCGGCGACAACCCGCCGCGCCCCGAATGCGCGCGACTGTGGATCGACCGGCTGCTGGCCGAACTGCCGTCGATCCGGCTCACGCTGCTGATCGGCCAGTACGCGCAGCGGCATTTCCTGCGCGACACGCGCAAGGCGACGCTGACCGACACCGTGCAGGCCTGGCGCGACTACGGCCCTGCTCTCCTGCCGCTGCCGCATCCGTCGCCGCGCAACCAGGCATGGTTCAAGCACCATCCGTGGTTCGACGCCGAGGTCGTGCCCGAACTGCGGCGCCGGGTCGCGCGGCTCGTCGCGGGCTGACCGCGCGAGCGCCCGTGCCCGTCGCGCCCGGTTCGCTGTACCATCGCGGCTCAACCGCGTCACGAACAGCAGAATCCTTCATGCCCTCCACCGCCCCGCCGCGCCTGTACGGGATGCCCGAACGCAGCGACCGGCTCGATTTCTACATCCGCGACCAGGCGTCGCGCCAGGCGATCACCGAGCCGCACCGGCACGCGTATTTCCAGATCCAGTTCAACCTCGGCGGCGACACCGAGCAGCGCATCGGCGGCGTCACGCGGCCGTTTCCGCGCGGCGCGCTCGCGTTCGTGCTGCCGCACCGCGAGCACCTGATTCCGCATCCGGAAGGCGCGCACTTCATCGTGATCAACTTCAGCCAGGCGTTCCTGCGCGCCGATCTCGACGTCGATCCGCTCGATCTCGAGGACGTGCCCGCGCACCGCTTCCCCGAGCTGACGCCGTTCCGCTTCCAGGAGCACCTCGATTTCATCCTGACCGGCGACACGTACGACGAAGCGCGCCGCCTCGCGCTGTGCATGCTCGATGCCGATCGCGTGCGCACGTTCGGCTCGACCACGTTGCTGCGCGGCTACCTGCTGCAACTGATCGGGCTCGTCTGCACGCAGTACGCGGGCGCGCTCGACAAGCTCGCGCAGCGCGGCGCCCAGCGCGCCGGCCGGCGCGACGCGCTGGCTCGCGTGCTGCGCCACGTGCGGGCGAACCTGACCCGCGAGGACCTGACGCTCGCGGCGACCGCCGAAGCCGCGTTTCTCTCCCCGAACTACCTCGCGCACCTGGTCCGCAAGGAAACCGGCAGCACCTTCACCGATCTCGTGACCGAGCGCCGGATCGCGCTCGCGCAATCGCTGCTGGCCCACACCAGCCGGCGCATCGCGGACATCGCGCGCTCGGTCGGCTTCCGCGATGA
Organism: Burkholderia sp. AU16482; assembly: GCF_002223285.1. Classification (NCBI taxonomy): domain Bacteria; kingdom Pseudomonadati; phylum Pseudomonadota; class Betaproteobacteria; order Burkholderiales; family Burkholderiaceae; genus Burkholderia; species Burkholderia sp. AU16482. Next base: position 1,259,901 of record NZ_NKEY01000006.1, read on the forward strand.
AGGGTATTTCGCGCGGCGTTTCCGCGCGCGGGTCGGCGTGTCGCCGAAGGCGTACCGCGACGCGAACGCCGCGCCGCCCGGCGGCGACGACACGCCGCCGGCCGCCGACGCGTAGTTTTGTCCCGGTAAAACGCAGTTGCGTCGCATCCGCACGCACGCGCGTCGGGTATCGTTGCACGCATGCCGGCCGGTGCGCCGGCCCTCCGTCTTCCTACCGAACGAGGCCTTCCGATGTCCGCCTATGTCATCGACGCCGCCGAGCGTCCTTCCGTCGAAGTCGAACAATCGTCCGCGCGCTTTCCGGTGCGCCGCGTCTTCTGCGTCGGCCGCAACTATGCCGACCATGCCCGCGAAATGGGCGCCGACCCCGACCGCGAACCGCCGTTCTTCTTCACGAAGCCCGCCGACGCGATCGTCCCGGCCAGCGGCACGGTCGCCTATCCGCCGCTGACGAACGATCTCCATCACGAAATCGAGCTGGTCGTCGCGATCGGCAAGGACGGCCGGTCGATCGACCCGGCCGATGCGCTGTCGCACGTGTGGGGCTACGGCGTCGGCGTCGACCTCACGCGCCGCGACCTGCAGGCCGACGCGAAGAAGCTGAGCCGTCCGTGGGACTGGGCGAAGGGTTTTGACGCGTCGGGCCCCGTGACCGCGCTGCGCGCGGCGGCCACCACCGGCCACCCGGCGACCGGCCGCATCTGGCTCGCGGTCAACGGCGACACTCGCCAGCAAGGCGACCTCGCCGACATGATCTGGCCCGTGCCCGACGTCATCGCGTACGTGTCGCGCTCGGTCGAGCTGAAGGCCGGCGACCTGATCTTCACCGGCACGCCGGCCGGCGTCGGCGCGCTGCAGCCGGGCGATCGCGTGACGGGCGGCGTCGACGGCGTCGCGACTTTCGAATTCGTGGTCGGCGCGAAGCCGTAATGCCGTTTACAGGGCGGCCTGCCCGGGCCGCCCCGCGAGATCCCGATGCCGGTCAGTCGTAGCGGCGCAGGAAGGCGTCGGCGACGGCCGGCGGATTCAGCGCTTTCGCCGACGCGTTTTCCAGCGCCTCGGCCGCGTCGTCGTCGCTGATCGACACGAACAGCGTGATGGCCGCCCTGGCGTCGCCCGTGCCGAACACGCCGTCGCGATCGAGCAGCCGCAATGCCGCGATCATGTCGGCGTGCAGTTGTCGGGAAAATTCCGTGAAGCGCGACTGGACGAACTGCGGACTCAGCACTTCGTCGGCCAGCCTGCCGCAGATCGCGTTGAACGGCGACGCCTCGGCCGCCGCGTACGCCCACTCGGACACGCCCCACACGAACCACGGATCGTCGTCCGCGACCGCCTGTCGCGCGCAAATCCGGCGCAGCCCTTCGACCGAATTGGCGGCCGGCACCACCGTCATCGCGCCGCTGTCGGTGTACAACGCAAACGCATAGAAATGCTCGTCCGGGTGCAACGCCCGCAGCGCCCTGAAGGTCGCCCTCGCGGCATCGGCAATGTCCCGCTGGAAATCAGAAAAGTCGCTCATCGCATCCTCGTCCAGTCGCCCTTCTCGCTCGCCGGGACACGCGGCGCGCCGATCATGCGTCATCTCCCGGCATGCGGCGGATTGTCCGCCATTCGGCCGCGCGCCGGTACCGGGGCGCACCCGCGCTCACCGCGCGGCGTCGCGTCCGTCGAATGCCCGCACGCACACGGCGGCCGCCAGCGCGATCGCCGCCGACAGCAGCATCATCGCGAGCGGCAGGTAGCCCGCGTTGGCGGGGGTCAGCAGCGCGCCCGTCAGCGACGGCAGGAACAGGCTCAGCGGCAGGACCGACAGCGCGCACAGCATGATCAGCGTGGCGTGCCGCGGCGACGCCGCGGCGGAAGCGGTCGACGGGTTCGATGGCAAGCGGATGCCCTCCCGCACACGGGCCGCACGGCCGTGCGCAACGCAAAAAAAAGCCCCCGAACGAGTCGGGGGCGCATGGGTACCGGCGCGATCCCGCTACCGGGCCCTGCGCCTGTGGGCTACTACGATCAAGCAAGCCGTTTTCATGCCGAATGGCTCCTGAATGTCATGAATGTCATGAATGCGTGGCGGCGAGCCGCCAGCGATATCGGCTGATGTTAGGCGGACCACGCCAGCCGCGTCAACGCCCTAACGCGTGCGCACCGAGACGAACTTCCGAGCGTTGTTGCGCTGGATCAGCACGGCGATCACGCTGCCGCCGTTCGCTTCGAGCGACGGCACGTCGTCCGGCGTCTCGAGCAGCGTGTCGTTGAGCGCCAGCACGACGTCGCCCGGCTGGATGCCCGCGCGCGCGGCCGGGCCGTGCACCGCGTCCACCATCATTCCGACCGCGAGCCCCGTCGAACGGCGCTCGTCATCGCTCAACGCGTGCATCGTCAGCCCGAGGCGGTCGCCGTGGTCGCCTGCTTCGCCCGCGGCTGGCCCCAACCGTGCAGCGGCCTTCGGCGCGGCCGTGCCGATTGTCGCGGCCGGGCCGCCGCCCGCATCGTCGGCGCCGACGATCGTCAGCTTCACCGGCGCACGGTTGCGGATCACGCGCAGCGGCGCCTTCGCGCCGGGCGGCAGCGCGGCGGCCAGGTCGTCCAGTTCCGCCGAGCGGCCGATGGCCTTGTCGCCCATCTTCACGATCACGTCGCCGGGCTTCAGCCCGGCCGCGGCGGCCGGCGAGCCGGGCGCGACGCCGTTGACGAGCGCGCCGGCCGGACGCGGCAGCCCGAACGCCGCGGCCAGACCGACGCCAACGTCCTGCACGTCGACGCCGAACGCATTGGCCGACGGCGGCGCGCCCGGAGCGGGCGCCTGAGCCGGCTGCGCCTGCATCTGCGCCTGCTGTTGCGCGCGCAACTGGGCGCGCACCTTGGCCGCGAATGCGATCGGGATGGCGAACGTCGTGCTCGCGTAGCGGTCGGCGCCCGTATAGACCTGCACCGCGATGCCGATCACGTCGCCCGCGCGATTGAACACGGGGCCGCCCGAGTTGTCCGGATTCGGCGCGATGTCGGTCTCGAAGAACGGAAACGCGCTGCCGTCCGGCAACCGGCGCGACGTCGCGCTGACGATGCCGGCCGTGACCGTGTTGCCCGATCCGTCCGGCGCGCCGATCGTCATCACCGGCTCGCCCGCGCGGACTTTCGACGAATCGCCGACGCGCACGAACGGCAGCTTCGTCGCGTCGACGTGCAGCACGGCGACATCGCTTTGCGGATCGACGGCCAGCACCGTCGCCTTGAATTCGCGGCGGTCGGTGAGGCGCACCGTCACGTCGGTCGCCTCGTCGACCACATGGGCGGACGTCAGGATCAGGCCATCGGCGCTGACGATGAAACCCGAGCCGCTGCCGGACACCGCGCGCGGCGCCGGATCGGGCGCCTGTGCCTGCGGCCCCTGCGCGGCCGGCGGCGCGCCATGCCGGAAGAACGCGGCGAGCGGATCGTCGGGATCGAGGGCGGCAAAGGCCGGGCCGCCGGTTTGCGGATCGGGGGTGGCGGCCATGACGGTCACGACCGCCGGGCCGTAGCGCTCGACGATCGCCGGGAAGTCGACCGGCATCGCATAAGGTGCGGCGGGCGGCCGCGCCTTCATCGCCGGCGGTGCGGCGTGCGGCGCGAGCGTGCCGGCAACGGCGGCGGGCGGCGGCAGGATTCCGGCGAACACGCCCCCGATCAACGCGGTGCGAAGCACGGCGCGAGCAAGCGTCTGGCAAACCACGGCGCACCTCCCCCGGCAGCCGCGACGCCGCCCTGCGCGAGACGCGCAGGCGTCCGACAAGCACCGGTACACCCAACCATTTATAGCCCAAGCGCCGGTTGGGACATACGAATCGAAACCCGTATGCCGGAAGGTGTCGCGGTGGTGGAACCGCGACGGCGTTCGTTTCGAACAAACTGCGCGGTTCGTCAATCCGAATATTCACCACGCATCGCTCACTGTGCGCGTCGCCGCCACCTCATCGTCGCGGTCCGCGGCCACCCATTTGCCGGTCGCGCATTGCCGACAGACCGCATGCGGCGCGCAAACAGCGAACGGTTCGTCATCGGCCTCCTTCCGTCGACGAACCGGCATCGACTCCAGTCAGTGGCACGACAACACAGCGACCCCACCAACGCCTTGCGTGTTCGGCACCGCCGCCGTGTAGCCGACGGCAACGAGCGGCTGAGCCGCGTCATGTCCGACGACGATCGATTGAATCGTCGCGGGCCCGGCGGTCTTCAACACGCCGTTCAACGGCACCTGCGTGTACGTCAACCCGTATTGCGCGCTCCCGAGCTTGATCGACAGGTCCAGCGTGGTGAGCATGCGCGTGACCGGATCGAGCGTGGCCGAAGCCGACACGAGCGTCCCGTCCGTGCCGCCCTCGTTGCTCGCCACCGTGTCGGCGATCACCTGCGTACACGAAAGCGGGCCGCCCGTCGCGGGCAATGACAGCGGCGTGCCGACCGCGTAGTGCACGCCCTGCGTATCGGCATAGGTATTGCCGTCGGTATCCATCGCGCGATTCCACCGGCCGATCGCCACATCGGTGCCGACGCCCTGGATCTCGGTCACGGCCCCGTGGTCGAGTCCGAGGCAGTCGGTCGCCGCCGCCGACGACGCCAGCGTCGTAAACGCGCCGCTTCCCTGCTGAACCAGGCTCGTTGCCGGCACATCGGCCGCCGTCATGTTGCGATTCTTCGCCCACTCGCTCGGCAAATTCGGCACCACGAGCACCGCGAGCTGGCCGTTGTTCGCCGCGACCGGCGACGCAGCGCCCGAATAGCTGAAGCTGCCGTTCGGGCGGCAGGCCGTGGGGACGGACGGCTGGGCAGGCGCGCCCGGCGCCGGCGTGGCGGGCGACGGGACCGTCGGCGTTCCCGCCGTGTCGTTGTTCGACGCGTTGCTGCCCGTTTTGGCCGCGCCACCGTCATCGCCGCCACATGCCGTCAGCATCAACACAGTACTCGCCAGCCCCACCAGACAGACTTGCTTGCCCCGCATGCTTCACCTCGTTTGCTCGTTGTAGAAGCCCGTCACCGCGCGCGTTCAGTTCGCGCCATCGTCGTTTGCCATACCGGCCGGCGCCATTCGCAGCGCATCGACCGACTTGACCAGCCCCCATGCGCCGACACCGCCCAACGCAAGCGCGCCGAACCACCAGGAAGCCGGCCAGATCTCGAGCAGGCTCTCCTTGGCAAGGACGAACGGCGATTTCAGCGCGACGATCACCACGGCCGTGTTGTAGCTGGCATGAATCAACATGCCCGGCAACAGCGATCGGGTAGCCGCATAGAGCTTTCCGATCAGCAAGCCGAGTCCGAATGCGAGCACGAACTGATAGACGTTCATATGCGCAAGACCGAACACCGCGGCCGAATGGGCGATAGCCGTTCCCTCCGGATACTGTCGCAGGAAGCTGCGCAGCATCACGCCGCGAAACAGCATCTCTTCGAGTAGCGGCGCAATCACGCAGGTCAATACGATCAGGCCGAGCCCGCCGTTGACATACACTTCCCGGGCTTCATCGCGGCTGCCGCTCCACGAGAAAAACTGCCCGATGCCGACTTCCAGCACGCTCATCGCCACCACCAATGCGGGCGTAATCAGCACGACGGGCACGAGAAATCGCCCGATCGTCGTTCGCCAGGAATCGACGCCATCGTGCAGCAAGCGACGGTAGGTGAATTTGCCGTGATGAAGCAGCACCGTAAATACGAGCCCATTCGCGAGCACGCGCCCGATACTGGCGATCGCCATCGGTTGCAGGCCGGCGCCGCGACCGGCCGACCAGATGATCGAGTTCGTCACATACTCGACCATGTTCAGCACGACGACGATAAAAAACGCTTCCAGCAGATTCGGGAAGCAATAGCGGCTTGAATCCGATTTCATGTCGTTCTATACGGTTTCGCAGGCGGCATATGCGGTGGTCGCGCACTCGGATGCCTGCGGCCGATCTCGTCGCGATCGGCATTGTTATTTATTGGAGCACTCGGCCGACGCGACTCATCGCGGCCTTCGTTCTCCGATATCCAGTGACGGCACAAAAGTAACCGTTTGTTACGGAGCGAAATCGTCGCTCATCGCAGAAGCCGTGACAAGCGACATTGACCATTTTTTACGATGGAAAAGACAAAACTTTCGATTCAGGCTGCGCGGTCGGAAATCGACAATATCGAGATATCGGCCGGATTTTTAAAATATTGAATGATTCGCGGCCCGCCATGGCCTTTAAAGCGCCGGTATTGAATCCACCCGTCACGCGTGACCCGCGCCCACCCGCTCCGCGATCGCCGACACCACCCGCAACATCGGCTCGAACGCATCCGCGGACGTATTGCCGAAACCGAGCACGAGCCCGTTGCCGGCCCGCCCCGCATCGATCGCGAAACCCGACAGCGGAAACGGCCCGATGCCGTGCGCGCGCGCCGCTTCGACGATCGCGCGATCGCGATAACGCGCCGGCAGCCGCAGCGCGAGATGCAGCCCGCAGGGGCCGCCCTCGACCTGGTGCGGCACGCTCAGGCTGCTGTCGAGCGCGGCGAGCAGCTCACGCCGCCGGTCGCGATACAGCCGGCGCATCCGGCCGAGATGCCGGCCGTACTCGCCCGTCTCGATGAAATCGGCGAGCGCGAGCTGCACATGGCGCGTCCCGCCGCGCAGCATCTCCGGCAACGCCGGCCGCACGGCGGCCAGCAGCGTGTCGGGCAGCACGAGAAAACCGATCCGCAGCGCCGGAAACATCGTCTTGCTGAACGAGCCGAGATAGACGACCGGCGAATCGGGCGCGAGCCCCTGCATCGCGCCGATCGGCTCGCCGGTGTGACGGAATTCGCTGTCGTAGTCGTCCTCGATGATCCACGCGCGATGGCGGCGTGCCGCATCGATCAGCGCGAGCCGGCGCGAGATCGACAGCACCGCGCCGGTCGGGAACTGGTTCGACGGCGTCGTGTAGACGAGGCGCGGCGGCCGCTCGCGCCAGTCGTCCGGTTCCGCGCGCAGCCCTTCCGCGTCGACGGGCATCGGCACGACGTCGAGGTCGGCCGCCTGCATCGCGGAGCGCGCGCCGCGATAGCCGGGCTCCTCGACCCACACCGTATCGCCCGGATTCGTCAGCAACTGCGCGCACAGCGCGATCGCGCCCTGTGCGCCTTCGGTGATCACGATCTGCTCGGGATAGCAGCGCACGCCGCGCGTGACGGCCAGGTGGCGCGCGATCGATTCGCGCAACGCGGGCTCGCCGAGCGGATCGCCGTACGCGAGCAGATCGCGGCCGGCGCGGCGCAATGCGCGATCGATCGCATGCCGCCACGCGTCCACCGGGAAATGCGACAGCGCGGGCACGCCCGGCCGGAAGCCCTCCGATTCGCCGGTGCCGACGAGGCTCGAGCGAATCCGGCCGAGCCGCTGCGCGACGGCTGGCGGCGCGGCACGCCGGCGCGGCGGCGCCGGCCGCGACAGCCCGACGACCCGCGTGCCGCGACGGTCCGACTGCAGGAAACCTTCGGCGACGAGCTGCTCGTATACCGCGGCCGTCGTATTGCGCGACACGCCGAGCGTGTCGGCCAGCGCGCGCGTGCCGGGCAGCCGCGTGCCGGCCGGCATCGCGCCGCCGAGAATCGCGTCGCGCAAGCGGCGCAGCAGCTGGCGCTGCAGCGACGGGGCGCCGGGCGTACGCGCCAGCGGCGCATCGAGCGGCAGCAACGGCGTGTCGTCGGGAAGAAAGGCAGTCGTCATCGGAACATCGCGGCGTGAAGAGGTCGGAACGGGACGGATGGTGAGCGGCGTACGGCTGGCGGCCACCGACCGTGGCACCATAAATTTGCCGCACGCTGGCGCTTCTCATGGTACCTCGCCGGGACTACGATCGTCTGCATGCCGGCATGTCGCCGGCCGCCAACCGAAGCGAGATCGACCTTGCCCACGCTCACCAACGCTTTCCAGCAGCCCATCGGCCAACCCGTTCCCGACTGGTCCGCGCGCCCGCGCCCCGAGCGCATCGCGCTCGAAGGCCGCTACTGCCGGCTCGAACCGCTCGACGCCGAACGCCACGCGGCCGATCTGTACGCCGCGTACGCGCAGGCGCCCGACGGCCGCGACTGGACCTATCTGGCTCACGGCCCGTACGCCGATGCGTCCAGCTACCGCGACTACGCGCGCGGCGCGCAGGCGAGCGCCGATCCGCTGCACTACACGGTGATCGATCGCGCCACGGGCCGCGCGGTCGGCACGCTCGCGCTGATGCGCATCGATCCGGCCAACGGCGTGATCGAGGTCGGTTCCGTCACGTTCTCGCCGCTGCTCAAGCACACGCCGGTATCGACCGAAGCGCAGTTCCTGCTGATGAAGTATGCGTTCGATACGCTCGGCTACCGCCGCTACGAATGGAAGTGCGACGACCTGAACGCGCCGTCGCGCAAGGCGGCCGCGCGCCTCGGCTTCCGCTACGAGGGCACGTTCCGGCAGGCGATGGTCTACCGCGGCCGCAATCGCGACACCGCGTGGTTCTCGATCATCGACGGCGAATGGCCGGACGTCCGCGCCGCGTTCGAAGCCTGGCTCGCGCCGGAGAATTTCGACGCCGAAGGCAACCAGCGCCAGTCGCTCACCGCGATCCGCCACGCGCAGGCCAACGCGCGCGACGCGGCCAGCCGCGCGAACGACGCGACGCGCGTCACGGTGCGCCCGCTCGTCGCCGCCGACGAAGCCGCGTGGCGCCCGCTGTGGCAGGGTTACCAGACGTTCTATGACACCGCGCTGAGCGACGCGGTGTTCGCGACCACATGGGCGCGCCTGATGGATCCGGACGAGCCGATGTTCGTGCTCGGCGCGTTCGATGCGTCGGGTGCGCTCGTCGGGATCGTGCACGCGATCTACCACCGCTCGTGCTGGACCGAAGGGCCGTACTGCTACCTGCAGGATCTGTACACGGCGCCCGACGCGCGCGGCCAGGGCGCGGGCGGCGCGCTGATCGAGGCCGTGTACGAACGGGCCCGCGAAGCCGGCGCGAGCCGCGTGTACTGGCTCACGCACGAGACCAACACGACCGCGCGCGCGCTGTACGACAAGCTCGCGAACAACGCCGGCTTCATCCAGTACCGGCACGATCTGAAGAAATGACGTCGCTCCCCGACGGCCGATGTTCAGCCATGAACATCGGCCGGATGGCGTGCGCCACCGTCTTCCGGCGCGCCATCGTGCGCCGCACCTGCCACGCCCGGCACCGCGGCCGGACAGATCATCTCGTCGCCGTTGGCCGGCACGGGCCGCCGCACCGGCCGAAACACCGGTTCGCCCGGCTCGATCGGCTGCCCGGACAGCGCGCAGCGCCCGGGCTGCAACGCGACGCGCAGGCGCCAGCGCTGCTCGCCGTAATGACACCGGCCGCTCTCGACCCAGCGCACCAGCAGCGCGTCGTCGCCCGCCTCCAGTACCGTGACGAACAGTTGCGGGCGCAACGGCGACGCCGCGGCGGTCGCCTGCTCAGGAATCGGCGTACGGCCGATCGTCACGAGCGGATGCGCGACCGCGCCGCCGCGCGACGGCATCGCATCGTCTTCGTCCAACGCCGACGCGTCGCACGACAGGTCTTCTTCGCAGATCGGGCTTTCCATGGTGTTGAGCATGCTTGGCGGCCGCGTGCAACGGGATGCCGCACGCGAGCGCAATCGGACTGGCGCACATGATACAAATTGAAGTTAACTTCAAGTAAAGAGGTAGCCTGCGCAACGGTCCGTTTCGGCGATCGCGGCAATGGCCGGCGCGACACGCGACGGCGTCCTGGTCTAAGCTGGCGCCTTCCCCCTGACAACGCCGCGCCCCTACGCATGCCGACCGCCTCCCCCGCCCCGGCCACGCTGTTCCCGCTCGACGAAGCCTGGTCCGATTTCCCCCGCCGCAAGGCGGCCGTACGCGCGTTCATCGCCGGGTACTGCGCCGCGCGCGACCGGCGCGACGCGCCGCTGCACGACGGCCCGGACGGCCATGTCGTGCAGTTCGACCGCGCGATGGGCCGGCCTTTCGAGCATTTCATGATCGAGGGTGCGCCCGAATCCGGCGCCGGCCCGTTTGCCGTCGGCGCGTGGATCACGCGCTACGGCGCGGCACCGCTGCCGCCCGCGCTGCGGGGCAGGACGCGCCGGCTGACCGACGAGCATTTCATGGCCGCCGATATCGACGGGCTGTCCGGCGACGACGCGCTCGCGCAAGCGCTCGCCTGCGACACGCCGGACGCAATCCAAGCGTTCAACACGAGCGGCGCCTTCCCGCCATTCCAGCCGAATCCCGCCGCGTTCCTGTTCGCGCACCGGCTCGACGGGCAGATCGCGGCCACCGCGCGCTACGGCTTCGCGTCGCCCCGCGATATCGTCGTCGACCGCGTCGGGACGGCGGACGCATACCGGCGCCGCGGCCTCGCGACGCAACTGCTCGCCGCGATCGTCGCGCACGCGCGGCACCGCGGTGCGCGCCGCGCGTGGCTCATCTCGACCGAAACCGGTCAGCCGCTGTACCGCGCCGCCGGATTCACGTCGCTCGCCGCGGTTGCCGTGGACGAAGTGCTCGCCTGAACGCGGAGCGGGCAACGCCCCCGTCACGTTCGTCTCGCGATTCGTCTCATCTCAGTGAGACGAACGTCCCGCCGTCTCACCCCGCCCGCCGTTTCGCTATCGCAGCAGAGCCGACGCTCCGTTTCTTCCGAATCGTTGCCGGCCGCCGGAAAGCGACATGGTGCAACGCACGCCACGCGTGCTTCGGCTTGCCACGCACCTCCCTGATTCACGCTGGCCCCGTTCCTGCATACCGGTCGATCGCGCAATCGCGCGACGGGCGCACCGGCAGCATTGCCGCGCACCCGACGACAACCCGACGGAGACAGCAACGTGAGCACACCGGCATCGATCACCCCGCCCAGCATGAAGGCCGCCGTCTGGCATGGCCGCCACGACATCCGCGTCGAAGAGGTTCCCGTTCCGCAGCGCCCGCCCGCGGGCTGGGTGACGATTCGCGTGCATTGGTGCGGCATCTGCGGCTCCGACCTGCACGAATACGTCGCCGGGCCCGTGTTCATTCCGGTCGACGCGCCGCACCCGCTGACCGGCCTGAAGGGCCAGTGCATCCTCGGCCACGAGTTCAGCGGCGAGATCGCCGAGTTGGGCGCGGGCGTGTCGGGCTTCGCGGTCGGCGACCGCGTGACGGCCGACGCGTGCCAGCATTGCGGCACCTGCTGGTACTGCCGGCACGGGCTGTACAACATCTGCGAGAACCTCGCGTTCACCGGGCTGATGAACAACGGCGCATTCGCCGAATACGTGAACGTGCCGGCCGAGCTGCTGTACAAGCTGCCCGACGATTTCCCGACCGAGGCCGGCGCGCTGATCGAACCGCTCGCGGTCGGGCTGCACGCGGTGAAGAAGGCCGGCAACATCGTCGGGCAGACCGTCGTCGTGGTCGGCGCGGGCACGATCGGCCTGTGCACGATCATGTGCGCGAAGGCCGCGGGCGCCGGGCGCGTGATCGCGCTGGAAATGTCGGCCGCGCGCAAGCAGAAGGCGCTGGAGGTGGGCGCGAGCGTCGTCATCGATCCGAAGACGTCCGATGCGATCGCCGAAGTCAGGGCGCTGACGGGCGGCTACGGCGCCGACGTGTCGTTCGAGTGCATCGGGCACACGGCCACCGCGAAGCTCGCGATCGACGTGATCCGCAAGGCCGGCAAGTCGGTGATGGTCGGCATCTTCGAGGAACCGGCGCCGTTCAACTTCTTCGACATCGTGTCGACCGAGAAGGAAGTGATCGGCTCGCTCGCGTACAACGGCGAATTCGCGGACGTGATCCGCTTCATCGCGGACGGCCGCATCGACGTGCAGCCGCTCATCACCGGGCGCATCGCGCTCGGCGACATCGTCACGCGCGGCTTCGAGGAATTGGTCAACCACAAGGACCGCAACGTGAAGATCATCGTCCAGCCGGCCGTCTCCTGACCGCACGCGCGCGCCCGCGGCATCCGCGGCATCGATTCGCGCCGCGGTGCGCAGGCCGCCGCTATGCCGTCGAGCGTCGCCCCTGCCCCTGCGCGGGCGGCGCGCTTGACTCCGCCTCCCTTCCCCGCGCGGCGTGGCACGCAACCCTCATCACCCCGGTCCGGGGCTGCCGCCATGCCGCGTTCCATCCGGACGCGGCACGCGGAAACATTCACAACCCCGAGCCCCGCGCGATTCTTCGATATACTGGACCGAACCCTTTTCAGGGCATTGTCGGGGCAACCGGGGGCGACCACGCCTTTCGCGCGTTCGCCCCGACCTGCGTGGGATGGCGCACCGTGAAACCGCGAGCCGGACTGATACTCGAACTCTTCGTCAACCTCGTGCTGCCGTGGGTAGCCTATCGGGTCGCGCATCCGTATTTCGGCGAAACCGGCGCGCTGTACGCGTCCGCGGTTCCGCCGATCGTCTGGTCGATCGTCGAATTCATCCGCTCGCGCCGCATCGACGCGGTGGCGGCCATCGTGCTGCTCGGCATCACGCTGTCGATCGTCGGGATGGCGTTCGGCGGCAGCCCGCGCACGCTGCTGATGCGCGAATCGATCGGCTCGGGCACGATCGGCATCGTGTTCCTGCTGTCGCTGTTGCGCGAACGCCCGCTGATCTACTATCTGGCCCGCGCCACCGTGGCCCGCGAGATGGACGGCGGCGCCGCGCACTTCGAAGCCGTCTGGGACGCGCAGCCGGGCCTGCGGCAGATGCTGCGGCTGATGACGTTCGTGTGGGGCGCGATCATGACGCTCGAGATGCTGCTGCGCTGGTGGATGGTCGCCAACTGGCCGGTCGAACGCGTGCTCGTCGTGTCGCCGGTGATGGGCTACACGGTGTTCGGCTGCCTGCTGCTGTGGACGTTCTGGTATCGGCGGCGGATGCGCGTGCGCAACAGCGTCGACATCCCGGGCCGCGGCGGCGTCACGGAAACCGCCGGCCGCTGACACGCGGTGCGCCGGCTGCCCGGCCGATGCCGCCCGGCCGCGTTTCACGGCGCCTGCTGTATGATGCGCGGCGTCTCGTCCGCCCATCCGTTTCCCGTCATGTCCCTTTCGCTCCTTCCGTGTGCCACGATCTGGATCGCCCTGTTCGCGGCCGCCGCATTCGCATGGCACCGCCCGCTGCACGGCCTGAGCATCGGCCTCGCCGTGCTCGGCTATGCGGGTGCGCTCGCATTCGGCCAGCTTGCGCCGATCACGCTGGCGCCGTTCGCGCTGCTGATCGCGGCCGCGTGGGGCGTGCTGCCCGAGCGCCCGCTCGCGGTGCGCATCGTGGCGCACCTCGTCTTCGCCGCGCTGGCGATCGCGCTGAGCCTGCACCTGATTCCGGGCTTCCACAATCCGCGCGTGATCGGGCCGATCCGCTTCACCCCGGACGCCGCGCCATTCACGATGTACCTGAACTTCGACAAGCCGCTCGTCGGGCTGTGGCTGTTGTGGGTGCTGCCGTGGGTCGCCCCCGGCGTCGCGCTGTCGCGCGCGCTGCGCACCGGCGTCGTGGCGGCCGTCGCCACGGCCGCCGCGTGCCTGGCCGGCGCGCTCGCGTTCGGGATGGTCGGCTGGGCGCCCAAATGGCCGCCGTCGGGCTGGCTGTGGCTCGTGAACAACCTGTTGCTGGTGACGCTCGCCGAGGAAGCGCTGTTTCGCGGCTACGTGCAAGGCGGGCTGACACGCATGTTCCGCGCGTACTCGTGGGGCCCGTGGGTCGCGCTCGCGGCGGGCGCGGTGCTGTTCGGCGCCGCGCACGCGGCGGGCGGCTGGCAATGGATCGTGCTCGGCACGGTGGCCGGCGTCGGCTACGGCCTCGCGTGGCGGCGCGGCGGACTGCTCGCCGCCGCGCTCGGGCACGCGGGGCTGAACGTCGTCCACTTCGGCCTGTTCACCTACCCGATGCTCGCCGCCGCGCGCTGAACGCGGCGCAGGTACCGCCGCCGCCACTCAGTTGAACCCGGCGACCGCGTGCGGCACGTACGGGCGTTCGAGCGTGGCGATTTCATCGTCGGTCAGCTTCAGCGCGAGCGCGCCGAGCGCATCGTCCAGTTGCCGCGGCTTCGAAATGCCGACGATCGGTGCGGTCACGCCGCGCTTTTGCGCGACCCACGCCAGCGCGACCTGCGCCCGCGGCACGTTGCGCGCGGCGGCGATCGCCGCGACGGCCTCGACGACCGCCTTGTCCGCATCGGCCGTGGCGTCGTACAGCCGCTGGCCGACGTCGTCCTTCTGCTGCCGTTCCGACGATTCGTCCCAGTTGCGCGTCAGGCGCCCGCGCGCGAGCGGGCTCCACGGAATCACCGCGATGCCTTCGTCCGCGCACAGCGGCAGCATTTCGCGCTCTTCCTCGCGATACAGCAGGTTCAGATGATTCTGCATGCTGACGAAGCGCGTCCAGCCGTTCTGCTTCGACGTGTGCAGCGCCTTCGCGAACTGCCACGCGAACATCGACGAGGCGCCGATATAGCGCGCCTTGCCGGCCTTCACGACATCGTGCAGCGCCTCGAGCGTCTCCTCGATCGGCGTGCCGTAGTCCCAGCGGTGAATCTGGTAGAGGTCGACGTAGTCGGTGCCGAGCCGCTTCAGGCTCTGGTCGATGTCGGTCATGATCGCCTTGCGCGACAGGCCGGCGCCGTTCGGCCCCGGCCGCATCCGGTAGAACACCTTGGTCGCGATCACGACGTCGTCGCGCTTCGCGAAATCGCGCAGCGCGCGGCCGACGATCTCCTCGGACGTTCCGTCCGAATACATGTTCGCGGTGTCGAAGAAATTGATGCCGGCCTCGACCGCCCGCTGGATGATCGGGCGGCTTTCCGCTTCCGGCAGCGTCCACGGATGCGTGCCGCGCGACGGCTCGCCGAACGTCATGCAGCCCAGCACCAGCTTCGACACGTCCAGCCCGGTCGACCCGAATTTCACGTATTCCATTGCACGCCTCGCCAATCAGGTGGGGATTGCGGCCGGATGCGCGCCGCGCATCCGCCAGACGTCGCATGGTATCCCGCATGCCGCGAACGCGCATGACCGCGCGCCGCGTGCAGGCTGCGTGAAAGGAGGCCCCTTGAAGGATGAACCGGGTGGCCCCGGTTATCTGGCCTGGTCGGCGAGCGGTTGCAGGAACGCGGAGAAGCCGGTCAGCATGATCTGCACGCCGATGCACAGCAGCAGGAACGCCGACACGCGTTTCGCGACCTTCGTCCCTTCGCTGCCGAGGTAGCGCGCGAGCAGCGCGGAGCGGCTGTAGACCTGCCAGATCACGAGCGTGACGAGCACGGACACGGCGATCGACACGATGCTCGACAGCGCGAACTCCGACAGCTTGTGCGTGCGGTTCGCGTTCAGCGCGATCGCGGTCGCGATCGAGCCGGGGCCGACCGTCAGCGGCATGGTCAGCGGGAAGAACGCGCGCGTCATGATCGCGTTCGCGTCGATCGGCTTGACCGGCGTGTCGCCGCCGCCCGGCCCGTCCGGTTCGTTCAGCATCTGCCAGCCGGCCACGGCAACCGCGAAGCCGCCGCCGATCCGCAGCGCTTCCATCGAGATCCCGAAGAAATGCAGCACCGGCGTGCCGGCGAAGAAGGCGACCATCAGCACGACGAACGCATTGAACGCGACCTTCCGCGCGAGCAGATCCCGTTCATGCGCGGTGAGCGCCTCGGTCCGCTCGAGAAACAGGAACGCGATGCCGATCGGATTGATGATGCCGATCAGGCCGGTAAAGCCGAACAGGATCTCGGAGACAAGGCGGTTGACGATCATCGTGCGAAGCATCGGTCGGGACGGGGCCGGCAGCGCGCCGGGGGTCACGCATTGTAGTGCAAGCGCCCGTGCCCGAGACGCAAAATGCGGCCGCCCCCGGTTTCCGCGTCGATCGTCATGAACGATCGTCGCGCAGCCTTATTCGGCGCCCGTCTCCCACGCCGGCGGCCGCTTCGCGAAGAAGGCCGCGAAGCCTTCCTTCGCTTCCGGCGTCGCCCGCACGCGGGAGATCGTCTGCGCGGTGAACGCCGCGCGCTCATCCGACGGCGGGTACTCGCCGATCGCATCGAAAAAGCGCTTGATCTCCATCAGCGCGTGCGGGCCGTTGCGGCCCAGTTCCGCGAGCGTCCGCTCGAGCGTGTCGTCCAGCGCATCGAGCGGCACGGCCTGATGAATCAGCCCGATCGCGACGGCTTCGGCGGCCGCGAGCTGCGTCGCGGTCAGCGCGAGACGGCGCGCCTGGCGTTGCCCGACCGCCTCGACCAGATACGGGCCGATCACGGCCGGCAGGATCCCGAAGCGCGCCTCGCTGACCGAAAAGCGCGCGTGGTCGCTCGCAATCACGATGTCGCACGCGGCGCACAGGCCCACGCCGCCGCCGAACGCGTGGCCCTGCACGCGGGCGACCGTCGGTTTCGGACATTGCCGGATCGCGCGCATCATCGCGGCGAACCGCTCGGCGTCGCGCAGGTTCGCGGCCGCGTCGTTCGCGCTCGCACGCTGCATCCACTGCAGGTCGGCGCCCGCGCAAAATGCGCGGCCGTCCGAACGCAGCACGATCGCGCGTACGTCGTCGCGCCGGCCGAGTGTCGTGAACGCGTCGGTCAGCTCCGCGATCATCGTCTCGTCGAACGCGTTCAGCACGTCGCCGCGCTGCAGCGCGACGGTCGCGATACCGCGCGCATCGACCGTGACGGCCAGGGTCTTCAATCCATCCATCGAACAGGTTTCCTCGGGTAGAACGGCATCCATCGGCAATCAGGCGGCCTGGCGGCGATCGATCACGCGCCGCGCCTTGCCGGTCGCGCTCGCGGGAATGCCGCCGGCCGCGAGCACCGTCACGCCGGACGACACGCCGACCATCGTCTTGATCCGGTGCTGCAGCTCGCGCGCGAGCGCCGCGCGATCGGCGTCGGAAACGGACGCCGCCGCCTCGGAGCGCAACTCGACTGCGAGGTCGAGCCGGTCCATGTGACCGTCGCGCGACAGCGTGATCTGGAATTGGCCCGACAACTGCGGCAGCGCGACGACGATCTCCTCGATCTGGCTCGGGAACACGTTCACGCCGCGCACGATCAGCATGTCGTCGGAGCGGCCCGTGATCTTCGCGAGCCGGCGCATCGCGCGCGCGGTCGGCGGCAGCAGCGCGGTGAGGTCGCGCGTGCGGTAGCGGATCACCGGCATCGCCTCCTTCGTCAGCGACGTGAACACGAGCTCGCCCTGGCTGCCGTCGGGCAGCACTTCGCCGGTGACGGGGTCGATGATCTCGGGGTAGAAATGGTCCTCCCAGATCACCGGGCCGTCCTTCGTCTCGACGCATTCGCACGCGACGCCCGGGCCCATCACTTCCGACAGCCCGTAGATGTCGAGCGCGTCGATGCCCGCGCGCGTCTCCACTTCGTCGCGCAGCGCCTGCGTCCACGGCTCGGCGCCGAAGATGCCGATCTTCAGCGACGATTCGGCCGGGTCCATCCCCTGCCGCACCATCTCGTCGATCAGGTTCAGCATGTACGACGGCGTGACGAGGATGATCTTCGGCTCGAAATCGCGAATCAGTTGCACCTGCTTCTCGGTCTGCCCGCCGGACATCGGCACGACCATGCAGCCGAGCCGCTCCGCGCCGTAGTGAATCCCGAGACCGCCGGTGAAAAGCCCGTAGCCGAACGCGTTGTGCAGCGTATCGCCCGGGCGGCCGCCGGCCGCGCGGATCGAGCGCGCGGTCACGTTCGCCCACGTATCGATGTCGCGCGCGGTGTAGCCGACGACCGTCGGCTTGCCGGTCGTGCCGCTCGACGCGTGCACGCGCACGACCTGCTCGCGCGGCACCGCGAAGAGGCCGAACGGATAGTTGTCGCGCAGGTCGCTCTTGGTCGAGAACGGGAACTTCGCGAGATCGGCGAGCGACTTCAGATCGTCCGGATGCACGCCTGCCGCATCGAACGTGCGCCGATAGTGCGGGACGTTGTCGTACGCGTGGCGCAGCGACCACTTGAGGCGGTCGAGCTGCAGCGCCTGCAGTTCGTCGCGGCTGGCGGTCTCGATCGGCTCGAGGGCGGCGGCGGGGTGCGTCGGGTGAGTCATCGGGGGCTCCTCCAATGGAGTGATGTCGTTATCGTGTTCGAGGGGACGAGGCGGTCACGACCGGAACATGCGGCCGGCCGCATGCAGCGCGGCGAGCCGCGGCGACACGCGATAGCGGTCCTCGCCGTAGCTCGCCGCCAGGTTAGACAGCACGCGGTGCACGCGGCCGATGCCGATCGCATCGGCCCACGCGAGCGGGCCGCACGGGTAGTTCACGCCCTTCTCCATCGCGAGGTCGAGATCGGCCGGCGAGCACACGCCCTGGTTCACCGTGTCGGCGGCTTCGTTCGCGAGCATCGCGACGGTGCGCATCGCGACCATGCCCGGCACGTCAGCCAAGCCGACGACGCGAAAGCCCGCCTGCTGAAAGAGCCCGACCGCATCGGCGTACGCGGCGTCGCCGCACTGGAGCGCGCGCGTCAGCGCGACGAGCCCGGCCTGCGCGTAATCGCGCGCGAGGTCGACGAGCACGAGATCGGCCACGCCGGTTTGCGCGGCGCGCGCCGTGGCCGTCCGGCCGTCGGTCAGCGCGATCGACGCGCGGCCGGCCGTTGCGAGCAGTTCGTCCGGCTGCACGCCGGCCTGCCGGACGCCGTCGATACGTTCGGCCAAGCGTGCGTGCAACGCGGCGGCCGGGCCGTCCTGCGCAAACAGCACGACGTCGGCCGGCGCGGCGCGCGGCGGTTCGAGATCGGGGGCGGGCGGCGTCGCGCCGTCCGCATACGAATAGAAACCGCGCCCGGACTTGCGCCCGAGAAAGCCCGCGTTCACGAGTTCCTGCTGGATCAGCGACGGCGTGTAGCGCGGGTCGTTGAAGTACGCGCGGAACACCGACTCGGTCACCGCGAAGTTCACGTCGTGGCCGATCAGGTCCATCAGCTCGAACGGCCCCATCCGGAAGCCGGCGGCTTCGCGCATCACCGCGTCGATCGTGGCCGGCGCGCCGCCCTGCTCGTTCAGCACGCGCAGCGCCTCCGCGTAATACGGCCGCGCGACGCGGTTCACGATGAAGCCCGGCGTCGATTTCGCCATCACCGGTTGCTTGCCCCATGCAGCGGCGGTCGCAACGAGCATCCGGGCGATATCGGGCGCGGTCGCGAGCCCGCTGACCACCTCGACGAGCGCCATCAGCGGCGCCGGATTGAAGAAATGCAGGCCGGCGACGCGCTGCGGCACGCGCAGCCCGGCCGCGATCGACGTGATCGAGATCGACGACGTGTTGGTCGCCAGCACGCACGCGTCGTCGACATGGCGCTCGAGGGTCGCGAAGATCTCGCGCTTCACGTCGAGCCGTTCGGCCGCCGCCTCGACGATCAGCGCGGCGCCCGCGAAATCGGCCAGCGCGCGCACCGCGCGGATCCGGTTGCCGGCCGCGTCGGCCTGCGCCGGTTCGAGCCGGCCCTTCTCCGCCAGCCGCGCGAACTGTGCACGGATGCCGGCCAGCGCCTTGTCGCAGGCCGCTTCGTTCAGGTCGTACAGCAACACCGGATGGCCGGCCGCCGCCGCGACCTGTGCAATGCCCGCGCCCATCGCGCCGGCGCCGATCACGCCGACGACGGCCGACGGCGCCAGCGCGCCCGAGTTCACCGAATGTGCAGAGGAAACAGCCATCGATTGCGATCCGTCATGAAGTGGAAGTGCGACCGATTATAAACCGACCGGTCGGTAGATTTATGTCAGGGCGAGCCCGAATTTGTCGTGCAAGAGAGCATGACGAAAACCGCAACGACAAAAAAATCGAAAGAGCGCGGCACTTTTTGCAAACCGAAAGGTCAATGTAAGCGCTCGAATATGAGATAGCGACCCCGCAACGCCTGATAAAATTCGACAAATTGCCGGATTGAAGGGGGAAACGCGTGTCGCGCCGTCACCGCCGTCCATCGCCGGCCGTCCTTATGGGGGCGAATCGAGCCACCGGCCCGCGCGTCGCCACCCATGCTTGTCTCGCTGTCCGCGGGCAGCCGCATCGAACCGTTTCGTCCCGCGACGGGCTTCGGCCCGCCCGCGCCCCTCGCCGCCTCGCGGCAGCGAACCGGGCAGCGCCATTGCGCGCTGCCGCCCTTCGGTTTCATCGTCCTCGTTCGGCGGATAGTACGGCCGGGCTTCATCAACCCGTGACGGCGCGTCGCGCGCCGCCACTCGCATAAGGAACCCCTCATGCCGCTCTCGTCCAACCAGCTCCCGCGCTGGACCCTCTGGGCCCCGCTTGCCGCCTGGCTGGTGCTCGCGCTGTCGCGCGTCGTGCCGGCCGAAGGCCTCGTCATCGCGGTGTTCGCGGCCGCGCTCGCCGGCGCCGTGTTCTCCGCCGTCCACCATGCGGAAGTCGTCGCGCACCGCGTCGGCGAACCGTTCGGCACGCTCGTGCTCGCGGTTGCCGTGACCGTCATCGAAGTCGCGCTGATCGTGTCGGTGATGCTCGGCGCGGGCCCCGAGAAATCGGGCCTTGCCCGCGACACCGTGTTCGCCGCCGTGATGATCATCTGTAACGGTATCGTCGGCATCTGCCTGCTGGTCGGCGCATGGAAGCACGGCGAACAGGATTTCCAGGGGCGCGGCGCGAGCAAGGCGCTCGCGGTGCTCGCGTCGCTGTCGGTACTGTCGCTCGTGATGCCGAACTACCTGAACGCCGCGCCGGGCCCGTTCTTCTCGAAATCGCAGCTTGCGTTCGCCGGCGTCGCGTCGCTCGTGCTGTACGGCGCATTCGTGTTCGTGCAGACCGTGCGCCACCGCGACTACTTCCTCGCCGAGCACGACAGCGCCAACGAAGCGGTGCACGCGGCGGCGCCGAGCAACCGCACCGCGGCCATCAGCATGGTGCTGCTGTTCGCGAGCCTCGTCGCGGTCGTGCTGCTCGCGAAGCTGCTGTCGCCGGCCGTCGAGCACGCGGTGCTGAAGCTCGGCGCGCCCGAAGCCGCGGTCGGTATCGTGATCGCCGCGCTCGTGCTGCTGCCGGAAGGGCTCGCGGCCGTCACCGCCGCGCGTGCGAACCGGTTGCAGACCAGCATGAACCTCGCGCTCGGGTCGGCGCTCGCGAGCATCGGGCTCACGATTCCGACCGTCGCGGCCGTGTTCATCTGGGTCGGCCAGCCGCTCACGCTCGGGATCGGCGCGATGGAAACCGTCCTGCTCGCGCTCACGCTGCTGGTCAGCACGCTCACGCTGAGCCAGGGGCGCACGACGGTGCTGCACGGCGTCGTGCACGTCGCGCTGTTCGCCGCGTACCTGTTCCTGTCGATCACCCACTGACGGGCCTGTGCCGCGGCCCGGCGGATGCGCTCCGCCGGGCCGCGTGCACGTCTTCGAGCCCCGCCCTCATCCCTCGCTTCACCCCGCCGTCAGCGGGCCGCCATCGCACGTCGCGCCACGCGGAACGGGCGAGCAAGCGCCGCTAGACGCCCGCGTCGTCCGTGCTTTCGGTCAGAAACCGCTCGACCATCGCGTTGAACACCGGCAGCGCCGGGTTGTCGTTGTCCGCGCGCCAAGCGAGATACAGCTCCGCCGCCACGTTGACGCCCGCGAGCGGCCGGAACACCACGCCGTCGACATGAAGCTCGCGCGCCGACGCCGGCACCAGCGCCGCACCGAGCCCCGCGCGCACGAGGCCGAGGATCGTATGCGTCTGGCCGACGTAGTGCAGGTAATTCGGCAGCCGCCCGGCGCCCGCGAACATCCCCGAGATCATGTCGTGGAAATACTTGCCCTCGTTCGGCGAATACGCGATGAACGGCTGCCGGTCGAGCTCGTCGGGGCCGATCTGCTCGTAGGCCGCGAGCGGCGCGCCTTCCGCGACCGCGACGAGCATCGGCTCGCGCTGCACGAGCCGGTATTCGAGCGGCTGGCGCGCGGCGCGCTGGCGCACGAAACCCGCGTCGAGCATCCGCGACGCGAGCGCGTCGATCTGCACGGTCGACACCATCTCCCGCAGTTCGACGTCGACGTCCGGCAGCGCGTGCGCCGCATGCGCGAGCAGCACCGGGATCATCCGGTACGCACTGACGGCCGTGAACCCCAGCGTGATGCGCCCGGCCCCGCCGTGCGCGACACGCTGCGCGGCCTGCTCGGCGCGCGCGGAGAATTCGAGGATGTGCCGCGCATCGCGCAGGAAGCGCTCGCCGGCCGCGGTCAGGCTGACCTGCCGGCTGCTGCGCTCGAGCAGCGCGATGCCGAGCGCGTGCTCGAGCAACTGGATTTGCCGGCTGAGCGGCGGCTGGGTCATGAAGAGCCGCCGGGCCGCGCGGCCGAAATGCAGCTCTTCGGCAACCGCGACGAAGCAGCGAAGCTGGTGCAGTTCAATCATTCAAATGTTGAATCAATCGATAGTCTTTTGATGTTAGACGCATATCGATGCGATTTCTATACTCGGTTCCACCTGATGCGCGGCCCGCGCCGCGCACGACGACCGAGACCTTCATGACCATCGACATCCTGCTGACCCAGCCGCTCCCCGACGCGATCGACGCCGAACTCGCCGCCCGCTACACCGTGCACCGGCTGTATGCGGCCGAGCAACCGGAAGCACTGCTCGATCGCGTGGCGCCGCGAATTCGCGGCGTCGTGACGGGCGGCGCGAACGGCCTGTCCGCCGCGCTGATGGAGCGGCTCGGCGCGCTCGAGATCGTCGCGATCAACGGCATCGGCACCGACGCGGTCGACCTCGATCGTGCCCGGGCGCGCGGCATCCACGTGACGACGACGCCCGACGTGCTGACCGACGACGTCGCCGACATGGCGCTGGGGCTGATCCTGATGACCCTGCGCGACCTCGGCGCCGGCGAGCGGATCGTGCGCGCCGGCCGCTGGGGCAAAACGGCCCAGCCGCTCGCGACGCAGGTCACGGGCAAGCGGCTCGGCATCGTCGGGCTCGGCCGCGTCGGACGCGCGATCGCGCAGCGCGCGCAGGCGTTCCGGATGCCCGTCAGTTACTTCGGGCCGCGCGAGCATCGCGACAGCGGCTATCGCTACGTGCCCGACCTCGCCGCGCTCGCGCATGACAGCGACGTGCTCGTGATCGCGGCCTCGGCCGATCACGGCAACGTGCTCGTGACGGCCGACGTGCTCGCCGCGCTCGGCCCCAAAGGATTCCTGATCAACGTCGCGCGCGGCAAGCTGGTCGACGAAGCCGCGCTCGTGCGCGCGCTGGCCGACGGCACGATCGCCGGCGCCGGTCTCGACGTGTTCGCGCACGAACCGCACGTGCCGGCCGCGCTGCTCGAACTCGACCGCGTCGTCGTGCAGCCGCACCGCGCGAGCGCCACGCATGAAACGCGCGAGGCAATGGGCCGCATCGTGCTCGCGAACCTCGCCGCGTGCTTCGCGGGCCAGCGCCCGCCGACCAGCGTCACGCACTGAGCGCGGCGCCGCCCCTTCCATTACGACACGGATGCCTCCGCACGACGGAGGCCAGGAGACACGCATGTCCAATCGATCCAGCGGCGCCGCCGTCGCCGCCTCACCCGCCGCATCGCGCACGATCGGCCGCGTCCGTTATGCGGTCCTCGCGCTGATTTTCTCGGTTACCGTCGTCAACTACGCGGACCGCGCGACGATGTCGATCGCCGGCACCGGCGTCGCGCACGACCTCGGGCTCACGCCCGTGCAGCTCGGCGTCGTCTTTTCGGCGTTCGCCTGGGCCTATGCGATCGGCCAGATTCCGGGCGGCTGGCTGCTCGACCGCTTCGGCGCGCGGCGCGTGTACGGCCTGAGCCTGTTGCTGTGGTCGGTATTCACGATGCTGCAGGGCACGGTCGGCGCGTTCGCCGTGCACGGCGCGGCCGCGACGCTCGCGCTGTTCGTCATGCGCTTCATGCTCGGGCTCGTCGAATCGCCGGCGTTTCCGGCCAATTCGCGGATCGTCGCATGCTGGTTCCCGACGGCCGAACGCGGCACCGCGTCGGCCTTGTTCAATTCCGCGCAATACATGGCCGTCGTGCTGTTCACGCCGGCCATGGCATGGCTCACGCATGCGCTCGGCTGGGAACACGTGTTCCTGTGGATGGGGCTGCTCGGCATCGCGCTCGCCGCGCTGTGGTTCGCGTGGTATCGCGAGCCACACGGCCACCCGCGCATGACGAACGCGGAGCGCGACTACCTGCGCGCCCACGGCGCGCTCGTCGATCTCGAGGCGAACCGTATGCGCGAGCGGCCGCGCGCGTCGTGGCACGACGTGTCGCAACTGTTCCGCCACCGGAACCTGTGGGCGATCTACATCGGCCAGTACTGCATCACGGCGCTCACCTACTTCTTCATCACGTGGTTTCCGATCTATCTGATCAAGGGGCGCGGAATGACGATCATGGAAGCCGGCTGGGTCGCCGCGCTGCCGGCGATCTGCGGCTTCACGGGCGGCGTGCTCGGCGGCGTGCTGTCGGACTGGCTGATCCGGCGCGGCATGCATCCGTCGAAGGCACGCAAGACGCCGTTCGTCGCGGGGATGGCGATGGCGACGCTGCTCGTGCTCGCGAACGGCGCATCGTCGAACGCGGCCGTGATCGCGCTGATGACGGTCGCGTTCTTCGGCAAGGGGCTCGCGGCGGTCGGGTGGGCCGTGCTCGCCGACACGGCGCCGGAAGGCATGGTCGGGCTGAGCGGCGGCGTCTTCAACGGCCTCGGCAACATCGCCGGGATCGTCACGCCGCTCGTGATCGGCTACTTCGTCGCCAGCACGGGTTCGTTCGCCGGTGCGCTGTGGTTCGTCGCCGCGCACGGGCTGATCGGCATGGCCGCGTACGGGTGGCTCGCGGGCCGCTTCGAGCGGATCCGCATCGCGCCAGCCGCATGAACGCCGCGGCGGCACACCGGCGCGGTCACGCGCGCAGGCGGCCGCCCGGCATGTGCTCCGTCGTCAGCCGGTCGAGCTCGCGCAGATCGTTTTCCAACGCGGGCGTGAGCGTCGTACGCAGGTGATCGAGGAAGGTCCGGATCTTCGCGTCGAGATAGCGGCGCGTCGCGTAGACGGCATAGACGCTCACCGTCTGCAGCCGGTACGCCGGCAGCACGCGGATCAGGCGCCCTTCGCGGATATCGTCGAGCACCGTATACAGCGCCACGCACGCGATCCCGCGCCCGGCACGCACCGCGACGCACAGTGCGTCCGGCACGTTGACCTGGAACGGCGCCGGCTGCAGCTCGTAGACGGTTTCCTCGCCGTCGCCGCGCTCCAGGCGCCATTCACTGGCCGGCGACGCGGGCGTGTCGAGGCGCAGGCACACGTGGTTCGGCAGGTCGTCGGGCGTCTGCGGCGTGCCGTGCCGCGCGAGGTATTCGCGCGACGCGACGAGCACGCTGCAGCTCGTGCCGCAGATCTGCGCGACATAACCCGAATCGGGCAACTGCGACGCCGTCACGATCGACACGTCGTAGCCCTCCTCGACCAGATTCGGCATCCGCTGCGCCAGCGTCAGCTCGACCGACACGTCGGGGTTGTCCTCCTGGTACCGGACGATCGACGACACGACATGACTCTTCCCGAGCCCCGTCATCGCATGAATGCGCATCTTGCCGCTCGGCCGCAGCAGCGCGTTGCGCGCCTCCGCGTTCGCGTAGTCGAGCTCCGCGAGGATCGATTTCGCGCGCTCGAAATAGCGCTCGCCGCTTTCGGTCAGGCCGAGATGGCGGGTCGTGCGATGCAGCAGGCGTGTCTGTACGTGGGCTTCGAGATTCGAGACCGCGCGCGACACCTGGGCGGTGGTCGCGTCGATTTCCTTCGCGACCGCGGTAAAACTGCCGGCTTCGACAACGCGCACGAACAGGCGCATGTTTTCGAGCATGTCCATTGAATTGGCTTGGGGAGAGTCAGTGGGGAGACGTCGGCGGCGCTCGCGTCAGGTGGGTAACGGAACGCGGGCGCGAAGAGCCACGTCGAATCGAGCGCCGTGCCGGGGAGAAGGCGGGAGAGCGGGCATCGAGGACAGGGTTCTGGCATGACGGGGGGAATCGAGTGCGCCGAATTGTACGCCGCTGCGGACAAATTTGCGCGGTTACGCGTGCACAAGCTCCCATCCGATGAAAGGTTTTCGCAAGATTCGTGCATCACGCGCGGCCAACGCGCCTGATGCGGCGCGACAATTTGTATCACAACGCGATATAATCCCGTGCTTGTCGCCGCGCCTCCGCGTTGCCGTTTTTACCGCTTACCCCCATGTCGCCAGGCTCCTACCCGTCGCGCCGCACGTTGCGGCAATGGCTGCACAGCTTCATTCCCCATCCGATGGCACTCGGCTGGCGCGAACGCCTGCGCTCGTGCACCGGCGCGCTCGTGGGCATTGCGACGGTCGGCGTCACGATGCGGCTATTGCCCGGCGTGCCGGGCCTCGTGCCGCTGCTCGTCGCGCCGATGGGCGCGTCGGCCGTACTGCTGTTCGCGGTGCCGGCAAGCCCGCTCGCGCAGCCGTGGTCGATCATCGGCGGCAATCTCGTCGCGGCGACGGTCGGCGTCGCGTGCGCGCAATGGATCGCCGATCCGGTCACGGCCGCCGCGGTCGCAATCGCCTGCGCGATCGGCGGGATGTTCGCGCTGCGCTGCGTGCACCCGCCGTCGGGCGCCGTCGCGCTCACGGCCGTGGTGGGCGGCCCCGCGATCCATGCGCTCGGCTTCGGCTTCGTCCTTCAGCCGATCGCGCTGCAATCGGCGATCCTGCTGTCGGCCGCGCTCGTCTATCACGCGCTGACCGGACACCGCTACCCGCACGGCGGCGTGCGCCCCGAAGCGAAACCGCAGGCCGGCGCCGCCGCGCCGGCGCGCGGCGGCTTCACGCGCGGCGACCTCGACGCGGTGCTCAAGCGCCGCGGCGAATGGCTCGACGTCGATCCGGACGATCTCGAAACGCTGCTGCGCGAAACCGAAGTGCAGGCTTATGCGCGCACGTTCGGCCAGTTGAAGTGCGCCGACCTGATGACGAAGAACGCGATCGAGGTCGCGCCGTCCACGTCGATCACGGCCGCGCTCGCGCTGCTCGACCGCCACCGCGTGAAGGCGCTGCCCGTGGTCGACGGCGAAGGCCGCCTGACCGGCATCGTCACGCGCGCCGACCTCACGCGCCCGTTGCGCCGTTCGACCCCGCTGTGGCAACGCCTGTCCGCACGATTGCCGCGATCGTTCGGCGGCCAGCCCGCGAGCGTCGCGTCCGTGATGACGCGCGACGTCGCGGCGGTGCCGGAAACGATGCCGATCACGGCGCTCGTGCCGTTGTTCACGCATTCGGGCCACCACCATATTCCGGTCGTCGATGCGTCGCGCCGGCTCGTCGGCATCATCACGCAGACGGATCTCGTCACGGGCCTTTATCGGCAGACCCAAATGCTCGAGGCCGCGTAGCGCACGCCCCGTCACTGTCCGCGGAACGCGAAACGCGAAACGCACCCGTTCCGCCCGATTTCGTCCATTTATATCACATTATGATATATTTACCGCCACCGTAACCGAATGCCCGACCGCCCCCGATGAACGATACCCGACGCGCACTGACGAAAAGCGATTTCCAGCAACTGTCCGAGTTCCGCTACCAGATGCGCCGCTTCGAGCGCTTCTCCGAACGTGCCGCGCAAAGCGAAGGCGTGACGCCGCTGCAATACCTGCTGCTGCTGCACATCAAGGGCTATCCGCATCGCGAATGGGCGACCATCGGCGAACTCGCGGAACGCCTGCAGGCGCACCACCACGGCGTCGTGGCGCTGGTGACGCGCTGCGAAGCGCTCGGACTCGTGAAGCGCAAGCCGAGCGAAGCCGACCGCCGCCAGGTCGAAGTCCACCTCGAAGCGGCCGGCGAAACGCTGCTCGCCCGTCTCGCGGCCATGCATCGTGCCGAGCTGAAGTCGCTCAAGGGCACGTTCCAGGTTCCCCAAATCGATTACTGACCCCTGCCACTCCGATGAACGCACCGCACAAACGCGATTTCTCGACCAACGAACGCCTGCCCAGGATCGCGTTGCTTGCCGCCGGGATCGGCCTGCTCAGCACGCTTGCCGCGTTCGTGCTGTTGAGCCTGATCCACCTGTTCACGAACCTGTTCTTCTTCCAGCAACTGTCGTTCGCCGACCGTTCGCCCGCGAACAACACGCTCGGCGCATGGGTGATCGCGGTCCCGGTGATCGGCGGGCTGATCGTCGGCTTGATGGCGCGTTTCGGTTCGGAAAAGATCCGCGGCCACGGCATTCCCGAGGCGATCGAGGCGATCCTGTTCGGCAAGAGCCGGATGTCGCCGAAGGTCGCGATCCTCAAGCCGCTGTCGTCCGGCGTCGTGATCGGCAGCGGCGGCCCGTTCGGCGCCGAAGGCCCGATCATCATGACGGGCGGCGCGCTCGGCTCGCTGATCGCGCAATGCGTGCACGTGACCGCCGCCGAGCGCAAGACGCTGCTCGTCGCCGGTGCGGCCGCCGGCATGACGGCCGTGTTCGGCACGCCGGTGGCCGCCGTGCTGCTCGCGGTCGAACTGCTGCTGTTCGAATGGCGTCCGCGCAGTTTCCTGCCGGTCGCGCTCGCGTGCGCGGTGGCCGGTTTCGCCCGCGCGGTGTTCTTCGGCGTCGATCCGCTGTTTCCGCTGACGACGGCCGCGCCGACGCCCGTCGCGCTGCTGTCGTGCATCGTCGCGGGCGTGCTGTCGGGCCTGCTCGCGTGCGGCTTGTCGGCCGCGCTCTACCGCGTCGAAGACGCCTTCGCGAAGCTGCCCGTGCACTGGATGTGGTGGCCGGCGATCGGCGCGATCGCGATCGGCGTCGGCGGCTGGCTCGAGCCGCGCGCGCTCGGCGTCGGCTACGATGTGATCGGCGACCTGCTGCACCAGCACATCGCGCTGAAGATCGCGCTCGCACTGCTGATCGTGAAGGCCGTGATGTGGGTGATCGCGCTCGGCTCCGGTACGTCGGGCGGCGTACTGGCCCCGCTGCTGATGCTCGGCGCCGGTCTCGGCACGGTGCTGTCGCCGCTACTGCCCGGTGGCGATCCCGCGCTGTGGCCGCTCGTGTGCATGGCCGCGACGCTCGGCGCGACACTCGGCGCCCCGCTCACCGCGATCGTATTCGCCTTCGGTCTCACGCACGACACCAACGCGCTGCTGCCGCTGCTCGCGGCGACGCTCGTCGCGCACGGCTTCGCGACCATCGCGATGAAACGCTCGATCATGACGGAAAAGATCGCGCGCCGCGGCTACCACATCTATCGCGAATACGGTGTCGATCCGCTCGAGCGGCACGACATCGGCGAAGTGATGACGTCGGCCGACCGGCTCGTCGCGATCGACGGCGCGACCACGCTCGATACCGTCGAAGCACAATACTTCGGCGCGAAACAGACGCACCGTGCGTACCCGGTCGTGCAGCACGGCCGGCTGCTCGGCCTCGTCGATCGCGCGACGCTCGATGCCCAGCGCGCGCAGGCCGGCGCCGACACGCCGATCTCGGCCGCGTTCGCCGAGCGCGCACCGGCCGTCGCGTTCGCGCACGAAACCTGCCGTGTCGTCGCGTCGCGCCTTGCGATGCTCGGCCTCGAACGCCTGCCGGTGGTCGCCGACGAGCAATCGCTGCGCATCACGGGCATCGTGTCGCGCAGCGACCTGATCAAGCCGGCGCTCCAGCACTTCGACGACGAACAGAAGCGCGAGCGCTTCCGCCCGGTCGTCCCGGCCAATCTGCGCGACGTCGGTTCGCGCAAGGCCGGCTGACATCACCCGCGTGCGCGGCGCTCTGCCGCGCGCATCGCTTCCTCGCCTCGCACTGCTCCACGATGCGGCGCGCCCGTGGCGCGCCGCATCGCCTCACTCCGTTGCTTTCGCCCGTTTAAAGTTGGTTAACAATCCGGCCGACGAAAGTTTGTCATCATCGTGCTCATGCGACGGGGCCATCCATCAGCCATTCCACTTCGTCATCCAATAAAGAGTCGCGGCGCGGCATGCGCACACATGCCGGCCGCCGCGGCCGTCACGTCACCACACCACGACCGGGCAGCGCGCCGACCGACGCATGACGTCGAGCCGTACACGACGCATGCCGCGCCGCAGCAACATGCGCAGCATTCGAGCCGCCGTTTGGCAAGCGCGTTAACAACTTGTTTCGGAATGACCGGAACCGTGCGTGCCCAACGCGATCTCACTTGCACGCAGCACTGCTGCGCATCCCACTCAATCAATCACGACTCGAGGGAGATAACGTGAACGTGAAATACTTACCGCTCATCGCATTGACCGTGGCAATTTCTGCTCATGCGGCCGAACCGGCCGTGCAGAACGTGGGACAAAGCCAGAAAGCAGCGCCGGACGTCTCGGCATGCATCGCCAAGACCTGGGCCGACAAGTCGCAACAACAGGTGATCTCGCAGAACGTGCTGGCCAACGGCCTCGCGACCGACGTGTACGCACCGGGCCAGCAGCCGCCGAACGGCGCCGCCGCGATGGTTCGTCCGTCGTGGAAGCCGGATGCGAAGACGTGGGTCGGCGTGCGCGGCGACGCAGCGGCCGCCGGCGACATCAGCGCCTGCCTGTAACGAAGGCTGGCGCACCGGATGGCCTTGCGCCATCCGCTTGCAACGGGCCCCGCTTCGGCGGGGCTTTTTCTTTGCCGCGCGAAAAGCGCGTTACAGGTAGCTGCACACGTAGTCGAGCGTCTCGATCACCTCGATGTCGAAGCGGCTCTTGCCCGGCACCGAGAACGATTCGCCGGCGCCGTAGGTCTGCCATTCGCTGCTGCCGTCGAGTTTCACGCGGCACTTGCCGGCCTGCACTTCCATCAATTCGGGCGCATCCGTGCCGAAGTTGAGCGCGCACGGCAGGATCACGCCGAGCGTCTTGCGCGTGCCGTCCGGGAAGAGCACGGTATGCGACACGCACTTGCCGTCGAAATAGACGTTCGCGCGCTTGACGACCGATACGTTGTCGAATTGGGTTGCACTGGTCATGTGATGCCTCTGATTGCTGGATGCCGGATGGCGATGGATTTGAAGGCCGGCCGAAGCGGCGGGCCGGCCGCTATGATACCGGCTCGCGCGGCGGGCGCCGCAATGGTACGCGGTCAGCGCGTGCCGGGCCCAGGATCGTCAGGATCACTACGCGATCCGCGCAAGGCGCCCTTTCATCGCAGCCCCTTGCGTCGCGCGGAATCGCGCAGGCAATCGAGCAGCATCGCCGCGGCCGGCGTCAGCGGGCTGTCGCGGCGCGTGACGACCTGCACCGATACGCCCGGCAAGCGCTCGCGAATCGGCAGCACCGCGAGCTGGTCGCGCGCCCATTCGCCTTGCAGCAACTGTTCCGGCATCGATGCGATCAGGTCGCAACCCGTCATCAGGCTGTGCGCGAGACCGAAGCTCGGGCATTCGACGACGCGCGCCGGCACCGGCAGCCCGTACGCGACGAACGAGTTGAACAGCACCTGCGTCGAGCTTTCCGGCGACGGATTCATCAGCCAGTCGGCCTCGACGAGATCGGCGAGCGACGTGGCCGACGCGAGCGGATGCCCTTTGCGCGCGACGATCAGCGAACGGCTCGCATAGAGCTCCGCATGATCGAACTCGGCCGCCAGCAATTCGGGCACGACGACCACCACCGCAAAATCGAGCGAACCGTCGTGCAGGCGCGGCAGCGCGACACCGGGAAACCCTTCGATCAGGTTGACGCGCGCCACTGGAAAGCGGCGCCGGAACGCACGAAACGCGTCGGGCAGGATCGTGACCGCCGCCGCCGGCGTGATCGCCGCCGAGACGGAACCCGTCATCGCCCCCTGCGCCTGCTCGATGTCGTCGCGGGCGCGCTGCATTTCGGCGACGATCAGCCGCGCGCGCACCTGCAACTGCTGGCCGAACGCGGTGAGTTGCACGCCGCGCGCGGTGCGCACGACGAGCGATACGCCGAGCGCGATCTCCAGTTCCTTGACCGCCTTCGTCAGCGCGGCCGGCGACACGTTCAGGCGCCGCGCGGCCGCGCGAATGCTCCCTTCCTCCGCGGCGGTGACGAACGCTTTCAACTGATGGTATTTCATGGGGCGATGCGTGATCCGTGGAAACCCTGTGCGCCGTGCCGCGCAGGGGTTCAGGGTATTCCCGAGCGGCAACCGACGGTGTGCACCAAAGCAATTTAGCAGCTTCTGGTACGCAAAAGAAATTTATATGCTTGGTCGTCATATGCGCGTCAAATGCCCCACCAGCCCCACTGGAGAGACCATGCTGCAAGCCGTGAACCCCGTGATACCCGGCATCGCCGCGATCGCCCCCGAGCTCGTCGAAGTACGCCGCCGCATCCACGCCCATCCCGAACTCGCATTCGAAGAGACGCTCACGAGCGACCTCGTCGCCGAGCTGCTCAGCGGCTGGGGTTACGACGTGCATCGCGGCATCGGCAAGACGGGCGTGGTCGGCGTGCTGCGCGAAGGGCAAGGCACGCGCACGGTCGGCCTGCGCGCCGACATGGACGCGCTGCCGCTCGCGGAAACCACGGGCCTGCCGTACGCCAGCCGCCATGCGAACAAGATGCATGCATGCGGCCATGACGGCCATACCGCGATGCTGCTGTGCGCGGCACGCCACCTCGCGGCCACGCGCCAGTTCTCCGGCACGCTGAACCTGATCTTCCAGCCGGCCGAGGAAAACTTCGGCGGCGCGAAGGCGATGATGGACGACGGCCTGTTCGACCGTTTCCCGTGCGACGCGATCTTCGCGATCCACAACATGCCGGGCCGCGCGGCCGGTGACATGGCGTTCCGCACCGGCGCCGCGATGGCGTCGGCCGACCGCGTGACGATCACGCTGCGCGGCGTCGGCGGCCACGGCGCGATGCCGCATTTCGCGCGCGATCCAATGTCCGCCGCCGGCAGCATCATGGTCGCGCTGCAGACGATCGTCGCGCGCGAAGTCGATGCGCAGCATGCGGCCGTGATCACCGTCGGCAGCGTGCAGGCCGGCGAGACGTTCAACATCATTCCGGAAACCGTCGTGATGAAACTGTCGGTGCGCGCGCTGAACGCGGACGTGCGCGCCCTGCTCGCGCGCCGCATCGAAGCGCTTGCGAGAGGCCAGGCGGAAAGCTTCGGCGTCACCGCGGAAATCGACTACGACTACGGCTATCCGGTACTCGTCAATCACGCGGAACCGACCGCGTTCGCGGCCGGCATCGCGCGCCAGATGCTCGGCGCGGAGCGCGTCGAAACCGAAGCGGCGCCGCTGATGGGCAGCGAGGACTTCGCATTCATGCTCGAGGCGCGCCCCGGCTGCTACGCGTTCATCGGCAACGGAATCGGCAGCAAGGGCGGCTGCATGGTGCACAACCCCGGCTACGACTTCAACGACGACATCCTCGCGATCGGCGCGAGCTACTGGGTTCGCGTCGCCGAAGCCTGGCTCGCGGCCTGAACGCCCTTCACCACGCAGTTTCGCGCTAACCGGGGGAACCCCATGGAAACGTCCGCCCTTCCGTTCGCCGGCACGCCGGTCGATGCCCGCGCCGCCGCGAGGAAACGCCGGCTGATCGCGGCCGCCGCCGTCGGCAACGCGCTCGAGTTCTACGACTTCACCGTCTACAGCTTCTTCGCGATCCTGATCGGCAAGCTGTTCTTTCCGGTGCATTCGTCGTTCGGGCAACTGATGCTCGCGGTCGCGAGCTTCGGTGTCGGCTTCGTCACGCGTCCGCTCGGCGGGCTCGTGATCGGCATGTATGCGGACCGCGCCGGCCGCAAGAAGGCGATGATCCTCACGCTGCTGCTGATGGCGCTCGGCACCGCGACGATCGCGGTCGCGCCGACCTTCGCGCAGATCGGCATCGCCGCGCCGCTGCTGCTCGTGCTCGCCCGGTTGCTGCAGGGCTTCGCGTCGGGCGGCGAAGTCGGTGCGTCGACGACGTTGCTGCTCGAACAGGCGCCGCAGCATCGGCGCGGTTTCTATGCGTCGTTCCAGTTCTCGAGCCAGGGGCTCGCCGCGCTCGCGGGCGCGCTCACCGGCGTCGCGCTGACGTCGACGCTGACGGCCGCGCAACTCGAAAGCTGGGGCTGGCGCGTGCCGTTCATCATCGGCACGCTGTTCGTGCCGCTCGGCTACTGGCTGCGCAAGACCGTCGAGGAAGTGCCTGCTGCCGCGCCTGCTGCTGCCGCACATGCATCCGGGGAAAAAGTGGCCTCGCTACCGCTCGCCGACGTGCTGCGTCATCACGGCAAGGCCGTGTTCGCAGGCCTCGGCGTGACGATCGGCGGCACGTCGATCCACTACATCATCGTGTTCTACATGGCGATCTACGGCGTGCAGGTGCTGCACCTGCCGACGTGGCTGTCGATGACGGCCGGCTGCGTCGCCGGGGCGATCCTGATGCTCGTGACGCCGATCGGCGGCCATCTGTCCGACGTGTACGGGCGCAACCGGATCGTATGGTGGACGCGCATCGTGCTGATGGCCGCGATCTACCCCGCGTTCATCGCACTGAATCGCTGGCCGGGCGCCGCGTCGCTGCTGTCGATCATCGCCGCGCTGTCGATCGTGCATGCGATCAACATCGGCGCGACGGGGGCGATGCTCGGCGAGTTGTTTCCGCGAGCGGTGCGGGCGACCGGTGGTGCGCTCGTGTATAGCGTGGGCGTCGCGATCTTCGGCGGCTTCGCGCAGTTCTTCGTCACGTGGCTGATCGCGGCGACCGGGAATCCGAATGCGCCCGCGTGGTATGCGATCGGGTGTGGCGTGCTGACGCTGCTTGCGATTCGCTGTATGGACGAGAAGGCCGGGAAGGCGCTGGATTGAGCGGTGGCCGGTGCGCGGCACGCGAAGCGTCATTGACCTTGCGCGCGCCCATCGGGCATCATTGATCAATGCACAACGCCACGATCATCCTTTCGACGACCACGCGCACGACCGCCTTCGGCGGGCCCGTGCGGCGAGTGCGCGCAAGATCGTAGCGTCACCGATTCCCACAGGCCCCGCCGGTTCCGGACGGGGTCTCATCGTTTCTCCGTCTGCATCGGCCACTCAGGAGAAACGCCATGTCCAAAGCCCCTTCCCCGAAACGCGCGCTGCTCGTGATCGACATGCAGGTCGGGCTGTTTCATGGCCCCGATCGTCCGCATGACGGCGAACGCGTGCTGGCCAACATCAATCGGCTGATCAACGCACGTTATCGGTAGCACGATGCGTAACGCCAGCTATAAGACTCGCGGCGAAAAGATGAATGGGCGATGCCCGGCAGCCATATAACGGCCTGCGGCAGGCCCGGCGCACCTCGATCTGCGCGCCGGCGCTGATGTGCACGTCACAACGATCCGGCAACGCCGTAAACGCAAAAAGGCACGGACCTTCATCGCCCATGCCTTTTTCCCCTACACGAACCACCTCATTCAGAACGTGTGCATCATCCCCACATACGCGCCGGTCTGCGACTCGCCCGTCATCGGACTCGTCCCTGACGTCGCATCGCGCGGCGACGCAATCAGCGAAAAGTTCGAATTGCCGCCATTCCGCACATACGCGACCGTCCCATACAGGAACGTGCGTTTCGACAGGTTGTACGTGGTGCCGAGCACGTACATGATCGCGTGACCCGACGGATCGTGCGACGCATCGCCGCCGCCGTCGCCCACCTTCACGTAGTACCCGCCGCCCGTCACCGCCCATTGCGGCGTCGCCGTATACGTCGCACCGAGCCAGTAATGATCGGCACGATCGGCCACCCCCGCCGGGCTGTCCGGCGCCTGGTAGTGCGTATACGCCCCCTGGATCTTGAACTTCGACACCTTCACGTTCGCCCCGACGAAGTACTCGCGCGACGCGGTGAAGATGTTGCTGAACTTGCCGTTGTTGTCGCGCAGTTCGTCGTAGATGCCGCGCACGTCGAGCACCGGCGAGTGGTACGAGATCATGATCCCGTCCGAGCGGCCGAAATCGTCGGCCGCACCGTAGTTGAACCCGCGCGACTGGTTGCCGAACGCGTATTGCGCCTGCACGTCGAAGCCGCCGATCACCGGGCTGTGATATTCGATGTTGTTGCTGCTTTGCGGCCAGTTGCGGCCACGCACGAGCGACGCCGACGAAAACGCCTGCTGGACGAACGGATCGAATTCCCACACGCCGTCGCTGTCGATGAACAGGTTGCGGCCGGCCTGCAACTGGCCCCACGTGTCGCTCTTCAGCCCGACGTATGCGCGCCGTGACCACATGC
The DNA here is from genome assembly GCF_002223285.1 of Burkholderia sp. AU16482. Classification (NCBI taxonomy): domain Bacteria; kingdom Pseudomonadati; phylum Pseudomonadota; class Betaproteobacteria; order Burkholderiales; family Burkholderiaceae; genus Burkholderia; species Burkholderia sp. AU16482. The sequence goes on from NZ_NKEY01000006.1 coordinate 1,296,070, forward strand.
GCCCGCCGCCCGTCTGGCCGTTCATCACCTGGAACGCGGTTTCCAGGTTGAAGACCGTCGACAGCCCGCCGCCGAGATCCTCGACGCCCTTCAGCCCGAACATGCTGGTGCCCCAGTCGCCGCTTTCCGCGCTCCAGCGCGTGCCGCTGCCGCCGTTCGGCTTCGCGATGTGGTTCAGGTATTCGACGCCGCCGTCGATCCGGCCGTACAGCGTGACGCTCGTCTGTGCAAACGTAACCGCCGGCGTGGCGGCCGCAATCAGCCATGCAAGGTATTTGAGTCGCAAAATGATGCCCCCTCGAAGTCTCGACCGTCCGACGCGCGCCCCATGCACGCGCCTCGGGTCTGCTTAGCCGCGATCGATCGAAAAACGTCCGGGGCCGGCCGCGCAGAGCGCGAGCAAGCCGCCCGAGATCGCGATGTTCTTGTAGAAGTGAATCATGTTGTTGATCTGCTCGCCGCCCGTCATCGTCCAGTAGTGATGGCCGATGATGCCGGTGCCGATCGTATACAGCGCAAGCAGCAGCGCGAGCGCGCGCGTCTGGAAACCGACGAGGATCGCGATCCCGACGAACAGCTCCATCACGACGGAGATCGCCGCCGAGATGATCGGCGCCGGCGCGCCCTCGCTACCCATGAACGCGATCGTACCGGAGAAGTCGACAATCTTCTTCCAGCCGAACATCACGAACAGGATCACGAGCAGAATGCGGGACAGCAGCAGCAGCACATCGCGCTGGGACGCGAGAAACGGTTGATTCGGTGTCATGGTGTGATCAACGAAAACGATGCGCGCAACCGCACGCACCGGATTGCCTGTGAACCGGAGCGGGCGGCCATCCGCGCCGCCCGCTCCGCTCTGCAACAACCGGCATCGGGGCCCGCCCGATGTGCTGTGCTCCTCCTCTTTTATGTTGTCGCCCTGCTTCGTCGCGCGCCGCGTCAGCGCAGCTTCGCGACGTCCTGCTCGGTCACCTTCGCGGCCGGATTGCCGAACTGCCCGGTCAGGTAGTTCGTCAGCGCGGCGATCTGCGCATCCGACAGCTCGTGGCGGAACGCCGGCATCCCGACGTCCTCGCTACCGGCCTTGCGCTGCACGCCGTTCAGGATCACCTGCACGAGGTTGGTCGGATTCGACGCGCCGACCGTCGAGTTGTGGAACAGCGGCGGGTAGTAACCGTCCGGCGTGCCCTTGCCCTGCATCTGGTGACAGGTCGCGCAGTTGCCGAGATACAGCCGCGCCGGGTCGATACCCGACGACGCGAGCGCGACGCCGCGCAGCTTCAGGCCGTCCTCGGCCGGCTTGCCCCACGACGAGCGCGACTGCTTCGCGTCGCCGCTGGCCACGGCCGGCACCGTACGGATGTACGTCGAGATCGCGCCGATGTCGGCTTCGGTCATCTTCGAGAAGCTGTGCTCGATCGCCTCCGCCATCGGGCCGGCTGCCTGCGCGAGGCCCGGCACGCTGCCGGTGCGCAGGTACTGGACGAGCTGCTGCTGCGTCCAGCCGCCGATCCCCGCGTTCGGGTCGGACGTGATGTTGTAGCCGTCCCAGCCCGCGAGCACCGAGCCCGACAGGAAGCTGCCGCCCGTTTCGTCGAGCGACTTCTCCTGCATCGCGATGCCGCGCGGCGTGTGGCACGTGCTGCAGTGCGCGAGGCCCTGCACGAGATACGCGCCGCGGTTCCATTCGGCGCTCTGCTCGGGCTTCGGCTGGTACACGCCGTCCTTCAGGAACAGCCAGTTCCAGATCTTCAGCGGCCAGCGCATGCTCAGCAGCGCGGGGATCTCGTTCTTCGGCGGCGCCTGCTTGACCGGTTCGACGCCGTGCATGAAGTACGCGTACAGCGCCCGCACGTCGTCGTCGTTGATCTTCGCGTACGACACGTACGGCATCGCCGGATACAGGTTGTCGCCGTTCTTCGACACGCCGTGACGCACCGCGCGCTCGAAATCGTCGAACGTCCAGTTGCCGATACCCGTATCGGGATCGGGCGTGATGTTGCTCGTATAGATCTTGCCGAGCATCGGCACCGGCATGCCGAGACCGCCCGCGAACGGCTTGCCGCCTTTCGCGGTGTGGCAGGCCATGCAGTCGCCGGCGACCGCGAGGTATTCGCCGCGCTTGACCTGCGCCGGATCGGCCGAATCGGCCGCGCGTGCGAGGCCGGGCAACGCAAGGCAGCCGGCCAGGAGGAAGGTGAGAGTAGATTTCCGCACGGTCAGACTTCCTTCTTCAGCGTGTCCGACATCCGCAGCGCGAGCGCCGCGATCGTCAGCGTCACGTTCACCGTACCGACGGTCGGCATCGTCGAGCTGCTCGAGATGAACAGGTTCGGATGGTCGAACGTGCGGCAGTCCTTGTCGACGACCGAGTCGCGCGCATCCGCGCCCATGATCGTCGCGCCGGTGATGTGGTTGTTCGGCGCGAACTCGTCGTTGAAGACGACGTCGGTGCCGCCGAGCACCTTCGCGGCCGTCGCGTAGACCTCGCGCGTGTGCACGGCGCCGCGCTTCACGTAATCGTCGATCGCATACGTGATCTCCGGGCGCGGGATGCCGATCGCGTCGGTGGCCGTCTTGCTCGGCACGATGCGGTTCTCGGGCTGCGGCAGGATTTCGTGAAAGCAGTCGAACTGCACGTAGCGCGCGGAACGGTCGCGGATCTGCGCGTCGAGTTCCTCGTGCTTCATCAGCTTGCCGGCCTTGAAGATCTTCTGCGTCTCCTGGTTGATGCGCGACATGTTCGACAGGTGGATCTTCTTCGCGGCTTCGGTCGCGCGGAACGGGCCGTCGCGGAAACCGATCAGCGACGTCATCTCCTGCGGGCCGCGGCCCGGCCACAGCTTCTCGCTCGCGTAGAACGACACGCCGGTGCCCGGATGGTCCATCAGGTTGCGGCCGACCATGTCGGAGCTGTTCGCGACGCCGTTCGGGAAATCGCGGTTCGCGGACATCAGCAGGATCTTCGGCGTCTCGATGCCATTCGCGGCGAGCACGAAGTACTTGCCCTCGACGCGATGGTCGGCGCCCGTCTTGTCCTTGTAGATCGCGGCGACGATGCGCTTGTCCGGCCCGGTCTCGAGCTTGTAGACCACCGCGCTGTCGATCAGCTTCGCGCCGGCCTGCTCGGCCTTCTCGACGTGGACGATGCCGTTGTACATCGCGCCGATCGGGCAGATCGGCATGCAGTTGTTGTTCCCGCAACAAGTCGGCCGGCCGTCGTACGGGCGGCTGTTGCGCGCGACGGGCTCGGTCACCACGTGGAACTTCGGGTCGTAGCCGTTCAGCGCGCTCTTGATGGTCTGCTCGTTGAACGACAACGGCAGCGGCGGCATCGGGTACGCCTGCTTGCGCGGCGAGTACAAATCTTCCTCGGGGCCCGGGCCCCACACGCCGAGCTCTTCCTCGGCGCGCTGATAGTAATGCTCGAGATCGTCGTACTGGATCGGCCAGTCGCGGCCGACACCGTACACCGTCTTCATCTTGAAGTCGTTCGGGATGAAGCGCCACGCCGACGCGGCCCAGTGCCACGTCGTGCCACCCACCGCGCGGATGTACTGCGAGTTGAACTTGTGCTCGCCCTTCAGGATCAGGTAGTCGTTCGGCGGGCCGTATTCCGGATGCGGGGCCCACGGGCTCGACGGGTACGGCGCCATGAAATCCGTCTTGTCGGGCTGGTTGCGAAAGCGCTCGACGATTTCCCAGCGCGGCATGCGCGGGCCGGCTTCCAGCAGGATCACGGACTTGCCCGCCATCGCGAGCTGGTGCGCGACGATCGCGCCGGCGACACCGGACCCGACGACGACGATGTCGGCCTTTTGCGTATCGGTATCGGCCATCAGGCTTGCCTCTCGATCGGTTTTTCGGCCCAGAAGCCGGGTTTGTTGGGGCAATACGAAGGGATCACGAGGGTATCGGACACCACGCTGAACATTAATGCTTCTTCGTAGGTAATCACGACGTCGTCGACGATGCCGAGATACCACGCGCCGAGAATCGTCAATGCGAGCGATTCCTGGTCGGGATTCAGCGAGCCGGATGCGAGCGCGCCGGCAAGTTGCGGCAGGCTGTCGGCCGTCTTGAACGAGCCCTTCTGCAAGGCCTGCAGATAGCGCTGACCGGTCACGCGGCTCAGCCCTTTCTTGCCGGTCAATGCTTCGGAAAGCGTCATGAACGTATCGAGCGGCGCGGTGCCGGGATCGTCGGCCAGGGCCCGCAACGCCAGCGAGCCGGTGAGGCCCGCCGCCGTCAGCGCCAGTGCGCCCTGCAGCCATTGACGCCGCGTGATGCCGGTTGCGGCTGCGTCGTCACGACGCGATTGGGGGGTGTTGTCGTTGTGCATGTTTCCTTCTCTCGAACACCGGATTCGGGAAAACCACGCTTGATATTTCTCAAACATTGGCGCGGACCTGAAATGTACGCGCACAAATCGAATCGAACAATCTTTTTATAGTTCATTAAATGTTCCGCAATCCGGCGTAATCGACATTTCGCTGCATTTTTGTGTCGTCGACGCGACAAATCTGCGGCACGCCTGCCCGTGTCGCGCGCCGACCACACACTGCCCCTGCACGCCGCGCTGCGCGCGCACGGCGGTCGGTTAGAATCCCGTGCAATCAAACAGAAAGCTTCCCTCCGAGGGCAATCGAGCGATGAAGCAACGCGACAAGCACAACAAAGAAATCGACCAGACCAACCACACGGCCCGCCTGCTCTGGCGCATCGGCGCCGTCGCGGCGCTCGGCGGCGCCACGGCGCTGTCGCTGCATGCGGGCGCGGCGCGCACAGTGAGCGTGTCGCCGCAAGGCACCGTCACCGAAGTCCGGCAGAGCGTCGTCAAGTTCGACGAACCGATGGTCGCCTTCGGCTCGGCCTCCGCGCCGAATCCGGCGCGCATGACCTGCAACGATTCGACGGCCGCGCGCGGCCAGGGCCACTGGCTCGACGACAAGACGTGGGTTTACGATTTCGAAAGCGACCTGCCGCCCGGCGTGCGCTGCTCGGTCGCGCTCAACGACACGCTGCGCTCGGTCGCCGGCAACGCGGTCAGCGGCCCCCGTCGCTTCACGTTCCAGACGGGCGGCCCGTTTCCGGTATCGGTGCGCCCCGGCTCGCGCGAGATCGAGGAGCGGCAGGTCTTCGTGATGAAGCTGAACGGCCCGGCCGAGCCGCGCTCGGCGCTCGCGAACATCTGGTGCGAAGCGGCCGGCATCGGCAACCGCATTCCCGTCATGGCGGCCGACGACGAGACGCGCAACGCGCTGCTCGATCACTTCGGCTGGAAGAAGGAGGCGGCGCGCGTGCTGACGCTGTCGTGCTCGCAGGCGCTGCCCGCGAGCGCGAAGATGCAGCTCGTGTACGGCAAGGGCGTCGCGAGCCCGAGCGGCATCGCGAACGACACCGAACGGCGCTTCGATTTCACCGTGCGCGCACCGTTCGCCGCGAGCTTCTCGTGCGAACGCGAGAACGCGAAGGCGCCCTGCACGCCGCTGCGCCCGCTCACGCTGTCGTTCAACGCACCGATCTCGCGCAAGCAGGCCGAAGCGATCAAGCTGCGCGGCCCCGACGGCTCGCTGTCGCCCACCTTCGCGGCCGACGATCGCAGCGAGGAAGTGACGACCGTCACGTTCAACCCGCCGCTGCCCGCGCAGGCCGGCCTGACCGTCGAGCTGCCGTCCGGCCTGCACGACGTGACCGACCGGCCGCTGTCCAATGCCGACCTGTTCCCGCTCGCGACGCGCACCGCGCCGATGCCGCCGCTCGCCAAATTCTCGTCGGGCACCTTCGGGATCGTCGAGCGCTTCGCCGAACCCGATACGCCCGCGCTGGTGCCCGTCACGTTGCGCAACGTCGAGGCCGACCTGCATATCGCCGGCCTCAATGCAGGCGGCGCGCAATTCGCGAACCTGAAGGTCGAGAACGACACCGCGATCCGCCAATGGATGCGCACCGTCGATCGCTTCGACAACTGGTCGATGACGGCCGGCTCGATCGACGACCAGATTCCCGGCCTGCTGGAACGCAAGGGCCAACACCCGGTGTACGTGCCGCTCGAGGCCGGCCAAAAGCAGCCCGCGCCGAAGAACCGCCGCATCGACGTGCGCTCGCTGTCGCTGCTGACGGGCGAGCCCGGCGCGCAGGTGCTGACGCTGCCGAAGGCCGACCCGAAGACGCTGCGCCCGTTCGAGGTGGTCGGCGTGCCGATCGACAAGCCCGGCTTCTACGTGCTCGAACTCGCGTCGCCCGCGCTCGGCCGCTCGCTGCTCGCGAAGCCGTCGAGCATGTACGTGCGCACGACCGTGCTCGTCACGAACCTCGGCGTGCACCTGAAACGGGGCCGCGAGAACAACCTCGTGTGGGTCACGACGCTCGACAAGGGCAAGCCGGTGCCGAACGCGCAGATCCGCGTGTCGGACTGCAACGGCGACGAGATCGCGGCCGGCAAGACCGACGCGCAGGGCCTGCTGAAGATCGACGGGCCGTTCGAGCCTAAGCGCGCGTGCAACTCGTCGGAAACCTTCAACGACTATTTCGTATCGGCCCGCGTCGACGATCCGAAGACGGGCCCCGACATGGCGTTCGTCAGCTCGGGCTGGAACCGCGGGATCGAATCGTGGCGCTTCAACGTGCCGACCGACACCGACAGCGCGCCGACCGTGCGCGCGCATACGGTGTTCGACCGCACGCTGCTGCGCGCCGGCGAAACCGTGTCGATGAAGCATTTCATCCGCACCGAGACGCTGCAAAGCCTCGCGTTCCCGTCGCAATACCCGACGCGCGTGACGATCCGCCACCTCGGCACGGGCCAGACCTACAAGCTGCCGCTCACGTGGGCGGCCGACCACAGCGCGGACTCGCAGTTCACGCTGCCGGCGGCCGCGAAGCTCGGCGAATACGGCGTCGAGCTCGAAGGCGGCCCGGAAGATGCGCCGACCGCCACCTACTACAGCGGCAGCTTCCGCGTCGAGGCGTTCCGCCTGCCGGTGCTGAAAGGCTCGATCGGCGCGCGCGATGCGCAGAAAAGCCCGCTCGTCGCCGTGAAGGAAGCGCCGCTCGCGGTGCAGATCGACTACGTGTCGGGCGGCGGCGCATCGAACCTGCCGGTGCAGGTGTCGGCGCTGATGAAGTGGGCATCGCCGCCGTTCGCCGATCGTTTCGAGGATTTCAGCTTCACGCCGTATCGCCCCGACACGAGCGACGGCAACGCCGACGACGATGCGCAGGACGGCGACAACACGTCGTCGTCGGCATCGAGCAACGATCCCGACGCGACGAAGCTGATCGCCGACAAGCTGCCGCTGACGCTCGACCGCAACGGTGCGGGCACGGTCACGCTCAAGGGCCTGCCCGACGTCGACGCACCGAAGCGCATCGCGCTGGAGGCGACGTTCGCCGACCCGAACGGCGAAGTGCAGACGATCCGCGGCGACACGATCCTGTGGCCGGCCGCGGTGGTGGCCGGCATCAAGGCCGGCCGCTGGGTGTCGGTCGGCCAGCGCGTGCCGGTGCAGGCGCTGGCGGTCGACCTGCAGGGCAAGCCGCGTGCGTCGGTGCCGATCGAGATCAAGGGCGTGGCTCGCATCACGACGTCGTCGCGCAAGCGCATGGTCGGCGGCTTCTATGCGTACGACAACAAGAGCGATACGCGCGACCTCGGCGTGCTGTGCTCGGGCAAGACCGACGACAAGGGCCGCATGGCCTGCGACGCGACGCTCGAGCAGGCCGGCAACGTGCAGCTGATCGCGGTCGCGAAGGACGGCGACGGCCGCACGTCGAATGCGTCGACGTCGGTATGGGTCACGCGCGAGGACGAACTCTGGTTCGGCGGCGACAACACCGACCGGATCGACGTGATCCCCGAGAAAACGTCGTACGAACCGGGCGAAACGGCCCGCTTCCAGGTGCGCATGCCGTTCCGCTACGCAACCGCGCTCGTCGCGGTGGAGCGCGGCGGCGTGATGGAAACGCACATCGTCGAGCTGAATGGCAAGAACCCGACCGTCGACCTGAAGGTCGGCGAATCGTGGGGGCCGAACGTCTACGTATCGGTGCTCGCGCTGCGCGGGCGGATTCGCGAGGTGCCGTGGTACTCGTTTTTCACGTGGGGCTGGAAGGCGCCGGTCGAATGGGCGCGCGCGTTCTGGCGCGAAGGCCGGCACCATGAGGCGCCGACCGCGTTCGTCGACCTGTCGAAGCCCGCGTTCCGCTACGGGCTCGGCGAGATCAAGGTCGGCACCGGCGTGCATCGCCTCGGCGTGACCGTGACGACCGACGCGACGCGCTACACGGTACGCGGCAAGGCGCAAGCGCACGTGAAGGTCACGCTGCCGAACGGCCAGCCCGCACCGGCCGGCACGCAGATCGCCATCGCGGCCGTCGACGAGGCGCTGCTCGAACTGATGCCGAACAACAGCTGGGACCTGCTCGATGCGATGCTGCGCCGGCGCGCATACGGCGTCGAGACGGCCACCGCGCAGATGGAAATCGTCGGCCGCCGCCACTTCGGCCGCAAGGCCGTGCCGGCCGGCGGCGGGGGCGGCAGCGCGCCGACCCGCGAGCTGTTCGACACGCTGCTGCTGTGGAACCCACGCGTGACGCTGGATGCCAACGGCAGCGCAACCGTCGAGGTGCCGCTGAACGACGCGCTCACGCGCTTCCGGATCGTCGCGATCGCGGCGGTCGGCCCCGACCGTTTCGGCACGGGCAGCACGTCGATCCGCAGCACGCAGGATCTGCAACTGATCTCCGGCCTGCCGCCGCTCGTGCGCGAAGGCGACGCGTTCCGCGCGCAGGTCACGCTGCGCAACACGACCGACCGCGCGATGCAGGTCGTCGTGACGCCGCGCGTGACGGGCCTCGACGTCGCGCCGCAGACCGTGTCGCTGGCGGCGAATGCGGCGACCGAGGTCGCGTGGACGGTCACCGTGCCCGAGCAGGCGCTCGATGCGGCCGGTGCGCTGAACTGGCGCATCGAGGCGGCCGAGCAAGGCGGCAAGCGCGCGTCCGATGCACTGGCTGTCGCGCAGAAGGTGGTGCCCGCGCTGCCGGTCACGGTGCAGCAGGCGACGCTCGCACAGGTCGACGGCACGTTGACGGTGCCCGTCGCGGCCCCGGCCGGCGCGGTCGGCAACGCGCAAGGCATACCGCGCGGCGGCATCGCCGTATCGCTGCAGTCGAAGCTCGCCGACGGCCTGCCCGGCGTGCGGCGCTGGTTCGAGCGCTATCCGTACCGCTGCCTCGAACAGCAGACGTCGCGCGCGATCGGGCTGCGCGACCCCGCGCAATGGCAGGCGCTGATCGCACGCATGCCCGTCTACCTCGACAGCGACGGCCTGGCGAGCTACTTCCCGCCGTCGTCCGACGATTCGCACCACGGCAGCCCGACGCTGTCGTCGTACCTGCTCGTGGTGTCCGACGAAGCCAGCCGCCTCGATCCGCGCTTCGCGCTGCCGGAAGACCTGCGCACGCAGCTCGAGGCCGGGCTCGCGCGCTTCGTCGACGGCCGCATCGAGCGCAACGCGTGGGCGCCGCGCCAGGATCGCGACCTGCGCAAGCTCGCCGCGATCGAGGCGCTGTCGCGCTACGGCGCCGCACAGGGCCGCATGCTCGGTTCGATCGAGATCGCGCCGAACCAGTGGCCGACGTCGGCGGTGATCGACTATCACGCGATCCTGACGCGCGTGAAGGACATCCCGCAACGCGACGAGAAACGCGCGCAGGTCGACCAGATCCTGCGGGCGCGTCTCACGTACCAGGGCACGCAGCTCGTGTTCTCGACCGCGCGCGACGACGACCTGTGGTGGCTGATGACCAGCAACGAGACCAATGCCGCGCGTCTCGCGCTGGAATTCGCGGGCGACCCGGCATGGAAGGATGAAATGCCGCGCGTGACCGCCGGCCTGCTCGCGCTGCAACGTCAGGGCGCATGGCAGACGACGACGTCGAACGCGCTCGGCCTGCTCGCGGTCGAGCGCTTCTCGCGTACCTACGAGAGCACGCCGGTCACCGGCGCGACGAAGGTGGCGCTCGGCGGCGACGCGCGCTCGATCTCGTGGTCGCAGCCGGCATCGGCCGCGCCCGCCGATACGCCCGCGTCGGCCACGCCCGCGACCCGCGCGGCCGCCGCGCGCAGCGTGCTGATGCCGTGGCCGCGTGCGTCGCAGGGGCCGGCCACGCTGTCGGTCACGCAGGACGGCACCGGCCGCCCGTGGGCGACCGTCGAGAGCCTCGCGGCCGTGCCGCTGCGCGCGCCGTTCGCGGCCGGCTACCGGATCACGAAGACCGTCACGCCCGTGTCGCCGGCCGTCAACGGCGTGCTGACGCGCGGCGACGTCGTGCGCGTGCATCTCGACATCGATGCGCAGAGCGACATGACGTGGGTCGCCGTCAACGATCCGATCCCGGCCGGCGCGACGATCCTCGGGTCGGGCCTCGGCCGCGATTCCGAAGCCGCGACACAGGGCGAGAAGACGCCCGACGGCGCATGGCCGACGTTCATCGAGCGCGACTTCGACGGCTACCGCGCGTATTACGACTATTTGCCGAAGGGCAAATTCTCGGTCGAGTACACGCTGCGGCTGAACAACGTCGGCACGTTCGGGCTGCCGCCGACACGTGTCGAGGCACTGTATGCGCCGTCCGTGTACGGCCTGTGGCCGAACCCGCCGATGACCGTGAAGGCGGCCGACGCGGGCAAGTAACGAGACCGCGATGATCGATCTGGCTTTGCCGCGGCCGGCGCGTTTCGCCGGCCGCGTATTCGTCGCCGTCGTGCTGGCCGCCCCGCTCGTCGCGCATGCGCTGCCCGGCTACGACGACGTGCGCCGCAACTGGCGCAGCTCCGACTGGGTGCTGCTCGCGCGCGACGGCACGCCGCTGCAGCGCACGCGCGTCGACCTCACCGAGCGGCGCGGCGACTGGGTATCGCTCGCCGACGTATCGCCCGCGTTCCGCGAGGCGATCGTCGTGTCCGAGGACAAGCGCTTCTACGAACACAGCGGCGTCGACTGGCGCGGCATTGCCGGCGCCGCGTGGGGCAACCTGTGGAACGAGCGCACGCGCGGCGCGTCGACCGTCACGATGCAGCTCGCGGGGCTGCTCGGCGATTCGCCGCGCCGCTCGGGCCAGCGCTCGCTGCCGCAGAAGGCCACGCAGGCCGTGAACGCGCTGTGGCTCGAACGCAGTTGGCGCAAGGACCAGATCCTCGAGGCCTACCTGAATCTGGTGCCGTTCCGCGGCGAGACCATCGGGCTCGGCGCGCTGTCGCAGGTGCTGTTCGGCAAGGCGCCGTCGGGCCTCGACGCGCGCGAGGCCGCGATCGCCGCCGCACTCGTGCGTGCGCCCAATGCGGCGCCGGCGAAGCTCGCCGAGCGCGCATGCCGGATCCTGCGCGACATGCAGGCCGGGCAGGCATGCGCGTCGCTCGACGGCTACGTGCAGCTCGTCACCGCACGCTCGGCCAATGCCGTACGCGACGAGGGCGCCGCCCTCGCCCCGCACTTCGCACGGCGCATCGCGGCCGAGGTCAGGCCGGCGGCCGGCGCGCAGGTCCGCACGACGCTCGACGCGCCGTTGCAGCGCTTCGCGCGCGACACGCTGATGCGCGCGCTGACCGAACTGAACGCACCCGCGCACCGGCGCAACGTGCAGGACGGCGCGGTCGTCGTGATCGACAACGCGACCGGCGAGATCCGCGCGTGGGTCGGCTCGTCGGGGGCGCTGTCGAGCGCGCGCGACGTCGATGCCGTGCTCGCGCCGCGCCAGGCCGGCTCAACGCTCAAGCCGTTCCTCTACGCGCAGGCGATCGATGAAAAGAGGTTGACGGCCGCGTCGCTGCTCGACGATGCGCCGATCAACCTCGCCGCCGGCGGCGGCCTGTACATTCCGCAGAACTACGACAAGGATTTCAAGGGCTGGGTGAGCGTGCGCAGCGCGCTCGGCGGCTCGCTGAACGTGCCGGCCGTGCGCGCGCTGGTGCTCGTCACGCCGCACCGCTTCGCGCGCACGCTGACCGCGCTTGGCCTGCCGCTCGCGCAGGAAGGCGATTACTACGGCTTCAGCCTCGCGCTCGGCAGTGCGGACGTCACGCTGCTGTCGCTGACCAACGCCTACCGCGCGCTCGCGAACGGCGGAGTCGCGCGCAAGGTCGTCGACCTGCCGGCCACGGCACCCGCGCCGGCATCCGGCGCATCGGCGCCTGCGCGGCCGGACGCCGGTACGCGCGTGTTCAGCGAGGCGGCCAGCTTCGTCGTGACCGACATCCTGTCCGACAACAACGCGCGCGTGCGCACGTTCGGCTTCGACAATCCGCTCGCGACGCGCTTCTTCTCGGCGGTCAAGACCGGCACGAGCAAGGACATGCGCGACAACTGGACGATCGGTTTTACGTCGCGCTATACGGTCGGCGTGTGGGTCGGCAATGCGGACGGCTCGCCGATGTGGGACGTGTCGGGCGTCACGGGCGCGTCGCCCGTGTGGTCGGCCGTCGTCGGCTACCTGCACCGCGACCTGCCGAGCCGTGCGCCGCGTGCGCCGGCCGGCGTCGAGACGCGCCGGATCGCGTTCGAGCGCGACATCGAGCCGGCCCGCAACGAATGGTTCGTCGCGGGCACGGCGGTCGACACGATCCGGCTCGCGGCGCCCGCCACGCCGGGCAAGGACGGTGCGCGTGCGCCGCTGACGATCGGCGCGCCGACCGACGGCACGATCTTCGCGATCGATCCGGACATTCCGCCGAAGAACCAGCGGATCTGGTTCGAACGCTCGGCCGGGCGCGCGACGAAGTTCGCGTGGCGGCTCGACGACAAGGTGATCGGGCACGCCGACCGCGTCGCGTGGCTGCCGTGGCCCGGCAGGCACCGGCTCGAACTCGTCGATGCGCGCGGCAACGTCGCCGATGCGATCGGCTTCGAGGTACGCGGCGCGTTCGCGAAGCCGGCCGCGCGCAAGCCGTGAGGCGGCGGGCCGGTCTTGCTGGCCGGCTGCATTCGCTTTTACGCCGGTTCAGGACATAGAATTACAGTAGCGCCGCATTCCCGATGCGCACCGGTTGCCTCATTCTCTCGATCGCCCGCGACCATGAACCTTCGCCTTACGCGCTTCACCCGCCCCGCGCTGGGCGCATTGTGCGTCGCAACATTCGCCGCCCTCCAGGCCTGCAACGGTGAAGCCTGCTTCGGCGTCGACGCGTGCTTCAACGACAACACGCAAACCGTCTCGCTGTCAGGCACGGCCGCGACGGGCGACGCGCTCGCGAGCGCGCAGGTGGCGGTCAATTGCGCGGCGGGGTCGGCCACGACGCTGACGGACGGCGGCGGCAACTACCGGGTGACGCTCAACGCCGCGCTGCCATGCGTCATCACCGTGGCGTCGGGCGGCGCGAGCCTGCATTCGCTCGCCTACGCGGGCGGCACCTTCAATACGACGCCCGAGACCGAGCTGATGCTCGTCTATCTCGCGGCGCAACTCGGGACGAACACGGCCGGGCTGATCGGCAATTTCCAGGGCACCCTGCGCTACCAGCGGGCGATGAACAGCCCGGACACCGTGCAGGCCGCGCAATCGGCTGTGGTGACGAACCTGCAGCAACGCTATGCGGTCACGCTGGCCGCACCGGCGTTCCTGACCACGTCGTTCGTGGTCGGCCAACCGGGCGTCGACAGCGATCTCGTTGCGCTGGCCAAGGCTGGGGCGATCGATTCGAACGGACTGCCCGATCCGGTTGCCGTGTCGCTGTTGCAGCAGGCCGGCGCCGCGCATCCGCTGTAAGGAACACGAGACGGGGCAGGAATCGACCGTCAGGCGTTCGCTTCGCGCGCGTCGTCGGCCAGCAGCGCCCAACGCTCGTGGTCGCGCCATTCGCCGCCGATGCGCAGATAGCGCGGCGAAAACCCCTCTTGCCTGAACCCGAGCCGCCGAACCAGCGCGATCGACGCATGGTTGCCGGGCTGGATATTCGCTTCGAGCCGGTGCAGCCCGAGTTCGCGGAACGCGACGTCGACCGCCGCGCGCACCGCGTCCGTCATCAGCCCCTGGCGGCTGAGATTCGCCATCCCGTAGTACCCGAGATAAGCGCTCTGAAACACCCCGCCGACGATCTCGTTGAGATTCACCACGCCGACCACCGCGCCCGACGCCCGCTCGCGCGCGACCAATCCGACGTTCGGCCCCGTCAGGCAGCGGGCGAACCATTGATCGAACCCGGTCTGGTCGATGAACGAATCGACCCACGGCAAATGGTGACTCCGGCTCGCGCGGTTGGCGGCGATGAGGTCGGCGGCGTCGGACCGGGCGACGCGACTCAGCAGGATCCGGTTCATCAGTCGGTCGGTCGCGAGCCGGCGCTTACGCCGCCTCGCCACTCCCGCACACGACCGGCGCCGCCTGCTGCCGCGACAGATGGCGCAGCAGCTTCGTCACCATCCACACGACGATGAACGACAACGCGACGAAGAACACCGCAAGCGGCGTCAGCACGTGAATCGACACGAAACCGGCCAGGCCCATCATCGCGGACGACACGAGCAGCAGCGCGCAGCCGAGAATCGCGCTCGTCAGGCCGGCGATATGCGGAAACAGCGAATTGCCCTTGGCCATCAGCGTCGGATACATCGCGCCCGCGCAGAAACCCATCACGAGCACCGGCGTCGCGAGCGTCCACACGCGCAGGCCGACGCTCAGCGCCAGCACCAGCATCGCGATCGACGCGCCCGCCATCACGCGCGCGCCGATGCGCAGCCGCTGCTCGGCGCTCGGCAGCCCGCGGCCGTGGATCCGGTTCGACAGGCCGCCGAGGAAATACATGAGGCCGATGCCGAGCGCGAGGTAGCCGAAGAAGGTCGGCGGCTTGTGCAGCGTGGTCTGCACCATGAACGGCCCGACGATGTTGAACACCAGCAGGATGCTGTAGCACAGCCCCTGTGCGAGGAAGCAGCTCTGGAACACGGGGCTCGCCAGCACCTTGCCGGTGTTCGCCATCAGCGTGCGCGGCTCGAGATGCACCGGCTTCGGCAAGGTTTCGCGGTAGCGCCACAGCAGCGCCCACATCGCCAGCGAGTAGACCAGCAGGAACACGAGGCACGCGCGCCAGCCGAACCATTCCTGCAGGTGCGCACCGATCACCGGCGCGATGATCGGCGCCAGCCCCCATGCGATCGACATGTACGTGAACGCATGCATCAACGCCTGGCCGGAGAACGAATCGGTGATGATCGCCTTCGCCAGCAGGTTGGTGGTCGCGATCCCGAAGCCCTGCAGGCAGCGCGCGAGCACGAACGTCTCCAGGTTCGGCGCGCCGAGCGACAGCAGGCAGCCGATCGTGTAGATCACGAGCCCGAACGCGAGCACGCGCTTGCGTCCGTACGCATCGGCAATCGGCCCGAAGATCAGCTGGCCGAGCGCGTAAGCGGCCATGTAGCCGGACACGCTCGACTGGATCGCCTGCGGCGTGGTCGCGAACGAACGTGCCATGTCGGGCAGCGCGGGCACGTAGATGTCGATCGCGAGTTGGCCGGCGGACGCGAACAGGCAGATCAGGAACAGCAGGAAGCGCGGCGAATTCGACTCGCGCGCCGGAGTGAGCGTGGCGTTCATGACGACTGGGAAGGAGGTCGGGCAGCAGTGCCGCGCCGTCAATGTTCGTATGGCGAACATGCGTGCGGGGGTGGCGAATTCCGTATTGTGCCTGTTGTTGCACCGGGCGACAGGATTCCCCCTGGCGCGGGCGAGGTTGAATGTCGATCGCGGCACGTCCCGACATGCGCCGATCGGACCGGCGGGCGGCGATTTTAATGTTGATTTAAGCCGACGGCCGCATTGTTTCGGGTGGCTCACTCCGTGAGCCGTACGTCATTGTTGATTCGATCAGTCTCGTTCGATGGAGATACGAAGATGCGATTCCGTTCGTATATGGCGGCGGGCGCGCTGGCGCTGGTACCCGTGTTCGCGCTGGCCGGGCAAGCCGGCGCGGCGGCCGCCGCCCAACCGATGTTCATCAATGTCAACGGGCAGGCCGTGCCCGTGAAGGCCGAAACGCGGGTCGTCCAGACGGCCGTCGGCCCGATGAAGGTCAGCACGTGGAGCTGGCACAGCCCGCAAGGCGGCGCGAGCTTCGAGATGCAGACGGCGTCGTCGGGCGGCATGCCGTCCGCGGCGGCGTTGCGGCAAATCCAGGCCGCGCAGTACCGGATGCAGGCGGCGCAGGCGCAGATGGTCGCGATGCAGCGGCAGATGATGGCGCTCCAGCACATCGCGCTCGCCAACGCGCTCGCGATGCCGATGCCGCAGCCCGTCGGGTTCGCGATACCGGCGTGGGCCGCTCCTCAACCGGTGCTCGTCATCGTCCCGGCGCAGCCGCCGATGCCGTCGGCGGCCCCGGCAACGCCGGCCGCTCCCGTCGCACCGGCCACACGCGGCCCGGAAATCAAGGCCTGACGCGATTCGCGCCACTCGGCGCGCCGCGCCCGAACCGCCGGCACGTGCCGGCGGTTTTTCTTTGAGACGGCCGGATCAATACTGCGCCTGATCCGTCGGATTCTTGAACAGTTGCTTCATCTCCGGCGACAGCGGATAGTTGAGGCTCACGCCCTTCGGCGGAATCGGCCGCATGAACCACTGATCGTAGAGCTTCTCGGCCGCGCCCGAGGTCTGCATCTTCGCGATCACGCCGTCGACGACGCGCTTGAACGCCGGATCGTCCCTGCGCATCATGCACGCGTAGTTTTCGTGAACGAGCGGCGTGCCCGCGACCGTATACGCGCCCGGGTTGCGGTCCTTCGCGATCTCGCCGTACAGCAGCGGCTCGTCCATCACGAACGCCACCGCGCGGCCCGTCGTGACGTTCATGAACGCTTCGGCGTGATCCTTCGCGCTGATGATCGTCATGTTCATCGCCTTCTCTTCGTTCAGCTTGCGCAGCAGGCGCTCGTCTGACGTGCCGGCCGTCGTCGCGACCGTCTTGCCGGCCAGGTCCGCGAAGTCCTTCACGCCCGAATCCTTGCGCGTGCTGAAGCGAATGCCGTACAGAAAGATGCTGTTCGAGAACGCGGCCTGCTTTTGCCGCTCGAGCGTGTTCGTCGTCGACCCGCATTCGAAGTCGATCGTCCCGTTCTGCAGCAGCGGAATGCGGTTCTGCGACGTGATCGGGATTTCCTTCACCGCGAGGTTCGGCAGGTTCAGATCCGTCTTCAACTGGTCGATGATGCGCGACGCGATGTCCCGCGAGTAGCCGATGTTCTTCTGCTGGTTGTCCGAATACGAGAACGGCACCGACGACTCGCGAATGCCCAGCGACACGACGCCCGTGTCCTTGATCTTCTTCAGCGTACCGGTAAGGGCCTGCGCGTGCGCGGCGCCGGCCAGCGTACAGGCCAGCGCGACAGCCAGCCAACGGAAGCGGTGATCCATGCTTTTCTCCTGAAGAAACCTTGATCGAATCGCGATCCTACGCCCGACAAAATTCGTCCCACATCGGGGAAAGCGTCAAGCGGCCCCCGTCGCGCGCATCACCGTGAGGCATCGTTTCCGCGACGCGCAAAAGCGCCTGCGGCGCACGTTTCGCCGGGCCCACTGCCTGCAATCTTGCACCCTATGAACAGGTCGCCCGTTCCAAACGCGCGTTCATGCTGCAAGACAGCATCGCAACCGTTTGCGTGTCGCGCCTTTTTCGCACAAAACATACTCAAGAAGCCGCCTCATCAGCCGTTACCCAATGCATGGCGCGTCGCAGCAGCGCTGCGTGCGCCCGACAAGAACAAGGTCCGGTTTACGCCGGACCAGGCACCACCGCCGGCACGACGGTTATCTACGAGGATCGACTTTCAACATGAAAGCCAAACGCTTCAATTTCGCGCTGGCCCGTTCGGCCCATGCGCGCATGCTCGCCGGTATGCTGTCCGCCGCCGCGCTCCTGCCCCTCGCCGGTTGCGGCGGAGGCGGCGGCGGCGGCAGCGACCCGTCTCCGTCCAACGCGTCACCTGCACCGGCGCCCACGCCGACGCCCGCTCCCACGCCGGCACCCGCGCCCGCCCCGACCAACCCGCCGGCGTCGTCCGGCGGCAATGCGTGCTCGTCGCAGCAGGCCGCCGTGCAGATGGCCGCGCAGACGGCGCCGGTCGAGCCGCCGGTCGATCACCTCATCGTCAAGCTGAAAACGCTGACGGCCACGCGTGCGATGGCGGCCGTCGACGACGGTTCGAGACTCGACGCGGTGATCCAGCGCGCGATGACGCGCTGGACGGCGCCGGTGACCGGCAGCGCACGCGCGTACGCGAGCACCATCGCGCAAACGCCGGTGAACGTTCAGGTCGAGCGAACGATCTCGAACGGCGCGGCCGTGCTGTCGCTCGGCCAGCGCATGGCCGCCACCGATGCCGCCGCGCTCGCAGAGGCGTTCGCGGCCGACAGCGACGTCGACTACGCGGAACCGGATCACCCGATGCAGATCCGCGACACGCCGAGCGACCCGCTCTACAACCAGCAGTGGTACCTGTCCGATCCGACCGCCGGCATCAACCTGCCGCCCGCATGGAACGTGACCAAGGGTTCGCCGACCGTCGTCACGGCCGTGCTCGATACCGGCTACCGGCCGCACGGCGACCTCGTCGGCAATCTGATACAGCAAGGCTACAACTTCATCAGCAACATCAACACCAGCAACAACGGCTCGAGGCGCGGCCCGGACGCAACCGATCCGGGCGACTGGGTCACGCAGCAGGAACTCGACGACGTCAACGGCCCGTTCTATCACTGCGCGAGCCAGCCGAGCAACAGCAGCTGGCACGGCACGCGCGTGATGGGCGTGATCGGCGCGACCGCCAACAACGGCACCGGCGTCGCCGGCGTGTCGTGGCTCGGCCAGATCCTGCCGGTGCGCGTACT
The DNA here is from genome assembly GCF_002223285.1 of Burkholderia sp. AU16482. NCBI lineage: Bacteria > Pseudomonadati > Pseudomonadota > Betaproteobacteria > Burkholderiales > Burkholderiaceae > Burkholderia > Burkholderia sp. AU16482. The sequence continues at coordinate 1,314,949 of NZ_NKEY01000006.1, forward strand.
CGGCAAGTGCGGCGGCGTGACGAGCGACATCGCCGACGGCATGCGCTGGGCAGCCGGCATTCCGGTGTCCGGCGTACCGACGAACCCGCGCCCGGCGAAGATCATCAACCTGAGCCTCGGTGGGGTCGGCGCGTGCAGCACGACGTTCCAGCGGGCGATCGACGACGTGACCGCGAAAGGCGTGACCGTGATCGTCGCGGCCGGCAACGACGGCCTGTCGACCGGGCTCGACCAGCCCGCGAACTGCCGCGGCGTGATCACCGTCGGCGCGACCGACGCGACGGGCCGACGCGCATCGTTCAGCAACTTCGGCGCCGACGTCGCGCTGAGCGCACCGGGCGTCAACATCCTGTCGACGTCGAACGCCGGCACGACGACGCCGGGCTCGGACACCTATGGCCCCGCGACCGGCACCAGCCTCGCGACGCCGCAGGTGACGGGGGTTGCCGCGCTGATGCTGTCGGTGAACGGCAACCTCACGCCCGCGCAGATCATGCAGAAGCTGCAAGGCGGCACGCGCGCGGCGAAGCTCTCGGCCGGCACGTCGTGCACCGCGATGCCGGCAGGCTCGGGCATCCTCGATGCAGCGGCCGCCGTCGCGACCGCGAACCAGTAACCGGCATCTCGTTCGACGCGGCCGCGCGCATGCCGACAAGGTGTGCGCGCGGCTGTTTCATTGCGGGTTGTCGGGCGCGACCGCGAACATGCACCCACGCGATCAAGCATCTCGAAATAACGCCCGACAAAAGGGTTGACGCTTCGCACGGCGAGCCATTACCATCGCCCCCGTCTAGTTACATGGAGTGTTCTGTGAACACCGATGCGAGTTGTAGTTGGTGCATGACCAACTTGACTGCTGCCTGAGGAAAACGCGCAGAGCCTCGTCTTCTGCCGCATCCCGGGAAGCAGGATGCGGCGCCCTTCCGGCCTGACTACCGGCCCGATCTCCCGCCGAATTTTCGATGTTGTCGAATGCACGCGACGCGCCGTCGCGCGTGTGCGTTCGTGCCGCGCGCGACGCCAGCCGCGTGCGCCCTCCGTTCGCGTGCCGTCCGGCCGCGCGCCTCGTGGCGCGCGCCGCTGCCGATCGCCCGTGCCGACCATTCGCAACCGACAGGAGTGCAGATGAACTCAGACGACAGTAGTCGATTACCGCTCGCCGGTGCGACGCCGCGCATCGACACGCCGTGCGCCGCGCGCGCGCCGGCGAGCGTTCCCGCCTTTACCGATCCACAGCCGATCGCGCCTGACGCGACGCGGCGGGGAGCGTTCGTGCGTCGATAACGTCACGGCCGCTCCCCGCCCGCCGCCTCGTGCGCAAGGAGCGACTCATGACGACACGACACAACACCTCGCACGACAAACAGCGCGGCTTCATCAAGGCCGGCGCCGGCCAGCAGAACGAACCGCGCATCATGCGCGCCGCGCGGGAAGCGGCCCGCCCGCTCGAAGACACGCTGAAGTCGCTGCGCACCAGCACGCGCGGCCTCACCTACGATCAGGCCGCCGACCGCCTGCAGCATGACGGCCCGAACGAAATCGCGCACGACAAGCCGCCGCACTGGACCCGCCAGTTGCTGCTCTCGTTCCACAACCCGTTCGTCTACGTGCTGCTGGTGCTGGCCGCCATCAGCTTCTTTACCGACGTCTACTTCGCTGCACCCGACGATCGCGATTACGTCGGCATGACGATCCTGCTGACGATGGTCACGATCAGCGCGCTGCTGCGCTTCGTGCAGGAATTCCGTTCGCTGCGCGCGGCCGAGAAGCTCAAGGCGATGGTTCGCACGACGGCCACCGTGCAGCGCGCGGTGACCGACACGGCCGAGCCGTCACGCCGCGAAGTGCCGATGCGCGAGGTCGTCGTCGGCGACATCGTGCATCTTTCCGCCGGCGACATGATCCCCGCCGACGTGCGCCTGCTCGCGTCGCGCGACCTGTTCATCAGCCAGGCCGTGCTGACCGGCGAGGCGCTGCCGGTCGAGAAGTACGACACGCTCGGCGCGGTGGCCGGCAAATCCGCGGGCGCGCCCGCGGCCGGCGCGGCCAACGACGCACCGGCGTCGCTGCTCGATCTCGAGAACGTCTGCTTCATGGGCACCAACGTCGTCAGCGGCACGGCGACGGCCGTCGTCGTCGCGACCGGCGAGGACACGTACTTCGGCTCGCTCGCGCGCAACGTCGTGAGCCACAAGCGCATCGAGACGAGCTTCGACCGCGGGGTGACGAGCGTGAGCTGGCTGCTGATCAAGTTCATGTTCGTGATGGTGCCGATCGTGTTCATGATCAACGGCCTGACCAAGGGCGACTGGCTGAGTGCCCTCACGTTCGCGCTGGCGGTGGCCGTGGGCCTCACGCCCGAGATGCTGCCGATGATCGTCAGCGCGAACCTGGCGCGCGGCGCGGTCGCGATGGCGCGCCGCAAGGTCGTCGTCAAGCGGCTGAACTCGGTGCAGAACTTCGGCGCGATGGACGTACTCTGTACCGACAAGACCGGCACGCTCACGCAGGACAAGATCATCCTCGAACACCACCTCGACCTGTCCGGTCACAAGAACGAGGACATCCTGCGGCTCGGCTGGCTGAACAGCTTCCACCAGAGCGGCCAGAAGAACCTGATCGACATCGCGGTCGTCGCGCGCGCCGACGAGATCGGCGAACGCGTGAAGCCGCAGGGTTACAAGAAGATCGACGAACTGCCGTTCGATTTCGTGCGGCGCCGCCTGTCGGTCGTCGTCGAGGACACGCGCGGCACGCACCTGCTGATCTGCAAGGGCGCGGTCGAGGAAATGCTGGCGGTCTCCACGCACGTGCAGGACGAAGACGGCGTGCGCCCGCTCGACTTCGTGGCCCGCAAGCGATTGCTCGAACAAGCCACCGCGTACAACGAGGACGGCTTCCGCGTGCTCGTGCTTGCGACGCGCACGATCCCGCGCGGCGACGAACGCGCGCAATACCGCACCGCCGACGAACGTGATCTCGTCGTGCGCGGCTTCCTGACCTTCCTCGATCCGCCGAAGGAATCGGCCGCGCCGGCGCTCGCCGCGCTGCGCGAGAACGGCGTCGCGGTGAAGGTGCTGACGGGCGACAACGCGACCGTCACGATGAAGGTGTGCCGCCAGGTTGGCCTTGCCCCGGGCAAGCCGATGCTCGGTACGGAAATCGACGCGCTCGACGATGCGACGCTCGCGCAGGCGGTCGAACGCACGACCGTGTTCGCGAAGCTCACGCCGCTGCAGAAGGCGCGCATCGTCAAAGCGCTGCAGGCGAACGGCCACACGGTCGGCTTCCTCGGCGACGGCATCAACGATGCGCCCGCGCTGCGCGACGCGGACGTCGGCATCTCGGTCGACAGCGGCGCCGACATCGCGAAGGAAACCGCCGACATCATCCTGCTCGAAAAGAGCCTGATGGTGCTGGAGGAAGGCGTGATCAAGGGCCGCGAGACGTTCGGCAACATCCTGAAGTACCTGAACATGACGGCCAGCTCGAACTTCGGCAACGTGTTCTCGGTGCTCGTCGCCAGCGCGTTCCTGCCGTGGGAGCCGATGCTCGCGACGCAACTGCTCGTGCTGAACCTGATCTACGACACGTCGCAGATGCTGCTGCCGTGGGACAGGATGGACCCCGAGTTCCTGAAGAAGCCGCGCAAGTGGGAAGCCGGCAACATCGGCCGCTTCATGCTGTGGGTCGGGCCCACGTCGTCGGTGTTCGACATCACGACGTACGTCCTGATGTGGACCGTGTTCGGTGCGGGCGCGCTGTATCACCTGAACGGCGGTTCGGGCGGCCAGATCGTGATGAATTCGGGCTGGTTCATCGAGAGTCTCGTGTCGCAGACGCTCGTCGTGCATCTGCTGCGCACGCAGAAGATCCCGTTCCTGCAAAGCACGGCGTCGCTGCCGGTGCTGCTGTCGACCTTCACCGCGATCGCGATCGGCTGCTGGCTGCCGTTCTCGCCGTTCGCGGAGGCGATCGGCTTCATGCACCTGCCGGGCACCTACTGGCTGTGGCTCGCCGCGACGATGGTCGGCTACATCGTGCTCGCGCAGATCGTCAAGACGATCTACGTGCGCCGCTACAAGCAGTGGTTCTGATGTCGCACCGATGACGGCGTGCCGGCCCGTGCACTACCCGCGCGGGCCGCACGACCGGACCTGCCGTCGTTCGGTGACGAACGGGCCGCCTCAGCGGCCCGTTTTTCATTCATTGGGCGTCGTTCGCGCCGAACAGTTGCGCGCACACCGCGCGCCCTTCGTCGGTCAGCGCCGCGCTGCCGGTACCGTCCTCGTTCAACGTCGTCGCGCTCAGGCCTGCTGCGTCCAACTGCGTGAGCACGCGCCGCAGCGTGCTCATCGGCAGTTGCGTGCGCTTCGCGATCTTCGGCAGCGACCACGTCTTGCCGGCCGGATCGCTCGCGGCTTCGTTCAGCGTCGCGAGCGTGGCGACGAGTGCGGGATCGAGCGGGAATTCGTCGGATTCTGAAGTCATCGGTTCGGGTTCGTCGGCCGGCGTCGGGCCGGCATGCATGGAGAAAACGATCGCGGACACTATACGCCGCGTCACGCGCCCTTGAGCGCCGCGCGCATGAACGACACGAAACGCGCGGTGACGGGATCGTCGCGCTCGGACCGCCATGCGAGCCCCACGCGCCACTTCGCGTCCCGGCCGTCGAGCGGCAGCACCGTCGCGTCGCGCAACAGATACCGCGCGCTCGACGGGATGAACGCGACGCCAACGCCGGCCGCGACCGACGTCAGCACCGACTGCACGTCTTCCGCCTGCTGCATCACGTGCGGCACGAAGCGGCGCTCGACGCACCACCGGTCGATCTGCGCGGCCAGCCCCGGGCCGCGCGCACGCTGCAGCGCGATGAAGCCGATTTCATTGAGCACGTCGAGGTTGGCCGGCACGCGCTTGAAGCCGAGATGCGGCGGCACCGCGAGCGCGAGCGCCTCGTCGGTCACCTTGAACGACGACAAGCCTTCGTCGGAAGGCAGGCGCAGGAAACCGGCGTCGAGCTTGCCGGCGCGCAGCCGGCGCGTCTGTTCGGACGACGACAGGTCGCTCAGCGTCACCGCGATACCCGGATTGCAGCGACGGAATTCGGCGATCAGCTTCGGCACGAGCGTCAGCACCGACAGGCAGATGCCGAGCCGCAAATGCCCGCGCTGCCCGCTCGTCGCTTCCCGCGCACGCGCCAGGATTTCGTCGGCATCGCGCACGAGCGCCTGCGCGTCGGGCAGGAAGCGTTCGCCGAACGGCGTGAGTTCCGCGCCATGCCGGCCGCGCTCGAACAGCTTGCCGCCGAGGCTCGCCTCGAGTGCGCCGATCTGCTTGCTGAGCGCGGGCTGGCTCATGTGCAGTGCATCGGCCGCACGGCTGAAATGGCACAGCTCGGTGACCGTCAGGAACGTGCGCAGCAGTTTCAGTTCCATTCTTTCGTGGAATCATAACGATTGAAATATTCATTTTACCGATCGAACGCAATGGCGTTCAATACGGACATGCCCTTCCCGGAACCCACTTTCATGTCCGTCGATCAAGCTGCCGACTGCGTAGCCGAGCCACCATGCGATGTCGCGGACGCAAACGCATGCGTCGTCGCCGCCGATACGCGCGCACCGAAACGCCGTACCGAACGCACCGACGGGCGCAGCCGCCGCTTTCGCTTCGGCGATGCGCTGGACGACACGCCGCCGCGCGCGGTGACGGGTTCGATCGCGGTCAGTTTCGCGGTCGTATCGCGGCGAAACTGGCCGCGCTGACCCGCACATCTGCTCGCCTTCTGTTCGCGTCCTGTCCCACGCGCACCGCTGCCCGACAATTCGAAAACGATCGGAATCCTCCCGTATCGCGCGTCATTGCGCGTCATCGAATCGTCATCGCTCCGCGATCGACCGTATAATTTCCCGCACCCGCCGACCGCCCATGCATCCGCGCAGCTGCATCGCGCGTGAAAAGGAGACTTTCGCTTGACCGGCCTCATCGCGCGCGTGCCTCGCGCCCGGATCACCCTGATCCTCGCCCTGTCGTTCCTGCTGCTGGCATTCGCCACGAATGCGTCCGCGCAGCGCGTGCAGCCGCATCGCACCGCCCATGCGCAGCCGCATGCACACACGAAGGTCGTCAAGAAGCAACCCCATCGCAAGAAAAAGGCCGTCAAGCATCGCCGCTCGCGCGTGACGCATCAGGCGGCCAAACGCCACGCGGCACCCGCGCCGCAGCAGCGGCGCGCGAAACGCACGACTGCCGTGCGGCCGCGTCCGCCCGCGAAACCGAAATTGCTCGCCAGCTGCGGCTACACCCCGCGCGCGGTCGGGACGCTGCATTCCCGCGCGGCCTACGTGCTCGACGTCGATTCCGGCACGCCGCTGCTGGCCCGCCACGCACGCACCGTGCGGCCGATCGCGTCGATCTCGAAACTGATGACGGCGGTCGTCGCGCGCGACGCCGATCGGCCGCTGAACGGCGTGCTGCGCGTGACCGCACGCGACCGCGACACGATCAAGTTCACCGGTTCGCGCCTGCAGGTCGGCTCGGAACTGTCGCGCCGCGAGATGTTCCATATCGCGCTGATGTCGTCGGAGAACCGCGCGGCCGCCGCGCTGAGCCGCGACTACCCGGGCGGCCGCGCGGCGTTCGTCAACGCGATGAACCGGAAAGCGCGCAAGCTTGGCATGCGGCATACGCATTTTCGCGAACCCACCGGCCTGTCTCCGCACAACGTGTCGACGGCGGAAGACCTCGCGCGGCTCGTCGGCGCGGCCGCGCGGGATCCGCTGATCCGCTATTTCTCGACCGATCTGTCGACCACCGTGCGCCCCGGCGACGGCGAACTCGTGTACGTGAATTCCGACCCGCTCGTGCGCTACCGCCGCCTGCCGATCCGGCTGCAGAAAACCGGCTTCATCAACGAATCGGGGCACGGGGTCGTGATGCGCATGCGCGTGAAAGGCCGCCGCGAAACGGTCGTGCTGCTCGGCGCACCGACGCGTGCCGGCGTTTCGAGCGACGCAATCAAAATCCATCGCTGGCTGTCCTGTTCGATCCAGTAAACGCGTACGGGCAGCCGGCGCGTTCACGCCACGGGAGCGACGCCATGCAGCACGAATACCGCTTCAACGCATTCGGCCGGCTGCTCGCCGTCGTGCGCACGGACGGCCGCTGGGCCGTATTCGATCTCGGCGTCGAAGGCAAACGGCGCCCGGCCAATCTGCAGATTCCATCCGCGCTCGCCGCGGACGAACTCGGCCAGTACCTCGGCGATCTGCTGCACGAAAACGCGACCCCGCGATACAGCGAAGTCGTACGGGTCGTGCATCGGCGCATGTAATCGCGTGCTGACGGTGTCGCCAGCCGGCGATCAATTCGACAGCTAAACTTGCAAGTTTAGCTGTCGTGTCCTAAGATTCGCCGCATGAACCCGCCACGCAAACCCGGCGTTACCGCCGAAACCGTCGCCGCCGACCTGACCCTCGCGGTCGGCCAGCTCATCCGCCGGCTGCGCTCCGAGGTCGATTCCGGAGGGCTCGGCATGTCGCAGACGAGCGCGCTCGCGCGGCTCGATCGGCACGGGCCGATGACGACCGCCGATCTCGCGCGCGCCGAAGCGATGAAGCCGCAGTCGATGAAGGCGATCCTCGCGAGCCTCGAGGAAGACGCGCTCGTCGAGCGCGAGCCGCATCCGACCGACGGACGCCAGATCCTGTTCAAACTCACCGCGGCCGGCCTCGACGCGCGGCGCAAGCGCAATGCCGCGAAACACAGGTGGCTCGGCGCGGCGATCGAACAACTCGATCCGCAAGACATCGACACGCTCGCCGCGGCCATCCCGCTGATCCGCCGCATCGGCGAGCAATGAACCCGGCCGGTGCGCCGCGCGGCATGCGCGCGCCCGGCTTTCTTCGCCCTTTCCCCGGAGCCCCATCATGAGCGCAACCCGTCTCGACACGAACACGGCGCTGGTCGTCATCGACCTGCAGAAAGGCATCGTCGCCCTCCCCACCGCGCACCCGGTCGCACCGGTGATCGCGCACGCCCGCGAACTGCTCGACGCATTCCGCAGCCGTGGCCTGCCGGTCGTGCTGGTCAACGTCGCGGGCGGCGCGCCGGGCCGCACCGAGCAACCGCCGCGCACGGCGCAACTTCCCGCCGACTGGACCGAACTCGTACCCGAACTGAACCGCCAGCCAGGCGACCACGTGGTGACGAAGCACACCTGGGGCGCCTTCACCGGCACCGGTCTCGACGCGCATCTGAAGGCAGCCGGCGTCACGCAGATCGTGCTGGCCGGCGTCGCGACGAGCATCGGCGTCGAATCGACCGCGCGGCAGGCGCATGAACTCGGCTATCACGTGACGCTCGCCGTCGACGCGATGACCGACCTCAATGCCGACGCGCACGTCAACAGCGTCGAGCGGTTGTTCCCGCGCCTCGGCGAGACGGGCGCGACGCAGGACATCGTCGCGCTGCTCGACCGGCGCGGCGCGTGAGCGCCCCACGCATCCGGCCGGCACCGGACCGCGCGCCCGGCCGGCTCGATCCGTCGATCTGGAAAGTCAGCGCGGTCGCGACGCTCGGTTCGCTGCTGTCGCAGCTCGATGCGACGATCGTCAACGTGTCGCTGTCGAGCCTCGCGACCGACCTGCATGCGAGCCTGTCGACGATCCAGTGGGTGACGAGCGGCTACCTGCTCGCGCTGACGCTGGTGCTGCCGCTGAGCGGCTGGCTCGTCGATCGCATCGGCGCGAAGGCGCTGTACCTGTGGTGCTTCTCGGCGTTCACGCTGACGTCGGCGCTGTGCGGGCTCGCGTGGTCCGCGCCGTCGCTGATCGCGTTTCGCGTGCTGCAAGGCGTCAGCGGCGGCTTGCTCGCGCCGATGGCGCAGATGATGATCGCGCGCGTCGCCGGCCAGCAGATGGCGCGCGTGATCGGCTACGCGGCGGTGCCGGTGCTGCTCGCGCCGATCCTCGGCCCGGTCGTGGCCGGCGCGATCCTGCAACACACGTCGTGGCGCTGGCTGTTTCTGGTGAACCTGCCCGTCGGCGCGCTCGCGCTCGCGCTGGCGGTACGGTTCCTGCCCGGCGACCGGGACGATGCGCCGCGGCGCGAACTCGACTGGATCGGCCTCGCGTTGCTGTCGCCGGGCCTCGTGTTGTTCCTGTACGGCGTCGAGCGGATCGGCGCGATGACCGGCATCGCGGCGGTCGCAGGCTCGGCGCTCCTGCTCGTCGCGTTCGTGCGCTTCGAGCGCCGCCGGGGCGAGCGTGCGCTGATCGATCTCGCGCTGTTTCGCTCGCGCGTGTTCGGCGCGGCGGCCGGCACGCAGTTCCTGTCGAACGGTGCGTTGTACGCCGGCCAGATGCTGATCCCCGTGTTCCTGATCCAGGCCTGTGGGCGCTCGCCGGGCGAGATGGGCTGGCTGCTCGCGCCGCTCGGGCTCGGCATGCTCGTCACCTATCCGTCGATGGGCGCGCTGACGAGCCGGTTCGGCGTACGCCGGCTCGCCGCCGGCGGTGCCTTGCTCGCACTCGCCGCCACGCTGCCGTTCGTGTTCCTCGCGCTGACCGGCTACGATCCGCTCGTGCTCGTACCGGCGCTGTTTCTGCGCGGCATGGGCCAGAGTGCGATCGGCGCACCGTCGATCGCCGCCGCGTATGCGTCGGTCGAGCGCCGCAACCTGCCGATGGCAACCACGTCGCTCAATATCGTGCAGCGGCTCGGCGGCCCGACGTTCACGACGCTATGCACGCTGTTTCTCGCGTGGCGGCTGCAGGCCGAATCGGTCGCGGCGGGCGGCACGCAGGGCGTCGCGTATGCGTGGGCGTTCGGCCTGCTGTGCGCGCTGCATGCGGCGAGCTTCGTGACGACGCTGCGGCTGCCGTTGCGCTCGGCCGGTGCAGGCGCCGGCGACCGACGGGCCGGCAACGCACCGGCCGGTTCGCGCTGAACACGGGCCGCGCCGCGTGCGCGGCCTTCCGCTACGGCAGCCACATCGGCACGATCGACGCCGCGAGCAGCACGCCGAGCCCCGCATTCAGGCAACGCCACTGCCGCTCCGTGCGCAACACGCGCGCGAACAGCAGCCCGGCGAAACACCACAGCGACAGCGACGCCATCGCGGCCACGCCGAATGCAAAGCCGAGCAGCACGCCGAGCCGTGCCGGCCCCGACGCGAGCGCCGCGAACGACGCGGCCGCGCCGAGCGTCATCGCCCAGCCTTTCGGGTTGTGCCACAGCATCCACACGCCGCTGACGAACCCCTGCGGCCGGTGCACGTCGACATCGAGCCGCGGCTTGCCGCCACGTCCGATGCGCACGGCGAGCCACATCAGGTACGCCGAACCGGCCGCCCTCATCGCGAGCTGCAACGCGGGCAGCGCGAGCAGCACGCTGCCGAGGCCGGCCGCGGCCGCCGCCGCCATCGACGCCAGGCCCGCGGCGATGCCCGCCATCAGCGGCAGCGAACGCCGATAACCGAAATGCGCGCCCGATGCGGTCGCGAGCGTCGTCGCGCCGCCCGGCGTCACGGTGGAGACGATCACGAACAGCACCAGCGGCAGATAGTCGTGAAGCGGCACGAAGGCTCCCGGTTGTCGTTATTGAAGCCCCGTTTTTACCTGTGATTCCGGCATTACGACAGCGAAAGCTTTTTATGCCTTGCATTAGCATTCATAATGCGACGCATGGCACGCAATCTCGACCTCGCGCTGCTGCGCGCATTCGTCTCGGTGGCCGATCATCGCAGCATGACGGCGGCCGGCCACGCGCTGCACCTGACGCAGGGCGCGATCAGCCAGCAGGTCGCGCGGCTCGAAATGCTGTCGGGCCCGCTGTTCGTCCGCGAGCATCGCAATCTGCTGCTGACGGCCGCCGGCGAGCGGCTGCTCGAACAGGCGCGCCGGCTGCTCGCCGTCCACGATGCGCTGCTCGCCGACCTGAGCGCCGGTGCGGTGGAAGGCGCGGTGCGTCTCGGTGCGCCGCAGGACCTGGTCGGCACCTGTCTCGCGCCGATCCTGAGAAGCTATGCCCACGCGCATCCGCAGGTCGCGCTCACGCTCGTGTGCGCGGCATCGCCGGAGCTGCGGCGCGGGCTCACGCACGGTGACCTCGACGTCGCACTGATCGAGGCGCCGGTCGGATCGTCGCGCGGCGAGTGCATCGCCGTCGACCGGCTGGTGTGGGTCGGCGCGAAAGGCGGCACCGCGCACCGGCACTCGCCGCTGCCGGTATCGATGGTCGCGCAGACCTGCGCATTCCGCCCGACGGTGCTCGATGCACTGCGCGGCTGCGATCGCCCGTGGCGCACCGTGTTCGAGAACGGCAGCTTCGATGCCACGGCCGCGACCGTGCGCGCCGATCTGGCCGTGACCGTCTGGCTCGCGTCCACCGTGCCGCCCGATCTCGACATCCTGCCGGCCGGCAGCGGCCTGCCCGCCCTGCCGAATTTCTCGATCAACCTGCACGTGCCGCGCGGCCAGCACACACCGGCCGCGACGGAACTGGCCCGCTGCCTGCGCAACGGTTTCGCACGCCTGCGCGCGCTCGCGTAGCGCCGCGGCGCCAGGGCCTGTCCATGCCAATGACAGGCTTGCGCAGGCCCTACACCGTGCCCGGCTCCTGCGACGCGGGCGTCGTGCCCGCCGCCTCCAGCGCCTGATGCAGCGTGGCAAAGATGCACGACGCGCCGACCACGTCGGTGATCCCGTGACGATCCATGTCAGCGCGCAGATAGCGGCTCACGCGCCCGAACAGCACGCCGACGCCGCGCGCATGCAGCGCCCGGACGAGATCGATCAAGGTCCGCGCGGCCGAATAGTCGATATCGGTGATCGCGCCCGCATCGACGACGAACCAGCGCGGCGGCACCGGCGCCGCGTCGACGAGCGCGGTCACTTCGGCAGCGAACAAGTGATCGTTCGCGAAGAACAGGTCGGAGCCGAACCGGTAGACGATCAGCCCGGGCGCCGTCATCGCGCCGCGCCGTGCGGGCACCGGCTGCCACCGCCCGTTGCCGGCGACGGGTTCGAGCACCATCGTGTGCGGCTGGTAGCTGTGACGCACGTGCCGCATCAGCGACAACGCGACGGCCAGCAGGATGCCCTGCTCGACGCCGACCGTCACGACGGCCGCGGCCGTGATCAGCGCGAGCGTGAATTCGCCGGGACTTTCCTGGCGGATCGCCTCGAGGCTGCGCACGTTGATCAGCCCGAGCGCGATCGTAAAGACGATGCCCGCCAGCACCGCGTGCGGCAGGTACTGCAGCGTCGGGCTGAAGAACAGCAGCACGACGGCGACGACCGCGGCGAACGCGAGATGCCCGATCTGGCTGCGCACGCCCGCGCCGTCGGCCATCGCCGTCTGCGTCGGGCTGCCGTTGACGACGAACGCACCGCCGAGCGCCGCCGCCGCGTTCGCGGCCGCGAGCCCGAGGATGTCGGCATTGGTGTCGACGGCCTCGCCATACTGCTGCGCGAACGCGCGCGCGGCGGCCGCGCTCTGCGCGATGATCATCACGAAGCACGAAGCGGCGACCGGCACGAGATCGAGGCACTGTTGCCATGTGACGGACGGCCAGCGCAGCGGCGGCAGCCCGCCCGCCACGGGCCCGAGCACCGCGATGCCGTGCGCGGCGAAGCCGAACGCGGCGCTCGCGGCGATGCTGCCGGCGACCGCGATCATCGGCATCGGCACGCGCGGCAGGAACCGCTTGCACGCGAGAATCGCAGCGACGACGAGCGCCGCGAGCGCGAGCGTCGGCCGGTGCGCGTGAACGAGGTGCGTGACGACGTAGTGGAGTTGCGCGAGGCTGCGCGACGCCGGGTACGGCACGGACAGGCCGAGCATGTCGCCGAGCATCGCGATCGACACCTGCACGCCGACGCCGGCGAGGAAGCCGACCAGGACCGTGCGCGACAGGAAATCGGCGAGGAAGCCGAGCTTGAAGATGCGCGCGAGCAGCAGCATCGCGGCGGTCAGCAACGCGACCATGCCGGCCAGCGCCGCATAGTCGGCGCTGCCGGCCGGCGCCATCGACGACAGCCGGCTCGCGAAAATCGTCGCGGTCGCGGAATCGGCGGCGACCACGAGATGGCGCGACGCGCCGAAGCACGCGAACGCAACGAGCGGCAGGAACACCGTATAGAGCCCCGTGACGGCCGGCATGCCGGCGATGCGCGCGTAGCCGAGCACCTGCGGGATGTCCATCGACGCGAGCGACATGCCCGCGAAGATGTCGCGGATGGCGCCCCCGCGACGGACCGGGAGGATGCCTTTCAGCAGCCGCACGCGCGACGGACGGCTTTCGTTGGAATCTTGCATGCGTGAAATGCGTCAGGTCGAAGTGACGGGAGCCACGAACGGGTGCGCGACGGTGTTGCCTGTCGCTCACCGTCGCCGGACGGACTGCGCGCCAATGCGAACGGCATGCCGGCAGCGCCTGCGACGTTCGCATGATTGCATGGATCGCCCATCGAGCGCATCGACGCGCGAAGGCCTGCGTCATGACGTCCAGCCGATCGCCCTCCTGCGTCCGCCATGCCGGGCAAGCGGCTCGCACGTCAGCGTGCGGTGATGCGGATTGCCTCTTCCTTCACGTCGATGCAGAGGATACCTGTGCAATGGTGAGCCGATACGGGAGCCGCTCGACATGTATTTGCGATACGCATCCGGAACCCGATGGCACAATCACGGTCCCTTTCATATGCCCTTCACCGGGCGCGCGCCGCGTCGCGGCGCCGATTCAACGCACAAGAAGGACCCAGCCTGCCCCTATGCCCCTGAACGAATCCTGGTTGACGCCGCTCGTCGGCATCGTCGTCCTGCTCGCCGCCGCCGGTGCAATCACCGCCGTCGTCCATTTCCTGCTGTTTCGCGTGGTCGCGCGGCTCGCGCGGCTGTCCGCCACGCGCGTCGACGACGCGCTGTTCGAATTCGGTGCCTTCAAATGGTTGAACCGCATCGTCCCGTTCGTCGTGATCAAGCTCGGGCTCGGCGCGGTGCCCGGCGTTCCCGGCTTCGTCGTGCAGGTCGTCGACAAGGTGCTGTTCGCGTTGATCGTGTTCCTCGTGACGATGACCATCAGCGCGACGCTGTCCGCACTCGAACATACGCACCGCACGTCCCGACGCGACCAGCCGCGGCTGTCGCTGAAAGGCGCGATGCAGCTCGTCAAGCTCGTGATGTTCATCACGGCCGCGCTCGTCGTGATCGGCGACGCGACCGGCAAGCAGATCGGCCTGCTGCTGTCCGGCATCGGCGCGATGTCCGCGGTGCTGATGCTGATCTTCAAGGACACGCTGCTCGGCCTCGTCGCCGGCGTGCAACTGTCGTCGAACGACATGCTGCGGATCGGCGACTGGATCACGATGCCGTCGGCCGGCGCGGACGGCACGGTCATCGACATCACGCTGAACACCGTCAAGGTCGCGAACTTCGATCACACGATCATCACGGTGCCGACCTGGAAACTGATCACCGAGAGCTACCAGAACTGGCGCGGGATGACCGAAGCGGGCGGTCGCCGCATCAAGCGCGCGTTGTTCGTCGATGCGACGAGCGTGCGCTTTCTCACGAACGACGAGATCGAACGGCTCGAACGCCTGACGCTGCTGAAGGACTATCTGGCGGACAAGGTCGATGCGATCGAGCAATGGAACGGCACGCTCGGCGCGGCCGGCGAGTGCCCGGCGAACCGCCGCCAGCTGACGAATCTCGGCACGTTCCGCGCATACGTCGCGAACTACCTGAAGGGCCATCCGCGCATCCGCCGCGACATGATGAACATGGCGCGACAGTTGCCGCTCACGGCCGAAGGCATCCCGCTCGAGCTGTACTGCTTCACCGATACGACGACATGGGTCGACTACGAGACCATCCAGGCCGACCTGTTCGACCACCTGATCGCGGTGCTGCCCGAGTTCGGGCTGCGCGTGTATCAGCATCCGTCGGGCTTCGACATGCGGCAGATGGTCGACGCCGCGCAAGCCGGGCCGCACACGCGGCGCGCGGCCTGATACCGGCCGCGGCGGCCGGCCGCCGCGCGGCAACGCTCAGCGCGCCGCGCACTCCGACGCGAGCCGCCCCAGCACCTTCAGCGCGTCCTCGATCTGCCGCGACCACGGGTAGCTGTAGTTGAGCCGGATGAAGTGCCGGTAATCGGTGCCGGCCGAGAACATGTGCCCGGGCCCGACCGTGATCCGCTGCGCGAGCGCGAGCGTGTACAGCTTCATTGCATCGACCCGCGGCGGCAGCTCGACCCACAGCACGTACCCGCCCTGCGGCTGCGACAGCCGCGTGCCTTCGGGGAAGAAACGCCGCACCATCGCGCTCATCAGGCTTGCCTGCTGCGCATACTGCTTGCGCATGCGCCGTAGATGAAAATCGTAGCCGTCGTGTTTCAGGTACTCGGCGATCGCGAGCTGCTCGATCGCGGGCGTCGCGAGCGTGTTCAGGAATTTCAGCTTCTCGACCTGGTCGCGGTAACGGCCCGGCATCGCCCAGCCGATCCGGTAGCGCGGCGACAGGCTCTTCGTGAACGACGCGCAATGCAGCACGAGCCCGTCGCGATCGAACGACTTCAGCGCGCTCGGCGCCGTGTCGCCGAAGTGCAGCTCGTGATAGACGTCGCTCTCGATCGCCGGCACGTCGTGCTTCGCGAGCAGCTCGACGAGCGCGCGCTTGCGCGCATCGGGCATCTGGAAGCCGAGCGGATTCTGGAAATTGGGCATCACCATGCATGCGGCGATGCGCTCGCGCGCGAGGACCCGCTCCAGCGCGTCGAGATCGATGCCGTCGCCCGGGTGCGTCGCGACTTCCAGCGCGCGCATGCCCATCCGCTCGATCGCGTGCAGCATCGCGTAGAACGTCGGCGACTCCACCGCGATCGTGTCGCCCGGCTTCGCGACCGCCTGCAGGCACAGGTTGATCGCCTCGGTCGCGCCGATCGTCATCACGATCTCGCCCGGCTCGACCGCGACCCCGCGCTCCGCATAGCGCCGCGCGATCTGGCGAATCAGTTCCTGGTTGCCCGGCGGCAGATCGTCGATCACGCCCCAGCGCGTGCGGCGCCGCCCGATCGCCTGCGCATAGCGCGCGAGGCGCTGCACCGGAAATTGCGACGCGTCGGGGTACGGCGAGCCGAGCGGCACCGCGTCGTCGCGCGCGATCGAGCGCAGCGTCGACAGCACGAGCCGGCTCACGTCCACGGCCGACGGCTCGGCGGCCGGCGCGGAAACATGCAGCTCGGCCTCGGCCGGCGCCGCCGTGCGCGCCCGTACGAAATAGCCCGACTGCGGCCGGCTCTCGATCAGGCCGCGGCTTTCCAGCACGAGGTACGCGCGCAGCACGGTCGTGACGCTGAGCTGCTGCTGCCGGCTCGCGTGCCGCACCGACGGAATCCGCTCGCCGGGCCGGTACACGCCCCGCTCGATCTGCGCCTGGAGATCGTCGGCCAGTTGTTCGTAACGCTTCACGCGCCTCCCTTTCAACTTCCCTTCAGCAACACAGTTGCGATCCGCACGGGATGAATGGCCGAAACTGTACTCTTTTTTGAAGTGAACAGGTGTACACACAGCCGCACGGGCGCCGCGCGTACTCTGCACGCATCGACCCCGACACCCGGCATCATGAAAAAGAAATCTGCCACCGCGCGCATCGAACCGTACACCCACCCGGCCGCCGGCTGGGGCGCGCTGAAAGCCGTCACGATCAACCTGATCAAGGAAAAGGTCGCCGGCGGCAACTACCGTACGCTGCTGCGCCAGAACCAGCCGGACGGCTTCGACTGCCCGGGCTGTGCGTGGCCGGACCGCCAGCACGCATCGACGTTCGAATTCTGCGAGAACGGCGTGAAGGCCGTGGCCGCGGAAGCGACGAGCAAGCGCGTGACGCCCGAATTCTTCGCCGCGCACACGGTGACCGAACTGCTCGAACAGTCGGATTTCGAGCTGGAGCAGCACGGCCGGCTCACCGACCCGATGGTGTACGACGCGCGGACCGATCGCTACGTGCCGATCGCGTGGGACGATGCGTTCGCGCTGATCGCGCGCCATCTGCGCGCGCTGCCCGACCCGAACCAGGCCGCGTTCTACACGTCCGGCCGCGCAAGCAACGAAGCCGCGTTCCTCTATCAATTGTTCGTGCGGCTGTACGGCACGAACAACTTCCCCGACTGCTCGAACATGTGCCACGAGGCGACGAGCCGCGGGCTGCCGGCGTCGGTCGGCGTCGGCAAGGGCACGGTCACGCTCGACGATTTCGAGCATGCGGACATGCTGCTGATCTTCGGCCAGAACCCCGCGACCAATCACCCGCGGATGATGGGCGAGCTGCGCGAGTGCGCGAAGCGCGGCGCGACGATCGTGTCGATCAACCCGCTGAAGGAGCGCGGCCTCGAACGCTTCGCCGATCCGCAAAGCCCGCTCGAGATGCTGACGATGTCGGGCACGAAGATCGCGTCGACGTTCATCCAGCCGACGATCGGCGGCGATTTCGCGCTGATCAAGGGGATGGCCAAGCGCGTGCTCGAACTCGACGACGCCGCGCGCGCCGCCGGGGCGCCGCGCGTCGTCGACACCGCGTTCATCGGCGAGCACACGGCGGGCTTCGACGCGTTCGCCGACGATCTGCGCGCCGAAAGCTGGGCCGCGCTGACCGCCGAAAGCGGCGTGCCGTACGAGCAGATCGATGCGCTCGCGCAGCGCTACGCGCGCAGCGAACGCGTGATCGCGACGTGGGGGATGGGCATCACGCAGCACAAGCATTCGGTCGCGACGGTGCAGATGCTGACCAACCTGATGCTGATGCGCGGCAACATCGGCCGCCCCGGCGCCGGCCTGTGCCCGGTGCGCGGCCACTCGAACGTGCAGGGCAACCGCACGGTCGGCATCGAGGAAAAACCGTCGCAGGCGTTCCTCGACCGGCTCGGCCACGTGTTCGGTTTCGAACCGCCGCGCCATCACGGCTACGACGTCGTCGAAACGATCGAAGGCATGCTCGACGGCCGCGTGAAGGTGCTGATCGGCCTCGGCGGCAACTTCGCGATGGCGACGCCCGACACGCCGCGCACGTGGGAAGGCATGCGCCGCTGCGAACTGTCCGTGCACATCACGACCAAGCTGAACCGCAGCCATCTGATCCACGGCCGCGACGCGCTGATCCTGCCGACGCTCGGCCGCACCGAGATCGACCTGCAGGACAACGTCGCGCAGGGCGTGACGGTCGAGGATTCGATGAGCATGGTCCACGTGTCGTACGGGATGAACAAGCCGGCGTCGCCGAACCTGATGTCGGAGCCCGCGATCGTCGCGCACATGGCGCACGCGCTGTTCGGCAGCGACAAGATCGACTGGCTCGCGTACAAGGACGACTACGCGAAGATCCGCGACGCGATCGAGGCGACGCTCGACGGCTTCTACGACTACAACACGCGCATCGCGCGGCCGGGCGGCTTCCACCTGCGCGTGGCGTCGCGCGACCGCGAATGGCTGACGCCGACGGGCAAGGCGAACTTCATCGCGCATGCACTGCCGACCGACACGCCGATCCAGCGCGCCCGCGCGCTGCACGGCAAGCGGCTGATGACGCTGATGACGACGCGCTCGCACGATCAATACAACACGACCGTCTACGGGCTCGACGACCGCTACCGCGGCGTGTTCGGCCAGCGCCGCGTGGTGTTCGTCAACCGCGACGATCTCGCGATGCTGGGCCTTGCGGCCGGCGACTGGGTCGACATGGAAACCGTGTGGCACGACGGCATCGAGCGCCGCGCGAACGGCTTCCTGCTCGTCGAGTACGACATCCCGCGCGGCTGCATCGGCGCGTACTACCCGGAAACCAACCCGCTCGTGCCGCTCGACAGCGTCGGCGACGTGTGCAACACGCCGACGTCGAAGTCGCTGCCCGTGCTGCTGCATCGCGCGGCCGCGCCGGCCTCGATCGCCGCCTGACGGAGCGCGGCGAAGATCGTTCGTCCGCGCGCGCACCGGCTGCGGAGGCTGCCTGCCCCGAACCGCGAGCCGCTGCCGGCGGAGGCGACGCCCGACCCGCCCTGCCGCGTCACCTGACCCACCCCGCCCAATCGCGACGGCCACGCAGGAAGCCGCCATGCTCGGCGGCCGCGTCCGCGATCCGATGCAGCAGGACCACGCCGCTCAGCAACGCATGCGCGGCGTCGCCGTCGCGCGCGGCCACGCGACGCCGCAACACGCGGGCCGCTGCGGCGCACGTGTGTTCGAGCCGCGCGAAATCCGCCTGAACGATGCGCCCCCGCACCACCGCTGCCGCACGGCGCACGGCCGGTTCGTGCGTGGCCAGTTCGGCGAGCGACAGCAGGCTGTCGCCGAGTCCCCAGATCGCGAGCAGATCGCGCATGTCGCGCTCGATCAGCGTCTGCGGCAGGCTGCCCGCGAAGCCGAGCTCGCGCGCGAGACGGTCGGCCGTGCGGCTCAACCATGCACTCGCGGGCCACGCACGCGGATCGCGCGCGATCCCGGCCAGATCGCGGCGCACCGCGCGATGCAGGCGGCGCCGGCTGGTGCCGGGATCGCCGGGAAACACCAGCGCGAAGATCAGCGCGCCGAACGCGATACCGAGCAGCGTCGCGAGCGCGCTGTTCAGGAACGCGGTATCGCCGATGCGCGTCGTGTTGTCCGGCGACGTGAAATTCCAGAAGAAGATCGAGAACGCGCTGCCCATCGCCGCCGTGCGCGGATGGCGCATCGCGATCCCGGTGCCGATCAGGAATACGCCGAGGATGTAGGCGAGCATCTCGAAGCCCGACACCGCAGGCAGCAGCGCGAAGTTGCAGACGACGCCCGCGACCGCCGCGCATGCGGTGCCTTTCAGGAAACCGACGATCGCCCGCACCGAATTGGGACGTGTCGAGAACAGTGCGCTCACCACGGCCGTGATCGTGACGAACCCGCCCCCCGCCGGCCACGCGGTGAAGATCCAGATCGCCGACGCCGCCAGCACCGCGATGAACGCACGAACGCCGTTGTGGCACGCGAGCACCGGATCGCGGTGGAACGCATAGCGCACGCGTGCGGGCGGCGGCACCGGACGGTCGAGCAATGCCTGGCTCGCGAATGCGCGGCCGAAACCGCCGAGCAGCGCCGACAGCCGGTCGAGCGTGAGCAGGCGCGACGTGTCCGTGCCGGCCGGCACGGCCGCTTCGACACGCAACGCGTCGTCCACGCGCGCGCGTAGCGCCACTATCTCGTGCCCCGAGTCGCCCGACACGGCGACCCGGTCGAGCACGCTTGCCGCCTCGTCGACGAGCGGTTCCGGCGCGTCGCCGCTGCGCGCCGCATGCTCGCGGATCGCCTGCCCGGCGGCCTGCGCGGCGAGCACGCCCAGCGCCGCCACGCGCAGATGGCCGATCATGTTACGCACGGGCGGTGCGCCAGCCGCCGCATATTCGGCTGCCGTATCGAGTTCGAGCGCGTCCGCGAACAGCCGGTGGACGGCCGCGTCGTTCGGCTCGCGGCGCAGCGCGCCCGCGCCGACCGCCGCCGCGCGGTCGAGATAGCGCGCGAGCCGCGTGCGGACCTCCTTCAGCGGCGCGCCCGGCGCGAAGACCGTTTCAAACAGCGCACCGCACAGAATGCCGACCACCACGTACAGAAACCGCGCGACCGCGATGTCGAACGCATGCAGCGGCGCGGATACCGCGTCCATCGCGACGATCGCGGCCGTATAGCCCGCGAGCACCGCCGCATACGCACGAAAATTCCGCTGGAACGTCGCGATGCCCGCGCACAGGCCGATCCACGCGGCGAGCGCGGGCAGGAACAATTGCGGCGTCTGCGCGAATGCGCTGGTCAGCGCGAGCGCCACGGCCGCACCGATCGCGGTGCCGAGAATCCGGTACTGGCTCTTCGACAGCCCCATCCCGCGGCTGCCCTGCGCGACGATCCACACGGTCGACGCGGCCCAGATCGGGTCGTCGAGATTCATGCGGAACGCGATATGGAGCGCGAGCAACGACGCGGCGGTATTGCGCAATGCGAAGCCGAGCGCGCCCGGCGGCAAGGTGGGCCACGCATCGCGCAGCGCGGCGCGGATGGCCGCAATCGGCGGCAGGCCGGGGACGGAAAATTTCATGCGTCGAGCATACGATCGTGCGGCACGCGCCACTACCGGGGAAAACGGAATGCGGTATTGCAGTGCACGGAATAATCGGGACAACTGACATGAAAATGCAGAGGCAGGACCGACAACGGTAAGATGCGCGCAGGCTGAACACGTAACAAATTTGTATGGACCTCGATAGCATCCGAATATTCTTGCGCGTAGTGGAGCGCGGCAGCTTCACCGCCGCGTCCGTGGAACTCGACATGCCGCTCAGTCGCGTGAGCCGCAAGGTCAAGCACCTCGAGGACGATCTCGGCGTGCAACTGCTGTACCGGACCACACGCCGCGTGTCGGTCACCGAAGCCGGGCGCGATTACTACGAGCGCTGCCTGCGCGCCGAGGACATCCTGCTCGACGCGGACCGCCAGGTCCGCACGCTTCGCACCGACCCCGAAGGCACGCTGCGCGTGCTGGTGCCCTATGCGATCGGCCTGTTCCAGCTCGAACCGGCGCTCGCCGAATTCCGCCGGCGCTACCCGCTCGTGCAACTGGTGCTGATCTACGACAACAGTCCACTCGACCTCGTCGAGCATGGCTTCGACGTCGCGCTGCGCGCGGGTCTGCTGAACGATTCGGGTTACGTCGCGCGCTCGCTCGGCTGGTCGCATGCGAAGCTCGCCGCGAGCCCCGCCTACCTGGATCGCACCGGGCGGCCGAGCACGCCGAACGATCTCGCGCAACACGACATCCTGTTCGTCGGCCGCGATGCGCCGGGCCTGACGCTGCGGCTCAGCAACTCCAACGGCGATCGGGCCGACGTCCCGGTGCAACCCGTGCTGATCTCGAACGAATCGGTGACGGTGTTGCGCCAGGCCACGAGCGGCGGCGGCATTGCGCTGATCTCCACGCATTTCACCGCACGGAAGCTCGCGAGGAACGAGCTCGAGATCGTGCTGCCCGACTGGCATCGCACCAACGACGTCGAGTTGCACGCGCTCTACCCGCGCCGCGCGACGCTCGACAGCAAGGTGCGTGCGTTCGTCGAGTTTCTGACGGAACTGTTCGCCACCTGGCGAACCGCGCCGTAACCGGCCTCGCACGGCCGGCAATCGATGCACGTCGACTACATTATTGCGACGCAGGAAAGGAATTAATGAGCGCGCAGGCGTTGATCGTCGTTCTCCGCATGGTTAGCCTGTGACGATGAAAAACGACCACACACGCGACGGCAGCCACGTGCCCGCTGCCCGCCGACGCATCACGCGCGTCGCACCCTCCTGACCGGCGATAGTCCGCCCCGCGAAGCCGGCCCCGGCTTCGCCATTCCGATCACCGATCGAACCGTACGCCGCACGCGACGGCGCCGCTCGCCCGACCGCCGGGCGGCGTCCGTCCGTCGGTTTCGCGCTTCGCCGCGCGCCTGCCCGTCGCGTGCATGCGCGGCGGACGGCGCGCGCCGTATGGCCTTCATCCATCACGCAGGAACCCCATGTCATCTCCGTCACCCCAGGCACCGCTGTCGGGCGGCAAGCTCGCGATCGGCACGATCGCGGTATCGCTCGCCATGTTCATGAACGTGCTCGATTCGTCGATCGCGAACGTCGCGATCCCGACGATCTCGGGCGACCTCGGCGTGTCCGTCGATGAAGGCACGTGGGTGATCACGATCTTCGCGGCCGCGAACGCGGTATCGATTCCGCTGACCGGCTGGCTCACGCAACGCTTCGGCCAGGTACGCCTGTTCGTCGCGTCGATCCTGCTGTTCGTGTTCGCGTCGTGGCTGTGCGGGATCGCGCCGAACCTGCCGACGCTGCTCGCCGCGCGGATCCTGCAAGGCGCGGTGGCGGGGCCGCTCGCGCCGCTGTCGCAGGCGCTGCTGCTCGGCGCATGGCCGCGGCAGAAGTCGTCGACCGCGCTCGCGCTGTGGTCGATGACGGCCCTCGTCGGCCCGATCGCCGGGCCGTCGCTCGGCGGCTGGATCACCTACGACTACAACTGGTCGTGGATCTTCTACATCAACATCCCGGTCGGCTTCTTCGCGGCGGCCGTCACGTGGTTCGTGTTCCGCGATCGCGAATCGGCCACGCGCCGCCTGCCGATCGATACGGTCGGCCTGCTCCTGCTCGTGCTGTGGGTCGCGTCGCTGCAGATCATGCTCGACAAGGGCAAGGATCTCGACTGGTTCAATTCACCCGTCGTCGTCGCGCTGGGCATCGTCGCGCTGATCGGCTTCGCGTTCTTCCTCGTGTGGGAGCTGAACGAGGCCAACCCGATCGTCGACCTGCGGCTCTTCACGCAGCGCAACTTCGCGGGCGGCACGATCGCGATCTCCGTCGCGTACGGGATGTTCTTCGGCACGCTCGTGCTGCTGCCGCAATGGATGCAGGGCTATCTCGGCTACCGGGCAGTCGATTCGGGGCTCGCCACCGCGCCGCTCGGGCTGTTCGCGATCCTGCTCACGCCGGTCATGGGGCGTCTGCTGCCGCGCACCGATCCGCGCTATATCGCGACGCTCGCGTTCGTCGGCTTCGCGGTCGTGTTCATGATGCGCACGACGTTCTACACCGACGTGTCGCGCTGGGATCTGGTGCTGCCGACGCTGCTGCAAGGCATTCCGATGGCGATGTTCTTCGTGCCGCTGACGTCGATCATCCTGTCCGGGCTGCCGCCGGAGAAGATTCCGGCCGCGGCCGGCCTGTCGAATTTCGGCCGCACGTTCTGCGGCGCGGTGGGGACGTCGCTGATCAGCAATGCGTGGAACGACCGCACGATCCTGCATCACGTGCGGCTCACCGAACAGGCGAGCGTCACCAATCCGGTCTTCACGCAGCAGCTCGACACGACCCGTTCCCTGCTGCACCTGAGCCCCGATTCGGCGCTCGCGTTCTTCAATGCATCGGTCGATTCGCAGGCGGCCGTGATGGGATTGAACGACATCTTCTACGTGTCGGCGATCATCTTCATCGCGATCATCCCGCTGATCTGGATCACGAAACCGGTGCGCTCGGGCGGCGGCGATGCCGATGCGGCGGCGGCCGGCGCGCATTGATCGGCATTCGTTGCGCGGGACGCAGCGCCGGCGTCGCGCGGACGGCGGAACTCGCCTGTCAGGGCGGCACCATCGGCAGGCGCCCATGCGGCAGCGAGCCCGTGTTGTATCGAATCGTTTCAACGCGCCAACGGCGTCGGATGCCGCGGGTATACTCCGTCGTCAGCCGCCTGCCGTCTCGTCGTCCGTCAAAAGCGGCCCGATTCCGGGCGGTTTCGTCGCGAAGCTTCGCGTTTCGCCCCCCGCGCCCCAGCCTCGACACGAGACACCCGACGCCGACCATGAAACGATTCCTGCTGCTCCTTCCCGCCGCGCTGCTCGCCGCCTGCGGTTCCTCGCCCTCGTCCGACTCGGCCGGCTCGGGCGCCGCGCCGATGATCTACGTGTCGTCGCAACGTCCGGCCTACGCGGTCGCGAACTGCCTCGACAGCCGCCTGTCGGGCACCGAGCAATCGCAGCACAACGGCGTGACCGACATCGCCGTCGGCTCGAATTCCTACTTCGTCACGCTGACGCCGTCGGGCAGCGGCTCGGTGATCAAGGTCGTGCGTGGCTCCGGCAACGAGCCGGCCGAGGAAGCGATGCGCTTCGCGATCGCGCGCTGCGCGATCTGACGCCCCCGGCGCCGGGCGCCCGCCCGGCCCGCCGCTGTGCGCCGCCCGGCGCGCGTGCCGAATATTTTCATCCGGGTGCCCGTCGATGAGAGAATCGCACCACGATTCCCTTTCGATGGAGCCCGCATGAAGCACCTGCTGTCCCGGCTGTTCGTCAGCGCCGCGCTCGTCGCGCTTGTTCCGGCGCTGCCGGCGCAGGCGGCCACGCCGCCCGGCATCTTCGTCGTCGCCACGCAGCTCGGCGAATTCACGACCATCGACCCGAGCGGGATCTACGAGCTGGTGCCGTCCGAATACGTCGCGAACACCTACGAGCGGCTGGTGCGCGTCGACCTGAAGGACCCGACGCGCTTCGACGGACAGATCGCGCAATCGTGGACGGTCGGCGCCGACGGCGTGACCTACACGTTCAAGCTGCGCCCCGGCCTCACGTTCCATTCCGGCAACCCGGTCACCGCCGACGACGTCGCGTGGTCGCTGCAGCGCACCATCCTGCTCGACAAGGGGCCGGCCGGCGTGCTCGCCGATCTCGGCCTCACGAAGGCGAACGTGACGCAGAAGGTGCGCGTGGTCGATCCGCAAACCGTCGCGCTCGAAACCGACCGCAAGTACGCGCCGAGCTTCGTGCTCAACGTGCTGAGCGCGTGCCCGGCATCGGTCTTCGACAAGAAGCTGCTGCTGTCGCACCAGCAAGGCAACGATCTCGGCAGCGGCTGGCTGCGCACCAACGACGCGGGCTCGGGCCCGTACCAGCTCGTCAAGTGGACGCCGAACGAGACCATCGTGCTGCAGCGTTTCGACAAATACCGCACGCCGTACCCGATGAAGCGCGTGGTGCTGCGCCACGTGCCCGAAGCCTCCGCGCAACGGCTGCTGCTGGAGAACGGCGACGCCGACGCCGCGCGCAACCTGAGCCCCGACAGCCTCGCCGCGCTGTCGAAGGCCGGCAAGATCAAGGTCGCGTCGTGGCCGGTGTCCGCCCTGCTGTACCTGAGCCTGAACACGAAGAACCCGAACCTCGCGAAGCCCGACGTGCAGCAGGCGATGAAGTGGCTCGTCGATTACGACGGCATCCAGCGCAATATCGTCAGCACGACGTACAAGGTGCATCAGACCTTCCTGCCCGAAGGCTTCCTGGGCACGCTGAACGCGCGGCCGTACAAGCAGGACGTCGCGAAGGCGAAGGCGCTGCTCGCGAAGGCCGGCTTGCCGAACGGTTTCGACGTGACGATGGACATGCCGAACGACTATCCGTACCTCGAGATCGCGCAGGCGCTGCAGGCGAACTTCGCGCAGGCGGGCATCCGCGTGAAGCTGATCCCGGGCGACGCGAAGCAGGCGATCGGCAAGTACCGCGCGCGCCAGCACGACATCTTCATCGGCGAATGGTCGCCCGACTACATGGACCCGAACAGCAACGCGCGCGGCTTCGCGTGGAATCCGGACAACTCGGACCAGTCGCCGACCAAGATGCTCGCATGGCGCAACGGCTGGGACATTCCGCAACTGACGAAGGACACCGAGGCCGCGCTCGTCGAGCCGTCGCCCGCGAAGCGCGCGCAGCGTTACGAGGCGCTGCAGAAGGCCGTGCTCGCGAACTCGCCGTTCATCATCATGTTCGAGAAGGTCGTGCAGGTCGCCACGCGCCCCGGCGCGACCGGGCCGGAAATCGGGCCGATCAACGACCTCGTGTCGTACCGCACGCTCGCGAAGTAATCGCGGCCGCCCGCGCTGGCCGCGACGCGCGTCGGCGGCCGGCAGTGCCACGCGATCCGGCGGCCGCGCGGGGCGCCGGACATGCGGCAGCAGGCGGCCGCCCGCACCCGTTCAATTGAATGCCGCCCACACCAGGTATGCATTCAGCCCGACGATCACGACCGTCGCCGCGCCGGCGACGATCCGCAGCGGCATCCGCATCGCGTAAGCGCCCATCACGTCCGTGCGCGCCGACAGCAGCAGCAGCGCGATCATCGGCATCGGCAGCACGAAGCTCAACACGACCTGGCTCGCCACCATCGCGCGCGTGACGTCGCAGCCCAATGCCACCACCACGAACGCGGGCGCGATCGTCACCGCGCGCCGCACCCAGATCGACATGCGGCGGTGGATGAAGCCCTGCATCACGACCTGCCCCGCCATCGTGCCGACCACCGAGCTCGACACGCCCGACGTCAGCAACGCGACGAGAAACAGCGCGCCGGCCGCCGGCCCGAACACCGGGATCAGCGTGTGATAGGCGTCGCCGATGTCGGTCATGCCCGGCGCGGCCGCATGAAACGCGGACGACGCCATCATCACCATCGCGAGATTCACGAACCCGGCGAGCCCGAGCGCGACCACGACCTCGCGGTTCGAGAAACGCACGAGCCGCCGCCGCTCGGCGTCGTCGCGCGGCGCGGTGCGATCCTGCGTGAGGCCCGAATGCAGATACAGCGTGTGCGGCATAATCGTCGCGCCGATGATGCCGACCGCGATCGTCAGCGCCGCATGATCCGGAATCTGCGGGACCACCAGATGGAACGCGGCCGCATGCCAGTCCTGCGGCGCGATCAGCAGTTCGCCGAGATAGCACGCGCCGATCACGCCGACCAATGCCGCGATCGCCGCCTCCAGCGGCCGGAAGCCGCGTTTTTCGAGCGCGAGGATCGCGCAGGTCGCGAACGCGGTCGCGATCATCCCCGCGAACAGCGACAGGTGGCACAACAACCCGAACGCGAGCGCGCCGCCGAGGAATTCGGCGAGATCGGTCGCCATCGCGGCGATCTCCGACGCCACCCACATGCCCCACACGACCGGCGCGGGGAAGCGGTCGCGGCACAGCTCGGCGAGATTGCGGCCGGTCACGATGCCGAGCTTCGCCGACATCGCCTGGAACAGCATCGCGATCGCGTTCGCGGCCAGCACGACCCACAGCAGCCGGTAGCCGTACGCGGCGCCGGCCTGGATGTTGGTCGCGAAGTTGCCGGGATCCATGTAGCCGATCGATGCGATCACGGCCGGGCCGACGAACGGCAGCAACGCGGCGACGCCGGTGCGGCGCCCTTCCAGCGCGGCACGCGCCGCGCCGTCGGTCTGCTCGGTGGACAGTCCCGGCAGCGCAAAGCCGCCGGCAGGTTTGCTCGGGACGGGAATCATGGCAAGTATTCCGTTCTAATGAGGACGGCTGATTCAGGGATCGCGCCCCGCCACAACCAGCATGCCGCGTGCCGGCCATGGCAGGACGCCGGCGGCGTCACAGCGGCACGACGTCGGGACGGTTGCGCGGAAACCGTGCGATCACGTCCGGCGCGATGTTCAGGTGCGCTTCGACGAGCTTCGGCGGCGTGTGCGCGAGCCAGTCGGACAGCGACACCTCCGCATAGCGGTCGGTCTTGAAGATCTCGAGGAATACGAGGTCGGTCTTGCCGGTGTTCTGCACGTAGTGCCCGAGGCTCTTCTTCACGTAGCCGACGTCGCCCGCGCGGAAGTCGGCCGTCTGCGCCTTCGGCCCCGTGTCGAACACGGTCATCCGCGCCTCGCCTTGCAGGTAGTACTGCCATTCGTCGGCGTTCGGGTGCCAGTGCAACTCGCGCATGCCGCCCGGGTGCACGGTGACGAGCGCCGCCGCGACGGTCGTGGATACGTTGAAGTTGGTGCTGTCCGCGATCCGCACCTCGCCGCCGCGCGTCTTCCTGACCGGTTTCATGTCGCCGAGCGAAAAGACGAACGGATGCGGCGGCGCGCCGGCCGACGCGGCCGACGCGCGCTGCGCGTCCGCAAGCGGGCCCGGTTCGTCGCCCTGGAAGATCCACAGGTTGTCGAGCGGCACGTTCCTGAACGCGTCGGACGGCACGCCGAAGTTCAGCGCAAGCACGTCGGGCGGCGTATGCGCGATCCAGTCGGTCAGCAACAGCGTGTTGAATTCCGATGCGCGGCCGTTATCGAATGCGAGCAGGAATTCGGCGCCGTCGCTGCCGATGCCCTGCAGCGAATGCGGCAGGCCGGGCGGGAAATACCAGAGGTCGCCGGTCTTGACGTCCTGCACCGACGGCCGCCCGAGTTCGTCCAGCACCGTGATCCGGCAGCGGCCGTCGAGCATGATCGCCCACTCGGCCTGCTGGTGCCAATGCATCTCGCGAATGCCGCCGCGCGTCAGGCGCATGTTGACGCCGGAAATGGTTTCGGAAATCGCGAAATCGTCCTGCGTGACTTCGCGCGCCCATCCGCCATTTTGAATGCGCTTATGCGCATTATTGAAAGACGCCCAGAATAACGGCATCCCGTTGATATCGGTGGCCGGCGGATCCTGAAAGGACGGGAATTGATTGGCGATGGCCGGATTTTTAGGCCCCGGATCGGTCAGGCTCTGGCGGTTGCGCGCATTCACCGCGCCTTCCGGCGGGCTGTCCGGATTACCGAACGAGGCGGCCTTGGCGGTTACCGCGATGCCCGCGGCGGCAATCGCGCCGGCCGTGCTCGTCAACATCTTGCGTCGAGAAAGATTCGTCATGATTTCCTCTTATTCGTGCAATCGAGAGAATTTCCATTACGGAATACTTGCCGCTTTTTCGAATTACCGAAAATCAAACATCCCGTGACGCAAGTTAAATACAAAACCATCTAAAAATTAAATGAATTATTAATCTTGATTGATGAGTTAAACTGATCGACTTTAATTTTGTAATTATTGCGATGCAGCAGACTGTAAATGGCGGCAAGCTGTGCTCGATATGCGCACCGCGCGATTGCCGCCCGATGCCATCGATTCGGGTTTCCTGGCGCGCAAACCGGAACGGAAAAATGCGGATGCGCCGGCTTTCACCGGCCCGGAGCGGAACCGGGGCGGGTCACTCCCGCGGCATGTCGGCGAGTCGTTGCGCGGCGAAGCGCAATCCGCCGAGAATGCGTTCGGCGATCCTCGCCGGAAATCCGGCCGGCAGCGCCGCGCCGACCGATTCGATCACCTGGGGCGTCATCGCGACGAGCCGGTCGACGATCGGTGTCGCGATATCGCCAAGCAGGCAATGCTCCGCCATCGCAGTGAAGTGCCGGCGCGTGATATCGCGCATCGCGTAGTGCTTGCGCTTGCCGTGCACCGCCATCGCGAGCTTCGCCTTGTGCCACGACCACTGGTTCGCGCCATCTCCCTCGACCGGCCAGATCGACATCACGTCGTAGAGCGGCGTCAGACGGAAGCGGCCGCCCGGCAGCAGGCGCAGACTGAAGTTCTTCGCATGCCCGTCCGGTGCGGCAAGCATCCAGAACGCCACCAACGCGGTGAACAACGTGTCGAGGTCGGCCTGCGCCGTTTCCGACCGGCGCAGGATGCCGGCCAGATCGGGCACCCCGGGGCCACCCTGCGATTCGTATTTCAGATGCGGCGGCACGCCGAGCGCCTGACAGAAATCTTCTTGCGGCAAGCGCAACAGCCAGCCGCCGTCACGATGCAGCGCGCGATCGAAGCGCGTGACCGACAGCACCTTGTGTGCGCCGAAACGCACGATGTCGGCCTCCGCCGTCGGCAGGCCGAACGCACGCAGGATCGCGAGGCACAGCCATTCGTTTTCGACGGATGTCGTCAGATCCGCACGCTTGTTGCCGACCAGCCCGAGCGGCAACTTCAGAATATGCGTCGTCGGGGTCGCGCCATGCGGACGCATCCATCGCCCGTCGTGAAACAGCAGCGCGGTCTTTTCCTGCGCGCCGGCCAGCGACAGGCGGAAATCGTCGTCGTCCTGCGCACCGCCCACCGCCCCGCTCGCCTGATCGAGCACGCGCGCCACCTCGTCGTCGGACAACGGCGTGCCGTCGATCCGGTCATGGCCTGCCGGGGTTTCATCCTCGCCGAGCAACTGCACCGCGCCGACGCAGTCCCGGCCGAGCGCGGCGAGCAGATCGAAAGGCTCGATCGTCGCCGTGCCGAACCGCGATGCAAGCCGCCGACGAATTGCATCGCTGTCCGGCAGCAGATTGTCGAAGTAGTGATTGACGCGCTCGCCGCGCAACGGCGCATCGCCGACGCCGAACGGCAGCGACAGCGACAACGGGCGGCCGGCGTCCGACTGTTTCCAGCCGGCGTCGTACAGCAGTTCCATGTCGCCGCGCGCGGGAATCCGCCAGATTCCCACCCGCACGCCGTTGGCCCAGATCGATAGCGCGCGGCCGTGCGATTTGCGTCCCATCGATTACCAGTCGACGTTGGCAGCGTCGCGCCCGTCCTTCGTGCAGATGCTGAGTTCGAGACCGTACAGCGCGGTCAATTCGAGCAACTGCCTGAGCGACAGGCTTTCGGTGCGAGTGGTTTCGAGCGACGACAGGCGCGACTGGCCGACGCCGATGCGCGCCGCCGCTTCGGCTTGCGTCAGCCCCTTGGCCTGACGTGCGGACGACAGGATTTCAGCCAGTTGCACGGGGGTATTGACGATGAGATTCACGGGGATGGGCTCGGTATACGATCCATGCAGTATATCTCTGTGAGAAATAAACGCAAATTATTCCCGTCAAACATAAACGCGCAATATGCCTGTCAGGAATAATCCGTCATGCGGGCCACCCGTCTCCGCTCATCGGGTGTTCCCCGCCCCTATCATCGTGAGCCAGCCATAGTTTTTATTCGCTGGCGCCAATGATTTTGGTTTTGTCAGATAGATGACATCGAATCATCAAATGACAACGATCTAACAGCCGATGACCTGCGCGTTCGCCCATACCGTCGAGTCCCGCTATGCCGAGCTGACGCCGACCGCCAAGCGCATCGCGAGCTACATGCTCGCGAACCTCGATCGGCTCGGCCTCGAGACCGCCGACCAGATCGCGCAGCAAGCCGGCACCAGCGGCATTTCGGTCGGGCGGTTCCTGCGCAGCGTCGGCTACCGCAATCTCGACGACCTGAAACGCGAACTGCGCGGCGGCGGCGATCGCCCGTGGATGATCACCGACCGGCTCGACGAGTACCGCCGCGCCAGCGCCACGCAAACGACCGCCGGCGAGCGCGACAGCAACAGCAATGGCAGCACGCTCGCGTCGTCGCTCGAGCGCGAGCTCGACGCGATCCGCCACGTGTACCGCCTGGCCGAAGGCCCGGTGTTCGCGCAGGTGGCAGACCGGATCGCGCATGCCGACGCCGTGTTCATCCTCGGCATCCAGTCGACGCGCGGCATCAGCAACGCATTCAGCAGCTACCTCGAATACCTGCGCCCGCGCGTGTTCTATTCCGACGGCCAGTCGGGTTCGTACGTCGATTCGCTGAATTCCGAGTTCGAACGGCCGTACTGCATCGTCACCGACACGCGCGCGTATTCGCGCAGCGCGCGCCGCTATTGCCAGGCGGCCGCCGAGCGCGGGCAGCCGTTCGCGCTGGTCACCGATCTGTATTGCCCGTGGGCGCGCGAATGGCCGGCGGATCTGCTGCAGGTGAAAACCGACGTCGGCCAGTTCTGGGATTCGCTCGCACCGCTCACCTGCCTGTTCAACCTGCTGATCACGGCCGTGGTCGACCGCCTCGGCCCCGCGATCGACCGGCGCGTCGCGCGCAACCGCGAACTGCAGCGCACGTTCGACCAATTCGAATCCTGAGCGAAGCCGCCCCGCCGATGAACGATCACCGCCTCGTCGAAATCACGCCCGCCACGCATCGCGTCGACATCGATCTCGTCTATGCGACCGACCGCAACCTGACCGGCAAGCCGATCTACCGCCGCGCGCACTGCCTGCTGCTGGCGCCGGCCGAAGCCGCATTGCGCCGCGCGGTCGACGTCGCCGCGCAGGCCGGCTTCACGCTGCGCATCTACGACGCCTACCGGCCGCCGCAGGCGCAGCAGGTGCTGTGGGACTTCCTGCCCGATCCGAATTTCATCGCCGATCTCGGGCGCGGCTCGAATCACAGCCGCGGCACCGCGCTCGACCTGACGCTCGTCGGCGCGAACGGCGAGCCGCTCGACATGGGCACGGGCTTCGACGAGATGGTCGCCGCGTCGGGTCATTTTCACGCGGGATTGCCCGAACACGTGCAATGCAACCGGCTGCTGCTGCTCGGCGTGATGCACGCGGCCGGCTTCGCGCACATCGACAGCGAATGGTGGCACTACGAACTGCCCGGCTCGCACGCGTTGCCGCAGATCGACAATGCGGCGAGCGGCCCGTGGCGCCTGATGTAGCGGCAGCGCACGCCCCCTTTTTCATGCACGTTCACGTTCAACGACTCAAACGACAGATGGAGAAGCGCCCATGAAATTCCCGACCTCCCGGCTCGTCGCGGCGCTGGCCGCCGCGTCCGTATTCGCCGCCGTTCCGCTTGCCGCCGCCCACGCGGAAACGCCGAAGGACATGTTCGTGATGGCCACGCTGCTCGACGAATTCACGACGCTCGACCCGGGCGAAATCTACGAACTGGTGCCGGAGGAATACGTCGCGAACACGTACGACCGGCTCGTGCGCGTCGACCTGCGCGATCCATCGAAATTCAACGGCGACGTCGCGCAATCGTGGACGGTGAGCCCCGACGGCCTGACCTACACGTTCAAGCTGCGTACCGGCCTGAAGTTCCACTCGGGCAACCCGCTGACGGCCGACGACGTCGCGTGGTCGATCCAGCGCGCGGTGCTGCTCGACAAGGGGCCGGCCGCCGTGCTGACCGGCATCGGCCTCACGAAGGCGAACGTCGTCGCGAACGTGAAGAAGCTCGACGACGCGACGGTGTCGGTCACGACCGACCGCAAGTACGCGCCGACCTTCGTGCTAAACGTGCTCGGCTCGTGGCCCGCGTCGGTGCTCGACAGGAAGCTGCTGCTGTCGCACCAGCAAGGCAACGACTTCGGCAACGCGTGGCTGAAGACCAACGAAGCCGGCTCCGGCGCATACAGGCTCGTCAAATGGACGGCCGGCGACAGCCTCGTGCTGCAACGCTTCGACGGCTACCGGCTGCCGCTCGCGATGAAGCGCATCGTGCTGCGCCACGTGCCCGAAGCGGCAAGCCAGCGCCTGCTGCTGGAAAACGGCGACGTCGACGCGGCGCGCGACCTGAGCCCCGACGATCTGGCGTCGGTCGTGAAGTCGGGCAAGGCGAAGGTGGCGGCATCGCCGCAGGCGACGCTGCTGTATCTCGGCCTGAACACGAAGAACCCGACGCTCGCGAAACCCGACGTGCAGGAAGCGCTGAAATGGCTCGTCGACTACGCGGGTATCCAGGGCAACGTCGTGAAGACGACCTACAAGGTGCACCAGACCTTCCTGCCCGAAGGCTTCCTCGGCACGCTGAACGCGAACCCGTACAAGCTCGACGTCGCGAAGGCGAAGGCGCTGCTCGCGAAGGCCGGCGTGCCGAACGGCTTTTCGGTGACGATGGACGTGCGCAACGACTATCCGTACACGGAGATCGCGCAGGCCGTGCAGGCGAATTTCGCGCAGGCCGGCATCAAGGTGCAACTGATCCCCGGCGACAACAAGCAGACGCTCGCGAAATACCGCGCGCGCCAGCACGACATCTACATCGGCGAATGGTCGGCCGACTACATCGATCCGCACAGCAACGCGCAGGGTTTCGCGTGGAATCCGGACAACGCCGACAAGTCGAGCTATAAAATGCTGGCCTGGCGCAACAGCTGGGACATCCCGCAACTGACGAAGCAAACCGACGCCGCGCTCGCCGAACCGGCCGCCGCGAAACGCGCGCAGCTTTACCAGACGATGCAGAAGGAAGTGCTCGCGCGCTCGCCGTTCGTGATCATGTTCGAGAAAGTCGCGCAGGTCGCGACGCGGCCCGGCGTGAGCGGGCTCGAAGTCGGGCCGATCAACGATCTCGTGTCGTACCGCAACCTGAAGAAGCAATAAGATTCGCCGCATGTCGACTCCCGCCTCCTCCCTCGAAGCGCTGCGCACGCTGCCCGCGCGGCGCCCGGCCGTACGCTGGGCGCTGCGCGTGCTGCGCTGGGCGATCACGCTCGCCGTCACGTTCGCGGGGCTGCTCGCGCTGACGTTCGTGATCGGCCGCAAGGTGCCGATCGACCCTGTGCTCGCGATCCTCGGCGATCGCGCGTCGGCCGAAGCGTACGCGGCCGAGCGCATCGCGCTCGGGCTCGACAAGCCGCTCGCCACGCAATTCCTGATCTACGCGCGCGACGTGCTGCACGGCAATCTCGGCGTGTCGCTGCTGACCGCGAACCCGGTGCTCGACGATATCCGGCGCGTGTTTCCGGCCACGCTCGAACTGGCGACGATCGCGACGCTGATCGGCATCGCGATCGGCGTGCCGCTCGGCGTCGCGGCCGCGGTGAAGCACAACCGGCCGATCGATCACGTCGCGCGCTTCGTCGGGCTGATCGGCAATTCCGTGCCGGTGTTCTGGCTCGGGTTGATGGGGCTGCTGCTGTTCTATGCGCGGCTGCACTGGGTCGGCGGCCCCGGCCGGCTCGACCCGGTGTACGACGGCATGGTCGATCCGCGCACCGGCAGCCTGCTGCTGGATGCGGCGCTCGCGGGCGAGTGGGACGTGTTCCGCAACGCGGTATCGCACATCGCGCTGCCGGCCGCGATCCTCGGCTACTACTCGGTCGCGTATCTGAGCCGCATGACGCGCTCGTTCATGCTCGACCAGCTGAGCCAGGAATACATCGTCACCGCGCGCGCGAAGGGCCTGTCCGAGCGCCGCGTGATCTGGCGGCATGCGTTCGGCAACATCATGGTGCCGTTGCTCACCGTGATCGCGCTCACGTACAGCAACCTGCTCGAAGGCTCGGTGCTGACCGAGATCGTGTTCGCGTGGCCGGGGCTCGGCTCGTACCTGACCGGCGCGCTGCTGAACGCCGACATGAACGCGGTGCTCGGCGCGACGCTCGTGATCGGCGCGATGTTCATCACCGTCAACCTGCTGACCGACGCGCTGTACCGCGTGTTCGATCCGCGTGCGCGCTAAAGGACTGCCCCGACATGACCGCTTCCCTCCTGCTTCTTTCATCGCCGATGCCGAAGGTCGTCCAACCATGAGCGCCGAGCGTCTGTCCCTGCGCGCGTGGCTGCTTTCCGATGCGCCCGCGTCGCGCTCGCAAGCCGCGTTCGGCCTCGCGTACCGGCGCTGGCGCCGGTTCGCCACGAATCCGCTCAACCTGTTCGGGCTGGCGATCCTGCTTGCGCTGATCGTCGTCGCGATCGTCGGCCCGCTGATCATGCCGCACGATCCGCTGCGCCAGGTGCTGTCCGACCGGCTGCTGCCGCCCGGCTCGCCGTCGCACTGGTTCGGCACCGACCAGCTCGGCCGCGACATCCTCTCGCGGCTGATCGCCGGGTCGCGCCTGACGCTCGGCATCGCGCTGCTCGTCGTCGCGATCGTCGTGCCGATCGGCCTCCTGATCGGCACGACGGCCGGCTATTGCGGCGGCTTCGTCGACAGCGTGCTGATGCGCATCACCGACATCGCGCTCGCGTTCCCGAAGATCGTGCTCGCGCTCGCGTTCGCGGCCGCGCTCGGCCCCGGCGTGATCAACGCCGTGGTCGCGATCTCGATCACCGCGTGGCCCGCGTATGCGCGGCTCGCGCGCGCGGAGACGATCCGCATCGCGCAAGCCGACTACATCCATGCCGCGCGGCTGCAAGGCGCGTCGGGCCCGCGCATCCTGCTGCGCTACATCATGCCGCTGTGCATGTCGTCGGTGATCGTGCGCGCGACGCTCGACATGGCCGGCATCATCCTGACCGTCGCGGGCCTCGGCTTTCTCGGCCTCGGCGCGCAGCCGCCGAGCCCCGAGTGGGGTTTCATGGTCGCGTCGGGCCGCAACGTGCTGCTCGACGCGTGGTGGGTCGCGACGCTGCCCGGCATCGCGATCCTGCTCGTGAGCCTCGCGTTCAACCTGCTCGGCGACGGGCTGCGCGACGTCTTCGATCCCCGTCATGGAGCGTGACATGCCGACGAATTCCACTACCGCGCCGGCGCCGCTCTGCGAGATCGACGGGCTGAAGATCGGCTTTCGCGGGCACGACGGCAGCGTGACCGACGCCGTGCGCGACCTGTCGCTGACCCTCGCGCCCGGCGAACGGCTCGGCATCGTCGGCGAATCGGGCTCCGGCAAGTCGCTGACGGGCCGCGCGCTGCTCGGCCTGCTGCCCGACGCCGCGCGCTTTTCGGCGCGCACGATGCGCTTCGCGGGGCACGACCTGCTCGCGATGTCGCCGCGCGAGCGCCGGCGGCTGTGCGGCAGCCAGATGGGGATGATCCTGCAGGACCCGAAATATTCGCTGAATCCGGTGATGACGGTCGCGAAGCAGATGGGCGAGGCGTTCCGCCTGCACGAGCCCGGCTTGCGCGGCCGCGCGCTGCGCGAACGGATCGTCGAGGCGCTCGCGGCCGTGCAGATCCGCGACCCGGCGCGCGTCGCCGATGCGTATCCGCACGAGCTGTCGGGCGGCATGGGTCAGCGCGTGATGATCGCGATGATGGTGTCGACCGGCCCGCGCCTCTTGATCGCCGACGAGCCGACGTCCGCGCTCGACGTCGCGGTGTCGATGCAGGTGCTCGCGGTGCTCGACGCGATGATCGCGCGCCACGGCACGGGCCTGATGTTCATCAGTCACGACCTGCCGCTCGTGATGTCGTTCTGCGATCGCGTCGCGGTGATGTATGCGGGCCGCGTGGTCGAAACCTGCGCCGCGCGCGACCTGCGCGACGCTTCGCATCCCTATACGCGCGGCCTGCTCGCGGCCAACCCGCCGCTCGCGAACCCGCCCGACGAACTGCCGGTGCTGCGGCGCGATCCGGCATGGCTCGATTCCGCACCGCCCGCCTTCGCGCCCGCCAATCGACAGGAGCCCGCACGATGATCGACGTCGATCACGCATCGATCCGTTTCCCGACCCGCACGGGTCACGTCGACGCCGTGCGCGACGCGAGCTTCGCGGTGCGCGACGGCGAAGTGTTCGGGCTGGTCGGCGAATCGGGTTCCGGCAAGTCGACGCTGCTGCGTGCGCTGACGGGCCTCGTGCCGCTCGCGTCCGGCAGCCTGTCGATCGACGGCCGCCCGGTGGGCGGCACGCCCGATCGCGCGTTCCGCCGCCACGTGCAGATGGTGTTCCAGGATCCGTACGCGTCGCTGCATCCGCGCTTCACCGTCGATCAGACGCTGCGCGAGCCGCTGTCGATCCATGCGATCGACGACCCCGATGCGCGGATCGCCCGCGCGCTCGCCGAGGTCGGCCTCGGCCCCGCGTTCCGCTTCCGCTATCCGCACCAGTTGTCGGGCGGCCAGCGGCAGCGCGTGGCGATCGCGCGTGCGCTGATCGTCGAGCCGCGCGTGCTGCTGCTCGACGAGCCGACGTCCGCGCTCGACGTATCGGTGCAGGCCGAGATCCTCAACCTGCTGCGCCGCCTGCATCGCGAACGCAACCTGACGATGATCCTCGTCAGCCACAACCTCGCGGTGATCGGCTTCCTGTGCCAGCGCGTCGCGGTAATGCAGCACGGCGAGATCGTCGAGCAATTGCGGGTCGAGGACGTGCGCGCCGGGCAGGTCGCACGCGACTACACGCGCACGCTGCTGAACGCGACCGAAGGCTATCGACGGCTCGATCCGGCGGCCGGTGTGCCGACCGCCTGACATCCGCACGACGCGCCGGCATGCGATACTCGGCACGCCGCGCACGGGTTCGCCGTCGCAGGGAACCCCGGTGCGCCGGGCGAGTCCATTTCCTTTCGTCAACAACTCAACAGCAACAGGGGGCATCCATGCTGCAATTCATCGAAACCCTGGTCGTCGGGCTCATCGTCGGCCTCCTCGCCCGCGCGTTCAAGCCGGGCGACGACAAGATGGGTATCCTGATGACCATCGTGCTCGGCGTCGTGGGTTCGCTGGTCGCCGGCTACGTCGGCCGCGCGGCCGGCTGGTACGCGCCTGGCCAGGGCGCCGGCTGGATCGCGTCGATCATCGGCGCGATCGTGCTGCTCGTGGTCGTCGGCGCGATCCGCAAGCGCGCGGGCTGAACACCGCCCGCCGCGCGCCAGCGCAACACGGCCGCTCGCCCCGCGCGAGCGGCCGTTTTCTTTTGGCGAATCGCCATTCTCAGGATTGCCGATTCGTTGAGCCCTCAACGATTTACCTGCAAATCCCGCATCCATTGACGGGTATCCACCGAGCCTACGTCATCGGCAATACCCTGACTTGCGGCCGCACAATTTTGAGATAAATTGATTGAAGAAACACGGCGTCGTTTGCTCGTCGTCGTTATTTCCGGTTTCTCACTCAAGAGGTTCGATGAAATTGCCGTTTACGCATACAGCATCGCAGCGTTGACGGACTGCCATTCGAGCGGCCTCGCTGCGACGCGCTTCCTCTCTGGAGCCTGTCATGAAGCATCGCCTGTTCGCCGCCTCGTTCGCATTGGCTGCCTCGCTTCTGGCGCCTTCCTCGTCCTTTGCCGAAGGCGCATCCGGCATCATCCACTTCACCGGCATGATCGTCGAGCCGCCCTGCTCGTTCGCGCCCGACACGGCCAACGCCGCCCGCATACGCGCCGATTGCCCGCGGCCCGCGACCGGGCAGATCGCGTTCGTCGACGCGGCGAGCCAGCAGGCCGTCAAGACCACGACCTTTACCGAAGCTTCGGGCGCAATCGTTTTACCGAAGCGCGCGGGCAACAGTCGTGCACCGATGATCGCCGTCGTGACCTACCAGTAAAGCTCGCCGCGGCCGCGCGTCAGTCGCGATGGCGCGCGATCCAGTCGCTGAACGCGCGAATCTTCTGCTGGCCGCCGAGGTTCTCGGGATAGACGAAGAAGTAGCGCGCGCCCGTCTCGAGCACGATGTCGAACGGCCGTTCGAGCCGGCGCGCGCTGACGTCGTCGTCGACGAGCGTCACGTCGCCGATCGCGACGCCGAAGCCCTGCATCGCCGCGTTCGTCGCGAGATCGAGCGTGTCGAACGTCGGCCCGCGCGCGGGATCGACTCCACGCTCGCCCGCATGGTCGAGCCATGCGCGCCAGTCGCGGTGGTCGCGCGTCGGATGCAGCAGCGTATGGCGCGCGAGATCGCCGACCGCATCGAGCGGCGACGCTTGCCGCAACTCGGGCGCGCAAACGGGTGTCAGCCGCTCGTCGAACAGCGGCAGCGCGACGACGCCCGGGCCGGGCGAGGTCCCGTAGACGATCGCCGCATCGAACGGTTCGCTCGAGAAATCGACGACGTGCTGCCACGCGGTCGTGATCTGCACGTGGAGATCGGGATGTTCGCCCTGGAAACGCATGATGCGCGGCAGCATCCAGCGGATCACGCAGGTCGGCACCTTCAGCGCGAGATCGGTGCGCTGCCGCGTGAGCTTCATCGAGATGTCCTCGATCCGCGCGAAGCTCTCGTCGACCACCGGCAACAACTGCTCGCCCTCGGCCGTCAGCGTGAGGCCCTTCGCATGCCGCCTGAACAGCGGAAAACCGTAATGCGCCTCGAGCGTCTGGATCTGCCGGCTCACCGCGCCCTGCGTGATGCACAGCTGCTCGGCCGCGCGCGTGAAGCTGCGGTGGCGAGCCACCGTCGAGAAGATCTGCAGCGCGTGCAGGGGCGGAAGTCGGCGCATGGCGAACGGGAAACGGGAAACGGCGCGGATGGGCCGCGCGCCGACGCCGGCGCGCGCTGACCGACACGATAAGCCAAACGCCGGCTTTGCGCGAGACGCCGGATACTCAGGCCGTCGCGGTAAGCGCGCCCGCCGCGATGCGCGCCGCCGATGCGACGACGTCCGCGCGCGCCGCGGCAGTCGCCTCCGGCTGCGTGAACGACACGGCCATCACGATCGGCGCGTGCGACGGCGGCCACAGCACCGCGATGTCGGTCGTCGTGCCGTAGCCGCCGGTGCCGGCCTTGTCGGCGACGCGCCAGCCGGGCGGCACGCCAGCCGCGATGCCGGTCGCGCCGCGCGCGCCGCCGACCATCCATTCCGTCAGTTGCGCGCGCTGCGGTTCGCGCAGCGTGTCGCCGAGCAGCAGCCGCTGCAGCGTGTCGACCATCGCGACCGGCGTCGACGTGTCGCGCTCGTCGCCGGGCGCGGCCTTGTTCAGCTCGGGTTCCCAGTGATCGAGGCGGAAGGTGGTGTCGCCGCTTTCGCGCGCGAACGCCGTGACGGCCTGCGGGCCGCCGAGCACGCCCATCAGCAGGTTGCCCGCGCCCTTGTCGCCCGACTGCAGCATCGCCGCGCACAGCTGCGCGATCGTCATGCCGGTGTCGACGCGGCTTTCCGTAATCGGCGAGCCGGACACGATTTCATAGCGACGGTACAGGATGCGGCGCGGCAGCAGCGATGCGTCGAGCGCGCCGCGCGCGAGCATCGCGGCGGCCGCCATGACCGCATACGTGCCGCACAGCGGGAAGCGCTCGCGCGCGTGGTGCGCGATGCGCACGCCGTTCGACGTATCGAGCGCGGCGACGCCGAGCCGCCCGTTCGAGGCTTTTTCCAGCGCGGCGAGTTCGGCTTGTCCAGTATGGGCGCGCCCCTGGTCGGCGACCGGCGCCGACGTGCATGCGGCAACGAACGGCGCGGCAACGGCGGCAAGCAACAGCGAGCGGCGTGTCGGAGAATGTTCCATGGATGAGATCTGTTCTGTCGGAAACGGTGGCGCGAAGCAACGCGGCCGCGCATCGGCGACGCGCGACCGTTCACGCCGACGGCCGGCCCGCGACGGCATTCGCCGCGCATCCCCGAAAGACGCCCGTCGGCCCCGCGATGGCGGGATTCGCATGAACACCTAGCGTAGCAGCGACCGCCGCCGCGTTCCAGCGCGACGGCCGCGCTTCACCCTTGCGACGAAGGCAGGTACGGCATCGGGTTCACCGGCTTGCCGTCGCGTCGCACCTCGAACAGCAGCGCGACACGCGAGTTGTCGAGGTCGCCCATCTCGGCGATCGCATCGCCCTGATGCACGATGTCGCCCGTCTTCACGAGCAGCTTGCGGTTGTGTGCATAGGCGGTCAGGAAATCCGCGTTGTGCTGCACGATGATCAGGCTGCCGTAATCGTTCAGGCCGGTGCCCGCATACATCACCCGGCCGTCGGCCGCGGCGCGAACCGGGTCGCCCGGCCGGCCGGCGATCTGGATGCCGCGGTTCTGCCCGGGCCGGAACCCTTCGACGATCTTGCCGGTTGCGGGCCACTTCAGCGCGACGCCGCCCGCATGGCGCTTCGTTTCCTTGACGACCTGGCGGTCGCTCGCGGTCGACGCGGTGGCTTGCGGATTGGCCGGCGAAGCGGCCTGATTATCCGCCGCGCCATTGCCCGCCACAGCCTGCGTGCCAGCCGCGCCCGCGGGCGGCAGCGGCTGCTGCTTGACGATGCGCAGGACCTGCCCCAGGCGCAGCCTGCCGTTCGCGGCCAGCTTGTTCCAGGTGCGCAAGTCGGCCACGCTGCACTCGTTCGCGGATGCGATGCCCGTCAGCGTGTCGCCGCGCTTCACGACGTACTTTTTCGCGACGAGAATCGGCGCGGCCGGCTTAGGCGCGGCCGGCATAGGCGCGGCCGGCATCGGTCCGGCCGACGGCGCGGCAGGCCGGCTCGAATCGGAAGGCTGCCCCGCCAGCGTGTCGCTCGGCGCAACGGACTGCGTACTTGCACAACCGGCCATGACGAGCACGGCGGCCAGGCCCGACAGCCACGCCGCCTTGCGGTGAATCTCGCGCGTTTTCATGGACGATCCGACTCCGGTTTGACAATCCTTCAAGCATCTCAAAAACGGAACGGCCGACGTGTAACCGGATGCAAACAATGATGACAAACGATCACGGAGCGGATGCCGGCCGGCATGCGTTACCGGTAATACGGTCCGATCCGGAAAAACTTGATGGTCCTTTCGGAGAAAAACGGAAGAATTTTCGTCGCAAAAAAACTATGGCAACTTCGTTTTCATAGACAAACGCGCGACGTTCATCTCAACCATGCGACGAATTGGGCCCCGGCCCACGCGACGCCGACGCACAGGAACAGCAGATGCAGCGCGATCTTGAACGACACGCCCCATGACGAATCGATCCGCATGACGGGCTCCCCGGTTGATGTGCGTTCATGATCGGCCATCGATCGCGCCCCGGGAATGCGGAAGCGGCGAACCGGGTCTCAGGCCAACCCTGAGACCGCCGCCGCGGTTCCTGCTAACTTATCGGCCATTCCCCCCATCGCCTTGCCATCATGCGCTTCGACCTGACCGACCTGCGGCTCTTCCTGAACATCTGCGAGGCCGGCACGATCACGAGCGGCGCCGAACGCACGCACATCACGCTGCAGGCGGCGAGCGAGCGCATTCGCGGGATGGAGGACGAACTGGGCGTGCCGCTGCTGCACCGGACCAAGTCGGGCGCGCAGGCGACCGATGCGGGCCGCGCGCTCGAACACCACGCGCGCACCGTGCTGCAGCAGATCGATCACATGCGCGGCGAACTGCAGCAATACGGCCAGGGGCTGCGCGGCCATATCCGGCTGCTGTGCAACACCGCATCGCTGAGCGAATACCTGCCCGACGCACTGGCCGATTACCTGCCGCGCCATCCGAAGCTGTCGATCAGCGTCGAGGAACGCTCGAGCCAGGAGATCGTGCATGCGATCCGCAACAAGACGGCCGAGATCGGCATCGTCGCCGATTCGGTCGGCCTCGGCGGGCTCGAACAAAAGCCGTTCCGCGAAGACTGGCTGATCGTCGTCGTGCCGGCCGCGCATCCGCTCGCGTCGCACGACAAGATCGCGTTCGACGACATCGCGGGCGAAGACTTCATCGGCCTCACCGACGGCAGCGCGCTGCAGGTGCATCTCGCCGACCAGGCGCGCGCGCTCGGCAAGCGGATCCGCTATCGCGTGCAATTGAAGAGCTTCGACGCGATCTGCCGCGTGATCGCGAGCGGCGTGGGCATCGGCATCGTGTCGCGGCATGCGGCCGAGCGCGCGATGCAGACGATGGACGTGCGGCTCGTCGAGCTGTCCGATCCGTGGAGCCATCGGAAACTGACGCTCTGCGCGCGGTCGTTCGACGCGCTGCCGAAGTACACGCGCGAGTTCGTCGCGTTTTTGTCGGGCGCCACGCCGCCGCGGTAACGCGCGCCACATTCGACTCACCCGATCGACATACGGAGACATGGCCATGACCGACACCGATCTCGCCACCCGCTATCGCGCGTATATCGACTGCCTGAACCGGCAGGACTGGCCGTCGCTCGGCGAATACGTATCCGACGACGTGATTCACAACGACCGGCCGCTCGGCCTCGCCGGTTATCGCGCGATGCTGGAACAGGACTTCCGCGACATCCCCGATCTGCGTTTCGAGATCCGGCTGCTCGCGTGCGAGCCGCCGCGCGTCGCGTGCCGCCTTCGCTTCACGTGTTCACCGAAAGGGACGTTCATGGGGCTCGCCATCGACGGCCGCAAGGTCACGTTCGCGGAGAACGTGTTCTACGAATTTCACGAAGGCAAGATCCGCCAGGTGTGGTCGGTGATCGACAAGGCGGCGATCGAAAAGCAGCTTTGACGTCGTCGGAACGGCAGGCCGTCGCGCGCGCCGGCCTGCGCTCGGCCTCGCACACCGATACGCCGAGCGGTGAACGGCACGACGAATCCGCTGTCGACGCTGCCGGTCGGGCAACTGCCTTCGAACGTCGCGTGCACGCCGAAGCCGGTCACACTCGGCGCGGGCGCGACTCGCACGGTCGGGTGGAAACTGAAGTAGCCGATCCGGCGTGAGGCGCGTGACCGGGATCCCGTGACGGCTCGCGAAACCGGCTTCGGGACCATTCGGCGCCCGGCTACACGTTCA
This sequence comes from Burkholderia sp. AU16482, assembly GCF_002223285.1. NCBI lineage: Bacteria > Pseudomonadati > Pseudomonadota > Betaproteobacteria > Burkholderiales > Burkholderiaceae > Burkholderia > Burkholderia sp. AU16482. Next base: position 1,359,433 of record NZ_NKEY01000006.1, read on the forward strand.
CCACCACCCTGCCCCCGCCATATACGCGCCCAGTACAACCAGCCCGACGAAGAAGCAACGCTTGAACATCTTCTCGCTCATCACGCGCCGCGCATATTGGCCGCCGGCCATTCCCGCCAGCGCGGGCACGAGCGCGAGCGCCGACACGCCGAGGTCGACCGTCTGCAATGCGCCCGTCACGCGCAACTGCAGGCCGAGCACGATCGTCGACGCGGTAAACGACAGCCCGAGCGCCTGGATCAGATCGTCCTTCGACAGCCGCAGCGCCTGCAGGTACGGCACGGCCGGTACGACGAACACGCCGGTCGCGGCCGTCACGACGCCCGTCAGGTAGCCGACCACGGCCGACAGCCATTTTTCGTGGCGCCCCGGCGCGGGCAACCGTGCGGCCGCCAGCCCCCATAGCCCGTAAAGCACCAGCACCACGCCGAGCGCCGCGTGCGTCCACGTGCTGCCGGCCGCCAGCGCCGGCAACCCGCCCGTCAGCGTGCCGACCGTCAGGCCGGCGAGCAGCGGCCACAGCCGGCGTAACAGCGCGCCGAACGACGGGCCGAGCCACAGCTGCCACACGTTGGTGATGAACGACGGGACGAGCAGCAGACTTGCTGCGGCCGACGGCGGCATCGCGAGCGTCAGCAGCCCCATCGCGATCGTCGGCAGCCCGAGCCCGATCATCCCCTTCACCGCGCCGGCCAGCAGGAAAACCAGCACGACGATCGCCAGCGTATGCATTTGCATGGAGGCATTCCGTCCGTTGAGTACGGCGCCGATGGTGCCCGCCTGCCATGCCGCCCGCCATCTGGTTTTGCCTGAGGCTGGCTCGGGCTCGCCGGACGGAGCGCTCAGGCGCGTCGATCCGGCCCCGTGAATCACCCCCGGCCCTGCTCGCTGTCGAGGTGCGCCATCTGCGCGGCCGGATAACGCTCGCCGGCAGCCGCCCCGGCGGGGACCGCCGCTTCGATACGCGTGAGATCGTTGACCGTTAGTTGCAATTCAGTCGCCAGCAAGCCGTCCTGCAATTGCGTGCGTTTGCGGGCGCCGACCAGCGGCACGATGTCGGCGCCGCGCGACAGTACCCACGCGATCGCGACCTGTGCCGGATTGCTGCCCTTCTCGTCGGCGATCGCGCGCAGCGCGTCGACGAGCGCGAGGTTGTGCGCGAGATTCTCGCCCTGGAAGCGCGGGCTCGCCGCGCGGAAATCGCGCTCGCCCTGCCGCGCCGCCGTCCAGCGCCCGCCGAGCAGCCCGCGCGACAGCACGCCGTAGGCCGTCACGCCAATGCCGAGCGCGCGGCACACGGGCAGGATCTCGGCCTCGATCCCGCGCGACAGCAACGAGTACTCGATCTGCAGATCGGCGATCGGCGCGACGGCGGCCGCGCGGCGGATCGTGTCCGCGCCGGCTTCGGACAGCCCGATATGGCGCACGTACCCGGCCTTCACGAGATCGGCGATCGCGCCGACCGTTTCCTCGATCGGCACCGCCGGATCGACGCGGGCCGGGCGATAGATGTCGAGGTAGTCGGTGCCGAGCCGCTTCAGCGAATACGCGACGAAGTTCCGGATCGCCGCGGGCCGCGCGTCGTAGCCGGCAAACCCGCCGGCCGGATCGCGCAGCGCGCCGAATTTCACGCTGATGCGCACCTGGTCGCGCGTACGGCCGCGCAGCGCGTCGCGAATCAGCATCTCGTTATCGCCCATCCCGTAGAAATCGCCGGTGTCGAGCATCGTGATGCCGTGGTCGAGCGCCGCGTGCAGCGTCGCGATGCTTTCGTCGCGATCGGCCGGCCCGTAGAAATCCGACATCCCCATGCAGCCGAGCGCGATCGCCGATACCTGCGGGCCCGTGCGGCCCAGTTGACGCATGTCCATGTCCGTTTCCTTCAAATGGTGAGTGGATGGAACGGATTCTGGCCGCGTGACGCCGCGCGATAAACGCGAAACGCGCCACCAAACCATTCGACGCTGATTAACAATGGAGCCTGTTCCTTTCCCGCCAAGGTTCTCGCCCGCATGGACCATCTGCAAGCAATGCGCATCTTCGCGCGCGTCGCCCATCTCGGCAGCTTCACGAAAGCGGCCGAGCAACTCCAGCTGCCGCGCCCGACGGTCAGCAACGCCGTCCAGTATCTGGAAAAGCACCTGAAGGTCCGGCTGCTGCAACGCACGACGCGGCGCGTCGCGCTGACCGCCGAGGGCGCGACCTACTACGAGCGCTGCGTGCGGTTGCTGGCCGATCTCGACGACGCGGAAACGCTGTTCGAGGACGCCGGCGCGTCGCCGCGCGGCGTGATCCGCGTCGACCTGCCCGAACGTTTCGCGCTGAATCACGTGATTCCGGCGCTGCCGGATTTCCACGCGCGCTACCCCGACCTGCGCATCGTGATCAGCACGACCGACCGCTTCGTCGATCTCGTCGCGGACGGCATCGACTGCGCGGTGCGGGTCGGCGTGCTGTCCGACACGTCGCTCGTCGCGCGGCGCGTCGGCGAGATGGCCCAGATCAACTGCGCGTCGCCCGCCTATCTCGCGCGCCACGGCACGCCGCGCTCGCCGGACGATCTGCCGGACCACGTCGCGGTCGGTTATTTTTCGAGCCGCACGGGCCGCGAACTGGACTGGGAATATGCGGACATGGATTCGGGCGAGATGCGCACCGTCAAAATGCACAGCGTCGTGTCGGTCAACAGCTCGCAGGCGTATCTCGCGTGCTGCGTCGCGGGCCTCGGGCTGATCCAGGCGCCGCGCGACGGGCTCGCGCCGCTGCTCGCCGACGGTTCGCTGGTCGAGGTGCTGCCGGAATGGAATGCGGCGCCGCTGCCCGTGGCGGTGGTGTTCCCGACCGGCCGGCACCTGGCGCCGCGCGTGCGGATCTTCGTCGACTGGCTCGCGCAAACGCTCGGCGGCACGCACCGGGCGGACTGACGGCGGCCGTGCCGGGACATGCGCGCCGACGGCGGCGCACTCAGAACTTGTGGCGGATCGCGGCGCGCACCGAGAACTGGTTCGACGACGACGACGGGCCGTCCGTCCCGACGACGTAGCCGCCGTCGGCCGCCGTGCCCGTCTTGTCGCCGGCCACCTTCTGCCACGCGCCCTGCAGGTACACGTCGGTGCGTTTCGACAGGCTGTAGTCGGCCATCAGGCCGACCGTGTGGTACTTCGGCTTGAACGAGCCGGCCGCGGCGTCGTACTTGCCGTCCGTGTACACGTACTGCGCGCCGAGGTAGAAATCGGGCGTGAGCTGGTACTTGCCGTTGACTTCGAAGTTCTGGAACTTCGTCGCGGTCAGCCCGAGGCCGGCGAACGTCGACGCCGGCAGGTAGACCGTCGATACCGGGTTCTTCACGTCGGTCTTCGTATAGACGAAGCCGACCGTGGCCGGGCCGAACGTATAGTTGACGCCGCCGCCGAAGATGCGCAGCCGATCGGCGACGAAGTTCGCGTCGTCGGCCGCGATCGCGCCCGCGTTGCCGATGCCCGGATTGTTCGCCTGCAGGTAGGCGGCGGCGACCTGCAGCCCGGCGAGCGAATACTGCGCGCCGATGCTGTACTGGCGGTTGTTCGAGAAGCCCGTGCTGTTGCTGAAGCTGTACGTGCCGCCCAGCGTCAGGCCGTTCCAGTCGGGGCTTGCGTACTTGACCGTGTTGTTGACGCGAAACGAGTTGTCCGTGTTGTCGTTGTCGAACGGGTGCGAGAACAGCGTGCCGCCCCAGTTGCCGTTCGCGGTCAGCGGCGCGAGATAGTCGACGACGGAATCGTACTGGCGGCCGAAGGTCAGCGTGCCGAAGCGCGACTCCGACAGCCCGACGAACGCCTGACGGCCGAACATGCGGCCGCCCTGGCCGAGCCGGCCGTTATTCACGTCGAAACCGTTTTCCAGCGTGAAGATCGCCTTCAGCCCGCCGCCGAGATCCTCGCTGCCCTTCAGGCCCCACCGGCTACCCTGCGCATAGCCGCTCGCGAGCTGGTAGTTGGTCTTTCCGACCCCATTGACGTTGACGTTGTTCGTGTAATTGAAGCCTTCGTCGATCAGGCCGTACAGCGTCACGCTGTTCTCGGCAAAGGCCGGCGCGGCGCAAGCGGCGAGCGCGGCGGCAAAAATGGCGTGCTTCTTCATGACGAATCTCCGGAGCCGGGGGCCGGGCAGGCCAAACGCCCGGCGCATGTTCGATCTGTTGTATGTGTGGCCCGCAGGGCGGACGACGCGGTGTGCGGCCGCGTGAGGACAAAATGGTGTCACGTCGGAAATCGTCCGTCCATCGGGTACCGGTCGTCGCGCGCAAAGCGTTGCGCTCGTCCAACTGCCGGGTTGCGCGCACGGCCCGACCGCGCTTGTCGGCGGCGACGGGCCGGCCCGCCATCCGCGTAAACCCGATGGGCGCCGCATCGGTGGCACAATGCGCATCCGTTCGCCATTTCTTCACGAAGTCATGCTTGACCCCGATTCATGCGCGGCGCGTGCCGGCCGTGCCCGCGGCCCGCGCCGAAAGGCGCTCCGATGAGCGCGCCGGCCCGGGCCGGCCGCTACGCCGAGCTCGATTTCTTCCGCGGCCTCGTGCTGCTCGTCATCGTCGTCGACCACATCGGCGGCAGCATCCTGTCGCGCGTGACGCTGCACGCGTACGCGCTGTGCGACGCGGCCGAGGTGTTCGTGTTCCTCGGCGGCTTCGCGACCGCCATTGCGTACAACTCGCTCGCCGAGCGGCACGACGAAGCCGCCGCGCGCCAGCGCTTCATCCGGCGTGCGTTCGAGATCTACCGCGCGTTCCTCGTGACGGCCGGCCTGATGCTGCTGATCACCGCCGCGCTGAATGCGCTGGCGATCGACGGCCCGAACATGCCGACCAACGATCTCGACGGGCTGCTGCACAAGCCGCTCGCCGCGCTGCGCGACATCCTGCTGTTCCGCCGCCAGCCGTACCTCGCGTCGGTGCTGCCGATGTACGCATTCTTTGCGCTGCTCGTCCCGCTCGCGCTGCCGCTCGCGCGCACGCAGCCGTGGCTGATGCTCGCGTTCAGCGGATCGCTGTGGTACGCGGCGCCGCACGTCGCGCGCTTCTTGCCGACCGTCGAAGGCGCGCCGTGGGATTTCAACCCGTTCGCGTGGCAGTTCCTGTTCGTGCTCGGCGTGATCGCGCGCTGCCAGCCCGTCTACCAGACCCTCGCGCCCAGGCCGCAGGGCTGGCTGCTGACGGCCGCGTCGCTCGCGGTCGTCGCGGCCGGCGCATACTACCGGCTGCGCATCGAGCCGTTCCCGACCGATCCGTCGATCAAGCAGAACCTCGGCGCGCTGCGGCTCGTGAACTTCCTCGCGATCGCGTGGCTCGCCGCCAAGCTCGTGCACCTCGGCTGGATGAAGAAGGTCGCGCACGCGATGCCGTGGATCGGCACGATCGGCCGGCAGGGACTGCTGTGCTTCGTCGCGGGCACCGGCATCTCGCTCGCGGTCGATTCGCTGCTCTACCAGGCGACCGAAGGCTATCTCGACGTGCCGCTCGGGCTGGCAGCCGACGCCGTCGCGATCGGGCTGCTGTATCTCGTCGCCAAACTCTACGGGCCGCTCGTCGCGCGGCTGCCGTTCCGTTCGCGGCCATGACGCGCCGCGCCGTCATGCGCCGCTGCGACGATAGCCGGCGCCTCTCCTGAAACGATTCGCCATGCGCCGACTCGCCCTTCCGTTCGCCCTCGCCCTGATCGCCGGCGCCATCGCCACCGCCCATGCCACGCCGCCGGCGCCCGGGCCCTCGGTATCGCCCGCGCCGCCGGCCGTGCAGACCGCGACGACGCCGTCGGCCGCGCAGGAGCCATCCGTCAATCCGGGCAGCAGCGTCGTGCTGCGCACGTTCCGCTCCCCGTCGCTGAAACGCGACTGGTCGTACACGGTCTACCTGCCGCCCGGCTACAACCCGGAAGGCGCGCGCTACCCGGTGATGTACCTGCTGCACGGCAACGCGGGCAACGCGAACGACTGGGTCACGCAGGGCCGGCTGCAGGCCACCGCCGACACGCTGATCGAGCGCCACGACATCCCGCCCGTCGTGATCGTGATGCCGCAGGGCGGCACCGACTGGTACGTCGACCGCAAGGAGAAGATGCAGAGCGCGTTCCTCAACGACCTGCTGCCGGAAGTCGAAGCGCACTTCGCGGTGTCGAACCAGCGCGCGGGGCGCGCGATCGGCGGCGTGTCGATGGGCGGCTTCGGCGCGCTGCGCTTCTCGCTGCTCGAGCCGGGGCTGTTCTGCGGCGCGATGCTGCTGAGCCCCGCGATCTATGCGAACGAGCCGCCGCTCAATTCCGCCGCGCGCTACGTCGGCGTATTCGGCGACCGGCAGTTCGATCCGCGCGTGTGGCACGAGCTCAACTACCCGGCGCTGCTGCGCGGCTATTTCGCGCGCAACTGGCGCGTGCCGATGTTCATCGCGGCCGGCGACGACGACCTGACGATCCAGGCGGAGTCGAGCGTGCTGTACACACAGCTGCGCCGGGCGCAGAACCCGGCCGAGCTGCGCATCGTCGACGGCGGGCATATGTGGGACGTGTGGCGCGGGTTGCTCGGGCCGGGGTTGAAGTATGCGCTGGAGTGTGTGAAGTGACGGCCGGCGGGGCGTTGCTCCGCCTTGCCGCTCGCTCGGCTCCGCGTTGAGCGAAAGCCACGGTATCCAGCGTGCGCTTCACGATGTCGCTTGAATCCGTACCCGCCGCATTTCGACTACATTGCCAAAGTGGCGATGCCATCGGTCGTCGCCTGCCTCCCCTACTCGACCCGCAGGAAATCAAGCCATGTCTGACTCGAAGAAATTCGCCGCCGTCACGGGCGCCGGCTCCGGCATCGGTCGCGCAGCGGCCGTCGCGCTCGCCCAGGCCGGTTTCACCGTCGCGCTGCTCGGGCGCACGGAGGCGTCGTTACGCGAAACGCGGGACGCCATCCGCACCGCCGGCGGCGACGCGCAGGTATTTCCCGCCGACGTGACCGACGAAGCATCGGTCGACCACGCGTTCGCGCAGATCGCACAGCAATTCGGCCGGCTCGACGTCCTGTTCAACAACGCCGGCCGCAACGCCCCGGTCGTTTCCCTCGGCGACTACGAACTCGACGTATGGAACAGCGTCGTCGCGACGAACCTGACCGGCGTCTTTCTGTGCGCGCGGGCCGCGTGGCGGCTGATGAAGGCGCAAACGCCGCAGGGTGGCCGAATCATCAACAACGGCTCGATCTCGGCGCACGCGCCGCGCCCCGACACGATCGCGTACACGGCGACCAAGCACGCGGTGACCGGGATCACCAGGTCGCTCGCGCTGGACGGTCGCCGGTACAACATCGCGTGCGGCCAGATCGACATCGGCAACGCGGCCACGTCGCTCACGGAACGGATGACGCAAGGCGTCCCGCAAGCGGACGGCAGCCTGGCGCCGGAAGCGCGAATGGACGTCGCGCATGTCGCGAACGCGATCGTCCAGATGGCGAATCTGCCGCTCGATACGAACATCCTGAACATGACGATCATGGCGACCGCGATGCCGTTCGTCGGTCGCGGGTAACACGCGCCGCAGCCCGCGCCGGAAGGCAGCGTTCACGTACGGGCGGCGACCGCACCGCGCCGTCGCGACGTCGCTGAAGGCCAGCCCGTCGCGACGCAGATTGGTTTCAGTGAGGCAGGCCGATCGCCTGCCGCTCGTCCTCGAGCAGTTGCGTCAACGAACCGTGCAACCGCTCAACGCTGTGCGGCGGTAGCGCGAAGCTTGCCCAACCGAGCCCGCTGTGACGCAGCAACAGCACCGCGCCGCCCTGCAGCGGATGGCGTTCGGCATACCAGCAGGGGTCCATTTCGGTCACGAATGGCTGCTCGTGCGGCGGACGTTCCGGTACGGCAGGCTGCATCGACGCGCGCAGCAAGCTCAAGTACTGGATGACTGCGTCCACGTCTTCCGGATCGAGCACTGCCGCGCCACGCTCGATCGACATCAGCACGACGAGCTTGCCGTGCTCCTCGATCATCTTGATGCTCAACGGTTGTGCCATCTTCGTCGTCCTTGCCGCGGTTACGAGATCTCATTATCGACCTCGGTACAGGCTGGCCGCCTGAAGATTTGTGATCCATGCATGAATCTTTTTTTAGAAATCTTCAGAAAGCGCGTCGCGCTGTCGTCCATCCGACTCCATCGCTTTCTAAACGAAATTTCATCCGGCCAGCACCGTTTTTTTAGCGTCCCGCCCCCGCGTGCCTTCCATAATGGATTCGCTGCCCGCCCCCGCAGGCGCAGCGCGATGCGTCGACGCAGCCCGCCGAAGACGGACGCGCCGCCCCGCATTTCCGGCAAATCACTCCTCGCCGATCATGAACCAACTGCAAGCGATGCGTGTCTTCACGCGTGTGGTCGAGTTGTCGAGCTTCAGTCTCGCCGCACGTCAGCTCGGCATGTCGGCCGCCGCGGTCACGCGCAGCGTCGGCATGCTCGAGGCCCATCTGAACATGCGCCTGTTGAACCGTACCACGCGCAGCCTGTCGCTCACCGAGCCGGGCCGCGAATATCTCGACGGCTGCCGCGCGATCATCGAGAAGCTCGACGAGATCGAATCGAACCTCGCGCAGGTCAATCGCGATCCGCACGGTACGCTGCGCATCGCCGCGTCGGCCACCTCGGTTGCGGCCGGGCTGTGCACGCTGCTGTCCACGTATCGCATCGCGCATCCGCGCGTGCGATTCGACGTGACGACGTTCGATATCCAGGTCGACATGGTGGAAGGCGGCTACGACGTGTGCTTCTGTGACGATCACCGCCTCGTCAACTCGACCTTCGTGTCGCGGACGTTGACGAGCGTGCGCGACGTGGTCGTCGCGTCCCCCGACTACCTCGCGCGGCACGGCACGCCTGTCGAGCCGGTCGAACTGAATACGCACAGCCTGCTGACCGTGTCGAACGGCGCCGCGCGCAACTGGGAGTTCTCGGCTACCGACGGCGCCTGCCGCATCTATACCGGCAATGCGCTGGCATCGACCAGCAACACGATGGTGCGGATCGCGGCACTCAATCACATGGGTATCGCGCAATTGCCGCATCCGCTCGTGGCCGACGATCTCGCACGCGGCACGTTGGTGCCGATTCTCGAACGCTACGAAGCGAACGGCGGCCCGCGCCGCCTCTCGATGCTCTACCCGAGCCGCAATTATCTGTCCACGAAAGTGCGCAGCTTCATCGACTACGTGGTCGACCACTATCGCACGCCCGGGCGCATCGCCATGCAGCTTGCCGCTGCGTGACTTCGCCGGGTCGCGCACGCCATGGCACATATCCTGACGATCGAAGACGATCCGCTGATCGCGGATCACATCGCGCACACGCTGCGTGCCGAAGGCCACCAGATCGACGTCGCGCGCACCGGCCGCGACGGCATGGCCCGCGCGATGAGCGCGCACTACGACGTCGTGACGCTCGATCGCATGTTGCCCGACCTCGACGGGCTGACGATCCTCGCGACGATGCGCGGCGTCGGCCTCGATACGCCGGTGCTCGTGATGAGTGCGATGTCCGACGTCGATCAGCGTATCCAGGGCTGCGCGCCGGCGGCGACGACTACCTCGTCAAGCCGTTCTCGCTCGAAGAAATGTGCGCGCGCATCGACGTGCTGATTCGCCGGCGGCCGCGCGGCACGCACGTCGACACGGTGCTGCGCGCCGGCGAGCTGGAACTCGACCTGGTGCGGCGACGCGCGACGCTCGGCGTGCACGAGCTCGCGCTGTTGCCGACCGAATCCCGCGTGCTCGAATTCATGATGCGCAACGCCGGCCGCGTGCTCACGCGCACGATGATCTTCGAAGCCGTGTGGGGGTGCCGTTTCGATCCCGGCACGAACCTGATCGACGTGCACGTCGGCCGCCTGCGCAAGAAGGTGAATCGGCCAGGCGCGGCGCCGCTGATCCGCACGATCCGCGGCTCGGGCTACCTGCTCGGTTGAGTCCGTCCGCCACTTAAAACTTGTTTCATCTTTTTAGCGACCCGCTGTTAGGGGCTGCTCCGCAGAATGCGGTCATCGGATACGCATCGGTATTTTCCCGAAGACGCGCACGTCCGGCTCTTCTTCACGACGCTTTTGAACGGAGCAGCACCTCATGCTGAAAATTGTCCGGCTCGCGCTCACGCGGCCCTATACGTTCGTCGTACTGGCGCTGCTGATCCTGATCGCGGGCCCGCTCGCGGCGATCCGAACGCCCATCGACATCTTTCCGGACATCCGCATTCCGGTGATCAGCGTCGTGTGGAACTACGCCGGCCTGCAGCCGGATGACATGTCCGGACGCGTGATCACGTACTACGAGCGCACGCTCGGCACGACGGTGAACGACGTCCAGCATATCGAGTCGCAATCGTTCCGCGGCTACGGCATCGTGAAGATCTTCTTCCAGCCGACCGTCGATATCCGCACGGCGACCGCGCAGGTCACGTCGATCTCGCAGACCGTGCTCAAGCAGATGCCGCCCGGCACCACGCCGCCGCAGATCCTCAACTACAACGCATCGACCGTGCCCGTGCTGCAGATCGCGCTGACCAGCAACACGCTCGACGAACAGAAGCTGGGAGATTACGCGGTCAACTTCATTCGGCCGCAGTTGCTGTCGGTGCCCGGCGTCGCGATTCCGACGCCGTACGGCGGCAAGACACGCGAAGTACAGATCGACCTCGACCCGCAGGCGCTGCAGTCGAAAGGGCTGTCGGCGCAGGACGTCGCGCACGCGCTCGCGCAGCAGAATCAGATCATCCCGGCCGGCACGCAGAAGATCGGCCGCTTCGAATACAACATCAAGCTCAACAACAGCCCGCTCTCGCTCGACGCGTTGAACGACCTGCCGATCAAGTCGGTCGGCGGCACGACGATTTATATCCGCGACGTCGCCCACGTGCGCGACGGCTACCCGCCCCAAGGCAACATCGTGCGCGTGGACGGCCGCCGCGCGGTGCTGATGAGTATCCTGAAGAACGGCTCCGCATCGACGCTCGACATCATCGCCGGCGTGAAGGCGAAGCTGCCGCTGGTCGAACAGACGCTGCCGCCGGGACTGAAGCTCGTCACGATGGGCGACCAGTCGACCTTCGTGAACGGCGCCGTGAGCGGCGTGGCGCGCGAAGGCATCATCGCCGCCGCGCTGACCTCGCTGATGATCCTGCTGTTTCTCGGCTCGTGGCGTTCGACTCTGATCATCGCCGCGTCGATCCCGCTGGCCGTGCTGTCGGCGATCGCGCTGCTCGCGGCCACCGGCGAAACGCTGAACGTGATGACGCTCGGCGGCCTCGCGCTCGCGGTCGGGATCCTCGTCGACGATGCGACGGTGACGATCGAGAACGTGAACTGGCACCTCGAACAGGGCAAGGACACGCGCACCGCGATCGTCGACGGCGCGAAACAGATCGTGATGCCGGCGCTCGTCTCGCTGCTGTGCATCTGCATCGTGTTCGTGCCGATGCTGATGCTCGACGGCATCTCGCGCTTTCTGTTCGTGCCGATGGCCAAGGCGGTGATCTTCTCGATGGTGTCGTCGTTCGTGCTGTCGCGCACCTTCGTGCCGATGCTCGCGCAATACCTGCTCAAGCCGCACGCATCGGCCGGCCACGCGTCGGGCGAACTGGCCGCGGTGATGGATCCGCACGCGGGCCATGCCGGCGCGCACGAGGTCCCGCCGTCGCGCAATCCGCTGGTGCGCTTCCAGCGCGCATTCGAGCGCCGCTTCGAAGCCGTGCGCGCGTCGTACCGGATCCTGCTGGGCCTCGCGCTCACGCGCCGCAAGCCGTTCGTCGTCGCCTTCCTCTGCATCGTGGCCGCGTCCTTCCTGCTCGCGCCGTCGCTCGGTCGCAACTTCTTCCCGACCATCGACTCCGGCGAGATCGCGCTGCACGTGCGCGCGCCGGTCGGCACGCGTGTCGAGGAAACCGCCGCCGAACTCGACCGCATCGAAAACACGATCCGCGGCGTGATTCCACCCGCGCAGTTGCGCGAAGTGATCGACAACATCGGCCTGCCGAACAGCGGGATCAACCTGACCTACAACAACAGCGGCACGCTCGGGCCGCAGGACGGCGACATCCTGATCTCGCTGTCGCGCGATCACGCGCCGACCGCCGACTACGTGCGCACGCTGCGCGAACGCCTGCCGCGCGCCTATCCGGGCACCACGTTCTCGTTCCTGCCCGCCGACATCGTCAGCCAGATCCTCAACTTCGGCGCACCGGCCCCGGTCGACCTGCAGGTGGCGGGCCCCAACCAGCAGGCCAACCTCGCCTATGCGCGCGAGCTGTACCGCAAGCTGCGCCTGATCGCGGGCGTCGCCGACCCGCGCATCCAGCAGGCCAGCACCTATCCGCAATTCACGGTGACGGTCGACCGCACGCGCGCCGACCAGCTCGGCATCACCGAGCAGGACGTGACGAACTCGGTGGTCGCGACGCTGGCCGGCACCAGCCAGGTCGACCCGACCTACTGGCTCAATCCGCGCAACGGCGTGTCCTATCCGATCGTCGCGCAAACGCCGCAGTACAGGATGACCACGCTGTCGGCGCTGCAGAACCTGCCGGTCACCAGCGCGAACGGCCAGTCCCAGCTGCTGGGCGGTCTGGCCACGATCACGCGCGGCGTCGGCAACGCGGTGGTGTCGCACTACAACATCGAGCCGCTGTTCGACATCTACGCGACCACCCAGGGACGCGACCTCGGCGCGGTCGCGGCCGACATCGACGATATCGTCAAGGCCACCGCGAAGGACGTGCCCAAGGGCTCGACCGTCACGCTGCGCGGCCAGGTGCAGACCATGAACGGCGCGTTCGCCGGCCTGCTGCTCGGCCTCGTGGGCGCGATCGTGCTGATCTACCTGCTGATCGTCGTGAACTTCCACTCGTGGGCCGACGCATTCGTGATCGTCTCGGCGCTGCCGGCGGCGCTGGCCGGCATCGTCTGGATGCTGTTCACCACGCATACGCCGCTGTCGGTGCCGGCGCTGACCGGCGCGATCCTGTGCATGGGTGTCGCCACCGCCAACTCGATCCTCGTCGTCAGTTTCGCGCGCGAGCGCCTGGCCGAAACCGGCAACGCGCTGGCCTCCGCGCTCGAGGCCGGGTTCACGCGCTTCCGCCCGGTGCTGATGACCGCGCTCGCGATGATCATCGGCATGGCGCCGATGGCGCTCGGCCTCGGCGACGGCGGCGAGCAGAACGCGCCGCTCGGCCGCGCGGTGATCGGCGGCCTCGCATGCGCGACGATCGCGACGCTGTTCTTCGTTCCCGTCGTGTTCAGCCTCGTGCATCGGCGCGATGCGCTCAAGCACGACGGTTCCCGCGCTTCCTCCCCTTCCGCGTCCGGAGCTTCCCATGTCCACTGAGATCGATATCAAGTCGCCGAAACGGCTGCCCAACCTCAAGCTCGTCGCCACGCTCACCGCGCTGATCGCGGTCGGCATCGTGGCGACCGGCATCGTCGGCCGCGCGCACGCGAAACAGGAAATGACGACCTGGTCCGCCGAGCAAGCGGTGCCGACCGTGGTCGCGTACACGCCGTCGACCGGCGGCGACGGCGCCACGCTCGTGCTGCCCGGCCATTTGTCCGCATTCGAGAGCGCGCCGATCCATGCGCAGGTGTCGGGCTACCTGCATGCGTGGTACACCGATATCGGCGCGCACGTGAAGTCGGGGCAACTGCTCGGACTGATCGATACGCCCGAGCTCGATCAGCAACTGCTGCAGGCGCGCGCCGATCTGCAGAGTTCGCTCGCCAACGAGAAGCTTGCCGCGTCCACGGCCGCGCGCTGGAAGAGGATGCTCGCGCAGGATTCGGTGTCGCAGCAGGAAACCGACGAGAAGACCAGCGACCTCGCGGCCAAGCAGGCGATCGTCGCCGCCAACGAGGCCAACGTGCGGCGCCTCGAGGCGCTGGAGGCGTTCAAGCGCATCGTCGCGCCGTTCGACGGCGTCGTCACCGCACGCAAGACCGACATCGGCCAGTTGATCTCGGCCGGCGGCGGCGCCGGCCCGGAGCTGTTTGCCGTGTCCGACGTGCACCGGATGCGCGTCTACGTGAGCGTGCCGCAGAACGAGGCCGCCGCGATCCGGCCCGGCATGACGGCCACACTGACCGTGCCGGAGCATCCGGGCGAGACCTTCCGGGCGACGCTCGCCGACACCGACGACTCGATCGCCGATTCGACCGGCACGCTGCTCGTGCAGTTGATGGTCGACAACCCCGACGGCAAGCTGATTCCCGGCGAATACACCGAGGTGCATTTCGCGCTGCCGGCCGGCAGCAGCCACGTGCTGACGATTCCGGCCAGTTCGTTGATCTTCCGGCAGGCCGGCCTGCAGGTCGCCGTGGTCGGCAAGGACGATCGCGCGGTATTCAAGCCCGTGACGATCGCGACCGACCTCGGCACGCACGTGCAGATCGCGACCGGCCTCGCGCCGGACGATCGCGTGATCGACAACCCGCCCGACTCGCTCGCCGCCGGCGATCCGGTCAGGCTCGCGGCGCCGGCTCGCACCGTCGCGTCGGCCGCGCGCGATACGGAGCGTGCGCATGGCTAACCGGCTTCGGCTTTGCGCGACGCTCGCCGGCGTCGCGTTCCTCTGCGCGTGCTCGTTCGCACCTGCCTATCATGCGCCGCACCCCGCGCTGCCGGCCAGCTTCAAGGAAGCGGGCGGCTGGCAGCCCGCGAAGCCGGCCGACCGCATCGCGCGCGACGGCTGGTGGAAGGCGTTCCGCGATCCCGTGCTCGACCGGCTCGAAGCACGGGTGGCCGCGGCCAACCCCGACGTGGCCGCGGCCGTGGCCCGCCACGACGAGGCAACCGCGCTGTTCGATCAGGCGCGCTCGGGTCTGTTCCCCACCATCGGCCTCGGCGCGCAGGTCTCGAGCAACCGTCAGTCGGCCATGCGGCCGTTGCGCGGCTCGAACCAGCCGAACGTCTATGGCGACAACACGCTCGACGCCGGCTTCGACTACGACCTCGACCTGTGGGGCAAGGTGCGGAACGAAGTCGCGGCCGGGCGCGCCGACGCACAGGCCAGCGCCGACGATCTCGCGTCGGTCCGACTGAGCTTGCAGGCCAGCCTCGCGAGCGCGTACTTCAGCCTGCGCGGGCTCGATCAGCAGCAACAGTTGCTGGCCGATACGATCGACACGTATCAGCGCGCGCTGCGCCTGACGATGAGTCGGCACGCAGGCGGCATCGCATCCGATCTCGACGTGTCGCGCGCGCGGACGCAGCTCGATTCGGCCCGCGCGTCGGCCGAGGACGTACGGGCGCGGCGCGCGCTCTACGAGCACGCGATCGCGACGCTCACGGGCGTACCGGCATCGTCGTTCTCGCTGGCGCCGGCCCTGAACGCGGCTTATCTGCCGACGATCCCGACCGGCATTCCCGCGACGCTGCTGCAGCGGCGCCCCGACGTCGCGGCCGCCGAGCGGCGCATGGCCGCCGCCAACGCGAAGATCGGCGTGGTGCGCGCGGCGTTCTTCCCCGACGTCACGCTCGGGCTGGTCGGTGGCTACCAGAGTTCGGGCCTCGGCCACTGGCTCCGCGCGCCGAACGAGATCTGGTCGATCGGGCCGAGCCTCGCGCTGACGCTGTTCGACGGCGGCCGGCGCCAGGCGCTCACCGACCAGGCGCGCGCGCAGCTGGCCGAGAACGGCGCGAAATACCGCGCGGTGGTGCTCGACGCGTGCCAGCAGGTAGAAGACAACCTCGCCCTCACGCACCACCTCGGCGACGAAGCCGAGCGCGAGCAAGAAGCGCTCGACGCGGCCGAACGCACGTTGCAGCTGTCGATGTCGCGCTACCGGGACGGCGTCGTCAGCTATCTCGACGTGGTGACGGCGCAGACCACCGAACTCGATACGAAGGTTGCGATGCTGGAGCTGGACACGCGCCGGCAACTGGCGGCGGTGGGGTTGATCGCCGCGCTGGGCGGCGGTTGGTCGACCGATGAAGCCGCATCCGGCGCGCAAGTACCGGCCGCGACGTCGCCCCTTCAATGAACTGAATCCCTTGCGGCATGAACGAGGCGTGTCGCATTTCAAGGCACCCGTCGCGATGACGGGTGCCGTTTTTTACGTCGGCCCGACCGCTCAGAACTTGTGACGGATACCGGCCGCGACCACCGCCTGACGATCGTTGCCCGATGCCGCCAGGTTGAAGATCCCCGCGTGGCCGAGCACCGCGACGCCGTCCGCCCCCGTCACGCGCTGGTACACGCCTTCCAGATAAAGGTCGGTGCGGCGCGACAGCGCATAGTCGGCCTGCAGCATGAGCTGGTTCCACTTCGGCGCGATGCCGCGGCCCGCCTCGTCGAAGCGGCCTTGCGTGAACGTATAGGCGCCGCCCAGCGAGAAAGCCGGCGTGAGGCAATAGCGCGCATTCAGTTCGTAGTTGCTGAAGGTCAGAAACTGGCCGTTCACCGTGCCATACGAACCACCTTGCGACAGTTCTCGCGGGTCGTTCAGGATCGTTCTCGTATAGACCAGGCCGACCGTCGCATGGTCGAACGCATAGTGCGCACCAGCGCCGAACGTGCGCCAGCGGCCGCCGGCCAGCATCGCATCGCCATCCGCGCTGCTCAGCGAACCGCCGGTGTTCTGCGGCTTGTTCACGCCGCCCGGCTGGTCCGACTGCAGGTACGCGACGGCGACGGCGACCGGACCGTTCGCATACTGCGCGCCGACGCTGTACGCGTTGTCGTTGCTGAACCCGCCACCCTGATTGCTGAAGCCGTAAGCGCCGCCGAACGTGAAGCCGCCATAGTTCGCACTGCGGAACTTCACCGCGTTGTTCATGCGTGTGTCGTTGGCGAGGTTGTCGTTGTCGTACGGATGATCGGCGAGGTTGCCGCCGAATCCCGACCCGGTCGCCGACAGCGGCGCGACGAAGTCGACCAGGAAATCGTACTGGCGGCCGAGCGTCACCGTGCCCCACTGGCGGCTCGCGAGGCCGACCCACGCCTGGCGGCCGAACACGTCGCCGCCGTTGCCGAACTTGCCGTTCGCGACGTTGAAGCCGTTCTCGACGGTGAACACGGCCGCGAGGCCGCCGCCGAGATCCTCGTTGCCGCGCAGCCCCCAGCGCGACGTGCTGACGTTGCCGCTCTGCACGCCATAAGCGGGCCCCGCGCCCGCGGCCGATTTCTGGTTGCTGATGTAGTCCAGGCCCGCGTCGATCGTGCCGTACAGCGTCACGCTGCTCTGCGCATGCGCCGCGCTCGCAAGCAGGCATGCGACCGCCGCCGGAATTGCCAGATATGTCTTCATGATGGTTTCGTTGGAGTGGATCGGTCCGATCGCATCGCCGGCCCGGGCGGCGTGGCCGCGCGTGCGCGATGCGATGGCGCCCAATTTAGGCAGCGGGCATGACAGCGCCGTTATCGAAACCGCCCGCAAAATGAAACCCGCTTCATCTTCACGACATACCTGCTTCATGTCTGCGCGAATGCGCGCCGGTTCATGAATTTCTTTTCACGTTGTGCATGCCGATCCGCTAACGTCCCTCCTCTATGCTTGTCCTCAACCCGCGCGGCACCCGCACGCCGCGCCGGGGGATGAACCCAGTCAATCATCATGAGGACTCCCGACATGAAAACCGCCAACATCGTCGCCGCCGCCATGCTCGCCGCGATCGGCACGCTGTCCGCTCCCGCGTTTGCACTGACCGGCAGCCAGCCGATCCACATGTCCCCGGCCGCCACCAAGGACGGCGCGCCCGGCGCTCAGGCTGCCGGCCAGTGGGTGCCGCCTTACGGCCAGCCGATCCACGAGAAGACGCGCGCCGAAGTCCATGCCGAGCTCGTGCAGGCCGAACAGGACGGGCAGCTCAAGTACCTGAACTCCACGCTCTATGCGCATTGAGACGCGTGACGGTGCGGCCGGGCGCGGCGCCCCGCTCACGCGGCCCGCGTCACCAGCGGCGACGCCGCGCGTCCACCCGATTGCTCGCCATCCATGAAGCTTCGTTCGTTGTTCGCTCGTTCTGCCCGTCTCGCGCTCCTGGCGATGGCTGCCTGCGTCGTGTTGTCCGGCTGTGCGTCCGCGCGGCCCGACGGCCCCGGCGATTGCGTCGGCCCAGCCGATTTCTGCGTGCCGTTCTTCGGCTCGTAAACGAACGAGACGGGCGCGCTGCCGGTGGCAGGGCGCCCGTCACGTCATGTTCGTCGCGCGGCCGGAACCGCGCGCTCAGGCGTCCGGCAGCGTTACCTGATAGCCGTAGCGGCTTACCGTATCGATGCGGACGTCGGGCAGATGCCGCGCGAGCTTGCGGCGCAGCCGCGACACCACGAGATTGACGCTCGATGGATCGACATCCTCCTTGTCCTGCCAGACATACCGGATCAACTGGTCGCGTGGCACCGGCGCGTTCGGATGGCGCATCAGGCATTCGAGCAGCAGGAATTCCCGGCGCGTCACGGCGACGCGCAGCTTGCCGTTCTTGAGTTCGCGCGCCAGTGTCTCGACCGCGGACGCACGCGCGACCGGCCGGTCCGCATCGCGCGGCCCCGCGAGCCGCTGCAGCGCCTGCATGCGTTCGTGCAGCTCGATGAACGAATACGGCGCGCAGAAACACGCATCGGCGCCCGCGCGCAGCACATGAATGCGTTCGCGCGCCGACGCCTCGCCGATCAGCACCACGAGCGCGGCGCCGCCGCCGTCGGCAACGAAACGCGGCAGCATCGCGATCAGCGTGGCATCGCCGCCGGGCTCGAACGCGGTCGCGACGATCGCGTCGAACGCCTCCTGCGAGGCGAGGAACAGGCCGTCGCGCGGATCGTCGGCGCGCTGCACGCTGTGCCCGCTTTCCTGCAGCGCCTTGTGCAGCCACGACGCTTCCGGATGCGGCGAAGTCACGAGCAGGACACGCATCGTCAACCGGCCTCGCGGCGGAAATACGCAGGCACGTGCGGCCTCGTCCGGACGGCCGTCATCCCAGCGACCTCGGCCAGCATTCGATCGTCACGCGCGTGCCGGGCTCGGCATTGCCTATGCGCAACGTGAAATCGTGCACGTTGACGACCGTCGACACGATGCTCAGGCCGAGCCCGGCCCCGGCGAGATGCCCGGTACGGCGGCTGCGGTACCGATACCGCAGCACCGCCTCGCGCTCGTCGGCCGCGATGCCCGGGCCATTGTCGATCACGTCGATGCGCGGACCGCACGGCGTGTCGTGAAGTTCGAGGCGTACCGTATCGCCCGACGTCGTGTACTTGAGCGCGTTGTCGAGCAGATTGCTGAGTGCCTCGAACAAGAGGGCGCGATCGCCGTGTATCCGCGCGACCGGCTCGACGGCCTGCACGAAGCGGATCGCGCGACTGTCCGCGAGCGGTTCGAACAACTGCCCGACGTCCAGCACCAGATCCTCCAGCGACAGCGCCGCGAATCCGCCTCGCCGCTGCAACGAGCCGATTTCGGCGATACGCAGCATCGCCCGGAAACGGCCGAGCAACACGTCGGTCTCGTTGCGCGCACGCGAAACGAGATTCGCCAGCACGGCATCGTCGAACCGCGCCGCACGCTGCGCCGCCTGCGCGAGCAGCGTGTGCACGTGCGCGAGCGGGGTTCGCAAGTCATGCGCGATGCCGTCGCAGACACCCTTGACCTCGTTCATCAGGCGCTCGATCTCCTCGAGCATATGGTTGACGAGATGGGACAGCAGATCGATCTCGTCGTGTCCGCCGACCGGCAGCCGCTGGCCGAGGTCGCCCTGCGCAATACCCTGCGTGATGCGCCGGACCTCTTTCAGACGCCGCATTTGCCGCACGCTGAGCATCAAGCCGCCCACGACGCCCGCGCCCAGGCAAAGCAGCCCGCCGCCGACCAGCGCCTGGATGATCGCCGCGCGGATCCGCAGGATATGCGTGAGGTCGCGACCGAGCACCAGCACGTCGCCGTTCGCACGCCGCTCCGCCATCGCGCGCACGACCGGGGGCACCTGGTCTCCCGAGATCGGCATTGTGTGATCGAGCGTCACGCCGTTGCGGGTCGGCCGCATGCCCGCAGGCAACGCCAGCACATCGCCGGCAATATGCCTGCCGTCCGCGGTAAAGAGTCCGTAGTAGTTGGTGTGCATTCGCTCGTGCTCGATCCGGTGCTGGATCGCGGCGGGAAGCTGGCCGTCCTGTATCGAATCGAAGTAGATCATCTGCCAATCGATCACCGTATCGGTTTCCCGCTCCATGTCGTGCGTGATCACCGATGCGATGAAACCGAGCAGCAGCATGACCGACACGGAGAACGTGACCGCATAGACCGACACGAGCCGAAACGTACTCGAATACCAGCGTCGCGCGGGTGCCGGGTGGACGTGATGCGCGACGGACGCCACGGGAGCCGGCTCAGCCAAGGCGATACCCTGCACCGCGTACCGTCTGGATCATCTGCTTCGCATCGGGTGGATCGATCTTCCGGCGCAACCGGCCCATGTGCACTTCGATCAGGTTCGTGCCGGGATCGAAGTGATAGCCCCATACGGCCTCGAACAGCATCGTCCGCGTGATGGTTTGCCCGGCATTGCGCATCATGTATTCGAGCACGCGATATTCGGTCGGCAGCAACACGATTTCTTCGCCGTCGCGAAACACCTTGCGCGAGATCAGGTCGAGCTTGAGCGGACCGACGACCAGCGTCGTGTCGAGCGCGGCCGGCGCGGCGTGGCTGCGCCGCAGCAGCACCTCCAGGCGAGCGGCCATTTCCTCGGGATCGAACGGTTTGGTCAGGTAGTCGTCGCCGCCCGCGCGCAACCCGCGAACCCGCTCGTCGACATCGCCGAGCGCACTCAGCATCAGCACGGGGGTGCGCACGCCGACGCTGCGCATCGTGGTCAGGATCGTGAGGCCATCGACGACCGGGAGCATCCGATCGAGCGTGATCACGTCGAACTCGTTGCCGAGCGCGCGGACCATGCCGTCGCGCCCGTTCGCCACCCATTCGACCGTAAATCCACGCCTCTCCAGCTCCCCGACTATTTCGTTCGCGGTGATTTCGTCGTCTTCGATCGCGAGTACGTGTGCGATGGCCGCTCGGCCCTCGGCCGGCTCGTCGGGCAGCGCGGGCTCGTTCACCGGGAAAGCTGATGATGCCATGTACGATTCTCGTCTTCGTCGAAAGGGAGTTGCGTGTCGATACCCAACGGTCGAACGCGCTCGAGTCGAGCTTATACGCGCACGCGTAAAGGATGCGCATCCGCTTCATGAAGAAAGTTTCATGTCCGGCAACATCGCGCGCCGGCCGTCGTGGACACGCGCCGTACGAAGCGCCGCAACGCGACATCAGCCCGGGTGCGATCGTGTGCCCGATTTGTCCGCGCGATGCGATGCGAGATCACGTGCGGCATCGCTCGCACGATCCCGCTGTTCGGCTTTCGCGTGCGCGAGCGTCACATCGGCGACCGCGAGCCCGGTGCCCTGCACCTTCGCGAACGCCGGTAGCGACGCACACGCCAGCGCGACGAGTCCAGCCATCATGACGATTGACTTCATTGCATTCCCTCCTTGTGCGCGGCATCGATCGATGGGTCGCTCGACGATACGCCGCTGTTCCTAACCATCCGGAAACACGCGCATGAAGGATTCTTTAACTTCCCGTGCATCCGGCAGCCCGTGCATGGCGCGATCCGGGCTTGCCTAAAACATGTTTCATCATCGCGCTGCGGTTTAGATAGCCCTGCCTCCGTAATCTTCGTCCTGCGGCCGACGCAGGCTCCCTGCCGTGCGGCCTCGACCCAACGCTATCCAGGAGCCGAAGATGAATCATCCCGTCCGTTACCTCGCTTGCGCCGCGATGCTCGCATTGAGCGTCTCCGCACATGCCGAGACGAAACTCACGTCGGCGCAATGCCACGACTATCCGTTCGTGCACGCGAAAGGCCCGGTCTCGCACCGGCAGCTCGTCAATGAACTGAACGAGCTGGAGTCGGTCGGCTACAACCCGTCGTCCGGCGACGAGAGCAGCTATCCCGACGATATCGATTCGGCACAGGCGCGCCTGATGCAGAAGTACCGGCAGGATTGCGTCGGGGCCGCCAATACCGTCGCATCGAGCGGTAACTGAATCCTCTCCGGCAACCGTTCTCCGAGTTTGCGCGCGAGCCTCGCGGCCGCGCGCTTTTTTTTGAATTGATCCGACTCGATCGTCGACGGTGATCGGCAGATCGCCACGTGGATCGACTTTTCCGACATGCCGACGTTTCACGCGAATAAAATCTCGATGTCAACCGGAGGGAAATTTAAAACAACACGTCGCCAAGCGTGTGAGCGCCATCGAGGCTTCAAGACACTCCATCTTTTCGCATGACATTTAGCGGTACATGACACTTTCGAATACTGAAAGATAGTCTTTCCGTGCACGTTGCGGCGACCGCTTTTCCTCTGCCTACACTGCCTCGTCCGCCGAAATCGCATCTCGGGACGACATCGACGTCAGCGCTATCTGGTGCCGACTATCCAACCACACCATCAGAGCAACTAAATGAAACGTCAATCGATGAAATTGCGCTGGCTCGCATTCGCGCCGGCACTCCTGCTCGCCGGTGCGGCGCACGCACAGCAGAGCGTCACGCTATACGGGCTGATAGACGAAGGCCTCAACTTCACGACCAACGCAGGCGGTCATCGCGCATGGCAGCTGTCGAGCGGAGACACCTTCGGCAGCCGCTGGGGCTTGAAAGGCAGTGAAGATCTCGGCGGCGGCGACAAGGCCATCTTTCAACTCGAAAACGGCTTCAACGTGAACAGCGGCAAGCTGGGTCAGGATTCGAGCATGTTCGGCCGTCAGGCGTTCGTGGGCCTGTCGTCTTCACGGTACGGCACGCTCACGCTCGGACGCCAGTACGACACCAGCGTCGACGCGCTCGGCTTCGGCGGCATCACGGCGGCCGGCAACTGGGCGGGCGACATCGCGACCCACCCGTTCGACAACGACAATACGGACTGGGATTTCCGCGTCGACAATGCCGTCAAGTATGTGACCCCGACATACCGTGGACTCACGGCCGAAGCGATGTACGGCTTCAGCAACCAGCCCGGCGGATTCTCGAACAATCGCGTGTGGGGCGCCACGCTGAACTACCAGAACGGCAACCTGACTGCGGCCGCGTCCTATCTGAAGCTCGACAATCCGGGGCTCGCGGCGGGTGGCGCGGTCACCGGTGGCGATCTCTTCAACGGGTCGTCGCAGCAGGACATCGGCGTAGCGGCTTCCTACCAGTTTACCCACGTACTCGTCGGCGCCGCGTGGTCCCATGTCGATGTCTACAACCCCGTCGGCAATGCGTGGATCGACAATACCGCGCTGCGCAATGGCGCGACGTGGAATGCATGGAAATTCGACAACTTCGAACTCAACGCGCAGTACTACTTCACGCATGCCATGTGGCTGGGAGCGGCCTACACGTTCACCATGGCGCATCTGTACACGTCCGACACGAAGTATGTGCCCAAGTGGCACCAGATCGGCCTGATGCTCGACTATGACCTGAGCAAACGCACGTCGCTGTATCTGCAAGGTGCGTGGCAGCATGTCGTCAGCGCGCGTACCGGGACCAGCTTCGACGAGGCACAGATCGTGGATGCGTCGGCTGGCGCGTCGTCAGGGCCGAACCAGATGGTCTATCGCATGGGCATGTTGCATCGTTTCTAGCCGCCGGAGGCTCGCACCGGAACTTGCGCAGCGCGGCGCCGGTGCGGGCGTCGGCGGGTCAATCGAAATTAATGCGAATCAGCATCCCGGCCAGGATATCAAGCAAGGTCGACCGGACTTGCCGCTGCCATGAAACACCGGCTTCCCGACTATCGCGTGGCACACGCATCGACGGGCGAACCCGAGACCGACACGCCCCATCGATGGCTTCATGATCGGCTTGTCAGTGCCGCCTTTCGACCGTCGATCGATTCGTACGCCATGGCGTCGTCAATCCGATCAAGGCTGAATTCCTGGCCGACGCGCGTCCTGAACACCGGGTCGCCGATCATGCCCTCGAGCGCACTCAGAGCAGCCACCAACCTGTCGTGCTCTCGCACCGTCCGGCTTTCGAAATTGCTGAAACGCCGCATCGACAGATCCTTCGTCATGAAAAGCGGCGCCGACACGGGAAACGGAACGGGGCCGGCCATCGTGCCGTAGAAATATATCGACGAGCGCATCGGCAAACAGGTTGCCATCTGGCCGGTCAGCACACCGCCCACGCCATCGAATACAGCCGTCGTTCCAAGCTCGGAGGACAGCTTTCCGAGCGTGTCGACAAAGTCTTCATCGGTGCGCACGACATGCTCGATACCGCGGCGTTGCAGCGCCTCCTGCGCCGCCCGCCCCCTCACCATGGAGATCGTCGGCATGTTCCTCCGACGGGCAAGTGCCGCGAGCGCCAGCCCGGTTGCCGAGTTCCCCGCCGTGGCGATCACGCCCCGGTGCCCGGCCTCGTCAATCGTTTCGAGAAACGCGTAGGCCGTCATCACGTTCACGAGCGACCCGCAGTAGTCGCGTGCGCTGACGTGTTCGGGCAAGATCAGGCAACTCGTGTACGGCACCTGCGCTTTTTCGCACCACAGCCCGATGTTGTACGCGCTACGGTTCAGCGAGCGATAGATGGCGACGCGTCTACCCATATAACGCGCGGGAACGCCGACACCCGTCGCCACCACCGTCCCGGCGCCGGAAGCGCCCCACACGCCGTACTGGCTCGCCGCGAGCGCGTTGCTACCCTCGGCACGCGCACGCAAAAACAACTTGTCGCCATGGTTGATCGCAGATGCCTCCATGTCGATCAGCAGATGGCCTGCTTCCGGCCGGCTCGGTGGCCGAATATCCTGTACTTCCAACGAGCGTTCAGCGGTAACGCAGATAGCTTTCATGACGCGTTTCTCCAGCGGCAAACAGTGATGGCGGTAACTGCACAGGCCGTAACTTAAACAAGTGCGCCTGTTGCCGAAACGCGGCCGCCCGGCATACCATCGATTCCAGTACAGAATGGATCGATACGAATACCCATGGATCGCCTGAATGCAATTCGCCTGTTCGTTCGACTGGTCGAATGCGGCAGTTTTTCCGCTGTAGGGCGAGAGGAAGGCATTGGACAACCGACCGTAAGCAAGCAGATTGCCGCGCTGGAGGAGTATCTCGGCGCTCAGTTGGTGTTGCGAACGTCGCGTCAGGTAGTGATCACCGCGGCAGGCCACGCGTTCTATGAATCGGCCAAGCCCTTGATGGAGGGCTTCGATTCGCTGGAATCATCGGTCGGGACGCGACAGCAATCTCCACAAGGCCTGGTTAAATTGACGACGGCGCCCGCCTACGGCCGCCTATGCGTGACGCCATTGCTTCCCGGTTTTTTTCGACAATATCCGCACGTTGCGCTCGAATTATCCGTATCCGAGCGACAGGTTGATCTGGTCGGCGAAGGATTGGACCTGGCGATCCGCCATGGGCCACTGATGGATTCCTCGCTGACAGCGAGAAAACTATCGGAGACGGAATCGCTGCTCGTCGCCAGTCCGGGCTATCTCGCGGCCAAAGGCAAGCCTACCCGGCTGGCCGATCTGGACGGACATACAGGCGTCGTCTTCGCTCGAAACCACGAGCGCCGCCCTTGGCGCTTCAAGGTCGGAAGGGAAACCGTTCATCGGGTTCCGCAGGGATCGTTTTTGACGGGCGACGCAGAGCAGGTGCGCGCAGCGGTCCTGCACGGGCTCGGCATTGCGCAGGCCCCACGATGGCTCTTCGGAGCCGAAATCGATGCCGGACAAGTCGAAGTCCTCCTGCCTGAATTTCAGCCGGAACGCATGGCAACCCACCTCGTCTATCCAGCCGGTCGACGCGTACCGGCGCGAGTCAGGGTGGTGATCGATTATTTGATGTCGACGCTCGGAACGTGACGGTGGTACTTGCAAGCGCAAGGCGTCAGCAATCGGGGACGACAAACCCCGCTTCATCCTCGTATCGAACCACGTCGGGCCGCACACGAAACGGCTTGTATACGATAGGGGTTACACGCCCTTGTACCGATCGCCGGAAACAAGACTACCCTTTCATACTTCGATCCCAAGGAGGCTCGTTGCCGAACGCTGCGGTCAGGTAGTCAACGAACCGTCGAACCTTGAGCGGTATGCGCCGCGCACTCGGGTAGACCGCCTGTATCGCCAACTCGGTCGCTCGGTAGTTCGGCAGCAGGGCGACGAGCTCGCCTCGCCGCAGATGCTCCCCGAAGACGAACGTGGGGCCGTACGCGACGCCAGCCCCCGCCAACGCGGCAGACATGAGCATTTGGGTGTTGTTGGCGGCGACTCGACAGGGCCCTTCGATCACATGCGCGCGGTTTTTCGCATCGAATAGCGTCCAATCTCCGGCCGAGACGGCTTCGCTGAAGACGAGCCGCTGTGCATGACGTAAATCACTTGGCCTACGCGGTGTTCCATGCCGCTCGATGTACGCGGGGGACGCGCACATAACCATTCGACATGGCGCGATGCGACTTGTAACGAGCCCGTTGCCCTGACGCTTCCCGATCCGGATAGCGACCTCGATACCGGCCTCCAGGAGGTCGACATAACGGTCGCCGAGCAGCACTTCCACGTTGACCTGCGGGTGGTCCTCGAGATAGCGGGCAGTGACCTCGCCCAAGTGCATCGCACCGAACGTGACAGGCGCCGCGATTCGCAACACGCCGCGCGCCGTGCGTTGCGAATCGTGCGCTTCCCGGCCGGCGTCTTCAAAGGCTTCCAGAATTTGCTTGCTGCGAACGTAGTATGTCTGACCGATATCGGTCAGACTCAAGCGCCGGGTGGTTCGTTGTAGAAGCCGCGCATTCAGTTGGGCTTCGATCGCACTCACATGTTTTCCCGCCATGGCCGGCGACAACCCGAAACGCCGCGCGGCCGCAGCCAGACTGCCCTCTTCGACCGCAGCGACGAACACGCCAAGGCTGGTCAATCGGTCCATTTTCGCATCAACCTGATTCGATCACGCCATTATCGACTGCCGCTATCCTGCGCGCAATTATCAAATTTCAGGCTCGACGCTACGATTGCCTCATCAAACCGAGAAGAGGCAGCGCAAATGGAAATCGAAGTAAATGGCACGCGAATCCACGTCACCCAAGCCGGCCACGGCGTTCCTGCCTTGGTGTTCCTGCATTACTACGGCGGCTCGTCGCGGACATGGCAACGTGTGACGGACCGGTTATCGAGCCGATATCGCACCGTTGCCACCGACCATCGGGGCTGGGGCAAGTCCGCTGCACCAGCGGATGGCTATGGCATTGCCGATCTCGCGGCAGACGCCGAGGGCATCATCGAGACATTGGATTTGCAACGCTACGTACTCGTCGGTCATTCCATGGGCGGCAAGGTCGCGCAGTTCATCGCGTCGCGACGGCCGAACGGGCTTCAAGGCCTCGTGCTCGTCGCGCCATCACCACCCTCGCCGATGCTGCTTTCCGCTGACGAACGTGCGACGCTGACGGGCGCCTATCGATCGCGCGAGTCGGTCGAATTCGTCATCGACCACGTACTCACCGCCAAACCACTCGACGCCGCCTGTCGTGAAATGATCATCGAGGATAGCCTGAACGCTGCGCCGCAAGCTAAAGCCGCTTGGCCGGAGGTGGCAATGCGCGAGGATATCCGTGCTGCAGTAGCTTCGATCGACGTTCCGACGATCGTCATCTCCGGCGAACTGGACCAGGTGGATCGCGTGGTCACGTTACGGACGGAACTGTTGCCGCGCATTCCGCAGGCGACCATGCACGTTCTTCCCGGTGTCGGCCATTTGGCGCCGCTAGAGGCACCGGCCGAAGTTGCGCGAATCATTGAAAACTTTCTTGCTGCATGATCTCGCCGCGATTGTCGATCAGCACGAGCGTGTTGTACGGTGACTCGCGTGGGGGCACTTCGTGGCGCTCGCCCGTGATCGCGAACACACCCGACACGTTGGCCTTGCGGCACGCCGCCGCGATCTCGGCATCGCCCCGCGCACGGTGAACACGCATCTCGAACACCTGTTCCGCAAGTTGCATGTCGAGACCCCTGCGGGGGCGGCCGCCGCGGCGCTCAAGATGCTCGAGCGCACGTGAAAGGACCGGATCGCGGAATCGCCCCGTTCCCCAGCCCGGGCTGCTCGCCCAGACATGATTTTGTAGACTTGATCTTTTGCTCCGTTTCTGGATAATTGTTCATGTCTCACGCGACATGCTCCTTTGCATCGCTCGCCACGAGACCCTAGCCCGCCAGCCCCTCCCGGCTGGCCTCCCCCGTTTCGGCGCCTGACCGACCGGTCCGCCGAAATACCGACACGATTCCATCCGGCAACGGCGGAATCGTTCGCCTGCAACGCAGGCCGTGAAGCGCCAGAGGAGACACTGGCGCCTTGCTCCAAGTGCGGCTTCAGATCGTGCTCAACCAGAGGAATCGTCGCGCCCTCGACCCAAACCGGTTTGGATGGGCCGTGAGCGATTTCCCCACTCGGTGACCGACATGACCAGGCAATCACCCCCCGTACAAACCGGAAGTCCTTCTCATCGGCGCGTGCCATTTGCCCGGCGCGGCGGCATGCCGTCCTGCCACGTCCACGCGCTCGCCTGAGCGTCCGTCCGCGCCGTCCCGCTGCGCGACTCGATCGAAGCGCCGCCGCACATGCGGTGGCGACTGTTGCCGCAGCGGACACATGCCGTCACGTCACGCGTTCGTTCGCCCATGCGACGAACCGCATCACAAGGAAAACCGTCATGGCTTCTGATTCCGCCCTTCCCGACACACCCGCGGCCCGTCCCCGGCCCACGCCGTCCGCCTACATGCGTACGGTCGCATCGATCGCGGCGATCGCCGGCGGGCTCTATGGATACGACACCGGCATCATTTCGGGCGCGCTGCCCCTCATCGCGCGAGACTTCGGCCTCGACTACCGCGCGCAGGAACTCGTCGCCGCGGCGATCCTGCTCGGCGCGGTGATCGGTGCGCTGGCCGGCACCCGCATGTCGGCCGCGCTCGGACGCCGCAAGACCATCACGATCGTCTCGGCGATCTATGCGGCCGGCGTGCTGGCTGCCGCGCTCTCGCCCGACGTGTGGTCCCTTGCCGCTGCCCGGCTCGTGCTCGGATTCGCGGTCGGCGGCTCGACGCAGATCGTGCCGACCTACATCGCCGAACTCGCGGAGCCGGACAAGCGCGGCCGCCTGGTCACCTACTTCAACGTGTCGATCGGCATCGGCATCCTGCTCGCGGCATTGATCGGCGTCGCGGGTAACGACCTGTTTTCCTGGCGGGCGATGATCGGCATCGCGGTCGTCCCGTCAGTGATCCTGATGATCGGCATGACGCGGCTGCCGCGCAGCCCGCGCTGGCTCGTGGAGCAGGATCGCATCGCCGACGCGCATGGCGAGTTGTCGAAGGTGCGGGAATCTCAAGCTGCCGTCCGGCACGAGATTGCCGATATTCGGGATGTGGTCGAGCGACAGCAGAACAGCGCGACATCGGGCTGGCGCACGATGCGCGAGCCCTGGGTGCGCCCCGCCCTCGTTGCGGGCCTCGGCGTCGCCGCGTTCACCCAGCTCAGCGGCATCGAGATGATGATCTATTACACGCCGACGTTCCTTCGCGACGCGGGGTTCGGCGCGTCGGCATCGCTCTGGGCCGCGCTCGGCGTCGCCATTACGTATCTCGTGATGACCTTCATCGGCAAGCTGATCGTCGACCATGTCGGCCGCCGCACGCTCAGCCTGGCGACGCTGCCCGTCGCGGCAGCCAGCCTCGTGCTGCTTGGCTGCCTGCTGCGCGGCGACGTCGCCTTGCCCATGCAGCAACTGTGGATCGTCATCTGCCTGATCGCGTTCATGGTGTTCAACGCCGGTGGTATCCAGGTCATCGGCTGGCTGACGGGCGCGGAAATCTACCCCGTCGCGATCCGCAACCAGGCCACCGGCGCGCACGCCGCGATGCTATGGGGCTCGAACCTGCTGCTGACCGGCACGGCGTTGACCGTGACCCAATGGCTCGGTGTCGGCGGGGCGATGTGGGCGTACGCGTGCCTCAACGCGCTCGCATGGGTGTTCATCTACTCGATGGTGCCGGAAACGCGCGGGCGCAGCCTCGAGGACATCGAACGCGCATTGAAGCGCGGAACGTTCGGGCCGCGCCATTCATGAGCGAACCGGTTCAAGCGAGCCGCGTCTTTCCCGCCTTCTCGTCACGGAAACCAACATGAACGAACGCATTGCCACGCGCCAACTTTCGGATCATGCGCTGATCAGCGATTGCGACGGCGTGCTCGTCGATAGCGAGGCCATCGCCGCACGCATCATCGTGACGCGCCTCGAGCATCTCTGGGGCCTCGCCGGCCTTCGCGACGTCGTGCGCCCCCTGCTCGGCATGCGAGCCGAGCAACTGCTGCGCACGGTCGCAACCATCGTCGATCGGCCGCTCGACGACGACACGGTCGACGCGATCCGCATGGACGTGCACGCAAACGCGGTGAATGCGCCGGCCATCGACGGCGTGCGCGACGCGTTCGCCGCCATCCCGCTCGTCAAGGCGTGCGCGAGCAACAGCGATCTTGCCTACGTGCGCGGCGTGGTCGACCGGATCGGCCTGGCCGACATGTTCGGCGAACGCCTGTTCACGGCCGACCAGGTGCCGTCGCCCAAGCCCGCACCCGACGTCTATCTGGCCGCCGCCCGTCGCATGCATGTCGCGCCCGAACGGTGCGTCGTCGTCGAAGACAGCGCGACGGGGACGGCCGCCGCGATCGCCGCCGGCATGACCGTGCTCGGCTTCGTGGGCGCCGCGCACGCGGCACGAACGCAAACGGACAAGTTGCACGCCGCGGGTGCATACGTCGTATTCAACGACATGGCCGCGCTGCCGTCGCTCGTCGAACGCTGGCTGCGGCGCATGCACGACACGACGCCCGCGTTGCGCGAACGCGCCTGACCTTCCTCATCGAGAAACACCTCGCGATCATGAACGACAACGCATCCCCTCCGGCGCGCGAAGAGGGCCCGCTCCATCCGCTCTCCAACGCAACCCTCGGACGCGCGGCGCCACACGTCGCCGTTCCCGCATACGACCGTCGTCGCCTGACCGCAGGCATCGCGCATATCGGCGTCGGCAATTTCCATCGCGCCCATCAGGCGCGCTACATCGACCATGTGCTGCATCTGCCCGGTCACGCAAACTGGGCAATATGCGGAATCGGCCTCGGTAACGGCCCGGCCTCGGTCGCAAAGGCCGACGCGCTTCGCGCACAGGATGGCCTCTATACGCTGACGGAGTTCTCGAGCGACGGCGCGGCAGCCGTGCGCGTCATCGGTGCGATGATCGAGTATCTGCACGCACCGGCCGATCCGGAAGCCGTACTGACCCGGCTTGCCGATCCGGCGATCCGGATCGTATCGCTGACCATCACGGAAGGCGGTTACAACCTCGACGAGACGACCGGCGCATTTCGGTTCGATACGCCCGACGTCGCGCACGATCTTCTGGGAGGACCACCGCGTACCGCGTTCGGGTTCATCGTCGAAGCGCTCAGACGGCGCCGGGCCGCCAACGTGCTGCCGTTCACCGTGATGTCCTGCGACAATCTGCGCGGCAACGGCGATACCGCGCGACGCGCGGTGCTCGATTTCGCGCGGGCGGTCGACGTCGATCTCGCTGCCTGGATCGAGCGTTACGTCGCGTTCCCGAACAGCATGGTCGACCGGATCGCGCCGCAGGTGACGGACGCGGTCCGCCTGCACGTCAACCGGTTGTCAGGCATCGACGACACGGCGCCCGTCGTTGCCGAAGCATTCTCGCAATGGGTGGTCGAGGACAGTTTCAGCGCCGGACGCCCGGCCTTCGACGCGGCGGGCGTCGAATTGCGCGACGACGTCCATGTGTACGAAGCCATGAAGGGGCGCATGCTGAACGCTTCCCATATGTTGCTCGCTTACCCGGCGATTCTGCTGGGACATCGCTTCGTCCACGACGCCATGGCCGATCGCGATCTCGCCGCGCTGCTCGACACCTTCCTTGCCCGGGACGTCGCCCCGATCCTCACGCTGCCGCACGGCGTGTCCGCGGCCGCCTATGCGGGAAATACGCTCGCGCGCTTTCGCAACGCCGCACTGGGCGACCAGTTGCTGCGCGTCGCGCACGACGGCGCGTCGAAGATCCCGGTATTTCATGAAAAGACCATCGGGGCACTGCTCGCGCGCAACGGCGACATGCGCCGTGAAGCCCTGCTGCTGGCCTGCTTCCAGCATTACCTGCAGGGTGTCGACGATCTCGGCAACGCGTTCGTCGTCAGTGAACCGCAATTCGATGCAGCGGATCTCGAGCGCGTGCGAAGCGGCGACCCGCTCGCGATCCTCGACTCAAAGCCGTTCGCCGCACTCGGGCTCGATACCAACGCGGGATTCGTCGGGCTATTCCGCACGATGCAGACAGCCGTGGCAACACGCAGGACGCGCGATGCGATCCGGCTGGCGCTCGATTCTTCAGACGCCTGAACAACGTATCGCTTCCCGAACATCGGTGGCGCGAACGCTGCTGTCGGACCCATGCGGCCGTGCCTCTCCGGTATTTCGTCCGAACAGCGCGTCCTCGAATGCCCGGTTGAGTTCGCTCAACTTCGCGTCGAACCGAGCCAGTTCCCGATGGGCCGGTAACGGAGGATCACCGGCTATCGCGCGCGTTGCGTGCCCGACGTTCGCATCCGCGTCGCGTCGCACCGGGCTGCTGCGATCCAGATCGCTCATCAACGTATCGATTCGCGTGGCGAGGGCGGCGCGCGCACGCCGCTCGACGGCGGCCACCGCGCCACCGGCTTCAACAGGCAGAAGCGTCGCCACGATTCGGCCATGAAGCCAGCAGACCAGCAGCGTGTCCGACAACCGTCGGGCATCGCCGGATACGCGGAGCATGCGCCACGCGGCCAGCGGCCTGATCGCCATGCGCACGTCGTGAAAACGGCGATCGGCCGCGCGCGTGTGCGCGGCCCCCGGCCGCGTGCCGTCGTCGTGTTCGTGCACGAGTTCGCGCAGCGCCGCCAACAGGCCGTGCGAGCGCGTCGCGATGTGGCGCGACGCCGCCAGCGGCATCACCAGCATCGCCGCCGCGAGCGAAACCGCGCAGCCGATCAACACCTCCCCGATCCGCAGTTCCGCCAGCGCGCCGATCTCGAACCCGAGTTGCGCATAGACGAGGCCGATCAGCACCGTGAGAAAGAAAACGCCGCGCCCATAGGCGTGCAGGATGTGGTACGCCCAGGCGAACACGCACACGCCCATGGCGACCGCCACGAGCGCATTCGCATGATGAACGGCGCCGACGACGAGTACGCTCGCGAGCGCGCCGGCGAGCGTGCCGGCGACGCGTTGCGCGCCGCGATAGATCGTGTCCGCGCACGAATACGTGCCAAAGAACACGACGAACGTGCTGAGCACCGCCCACATCCATCGCTCCGACGACAGCGTCTCGCCGATCAGCATGGCGGCACACGCAGCTGCAGCCGCGCGGAACGCCGGCAACCATGCAAGCGTGCGCCAGCCGGCGCTCCACCGCACCGCACGCGCGGGCCGCGGCATCGCGGGCGCAGGTGCGGCGGCCATGCGCGCCGCCACTGCGTCGGCGACGCAATCGAAGCGGACGATCGCGCCGCGTAGCGCCGCGGCGGCGGCATCGGTCCGATCGTGGTTCAGCACGCGCCGGGCCGACGCGATCTCCAATGCGACGAGCGCGGTGTGCAATGCATGCGCGTCGTGTTCATCGAGTGTCGATGCATGATGCTCGAGCGCGATGGCGGCTTCGTTCAGCGCCAGAAGATGGGCGATCGCATTCAGTGAGCCGGCGTGCGACACGTCGCTGCGTGCGATGCACGCCGCCTGCAGCGATACCGAGCGCGCGATGCGCCGGGGCGTGGGCGCCGCGTGCACCGGCAACAGCATCCGGCACACGAGCACGACGCTTGCGGGGCCCGCGATC
The DNA here is from genome assembly GCF_002223285.1 of Burkholderia sp. AU16482. Lineage (NCBI taxonomy): Bacteria > Pseudomonadati > Pseudomonadota > Betaproteobacteria > Burkholderiales > Burkholderiaceae > Burkholderia > Burkholderia sp. AU16482. The sequence continues at coordinate 1,393,395 of NZ_NKEY01000006.1, forward strand.
GACATTGCCAGCATGCGGCTCGCCTGTAGCGTGGTCGGATGCAGATAAAGGCCGAGGTAGTACATCGCGATCGCGAGAAACGCACACCCGATCGCGCGCGGCCCGCGGGTCTGGCACAGCATCGAACAGAACAGCACGGTCACGAAACCCGCCTTGCCGACGGCGGGCCACGCGCTCACGACGGCGGCCGCGGCGAAACTCGTGCATGCGACGCCGTACTGCCACGCAAGCGATTCATACCAGTCCAGCCGATGAGCATCGCGCAGAAAGAGCGGCGCGATCATCGCGAAAAGTATGCCCACGGCGCCGGTGGTGATCGCCAAACCGAGGTGCAGCGCCGACGCAATGCCGAGCGCGCCGGCAAGCATGCTCGCCAGTGCGGCGCGCGCCCCGCCCAGCAGCCGATGAAGACCGGGATCGACGATAAGCAGGCGGTCAATGGCCCGCGACAACGAAACAACCGACATGATCGAAGCATTCCAGGAGGCAGCGCGGCGACTTCCGGCCGGGATACCGGCCGAGCTTTCATGGCGGCCATCGCGGGTCGCGCGGGCCGCCGTGCCGAATTCAAAACACGCGGTCCACCCAGCCGTGGCGATCGACTTCGCGCCCGTTCTGGATATCGAGCAGCGCCGCCTTCAGGCGCGATGTGACCGGTCCCGCGCCCCCTTCGCCGATCGTGAAGTCGTACGCGCGGCCCTTCACCCGGCCGATCGCCGTCACGACCGCCGCCGTGCCGCACGCGAACGCCTCGACCAGCCGACCGCTGCGCGCATCCGCCTGCCACTGCTCGATCGTGTAGCCTTCCTCCCGCACCGTGTAATTCAGTTCCCGGGCCAGCGTGATCAACGACGCGCGCGTGATGCCCGGCAGAATCGTCCCGTTCAGCGGCGGCGTCTGGATCGACCCGTCGTCGAACACGAAGAACACGTTCATCCCGCCCAGCTCCTCGATCCAGCGGCGTTCGACCGCATCGAGAAACACCACCTGCTCGCAGCCTTCGCGAATCGCCTCCGCCTGTGCGGCCAGGCTCGCCGCGTAGTTGCCGCCGCATTTCGCGTCGCCCGTTCCGCCCGGCGCCGCCCGCGTGTAGTGCTCGGACACCCACAGCGTCACGCCCGACGCGCCGCTCTTGAAGTACGCGCCGACCGGCGTCGCGATCACGCAGTACAGATACTCCGGCGACGGCTTCACGCCGAGCACCGCCTCCGTGGCGATCATGAACGGACGCAAATACAGCGCCGCGCCGTCGAACGCCGGAATCCAGTCGCGATCGGCCCGGACCAGCGCACGCACCGATTCGACGAACATCGCCTCCGGCAACGGCGTCATCGACAGCCGCTCGGCCGAATGGCGAAAGCGCCGTGCATTCGCATCGGGACGGAACAGCGCCGCGCCGCCGTCCGGAAGCCGATAGGCTTTCAATCCCTCGAAGATTTCCTGCGCGTAGTGCAGCACGAGCGTCGCCGGATCGAATCGGAACGGTTCGCGCGGCCCGATTTTCGCTTGATGCCACCCTTGTTCCGCCGAATACCGGATCGTCACCATGTGATCCGTGAAGACCCGGCCGAAACCGGGATTGGCGAGCAGCGCGGCGCGCTCCGCCGCCGCGACAGGCTGAGGATTTTGTTCGAGTTCGAAATGCTGGACGGAATCGGTGCTCATCGTTTGCCCCTTGATCGGCAGCGGGACCGTCCCGGCTGCTACGGGCAAAAATTTATCGCAGAAAAAATAATTTCAGGTTGCGTGTTCGACTTAAGATGGGCGCGATTTGGCAATTCCGTGCCTCAAGAAGCGAACATTCGGGCACCGCGTGCCTCAACCCAATCTGTCGGATCAATGGCGATGATCGAGCTGGACGAAATGGACCGCCGCATTCTGCGCGTGCTCCAGGAAGATGGGCGAATCCAGAACGTGGAACTGGCGCAGAAAGTGGGCTTGTCGCCGTCGCCGTGCCTGCGTCGCGTCAGGCAGCTGGAGCAGGCCGGCGTCATCGAGCGCTACGCGGCGCTGCTCGACGCATCGAAGATCGGCGCGGGGTTGACCGTCTTCGTCCGCATCTGGCTGACGAGCCAGGACGCGAAAACCGTCGACCGTTTCACGGAGGCGGTTCAACGTCTTCCGCAGGTTCTCGAGTGCCACCTGATGGCGGGCGATTGCGATTGCCTGCTGCGCGTCGTGACGGCCGACATCGACGCCTATCGGAAACTCCAGATCGACCACTTGACCCGGATCGACGGCGTGCAGAGCGTGAAGACCGAGATTCCGATGCAGAGGATCAAGCAGACTTCCGTGCTTCCGCTTTGATCGCGCATGCGGTGCAGCGCTCCGCGGATCGCGGGGTATCGCCGACGACGGCGGGTCGGTCACCCGCCGCAGCGCGATCGATCGGTTCCTGTCGAACCGGAACGCGTGTCGGCGACCGAGCGGCATGTATCGAATCATCACGCGCGACCGGATGAATGCGCGTATCGTTCGCGAAGCCGCGCAGGTTACGCGAACGGCATGGGCGTCAGAAATGATGCAGCAGCGCGATACGCGCGACATATTGATTCGGGCCCGACGAAATGTCGGCCGCGCCCGGAATGTACGCGTAGTCGAAGTCGGTTCCCGTGTGCGCGTTCATCGCATGCTGATAGACGCCCTCCACGAATACCGACGTGCGTTTCGACAAGTCGTAATTCAACTTCGTGCTCAGTTGATGCCACTTCGGATTGAACGCGCCGACCGTCGACGCGACGCGGGCCTGGGTGTACGTGTATGCCGCGCCGACGTAAAACGCGGTCGTGAAATGATAGAGGCCGTTCACCTCGAAGTTGTCGAACTTCCACGATTTCCACGCACCGCCCGCTGGCTGCGTCGTACCGGTGAAATATGCGTTCGAAGTCGGGTCGTAGACGTCGACGTGCGAATACGTGAATCCCACCAGCGCCTTCGAGAACGCGTAATTCACGCCGATGCCGATGTTCTGCTGCGACGATGCGTCGAACGTGTTGTCGCCGGTGATCGCCCCGGTCGAATCGGCATTGCGTGCGTGATCGATCTTCAGATACGACGCGCCGACCGTCAGCCCGCCCTGCTGGTATTGCAGCGCGGCGCCATACAGGCGGTTGTTCGCGAAGCCGCCCGCCTGATTGCTGAATCCATACATCGCCTCCGCGGTCACGCCGTGCCACACCGGCGACACGTACTTGACCGCGTTATTCACGCGGAACGAGTAGTCGGTGTTGTCGTTGTCGTACGGATGCGAGAACAGGTAACCGGTCCAGTTGCCGTTCGCGGTGAGCGGCGAGAAGAGGTCGACGCTCGGATCGTACTGGCGACCGAACGTCAGCGTGCCGTATCGATCCGACGCGATGCCGACGAAGGCCTGGCGGCCGAATTCCCGACCGCCCTGGTTCATTTTCCCGGTGTTGACGTCGAAACCGTTCTCGAGCGTGAAAATCGCCTGGTAGCCTGCGCCAAGGTCTTCCGTACCCTTGATACCCCAGCGGCTGCCGTAGTCATAGCCGCTTTGCAGTTGCACGGTTCCGTGGCCGCGTGCGTTGCTCGTGTAGTTGATACCGTCCTCGATCTTGCCGTACAGGGTCACGCTGCTCTGCGCATGCGCGGCTGCAGCAAGCAACGCGGCGGGCGCGATGATCCCCCAACGCTTGTTCATGATGATTTTCCCCCCCAGGGTTTTTGGTTTGCCGGTCGTAACGCTTGCGCGCTGCGTATGTGCCGCGTCGACACGCCTCGGCGATGCGACGGGCGCAGTGTAATGAGCCGATTTTCCGCTGTTAGCCCTTCGCCGCGGGAAGGTGCTCTTCAAAATGGGGGGTATGTGTCAGCGCGGAAAACGGCTAGCCGGCCGCTGAAATCGGCCCGCGGCCGCTCGGCGCACCACGGATCGGGAAGGCAACGAATCGCGGACACGTTTCGATGAAAACGTGAGCCCGGATCACGTCGCTTTCCGGATGACCCGAAAGACGACGAGCGGTACCAGAAAGAACGGCATCCGGTCTGCCCGCCGCGACAGCAAGAGAGAACCCGGAAAGGCCGGCCGATCTCCGTCCGGTTGCAAACCGCAACCGGACGATCGACAGGCCGATCAACCTCAATTGCTGAAGATCAGACCGCGAGCGGCGCCATTGACGTAAATCCGGCCGTATGTGTTCCAGTCGCCGGCCATCGCGCTCGAGTCGCCGAACTGGTGCGCGTCATCGTTGAAGCGCGCCCACGTCGCGCCACCGTCGTCGGAATGGTAAATGCCCCAGACGCCGTTCAACGTGCCTTCCACATAGACCGCGGCCGAGTACGGCGAACCGGTCGGCGCCTTGCCCAACGCGATCACGGTGGCGCCCGGCGTGTCGCTGGTCGACGCAAAGGCGCCGAGCTTCGTCCACGTCGCCCCCGAGTCCACCGAGTGGTACACGGCCGTGCCGTCGGCCAGCCAGAGATCGCCCTCCGCGTTCGGATTGACCGCCATCGACGTATCCCGCCACGCATTCCAGGCCAGGTTCGCGTTCACCGAGCCCTGGCTCAACGTGAACGTGTGGCCGCCGTCGTTCGACACGTAGACCTTGCCGCGCTGCCAGCTCCACGGTGCGCCGCCGGAGTCGTAGGCATAGACCTTGTTCGGGTTCTTGCGGTCCGCGGCCAGGCGGTAGGCACGCGGGAAGCCGTTCCAGGTGGCACTGAACGCCGGCAGGTTGGTCGCCGTCCAGCTGGCGCCACTGTTTGTCGTGAACGACGGGACCGAGTCCGGCGGCGCCCAGGTCACGTTGTTGCGGGACGGGACGACCAGGTTGCCCACGTGGCTCTGGCTTGCCGCGGCGCCGTTGGGCAGCGACGCGAACGTCGCCCAGCTATTGCCGCCGTCGCCCGACCAGAAGCCCCTGGTCGCATGGCCGTTGGCGTTGTCGACGCCCGCGGCCGCGATGTACGTCGGATCGGACCACGACATGTCGGCCGAATTGCCGTTGCTCCACGTGTTCAACGGGCCTTTCGTCGGCCTCGTCGAGAGATCCGTATTGACCCACGTGCCGATGTCGCCGGCGCTGTTGATGAAGTTGTACGACGCACCGGGCGGCGCCGTGACGAGGGCCAGCGTCACGGTTTCCTCGAGGTTGTCGACCTTGGGGCTCCAGGTTGGCGTGGGCGACGAGGCGTTCATGGTTTCACAGATGCCGCCGCCGTGGACGTGCATGATGTGATCGCGATTGGCGGGGTCGATGGTGACGCTTTCCACCCAGCCGGCGCAGCCATCCGGGGCAATGCCGGTATGCGGCATGCCGGCCTCGATTTCGCGCCACGTGCTGCCGCCGTCATCGGATAGCTGAATGGTCTTGCTGGTGTCGCTCCAGCCCGTCATGCCCAGTGCGATGCGGGCGGACGCGCCCAGACCGGAAACGGACAGGCCGCCAAAGCCGTTGCCGGTGGAGCGGTTGAGCAGCGTCCAGTTGCCGTTGTTGCTGCCGCCGAACCTGTAGAGATAGCTCGGTCCGCCGATGCCCTGGCCGACGCTCGCGTTGAACACCACGTAAAAGTTGCCGTCGGAAGTGCGCACGACGTGCGGGATGTAGTAGCCGGACACCGTCGGCGGGACGGGCACCGGCGTCCACGAGAAGCCGCCGTTGGTGGACTTGTACAGGGTCGACGTCAGGCCTGCCGCGTTCGCGTAGCCGGGGGCGACGGTGGCCCACATGATCCAGGTCGGCTGACCACTGCCCTTGCCCGACGTATCGAAGATCACCTGTTCGACGCCCAGCGGGGAGCTGCCGCCGCTGATCGTGGCGGAGGACAGGCCCGAGACCTGCGCCCAGGTGCGGCCCGAATCGGTACTCTTCCACAGGCCGGCCGTGCGCGATCCGTAGAACAGCGTCGACGGATGGTTCGGATCGACCTGCAGGCGCTCGCCGGTGGCCCGGCCGTTGTCGTTGCCGCCTACCGGGAACGGCACGTCGTAGTGCGTCCAGGTGTTGCCACGATCGCTCGAGATGTAGATGCGGCCGTTGTGACCCTGCGTCACGGTAATGCCGGTCATCATGTAGACGAGCTGGTCGTCGTTCGGATCGAGCGCGAGACTTTCGACGCCGTGGAAATCGCCCTCGCCTGCGCCGAAACCGATGCCGTCGGTGATGGGCGTCCACGTCGAGTTGGTCGCGTTCCAGCGGTACGCGCCGCCGACGTCGGTGCGTGCGTACAGCAGGCTCGCGTTGGCTGGATGGTAGATCAGACCGGTGACATAGCCGCCGCCGCCCCACTTGACGCTGGTCCAGCTGGCCGCCGGCAGGTTGCTGCCGCCGCCATTTGCGCCGGTCTGGCTACGATTGGCGGCTACGTTGGCACTCATTTTGGTCACGCCTGCCGCGCTATCCGATCCGTCACCACAGCCCCATAACGCACACGCCATCGCCGCAGCGGCAATCCATCGTCGAGAAAACACGGTCATCAGAAGTCCTTAAAGAAAGAAGTCCATCGCAGGGCCCGTCGTCGGGCCCTGCGTGATCAATTTGTCATGAGCGATGCAATCTGCGCAGCGCTGAGCGCACCGCGATAAAGGCGGAAATCGTCGATCAGACCGTTGAACGTGGCGTCGGCACCGTATTGCGATTTGCCCAGCCAGTTCTGCGTGGTGCGGCCAAGACGGAACGGCGCCTGGAACATCGCCGTGTTGGTGCTGACGGGCGTGCCGTCCACATACATCGTGCCGGTCGAACCCGATAGCGTGACGGCCACATGCACCCATCGCTTGCTCGGCAGCGCAGTGGGGGCGTCGATGATCTGTTCTGGAGGGCCGTCGCCGGGGCCGTTGGCCGTCATGGCGAAGCGCATGCCGGCCCAGCCGGTGCGCGACTGCCCGCGCGGCGTGAACATCATGTAGCGGTGAAAGCCGGTGCCGAAGTCGAACAGGCGTGCCCACGTCTGCGAACCATTCCAGAACACCCAGCTCGCGATGGTGAAGTCCGACACATCGGCCAGCAGATCGTCGGGCAACGCCACATACGCGCCCGAGCCGTTGAGCGAGACCGCGTTGCCGCTGCGCCCCACGGCCCACGTTGCGCCGTTCAGCGTGCCATTGCGCCCGTTGCCCGAGCTGTCGGCGGCCGTGACGCCGCCGCCTTCATCGAATGCGAGGTGCGCGAGCAGTTGCTGCGCCGTGATCACTTTCACTTCGTTGGAGAGCGCCGATTCGCCCGCAATCGTTTGCGCCGTCACGACATAAAAATACGTGCCGGCGCCGGCGGGCATATCCGTATAGGTCAGCAGGTCGGTGATGCCGCTCTGGATGGTGCTGTACGGTCCGCCGGCCATGGTGGCGCGCTTGACGGTGTAGCTGACGGCGTTGCTGCTGCCCCACCACGACAGCACTACCTTGCCCGCGCTGGCATAGCCGGTCAGGCCGGTCGGCGTTGGGGCCGGGGCGCCGGGATCGAGCGTGCAGGTGAGCGTGCCGTAGCCGAGCTGGTCGAAGCCGCCACTGTTGGGGCCGTAGTTGCCGCCGCCGCCTTCCGGCGCCACCAGCTCGGCGGCGCGCCTGGTGTAAGGCGCCGCCAGACCTTTGCGGTTGATGTAATGGTTGGCCACCAGCGCCCAGCAGGGCCGCCCGAGGGCGCCGCCTTGCCCGCCGGTGGAGAACTGCGTCTGGATGACGCCGGCGCTGTTCTGGTACGTGACGAAAGGCACCGTGTAGAACGTGCCGTCCGCCTGCTTCAGGTTAGCCTTGGCCACGTATTCCGCGCCCGCCAGAAAGCGATTGTTGTCATAGCCGTACAGGTCGATGCCCTGGTTCCACGCCATCTCGCAAATGGCGCCCGTCAATGCAATGCCGAGCGTGCTGTGGCCCTGGTCCCGGCCGGCTTCCTGCCATTGCCCGAGGTTGCCGGGGTGCAGGTAGTACACGGCTTGCCGGATACAGCCATTACTGCCACCGGACTTGAAATGGGTGACGGCCTCGTCGACGAGTTCGGCATCGTCGCACAGCACGCCGATGGCCAGGACACACGCGATGTTGGCCAGGCCCCAGTTGGCCCAGTAGTGCGTGTCCATCGCGGTGTCGATACGGGTCAGGAAAGCATGGCTGACCGGGTAGAAGACATTGCGCATCATGGCCTGAAACGCGGCGAGTCCGGCCGGACTCCAGCCGCTGTAGCCGCGCATGATTTCGGCTGCGTTGGCGAACTCGTAGCCGTAGATGCCGGCGGCGAGCGCCACGTCGCTGCCGCCAAGCGTCGTCAGCGTCGACGCCCATTGGTCCAGATACTCCACGGCCTTGTCGGCATAGCGTGTGTCGTTCGACACCTTCCAGCGCAGCGCGTCGCCATAGGCGGCGGCGATGTCGTTGTAGAGGGCGCCGTAGTTCTGACCATGCGTCGGATCATTGCCGCGATAGATGCCGACCTGCGGGTTCGGCTTGTTCGTCAGGCGCGTGTGACCGTTGGCGACGAGCACGTTCCAGCTATCGATCCACGGGGAAGCCTGCGCGGCGACTTTAGCGCGCATGCGTTCGAAATCAGCGTCGGTATGCAGCAAGCCAGGATGCTTGAAGGTGCGGGTGTGGGCAGCGCCTGCCGACGTCGCCCCTGCATCGCTACCGTCAGAAGCCGGAGCAACTCCGGACGCCTGGCCGCTGCTGGTTGCCGATGTACGCTCGCCGTCTGTAACCGCGCTACCTCCGTCGCCGCCGCATCCGGCCACAAGCATTGCACCGAACCCCATCACGAAATGGCGTCGTGCAATATTCTCGATGCCGCCGAGTGGAACGATTTCCTCGGACAGCAGCGTCGCTGCTCCCTTGTCTCGCATGTCTGGATCCTCTGTTTTTTTGCTATGGTCGAAGCGACAAAATGTACTAACCATTCCGTATTTATCGGAACGGGTAGCATTCTATCCAGTGCGACCGGGATCCAATCAAGCGAAAAAAAACAAATTCATCAATGACACGGACGTGTCACATCGGTGATGCAGGGATCGAGGGATGCGCGAAGTGGTTGGGCAGAACCAAGCAAAGGTCGTCACCGTTTGCGGAGTAAAAATGTCACTTCATCGGTCGACACCGACGCTGAATCGGTAAACTCTCCCGGAATCGTGTCTTTTCGTTGGACGAAATAAAATCGTCAGCGACCGCGGTGTCGCGAAGAGCGGTGTCATCTCCGCTGCCGTGCCTGCATCACCGCCCTACCGCCCCAGAACCCGCTCCACCAACTTCACGAAGTAACTCGCCCCCACCGGCAGCAACGCATCGTTGAAGTCGTAACTGGCGTTATGCAGCAGGCACGGCCCGCCGCCGTGCCCATGCACGCGATGATCGCCCGCCCCATTCCCAAGGAATGCATAACAACCCGGCTTCTCGCGCAGCATGAACGAGAAATCCTCCGCCGCCATGGTCGGATCGACGGCTGCGTTCACATGCGCGTCGCCCACCAGCTCGCGCATCACCGCCACCGCCACCGCCGTCTGTTCGGCGTCGTTCACGGTGGCCGGATACTGGCGCTGGAAATCCACCTCGCTCTCGCAATCGAAGGCAGCGGCCGTCGCGGCCACCACGGCGCGCATGCGCGTCTCGATCAGGTCGAGCGTCGCATCGGAGAAGGTCCGCACCGTGCCGCCGAGCCAGGCATCGGTCGGCACCACGTTCATCGCCTCGCCCGCATGCACCTGCGTGACCGACAGCACCGCGCCGTCGATCGGATTGCGGTTGCGCGTGACGATTCCCTGCAGGGCGCTCAGTACCTGCCCCGCCGCGAACACCGGATCGCGGCCCAGGTGCGGCATGGCCGCATGGCAGCCGGCACCGCGCAAGTCGATCCGGAACAGGCTGGTCGATGCCATCAGCGGCCCCGGCCGCACCGCGAAATCGCCGGCCGCGATGCCGGGCCAGTTGTGCAGCCCGAACACGGCATCCACGGGGAAACGCTCGAACAGGCCGTCCTCGATCATCGCGCGCGCGCCGCCGCCCGCTTCCTCGGCCGGCTGAAAGAACAGCTGCACGGTGCCGTCGAACTCGCCATGCCGCGCCAGATGGCGCGCGGCCCCCAGCAGCATGGCGGTATGCCCGTCGTGGCCGCAGGCATGCATCGCGCCGGGCACCGTCGACCGATGCGCGAAGGTGTTGGCCTCCTGCACGGGCAGCGCATCCATGTCGGCGCGCAGGCCGATCGCACGCGCACTGTCGCCGCGCTTCAAGGTGCCGACCACGCCGGTGCGGCCGACGCCGCGCGTGACGGAATAGCCCCATTGCTCGAGCCGCCCGGCAACGAGTTCGGCGGTGCGGAACACGTCGTAGCCCACCTCGGGATGGGCATGGATATCGCGGCGTAGCGCCGTCAGTTCGTCGGCGTGCGCGACGATGGAATCGATCAGTTTCATGCGGATGGGAGCGCTTTTGTCAGGTCGTCGCGGCGCGGCGGCGGCCGGCCCATGCCGCCCGCCGCCGTGCCGCGAGGCATCAGATTAGATATGGAACAGTTGCGCCACCAGGGTCGCGCCGATGAAGGTGCCGGCATTGGCCACGAAGGACACCAGCACGATGCGCCAGCCGAGCCGGCGGAAGGCCGGGATGTCCTTGGCGATCGACAGCCCCGCGAACACCAGCATCGGCGTGGTCACCCCGAGGAAATCGTTGTGCGAGCTGAGCGCGGCGATCTGCGATGCCCACGGGGACCACGGCGAGGTCAGGAACATCGCCACCACCGACACCCAGCAGACCGCCGGAATCCGCCGCCCCGTCACGCGCGCCAGCGCATCGCCGACGATCGTCGCGCCCACCATGATCGCGATTCCCGGCAGTCCCGCCAGCGGTGTGGTGCCGTGGGCGATCCAGTCGCACACCAGCGCCATCGCGGCCGTCACGATCCAGGCCAGCAGCTTGCCGCCGTAGCCGAGCGCGGGCGCCTCGGTCCTCACCTCGCCCAGCGACGGGCTGGCCGCCTCGGGCTGCGCCGAGGCCTTGGTGGTGCGGCCGATCAGTGGCTCCAGTACGCGATAGCCCCAGACCGCGAGCGGCAGCGAGATGAACAGCGTGAAGTACGTGCCGATGGTGGTGGTGATCAGGTTGCTGGCCGCGGCGAACGCGAGCACCGATTTCGCCGTCTCCGGGTCCTGCTGCGCGGCGATCGCGCCCGAGGCGGCCGCCATCATGCTACCCGAGCCGACCCCCGAACCCATCGCCAGCGCGAGCGGATCGAAGATGCCGAGGCTGGTCACGAAACCCGCGAACACGGCGATGAACACCGCACCGAACACGGTGCCCGTCAGGTACTCGGCCAGCACGCCGCGGCCCTCGGCCGAATCCATGCCGTATTTCTCGCCGATGATCGCCAGGCTCGGCTCGCGGCCCACCGAGAACGTCGCGCCAATCGCCTCGCGCTTAATGCCGAGCAGCAACGCGAGCGGCAGGCCGAGCAGGATGGTGCCGACGAAGTGGCCGAATTCCTGGAAGGCCAGTGCCCAGCCCGCCGACGCCAGCTTGGGCAGCGCGCTGCCCACCATCAGCCCGAGCTTGGAGACGAACAGCAGCAGCGCCGGCTGCAGGATCGCCGCCGCGAAGAACTGGTCGGGCACGCTCAGGCGCGCGCTGCCGTTCCAGCGCGCGCTGGCGAGCCCCACCGCGGCGCCGAGCAGCAGCGCCCAGATCATCGGCAGCAGCACGACCTTGCCTGGGCCGAGCTTGAACGTGAACGAGCCGATCCATTCGGCGACCAGCAGGATGCCGGCCGCGTAAAGCAGGACCTTGGCGGTGGCCGCGCCGCCCAGCTCGCGGCGCTCGATACCCAGTGCGTGTTCCATGACGAGTCTCCCCTTGAAGCCCGGCTGCCGTCGAATGCGGGCCGGTGGTTACAGATAACCGAACGCGGTGGGCGGCGCTTCGGCCGTCTCGACCCACACGCTTTTGGTCTGCGTGTATTCGTACAGCGCCTCGACCCCGCTCGAGCGGCCGTAGCCGCTCATGCCGTAGCCGCCGAACGGCGACGCCACGTTGATGGTCTTGTAGCCGTTGACCCAGAAGGTGCCGGCATTCACCTGCGCGGCCACGCGATGCGCGCGCGCCACGTCGGTGGTCCAGGCCGCGCCGGCCAGGCCGAAGTCGGTGTCGTTGGCGATCGCGATCGCCTCGTCCTCGGTGTCGAACGGGATGGCGGCCACCACCGGCCCGAAGATCTCGGTGCGCGCCACCTCCATCGCGTTCGACGCGCCGGCCAGCACGGTGGGCGCCACGAAGTAGCCGCCGCGGCCCTCCGCGACGCGCTCGGCCGAGCCGCTGGCGAGCGTGGCGCCAGCGGCCACACCGCGCTCGATCATCGACATCACGTGGTCGTACTGCTTGCGATTGTTGATCGGGCCCACCTCGGTCGCCTCGTCGAGCGGCGCGCCGACACGGATCTTCTTCGCGCCGGCCGCCACCATCGCGACGAATTCGTCGTAGACGGCGCGCTGCACCAGCAGGCGCGAGCCGGCCACGCAGCTCTGGCCCGCGCCGGCGAAGATCGCCGCCTGGGCGGTCAGCGCGGCGCGCTTGAGGTCGGCGTCGGCGAACACGATATTGGCCGACTTGCCGCCCAGTTCCAGCACGCAGGGCAGCACGCGCCGCGCGGCGGCCTCGGCGATGCGCGCGCCGGTGGCCGGCGAGCCGACGAACACCACCTTGCCGACCACGCGATGCGCGATCGCGGCCTGCCCGGCGGTGTGACCGAAGCCGGCCAGCACGTTGACGAGGCCGCGCGGCAGCCCGGCCCGCTCGCCGAGCCGGGCGACCGCCAGCGACGTGAAGGGCGTCAGCTCCGAGGGCTTGAGCAGCACGCCGTTGCCCATCGCCACCGCGGGCGCCACCTGCCAGCCGCAGGTGAATACCGGCGCGTTCCAGGGCGTGATCTGCAGCACCACGCCGGCCGGCTCGCGGCGCGTGTAGTTGAGGTGCGAGGTCGGCACCGGAATCACGCTGCCGTAGAACTTGTCGGTCCAGCCCGCGTAGTACTCGAACATTTCGGCGACCTTGCCCACCTCGCCGCGGCAGTCGCGAATCGGCTTGCCCGAGCCCAACGCCTCCAGCCGCGCGATCGCCTCGGCCTCGGCACGGATCGCGCGCGCCACCTCCTGCATCACGCGGCCGCGCGCGGCATGCGTGAGCGCCCACCATTCGCGCTGCGCGCGGCGCGCGCTTTCCGCAGCATGGTCGATCACGGCTGCGCCGGCGTCGCGATAGGCGAGCGTTTCGTCGCCCGTCGCCGCATCGTAAAGCTGGATCGTGTCGCCCTGGCCGGCAACGAGTTCGCCGCCGATATACGAGCCGATCGTGGCGGCACCGGGGAAGAAATGCGCGAAGGCGGCGAGCAACTGGTCTGCGTGCTGGGTCATGTCGGGTTTCCGTACAGGTGAGTCGAGCGGGATCGTGGCGCGGGCGACCCGGCCTCAGGCCGGGTCGAGGAAGTCGACGATGCGGTTGAAGTCCTCGCCGTCGGCGACGGATGCCTCGCTGGCGGCCCACACGCGCGCCGCCTCGCGCGCCACCGGCGCGACGCTGTCGAACTGGTCGAGCAGGCCCAGCGCGAGCCGCACGTCCTTGCGCATCAGCTTCATCGTGAAACCGGAATCGAATTTGCCGTTGAAGATCCAGGTCGGGTAGTTGGTCAGCGTCGCGCTGTTGCGGCCGGAGCCGCCGTTGAGCGCCTCGACCAGCTTTTCCGGATCGACGCCGGCCGCGCGCGCGGTGCGTACCGCCTCGCTGGCGGCCAGCAGGTGCAAGCCGGTCAGCAGGTTGTTGAGCAGCTTGGTGACGTGGCCGGCGCCCACCGGGCCCACATGCACGCGCTTGGCGCTGATCGTCGCGAGGATCGGCTCGATGGCCGCGATATCGCTGTCCGAGCCGCCCAGCACCATCGTCATGGTGGCGGTGGCCGCGCCCTTCGGGCCGCCGCTCACTGGGCCGTCGACGAAGCCGATGCCGCGCTCGGCCAGCGCCGCCGCCACGCGCCGCGTGCTGTCCGGATCGGCCGTGGTGGTGTCGATCACGATTGTGCCCGGTCTCGCGCTCTCGAGCACGCCGCCCGCGCCCAGCACCACCGCCTCGACCACGGCCGAGGTCGGCAGCGACAGCAGCAGCACGTCGGCGTCGCGCGCGATCCCGGCCACCGAATCGCGCGCCGACAGTACCGCCTGTTCGGCCAGCGCGAGCGCCACGCCGGGCGCCGCGTCGTAGCCGAGCACCGTGTAGCCGCCGCGCCGCAGCGAGCCCGCCATGCCGCGCCCCATGTTGCCCAGACCGATCACGCCCACCGTTTTCATCCGACGACTCCCGATAGCTGTTGGTTCGAGGCCGGCGCGCCAGCTTGCGCCCGCCTTGCATGACCACGATGTTCGGCCCGGCGATCCGTATAATCAATCAACGCCAATATTGAGATTGTTCTCTTTTTTAGAACGCCAGGATCATGAGCGAGACCCTTACCGACAGCCGCATCGTCTATTTCTACGAGGCCGTGCGCTGCGGCACGATCCGCGCCGCGGCCGATTGGCTCGACGTGGCGCCCTCGGCGGTGAGCCGCCAGATCGGGTTGCTGGAGAAGGAGCTCGACGCCACCCTGGTGGAGCGCCACGCGCGCGGCGTGACGCCCACCGAAGCGGGACGCTGCGTGATCGAGTATTTCCGCGAGCAGCTCGCGCACCGCGACGACCTGATCTCGCGTCTGCAGGAACTGCGCGGGCTCAAGACCGGCGAGGTCAGCCTGGTGCTCGGCGAGGGCTTCGTCTCGGATCTGCTGGCCGGGCCGATGCAGCAGTTCTGCCGGCAGTTCCCGGGGATCCGCGTCAACCTCGACGTGGGCAGCACCAACGACGTGATCCGCAAGATCTCGAACGACGAGGGCGAGATCGGCCTGGTGTACAACCCGCCGGCCGAGCCCAAGGTGGTGTCGCGCGCGTCGAAGCGGCAGCCGATGATGGCGATCGTCGGCCCCGATTTCCCGCGCCGCACCCACAAGGTGCTGACGGTGCAGCAGCTCGCCACCTACCCGCTGGCGGCCACTCATCCGTCCTACGGTACGCGGCAGATGATGGAGGCCGTCGAATACGCCGAGCGTGTGCGGCTCACGCCGGTCGTCACCACGAATTCCTTCGCGATCCTGAAGGAGTTCGTGAAATCCGGGCTCGGTATTTCGGTGATGCCGGCCTTCGCGGTGACGGCCGAACTGCAGGCCAAGGAGTTGTTCGCGATCGAGATCGCGCATCCGATCCTCGAGAACGCCGAAGCGCACATGGTCACGCGCGTGGGCCGCAAGCTCTCGGTGGCCGCCAACAAGATGCTGCAGATGATGACGGGGCAGATGCGGGCGTTTCGTTAGCGGGGGCGGCTCGTACGCCGTCCGGCGACGCGAGGCCGGGCTTGGAGACGGTTTCCCCAAGACCGCTGATTCCGCTGCAAGGTGTTCCGGCAGATCACAGCTGCAGCCGAATTCGAGAAAAGCTTCATGGTCATGGGCACATGACCAAAGTCAAACGCCGTCAAACATCCGGATCCTGAATCCGCGCCGACTGAATCACCACCAGCGTATCGCCCGCCTCGATCCTGCACGGCGGATCCTCGTAAAACGAATAGATCTTCCCGCAGCGATCGAGCCCGACCACGATCGCGCCCGGCACCACGTTCGTCAGGCAGCCGATCTCATGCGGCAACGCCTCGCGCTCCAGCAGCGTCGCGCGCCCGCGCGTCGACAGCATGTCGTTCACGAACGGCACGATGTAGCGGCTGTGGACCGCATCCGCGAGCAATAGCGCGCCGATCTTCGTCGATGACACGATCACGTCCGCGCCCGCCTGCCGCAATTGCCGCTGGTACAGGTTCTCCTGGATCCGCACGACGATCTTCGTATCGGGCGCGATGCTGCGCACCGACAGCGTCAGCAGGATCGCGGTCGGATCGTCGGTCACCGAAATGATCACGGCCTTCGCCGCGCGCACCTGCGCCTGCTGCAGCAGATCCTCGTGCGCCGGATCGCCGAGCAAGCCGGTCACGCCGAGCGACGTCGCCGCCTCGAGGGCCTGCTGCTGCGAATCGATCACGATGATCGTCGCCGGATCGACGCCGCTTTCCAGCAACTCGCGCACCGCGATCGATCCCGACAGGCCATAACCGCACACGACGATGTGATCGGACAGTTGCTTCTGCAGGCGTTTCATGCGGAATTCCTCGATGACGCGCTGGATCACGAACTGATACGCCGTGCCCAGGAAAATGAACCAGATGCCGATACGGATCGGCACGATGAAGAACGCATCGAGCAGGCGCGCGCGCGCCGTGACGGGCACGATATCGCCGTAGCCGACCGTCGCGACCGTGACCATCGTGAAGTACACGAGATCGGCCACCGTCATCGGCGTGCTCTTGGTCGAATCGCGCAGGCCGTCGCGATCCAGATACAGCACGAGGAACGCAAGCGTGCACAACAGCACGACCGCGCCGAGACGGAACAGCAGCGTGCGCTGCGGCGACGTCGCCGGGCGCGTGAACAGCGTGCGCGCGCGCGGCGCCTGCCACGGGTTGCGGGCGCGACGCAGGCGCATGCGCAACGAGCGGCGCTGATCGGATGGCGTGGCCAACGAGGAATCTCCTGAAGGATGCGGGCTCGATTCTACGACGGGAACGCATGCGCGCAGCCGTCACAGCATGCTGCGCGGCCGCACCATCGTCCCGTCGACGAAACGCCGCGCGCGAAACGCCGACAGGTCGAGCGACGGTGCGCCCGTGTCGATCCATTCGGCGAGCAGCCGGCCGACGATCGGCCCCATCGCGAAACCGTGCCCGCAGAACCCCGTCGCGATCGCGAGCCCCGACGGCGTACCCGGTGCATCGATCACCGGGATGCCGTCGGGCAGCACGTCGATCAGGCCGGCCCACGCCTCGACGATCTGCGCATCCTTCAGCGCAGGAAAGATCGCCTTGAGCTTCGCGAGCGCGCGCGGCGCATGCGCGCGATTCGGCTGCGGCTGCGGATCGCGCGGCTCGATCGGCCCCGTCGCGCCGCCGATGCGCGCGAGCACGTCGCGCCATGCGGACGCATTCAGGTGCAGCCGGAATTTGTCGCGTTGCGACCAGAATTGCGGCCAGAAGAGGCTCAACCCGCGCAGGTGGCCAAGCGTCAGATCGACGTCGACCTGCATGTCGTCGGCAAGATTGATCGCGCCGTTCGTGCGCTGCCGGATGCCGAGACCATGGCCCCACATCGTCGCCGCGGACACCGGCGGAACCACGTTGGTGCGCATGCAGGTGCCGCGCACGGCCTGCTGCGGCAGCCGGATGCCGACGCCGTCGAGCAGCCGGAAACTGGTTGCGCCCGCCGCGCAGATGACGCGCCGCGTGCGGATCGTGCCGCGCTCGGTCACGACGCCGACGACCGCGCCGCCGGCCGTCTCGATCGCCGTCACGCCGCAGCCTTCGAAGAAACGCGCGCCCGCCTCGGTCGCGCGCGCCGCGAATGCGGCGGCCACGCGACGCGGCTCGGCCTGCCCGTCGGTCGCCGTATACAAGCCGCCGAGGGTACGCGCGTGCGTCGACAGCCCGCTCACGCGTTCGTCGATCTGGGCGCGCGTCAGCGTGCGCGTGTCGAGCCCGTGTTCGCGCGCCACGGTGAGCCACGCCTGGAACGACGCCCAGTCGTCTTCGTTGTCCGCCATGTAGAGGCAGCCGCCCTGCCGCCATTCGAGATCGAAGCCGAGCGCCTGCTCCAGGCCTTCCCAGATCCGCATGCCGGCCATCATCAGCGGCACTTCGGCGGATTCGCGCCCCTGCTGCCGCACGAAGCCCCACGCGCGCGTCGATTGCTGGCCGGCGATGCGCGACTTGTCGAGCACGACGGCTTTCAGGCCGCGCAGGCCGAGGTAGTAAGCGGCCGCGCAGCCCATGATGCCGGCGCCGGCGATCACGACGTCGGCTTCGGTCGGAAACGCCGTTTCGGCGTGAGTCAATGCGTCGTGCAGCGGATAGGTGGTGGTCATTGTTTTCTGTTGGTAATCGGTGCATGGCCGGCAAAGCTTATCGCGGCAACGTCATCCGATGAAGCGAGCGCCGCGCAACGATCCCGGGCGCCTTGCGCATCCGCACACGACAGCCCGCTCGCGTCTTTCCGGCCGTCCCCGTTTTTTCGGCTTGACGCCCCCGGATCGTCACGCGACGATACTGGATATCCATACAGCATCGTCGCAGCAAAATGATCCTCCCCCCATTCGATCCGCCCAAGCTGAACGACCTCACCGAATGGTGGACGCAGTGCACCTACGCGGACGTCCAGCGTCTGATACTCGAAGTGCAGCACCTCCGCCTGACGCTGTGGGAGTTGAAAGCCCACGTCGCGGACGCATCGCGCCGCATCCGCGTGCTCGATCCGGACATGCTCGCGCATGGGTCCGCGCTTCGGCGGCTCGGCTACCTGCTCGACAAGGAGATCGAGCGCGCCAATCCGATCGGACGCACCCGCGACGTGTATGCGCCGTTTTCGGACGAGTGGCGGGCTCGCGCGGCACTGCGCTGCGCATTGCGCGGGCAGCCCGAGCCGGCCGACGCAGGCACGCTGCCGCGCGCGATTCCGGAATTTCAGCGCATCACCTGGGCCGAGCTTCGCGATCGCTGGCGTCACCTGAGCGACAGGAAATCGAATCGACAGAACGTCGAGCAACGGATGGTGCTCGAGATCGCCCGTCAGCGAACCGTGATCCTCGCGCGGGCGCGCAAGCTCGTCGACGCCGCGATCGCCGAGGCGGCGGCGGAGGGAAACCGGTTATTCGCGCTGGATCAGCTCCAGCGGCTCCTGGCGGTCGAGCGGGAGGACGGCGAGCCGTTCATGTACATGCCGCCGTAGCGCGAACGCCGTGAACGACGGTCTGCATGCACAAAGTGGACATTCGCAGCCTCCAATCGCGTTGCCCTCGGACGATCGATATCTCACGACGGGAGCCGTCAATCTACGAATTTCCGGGGGCATTCGCAATATTCAGGCAGGAATTCCGGCCGTTCGGGGCGCCGCACGCGCTGCACTACGCATAGCGGCTCAGCCATTCTTCGGAGAATCGTTTCGCGTACGCGACGGCCTCGGCTTCGGTGTCGAATTCACCCAGCTTGCGGAACGCGGCTTCACGGCTGAAACCCACCTTCGTGACCTCGACCTGCGCGGCGTATTTGCCGGCCTCCGTCACGCGCGGCTCGCAGTTCATCTCGTAGCCGCGCATCAAGAATTTCTTCTGCATCGGTTCAACACTTTTTTGAGACGGCGAAATCGTAGCACGCAGCGCCGCGGGCGCCAAAAAATGTATCCGCGCTGGTTTCACTAGAAGAAACCATCGATTGTTCGTCCTGCAACTGCTTCGGCCGTTCGCCGCGCGATATCCTCCGAACATCCCGGCCGGGCGTGATCGCGCCCTGCGTTGGTGCGTCGCGTTGCGATTACCTGCCGCCTCGTGGGGAATCACACGCCGGCCCATGGGAATGCAGCCCAAAGGTGCCGAACGCACCGTCGCGCGCACGCGCCGACGCAGGCCCGGCGTAACTTCATGACACACCTTTCACACAAACGCACCTTTCACCACACTGAATGACGACCATTTTGCGGTAAAGTTATCTTTTCCGTGCGTGGCCGGTCGGCTCGCCATTGGACGTCATGAAGACTGTCCGCCGAGACTGCCGCAAGGCGTCGTTCTGAACGTCACGATCCGTTCCCGTAGCATGACCACTGAAGCAATCACCACGGATTCCCTCGCGGTTGCCGAGCGCGTGCGCGAGCTGATGACCCGCAACGGCATCGGCAAGCGCCAGCAGACCACCGAGCTGTGCCGCATCCTCGATCTGAGTTTCTCCCAAGGCCACCGCAAACTGCGCGGCAGTAGCCCCTGGACGCTCGCGCAGATCAAGAAAGTCGCCGAAGCGTACGGCGAACCCGCCGCCCAGCTGTTCGGCGCGCAAACGCTCGACCCGGGCATGGTCGGCGCCTATAGCCAGGAAGCCGTCCTGTATGCGGGCGTCGCCGAGATTCCATGCACCGCCTGGATCGGCGCGCCGCTCGAAGCCGGCGCGCGCCCCGAGTTCGTCGCGTACGAACAGAACGGCCGCTGGCGCGTGCTGCGCCATACCGGCGTGCTGTACCAGAACGCATACGACGTGCACAAGATCGAGATCTATCCGCGCCGCGCGGAAAGCGACAAGCTCGTCGTCGCGGTAATCGACCCCGATCGCGTCAGCGCAACCGAGCTGTGCCGCTATCTCGAACGGCAGGGTTTCGCGACGGCCGCGTTCGACGGTCTCGCGGCATTCGTCGATGCGCTGCAGGGCCAGGCTTTCGACGCAGTCCTGACCGAATGGCTGTTCGACGACGGCACGGCCGCCACCGCGATCAAGGCCGTGCGCACGTCCGACAACCCGGGCGCGCCGGTTTTCGTGCTGACGGGCGCCCTGCTCACCGGCCGCGCGAGCGAAGCCGACATCAGCGAAGTGATCCGCGCGTTCGATGTGGTGTGCTACGAAAAGCCCGCGCGCATGGCGATCCTCAGCGCCGATCTCGCGAAGCGGCTCGCGCGCGGCTGACGTTCGCCGGGCCGGCCGCCCGTCGAACGGCCAACGCCCGCGCGGCGCCGTGGGCATGAACCGGTTCCTCAGTACAATAGCCGCACCCGTTCACGCCCACGCCGGCATCCGCCGCCCGACGCCATGGCCCGCCTCATCCCCGACGACTGGAAAAGCCTCGCCGCGACCGGCGCGGCCGAACGCGAGCGCGAAACGCTCGCCGCGCTCGAACACGCGCTGCCCGACAGCTACACCGTGTATCACGGCGTCCACTGGACGCGCGCCGATCAGGCGTTTTCGGTATTCGGCGAAGCCGCGTTCGTCGTCGTGAGCCCGGCCGGCCGCGTGCTGCTGATCGAGCAGAAGGCCGGCTTCCTGCGCGAGACCCCGAAAGGGCTCGTGAAGGTCTACCTGCAAAAGGAGCGCAATGTCCCGATCCAGCTCGCACGCACGCAGGAGACGCTGCACCGGCGCCTGACGGCCGCGCTCGGCGCGGGCGTCTACGGCGTCGAGGCGCTGCTGTACTGCCCCGACTACTCGATCCGCGACGCGTCGATCGCCGGCGTCGCGCCCGAGCGCATCGTCGATGCGTCGCGCAAGGCGCAGCTCGCGCAAGTGATCCTGCAGATCCTGCCCGAGGACGACGAACACTTTCCGAACGCGCCGAAGCTCCACCATTTCCTCGCGGACGAGCTCGCGCTCACGCCCGACACGAGCGCGCTCGTCGGGCAGGCCGGCACGCTCGTCACCCGGCTGTCGGGCGGGCTCGCCGCATGGGCGCGCCAGCTCGACTTCGCGCCGTTCCGGCTGCGCGTGACCAGCACGGCCGGCTCGGGCAAGACCCAGCTCGCGGTCCAGGTGATGCGCGACGCCGTCGCGGCCGGCAAGCGCGTGCTGTATGTGTGCTTCAACCGGCCGCTCGCCGACTACATCGCGCGCATCGCGCCGCCCGGCGCGAACATCGCGAACTACCATCAGCTGTGCGACTGGGTCGCGCGCGATGGCGGCTATACGCCCGACTTCCAGGCGCCCGGCGAATTCGAACGGCTCGAGGCGCGTTTCGCGCAAGCGCCGATCCCCGAGCGCTGGCGCTTCGACGTGCTGGTCGTCGACGAAGGGCAGGATTTCCACGCACCGTGGGTGGCCGCGCTGGAGCGCCTGCTGGCGCCGGACGGCGCATGGTGGTGGCTGGAAGATCCGCTGCAGAACCTGTACATGCGCGAACCCGTCGCGCTGCCTGGCTGGGTCACGCTGAAGGCGCTCACGAATTACCGCAGCCCGCGCGACCTGCTCGAATTCGTGCGCGACGTCGTCGGCCGCGTCGAGCCGCTCGCGGCCGAACTGCGCTCGGGCAGCCCGTTCGACGGCTCCGAACCGTCGGTGTCGGCCTACGGCGAAGACGGCGCGTCGGACGACGCATTGGCGCAAGCCTGCATCGATGCGACCAAGCGCGCGATCACGCATGCGTTGTCGCTCGGCTTCCGCAAGCAGGACATCGCGGTGCTGTCGTACCGCGGCCGCGAAGGCTCGGTGCTTGCGCCGCTCGACCAGCTCGGCCCGCACCGGATCAAGCGCTTCACCGGCAAGTACGACTTGTTCGGCAATCCCGAGTATCGCGAAGGCGACGTGCTGCTCGATTCGATCTACCGCTTCAAGGGTCAGTCGGCGCCGTGCGTGATCCTCACGGAAGTCGACTTCGACGCGCTCGACGCGCGTGCCGCGCGCAAGCTGTTCGTCGGCGCGACGCGCGCGACGATGAAGCTGCTGATCGTCGCGTCGTCGCGCGCGGCCGCGCAACTGGCGGACGCGGCGGGTTGACGCGGCGGGCGGGCGAACGCACGCCCTGGACGAACTTCGACATCGTGGCCGTTGACACAATCGGGCACATTTCCCGACGCTCCGCACCCTTGCCCACGCTCGTTTCAACCTGTTTCGGCAATCCCTGACGCTTTGTCCGCTTGCAGCCGGCCGCTACGATGCCAGGCCATTCGTTGCACGCGGAATATTCGATGGCCGACGTAAAAAAGCTGCCTTACTACGAACCGAAAAAGGGATTGTTCGGATCGGAGTTGAAGGAATACAAGGGTTCCCGAGGGTGTGTCCCGCTCGATACGCAAAGGAGCGTATCGATCGACCGGCTTGCACCGGGGGAAAAGCCGCCGCCCAAAGCGATTTCCAGGCCTTCGATTGCTCCGGAGCCTCCTGCAGCACCTCAACCGCCGCCGCAAGCCGATCAGGCGATAACCAAAGGACCGCAGACGCAGGCGGAATCGGAGGTTTGCGAAAATCCGCCCCCTTTCGATCTCCAGGACGTGCCAATCGCGATGGACAATCTGGGCTGGAAGGTTTCGGCCAGGCTTGCGCGGATCTGGTTCGCGGGCGCTGCGCATGTTTACAACGACGATCCAACGTCAGCCCAGCCGCTGAATGACGATGACGTTACCCTCGGATGGATTTTGAAATTCGGAAATGTCAGAAAAAAGTACAATAAACTTCTCGCGAGCGATATCTACAGCGAACGTTCCATACGAACAGCATCAGATATCACCAAGTCTTTTGTCAAAGAGCTCTTTTTAGAAAGAAATTCTACGTTCAACTTCAACACCGCCTCATTCACAAGAAATTTGCATAAATTTCACAACGACTGGCAATTCCAGCTATCGAAAATAGGAAATTGGGACACCCTGGAGAACCTTTCCCCAACGGATCTCACGGGGGCGCTGGCCAATTTCAACATTTATGCAGCCATTGGAAATGTTGAAATTTCAAGCGAAAAATACTTCAAATATGAAAAATCAGGTACGCTTTACTGCCTAAGTGCCACGGGTAGAATCACGCATATATATGTTTACGTGAAAGACAACTACTCATTCAACGGAAAACAATATTTAGGCCACTGGAACAAACATGGCGTCATCATCGCCCCGGGGTCAATTCTTACAGGATCAAGCTCGCCAAAACGAGAATCCGACATTGACATTTGGTCAAAAAACATCAACAAACCTGTCGACACACGAAGAAGTATATTAGGAAAATTCAAGACGTCCGATGTTTATTTTCCAATCCATAATGCAGACTACAGTCGATGGCGAGAAAGACATCACATGGGCAGGGACTTCATGATATATTCGAATCCAGTTTATTTGAAACTGAAGAAACCGATCGATCTTGATCTTGGTGAAATATGCAGAATAGAGCCATCAGATACATTGGCTTAGCCATTGTCATTTACGTATGCGCAGGTTTGATCGTTCATTTCAATCGCCCCGCCTATGGACGGTGTGACTTCTATGATCGCCCGGATACATTAGATGGCGGCATAAAAAACATGAATGGCGTTTGGTACCGATTCAAGCTGTGCGGCACCGGCGGAAATGATCAGGACGCGACGAATGACAACATTGAGCTAAGAGTGTTTAGTGAAAAGGGCGAGCTTCTTGCAAAGCGATATTTCTCCGTCAACTGGTATCATGGAGAAAGCTCTCACCCGCCTCTGGGTTACGAGGGCAATCTGGTACGCTATATCGACTTGGCCGATGAATCGAATTACAAAAAACATCTGATGATTCCGCCCTCCAAGTGGGATTGGCTTCGTGCCAGACTACCTTTGTTTTAAAGATTGCACATCAAATTTTGATTTACAAAAAACAAAGCCCCGGTAGCGGGGCTTTGTTTCTCAACAGACTGCTCGCTCGATCATACGACGATAGCATCGACCCACCCGTGAAACAGGTCGCATCAGCCGACAGATCCGCTGCGATTCACCTCGCCCTGCTCAAGCCACCC
This sequence comes from Burkholderia sp. AU16482, assembly GCF_002223285.1. Classification (NCBI taxonomy): domain Bacteria; kingdom Pseudomonadati; phylum Pseudomonadota; class Betaproteobacteria; order Burkholderiales; family Burkholderiaceae; genus Burkholderia; species Burkholderia sp. AU16482. Next base: position 1,417,702 of record NZ_NKEY01000006.1, read on the forward strand.
GGAACGCCCCCACCGCACGCCGCAACCCATCCGCCTGTTCCTCGAGCGACGCGGCCGCGGCCGCCGCCTGCTCGACGAGCGCCGCGTTCTGCTGCGACACCTGATCCATCTGCGACACCGCGCGGTTCACCTGCTCGATCCCGTCGCGCTGCTCGCTCGAGGCGGCCGCGATCTCCGTCATGATGCCCGTCACGCGCCCGATCGCCTGCTGGATGTCCTGCATCGTCGCGCCGGCCGTACTGACGAGCCGCGAGCCCGTCGCGACACGCTCGACCGATTCGCCGATCAGCGTACGGATTTCCTTCGCCGCGGACGCCGAGCGCTGCGCCAGCGTACGCACCTCGCCCGCGACCACCGCGAAGCCGCGGCCCTGCTCGCCCGCCCGCGCGGCTTCGACCGCCGCATTCAGCGCGAGAATGTTGGTCTGGAACGCGATTCCCTCGATCGTGCCGATGATGTCGGCGACCTTCTGCGAACTCTGGTCGATCTCGTTCATCGTGCCGATCACCTCGCCGACGACCGTCGCGCCGCGCGTCGCGATCTCGCTTGCACTGTCCGCGCAGGCCTGCGCCTCGAGCGCGTGGTCGGCATTCTGCTTCACGGTCGCCGTCAGTTGCTCCATGCTCGCGGCCGTCTGCTGCAGCGCCGACGCCTGTTCCTCGGTGCGCTGCGACAGGTCGGTGTTGCCGGCCGCGATCTGGTGCGTCGCCGTCGAAATCGCCTCGGAACCCTGGCTGACCTGGCGCACCGTGTCCGCGAGGCTGCGCTGCATGCCCGTCACGCCCTTGACCAGTTCGGCCATCTCGTCGCGCGACGACCAGCGCAGTTCCGACGTGAGATCGCCGTCCGACAGCCGGCGGAAATGCGACAGCAGGCGATTCACCGGTTGCGTGATCGCGAAATGCAGGCCGATCGCGCAGCCGAGGCATGCGGCCAGCCCGAATGCGATGCCCGCGATCGCGCCGATGCGCATCCAGCCGTAATAGGTCTGCGCGGTGTCGTACACGTCCTTGCCGCGTGCGGCCTGGTACGCATCGAGCGCGTCGGTCGCCTGCGTGAGCGCGACCGACAGCGGCGGCGCGACCGTCATCAGCAACCGGTCGGCTTCGTCGCGCCGCCCTTCGCGGATCGCATCGATCATCGGCTTCAGCGCCTGCCCGATCAGCGCCTGGCGCGCGGCATCGAGGCGGCTCGCGAGCGGGCCCTCGTCGCCGTCGTGCGGCATCGCCGCGTAGTTGCGCCATGCCGTGTCGGCCTTCGCGAGATAGCCCTCGGCCTTCTTCACGAGATCGGGAACCTCCGCCGCGTCCGGATGCAGCAGCGCACGGTCGAGCGTCGTGCGCACGATCGTCAGGTTCAGGCTCGCCGCGGACAGCGCGGTCTTCGCCGCCAGTTGCCGCGTATAGGCCTCGTCGAGGGCGCGATTGGAACTCTGCATGCCCGCGAGGCCGATCAGCCCCGACACGACGAGCAGCGCGGCAACGAGGCCGAGCGTGGAGAAAATCCGCGTACGGATCGAGAAACGGGAAAACAGGGCGTTCAGGTTCATGACGGCACGTGAGCGATGAAAAATGCCGCGGCAATCGGTCCGCGGCCCTCTGTATTACGGTTTGCCTGCACAAAACTTGAGTCCGTCCCTGCTTCGCGGCTGATCGTCGTCAATTTTTCGGGCGGGCAAGCCGCCCGCGCCCGCCGTCACGCCAGCAGCACGACGCCGCCCGTGGTCGCGCGCGACTCCAGCAACCGGTGAGCATCGGCCGCCTGCTCCAGCGGCAGCCGCGCGCCGATCTCGACGTGCATCCCGCCCGCCAGCCGGTCGAGCGTCGCGCGCGCGGCGTCGCGATACGCGCCGACGTCGCGCGCGATGAAGCCGAGCACGCTCGGCCGCGCGACCGCGATCGAACGCGCCGGGCCCAACTCGTCGAGATCGAACGTCTGTCGCGCGCCGATCGCGGCCACCTGCCCGATGCTCGCGACCATCCCGAACGGACGAATCGCCCCGAGCGTGCGGGTCAGCACGTCGCCGCCGATGCCGTCGATCGCGTAGTCGACGCCCGCACCGCCGCCGAACGCACGCGCCGCCGCGACGAAATCCTCCTCTCGATAATCGACCACCGCTTCGGCGCCGTGCGTGCGCACGAGCGCGGCCTTCGCCGCCGAACCGACGGTGCCGATCACCCGCGCGCCGAGCGCACGCGCCCATTGCGTCGCCAGCAGGCCGACGCCGCCGGCCGCCGCATGCACGAGCACCGTATCGCCGGCGCCGACCTGCCGCACGCGATGCAGCAGCATGTACACGGTGATCCCCTTCAGCAGCCCGGCGGCAGCGGCTTCGTCGCTCAGGCCGTCGGGAATCGGCAGTACGCGCTCGGCCGGCATCGTGCGCAGGCTCGCATAGCTGCCGGTCGGCATGCCGGCATAGGCGACGCGCCGACCGGGCACGAGATCCGGCACGCCCGGCCCGACCGCGTCGATCACGCCGGCCGCCTCGACGCCGAGCGCCGCCGGCAGCGCAGGCAATGCATGCGCGCCCGTTCTGAAATAGATGTCGACGAAATTCACGCCGATGGCGGTCTGGCGAATCCGCACTTCGCCGGCGCCGGGCGGCGCGACGGGCGCATCGACGCGGCGCAGCACGCCGGCGTCGCCGTAACGATCGATCCCGATCCGGATGGCGTGGGTGGTTTCGGTCATGACGTTCCTCGTTATCGAATGAAGTGACACGATCATCCCATCGGGCATAATTCGACGGAATTCACGTTGAATGCCCATCTACTGTGCAAAATTCGACCGACCGCGATCCTGTTACCTCGCCCGCATTGCCGATGAGCTGGGACGACATCCGCTACTTTCTGGCGGTGATGCGCGGCGGCAGCCTGTCGGCCGCCGCCCGCGCGCTGCAGGTCCAGCATTCGACGGTCGCACGGCGCATCGACGCGCTGGAATCGGCGCTCGGGATCCGGCTGTTCGATCGGCTGCCGCGCGGGTGGCCGCCGACCGACGAAGGGCTGCACCTCGCCGAGCACGCCGCCCGCCTCGAAGCCGACGCGCATGCGTTCGCGCGCGCGGCGCAGGGCGCGGCCGCGCTCGACGGCGTCGTGCGCGTATCGGCGTCGCCGGTGTTCGCGAGCCACTTCCTCGCGCCGCGCCTCGCCCGTGCGCAGCGCGCGTGGCCGGCGCTGCGGATCGACCTGATGGGCGAGATGCATGCGGCGAACCTGTATGCGCGCGAAGCCGATCTCGCGGTACGGCTGTCGCGGCCGAGCGAGCCGGGGCTCGCCGCGCGCCGGCTCGGTACGATGCGCTTCGCGCTGTGCGCGGCACCGGAATGGGCGGATGCGCCGCCCGACACCTGGCCGTTCGTCGGCTACGACGACGCGCTCGCGCAAACGCCGCAGCAGCAGTGGCTCGAACGCTTCGCGGCCGGGCGCCGCTTCGCGTTCATCGCCAACGACCTGGCCGCGCAACATCGCGCGTGCGCAGCCGGGGCCGGTGTCGCGCTGCTGCCGCGCTTTCTCGTCGACGATCCAACGGCGCACGCCGGCGCGCCGCTCGTCGAGCTGACGGCCGCCCCGCGTTGCGACATCGAGCGCGAGATCTGGCTCGTGGTTCATCCGGACGTGCGCCGATCGCCGCGCGTGCAGCGCGTCGCCGACGCGATCGCCGACGCGGTGCATGCGGCGGACGGCCGCCTGTAAGCCGCCGAAACCGCAAACGGCTTTGCCACGCGCGTCGGCGGCCGGCATAGTAGCGCTTTCACTTCATTCGCCCCGCCGCCATGTCCACCGCCTCCGCCTGCGTCGTGCGTGACGCGACCGACGCCGACCTCGATGCCATCCATGCGATCTATGCGCACCACGTTCGCCACAGCGTCGCGTCGTTCGAGGAAACGCCGCCCGACGTCGCCGAACTGCGCGCACGCCGCGATGCGGTGCTGAACCACGGGCTGCCGTACCTCGTCGCCGAATGCGACGGCCGCGTGGCCGGCTACGCGTACGCGACGCCGTACCGCACGCGCAGCGCGTACCGCTTCACGATCGAGGATTCGATCTACATCGACGACGCGCAACGCGGGCGCGGAATCGGCCGCGCGTTGCTCGCGGCGCTGATCGCGCGCTGCGAAGGCGGCCCGTGGCGGCAGATGATCGCGGTGATCGCCGACGGCGGCACCGGCGGCTCGACGTCGCTGCATCGCGCGTTCGGTTTCGAGCCGGCCGGCCTGTTGAAAGCGGTCGGCTTCAAGCACGGCCGCTGGATCGACACGGCGCTGCTGCAGCGCCCGCTCGGCGACGGCGCGAACACGCGCCCCGCCTCGCCCGAGCCTGCCGCGGCGCGCTAGAATGGCCGCATGTCAAAACAGACTCATTCCACGCCCGACGAGGCCGCGCCGGATTCCCGCAACGAGTACACGGTCGACGAGCTCGCGCGCGTGTCCGACACCACCGTGCGCAACGTCCGCGCCTACCAGGATCGCGGGCTGCTCGCGCCGCCGGAGAAACGCGGGCGCGTCGGCATCTACGACGACACGCACGTCGCGCGCCTGAAGCTGATCAACCATCTGCTCGCGCGCGGCTACACGCTGTCGAACATCCAGGATCTGATCAAGGCGATCGACGAAGGCCACGATCTGCGCTCGATCCTCGGCCTCGAGAACGCGATCGGCGGCCGCTGGTCGCACGAGTTGCCGAAAACCTACTCGCTCGCGCAACTCGCGCAGATGTTCGGCCCGCAGGCGACCACGCAACTGTCGCGCGTGACCGAGCTCGGGCTGCTCGAACGGCGCGGCCTGTCGTTCGTCGCGAAGAGCCCCGCGCTGCTCGAGGCGGCGGCCGCGATGACGAAGGAAGGGATTCCGCCGCGCGAGCTGCTCGACGTGATCAGCCTCGCGCGGCCGCATTTCGACGCGATCGCGCGCCTGCTCGTCGATCTCGTCGTGAAGCGGCTCGACCGCTACGACGCCGGCACGCTGCCGCCGGCCACCGACGTGCCCCAACTGGTCGACGCGATCTGGCGCCTGCGCCCGCTCGCGGCCGTGTTCGTCGAAGGCGAGACGAACCGCGCGCTCGAAACCGCGGCCGGCGCATATCTCGGCGGGCGGGTCGCGACGATCCTCGACAAGAAGCTCAGCGACGAAGCAGCGCGGCAGTCCGGCACGACGGACACGCCCGATCCGGCGGGCGGCGGCGACAAAGCATAGGCCCGACGCCGTCATATCCATATCGGCAATGCTTCGTTTGCGGGCGCGATCGCCCATGCGACGATTCTTCCAACCGAGCGGCGCCGGCCGCTCCCCGAAGATGCCTCGCATGGAGTTCGTTCGATGATTCGTTTCACCCGCTGGATCACCCGCGCCGCCGCCGTCTCGCTCGTTGCCCTGTCCGCCGCGTCGGCGTTCGCGCAAGGCGGCGCCGACAAGATCGTGCGCATCGGTTATCAAAAGGCCGGCCTGCTGTCGATCGTCAAGGCGCAGGGCGCGCTCGAAGCGCGGCTCAAGCCGCTCGGCTATGGCGTTCAATGGTTCGAATTCCCGGCCGGCCCGCAACTGCTCGAGGCGCTGAACGCGAACAGCATCGACTTCGGCTACACGGGCGCGCCGCCGCCCGTGTTCGCGCAGGCGGCCGGCGTGCAGTTCGTCTATGTCGGCGCGGAACCGCCGGCGCCGCACAACGAAGCGGTGTTCGTGAAGGCCGATTCGCCGATCCGGACGGTGGCCGGCCTGCGCGGCAAGAAGGTCGCATTGCAGAAAGGCTCGAGCGCGAACTACCTGCTGCTCGAGGCGCTGAAGAAAGCCGGCGTGCGCTATGACGAAATCCAGCCGGTGTATCTCCCGCCGGCCGATGCGCGCGCCGCGTTCGAAAGCGGCAACGTCGATGCGTGGGCCGTGTGGGATCCGTACTACGCGGCCGCGCAAAGCGCGCTGAAGGTGCGCACGCTGTCCGACTACACGGGGCTCGCCGCGACCAACAATTTCTACGAGGCGACGCGCAGTTTCGCGCAACAGCATCCCGACGTGGTCGGCGCGATCCTGAAACAGGCGCGGGAAACGGGCCAGTGGGTCAACGCGCATCCGGCCGACACGGCCGCGCTGCTTGCGCCGAAGGTCGGGTTGCCGCAGGCGCTCGTCGAGACGTGGATCAAACGCGTGCCGTTCGGTGCGGTGCCGATCGACGAACGCATCGTCGCCGCGCAGCAAGGTGTGGCCGATGCGTTCCACGCGGCGAAGCTGATTCCGCAGAAACTGAGCGTGGCCGAAAACGCCTGGGTCGACAAAAGCGTGGCGGGTGCGCTGGCGGCGAAGTAACGCGCGCGGCCCCCTGCATCGGCAGGCCGGCCGGGAGCGCTGCCCCGCCGGCCGCTGTCGCGTGCCGCGCGCCACGCGCTCAACGCAACGCCCCCGCCACCTTCTTCTGCCGCCACAGACACAGCAGATCGCAAGCCACATGCGCGGCCGCGATCGCCGTGATGTCCGCGTGATCGTACGCCGGCGCCACCTCCACGACGTCCGCCCCGACCAGATTCACCGCCCCGAGCGCGCGCACGATCGCCAGCGCCTGCGCGGACGACAACCCGCCCGCGACCGGCGTCCCCGTTCCTGGCGCGAACGCCGGATCGAGGCAATCGATATCGAACGTCAGGTATGCAGGCCGCGCACCGACGATCTCGACGATGCGCTCGACCGCCGCCCGCGCACCATGATCATGCACCCACGCGGCGTCGAGCCGCTCGATCCCGAGAAAGTCGTCGTTCCACGTACGAATGCCGACCTGCACCGACGTCGCGGGATCGATCAGCCCTTCCTTCACGGCCTTGTAGAACATCGTCCCGTGATTGAGGCTGTCCGGGTCGTCGTCGGCCCATGTATCGCAGTGCGCGTCGAAATGGATCAGCGACAGCGGCTTGCCGTGGCGCTCCGCGTGCGCGACCAGCAGCGGATACGTGATGTAGTGGTCGCCACCGAGCGTCAGCATCTTCGCGCCCGAGCGCAGGATCGTGCGTGCATGCTCGACGATCGCCGGCTTGATCGACAGCGGGTTGTGCGCGTCGAACCAGCAGTCGCCGTAGTCGACGGCCGCGAGATCGTCGAACGGATCGAAGCCCCACGGATACGGGTTGAGCTCCGCGAGTTGCACGCTCGCCGCGCGGATCGCGGCCGGCCCGAGCCGCGCACCGGAGCGATACGTCGTCGCGAGATCGAGCGGCACGCCGGAAATCGCGACGTCGACGCCGTCGAGCGCGCGCGAGTAATTGCGGCGCATGAACGACAGCACGCCCGCATAGGTGTTTTCGATCGAGGAACCGTACGGCGTCGTGCGACGGATCGCGCCGTCGCCGTGGAGAAGTTCGGTCATGGTCGGACCTGTTTTCGTGGCGGCCGCGCCGCCCCGCTTCGAACGAGCGCGCGGGCCGGGCACGGCGGGGATTCATCGGGCATGCATCGGCTCGCGCATTCAGTCGAGAGGCGACGCGGGACATCGACAGCGACAACGGCAATACCGCGGCGATCATAGCAAGCCGAATCGCAGCTGTTGCCCCGGTTCCGCCGGGGCAACGCGCGGAAAAATCCGGTGCCGCAGCGCAGGCCGCCGTCGTCGTTTCCTAGAAGGATTCGCCGGTTTTGGCGTGCTCGTTCTTCCGGATAATGGCCGGCAGCCGCGCCCCCGACGGCGCGTCGTCCACCGCAGACGACAACAAACCGGAGACACCCGCCTTGATCGCCACGCTTCCCGCCACCTACCGCCGGCTCTGGCCGCTCGCCATCGCTGCGGCGCTGCTGTACGGGCTGTCGCTCGCCGCCGCCCCCTATCCGGGCCAGGCCGCCGCGAAAGCCGCGATGGGCATCCTGCTGCTCGCGGCGGGCAGCACCTGCGGCGCGGCGCGCGAACGCGCATGGCTGTGCGCGGCGCTCGCGACCGCCGTGCTCGGCGACGTGCTGCTCGCGCTGCCCGACTGGCCGCTGTCGTTCGTCCTCGGCCTCGGCGCATTCCTGCTCACGCACGTGTGTTATTGCGCGATCTTCTTCCGATGGCGCGCGCGGCCGCACGGCTGGCGCATCGTTGCGCTCGTCGGGCTGTGGATCGCCGCGCCGGCGTTCTACGCGGCGTTCTTCCCGCACCTCGGCGAGCTGCTGGCGCCGGTCGCCGTCTACATGCTCGTGCTGTGCGTGATGGCGAGCTTCGCGCTCGCCGCCCGCACGCGCGGCCCGCTGGTCGCCATCGGCAGCCTGATCTTCGTCGGCTCCGACACGCTGATCGGCGTCGGCCGCTTCCTCGGCGTTTTTCCGGGCATCGACTATCTGATCTGGGGCCTCTATGCGCTCGCGCAGGTCACGATCGTGGCCGGGGTTTTCCATGAGATCGCCGGCCGGTCGATCAGCCCCTGATACCGTTTCAAACGGGCCGCCGCGCGCGGGCGGCCCCCGGTTTTCCCCTGTCTTGCCCTGCCGACGGCCTTTTCCGCTCATCCCGCATTGCGGAAGCCGGACCGTTCCAAACCCCGCTCAGCCTTTTCCCGTCTGGCTTCCGGCCCTTAGAGCGCCGCCTCTAGCCTCTTGCGGTTTCCAGGTTCACCCACTATCGTTACATCAACCAATGTAACATTAAAAAATGAGCCAGATCGGAGACACCCGGATGAATGCTCGCACGTTGCCTTTCGGTCCACCCGGCCACGACGGCCTGGACGAAACCATCGACATCGCCATCATCGGCACCGGCTTTGCCGGCCTCGGGATGGCGATCCGCCTGAAGCAAACGGGCGTGACCGACTTCGTCGTCCTCGAGAAGGCCGCGTCGGTCGGCGGCACATGGCGCGACAATCATTACCCCGGGTGCGCATGCGACGTGCAATCGCACGTCTATTCGTTCTCGTTCGCGCCGAACCCGCGCTGGACGCGCATGTTCGCGCCGCAGCCGGAGATCCGCGCGTATCTGGAAGACTGCGTGCAGCGCTTCGGCATCGGCCCGTACCTGCGGCTGAATCACGAGTTGCAGCGCGCCGAATACGACGAAACCGCGCAACGCTGGCGCCTCACGTTCGCGAACGGCAAGCGGCTGTCCGCGCGCGTGCTGGTGTCGGGAATGGGCGGGCTGTCGCGCGCCGCGCTGCCGGCGATCCCCGGTGTCGAAACCTTCCAGGGTCGCGCGTTCCATTCGCAGCAGTGGGATCACGACTATCCGCTCGAAGGCAAGCGCGTCGCGGTGATCGGCACCGGCGCGAGCGCGATCCAGTTCGTGCCGCGGATCGCACCGCGCGTGAAGTCGCTCGCGCTGTTCCAGCGCACGCCGCCGTGGATCATGCCGAAGCCCGACCGCAACCTCACCGGCTTCGAGAAATGGCTGTTCCGCACGCTGCCGTTCACGCAGAAGGTCGTGCGCAGCGGCATCTACTGGATGCTCGAATCGCGCGTGCTCGGCTTCGCGATCCATCCGTCGCTGATGAAGAACGTGCAGAAGCTCGCGCTGCGCCACATCCGCAAGCAGATTCCCGATCCGGAACTGCGCAAGGTGGTGACGCCGAACTACACGCTCGGCTGCAAGCGCGTGCTGATCTCGAACGACTACTATCCGGCGCTGTCGCGCAAGAACGTCGACGTGATCACGACCGGCATCGACCATATCGAAGCCGACGCGGTCGTGACGACCGACGGAAAGCGCCATGAAGTCGATTGCCTGATCTACGGCACCGGCTTCCAGGTGGCCGACCCGTATCCGCGCGGCGCGATCGTCGGCCGCGGCGGCCTCGACATCGTCGACGCCTGGCGCGACGGCGCGCACGCGTATCTCGGCACGACGCTGCCCGGCTACCCGAACTTCTTCATGATCGTCGGCCCGAACACGGGCCTCGGCCACAACTCGATGGTCTTCATGATCGAGTCGCAGATCGAATACATCCTCGGTGCGTTGCAGGCGATGCGCCGCGAGCACGCGGACGCGATCGAGGTGCGCCCGCTCGTCGAGGCCCAGTTCAACAACGATCTGCAGGGCAAGCTGAAAAAGGCGATCTGGTCGACGGGCGGCTGCAAGAGCTGGTACCTCGACCCGCGCACCGGCAAGAACACGACGCTGTGGCCGGGCTTCACGTGGCGCTTCCGCCAGGCGACCGCGCGCTTCTCGATCGCCGATTACCACGCGTATCGCGCACCGCACGACACGACCGCGCGGCCCGCCGCCGCGCCGGCCGCTTCCGCTTCCACGTCCGCCGAAGCGGCCTGAGCCAGACAAGGAGCCACCGACATGAGAGATTTCGCCAACAAGGTCGCCGCGATCACGGGCGCCGGCTCGGGCATGGGCCGCGCGCTCGCGATCCAGCTCGCGCAGGCCGGCTGCCACGTGTCGCTCGCCGACAAGAACGGCGTCGGCCTCGCGGAAACCGAACGGATCGTCCGCGCGATCGCGCCGAACGTGCGCGTGTCGACGCGCGTGCTCGACGTCGGCGATCGCGACGCGATGTTCGCGTGGGCCGACGACACCGCGCGGGAGCACGGCAAGGTCAACCTGATCTTCAACAATGCGGGCGTCGCGCTGTCGAGCACGATCGAAGGCATGGACTACGGCGATCTCGAGTGGATCGTGAACATCAACTTCTGGGGCGTCGTGCACGGCACGAAGGCGTTCCTGCCGCACCTGAAGGCGTCGGGCGAAGGCCACGTGATCAACACGTCGAGCATCTTCGGGATCTTCGCGCAGCCGGGCATGAGCGGCTACAACGCGACCAAGTTCGCGGTGCGCGGCTTCACCGAATCGCTGCGCCAGGAACTCGACATGATGAAGTGCGGCGTGTCGGCCACGTGCGTGCATCCGGGCGGCATCCGCACGAACATCGCGCAGTCGAGCCGCGTCGCGAAAAACATGGTCGGCTTCATCGTCGAGAGCGAACAGCAAGGCAAGGACAGCTTCGAGAAGTTCTTCATCACGAGCGCCGACGACGCCGCGCGCACGATCCTCGCCGGCGTGCGCAAGAACAAGCGCCGCGTGCTGATCGGCCGCGACGCGAAGGGCGCGGACTGGATGGCGCGCATCCTGCCCGCCGCATACCAGGCGCTCGTCGTGCTCGCGACGCGCCGCGAGGCCGCGAAGGCCCGCCGCGCCGCACGCGGCACGCCGGCGCCGGTGCACGCCACCTACAACAATGCAGGCAATCAGGGAGAACAATCATGACGACACCGAACATGATGCCCGTGCGGCGCGACATCCGTTTCGCGCTGCCGCCCGAACGCGCGAAGGACTGGCATGTGCAGGGCGTACCCGTCACGCACTTCATGAATGCGCTGTCGCTGCTGTTTCCGGCCGGCGAACGCTTCTTCATGGACTCGGTGCGCAATTACCGCGACCGGATCGAGGATCCCGAGCTGAAGAAGCAGGTGCTCGGCTTCATCGGTCAGGAAGCGATGCACACGCGCGAGCACATCGAGTACAACGATCTGCTGCAGGCGTCCGGCCTGCCCGCGCACAAGCTCGACAAGCGGCTGTGGACGATCCTCGGCTTCTTCAAGAAGACGCTGCCGCATTCGATGCAGCTCGCGATCACGATCGCGCTCGAGCACTACACGGCGATCCTCGCGAACCAGTTGCTGTCGGGCCACGAGCATCGGATCGACGGGTCGGTCGAAGGCTATCAGCAGATGTGGATGTGGCACGCGATGGAGGAAACCGAGCACAAGGCGGTGTCGTACGACGTGTGGAACGTCGTGATGAAGCCGGGCCTCGGCAGCTACCTGCTGCGCACCGGCACGATGCTGCTTACGACCGTGATGTTCTGGACGATCGTGTTCGACTTCCACGTGCGGCTGATGCTGTCGCACCGTCGCAAGCATGGCAAGTTCGGCGGCATGTGGCGCCTCGTGAAGTATCTGTACAGCCCGAGAAACGGCGTGTTCCCGAGCATCGCGCGAGAATGGCTCGACTATTTCCGCCCGGGCTTCCATCCGTGGGACCACGACAACCATCAGTATCTGCAGGGGCTCGACACGCTGCTCGCCAACATCGACGCGACCAACGCGCGTTATGCGGCGCAGGCTGCGCCGCGCCGCGTGCCGCTGCATCCGGTTGCGCAGGCATGACGCGATGGCGCGCGCTCACGAGATGCTGACCGTCCCGTCCGGCGACGTGAAACTCGCCGTCTACGTCAGCGGGCCGCGTCGCGCGCCGCCGCTGATCCTCGTGCATGGCTACCCCGACTCGGCGGCCGTGTGGGCGCCGATCCGCGCGCGGCTCGCGAAGCGCTACCGCGTGATCGCGTACGACGTGCGCGGCGCCGGCGCATCCGACGCGCCGCGCCGCCGCGCCGACTACACGCTCGAGCGGCTCGCCGGCGACCTGAAGGCGGTGGCCGACGCAACCTGCGGCGGCCGGCCGTTCCACCTCGTCGGCCACGACTGGGGCTCGATCCAGTGCTGGGAGGCCGTGACCGACCCTGCGTTGCGCGGCCGCATCGCGTCGTACACGTCGATCTCGGGCCCGTGCCTCGATCACGTGTTCCGCGCGAAGATGCGGCTCAAGCAGAGCCTGAAATCGTGGTACATCGCGTTCTTCCATCTGCCGCTCGTACCGTCGCTGGTGTGGCGGCTCGGCGGCGCCGCGCTGTGGCCGCGCTGGCTGCAGATCACGGAGCGCGTGCGCGCCGAGCGCGATCCCGCGCAACTGAAGAACGCGCTGAATGGAATGCAGATGTACCGCGCGAACTTCATCGCGCGGGCCCGCAAGCCGCGTGAACGGTATGCGCAGGCGCCGGTGCAGATCCTGGTGCCCGTGCGCGACCGCTACGTGACGCCCGAGATGTCGGCCGACCTCGACCGCTGGCTCGGCGAGCACGTGCGCGAGGAAATCGACGGCGCGCACTGGATCGTGCTGCGCCATCCGGACCTGATCGCGTCGCGGATCGACCGGTTCGCGTCCGCGCATGAAGGGGCCGCGGTCGCGGCAGTACCGGCGGCGACGCCGGCCATGCGGACGGGAGCGGCCATTCAGCGCAGCGGCGGCAAACGCTTGAACAGCGTTTCGTAGTCGATCACGAGCCCGTCGTCGTCGATGTCCATCTCCGCCGTGAAATTCCGGAAGATGCCTTCGTATCGGTAGCGACGGCCCGGTTCGATGCACGCATAAGCCTGCTTGACCGGCGTGACCTTCAGATCCGGCGTCGAGATGTACGCGACGTCGATCGGCCGTCGCTCGCCGCGCGCGAGGCCGAGGCGGCCGATCGGCAGCGAATTCGTGAACGGCGTCGCAGCGATGTCGATGTCGACGCAGCCGTCGAGCTCGTGCAGTTCGCGGCCTGAACCGTCGCGCCAGTGTCCGGCCCCGTCGCCGCGCAGTTCGAGCGTGCCGCCGCCCATCACCTTGAGCACCGCGCAGGTCACGCGCCATTGCGCATCGCACTCGACGCGATACGCCAGCCCGTATGCACGGCCGTACCGCTGGCCGACCACCGCGCTTTCGACGACGATGCCGGAATCATTCCGGTCAAACGTCAGATGTTCGATTCCGTCGCCCTCGAGCGACGCCCACCGCAGTTCGCGCATTCTGCTGCCTCCTTGTTACCGCACATCGAGGCATCGTCACACAAATCCCGGCTATCGAGAATGCCGCCGTCGACGAGTCCAGCGCGCGTCATTCGTGTTCGGCGGCTATTGCCAGCCCCTCGAACGCCGATCGGATAGCTTCCACGACTCGCGCCGCTCCGCGCTCATCCTCGAACGGCGAACGCGGTCCACCCGGTGGCTGGCGCACCGTCCAAGGTTCAGTCCAGATTCACGCTCGCCACTCGTTCACGTTCAAGCATGTGGCACGCGCACGGTTAGCCCTGGCAAATCAGCGAAATCCGCGACGTTCAGCGTCATCAGCGCATAGCCGTGCTCAATCGCCTGCGCTGCAATCCACAGATCGTTGTAGCGCGGCCGCGGCGAGCGGCCCGCCTGCTTGACAGCAGCAGCCAGCACCCCGAAAGCGGCCGCAGTGTGGCGCGTGACTTCAAGCACAGGTCGGCGCTCAAGTTGGCGCAAATGGGCGGCGCGCCGCGCGCGTTTGGCAGCGTCCGCGCAAGCCTGCACGCCGAATGCCAGTTCGCCCAACGAAATCGTCGAGATGAACACAGGCGCATCGCCCGCCGTGTCGATCACGGCACGCGATTCGATCGTGCCGCCGGCCAGCCCCACCCACACGCAACTGTCGATGATCATGCCCACGGATCACGAACTCCGTCTTCGAAGCCGCTGCGACTATCTCGCAGCCAACGGGCTGCGTCCTCGGCGTCGAAACTTGCAGGCAGGCCTTCGAGCGCTTGTGCGGCGTCCATAACGGGCTCGGCCGGGACCAGCCGCGCGATCACGGTCTGGTTGCGTTCGACCACGATCGTCTCACGGCGTTGGGCGACCTGATCGAGGATCTGGCGAGTATGGCGGGCCAGTTCAGTTGCGGTAATGGTGACCATGGCGTCTCCGGGACGAGTAATACGTATTGTACGTATTATACGCATTCAATGCCCGGTGCGAGAACGAATGGCTGAACGTGGCGGGCTTCGTGGGCGAGTCGAGACCCAGAGTCCCCTTGCCGCACGGTTCTACAACAGCGCATTCGCGAGAGCAGACCTCGCTATCGAGCTTCGGTCCGCGTCCGGCGGGCGTGGTCGAACCGCAACCATATCGCCTTGAGATCACAGCCTGGTCGGGCTCTCGGAGCGATACGCGATTTCGTCCAACGTTGGGTCGTCGTGGTCAACATGACCGGGGCGCCGAGCCGCTCGGCGAAGTCGACTACACCCGCGCCGAATACACACCGACCATGCCCCACATCAGCGCATCCGCCACAAATCCTGACTATCCAGAATTCCCTATTCCGGTGCATTGAAACGTGCCCTATGCTCGCGGCTTGTCCTGCTCCGCCGCCATCATGCCTACCGCCCTCCCCGCCTCGCCGTCGATCGACCTGCGCATCCTGCTGCGCGGCGTCGGGCAGATCGTGCTCCAGGCGCATGCGCTCACCGGCGCGCTGCTCCTGGCCGCGCTGGCGCTGACCGACCTGCGGCTCGCATGCGCGGCGCTGGTCGGCTCGGCCGCCGCGAGCATGACGGCCGTGCTGACGGGCGCCGAGCGCCGCGACGTCGAACAGGGGCTGCACGGCTTCAACGGTGCGCTGGCCGCGCTGATCGCCGTCCTGTTCGCGCCCGGTCAACTCGCCGCCATCGCGCTGGTGCCGCTGGTCGCGATCGGCGCGGCGCTCGTGCAACGCGCGATGCGGGCGCCGCTCGCCCGCTGGCGCCAGTGCCCGTATTCGAGCCCGTGCCTGGCCGTCACCGCGCTGTGGCTGCCGTTTGTCGCGTCGCAGCATGCGGACGGCGCGAGCGCCGATCCCGTGCCGACGCTCGCTTCCGCAACCGACGCGCTGCTGTCGGGCGTCGCTCAGACCACCTTCGCGCAAGGCGCCTGGGCCGGCGCGCTGGTCGTCGCCGGTCTCGCCGTCGCATCGCGCCGCGCGGCCGCGTTCGCACTCGGCGGTGCGATCGCGTCGACCGTGCTGCTCGTCGCGCTCGGCGCGAGCGACGCATCGTTCGCCGATGGCCTGCTCAGCTTCAATGGCGCGCTCGCCGCGCTCGCGCTGATGTCGCGCGGGCCGCGTGCGGCGCTCGCGGCCGCCGCCCTCGCCGCGCTGATCCAGTGGCTCGCGATGCGCGCAGGCATTACCCTGTTCACGGCCCCGTTCGCGCTCGCGTCATGGGTGACCGTAGCCGTCGCGCGCCGCCTCACCCTCGGAGAACCCGATGTCATTCGCACACCGTCCTGATGCCGTGAAGCCCGGCGGCCCGATCTCGGACGCCGAACGCAAGCTGCGCGTCGACCTCGCCGCCGCGTACCGGCTCGTCGCGCTGAACGGCTGGGACGACCTGATCTACACGCATCTGTCCGCAACCGTGCCGGGCGAGCCGGGCCACTTCCTGATCAACCCGTTCGGCCTGACCTTCGACGAGGTCCGCGCATCGAACCTCGTGAAGATCGATCTGGCCGGCAACCGGATCGGCGACGGCGAGCACGCGGTCAACGTGACCGGCTTCGCGCTGCATGCGGCCGTGCACGCCGCGCGCGCGGACGCCGTCTGCGTGATGCACCTGCACAATACGGCCGGCATCGCCGTGTCGATCCAGCGCGACGGGCTGTTGCCGGCGTCGCAGCACGCGCTGCGCTTTCATGGCGATCTCGCGTACCACGAGTACGAGGCGCTCGCGTTCTCGCCGGACGAAGGCGCGCGGCTGACGGCGAGCCTCGGCGCGAAATCCGCGATGCTGCTGCGCAATCACGGCACGCTGACGGTGGGCCGGACCGTCGCCGAAGCGTACGTGCTGATGGATACGCTGATCAAGGCGTGCGACATCCAGTTGCGCGCGCAAGCAGGCGGCGGGCCCCTCGTGCTGCCGGAACCGGCCATCGCCGAGCGCACCGCCGAACAACTGCGCGACGGCGGCGCGATCGAGGGCGAACTGGAATGGCCGGCGCTGCTGCGCCGGCTCGACCGGATCGATCCGTCGTATCGCGACTGACGCCGCATCCGCACCGTGCCGAATCGCTCGTCGTCAATCGTTCAATCCCAACCGGAGCATGTGTCATGCCGACTTTCAATATCCAGCTGTTCGAAGGCCGCACCGTCGAGCAAAAGCGCGCATTCGTCGAAGCAATCACGCGCGTCACGTGCGAGACGCTCGGCTGCGCGCCGGGCTCGGTCGATATCATTCTCACCGACGTGAAGAAGGAGAACTGGGCGACGGCCGGAAAGCTGTGGAGCGATGAGGGTTGAGCGACACGGGCGGCGTCGCTTCGGCGTCGTCTGCCCGGTGCCGCACCCAAACCCTACCCCGCGGCGCCCGCGACAGGCGCCGCACGCGGGCGCCTTCGCCCGCCGCCGTTGTGCGCCCGCACATCGCTTCGTCACGCAATCGGCGCATAATGCGGGACAGACGCAGCAGCCGATGGCCACCCGACGAGGAGACCGCCATGGAAGCGAAGAACGAGGAAGTCGTCGCACACCTGCTCTCCGATGTCGTCGAATTCGCGCGCGCTCGCCTGCCCGACGCCACGTTCCGGATCGTCGAACCCTTCCTGCGTCATTACTACGACTTCGTCGATGCGGACGATCTGCAGAGCCGCGGCATCGCCGACCTGTACGGCGCCGCGATGGCGCACTGGCAGACCGCCCAGAAATTCGTGCCCGGCAGCGAACGCCTGCGCGTGTACAACCCGATCCTCGAACAGCACGGCTGGCATTCCGACCACACGGTGATCGAGATCGTCAACGACGACATGCCGTTCCTCGTCGACTCGGTGACGATGGCCATCAACCGTCTCGGGCTCGCGCTGCATTCGGCGCTGCATCCGGTGTTCCGCATCTGGCGCGGCGCCGGCGGCGGCATCGAGCGGGTCGACGCGGGCGGCGCGACGTCCGGCGACGGCCAGTCGCAACTCGCGTCGTTCATCCATTTCGAAGTCGACCGCTGCGGCGACGCCGCGTTGCTCGACACGCTGCGCGAGGACATCGCGCGCGTGCTCGGCGACGTGCGCGCGTCGGTGGAAGATTGGCCGAAGATCGTCGACATCGCCCGCGCGACGATCAAGGAGATGAAGGCGCGCGAATCGACCGCGGAGGACATCGAGGCGCGCGCGTTCCTCGAATGGATGGCCGCCGATCACTTCACGTTCCTCGGCCAGCGCGACTACGCGCTCGTATCGGACGGCACGGGTTTCGGCCTGCGCGGCATCGAGGGCTCGGGCTTCGGCATCCTGCGCGAATCGTTGCGCACGTCCGGCGCGCCCGACGTGACGCCGCTGCCGCCGGCCGCCGCCGAGATCATCACCGGCCCCTGGCCGATCTTCCTGACCAAGGCGAATTCGCGCGCGACCGTGCACCGGCCCGGCTATCTCGACTACGTCGGCGTGAAGCTCGTCGGTGCCGACGGCAAGGTCACCGGCGAGCGCCGCTTCATCGGCCTCTACACGTCGACCGCCTATTTCGGTTCGTTCACCGAGATCCCGATCGTGCGCCGCAAGTGCGCGAACATCGTGCGGCGTGCGGGCTTCCTGCCGAAGGGGCATCTCGGCAAATCGCTCGTGACGGTGCTCGAAACCTATCCGCGCGACGAACTGTTCCAGGCCGACGAAGACCGGCTCTACGACATCGCGCTCGGCATCCTGCGCCTGCAGGAACACCAGCGCACGCGGCTGTTCGTGCGCCGCGACCGCTTCGACCGCTTCGTGTCGTGTCTCGTGTTCGTGCCGCGCGACAAGTACAACACCGATCTGCGCCGCCGCATCGCGAAGCTGCTGGTCGATGCGTACAACGGCGTGAACGTCGAGTTCACGCCGCTGCTGTCGGAATCGGCGCTCGCGCGCATTCATTTCGTCGTGCATGCGGAACCGGGCACGATGCCCGACGTCGACACGCGCGAGCTCGAAACGCGGCTCGTGCAGGTCACGCGCCGCTGGCAGGACGATCTCGCCGACGCGCTGCTCGACACATTCGGCGAAGAGCAAGGCAACCGCCTGCTGCAGCGCTATGCCGATTCGTTCCCCGCCGGCTATCGCGACGACTACCCGGCGCGCACGGCCGTGCGCGACATCGAGCTGATCGAGCGCGTGAAGGACTCGGGCCAGCTCGCGATGAACCTGTACCGCCCGATCGAGGCCGAGCCGCGCGCGTTCCGCTTCAAGGTGTATCGCGCGGGCGACCCGATCGCGCTGTCGCGCAGCCTGCCGATGCTCGAACATCTCGGCGTGCGCGTCGACGAGGAGCGGCCGTACCGGATCCAGACGCAGGACGCCGCGCATGCATGGGTACACGATTTCGGCCTCGAGCTCGCCGACGATACCGAGTTCGACATCGAGCGCGTGAAAGGCCTGTTCGAGGATGCGTTCGACCGGATCTGGAGCGGCCGGATCGAAAACGACGACTTCAACCGTCTCGTGCTGCGCGCGCACCTGAGCGCACGCGAAGTGACGATCCTGCGCGCGTATGCGAAATACCTGCGGCAGGTCGGCTCGACCTTCAGCGACGCGTATATCGAACGCGCGCTGACCGGCAATCCGGCGATCGCGCGGCAACTCGTCGCGCTGTTCCTGCTGCGCTTCGACCCGCGCATCGGCGACACGCGCGACGTGCAGGCCGAACGGCTGCTGAAGGCGATCGAAGGCGCGCTCGACCAGGTGCCGAACCTCGACGAGGACCGCATCCTGCGCCAGTTCCTCGGCGTGATCAACGCCACCGAGCGCACGAACTATTTCCTCGCCGACGCGAACGGCGAATCGAAGCCGTACCTGTCGTTCAAGTTCAACCCGGCGAAGGTGCCCGGCCTGCCCGAACCGAAGCCGATGTTCGAGATCTGGGTGTATTCGCCGCGCGTCGAGGGCGTGCACCTGCGCGGCGGGCGCGTCGCGCGCGGCGGCCTGCGCTGGTCGGATCGCCGCGAGGATTTCCGCACCGAGGTGCTCGGGCTGATGAAGGCGCAGATGGTGAAGAACGTCGTGATCGTGCCGGTCGGCTCGAAAGGCGGCTTCGTCGTGAAGAACCCGCCGCCGCAGACCGATCGCGAAGCCTGGATGCGCGAAGGCATCGCGTGCTACCAGACGTTCCTGCGCGGGCTGCTCGACCTCACCGACAACCTCGCCGGCAACGCGATCGTGCCGCCGCCCGACGTCGTGCGCCACGACCCCGACGATCCGTACCTGGTCGTCGCCGCCGACAAGGGCACGGCCACCTTCTCCGACTACGCGAACGCGATCTCGCACGAATACGGCTTCTGGCTCGACGATGCGTTCGCGTCCGGCGGCTCGGTCGGCTACGACCACAAGAAGATGGCGATCACCGCGCGCGGCGCGTGGGAATCGGTGAAGCGGCACTTCCGGGAGATGGGCATCGACACGCAGACGACCGACTTCACCGTGGTCGGCGTCGGCGACATGTCGGGCGACGTGTTCGGCAACGGGATGCTGCTGTCGCCGCATATCCGGCTCGTCGCCGCGTTCGATCACCGGCACATCTTCCTCGACCCGAACCCCGACCCGGCGACGAGCTTCGCGGAGCGCCAGCGCATGTTCGCGCTCGAACGCTCGAGCTGGGCCGACTACGACGCGGCCGCGATTTCGCCGGGCGGCGGCGTGTATCCGCGCACCGCGAAGACGATCCCGCTGTCGCCGGCGGTACAGGCCGCGCTCGGCATCGACGCGCACGCGCTGCCGCCGACCGAGCTGATCCGCGCGATCCTGCAGGCGCCGGTCGACCTGCTGTACAACGGCGGCATCGGCACCTACGTGAAGGCCGCGCGCGAAACCCACGCGCAGGTCGGCGACCGCGCGAACGACACGGTGCGCGTGAACGGCGCGGACCTGCGCTGCAAGGTCGTCGGCGAAGGCGGCAATCTCGGCTGCACGCAGTTCGGCCGCATCGAGTTCGCGCAGCGCGGCGGCCGCATCAACACCGATGCGATCGACAACTCGGCCGGCGTCGATTGTTCGGATCACGAAGTCAACATCAAGATCCTGCTCGGGCTCGTCGTGTCCGACGGCGAGATGACCGAGAAGCAGCGCAACGCGCTGCTCGCCGAGATGACCGACGAAGTCGGGCTGCTCGTGCTGCGCGACAACTACTACCAGACGCAGGCGCTGTCGATCGCGGGCCGCTATGCGGTCGAGCTGCTCGACGCCGAGGCGCGCCTGATGCGCTGGCTCGAACGCGCGGGCCGCCTGAACCGCGTGATCGAATTCCTGCCGACCGACGACGAAGTCGCCGAGCGGCAGGCCGCGAAGCTCGGCCTCACGTCGCCGGAGCGCGCGGTGCTGCTCGCGTACAGCAAGATGTGGCTCTACGACGCGCTGCTCGAATCCGACGTGCCCGAGGATCCGCTGGTAGCGGCGATGCTCGTCGACTACTTCCCGAAGCCGCTGCAGCAGCGCTTCAGCGAGCCGATGCGCCGCCATCCGCTGCGCCGCGAGATTCTCGCGACGCACCTGACCAACGCGCTCGTGAACCGCGTCGGCTGCGCATTCGTGCACCGGCTGATGGAGGAAACCGACGCGAAGCCCGGCGACATCGTGCGCGCATGCATCATGGCGCGCGACGTGTTCGACCTCGATGCGGTGTGGCGCGACATCGACGCGCTCGACAACCGCGTCGCCGACGACGTGCAGGCGCGCATGTTCGTCGACGTCGCGCGGCTGCTGGAGCGCGCGGCGCTGTGGTTCCTGCGTCACCTGCAAGCGGGCGCGGTGGCCGACGGCGGCGTCGCCGAGCTGATCGCGCGTTGCCGCGACGCCGCACAGCGGCTCGCGCCGCAACTGCCGTCGCTGCTGCCGGCGGACGATCTCGATGCGCTGTCCGAGCGGCAGCGCGTGCTCGTGGATGCCGGCGTCGACAGCGCGCTCGCGGTACGCGTCGCGAGCGGCGACATCTCGGCCGCGCTGCTCGACATCGCCGAAGTGGCCGCGACCTGCAACCGCAGCCTCGAACCCGTCGCGGGCGTCTATTTCTCGCTCGGCACGCTGCTCAATTACGGGTGGATCGGCGAACGCGCGGCGACCCTGCCGACACCGACGCACTGGGACATGCTCGCGCGCGCCGCCGCACTCGCGGAAGTCGCGCGGCTCAAGCGCACGCTCGCGACGAGCGCGCTCGCGGAATCGCCGGACTCGACCACGCCGGACACGATCGTCGGTGCGTGGCGCGCGCGCCGCGAGGCCGCGCTCGCGCGTTACGAGCATCTACTCGCGGATCTGCGTGCGTCCGGCGGCGCGAGCCTCGCGGTGCTGCTCGTGGTCGTGCGGGAAATGGCCGTGCTCGAACGCGCGTGACGGGAACGACGGGCGCGACGGGTCAGACCGTCGCGACGAGCAATTCTTCCGCGGGGTTCGGCGGCCGCAGGCCATCCGTGCGGTCGGCGAAATAACGGCGCGTCAGCTCGGCGGCCGACACGTGTTCCGCCTTCGCGAAGCCGGCCTCCAGGGCGAGCGCCTGGATCTGGTCCGGCATGAAGAAGCTGATGAACGGCGTGCCGCTCGCGTGCGCGCCCTTCGCGGCCATTTCCATCCCCGGGCGCACGTCCGGATCTGCATTGTCCAGCGGCAACAGGAACGTCATCGCGAACGTCGAACCGGGCGCGAGCGATGCGACTTCGCGCAGCGCGGCCGCATTCGCTTCGCGCGTCAGGTACATGCTGACGCCGGTGGACACCACGACCGCTGGCTGGCCGGCATCGAAGCCCGCGCCGACGAGCGCGTCGCGCCACGACTGCTTCGCTTCGAAATCGACCGGTACGAAGCGCAGCCAGTCGGGCACGCCGAAGCCGAGTTCGACCAGGCGGCGCTGCTTCCAGCGCTGCGGCGCCGGCTGGTCGACTTCGAATACCGTCACGCACGACGCCATGTCCGGCCGGCGCTGCACGAAACTGTCGAGCCCCGCGCCGAGGATCACGTACTGGCTCACGCCGCGCGCGACCTGCTCGGCCACGAGGTCCTCGATGAAGCGCGCTCGCGCGACGATCGACGCACGAAACGGCCGCGTGAACTGCGGATCCATGTCGCCGCGCTGCTGCCAGCCGGGTGCCGGCGCGAGCAATTGCAACCCGATCTCGTCGGCGAGCACATGCGGCGGCGCGTCGAGTTCGACGTGCAGCGCGCGCCACAGCGCGACACGCGCGGCCGTGCTGTCGGGTGCGTCGTCTTCGCGGATATCCGTCATGTCGACCTCATGCGCCCTGCTTGCCCGGCGCCTGCAGGCGCCACACGCGACCGTCCGGATCGCGCACGGTCATGTCGCGCGTGCCCCAGTGCGTGTCCTCGAACGGGGTGACGACATCGACGATCGGCTGCGGCTGCACCGCCTGCTCGTCGGCCACCTTGATGACGACCTGCATGTCGGGCTTTTCGCTCGGCGGCACTTCGGCGATGAACAGGAACGGGCCGTCGCCGCTGCGCAACTGGCCCGACTGGTGATCGGTTTCGAATTCCAGCCTGAAGCCCAGCGCCTGAAAGAACTTCGCCGACTTGCCCCAGTTGTGCGTGGTCAGGTACACAGCTTCGATCCGTTCGGACGACATGTCACTTCTCCTTGTTGGACGGCTCCGCGCCGGGCGGCGGCGCGGCCAGATACGCGCGCAACGCGTCGGCCACCAGCGCGGACAGCGATTGCTCCGTCTCGATGGCGCGATGCTTGACCTGCCGGATCAGGCCGAGCGGCAGGTACACGTTGAATTGCTTCACTTCTTCGTCGGTCATGGGTACTAGTATGCTAGCAATCTAGCAAAAGTCAACGGAGGACGATGGCGGGATGATCGCGGCCCATGTGCCGAGCCGCCGTCGGATGCCCTGCGTCGCGTTACCGCGCAGCGCGCGCCGCAAGCCGCGCGAACAGCGCGTCGAGATCGAATCCCGCCGTATCGATGCCGATCGTGTCGCGCAGGCACGCGGCCCAGTCGGCTGCATTGTCGAACGCGATCGTGCGCCCGGCCCCCGCCGCGTCGCGCAGCGTCAGCACGGTATTGAGCAGCGCCGCGCGGCCGTCCGGCAGCACGCGGCACGCGATCAGGTCGTTCACGAAGATCGATTCGGGATACGTCGACGTGAACCAGTTCGCGGCTTCGTAATCGATCCATTCGGCCGGCTTCAGCGAGAAGCGGTAAGTCGTCTGCCAGCCGTCGGGAATTTCGAACTGCATGTCGAATTCGCCGTCGACCGGTGCGTCGATCACGCGGAACGCGCCGTGCGGCGTCAGTTGCCGCTCGCCCGGCACGAAGCGCAGCGGCGCGGTCAGCGTCGCGCTGCCGAAGCCGATGTCCGCGAGCCACACCGCGCCGTCGAGGTCGATGCGCAGCAGCATGTGCGTCTGCGCGGTGACGATCTCGGGCGGCCGCATCCAGCGCACGCGCGCGATCAGCGGCGTCACGCGAAAGCCGATCGTCGTGAGCGCGGTGTAGAACAACTTGTTGAGTTCGAAGCAGTAACCGCCGCGGCGGCGCTCGATCAACTTGTCGACGATCGCGGGCAGGTCGAGCGCGACGCGCGCGCCGGTCAGCGGATTGAGGTTTTCGAATGGAATCGCCTGCGGATGCAGCAGGTGCAGCCGGCGCAGCACGTCGAGCGTCGGCTCGGCCGGGCCGTCGTAGCCGATGCGGGAGAAATAGCGCGAGAGGTCGAACGAGTCAGTCATGAACCGGCACCGATAAAAGGAACACGCCACGATAGCATCGCGCGAAATCCCCATGGTGTGCGGGACGATCGTTCGTGGCCGGCGCGCGCGATGCCGGCGACGCATCGCGCACGCATCCGCGCGACGTTACGGCAGCAGCTTCAGTGCGGACGACGCGACCGACGGCACCGAAATGCCCTGGCTCGTCGCGAACTGCACGGCCTGGCCGAGCGTCGCGGCGAGCGACTGCAACTGGCCCGGCGCGCTTTGCGCGATATACGTCGCGGCCTGCATGTTCTGCGGATTGAGGCCCGATTGCAGCAGCGACGCCGCGCTCGTCGAGCCGAGATTGCCGAGCCCCGACTGCAGTTGCGAATACTGCGTGAGCCCCTGCCCGAGCGAGGCGAGGCCGTTGCTGAACGCCTGCTTGTCGATCGGGCCGTGCGTGGCGCCGCCGCTCGCGAACGCCTGGCCGAGCGCCTGCGACACCGATTGCTGCGCGCCGCCCATCTGCGACAGCGTGGCCGGCGACAGCGCATCGCCGCCGGACAACTGGCTCGCGGCCTGCTGCGCCTGCCCGGCCGCGCCCGTCAGCCCCATCGCCGATGCGAGCGACGACTGGCCACTCAGCACCTGCTGGTTCGCGCCGACATAGGCCTGCAGCAACTGAGCGACACCGCCCTGCGCCGGCGCTGCCGCCTGCTGCTGCCCGCCGCCGAGCAGCGACGCGCCGATCGACTGCAGGTCGAGCTGCGCGTGTGCGGTGCCGCTCACCAGGATGCCGAACGCGATGCCTGCCGAGGCCAGATACCGGCCCGTCGCGCGAATGTGCTTCATGTGTTTTCCTCGTGCCCGAATGATCGAGGCAATATTGTCGAAGCGCGTCGCGTGCCGCCGCAACGACTGAAACACATCGAAACGAAATCACGCCGCGCCGCCGCTTGCAATTCGGCGACCGACGGGCCCCGTCGCGCGGATTCGCGTACGTTTGCCGCGCGATGCCGTGCACGCGTTGCGATTCTTTCTCCGGTTGCATCAATGAATGCCGGCTCCCGCCTGCGCCGGCGAGCTTCAAGTCGAACGATGCAAAACGAAACGGGCAGCTCGCCGCCGCCCGTTTCGTCACCCGCCTACCGGCCACCCGCCGGCCGCGGTATCACGCCGCCATCCATGCCGGCACGCGCCGCGCCACCCAGTCGGCCGCCTGCTCGTAGCCGTGCGCAAGCTGCAGCACGGCGAGATCGGCGCGCGGACGCCCGATCAGCTGCATCCCCATCGGCAATCCCGCGTCGTTGAAGCCGACCGGCACGTTGATCACCGGGCAGCCGGCGAGCGTCCACGGCACGACCGTTTCCATCCAGCGGTGGTACGTGTCCATCGCGCGCCCCGCGATCTCCTGCGGCCAGCGCTGTTCGACGTCGAACGGGAATACCTGCGCGGTCGGCGCCGCGATGAAGTCGTAACGATCGAAGAAGCTCAGCACCGCCTGATGCCACGCGGTGCGTTCGACGCTCGCGTCGAACACGGCCGCGCCCTGCATCGCGAGCAGCCCTTCGACCTCGTAGATCGCCTCGGGCTTCAGCAGCGCGCGGCGCACCGGGTCGCGATAGTGCGCGAGCAACCCGCCGCCCGACAGCAAGTGCCGGTGCGTGAGCCACAGGCGCCAGATCCGGTCGGGCGCGAACGCCGGCAGCGCGGCATCGACGTCGCAGCCGATCTCGCGCAGCGTCGCCAGCCCGCGCTCGCACTGCGCGAGCACGCCGGCCTCCGTCGCGAGATAGCCGTTCCAGTCGCCCACCCACGCGATGCGCTTGCCGCGCAGATCCGCATCGAGCGGCTGCGCGAACACGGCCGGATCCTCCGCGAGCGACAGCGGATCGTTGCGGTCGTAGCCGGCCTGGATCGCGAGCAGTTGCGCGACGTCGCCGACGGTGCGCCCCATCGGCCCTTCGATGCCGAGCTGCTGCATGAACACGTCGACGCCCGGCCAGCGCGGCACGCGGCCCTGCGACGGACGGAAGCCGACGATGTTGCAGAACGCGGCCGGATTGCGCAGCGATCCGCCGAAATCGCTGCCGTCCGCCACCGGCAGCATCCGCGACGCGAGCGCGGCCGCCGTGCCGCCGCTGCTGCCGCCCGCGCTCTTCGTCAGGTCGTACGGGTTGCGCGTCGCGCCGTAGACCTCGTTGAACGTGTGCGAACCGAGGCCGAACTCCGGCGTATTGGTCTTGCCGATGAAGATCGCACCCGCCGCGCGCATCCGCGCGACGCCGACGGAATCGGCCTGCGGCACGTTCTCGCGGAAGATCGGCGAGCCGTAGGTCGTCCGCAGCCCCTTCGTCATCGCCAGATCCTTCGGCGCCTGCGGTATCCCGTGCAGCCAGCCGCGGTACTCGCCACGCGCCAGCGCCGCATCCTTTTCCGCGGCTTCGGCCAGCAGCGCATCGGGCTCGCGCAGCGCGACGATCGCGTTGACCGCGCCGTTCACACGCTCGATGTGATCGAGATACGCACGCATCGTCTCGACGCACGAAACCGCCTTGCTGCGGATCGCCGCCGCGAGCTCGCCGGCCGACAAGCGCACGATCGGATCGACGGAAATGGAAGCGGGAGCGAGAAACTGCGGGGCGCCGTGCGGCATGCGAGGTCTCCTGGAATCGGAATGGAAGGCTCGACGGCGCTCGCTCCCATGCCCGCCGGGAGACGGTCGCGCCGCGGCCGATGCTCTACTCTACGTGACGCCGGATGCTCGACCTCCGATATTTTCCGTCGCGATTCATTGAGGATTCGACTAAATCCGGGCGCCCGACGCCGCGCTGCCCAGGCCGCCACGCCCGATGAAATCGTTTATGCGCATAAATTTAAATTTCTTATATTTCTAATAGGCGCGTCATGTGCCGGCGCCCGTTAACGACATTTTTACGCGGCCGCGCGATCTCTTTAGATGGCCCGGCCCGGCCGCGCGCTACGCTGGAAGCATCTCGTTCCCTGGATATCGCCCATGCTCAAGCTGCTGGTTCCGGTCGGCCATTCGCCGCGCTCGCTTCAGGCGGTTCGCCACGCGACATTCCTGTATCGCGAGCGCTGCGCATCGGAGGTCGTGCTCATCAACGTGCAGGCGCCGCTCGAATCCACGCGGCTCGAGGCCTATCACCCGCTGTCGCGGTTGCGCGCGATCGAAGAAAAATTCGCGGCCGGCGATCTGGCGATGGCAGAGCGGATTCTGAAGGAGGCCGGCGTCAAATACACCGTCGAGGTGAAGGTCGGCCCGGTGGCCGACACGATCGCGGCCGTGGCGACCGAAACCGGTTGCGACGAGATCGTGGTGGTCGCGCCGCGGCACGATCCGCTGCACGCGCTGATGTCGGTGTTTCGGCGCAGCGTGATGGGCCGGCTGATGCGGATTTCGAATGTGCCGGTGACGGCGGTGCAATGACGGCAACGGGGCGTGACGCGTGCGCCCCGGGCGCACGCTGTCGCGCAGCGTTTATTTGATGGCCTTGCGCCAGAACACGAAATAGGCGGCCGCCGAAGAAGCCAGCAGCAGGATGGCCCACATCGGGGCAAGACTGATCAGGACGGAAGAGACGTTCAACATTTGGATTCCTCACTATTTCGACAGCGATATTCAACATTTGCCTGCTTGCCGGACCCGATGGGTCGCCCCCGCATCGCGTTCCGTCAAATCATGCATTCATGCTATCGCTTTGAACGGCCGCGCGACCGCCGTCGCCCGCCCGCACCCTGACATTCGTCAAACTCGCGCGCATTGCCCGCCTCCCCAGCAACGGCGGAAAAACAGGACGGGATCGCCCTGCCCCGCCACCGCTTTCAGCAGACGTTTACCGGGGGAAGCCCCAAGTGCTTCGTCGGACGTGTCCGCGTTACGCTTGAGCGACGAGGAGACGAACCATGAGACGAGCCGTACATATCGCTGTTTTCGCGCTGCTGGCCTATCTCATCGGCGATCGCGCGATCCTGCACGCGCAGGGCCGCGACGCCAGCCCGCTCGCATGCGAGCAAGGCGCCGCGCAAGTGAAGGCCGATGCGCTCGGCCGCGGCTTCGGCGAAGCCGCCGCCGGCAGCCAGAGCGAGGCCTTCATGTCGGGCTGCCTGGTGACGGGACGCAGCAGCCAGGACGTTGCGATGGCGGCCCGCTGACGCGTATCATCCGGCGGCAAACCAGCCGCGCCTGAGCCGGCCGCGCCCGACGTGGCTCGCGCGGGCGTCGGCTCGCGCTGCCCGCCGCCGCTTTTCCGTTCGACGTTTCGACGAACGTCACCACCCGCCTCCCGGCGCACTCATACCCGACATGACCGATCCGAACACCGCGTTGATCCAGCGCTTCTACACGGCCTTTCAGCAGCGCGACATCGATGCGATGCTCGCGTGCTATGCCGACGACATCGTGTTCAGCGATCCCGCGTTCGGCGAACTGCGCGGCGAACTCGCGCGCGACATGTGGCGGATGCTGGTCGCGCGGGCGCAGGAATTCTCGCTGACGTTCGGCGAAGTCGCCGCGGACGGCCAGGCCGGGCGCGCGCAGTGGAGCGCGCATTACCGGTTCGCCGCGACCGGCCGAATGGTGGTCAACCGGATCGATGCGCGCTTCCGGTTTCGCGACGGACGCATCGTCGAGCATCGCGACCATTTCGACCTGTGGCGCTGGGCGCGTCAGGCGCTCGGGATGAAAGGCGCGCTGCTCGGCTGGACGCCTTTCATGCAGCGCGCGATCCGCGCGCAGGCGCGGAAGAATCTCGACGCGTATCGCGCCAAACGGCGATAAACCGCGCGCGCCGCGGCTCCTCCGCTAAGGCTTCATCGTCGCGTCGATCAGGTCGTAGGCCAGGTCCGGCACCACGCCGTCCGGGTTCTCGAGACCATTCTGGCGATACCAGCTTTGATCGGCCTCCGGATGCGGGCCGGCAAGGCCGACGCGCCCTTTGCCGTAGCGGTACGTGGCAGCCGCGATGTCCTTGTTCGGGTAGATCGCCAGCACGGTCCCGCCGGAGCCGATCGGCGCGACCGGGAGCCTCGCGCCGTCCTGAAAGTAGATCCAGCGCTTTTTCCCGCGCCAGACGACCGGCGTCACCGTGTCGGCGATGCCGTGAAGCGTCGAACCCGGCCGGCCGACCTCGGCGTCGATATCGCCGGCAACCAGCCCGAAACCCTGCGCGCCGGCCAGGTAGGCGCCCATGCACAGTCCGAGATATCGGCCGCCGTTCGCTACGTATCGCCGCACGGCCCGCATTTCGTTTCGGCCGATGCTGGCTGCCGCGCCGGGAATGTCCTGCCCGCCGCCGGGCTGCACGTAGAGCGCCGCACCGGCCAGCGCCGCGGGTGTGATCTTGAGCTTTTCCGCCGGCCCCACGTAGATCACCCGGAACCGGTGGGCCGATTCCCGCAGGCGTCTGGCGATGGTTTCGGCGCACCCGTCGCACGCGGCAGGACCGCGATAGACCAGCGCGACCGGCCGGCTCGCCGCATCCCGCGTTTCGTCGCCGGGCGCGGCCGCGTGAACGGCCGGCGACGCGACGAGCACCATCATCAGGAAAATCGCGTCTCTGGAGCGCATGTCGTGGATCGCCGGAGTCAAGGGAATCGCTGCCGCCCGGGCCGGATCGACAGGCGCGCGACGACCTCCGCCTCCCGTTCCGACACTCGATGCAAGCCGCGTGACGGCAAGCGTAGCGGCCCGAACGCGCCCGGTGTGTACCGTTTCCTGCGCGCTTGTGCAGATATGTGCGACACCGACGGACCTGAACCGACACCCCAGCATCCGCCCGACAAGGCCGGCTGCGCCATACGGCCGCGCCCCGTCTTTCACACTCCCAAGTCTTATATAAGACATAAGACATTTGACGTTCCAGACCATTGAGACTAGAATCGCGCTCAAAGCAGTGCCTGGAATAGCCCCGGAGTGCCGGCAAGGCCTTCCCCTCCAACGCAATATCAGCAGGTCTCCCCATGCTTGAAAACTTTCGTGCTCACGTGGCCGCCCGCGCCGCGCTCGGTATTCCTCCCCTGCCGCTGACGGCTCAGCAAACCGCCGAACTGGTCGAATTGCTGACGAACCCGCCCGCCGGCGAAGAGCAGACACTGCTCGACCTGATCACCCATCGCGTGCCGGCCGGCGTCGACGAAGCCGCCCGCGTGAAGGCCGGCTTCCTGGCCGCCGTGGCCAAGGGCGAGACCGCCTGCCCGCTGATCTCGCGGGCGCGCGCGACCGAACTCCTCGGCACGATGCTCGGCGGCTACAACATCCAGCCGCTGATCGAACTGCTGTCCGACGAAGCCGTCGCCGCGGTCGCCGCCGACGCGCTGAAGAAAACCCTGCTGATGTTCGACCAGTTCCATGACGTGAAGGAACTCGCCGACAAGGGCAACGCGCACGCGAAGGCCGTGCTGCAGAGCTGGGCCGATGCCGAATGGTTCACGAGCCGTCCGGAAGTGCCGGAAAGCCTGACCATCACCGTCTTCAAGGTCACGGGCGAAACCAACACCGACGACCTGTCGCCGGCGCCGGACGCCACCACCCGCCCCGACATCCCGATGCACGCGCTGGCGATGCTGAAGAACGCGCGCCCGGGCATCACGCCGGAAGAAGACGGCAAGCGCGGCCCCGTCAAGTTCATCGAATCGCTGAAGGAAAAGGGCCACCTGGTCGCGTACGTCGGCGATGTGGTCGGCACCGGCTCCTCGCGCAAATCGGCCACCAACTCGGTGCTGTGGTTCACCGGCGAGGACATCCCGTTCGTGCCGAACAAGCGCTTCGGCGGCGTGTGCCTCGGCGGCAAGATCGCCCCGATCTTCTACAACACGATGGAAGACGCCGGCGCGCTGCCGATCGAGCTCGACGTGTCGCAGATGAACATGGGCGACGTGGTCGAACTGCGCCCGTACGAAGGCAAGGCGCTGAAGGACGGCAAGGTCATCGCCGAATTCCAGGTGAAGTCCGACGTGCTGTTCGACGAAGTGCGCGCCGGTGGCCGCATTCCGCTGATCATCGGCCGCGGCCTGACCGCGAAGGCGCGTGAAGCGCTCGGCCTGCCGCCGTCGACGCTGTTTCGCCTGCCGCACCAGCCGGCCGACAGCGGCAAGGGCTTCTCGCTCGCGCAGAAGATGGTCGGCCGCGCGTGCGGTCTGCCGGAAGGCCAGGGCGTGCGCCCGGGCACGTACTGCGAACCGAAGATGACCTCGGTCGGCTCGCAGGACACCACCGGCCCGATGACCCGCGACGAACTGAAGGACCTCGCGTGCCTCGGCTTCTCGGCCGACCTCGTGATGCAGTCGTTCTGCCACACCGCCGCATACCCGAAGCCGGTCGACGTGAAGACGCACCAGACGCTGCCGAACTTCATCAGCACGCGCGGCGGCATCGCGCTGCGCCCGGGCGACGGCGTGATCCACTCGTGGCTGAACCGCATGCTGCTGCCCGACACCGTCGGCACCGGCGGCGATTCGCACACGCGCTTCCCGATCGGCATCAGCTTCCCGGCAGGCTCGGGCCTCGTCGCATTCGCGGCCGCCACCGGCACGATGCCGCTCGACATGCCGGAATCGGTGCTGGTCCGCTTCAAGGGCAAGATGCAGCCGGGCGTCACGCTGCGTGACCTCGTCAACGCGATTCCGCTGTACGCGATCAAGCAAGGCATGCTGACGGTCGCGAAGCAAGGCAAGAAGAACATCTTCTCGGGCCGCATTCTCGAGATCGAAGGCCTGCCCGACCTCAAGGTCGAGCAAGCGTTCGAGCTGTCGGACGCGTCCGCCGAGCGTTCGGCTGCCGGTTGCACGGTGCGCCTGAACAAGGAGCCGATCATCGAATACCTGAACAGCAACATCACGCTGCTCAAGTGGATGATCGCGCAGGGCTACCAGGATCCGCGCAGCCTGCAGCGCCGGATCGCGGCGATGGAACAGTGGCTGGCCGACCCGCAACTGCTCGCGCCGGACGCCGACGCCGAATACGCGGCCGTCATCGAAATCGACCTCGCCGACATCCATGAGCCGATCGTCGCGTGCCCGAACGATCCGGACGACGTGAAGACGCTGTCCGACGTCGCCGGTGCGAAGATCGACGAAGTGTTCATCGGCTCGTGCATGACCAATATCGGTCACTTCCGCGCCGCGTCGAAGCTGCTGGAAGGCAAGCGCGACATTCCGGTCAAGCTGTGGGTCGCGCCGCCGACCAAGATGGACCAGAAGCAATTGACGGAAGAAGGCCACTACGGCGTGTTCGGCACGGCCGGCGCACGCACCGAAATGCCGGGCTGCTCGCTGTGCATGGGTAACCAGGCGCAGGTGCGCGAAGGCGCGACGGTGATGTCGACGTCCACCCGCAACTTCCCGAACCGCCTCGGCAAGAACACGAACGTGTACCTCGGCTCGGCGGAACTGGCGGCGATCTGCTCGCGTCTGGGCAAGATCCCGACCAAGGAAGAGTACATGGCCGACATGGGCGTGCTCACCGCGAACGGCGACAAGATCTATCAGTACATGAACTTCGACCAGATCGAGGACTTCAAGGAAGTCGCCGACACCGTGCAGATCTAAGCGCGCAACCGGGCGGCGGCGGGTGGTCGACGTCGCCGCGCACCAGGCGCCGCGGGCCGCATGGCCGCGGCGCCTTTTTTATGCGGGCGAAAAGGACGCAGCGATCGGCGCATCGCGGTGTCGATGCGGCGTTGCCGCCCCGCTCACGAAGGCGCGCTCCGAATCACCAGTTCGTTGAAACCGGTGTCCGCATCGGGCTCGCGCGAAAAACGATGCGCGGGCAGCAGCGCGAGC
Organism: Burkholderia sp. AU16482; assembly: GCF_002223285.1. Classification (NCBI taxonomy): domain Bacteria; kingdom Pseudomonadati; phylum Pseudomonadota; class Betaproteobacteria; order Burkholderiales; family Burkholderiaceae; genus Burkholderia; species Burkholderia sp. AU16482. The sequence continues at coordinate 1,450,635 of NZ_NKEY01000006.1, forward strand.
AGGATCTCGGCCGTCGTGCGCACCACGCAGCCGCTCGCGACGTGGCCGCCCGTCACGCGGCCGGCTGCATCCGAGATCGACATATGCAGATGCGCGCCGTCCGGCGACACCGAGCCGGCCAGCGTCAGGATTTCGAGGTCGCCGCGCAGCTCGGCCGGCTGATCAGCGCCGGCGAAACGCAACTGCGCGACGCTCAGGCTGCCGATGCCCTGGATCACGAAGGCCGCGTGCGAATCGTGGCGGCGCAACGCCAGCTCGATCGCGCCGCGCAGATCGTCGCCGGGGGAAAGACGCAGAGGACGAGCTTGCATGGTCGAGAACCTGTGGGTGGACCGTGATATCGACCAAGCGTACGTTCGCCCGGTGAATCCGGCAAGTCATCCGCTCGCGACAATCCCAGCGCGTCGTTGTCTTCCCGGCGTCGTTTCATCCGCTACCGTTCGACTTTGGGCCGCCTGCGCATACGGGCCCCTGCCGCATGGTTTCGCACCGACCGCAGCGCATCGGTCTTGTTTTTCGTACGGAACGCACATGCGTCCGTCTGAGAACCGACCCTGACGTATGCAAGAATCAGTTCCTCGAGGAAATCCCTGCTATATCGCCCTCTTTCAGCGAACGCCCCGTCGAATGCCCAAATGCCAGAATACGTATGAGCGGTTCCACACCCCGAGCGACGACATTCCCGCGCGGGAAGTCGCGGCGATGAGCGATGAGGAGCGTGCGCGCGCCAAGTCGGCGGCGATCGTGCATGTCCGAAGCTGGCTCGCCATTCTGGTGGTGCCGGTCGTAGTCGGGCCTGCGATCCCGATACTCGCGTATCTGCTGGGTATGCTTGCATACCGCGGAATGGTCGATCCGGCCTTTGATATGGATCGTGCGGTCGGCGAAACAGCCGTCACCGTCATATGGGTCACGGCGCTCTTCATCGCAGCGTGGATCGGCCTGAACTGGTGCGTCGCGACGTACGGTACCCGACAGCGGTACTGGCGCGAAATGCCGTCCAACGGGCATGTCGAATTGGAGCGCCATACGCTAAGTTCGGCAATCGTCGTGTGGTCGGACGACTACGATCCGGAACCCGTCTACGTCGAGGAATGGATCGACGGCAAGCTCAAACCCGGCAGGGCCCGAGTAAGGCAGTGGATCCTGGCCCGAACGTCCGTCGGCCATTGGCTGGTGCTGGATCATCGAATTGCGGCAGACAATTGGTACGGACCGCCAACGCTCCCCTCGGAGACGAAACGATTGATCCCGCGGCGAGAATTGGCAATCGCATTTGCACCACGCACCCATATCCGCATCGGATTGAGATGGAGTGGACCGGCGGCGCCATTGACCGTGACGTCCTGTCTGCTGTCTCACGCCGAATGTGAGCGCCTGGCTGCGGCGGCTCACCACCATGCTTTTTTTCCGCCGGACCAATATGGCGTCGTCGATCCCGCCGATGCGGATTGGGTCGGGGAACTCGCCGCCAAGGCACTGGAGCGCGAAGTGCCTGCCGACGTGGCGGCCGGACGAGTATTGACGTAATCGTCGCGGGTCGTTTCAACGACGACTGCGGCTGCCACCGCGCGAAGGCGCCCGGCGAACAGTCCGAAAGGGACACCAATTGGCGGCGACGGCATAATGACGGGGCCCAGTTCGAGGTCTTGTGCACGGTCTTCCGCGACGCAAGCCGCCCCAACCCGAATTCGCCTTGATGACAACGATTCCGAACCGACGATCCCGCCTGCGCGGCGGCCTGCTGGGCCTGCTGATCGGCGACGCGCTCGGCGTGCCGTATGAATTCCACGACGCCGCGTCGATCCCACCGCCTGCCGCGATCGACATGACCCCGCCGCCGGGCTTCGCTCGCGCGCACGGCGGCGTACCGCCCGGCACCTGGAGCGACGACGGTGCGCAGGCGCTCGCGCTGCTCGACGCACTGCTGCGCGAGCACGACCTGAATCTCGATACGTTCGCCGGCAACCTGCTGGACTGGTTTCGTCGCGGCGCATTCACGCCCGACGGCCGCGTATTCGACGTCGGCCTGCAGACGCAACGCGCGTTCCATGCGCTGGCGGCCGGCGCCGCGCCCGCGGAGGCCGGGCCCCGCGAGGAGCGCGACAACGGCAACGGCTCGCTGATGCGCTGCTTCCCCGTCGCGATGGTCGCCGCGTCGCGCGACGACGCGATCCGGCTCGCGTACAAGCAGAGCGTCGTCACGCACGGTCACATGCGTTCGCAGCTTTGCTGCGCGCTCTATTGCCTGACGGCGCTGAGGATCGTCGATGGCCAGCCCGCACCCGATGCGGTGCGCGCAGCGGAGAACGAACTGCTCGCGCGCTACGAAGGCACGGCTGACGAAATCGAACTGAAGATCGTGCTCGACGGCCGCTTCGACGCGCCGCAAGGATCGGGTTATGTGATCGACAGTTTCTGGTCGGCGATCCATTGCCTGCTGTCGACGGGCAGCTATGAGGACTGCGTGAAGCGCGCGATCGCGCTCGGCAACGACACGGATACGACGGCGGCCATCGCCGGCGGCCTCGCCGGCGCGCTGTACGGCGAACAGGCGTTGCCCGACCGATGGGTTGCAACGCTGCGCGGGAAAGACAAGGTCGAGGGCTGGCTCGCGCAGTTGTGAATGCAACCTTACCGGCCGGCCGTCGAATCGCACCTGGCGGCCCGAACCCGATGACCCCGCGTCGTTGCATCGACGCGTGCGCGATCGCTCCTGCCGCGAAGTAATCCGCTGCCGCCACAGCATCAGCGTCGATCGCGCGCCAGCAACCCGTACAGCGCACTGTCCGACACTTCGTCGCCGACGATCCAGCGTTCGCGCAGCAGCCCTTCCCGCACGAAGCCGAGCCGTTCGAGCAGCCGCGCCGACGCGGCATTGCGCGGATCGATATCGGCTTCGAGGCGGTTCAGTCGCAGCGTGGCGAAGGCATGATCGATCACGGCCGTCGCCGCTTCGCGCATGTATCCGCCGCCCCAGAACCTGCGCCGCAGGCTGAAGCCGATCTCCGCGCGCCGGCACTGCGCGTTCGCATGGAACAGCGCGCATTCGCCGAGCGCTTCGCCAGTCTCCCGCAGTTCGAGCACGCAGGTCTGGCTCTCCCCGCTCGCGGCGGTCTGCACGTTGCGCGCGATGCGCTCCTCGGCCTGTTCGAGCTGCGTCATCGGCGAGAACGAGAAGTAGCGCATCGCCTCCGCATCGGACCAGATCTCGAAGAAAGCGTGTGCGTCGGCGTCGCGAAGCGGCCGCAGGACGAGGCGGGAGGTATTCAGCGTGACGGGTTCGAACAGGGGCATGGCGACGGTCTGATGAAAATCGGGACCGTGAATTAGAACACGTGAGCCGTGCGGCAACCATGGCGCCCGTTGGCAGCGCTCCACATGGAACGACGGACCGCGGCGAAATAAAAGGGCCCGGGGAACATCTCCCGGGCCCGAGTACCTGGACCGTGACTGCCGGCCACGCTTACGCCTCGAGCGCCTCCAGCACCTTCCCCTTCGTCTCGATCCCGACGAAGTGCACGGTCGCCGCCGCGATCAGCGGCACGATGCCGATCAGGTAGAACGCCGGCGCGAGGTTCCCGCCGATGATCGCGTGCGGCACGATCATCGGCGCCGCGAACGACGCGATCTTCAGCCACGCGCTGCCGAGCCCGCAGCCCGACGCGCGGATGCTCGTCGGATACTGCTCCGGCGTATAGACGTACGCGGTAATGAAGCCCGACGCCATCAGCCCGAGCGACAGCGAGCAGAAAGTCGCGACCACATACACCGACGACGCGTGATAGATGCCCGCGAACACCAGCGACAGCGCGCACAGCACGAACGACCACACGATCACCGGCTTGCGGCCGAGCTTGTCGACCAGCAGCGCGGAGGCCAGCGACCCGAGCACGCCCATCACCGAGCCGATCACCGCGAGGTTCAGCGCGAGCTGCAGCGGCGCGTGATAGAAGTTCTTGTAGATCGTCGGCAGCCAGGTCGACAGCCCGTACTGGATGAACCCGCAGGTCGCCCACAGCGTCGCCACCGCGAGCGTGCGCTTGCGATACGCGGCGCTGAACAGGTCGCTCATCCTGCGCTTCGGATGCTGACGCACCATCTCGTCGAACGCGGCCGCCTGCGTGGCCGGCGGCAACTCGCCGCGCACCGATTCCTCGAACGCGCCGACCGCACGCCCGGCTTCCGCGAGCCGCCCGCGCGACGCGAGCCAGCGAGGCGACTCCGGCACGAGATGCGTGAGCACGAGCGACAGAAGCAGCGGCAGCCCGCCGACGAAGTACATGATCTCCCAGCCGAAGCGCGGAACGAGCCAGGCGCCGAGCGCCATCGACACGAGCAGGCCGATCGGGAACACGATCTCGTACAGCAGCACGAAGCGGCCGCGGCCATGCGCGCGCGTGATCTCGTTGATGTACGTCGCGGCGACCGGCAATTCGCCGCCGAGCCCGAGCCCCTGCAGGATCCGCAGCAGCACGAACACCTCGAACGTCGGCGCGAAGCCGCACGCGATGCTCGTGATCCCGATCACCGCCGAACTCCACGCAATCGCCTTCACGCGGCCGTGCTTTTCCGCGAGCGCGGGAAACAGGAATGCGCCGATCAACTGGCCGATCGCGCCGGACGCGATCAGCATGCCGATCTGCGTCGGCGACAGCCCCCACTTGTGAATCAGCAGCGGCAGCGTCGCCGCGATCGTGATCACGTCGAAGCCGTCGAAGAACGTCGCGGTGCCGATCAGCACGCGCGCGCGGATCTGCATCGCGTTGGCCGGCAGCCGCTCGAGCCGCGCGATGATCGCACCGGGCGTGGCGGCGGCAGCTTCCATCGTGGCCCTGCCGGCCACGACGTTGTCGAAAGTGCTCATGCGGGGTATCTCCTGGATCTCTTTCCGGGTTGGGCCGGTCAGGCAAGCGCCTGGGTCGTGTCTGCCAGAGCTTCCGTATCCACCGCCCGGCCCTGGTTCATCCACTTGCGCGCGAGCTTCAACTCACGCGCGTTGTTCACCGCGACGACACCTCTCACATGCCCGTCGCCAACGAAAAACAGCGTCGCACGGCGCGCGGCGAGATCGCCTCGCACGACGAGCTGCGCATCGGCCGGCAGATCCCCGAGGATCTGCAGGTTCACGTCGTACTGATCGGACCAGAACCACGGAATCTCCGCATACGGTGCGCGCACGCCGAGCACGGCCTTCGCCGCCGCGATCGCCTGGTTCTGCGCGTTGGCCCACGATTCGAGCCGCACGCGCCGCTTCAGCCAGCCGTTGTGATGGTTCGCGACGTCGCCGCACGCGAAGATCGCCGGATCGCTGGTCGCACCGTATTCGTCGACGACGATGCCGTCGTCGATCGCGAGCCCCGCATCGCTCGCGAGCGACACGTTCAGCGCGAGGCCGATGCCGGCCACCGCGAAATCGGCGTCGATCGTCGTGCCGTCGGCAAGCGTCGCGCGTACCTTCGACGCGTCGTCCGGCTGCGGGTCGAGCGACGCGAGCGCCGCGCCCGTGCGCACCTCGACACCGTTCGAACGATGCAGGTCGAGCAGGAAGTCCGACACGATCTGCGGCACCGAACGGCCGCACAGGCGCGGCGCACCTTCGACCACGATCGCATCGACGCCGAGCTTGCGCGCCGTTGCCGCGACTTCGAGGCCGATCCAGCCGCCGCCGATCACGAGCACGCGCCGGCTCGCGCGCAGCTTCTCGCCCAGCGCGGCCGCTTCGTCGAGCGTGCGCAGGTAATGCAGGTTCGGCGTGTTGACGAGCGCATCGGGCAAGCGGCGCGACGTGCCGCCGGTCGCGATCACGAGCCGGTCGTATGCGATCTCGCGGCCGCTTTCGGTCTTCACCACGCGGCGCGCGCGATCGATCGACGCCGCGCGTTCCGGCTGCCACGCTTCGACGTTCAGCGCATCGAATTCGTCGGGGCGCACGACGCGCACGGTTTCGATGTCGGCGTCGCCGGCCAGCACGGCCTTCGACAGCGGCGGGCGCTCGTACGGCAAGTGCGGCTCGTCGGCGATCATCACGAGGCGGCCCGCGAAGCCTTCCGCGCGCAGCGTCTTCAGCACCCAGCCGGCCGCCTGGCCGCCGCCGATCACGACGACCGTGCCCGGCGCGGCCGCTTCCTGCGAGTTCGTTTCGCTCACGATTTCCGCTCCGTCATGAACTTGCCTTCAGGCGCCTTCGCGTTCTTCTGCCGGCGCGTGTTGCCGTCGAGGCCGCCGTCGACGGCCCATTCGGCGAACACGGTCGGGCCCGGCTCGAATTCGCGCGGCTGCCACTCGGGCGTGAGCACGTCCTCGTCCGCGTAGTATTCGATCAATGCGCCGGCCGGGTTCTGGAAGTACCAGAAGTACGCGGACGACACCGGATGACGCCCCGGGCCGAGCTGCGTTTGCCAGCCGCAGCGGTCGATGTGCATGCCGCCGCCGAACACTTCGTGGATGTCGCGCACGGTGAACGCGACGTGGTTCAGGCCGCGTTTTCCATTCGGCAGCGCGAGCAGGAACAGGTCGTGATGGCCGCCGTGCGGCGCGCAGCGCATGAACGCACCGCGGCCCGGGTAACGATCCGACGTCTCGAAGCCGAGCAGTTCGTGATAGAACGTTTCCTGCGCGTCGAGGCGGTTCGTGAAGAACACGACGTGCCCGACCTCGACCGGCTCCGCACGCGCATAGATCGGGCTCGGCTGGTCGACGCGCAGCGTCTGGCCCCACACGTTCGACGGCGAGCCCGTGATGTCGAGTGCGCGCTTGCGCGTGACTTCGACGCGGATCGCCATCCCGTTCGGATCGATGCAGCCGACCGCATCCTCCTGCGCGTAGTAGCCGGGCTGGCCGGCGAGCTTCGTGCGCAGCGCGTCGAGTTCCTGCCGCGTCGCGACACCCCACGTGACTTCACGCAGCGTCGGGCCGGCTTCGAATGCGGGCGGCAGCGACGGATCGTCGGCCCGCACGACCAGCACGGTGCAACCGTTCAGCGTTTCGAAACGGGCGCGGGTGTCGTCGTGCGCGACTTCCTTCAAGCCCCAGTCGGCGAAAAAGCGCCGGCAGGTGGCGAGGTCGTCGACACCGTACGTGATCTGCTCGATTCCCAAGATGCTCATTGCGTCATTCCCCTTCGCTCAGTTCGCCCACGGCAGCGGCGCGTCGTTCAAGCCCCAGTAGAGGCTCTTCTGCTGCATGTATTCGCGGATGCCGAGACGCCCCTTCTCGCGCCCCATCCCACTCTCCTTCCAGCCCGAGAACGGCGTGGAGATCGAGAACAGCTTGTACGTATTGATCCACACGGTGCCCGTCTCCAGCGCCCGCGCGATGCGCCACGCGCGCTTGTAGTCGCGCGTCCAGATGCCGGCCGCGAGGCCGAACACGCTGTCGTTCGCCTGTGCGATCAGCGACGCTTCGTCGTCGAACGGCATCGCGACCAGCACCGGCCCGAAGATTTCCTCCTGGCAGATGCGCGCGCTGTTCGGCAAGCCCTCGAGAATCGTCGGCTGATAGAAGAAGCCGTGCTCGCGCCCGTCGCCCGTCGGCCGCTCGCCGCCGCACAGCAGGCGGCCGCCTTCTTCCAGCCCGAGCGCGACGTAGCGTTCCACCGACTCGCGATGCTTCGCGGTGATCAGCGGGCCCATCTGCGTGTCGGGCCGCGTCGGGTCGCCCACGCGCAGCTTGCGCGCGCCGGCCACCAGGCGCTGCATGAATGCGTCGTACACCGCGCGCTGCACGAACAGCCGCGACCCGGCGATGCACGCCTCGCCCGACGAGCTGAAGATTCCGTACAGCACGCCGTTGACCGCGTGATCGAGATCGGCGTCGTCGCACACGATCGTCGGCGACTTGCCGCCCAGTTCGAGCGACACGGGCATCAGCTTCTCGGCCGCGATGCGCGCGATGCCGCGGCCTACGTCGGTGCCGCCGGTGAACGACACCTTCTTCACCAGCGGATGGCGCACGAGCACGTCGCCGATCACCGAACCCTTGCCCGGCAGCACGCTCAGCACGCCCTTCGGCACGCCGGCTTCCTCACAGATGCGCGCCAGCGCGAGCGATACGAGCGGCGTGACCTCGGCCGGCTTGAGCACCACCGCGTTGCCGCCGGCCAGCGCCGGCGCAAGCTTCTGCGCGTCGGACGCGATCGGCGAATTCCACGGCGTGATCGCCGCGATCACGCCGATCGGCTCGTACACGCTCATCGTCAGGTAATCGCCGCGCGACGGCGTCAGTTCTTCGTCGAGCGTTTCGAGGCAGGCCGCGAAATAGCGGAACGTGTTCGCGGCGCTGGCTACCAGCACGCGCGTCTCGCCGATCGGCTTGCCGTTGTCGCGGCGCTGCAGGTGCGCGAGCGCCTCGTGGCGTTGCATGATCAGGTCCGCGACGCGGTACAGCACCTGCGCGCGCTGGTGCGGTTTGAGCCCGGCCCAGTCGGCGCGGCGCCATGCGGCGTCGGCGGCCGCGACGGCGTCGGCCGCGTCTTCCGCGTTCGCCGTCGACACTTCCATGTTCACCGACTGGTCGGCCGGATAGATGCTCGTGTAAGGCGCGCCACGGCCGCGCCGCCACTCGCCGCCGATCAGGATGTTGCCGTCGGGCACGAGGCTCGTATCGAAAGAAGTCATGTCACCAATCCCACAAATCTGTCTCTGCGCATCCGCCCTCGCCGTGGCGCGGGCGAACGCTCGATGGTCCGGTCAGATCACGCAGCGGGCCGCGCGGTTGCGCAGCGCGCGGATCGCGCTGTACGCCGTCAGCGCGGACGTCTTCGGGTTGTCGGGCAGCGGCTTGCCGCTCATTTCCAGCGACATCTCGCCGAACGCGCCGCGCGCGGTGATGCGATGCACGTTGCGCGCGACCGCCGGATCGGCGATCAGGCGCACGTGGGTCGCGTCGAGCCCGAGGCCCGCGAGCGCGACCGTCGCCGCGACGTTCGCGTTCTTCGGATAGAGCCGCGCGGCGTCGCGCGCGGTGCCTTCGAAGATCACCTTCTCTTCGGTCATCGCGTGCAGGTCGCACAGTGCCTCGGCCGGCGTGCCGAGCCAGCCGAGCGGCGGCTTGCGGCCGACGTACAGCACTTCGTCGAGGCCGCCCTGCTTCGCGGACGCCAGCGCGTCGATGCCGCCGATCGCACCCGACAGCAGCGTCACCGTCGTGCCGCCTTCGTCGGCGGCCTGCGACAGCACGTCGAGCAGCGCGAGATCGGACAGCGCGCCGATCGACGCGACCGCGCAGTCGGTGCCGGCCTTCAGCAGCGGCACGACGTGATCGACGAGCGCGCTGTGGCCCGCGCATTCGAGCGCGAACTCGGGGCGGCGGGCCAGCGCGTCGACCGACGACACGACCTCCACCGCGCCGCCGAGATCACGCTGTACCGCCGCGCGCTGGTGTTCCGGCACGATCACGTGCGCGACGCGCAGCGACGCATCGTGCTCGACCGCGTGGTACACGGCCGCGCCGATCGCGCCGAAGCCGATCATCGCGATGTCGACCGGGGCGTGCGCCCGCTTTTGCCCGTTATGCATACTGGCGCTCCGTCGGCGCTTCCTGCTTCACCGGCGGGCCCGCGAAGGCGGACGCGAACGAGCCGACCGACAGCATGTCGACCTCGACCATCACCGGCCCCTCCTTCGCGATCCCTTCGCGTACGACCGCCTCGGCCTGGTCGAGCGACGTGATCCGGTAGTGCGTGAGGCCGAAGCTCGCGCAGAACTGCGCGAAATCCGGCTGGTGCAGTTGCACGAAGCAGCGGCGGCCGCCGTAGTGCGCGTCCTGGATGTTGCGGATCACGCCGTAGCACTGGTCGTTCATCAGCACGATCATCACGTTCGCGTTTTCCTGCACGGCCGTGACCAGTTCGCCGACGTTGACCATCAGGCCGCCGTCGCCGACGAGGCAGACCGTCTTCGCCGCGGCGCCCGCGAGCGCCGCGCCGATGCCCATCTGGATGCCCTGGCCGATGCCGCCGCCGAGCGCATGCACGCCCGAGCGCGGCTCGAAGATCTTCAGCAGGCGGTTGCCCCACGTGCTGTTCGAGATCGTCACGTCGCGCACCCAGTTGTAGTCGCGGCCGACGGCGCCCTGCAGCGTATCGACGAGCTTCTTGTACGGCCCGAGGCCCTTCGCCACGTCGGCCACCGCGTCTTCGCGGGCCGCCGCGAGATCGGCCGCGAATTGCGGATCGACGGACAGCCGGCCTTCGAGGCGGTCGGCCAGTTCAGCCAGCACGCGCTTCGAATCGCCATGCACGAACAGTTCGTTGCGATAGCCGCGGTTGTCGGCGAGCGCGTCGGCATCGACGCGGAACAGCGGCTGCGGCAGCGCGAGCTTGTACTTCAGCGTCTCGTTGCCGCGCAGGCGCGAGCCGACCACGACGAGCGCGTCGCAGGTCTTGTAGAACGCTTCGACCGACGCATGCACGTTGAACGCGCCGAGCGTCGCCGGGTGATCTTCCGGCAGCACGCCGCGGCCCTGCACGCTCGTCACGACACCGAAGCCGAGCTTCACGAGGCGTTCGACTTCCTCGCGTGCATGGCGCGCGCCGCCGCCGAGCCACAGCAGCGGGCGGCGCTTGGCCGCGAGTGCGTCGGCAAGCTTCGCGACGCGCGCGGTGTCGTGCTCGCGCACCGCGACGTGGGCGGGTGCGAGATCTTCCGGCCATTCGATTTCGGCCGCCTGGATGTCGATCGGAATCTCGACGGACACGGGGCCCGTCGGCGCGGTCTGCGCGATGCGCACGGCTTCGCGGATCGTCGGCAGCACGGTTTCGACGGTGCGCACGCGGAACGCGGCCTTCGAGATCGAGTCGAGCATCGACAACTGGTCGGGCGCTTCGTGGATGTACGCGAGATCGCGGTCGAGATACGGCGTCTCGATCTGCCCGGTCACGTGCAGGAGCGCGGTGCCGGCCGTCAGTGCCTCGACCATCGCGCCGGCCGCATTGCCGGCCGCCGTGCCCGTGCTCGTGAACGCGACGCCGAGCCCGCCCGACACGCGGGCCAGCCCGTCGGCCATGTTCAGCGCGCCGGCTTCACCGCGCGCCCCGACATAGCGGATGTTGCCGCGCGAGTTGATCGCGTCGAGGATCGGCATGTTGTGGATCGAGATGACGCCGAACGCGGTTTTCACGCCGCACTGCTCGAGAAAGGCGGCAATCAGCTCGCCAACCGTGGTTTTTTTAGACATGGCGTGCAAAGCCTCCAGAAACGTCGATATGGCTGCCCGTCGTGTAGGACGACAGATGCGTTGCGAGATAAAAAAGTGCCCAGGCGGCCTCGTCGGGCTTGCCGAAGCGATTCAGCGGAATGTTCTTCTTGCGGGCGAGCGCGCCCGTCCAGTCTTCCCAGCTTTCGCCGGGCTGCGCCTGCGTGTCGTAGCGGCGGCGCCACTGCCCCGACTCGACGATGCCGATCAGGATCGAGTTCACGCGGATGCGCTGCGGCGCCAGTTCGGTCGCGAGCGATTTCACGAGGCTCAGCACGCCGGCGCGCGCCGACGACGTCGCGACCATGTGCGGCTCCGGCTGCAGCGCGAGCAGCGAGTTCACGCAGGTGATCGTCGGCGCGGCCGCATCGCGCAGCAGCGGCAGGAAGGCGCGCGTCGGACGGATGATGCTGAAGTACTTCAATTCGAGTTCTTCGCGCCAGGCGTCGTCGGTCGTATCGGCGAAAGTCGACACGCGGCCCTGGCCTGCATTGTTGACCAGCATGTCGGCACGGCCGAAACGCGTGGACACCGCTTGCGCGAATGCGGTCACGTCGGCTTCGTCGAGCACGTCGCAGCGCGCGGCCAGCAGTCGTTCGCCTGCGTACTTGTCGCGCAGCATCGCTTCGGCGCGGGCGAGGCGCTCGCCGTCGCGGCCGCAGATCGCGACCGACGCGCCCGCCTGCAGGAACCGTTCGGCGGTCGCGAGGCCGATGCCGGACGAACCGCCCGTCACCACCGCCACCTGCCCGGTCAGATCGATCTCAATCATGTCGTCAGTCCTCGCCGGGCCGCCCCAAGAAGATTGATCGCCCCGTCGGGGGGCAGCGTGCGAAGCATGCGTGGGGGTCTCATTTCAGTCCTAAAGCTTTCATGAACGTGTGCTCGTCATCCGAGCGGTAATTGAGCCGTCGCGACAATTCCGCCGCCGCGCGCTGCACCTTGTCGATCAGCCCGTCCGCGATTAGCGTCGCGTCGATCTCCGGCCTCGGCACCGTCACCGTGATGCACGCGACGATCTTCTGCGTCTCGTTGCGTACCGGCGCCGTGACGACCGAGATCCCGCGTTCGAACGACGAATTGCTGACGCCGTAGCCGCGCAGTGCGTCCTCGCGGATCACGTCGTACAGCGCGTCGACCGTTTCCGGCGTCGCGCTCGTCATCCGGTTCAGCACGCGTTCCGGATACAGCGCATGCAGTTCCTTCAGCGACAGGTCGCCCATCAGCACGTGGCCGTGCGTCGTCGCATGCGCGGGCAGCCGCGTGCCGACGTTCACGCGGATCGAGCTGAACACCGGCGACTGACTCTGCGCCTTCGCGACGAACACCACGTCGCGGCCGTCGCGAATCACGATGTGCGTCGTGAAGCCGGTCGCATCGCGCAGGCTCTCGATCACCGGCAGGCCGAGATCGGTCAGCTCCAGCGAACTCAGGTATTCGAAGCCGAGCCGCAGCACCGCGATGCCGAGCTTGTAGTTGCGATCCTTGTCCGCGCGTTCGAGAAAGCCGAGCGATTCGAGCGTCTGCAGCAGACGGAACACCGTCGTGCGTGGAATGCCGAGTCGCTTCGACAACTCGGGCGCGCCGAGCACGGGCTCGCGCGGCGAGAATTCGGCGAGGATCCGCAGCCCGCGTTCGAGGCCCGGCACCACGTAGCTGGCTTCGGCCTTCGCGTTGTCGGATTCGTTTTGTTGCAGCGGTTCGCTCATGCCAGCCCCCACTGCGCATCGCACTGCCGGCAGAAACCTTCGATCAATGCGGAATAGACGGACGGCGCTTCCACATAACCGGCATGCCCGGCCTGCGGAATCACCTGCAGCCCGACACGCGCGGCCGCGGCGATCCGCTCGCACGCGGCGGGCGGCGTGATCGCATCGTGCGCGCCGACGGCCACGGCCGTGCGGCCGCGAAAGCCGGCGAGATCGGCCGCGAGATCGGCGTTCGCAAGCAGATGCGTGGCCTGCGCATAGCCGGCCGGCACGATGCGCGCCATGTTCCAGCGCACCCACGCCCGCGCCTCCTCGTTCGCGAAACCGGACACCATGTTGCCGCTGCGCTGCTCGGCGAGCCCGGCCGGGCCGAGTTCCGCGAGCATCGCGAGCCGCGCGTCGCGGCGCGATTCGCGGGTGTCGGCCGGTGCGCTGCCGTAGCCGCCGGCGGGCGACACCAGCAGCAGGCCGGCGATCCGCGCGGGCATCATACGGGCGAGACCGCCCGCGATGATCGCGCCGAGCGAATGACCGACCAGCACGCAGCGTTCGATGCCGAGTGCCTCGAGCCACGCGTTCAGCGATGCCGCGTAATCGGCGGCGGCTGGCGACGCGCCGTGCACGGGCGTCGACACGCCGTAACCCGGCGCATCCCACGCGAGCACGCGGCGCGATGCGCCGAGCGTATCGAGCTGGCACACCCACGATGCGGCGCCCGAGCCGATCCCGTGCAGCAGCACGGCGGGCAGCGCGCGGCCCGCCTGCCGCGCGCCGGCCTCACGGTAGCCGATCGTGCCCGCCGCGCCGGCTTCGCAACGCTGTTCGGGAAACTGCCCGAGCAGCGCGGCGAACGCCGCGGTGCGGTCGCGTTCGCGTTTGTCGATGACACTCATTGCTTCACCCGCCCCGTCTCAGCGCTTGATCTTCGCGAGCGGCGAATCGGGCGGATACGTCGGCGTGATCGGCTTCGGCGAACCGAGCATCACGCACATCAGCGCATCTTCCTCGCCGATGTTGATTTCCGTGCGATACACGCCGGGCGGCACCGAGATCAGGTCGCGCTCGCCGAGGACCGCTTCCCAGGTCTCGCCGTCGCGCTCGCAGATCACCTTCATCTTGCCGCGCAGCACGAAGAAGATTTCCTCGACGTCGATATGGATGTGGCTCGGGCCGATGTTGCCGGCCGGGATGACCATCGTCGAGAACGTGAAGTTGCCGGCCGGCACCGTGTTGACGTCCTTCGCGACGCCCGTGCCGCCCGTGCCGACGTAGCGCATCTGCGCACGGCGGTACTTCGGGTCGTAGTCGGCCTGGAATTTCAGCGCGTCCCAGTCGTAGCGCCGCGTCGCGTAGCGCGCGACGCGCCCTTCCATCCAGTCGTTGAAGCTTGTGCCTTCCGGCTGGTCCCACGACTTGCGTTCGAAATCGGCGTCCGCCATCGTCCTCTCCTTCATTCCGAGTGAAAACTTCAATTCAGTTCATTACGAAGCCGCCGTTGACCGGCAGCAGTTGACCCGTGACGAAGCGCGCGCCGTCCGACAGCAGGAACAGCACCGGGCCCGTCACGTCGCCGGGCACCTGCGCGCGCGTCAGCGCACGGCCCTGCAGGTAGAACGCATGGCGCTCGGCCGGTACGTAGGCGGTCGCCTCGACTTCGGTGAGCCCTGGCGCGATCGCGTTGACCGTTACGCCGTGCGCGCCGAACTCGCGTGCCTGCGCATGCGTCATCGCGATCACCGCGCCCTTGCTCGCGACGTACGCGAGCAGCTTCGGCGCGCCCCACAACGCGGTATCCGACGCAAGATTCACGATCGCGCCGCGCCCCGACTGAGCGAGGTGCGGCAGCGCTGCATTGCTGACGAGCCACACGCCGCGCACGTTCACGTTCATCACGGCGTCCCAGGTCGCCACGTCGAGCTCCGTCGACAGCTTGCCGCCCGAGTTCGTGATCGCCGCGTTGTTGATCAGCGCGTCGATGCCGCCGAGCGCCGCCGCGCCCTGCGCGACGAAAGCGTCGATGCTGGCCGGATCGGCAAGGTCGAGTGCGAAGAAATGCGCGGCGTGGCCGGCTTGCGTGAGCTGCGCGGCGAGCGCGCGGCCCTCTTCCGCGAGCACGTCGCCGAACGCGACCTGTGCACCCGCTTCGACCAGCGCCTTCACGAACGCCGCGCCGAGACCGCGCGCGCCGCCCGTGACGAGCACGCGGCGACCGGGCAATGCCACGACCGAAGCGAACTCAGCCATTCGCGTGCTCCGAGGCGGCATGCGCCGCACGATGCGCGTCGAGCGCGGACAGGTGTTCCTGCGCACGCTGGCGCAGCATCCGGCGCACACGTGTGATGCCGACGTCGTGCTGGTACAGGTATTCGTGATCGCGCGCATGCGGCGCGAGGCTTTCGAGGACGTAGCGGTCCTGCTCGAGCACGTCCCAGTGCAGGCCTTCGAGGCGGTTGCGGTACATGAAGCGCCACACGTCGCGCTGCCAGCCGCTGACCTTGCGGGTACGCCAGAAATAGACCTGGCAGTGGTCGCCGTCGACCGGCGTCGCGAAGCCGATGATCCCGAAGTTGCCGCCCGGGCCGAATTTCTGCTTGTACGGAATCGCGAGACGCATCCACAGGCAGCCCGTTTCGCCGAGTTCCACCCAGTCGAAGTTCACGTCGCGCTGGCCGATCTTCTCGAACATCAGGCCCGTTTCCGTCTTGCGCACGCGCATGTCGGCCTGCTTGTCGCCTTCGGCCATCGAGTGCGACGTCGCATGCAGATACGCGCCGTGCATCGGGTCCATCACGTTGTCGATCGCGTACTGGTAATTGCACTTCCAGTTCGATACGCACAGAAAGTGGCCGTACTCGTCGGCGACCAGTTCTTCCGGCAGATTCAGCGGCGCCGGCTCGCCGTGCGCTTCGTCGCCGAACCACAGGAAGATCGCGCCGGCCTTCTCCTCGACCGGATACGACTTCACGCACTTCGTGCCTTCGAGCGGACAGTTCGATACCGCCGGCACACGGTTGACCGTACCGCCGCCGTCGACTTCGATGCCGTGATACCAGCACGCGATGTTGCCGCCAAGGTTCCAGCCGAGCGACAGGCGCGCGCCGCGGTGCGGGCAGCGATCTTCCAGCGCATGGACCTTGCCGTCGTGATCGCGCCACAGCACGATCTGCTCGGACAGGCGCGTGACGCCGACGGGCGCGTTCGACACCTGCCAGCTCGGCGCGACGGGATACCAGTAGTTCTTGATGCCGCGATCGAGGTAGTCGCGGACCGGGTCGTGTTGGGTTTCGTGTTGGTCGGGGGACGTCATCAGTGTGCTCCGGATGCGGTTGTCGGGTCGGCGCTCAGGCGCGCGGCGCGGTCGGTGCGCTCATTCCGCCAGCGAGGCCATTTCGGCGCGGAAACGCTCCACGGTCCATGCGGTGCCGTCCGGCGCGCGAAAGCCGATGCGGTTCAGCCCGGCGACGACATCGTCCAGTTCGGTCGCGCCGCTCTCGAACACGCGTTCGAGCGCATCGCCGAGGTCGTTCTCGTACTGGGTGGGTTCCGCCTTGCGGTTCTGCCAGACCAGGTTCTCGACCTGGCCGGGGATCTCGATCTGCCCCTTGCCCGCGACGTTGTTCGGCTGCGGCGCCACCCATGGCTTCAGGAAGGGATTGAAGTTGACGGTCGCTTCTTTCATGTTCAGTCCACCTTGATCTGGATTTCCTCGCCGGCGAGGCGCACCGCGTACTGCTTCAGCGCGCGCCCGCCGGGGCCCTTCAGGCATTCGCCCGTCTTGATGTCGAACACGGCCTCGTGCAGCGGGCATTCGACCGTGCCTTCGTCGACGAACCCCTGCGTCAGCAGCGCATACGCATGCGGGCATACGTTCTCGAGCGCATACACGTCGTCGCCGACGCGGTAGATCCCGATTTCCACGCCGTCGGTCCGCTTGAACTCGATCGGCGTGTCTTCCGACAGCG
Organism: Burkholderia sp. AU16482; assembly: GCF_002223285.1. Taxonomy (NCBI): domain Bacteria; kingdom Pseudomonadati; phylum Pseudomonadota; class Betaproteobacteria; order Burkholderiales; family Burkholderiaceae; genus Burkholderia; species Burkholderia sp. AU16482. The sequence continues at coordinate 1,467,502 of NZ_NKEY01000006.1, forward strand.
CGCCGGCGTGACCGGCACAAATCCATTGCTCAGACATCTCGCACCCTTCCTTCTGATCGACTCTCGGTTTGTTCCGTTTTGTTCCATATCAGGAACATCAGTTTATGGATGGTGATTATAGGAGCGACTTTCCGCGAGTAGAACAAAAAGCTGCGTGTCCTAGGGAAAACACCGACCGGGAGGTCGACGAACGCTTTCGCCTGCCTGAGCGAATGTAATTTTTTGTTATGTGACGTGGATTTATCGGCTTTTCCCACGCATCGCGCCGTATGAGCGTGCGTCGGCACGGCGCCCATCCGTCCCGAAAAATTTATTTTTGATACGGTGTTCGGCGCCCCTATACTCCATTCCACCAGAGGCACGTCGTTCCTTATATGGAACATACAAATGCCCATGCGGCGATGAACATGCGCGACGGTCGGCCGTCCCCGCGCAGGCCGTCACGACACGTATTCATCAGGTTGGAGAGCCAGGAGACAAAATGGTCAAGCATGCGGTAGCAGCAGCAGTCATCGGAATGAGCGCCGCGTCGGGCGCGTGGGCGCAGAGCAGCGTGGTGCTGTACGGCAGCATGGACGCGGGTGTCGCGTACGTGAACAACGTCGGCGGCCACGCGAAGTGGGCGATGATCCAGGGCAATACGCAGCCCGACCGGTGGAGCCTGAAAGGCAAGGAAGATCTCGGCGGCGGGCTGTCGGCGATCTTCCAGCTGGAAAACGGCTTCTATACGAACAACGGCCAGTTCGCGACCGCGAACACGATCTGGAATCGCGCGGCGTTCGTCGGCCTCGGCGCCGAGCGCTACGGCACGCTGACGCTCGGCCGCCAGACGCCGCTGGCGTTCGACTATCTCGACCCGCTCAGCACCGCGTACCTCGCGATGAGCTGGTACGCGTTCCATCCGGGCAACATCGACGGGCTCGCCGCGACCGGCAACGTGCCGTACAACAATTCGATCAAGTATCGTTCACCGACCTTCGCGGGCTTTTCGGCCGCGGCGACGCTCGCGCTCGGCAACACGACGAACTTCTCGACCGGCAAATCGGTCGGCGTCGCGCTGAACTATGCGAACGGGCCGTTCAAGGCGTCGGCCGTCTACTCGAACGAGCACGATCGCTCGCTCCTGATCGGCCAGACGGGCATCACGTCGTTCCAGGGGCAGAACACCGCGAACGGTTATCTCGCCAGCAAGGTCGAGAACATCGGCGCGGGCGCGTCCTACCAGATCGGCGACTTTCTCGTGCACGGCCTCTACACGCGCGTGAAGATGCAGTCGAACGGGTTTTCCGACACGTTCCAGAGCTACGACGCGGGCGTGAACTACCGCAGCAGCGCGTTCAACACGATCGCGGGCGGCGCGGCAACCACGACGCTGGCCGGCCGCCGCTGGACGCAGGTCGAACTCGGCGACATCTACGCGCTGTCCAAGCGCACGCAGTTGTATGCGAACGTGCTTTATGAACACGCTTCCGGCGGCGCGAAGGCCGCGTTCTTCACGGCCGGCGTGTCGAGCACCGCGAACCAGGTGATCGTGCTGACCGGGATTCATCATTCGTTCTGAACGCGTTCGGGCACCGGGCTTCGGCGCCCGAAAACGACAAGAGCGGCCCGCGGGCCGCTCTTGTCGTCTGCAATGCCGCGCGCGGCGGCCGGATCGATACGCGAGCGTCAGAACATCGCGACCTTGTGGCGCGCATGCGCGAACGTCGGGTCGCTTTCGAGCGGACGATAGTTCAGCCGTTGCGACAGGTCGACCGCCGCACCGCACACGGCCTCGACGAGCCGCTCCTTCTCGCCGGCCTCGCCGATCTCCGAGCGCGGCACCGTCGCGGTGATCGCCGCGACGATCGAGCCCGAATGATCGCGCACGGGTGCGGTCACGGCCGAAATGCCGCTCTCGAACGCCGCCTCGCTGACCGCATAGCCGAGCCGAGCGTAATGACGCACGCGTTCGTACAGTTCGTCGACGGTGCCGGGCGTGCGCTCGGTGAACTGTTCGAGTTTCTTCTCCGGATAGAGCTGCCGCATCGCATCGCGCGTCAGGTCCCCCATCAGCACGTGGCCGTGCACGGTCGCATGCGCGGGCAGGCGCGTGCCGACGTGCACCTTCACCGAACCGAACATCGACGCATTGCTCTGCGCCTTCGCGACGAACACCACGTCGCGCTGGTCGCGGATCAGCAGGTGCGTCGACAGGCCGGTCGAATCGCGCAGCCGTTCGAGCACGGGCGTGCCGAGATCGGTCAGTTCGAGCGAATTCAGGTATTCGAAGCCGAGCCGGAGCACGCCGACGCCGAGCCGGAAATAGCGATCGCCGTTCACGCGTTCGAGAAAACCAAGCGCCTCGAGCGTCTGCAGCAGGCGGAACGTCGTGGTGCGCGGAATGCCGATGCGCTTCGACAGTTCCGGCGCACCGAGCACCGGCTCGCGCGCGGAGAATTCGGCGAGGATCCGCAACCCGCGTTCGAGCCCCGGCACCAGATAGGACGAAGCGCCGCCCGACGATTCTTCGTCGCCGGGCGCCGCCGGATCGGGTGCACCGCTCATCGTTGTCTTGACCATGTGGACATGGACGGAAGGAAATCGGTCACGAAACAGGTCATCGATCGTCGTGGATATTCAGTCATGCTACCTCAGTGCGCGCGTGGGCTCGCACCGGCGCGCGGCGCCGCGACGCAGCATGCGCGTCCACGCCACCATGACGCGTCATTCAAGGTCGAGAGGATAGCAGCGTTGGACCGCGCGACGCCATGCAGAAATCGCCGGACGCCAGCGCGCTGACCGCACGGCGCCCGCCCACGGCACGCGGCCGGACGACGGCCAGCAGCACGGAACTTGACGTCGGACCGCCTACAGGCGCGACAGATAAACACGAATGGTCGTGCGGTCGTACGCAAAACCGCCGGCCGGATCCGGCTGCAGCACGCGTGCCAGATCGACCGGATGCAGCCAGCCGGCGCCCAGCAGGCCGCCGTTGATCCCGCGGATCCGGGTGCCGCCGACGGCAATCGCCGCGTGAAAGACATTCGCGCCGCGAGCGAAGCCGACCGCGGTGCCCGCCGGAATGCTCGCGCGCCCGTCCCATTGAGTGCCGGTCTCGAAGTTGAAGCGCGTCCTCCACGACTGGCCGATCGTGTCGAGCAGCGCCGCGGGCGTGATCATCGCGTCCGCGCGCAGCAGATACCGCACGTAGGCCGCGGCGTCGTAGCAGACGCCGCCGGACATGTACTCGTCGATGTTCGCCATCCCGAACATCAGCGCCTGCGCGTGTTTTTGCCGTTCGGCGATGCCGGATTGGGCGACATGCCCGCCTAACTGGGTCAGTTGCACGGATAGCTCCTTTCAGGAAAGCGGGACGTCATTGTCTCGCCGATGCAATAACCTCATATCTTATTACGATATGAATCGGCGTTTTCCACGCTCCCTCGTGCGATATGTGGTTCGCACCTGCTCGGGAGGTCATGAGCCTGCGTGCAGACTTTCGCCACGCGTGTCGCATCGTTGACGCGATGCCCGCGCATCGAAGGCGGCATAGGCATGCCTGTGTCGAACGGCACGGACCATTTGGCACAGCGAATGCCGGCAAACGGTCGCATTTCGCGCCTGGAGAAAAAACGGAAGCAGTCGGAAAAGCGCCGTCCGGCAACGGACGGCACAGAGGAAGGCGATCCCCGCGCCGGATCGCCGCGACGACGTCAGGCCGTCACGGCGGCGTCATATTCGGCGCGGGCAAGCTGGCCAGCGGCGTATGCCTCGGCTTCGCCGCGAAAGCCTTCGCGGCTGAACGCCACGACTTTCACGCCGACGCCGGTCGCCCGCTTCACCGTCAGCGCCCATTGCCATCCGCCGTCTTGCTCGAAGACGTGCAGCGAGGGTTCGAAGGAAGGGTCGAATACGGTCACGCGTTGTGCTCCTGCCCCGTTGCGCGCTGCATCGGCAACGCACGGAGGCATGTCGAAAAGGGGGCGCGCCGGTGTGCCGACGCGCTTCTGCCATTCCACAGTCTAATCAGCGATTGTTGCGACGCACCATCAGAGGTTTCACTCATCTATCGGAACCGCCCGTTCGATCGAATCTGACTCAAAGCCTTGCGGGACGGGGCTGAGCGACACGTCGGCCGGCCCGCCATCGCGTTCGTGCGGCAACGTGCCGCACGCGCGATGGCTTGCATTGGCCTTTCGCGAATCACGGAAACGGGGTGCGACCTATTCGGCCGCCATCGACACGCGCCGGAAGGTCAGGTTGACGCGTTCGCCCTGTACGCTGGGCGCCTTCGGCACGCGGTGCTGCCATTCGGCCTGCGTGCGTCCGCGCATCACGAGCAGGCTGCCATGCACGAGGCGGTATGCATGCGTGACGCCGGTCGCGCGATGGCGAAGATCGAACACCCGCATCGCGCCGAGGCTCACCGACGCGATCACCGGCGCATCGCCGAGTTCGGATTCGTTGTCCGCATGCCAGCCGAGGCTGTCCAGCCCGTTGCGATAGCGATTGAGCAGCACGCTGTTGAAACGCACGCCGCACGTCGCCTCGACCGCATGCTTGAGGCCGAGCACGGCCGGCGTCCATGGCTCCGGCACGTTGCGGATTCCGGAGTACACGTACACGGCATCCGGTTCGCCCTGCCACGCGGTGAGCCTCGGCAACGGAATGCGTCCGCGCGGCGTACGGATCGTGTCCTGCCGCCACGCGACCTCGTCGATCAGCGCGGCCAGCGCGCGATCGGCGTCGGGCGGCGCCAGCCAGTCCGGGTACCAGTCCACGTCGGGCACGGGCGTATCAGCGAAGAGATCGGGCGTCGACATGTCGGCAGGAACGGGCAAGGAACGGAGCGAACGCGCATGTCTGCATACTAGCCAACGGCGCCGCACGCCGCCATGCGCTGTCATTCCCGACGAAAGGAAACCGCGGGGCGCGCGATGCGCGTTCGCGTCGCGTAACGGCCGTCCTCGGCCACCGGCTACCCGCGTGTCAGCCGAATCAGCGTGATCTCGGACGGCACGCCGAAGCGGTTCGGCGGCCCCCAGTACCCAGTGCCGCGGCTCGTATACAGCCACATGTCGCCGATGCGGTTCAGCCCGCCGATCACCGGCTGCTGCAGACGCACGAACGGCGGCCACGGCAGGAACTGGCCGCCATGCGTGTGCCCCGACAACTGCACGGTAAAGCCCGCGCGGTTCGCCGCTTCCGCGCTGCGCGGCTGGTGCGCGAGCAGGATCTTCGTGCCGACGTCGGGCGGCGCACCGGCCAACGCCCGCTCGGGATCGCTGCGATGGGCGGGATCGAAGCCGCCGGCCGTGAAGTCGGTCACGCCCGCGAGCACCGCCCGCGCGCCGCCGCGCTCGATCAGCACGTGCTCGTTCAGCAGCACGGTCAGCCCGATGCGACGAAATTCGTCGATCCACGCATGCGCACCCGCGTAGTACTCGTGGTTGCCCGTCACGAGGAAGGTGCCGTGCCGCGAGCGCATTTGACCGAGCGGCGCCGTATGTTCGCGCAGGCGCTTGACCGAACCGTCCACCACGTCGCCCGTCACGACCACCAGGTCGGCGTCGAGCGCATTGACCGCGCGCACGATCCGTTCGATGTAGGGCCGCTTGATCGTCGGGCCGACGTGGATGTCGGACAGTTGCACGATCGTCAGCCCGTCGAGCGCGGCCGGCAGGCCGGCGACCGGAATCGACACGCGCTTGACCGCCGCCGTGCGGCGCGCGCCGACGAACCCGATCGCCGTCACGAGCACCGCGGCCGCCAGCACGCCGAGCGCCGTGTCGGGCGCCGCGCCGCTCCATGCGCCGTCATGCCCGAGATGCCGCCACGCGAGCACGCCGAGCAGCACGATGTCGCGCAGGAACGTCAGCACCAGCAGCGACGAGAAGAAGCCCATCGCGAGTGCGCCCGCCCAGCCGACCAGCGTCGCCGCCCACCCTTCGTCGAAGCGGCGCGAGAACATCCCGACCGGAATCAAGACGACGAAACTCGCCAGCACGAGCGCCGCGATCGTGCGCGCGAGCGGCGACACGAACGCATCGGGAATGATCCGCATCCCGACGTACAGATGGAACAGCACGCCGATCGCAATGAACCGGACAAAGAAACTTCGCATGGAACGCTCACCTTCGTTGCACGACCGCTTCCGCGACGCGCGCGGCATCGGGCCGCCATGCCCGGTGCCGCGCGTCGCACCCTACGCACGATGGTACACAGATCCCGGCCGCGACGACGGGTCGCGGCCGGCGGTGCGGCGCCGCTGTCTCGTCGATCATCCGCACGTGACATCGCCATGCAGGAACGGGTGAGCCCCGACATCGTGCGCGCTGCGCAGGCAGGCTTGATCGACGTCGGCATCGTCGCCGGCGGAGTGCTGCTCACGCTGCGCAGGCGCATCCAGGTCGGCAACTTCGAGACGGCCTGCCGAATGATCGAAGCAAACGTCGCGTGCTGCCCGAAGGCACCGCGCGCCGTCATGCGAAGACGATGGCGCCGCGCCTCGTCGCGCTCGAAGACGACCGGGCCGAGCGCCGGCTGCAGATCTGCTCGCCGATCTCGATGCGCCTCCGCGTTTCGCGCGCGATTTCGCCGGCCTGCTCGTCGAGGACGCACGCGGCCAGCCGGACTGATTCGCATGCGTTCGAGCGGCAATCAGCGGTTTGCGCGCCAATTGCCGCTGCGTCGACATGGCAAACCCCGCTGCACGATTTCGTCTGACGATCCTTGACAGTCCATTCGCAACCCTGCGCGAGCGGGTGCTGGCAGAATTGCGGCGGTCCGATCATCGCTGCCGACACGCACTGCCGGACCGTCCGGCATGACCGATGGCGCGGCCACGATCGGCCCCGACCCCTGCCGTGGACGCGCGCCGGATCGCTGGCGATCCGCATTACGCTGATTTATGATCGGCCCCGTATCCTGAAATCGTCGTCGCGGCCCGGCCGGTTGCGACGATCCGCATTGCGCCGTGCCCGGCATCCACCCCCAACGTCGAGCTCGTCACACCATGAGAACAACAACGCCGCGCGCGCCGCTGCGTATCGCCGCCGTCCTCGCGCCCGCCCTGCCGCTCGCGGGCTGTGCATCGCGCGGCGCGCCGTCCTACGTGCTGTTCGGCGCGTACTTCCCGTTGTGGCTCGTCAGCGCGATCGTCGGCATCGTCGGCGCGATCGTCGCGCACCGCGTATTCGTCGCGACCGGCTGGGCCGCGACGGTGCCCTACCAACTCGCCGTCTGCACCGCGATCGGGCTCGTGGTCGCCGTGCTCGTCTGGCTCACCGGCACGGGGCCGTTCGCATGAAGGCCGCCGGCATCGCCCGCCCCTCCGTGAAAGGCCGCGTCATCGCGCTCGCGATCGTCGCGCTCGGCATCGCGGCGCTCGCGTACGCGTACCACCGCACGACGGCCTACCCGTCCACCGACGACGCGTCGATCGACGCGGACGTCGTGCACGTCGCGTCGCCGGTCGGCGGCCGCCTCGTGCAGCTCGCGGTGCATGAAAACCAGCGCGTCGCGAAAGGCGACCTGCTGTACGTGATCGATCCCGTCCCGTACCGGCTGACCGTCGCGCAGGCGCAGGCCGATCTCGAACTCGCGCGCGCGTCGCTCGACACACGCCGCCGTTCGCTGATCGGCGAGCGTTCGAACGCGTCCGTCGCCGCCGAGCAGGTCAAGCGCGCGACGCAGAACTACGATCTCGCGACGCGTGACGTGAACCGGCTCGCGCCGCTCGCCGCGCAGGGCTACGTCAGCGCGCAGCAGTTCGACCAGGCGAAGGTGCGCCAGCGCGACGCGTCCGTCTCGCTCGCACAGGCGCGGGAACAACAGCGCGCGTCCGCGCAGACGATCGGCGACGACGCCGACGCGATCGCGACGCTGCACGCGCGCGAAGCGGCGCTGGCCCGCGCACGGCATGCGCTCGACGATACGGTCGTGCGCGCGCCGCACGACGGGCTCGTGACAGGCCTGAGCGTGCTCCCCGGCGAAACGCTTGCGCCGAACCAGTCGATCTTCACGCTGATCGACGCGAGCGAATGGTTCGCGGTCGGCAATTTCCGCGAAACGTCGCTCAATCGCATCGCGGTGGGCGACTGCGCGACCGTCTATTCGATGATCGACCGCGACCGCCCGATGACGGGCAAGGTCGTCGGCATCGGCGCGGGCATCGCGGACAGCGACCGCATCAACCTGCCGCGCTCGCTGCCGATCGTGCAGCGCTCGGTGAACTGGGTGCACGTCGCGCAGCGCTTCCCCGTGCGCGTGAAGCTCGACGAACCCGACGGCAAGCTCGTGCGCGTCGGCGCGAGCGCGATCGTCGAGGTCCGGCATGGCTCAGCCTGCCGCTGACGTCCGCTCGCCGGGCCCGCGCGAAGTCCTGCGGCTGCTCGCGCCGTTTCCGGGGCGCGCGGCCATGGCCGTGCGCGTCGCGCTGATCTGTGCGCTCGTCGTGCTCGTGACGAGCGGATACGGCACACCCGAAGCCGCGATTTCCGCGTATGTCGTGTTCTTCCTGAACCGCGCCGATCGCGTGACGAGCGCCGTGCTCGCGGTCGCGATGCTGTTGCTCGTCACGCTCGTGATCGCGCTCGTGATCGGCGTCGCGATCTTCAGCATCGAGTATTCGGTGCTGCGCGTCGCGTGCATGGCCGTGCTGTCGGTCGGCCTGCTCTACCTGACGTCCGCCAGCAAGCTGCGCCCGGTCGGCGCGATTCTCGCGATGATCGTCGGCTTCGGGCTCGACGAGCTGGGCCTGGCGCCGGTCGGCGAAGCCGCGACGCGCGCGCTGCTCTATGCGTGGCTGATGGTCGCGATCCCCGTCGGCGTCGCGATCGTCGTCAACCTGCTGATCGCGCCGTCGCCGCGCAAGCTCGCGCACGCGCAGCTCGCGAAACGGCTGCGGCTCGCCGCGCGGCGGCTGCGCGGCGACGGCGGCGCGCGCGACGCGTTCGATGCCAGCCTGCGCGAAGGCGACAAGCAGCTGCTCACGTGGCTGAAGCTGTCGAAGTTCGAAGGTTCGTCGCCCAGTGCCGATGTCGTCGCGTTGCGGCAGGCCGTCGCGACGAGCACCGCGCTGCTCGTCGCGGTCGCGCTTGCGGATCGCGAACCGGCGGCGCGGCTGCCCGACGCATTCGCCACGCCGATCGCGGCGACGCTCGACGAGATGGCCGCGATCCTCGAACAGGGCGGCTATCCGGTCGACGTGACGCTCGCGCTGCCGGCGCCCGGTGCACTGCCGCCGCTCGCACGCGTCGTCGCGGCGGACCTGCACATCGCGATCACGCAGTTCGCGCAGCCGCCCGCAACCGACGCACCGGCGGTATCGGCCCCATCAACCGATACCGCCGCCGACAAACCGGCGGAACCCGCCGCACCACCAGCCCCGCGCGGCGGCTTCTTCCTGCCCGACGCGCGCACCAATCCCGACCACGTCCGCTATGCGCTGAAAACGACGGCAGCGGCAATGTTCTGCTACCTGCTGTACTCGCAACTCGACTGGTCGGGCATCCATACCTGCTTCATCACCTGCTACATGGTGTCGCTCGGCTCGACCGCGGAAACGGTCGAGAAGCTCACGCTGCGCATCGCCGGCTGCATCGTCGGCGCGCTGATCGGCACCGCCGCGCTCGTGTTCGTCGTCCCGTCGCTGTCGTCGATCGGCGAACTGATGGCGCTCGTCTTCGCCGGCGCGTGGCTGTCCGCGTGGGTCGCATTCGGCTCGCCGCGCATCGCGTACGCGGGTTTCCAGGTCGCGTTCGCGTTCTTCCTGTGCGTGATCCAGGGCGCCGGCCCCGGCTTCGACCTGACGCTCGCGCGCGATCGCACGATCGGCATCCTGCTCGGCAACGTCGTCGTGTATCTCGTGTTCACGCGCATCTGGCCCGTCAGCATCGGCAAGCAGATCGACTCCGCGTTCGCCGCGCTGCTCGACCAGTGGCGACGCATCGCACAGATCGCGCAGCCGGCCGAACGGCGCGCGCTGGCCGCCGAAGCGTTCGCCCGGCACGGCGCGATCTCGCAGGAGCTCGGCCTGATCCATTACGAGCCGTCGTGGGTGCGGCCGGCCGCGGCGTGGCTCGCCACCCGGCGACGCGCGCTCGCGGAACTCGGTGCGCTCGAAGGCCCGCTGTTCCTGCTCGCCGAACGCAAACCCGGCGACGCGGCGATCGGCGAGCAACTCGCGCGCGTGACCGCGCCGGGCGATGACGAAACCGCGCCCCGCGCGAATGCCCCGGCGGCGCCATCGAGCACAGCCCATACCGACCCCGCGCGCGACGCGCTGCTGAACCTGATCGACACGCGGCTCGCGCACATCGCCGACGCCGCCCGTCAAGCCACACCGAAGGAGCCTGCCCCTCATGCGCGTACCTGAACCGCCGGCCGCCCCGATCGCCGCCGCCGCGCTCGCGACCGCCGTCGCGCTGGCCGGCTGCGCGACGTCGTCGATCGATCTGGCGCCGGAGGCGTCCGACCGCCCGTGGCAGCCGCAAACGTCGGCCGCGGGCGACATCGTGGCGGCGCCGCCACGCGCCGCCGTGCAAGGTGTGCACGACTACACGCTGCCCGCGTCGCCGGCGCTCGCGTCGGTGCCGCCGCCGGCCGCGCTCGATGCCGCGCATGCGTACACGCTGCCGGAACTGATCGATCTCGCCGAATCGGCCAATCCGCTGACCCGCATCGCATGGAACGACGCGCGCAACGCGGCGCTGGCGGTCGGCCTCGCCAAGTCCGCATACCTGCCGCGCCTGTCGGCGACGGCGATGGGCGCGTACCAGGCGAACCACGGCTCGACGTCGACGATCCTCGGCGATTCGTCGAGCAACACCAGCGTGCACGGGACGATTTCGGCGCTGTCGCTGCAATGGCTGCTGTTCGATTTCGGCGGCCGCGCGGCGCGCGTCGAAGCGGCCGAACAGGCGTCGATCGCATCGAACGTCGCGTTCACGGCCGTGCACCAGCAGGTGATCCACGACGTGACGGTCTCGTACTACCGCTACGAAGCCGCTCGCTCGCGCGCCCTGAGCGCGCAACAGGGCCTCGCGAACGCGGATGCGATTCTCGCGGCGTCCCGCGCGCGGCTCAAGCACGGCGTCGGCACGGTCGTCGAGCTCGCGCAGGCGACGCAGAACCGCGCGCAGGCAAACCTCGCGCTCGTGCAGGCCAACGGCGCCGAGAGCGACGGTTACCTCGCGCTCGTCTCCGCGCTCGGCATCTCGCCGCTGTCGAAGCCGACGATCGCCGCGTTGCCGAAGCGGCCGCTGCCGCCTGCGCTCGGTTCGTCCGTCGACGCGATCGTGTCGGACGCGATCGCGCGCCGCCCCGACCTGCAGGGTGCGTTCGCGCTCGAAAAGGCCAATCGCGCGAAGATCAAGGCGGCGCAAGCCGCGTTCATGCCGAAGATCTTCCTGTCCGCGTCGACGTCGTATGCGAGCGGCGGCACGTCCATCTCCGCGCTGCCCGCGATCGGCGACCAGGCGCCGACCGTCAACCTGAACGGCAGCCGCTACGGCGGCGGCGTGTTCCTCGGCGTGACGATCCCGCTGTACGACGGCGGCCTGCGCTCGGCCGTGCTGATGCAGGCGCGCAACGACGCGGAAAGCGCATCCGCGCGCCTCACGCGGACCAAGGAGGAAGCGGTGCGCCAGGTCGTCGCCGCGCAGAACGCGGTGCAGACGAGCCTCGCGTCGCACGACGCCGCGAAGGCGCTCGTCGATGCCGCGCAAACGAGCTACGACGCGGCGCTGACCGCGTACCGGAACGGCGTCGGCTCGGTCACCGACGCGACGATCGCGCAAAGCCAGTTGCTCGCCGCGCGCAACGCGGAAGTCGACAGCTATGCCGGCGCCTTGTCGGCCGCCGCCGCGCTCGCGCTCGCGACGGGCACGATCGGCTCGGCGCAGTAGCGCCGCCAGGCGGTTGACGCGGCCGCGCGCCGCCTACTAGAATGCCGCCCATTCTTCCTTCAGGAACCATCGTGGACAGTTGCAGCACTCCGTTGCGTGCGCCGCTTGCCGCCTGAACGCCTGTCCGCCGCAGTTCTCCTGCCCCGGCTCGCGTTCCGCGAGCCGCACGCCATCCGTTTCACATTTGAATGACGCATTCGCGCGGTACAGTACCGCGCGATGACGGCTGACGCCGCGTCGCCTTCGGCCTTGCGCCGCGGCGACGCGAGCCGGCACGCGCTTCTTGCACGGCAGGACAACCATGACTTTCGATTTCGCACTCCGTCTTTTCACCGCGTTCGCCTGCGGCGTCGCCATCGGCCTCGAGCGCCAGATGCGCCAGCGCACGGCCGGCCTGCGCACCATCACGCTCGTCGCGAGCGGCGCATGCCTGTTCGTCACGCTGGGCGTGCTGACCGGCAACGGCGTGGCGGGCGTCACGCAGATCGCCGCCTACGTCGTGTCCGGCGTCGGCTTTCTCGGCGGCGGCGTGATCATGCGCGACAAGGGCTCGATCCAGGGCATCAACACGGCCGCGACGCTGTGGTGCTCGGCCGCCGTCGGCGTGCTGGCCGGCTCCGGCCACTACGTGCCCGCGCTTGCCGGCACGGGCGTCGTGCTGCTCACCAATACGGTGTTGCGCGGCGTCAGCCAGGCGATCAACGCGACGCCCGTCTCGAACGCCGACCTCGTGCGCGAATACCAGATTACCGTGATCTGCCTCGCTGCCGACGAAGTCCACATCCGCACGCTGCTGTCGAACGCGATGTATGCGAAGCCGCTGTCGTTCCAGAGCCTCACGAGCGAAGACGTGCCCGACCAGCCGGACCGGCTGAAGGTCACCGCGACGCTGAAGCTGCATCCGAAGGATCAGCAGAAACTCGAGCAGATCGCGAGCCGGATGAGCATGGAGAAAAGCATTTCCAGCGTGAGCTGGACGGCGAAGGAAGTGGAACCGATGATGGAGTGAGCCGCGTGGCGGCAGCCGCCTCCGGCGGCGCCGTCGCGCAACGTCACGTCACGGTGCTTCGATGAGCCCGGCCGAGATCGCCTTGACGACCGCCTGGACCTTGTTGGTCGCGCCGAGCTTCTCGAGGATGTTGTTCACGTGGAAGTTCACAGTCCGCTCCGAGATGCTGAGGATCTGGCCGATTTCGCACGCGGTCTTGCCCTCGGCCGTCCAGCACAGCACCTCGCGCTCGCGCGCGGTCAGCGTGACGCCCGCCGCGGGCGACAGCTTCGGCACCATGAAGCGGCTCATCAGCGAATGCGACAGGTTCGCGAGCCAGTTGGTCTGCAGCGTCAGCATGTTGATCTCGGCCGGCGTCAGCCGGTCGGCATGACGGGCGATGCTCAGCAGACCGAACGCACCGCGCGCCGCCCAGCTCGACTGCGCGACGCCCACCGACAGCCCGAAATCGCGCGCGTCCTGCCACAGCGGGCACGGGTCGATGTTGTCGACGTCCGGCCAGACGATCATGTTGGTGCTGAGTGCGCCGTCGCGAACCGTCGAATCGATCTCGATATAGTTCCGCGCCTGGTAGTGCGCCATCCAGCCGTCCGGATAGGTATTGAAGATGGCGACCGCCGGCTTCGAAACGGGCAGCGGTACGCGAATGCCGTAACAGCAGTATTCGAACCCCAACCGCTTGGAATAGGCAGCAATCCGCTGGAAGAGCTGCTGCTCGTCTTCCGCGGCGCTGAATTGTTGGTAGGCATCCTGCCAGCGCAGTTCCATTCTTTCTCCGACAACGTCACGCTGTCATACTTGTCAGGTTCCAGCACCCTTTCGAGGCTGATACATTCCGCGCATGACTTCACCCTTGCTGCACCCTGTCGCCGGCCCGTCCCCGGACGGCTACGTACGCCTGTCAGAAAGCGCACTGGCCGCCCTTGTGCTCGACCATGTCGAGAGCGGCCTCGACCCGTCGCTGCTGGCCGAACTGCGCGACAACGCGATCGACGCGCGCCTCGCCGGCTATACCGAATGGCATCGCGCGGCCGGTGCCGGCGTCGCGTACGTGACGGTCGGCTGGGACTGGTATCTCGAACGCGCGACGGGCACGTTCATGATCGCGGGCGGCGATGTCCGCAGCAACGTGATGGCCATCGACGCCAAGGGTGCCGACATCGGCATGTTCCGCACGGCCGCCGCGCTCGCCGCAAGGCTCGCCGCCATCGACTGGCCCGCCGCGGTCGCGTCGGCCCTCCTCGGGCACAACGACGCCTATCATGCCGGTCCGACGCTCCAGTGACAACTGGCTGCACATTCCTCTGACGATATTGCAAGACTGGCGCTCTTTATAAGCAAAAGCGGCCCGGTTTTCAATCCCGTCGATCAAGAAACCGTTGCCACGTCCCCAATGGCGTCCATCGACGCCACCCTGTAAGAGTTACCAGTTACAGGCTCCTCGTGCCGCGCGCTGTAATGCACGCATACAAAAGCACAGATCCGAGGACATCCATGCAGACCTTCGTTCACGAGGAAGGGCGGTTGCCACACGAACTCGCGGCGGATCTAGGGCGCTATCGGCGCCGTGTGTTCGTCGAACAGCTCGGCTGGGCGCTCCCGTCGGCGAACGAAAGTTTCGAGCGCGACCAGTTCGATCGCGACGATACCGTCTACGTGTTCGCGCGAAACGCCGCCGGCGACATGTGCGGATGCGCGCGCCTGCTGCCGACGACGCGCCCGTACCTGCTGAAGTCGCTGTTCGCCGACCTGGTCGCGGAGGACATGCCGCTGCCGCAGTCGGCCGCCGTCTGGGAACTGTCCCGATTCGCGGCGACCGACGACGAAGGCGGGCCCGGCAACGCCGAATGGGCCGTACGCCCGATGCTCGCGGCCGTCGTCGAGTGCGCGGCGCAGCTCGGCGCGCGGCAGTTGATCGGCGTGACGTTCGCAAGCATGGAGCGGCTGTTCCGCCGGATCGGCATCCACGCGCACCGCGCAGGCCCGCCGAAGCAGGTGGACGGGCGTCTGGTGGTCGCGTGCTGGATCGACATCGATCCGCAAACGTTTGCCGCACTGGGAATCGAGCCCGGGCAGGTCGCCCGGCAAGCTATCGCCGCCTGAGCCGGAACGCGCGTTTCCGTCCAGGCGGCATCGTAACGAAGGAGAACCAACGTGGACCAGTCTCAGGTCTTTCGCGCGATGATGCCCGGGTTGACGGGCGTCGGCGGCGCCCGCATCACGGTCGCCTATCCGTCGTTTCCGAGGCCGTTGCCGCTCGTGCGGCTCGACCGCCGCGGGCTCGTGTTTCGCGCCGCCGGCGCCGCGCCGCTCGTGTGCGGGCTGCCGCGCCCGGCAACCCTGCTGGTCGCGGACGAACCGCTGTGCTCGCTGCGCCTCGTGATCCGCGACATCGCCGCGACCGGCGACGGCCGGCACGACCTGACGATGCAGCCGTCCGGCGCCGCCGGCGACGAACTGCTGTGGCACGCATTGCGCGATCGGGCGCCGTACCGGCGGATCCGGCACCCGCTCGCGCCGGTCGATCGGCCGGTCGCCGTCGACGGCGAACCGCATGCGGCGGCCGGCGAAATCGCGTCACGCCCGTCGCGCAGCGCGGCTTTTCGCCTGCCCTGCCACAGCGACGCGCTGTTCTTCGCCGACTGGCTCGAATATCACTTCGACGAACTTCGCGCGCTGTCGCAACAGCACGGGCCGCAACTGCAGCTCAATCAGCTCGAACGACAGGTTGGCGAGGACGAGGTTGGCGTGCGTTTCGTCTACGACATCGATGGGCATGCGACGCGGAACGCACTGACTGACTGTGCGCGCGAGGCGTGTGCATGGATCGAGACGGAGATGCGCAGCAAATATGCGTTGCCCGTCGCGCAACGGCGGTTCGGCGCGTTTGCGGCGCATGCACGAGCCGGCAGCGTGTGAACGAAGCTCGTGCCGCGCGCCGCCACCGGGCGGGCTGGGGCGGCGGCAGGTTGTGCGGATACAACAAGCGCTTGCAAACGTCCGGGTTTTCCCTTAAATTTACGTCTGTCTCCTCCATGTCTCCAAACATGGATTCGGCCCGCTCAAGCAGCGGGCTTTTTTATTGCCTGAACGGTTTTCGGGGCCATATCCAGCCCCACGTCAGGCTAGCCCGCTGGACGCACGCTGGCCGGGCGTAGCCAGTAGTGATGCACCGCAAATATCAGCGCGACCATCACGACCAGTATCAGCAGCAGGTACAACCAGCCCTTTCTGGTCGTCGGCAGGTCCGTCACGGCGCCGACGTCACCCGTCAGCGCCGCCAATGCGACCATCGTCAGGCCGGCCAGCGCCAACGTCCCTTTTGCCACCCATCCGAAGGCAACCTCTAGTCCGGCCGCCCATCGCGACTGGCGATAAGGTCCGGCAACCGGCCGGCGAAGATCGGGCTTACCCATTCGTCACGTCCGAGCCGGCATGCGCTTAAATTTCTCCACGCGCACGCTTCAACTCGCGGTAGTTCTGGTTTGCCACTGGATCATCCGCCCGATATGCAACATTCGGAGCACTGCTGCCATCCTGTCCGTCGAGGCCCGGCAGTGACATCAGATGGTCGCGAAGATCGCCGCCAGCAATGGGAGCGATCATCAACGGCAGGAGATACGTGTCCAGGTGCTTGCCTTGGGGATCTTGCAGTTCCCGAGTAAGCGCCTCCAGGTAATCGTCCTTCCGCGACGCATTCCAGTTGATCGCGAAGCCTGCGCGGTGGCATAGCTCCGCGTGAACAAGAAGCATGGTGCGACCATTTCCGTCGAGAAAAGGGTGCCCCCAAGCGAAAGCACCCATGACCATCCCGGGTTTTTCGCGCATCGTGTTTGGATTGTTGCCAGAAGATAGCCCCCATTCGACGGCACGCTGGCACAACTCCGAAGCCTCGAACTGTATTCGCTGCCCCTTTCCGACAAGTCGACCAACGCCGAGATGATGGCGATCCTGACCCGCCCACGGGTAGAACTCGCCGAACAGGATTCGGTGAACTTCAAGAAAGTGAGCGTACGCGATCGGACCTCTGATCGCCTGAAGGTACGCCAACGCAGTCTCGAGACCCGACTCGAAGAACCCGTGCTCAATGTACTTGAGTTCGTCCAGGTCCTTGATGCTGTCAATGTTACGCAGATAGCCCCTGGTGTCGTAGTCCCCGAACGGGTCGAACACGCTTGATCTCCCTGATGTGGTTCGCCATCAATCGGGCAAATTGCCGACCGTTGATTCGATGCTGCTTCTTGAGCGCGACCAGCAGTTTCCCCGTGCGATCAAGTTCGACATCGTCGCCCGCGACTCGCGTCACTGCTTCTGCGAAATCATCGAGGCCCGAGCGTCTGTATTGCACGTCGTAGGCTTGTGCGAGCCGCTCAACAAACGTGCCGACATTTCGGGTCGGAAGCTTGTCGACATCTGCCGGAAGCCTGGGCACCGCGCCCGTGGACGGGCTTTCCTGCTCACCGACATATCGGACGGTGATGTTGCCCCACCCAAGCTTACGAGAAATCCGGCTCCTGCCGGTGTTGACCAGGCAAACGGTGCGACCGTTTTCGTGCTGAATCGTCACATCGATCACCTCGACGCCCAGCTTCCCGAGTGCCTCGCGCAACAGTACCTCATTGCCGACGGCAAATCGCGCATTGCCTTCGAGATCCCAATCAGTCTTGGCATAAACGCCCGCGCCGAGCCGAGTGAGACGTCCCTCGGCAACGAGGCGTTGAAGCGCAGTACTAAGGTGTGATGAACTCCCCAAGCCTGCCAGTTCACGCCGGAGCACGACGTTACCAGAGCGCTTCTTCAACGACATCAAAAGCTTACTGTCCAGATTCATCGGTCACCCCCAACCTCCAGCACACGAGGCTCCATTATAAACCGCGAAAATTTCCTTGTTTAACAATGATTTACCGATTCAGATTCGGCCGATTTGACGGCATGCTTTGTCGCGCGGACACCTCTGAAGGCACCTCAGACATCCCTGCAAATTGGCCGATTGGTCCAGGCCGAGAAGGAAGGATCGAGGCGCCGCAAGACTCGGCAGCACCTGCCATCGCGCGACCGTCGGTCGGGGGAGCGTGTTCGGCAATCGCGGGCGCGAGGCGCGGATCTCGAAGGTGGGGCCAGACACCAACGGCTGGGGCAGGCGCACGCCTGGCACAATTCGCGCAGGCCACCGATACCTGCTCTACGATAGTTACGCCTCATACCACGCATGCATCGCCGCTCTCACAATGTCTTTCGGCAAGAATTCTTGTTCCAAGCGCCCGCGCTCCTGCGTCAGGAGGTATTCGAAGAAGGCGCCCTCGTCCTCGGTTAGTCCGTCAGGACGGCGCCCGTCGACGGGGACGAGTTCACGCACGGCCAGATTTGCCGCGTATCGTTCAAAACAGTCCCGATTCATCAGCAGCGCGCTCAAGGACGGAATAGCTTGACGCACTTTCCCCAACATTTTCAGCCCCCAGGTATCCATATCCCCCCAATACGCTACACGCTTGCTCGCGAGCCACGGATCATGCGTCCAGTCCAAACTCAGTCCCGCACCGAGGATCGCCACCGCATCAGGTAGCTCCGCCAACTGATGAACGGACCGTTCGTTTTCCACAATGATGATGTGGCCGACGCACTTCGGAAGCTGAACGAGTTCACCGGCCCGGATGCGCTGCTGGCGAAACGGCAATATCCCGGCCGCGAGCGGCACGACGAGCAACCAACGCTCGTCGTCCTCAGGCGCGCCGAGGAACGCCTCGAGCCCCAGTTCGGAAACTTGTCCGCCAAAGCGAACGTTGAGCATGTGACAGAGCAACGCCCGGTGCCGCTCGAAGAACTTGCTATCGGTATTGCAGACACCAAGCGCCCGCAGTGGACGCCCTTGCGCACATCCCGGCGATAACGCCAAGGCCACTTCCCCAGCCTTGATGATCTCGTGCACCGGGCGCTCCATCATCAACCTTCGCTGACGTACCACCAGTGCGTGGAACTGCGCGTCCATGTGCCGAACCACCTCACCGAGCCGTTCGTACTCGGCCGCAATCGCGGCATCCTGGGTCGCGCGCACCCAGTCCGACGGGCTTCTCAGTTCCCAAAGGTGCGGCAGTCGCACGGGGCTGCCCCCCGCACGATAGGCCACGGTTTCCCAATGCACGATGCCAATCTCCACCGATCGCCAGGCATCGCAATGCCGTTTGACGCTTTCGGTCTGTTCGGTAAAAGCCTTGGGACTGGGTCTGCCGATAGGCAATCGCAGCGGCCAGCTATCGGGGTAAAGCAGCCGCGCCTCGCGTTCATCGGCCGATTGCCATGATCGAGCGAGGCGTGCAGCCATATCATTCGGTGATTTCATCTCGTCCGGTCATTTGCCGGGCTCGTGCAATGGAATCCAGCTCTTCCCAGCTCAAAGACGTCATCGTTGCCTGCAGTCCTTTTCGATGGATCAGAATGGCCGAGCGCGTATGCGCTCGAAGTAGCCGCATTTCCTTGTTCGGCGTCACAAAGAGCGGATGAAGGCCAAACTCTCGCAGTGCTGAAATAATGCGTCCTGCCACCGCCTGTGAACTCTTCGAGAACGCCTCGTCCAGCACGATGGTGCCAAACAATGGACGGTCCTTGCCATCCGGGCACAGCGCATAGCTCAACGAAGCCGTCAAAATATAGCTTGCAATGATCTCCTTTTCTCCGCCGCTGCCGCCTTGAGATCCCTTCCGGGTTTCACAGACTGCCCCCGAACTGCGCTCGATGACGGACACCGCAAACTGCAGCCGATAGCGAGGATCCAGAAGCGCCTTCGCCCCAACGGTCGTGCGTCGCTCGCTCGCGTCCCTCATGAGCCTGACGACCTCGGCTAACGCGTTGAACTGGCTCTCGCCCTGGTCGTCTTGCAGTGTCGCGGCGCGCAGAGTGCGTTGCGCCTGCTCCAATGTTCGCAGACTCTCATGGACGACCCGACGCGGCTCCAGTTGCAAATACCGCCCCGGCTGAAAGTCGACGCGGCGCATCGTGGCGTTCAAGTCCTCGATCCGCTCGACGATGGTCTCCACCTCGTTATCGATACTGCGGAGCAATTGCGTCACCCCCTCGTCCGAGGATTGATTCAGATACCCAAGAAAACGATCCAGCTTTTCGGGTAGCGCCTCATCCCTGAGCACGCGCAGTCGCTCTAGATACTGTGGTACGTCTTCAACTTCCGTGCCGACCTCCGCCAAGGCACCCGTATCGACAGCACGCGCCGCGCCCATGCCACGGACCAGTTGCCGTTCGTGATCATTGATCCTTGCAGCAAGTTCCTCGAGGCGTGCTCGCAACCGGACGTCGATTTGCGCCTGCTGTCGCATCAGTGTATCCACGGTCTGGACACCGACGAAATCAAAGTGTTGCTCGACCAGCGCCATCTCGATCGCATTCAGTCCTTCGCCGATCGTCGCGAATGCGCGTTCTCGCCCATTCACGGCGGTGTCATACTGCTCTTGAAGCTTCGTCTGCTGTATGAGGCTCTCGTCGCGCGCCTGGCTGATCTTCTCGAGTTCCGCGCGAACCTCCTCCCAAGCCTGTTTGGCCCTCGCGGTATCCGATGATGGATCCGTCAGCGCCGAGAGCCGTCGGGTGGAATCCGCCACGTTACGCTCGGCCTGACGCACATCGATATCCGCAAAATCAATCGACAGCACGCGGTCAAGCATTGTTCGGCGAACCTGTACCTCTGTAACCTGCGCCCTCGCCGCCTCAAACTTTGCCGTAAGCTCAGCGAGCTCCCGTGCCGTCTCGTCACACTGACGCTCGAGCTCGGCGAGAAGGTCCTTGTTGTCAAAACCGGTGAGCCATCCCTGGCTCAACGGGGTCTTGTCCTGCTTTTCGAAGAAACCGCTCTTGCCCGACATGAGCCCCTGCGCGGTCATACCATGCGGCGTATGTTTCAACACCTCGGGGGACGCCACGCAATGTCGATCGATTTGAGCAAGTAGCCCTCGAACAGCCTCCCGATACGGATGGTCCTTGAAGTTAAGTTTTCGCGTGAAGCCGTCGATCAGGAATTCGACGGCGCGATCCGGCGCCATCACGTCCACAAGACGAACATGCAACCGGTTGTCGCGGCCATTCACCCATGCGAGTGCAAGCTTCATGTGTGATGCCGGAACCATGATGCGCAACCGATGGCCGCCCATCGCGCGCTCGATCGCGCCGCGCCATGCCGACTGCGATTTTTGCACCTCGACCAGTTCCGCAACGAAGGGCAGATCCTCATCGTGCAGGTTCAGTTGGCCGGCCAGATCGCGTCTGAACTGTTGATACAGCGACGGTATGTTGGATCCCGGGTGTGACTTTGCATTTGCAAGGGCCGCCTGCTGTTCTGTAAGCGTCTGTTCAGTGCCTGCCAGCGCGGCCCCCTTGGCGTATGCCAAGCGTTCCGCTTCCTCGATCGCGACGGCCGTCGAAGCGAGCAAAGCCTGCGCGCTGGCCTCGTTCTGCCGAAACGTCTCCAGGGTAAGCGCCTGGCTGAACTGAAGCTTCTTGGCGAACAACACATAATCGTTCGCGTGGCGCCGAACCGTCTCAAGGTGCTTGCGTTCAGCCTCAAGCTTGCCTTCGAGTTCCTCGATGCCGCTCCCGCCATCACGAAGATAGATGTCGCGCAGCCTTTGTGCCGCTGATTCGAGCTCCTTTGTGCGACGGGTGTGGTCTTCGATCCGTCGTTCACAGCCCGCTTTCTCCTGTCCCAGTTCGCGCTCCCGATCGACCCACAATTGATGCTCGCGAGTCGCAACCGCGATGGGCAAAAGCGAAACGAGACGAACCTGAAGATCCCGCTGCTCGAGTCTCTCCGCACGCTGCGCCCACCCCTTTTCGATCGGCACCAGCGAATCCCGCTGCTTTCTTGCCGTCTCCAGTTCCTCCCGAATCTCCGCGAGATTGTCGAACTCGGACGCCACCTCCAGCGCCCGCGGAAAGGCCGATCGATCGTCCAGCACCAGATCCCGGAAGAGGTCGTCAATGCTGTTGAGTTGCTTCAGGCCGGCCGCGCGATTGAGCAGGGTGAACGCGTTCTCGCCGACCTCGAAGATGCGACGCAATTCCAGGATGTACGCCTTCTTGCTGTCGTATACTTTCAGGCTCCCTGAAGACGCTCGCTCATGTTGCCTGAGCGCCCGCTTGCCCCCGGCGTTATGCAATTCCAGCAATTCGTCAAGACCAAACTCCGCGCCCCGCTCGATCATCCAGATCCGATCGAGTTCAGTGGCCGAGGAGCCGCTTCCCTCCAGCGAAAATATTCCGGCAATCGTCAGCGTGTCGCTGCCATTGCCAAAGGTAGCGGCAATCGCTGACACAGTCTTTCCCGGTCTGGAGATATGGTCTGTATCACCTTCACGTCCCGCGCCGGAAACCCCACGCACATACGAGACGAGGTCGCGATCGCTCTCGTGCCCTCCGGTCGACGCGAGGTTGTAGCGCGGCTGCGCGGCAATCAACGTCATCAGGGCGTCAATGAGCGTGGTCTTGCCGCTGCCTGTCTGGCCAATGATCGCCGTACCTTCGATATCGATGGCTGCCTGATGGCGCCCGCCGAACGGCCCCCAATTGAAGAGATCGAGACGGGTGAGAATGAATGCCGGCGTCGACAACAGCGCGTCGATAGCGCGATGGTCCGAGTTGGCCGAGATCATGCAATCTCCCCGTCGTCCCCCACCGGCGCACAATCATCCGTGCGCTGTATGCCCGGCGATGCCTGCTTGAGCGCCTGGAGCAACCCTAACAAGTTCTCGGGATTGGCAAGATGGACAATAATCGGGCGAATCATAAACTGATCCTGCTGGTCGACTTCCGAGACGACCCCATGCGGCTTGAGCTTATCGAGCAGATTGCGCGCGCGCTGGAGTTCCCGCGTGTCGCTTCCCAAGCCTCCAAGGTAGAGTTGCAACTGAGCAGCGACATCTTCGACCAACGCAGGTGCATCGGGGACGCCGATACCCCGTTCCTGCTCATGAGCCAGATAGCGCTGCCGCAGTAGCGCAACCAGAAGCGATTGCTCTAGCGTCAGGCGCTGTCGGCGAACCAGCGGATGAGACCATTCGTCGTCCTCGGATTCACGGCAGTACGACTGAGCGACACTGACGAAGGCCAGCCCACGAATGTCATCAATCTTGAGCACCAAATCCAGCGGCTCCAGAATGCGGTCGATGTCTGCACGACTCGTCGCGGTAATCCGGTAGAGGTTGGGTTTGCGAGCAACCTCGAGAAGGCCGAATTTGAGCAGTTCCTGGCATGCATCCTTCACGTCCCGAGATGTGAAACTCGCCGCCTCCGCCGACGGACCGGCGTCAAATTCGCTGGCCTCGTCATGAGCTCCCGACAACTGCGCAACCTTGTCAACCTCACGTCCGTCGTCCTTCGATGCGGTCAGCGTATCGAATATGCTTACCATCTTATAGCTCCATATCCAAGCCGCGCACGTCGTCGAAACCGAGCGCCACGACCGGAACGTCAAAGCGCAGCGGCATGCCATCACGCCCCATTACGTCGACGCTTTCCCGCTCCCCGTCCATCGAAACCCCTGCTTCCCGCGCCATGCTCAACCAGAGCGCGATTGTCTCCAGATCATGCGTCGGCGGCAGATGCCGCGCCAGTTCTGCGATCCCCATGCGCGTGCCATGTTGCTCGAGCAACGCCACCGTACTCTCACACAGCGCCTGTCGATCCAAACCATCGAACGCCTCCCAAAACTCGTCGTCGATGGATCGTGGGTCCATGCTTCGCGCCTGCAGTTCGAGCACGAGTCGCGCATCGTCCTGAATGGCCTTGAACCTGATTCTTTCCACGAGCGGTAGACCCGCCACGGAAATTGCAACGGGCGGCAACGGACCGTCCATGTTGCGCGTCGAGGCGCTCGCCCAGTCGAGTGCCAGCGCTTGCTGCAACACGTCGTGGATCAGTTCGCCAACCCGATGATGTTCGACCGCAAGTCCCGTACGGAGGAACCCCTTGACGTCACGTTCACTTCGAGCTCTCGCGCGGATGACCGCTGCCGATTCGTCGATCAGGCGGATGATGAGCCAGCGCAGTTCATGTTGCTGGCTGGGATTGAGTGCCGAGCGCGTGGCGGGATGCTGAATGATCTGGCGCAGCCGATGCTTCATCGCGTCGAGTTCGGCAGAGCGTCCCAACTGCTGCTGAAAACCGCGAAAAACCTTTCCTTCGGCGGTTTCGAGCAGTTCGTCATGGCTGTTCAACAGTTTGTCCACGACCGCGCCCCGATGACCGCGCTCGCTAATGATCGACTGCCGCAACGCTTGATCGGCCTCACGATAAGAGTCTTCGACCCGACGAAAGTCGGCACGCAAACTCGTAGCCAGATTGTAGATTTCCCGGATACCCTCGATAGCCTCCGATTCCGTCATCGCACGCACGTTACCCGTCTTGACGTCTTCGAGTTCCCGCTCCAACTCCTGGATCTTCCGCTGCAAATAGCGCGATCTACTTCGACGATCCGGATTAAGGTTGGATTCCAGGTTTTCGATCTCGCGTTGCACGATCGATAGCCGTGATGCCGTCGAGGTCATTAAGCGCCCGTCCAGGGCGGCGACGAATCGCAGCGCTTCCTCGAGCGCATCGGTGGCATAGAGACGCCCAGCCCGTTCAATCAGCAACGAACGCCGAATCCATCCCCGCAGCTCCTTGCGCGCCAGTGCCGCACAATCGCCCTCGGGATCAACGCCAAATTCGTCTGAATTCGCGTGCTGCTCCAGCACGGCTGCGAGCATTTGTTCGGCCACGTCGACCTCAATACCGTCGTGACTCTTTTCAAACAACGTCTGTAAGCAACTCAGCACGAGCGGTGCGCTACGCGCCGCCAGCAATTGCCAGGCAGGGTGTTGACGCCGCGACTGGACGTACTGATGCGTGCGCTGTTTCCAATCCAGATCCATTCCTTTTCCGCGCCACTTGGAGGTGAAGAAGCCGACGACGCGAAACTGCGGATCATCGTCGCAAAGACGTCACTGCAATACCCAGCCCCTCTGCATTCAGGCCCACAGGATTAATGGCCGGAATATTGCCACGACAATCGCAAGCATGACACGCCACGTCAGACCACGGAATGGACACAGTACGTCTGGAGAAGGCCCTGTCCAGGTGTGGCGAGGTGCCGGCCGGCGTCGGAGGAGGCGAACGGAACAATGCGGACGCCGCGTCCCCCGGATCGCCCAATTGCCTGGTAACGCCAAAGCGCTGAGCGGAAAGTGAGGATTGACCATACGCACGCGCATCCGCTACGGGCTTTAGCCAGCGAAGCGATCAAGCGAATTATTGTTGCGACGGGCCCACGAACTGCAGACGAAATTTCCGTTCGCCAACGCGTTATTTCCCACGCAGAGATCAAGGCGTCAAGTGCCCCCCCGCATAGCGCACGTCGCTCGTCGCAAGCGGTTCGACCGTTAATCAACGATTTGTGGCAAAACGTCAACGACTGTCGACTTATCGAAACCTAGAGATGAGGCCCGGGAATCTGCCTAAAAACGATGTAGGTTTGGTGCACAACGCCGAAAAAAACCACGCCGACGCAACGTGCTTGGCCATGCGGAGGCAAGCGCCCATGCAGGCGCCGACACGACGGAATCCAAATATTCACTTTTAAATCAAAAGCTTACTGGATTCACTAGATCAATTCAGAGCAATCCGGATAACGCCAAAGTTTCCACTATTCATTTTCTTCGAAGTAATGCCCGAACTTCGTTTGCTTCGTGCGGATATAACGTTCGTTTTCCTCGCGCACAGGCACCGCGAGCGCCACGCGCTCGCAGACGGGAATACCGTGCTTCACGAGCGTGTCGAACTTCTTCGGGTTGTTGCTCATCAGCCGCACCGACGTCACGCCGAGGATGCGCAGGATCGCGGCGGCCGAGTCGTATTCGCGGGCGTCGTCGGGGAGACCGAGATCGAGGTTCGCCTCGACGGTATCGCGCCCCTGCTCCTGCAGCGCGTACGCGCGGATCTTGTTGCTCAGGCCGATGCCGCGGCCTTCATGACCGCGCAGATACAGCAGCACGCCGCGGTTTTCGGCGGCGATGTAGCGCAACGCGAGATCGAGTTGCTCGCCGCAATCGCAGCGGTACGAGCCGAACACGTCACCGGTCAGGCATTCGGAATGCAGACGGGTGAGCACGGACTGCTCGCCGGTCACGTCGCCCATCACGAGCGCGAGATGTTCGGCATCGCTGCCCGATACGCGAAACGCGTATGACGTGAACGTACCGTAGCGCGTAGGCAGCGACGCGGTGGCGACGAGCGTCACGCACTCGTCGGCCTGGCCATTGCCCGGCGAGGGCGATTGGGGACGCGAAGACATCATGAATTCAATCGAAACGTTCAGGAATGTAGGAGTTGTGTGGATGGTGCGTGACGGGAGTTTACCGCTAATCTGGAAACGTCACGCGACTGCCGCCGCCCGCCCGGCTATACTGGGCTCACCGGGTGACGCGCATCACGTCCCGCCTGCCCTGCATCGACCTGCATACGGAGAAAGCGAATGAGCACGACTGTCGCGCAGATTCTCAAGGCCAAGCCGGATTCGGGCCGTACCATCTACACCGTCACGAAGACCGATCTCGTCTACGACGCCATCAAGCTGATGGCCGAAAAGGGTATCGGTGCACTGCTGGTCGTGGACGGCGACGACATCGCGGGCATCGTCACCGAGCGCGACTACGCGCGCAAGATCGTCCTGCAGGACCGCTCGTCGAAAGCCACCCGCGTCGAGGAAATCATGACGGCGAAGGTGCGCTACGTCGAACCGTCACAATCCACGGACGAGTGCATGGCGCTGATGACCGAGCACCGGATGCGCCACCTGCCCGTGCTCGACGGCGGCAAGCTGGTCGGCCTCATCTCGATCGGCGACCTCGTGAAGAGCGTGATTGCCGATCAGCAGTTCACGATCAGCCAACTCGAACACTATATCCACGGCACGCCTACCGTCACGTCGGCCTGATTCGCGTCAGCAAAAAAGGCCCAAACGCGTCAGCGTCTGGGCTCAAAGCCGCCGGCATGCGGCGACGGAGGTTCTGCTCCTGCGGGCGAACGACGCGCGGTCAGCGCGCGTCTCGTCGATTCAGCGGTGCGCTCGGGCAGACCCGGGGAACGTTCAATTAGTTACCGAAGTAGACCGAATTCACGGGATTCGGCGCTTCCCGCGTCACACGGCGGCCGGATTGTGCGGCACCCGTCGCCACGGCACCGTAGCCGCTCGTATCGGCCTGAGCGAGCGCCGGCTCGTTCGGCTGGATACGCTGTTCGGCAGCCTGGATGTCGCTCGGATATTGCGAATCGCTCGCCATCGGCTTGTAGCCGTTCTGCTCGAGTTGCACGAGTTCGGCCTTGACCTGAGCGCGGGTCAACCCCTGCTCGGACTGCGCGAACGATGCAATCGGAGCGGCAAGGACGGATGCGGCGATGGCTGCGTAGACGATCGACTTCATGATTTACCTCCGGAATATGTTGTCTTTTGACGTCGCCTCGACGGGGACTGTCTGAAGCGATTGAGTCCAGTGTAGTGCTCGCCGAACCAAGGGGAAACCCTTAGTTTGAATATACAGCGTTGCGTTTCTGGAAAAAATCGCCGATGGTTTTCAGACAGAGGCGTTGCAACTTGCTTCATCCACACAACAATCGCTGACGAAACGCCAACAATCGGATCCTGGTCGGGAAGGTTGTGTTGTAGAATCGTAAGGTTTTATTCGCCAGTCGATATTCCGTCCACCATGTACGCGCTCACGCCCCTTTCGGTTTCGCCGTCCGGCCCGGCCGGCGTGCGCGCGTGCGCCGGCCAGCCGGCGCATCCCCTCGCTCGACGCACGGCCCAGGCGCCGCTCGCCCCTGCCCGGCGCCTGATCTGACCGCTCGGTCTCCACCCCGGAGCCAGATCAGACAGGCTCCGGGCGATCCTCATAGGCACGCCACGCCTGCCCCTGCCGATCATTTGGAGAACTCCCATGAAACAACGCCTTTACCAGCTGACCGAACTCGACGTCGCTCGCCTCGAAAAGCACGCCGAGCACAACCCGCGCTTCCAGACGATGCTCGACACGCTGCTCGAACGCGCCGATATCGTCCAGCCCGACGCCATCAAGGCGAACGTCGTCACGATGAACTCGCAGATCACGCTACTCGACGAAGCGACCCAGGAACAGGCCACCTGGACGATCGTTTATCCGGACGCCGCCAACCTCGAACTCGGCCGCTTGAACGTCTTCTCGCCCGTCGGCATGGCGTTGCTGGGCACGCAACGCGGCCAGATGGTCAAGGTGATGCAGCCGAGCGGTGCCGAAAAGCTGATGAAGGTCGCCGAGATCGTGTTCCAGCCGGAAGCCAACGGCGAATACACGCGCTGAGCCACCGGCGGCCAATGCTGCGTCACACGACGCGCAGAACGAAAAAGCGAGGCACGGGCCTCGCTTTTTTGCATCCGGACGATCCGGATTATCGTCATCGCTTTCTGCGGACGAAAAAAAGGCGCCCGAAGGCGCCTTTTCGATGCTGCGAAGCGGGTTGCCCCGCTTGTCACGCTTAGAAGCGGTGACGCAGACCAACCGTTGCTGCGGTTTGGTTGATCGACGAGCTCGGAGCCGTCGTGTTGTCGCCGTTGTAGATCGACGTGCCAAACGCGTTGTTCTTCGCACCGCGCTGGTACACAGCTTGTGCGTACACGTCCGTGCGCTTCGACAGCGAGTAGTCAGCTTGCAGGCCGAACTGGTTCCAGTGCGAGCTGCCACCGTTAACCTTCGCGTTCGTGTACGTGTATGCTGCGCCGAGGCCGAGAGCCGGCGTCAGGTTGTACTTTGCGTTGACTTCGTAGTTGTCAGCGCGCAGCGACGGAACGCCGACAGCTTGGTTGTCGATACGCGACTGCGTCCATGCAGCGCCGACTTGCGCCGGGCCGAATGCGTAACCAGCAGCAGCACCGTACGTGCGGACACGGCCTTGTGCAGCGATGTTCGTCGCGCCGTTGGCGTTGGTACCGTCGCCGAGGTTCGCTTGCGAGTATGCCGCACCCAGCTTCAGGCCTTGGAACTGGTACGACAGACCGCCGCTGTATGCACGGTTGTTGCCGAAGTTCTGGTTGTTCGAGAACGAGTACGTGCCGCCGAATTGCAGGCCAGCGTAGTTAGCGCTCGTGTACTTGATCGAGTTGTTCAGCGCGACGTCACCGTTCGTGCTCAGACGGTCGTTGTTCAGCGGGTGAGCGAAGTACGTGCCGCCCCACGAACCCGTTGCCGTCAGCGGCGCCAGGTAGTCTTGCGTTGCGTCGTATTGCTTACCCAGCGTGACCGTACCGTACTGGCTCGACAGACCGACGAACGCTTGACGGTTGAACATGCCACCGTTGTTGCCCAGACGGCCGTTACCGATGTTGAAGCCGCTTTCCAACGTGAAGATTGCCTTCAGGCCGCCACCGAGGTCTTCCGAACCACGCAGGCCGAAACGGCTCTGGTCGATACCCGAGCCCATCGACCACAGCGACTTGCTGGCGACGTTGCTTTGGTAGGTGATGCCTGCGTCCAGCACGCCGTACAGCGTGACGCTGCTTTGTGCGTGAGCGACGGTAGCGAACGATGCTGCAGCTGCTGCAACGATCAGAGTCTTGTTCATTCGTGGAGCTCCCTTCTAAAAAGAGGCAGGTCTCGCGACCTTGTTCATAAACGGTCTCAACCGCCCGGGAGCGCCATCGGTCCTGCTGGCGGCGCCCGGATAGTTGCCCGTTTGGGAACCGTGAGTTTAGGGGTGTACCCTAGGGGAGCGATCCGCAAATAAAGAAATAACCTTTTCCAGAACTAGAAATAATGAAAGTGGGGACGCGCCATAAGTATTTGTTTTAACGTTTGTTTTTGACTTCTTGACGCGTGCTTTTTGGAGCCTTTCATCGCACCATTCTTACATGTCAGCGTCTTGACGGTTGCATAGAAACAACAAGTGGATTCGGTTCGGCACCCCAAAATCGGTAATTGTTACCCAATTCAATCTCAAATATTGGCCAGCCGGCATCTCGGACGGCCCCCTCCACCCCACAAACCGCAGCGACGCCCATAGCCACGACGAGATCCCGTCAGCCGTCGGAAAGGGAAAGAGTGGCGTTTCGTGACACTCGGTAACAGCCTTGACCGCCCGTGTAACCCTCCGGGCGCACCGGCAGGCTAATGTAAGGCGACCTCGAATACTGAACAGGAATCGCCATGAATCGACGCTCGCTGCTGCGCGCCATCGGATTGACCGCCGCCTTCGCGGGTACCGGCTGGCTGCGCGCCGCCTCGGCCCAGCCCGCCCCGCCCGTGTACCGTCCATCCGGCCCGAACCGCGTACCGGGCAGCCCGCCCCATGCGGATCGCCCGACCTTCGCGCCGCCGGCCGCGCGGCGCGACCGCCGCCCACCGCCGCCACGGCCGCATGGCTATATATGGACGGACGGCTACTGGCGCTGGCAGCGCGGCCGCTATATATGGGTGCCCGGTCGCTGGGTCGCACGGCGCCCCGGGCGCCGCTGGGTGCCCGGCTACTGGCGCCGCCAGGGGCCGGTGTGGGTCTACGTCGACGGTTCGTGGCGGTAAACAGCAGCCCGGCTCCGGCCGATGAAGGTTCCGAGCGGAACGGCGCGCGCGAGCCGGCGCCGTCCGCGCCACGGAATCATGCGCGACGGCAGCGGGTGCCCGGGCAACATATCGCCGGGCTATCCATTTCGACGACCTCTCTTGGATCGCGAAGTGATTTCGTGACGATGCAAGTGCATCCGCCACGCTTCACCGCGCCCCGCTCGTTCGCCACGTACCACGCTCAACTCGCGCCCTCTTCCGACTCGCGCGCACGACGGCGCGACGCGCGGATCGCACGATGATGTTCGTCGGCCCACCGGATCATCGCGTGCATCGGTGTCAGGAACGAACGCCCGAGGTCGGTCAACGCATATTCGACCCGCGGCGGCACTTCGGCGAACAGCGTGCGGCTGACGAAGCCATCCTGCTCGAGCCGCTTCAGCGTACGCGACAGCATCTGGTTCGACACATCGCCGATCGTACGGCCGAGTTCGTTGAAGCGCATCGTTCCGCCCGACAGCGCCTCGAGCACGAGCAGGCTCCACTGGTCGCCGATGCGGTCCAGCACATCGCGGATCGGGCACGGCTGATCGAGATCGACGGATTCGTCGGCGGACGGCAGCGGCATGACGGAATTCTCTTTCACGGGCGGTACACAGTCACCGCGGCGTGACCTGTTCACACCGCGGTGACTTCTTGTGACGGGTTCGCGGCAACTGTACCATTCGATCGACTTGACAGCCGCCTGCCCGCCGTCCGGATTCGCCAGTTCAACGAAGCATGACGATATCGCGCACTATCGGCAGCGGAACCTCGTGGTCTTGTCGGCGAATCGTTCATGCCGATACGGGATGCATCGCGCGGCCACGGCTCGATCGCTCGCCGGCGAGCGCGTTCAGCGCCACCCGAGTCGCGCATCCCTCCACGCATCGTCAGACCAGGAAAACGCTACATGTCATCGTTTCGCTCCCCCGTTCACGCCGTTGCCGCAGTCGTTCTGCTGGCCGCATCGACGGCCGCGCTGGCCACCGGCCCGGCCACGCGCGACCTGGCTGCCGAGGCAGCCAACCGCCAGCTCGTGCTGACGTTCTACGACCGCTTCTTCAACCGGCACGAAGCGGTCGAGGCCGCCGCCGTGGTCGCGGACGACTACAAACAGCACAACCCGCACGTGCCGGACGGCAAGAAGCCGTTCGTGTCGTACTTCGTCGGCGCGTTCCAGAAGAATCCGGCGTCACGCGCGCGTATCGTCCGCAGCGCGGCCGACGGGGATCTGGTGTACCTGCACGTGCATGCGACCGAGCGCCCGGGCGATCGCGGCGAAGCGGTGGTCGACATCTTCCGCGTGAAGGACGGCAAGATCGTCGAACATTGGGACGTGATCCAGCCAGTGCCGGAAACGTCGGCGAACCGGAACACGATGTTCTGACGCATCGCGCCGACGCGTCGCGATGCCGGGCGGCTGGGACGCGGCCCGGACCTCGTCCGCCGCGCCGGTGTCGGGCCGTGCGAAGTTGCGCGACGGCCACGCACGGGACCGCGTTCGGCAGAAGCGGGCCAACGTCGCGCGGCCCACGACAGCCCCCCCTACGACAACACGGCCGTTCGCGCGCCCGGCCGCGTACGGCCGTACGCCACCATCATCGCGAAGCTGAGCAGGAAACCCGCGCCGCCGATCAGCAGCAATCCGATTTCGCCGAATACCGGCAGCAGATTCGTCAGCGCGCCCGTCACGACCCACGCGACCGCCATCACCGAGCCCGCGACGCCGAGCGCCCAGCCCTGCCGATCGTCGCTGACGGCGTCGGAAAACGCCGTATACATCGTCGTGTACGCAACCATGTCGAAGCAGCCGACGACCATCGCGAGCGTCCACAGCACCGGTTCATTCGGGAATAGCGCGGACAGGATCTGGCCAAGGCCGGCCACGAGCAGGCCCGTCTTCGCGATATCGATCACGCGCCACACGCGCAGCATCAGCCGCACGACGCACAACAGGCCGAACACGAAGCAGATGCCGATCACGCCGCTGAACAACCCGAGCCGCGCGCTCGTGTAACCGAATTTCGCCTGCAACAGCAGCATGACGGTCTGCAGGTAGAGCCCGTAGCCGACCTGCATCAGGAAGAACACCACCGACAGGAATGCGACGTCGCGCTGCCGCGCGGCTTCCCGGATGATCCGCAGCGGCAACAGCGGATCGATGCGCGTATCGCCGCGCGGCGCCGCGGAATCGCGATACGACGCCCAGGTCCAGCACGCGCAGATCAGCGACAACGCGGCGACCAGCGCGAACGGCGTGCCGTAGTCGAACACCGGCGAGATCGTGCGATCGGACGTCACGCCGCCGAGCACCGGGCCGACGATCACGCCCGCGCTGAACGCGAGCGACATAATGCTCATGTTGTACGCCTTCGTCTCGGGCGTGCTGAGATCGGTGATGGCCGCCTGCGCGATGCCCTGGCAGCCGGCCATCAAGCCCGTGAGCCCGCGCCCGGCCAGCAGCAGCGCGACGCCGGCATGCGACGCACCGGCCGCCATCATCGCGTAGCCGGCCGCGAGGCCGAACACGCACAGCAGCAGGATCCGGCGGCGGCCGTAGCGATCGGACAGCTCGCCCATCAGCGACGAGCCGAAGAACATGCACAGCGGATAGATCCCGTAGCCGAGGCCGAGATAGAAATTGCGCACGTGCGCGCTGGCGTCGGCCGGCAGGATGCCCGCGTGCGGATCGCTGAAAATGGCGGACATCATCGGATAAACGAGGCCGAACCCCATCGCGTCGAGCGCGATGGCGAGCAAGCAGGGGCCGAGCAGCTTGTAATCGAGCCGGGACATGACGACCTTCCGGACAGAGTGGATGATCGCGCCAGCGTAAACACCGGGCAACGGCCGCGGTAGGCCGCCGGACGCGATGCTGATCATCGGCTCGCCCGATACCCGCGATACCGCCTGCGCCGATGGGTCGCCGTCCCGCCCGGGCGGCCGCTACATCGGGCGCGCATCGCGTCGGGCCGCCGCACCACACGGCTCTGCCCGTCGCCCGCACGCGACGTGCTGATCCATTTGGACCACACGAAGCGCACGCCTTGTTGCGATCATGGCCCAGGCAGCGCCGGCGATGCGACGTCAGTGCGCCGCCTCGGCCGTCGGCACCCGGCATGCGCTCAGGCCGCGCTGAACGGCCGGCCGCGCGGCGATCTCGGCAAGCCAGCGCTCGACGTGAGGAAAGCCGGCAAGGTCGAGATCGAGCTCGGCCGCCGTGCGCAGCCACGGGAACGCGGCAATGTCGGCGATCGAATACCGCGACGACGCGAGATACGCCGATTCCGACAAGCGGCCGTTCACGACGCCGTAGAGACGCAGCGCCTCCTTCCGGTAGCGGTCGATCGCTTCCGCATTGCCCGTCTTCGAGGCGTGCAGGAACCACCACAGCTGACCGAGCATCGGCCCGATCCCGCCGATCTGGACATGCAGCCATTGCTGGACCGCCGTGCGCTCGGCCAGCGTTTCAGGCTGCAGGCAGCCCGTCTTCTCGGCGAGATAGCCGAGAATCGCGCCGGATTCGAATACGGCCAGCCCCGTGTCGTGGTCGACGATGGCCGGGATCTTGCCGTTCGGATTGATCGCGAGATACGCCGCGCCGCGCTGCTCGCCGGCGGACAGGTTCACCTGCACGCGATCGTGGGCGAGCCCGGCCTCTTCCAGGTAGATCGCGATCTTGTGCCCGTTCGGCGTGTCGGCCGTATAGAACGTGAGGGAGTGCGTCGAGGTCATGTTGGTCCTTGTCATCGGTTATCATTGCAACTGCAATCGTTGCAATTGCAATCCTATGCCGAAACCGGCGATGCCGGCGACATGCCAGTACTCGAAGGAGGGACATGCAGATGGCGCGGCCTGGTCCGCCCGTGCGGCGCCCGACACCTGCCGCGCCGCGTCAGCCCGCCTCGAACGGCTGACGACGCGGCGGCTCGTGCCGCATGGCCGGCCGGCGGCCGCGCTCGATGGGCGGCACACGGCCGCTCCGTGTGCCGGATACCGTTACTTCACTCCGGCTGCCGCGTCGCGCGCGGCGGCGGACGCGCGATCGAGCGCAACGGCCATCGCCGCCCGCTCCTTGCCGGTGAACTGGTCGAGAAAAAGCTCGGCGACCGTCGACTGGTAGACCTTCCACATCTTTTTGCGCAGCGTCCGCCCCTTGGCGGTGATGCTCGCGAACGCGGCGCGGCCGTCGTCCGCCGAACGCGTGCGCGTGACGAGCCCCTCCTGTTCGAGCCGATCGATGAGCCGCGTCAGGTTGTAGCGCTCGATCGCCAGCACATCGGCCAGTTCGTGCATGCGGCGCGTGCCGTCGGGCCCGCTTTCGAGCCCCCACAGTGCGTCGTACCACGCGTATGCGGGCAGGGACGCCGCCGCGAGGCGACGCTCGATCTCGCGAATCATCGTCCGGTGCGCGCGGACGAACGAGAACCACAGATCGGGTTCGGTTGCGCTCATGTCAGGTCGTTCCTCTCTTAATTGCATTTGCAATCGAATTTTATCGCGAGAACGATGATCCTTTCATGCGATTGCCATTGCCGCCTTGCTCGCCGATCGCTGCGCGTTGCTTCGCGCGGAGCGACGCGACGCCACGATCGCCGCGCCGCACTGTTCGCGCTACTTCTCCGACTGAGCAAGCGGGCCTTGTGCGCCCCGCCCCGTACCCGACGGCCAGCCGCCCGCGAGCGCCTTGTACAGCGCGACCGTCGATGCCGCGCTGCGCCTCCGCCCGTCGGCCGCCGCGTCCTGCGCCTGCAGCAGCGTCCGTTGCGCATCGAGCACTTCGTAGTAGTCGATCGCGCCCGCCGAGAAGCGCGCCTGCGCAAGTTGCGCGGCGCGCGCGCTGTCGTCGGCCGCGCGCACGAGATGAGCGGTCTCGTCACGCGTGCGCGCGACGCGCAGCAGTGCATTCTCGGTTTCCTCCAGCGCGCCGAGCACGGTCTGCCGGTACTGCGCAAGCTGGCCGGCGGCCTCCGCGTCGCTCGCGGCGATCCGCGCGCGCACGCGGCCGACGTCGAGGAACGACCAGTCGATGCCGAGCGCGATCAGGTTCGTGTCGCTGCCCGCGCGGAAGAACCCGTAGCTGCTCGTCGCGCTGCCGAGCAGCCCCGACAGCGTGAAGCGCGGAAACAGGTCCGCCGTCGCGACGCCGACGCGCGCGGTCGCCGCATGCAGCCGCGCCTCGGCGGCCGCGACATCGGGGCGGCGGCGCAGCAAGTCGCCTGGCGTGCCGGGATCGATGTCGGCCGCGAGCGCCGGCAGCGGCACCGGTGCGGCCGTCTTCGGCGGGTCGAACCGGCCGATCAACGCATCCGGCGTCTGCCCGGTCAGCACCGCGAGCCGATGCTCGTCGACGCCGATCGCGGCTTCGTACACGGCGATCCGCGACGTCGTCGATTCGTACTGCGCACGCGCTCGCGCCGCATCGAGTTCGGAGCCGCGCCCCGCGCCGACGCGCGCATTGATCAGCGCAAGCGTCTGCTTCTGGTTGTCGGCGTTCTCGCGCGCGATCCGCAACCGTTCCTGCGAGCCTCGCAGATCAACGTACGTGCTCGCGACCTCCCCCGCGATCGCGACGCGCACCGCGCGCACGTCGGCCGCGCTGGCCGCCGTTTCCGCGCGCTGCGATTCGATCGAGCGCCGCACGCGGCCGAACAGGTCGAGTTCCCATGCGGCATTGATGCCCACGCTCGACGTCGGCGCATCGCGCTGGCTGCGCGGCGCGCCGAACGCCTGGTCCTTGCTCATCAACTGATGGCCGATCCGGCCGCTCGCGGTGATTGTCGGATAGCGGTCGAACGTCGCCTGCGACAGCAGCGCATTCGCCGCGTCGTAGCGCGATACGGCCACCTGCAGATCCAGGTTCGCCGCGAGCGCCGCGTCGATCAACTGCGTCAGCGCCGGATCGCCGATACCGCGCCAGAACGCGGCATCGGCCGCCGCCGATGCGTCGGGCGGCATATCGGGCCGTGTATCGGGCCATGTATCGGCCGGCGCCGCATCGCGCTGCGTCGCCGGATGCGCATCGCGCGCGAACCGCGCGGCCGTGGCCGTATCCGGTCGTTTGAAATCGGGGCCGACCGCGCATGCGGCGAGCGTCACCGACATCGCGAGCGCGTAAAGACGGAAAGCGGCGCTCATCGGTTTTCTCCTTCGAGGGTGCCATGCTGTTCGCTCCAGACGGCCGGCGTGCCGCCCGCGAGCTTGCGGATCGCCACGTAGAACACGGGCGTCAGGAACAGCCCGAACAACGTGACGCCCAGCATCCCCGCGAACACGGTGACGCCGGTGGCCGCCCGCACCTCGCTGCCCGCGCCGCTGCCGATCAGCAGCGGCACCGAGCCCGCGATGAACGCGACCGACGTCATCACGATCGGACGCAACCGCAGCTTGCAGGCTTCGAGCGCCGCCTCGACCACACCCTTGCCCTGGATCTCGAGCTCGCGCGCGAATTCGACGATCAGGATCGCGTTCTTGCACGCCAGCCCCATCAGCACGACGAGACCGACCTGCACGAACACGTTGTTGTCGCCGCCGGACAGCCACACGCCGAACAGCGCCGCGCACATGCACACGGGCACGATCAGGATCACCGCGAGCGGCAGCGTCCAGCTCTCGTACAGCGACGCGAGCACCAGGAACACGAGCATCACGGCCAGCGGGAACACGACGATCGCCGCGTTGCTCTGCGTGACCTGCTGGTAGCTGAGGTCGGTCCATTCGAGCGTGATGCCCGGCGGCAGCACGTCCTTCGCGATCTGCTGCAGCTTCGCGATCGCCTGCGACGACGACATCGTCTTCGGATCGGCATCGCCGATCAGGTCGGCGGCCGGATAGCCGTTGTAGCGCACGACCGGATCGGGGCCGTACGCGGGCCCGACCGTCACCATCGAGCCGATCGGCACCATCTCGCCCTTCGCGTTGCGTGTGCGCAGGTTCGCGATGTCGGCGGCCGTCTGCCGGTGGCCGGCATCCGCCTGCGCCATCACGCGATATACGCGGCCGAACACGTTGAAGTCGTTCACGTACATCGAGCCGAGATACACCTGCAACGTATTGAACAGATCGGTCAGCGCGACGCCCTGCGCCTTCGCCTTCAGCCGGTCGACCTTCACCTCGAGCTGCGGGATGTTCGCCTGGTACGAGCTGACGGGATAGCTCATCCCCGGCGTCTTCGCGACCGCGGCCTGGAACGCGGCGAGCGCCCTCTGCAATTCGCCGTAGCCGAGGCCGCCGCGATCCTCCAGATACAGCGCGTACCCGGAGCCGTTGCCCAGGCCCTGGATCGGCGGCGGCATCAGGGCATACGTGATGCCGCCGCCGATCGCCGCGAAGCGCGCGTTCAGGTCCGCGTTGATCTGCGCGGCGCTGCGGTGACGCTGGTCGAACGGCTTGAGGATCACGTAGGAGTTCGTGATGTTCGGCGTGTTCACGCCCTGCAGCGCATTCAGCCCGGCGAACGCCGGCACCATCTCGACGCCGTCGGTACCGAGCGCGATCTTCGTCATCTGCTCGGTCACCGCGCTGGTGCGCGCGAGCGACGCGCCTTCCGGCAGCTTCGCGCCCGCGAACAGGTACAGCTTGTCCTGCACCGGGATGAAACCGCCCGGCACCGCGTCGAACAGCAGCGCGGTCGCCGCGAGCAGCGCCGCATAAACCGCGAACACCATGCCGCGCCGCTTCAGCGTGCGCGCGACGACGCCGTGATAGCGATCGGCGCTGCGCTCGAAGAAGCGGTTGAACGGATGAAACAACCAGCCGAATGCGCGGTCGAGCGCGCGCGTCAGCGCATCCTTCGGCGCGCCGTGCGGACGCAGCAGCTTCGCGGCGAGCGCGGGCGACAGCGTCAGCGAGTTGATCGCGGAGATCACCGTCGAGATCGCGATCGTCACCGCGAACTGCTTGTAGAACTGGCCGGTGACGCCCGACATGAACGCCATCGGCACGAACACCGCGCACAGCACGAGCGCGATCGCGACGATCGGCCCCGACACCTCGCGCATCGCCTGGTGCGCGGCATCGCGCGGGCTCAACCCTTGCGCGATGTTGCGCTCCACGTTCTCGACCACGACGATCGCATCGTCGACGACGATCCCGATCGCGAGCACGAGCCCGAACAGCGTCAGCGTGTTGATCGAATAGCCGAGCAGATAGAGCCATGCGAACGTGCCGACCACCGATACCGGCACCGCGACGAGCGGAATGATCGACGCGCGCCACGTCTGCAGGAACAGGATCACGACGAGCACGACCAGCACGACGGCCTCGATCAGCGTGTGCTGCACCGCGCGGATCGATTCGCGCACGAACACTGTCGGGTCCCACACCGGGCGGTACGCGACGCCAGGCGGGAAGCGCTTCGACAGCTCGTCGAGCTTCGCATACACGGCCTTCGCGACGTCGAGCGCGTTCGCGCCCGGCGACAGGAAGATGCCGACCACGGCCGAATGCTTGTCGTTGAAATACGAGCGCAGCGTGTAGTCACCCGCGCCGAGCTCGATGCGCGCGACGTCGGACAGCTTCACGACCTGCCCGTCGTCGCCGTTGCGCAGCACGATGTCGCTGAATTCCTGCACCGTGCGCAGGCGGCCGCGCACGTTGATCGACACGAGAAAGTCGTTCTTCTTCGGCGACGGCTCCGCGCCGAGCTGGCCGGCCGACACCTGCACGTTCTGCTCGCGCACGGCCGCGATCACGTCGCTCGCGGTCAGGCCGCGCGATGCGAGCCGATTCGGGTCGAGCCACAGCCGCATCGCGTAATCGCCCGAGCCGTACACGCCGACGTCGCCGATGCCGGTCAGCCGCGACAACTCGTCCTTCACGTTCAGCGTCAGGTAGTTGCGCAGGTACAGCGAATCGCGGCTGTTGTCCGGCGAATAGAGGCTCACGTACATCAGCGGCGTGGGCGACTGCTTCTGCGTGGTCACGCCGTACTGGCGCACCTCGTCGGGCAGGCGCGACAGCGCCTGACTCACGCGGTTCTGCACGCGCACGGCGGCCGTGTCGGGATCGACGCCCTGCAGGAACGTGACGACGACCTGCAGGCTGCCGTCCGACCCGGCGACCGACTTCATGTACATGATGCCTTCGACGCCGTTGATCGCCTCTTCCAGCGGTTCGGCGACCGATTCGGCGATTTCCTTCGGGTTCGCGCCCGGGTACGTCGCACGCACGACGACGCTCGGCGGCACGACTTCGGGATATTCGCCGGCCGGCAGCATCGGGATCGAGATCAGGCCGATCGCGAAAATGACGATCGACAGCACGACCGCGAAAATCGGGCGGTCGATGAAGAAGCGGGAGAAATCCATCGTATCGCTCCCGTCATTGCGCGGCAGGCGCGTCGGCATCGGCGCGCGCGGGCAGCGCCTTCGGCTTCACCTGCGCGCCCGGATAGTAGATGCGCTGCACGCCGTCGACCACCACGCGGTCGCCCGCCTGCAACCCCTTCTCGACGATCCGCTCGCCGTCGAGTTCTGGGCCGATCGTCACGTCGCGACGCAACGCCTTGTCGCCGGGGCCGATCACGTACACGTACTTGCGGTCCTGGTCGGTCAGCACGGCCTTGTCGTCGACCAGCAATGCATCCTGGTCGCGGCCGCTCACGAGCTGCACGCGCGCATACAGGCCCGGCGTAAACGTATGGTCCGCATTCGGCAGCCGCACGCGGGCGCGGATCGTGCCGGTTTGCGGATCGAGCCGGTTGTCGAGGAAATCGACGGTGCCCGCATGCGGGAAGCCCGTCTCGTTCGCGAGGCCGACGCGCACCGGATCGGCGCCGATCGCGCGATGCGCCGGATCGGCACGCCGCGCGTTGTAGCGCAGGTAGCTCTGCTCGTCGCAATCGAAATACACGTAGACCGGATCCTGCGACACGACGGTCGTCAGCAGCGTGTCGTCCGCGCGCGCGAGGTTGCCGACGGTCGCGACCGCGCGGCCGACGCGGCCCGCGATCGGCGCGCGCACTTCGGTGAAGCCGAGATTGAGCTTCGCGTCGGCCACGGCCGCCTCGGCTGCCTGCAGGTCGGCGCGCGCCTGCTCGGCGGTGGCGCGCGCGTTGTCGAGTTCCTCCTGCGACGTCGCATGCGCATCGATCAGCGTCTGCACGCGCTTGAGCTGCACGTTCGCGAGGCTCGCGGCCGCACGCGCGCGCTGCTGCTGCGCATTCGCACGGTCGAGCGCGATCCGGTACGGGCGCGGATCGATCTCGAACAGCAGCGCGCCCTGCGCGACCACGTCGCCCTCCTTGTACGCGACACGCTGCAGATAGCCGCTCACGCGCGGCCGCAACTCGACCGCGTCGACCGCTTCGACGCGTCCGTTGAATTCGTCCGCGAGGCGAACGGTACGCGGCGCGACGGTGGCGACGCCGACTTCGGGCAGCGGCTGGGCCGACGACGTGCCTTTGCCGTCGTGACAGCCCGACAACGCCAGCAACAGGGCGCAGGCCACGCCCAAAGGCGACGTCCTGCGTAGGGAAAAGGAGCGCATGATGCCTCGCGACGGGTTAAACTGCCGCGTAGCATAAAAGTTGAAGTTAACTTCAAGTCAAGCTTTCCCGGAGGGCGTCATGGGTATCCCGGAAACCCCGCAATGGCCGCTGATGTCGATCCGCGAAGTGGCCGCGCGCAGCGGCGTGCCGGCGTCGACGCTGCGTTTCTACGAGATGCGCGGATTGATCAAGTCGCACCGCAACGGCTCGAGCCATCGCCACTATTCGCGTGCGGTGCTGCGGCTGATCGCGTTCATCGTGTTCGCGCAGAAGATCGGCTATTCGCTCGACGAAATCGCCGAGCAGCTCGTCAGCCTGCCCGAGGACACCGCGCCGACCAACAAGGACTGGCAGCGGCTGTCGCGCGGCTGGAAGCAGCGCGTCGCGAGCCGGATCGAGGAATTGCAGCGGCTCTACATCAACCTCGACGAATGCATCGGCTGCGGCTGCCTGTCGCTGAAACGCTGCAAGCTGACCAACCCGGAAGACCGCGCGGGCCGCAACGGGCCCGGCGCGCGACGCTGGCTCGGCGACAAGCCGCCGACGGATTGCGAATGACGCGCCGATCGTGGATGCCGTGCGTCACCCGACGCGCCAGCCGCCGTTCACCGCGATCGTCGCGCCGGTGACGAACGACGCGCGCGGCCCGGCGAGCCAGGCAACCGCATCGGCGACGTCGTCCGGCTGCCCCGCGCGGCCGGCCGGCGTCTGCGCGCGGATCATCGCCGCGACCGCCGGCGCGACCCCGCCGTCCCCGAAGAAACGCGTGCCGGCGATATAGCCGGGCGCGACCGTATTGACCGTCGCGCCGCGCGGCCCGAGTTCGCGTGCCAGCGCGACGGTGAAGCCTTCGACGCCGGCCTTCGCGGCCGCATAGGCGAGGCCGCCCGGCAACAGGCTGCCGGCGCGCGCCGCGATCGAGCCGATGTTGACGATTCGCGCCGCGCGATCGGCGAGGTGCGGCAGCACGGCCATCGTCGTCAGGAACAGGCTCTTGAGGTTTGCGTCGAGCACGGTATCCCACACGGCCTCGGCCTCGCTCGCTTCGGTATTCGCACTGACGCGGGCGGTCCGCCCCGCGTTGTTGACGAGGACGTCGATACGCGGCCATCTTGCGACGATCGCTGCCACCACCGCCTCCGCATCGCGTCGCACGCTCAGATCGCCGGCCTGCCCGACTGCCGCTCCGCCCAGAC
The DNA here is from genome assembly GCF_002223285.1 of Burkholderia sp. AU16482. NCBI lineage: Bacteria > Pseudomonadati > Pseudomonadota > Betaproteobacteria > Burkholderiales > Burkholderiaceae > Burkholderia > Burkholderia sp. AU16482. The sequence goes on from NZ_NKEY01000006.1 coordinate 1,509,690, forward strand.
GCGCGACAGCCGCCTCCAGCCGCGCCGCATCGCGCCCGACGAGCGCGACGCGATACCCGTCCCGCACCAGCCGGCTCGCGATCGCGAAGCCGATCCCGCTCGACCCGCCCGTGACGATGGCCGTGCGCTGCTGTTCATTGCCCGTCATGATCTGCCCTCCCGAGTATCGACGGTTGACGACAAGGACATTCTGGGCAGCGCAGGGTGATAGGTAAAATACGAATTCGATGATCTATTGATACATGGCAGGTATCGCATGATCGATCTGCGCCAGTTCCGGCAATTCATCGCGGTCGCCGAAACGCTCGGCTTCCGGCGCGCGGCCGAGCGACTGCACATGGCTCAGCCGCCGCTCAGCGCGGCGATCCGCAAGCTCGAGGACGAACTGGGCGTCGCATTGCTCGAGCGCGACAACCGCGGCTCGCGGCTCACGCCGGCCGGCGAAGCGTTCCTGCTCGAAGCGCGGCGCGCGCTCGAACAGGCCGAGCGCGCGGTGGCCGTGGCGCGCCGCGCGGGCGCCGGCCTCGGCGGCACGCTGCGGCTGCGCTTCGTCGACAGCACGGTCAACGCGCTGTTGCCGCTGATCCTGCGCGCGTTCCAGGAGCGCCATCCGGACGTCGATTTCCAGCTCGAGGAAGGCACGACCGCCGAACAGATGCTCGCGCTGCGTCAGGACCGCACGGACGTCGGCATCGTCGTGCTGCCGGTGGCCGATGCCGGCGACGTGCATGTCGAGCCGCTGCTGCGCGACCGGATGGTGGCCGCGCTGCCCGACGGCCACCGGCTCGCGCGGCGCCGCCGCATCGCGCTGGCCGAGCTGGCGGATGAACCGTGGGTCATGTTTGCCGCGCACCACGGGCCCGGCATGCACGCGCTGATCGTGACGGCGTGCGCGCAGGCGGGCTTCGCGCCGCGCGTGGTCCAGCAGCCGCGCCAGATGCAGACGACGGCCGGGCTCGTCGCGGGCGGCATCGGCGTCGCGCTGATGCCGCGCCTGTTCGTGCCGATGCAGCCGCGAGGCATTACGTTCTGCGAACTGAAGGGCGCGGGCAGCCCGCTCGCGTACGAGCTGGCGATCGCATACCGCGCGCCGTCGCCGCTCGTCGATGCGCTGCGCGAGAGCGCGCGGAACGCGGTGCGCGAGCTGGGGCTGATCGCGGCGACGTGACCGCGCGCATCGCGCGCGCGGCGCTCAGTCGCCGAGAATGTTCAGCGCGACCGCGAGCACGGCCTGCCTGAATTCGTGCTGCCGCGTGGGCAGCGACGTGAACTCCAGCATCATGTGGCTGTACGACACGGTCGTACCCACGGCGCTCGCGATCATGAAGAACAGCACGTTCGGATCGACCGGACGAATCGCGCCGGCCTCGACCGCGTCCGCCAGCAGCGGAAACATCGCGTCGTGGTACGGGCGCACGAGCCGCTCCCGCAGCCGGTCGAGCCGCGCGCCCTCCTCGGTCGCCGCCGTCGAGAAGAACATGCCGATATCCGGCTCCGCGAATTCGTGATCGACGCACAGCTCGAGCGCGCGCCGCACGCGCTCGCGATGCGGCAGCGGCGACGCGCGCAACGCACGCAGCGCGTCGAACATCGGTTCGGCCAGCTCGACGATCTGCTCGACGACCGCCAGCCACAACGTTTCCTTCGTGCCGAAATGATGGGCGATCAGCGCCGCGTCGATGCCCAGCTCGCGCGCGACTTCACGCACGCTCGTCGCGTCGTAGCCGCGCTTCGCGAACGTGCGGCGCGCGGCCCGCAATATCACGTCCGGACCGACGGACGCATCCGCCAGCGGCCGTCCGCGCGTCCGCCGCTTCGACGGCGCGCGCTCAGTGACTTCTGCCACGTTTTTCCTGCTCCTTGAACGATTCGAATGCCCGTGTCCGGCCCCCGCTTCGACGTGCCGGAATCGGGCGGCCCGCCCCGCTCCGTTGACACGCGGAGCCGGGAAGCGCTAGGATCATACCTTATTCATCACGTGATGATTTATCCATGACAACCCCTACACGCATCGTCATCGTCGGCGGCGGGATCGCCGGGCTGCAGCTCGCGACCCGCCTGGGCGAGCGTCTCGGCCGGTCCGGGCGGGCACGGATCACGGTCGTCGATCGCAGCCCAACGCACATCTGGAAGCCGATGCTGCACACGATCGCGGCCGGCACGCGCGACGTCCAGCAGCAACAGGTGATCTTCCTCGCCCATGCGCGCGACCACGGCTACACGTACCAGCCCGGCGAACTGAAGGGGCTCGATCGCGCGCGCCGCCGCGTGCAGCTCGGCGCGATCCGCTCGCGGGACGGCGACGTGGTGATCGGCGCACGCGAACTCGAATACGACGTGCTGATCCTCGCGCTCGGCAGCGAGGCCAACGATTTCGGCGTGCCCGGCGTGCGCGAGCACTGCTACTTCATCGACAGCCAGCAGCAGGCCGAGACCTTCAACGAAGCGTTGCGGATGCGCGTGTTCCGCAGCATCGCGCGCGACGAGCCGTTTCGCGTCGCGATCGTCGGCGCGGGCGCGACGGGCGTGGAACTCGCGGCGGAGCTGAGCCGCTTGCTGGAAGTGGCGCAGGCGTACGGCGACGAGACGGTACGCGAGCGGCTGCAGCTCACGCTGCTCGAAAGCGGCCCGCGCATCCTCAACGCGTTTCCGCCGCGCATTTCCGCGTCGGCCCGGCGGCGGCTCGAACAGATCGGCTTTCGCGTGCTGACGTCGACGCGCGTCACGTCGGCCGACGCGAACGGTTTCCACTACGGCGACGGGTCGTTCGCCGAAGCCGACCTGATGGTCTGGGCGGCCGGCGTGAAGGCGCCCGACTTCATGCAGGCGCTGGGCGGGCTCGACACGAACCGCGCGAACCAGATCGTCGTCGGCCCCACGCTGCAGGCGACCGGCGACGAGTGCGTGTTCGCGATCGGCGATTGCGGCAGCCTGCTGCCCGACGGCCACGAACGGCCGCTGCCGCCGACCGCGCAGGTCGCGACGCAGCAGGCCGAGCACCTCGCGAAGCATCTGCCCGCATGGCTCGACGGCACGCCGATTCCACCGTTCGCATTCCACGATTTCGGCGCGCTGGTGTCGATCAGCGATTACGACGCATTCGGCACGCTCGGGCAGTTCGGGTTCTTCCGCGGCGGCTTCATCCAGGGGCGCTTCGCGCAGTTCAGCCACCTGATGCTCTACCGGCGGCACCAGCAAGCGCTGCACGGTTTTTCCAAGGCGACCCTGCTGTGGATCGCCGAACGGATCAACGGCTGGGTGCAGCCGCGCATCCGCCTGTCGTGATGCCGCGCGTCGCGGCACCGCGTAACGTTTCGAGGAACAGAGACATGAACAACCGTGCAGCGCCCTGGCTCATGACCGTCGCCGCGATCGGCAGCTTCGACATGCCGTCCGTCTCATGGGGTGCGCCGCGGCGGCGCAGCGTCACGCGCGACCGGCTGCCGTCGTGGGACGCGACGAGCAAGCCGACCATCGACGTGCTCGAACGGCCGACCGCCGACACCGTGATGATTTCGTGGTGCGACGCGTGCACCGGACACTACGGCTACCAGAAATGGCGCCTGTTCACGACGCGCAAGCGCGGCGTGTGCGCGCTGTCGGGGCGACCGATCGAGATCGGCGACAGCGTCTATGCGCCGCAACTGCTCGGCTCGACGCCGGGCAACGCCGCCGCGATGGTCCTCGCGGCATGCATCGACGACGCGCTGGCGGCCTGAGCGTCAGGTCGCCGTGGTCTGACCGGCGCCATAGGCCGGATCGCCGTTCTGCCGTTCGAGTTCGGCATCGAGATGCGCGGCATGCGCGCGTGCTTCGGACTCCGACATCAGCTCGCCCTCCCACTTCGCGACCACCGCGCTCGCGATCGAGTTGCCGACCGCATTGGTGGCCGAGCGGCCCATGTCGAGGAACGTGTCGACCCCGAGAATCAGCAGCAGCCCGGCTTCCGGGATGTTGAACTGGTGCAGCGTCGCCGCGATCACGACGAGCGACGCGCGCGGCACGCCGGCCATCCCCTTCGACGTGAGCATCAGCACTAGCAGCATCGTGATCTGCGTGCCGAGCGACAGGTGGATGTTGTACGCCTGCGCGATGAACAGCGACGCGAACGTGCAGTACATCATCGAGCCGTCGAGATTGAACGAATAGCCCATCGGCATCACGAAACTGGAGATCTTGCGCTTCACGCCGAAGCGGTCGAGCGCGTCGAGAATCTTCGGATACGCGGCTTCGGAGCTGGCCGTCGCGAACGACAGCATGAACGCTTCCTTGATCAACGCGAGCAGCTTGAACACGCGGCGGCCGAGGAACAGCAGCCCGGCCGCGACGAGCGCGGCCCACAGCAGCACGAGGCTCGCGTAGAAGTCGCCCATGAACACCGCGAACTTCAGCAGGATCGACAGCCCGTTGACCGCGACGGTCGACGCCATCGCTGCCATCACCGCGAGCGGCGCGAGCTTCATCACGTAGCCGGTGATCTTCAGCATCACGTGCGCGAGCTGGTCGATCGCGGCGACGAGAATCTTGCCGCGCTCGCCGAGCGCGGCGAGCGCCACGCCGAAGAACAGCGAGAACACGACGATCTGCAGGATTTCGTTGTTCGCCATCGCCTCGGCGATCGACTTCGGCACCATATGGCCGACGAAATCCTTCAGCGTGAACTTGGACGTCGCGAGATGCGCGGACGCGCCGATGTCCGGCAGCGGCAGGCCGAGATTCTCGCCGGGCCGCAACAGGTTCGCCATCAGCAGGCCCAGCAGCAGCGAGACGAGCGACGCGGTGACGAACCAGCCGAACGCTTTCGCGAACACGCGCCCGACCGACGCCGCGTCGCCCATGTGCGCGATGCCGACGACCAGCGTCGAGAACACCAGCGGCCCGATCACCATCTTGATCAGCCGCAGGAACACGTCGGACACGAGCGAGATGTAGCCGGCGATTTCCGCGGCCGACTGCTTGTCCGGAAGCTGCGTGTAGATCAGGTAGCCGATCAGGATGCCGGCTGCCATGGCGAGCAGGATCCAGCCTGCCGCAGACATTCGTTTGTTCATGACGGAGTTCGCCGCATGGCGATGGAGTTGACGGAAGAAAGGTGCGCGCCGCTCAGGCTGGTGGATGTCCGCCGACGGGCGCGCTGCCGCCGCACCGGCATTCGCGGCAACGCGAACGCCGGCGGCAGCGATTCGGGATGAAACGGTCGGGTCAGTAGCCGATCGCCGAACCGGCCGGACGGCGCGGGTCGTTGTAGCCGTAGATGAAGCCGACACGCACGTTGCCGGACACGGACGAATCGTTCCCGGAACTCTGGCGGCTCGCCGCTTCGGTGCCCGGCAGGCCGACCATGATCAGCTCGGCGGCGCCCCACGGCGTCTGCTCGACCATCTTGTAGCCCATGTTGCGCAGGATCGCGAGCGTGTCGGGCGACAGGCCGTAGGTTTCGTAATAGACCGCGTCGGGCAGCCACTGGTGATGGATGCGCGGCGCGGCGACCGCGTCCTGCGGCGTCATCCCGTAGTCGATCACGTTCAGCACGGTCTGCAGCGTGATCGTGATGATGCGCGAGCCGCCCGGCGAGCCGACCACCATGAACACATTGCCGTCCTTCTTCACGATGGTCGGCGCCATCGACGACAGCGGACGCTTGCCCGGCGCGATCGAATTGCGCGTGCCCTGCACGAGGCCGAACAGGTTCTGCGCGCCGACCTTCACGGTGAAGTCGTCCATCTCGTCGTTGAGGAAGAAACCGGTGCCCGGCGCGATGACCACGGCGCCGAAGCGGCCGTTGACCGTATAGGTCGTCGACACCGCATTGCCGTCGTGGTCGACGATCGAGTAATGCGTCGTTTCCGGCTTCTCGTGCACGCCGACACCGGGCTGCACGTCGACCGACGGCGTGGCCGTATCCGCATGGATGCTCTTGCGGATCTGCGCCGCGTATTCCTTGCTCGTCAGCTTCGCGACCGGGTTGTCGATGAAGTCCGGATCGCCGAGGAGCGTGTTGCGGTCTTCGTACGCGTGGCGCATCGCTTCGGTCATGTAGTGGACCGCCGCGGCCGAGTGGTAGCCGAGCTTGCGCAGGTCATACCCTTCGAGGATGTTCAGCGTCTCGCACATCGTCACGCCGCCCGAGCTCGGCGGCGGCGCCGACACGAACTCGTAGCCGCGATACGTGCACGTCAGCGGCGCCATGTCCTGCGCGCGATAGGACGCGAAGTCTGCCGCCGCGATCACGCCGCCGCCGCGCTTGGCGGCCGCCTCGACGATCTTCGGGATCTCGCCGTGATAGAACGCGTCGGGCCCCTGCTCCGCGATGCGTTCGAGCGTGCGGGCCAGATCCTTCTGCACCAGGCGGTCGCCCGGCTGCAGCGCCGTGCCGTCCGGGCGCAGGAAGATGCGTGCGGCTTCGGGATCCTTCCTGAAGCGCTCGACCGTCGTGTCGAGGATGTCGGTATCGCCGCGCGTCAGCACGAAGCCGTCACGCGCGAGCCGGATCGCCGGCGCCATCACCTGCCGGCGCGTCAGCTTCCCGTACTTGCGCTGCGCGAGATCGAGGCCGGCCACCGTACCCGGTACGCCGACCGCGCGATAGCCGTACAGGCTCTGCTCCGGAATGACGTTGCCCGACGCATCGAGATACATGTTCGCGGACGCCGCGGCCGGCGCCGTCTCGCGGAAATTGATGAAGCGGTCGCGACCGTCGGCCAGATGGATCGTCATGAAACCGCCGCCGCCGATGTTGCCGCAGCACGAATTGGTCACCGCCTGCGCATAGCCGACGGCGACCGCCGCGTCCACCGCGTTGCCGCCTGCCTTCAGGATGTCGACGCCGATCTGCGACGCGAAGTGCTGCGACGACACGACCATGCCGTTCTTCGCTTCGACCGCCGGGTCCGACGCGGCGAACGCGCACACGCTCATCGCCGACAACAGGGTGAGTATTACGAGCCGCCTCATGACGGGATCCTCCAGACGAATAAGCCGGGCCATGCGGGAATGCACCGGTGCGCAACTACGTGTCGACGCTGCCAATCCGACATGTAATAAACGATACATTCCAGTGAGGCCGCGATCATAGCACTCGGTTTTTTGGGCCAAAACCTAGGGTAAGCCCTGAATTTGACGCGAAAGCACGTCGATAAGACTGACAATGAATGTTCGATTTATTACACATATGAACGTATTCGTTGAGCAGGGTGATGCGTCCCTCTAATTTCAGGCCGTACGCGGCCTGCGGCACGTCGATCGGCTAACATGCGTGCAGTTGGCGGCAGACGCCCGTCTGCCGTTTGGTCGTTCAGTTCAATTCAGATAGAAAGCCGGAGTACCGATGGGGACGAGCATCAGGGCGTTGTTGTTATCCCAGATGGATAGCTTCACGCCGTCGGAACAGAAGGTCGCGCAGGCGTTGCTGGAGCGCTATCCCAGTCTCGGGCTGGGCCCCATCGCGCAGTTTGCGAAGCAGGCGGAAGTCAGCGACCCGACCGTGTTCCGCTTCGTCGTCCGGATCGGTTTCCCGAACTACTCGTCGTTCCAGCAGGCGCTGCACGACGAGATCGACACCGCGATGAATTCGCCACTCGCGCGGATGGATGCGTTCCACTCGGAAACCGGCATGCGCGACAGTCATGCGGCGATCTTCCAGCGGCTGTCCGAATCGCTCGCGGCGACGATCGAAGGGCTCGACGCGGCCGCGTTCGACGCGGCCGTGGCGGTGCTGGCCGATCCGGACGTACGCATTTTCTGCGGCGGCGGGCGGTATACGGCGCCGCTCGCGTCGCTGTTCTCGTTCACGCTCGCCTATGCGCGGCCGCGTGTGCAGTACGTCGAGCCGAACGTGAATCTCGCGTCCGTCGCGCTGGTCGACATGGGGCGCAACGACGTGCTCGTGATCTTCGACTTTCGCCGTTACCAGAAGGACAGCATCCGCTTCGCGCAGGCCGCGCACCGGCTCGGCGCGCGGATCCTGCTGGTCACCGACGAATGGCGCTCGCCGATCGCCGCGTTCGCGGAAATCGTGCTGCGGATCCAGGGGCGCCCGTTCGCGATGCTGCAGACCAACGTGCCGGCGCTGGCGCTCACCGAGGCGCTCGTGATCGCCGTGACGAACCGGCTGCCGGAGTTCGCGCGGCAGCGGATGGAAAAGATCGAGCGGCTCAATGCCGGCGGGATCGAGTGGGATACCAACCAGCGGGATTTGCCCGAATGACGATCGTTCGCGTGGCGGGCGCGGGCGCCGGCTTTCGACCTCGCAACGGCCGGGAATAAATCCGCCGCTTCGCCGGTATCGCATGCGAAGGCGCCGGCTTATTCCAGGACGATCCGGCCGTCCGGTTTCGTCACGCGAATGCGAGGCTCACATGGCTTCATCGACCCCCACCCGCCCGTCACGCCGCAAGGCCCTGCAATGCATGGCCTTCGGCGGCCTCGGCACGCTGTTCACGCTGTCGGGCGGCATCCTCACGCCGTTCGATCTCGCCCTCGCGCAGGCCGGCGACGCGCGCCCGGCCGCCGCGGGCCGGCCGCTGTTCGTGCAGATCAGCGATACGCACATCGGCTTCAACAAGGACGCGAATCCCGACGTGTCGGCCACGCTGAAGCAGACGATCGATCTCGTCAACGGGATGCCTGCGCTGCCCGCGCTGGCGATCCATACCGGCGACATCACGCATCTGTCGAAGCCCGAGGAATTCGACCACGCGTCGCAGTTGCTGTCCGCGCTGCGCGTGCCGGAACTGCACACGGTGCCCGGCGAACACGACGTCACCGACGGTTCCGGCGCCGAATATTTCGGCCGGTTCGGCAACGCGTCGGACAACCGCGGCTATTACAGCTTCGACCACGCGGGCGTGCACTTCATCGGCCTCGTCAACGTGATGCACTTCAAGCCGAACGGGCTCGGCAGCTTCGGCGACGAGCAGCTCGCGTGGCTCGCGCAGGACCTGAAAGGCCGCTCGTCGAGCACGCCGATCGTCGTGTTCTCGCACATGCCGATGTGGACCATCTACGAACCGTGGGGCTGGGGCACCGGCGATGCGCCGCAGACGATGGCGCTGCTGCGCCGCTTCGGCTCGGTCACCGTGCTGAACGGGCACATCCACCAGATCGTGTCGAAGGTCGAGGGCAACGTGACGTTTCATACCGCCCGGTCCACCGCTTTCCCGCAGCCGACGGCCGGCAACGGCCCGGGCCCGGTGCCGCTCACGGTGCCGCACGACCGGCTGCCTTCGATGCTCGGCGTGACGACCGTCGAATTCGCCGGCCATCCGGTCGCGTCGTCGCTGCATGACACGACGCTTGCGTGACAAAAATAAGGATACCGACATGATCCGCTTCAAGCCATCTCGAATCGTCGCGGTGCTGTTCCTGTGCGGCGCGGCCGCGGGCACGCCGCTCGCCGCGTTCGCGCAGGGCCCGAACGGCCCGCTCGTGACGATCCGCAATTTCATGTTCTCGCCGATGTCGACCACGATCAAGGCCGGCACGACGATCACGTGGAAGAACCTCGACGCGGAACCGCACACCGTCGTCAACGATGCCGGCATCTTTCATTCGAAGGCGCTCGACCAGGATGAGACGTATGCGTTCCGCTTCGACAAGCCGGGCGTCTACAAGGTGTTCTGCGGCATTCATCCGTACATGAAGGAAACGATCACCGTCGAATGACGATGCCGGCCGGTCGTCATCGGCGTATGCTCACCGCCCCGCCGAGCGCATGCCCGGCGCGGTACCGGCGACGACCGGGCACGACTGCGGCAGCGCCTGCCCGAACAGCACGGCCAGCCCGCAAGCGGACGTGAACATGCCGAGGCCGTCATGCCCGACGCCCGGCACTTCGACGACCTGCTGCGCGAGATCGTCCGGATGCCGCTTCTTCAGGTAATCGAAATACGCGAGCCCGCGCGCGAGCCGGTACGGCCCCTGCGCCATCGCCGCGCACGAACGGTCGATGAAATGCGTGGTGGGATTCGTGTCGGCCTGCCCAAGCAGGTACACGACATGGCGCGCGACATAGCGCGTTTCGAGATCGCGCACGTCCTGCGATGCAACGTAAGGCGGCGCCGACTTCAACCCGTACTTCCATTCGGTCGCGCGCGGGCAGGCGCCGCCTGCCATGGCCTCGGCATTCGGCCGTTCGTCGTCGAAATACAGGTAGCTCGACGGGTTCGCAACAACGTAGCGCACGGCAATGCCGGTACGCGCGAGCACGTCGCCTTCGCGCCCGGCCACCGCATAACGCTGCAGCAACTGTGCGCCGGCCGAGTGGCCGATCACGACGACCGTCGACAACGACGGGTACCGGCCGCGGTCGGCGAAATGCGCGAGCAGCGCGTCGAGCGCCGCGAACGAGCTGATCGGGCCCGGCTGGCGGGCCGGTTCACCGCCCTTCCATCCTTCCTGCGTCCATGCGAGCGTCGGCGCGGACAACGAAAACGCGCGCACGTCGGCGCGTGTCAGGAACTGCGGCGCGACGACCATCGTGCCCGTGCCAGCCGCACCGGCCTTCTCGACGACCTCGCGCCCCGATGCGTAGTACGCGTCGGCATTACGCAGCGTGCCGTGAATCACGATGAACACGCGCGTGACGTCGGGCGCGGCCTGGTCGAGCCGATGATCGGCGTAGACGGGCAACACCGCACGGCCTTGCGGCGTGTCGACGGTTATGCGCTGGTCGGCGACGGCCTTGACCGGCGCTTCGAGACGTTCGCGCTGTGTGGGCGTAATGGCTTCGGCCGGCCGCGCGCCGACCAGCATGCCGGCGGCGGCACAGGCCAGCGCGAGCGGAACGGCATAGGACAGGGCTCGAGCGGCCGGCAGCATGCGCGAGAGTCGGATGCGGGAAAAGGCAGCGGAAGTGACGGACATGGCGGCGGCTCGGGTGGCGGACATGACTTGAACGGCGATGGTCGCAGAATCCGTCGCGCGCCGCCGGTCCGTTGCGGAAAACGAATCAGCCCGCCGGTTGCGTACCGCGCTCCGCGCCGATGCACGCTTCGCCCGATCTCGTACGGCGATAGCGGATTGCAGGCAAGGCGACCTGAAGCCGGCGGCCCTCATCGACGGCGGTTCACATCGCGCTCTATCCGACCCCGAGATTACAACGCCCTATCAACCCCATTGCCGGCAGTGCTTTCAAACATATCGTAAAAACACGATATATGATTCGCCCATCGACGATACCCGTTTGCCCGACCGAAACACCCAGCCTTTCCATGCCGACCGAACTCGACATCGACGCGATCCTGAAAGCGCTCTCGAACCCCGTGCGCCGGGAAATCCTCGTCTGGCTGAAAACGCCCGACGAGCATTTTCCGCAGCAGACGCTGCCATACGAACACGGCGTCTGCGCGGGCCAGATCGACGCGCGCTGCGGGCTGTCGCAGTCGACCGTCTCCGCGCACCTCGCGACGCTGCAGCGCGCGGGGCTCGTGACGTCGACGCGGATCGGCCAGTGGGCGTTCTTCCGGCGCAACGAGGCCGTCATCGACGCATTTCACGACGCGCTGCGTCGCGAACTCTAGCCAACGGCCGAACCGGCCATGCGGAGCGCCGTCGTATCCGACGCGACGGCTTCTCCGCCTTTCGTAAGAGGTTATTTGCCATGCCCACGCTGTTCGATCCCGTTACCCTCGGTGACCTGACCCTGCCGAACCGCATCGTGATGGCGCCGCTCACCCGCGCCCGTGCGGGCACGGCGCGCGTGCCGAACGCGCTGATGGCGCGCTACTACGCCGAGCGCGCATCGGCCGGCCTGATCATCACCGAAGCGACGTCGGTCACGCCGCAAGGCGTCGGCTATGCCGACACGCCCGGCATCTGGTCCGACGAGCAGGTCGAAGGCTGGAAGCAGATCACGCAGGCCGTGCACGCGGCCGGCGGGCGCATCGTGCTGCAACTCTGGCACGTCGGCCGGATCTCCGATCCGATGTTCCTGAACGGCGACCTGCCGGTCGCGCCGAGCGCGATCGCCGCGGGCGGCCACGTGAGCCTCGTGCGTCCGCCGCGTCCGTTCGTGACGCCGCGCGCACTCGAACTCGACGAGATTCCGGGCATCGTCGCCGCGTATCGCAAGGGCGCCGAGAACGCGAAGGCGGCGGGCTTCGACGGCGTGGAGATTCACGGCGCGAACGGCTACCTGCTCGACCAGTTCCTGCAGGACAGCACCAATCGCCGCACCGATGCATACGGCGGCCCGATCGAGAATCGCGCGCGCCTGCTGCTCGAAGTGGTCGACGCGGCGATCGACGTGTGGGGCGCGGGCCGGGTCGGTGTGCACCTTGCGCCGCGCGGCGACGCGCATACGATGGGCGATTCCGATCCGGCGGCAACCTTCGGTTATGTCGCGCGCGAACTCGGCCGCCGCAAGATCGCGTTCATCTTCACGCGCGAATCGTATTCGGGCGACCAGTTGAGCCCGCGCCTGAAGGAAGCGTTCGGCGGCCCGCTGATCGCGAACGAGCAGTTCACGCTCGACACCGCGCAGGCCGCGCTCGCGAACGGCAGCGCCGACGCGATCGCGTGGGGCAAGCTGTTCATCGCGAACCCGGACCTGCCGCGCCGTCTCGAACTCGGCGCGCCGCTCAACCAGCCGGTGCCGGAGACGTTCTACGCGGAAGGCGAAACCGGCTACACCGACTACCCGGCGCTGAGCGACGCGGCCTGACGGCACAACGGCGCGGGTTCAGATGCGCACGTCCGCGCGCATGAACACGCGCCGTGTTTCGTCGAGACCGAGCGCGACATGGTGCGCACGGATCGCGCGCAGCGCGTCGTCGAGCGCTGCATCGTCGATGATCCGGAAACCGAGGCGCGCGTAGTACGGCGCATTCCACGGCGCGTCGCGGAACGTCGACAGCACGATCTCCGTGATCCCTTCCCGCGCCGCGCGCGCCGTCACCTGTTCGATCAGGCGCGCGCCGATACGTTGCCCCGCATGCGACGGCGCGACATCCAGCTCCTCCAGATACAACCGCCGCGCATCGAGCAGCCGGTAGAACGCGAACCCGACGCACGTGCGTTGCGGATCGACCGCGACGTACGCGCGGCCGTCGTCGATGCGCTCGAGCACGGCGGCCGCATCGGTCGGCTCGCCGTCGGCGATGTCGGCCATGCCGATCGCACGAAACCGCTGCGCTGCGGCGACTTCCACGGCGGCCATCGCGGCCGCGTCTTCCCGCGTGGCGGGGCGAATCAGGATCGATGCAGGCATCACGGCAATTCGGGCAGACGGTCTGGAACGGCCGTCACTATAGTCGAATCTTCACACGTATCGTGTCGAATGCCCGATCCAGGCGGTCGTCGTGGATCACGAGCGCGCCGTCCGGATGGTCGATCGTCAACGTCGCGTTGTCGGGCCAGGCGGTCAGGTCGATGCCGAGCGCAGGCAGCGTGCCGCCGCCATGCCAGCGCAGACGCGGATGCCGTGCGCGATCCGGCTGCCCCGCCTTGCGGGACCATGTGTCGCGCACGCGCCCGACCTGCCCGGCCAGAGATTCCTAACCGGACCTTCCCGGCCGGACCTTCCCGGCCAGATCAGAAGTTCACGCGAATCCCGGCCATCACGGCCAGTTGCCGGCTCGAATTGCTGTTCGCGAGCACCGGAATCTGCGCATAGTTCGCCGCGTTGCCGTCCGCATCGGTGCCGAGCCCCGTGCCGCTCGCGATCTGGCCGATCGCGACCGCATACAGCGCGGTGCGCTTCGACAGGCTGTAGTTCGTGCCGACGTTTACCTGGTGGAACCGCGTCGTGCCGCGCCCGTCCGTATGCGCGGCGTTGAAGATGTACGCGACGCCGCCTTGCAGCGCCGGCGTGAACATGTACGTGACGTTCAGCTCGCCGACGTCGAACGTGAACGCCTGCGTGCGCGGCTGCGCAGCGCTCGAAAAATAGCGGCTCTCGCCGAGCCGCGTATGCGTATAGGTCAGCGCGAGCGTCGCCGCGCCGAGCGTGACCGACCCGCCCGCGCCGAACGCGCGCATCGAGCCCGCATCCTGCAGCAGACAATACATCGCGCCCGGGTTGCCGCACGCGAAATCACCGATATAGCCGCTCGCGCCGCCGAGCGCCGCGTCGAGCGGCTGGTGCAGGTCGAGGTAGCCGACCGAGAAGGCCACCGGCGAGCGCGTGTACGTCGCGGCCACCGCATAGCCACGCTTCGCGGAAAAATCGCCGGCCTGGCCGCCGAAGCTGAACGTGCCGCCGAACGTGAGGCCGTTGAAATCGGCGCTGGTGAACTTCACCGCGTTGTTGAAGTTGAACGCGGCATTCAGGTTGTCGACGTCGCCGAGGTGCGAGCCATACGGCGTCGCCCAGTTGTTGCTCGACACGTACGCGCCGAGCATGTCCGTGTACGAATCGTATTGGCGGCCGAGGCCGAGCGTGCCGATCGAATCGTGGCGCAGCCCGACCCACGCCTGCCGGCTGAACGCGGTGCCGCCCTGCAGCGCCTGCCCGCTCGCCGACAGGAACTGCTGCTCGAGCGTGAACACCGCATTCAGGCCGCCGCCGAGCGGCTCGGCGCCCTGGAAGCCGAAGCGGGACGGCACGAGGTTGCCGCCGCCCATCTGCCATGCATGGCCGCCGCCCGTGCTGCCGTCGGCGCGCGTGAACTGCTGGTTCGTCGAATAGATGATGCCGGTGTCCACGGTGCCGTACAGCGTCACGCTCCCCGAAGTCTGCGCGTGCGCCGCATGCGCGCAACCCAGCATGGCCGCGGCTGCGGCCAGTCGTCGTCCGTTCTTCATGTCCCGCCCCTCCGTGATCATCGATACGCAGTGCGAATCGATGGTGTTGTCGATATGGGTGGCAGGACTTTATCCAGCGAAAATTCCGGACCTCTATCCCAAATCAGCAAATGGTGATGGGGACGAGCGATACACGGCGGCACCGTCGCGGCGCGGGCAGATCATTCGGGGCGCAAGGTTTGCGACGGCAGCTCGCCGAACAGGTCGCGATACTCGCGCGCGAAATAGCCGAGATGCGTGAAGCCCCAGCTCGCGGCGGCTTCGCCGACGCCGAGTTGCCGCACCGACGTCGTGCGCAGCAGGCGACGCACCGCATTCAGCCGGATCGTGCGCAGGTAGCCGACCGGCGTGACGTCGGCCACGCGCTGGAAGCTCGTTTGCAGCGTACGGCGGCTGCAACGCAGCGCGCGGCAGAGTTCGAGCACGGTGACGGGTTCCTCGGGCCGGTCGCGCAGATGCTTCTCGCAGCGGCTCACGATGTCGCTGTAGGTGGCGTGCGTGATGTCGCGGCGCTCGACGCCGATCCCCTGTTCGAGCGCGTCGAGGAACATGCCGAGCATCGCGTCGCGAAACATCTTGCGGGTGGCCGCGTATTCGAGGCAGCCCGGATTGCGCTGCGCGTCGTCGATCAGCGACGACAGCCGCACGCCGAGCGCGACGCCCTGCGCGTCGGACAGCCGCGTCACGTGCCGCAGCCGGCGCGCGCCGGCCGCGCCGAATTCGGCCTCGCACAGCTCGTCGACCATGTCGGACGCCGCGCTGATCCCGACGAGCCCCATCCCTTCCGGCGTGTGGAATTCGAAATCCTCGCCGGCGCGCAGCGCGAGCAGCGCATAGCCGTCGACCGGCTGGCCCTGGAACGTGCCCGCGAGCGGCACGGACAACGGCACCGCGAGCGACGTGCGCCCGGCCGGCGCGAGCCCGGTTTGCGCGACGCGCCGGTTGGTCGTTTCCCGGAAGAAGTGGAAATCGTCGTACAGCACCTGCGTGACGGTGCCCTTGAAACGGCCCGGCGTCATCTGACGGTACACCTGATGCCAGCCCGCGATCGCGAGCCCGTGATCGTGCACGTCTTCGTGTGAGCGTGACTGGAACAGCATCGGCACCTCCGGTAAAACCCTGATTTCTCGATGCGACCGCCGGGTTCACGCGGCACGCATCGCCACAGCTTACCCTCGCAAAATCCCGCGCAGTGCGGCTTCGAACGCAAGACAGGCCGCCGACAGCGCGGCGGCCTGCTCGTCGATCAGCCTGACATAGCGGCGAAACGACGGCATCCGGTTCACGACCTCGCTACCGCCGAACGGCACGATCGCGAGCGTCCAGCGGCCATCGCGCGCGGCGATCGCGCAGTCGGTCAGGTGCAGCCCGCGCAGCGCGTCGGCCAGCGACGGCCCGGCAAGCAGCGCGGCCAGCGTGTCGATGAAGACGGGGTCGCATCCGGGCGCGGGCACGGCTTCGATACCCGTACGGCGCAGCCAGCCGGTCTGCCGCACGCATGCGCTGCCCTGCGCGGCCGGGCCGTCGACGGCGGCCGTCACCGTCACGCTGACCGTATGCATCAGGAACTGGCGCTCGACGCGCTCGTCGATGCCCACGCGCACGCCGTTCGGCAGCCGTGCCGAGACGCCGCCGACGCCACCGACCGCGTCGGCGTCGCGCACGGCCCGCAGGTCGGCGAGCACGCGCGCGGCGATCGCGCCGGGCCGATGGCCGGGCGGCGGCGCATCGGGCGCCGCACGCCACGGGCCAAGCGCGGCCTTCACGACGCGACGTGCTCGTTGCGCAGCACGTCCTCGACCGGCACCGGCCTGAACGGATGCCGGCGCTGCACGACGAGCGTCCAGAACAGCGCATACAGCGCGGTGAGCCCGAGCATCGCGCCGAACGGCACGTAGATGTCGCGCGGGTTCATGCCGGGCGGCGTGATGTACCAGATCGCGAGCACGATGCCGACGCTCGACACGATCTGCGGCAGCGGGAACAGCGGCGAGCGGTACGGGCGCGGCAAGTCAGGCCGGCGGATGCGCAGCATCACGACCGACGCGGTGACGAGCAGGTACGCGGTGCCCCACGCGCAGGTGGCGGCGAGCACGAGGTGGAGGATGCTGTCGAGATTGCCGTTGATCAGCCACGCATGAACGATCGGCACGATCGCCGACGCGACGATGCCGACCACCGGCGTCTTGAAGCGCGGATGCAGGTACGCGAAGCAGCGCGGCAGCGCGCCGTCGATCGCCATCCCGTACAGGATGCGCGGCAGCCCGGCCATCAGCGTGTTGATCGTCGCGGCGCCCGCGCACAGGAACGCGATGCCGAACCAGATCCGCCCGAACGGCCCGAGCACCTGCAGCGCGAACGCGGGAATCGCGCCCGGCGTGTCGAGCAGATGCGTGAGGCCGTCGGGGCTCACCGGCACGTTCGCGACCTGGCGGCGGATCGCCGCGCCGTACAGGAACATGCAGATCGCGACGCCGACGAGGCCGAGCGCCATCGCGCGCGGAATCGTGCGCCCCGGCGCCTTCATTTCCGGCGCGAGCGGCGTGACGAACTCGCAGCCGACGAACATGAACATCGCCATCCCGACCAGCGACAGCACGGACGGGATCGACGTACCGACTTCCGAGCCGCCGAACCAGCCGTCCAGATGCACGGCCGGCGCGGCCGCGAGCCCGAGAATCCCGAAGATCATCAGCGACAGCCACATGCCGGCCGTCAGCACGATCTCGAGCTTGCTGAACACCTTGATGCCGATGATGTTGGTGATCGCGAACGTGACCACGAGGCCGACGCCGACGAGCCACGAACTATTGTGCTTCTCGAACGCGGCGTTCAGCGATTCGAAGTTCACGAGCGCCATGATGCCGCTCAGGATCGTCTCCGCGGTGCCGGCGAACACGTGCACGAGGAAATACGCGGAAATCGTGCCGGTGATCGCCCAGAAGCGGCCGAGCCCGCACGACAGGTAATCGTAAACCGAGCCGGCCGTCGGCAGCATCGCGGCGGCTTCGGAGAAGGTCGTGGCCTGCGCCTGCATCATCACGAACGCGACGATCATCGCGACCGCGAACGCCCAGCCGCCCATCCCGAAGCCCGACGTCGCGGTGAGGATCACCGGGCTCGCCATGATGAGGCCGACCGCGCTCGCCAGCGCGGTCGGGAAACCGACCGCGCCGGCCTTCAATGCGGCGCCGCCGCCTGCTTCAGCCGGCGAGCCGGCGGACGTATCGCCCGCGGCGCCGGTCATTCCCGACCATCCCGACATCGTTGTCTCCTTCGTGGGTTGGCCCGAACCGGCGCTTCGTCAGCGGCCGGGGCCAGATGCTTTGCGGTCGGCCCCGGGCGGTGCGTCAGCGCGTCGATGCCCCGGGCCCCTGTCGATCACGGCGTGATCCGATGTCGAAAAAATACGCAGGCAAAATAATCCGGTCATAGCGCAAATCGGCAAACCCGCGATGGCGTTTACCCTCCGCCGCGGGTTTGCCGGTCACGCCGTCATGCGAACGGCACGGCCTCGAAGCCGGCCGCGAGCGCGTCGACGATCCGGTCGAGCTGTTCGCGCTGGATCACGAGCGGCGGCGACAGGATGATCTTCGTGCCGACCGGACGCACCAGCACGCCGTTCTCGCGCGCGACTTCCGCGACCGCGTTCGCGTAGCCGGACAGCGGATCGATCGGCTCGCGCGTGTCTTTGTTCGCGACGAGGTCGAGCGCGAGCATCAGCCCCTTGCCGCGCACCTCGCCGACCGCCGCGAAGCGTTCCGCGAACGGCCGCAGCGCCTCGAGCAGATACGCGCCCTGCTTCGCCGCATTCGCCGGCAGATCCTCCTTCACGACGATGTCGAGGCTCGCGATCGCGGCCGCGCACGCGACCGGGTGGCCGGCGTACGTGTAGCCGTGCATGATCGCGCCGCCGAAATCGGCGTTCGCGGCGAACGCGTCCTCGATCCGCGCGTTCACGACCGTCGCGCCGAGCGGCACGTAGCCCGACGAAATCCCCTTCGCGAGACACATGATGTCCGGGCGCACGCCCCACCCGCGGCTGCCGAACATACTGCCGCTGCGGCCGAAGCCCGTCACGACTTCGTCGGCGATCAGCAGCACGCCGTAGCGGTCGCACACCTCGCGCACGAGCGGCCAGTAGTTGGCCGGCGGCACGATCACGCCGCCCGCGCCCTGGATCGGCTCCGCGATGAACGCGGCGATGGTGTCCGGGCTCTGGAACTCGATCTCGCGCGCCAGCATTTCCGCGCAGATCCGGCCGAGTTCCTCCGGATCCTGCGTAAACGGATTGCGGTACAGCCACGGCGTCTCGACGTGGAAGCAGCCGGGCAAATTCGGCTCGTAGTTGCGGCGGAACACCGTGTTGCCGTTCACCGACGCGCCGCCGAAATGCGTGCCGTGATAACCCTGCTTCAGCGAGATGAACTTCGTGCGATCGGCCTGGCCGCGCACCTTCCAGTACTGGCGCGCGATCTTCAGCGCGGTCTCGATCGAATCGGAGCCGCCCGAGCTGTACAGCACGCGGCGCATCCCTTCCGGTTCGAGCATGTCGATCACCTTCTTCGACAGCTCCTCGGCGCGCGGATGCGAGATGCCGTCGAACAGCTGGAAGTATTCGAGCTCGTCGAGCTGGCGCACGATCGCGTCCTTCACTTCCTGGCGGTTGTGGCCGACGTTCACGTTCCACAGACCCGCGACGCCGTCGACGAGCTTGCGCCCCTGTTCGTCGAACACGTAACAGCCGTCGCCGCGCACGATGCGGATCGGCTTGCGCTGTTTCATTTCGTTCGGGTGCAGCATCGGGTGCCAGAACTTCGCTTCGTTGTAGCTCATTGCAGTCTCCACTTTCGGATCGGTTGTTGCGGTTTTTGCGGTTTTTGCGGTGGTCGGATCGGCCCGCGCGTCAGTGCGCGATGCACACGGATTTGGTTTCGGTGAAGCCTTCGATCGCGTACTGCCCGAATTCGCGGCCGATGCCCGATTGCTTGTAGCCGCCGAACGGCATCGACGGATCGAGCGGGATATGGCAGTTCACCCACACGGTGCCGGCCTCGATTCGCGGCACGAGATTCATCACGCGCTTCAGGTCGTTGCTCCAGATGCTCGCGGCGAGGCCGTACGGCGACGCGTTCGCGAGGCGTATCGCGTCGGCCGCGTCGTCGAACGGCACGACGACGATCACCGGGCCGAACACCTCGTCGCGCACGATCGCGCTGTCCGGATGCGGATCGGCGATCACGGCCGGCTTCACGTAATAGCCGGGCAGATCGTCGGCCGGCGTGCCGCCCGCGAGGAACGTGAGGCCCGCGCGGCGCGCGCCTTCGATGTGCTCGACCACCTTGTCGCGATGGTGCGCGGACACGAGCGGGTTGATCTGCGCGGTGGTGTCGAGCCCCGCGCCGAGCTTCATCGACCGCGCGACGCCCGCGAGGCCGTCCGCGAGCTGCGCGAACTTGCTGCGATGCACATAAAGGCGCGACGCGGCCGCGCACACCTGCCCCTGGTTGAAGAACGCGCCGGCGGCGACGCCGTCGAGCGCCTGCGCGACGTCGACGTCGTCGAGCATCACGATCGGGTTCTTGCCGCCGAGCTCCAGCGAGAAGCGCGTCATGTTCTGCACGGCCGCCGCGCCGACCAGCTTGCCGGTCGCGGTCGACCCGGTGAACGAGATCTTCGCGATCGACGGATGGCTCGCGAGCGCCGCGCCGCAGACGCGGCCGCCCGTGACGACGTTGAACACGCCGGGCGGCACGCCGGCGTCACGCGCGAGCTCGGCGAGGCGCAGCGCGGTGAGCGGCGTTTCCGGCGACGGCTTCAGCACGATCGTGCAGCCGGCCGCGAGCGCGGGAATCAGTTTCCACACCGCGATCATCAGCGGGAAATTCCACGGCACGATCGCGGCGACCACGCCGACGGGCTCCTTGCGCGTATAGGCCGTATAGCGCGCGCCGGGCGGAAACGGAATCGACACGTCGAGCGTCTGGCCGGTGATCTTGGTCGCCCAGCCGGCCATGTAGCGCACGTATTCGACGCTCGCGCCGACTTCGATCGCGCGCGACACGTGAATCGACTTGCCCTGGTTCAGCGTTTCGAGCTGCGCGAGCGTTTCGGCGTCGGCTTCGATCAGGTCCGCGAGTTTCAGAAGGATGCGCTCGCGCTCGGCCGGCCGCAGCCCGCTCCACACGCGCGCGTCGAACGCGTGTTTCGCGCTGGCGACCGCGCGGTCGACGTCGTGTGCGTCGGCGTCCGCGACGGTGGCGAGCCGCTCGCCCGTGGCCGGGTTGTACACGTCGAGGCGTGCCGCCGCATGCGCGGGCTGCATGGCGCCGTCGACGAAGAGGCCGAAATCGCGCGCGACGAAGGTGCGCACGGTGTCGCTGACGGCGACGAAGTTCGTGTTGCTCATGGGCGTCTCGTTGATTGTCGTGGCTGGGCCGCGTGCCGGTAAGGCACGCGGGCGTCGGACCACTGTATCGACGAGGGATCGCGCCCGGTGAGCGCAAATTGGCAGCGCGTCATCGGCAAGACGATCGCGCATCGAATTGCACGATCTCGCGGGCCGGCCGGCAGCGCGATTACAGGAACAATGCGCCGACCAGCTCCGTGCGATTCGACACGCCGAGCTTGCGGTACATGCGCATCAGGTGGGTCTTGATCGTCGGTTGCGCGAGCGCGAGATCGCGCGCGATCTCCTTGTTCGAGCGGCCGTCGCGCACGAGCCGTGCGATCTGCTCCTCGCGGTAGGTCAGCCGTTCCTCGCAACCGATCCGGTGGATTCCGCGCCGTGCACGCAGCAGCGGGCTCAGCGCGGCTTCGGCGACAGGTTGCAGCCGCGCGAGCGCGTCGATCTCGCCGGGTGCGAACCGTCCTGCCGTGCCGTTGCCGTTCGCGTCGCCCATGCCGAAGCGCAGCAGCGAGAACGCGCCGACCGTGCGGCCCGCGTCGCGCAGCCAGATCTCGACGACGTCGGCCACGTCGTGCCGCCGCAGAAACCGGGTCCAGTACGCGGACGCGGCGCGTCTTTCGTCAGGCAGTTGGGATGCGAGCGTGACGACCGCGCATTCGCCCGACGCGCAGCGCGACGGATGCAGTGGATCGAGCATCCGGTAGCGGGCGACATAGGTGCGATGCATCGATTCCGGCATCCCGAACAGCTCGAAATCGGCCGGCTCGCCGCTGTGGTCGAGCCGATAGAACACGATCGCCGACGGGCTCGCGAATGCGTCGAACGCGTCCACGCACGCGCGCAGCGTGCGTCGCCAGTCGGCGGCGTCGTGGTCGGCGGAAACGAATGAGGTCGGCATCGGGAATCGGCTGGCGGATGGACGACAACGAATGTCGACGTCCGGGCCAGCCTACCGGCGCCGAAAAAGCGCCGGTGAGCACAAATCGGCAAATCGTCCCGGGCCGGCCAGCGGCCAGTGGCCGGTTCAGCCGAGACGATATCGGCGCGCGACGGTGCGCGCGCCTCGTTTCAGCGGGCGTTCGCGGCGAACGTGTCGCAGGCGCTCACCTCGCCCGACTCCATCCCCCGCCGCAGCCAGTACACGCGCTGTTCGCTGGTGCCGTGCGTGAAGCTTTCGGGCACGACGTAGCCCTGCCCTTGCTGCTGCAGACGGTCGTCGCCGATCGCGGCCGCCGCCTTCAGCCCCTGCTCGAAATCGCCGGGCTCCATCAGCCGCTGGTTCGCGCGCTGCGCGTTGTTCGCCCACACGCCGGCGAAGCAGTCGGCCTGCAGCTCCATCCGCACCGACAGCGCATTCGCGCGCGTCTGGCTCGATCGCCGGCGCGCGGCATCGACCTTGTCGGCGATGCCGAGCAGGTTCTGCACGTGATGGCCGACTTCGTGCGCGATCACGTAGGCCTGCGCGAAATCGCCGCCCGCGCCGAAACGCTTGCGCAGCTCGTCGTAGAAGCCGAGATCGATGTACACGTTGCGGTCGCCCGGGCAGTAGAACGGCCCCATCGCGGTCTGGCCGGTGCCGCACGCGGTCGGCGTCGAGTTCGTGAACATCACGAGCTTCGGCGGTTCGTATTGCGCGTGCAATTGCGTGTTGAACACGCCCGTCCACGTGCGTTCGATATTGCCGAGCACCTTGCGCGTGAACACCGCGCCCGGATCGTTCGCCGGCGCGCCCTGGCGCTGGGTCGGCGCGGGCTGCGCCTGCTGCTGGCGGCCCTGCAGCGCCGACGCGCCTTCGAGCACGACGCGCGGGTCGATCCCGAAGAAATACGATGCGGCCAGCGCGACCACGATCGTGCCGATGCCGATCGTCGCGCCGCGCCCGCCGCCGAAACCGCCGGCGCCACGGCGATCCTCGACGTTCATGCTTTCTCTTTCGTCGTCCAGCCTCATTGCCGGCCCCTCCCTGTTCTTGTCGATGGTCCGCCCGCGCCAGCGCGCGACCGGGCGATACGCCGTGGCGACACGATCCGTCGGCGGACGCGATGCTTGCGCATCGGATGTCCGCTCGCGCCGCTCCCGCCTGCCGCGCATTTGCCGGCCGCGCCTTCGCCGGCCGCGCCCTTGCGGGTCGCACCATTCGTACGACGGAATCGGACGGCCGACGCGCCGCGCGCCGCTGCGCGCCCGCCCACGCTATTTTGCCGGGCTTTCGTGGCTTATCGCAAAAATGTGGAGGATAGAGCGATTCGGCGCCGGACATCGTCAGCCTTTGCAAAATGGGCGCCGGCCGCCGCGCTTGGCCATCCGGACGGCCCGCGTTCATCCTTTCGGCGGATACCGGCGCGCGCCGGCGCCGCCTAAAGTGGCCGGAACACCCCCCTTTCCGGAGAACGACATGACGCACCCGCCACCCCGCACGATCGCGATCACCGGCGCAGGCACCGGCATCGGCGCTGCGTGCGCGCGCCGCTTCGCCCGTCGCGGCGACCGCGTCGTACTGATCGGGCGCCGCCCGGCGCCGCTCGCTGCACTCGCGGCCGAAACCGGCGGCCTCGCGCTTGCCGGCGACGCCGCCAGCGCAGCCGACTGGGCCGCTTTCCTGCCGCGCATCGCCGACCGCTTCGGCCGCGTCGACGCACTCGTCGCGTGCGCGGGCGGCCACGGCGTCGGCCGCGCGGACGAAACCGGCGACGCGCAATGGCGCGACGCGATGCACGCGAACCTCGATACCGCGTTCGTCAGTGCGCGCGCATGCCTGCCCGACCTGATCGCGCAGCGCGGCAATATCGTGCTGGTCGCGTCGATCGCGGCGCTCGCGGCCGGGCCCGGCGTATGCGGCTATACGGTCGGCAAGCACGCGCTGCTCGGGCTGGCGCGATCGCTCGCACGCGACTACGGCCCGCACGGCGTGCGGGCGAACGCCGTCTGCCCGGGCTGGGTCCGCACGCCGATGGCCGATGCGGAAATGGCACCGCTGATGGCCGCGCACGGCGATTCGCTCGACGCCGCGTACACCCGCGTGAGCGCCGACGTGCCGCTGCGGCGCGCGGCCGATCCCGACGAGATCGCGGCCGTCTGCGCGTTCCTGGCGTCGCCCGACGCGTCGTTCGTGACCGGCGCGACGCTCGTCGCGGACGGCGGCGCGCTGGCCGTCGACGTGCCGACGCTCGCGTTCGACCGGCTTTGACGCCCACAAGAAGGCGTCGCGCGTGCCCGCCCGCTGCCGAATCCGTTAACATCGTCCCGATCCGCCGCCCGGGCGCGGCACCGCCTCACCGTTCGGAACGCGATGAACATCCGGTTTCTGGAAACCTTCGTCTGGCTCGCGAAGCTGGAAAACTTCCGGCTCACGGCCGAGAAACTGCACACCACGCAGGCCGCCGTGTCGAGCCGCATCGCATCGCTCGAGGAAGCGTTCGACGTGCGCCTGTTCGACCGCAACACGCGCTCGGCCACGCTCACGCCCGCGGGCCGGCGCATGCTGGCCTACGCGGAGCGGATCGTGCGGCTCGACGGAGAAATGCGGCGCGACATCGACGCGGCGAGCGATGCGGGCCTGATCCGGATCGGCGTGATCGAATCGATCGTGCACAGCTGGTTTCCCGCGCTGATGGCGCAACTGCGCGAGCGCTACCCGCGCCTCGACGTCGAGATCACCAGCGACACGACGCTGCATCTGACGCGCCTGCTCAGCACCGACGGCGTCGACCTGATCCTGCAGACCGATCCGGTGCCGGGCCCGGACTTCACGAACCTGCCGCTGTGCGAATTCCCGGTGCGCTGGGCCGCGAGCCCGCGCCTCGGGCTCGGCGGCCAGCCGCTGGACGTCGCGCGCCTGGCCGGGTTTCCGATCATCAGCTTCTCGCGCCATTCGGGGCCGCACGCGACGATCGAGCGGCTGTTCGCTGCCGTCGAACGGCCGGCCAGCATCAACTGCATCACGTCGGTCGCCGCGATGATCCGCCTCGTCGCCGACGGCTTCGGCGTGGCCGCGCTGCCGCCTGCGATCATCGGGCGCGAGCTGCACGAAGGCACGCTCGAACTGCTCGACGTCGAGCCCGAATTCCCGGCGCTGCCGCTCGTCGCGACGTACCGCAGCCAGGGGTTGCCGGTGGCCGCGCGCATCGCGGAACTCGCGAGCGAAGTGGCGCGTGCGACGGGAGCCGCCGATCGCGTCGACGCAACGGCCGCCGACTCAATGCCCACCCGCAACGCGACCGCGACAACGACGCGCCCCCCGGCGAAAGCGAAGCGCACGACGAAAGCCGCGTCGCCTGCCGCGCCCACCGCCAAACGCCGCCCGCGCCGCTCATAAGAAAACCTGTTCACCGCGAATTTGTTTTCTTGTTGGACTGGCGCGGCCGGTCTTCGGGACACTGAGGTTCCTGACATCCCCGTCACGAGGAACCCCGCGATGACCCGCTTTTCCCTTCCGCACGGCCAGCTTTGCGTCTGGACGGATATCGACCCCGCGCACGAGGCCGATTTCAACGCGTGGTACGACCGCGAGCACATGCAGGAGCGTGTCGCGATTCCCGGCTTCACACATGCGCGGCGGTTTCGCGCGACCGACGGCGGCCCGCGCCGATACCTCGCGCTGTACGTGGCGGATTCGCTCGACGTGTTCCGCGGCGACGCGTACCGGCGGGCGTTCACGCAGCAGACCGCATGGTCGCTCGCGAACTTCGCGCGCATGACGGGTACGCAGCGGCGTGTCGGCGAGCTGACGATCGAGGCCGGCGACGGCGAAGGCGCGCATCTCGCGCTGTTCGTGCTGCCGCCCGACCGCATCGATGTGCCCCGCCTGCGCGAGCGCTTCGACACGGCCCTGCAAGAACCCGGCATCCACGCCGCGCGACTCTTCCGCACGTCGCCGGACCTGTCCGCGCCGATCGGCGCCGCCGCGGCCGCCTGCCCGGCCGCCGATGCGCTGGTGCTGATCGAAGGCAGCGACGCAGCGGCCACGCGCCGCGTGGCCGCCTCGCTCGCCGGACACGACGACGTGCGCACCTTCGGCCTGCTGTGGCGCGCCGCTTCACCGCTGCCTGCCCGGCGACGCGACGCCGAAACCGAACCGGCCGCCGCTGCCGCCCTGTCTGCCTGAAACGCCCGACGCCGACGCCAACACCGGCCCACGCTTCATCCCGTCACCCGTCACCATCTGCCCGACACCATGAACACGCTCGCCCAGCCCGCCGCCCACGCGCCCCGCCATGTCCGCAACAGCCGACTCGCGACCGCGAGCATGATCGGCACGTCGCTCGAGTGGTACGACTTCACGATCTACAACACGCTCGCCGCGCTCGTTTTCAACCATCTGTTCTTCCCGTCGGTCGATCCGCTGGCCGGCACGATCCTCGCGTTCTCGACCTATGCGGTCGGCTACGTGTCACGCCCGCTCGGCGGCTTCGTGTTCGGCAACCTCGGCGACCGCATCGGCCGCCGCGCGGTGCTGATGCTCACGCTCGTGCTGATGGGCGTGACGACCGCGTTGATGGGCGCGCTGCCGACCTACGCGCAGGCCGGCATCCTGAGCCCGATCCTGCTCGTCGCGCTGCGTTTCGTGCAGGGTGTCGCGCTCGGCGGCGAATGGGCCGGCGCGGTGCTGCTGTCGGTCGAGCATGGCGACCAGAAGCGGCGCGGGCTGTCCGCGTCGTGGACGCAGATCGGCCCGTCGTTCGGCACGCTGCTCGGCACCGGCTGCATCGCGCTCGTCACGCTGTCGACCACCTCGGACAACTTCCTGTCGTGGGGCTGGCGCGTGCCGTTCGCGGCCAGCGCGCTGCTCGTCGCGTTCGGCTTCTGGGTGCGGCGCGGCGTCGACGAAACGCCGCAGTTCGAGCAACTCGCCGAATCGCACGCGACCGCCGAAGTGCCCGTCGCCGACGTGCTGAAGTACCACTGGAAGCGCCTGCTGATCGCGGGCGGCTCGCGAATCGGCTCGGACGTGCTGTACGCGCTGATCGTCGTTTTCACGCTGACCTACGTGACGACCGTGCTGCACCTGTCGCGCCCCGTCGCGCTGACGGCCGTGATGATCGGCACGGCCTGCAACGCGCTCGCGGTGCCGTTCTTCGGCGCGCTGTCGGACCGTTTCGGCCGTCGGCCCGTGTATCTCGCCGGCGCAATGGCCGGCATCGTATGGGCGTTCGTGTTCTTCGCGCTGCTCGATTCGGCGCGCCCCGCGGCGATCGTCGCGGCCGTCGCGATCGGCCTCGTGATCCATGCGGTGATGTATGGCCCGCAGGGCGCGTTCGTGACCGAGCAATTCCCGACGCGCGTGCGCTATGCGGGCTCGTCGCTTGCGTACACGCTCGCCGGCATCGTCGGCGGCGGCTTCGCGCCGCTCGTGATCGCCGCGCTGTTCCGGCAAACGGGCACGACGACGGCCGTGTCGCTGTACGTCACCGCGGCGCTCGTCGTCACGTCGATCGCGCTCGTCGCCGCGCGCGAGACCGCGCACCGGCCGCTCGAGGGCTAAGCGTCGCCGCCGGCCGAATCATTCCTTCGCACTTCAAACGGATAGCCGCATGCCAACCCTGTCGTTCAACGTGATTTCCCTCCAACACGCGCCGGCCGCCGTCGACGTCGACATCGAGCGCGTCGTGATCGCCGGCTGGGCCGGACGCGACCCGGCCGCGATCCACGCGCATATCGACGAACTCGCGGCGCTCGGCGTCGCGCCGCCGTCGACCACGCCGTGCTTCTATCGCGTGTCGGCCGCGCTGCTTACGCAGGCACCGTCGATCGGCGTGCTCGGCGCGCGCTCGGGCGGCGAGATCGAATGCGTGCTGGTCGACAGCCCGGCCGGCACGCTCGTCACGGTCGGCTCCGATCACACGGATCGCGAAGTGGAGGCGTACGGCGTGGCCGTGTCGAAGCAGGTGTGCGCGAAGCCGCTCGGCCGCGACGCGTGGCGTCATGCGGATGTCGCCGATCACTGGGATGCGCTCGAGATGCGCTCGTGGCTGATCGCGCGCGACGGCGAGCGGACGGCGTACCAGCACGGCCCGGTCAGCGGCCTGCTCGCGCCCGACGTGCTGTGGCAGCGGTTCGACGGTCGCCGCACGATGCCCGCGCGCTGCGCGATGTATGGCGGGACCGTCGCCGTGCATGGCGCGATCGCGGCAATGGGCGACGGCGATGCGTTCGAAATGGAACTGCACGATCCGGTGCTCGGGCGCAGTCTCACGCATCGCTATGCAGTCGAGGTGTTGCCGGTCGTCGCGTAACGGCAAGCCGTGACGGCAAGCGGAAAACCGCACGGGGCACGGGCACGACGGCATTCAGGCGTCGCGCCTGTTCCTACCTGTACGACTCAAAGCAGTGGTAGTCCGGAAAGTTGAACTGCGAGTTGCCGCAATACAGCACGCCGGCCAGGTTCGTACATCCACTCAATGTGAACATGATTGCTCCCGCAACCGACATTTTCCACCCGAAGTACCCCATCGCGCCCCCGTTTTCGCGTTATCGGCATTGCCCGACATGATGCGCATCGGACGCACGCGGGTATGTGGAGAATTGTGGTCCCGCGGCTTCTTCGGTTCGGCACGACGCGTTTCCGTGCGGGGGCGCAGCCTGTACTGCCTGCCGTTGCTCACCCGAGACAACCGAGCCCCGCCAGCGTCGCCTCCACCGCCGTATCGAGCGGCGTCACCGGCTCGCGGCCGAGCACCGCGGTCACGCGCGCGTTGTCCATCCTGATCGGTTCGCGCCACAGGTAGCGCATCTCGAGCAATTCGCGCAGCGTCGTCACGAACGGCGCGGCAACCCACACGAGCCACCACGGAAAATCGCGCAGCGCCGGCCGCATGCCGTGCCGCTGCGCGACGCGTTGCACGGCCCGCGCCATCTGCATGCCGTCTTCGTCCCAATGCCCGCCCAGATGGAAACGCGCGAACGGCTCCAGCGTCTCCCGCCGCTCGATCAGCTCGACCATCGTGCGGGCCACGTCCGGCACATACGCCCATTGATGGCCAACGCCGCGGCTCGGCACGCTGATGGCCGCGACGGGCCGCCCCGGCTTGACCAGCCCCTGCGAGAACCAGCTGTTGCCGAGTTGCGGCCCGAAGAAATCGCCGGCGCGCACGACGATCGTCCGCACGCCGTGCGCGCTGGCGTCCTGCAGCCGCCGCTCCAGTTCGACGCGGATCGCGCCCTTGCGGGTCGCCGGATGCTGCGGCGCATCTTCCCGCAGCACCGGAAATGCATCGGCGCCGAAGTTGTAGACCGTGCCCGGCAGCACGACGGTCGCCTGCGCGGCCCGGGCCGCCGCGATCGTGTTGTCGATCATCGGCAGCACCTGCGTGGCCCAGTTCCGGTATCCGGGCGGGTTCACCGCATGCACGATCACGCTGCAGCCGCGGGCGGCGCGCACCACTGCATCGCGATCCAGCGCGTCTCCGCGCACCCAGGCGATGCCGTCGCGCTCCACGCCCTCGGCATCGAGCCCGCGCTTGAGCGCACGCACCTGCCAGCCCGCATCGCGCAACTGCCGCGCGACTTCCCCGCCGATCCCGCCGCTCGCGCCGAGCACGAGCGCCTGCCGTTGCATCCCGCTTGCGTTTGCCGTCATTGCCGCTCTCCTTGAATGAAACCATCACGACACGCATTCTGCGGCGCCGCCTGCTATCAAGGAATTGCCGAACCCAGTCGATCAGCTATACATTTATGCATGACCACCGATCTGAACTGGGAACGCTACCGCACCTTCCTCGCGGTGCTGACTGAAGGCTCGCTGTCCGGCGCGGCCCGCGCGCTCGGCATCACGCAGCCGACGGCCGGCCGCCATGTCGCGGCGCTCGAAGCCGCGTTCGGCCAGACGCTGTTCACGCGGTCGCCGTCGGGCCTGCTGCCGACCGAGGCGGCGCTCGCGCTGCGCGGCCATGCGGAGGCGCTGCGCAGCGCGGCGGCCGCGTTCGAGCGCGCGGCGGCCAGCCACGGCGCCGGCGTGCGCGGCATCGTGCGGATCTCGGCCAGCGACGTGATCGCCGTCGAGGTGCTGCCGCCGATGCTCGCGCAATTGCGGCGCGACCATCCGGGGCTCGTGATCGAACTGGTGCCGACCGACCGCATCCAGGACGTGCTCAAGCGCGAGGCCGACATCGCGGTCCGGATGGCGCCGCCCGCGCAGGACGCGCTCGTCGCGCGGCGTGTCGGCGAAATCGAGGTCGGACTGTATGCGCGCGACGATTACCTGGCGCACCACGGCGCGCCGGCGACGATCGACGCGCTCGCCCATCACGCGCTGATCGGCTTCGATACGGTCACGCCGTTCATCCGCGCGGCAGGACGCGGCATGCCGCAGTGGCAGCGCGACGCGTTCGCGCTGCGCACCGACAGCAACCTCGCGCAGCTTGCGCTGATCCGCGCCGGCTACGGGATCGGCTTCTGCCAGACGGCGCTCGCGAAACGCGACGCGCGGCTCGTGCGCGTGCTGCCCGACGGGCCCGCGATGCGGCTGGAAACCTGGGTCGTGATGCACGAGGATCTGCGGACGAGCCCGCGCTGCCGGGCCGTGTTCGATGCACTGGCCAACGGGCTGCGTACGTATGCGGACGGTGAGCTCGCCGAGTAGAAAGCGGCGTGCGTGAATCGCGGGGCCGCGCCATTCGTGGATTTTTCCCGGCGAACAGGATGTCCGCGATGCACGCGGCACGGTTTTACATCAGCAATTGACGCGACAGCACCTCGCGCGCCTGGGTGACGGTCTCGCGCTCGCCCGGCAGCGGCGGCGTTAGCGAAAATACCGCGTCGGGCAGCGGCGGCAGCCGGTATTTCGTGCCGAGCCGCATCAGGCCGTCGCCGATCGCCGACGCGCACAGGCAGCCGACCCCGAGCCCCGCCGCGAGCATCGACTGCAACCCCGCGACGCCCGACGCGCTGTGCACGAGCACGTACGGCGTGTGCTGCTCGTCGAGCGAGCGCACCGCGACCTGATGCATCATGCAGTCGTCCGGCAGCAACACGAGCGGCAGCGGTTCGGGCAACTGCTCGGCGAGCGCGGGCGACGCGACCCACGACAGCGGTTCGCGCCGCAGCACCCAGCGCGTATCGGCCGACACCGGCCGGAACGGCCCGCTCGACATGTTCATCACGACGCCCAGATCGATCTGCCCGCGCGCATGCGCCGCTTCGATATCCGCGCTCTTCATCGCGCTCACGTGCAGGCTCAGCTGCGGATAGCACTCACGCAGCCGCGCCAGCATGCCCGCCACTTCGTTCGTGCGGTAGTAGTCGGTGATCGCGACGCGCAACTCGCCCTTGATCGCCTGCCCACGCAGTTCGTCGAACGCGGCCTCGTTCAGCGCGACGATGCGCCGCGCGTGCTGCAACAGCCGCGAGCCGGCCGGCGTCGGCTCGACACCGCGCTTGCTGCGCACGAACAACGGCACGCCCGCGCGCGATTCGAGCTTGCGCACCTGCTCGCTGACCGTCGATTGCGACAGGTGCAGCAGCGGCGCGGCGGCCGTCAGGCTGCCGGCGTCCGCGACCGCCGCGAACGTGCGCAGCTGATCCAGATCGAAACCGCGCATCGCCTTCCTCCATCCATCGAATAACCCGATGGATGCTACCACTCTTTCCCGCTTTTCCGAACCATGAGCGATGACCAGAATATGGGGTCAACGGCCTGCTCGCGTCCATCGCTTATCGGGCCCTCTTTTTTCGGATCTGCTTTCATGACGAACAACACCCTTGCCCCCTGCGCGTCGGCCGGCGCGGCTGCCGCGGCGACGCCCCGCCATCACGGCTGGGCGCTCGTGGTCCTGCTGGTCGGCGCCATTCTGCCGCCGCTCGACTACTTCATCGTGAATCTCGCGCTGCCGGCCATTCGCGACGGCATCGGCGCGCGCCAGGCCGAGTTGCAGCTCGTCGTGTCGGCCTATGCATGCGCGAACGCGGTCGCCCAGATCACCGGCGGGCGGCTCGGCGACCTGTACGGACGCAAACGCATGTTCATGGTCGGCATGGCCGGCTTCGTGCTCGCGTCGACGCTGTGCGGGCTCGCCGACAACGGCACCGTGCTCGTCGGCGGGCGCGTGCTGCAAGGCGTGTTCGCCGCAATCCTCGCGCCGCAGGTGCTCGCGACGATCCGCAGCGTGTTCAGCCCGCACGAACAGGTGCGCGTGATGGGCTTCTACGGGTTCGCGTTCGGCCTGGCGGCCGTGATCGGCCAGCTCGGCGGCGGCGCGCTGATCAGCCTGCATCCGTTCGGGCTCGGCTGGCGCGCGATCTTCCTCGTCAATCTACCGATCGGCATCCTGGCGCTGATCGGCAGCTGGCGCTTCATCCCGGAAAACCGCCCGCCGCGCGGCCAGCGCATCGACGTGCCGGGCACGGTGCTGCTGTCGCTGTTCCTGCTGATGCTCGTGTATCCGCTCACGCACGGCCGCGAAGCCGGCTGGCCGCTATGGATGATCGCGTGCGCCGTCGGCGCGCTGCCGATGCTCGGCGCGCTGCTGACGGTCGAATCGCGCCGGCTCGCGCGCGGCCGCGATCCGCTGCTCGACGTGCGCCTGTTCCGCAACCCGGTCGTCGCGCTCGGGCTCCTGCTCGCGTTCCTGTTCTACATGCTGAGCGCGTTCTTCCTGAGCTACGGGATTTATCTGCAGGGCTGCCTGAACTGGTCGCCGCTCGCGTCCGGGTTCGCGATCCTGCCGCTCGGGCTCGGTTTTCTCGCGAGCCCGCTGCTGATGCCGCGCCTCGTCGCCCGGTTCGGCGCGTATCGCGTGCTCACACTCGGCTTCGCGATGCTCGCGGCCGGCGTCGCGACCGCCGCCACGCTCGCCCGCGACGGCGCGCCCGGGCCCGGCTTCTATGCGGGCATCGCGGCGATCGGCATCGGGCAAGGGCTCGTGCTGCCGTCGGTCGTGCGGATCGTGCTCGCGGAAGTCGACGCGGCCCGCGCGGGCGTGGCGTCGGGAATGGTCAGCGCGATGCTGCAGATCGGCGCGGCGGTCGGCGCCGCGACGATCGGCGGCGTGTTCTTCGCGCGGCTCGGCGTGCATCCGGCCGCGCTCGATTACGTGCAGGGGTTCAGGGTGTCGATGTTCACGCTGACGGCCGTGTTGCTCGGCTGCATCGCGCTGTCGATGGCGCTCGGGCCGCTGCATCGGCGGCTGCATGCGGATACGTGACGCCTGACGCGCGACGGAAATGGCCTCGTCAGTCCAACGCCGGCAACCGATGCGGTGCATGCAATGCATGGCCGCTCGCAGGCATCCGGCTTATTTGCGATGCTCGCGCTGCGCTTGCCGCGCCTCCCATTCGGCCAGCTCGACGCGATAGCGCGCGAGCGCTTCGTCGTACAGGTCGAAGACGCACGGCGAGCAGCCGCTGTTGCAGCAGTCTTCCAGTTCGGGTTGGATAGGCGGGATCGGACGGGGATCGTCGATGGACGGATCTCCGGAAGCTTGGTTAGGCACGGCGTGGTCCGGTAATGTGGAGAGGCGAGTATAGGGCGATCCGGGCCGCCGCCGCTTTCGGCAGGGCTGGCCGTCGACGATGAACGCGTCCACGTTCATCATGGCGCGATCGCCGAACGCGGCACGCCGCTGCGTTACCCCATTTCCGCCCCCACAGGAGCTGCGCGATGGCCGAAGCCGTGAATCCGCCGGAAGTCTGGGCGCCGTTCGGCGCATTCTCGATGGCCGTGATCCAGGGCGACGGCCGGATCGTGCATCTGAAGGGTCAGGTCGCGCTCGACCGCGCCGGGCAGGTCGTCGGCGCCGGCGACATGCGCGCCCAGGTCCGGCAAACGCTCGACAACATCCGTGACGTGCTGGCCGCACTGGGCGGGCAAATGCGCGACGTGATCTCGCTCGTCCATTACGCCATCGACATCGACGCATTCATGCACGCCGGCGACATCCGCAACGCTTATTTCGCCGAACCCTACCCGGTGACGACGACCGTCCAGGTCGAGCGCCTCTACCGTCCCGACCTGCTGATCGAGATCGCGGCCATCGCCGAGATTCCGCTGGCGCGGTTTCGTCGTCCCGGGACGGCCGCATAAAGGGCATCCGGCCCGCCTGAAACCGCGCGCCGGTCGCGACATTCGCGACTGGCGCGCGCTTGCTCGCACCCGCTCGCCTACTTCGCGGGCGTGCCCGGCTTCACCGCGTCCGGTTTGTCGGCCAGCGGCTGCCACGCGGCGCCGAGCGAATACCAGTCGACGCGGCGCGTGAGCGTCATGATGCCGGCGAGGATCGCGAACAGCAGCAGCGAGCCGAGCATCAGCGCATTGTCTTCCGACAGCAGCAGCCCGTAGAGCGCCGCGTACAGCATCGCGAGCAGCGCCGTGAATGTCGCGCCGCGCTTCACGCTGTGCAGCACGAACGACAGGTAGAAGCCGAGTAGCCCGATGCATGCGCCGCTCGCCACGAGATACGCATAGCCGAACGCAATGTGTTCGGACAGGCTCAGCAGCAGCAGGAAGAACAGCGCGAGCGACAGGCCGACCAGCGTGTACTGGATCGGGTGAATGCGCAACCGCTTCGCGAGTTCGTACATGAAGAAGCTCGCGAACGTGAGCATCACGAACAGCGCACCGTATTTCGTCGCGCGTTCGGCCTGCAGATAGACGTTCACGGGTTCGATCACCGACACCGACGCCCTCTCGATCCCACCGTCGCCGTTGCCGGACGCCACTTGCTCGCGCGCCTTCGTGTTGAACGACGTCACGCGCCAGTTGCTGACGAAGCCGCGCGCATCGACCGTGCGCTCGGCCGGCAGGAATTCGCCGCCGAAGCTCGGGTGCGGCCACGTCGATTTCAGCGAGAAGTCGTTCTGGTCGCCCACCGGCGCGAACGCGACCGACTCCGCACCGGCCAGCGGCAGCGCAATGCTGAACGGCACGACCGTCGCCCCCGCGTTTGCGTCCGCCAGCGCCGCGAGATCGACGTTCGCATGCACGCCCTGGCGCAGGCTGTCGAGCCGCGTGCCCTGCTCCACGTCGATCCGCGTGCCGTCGATGCGCAGGTCGGGCTGCGCCTTCAGCCCGCGAAGATCGCCGATGCCGAGCGCGACGTACGCGCCGTCGACCTTGAAGCTCACGTGGCCGTCGGCCTGCGGCAGCTTCTTCAGGTCCGGCAGCGGCAGCGTGCCGGTCATCCGGCTGTCGAGCGCGTACACGAGCGCCTTGTGAATGCCGCGATAGCGCGTGCTGACCGACAGCGTGCCGTCGACGTTCAACGTCTTCGGGAATACGAGCAGCCGTTTCGCCTCGCTTTTCAGGCTGGTTTTCGCCTTGCCGCCGGCCCGCACGTCGTCGCTCACGCGCGTGACTTCCGTGTAACGGACGACGAGCACCGGCCCCGTCACCGTCTGCGGCCCCGCATAGCTCGCCCAGATGCTTTCCAGCGCACTTTGCCGATAGTCGGCGCGTTCCCGCACGATGCTCTGGACCATCTGCAGCGGGATCAGGATCGCCAGCGCGAGAAACGCGGTAATCATGGACTTGAACAACAGGACTCGATTCATTGCTGGCAGGTACCGGAGTGGAAGGTACGGTCAGCATGAGCGGCCCCGGTGAAGGGCGATTGAAGCCGATGTGAAGCGAATGTGTGGTGGGTGTGAAGCGCGCGATCAGCCGGCCGACGGCAGCGTGAGCGTCGCACACGCGCCGCCTTCCGCGCGGTTCGCGAGCGCGACCTGGCCGCGGTGCAGCATCGCGACTTCACGGACGAAACACAGCCCGAGGCCCGTGCTGCGATCCTGCCCGTCGGGCCTCGGCAGCGAATAGAAGCGTTCGAACACGCGCGACAATGCGTAGTCGGGCACGCCGGGGCCGTCGTCCGCGACGCGCACGACCGCGACGTGCGCCCTGCCCGCCGGCTGCCGCTCGAGTGCGATCCGGATGGTGCTGCCCGGCGGCGCGAAATCCAGCGCGTTGTCGAGCAGGTTGCCGAGCGCCTGCCGCAGCAGAAACGGATCGCCGTCGACGACCACCGCATCGGCTCCATCGGCCGCATCCGCCGCACCGTTCGCATCGATCCGCAAGCTCACGCCGCGCTGCCGCGCGCGCGGCTCGATATCGTCGACGAGCTGTTCGAGCACCGGCCGCAGCGCGACCGGTTCGTGCACCGACAGGCGCTGCTTCTGCTCGACCTCGGCCAGCGCGAGCAGCTTGCGGATCATCTGTTCCAAGCGGCCGGCCTGGCGGCGGATGTTCTCGGCGAAGCGCCGGCGGTTCGCGACCGGCATGTCCTCCTGCAACAGCTCGGCCGCGCCGCTGATCGCGGCCAGCGGGCTCTTCATCTCGTGCGTGAGCGTGTGGATATAGGTTTCGACGTATTGCCGGTCTTCCAGCCGCCGATGCATGCTTTCCACCGCGCGCCCGAGCTCGGCCAGCTCGTTCGCGCCCTGCAGCGGCATCGACGCGCGCTCGCCGGCCGCGATCGCGCGCGCATAGCGCTGCAGACGCCGCAGCCCGAGCACCAGCCACCCCGTGCACGCGACGCCGATCAGCATCGCGCCGCCCATCAGCAACGCACCGTACAGCATGATCTTGCGCTGGCTGCGGGCGATGAACGGCGCGACCGTCTGATTCGGTTTCGCGATCGTCAGCACGCCGATGATCTCGTCGCCGCGCCGGATCGGCGCCGCCACGTGCATCACGGTGCTGCCGTCGTCGTTCGGATCGCTGCGCGTGCTGCGCGCGCCGTATTCGCCGCGCAGCGTCCGGTACACGTCGTTCCAGCGCGAGTAGTCCTGCCCGACCGCGCTGCCGGACGAGTCGTAGCGCACGATGCCGTGTGCGTCGGTGATGTAGAGGCGGTAGCCGATCGCGTTCTTCTGGATGCCCCACACGTTCGCGCTGACCGGGCGCTCGTGCAGTTTCCCGAGCTGCCGCGCGAACGCGCCGTCGGCGATATGCCCGTTCGCCATGTCGTCGGCGGCCAGCGTCGCCAGCACCTGCGCGGTGTCGACGAGCGTGTCCTCCATCGCTTCGCGCACGCCGGGCTTCACCTCCTGCACGAACACGCGCAGCGTGATCAGCGCGGCCAGGCCGACGATCAGGAAAAAGCCGAAGAAGATGCGCAGGCCGATATGCATGGGCGGAGCCGATCGTTACGGTTGCAGCGAATAACCCATTCCGCGATGCGTGCGGATCGGGTCGCGCTCGGGATCGATCGCGCGCAGCTTGGCGCGCAGCGTCTTGATATGCGTGTCGACCGTGCGGTCGGCCGAATCGAGCGCTTCGTGCCACACGAGATCCATCAGTTGCTCGCGCGAGTAGATGCGCCCCGGATGCCGGACCAGCAGCGCGAGCAGCCCGAATTCGTAGCGCGTGAGGTCCAGCGCGTGGCCGAGCCACGACACGCGCGCGCCGTCGATGTCGAGCGTGAAGCCGGAGGCAACCGGTGCGCACGCATCGGCCGGCACGGGCGCGGGCACCGGTTCCGGCGTGGCCGCCCGGTGGAAGCGGCGCAGGATCACGCGCACCCGCGCCGCCAGCTCGCGCGGCGAAAACGGCTTGACGACGTAATCGTCGGCGCCGATCTCGAGCCCGACGATCCGGTCGATCTCGTCGTGCCGCGCGGTCAGGAAAATCACCGGGATATCGGTGAACGTGCGCAGCCGCCGGCATACCTCGAAGCCGCTGAGGTCCGGCAGGCCGACGTCGAGCACCACGAGATCGACACGCGTGTCGCGCAGATGACCGAGCGCCGCCTGCCCGAGCGTGCAGTGCATGGTCTGCATGCCGTCGGTGCCGAGGGCATAGACGATCGTGTCCGCGATCGCCTGTTCGTCTTCGACGATCAGGATGGTGGGCTGGGTCATGGCCTCGGATTCGGGTCTCGTATTCGGTCTCGGATTCGGGTCTCGGGTTCGGGTCTCGGGTTCGGGTCGCGCGATCCGGTGCGACATTGTACGCACGGCCGGACCCGGCGAGCCCTCCCCGGCGCACTACGCGACGCGCCCGCTCACCGGAATCGACGCACCGGTGATCGCCTGCGCGTCGGGCGACAGCAGGAATCCGATCGTCGCCGCGAGCTGTTCCGGGCGGACCCAGCGCGAGAAGTCGGCGTCGGGCATGTCCTTGCGGTTCGGCGGCGTGTCGATGATGCTCGGCAACAGCGCGTTCACGGTCACGCCGCGATCGAGCAGCTCCGCCGCGAGCGCCTCGGTGAGCCGCGCGACACCCGCCTTCGCGGCCGCATACGCGCCCATCCCCGCGCCGGCCTTGAACGCCGTGCCCGCGCCGATGTTGACGATGCGGCCGGCCTGGCTCGCCACCAGGTATGGCAGCGCGGCCTTCGACGCATTCAGCGCCGTCTTCACGTTCAGTTCGTACATGCGGTCCCACGTGGCGGCATCGCCGTCGGCGATCGTCTGCCACACGAATGCGCCGGCGATGTTCAGCAGCGCGTCGACCCGGCCGAATTCGCGATTGACCGTTTCGAGCGCCTGCACGGCGGCCCGCGGATCGACGAGATCGATGCCGCCGATGCGTAGCGCATCGGCCGGCACGCCGGGCAGCGCCTGCGCCGCCGGAGCCGCGCCGCGGCCGATCAGCGCGACGCGGGCGCCGCGCTCGCCGAGCCACGCGGCCGTCGCGACGCCCAGATGACCGAAGCCGCCGGTGATCGCGACTGCCTTGCCTTTCAGGTGGTGTTCCATCGATGTGTTCTCCTGGATCGAGGGTGATGGGTTGAAATGCCGACAGCGTAGCGCCGTTCACGCGTTCGTGCGCACGGCGATGAGGGTGCCGTAATGCGGTTTCGGCCGTTTCGCTTTGGTTGCGCGGGAGCCCGCCCGGCGGCGTCAGGAAGCGGATCGCGGCCCACACGCCGCGGGGCATCGCAACATCGCGGGAGAGATCGGTTGCCGAGGATTGCCGAGGGTTGGACGTCGGCGAGCCTATGCGCCGCGGCACCCCATGCCCGGCCCGACAAGCGCGCCAACGGACAGCCGGGCATAATGCGCGATGTCCGCCAGGCGCGGCGCGCGGCACGACAACCAAGCCCGCCTGCCCGACGGCATGTACCACCGCCGACTCGCCTCCCCAATCTCAACCGTCAATCCCATGCAAGTACTCGTCATCGGAACCGGCAAGCTCGCCAACGAGTTGCTCGGCTCGCACACGCTCGACCCGGCCGCCTGCCGCGTGATGCCGTGGCCGGACAGCGCGCGAGCCGACGCCCGACGTAGCGACGCCCGACATACCGACGCCCGAACGATCGTCGTCCATGCCGGCTCGGGCCGCGAACTCCCCGACGCGATCGCATTCTGCCAGGCCACCGCGTCGCCGCTCGTCGAGTTGTCGACCGGCTCCGACCTCGAAACGGGGACGTACGGTTTTCCGGTCGTGCTGTGCCCGAACACGAACATCCTGATGCTGAAGTTCATGTGCATGCTCGAAGCCAGCGGCCACCTGTTTCGCGACTGCGAGATCGGTGTGACGGAGTCGCATCAGGCCGGCAAGACGTCCGTCCCCGGCACGGCCGTCGGTATCGCCCAATCGCTCGGCGTACGGCCGGAAGACATCCGCTCCGTGCGCGACCCGGCCGTGCAGCGCAGCGAATTCGGCATCCCCGACGATCGGCTCGGCCGCCATGCGGTTCACCGGATACGCATCGACGACGGCGCATGCAGCCTGCAGTTCGAATCGCGCGTATCCGGCGCGACACCCTATGCGGATGGCGTATCGCGCATCGTCGAAGCCGTCCGGCAGCACGATCTCGAGCATCGCCGCTATTCGATCGTCGAGTTCATCCGCAACGGCTGGCTGTAGTCGCGGCACGGCGTGCGGCACGTGCCCTCATGATACGGGCCGTCCGCAGATGCCCGCACGGCCTCGCCGAAACCGATGCCCGCGCTGGCTCACCGCTACCCGTTGCCCAGCACCGCCCCGCTCTCCGGCAAGGTCGCGCCGCCGTCGACGACGATCGTCTGCCCGGTGATGTACGCCGCGTCGGCCGATGCAAGAAACAGCATCGCGTTCGCGATGTCCTCGGGCTCGCCCATCCGCGCGAGCGGAATGTCGCGCGCGATCTGCGCGGCGACGGACGCGTCGCCGAGATTGCCGGCCGCCGGCGTGCGGATCATCCCCGGTTCGACGCCGTTGACCGTCACGTTGCGGCACGCCAGCTCCAGCGCCGCCGCGCGAATGAAGCCGTTCACGCCGGCCTTCGACGCCGCGTAATGCGCGAGCCCCGGATAGACGACGCGCGGCCCCGTCACCGACGACGTGACGAGCAGCCGCCCGGCCCCCGCGCGCTCGAAGGCCGGCAACGCGGCCTGCGCAAGCCAGAACAGCGCCGACAGGTTGACCGACAGCGTGCGCTCGAGCGTCGGCTCGTCGATCCGCGCGAACGGCGTCAATGGAAAATACGCGGCATTGTGAACGACGACATCGAGCCGGCCACCGTCGCGCTCGACCGCCGCAACGAGCGCATCCAGTTCGTCCCGGCTCGCGGCATCGACCCGATACGCGCGCGCTTCGCCGCCCGCGCTCGCCAGCGCGTCGGCCTGCACGGCCGCCGCGTCGCCGTTCAGGTCGGCCACGGCGACGAATGCGCCGGATTCCGCGAAACGGCGCGCGATCGCCGCGCCGATTCCTTGCGCGGCGCCCGTGACGAGCACGACGCGCCCGCTGAAATCCGCATGCAGGCGGCCGCTGCCCCGCACGGCAGTCATCGCTGCGCCTCGTCGCCGAGCGGATGCACGGTTTCGTTCAGCACCTGCGCGTAAGCGCCGACCGGGAAATTCGACAGCGTGCCGAAATCGCCGCCCTGATAGCCGAAGATCTTGCCGTCGGTCTTGCGTTGCGCGAGGTCGATCAGCACGACGCCGAGCGTCGGCACCACCTTTTCGCGCCACACGAACAGATACAGCTCGTCCGCAATCTTGAAGTAATGACAGCGGTCGACATCGGCCAGCCCGCCTTCGACGCCCTGCAGACACTGCCATGCGTAGAAATTCTCGTTCAGGTAGATGTGCTCGTAGCATTCGGTCGGGCTGTAGCGATACATCGTGCGTTTGCCGATCAGCTCGCGCGTGGGCGCGTGAAGCGGGCCCGGCTCGGCGTGGCCGCCGAGCGTGCCGTGTCGGAATTGCGCGTCGACGGCCGTCAGCGGCAGCCCACGCGCGACGCGCGTGAACGCATCGATGCGCGTGTCGGCTTCCGTCGGCAACGTACCGACGACCGACGTCCACACGCCGTTGTCGAGATCGATCACGAGGCTGACCGATGTCGCCCGAGCGGTGGCATCGATGTAGTCGACGAAGTACAGCCCGTCGCGCAGCCGCGTCACGCGGCACGGCGCGCGGCCGCCCGTATCGGCCACCGCGTCGCGCCACTGCAG
The DNA here is from genome assembly GCF_002223285.1 of Burkholderia sp. AU16482. NCBI lineage: Bacteria > Pseudomonadati > Pseudomonadota > Betaproteobacteria > Burkholderiales > Burkholderiaceae > Burkholderia > Burkholderia sp. AU16482. The sequence continues at coordinate 1,551,153 of NZ_NKEY01000006.1, forward strand.
CGCGCCCGGCTCGAACGTATGGACGCGCCACGCGCCCGATGCGTCGACGAGCGTCAGCGTCCGCCCGACGAGCGCGTCGACGGATGCGAGGATGTTCGCCTCGGGCGCGAAGCCGTCCGCGAGCGCACCCACCTGAATGAATACCGGATCCTGTCGTTCCACCTGCCGCCTCCCGCGCAGCCTCAGGCCCGGCGGGCCGTGTACGCTGCTCATGCGCACATGGTGCGGGCTGCGCGCGCCGCGCGGTATCGGCCAAAAGGATGAAGGGCGCGCGGCGCCGGAACACGCTAAAGTGCACGTGATCCGCGCCGCCCCCGGCACGAGGAGCGCACATGCACCGTGTCATCCATTACCGACGCACCGGCGAAGGCATCGAGGCAATCAGCCTCGAGTCCGACCGCGCGTTTCCGCGCCACGCGCACGACGAATTCGGGGTCGGTGTGATCGTCAGCGGTGCGCACCGGTCGTGGAGCGGCCGCGGTCAGGTCGACGCGCTCGCAGGCGACGCGATCATGGTCAACCCGGGCGAGGTGCACGACGGCTCGCCGCTCGAAGCCGGCACCGGGCGGCGCTGGCGGATGCTCTATCTCGCCCCCGCACTGGTCGCGAGCGTCGCGGCGGAAGAAGGCCTCGGCGGCGTCGAGCTTGCGCATCCGGCCGTGCGCGACACGCGGCTTGCGGCCGCCGTCGGCCGGCTGCATGCGCGCATCGTCGCAGGCGAAACCCAGCCGCTGGCCCGCGACGAAGCGCTCGTCATGCTCGTCGCCGGGTTGCTCGCCCGGCACGCAAGCCGCACGCTGCCGGCGGCCGGCGTCGCGCCGGCGGTCCACGTCGCGCGGGAGCGGCTCGACGCGGCGCCGGCCGCACCCGTGTCGCTCGCCGAGCTGGCGGACCTGAGCGGCGTGAGCCGCTTCCAGTTGCTGCGCGGCTTTGCACGCGAGCTCGGCATCACGCCGCATGCATACCTGGTTCAGTCGCGCACGCGGCTGGCGCGCGCGCTGCTGGCCAGCGGCCTGCCGATCGCCGATGCCGCGGCCGAAGCCGGCTTCGCCGATCAGAGCCACCTGACGCGCGCATTCGCGCGCCAGTTCGGCATCACGCCGGGGCGGTTCACGCAGGCGGGTTGAGTAACGCCGTCGGCCGCGCAGCGCCGCAGGCGCCGGGCGCACTGCGTTCGAAAGCGACTACCCCCTCGAAGGCCGCCGCGACCTGTTGCGTCAGCGCAAGCCGACGGTTCACCACCTTCAGTCCGTCCCTGGCTGCAATTTCGTTCAAGACGCACGCTGCCGCCATACACGACGATGCAGCGCATGAAGACACGACTGATCGGCTATCTCTATCTCGCCGCCGCGATGGCGGGCGTCGGCAGCACCGTCATCGCGAGTCGTCTCGCGGCCGGCGGCCTGCCGCCGTTCGCGGCCACCGCGCTGCGCTTCCTGATCGCGACCCCGTTGCTGTTCGCGATGATGCGCGCGCAGCGCATGCGCTGGCCGCGCATCTCCGCACGCGATGCCGTGCTGCTCGTCATTCAGGCGGCGGCGGGCGGCGTCGGCTATACGGTGCTGCTGATCAGCGGCACGAAGCTGTCGTCGCCGCTCGATGCCGGCGTGATGCTCGGCACGTTGCCGGCCATGTCGACGCTGATCGCGGCCGTCGTGCTGCGCGAGCGGCAGACGCCGCGCGACTGGCTGGCCGCCGCGCTCGCCACGGCCGGCGTGCTGTTCGTCACGTTCGCGCCGGGCCATGCGATGCCGTCGCTCCAAACGCTCGTTGGCGATGCGCTGGTGCTGGCGGCCGTCGCATGCGAAGCGGTCTTCATCCTGCTCAACCGTCGGCTTGCCGCGCCGTTGCCGCCGCTTGCGCTATCCACCGCGATGTCGGGCCTCGGCTTCGTGCTCGCACTCGTGCCGGCCGCGTTCGAATGGCATGCGGTGGCGAGCGGCTGGACCGTCGGCGCCGTGTCGGCGATCGTCTACTACGCATTGATTCCGACCGTGCTGGGTTACCTGTGCTGGTATGCGGGCTCGGCGCGCACGAGCGGCACCGAGGCGGCCCTGTTCACCGCGATCGCGCCGGTTTCGGCCGTGCTGTTCGCGGTCGCGCTGTTCGGCGAAACGCTGACCGGCACACGTGTCGCCGGCATCGCGCTCGTCGTCGCCGGCATGCTCGTAGGCGCGACGCGACGGCGGGAGCCGCCCGTCGAATCGCGCGCCGCGCTCGCCGCGCAGGCCGCCGCCGACTGACTCGCGTTCGTCGCGTCCCCGCGGAGACGGCGGCGCCTCCGTCGACGTCGCGGCGCTCGTCGATCCAGCCTTTCCGTCACATGGCGGGCGACTGTAGGAATGTGTCCGCGCACCGCAAAACCGTTGCGCACGACTGCGCAAGATGCAATATTCGCGTGGCCGATCCCTTTGACCATCATCGAACAACACTCCGCCACGCAATGAACAGGAAGGAAGCCAAAACAAGAATCGCGGTGCTGCTGTCCGCGGGAACGAGGAAGGCCGACGCACTGGCCGAGCTATCCGGGCAAGGGCTCAAGGATCGCGTGCTCGCGCACCTGATCGCGTCGCGCCCCGACCCTGAACGCTGCCGCAAGAACAAGATACACATCCGGATCCTGATCGCGCTCGGCATCGCGCAGTTGGTCATCAGCCTGATGCTTGCGTACTACTTCCTCGCGTCCGGCGCCGGCGGCGTCCTGGTCACCGCCTTCCTGGCGTTGACCGTGCCGCTGTCGCTGCTGTTCATCTGGGGCTTCGCGACCCATCGTGTCGGCGCATATCACGCGTTCATCCTGCTGTCGCTGCTGCAGATGCCGAAGACCGTCGCCGATCTCGGGCGGGATCCGTCCGCCGCGCTGCCGAGCCTCGCGATCACGGTCGCGCTGGTCGGTTATGTCTGGTTCGTCCGCAACCGGTTGTTCCCCGACTACGGCTGGTTCACGCCGCGCAAGGTCGAGGGCCGCTACGCGTTCGTGGAACGCGCCTGACGCCGGCGGCATCGATTCGTACGCAAAAAAGGCGCCGGGCCGCCCCGCCATCGCGGGAAGGCCCGGCGCCTTCTGCATGCCGGAACCGGTCGGCTTACTTGGCCTTTTCAGCCGAATCGCTGATCGCCTGGCCGCCCTTCGAAATGTCCTGGCCCACGCCGGCGACGGTATTGCAACCGGCGAGCGCGGCGGTCACCACCAGCAGCATTGCAGCAATCGTACGCGTCATTCTCATTCTCCTTCGAATCAACAAGCCCGACCGGGCGAATCGTGTGCGGCGCGGCGCCCGGCACGCTGCCGGACACGGGGCCTGACCTGATTATACGGAGACGCGCGCCGCGCGCCAGTACGGCCCCGCGAGTGTCATACGCGCCACCCGTGCGCGCACAGATTTTTCTTGACTTCATCGCGGCAGAAACTAATATACGCACCGCGTATATTTTCCGCCCAGGAGCCGCCGATGACCGTTCCCCAGCAAGCCTTCCTCCGCGACGCGATGCGCCGCCTCAACATGACCCGCGAGGCATTCGCGAATCGCATCGGCGTCAGCCGCCGCGCGCTGGATACGTGGCTGCTTCCGGACGATTCGCAGGAATCGCGCGGGATGCCCGAGATCGTCGAGCGCTTCGTGTCGGAAATCGTCGAGCGTTCGGCGCCGGATGGCGCAAACTATACGCAAAGCGTAGATAAACAAGGGCTCGCGAAGCAATTCCTGTTCGAAGGCAAGCCGCAATTGATCTCGGTCGACCAGTTTTCGCGGGATTCGGTCGAGGCGCTGTTCCGCGTGGCCGACGTCATGCAGCCGATCGCGCGGCGTCACAAGATTTCACGCGTGCTCGAAGGCGCCGTGCTCGGCAACCTGTTCTTCGAGGCCAGCACGCGCACGCGCGTGTCGTTCGGCGCGGCCTTCTGCCGGCTCGGCGGCTCGGTGTGCGACACGACGGGCTTCACGTTCTCGTCGATGGCGAAGGGCGAATCGATCTACGACACGAGCCGCGTGATGGCCGGCTACGTCGACGCGCTCGTGATCCGCCATCCGGAAAAAGGCTCGGTGGCCGAATTCGCACGGGCGACCAACCTGCCCGTGATCAACGGCGGCGACGGCCCCGGCGAGCACCCGAGCCAGGCGCTGCTCGACCTCTACACGATCCAGCGCGAGTTTTCGCGGCTCGGCAAGATCGTCGACGGCGCGCACATCGCGCTGGTCGGCGACCTGAAGTACGGCCGCACCGTGCACTCGCTCGTCAAGCTGCTCGCGCTGTACCGCGGGCTGAAGTTCACGCTCGTATCGCCGCCGACGCTCGAGATGCCGGCGTACATCGTCGACCAGATCTCGACGAACGGCCACGCGGTCGAGCAGACGAACGATCTCGCGGCGGGCTTGCGCGGCGCGGACGTGGTCTACGCGACGCGGATCCAGAAGGAGCGCTTCACCGACGAGTCGTTCGAAGGCTATACGCCGGATTTCCAGATCAACCAGGCGCTCGTCGACTCGGTGTGCAAGCCCGACACGCTGATCATGCACCCGCTGCCGCGCGACAGCCGGCCCGGCGCGAACGACCTGTCGGTCGACCTGAACCGCGACCCGCGTCTCGCGATCTTCCGGCAGACCGACAACGGCATTCCGGTGCGGATGGCGATCTTCGCGGTGCTGCTGGGCGTCGAGAACCTCGTCCAGCATTCGATGCGCGACGCGACGTGGCGCCCGCCGGCATACCTGGGGCCGGAGGATGCGGTGTTTCACGGAATCGACTGATCTGCGGCCGGTGTCGCGCGCCTGAACGGGAATTTGCTGCAGTTCAAGGGCCGCGCGCAGACGTAACGCATTCAACGCGCCGACTTGCACGGCGCGTTGTCATTTTCGGCGCCGGGGACGTGACGGTGGCCGACCCGGCGTCAGCGGAACCCAGGGTCGATCACACGCAGGCCTGCTGCTTCGAACGGCGCGACGTCGCGCGTGGCCACGATCGAACCGTTCGAGGCGGCGATTGCAGCGACGAAGCCATCGGCAGACGCCATTGCGTTGCCTGGCGCTCCCCGGCCACGAGCTTTCGTCCCCTCCGCAACATTCGTCAACAATTCCCCGACAAATGAGAACAAGAACGCTTCTCATTCGTAAAGAAATTACATAGAATGCCGCCTGAAAACAAATCGTAATAATCCCCGCCGGCATGCACATTTCCGTAGCGCACTGCCCCGGGAGCCACACCGCGAGGTCGAAGCGCACCATGAAGTCCCGTCCCGACGAGCTGAAGCTCGGCAAGTTCACCACCCTCTGCAGCGTGCTGGCCGCGAGCCCCGCGTTCGCCGACGGCACGCCGCCCGCGGCGCCCGCCGGCACCGAAGGCCATCTCGCGCCGATCGAGATCCAGGGCAAGACCGAGCACAGCTACAAGGCCGACTTTTCCGCTTCCGCGAAATTCACCGCGCCGCTCGTCGACACGCCCAAATCCGTCACCGTGATCCCGCAGGAACTGATCCAGAACAGCGGCGCGACCACGCTGACCGAAGCGCTGCGTACCGTGCCCGGCATCACGTTCGGCGCCGGCGAGGGCGGCAACCCGCTCGGCGACCGTCCGTTCATCCGCGGCTACGACACGCAGGGCAGCATGTTCGTCGACGGCATGCGCGACACGGGCGCCACCACGCGCGAGATCTTCAACACCGAGCGCGTCGAGATCACCAAGGGTTCCGACGGCGCGTACGGCGGCCGCGGCGGCGCGGGCGGCAGCATCAACCTGATCACGAAGGCCCCGCACCTCGGCACGACGGCCGCCGCGAGCGCGGGCGTCGGCACCGACCGCTATCGCCGCTTCACCGCCGACGGCAACTGGCAGTTCGCCGATCACGCCGCGTTCCGCCTGAACCTGATGAGCCACAACAACGACGTGGCCGGCCGCGACGCCGTCAACAACGAGCGCTGGGGCGTCGCGCCGTCGATCGCGTTCGGTCTCGGCACGCCGACGCGCGTGACCGCGAGCTACTACCACCTGCAGACGGACGACATGCCCGACGGCGGCATCCCGTACTTCTATACGACGTCGAACAAGCCCGCGAACGTCGGCACGATCTATCCGGCGCCCGTCGATCGCCACAACTTCTACGGCCTGATCGACCGCGACTTCCGCAAGACCACGTCGGACATCAGCACGATCAGGATCGAGCACGACATCACGCCGAACCTCACGGTGCGCAACACCGCGCGCTACACGGAATCGACGCAGGACTACATCTGGACGCAGCCGGACGACAGCCAGGGCAACGTGGTGAACGGCAAGGTCTGGCGCCGCAACAACAACCGCAACAGCGCGATCAACAGCCTCGCGAACCTGACCGAGCTGTTCGGCGAATTCCGCACGGGCCCGTTCAAGCACAGCTTCAACACCGGCATCGAGCTGTCGCGCGAATGGGGCAAGCGCGACTCGTACAAGGTCGCGACCGACACCGGCAAGATCTGCCAGCAAGGCATCGGCGCCGCGTCGGGCTACAACTGCACGAGCCTGTGGTCGCCGAACCCGAGCGATCCGTGGGCCGGCTCGATCTCGCGCAACAACGACTACGCACATGCGCGCACCACGACGAAGTCGATCTACGGCTTCGACACGATCGAGATCACGCCGCGCTGGCAGGTCAACGCCGGCGTGCGCGTCGACGACTACTCGACCCGCTTCACCGATACCAAGGCGAATGGCGGCAAGACCTACACGCGCGACGACACGCTGTTCAACTGGCAGGCCGGCCTCGTGTTCAAGCCCGCGCGGAACGGCAGCATCTATGCGTCGTATGCGACGTCGTCGACGCCCGCCGGCATGCTGCTCGGCGAAGGCAGCGAAACGCAGTCGCTCACGCCGGGCCGCGGCGGCGTCGGCCCGAATGCCGATCAGCTTTCTCCGGAAAAGAACCGCAGCATCGAACTCGGCACGAAATGGAACGTGCTGAACGACAAGCTGTCGCTGACGGCCGCGCTGTTCCAGATCGACACGACGAACGCGCGCGTGACGCTGCCGAACAACCAGTACGCGATGGTCGGCAACAAGCGCGTGCAAGGCCTCGAGCTCGGCGTCGCGGGCCAGATCACGAAGCAGTGGCAGGTGTTCGGCGGCTACACGTACATGAAGAGCGAACTGCGCGACAACGGCAAGGACACCGCGAACAACGGCAACCGCTTCCCGAACACGCCGAAGCACAGCCTCACGATGTGGTCGAACTACGACATCACGCCGAAGTTCACGGTCGGCGGCGGCGCGTTCTACATGTCGGAAGTGTTCGGCGATCCCGCGAACCTGCGCGCCGTGCCGTCGTACTGGCGCTTCGACGCGATGGCGCAGTACCGGATCAACAAGAAGCTCGATCTGCAACTGAACGTGAACAACCTGTTCAACCGCACCTACTTCGATCAGGCGTATCCGGCGCACTATGCGTCGATCGCGCCGGGCCGCTCGGCGTTCGTCACGCTGAACGCGCGCTACTGATCTATGGAGGCCGTGTCGCTGAAGGCGCTCGCGTCGGTCTCGCCGCGCGAGTTCGCCGACATCCTGGCCGGGCCGCCCGAGCGCGCCGCCGCGTGGGTCGCGGCGGCGGCCGAGCACGGCATCGTCGATGCACAGGCCGTGTACGGGCAGTACCTGCTCGACGGCCACGGCGTGCCGCGCGATCCCGCGGCCGCGCTCACGTGGTTCCGGCATGCCGCGCAGGCGAATCATCCGATGGCGATGAACATGCTCGGACGCTGCTACGAGTTCGGCTGGGGCACGGCCGCGTGCGCGCCGGTCGCCGTGTACTGGTACCGGCTCGCCGCGCAGGCGGGCCTCGACTGGGGCATGTACAACTACGCGACCGCACTCGCCCTCGGCAACGGCGTCGACGAGAACCGCGCCGACGCGCTCGAGTGGTTTCGCCGCGCGGCCGCGCTCGGCCATGCGAAATCGATCAACCTGATCGGCGGCTTCTACGAGGACGGCTGGGTCGTACCGGTCGATATCGACGCCGCGTTCGACCACTATCGCCGTGCCGCCGTTGCCGGCGATTTTCGCGGCCAGTTCAACTACGCGCGGCTGCTCGCCGAGCGCGGGCGCGTCGACGAAGCGCTCGTGTGGCTCGCGCGGGTGCCGGCCACCGCGACACCCGCGTTCATCGCGAAGATGCGCGCGTATCTCGTGTCGTCGCCGCTCGACGCGTTTCGGTCGGCGGCGATGCAACTGGCGCCGCACGCAATGGAATCCGTATCATGATGCTTCACATCCCCGGCGTACTGACGAAAGCGCAGGTCGCGCAATGCCGCGAACTTCTCGATCGCGCCGAATGGATCGACGGCAACGCGACGTCCGGCGCGCAGTCGGCGCTCGCGAAACGCAACCGGCAATTGCCGGAAGGCTCGCCGGCCGCACGCGCGGTGGGCGATGCGATCCAGGATGCGCTCGCGCGCCATCCGCTGTTCTTTTCGGCGGCGCTGCCGCTCAAGGTGTTTCCGCCGCTGTTCAATCGCTATGCAGGCGGCGAGACGTTCGGCACGCACGTCGACAACGCGATCCGGCTGCTGCGCGGCACGGATTTCCGCGTGCGCAGCGACCTGTCGGCCACGCTGTTCCTCGAAGAACCCGATGCGTACGAGGGCGGCGAGCTGTGCGTCGAGGATACGTACGGCGTGCATCGCGCGAAGCTGCCGGCGGGCGACCTCGTGCTGTATCCGGCATCGAGCCTGCATCACGTCACACCGGTGACGCGCGGCGAACGCGTGGCGTCGTTCTTCTGGATCCAGAGCATGGTGCGCGACGATGGCGACCGCACGCTGCTGTTTCAGCTCGATACGCAGATTCAGGCGCTTTCCGCGGAGAAAGGCGCGAAGGATCCGATGGTCATTTCATTGACCGGGATTTATCACAACCTGTTGAGGAAGTGGGCGGATGCGTAGCGCGAGCCGGTCACGCCCACGGCGCTTGCGCCGCATCGAAATGCGAGGCTAAAATGACCATAGTCTGATGACCATGAACATATCATGATGCCGCACGCTCCCGTATCGAAATCCGAATTCAAGGCTCGCGCGCTCGAATACTTCCGGCTCGTCGAGGCGTCGGGCGAAAGCCTGATCGTCACCGACCACGGCAAACCGACGCTCGAGATCCGCCCGTATCGCTCGCGCGAAGCCCAGCCGTTGGACATATTGCGCGGGTCGGTCATGCGCTACGACAATCCTCTCGATCCGATTGCGGAAGATGATTGGGAGGCGTCGCGGTGATCGTGCTGGATACGCATGCATTGGTGTGGTGGGTAGCGGGCGACCTTGCGCTCAGCAAGAAGGCGCGGAGCGCGATCGATCGTGCGCGGAGCGAAGGTGCGCTCGCCGCATCGGCGATCTCCGCGTGGGAAATCGCGATGCTGGTGCGCAATGACCGCCTCGCGCTGACGATGGATGTCGACGCGTGGCTCGCCACCGTCGCGCAGATCGACGGCATGCGTTTCGTGCCCGTCGATGCCGACATCGCCGCAAAATCCACCGACCTGCCCGGCACGTTCCACAAGGATCCGGCCGATCGCATGATCGTCGCGACCGCGCGGCGGCTCGGCGCGCCGCTCGTCACCCGCGACGAAAAAATCCGTGCATACGCGCACGTCAAGACGCTCTGGTAAGCGTCGCCCGCGCTCGGGTCATATCGCGGCGCATTCTCCACGAGACTCTGGCATATTGGCGATTCGTCTGACCAAAACGACCGCGGCCACCCTGCTCGACATCGGCCGACGGCCTGCAACCTGCCTCGCCATCATGAACGCCACCGACCACGAATCGTCCGGCACGTGCTACACGCACAACGCGTTCATCAGCCGCGCGGCCGCGCGAAACCGCCAAATCCTCATCGACGCGCTGACCCGCGCCGGCTTCACGAATTACCCGTCCGAATGGTGGCACTGGTCGTTCGGCGATCGCTATTGGGCCGTGATCCAGAACGAATCGCACGCAATTTACGGTCCTGTCGACGAAAGCATGCTCGACGAAGCGGCGCGATGACAGTTTTCCCGATCCGGCAGGCGTGATTCGGTAACATCCTCACTTGCCGATCCCCGTGTGCTCCCGCACAATCGCAGCACCTGCCTCACTCCCCTCGCGCCGATGTCCTATGCGTCACTCGCCACCGGCGTCCTGCTCGCCGGCGGCCTTGGTCAACGCTTCGACCCGAGCGGCCTGCACAGCAAGCTGCTCGCCCGGCTCCCCGACGGCACGCCGGTTGCGGTGGCCGCCGCCCGCCGTCTCGCGGCAGCCACCGCCGACGTGATCGCCGTCGTGCGTCCCGGCGCCGAAACGCTTGCAATTCTGCTGAACGAAGCCGGCTGTCAGGTCGTCTATGCCCCCGACGCGTTGCGGGGCATGGGCGCGAGCCTCGCGGCCGGCGTCCGCACGACGCCCGATGCGAGCGGCTGGCTCGTCGCGCTCGGCGACATGCCGTGGATCGCCGCTTCCACCTACGAAACGGTCGCACGCGCGCTCGAAGCCGACAACGCATCGATCGTCGCGCCCGCGCATCGCGGCGTGCGCGGGCATCCAGTCGGTTTCGCCGCGCACCACTTCGAAGCACTTGCCGCCCTCGACGGCGACACGGGCGCCCGCGCGCTGTTCGCCAGCGCACCGGTGCAACTGCTCGACATCGACGATCCCGGCATCCTGCGCGACGTCGATACACCGGCGGACTTGCGCTGATTTCGATTGCGCGACCTCGCGAGATCCCGCACGAACACCGTCAATAGGCGGATTTCGCCGACGATCGGCAGCCTGCCGCAAGAACCCGCTGCAAACGCGCGCCCGATTGGCTATAACGAAGACGAGGCGCGTCCGCCGCGCCACCGCCGTCACGCACCGCACGAGTTCTCCATGAGCGACCACACGACCCCGACGCCCGAGCCACCGGCCGCCCCGAACCGCGACCCGGAAGACGATCCGTTCTCGTCGCCGCCCGGCCATCACGACAACCCGCAGCAGCCGGACGGACCGCCGAGCAAGGATCCCGTCTAGCCGCGCGCCGGCCGCTCCACGAATGCCGCCCGCCACGTCCGTGACGAAGGCCTAGCGCGCCGTATACCCGCCGTCGATCGGCAACGACACACCGCTGATCATCGACGCCGCATCGCTCAGCAAAAACAGGATCGGCTCGACGACTTCGTCCGGCTGCGCGAACCGGCCGAGCGGAATCGCGGCGAGCATCGGTTCGCGCTTGTCCGGTTCGCTCCACGCGAACTGCGCCATCGGCGTGAGCGTGACGGTGGGATTCACGCTGTTCACACGAATGCCGTGCGGGCCGAGCTCGATGCACAGCACGCGCGTGATCGCGTCCATCGCCGCCTTCGACGCGCAATAGCTCAGATGCGCGGGCAGCCCGACGAGCGACGCCTGGCTCGACACGTTGACGATGCTGCCCCGCGCGTGCGCGTCACCGCGTCCGTCGCGCTCGATCATCCTTCGTGCCACGGCCCGCGCGACGAGCGCCGCGCCGCGCGCATTGACGGCCATCACGCGATCGAAATGCGCGGCTTCGACGTCGAGCGCAGGCTCGAGCGACGCGATCCCCGCGCAATTGACGAGGCCGTCGAACGCATCGTACGCGGCGAGTGCGGCATCGATCGTGTGTTCGTCGCCGCCGACATCCATGCGCAACGTCTCGCACGCAATCTCCGCGGCGAGCGTGTCGAGCGCGGCCATGTCGCGCGCCGCCGCGACGACGCGCGCGCCTGCATGCGCCAGTGCGACCGCGCACGCACGGCCGATTCCGCTCGAGGCGCCCGTGACGAGCACCGTCGACCCACTGAAATCGAATCGTGTGTTCATGATGATGTCCCGAGCCTGTGCATGATCGGCTTGAGTGCCGGATACAGCGCCGTGTAGAGCGAAAAACGCGCGTCGTACGTTTTCGCGCGGTCGGCGTCGGGCCGTGCGCGCTCGACGAGCGTGACCCAGCCGCCCTGTGCGTCGTCGCGCGACACGAGCCCTGCGCCGACGCCCGCGAGCAGCGCGGCGCCCATTGCGGCTTCGACGTCCTGCTCGATCGTCCACACCGGAAAACCCGTCACGTCGGCGATGATCTGCATCCACAGCGCCGAATGCGCGGCGCCGCCGACGACGATCAATCGATCGTCCAGCGCCGCCGCGCCACGGCGGCCGGCCTCGATGTTGTGGCGCAACGCGAACGCGACGCCTTCGAGTACCGCACGATAAAGATGCGCACGCGTATGCGCGAGACTCAGCCCGACGAACGCGCCGCTCGCCTTCGCATCCCACACCGGGCTGCGCTCGCCCATCAGGTACGGCAGAAACAGCACGCCGCCGGCGCCGGCCGGCACGCGCTCGGCCGCCTCCTCGAGCAACATGTGCGGATCGCCGTGCGGCAGCAGGCGCGCCGCATCGATTTCCGCGTGACAGAACTGGTCGCGAAACCATGCGACCGACGCGCCGGCCGTGATCGCTCCGCCGAACACGTACAGGTCGCGCTGCCCGTCGAACACGTGCGGCATGCTGACGAGGCCGTGGCGCGCATCGACGTGCCGGTTCACGTAGCCCCAGCACATGCTCGTGCCGATCATCGCGACGTGCTGCCCGGTGCGCGTGGCACCGGCCGCGAAGGTCGCCACCGCCGCATCGACGCCGCCTGCCACGACGGGCGTGCCGGCCGGCAGGCCGAGTTGGGCGGTCCATTGCGACAGCAGGCCGCCGACGACGTCCGTCGAATCAACCAGCCGCTCGGGCATCATCGTCGCCGGAATGCCGAGCATGTCGAGCGCGTCGTCCGACCACTCGCGGCGCGCGACGTCGTACACGCCGCCGATATTGCCGGCCGAACTGTGGTCGACCGCGACTTCGCCGGTCAGTAAATAGATCACGTACGCGTTCGGCGGCAGGAAATAGCGCACGTTCGCCCACACGTCCGGCCGCTGGTCGCGCAGCCACAGCATCTTGGTGAACCCGTAGTAGCTGTCGACGCCGTTGCCGGTGATCACGCGCAGCCGCTCGACGTTCACGTGTTCGTTGACCCAGTCGACTTGCGCGGTCGCACGCCGATCCATCCAGATCAGGCACGGATGCAGCGGCCGCATGTCGATGTCGACCGGGATGCCCGAGCCGCCGTACAGGCTGCTCACGCATACCGCGCGGATCGCATCGGCCGGCACCCCCTGCGCGCGCGCGTCGCTCACGCAGCCCGCGATGCAGTCGAGCACCGCGTCGAACCACACCTTCGGCCACTGCTCGGCCCACAGCGGGCGCGGCGTATCGGGCTGGTAGCCGGCCGAGCGCCGCGCGACGATCGTGCCGTGCCGGTCGACGAGCAGCGCCTTGGTGCTCTGCGTGCCGATGTCGACGCCTATGACGTATTCCATGATGTCTCCGGTGAGGCGCGTGCCGGCCGTCAGCGGGCCGGCTTCAGCAGCACCTTGATCGATTCGGGCGATTTCGCGACGCGGATCGCGTCGTCCCATTCCTCGAGCGCGAAACCGTGCGTGACGATGCCCTTCGACGTGACGAGCCCGCGCGCGAGCAGGTCGATCGCGACCGGATAGCAGTATGGCCCGAGATGCGCGCCGCGTACGTCGAGCTCCTTGCGGTCGCCGATGATCGACCAGTCGACGGTCGCGTCCTCGCCGAACACGCTGAATTCGACGAAACGGCCGAGCTTGCGGATCAGGTCGAGCCCCTGGTTCACGCCGACCGGCGCACCGGTCGTCTCGATGTACACGTCACAGCCATAGCCGTCGGTGAGCGCACGGACGATCTCGCGCGCGTCGTCGCGCTTCGGGTTGATCGTCACGTCGGCGCCGTACTGCCGCGCGAGTTCGAGCCGTTCGTCGATCAGGTCGATCACGACGAGTTTCTTCGGGGTCTTCAGGTGCGCGACCTGCGTCATCATCAGCCCGAGCGGGCCCGCGCCCGCGATCACGACGACGTCGTCGAGCTGGACGTCGCCGCGGTTCACCGTGTGGATCGCGCACGACAGCGGCTCGATGATCGCGGCATCCTCGAGCGATATGCCGAGCGGGATCTTGTGGACGATCGCGGTCGGCGGAATGCGCATGTACTCGGCCATCCCGCCGTCGGCGACCTCGCGCTGGAAGCCGAAGATGTTGTGCACCTCGCACATCCAGTACTGGCCCGATCTGCAATATCGGCACTTGCCGCACGGCACGATCTGCTCGGCGATCACGCGCTCGCCCAGCGCGACGCCGAAATGCTCGGCCGCGCCGTCGCCGAGCGCTTCGACATAGCCGAAGAATTCGTGGCCGGGAATCACCGGCGCCTTCACCCACGGGCTCGGGCCGCCCCAGAACATCTTGGCGCCGGTGTAGCACTTGCAGTCGCTCGCGCAGATGCCGCACGCGGCGATGCGGATCACGAGCTCGTTCGTGCCGGGGCGCGGCATCGCGACCTGTTCGACGCGATAGTCCTCGGGGCCGTGGCAGACGACCGCGGTCATGCGCGGTTGGGCTTCGGGTGTCGTCATGAGTTGTCTCTTTTCTGAATGATTCGGATAACCGATATTTCCGTCGTTACCGCGATCGCTCGCGGCTGATGTAGATCGCGAGCAGGATGGTTCCGCCCTTGATCACGTTCTGCACATACGGGTTCACGCCGATCATGTTGAGCCCGTTGTTGAGCACGCCGAGCAACAGTGCGCCCACCAGCGTGCCGAGAATCGCGCCGCGCCCGCCGGAGATCGACGTGCCGCCCATCACGACGGCCGCGATCGCGTCGAGCTCGAAGCCCACGCCCGCGTTCGGCTGCCCGCTCATCAGGCGCCCGGTCAGCACGATCGCGGCAAGCGCGGACGTGAGCCCGGCCAGCGTGTAGACGATCAGCTTCACGCGCGCGACGCGCACGCCGGTGAGCCGCGTCGCCTGCTCGTTGCCGCCGATCGCATACACGTAGCGGCCGAACGGCATCCGGTCGAGCAGCAGCCACGCGATCGCATAGACCACCAGCATGATCAGCACCGGCGCCTGGATGCCGAGCACCTTGCCGCTGCCGAAGAACGCGACCCAGTCGGGCAGCCCATCGATCGGATAGCCGCCCGTGTAGATCAGCGCGAGGCCGCGCGCGATGCCCATCGTCGCGAGCGTGACGATGATCGGCGGCATTCCCGCGAACGCGACGAACACACCGTTCAGGACACCGAAGCCGAGGCCGACCGCGATGCCGATCGCCAGCGCGGCGACCGCGTTGACGCCCGCGACCATCAGCCCGGCCGCGAGCGTGCCCGACAGCGCCATCACCGAGCCGACCGACAGGTCGATTCCGCCCGTCAGGATCACGCAGGTCATGCCGACCGCGATGATCGCGTTGATCGACACCTGGCGCAGCACGTTCTCGAGGTTCGCGGCGGACAGGAAGCTCGGGCTCGCGATCATCATCGCGATGCAGACCACGACGAGGCCGACGAGCGGATAGAACAGCGTCGAGCGGCGCAGTTGCGCCCACATCGCGCGCGGCGGCGGCGCGTCGCCGTTTCCGGCAGTGGCCGCAAGCGTCGTCGAACGCGTGGAAGAAGAATCAGGCAGGTTCATGGGTCGCTCCTCGCGTGCCGGCCGTGGCATAGGTCATGACCGTGTCGGGATCGATCTCGTCGCCGGCGAGCGTCGCCTCGATGCGGCCTTGCCGGAACACGGCGACGCGATCGCACATGCCGACGATTTCCGGCAATTCGGACGAGATCATGATGATGGCGTAGCCGCGCGCGGTAAGTTCGCGCATCAGCCCGTAGATTTCGGCTTTCGCGCCGACGTCGATGCCGCGCGTCGGCTCGTCGAAGATCAGCACCGACGTGTGATGGTTCAGCCAGCGCGCGATCACGACCTTCTGCTGGTTGCCGCCGGACAGCGTCGCGACCTCGGTGTGGATCGACGGCGCCTTTACACCGACGCGCCGCATCACGTCATGCGTGGTGCGCGCCTCGCTTCGCCGGTCGATCAGCCAGCGCATCGACCGGTACTTGCCGAGGTTGTTCAGCGAGATGTTGTCGCGAATCGAGAACGACGTGACGAGCCCTTCCGTCTTGCGGCTTTCCGGCAGGATGCCGATGCCCGCGCGCAGCGCGTCGGCCGGATCGGCGAGCTTCGCCGCCGCGCCGCGCACGCGCAGCGCCTTGCGATGCGCGCGCGTCGCGCCGATCACCGCGAGCGCGGTCTCGGTACGCCCCGAGCCGACCAGCCCCGCGAAGCCGAGGATCTCGCCTTCATGCAGCGCAAAGCGGTTCACCGGGCCGTCGCGCGCGATCTGCAGCGCATCGACCTCGAGCACGGCCGGCGCGTCGGCCGGCCGCGCCGGCTTCGGCGGAAAGCTGCTTTCGATCCGGCGGCCGACCATCATGCGCACCAGTTGCTCGACGTCGGTGCGCGCGACCTCGGTCGTCGCGACGTACTGGCCGTCGCGCAGCACCGTGATGCGGTCGCACACCGCGAAGATCTCGTCGAGATGATGCGAGATGAAGATCATCGCGACGCCCTGCCGCTTCAGCTCGCGCATGATCGCGAACAGGTGCTCGGCCTCGGCCGGCGTGAGCGTGGCGGTCGGCTCGTCCAGGATCAGGATGCGCGCGTCGAGCGACAGCGCCTTGCCGATCTCGACGAACTGCTGCTGCGCGACCGACAGCGCGCGGATCGGCGCATCGAGATCGATCGCCACGCCCAGGCGCGCGAAGATGGCGGCCGCCGCGGCGCGCATCCGCTTGCGGTCGCGCGCGCCCCAGCGGTTGCGCAGCTCGCGGCCGAGGAACAGGTTGTCGACGGCATCGAGGTGCGGAATCAGGCTGAATTCCTGGAACACGATGCCGACGCCGGCCGCGACCGCGTCGTGATAGTCGGCGAAATGGCGTGCGCTGCCGTCGATCTCGATCGTGCCCGCATCCGGCTGGTGGATGCCGCACAGGATCTTCATCAGCGTCGACTTGCCCGCGCCGTTCTCGCCGAGCAGCGCATGAATCTCGCCGCGCGCGATCTCCAGATGAATGTCGGACAGCGCCTTCACGCCGGGAAAGCTTTTCGTGATGTGGCTGAGCCTGAGTATCGTGTCCATCGGCTTCTCCGTGCGAAGGGCGTCGGCCGCGCCGCCGCCCTTCGCGTCGCGTCGCACGTCGTTCACCAGCTGAAACCCTTCGCGTTGCCGCGATCGACGACCTTCACGTCGACGGGAATCGCCTTGGGCACCGTCGCGCCCCACTTGCGCGCGATCGCGATGCCGAGCGCGATGCGCACCTGGTCGGCCGGGAACTGCGCGGTCGTCTCGATGAACTTCGAGTTCGGCTTCTGGATCGCGGCGATCGCCTCGGGCGCGCCGTCGACGCTCGTCAGCTTGATGTCCTTGCCGGAACCCTCGATCGCGGCGAGCGCGCCCATCGAGCCGCCGTCGTTCACGCTGAAGATGCCCTTCAGGTTCGGATGCGCGGAGATCATGTTCTCGGTCACCGACAGCGCGGCGGCGCGCTCCTGCTTGCCGTTCTGCGTATCGACGAGCTTCACGTTCGGGAATTTCGCGAGCCCGGCCTTGCAGCCGCGCACGCGTTCGAGAATCGGCACGACCGGAATGCCGTCGAGGATCGCGACCTCGCCGCTGCCGCCGATCGCCTTCGCGAGGTATTCGCACGACATCACGCCCGCGTCGTAATTCTTCGAGCCGACGAACGAATCGACCGGCCCGTTCGCGTTCGCATCGACGGCCACGACCACCGCGCCGGCCTTCTTCGCCTGCGTGATCGCCGACTGGATGCCGGTCGAATCGGTCGGGTTCACGAGCAGGATGTCGATCTTCTTCTGCAGCATGTCCTCGACGTCGCTCACCTGCTTGCTGACGTCGTGATGCGCGTCGGTGACGACGACCTGCGCGCCGATCGACGCGGCCGCGTCGTTCAGCGCCTTTTGCATCGTCACGAAATACGGGTTGTTCAGTTCCTGGAACGTCATGCCGATCCGCAGCGGCGCGGCGTGCGCGGCGGCGGCGGGCAACAGGGCCGCGGCGGCGAGCGCGGCAACGGCCGCCAGGCGGGCGGCGCGACGGGAAGAAGAAGCGGGCGATGCGTGCGTCATGACGGTGTCTCCAGATTGTGTGCGGCTTTTTCGTGGGTGAATGCGCCCCTCGCGACGCAAGCGACGCGATTCGGCTGGGTGAAACGGTTGGGAAAGCTCGGGCGGGCGGCGGCCCGACGATCATCCGGGCTGCGGCACGAGTTCGGGCGCGCCGGGCGTCAGCACGCGCGGCGGCAGCGGGTTACCGGTCGGCGCCGCATGCAGCGCCAGCTCGCGGCTGCGCGCGTTCAGGCGCTGCAGCGCGCGGAATTCGGACGGCGCCATCCCCTTCACCGCGCGGAACTGGCGGTTGAAGTTCGACACGTTGTTGAAGCCGGCCTGGAAACAGATGTCGGTGATGCTCGCGTCGTCGGCGAGCAGCATCTGGCACGCGGATTCGATCCGCAGACGATTCACGTACTGGACGAACGGCATGCCCGTATGGCGATGGAACGCGCGCGAGAACGCGCTGACGCTCTGCCCGGTCAGTTGCGCGAGATCGGATTCGCGCAGCTCGGACGCGAGGTTCTTGCCGATATACGACAGCGCGTGGCTGAGCCGCGTCGGCGTGATGTCGGCCTGATCGTAGGCGGGGCTTGCGAGCAGCGTGCGTTCGGCCGCGTCGCACAGCCGTTCGAGAATCGTCATGAACAGCGCGATGCGGCGCATCCCGCGCGCGGTCAGCAGCTCGTCGAACAACGGCGCGATCGCGGCGCTCGTCGCGGCGTCGAAGCCGACCCCGCGCCGTGCATCGTCGAGCAGCGCCTGCGCGTCGCGGCATTCGGGGAATGCGTCCATGCAGCGCCGCACGAACGACGGATCGAACTGGATCACGAGATTGCGGCGCTCGACGGTTTCGCCTGCGGCCATGTCGCTGACCCAGTTGTGCGGCAGGTTCGGCCCGAGCAGCACGAGATGGCCGGGGCCGAACGAGCCGATGTGATCGCCGACGAAATACTTGCCGTGCGTCGCGACGATCAGGTGCAGCTCGAATTCGGGATGGAAATGCCAGCGGATCGTGCGATACGGATAGCCGTGCGACCAGACCTTGAACGACTCGTCGCGTCGCACGTCGACCACTTCGAGATCGGGGTGCATCATGTTGGCGTCTCCATTCCCTTGGTTCGCTGGCCGGCCTGTTCGGCTGTGCGCGTGCGCCGCGTGTCTCGCGCGGCGCCGCGACCGGTCGCATGGGAAGCAATGTAGGTCGATCGCGCGCGCGGCTCCACCAACTTTACGCCTGATTTTCGATACTTTTTTGCCGCCTGCGGGCGGAAATGGCGCCAGAAGGCAAATTTGTTGCGGCGCGCAACGGTACGGCGGCCGCCGCGCCCGTCGCCCGCGCCGGCTTACGCCGCCGCTTGCTCGCGCGCCGTGCGCGCCTCGTACGCCTTCAGGTGGTTGTACGCGATCCGCAGCAGCGACAGCGTATCGGCCGCCTGCGGGTCGCGCCGCGCGAGCAGGTCGCCGATCACGTGATCGGCCTCGACGCGCGCATGGTTCTCGACGTCGCGCAGCATCGACGCGGTCAGCGGCGACGGCGTCAGCACCATCCGCTGCATCCGCTCGCTGGCCGCCGGGTCGGGCCGATGGCCGTTGTATTCGGCGATCGCGCTGCATTCGGCGAGCATCGTCTCGAGCAGGCGGCGGCCGTCCGGCGCGGCGAGAATGTCGCCGATCGACCCGCGAAACAGCGACGTGCTCGCGGCGAGCGTTGCCAGAAACACCCACTTGTCCCACATCCGCGCGGCGATATCGTCGCTGAGCGTCGCGTCGAAGCCCGCGCCGCCGAGCACGTCGGCCACCGCGCGCACGCGCGGCGATTCGCCGCCGGCCAGCTCGCCGAACGACACGCCGTGCGTGTCGTTCAGATGCACGATGCGCTGCTCGCGATCGAGCGTCGCCGCGATCACGCACAGGCCGCCGAGCACCTGCGCGGCGCCGAAGCGCTCGCGCAGCACGTCGAGGTGGCGCATCCCGTTGAGCATCGGCAGGATCAGCGTCCGCGGCCCGACGAACGGTGCGAACGACGCAATCGCGTCGTCGAGGCTGTACGCCTTGCAGCTCAGCAGCACGAGATCGAACGGCGCGACGCCGGCGCCCGCGTCGCCCGCGCGCACGGTCTGCACGTTCGCAAGCGTCAGGTCGCCGCGCGGGCTGCGGATCAGCAGCCCGTCGCGCGCGAGCGCGGCGGCGCGGCCCTCGCGCACCAGGAACGTCACGTCGCGCCCCGCCGCGGCCAGCCGGCCGCCGAAGTATCCGCCGACCGCGCCGGCCCCTACCACCAGAATCCGCATCGTTGCCTCCTTTCGTTTCGTTCGGTGCCCGCGCGCTGCCCGTGCGGGCGCGACCCAGACCGTCGCCCGACAGTATAGCGGCCGCTGTTATGCATATGCATAGATGCCCGCGCCCGCGTCGCGGACATCGGGAAATGACCGCTTCTAAGGGATTTCCCGTCTACGGCGACACGCATGGCACGCCGTCAAGAGACTTATCCCGTCACGCCGTTCCGGCAAGCGTTCTCGACTGACCAACCTCACACCATGCGCAATCTTTCCCTGAATCAAAAACTCGCGTCGATGATCGTCATCCTGTGGCTCGGCCTGCTCGTGATCGCCGGGCTCGGCGCATGGCAGACCCGCGCGTCGATGATCGCGGACCGCCGCGACCAGCTTGCATCGCTGGTCGCGCAGGCCGCGAGCGTGACCGATCACTACTACAAGCTGTCGCAGCAGAACGCGCTGCCGGAAGCCGATGCGAAGCAGAAGGCGCTCGAGGCGATCGCCGCGATGCGCCATGGCGTCGACGGCTATATCTCGGTCAACGATTCGAAGCCGGTGATCGTGATGCATCCGATCAAGGCCGAGCTCAACGGCAAGGACGTGTCGAATTTCACCGATCCGAACGGCCAGCACCTGTTCGTCGAGATCGTGAAGGCCGGCAACGCGGAAGGCGGCAAGGGCTTCGTCGAATATCTGTGGCCGAAGCCGGGCGCGGACAAGCCGCAGGAGAAGACCAGCGCCGTGCAGCGCTTCGCGCCGTGGGACTGGTATCTGGTGACCGGCATGTACATGGACGACGTGCGCACGGCGGTGCTCGCAAGCGTCGGCCGCTGGTTCGCGATGACGGCCGTGCTCGGCGCGATCGCGACCGCCGTGATGGTGCTGGTGCTGAAAAGCGTGCGCGCGAACCTCGGCGGCGAGCTCGAAGTGGCGCTCGACGCCGCGCAACGCATCGCGCAGGGCGACCTGACCGCGCGCGTGGCCGTGAAGCAGGACGATCGCGGCAGCCTGCTGCATGCGCTGCACACGATGCAGGGCGGGCTGATCGACATGGTGTCGCGCGTCCGCACCGGCACCGAGAACATCAACGTCGGCGCGAGCGAGATCGCCTCCGGCAACACGGACCTGTCGCAGCGCACCGAGGAACAGGCGGCCGCGCTCGTGCAGACCGCGTCGAGCATGGACCAGATGACCGCGAACGTGAAGCAGAACGCGGACAGCGCCGCGCAGGCCGCGTCGCTTGCCGGCCAGGCCGCGCAGGTCGCGACGCGCGGCAGCGCGGTGGTCGACGACGTCGTGCGCACGATGAACGAGATCACCGACCGTTCGCACAAGATCGGCGACATCATCGGCGTGATCGACGGGATCGCGTTCCAGACGAACATCCTCGCGCTGAACGCGGCCGTCGAAGCGGCGCGGGCGGGCGAACAGGGCCGCGGCTTCGCGGTGGTCGCGGCCGAAGTGCGCTCGCTTGCGCAACGCTCGGCGACGGCGGCCAAGGAAATCAAGTCGCTGATCGTGTCGTCGAACGAGACGGTGCAGCACGGCGCGACGCTCGTCACGCACGCGGGCGAGACGATGGCTGAGATCGTGCAATCGGTGCGGCGCGTGAACGAGATCCTCGACGAAATCAGCCACGCATCGCGCGAGCAGAGCGCCGGGATCGAGCAGGTCAACCGCGCGGTGGGCGAGATGGATCAGGTCACGCAGCAGAACGCGGCGCTCGTCGAGCAGGCCGCGGCGGCCGCGCATTCGCTGCGCGATCAGGCCGAGGCGCTGCGCGACGCAGTGACGCGGTTCGCGTTGCCGGCCTGACGGCGCCCTGCCCCGCACTCACACCGCGCTGCCCGCCCGCCGCGCGGCCTCGGCGCTGCCGAGCCCCAGCCCCGCCGCCCGCTGGATCAGCTCGACGTCGTTGTTCGCGCCGAGCTTCTTCATCGCGCTGATCTTCTGCGCGCTGACCGTCTGCTTGCCCTTGCTCAGGCGCTGCGCGATCGTCTTGATCGGTACGCCCGCCAGATACAGGCGAATCACCTCGATCTCGCGCGCCGACAGCTTCACGGGCGCGTCGCCGCGCGTGCCGAGCGCATCGACCGCGCGCCGCACGGACGGCGACAGGTAGGCGCCGCCGCTGTAGCTCGAATGGATCGCCGTGACGATGTGGCCGACCTCGTCGAGCTTGCTGACGATGCTCACGCCGCCGTTCGCGAGGATCGACCGGAAGATCAGCGGGTTCTCGTTCGCGACCAGCGCGACGATGCCGACGTTCGGCCGCGTGCGGCGCAGCCAGTCGAACAGCGCGAGGCCGTCCATCTGCTCGTCGCCGCGAATCGCATAGTCGACCAGCACGATGTCGCAATCGACGCCGCCGAGCGACGCGACCAGTTCGGCCGCGCTCCGGTAGACCGCGACAAGCTCGATCGCGCAGCTGCTGTCTGCGATCTGCTCGATACCGGCCAGCGTCAGCGGCCAGTCGTATGCGACGACGATGCGAACGTTGAATTTCCTCATGCGCAGTTCCTGGTGGTTCACCGGCCCCGCCACGCGAAGCGCACGCGACCGGTTGGGCGTTGAAATGACGTTCAGGCTATTTTTAGCCCGAATGCCGATTCTATGAATGTCCGCCCGGGCGCGATATCGGACGGCGTACGAATTGGCCGCCGAAAACGTAATACAGGTTTGATATTTGCGGCGTTCGACGCGCGACGACCGGCAGATGGGCCGCCGCGGCATCGGCCGGATGGCCGGCCGCACGCACCGCGCGGCCGGCCAGCGGGTAAAATTGCGCGTTTGCATGCCACCCCGGCCCGCCGGCGGCGAGCGACGCGCCCTCACCGGCCGCGCGCGCCCGCGCCTTCGCCGGCTTGCCCGTACTGCCCGCTTTCCTCATGACCGATTCCGACCTGCAATCCGACGACACCTCCATCCACGAAGACGGCCTCTGGCGCGACAACGGCTGGACGGCCCGCATCATCAAGAACGAAGACGACGACGGCTGGGCCGTCGAAATGGTCAAGGACGGCGAGTCCGAGCCCGCGCTCGTCGGGCCGTGGACCATGGGCCGCGACAAGAAGAACCCGAAACCGATGGACGCGAACGCGTTCCGCACGCTCGTGAAGACCGCGACCGAAGTGCTGATGCGCCACGAACAGCAGCGGCGCGCGATGCTGCACAAGGAAGTGACGGTGCAGGACGAAGCCGGGCAGGATGTGTCGGTGACGCTCGACATCGTGCCGGACGAGTTCGAACCGTATGCGCAGCTCAAGGCATGCGATCCGTATGGCGAACTGCTGGCCGAAGCGAAGGTGTCGGCCGGGTTCAAGCTCAACAAGGCCAGCGCCGAACGCTGGGTCGCATCGGGTTTCGACCGGCCGGCCTGAGCGCGCACGGCGCGCCGAAACGCGCGGTCAGGCGCCGGCGCCCCGCTGCGCGCGCGCGAGCCGGCGGGCGGCCAGCTTGCGCCGCACGAGTTCCTCGAATTGCGGCGTCGCGGCCTCCGGGTCGCGCGCGGCCAGGCCGAGCACGTTGCGTGCGAGCTGGATCGGCGTCAGCACGATGCCCCACGGCAGCCCCCACCAGCCGAGCGCGGCCGACGCGAGTAGCGCGAGCGCCTGCTTCCTGCGGCCGCAGCGGCGGCAGCACACGTGGCGCCGCGTCGCCCAGCGCGTCACGAACACGAGCGACACGACGCGATGCGACGCGTGAATATCGACCGGCTGCCCTTCGCGCAGGCAGATCGGGCATGGCCCGTAGCGCCAGTCGTCCACATACTGCCGAACCTTCGCATCGGGCACCCGTTCGGCCTCGACGACGACGGGATGCGCCTGCGCGCATGCCGGGCCGCAATAGCGGCGGCCGTCGACCGACTGCCCGCCGACCAGGAACGTCCTGCCGCACTGACTGCACTCTGCCACGATGACCTCGGATAAGCGTGATGCGCCGCGTGCCGGTTGCGCGCCCATCGATGCGCGTTCCGGCCGGGCCGTTTCCTGTTTTAACGGCTGCCGCCGCGCGGTCTTGAGCGGCGCCGCCGCGGCGCGTCAGCCATGCAGCCCGTGCGCGGTCATCAGACGGTACAGCGTCGCCCGCGAGATCCCCAGCTCCGACGCGGCGTTCGCATGCTGCTGGCGGTGACGCAGCAGCGTTTCCTCGATCGCGTGCCGCTCGGCCTGCCGGCGCGCCTGCGCGAGCGTCGGCGGGCGCAGCGACGTGTACGCGTGCAGTTCGAGATCGGCGGCGGAGATCAGCGGGCCGTTCGTCATCACGACCGCGAAGCGGATCCGGTTGATCAGTTCGCGGACGTTGCCGGGCCACGGATAGTTGTGGATCGCTTCGATCGCGCACGGCGTGAAGCCGCGAATCCGGTACGAGCCGTCGCCGCGATAGCGCCGCAGCACGTCGTCGGCCAGCAGCATGATGTCGCGGCCGCGCATGCGTAGCGGCGGCTCGTCGATCCGCAGCACGCACAGGCGGTAGTACAGGTCGGCGCGGAACCGCCCGGCCCGCATCGCGGCTTCGAGATCGACGTGGGTCGCCGACACGATCCGCACGTCGACCGGAATCGACGCATGCCCGCCGAGCCGCTCGATCTTCCCTTCCTGCAGGAACCGCAGCAGGCTCGCCTGGCTCTCGAACGGCATGTCACCGATTTCGTCGAGAAACAGCGTGCCGCCGTGCGCGGCCTCGATGCGGCCGATCTTGCGCTGGTGCGCGCCCGTGAACGCGCCGCGCTCGTGCCCGAACAGTTCGGCCTGCAGCAGCGACGTCGGGATGGCCGCGCAGTTCACGGCGACGAACGGTGCGTCGGCGCGCGACGACTGCCGGTGGATCGCCGCGGCCGTCAGCTCCTTGCCGGTGCCGGATTCGCCGGCGATGAACACGGTCGCGTCGGTGTTCGCGACCTTGCGGATCGTCGCGAACAGCCGGCGCATCGCGCCGCACGCGCCGATCATCTCGCCGCCGGGCGGCGGCGCCTCCGCGGCCGGGTCGCCGTCCGCGAGCTTCAGCATCCCGTATGCATGGCCGACGAGATAGCCGATCGTCGTGTACGCCGCCGGGTTGCGCACGTAGTCGAAGCAGCAGCGGCGGATCAGGCGCGCGATCGCGAGGTTGCGCAACCGCTCGCCGCCGGCGAACGCGAGCCAGCCGACA
This sequence comes from Burkholderia sp. AU16482, assembly GCF_002223285.1. Taxonomy (NCBI): domain Bacteria; kingdom Pseudomonadati; phylum Pseudomonadota; class Betaproteobacteria; order Burkholderiales; family Burkholderiaceae; genus Burkholderia; species Burkholderia sp. AU16482. The sequence goes on from NZ_NKEY01000006.1 coordinate 1,576,605, forward strand.
CGCGGGTCGCGCAGCAGCGCCTCGAACGACGCGACGTCCGGCGACGCGAAACTGTCGAAATCGACGATGCCCGCATGCGGACGGTTCGCCCTGACGAGATTCAGCGCATCGGCCACGGTTTTGGCGCGCCGCACGTCCCAGCCGCGCGACGCGAGCATATCGACGAGCGCGGCATCGTGTCGCTGCGACAGGTAAACGAGCGGGCGCGACGGCGCGACGGGGTCGTGCCGGACCGCGATGAACGGCAGCGCGCTCATCTGCCGTTCGACCTCTCGCGGGCCTGACATGCTCGGTTGACAACAATGGTTCACGATCGCCTCGCCGCATAAGGGTGGGTATCGGAGCGGCCGTTGCCCGATCGCGCCGGCGGGGCCTGCGGCCCTGCGGCGCGGCGCCGCTCCGTCCTCGAATCGATGCCGTGTCATCGGCAGAACACGACGCGCTGCGTGTAGACCTGCGGCTCGACGACGGGCTTCGCCGATCCGTTGAGATCGTCGCGATAGGCGCGGTAGGTCTTGCCGTTTACCGTCACGTCCGACGCGCGGGCCGTCTCGATCCGGTCGAGCCCGGTGTGCCGCCATGCGTTCACCCGGTCCGCCGCCGTGACGGCCGGCTCGCCCGCGATCCTCTGCGTGAGCGCGCTGCCGTCGCTCCACGGTTGCGTCCGCATGTCCTCGGCGTGCTGCATCGCGCCGACCGTCTTGCCGGTCGGCCTCGGCCCGCTCTGTGCGTCGAACGGCGCGCCTCGGCCGTACACCGGCGATTGCCACGATGGCGCGTGGCCCGCTTCCGGCATCATGTAGATCATCTGCGGATCGCCGATCATCATCATCGGTGCGCATGCCGCATTGTCGGGACGGCCGAGGGTCGACAGCGCCTGCTGCACGCTCGCGGCGTTCGCAAGCGTCTGCTCGCTCAGAATGACGAAGACCGCGGGATTCTGGAAAACCGACTGCGCAGCGGCTTGCACGCTGGTCAGCAGCAAAGCGACCAAAAAGATCCTCATGATTGAGGCCTCCTTGCATCCTCGTCACGCAAAAAGAGGTGTTGACCTCGGGGATCGGAACAACACCCGTCAAACAGGAAACGACCATCGGGCATCGGGCCGAACGCCTGCCGTGCGGCCGGCGCGCCGGTCGCACGGCAAACCGGTCCGCATGCTTACGACGAGGTACTCGTCGAGACGACGGTCGGCGCCGGCGCGACCGGCGCAGCGGGTGCGGCCTGCTGGTCGACCGTGGCCGGCGACAACGCTTGCGCCGGATCGGTCAACGCCGATGCGGCGGCGGGCGGCGCGGCGGCGGCTACTGCGGGTTCGACCGCGTCCGGCACTTTCGCGACGGGGGCCGGCACGTCGGCCGGTGCCGCGGCGACGGCCGGCGGCGCGGCCTCCGGGGCAGGCGATTCGGCCGATGCCTGCGGCGCCGGTTCGACAGCCTTCACATCGACAGCCTTCGCATCGGCTGCCGGCGCCGCGACGACGGCAGCCGCCGGCATCGGTTCGGCCACCATCTCGCCCGCAGCCCGCGCCGTGTCGGTCGCGGCCGGCATCGGCTCCGGTACTTTGTCGGCGACGGGCTGTGCTGGCTCGGGAGCCGTGTCGGCGACGGCCGGAGCAGGCCCGGGCGTCTTGTCGGCAACCGCCGGCGCGGGTTCGGAGGCTTTGTCGGCGACCGGCTGCGCGGGTTCCGGCGCCTTCGTATCGGCAACCGGTGCGGCCGGCGCTGGCGTGGCCTTGTCGGCCGCGACCGGAGCGGCAATGACCGCTGCAGCCGGCACGGCGGCCATTGCGGCGGCCGGTACGACCGACGCAGCGGGCGCGGCGACGGCCGCAGGCGCGGCTGTCGCCACGGGTGCCGCGGCCGAGGGGACTGCCGCGGCAACGGCCGGCGCTGCAACGACCGGAGCGGCTGTGGTAACGGCCGGCGTCGCGACGGCAGGCGCGGCGGCGACGGGCGCCATCGTCGGGACAGGAACCGGCACCGAAACAGGCGCGGCGCGCATCGACGCCGTCTCGATCGGGCGCGTCGCCGCGGGCGCCGGCGAGGCCGAGCCGAGCGGCGGCAGGCCCATCCGGTCGCGCACGATCGGATCGCGATACTTGATGTCGTCCGCGACGGTCGCTTCGACGCTGGGCGCCACGTTCGAACGCGCGAGCGGCGCGGTCGTGCCCGGACACAGGTGCCCGGTCGCCTCCACCGCGCGCCGGTTCGCGTCGCTCTGGCACAGCAGCGCGAGCGCCACGTCGGTCAACCCCATCGCACGGAATTCGCGCGCATCGAGACGCCGCACGCAGGCCTGGTCGACCAGCGTCGTGCCGCCCGTCGCGCCGAACCCCGGGAACGACACGCCGACGCTCACCGAGCCCATGCAGGTATCGGACAGCGTGGTCGTGAGGCCGGGCGCCTGGATCGACGGGTTCGTCTTGATCGTCTGCGTACCCGAGTAATTGACGTTTTCCGTCGCCTGCGTGTTGTACGGGCTGGAGCCCGGCGCGCCGGTCGCGAGTGCGTTCGTGCTCTGCGGCGCCACGTTGCCGCCGGCCGTAGTGGACGGCATCGTCACGTTCACGTTCACGCTCGAATTGCCGCTGCCGCGTACCCCGCTGCTGCTCGTGGCATTGCCGCCGCGCGAACTCGTGGTGTTCGTGTTCATGCTCGAACCACCGCCCTGGCTGATCGCGGTCGACGACGTCGTCGACTGCGCGCTCGACGTCGAATCGGCGGTTTGCGCCTGGGCGCCGATCGTGGTCATCGCGAACATCGCCGCGCATGCCACCTTGATCCTGTTGCTGTTCATTTCACTCTCCGGACGAGGTTGGACCTCCGACCCAGGCAACCGTACTAATTCCCCTGAATGACTTCAGATTTCCCTGCTTCCCCGAACTGCTTCCAGCCGCTGCCCAGCTGGGACCACGAGCCGGCCGACATGCCCTGCCATTGCCGGGTGTCAGGTCCGCCGATCGCGCTGCCCGACGAAAGCGTTTGTTGTTCTGACGGTTTGGTTGTCTGGTCACGGTTGTTTGACGTCTGCATAGTCGATTGCCCGCCATCGGCGGCACGGTCGGCGCCATACGCCGTCAGCGACGCGAGCATCAGCGCGGCGGCAATCAGGTTCTGCTTCATGCCAACTCCTTACGTGACAACACGGTGGAAAAGAGACCAGCGTCGCTGGGAAACTGGCCCCCACACCTGACTAATGACTGCTCCCGGTCGCGCTCGAGTCGGCCTGGCTTCCGCCCGATGCGGACGGCGAACCGGCCGGACCGGTACTCCACGCGGTCGACGCGTTGGTGTGATTCGAGCCCGCGATTGCGCCCGACCCGCCCATGCCCGTCCAACCCGCGGCGCCGGCGTTGGCCATGCCGTGGTCGTTCGCGCCCGTGGCCGTGTAGCGGTTCGCGCCGAGTACGATCGTGGCGGTCACCCCTCCCGAAAGCGCATTCGCGTTCTCGTTCGTGCTGCCGTTTCCGGCGAACGAGCCTGCGGCACCGATACCGCCGCCTGCCGCGAACGCGCCCCCGTTCGTGCCCCAACCGCTGGCCGTCGAAGTCGAGTTGTGATACGCGGACGCCGTGCCGGCGGAGCCAGCGGGCGTCACGGTACTGCCTGCATTCGCGCCGGCCGTCGAAGTCGAATTGCTGGTATAGCTGCCGGAGCCGACCAGCACCGAACCGGAAACACCCGCCGCAACGGATTGCGTCTGGTTGGTCGTGGACGATCCGGCCGCCAATGCAGCGGACGAAATGACGGTGAGCGCGGTCGCTAAAATGACTTTGGCTTTCATAGCAATCCCTTGCCGTGAGGAAGTTCGACGGTGGCGGAGCCGAGCCTGCCCGCACGCGGCAAGGCCCGGCCTCCGCACCGCCAGCCAATGACGAACGCTACGCGTCGCGGCTTAGTGGTGATACGTCCAGCCGGTCGAGCCCGCGTTCGCGCCGCTGCTGCCGCCTGCTTGTGCGCCGCCGAAGCCGAAGCCGCCGACCGTCGACGTTTGCGTGTGGTTCGTGTACGAGATCGAGCCGCTGCCGCCGTAGCCCGCCGTTGCACCGGCTGCACCGAGTGCGGAGCCGGAATCGGTCGCGGTGAAGTGGCCGAACCCGGTGACCCCTGCCATCGTCTGGCCACCGCTCGTCGAAGTGGTGCTCGACACCGTGCCGCTGCCAGCAAACGCTGCACCCGAAACCACCAGAACTGCTGCTGCAATCAGAAGCTTCTTCATGGTCGACTCCATAACGGCGTGGAGAGAATGAGCATGGAAGATCGCACGCCATCGATCCTCCTGCCTCGAGCAATCCTCAAAAAATAAGGATTGCTATCAAATCGGGAAATAATTATCGAATTGCAAACCTTCTAATTTATTTTTAGCCAGCCGAAGTCTAGTTTTATGTTTTCAATTTTTCCAAAATTTATGCGTAGGTGTTTTCTATTATTTTTATGAGCATTGATACGCTCTTGAAACACCCATGATTACATCAACCGGAACGACGCGCACATCCTTCCGGCTCGCGATTTTCAATACCCCATCCAAAAGCGACGCGCAAACCAGGCACCCGCTTTCCGAATTGAAAATTCGCGAATGTATTTAATACTGCAAAATGCGGCACGCGTTCCGCATATGCCCTTTAGCCGGGCGATAACGGGCATGCATTGCAGCCAGACGACATGTCTGCTCCCTGAGCTGACGGAGAAAGGCCTTCCGGATAATCCGGCCGACGCGCGTTCGATCTAGTCCGGCCGGCGCCGGCACTGGCCCGGCGCGATCGAAACGGCTCTGCACGGTTGAAGTGGAATCGGCGCGCTGTCCGGCATGAACAGCGTGGCCCATCCGGGAACGCTCGATGAAGTCGAGCATCGCTGTCGCCGGGTTGCGGCGCGCAACGGCAACCGCTCCAGCACGCGGCGCGCGCGGAGGGCGCGAAATCGGCAAGGCGCGACCGGCGACGCTGGCACTGCGTCGCAAGCGCTACCCCGATCAATCGGACTACCCCTATGGTGCGCAAGAAACGCGCGGATCAAGCCACTGCTTATAGTGTTCATCGCCGCTTCCCCGACTGGCTTATGACGAACTGGCCGCCCCCACATCGTTGTTGCATCGTGTCGACCGCTCGCCGGTGCGTCCTGTGTCGCAAACCGCATGCCATGCGATATTCCACCGAGCATTGCGCGCCGAAAACAGCCGCCAGGCCTGATCATTTCGCCGGGAATGGCATTTTTTGTTTCACGAATGTATCGCGATAACGGGACGTTCGCGGCAGTGATCCTCTAACAATGCGACGCAATGCGCTGATTTGACGGACGAATTCGGCGCGACAAGGCACGCCGGACACCCCTGCGAACGGTTGTTTCATAGTTGAGAAGCGTTTCGCGACAGGGCCGCTGGTTCACGCGCTTGCGCCGGCAAACCGCGTGTTGCAGCATGCCGGCAAACCTTCCATGACGCAGGACAACGCGGATCCAGTCGCTCGATGCCCGACGCCGAATGGCCGCCGATACGGCCGGAACGCCGATTCACTCTGAATTGGGAAACGGATTTGATTCATCCGTGAGAATAGCCACATGATCATGCAGCGAGAATGCTGCCGTCCGGCGCGTTGCGGCCGTAAAAATTTAAAAGGAAAAACATGCGATCCTGGCAAAAACGGGCGCATCATTTTTTCATTTCCATTCGATTCGCCTTTCATCCATAGCGCACCGACGAGTCATTCATTGAAGCGACATACTCGACCCACCATCCGCCTGATTCTCATCACTGAAACGTGCCGATTCAAAACGGCGCTCAGGTCGCCAATCTCGCGACAGCCTGGTTTATCGCGCACCTCGTCGTTCGTATCGGACCGCATCGATCCTGCGACCGACACGGACGCGTCACTGCCCCACCATGCACGCGCGAAACACGAACGTACATACCGAACGGTCAATGCGCGGCAGCGGCCGCACGCCAATCGGCGTGTCGGTGAAAAGGCGATGAAGATCACCACCGATCGATGCTCGCGTCGTTCAGGCATCGACGGGGTTGTCAGTGAAACCGGAGCGCCGCGCCGGCATTCCGCCAGGCGGCAGTCGTCGCGAATCGACAAGCGGCAACGGGCCGGCCGCCCGTCAGCCGAGCAGCTCCTTCTTCCGCAGATGCACGACGTCGCGCATCGGCGGCGCGCCGAACAGCCGGCTATATTCGCGGCTGAACTGCGACGCGCTTTCGTAGCCGACGACGGCCGCCACCGACCCGACGTCGCCGCCCTGCCGCAGCAGCAGCCGCCGCGCCTCGTGCAGCCGCAGCTGCTTCTGGTACTGCAGCGGGCTCAGCGTCGTCACGTGCTTGAAATGATGGTGCAGCGACGACACGCTCATGTTGACCGCCTGCGCGAGCGACTCGACGCGCATCGGCTCCGCGAAGTGATCGCGGATCCATTCGATCGCACGCGCGATCCGGTGCGTCTGGCTGCCGGCGATCGCCATGTGCCGCAGCCGCGTGCCCTGCCCGCTCGTCATCAGCCGGTACAGCACTTCCTTCTCGATCAGCGGCGCGACGACCGCGATGTCGGCCGGCGTATCGAGCAGCCGCAGCAGTCTCAACGCCGCATCGAGCAGCGGCGGCGTCAGCTCGGCGAGCGCGATTCCCTCGCCTTCCGGGCCGGCTTCGGGCTCGGGCAGCCGCATCTCGGCCGCGAGCTCGACGATGCGCTGCGGATCGAGCGTCAGCGACAGGCACAGGTACGGCGCCTCCGGCGTTGCACGCGTCACGCGCGACAGGATCGGCAAGTCGATCGACGTAATCAGGCAATTCTGGGTGTCGTATTCGTATGCCTGGCCGGCCACGATCACGCGCTTCGCGCCCTGCGCGGCGATTACCAGCGCGGCGCGCGACACGCCGCAGCCGAGGTCGACCGGCCGCGTGTGCCGATGCAGCATCAGGCCCGGTACGGCCGTCGAATGCGAGCCGTCGGCCGGCGCGAAGCGGCCGATCAGCGACGCCAGTTCGCGCCGCCCGGATTCGCGCGACGCGACGATATCGGTCATGTCCATGACGCATCCTCGAATGATTTCCCGTGTCGCGCGAGCATAGCGAAACGGCTCGCGGCGTGGCGGGGATTTGCAGGATTGTTCAATAAATTTGCAGGATTGGGTAGACGCAAAAAGCGGCTGCTCGCGCACACTCCCGGCTAACCTGCCCGTAAGGCGGGTTTTCCCCATGGAGACATAAAAATGCCTACCTCGTTTGTCCTGAACGGCAAGAACGTCACGCTCGACGCCGATCCGTCGATGCCCGTCCTCTGGGCGATTCGCGAACACGCGGGACTGACCGGCACGAAATTCGGCTGCGGCATGGCGCAGTGCGGCGCATGCACGGTGCATCTCGAAGGCCAGGCCGTCCGCTCGTGCGTGCTGCCGCTCGCCGGCATCGCGGGCAAGCACGTCACGACGATCGAAGGCCTGCAAAGCAAGCCCGCGCAGGCCGTGCAGGCCGCGTGGGTCAAGCTCCAGGTGCCGCAGTGCGGCTATTGCCAGTCCGGCCAGATCATGTCGGCCACCGCCTTGCTCGAACAGAACCCGAAGCCGACCGACGCGGACATCGACGCCGCGATGAACGGCAACCTCTGCCGCTGTGCCACCTACGCCCGCATCCGGGCCGCGATCCACGACGCGGCCGCGACGCTGGGAGCCTGACCATGACGATCGAACTCGACAATACCGGTTCGGTGCGCCCGTCGCGCCGCACGTTCCTGAAAGCCGCGGGGGCAACCGCCGCCGTCAGCCTGACGATCGGCTTCGACTGGGCCGGCCTCGGCCGCCGCGCGCTCGCCGCCACCGCCCCCGCCGGCGAATTCGCGCCGAATGCGTTCCTGCGCATCACGCCCGACGGCGCCGTCACGGTCATCGCGAAGCACGTCGAAATGGGCCAGGGCGCGTATACAGGCATCGCGACGATCGTCGCCGAGGAGCTCGACGCCGACTGGTCGAGCGTGCGCGTCGAAAGCGCGCCGGCCGATGCGAAGCGCTATGCGAACCTCGCGTTCGGCACGATGCAGGGTACGGGCGGCAGCTCGGCCATGGCGAACTCGTGGCAGCAACTGCGCGAAGCGGGCGGCAAGGCACGCGCGATGCTCGTGTCGGCCGCGGCGGCCCGCTGGAAGGTGCCGGCCGGCGAGCTGACCACCGCCAACGGCGTCGTCACACACGCGAAGAGCGGCAAGACGGCCACGTACGGCGCGCTCGTCGCCGATGCGTCGAAGCTGCCCGTGCCGGACAAGGTCACGCTGAAGCAGCCGGCCGATTTCAAGCTGATCGGCCATCGCATTCCGCGCGTCGACGGGTCGGCCAAATCGAACGGCACCGCGCAATTCACGCTCGACACGACATTCCCCGGCATGCGCGTCGCGCTGCTGCAGCGGCCGCCGCGCTTCGGCGCGACGGTGAAATCGTTCGACGCGACAGCCGCGAAGGCCGTGCCGGGCGTCGTCTCGGTCGTGCAGGTGCCGGGCGGCGTCGCGGTCGTCGCGACGGGCTTCTGGGCCGCGAAACAGGGCCGCGACGCGCTGAAGATCGAATGGGACGAAACGAAAGCGGAAAAGCGCGGCTCGGACGAGATCATGCGCGAATACCGGCAACTCGCGGAGAAGCCGGGCGCGTCCGCGCGCAAGGACGGCGATGCCGATGCGGCGATCGCCGGCGCGGCGCGCAAGATCAGCGCGACGTACGAATTCCCGTATCTCGCGCACGCGCCGATGGAGCCGCTCGATGCGGTCGTCAAGCTGACGGCGAACAGTTGCGAGATCTGGGCCGGCGACCAGTTCCAGACGGTCGACCAGGGCAACGCAGCCAAGGTCGCCGGACTGAAGCCCGAGCAGGTGAAGATCCACACGCTGTATGCGGGCGGCAGCTTCGGCCGGCGCGCGAACGCGTGGTCGGATTACGTGGTCGAGGCCGTGTCGATCGCGAAGGCGCTCGGCGCGGACGGCAAGCCCGTCAAGCTGCAATGGACGCGCGAGGACGACATCCAGGGCGGCTTCTACCGGCCGATGTACTTCCACAAGCTCGACGCGGGCCTGACCGCGGACGGCCGGCTGGTGGGCTGGCGTCACCGGATCGTCGGCCAGTCGATCCTCGCCGGCACGCCGTTCGAGGCGTTCATGGTCAAGAACGGGATCGATGCGACGTCGGTAGAGGGCGCGGCGAACCTGCCGTACGCGGTGCCGAACGTGTCGGTCGAACTCACCACCGCGAAGACGGGCGTGCCCGTGCTGTGGTGGCGCGTGGTCGGCAGCTCGCACACGGCCTACGCGGTCGAGGCGTTCATCGACGAAGCCGCGCACGCGGCCGGCAAGGACCCGTACGCGTTCCGCCGCGACCTGCTCGCGAAGGAGCCGCGCATGCGCGCGGTGCTGGAGCTGGCCGCGCAGAAGGCCGGCTGGGATCCGGCCAAGCCGCTGCCGAAGGGGCGCGGGCGCGGGATCGCGGTGGCCGAGGCGTTCAAGAGCTATGTCGCGCAGGTGGCCGAGGTGTCGGTCGACGCGGACGGCAAGGTGAAGGTCGAGCGCGTGGTGTGCGCGGTCGACTGCGGAATCGCGATCAATCCCGACATCGTCGCCGCGCAGATGGAGGGCGGCATCGGGTTCGGACTCGGCGCGGCGATGCACAGCGCGATCACGCTGAAGGACGGCCAGGTCGAGCAGCGCAACTTCGACGGCTACCACGTGCTGCGGATGGCCGAGATGCCGAAGGTCGAGGTGCATATCGTGCCGTCGGCCGAGGCGCCCACCGGGGTCGGCGAGCCGGGCGTCGCGCCGGTCGGGCCGGCCGTCGCGAACGCGATCTTCGCGGCGACAGGCAAGCGGCATTACGTGCTGCCGTTCGATTCGGCGGATGGCGCGAAGGCTTGATCCCGATGCGATAGCGCGCCGGCCGCGGGCGGGGCATGCCCCGTGGCCGGCGCCGCTGTCGATGCAGGGTTCGATGTCGGCGGGAAGTTCATACAACCCATTGATTTAAAAACAAAATAAGGCAAACCCGGTAGAGTTCGATGTAGGGTTCGTTATCTGGCTGAACCATCATCCAGCCCGCCCCCGTAAACCATCCCCTCTCCCACGTTACGTCAGACGTAACGCCCGTAACGTCGGCGCGCCGATGCTACGTAACAATCCTTCACCGTCGATCCGGCCCTTTCACCGCCTGCCCGACGCTTCCCGTTAAAAATTCTTTTGAATTCAAGGCTGCCGGCCCCCTCTGCGCCGCTCCGCGCGGCCGCCACCACGTGACGATCCCGCTCCTGGCCCGGAAGTTGCAGCACAGGACCCGCAAACACTCCTTTACGGACATGCGAGGGCCACCATGGATTGCAAATACCTGTACATCGACAACATAAAAATCAACTTCGTCCGCCGCACGATCGAAATCGACAACAAGATCGTCGACGTGACGCCGCGCGAATTCGACGTCGTCGAATTCCTGCTCGACAACATGAACAAGATCGTGCCGCGGCAGGCAATCCAGGAAGCCGTGTGGGGCCGCGAGCTCGGCGTGTCGTCGCGCACGCTCGACACGCATATCTCGCGAATCCGTTCGAAGCTGCAGCTCGAACACGACAAGAATCTGCGGATCATCCCGATCTACGCGGTCGGTTATCGCCTCGTGCTGTTCGGTGCGGCGATGACGCACGTCGAGCGCCACGACGCGGCGCCGATCGTACGCGCGGCGCCGCAACCCGCGATGGCCGCCGACTACGCGTAACGCTTCGCCCGCGCGCCGCGCGTTCGCGGCACGCCGGCAACGCTTCCCTCACCGCGCTGCGCGGATTCACATTACCTCGCGGCTTGCCAGCCGGCCGCGGCCTGCACCCCGCCCGGCCCACCAGCCAGTCGCGCCCCGACCGCCGCCTCCGGGCGGCGGTTGCCTTTGATCGCCGGCCGTCGCGTCGCCCCTTCACCGCCCTCCGCCGCACTTCGTCACGCTTCGTAGCGTCCCGCTCCCGCCGTCTCCGCGCGATGGACGCGACTACGGATTCCGGCACGGCACGCGGCCATCGCCGTCCCTACAATCGACGCAGCAGCCGCGCGCCCCTCGGCGCCGCCGGCCCCAGAACAACCCGTCGAACCAACGCCGAATCCGCCCCGATCCCGCCGTGCCTGCGCTGTTCCTGACGAATGCCGACGCCGGCGACGCCGCGAACCGGGCCATGCCCGCCGCCTCCGAACTGCCCGCGGCCGCCGCGCCGGCCGCGGGCGCGCTCGACGCGTCGCCCTACCTGCCGCGCCTGTCCGCCGCCGCCGCGCGCGGGCTGTCGCACGCGTACTGCGCGACCGGCGCCGTTCCGGTCACGCTCGGCGAGCACGCATACGAGGTGCGCTGGCGCGTCGACGCCGAGCCGGCCGCCGACGCGCACGCGTACCGCTTCGTCGTCGGCCCGGCCGCCGGCACGCTGTGGATCGACCCGGTCGCGGAAACCGAATGGCTCGGCGAGGCGGCCGACCCGGCCGTACCGGCCGTGATCCGCGCGGCGCTGCTCGCCGACCTCGCCGCGCCGCTCACGGCCGTATTGCAGGCGGCGACGCGGCAGCGCGTGGAACTGCTGCCGCCGCCCGACGGCGCACCGGCCTGGCACGCGTCGCCGGCCGCGCTGCGCTTCGAGCTGCGGCGCGCCGACGCCGCGTGGCGCTGCCACGGCGCGCTGCTGTTCGATGCGCCGGATGCGCTGGCCGTGTTCTTCGCGGCCGCGCCCGCCGCGCGCACGTCGGCAAGCGCGGCCTACGCGAACCTGCCCGTGCCGCTCGTGTTCGAGATCGGCCGCACCGAGCTGACGACGGCCGAGCTGGCCGACGTCGTCGGCGGCGACATCATCGCGATCGAACGCTGGCAGGCGCACGAGCAGAACCTGCTGTGCGTCGCGCGGCTGCCGGCCGCGCCGGCGTGGGAAATCACCGGACGGCCGTCGGGCAACCGGCTGACCGTCGAACGAATCAGGGAGATGCCTTTGGAACCGACCCGCACCGACTCCGCGCCGCCGACGACGCACGACGCGCCGTCCGCCGACGCGCCGCGCTCGCTCGACGGCCTCGCGGTCGACCTGCGCTTCGAGCTGCCGCCCACGTCGATGCCGCTCGGCGAGCTGAGCGCGCTGCAGCCGGGCGCCGTGATCGAGCTGCAGCAAGGCATCAACCAGAGCGTGATCCATCTCGTCGCGAACGGGATGCTGATCGGCACCGGCCATCTGATCGCGGTCGGCCAGAAGCTCGGCGTGCGCGTGGTCACGCTGACGCAGCCCGCGCCGCGCGAGCGCTGAACGATGGGCAACCTGCCGAATCCGGTCGCGCTGATCGCGGTGATCGCCGCGCTCGGCATCGCGCCGTTCGCGGCGCTGATGGTGACGAGCTACACGAAGCTGGTGGTCGTGCTCGGCCTGCTGCGCTCCGCGCTCGGCATCCAGCAGGTGCCGCCGAACCTCGTGCTGAACGGCATCGCGCTGATCCTGTCGCTATTCATCATGGCGCCCGTCGGCATGTCGATCCGCGACGCGCTGCAGGCGCGCCACTTCGATGCGTCGGGACAGTTGTCGACCTCGGACATCGGCGCGCTCGCCGATGCCGCGCTGCCGCCGATCAAGGATTTCCTCGTGTCGCATACACGGCAGCGCGACCGCGAATTCTTCGTGCGCACGGCCACCTCGGTATGGCCGAAGCACCGCGCGGACGGGATCAAGGACGACGACCTGCTCGTGCTGGTGCCGAGCTTCACGCTCGCCGAGCTGACGAAGGCGTTCCAGATCGGCTTCGTGATCTATATCGTGTTCATCGTCGTCGACCTGCTGGTCGCGAACATCCTGCTCGCGCTCGGGATGCAGATGATCTCGCCGACGACGATCTCTGTGCCGTTCAAGCTGCTCTTGTTCGTCGCGCTCGACGGCTGGTCGCTGCTCGTGCACGGGCTCGTGCTGTCGTATCGGGTCGCCGGAGCCGGATGATGCGCGCACGCGCCCTGCGAACCGCCGCCGCATGCGTTTGCGCGTTGATCGCGCTCGCGTGCGGGCAGCACGGCGTCGCGCATGCGGCCGGCAGCGCCGCAGGCTTCGCGCAACTGGCGCGCGCGTGTGCGCCGAACGTCGACCCCGATACGCTCGCCGCGCTGGTGCGCACCGAGTCGGGCTTCAATCCGTATGCGATCGGCGTGGTGGGCGGCCACCTGGCGCGCCAGCCGGCGTCGCTCGACGAGGCGCGCGCGACCGCGCGTGAACTCGCGTCGCGCGGCTTCAGCTACAGCGTCGGGCTCGCGCAGGTGAACGAGCGCAATTTCGCGAAATACGGGCTCGATGAAACGACGATGTTCGAGCCGTGCCGCAACCTGCGGGCCGGCGGCGCGATCCTGACCGAATGCTTCGCCCGCTCGTCGAATACCGGCCGCCCGGCCCAGGCCGCATTGCGCGCGGCGCTGTCGTGCTACTACAGCGGCAACTTCACGACCGGTTTCTCGAGCGGCTACGTGAGCCGCGTCGTCGCGAGCGCGCAGCGCAACGCGCACGAAGGCGGCGTCGAACCGATCCCGGTCGTGCGCGACGTGCCGCCGCCGGCGCGACAGTGGCGCATGGACGCGGCCGCGACCACGCCGCCCGAACGCGCGCGCAGGCTGCCGTTGCCGGCCGCGTCCGCCGATGCGCCGTCGTGCCATGCGCGCCCGGTCGTGATGATGTGCCGCGGCTTGCCGGCGAGCCAGGCGAAGCGGCTGTGCGTGCAGTGTCTCGACCCGTGATCGCTTGATCGCGCGCGGCTCCGTGCGCTCGCACCCGCGCCGCTTTCAGGGGTCCGAACGACGGCGCGCGGCATGGCGGCCGCACGCCGGGCCTGCCTCGTAGTCCGCCTCGTAGTCCACCTCGTAGCCCGCGCGGCGCGCAGGCGCCGGCCGCTTCCCGCCGCTACGAAACTGCGGTGTTCCCGCTGCCGGGTGCGTCCGTACACTCGAACGATCACGTCGCGGCGTGCAGGGCGCCGCGCGTGCCGCGCGTCGCGCGGCTCAACGGAGACGAGCATGCTGTTGATCGACGGATTGGGACTGGGTGTGAACTGGCAGCGCTTCCTGTCGGAAACGCTGAATCCGGTCGTGGCGCCGCCGCCCCCGCCGCCTCCGCCGCCGAAGAAGGACGATCCGGCCGCCGGGCCCGCGAATCCGAGCGCCACCCCGCCGATTCCCGTCACCGCGTCGCTGGCCACCGATCCGTCGAAGCCGACCAACGCCGAGATCCAGTCCGCGACGTCGCTGATCCAGAACATGGCCGCGCAATATACGGCGCCGCCGCCCGACATCACCGTCGAGAACGACAAGACGCGCGCGGTGCAGAAAGCGATCCAGGACGCGCAGACGAAGTACGACAACGCGTCGCAGACGCTACAGGGCGCGCAGAACGTGCTGCATCTGGTCAACCGCGATCCCGAGTCGACGGCCGACGACCGCAAGACCGCGCAGGCCGACTACGCGAAGGCGCGCACCGCGGCCGACACCGCGCAGCGCGAGCTGAACGTGACGACCGACGCCGGCTACATGATCCTGTACGGCGAACAGGCGAACGCCGACATGCCGGCCGGAATGAAGATCGACGATTCCGGCAAGGTGACGGACCCGGGCGACGCGCAGCACGCGGCCGACCAGCAGTTCAAGACGCTGCTGGCCGCCTTCCCCGACCATGCGAACGATCCGAATTGGGTGCCGCAGCCGGGCGACTGCAAGAATCCGCTGCAGATCCGGCTCTACGACGATTGGCAGACCGCGAGCGCGAAGGCGGCCGTGGGCGCGTCGAAATACTTCGCGGACGTCGCGAATTCCAACCTCGCCTATACGCAGTTCCAGTCGTACCTCGCCGATCCGGACTACAAGGCCGCGCTCGATGCGGGCGTCGGGCGGCTGAACGACGCGCTGCAGCCGCTGGAGTTGCGGGTCACGATGCCCGACGCCCCCGCTTCGCAGGATGCCGCACAGCAGGCCGTCACGGCCGCCGCGAAGGATGCGAACTACGCGAACGCCGCGTACGGCGCGGCCAACGACAGCCTGGCGCTCACGAACGCGCAGCAGCGCTACGATTCGGCCAGCGGCAAGGAAGGGCCGACGGTGATCGTCCCGAACGAGGTGTCGAACGCGAAGACCGCGCTCGCCCGCGCGCAGACGGCCGCGAACACGAGCGGCGGCTATCTGCAGATGCTGTCCGCGCAACGGCAGGTCGACACGCTGCAGGCCGACTATACGAAGAAGCTGGACGCATCCAACGCGTGGCACAAGGACAATCCGCACGCGATGATCAAGGATCCGCAGGTCGATCTGGACCTCGGCGATGCGTATGCGAAGCTCGATCAGGCGAAGCAGCAGGCGAGCATCGCGCACGACGGCTTCGTCGTCGCGTACGGCGCGACGCTCGCGCAGCAGTACGACGATCAGGCCTCGCAGATCAAGGCGAAGGTCAACCCGCCATCGATATTCACGAAACCCGCGCTCCAGTCGCCGCTGCTGACGCCGTCGCTGTCGACCGCGAACGGCCTGCCGGGCCTGCCCGCGTCGTCGTTGTCGACGGCCGCGTCGGCCGCCCCCACCGGCACGCCGACGCTGCCGAGCGCATCGCCGCTGGCCTCGCCGACATTGCCCGGGGCCAACGGCGCGTCGTCGCTGCCCGCGTCGCCGCTGCTCGACCGCCCGTTCCTGCTGCCGCAATCGTCTGGCCCGTCCGCCGTGCAGGCGGGCCCGACGATGCTCGACGTGAAGCGCATGCAGACCGTCGCGGGCGCGATCCGCGCGGCCGACAGCCGGATGTCGGATTCGGTCAACGAGCGCGCGACCCAGCTCGCGCTGTCGCAGGCGCGCATCAAGCAGACGCAGGCGAAGAGCACGCTCGAGTCGGTACAGAAGCAGTACGACGACTGGGCCGCCGCGAATCCGCCGCCCATGCGTTTTCGCGCCGTCGCGGGCGACGACATGATCCCGGCGCCGTCGGCGCCGCGCCCGAACCTGTATCAGGACCAGCTCGACAAGGCGAAGGCGGCCGTCACGCAGGCCGACAACGCGGTGCAGCGCCTGCAGCTGCTGAGCGAGACGTCGCATCAGCAGGTGCTGATGGACCGGTTCGACGCCGGCCTCGACGAACGGCTGCGCTACGCGGCGCCCGGCTCGGACGCCGAGAACGACTACAAGAAGGCGCTGCACGATTTCTACGAAGCGCATCGCGGCGAGTTGTCGAACTCGCTGCTCGACGCAGCCAGCGCGAGCACCAACAACGGCGGCACGATCGCGTTCGGCAAGCTGACCGACAACGAACAGCGCAACCTGATCGGCGTCGCGCTCGGCATGCAGCCGGACGTCCGGAACGATGCGGCGTCGGGCGACGGTTCGGACCCCGTATCGCCGACGAAGGACGACGTCGCGCGCTACACCGACAAGGAAAAGCTCAAGACGATCAACAGCGTGCGCGACAAGCTGCTGGAGATCGGCGGCGGCGCGACGACGCAGGTCAGCGTGTTGCCGATGGTCTACGCCGCCAAGGAGGCCGGCATGACCACCAGCGCGCTGTTCAAGGTCAGCGGCAAGGACGGCACGCAGTACGTCGACGAGACGGCGAGCAACTACGACGACATCAACGACTACATCGACAACAACGAGCTGTCGACGGACGGCACGGTCGACATCGCGACCGGCCACAACGCGGACGGCACGCTGCAGCTCGTGTCGAAGGCCGCGCATCACGAAAGCGGCTTCGACAGTTTTCTGAACACACTGACCAGCACCGGCCTGAACATCGGCATGATGGTCGGCGGGATGGCGCTCGAAGGCCTCGGCACGCTGCTCGACGGCACCGGCATCGGCGCGATCGTCGGCGTGCCGCTGAACATCCTCGGCGCGGGGATGATGTACACGGCGATCGGCGCGACGATGACGAGCGCCGGCCTCGATCTGGCCAACCGCGCCGACCACGGGCGCAGCCTCAATCCGTTTACCGACCCGGGCGCGCGGGCCGACTTCATCAATCTCGTGCCGATGGGCGCGGCGGGCGCCGCGAAGCTCGCCGGCAGCAAGCTGTTCACGCGCGCGGTCACGACGCTCACGCGCACGCCGAAGGTCGCGTCGGTGCTCGCCACCGGCGCGCGGACCACCGCGGTCGTGACGGGCGTGGGCGGTGCGCTCGAGGCGTTCGGCGAAGCCGGCTACGACTATTTCGTCACGGGTGACAAGAAGGCGGCCGGCGAGCAGCTCAAGTCCGGGATCACCAACGTCGCGCTGATGGCGGCCGGCGGCCTCAAGGAACGCGCGGTGACGTCGGTGCGCACGCGCACCGGCCGGCCGGTGCCGATTCGCGGGGCCGACGGCAAGACCGTCGCCGTCGACAGCCAGATGATCGGCCGGATACTCGACAGCGGCGACGCGTCGTCGCTCGCGGCCGGCCGCACGCGCGTGACGCTCGACGGCGAAGCCGTCAAGGTGTCGCCGGACGGCACGCTGCGCGTGGGCGACAAGGTGCTCACCTACGACAACACGCCGATTCGCGTGCTCGACCGCGCATCCGCGAAGCGCCTGCCGCCGGGCAAATCGGTGGTGCTCGGCGAAGACGGCACGCTGTCCGTGGTATCGGTGTCGCCGAAGGCATGGACCAACGGCACGCGCGTCGACGACGTGACGGGCACCGGCGAGCGCATGTCGTTCGGCCCCGACGGCGAGATGAGCGTGACGCCGAAGATCGTCGCGAAGACGCCGCTCGACGTGCTGCAACACGTGCTCGACCAGGCGAGCGACGCCTACCGGCAGACGGCCGCCGGCGCGCAGGCGCCGCGCCGCCTCGCGCAGACGGCGGCCGAAGGCGAAGCCGCGAGCGTGTCCGCCGATGCGCGCAGCACGCGACGCACCAGCGAGGAACGCGCCCGCGTGCAGCAGCAGCGCGACCAGACCGATGCCGAACGCAGCACGACCGCGAGCGCCAACCGGCGCAGCGCCGATACGCAATCGATGCGCTGGCGGCCGGTCGCGGCCGACGAGCCGGCCGGCCCGGGCACGCGCGCGAAGCCGGACGGCGCGCCGCCGCGCGTCAACGCGAAGGTCGTCGATCTGACGGAGGACGCGCCCGTCACGCGCGCGGCGACGTCCGATCCGGCCGGCATCGCCGTACCGCGCGGGCCGCGCGCCGAGCCGATGGAGCTGGGCGATCGCACGGTCTACGTGGTGCGCAGCGGCGCGACACCCGACGCGCCCGGGGCGCGGCCATCGTCGCCGCGCCCGCAGGATCTCGAGGAACCGGTGATCGTCGTCGCCGGCGAACACGACGCGGCGCTCGCACCCGAGCTCGCGAACCGCTGGCAGAAGCCCGTCTATGCGGCCGCGCCCGACGCATTCGGTGCGGACGGCCAACTGCGCGCGGACGCGCGCGTGCTGCGCTTCGATCCCGCGCCGGAGACGGCCGCGGCCCCTGAAGCCGCCCTGCCGGACGGCATCGCGCCCGACGAAGCGCCGCCCACGTCGCCCCGCGCGGCCGCCGACGACACGGTGATCGTGCTGGCCGGCAAGCGCGGCCCGAACGAACCGGCGATGCCGCGGACGGCCGCGCCGCCCGAGCCGGTCCATGCGCTCGACGGCGTGTTCAGCGCGCCGAACCGCGTGCTCGTGCTCGTCCAGCCGGAACGCGCCGGCGCGCCCGAGCGAATGGCGCAACGCGACACGGCCGCGGCCGACCGCGGCGCACGCGCGCTCGACGACGCGCACGGCCAGGCCGCCCGCGCGCCGGCGGGCGGCGAACGTCGCACCGCGGCGAACGACGACGTCGGCCTCGCCGCCGCGCACCCCGAAACGACCGAGACGGCCCCGCCCGACCACGGCGCATCGAAGCCGGGCTGGGTCACGCGGATGCAGATGCGCTTCGGCGGCGCGGCGCTGCCCGAAGCCGCGCAGGCGCTCGCGATGCAGTCGGGCACGCTCGCCACGCAACTGCGGATGCTGCAGGACGCCGGCTGGCGCGTGACGCTCGGCAAGCGCGGCGGCGGCAGCCGCATCGACCCGCGCAAACGCCGCGTGACGATCGACGGCGCGCTCCAGCATCCGGGCAGCATCACGTACACGCTCGCGCACGAGGCGCGCCATGCGGTCGAGGCGATGGCCGGCGTGCTGAACCTCGACTACGGCAACCGCAGCCGCTTCACGCGCAAGGCGCTCGAAGCCGAGGCGCGTGCGCAGATCAACGCGTTCGAGGCACGCTACGAAATCGAGCTCGCGGGCGGCGGCGACATTGCCGCGCACGTGCGCCTGCCGGATGCGATCGAGCGCGAAGGCGCCGCGTGGCGCGCGCCGTCGCACGACTATGCGGGCACGGTCGGACGCCTCGTCGACGCATTCGCCGATGCGCCCGTGTCGGGCCGCGACGGCGAGACCTACCGCGACTTCTACGACGACGTCTGGTCACGCCAGAAGCGCCGCGGCGGCATCCCGCGCCGGATGCCCGCGCCGCAGACGCACGAGACCGGCGGCGCGCCGCACGGCGTGCGCGGCTTCGACGAACGCGTGGCATGGAGCCGCGCTCATGCCGAATATGCGTCGCCGTTCGGCGACGGGCCCGTGCCGGCGGTGGCCGACCTGCAGGCGGCGCGCAGCCGCCACTTCACGATGCTGCAGGACCAGGGCGTGCTGATGCTGCACGCCGATACGCTGGCGGACGGCACGCTGCTCTCGGGCGGCCGGCCGGCAGGCGTGCATGAATACGCGCTCGACCAGGCGCCGTCGTTCCTGGTCAAGGACGGCTATTCGATCGTGCTGTCCGCGAAGCACGGTGGCGATGCAGCGGCCGCCGGGCTCGCGAATCTGTGGCAGCGGCCGGTATATGCGCCGCCCCCGCACGCGGTCGGCGAACGCGCGGCGCTGCTCGACACCGGCGTGTTTCGCCGCTACGACCCGGCACCCGCGGCGCCGCACGATCTCGGGCCGCTCGCGGCCGATGCCGAAGGCGTGCACGTCGAAGGCAATCCGGCCGCGCGGATCGACGTCGAGCGTCACGTCGGCGAACTGCTCGGCGCCGGCGCCGAGAAAACCGTGTTCGCGCTCGGCCACGATGCCGCGCTCGCGGTGTACGACACCGGCCCGCATACGTCGGAAGCGCGTCAGATCGAGGCGGCGATCGACGAGAGCATCGCACTCGACGATCTCGCCTCGTACGGCCTGAAGACCGTGACGATGGATGGGCCGTTCTCCGCGCTGAACCGCGTCGCCGTGCTGTACCGGCCGCTCGGCGTGTTCCACAGCTTCGGCTTCGAGACGGGCGCGCTGCCGCGCGTGGTGTCGCGCGCGGCGCTGGAGCACATCCAGCGGATTCGCGACGTCGTCGAACGCACGGGCATCGGCTTCGACCTGCAAGGCCTCTTCACGCGCGGCGGCGATTTCCTGCTGAGCGACCCCGGTGCGATCGGCATGGGCGCGAGCGAGCACTTCGCCGCGCTGGAGCGGCTCGCGGTGATCGAGCGCGCGCTGACGCAAGGCCTCGAGCGCGGCAACATCGAACTCGCGCATCCGCGGCTGGCGGAAACGCCGCCGCCCGATGCGTTCGTGCAGAAGCCGTCGGTCATCACGCGCGTGCGGATGCGCTTCGGCGGCGCGCCGCTGCCGAAGGAAGCGTACCGGCTGATCGACGCGTCGAGCCTGCTGTCGCAGCAGCTTCGGCTCGGCGCCGACGCAGGCTGGAAGGTCGTGCGCGGCAAGCCCGGCGGCGGCAGCAAGATCGACACGCGGCGGCGGCGCGTCACGATCGACGGCGGCCTGCAGTCGGCCGGATCGATGGTCTACGTGCTCGCGCACGAAGCCCGCCATGCGCTCGAGGCCGCGACCGGCACGCTTGGGCTCGACTACGGCTCGACGCAGCGCTACGTGCGCAGCGCGCTGCTCGCCGAGGCGCGCGCGCAGGTCAATGCATTCGCGGTGCGCGACGAGATCCGCGCGAACCTCGGCGTCGACATCGGCCGCCACGTCGCCCTGCCCGAGGCGATCGCCAACGAATACGGCCGCGCGCGGGCCGGCGACGCCGCGTCGCTCGCGCGCCTCGCCGACGCGTTCGAGCACAGCCCGACGTCGCTCGACGGCGGCGTGACCTACGGCGAGCTGTATCGGCGCCATGCGCAGGCCGCGCGGCGCACCGGCGTCACGATGCCGGCGCCGCGCGACACGGCCGCGACGCTCGCCGAAGAAACGGCATGGTCGCGCGCACGTCCGGTGAAGGCATCGCCGTTCGACGGCAAGCCGGTCGCCGGCGTCGACGCGCTGACGCTCGACCGCTCGGGCCCGCTGTCGTACGACCGCGACGGCCGCATCGTGATCGTGCATGGCGTCACCGATGCGCAAGGCCGCCTCGTCGATCCGGACGGCCGGCCCTACACGCCGGTCGAGGTCACGCTCGCGCACCGCTCGGTGCTCGGCCTGCCCGGCTCGTCGGTGATTCTGTCGGCCCGCAACGGCCGCGACGCCGCCGCATGGCTCGCGAACGTCTGGCAGCGCCCCGTCTACGCACCGCCGACGATCGCGGTCGGGTTCGGCGCCGAGGCGCGGCTCGGCCACACGAACGCGTGGCTGCGCTACGATCCGGCGCCGCACCAGCGCCCGGAGCTGGGCGCGCTCGACGTTGACGGCAACGGCGTCCACGTGAGCGGCGATCCGGCCGCGCGCGTGCCGGTCGAGCGCTTCACCGGCGCGGCGACCGGCGCCGGCATCGAGAAGACCGTGTTCGAACTGGGTCGCCGCAATGCGATCGGCCTCTACGAGGGCACGGACAATCGCGCGATTCTCGACCACATCGAATCGATCCGCCTCGAACAGGAAGGTCTCGCGGCGCTGCGCGCGCACGGGCTGCGCACGCTCACGGTCGGCGGCCCGTTCTCGGCATTCGATCGCGTGGCCGTGATGTACGCGCCGTTCGCGTCGCTGAGCAGCCACGACGTGATGGCCGGCGTGCTGCCGGCGCGCGTCACCCGCGACGCCTTCGCGCAGCTCGAGCGCGCGCGCGACGTCACCGCGCGGCACCGCCTGTACTACGACTTCGAAGGCGTGTTCGACGCGCACGGCAACTTCTACCTGAGCGATCCGTCGACGGTCATGACCGATGCGCCGAAGCTGAACGTCGAAGGCATCGTCCGCGAGATCGGCGCGCTGCGCGCGACGCTCGAGGACGGCATCGCGCGCGGTGCGATCGAGCTCGCGCATCCCGGCATCACCGAACACCTGCCGCCCGACGCGTTCGTGCAGAAGCCGTCCGTCATCACGCGCGTGCGCATGCGCTTCGGCGGCGCGCCGCTGCCCAAGGCCGCCCATGCGCTGATCGACCGCTCGAGCCTGTTGCGCCAGCAGGTCGCGCTGGCCGGCGAGGCCGGCTGGAAAATCGTGGTGGGCCGGCCCGGGCGCGGCAGCCGGATCGATACCGCGAAGCAGCGGATTGTGCTCGACGGGCAGTTCCACGGCAGCGGCACGCTCGTCTACACGCTCGCGCACGAAGCGCAGCACGCGGTCGAGACGATCACGCGCCGCCTCGCGCTCGACCGCTCGTCGCCGGAGGCGCTGACCGACAGCGCGCTGATGGCCGAGGCGCGCGCGCAGGCGAACGCGTTCGCGGTGCGCCGCGAAATCCTCGACGACGGCGGCATCGACATCGCGCGGGACGCCCGCCTGCCCGACGCGATCGCACGCGAAGCCGACCACGTGCTGCCCGGCGACGAGGCCGGGCTGCGCCGGCTCGCGGCCGCATTCGGCGACGCCGCGCCGTCCGTGCCGGGCCACGCGACCTATCGCGCGTACTACGCGAGCCAGGCCGACGCGATGCAGGCGCTCGGCATGCCGCGCGAGATGCCCGCGCCCGCGCCGCAGCCGGTGTCGAACGCGCCCGTGCCCGCGGCGACGGCGGACGCCGCAAGCCGCCAGCATGCGCTCGATCACCTCGCGTCGCACGGCAAGCGCGACCTGATCCGCATCGACGGTTCGCAACTCGCGTCGCTCCAGCAGATGAAGGATGCGTTCGGCACGAATGCGCACGTGCTGATCGCGGAGCACGAACCGCGGCCGGAGGCCTCCATCGACGCGCGCCACGCGCAGCCGAAGTTCGTCGCGAGCATGCGCACCGACGAGAACGGTACGTTCGTCGACAAGGCGTCCGCCGATCCGGCCGTACCGATCCGCGACGCGGTCTATCGCGCGCTGAAGGACAACGGCCAAGCGGAACGCGCGGACGTCGATTTCTACGTGTCGCCCGTGTCGCTCGCGGAACTGCGCGAGTACGGCGGCGCCGCGCGGATCACCGCGCGCAGCGACGGGCGCGCGTGGGAAGCCGAACAGGCAGGCGCGACGCCCGGCGCGAACGTCGTCACGACGCTGAAGTCGCTCGCCGACGCGCCGCGCTTTCGCCGGCCGAAACAGGCAGCGAAAGCGGCCGGCGACGGCGCGACGCTTTACGCGATCGACAAGGAAACCGGCACGGTGCTCGGCTACGCGACGCGCAACGCCGCGCACGACTGGACCTATCACGAATCGACCTCGCTCGGCGACGCGACGATCGCGCCGCGCGATCTCGGCGCCGCGTTCCGCCGGCGCGCGCGCAACCTGTCCGGCGGCCGGCGCGGCGTGCGATTCGTCGTGACGGACGTCGCGCACGACACGGTCGAGCGCTACGGCGGCTTCGCGCCGGCGGAGCTGCGCAAGGCGCTCGGCGACGAGAAGCCGCCGATGCAGAAACTCGGCACGCGCGTGCAGCGCGGCCTCGCGAAAGCCGATCCCGGCGTGCGCCGCAAGATCGCGGAAATCGAGGGCGCCGACAGTCCGTTCCTGCCGCCGAAGCTCGTACCGGACAGCGAGCAGCTCGCGATCGACTTCAGCGGCGCGAACACGCTGCACCTGATGCGCGCGCTGGAGCTGAAGGCTCTTCGCGGCGATCACTACGTGTACGTGTACGAGACCGATCATCCGGTCGCCGAATCGCTGCACACGCGCCGCGGCATCATCGCGATCCACGACGGCAACGCGCGCTGGTACGACGACGCCGAGCAATTGCGCGACCGGCCGGACGCGGGCCGCCCGCTCGACGAGATGCCGCTCGGGCGCGGCCCGTTCGGCGCGAACCAGCACTTCCTGCTGTCGACGCTCGCGCCCGATGCGTTCGACCCGCGCGCGACCGCCACGCAGAAAGCCGCGCTCGCGCAACGGCTCACGCAGTTGCTCGACGAGAAGTCGTATTTCGATGCGCTGCCGCAGAAGTTCGACCTCGCGACGCGCTGGATCCGCACGCAGATCGCCGGCCAGATCGATCGCGTGAAAGCCGCGCAGGCCGACCTCGCCGCCGCCCAGCAAGCCGCGCGGCAGGCCGCGCAGCCGGCGGGCGGCGCGACGGGCCCCACCGGCCCCGCCAGCCGGGTGCGCAATGCGCTGCGCGGCAAGGGCCGCCGGCGCAACCGCCGCGCCGCGAATGCGTCGAACGCGTCGAACACGCCGGCCGCGCCCAAGCCGCCGAAAACGCCGGCGGCCAAGCCGCTGACGCTGCGGCCCTACCAGCCGAGCCTCGGTTCGAGCACGGTCGCGGAATGGGTGATGCGCTACGGCGCCGCGAAGGTGGCCGACTGGTTCCCGACAGTCGACCGCGTGAAGGCGCTCGCCGCGCGCAGGCACCAGCCCGATGCCGGCGGTCTCGCGCTGACCGACGAACCGCAGACGATCCTGGCCGACGCACCGATGCTGAAAGCGCTCGGCATCCCCATCGGTCTCGCGCGCGAGGTGTCGAGCATGCCGTCGCGCGGGCCGGTGGCCGATCCCGGCGGCGATCACAACCGGTTCGTGAAGTGGATGCAGGCGTACGCCACGCGCCACAGCGCGGCACGCATGATCGACAAGCGCGCGATCCAGGCGTTCGTGCGCGCGCCGGCCGAGATCCAGGACCGCGTCGCGCCGATGGCGCGCGCGTTCAACCTGCGCGACGACCCCGCGCTCGCGGTGCGCTACGTCGAGCAATACGGCGGCGCGATGCCGGTGGTGTCGATTCCGGTCGATCCGCACACGCTCGCGGCCGCGCGCGGCGGCAAGCACGATCCGGCGTTCATCCGGCGCGCCCGCCAGTTCGGCTCTCCGATCGGCGCGCGCTACAACGAGGCCGACGCGACGATCACGCGCGAGGCGCCGGACGGCACCACGCGCACGCTCGAGCTCGACGACATCGCGCATCTGCACAAATGGCTCACCGCGGCGTCGCGCCATGGCTTCCAGCTTCGCCTCGAAGCGGCGTCGGGCCGCCCGCTCGTCTCCGCGGACGACCGCCGCACGATCGCCGGCACCAACGACAGCTACGCCGAATACACGCGGCTCATGACGTCGTTCGAGACGTGGTCGCACGATCACGCCGGCGAGCCCGCGCCGAACGTGATGCTGAGCTTTCACGGGTGGGACGCCGTGCTCGAACCGGTGCCGGGCGCTGGCCACGTCGAGCTGCTCGATGCGCTGCTCGACCGCAAGGCGATCGACTGGCTGCACGTGGGGCTGTCGTATGGCACGCACGGCGCCGACTTCATCGCGAACCAGGACCTGACGCGGGCGCTGGCGGAACGGATCGTCGACTATTACCAGACCGACCGTCACGGCAAGTTCGCGCGGCTGCACGGCGCCGATGCGCTCACGCGCGTATTCGATCCCGTGAGCCCCGAGACGTTCGCGAACCAGCAGCAGGTGCTGTTCGCGGAAATCGCGCGCATCGGCAAGTCGAAAGGCCTGTCCGACGACGCGCTCGCGACGCTGCGCGGCGAACTGTACGAACGCAACACGACCGCGCTCGTCAACCAGGCGCGCAAGGCGACCATCGAGCATGCGATGACGCAGTGGGCGTCGGCCGATCATCCGCCCGCCACGCGCACCGAAAAGCTCGCGCGCCGCTTCGGCGAACGCTGGCTCGCGGAAACCGGCAGCCGCGCGCCGGCGCGCGGCACCGTGGTGTCGACCGCCGATCCCGCGGGGCCGCTGCCCGACAGTCGCGCGTACTGGCAATCGGTGGTCGAGCGCGAAGCGCTGAAGAACGATCCGTCGAAGCCGATCAGCGTCGGCCGGCAGATCGCGGCGAACCCGAAACAGGCCAAGATGATCGAGGAACTGCAGGCGCTCGCGCAGATCAACGCGCTGCGCGTGCATCGGCCGTCGTTCCGCAAGGCGGAGCTGTGGAAGTCGATCGGCTTCAGCTCGCTCGTCACCGGCGCGGGCGCGCTCGTGATCGCCGATACGCTCGGCGCGACGCACGTGCTGCGGCAGGACATGCTGGGCAGCGCGACGTCGTCGTTCCTGCTGGGCTCGCGTCTGGGCCGCGTGTTCCAGGTCATGCACCAGGGTGCGGTGCGCAGCCTGCAGGCCGGCGATCCGAAGGCCGCGCAGGCGGTGCTCACGCGGCTCGAAGTGACGCTGTCGCGGCAGTTGCGCTCGGGCGCGCACGATTACGGCCAGAACCGGCGCGCCCAGCTCGAACAGATCTCGAACGAAGCGCGGACGCTGGCCGCGCAGTATGTCGAACTGAACCGCGTCGGGCTGATGAGCTTCGACGACGCGACCACCCACATCAAGGCGCTCGCCGCGGACGTGCTCGCGCAGATGCAGGGCACCGTCGGCGGCACGTCGCTGCAGCAGCTCCATACCGGCAACCCGCGTCACCTGTTCGGGATCGCGGGCCGCGCGGGCGCCGCGATCACGTCGACCGCGACGCTCGCGGTCGGCATCAGCGGCGTCGTGCACGCGCACGGGGCGTTCGATCTCGCCTACGGGTCGGCCGCCATCGCGAGCGGCGCGTTCGGCGCCACGTATGCGGGCCTCGTCTATACGATCGGCGCGCACCGCGTGAATGCCGACAAGCGCAGCCGCATCGTGCGCTTCACCGATTCGGCGAGCGACTTCATGGCCGTCGCGTACGGCGGCCTCGGCACCGGCGTGCAGTGGAGCGGCGGCCATTACGACCTCGCGATCGCGACCGGCGTGTCCACCGCGCTGCTGCTCGGCGGGCGTCTGAACACGCATTTCCCGAACGCGACGCCGCTGATCAACAAGATCCCGACGGCCGTCGTCCTGATTCCGGTCGGCGCGTTCGCGTACAAGCTGATCGAAGGGCTGTGGACGACGTTCTTCGGCTCGGGGTCCGGTTCGTCGAATCAGTCGAATCAGTCGAATTCGTCGCAATCGAATCTCGCGCCCGGTGCGTCGGCGAGCGCGTCGCCGAGCGCTTCGGCCAGTCCTTCGGCGAGCGCTCCGCCAAGCGCTTCGGCGAGCGCATCGCCCGGTACGCCGCCTGCCGCGCCGGCTTCGCCGTCGGCCGGCGCCACGCCGTCGACCGCGCAGCCATCCGGGTCGCCGCAGCCCTACATCGTCGTCGCCGGCGATTCGCTGTGGGTCGTCGCCGACCGGCATCGCCAGTCGCTGCTCGACGCCGCGCACGTGTCGCGCGCCGATCAGCAGGCGATGACGCGCGGCGAGCAGGACAGGCTCGCGCTCAACGAGATCCTGCAGCTCAATCCGTCGGTGTCAGGCGATCCGAACCGCCTGGCGGTCGGCACGCCGCTGATCGTGGGCTGATATCGGCACGTGGCGTCGCGCGCGCCGGTCGCGCGCGGCACCCCGCATCACGCGACATCACGCCGCCCGCTGATGTTCCAGCCACGCCTGGAACATCAGCACCGTCCACAACTGATGCTGCCAGTTCATCCGGCCCGTCTGGTGCTGGCGCCACAGCCGCTCGACCGCCGCCGCATCGAAGAAGCCTTCCTCGCGCAAGCGCGACGGCCGCAGCAGCGCGTCGGCCCAGTCGCACAGCGCGCCGCGCAGCCAGTGGTCGACCGGCGCGCAGAAGCCCTGCTTCGGCCGGTCGATCAGCGCGGCCGGCACGTAGCGGTCGAGCAGCCGGCGCAGCAGCGCCTTCGACTGCCCTTCGGGCAAGCGCACCGACGCCGGCACGCGCCACGCGAATTCGACGACGTGATGATCGAGGAACGGCATGCGCGTCTCGAGGCTCACGGCCATCGCCGCGCGATCGACCTTCGCGAGGATGTCGGTCGGCAGGTACGTGAGCGTGTCGATCGCCATCGCCTGCTCGGCGAAGCTCAGGTGCGCGGGCCACGCGGACACCGTGTCGAGCGGCGTCGGCGGCTCCTGCCCCGACAGCGCGATGCGCTCCGGATGATGCACCGACGACATCAGCAGCCGGTACAGCCCGATGCGGCTCTCGGCCGTCATCACATGGCCGAGCTTGTGCAGCCGATCGCCGATGCGCGACGACGATTCGCGCGCCTCCACGCCGCCCCACGCGCCCTGCGCGACGGCCGCGAGCTGGTCCGCGTGATCGGGCCGCAACGCGTGCAGCGCGGCGGCGATCCGCGCGCGCACGGCGGCCGGCACGCGATGCAGCTTGCGCCACAGGCGCGGCGTCAGGAAATAGCGCGTGTAGCCGCCGAACAATTCGTCGCCGCCGTCGCCGGACAGGCTCACCTTCACGTGCCGGCGCGTCAGTTCGGAGACGAGAAAGGTCGGGATCTGCGACGCGTCGGAGAACGGCTCGTCGTAGATCGACGGCAGCTTCGGCACGACGCCGAGCGCATGGTCGGCGGTCACGTAAAGCTCGGTATGGCGCGTGCCGAGATGGCGCGCGACCGCCTTCGCGTAACCGGCCTCGTCGTAGCCGGCCTCGTGAAAGCCGATCGTAAACGTGTCGACCGGCGTCGCCGATTGCGCCTGCATCAACGCGACGATCGTCGACGAATCGATGCCGCCCGACAGGAACGCGCCGAGCGGCACGTCGGCTTCCATCTGCCGCGCGACGGCCTGGCGCAGGACCGTGTCGAGCTGGTCGACGGCTTCGTCGGCGCTGCCCTCGAACGGCTGCGCGCGGCCCGCCTCGATCGCCTGTTCGAGCGCCCAGTAGGTGCGCAGGCGCGGCGTGTCGCGCGCATGTTCGAACTGGACGTACGTGCCGGGCGGCAGCTTGCGGATGCCGCGATAGATCGTGTAAGGCGCGGGCACGCTCGACTGGCGCAGGTACAGGCACAGCGCGTCGCGATCGATCGCGCCGTCGAAGCCCGGATAGCCGCGCAGCGCCTTCAGCTCGGACGCGAACACGAGCGCGTCGCCGATCCGCCCGTAGTAGAGCGGCTTTTCGCCGATCCGGTCGCGCGCGAGCGTCAGCACCCGCGACGCGCGGTTCCACAGCGCGAACGCGAACATGCCGGTCGCCCGGCGCAACGCGGCCTCGACGCCCCACGCGACGATCGCCGCGATCAGCACCTCGCTGTCGGAGTGGCCGCGCCACGCCGGTGCGCGCCCCGCGCGCTCGAGCTCGGCGCGCAGTTCGCGATGGTTGTAGATTTCGCCGTTGAAGACGAGAACGTAGCGGCCGCACGCGGAAGCCATCGGCTGCCGGCCGTGCACCGACAGGTCCACGATCGCGAGCCGCCGGTGGCCGAGCGCGATGCCGGCCTCCGGATCGACCCAGATCCCCTGTCCGTCGGGCCCGCGGTGCGCAAGGCTCGCCGTCATTCGCGCGAGCGTGCCGCGCGCTGTCTCCTCATCGAAGGCGACGCTATTCAGAAAGCCGTCGATTCCGCACATTGATTTGTCCGCCCCTGTTGACCTGTTCCGTCACGGACGGCACGACCTCGCGGCCGCCGTCGGGCGTGACGGTCGAGCCATATTACGAAGAAATAAATCAGCAATAATTCACCAGTGAATGTCGGCGGCGTCCGGAAAAAAATGGACGTCAAGTGCCGCATGCGGATGGCCGCGCAACGGGGCCATATCGAATCGGATGAGTGGGCCGGCAAACGTGGCGGACAAAAAAAGGGGGCCGCATGCCGATGCGACGCCGCCACGCCACGTCACGCGGCGCCGGTCGCCCATTTCAGCAACTGCGCGACCTCGCGGAAATGCTGCGGCTGGATCGTGCCGTTCTCGGGCGTCGTCTCGTACAGCGCCTGCGCGAGCCCGACGTTCGCGAGCGTCGGGCGCAGCGCGTCGCGGGCCAGCCGCACGATCCGCTCGGCCGCGTCGCCCTCGCCGCGCGCGAGCACCCACGGCAGCGAGCCCATCCCGCCGTAATAGAGCGCGACCGCGACGCGCGGCGAATAGACGACCACCGACGCATAGCCGATCCGGTCGGGCAGCGACGCGAACTGCACTTCGCGCGCGAGCTGGCGGCGCTTCGCCTGGATGTGCGGATCGCCTTCGTCCTCCTTGTGCTCGCGCCGCACTTCGTCGATCGACATCTTCATTTTCTGGTTGAACTCGTGCCGCTGGTGCACGATGTCGATCAGCGCCATCACGATATAGATCAGCGCGGCCCAGCCGAACAGCAGCATCAGCAGCTTCACGATCAGCGCGAGGATCGAGACCGGCCGCGTGAAGCCCGACTGCACGGACGGATCGAGCGATTCGACGATCAGCCAGCCGAGCGTCGCGACGAGCAGCGCCGTCTTCAGCAGCATCTTCGCGAGGTTGACGAGGTTGCGCAGCGACCACAGGTTCTTCATCCCCTCGGCCGGGTTGAGCCGCGACAGTTGCGGCACGAGGCGGCTCCACGCCATCACGCCGCCCACCTGCACGAAGCCCGCGAGCAGCCCCGCCAGCAGCCCGGCCGCGACGATCTGCGCGGACTGCGTGGCCCAGTCGCGCGCGGCGCCGTCGATCAGCACCGCGAGCCGCGCGGCGGGGTCGGCCGCGCCGACCGCGTCGAACACGAGCCGGAACAGCGCCTGCAAGCGCGCGAACAGCGAACCGATGCCCACCGCGAGCGCCACGCACACGCCGACGAAGAACGCCGACGACACCGTTTCCGCGCTCTTCGGCACGTCGCCTTTCTCGCGCGCCTCGCGCAGGCGCTTCGCGGTCGGCTTCTGGTCCTTTTCGGCCATCGCGGCTCCCGCGCGCTCAGCCGCCGCCGTGCGCGGCGAACAGCGCGCGCAGCAGCGCCACCAGCCCGCTGTCGGGGCTCAGCAGCGCGTGCAGCGACGCGTACACCACCGGCAGGAACAGGATCATCATCAGCATCGCGAGCGCGCTTTTCAGCGGCTGCGAGAACACGAAGACGTTGAGCTGCGGCACCGCGCGCCCGACCAGGCCGATGCCGAGCTCGACGAGCACCAGCACGATCGTGACCGGCGCGGCGAGCTTCACCATCCATTCGAAGATCGTGTCGGTCTGCCGCACGATGAAGGTCTGCAGCATCGACGAGAAATCGGGGCCGAGCGAGCCGATCGGCCACCATGCGTACGACTGCGCGAACAGTTGCACGAGCACCTGCAGCCCGCCCGCCGTGACGAACAGCGCGATCGCGACGAAATTCAGGAATCCAGAGGTCGGTCCACCCTCGTGCCCGCCCATCGGATCGAAGAACGCGGCGCTGCCGCTGCCGGTCTGGAAGTCGATCAGGTAGCCGACGCCCTGGATCGCGAACAGCACCGCGCTGAACGCGCCGGCGAGCAGCATGCCGACCATCGCCTCCTTCGCGACCAGCAGGCACCACATCAGGAACGGCAGCGCGGCCACCTGCGCGGCATCGATCGCCGGCGCGACGAACGCGGCGATCACGACCGCGATTCCGTTGCGCACGAGGCCCGTGATGATCTGCTCGTTGAATACCGGCACGACCAGCATGATCGGCAACAGGCGCGGCATCACGTAGAGCAGCGGCCGCAGCATGCCGGCGACGTCGTTGAAACCCGCGGCCTGGTCTAGCATCGGCGCTCCGCGGCGGCGGGCGGGGCGGGATCGTCGGCCGCGTCAGGCACCTCGGGCACGTCGGACAGCACGGTTTCAGCGGCGATGTCGGCGCCCGCCTCCGTTTCGGTCATGGCCGCATCGAACGCGGCCGCGGCCGCCGGCGGCGTGGACGCATGACCGGCCGCGTCGCCCGCGCCGGCCACCCAGGTGCCGCCCGTCGCGAAGCGCCGCACCGCGTAGCCGTCCGCGACGTCGTCGGCGTCGCGCTCGACCCGCGCGGCGCGCGCGTGCAGCGCCTTCTCGCCGGCCTTCTCCAGCTTGTCCTCGGCGGCCTTCGCCTTGCGCGCGGCGCGCTGCAGGTCGGCGAGCGTCGCTTCGTGGCCGCGGTGCACGTGCGCGGCCTCGCTCACCGACGCGTTCGCGTTGCCGATATGCCGGTCGAACGTGCGCGTATCGGCCGCCGCGTCCTGCAATGCACGCGCTTCACGCACGTCGTCGGCCAGCCGCGTCTGGATCGCGGCCTTCGCGGCGACCTGCTGCGCGAGCTGCGCCTGCGCGGCCGCGAGCGCCCGCCGGCTCTGCGCGGCGATGCCCTGCTGGCGCGCGG
The DNA here is from genome assembly GCF_002223285.1 of Burkholderia sp. AU16482. Lineage (NCBI taxonomy): Bacteria > Pseudomonadati > Pseudomonadota > Betaproteobacteria > Burkholderiales > Burkholderiaceae > Burkholderia > Burkholderia sp. AU16482. The sequence continues at coordinate 1,608,894 of NZ_NKEY01000006.1, forward strand.
CCGCGACGCGCGCGATCTGGCTGCGCATCTCGCGTACGCGCTTCAGGCGGGCGAGCGTCGCGAGCACGAGGCGGTCGTCGGCTTCAGACATGATCGTTCGCCAGCTTCGTCAGCTTCGCGAGCAGCGCGTCGAAGCGCACGTCCTCGTCCGACGCCTGCGCGCAGAACGCGCCGATCGCGTCGCGCGCGCGCAGCGCGAGATCGCCGAGCCGGTCGCTGCCTTCGCGATACTCGCCGATCTGCACGAGCAGCTCGATCTCCTGGTACTTCGCGATCAGCTCGCGCACGCGCGCGGCCGCATGCTGGTGCGCACGGCTCGCGACGAGCGGCATCACGCGCGACAGGCTCGCGAGCACGTCGATCGCCGGATAGCGGTTCGCGAGCGCGATCTTGCGCGACAGCACGATATGGCCGTCGAGGATCGAGCGCACTTCCTCGGCGATCGGATCCGATTCCTCGTCGCCTTCGACGAGCACCGTGTAGAGCGCGGTGATCGACCCGTGCGCGCCCTGCCCCGCGCGTTCGAGCAGGCGCGGCAATACCGCGAACGTCGACGGCGGGAAGCTGCGTCGCGTCGGCGGCTCGCCGCTCGCGAGGCCGACCTCGCGCTGCGCGCGTGCGAAGCGCGTCAGCGAATCGACCAGCAACAGCACGCGCTTGCCCGCATCGCGGAAGTGCTCGGCGATCGCGGTCGCGACCAGCGCGGATTTCACGCGCTCCATCGCCGGGCGGTCGGACGTCGACACGACGACGATCGAACGCGCGCGCACCTCGGGCGACAGGCTGTGCTCGATGAATTCGCGGACCTCGCGGCCGCGTTCGCCGACGAGTGCGATCACGTTCACGTCGGCCTGCGCGCCGCGCGCGATCATCCCGAGCAGCGTGCTCTTGCCGACGCCCGAAGGCGCGAAGATGCCCACGCGCTGCCCGACGCCGAGCGTCATCAGGCCGTCGATCACGCGCACGCCGGTCGCAAACGGCGTGTCGATCATCTTGCGCGTGAGCGGGTTCGGCGGGTCCTGCTGCGTCGAAACCCACGCGGCGCCCGTCACCGGCCCGCGATCGTCGAGCGGCCGGCCGAGCCCGTCGAGCACGCGGCCGAACAGCCCCTCGCCCACCGGAAACACATGCTCGCGCCCGGACGGCACGACGGTCGTCTCCGGCGACAGCCCGGCCACGTCGCCGAGCGGCGTGAGCAGCGTCGTCTGGCGCGAGAAGCCGACCACCTCGGCAAGCAGCGTCGGCTGGTTCGGCGTGCGCAATTCGCAGATCTCGCCGAGCCGCGCGCGGATACCCGTCGCATTCAATATCTGCCCGACCGCATGATTGACGCGGCCCTGCACCGACACCGGCGAGAAGAACGCGAGCCCCGCGTCGAGTTCGCCGACGAGGCGGCCGCGATCGAACGGCGCGCCGTCGTCGTCGCCGAACGTTTGCCGATCGTCGAGCGGCCCGTTCATCGCGCGGCGCCCTTCAGCGCGTCGCGGCGGATCGCCTGGCGCAACGCGTCGATCTGCAGGTCGAGGCTCGCGTCGATGCGCCCGGACGGCGTCTCGACCGTGCACGCGTGGCGTTCGAGCTGCGCGTCCTCGACGATGCGGATCTTCTGCCGATTCGACTGCCCCGCGAACGCGCCGTCGAGCGCGTCGCGCATCTCGTCCGTGCGCCCGGGCGCGACGCGCACGATCAGGAACGCCTCGTCGCGCACGAGCGGCGCGATCCGCGCGAGCGCGGCCTCGTACAGCTTCTGCGTGCTCATCTCGCCGACGATCGCGCGCACGGCCTTCACGACGATCTCGGCCATCGCATCCTTCATCGTCTCCATCGTGCGCGTGGCCGCGAGCGCCTGCGTGTACGCCTGCGCGGCCTGCTCGCGCTGCGCGCGGCGCATGCCTTCGTCGTAGCCGGCCGCCTGGCGCTTGTCGAATTCGCGCTGTGCGTCGGCGACGATGCGCGCGGCCTCTTCATGCGCGGTCGCGATCACCGCGGACGCGTCGAGCAGCGCCGCGTATTCGCGCTCCTTGAGCACCTTGCGCTCCGACAGCAATTGCAGGTTGTCGCTCGTGATCAGAAAAGCCAGTCCCATGACGCAAGCCTCTCGGGAATCAGAAACAGGAACATCAGTTCGCCGAATTGATCGCGCTGCGCGCGGTTCAGCCAGTACGGCGCTTCGTCGTCGATCGCGCGGTTGAATTTCAGGCGCACGCGCCGCGCGACCGCGTCGCCGGCCACGCCGATGAAATCCGCGAGCAGCCGGCCGCCGCGCGCGCGGATCACGACCGGCAGCGCGGCGGGATCGGCGCGCCACGGTTCGAGCGTTTCGGCGAGCGCGCTGAATTCCGGCGCGCGTTCGAGCGCGAGTTCGAGCGCATCGCCGCCGAGCCGCGCCGCCACTTCCGCGCGGATGCGCCGCCCGGCCAGCGCGTCGCGCAGCCACGCGCGATGCAGCAGCAGCCCCGCATACGCGGCCAGCTGCTCGAGCGCCGCGCCCGGCAGCAGCGCGAGCCGCGCGCACGGATTCGCCACGTCGAAGTCGTGCCGGTCGGCCACGCCGTTCAGCGCGAGCAGGTGCCGGGCCAGCAGCTTGCGGCCCGCCGCGCCGAACGCATCCGGCGAACGGTAGCGCGCGGGCCACTCGGCCGGCACGCGCGTCACGTGCAGATAGCGATCGGGCCGCAGGTTGAAGTCGCACACGAGCGCATGAAACGCGGCGGCACGCGCGGCAGGCGGCGGCGCAAGCGGGTGCAGCCACGGCAGCCGCGCCGCGTCGGACCCGGCCGCTTCGCCCGGCGGCAGCGCGCGCGGATCGCTCATGCGCCGTCGCGCGCGCCGTCCGGCGTACGCAGCCCGCCGCCCGCCTGCTGCGCGGCCGCCCCGCCGCCGTTCGCGCCGCGCGGCGCGCCGAGCAGGCCCGCGAGTCGCGCGCCGAACATCCCGCGCCGGGCGGCCGACAGCGCGATCACCGCGCAGGTCAGCAGGATCAGCGCGAACACGAGCCAGCCGAGCGGCGAGCGCAGCCGCAGGATGTCCGACACCGCGCCGCCGATCCCGTCCACGCGCGTCGCGCGCGCCGCGGCCGGCTGCAGGAACAGCGACACGTTGTCGTACTGCAGCCCTTCGATGCTGTGCGCGACCAGATCCTTGACCATCGGCGCCATCGCGCGCAGGTCGACGCCCGGCCGGTAGCGGATGTACACCGCCGCCGACGACGGCTTGATCTTGTCGGCGAGCGGATCGTTCTCCGGAATCACGACCTGCACGCGCGCGACCACCACGCCCTCGATGTCCTGCAGCGTGCGCGACAGGTCCTGCGACACGCCGTACAGGTAGCGCACGCGCTCCTCGGCCGGCGTCGACACAAGGCCCTGCTTCTGGAACAGCTCGCCGAGGCTCGCATAGCTCGGCTTCGGCAGCCCGTTCGCGTGCAGCACCGTGAGCGCCGCCTGCATGTCGCCGTCCGCGACGCTCACGAGCCACGCGTTGCGGTCCGACGTATCGCGCGCGTCGTTGTCCTTCGACGCGCTGATGCCCGCGTCGCCGAGCACCGCGATCATCTGGTTCGCGTCGCGCTCCGACAGGCCCGAGTACAGCTCCTTCTGGCACCCGGCCAACAGCACGAGCAGCCCCGCGAGCAGCGCGCGCGCCGCCCGGCTGCGCCACGCATGCGTGCGCGGCGTCGAATCGATCGTCGTCATCCGTTTGTCCGGTTCAGGGCGCATGAGGCCGTATCGTCCGGCCCGCACGCGCTTTCACTCCTGCGTCTTCAGCACCGTATGCGTGAAGCCGTTCGCCGCCTGCGCAACCGACAGGCTCAACTGGTATTCCGAAATCGTGGTGGTTGCCGTCCACTGGAAATCCATCGCCTTCACCATCGTCATCAGCGGATCGCTGCGGCTGTCCGCCATCGACGTCAGCATCTCGGTGCGATGCTTGTCGATGTTCGCGTACCGCGAATCGAGATCGTTGCCGTACGTGCGCAACCGCTCGACGAGCGACGACGGGTTCGCCTGCGCGGGCGTCATCCGCACGGCCGGCGCCGCATCCGCCGGCGCGCGCGACATCGCGACGCCCGACGAAGACGGCGCAGCGGCCGGCGACGCGCCCGGCTGCATCAGCGCATCGAACTGGCGCACCTGCGCCGGATCGGACGTCGCGCCCGTTTGCTGCGCGGCGCCCGCGAGCGCGGCTGCGCCCGGCGGCGCCGCGCCTACGCCTGTTACCGACATGATCGTGTCCTCCTTGACCGGCAGGGCCGGAAACGGGCCGGCCGGCACGCGCACACGCCACGCCGGGCGCCCGTCATGGGCGGCTCCGGTACGCGGCGTCGCGCGGCACGGCCGGCGACCGGCGTCACGCGCGGCCGGCGGAACTCAGGTGTTGCGCAACCTGGGCGTTCGCCGTCCCCTCCTGCGCAGTCACTGCGTTGCTGGTTTCGAACGTCGCAGTCGATTGCTGAACCTGGAAATTGATCTTCGTCAGTTCGAGCTGCGTCTTGGTCAGGTCGTCGGCCTGCTTCTGCACGTCGCCCGTGTTCGTCACACCACCTGCTGCCGAGGTACCCATGCTTCGCTCCTTTACGTGAACCACACTCCACATTCCGGCGGCGGCCCCATGCCCCGCCGGCGACGTGACGCGCCGCATGCATGCGGCGTGTCGCGTGATGCGCGCATCGCGAAACGCGCTGCGCCTGATTCGTCGCGACGCTAATGCGCCGCCTCCTTCGCCGATACCCCGACACCGGCCGCCGGCTCGCCCGGCAGCAGCGTCGGCCCTGGCACCGGCCGCGCGACGCCGGCCGCCGCGCCGCTCGCGAGCGGCGCCACGGGCGGCGCGCTCGCCTGCTCGGGCGCGCTCGCCGGCGCGCCGCCGAGCGGCATCGTGATGCGCTGGCCGTTGCGTGCGAACACCACTTCGTCCGGGCCGATCGACACGACCGTCGCGCCTTCCTTCATCCGCGCACCTTCGAAATAGCGGCTGCCGTCGACCGTCTCGATGTAGCGCTGGTCGCCATCGCCGGCGAACACGGTCGTGATCTCCGGAATGCCCGCCGTGCCGCCGAGCGTCGTCGCCGTGCGCGGCGCGGCCGCATCGGCATCGCGCACGTGATCGACCACCTCGAGCGCCGGGCGCGCATCCTTCATGTAGTTGCGGATGCGCGGCTCGATCTGCGCGCGCGCGGCCGCCCCCGTCAGCTCGATCCGGCCGCGGCCGAGATACGTGACCGTCAGCGCCGTGTCGCTGAAATAGGTCTGCGCGGTCGCGACCAGATCGCTGACCACGTAGATGTTGCCGAGCGCCGCGTTGTCGACGCCTGCGACGATCTGCGCGACGCGCTCGCGCGCGGCCGGGTCGCTCACGTAGCCCGACACGATCACGCCGTCGTCGCGCGGCGCGACCGCCAGCTCCGGATACGCGTGCAGCAGTTGCTGCAGCCGGTGCGTGCGCGCGAGCACCGATTCGTGCTGCCACGGCAGCCGCCCCGACCACGCGACGAAGCTGTAGCCGAGCGCGCCGAGCAGCACGCCGACCCACAGCGCGACCAGCGCGATCACGAGCCGCCGGCTGCCCAGCCGCCGCAGCCCGCCCGTGAGCCAGCCGAGCCACGCGGCCTCCCGCGCGGCGTCCGGCGCATCCGTTTCGTCGGGCACCGCGACGCTCGCCTGCGCATGCCGTGCGATGCCGAGCCGGATCGAGCCGACGGTCACGACGTCGTTCGGCGTCAGCGAGCGGCGGCCGGCGCCGAGCGGCTCGTCGTTGAACAGCACCGGCGCGCCGGTGTCGCCGCCGTGGTTCTGCACGGTCACCGCGAGCGCGCCGACCTGCAGGCACACCTGCTTCGCGCCGATCTCGCGATCGGGCAGGATCACTTCGCAGTCGGCCGCCGTGCCGACCCAGTTCGCGCCGCGCGCGAGCGACATCGTGCGGCCGTACATCGGCCCGCTCAGGAAGCACAGGTTCCACGGCGACGCGAGCGCGGCCGAACCGGCCCCCGCGCCTGCCGCGCCGCCGGGCAATGCGCCGTCGCCGTGCGGATCAATGATGCTCGTCGACATGCGTGACCACTCCTGCGGTCGTCGCCGCCGGCTGCGACGCCGCGCCCACGGGCGGCGGCAACGCGGGCGGACCGAACTTCGTGCCGGGCAGCGGCTTCGGCGTCAGCGGCACCGTGACGTCGTTGTCCGGCGGCCGATACATCGACATCCCCTCCGGGTTCGCCGGACCGTCGACGCCCGGGTTCACGGGCGAGCCGTCCGGCGCATACATCGACGCGTTCGTCACGACGCGCGGCGTCAGCAGATAGAAGCGCTCCATGTGGTTGCCCGACTTGTCGGTGTACTTGAACAGGTTGCCGATCAGCGGGATGTCGGACAGCCAGGGCACGCCGCTCTTGTTCAGCCGCACCTCGTCGTCGTTGAAGCCGGCGATCAGGAGGCTCTTGCCTTCGTCGATCATCGTCTTGGTGACGATGTTGCGCTGCTGGATCACCGGCACGTTCGACACGGCCTGCCCCGGCACGATGTTGCCGTCCTGGATGTCGATCGACATCATCACGCTCTGCGGGCTGCCGGACACGGCCGCGGCGTTGCGGATCGCCTCGTCGACGATCATCGGCGTCACCTTGATGCTGGTGCCGGTCGTCACGCTGTACAGCGACGAATCCTGGTAGCCGGGCACCTGCACGTAGAACTGCGTGAGGTTCTCGAGGATCGCCTCGGTGTTGTCGAGCGCGAGCACCTTCGGCTTCGATCGCAGTTGGGCCTGACCCTTCTGCGCGAGCGCGTTCACGCGCGTGAGCAGGTAGTTGCGCAGCGACCCGCCGATCGACGCGGTCAGCGCGATGCCGGTCGGCATGAACGCGCCCGTCTGCCCGGTTTCCGACGTGCCGATGCCGAACGTCAGCGGCGGGTTGCCGACGCCGTTGTACTGCGTGTTGCCGTTCAGCGGGTTCTGGCCGTTGCCGATCTGGACGTCGCCGTGCGTCGTGTGCAGGCGCCAGTCGATCCCGAGGCTGTCGAGCGAATCCTCGTTGATGTCGATGATCGTCACGTTGATCTCGACGATGCGCGGCCGCTCGTCGAGCTGGCCGATCAGCGACTGGTAGCGATACATGTTCTCCGGCAGGTCGCGCACGATCACCGCGTTGATCGCCGGATCGGCGACGATCTGCGGCAGCGTGTCGCCGCCGCCGGTCGAGAACGGCGAGAAGCCGCCGCCCATGCTGCCGTCCGTACCGCCATAACCGCCCTGTCGCGGGCCGCCGGAGATGTCGGGGAAGTCGAGCCGCGGCACCGCGATCGTCAGCCCCGAGCCGAGCTTCACCTGTCGCGCGGCCTGGCCGAGCGGCGTGCTCGCCGGCGCCGCGGCCGTGTCGCCGGTCTTGCCGAACAGCCGGCGCAGGATCGTCGCGACACCCGGCACCGTCACTTCCTTGCCCGAGCGGTTGATCGTGAAGTCCGACGCCCAGCCGTATTTCAGCCGGAACGCGCGGATGTCCGCATGCGCGCCGTTCGCCGACGGATCGCCGACCGAGCCGATCGCCTGCCGCACGAGTTCGACATAGCGGCGCGGGCCGGCCACGTACACGCTGTTCGAGCGGTCGTTGATCACCAGCGTGTAGCGCTTGTCCGGAATCTGCATCGCCTGCAGCGCACGGCCGATTTCGCCGGATGCGTTCGGCGGGATCGGGATCATCTGCGTCTGCGACTGGTCGGCCGGATCGACGTACAGGAACGAGCCGTCGTAGTACCACGTGAGCCCGTAGGTCGAGCAGATCGTGTCGAGCGTCTGCTGCGGCGTGCCGGAAAAGCGGCCGCTGATCACGCCGTCGACCTTCGGGTCGACCACCGCCGTCACGCCCTGCGACGACGCGAGCTCGCGGATGAAGTCGCCGATCTTCTTGCCGTTCGCGACGATCGTGAACGGCTTGTTGCGCCAGCGCAGGTCCGCCGCGCGCGCATGCTGCGCGGGCGCCATGCACAGCGACGCCGTGAGCAGCGCGGTCGCGCACACGGCAAGCGCGGCCCGTTGCAGGCTGCGCGGTTGAAACCGGATCGAGGCGACGCGTCGACGCATCAAAGGACTCCTGTTGAAGAAACGAACATGCGTTCCAGCGCCTGCTGCGCGAAGCGCAGCACTTCGCCGCCGAGCCAGCCCGACAGCAGCACGAGCGCGACCATCACGGCGATCAGCCGCACCGCGATGCCGATATTGGCGTCCTGCACCTGCGTGACGGCTTGCAGGATCGCGACGACGAGGCCCGTGACGGTCGCGATCAGCACGATCGGCAGCGACAGCAGCAGCACGAGCATCAGCGCCTGGCGCGTCAGGTCGAGGATCGTCGAGCTCGTCATTGCACGGCTCCCGGCGCGCGCACGTCGGCGCCCGCGCCGACCGTGCCGTCGTCCGGCGGGTTCTTCACCCAGCCGACCGTATGCAACTGCACGTCCTCCTCGACTTCCTGGTACGACAGCACCGCGAGGTCGGGCAGCACCGGCTGCAGGATCGTCTTCACGTAGCGGCGCGCGCCGAGCGCGACCATCACCGCGAGCCGCGCGGCGCCCGACGCGTTGCCGTGGCCGCCGGGGCCGGCCGCCTGCGCGGCCTGCACGATCGCGCGCACCTGTTCGCCGATGTCCTGCTTGACCGCGCTCGACAGCGCGAGGAAATTGCCCTGTTTCGTGCGCATCACCGCGCGCTCGATCCGCTCCTGCAGGTTCTGCTCGAACAGCACGACCCGCAGCTGGCGCGCCGTGCCCGCGTGACGATCGGTGATCATCCGGCGCAGGTCGACGCGCACGAGTTCGACCAGCGCGATCACGTCGTCGGGCTCGTTCGGCGCCCACGTGATCAGGCTCTCGAAGATCACGCGCAGGTTGCGGATCGGCACCTGTTCGGCGAGCAGCCGGCGCAGCACTTCGGTCACGCGCTGCAGCGGCACGAGCCGCGTCAGTTCGCCGACGAGCTCCGGATGATCGCGACGCACCAGATGCACGAGCGCCTGCGTCTCCTGGATGCCGAGCAATTCGTCCGCATGCTGGCGCACGATCTGCTCGACGTGCGCGGCCAGCGCGCTTTCGCTCGACAGCCACTTGCCGTCCGGCGCCGCGCCGTCGGGCTTGATCCACAGCGCGGTGGCGAACGGGCCGAACGCCTCGGCCGGCTGGCGCTCCGCACGCTCCGGCAGCGGCGCGACGCCGTCCCACAGCAGCCAGCCCGGCTTCAGCGCGCCGTGCGCGGCGAGCACGTCCTGCAGATAGATCCGGTACGTGCCGGCCGGCGCGCCCTCGTCGTCGTTCAGCGTGATGCGCGGAAACACCGTGCCGATGTCCGCGTCGACGCGCGCCTTCGCGCTCGACAGCGCCGCCTGCAATTGCGCGAGGTTCAGGCCCGTACGCAAGTCGTCGGACAGCGACACCGCGATCAGCGACGTGACGCCGGCCGCGTGCGACACCTTCGCCGGCTGGCCGTCGTCGGCCGCGCCGACGCGCCCCGCGACATGAATCAGGTTGAAGCTCGGCGCGGACGTCTTGCGCTTCAACTGCGTGAACGCGAAGGCGCCGAGGCCGAGCGCGATCAGCGCGAACGACCATTTCGGAAAGCCGGGCACGACCAGAAAGCAGCTCAGCACGAACGCCGCGATCAGCAGCGCGCGGGGGTGCGCGCCCAGTTGCTCGCCGAGCTGTTCGCCGAGCTGGCGCTGTCGCGCATCGCGCGTCGCGACGCGCGTCGTCACGATGCCGGCCGCGATCGATACCAGCAGCGACGGAATCTGCGACGCCATCCCGTCGCCGACCGTCAGGATCGCGTAACGCTGCAGCGCCTCGCCGATGTCCATCCCGTGCATCAGCGTGCCGACCGCGATCCCCGCGACGATGTTGATGAACGCGATCACGAGGCCCGCGATCGCGTCGCCCTTCACGAACTTCATCGCGCCGTCCATCGCGCCGTGCATCTGCGATTCCTGCTCGAGCTTCTCGCGGCGCTCGCGCGCCTCGTCGGCGCTGATGATGCCCGCGCGCAAGTCCGCATCGATGCTCATCTGCTTGCCCGGCATCGCATCGAGCGAGAAGCGCGCGCCGACTTCGGCCACCCGCTCCGACCCTTTCGCGATCACGATGAACTGCACGACCGCGATCACGAGGAACACGACGCCGCCCACCACCACGTTGTTGCCGACCACCAGCCGCCCGAACGCGTCGATCACGTGGCCGGCGTTCGCATGCAGCAGGATCAGCTTGCACGACGCGATGTTCAGCGCGAGCCGGAACAGCGTCGTAAACAGCAGCAGCGCGGGAAACGACGAGAAGCTGACCGCCGACGGCACGTAGGTCGACACCGTCAGCAGCACGACGCTCGCCGCGAGATTCAGCGAGATCATCCCGTCGAGCGCGGCCTGCGGCAGCGGCAGGATGAACAGCGCGACGACCGCGACGATGAAGGTCGCGAGAAACAGGTCGGCGCGCGGCGAGGCGCCTCCGAGGCGCCGTCCGGACACGCCGCGGCCGGCGGAAAACAACCGCTGCCAGTCGCGGGGGAGCGCCTTCGGTTCAGCCATCGTGCCGTTGTCCTGTCGTTATCGCCGGCTGGCACGGGCAACCCTTCCCCGTGCTGCGCGGACCGTTGAATGGGACGAGTGTAGCGACGGGAAACCGCGGAAAAAGAAGCGCGCCTCGTAGCGTGAAAGCGCGTTTTCCTCAGACGATCGAATCGGACTACGAAACCCGGCGGCCCGCTCGGGCACGCGCCGCCGGAACCGCTTCCATCGCGCGCCGCGGGCGCCGGCGCGCGTGTCCGGCAGGTTTACGTCAGGACGGCAGCCGCCGCGCGGCGAGGTACGCGAGCTGCGCGCGGTTCTGCACGTTGAAGAGCTTTTCCAGCGAGCGGATGTGGTGCCCGACCTTGTGCAGCGACGTGCGCAGCGCGCTCGCGATCTCCTGGTCGGACAGCCCGTGCACGAGCCGGTCGAGCACCTGCTGCTGCTCGTCGGCGAGCGCGAAGCCGCGCATGCGCGCGACGCGCGCCTCGAGGAACGGCAGCGCGACGCGATGCACGGCAAGGCTGACCGACAGCGCGCCGCCGATCACGCGATCGTCGATCCATTCGGTGCCGTGCGTTTCCGACGTCAGGTTCACCGCGACGCGCAGGTCGAGGCGCGGCGCCGACAGGCTGAAGATCACGCCGCTGTTCATCGCATGCGCGCGCAGATGGCCGGCGAGCGCCAGCACCTTGCGGTCGCCGCTGCCGTGCGCGGCCGCCTCGATCTCGTCGAGCCGCCACGCGACCGGGAAGCCGCTCTGCCGCACCTGCGCGAAGCGCGGGTCGCTGTCGTACAGCATCCCTTCGATGAACGGCTGCATGAACGTCGCCGGCGCGAGGTCGCGCAGCAGATGCGCGCGCAGAATGCGCCGCCCGATCATTTCGTAGGCGCCGTAACCGAGCGTACTGAATCCGATTTGCCGCAATCGCGCATGGCATTGCGCGAAATCGAATGACGCGAGGTCGGTTTTACCGGGCGCTATTTGAATACCGGTAAAAAAGTCGCGCTCGACTGCGTGATATTCGTTCGAATAAGCGGCAGCGGCCGCTATATCGGCTTGTGAGAACCATTCGACGCGTGGTGCGCCGTCAGCATATGTCATGAGGAGCCCGCCCTTTCCCAATATGTGAAACTGCGCCCCGTCACGATCTGGTCTTTTCTTTATGATTTTCTGGTCGTCGTTATATGCGCGCGAACATGAACCTTTCGCCGACATTAGTATTACGGCATATTACCCACACACCGGCATTTTTGTACAATGCCCCCGCGTTTCGTCAGGGATGACGGTCGGCGCAGATCACAACGATGCTCGGTCGCACCGCCGCGAATGCCGTACACGATACGGCCGCCGCCAGGCGATGCGCGTCGATTCCGAGGGATGGCTCATGTCCGATATTGCATTGCACGAAGAAGCGGTCGCCCCAACCACCTTGCCGCGCGCGTCGCGCGGATCGGACGCAGGCGCGGACGCGCTGCGCGAGCGCACCGTGCAGGTCGTCTGGTGCGACGACGTGAAGCGCGGCGACGTCGCGCAGCCGCACGCGCCGAAGCTCGGCGTGGCCGATACGCTCGCGCACGCGCAGAGCACGGCCGAGCGCAACCGGATCGTCACGAGCCTGCTGCATCTGACAGGCTTCTCGACGTTCGCGTACTTCGCACTCGAATTCACGCGCGAGCGCGTCGAAAGTCTCTACCTGCACGAGGCGTTCACGCCGGCCACCTATCGCGGCGACTACGTGCGCCACAACCATCACGACGTCGATCCGCGCACGCTCGGCGCGCGCGTGTGCAACATGCCGATCGTGTGGGATCTGCAGCAATTGCGCCGCGAGCACCGCGAGCGCGACGACGCGCCGCGCGTGAGCCCTGCCGCGCTCGACGGCTTCCTGCAGACGATGCAGGACGACGGGATGTGCAGCGGCATCATGTATTCGATGGCCGTGCCCGGCACGCGGCTGCACGCGTTCATGAGCTTCACCGCGCCGCGCCGCACGCGCGAATGGATCACGCCGGCGACGATCGAGCAGGCGCTGTCGATCGGGCTGTCGGTACACAAGTTCGCGTCGCCGCAATTGATCTCGACGTCGCGCGAGCGCGCGGTCAACGGGCTCACGCCGTTCGAGCAGGAACTGCTGCTCGGCATCGCCGAAGGCGCGTCCGACAAGGAAATCGGCCGGCGTCTCGACACCAGCGCGCACAACGTCGACTATCACCTGCGCAAGCTGCGCAAGCGCTTCGGCGTCGCGAACCGGATCCAGCTCACCTATCTGACGTCGAAGCTCGAGTTGATCTGACGACGGCGGCGCAGTGCGGTTTCGCGCCGACGAACGCGTCAACGCACATGCCGGCCTCGCGGGCCGGCATGTGCGGGTGGCGGCGCGGCGCCGCTTGCTGGCGGACGATCGCCGTTACTTCATCAGCGTCATCTGCACGACCTTCACGATCACGAGGCCGACCGCGATCACCAGATAGCCGCGCAGCACGGCCATCCAGATCCGCGTCGCGAGCGTCATGTTCTGCGGTTCGAGCGTATCGAGCGGCGGCATGCGCCACGTGTCGCGCAGCGAACGATCGATGGCCGGCTCGACGACGCGCCTGTTGCGGCGAATCAGTACCGTCGCGAGATAGCCGGCGATCGCGAGCACGGTGCCGCCCACCAGCACGTCGACGATCGCCTCGCCGCTGATGTCCGGATACATCACCGATGCGGTCAGGATAATCGACAGCAGTACCAGCACCCAGATCACCGCGCCCGTAAATATGTTGAGCTTCGTCGAGTTGACCCAGGGCCCAAGCACCTGGCGGTCGTTGCACAGCACCAGCAGGAACACCGTCGCGCTCGGCAGCAGCACGCCGGCCAGCGTCTGCACGGCTTCGGTCAGCAGGCCGAGCGGGCTGCCCGGGATCAGCACGAGCGCGGCCGCGGCCGCGACGATGCCGAAATAGACGAGATAGAACCCCTTCGCGTCGGTCACCCCGCGGTGCAGCGAGTGGCGGATCCTGAATACGTCGCCGATCGCGTACGCGGTCGACAGCGACACGGCCGCCGCGCCGATGATGCACGCGTCGAGCAGCGCGACGGCGAACAGCGTCGCGCTCGTGCGGCCCGCATACTTCTCGAGGCCCGCGATGACGCCGCCCGCGTCGGTGAAGTTGCCGGCTTCCGGATGGCCGCCGAACAGCGCCGAGCTGAAGCCGATCATCGCGACCGCGCCGACCAGCACGAACGCGATGCCGATCCACAAGTCGGCCTTTTCATATTTCATGAAGCGCGGCGTGATGCGCTTGTCGATCACGTAGCTTTGCTGGAAGAACAACTGCCATGGCGCGACCGTCGTGCCGACGATACCGATCACGAGCAGCATCACGTCCGACAGCTTCGCGTGCGCGGGCCAGTTCGGCACGAAGAAATCGCGCGTCATCTGCGCGACGGGCGGGTGGATCGACACGAGCACCGGCACGAGCAGCAGGCTCAGCACGCACAGCCCGATCGCGAACCGCTCGAAGCGCCGGAAATCGCCGGTACTCACCGCAGCCATCGTCAGCGCCGCGGCCACGCATACGCCGGCCACCTTCGGCAATCCGAAGAAATCGAGCACGAAGGTGATGCCGATGAACTCGGTGACGATGGTCAGCGCGTTGAGCAGGAACAGGTCGATCACGCTGAACGCGCCCCAGAACTTGCCGAAGCGTTCGAAGATCAGGCGCGCATGGCCGACGCCCGTGACCGCGCCGAGGCGCAGCACCATTTCCTGGTTCACGTACAGCACGGGCACGAGCAGCAGCAACGTCCACAGCAGCGTCGTGCCATAGTTCTGGCCGGCCTGCGTATAGGTGCCGAATGCGCCGGCGTCGTTGTCGCCGACCATCACGATCAGCCCCGGGCCGATGATCGCGAGCAGCGTGCGCAGGCGCGCCCACCACGTGCCGCGCGCGCCGGTATCGTGGTGCGAGATGGTGCCGAGCGCACCGCGGATGTCGCCCAGATGGGCTTCGTCGAGCACGGCGCCGCGCTCGGCCGCGATCGGTGGAGAGACGTTGGAGGGCGTGGACATGATGTGTTCCGTACGGCTAAGGGTTATGCGATTCGATGAGCGTGCGACCTTGGAATGCGCACGGGGCGGCCGCTCGAAGGCGGCCGCGCGTGCGCATGCCGAGGCGCGCTCGGCGCTTATTTTCAGTGGATCAATGCTCTGAGCTGGTCCAGCAGACGGGAGAACACCCGCGGACGGGCGTCGAGCGTCAGCATCGCGTCGTAGTGCTGGCGCGATTCCGTAACGTGCGGAAGGTTCGACAGCAGAAGGCCGAAGTTCATGGTCTGGCTCCGTGCGGCGACGGCAGCGTGCCGGCCGCGTGATGGGCGCGGGGCCAGTCCGGGGCCTGAACGGCGTGTCAGGCTAGGCGGCCGGATTGTCCCCGCGACCCGGGATCGAAAGGGTCTGCGTATGCAACGGGCATAAGGGACAACTGTCACTGTCGTTCATGGCGGCTCCTGTGCGGTGTTCCGGGGAACACGGTTGACCGCCGTCCGGCCGGCGGGCCGGCATTCGCGCGCCCGGAGAACGGATGCGCGAACGCGGCCGCCTGCCTGGCGGCGGTGAAACCGGGCAACGCATGCGAGAACGCATCACGCTAACCGGCGCGAATCTGGGTGCACGTAGGGAGTGGCTGCGGAATACTGCTGCGCGCACCGTTTGCCTGGCAGACAAACGGCGGCTTCGATGAGGCGCGGACGTCGGTCGCTCAGGCGGAAATTTCGTTCGAAGATCGACTACTGCAGGCGTCCAAGGCGGCGGCCCCAAGAGTGAAGATGGCGGATTCTATGGATCGCGCGAAAGCGAAGTCAACCCCTTGAAACCCCATTTTTCGAAATAAATTCCCCGCGTGACGCGGCTGAAAGATTTGCCCTTGAATTGACGTTCTGAAACCTTTCAGCGTCGTCACGACGCAACGATGCGCCGATGCGCGGGAGCAACGGCCCGACCTGCGCCGCGCTGCCTCGTCACGCTCGCGGCGCGGGTACGTGGCCGCCGCGCGCCGCTGCGACGCGCACACCACGCAGCGCAACCGTCATGCGTTTTTTACTTGCGCCGCAGCAAAAGTCGCGACTACAATCCGCCCCAATTCATTACGGGAGTCCCTCCGTGGACGCATGCTCTAGTTGCAGTTCGATGCCGGTCCAGGCCGGCCAAGCCATCGCGAGATAGCAGCCAGACGCATGTCTTTCGCCGCTAGCTCGCACTCGTCGGGTTAGCGCGCCTCCATCCGGGCCGGCCATCGCCGGTTCGTCAGTCGCACGCTTCGCCATGTTCCACCCTCCGATCGCAGGCCGCGTCATGCACCCGCGCTCGATCACGTCGTCCGGCGTTCGCCGGACGGAACGGAGGCAGCGTCATGTTCTTTCAATCGTTCGCGTTCAAGTTCAAGCGCGTCGTGCACGTCGCGCGCGACCGCTCGTTTTCTGGCTTCTCGCCGCTCGCCCGGGCATTCGGCCGCTGGCGTGGCCTGGCCCTCGCCCACGTCCCCGCGGCGCCCCGCCCGCTCGATTGCGTGCTGATCGCCGCGACGGCGGCCGCGGTCGCGCTCGTCGCGCTACTGTGCTCGGCCGCGTCGCACGTCGGCTTCGCGCAGGTGTGGCGCGTCGGCGGCTGGCTGCCGTAAGTCCTTCCCCATGCGGGCCGTCTCGCCATGCGGCCCGCATCACGTTCCCGTTTCTTCAGCCAACCTGATCAAACTGCCAACCCAAATGAAGAACCCGCTCGCTCCCGTTCCGCGCAAGCTTCGCCTCGACGCGCTCGCCGCGCTGCTGCTGTCGCTCGCCACCGCATCCGCATTCGCGCAAGCCTCGGCTCCCGCCGCCGAACCGGCGGCCGGCACGAACGATGCCGCCGCGCCCGCGCAACCACAGGCCGCCGATGCCGCCGCCCCCGCGCCCACCGGCTTGTGGGAGCGTTCGAATCTGCTCGGCAACATGGGCGGCCTGCGCGACGTGCTCGACGAACACGGCGTCACGCTGAGCCTTCAGGAAACCAGCGAATACCTGTACAACGCGTCCGGCGGCACGGGCCGCGGCGGCGCGTACCAGGGGCTCACGCAATTCGGTTTCAACGTCGATACCGGCAAGGCGATCGGCCTGCCGGGCGGCACGTTCAACGTGTCGGGGCTGCAGATCCACGGCACCAACCTGTCGCAGCGCTACCTGCAAACCTTGCAGACCGCGACCGGCATCGAGGCCAATTCGACCACGCGCCTGTGGGAGCTCTGGTATCAGCAGTCGCTGCTCGACGGCAAGGTCGACGTGAAAGTCGGCCAGCAGAGCGTCGACCAGGAATTCATGGTGAGCGAGAACGCGGCGACGTTCATGAACGCGACGTTCGGCTGGCCCGTGCTGCCGTCCACCGACCTGCCGTCCGGCGGCCCCGCGTATCCGCTGTCGTCGCTCGGCGTGCGGCTGCGCGTGAAGCCGGCCGACGCGTGGACCGCGATGGTCGGCGTATTCGACGGCAACCCGGCCGGCCGCACCGACGGCGACGCGCAGGTGCTGAACGCGCACGGCACCAACTTCAACCTGCGCAGCGGCGCATTCGTGATCGGCGAAGTGCAGTACGCGCTGAACGCGCCGCCCGCCGACCCGAAGGCGCCGCAGCCGGCCGGCCTGCCCGGCACGTACAAGCTCGGCGTCTGGTATCACTCGCAGCACGCGAACGATCCGCGCTACGGCACCGACGGGCTGTCGCTCGCCGATCCGGCGAGCAACGGCACGCCCGCCACGCATCGCGGCAACTACGGCTTCTATGCGGTCGCGGATCAAATGGTGTGGCGGCCGTCGGCCGACAGCCCGCGCTCGGTCGGCGTGTTCGCGCGCGTGATGGGCTCGCCCGGCGACCGCAATGTCGTCGATTTCGCGGCCAATGCCGGCGTGACGCTGAAGGCGCCGTTCGCCGGACGCGACAACGACGTCGCCGGCATCGCGATCGGCTACGCGAAGATCGGCTCGCATGCGCGCGGCCTCGACGGCGATACCGGCGTGTACACGACGCCCGGCTATCCGGTGCGCCGCGCGGAAACCGTGATCGAGGCGACCTACCAGTATCAGGTCGCGCCGTGGTGGCAGGTGCAGGCCGATCTGCAGCACTTCTTCCGTCCGGGCGGCGGCATCCCGAACCCGAACGCGGTCGGCGCGCGCATCGGCGACGAAACCGTGGTCGGCGTGCGCACGACGATCACGTTCTGATGCGAGCCGCATGAAGACCCGGGCCGGCCGGCCGCTTGCGCGACGGTCCGGCCCGTGCGGTGGCTTGCGGTACGGGCATGCGGCCCCTCCCGCGCGCTACACACTATTCGCCGTACAGCCCCAGCAGTTTCAGCGTGACGCCGTTGGTCCAGCCGAAGCCGTCCTGCAACGGATATTCGCCCCCTCCGCCGCCGCCCGTGCCGGTGCCTTCGACCACGTACTTCTCGACGAGCTTGCCTTCGGTCGCGTACACCTGCTTCACGTCGGCCAGGAAACGCGTGCCGATGTCCTTCGCGAGCGCCGGTTCGCCGTAACGGCGCAGCCCGTCGATCGCGATCCACTGCAGCGGCGCCCAGCCGTTCGGCGCATCCCATTGCTGGCCCGTGTGCTCGGTCGTCGTCACGAGGCCGCCCGGCTGCAGCAGCGTCTTGCGCACTTCGCGCGCGGTCGCCTTCGCGCGCTCCGGCCACGCAACGCCCGCGAACAGCGGATACAGCGCGGCCGCCGTCACGCCGTCGCGCGGCTTGCGCAACTGCCAGTCATAGTCGCCGTAATAGCCGCGGCGGTTCCACAGGTAGTGATTGATCGCGGCCGCACGCCGTCCAGCCCGCGCCGAGAAATCGGCCACGCAGCCGATGTCGCGCGTGAGCGCGCAGCCCTTCACGATGGTCGTCTCGAGATGGAACATCAGGCTGTTCAGGTCGACCGGCACGATCGAGGTCGTGCGGATCGTCGCGAGCGTCTTGCCGTCTCCGAACCAGCGCGAGCTGTAGTCCCAGCCGCTTTCGGCGCCCGCGCGCAGGTCGCGGTACACCTCGTTCGCCGGACGGGACGGCACCGATTTCGCGGTCGTCACGTCCTGGAGATACGATTCGTCGCGCGGCGTGTCGCTCGCATCCCAGTAGCGGTTCAGCACCGCGCCGTCGGGCATCGTGACCACGTGGCGCGCGGCCTGCCCGCGCGGCGTCGTGGTTTCGCCCTGCATCCAGTACGCATGCTCCTTGCGCAGCGCCGGCAGGTATTTCTGGTAGACCTTGTCGCCTTCGACCTGCGCGGCGAGCGTGACCATGTACGCGAAGAACGGCGGCTGCGAGCGGCTCGCATAATAGGTGCGATTGCCGTTCGGGATGTGCCCGACCGTATCGATCAGGTAGGCGAAGTTGTCGAGCATGTCGTCGACGAGATCCTCGCGCCCCGACACCTGCAGCCCGAGCATCGTGAAATAGGTGTCCCAGTAGTAGCCTTCACGGAAGCGGCCGCCCGGCACGACGTACGGCTTCGGCATCGGAATCAGCGAACTGTACGGGGGCGCCGTGACACTCGTGCGCGTGAGCTGCGGCCACAGCCAGTCGATATGCTGGCGCAGCGTCTGGTTCGGCGGCGGCGTCACGCCGCCTGCCGCGGGCGGTGTGAAATGCTGGTCGACGAACGCCTTCAGCGAGAAACCCGGCTGCGATTTCTGTTGCTGATACAACTGCACGATCGTCGCGGGATCGGTGTCGGGCGTGGCGTCGACGAAGGTCTTCTGGTCGGGATAGAGCTGCGCGGTCTGCACCGCGACGAACAGGTCGCCGTAGAGCTGGCTCGGCGGCGGCAGCAGCGTGCCCGACGCGGGCGCGGAAGCGGCCGCGGTGGTGGCCGGCAACGCCGACTGGCTGGCCGCTTGCGCGGCGGCCTGATGCGCATTGTCGGCCTGCGCGGCGCAGCCGGCGACGGCGAGATAGGCGATGGCTAGCGCGGCGGCCCAGCGCAGACGCGGCGCGGGCGGCGACTGACGCGACGAGAAACGAGATGCAAGCGGTGCGGCACGACGTGACGTCATGGCGTGTCCCCTCCTTTCGATGGTGGTGGATCGGCACGAGGTCTCGTTCGCGCGCGCGTTCGTCTCGATGGCCTTCGATCGATACGCGTCATGTTGTGGTGTGAATGGGCCCGACTGTCGCACGAAACATGCGTGTCAAGCAAGTTTCGATTCGCGCGACTCCCGCAGATAACCGTGCACCGCCCGCCAGGCGCGCACTTCGAGCGCATCGGCATCGGTCTCGCCGCGCGCGCCTGCCGCATCGACGATGCCTTTCACGATCGCGAGCAGATCGTGCGCGACCACGTCGGGCGCGGCGACGCGTGGCGCATCGCGCAGCCCGAGCGCATGCAGCAAGGTCGCGTGGATGCGGTCCGCGACGCGCTCGGTGCGCGCGCCGAGCGGCAACCGCGCCTCCTCGAAATCGATCAGCCGCGCGAGCACCGGCCGGCGCATCTGGTGTGCGACGGCCCCGCGCACCAGCGCGCGCAGCACGTCGTCGCAGGACGACCGCGCGGCCGCGCGGTCGACGTCGTCGAGCAGATGCGCGCTCTCGCGCTCGACGAGCGCGGCCGTCAGCGCATCGCGGTTCGGGAAGTATTGATAGAGGGAGCCGATGCTCACGCCGGCCAGCGCGGCCACGGCATTCGTCGTGTAGCCATCGAAGCCGTCGCGCTCCAGAACGCGGGCGGCGGCCTCGACGATCGCATCGACGGTGGCCATCGAGCGGCGCTGGCGCGGCGCCTTGCGGGGCAAAAGCGGGATGCGCGAGGACGATTCGGACATGGCGGGAAGGCGGCTTTTGAATATGAGCAAGTGCTCATATTTTAGAAACGCACCGCCGCACCGTCAAAAGGAATCGACATGGCCGGCCGACGCGCCGCTCGTCGCATTCAAGCGCAAGCGCGCGGTCGATTTACCGTGCGACACGCGGTTGGGAAATCACCGCGTCGACATCCTGCCCGGTATCGAAAGCGCGCGCGCCCCGCTGCGACGATGCGGGTTTGTTCACCGGGCAAGCAGCGCACCGCTCGCGCGTGCGCAGTCATCCCTTCCACGCCACCCGTCAGAAAAGACGACTGTTGCAACATGCGGAACAACTGTTGTCATACGTGACGCAGCGCTCACATTATGGGCATAATGGCGTCTTTACCGCGCGCCCTCCTCATGTCGCCCGTCTTTCTAGCACCGCTCATCGTTGCCTGTGCGTTGTTCATGGAAAGCGTCGACGCGAACATCATCGTCACCGCACTGCCTGCGATGGCGAGGGACTTCGGGCACAACCCCGTCACGCTGAACATCGCGATCACGGCCTACGTGGTCGGTCTCGGCGTGTTCATCCCGATCTGCGGCTGGCTCGCCGACCGCTTCAGCGCCCGCTCCGTGTTCCGCACCGCGATCGGCATCTTCGTCGTCGGCTCGCTGATGTGCGCGGCGTCCAACTCCCTCGGCGTGCTCACGTTCGCGCGCTTCATCCAGGGCGTCGGCGGCGCGATGATGGTCCCGGTCGGCCGCATCATCATCTTCCGCGCGGTGCCGCGCGCCGATCTCGTGCGCGCGATGAACTACCTCGCGATTCCCGCGCTGTTCGGGCCCACGGTCGGGCCGCTCGTCGGCGGCTTCATCACGACCTACCTGCACTGGCGGATGATCTTCTTCATCAACGTGCCGATCGGCCTTTACGGAATCTACCTCGCGAGCAAGCACATCGCGAACACGCACGAACCCGATCCGGGCCCGCTCGACTGGTTCGGCTTCCTGCTGTCGGCCAGCGGTGCCGCACTGCTGCTGATGGGCCTCACGCTGATCGACGGCTCGCTCACGTCGCGCTCGAACGCGATCATCATGTGCGCGGCCGGCGCCGCGATGCTCGCGCTGTATGTGCCGTACGCGCGCCGCAAGACGCGCCCCGTGCTCGACCTCGGTTTCCTGAAGATCCCGACCTACCACGCGAGCGTCGTCGGCGGGTCGCTGTTCCGCATCGGCCTCGGCGCGGTGCCGTTCCTGCTGCCGCTCGCGCTGCAGGAAGGGCTCGGCATGAGCGCGTTCCACTCGGGGCTCATCACGTGCGCGTCCGCGCTCGGCGGCGCGGTCAGCCGCTCGACGGCCACGCATACGCTGCGCCGCTTCGGCTTTCGCACGGTGCTGATCTACAACGCGGCATTCGCGGGCCTCGCGATCGCCGCATACGGTGTGTTCCATCCCGGCATGGCGACCTGGGCGATCTGGCTGATCGTGCTCGTCGGCGGCATCTTCCCCGCGCTGCAGTTCACGAGCCTGAATTCGATGATCTATGCGGACATCTCGCCGCGCGACGCCGGCCGCGCGACGAGCCTCGGCAGCGTCGTGCAGCAGATGTCGCTCGGCCTGGGCGTCACGGTGGCCGGCCTCGTGCTGCACGTGTCGCACTGGCTCCAGGGCCATCAGGCGATGGTGTGGTCGGATTTCTGGCCCGCGTTCCTGGTGGTCGGGCTGTGCTCGTTCGCGTCGATTCCGATCACGCGGCGGCTGCCGCCCGGCGCCGGCGACGAAATCGCGCGCGGCAAGCGGCAGTAAACGGTCGCCGGTCGATTGCGGCCGAAGCGTTTTTGCCACAATCGATCGCCCGGGTATTACGTCGTTTTTATTTTCCAATTCCGCGATTTATTCAATCGCGCGAAACACACAAACCGCTCGCCGAATCCCCTTGCCCAAATAACATCGGCTCGAAAATCGATCGCGCATCACCGCTTTCGATATCCGCCGGCGCCGCGCCACGCCTGCGCGGCCGCTTGCGCGCCCGGGCGCCCCGATATCGTGCATGCGAACGACTTGATAATCCGAAATCCATTGATCGATAATGGTCGCTCGCATCGGCGCGAACAGAATCCCCCCGCCGGATTGCAGCAGTCGCGATAACCATCCCATCCGCTGTTTCACGTTTCGATCGCTATCTCGCCTCGAAGGAGTCTCCATGACTCGAGAGCTGATTCTGCGCGCGCCGGAAACATTCGCCATCGACTCGCCCGCTGAACCGGATGCGGCCCGGCCGCCGTTGCCGACCCATCTTGCCGTCATTCTCGACGGCAACCGGCGCTGGGCGGAGCGCCTCGGCCTGCCGGCCGCCGACGGCTATCGGGCCGGCGGACGCAACGTGCATGCGCTGCTGTCGTGGTGCGAGGAAGCCGGGATCCCGCTCGTGACGCTGTGGCCGCTGTCCACCGAGAATCTCCAGCGCGACGCCGGGGAATTGCGCGGCCTGCTCGCCGTGATCGCCGACGTCTTCGACGAGCTCGCCGCCAGCGGCCGCTGGCGCCTGCACGTGATCGGCGACCTGACGCAGCTGCCGCCCGCCACGGCCGAGCGCATCGGCGCCGCGCAGCAACGCACGGCCCGCGCGCGCGGGCTCGACGTGAACATCGCGGTCGCCTATAGCGGCCGCCTCGACCTGCTGCACGCAGTCCGCTCGCTGATCGCGGAGCACGTCGCGGCCGGCACCGTCGATCAGTTGCTCGCGCAACTCAGCCCGGAGTCGATCGCGAGCCGGCTGTATACGGCCGGCCAGCCTGAGCCGGACCTCGTGATCCGCACGTCGGGCGAACAGCGCCTGTCGAATTTCATGCTGTGGCAAACCGCTTTCTCCGAGTTCTATTTCACGCCGACGTGCTGGCCCGATTTCGGACGCGACGATTTCGAACAGGCCATCGATGCGTACGGCAAGCGCGCGCGCCGGTTCGGCAAGTAGCCCGGCGCGCTCCTCACGACACCTGTTGTCACCCGCCATCCGCGAGGTACGCCATGTCCACCGTCGAAACCGTTGCCGCCGAAGCCGCGGCGCCCACGCTGGTGCTGCCGCACCTGTTCCACCCGTTCGAAACACCCGTGCATCCCGATGCCGAGCGCGCCGAAGCCGACCTTCACGCGTGGATGAACAGCCACGGATTGCTCGACGATCCGCGCTGGGCGCACGGCATCCGTCACGGCAAGGTCGGCGAATACTGCGCGCGCGTCTATGCGCATTCGTCCTTCGACGGACTGTGCACGACCGCCCGCGCTTACGGCTGGATCTTCGCGATCGACGACGGCCTGTGCAGCCTGCACGGCGTCGCGCGCGCCCCGGGCGAGCTCGGTGCGCTCTACTTGTGGCTCTACGAGATGATCGCCGATCCGACCGGCCATGATCCGGCGCCGCTGCGCGCCGCGCTGGCGGCGCGCCTGCCGCACCTGGCCGCGTTCCTGCCGGCCCTGCAACGCGCGACGCAGGACATATGCGCGCGTATCGCCGCCGTGTCCACGCGCGTGCAGTACGCCCGCTGGGTGGCAGGGATGATGACGTTCCTGTTCTCGACGCTGTGGGAAGCCGGCCGGTTCGCGACCGACGTCGTGCCCGGCGAGGCCGAATACCTGTCCGGTCGCACGTACAACGGCTGCGGCGAAGGTGCGTTCGCGCTGATCGATATCGCCGCGGGCTACGAAGCGCCGGCCGCGTTCTACGCAGACGAAGCGGTCGAGCGCCTGCGCAGGCTGTCCAACGCGATCCTGTGCCTGTGCAACGACATCTTCTCGTATCCGAAGGAAGCCGGCGAATCGAGCAGCAATCTCGTGTGCGTGCTGATACACGAACGCGGGCTCTCGCCGCAGGCCGCGCTCGACGCGGCGGCGGACATCCACAACGGCTATCTGGCGCGTTATCTCGATCTGGAAGAAAAGGTGCGCGCGCGCACCGACGATCGTGCGTCGCTGCGCCTGCTCGACGAGGCCCGGACGTACATTCGCGGCAACTACGACTGGCACTTCGGTTCGCCGCGTTACGGCGCGGCGAAACATTACGACCTGTCCCGCGCGCTGCGGCCCGGACAGACGAGCGCCGCGGCATGACCTGTCGCGCGGCAATGGACGGAAAACCGGAAAAACAAAAAAATCAGCGGACATCCACACGGGGCCGGTGCATAGCCGCATGGATGTCCGCTCAGGGCTCCGGGTCTCCCGATGGGGGTTGGGAAACCCGGATTCGCTTCCTGCGTGCCATGGACATATGTGCGTCGGAAGCGGAATCGTTGCGCGCACGTGTCGTCGCGCCATGAACCGCACTATAGGGAAACTTGCGAAACGTATCTGTCAACCATTGTCAGACGCGTTGCAACCGCACGTCGCACGCGCACGCCGCTTTCGCGCTAAAGTGGTTCCCGATCGCCACCCTCGACCGTCCTGCCGATGCTCACGCTTTCGTCCGCCGCCGCCCGCGCCCTGCATCTCGCCGCACAGGGCCTGCTCACGCCACCCCGCCGCAAGGCGACCAAGTCCGACGTGCTCGACACGATCCGCCGGATGGCGCAGTTGCAGATCGACACCATCCACGTGGTCGCGCGCAGCCCGTATCTCGTGCTGTACAGCCGTCTCGGCGATTTCCCGCCGCACTGGCTCGACGAACATCTCGCCGAGGCGCGCCTGTTCGAATACTGGTCGCACGAAGCGTGTTTTCTGCCGATCGAGCAGTTCGGGCTGATGCGCTACAAGATGCTCGACCCGTCGGGAATGGGCTGGAAATACGCGGCCGAATGGCACGAGCAGAATCGTCCGGAGATCGAACGGCTGCTTGCGCGGATTCGCGAAGAAGGCCCGGTGCGGTCGGCCGATTTCGCACGCGAAAACGGCGTGAAGGGCAACGGGTGGTGGGATCGCAAGCCCGAAAAGCGTCATCTGGAAGTGCTGTTCACGACGGGCGACCTGATGGTGTCGGAGCGCCGCAATTTCCAGCGCGTGTACGACGTGCGCGAACGCGTGCTGCCCGACTGGGACGATGCGCGCGACCTGCCACCGCGCGAGACCGTGCTGCCCGCGCTGCTCGACTACACGTGCCGCGCGCTCGGCGTCGTGCGCGCGGACTGGGTGGCCGACTACTATCGGCTGCCGCGCCGCTCGTACCGCGCGGAGCTGGAGCGGCTCGCCGAGGCCGGCGACCTGATTCCGGTGCGGATCGACGACTGGAAGGAGCCGGCCTACGTGCATCGCTCGCTCGATGCGCTGCTGCCGGCCGCCGCGGCCGACACGCTGCGCTCGACGGTCACGACGCTGCTGTCGCCGTTCGATCCGGTCGTCTGGGACCGGCGGCGCGCGTCGACGCTGTTCGGGTTCGACTACACGATCGAGTGCTATACGCCCGAGCACAAGCGGCGCTACGGCTATTTCTGCCTGCCCGTGCTGCATCGCGGCCGGCTGGTGGGCCGCGTCGATGCGAAAGCGCATCGCACGCTCGGCACGTTCGAACTGAAGGCTGTGCACGTCGAGCCGGGCGTGCGCTTCGGCGCCGGGCTCGCGGCCGACGTCGCGAAAGCCGTGAAGAAACTCGCGGCGTGGCACGGCACGCCGGAGGTGACGGTCGCCCACGCGCCGCCGGCCCTCGTGCAGGCATTCGCGCGCACCTGAGCGCTGCGTGCAGCCGGCGCGTCAAGCCCTGTTCACGCCAATAACGGGCTTGCGTCGACCCTAGCCGAGCATGTGCATGCCGGCGTCGATATAGTGCGTACCGCCCGTGATCGCCCGTGCACCGTCGCCGGCAAGAAACGCGCAGAACGCGCCGACGTCGTCGATGTCCAGCGCGTGATGCAGCGGCGCCCGGCGCGCGGTGTCGTCGAGTAGCCGGCCGAAGTCCGGCAGGCCCGACGCCGCGCGGGTCGGCAACACGCCCGGCGAAATCGCGTTGACGCGAATGCCCGCGCCGCCGAGTTCGGCCGCCAGATACCGCACGCTCGCTTCGAGCGCGGCCTTGACCGGCCCCATCACCCCGTAATTCGCGACGACCTGCTCCGCGCCGAGATAGCTCATCGCCATCAGGCTCCCGCCGCGCGTCATCAGCGGCTCGGCGAGCCGCGCCATCCGGATGAACGAATGGCACGAGGTATCCATCGCGAGCGAGAAGCCTTCCGGCGAACTGTCGACCACGCGGCCGTGCAGGTCCGCCTTCGGTGCATACGCGACCGAATGCAGCACGAAGTCGATCTCGCCCCATTGCGCCGCGATCGCGTCGAACACCGCCGCCATCTGGTCCGGCCGCCCGACGTCGAGCGCCATCCGGATCGGCGCGTCGAGTTGCGCGAACAGCGGCTCGACGTGCGGCAGGGTCTTGTCGGACTGCCACGTCACCGCGAGCGTCGCGCCCGCCCGGCAAAACGCGCGCGCGCATCCCCACGCGATACTCTGTTCGTTCGCGATGCCGACGACGAGCCCGCGCTTGTGTCGCAACGTCATGTCGCTCTCCGTAACGATCCGCGCCGGCCTAGTGTCCTGTTCCGCTGATTCGCGAGCAAAGTCGATGCAGCTTTTCGAGGATGGAATCGGCTGACGCGGTCCAGACGAACGGTTTGCAGTTTTCGTTGTAGTGGGAAACGAATTGATCGATTCGCTTGACCAGTTGTTTGACCGAGCCGAACGAGCCTCTACGAATCGCCTTGTCGGTGATCAACGCAAAGAAGCGTTCGACCTGGTTGAGCCACGAACTGTAGGTGGGAATGAAATGCATATGCCAGCGGGGGCGTGCCGCCAGCCACGCCTTGACCTTCGGATGCTTGTGACTGCCGTAGTTGTCGACGATGCAGTGCACGTCGAGTTCGGCTGGCACGGCCTTGTCGATTTCGCGCAGAAACGACAGGAATTCCTGATGTCGATGGCGCGGCTTGCAGGTAGCGAGCACGGCGCCATTGAGGACATTCAGGGCGGCAAACAACGTCGTGGTGCCATGACGGACGTAGTCGTGAGTAACGCCTTCGACGTAGCCGAAACCCATCGGCAGCATGGGTTGTGTACGCTCGAGCGCCTGACATTGACTCTTCTCGTCCACGCACAGCACCAGCGCGTTCTCCGGTGGACTCAGATACAAGCCGACCACATCGCGCAGTTTCTCGATGAAGAACGGATCGGTCGAGAGCTTGAAGCTTTCACTTCGGTGCGGCTGCAGGCCCAGCAGTTTGAAGTAACGGTGCACGCTTGTCGGCGAGATGGCGGTTTCGGCGGCAATCGTGCGCACACTCCAATGAGTGGATCCATCTGCCGGCTTCGTGTGCAGGGTCTTGTGAATCAGTTGGGCCAACCGCTCGTCGTCGATGGTACGCGGCTTGCCGGGACGTACTTCATCGTAGAGTCCGTTGATTCGCTGCTCCAGAAACCGCAGACGCCACTTGCCCACCGTGGCACGCGTGAGTTGCAGGCGCTGCGCGATCGCGCTGTTGGGCTCGCCGTCCGCAGCCGCCAACACGATACGCGCCCGCGAGACCAGCGCAGCCGAAATCGAGCGAGAACGCGCGATCGACATCAGTTGCGAACGCTCGTCTTCGCTCAGCACCAGTTCCGCCTTCGGTCGTCCCATCGCCATGCTGACGTCTCCCGTTCCGTTGACGTCAACATGCTACGCGAAGATAGACCAGTTAACAACGGAACAGGACACTAGCGCTGCGCCGCGATCCATTGCGCGATGTCCGGCCACACCGTCTTCAGCGTGCGCGTCCCCATGAACAGGCCGATATGGCCGCCCGGCACGAGCCGGCTCTCGATGCGCGACGCGGGCGTGCCGAGACGATCGCGCGCCCCGAACACCTGCTCCGGCGTCGTGATGTCGTCGGCCTCGCCGGCGAGCAGATAGACCGGGCACGTGACATTCTTCAGGTCGAGCGTGCGCCCGAGCGCGACGAACGTGCCCTTCGCGAGCCGGTTCTCCTTGAAGATCTGCACGATCGCCTGCAGGTACCAGCGCCCCGGCAGGTCGATCGGGCTTTCGTACCAGTTCGCGAACACCTCGCGCTTGCGCAGGTATTCGGGATCGTCGAGATGCTCGTACAGGTCGACGTGCTCGGCGAGATAGTGCTGGTCGGGATGCATGTTCTTCCAGCCGCGCAGCATGAAGCGCCCCCGCATCAGCCCGCCGCCCATCGTGACGAGTTCCTCGTAGAACGACGTCGGATACGTGTGCACCATCTGCCTGATCGGGCCGTCGCCCGCGTCGGTGTCGATCGGCGAGCCGGCCAGCACGAGACTCGCGACCTTGTGCGGGAAACGCGCCGCGTACATCGCGGACATCCAGCCGCCCTGACACAGCCCGACGAGATTCACGCGGCCGCCGAGTTCGTCGACGCACACGTTCAGTTCGGCCAGATACTGGTCGATCTCGAGATCCTTCATGTCCTCGGTGGCCGAGCGCCAGTCGGTCAGGTACAGACGCGTCACGCCGTGCTCGCGCAGCGTCTGCATCAGGCTCTGCCCGGGCTGGTAGTCGGCGATCATCGCGCTGTGCCCCGCGTACGGCGCATCGACGATCGTCGGCAGCCCGTGCGCCGGCGCGGCCGAATAGTCGCGAAACGTCATCGTGCGCAGTTCCAGCAACGGCCGGTTCGGCGACGCCAGCGCCGGATGCGCTTCGAAATGGAGCTTCTCCTCTTCCGCAAGGAAGCGGAGATTGCGCGCCGCGATCTCGGCGCCGGCCGCGAACATCGCGTTGGCGGCGGCCATCGGCCAGAAAATCGGCAGCGCGAGAGCGCTGGCGGCAGGGGAAAGCGTGTCGCGTGCTGTCATCGAAGGTCTCACCGGGTCGGATACGGCGTGGAAGGGATCGCGTCGTCCAGCACACGGCGCGTGTGCCGCGCGATCATCAGATTCTCGTCGGTCGGGATCACGCGCACCGTCACGCGCGACGCGTCGCCCGAAATCACCGGCAGGCCAGCGGCGTTCGCCGCGTCGTCGAGCACGATGCCGAGCCACGCCGCACGGCTGCAGATCCGTTCACGCACGCGCGGCGCGTGCTCGCCGATGCCCGCCGTGAACACGAGCGTGTCGAGGCCGCCGAGCACGCCGGCCAGCGCGGCGAGTTCGCGGGCCGCTCGATAGGCGAACAGCTCGACCGCGTGCGCGGCCGACGGTGCGTCGCTCGCGAGCAGCGTGCGCATGTCGCTCGACACGCCGGACACGCCGAGCAAGCCCGATTCGGCATAGATCAGATGCTCGACCTCGTCGGGCGACCGGCCTGCGTGACGCTGCAGGTACAGGATCACGCCGGGGTCCAGCGCGCCCGTGCGCGTGCCCATCGGCAGCCCATCGACGGCCGTGAACCCCATCGTCGTCGCGACGCTGCGGCCGTTCGCGAGCGCACACAGGCTCGCGCCGTTGCCGAGGTGTGCGATCACCGTCCGGTGCCGCCCCCACGATGGATCGAGGGCCGCGAGCGCCGTCGCGATGTACTCGTACGACAGCCCGTGAAACCCGTAGCGCACGATGCCCTGCTCGGTCAGCGCGCGCGGCAGCGCGAACTCCCGTTCGAGCGCCGGCACCGTCGAATGGAACGCGGTGTCGAAACACGCGACCTGCGGGAGGTTCGGCGCGACCGCCGCAACCGCGCGAATCGCGTCGACGTGATGCGGCTGGTGCAGCGGCGCGAGCGGCGAAAGCGACGCGATCGCATCGAGCACGCGCGCATCGATCCGCACCGGCGCGGTGAAATACGGGCCGCCATGCACGACCCGGTGCCCGACGCCGTCGAACGCGGCCTCGCGCCCGACATGAGCCGCGAACCACGCGTGCAGCGCCTCGATCGCGCCTTGATGCCCTGGTTGCGCGACGGGGCTGTCGGCGAGCGTCGTGCCGTGCGCGTCGGCCACGAACAGATGCGGCGTGTCATGCAGGTTCTCGACCTGCCCGTGCAGGCCCGCATCGAGCGAACGATCCTCGCGCGTGTCGTAGACCGAGAACTTGAGGCTCGACGAGCCGGCGTTGAGCACCAGGACGGGATGTCGCATCGCGGCCCCGTCAGTGTGCGTCAACCGCAACCGCCGGCGCGGCCACGGGTGCCGCCGTCGTGCGCGCCGCCGCCGCGACGAGCGCCGCGACCGCGCAGCTCGCCAGGCGCGTGCGTTCGCTGTCGGCGCGACTCGTCAGGATCACCGGCACGCGCGCGCCGAGCACGATGCCGGCCGCATCGGCATTCGCGAGGAACGTCAGTTCCTTCGCGAGCATGTTGCCGGCCTCGAGGTCGGGCACGAGCAGGATGTCCGCATCGCCCGCGACCGCGGAACCGAGATGCTTGAGCCGCGCGGCCTCCGGGCTGATCGCGTTGTCGAGCGCGAGCGGCCCGTCGAGCAGCGCGCCGGTGATCTGGCCGCGCTCGGCCATCTTGCACAGCGCGGCCGCGTCGAGCGTCGACGGCAGCTTCGAGCTGACCGTCTCGACCGCCGACAGGATCGCCACCTTCGGCCGGGCGATGCCGAGCGCATGCGCGAAATCGATCGCGTTCTGCGCGATGTCGGCCTTTTGCTCGAGCGTCGGACGGATATTGACGGCCGCGTCGGTGATGAACAGCGGCTTGTGGTAAGTCGGCACGTCCATGATGAACACGTGGCTCAGGCGCCGCCCGGTGCGCAGCCCCGTATCGGCGCGCACCACTTCCGCCAGCAACTCGTCGGTGTGCAGGCTGCCCTTCATCAGCGCCTGCGCGTCGCCCGCGCGCACCAGTTCGACCGCGCGCGCCGCCGACGCATGGCTGTGCGGCGCATCCACGAGCCGATAGCCGGACAGGTCGATACCCAGCGTCGCGGCGAGCATCGTGATCCGCGCCACCGGGCCGACCAGCACGGGCACGACGATGCCGGCCCGAGCGGCGGCGGCCGCCGCGTGCAGCGATACCTCGTCGCAAGGATGCGCGACCGCGACCGTCACCGGGCGTAATGCGCGGCAACGCGCGATCAGCGCTTCGTATTTCTGATGCGTGCGTACATCGGTCATCGGCTGCCCCTTCGCAAGGATCACGTGAACGGATTCTGGTGCGGGACCGGGCGAAGTCGTTTGATTTCAGTCAATCGTTTCAGGTGAAGTCCCGATAGCATGAAGTCGCACGATGACATCCGGATGGCCGCGACGCCTCCCCCCCTGACATGCACACACGCGAAATCCGCGCGAAGATCGCCAGCACCTCGTCCACGCGCAAGATCACCAAGGCGATGGAGATGATGGCGCGCACCAAGATGGCGAGCGCGCAGCGACGCGCGCGCGAGTTCCGCCCGTACGCGGCGCGCATCGGCGCGATGGCGGAACGCGTGCTGCGCGACCGCCCCGACCACGTATCGGCGCTGATGGCGCGCCGCGATACCGTACGCCGCGTCGGCCTGATCGTCGTCAGCACCGATCGCGGGCTGTGCGGCCCGCTCAATGCGCGATTGCTCGTCGAATGCGTGAATGCGCTCGAACGCTGGGACCGGGCCGGCGTCGCCTGCGAACTGAGCGTGATCGGCGCGCGCGGCCTCGCGCCGCTGCTGCGCCACGGCGCGACCATCGCGGCCCGTGCGGGCGGCCTGGCCGCCGAGCCGCACTTCGAGCAGTTGCTCGGGGCGCTGCTCGTGCCGCTGACCGCGTTCGTCAACGGCGAGCTCGACGAAGTGCACGTCGCGTACAACCGGCTGACGAGCCCGCTCGCGTACGAGCCGCGCATCGACGCGATGCTGCCGATCGCGGGGCTCGACACCGGCGCGCCGACCGACGGCGCGGCCGCGTCCGATTATCTGTACGAGCCCGCGCCCAAACCGGTCGTCGACACGTTGCTGCTGCGCTACGTCGAGGCGACGCTCTATCAGGCCGTCGTCGAAAACTACGCGTGCGAGCAATGCGCGCGGATGTTCAGCATGCAGACCGCGACGGACAACGCCGACCGCGTGTTGCGCGAACTGCGGCACCTGTACCAGAAGACGCGACAGGCGCAGATCACCACCGAGCTGTGCGAAATCGTCGCCGGCGCGGCGGCAGTCTGAAGGAGTACGCATGAAGACGTCGATGCGGCTCGACATCGTGAGCGTGGAAGCGGTGCTGTATGCCGGCGACGCGCATTTCGTCGTCGTCCCGGGGGAAAGTGGAGAACTGGGGATCTACCCGCACCACGCGCCGCTGCTCACGCGGATCCGGCCGGGCGTCGTGATGCTCGTCGATGCGCCGACCGGCGAGCATCGCCGCCTGCTCGTCGCGGGCGGCGTGCTGGAAGTCAGCCGCGAAGGCGTGACGCTGATCGCCGATCACGCGCTGCGCACGCCCGAACTCGACGATCTGCGCGCACGCGAAGCGCGGCATGCGGCCGACGACTGGCGCCGGCGCTACGCGCACGAAAACCGGCGTGCGTTCGATTTCGCGTCGGCCCGCGCGGAACTGATGGATGAAATCCGGCGCTTCTTTGCGATGGCGCTGCGGCAACAGGCGCCGCACGACAAGCCGGGCGGCGCCGGCTAGACGGCGGCTGAGGCGCCGCCCGCTCAGTCGCGCAGCTTGCGAAAACGCGGCGTGCCGTCTTCGAGATTGCCGTTGAACATTGCTTCCGGCCGCACCCAGAGGCCGCGCGCATGCGGCCACAGATGCTCGTAGACGACCACCGATTCCTCGGTTTCGGAATGGCGGGCAACGCCGATGTAGCGGTACAGGCCGCCCTTGTAGTGGCGGTGCGTCGCGAGCTGTTCGGCTTCCTGTTCGGTCATGGTGTGCTTCTCTTCGGCAAGAACGGAAAGCGCGTATTGTATGCGCTGCGCCGCGCGTCAGCGTTTCGTGTAGATATCGGGGCGGCGAATCTCCATCAGCCGCTCGGGGTTCGCGGACGGACCGAAACCGACCGGCCGGTACAGTTCGTGTGCATCGGTCGTCACGAGCATGATGCGGCGCAGGCGCTGCACCCACTCCTGCGCGAATATATGGTCGATCAGCGCGCGGCCGTAGCCGTTGCCGCGTTCGGCCGGCAGCACGAACACGTCGCACAGGTACGCGAACGTCGCATGATCGGTGACGAGCCGCGCGAAACCGACGAACCGGCCGCCGACATACGCGCCGAAGCACAGCGAACCCTCGATGGCCCGCTCGACCACGTCGCGCGGAATGCCCTGCGACCAATATGCATCGCGATGCAGGAAGTCGAAGATCGCGTCGACGTCGAGTTCGCGCTTGTCGGTGGAAAATCTCAGCGTGGCGGAGGTGGCTGCGGGCACGTCGGTTCTCCGGTTCGGGGGCGGAAGGCGGACCATCGACGATACCGCGCTGTCGGGTGGGGGACAAGGGGTACCAGGGTCCGCCGTGGACGAACAGCCGCACTGCCCACCCTCGATTCGGCGACAATGGGATCCGCCCAATAAACCCGCGACGCTGCTTCATGACCTACCGCCTCATCGCCTTCGACTTCGACGGCACGCTCGCCGATTCGCTCGACAGTTTTCTCGCCGCGCTGTCGGAAGCGTCACGCCTGCACGGCTTTCGCGACGCCACGCCCGAACTGCGCCCGGCGCTGCGCGGCATGTCGGCGCGCGAAATCATCCGCGCGCTCGACGTGCCGATGTGGAAAGTGCCGCGCGTAACGATCGACATGCGCCGCCTGATGCGGCCGCGCGCCGCGCAAGTGCGGCTCTTTCCGGGCGTCGACGCAACGTTCGACGCGCTCGCCGCGCGCGGCATCCGCATCGCGATCGCCACGTCGAACACCGAGGAAATCGTGCGCGACCGGCTCGGCCCGCATGCCGGCGCGCGCGTCGACCATTTCGCATGCGGCATTCCGCTGTTCGGCAAGGCGCGCCGGCTGCGCGCGCTCGTTCGCGAGGCCGGTGTGCGCGCCGACGAAGTGCTGTACGTCGGCGACGAAATCCGCGATGCCGACGCGGCACGGCGCGCACGTATCGCGTTCCAGGGCGTCGCGTGGGGTTACACGGCGCCCGACGCGTTGCAGGCGCATTGCGCGATGCCGTTGCTGCCGCGCCTCGATGCGCTGCTCGAGCGCGTATAGCGCTTTCACGCACGCCACGCACCGACGCAGCCCACTCGCGCGACGCCATCACGCCCGTCAAATGCCGATGACACGCACGCGCATCTCATGCATTGCATGCGCCACGCGCACGCAAAAATTGCCGCCACGGCATGCGCATCAGGTACGCGCTACCTGCCTGCGCGCATGCCGACCGAATCGTCTTACCAACCGTTACACAAGCCACAGCACGGTTGCACCTGCTACCCGACCGCTCTCCTAGAATCAGTCGGGCCGGGAAACACTTCGACCGACGCCGCGGCAGAGCGGCGGTCGACTCCGGTCCGGGCGCGCCCGGTCTCTCTCGCACAGCGACGGATCGCACGATCCGTTTTTCAACCAGAGCCCCGATCGAAAGGAGGTCCCCATGAACCGCTTCCCCCACATTTCGCGCGTTGCCTTGTCTGCCGCCGGCCTGCTTCTCGTCGCCGTGACGGCGACCGCGCAAACCGCGCAGCCGGCGCCCGGCGCATCGGCCGCGCCGGCCGCGACCGCGACGCGCATCCACGAAGCCGACCAGACCTTCATCACCGACGGCACGAAG
This sequence comes from Burkholderia sp. AU16482, assembly GCF_002223285.1. Lineage (NCBI taxonomy): Bacteria > Pseudomonadati > Pseudomonadota > Betaproteobacteria > Burkholderiales > Burkholderiaceae > Burkholderia > Burkholderia sp. AU16482. The sequence continues at coordinate 1,643,783 of NZ_NKEY01000006.1, forward strand.
ACCGTGTCGACGCAGCACGACGCCGCGCGCATCGCCGATTCGCGCACGTCGGACAGCCAGGTCAAGGCATTCGCGCAACGCGTGTCGACCGACGATGCGAAGATCATCCAGGCGATGCGCGCGGCGAGCCCGCGCGGCGTCGACGTGCCGGCCAACGACCCCGACACGACCGTGCTGAACAGCATCAAGAGCCTGCGCGGCGCCGAGTTCGACAAGGCGTATATCGAACAGGTCGCGCTCGCCGGCCAGCAGAAGGCGATCTCGGCGTTCCAGGCCGAAATCGCGTCGGGCCGCGACACCAAGCTGAAGGAAGTCGCCCGCCAGGCGCTGCCGATCCTGCAGGCGCACTACGCGGACGCGCAAAAGCTCGCGCAGCGTCATCACCTCGCATCGGCGCAGTAACCGCTGCGATGCCGCGCCGCGCCACGTGCGCGGCGCACCGTTTCCCCCGCCGTCGCGCGGCCGCCTCCGCTGCCGGCCGCGCGACGCACGTCAAGCATCAAGCGTCCCGCGTTACGTCGCCAGCTTCGCCTCGAGCCGCGCCCGCACTTCCGGCCATTCGTCGTCGATGATGCTGAAACGCACCGAGTTGCGCTTGCGGCCATCCGGCATGATCCGTTCGTGACGCACGATGCCCTCCTGTTTCGCACCGAGCCTCAGGATCGCCGCGCGCGATCGCTCGTTCAGTTCGTCCGTCGTGAACTGCACGCGCACGCATTGCAGCGTGTCGAACGCATAAGCCAGCAGCAACCACTTCGCTTCGGTATTCGCACGCGTACGCTGCGCCGATTCGCTTAGCCACGTATGGCCGATCTCGAGCTTGCGGTTCTTGCGATCGATCTTCCAGAAGCGCGTGCTGCCGATCGCGCGGCCCGATGCGCGATCGACGATCACGAACGGCATCACGGTGCCGGCCGCCCGCCCCTGCAACGCCGTATCGATGTAGGCGTCGACCGTCTGCACACCCGGCACGACCGTGACCTTCAGGTTCCACAACGCGCCGTCGGCCGCGGCGTCCAGCAGCGCCTGCCGATCGGATGCGTCGAGCGGGCGCAGGACGACACGTTCGCCGGTAAGGGTCGGTTGTTCGAGGAAAGACGATGCGTCGGTCATGACGGGATTCCGGAGAAATGACGGCGATGGCGGTGCAGCGCCCATCATACGGCGATGCCGCTAGCCGAGGTGTGCGGCGAGCCGGCGGCGGATCGCCTTCGCTTCGCCGCGCAGTGCATCGGCGAACGCGTCGACGAGCAGGTTCTTCGGCCGGTGCTCGGGCACGATCAGGCTGACGCGGTACGGAAACGAACGCGTCAGCGGCCGCACGTGCAGGTCGCGGCCGACGAAATCGAGCGCCGTGAGCGGGTTGACGATCGCGGCCCCGAGCCCTTGCCGCACGAACGCGCATACCGACACGGCCGACGGCGTGTCGACCACCGAGCGCGGCGCGACGCCGAGCTGCGCGAACGCCTCGTCGATCAGGACGCGGTACGGATCGTTCAGTGACAGGCTCACGAACGGACGGTCGGCGAGATCCAGCAGGTCGATCGCGTCCTGCGCGAGCAACGGATGACCGTCGGGCAGCACGCACACCTCGTCGACTTCCAGCAGCGGCGTGAGCACGGTGCCGGCCGGCGCGACGTCGTGCTCGGTCAGCCCGAGGTCGTAACGCTGCGCGGTCAACCACTCCTCCAGCACCGGCGACTCCTGCGTCGCGACCGACACGCTGACGCCCGCATGCGCGTCGTGAAAGCGCCGGCACGCACCGGGCAGGATCGCATGCGAGAACGCGGGCAGCGCGATCACCGACAATTGCCCGTCGCGAAACTCGCGCAGGCGCGCGGCCGTCGCCGCGACGCGTTCGAGCCCCACATACGCGAGCCGCACGTCGTCGAACAGCGTGAGTGCGGCCATCGTCGGGCGCAGCCGACCGTGCGCGCGCTCGAACAGCGCAAAGCCGACGACCTGCTCCATCCGCGCGAGCTCGCGGCTGATCGTCGGTTGCGACGTGTACAGCATCTCGGCCGCCCGGGTCGTGCTGCCGGTGACCATCAGCGCGCGGAAAACCTCGATATGACGGTGCGTCAGCATGATCGTATATATCAGAAATGAATCGAGTATCGATATATAGGCATTTTACTGTATAGCCGATCAGGCGCATCATCCGGCTATCCGTTCATTCGATCCGACTCATCCGCCATGTCCCTCGATTCCCGCCAGCTCGCAGCGCTCGCGCAGCAATACGGCACCCCGCTGTGGGTGTACGACGCCGACGTCATCCGCGACCGCATCGCCCAACTGCGCCAGTTCGACGTGATCCGCTATGCGCAGAAGGCGAACTCGAACGTCCATATCCTGAAGCTGATGCGCGAGGAAGGCGCGTGCGTCGACGCCGTGTCGCTCGGCGAGATCGAGCGCAGCCTCGCGGCGGGGTTCAGTCCGGCAGGCGAGGCAGGCGAGCCGGAAGGCGTCGTGTTCACGGCCGACCTGATCGACCGCCCGACGCTCGCGGCGGTGCTCAAGCACGGCGTGACCGTGAACGCCGGTTCGCTCGACATGCTCGCGCGCGTCGGCGAGCACGCGCCCGGCCACCGCGTGTGGCTGCGCGTCAACCCGGGCTTCGGCCACGGCCACAGCAACAAGACCAACACCGGCGGCCCGCAGAGCAAGCACGGCATCTGGATCGACGACGTACCGCGCGCGATCGAGATCGTGCGCCAGTACGGGCTGAAGCTGGTCGGCATCCACATGCACATCGGTTCGGGCGTCGACTACGGCCACCTGTCGCAGGTGTGCGATGCGATGGTCGATCTCGTCACGTCGCTCGGCCACGACATCGACGCGATCTCGGCCGGCGGCGGCCTGTCGATTCCGTATCGCGACGGCGAGCCGCGCGTCGACGTCGGCCACTACTTCAGCCAGTGGGACGCCGCGCGCAAGCGCATTGAACGGCATCTCGGCCACCCGGTGCGCATCGAGATCGAACCGGGCCGCTTTCTCGTCGCGGAAGCCGGCACGCTCGTCACCGAAGTGCAGGCCGTCAACCGTCGGCCGAAGCACGATTTCGTGCTGATCGACGCGGGCTTCAACGATCTGATGCGCCCGTCGATGTACGGCAGCTACCACGCGGTGTCGGTGCACGCGCACGATGGCGCGCTGCCTGCCGGCCGGCCGCTCGTCGACCTCGCGATCGCCGGGCCGCTGTGCGAATCGGGCGACGTGTTCACGCAGGATGCAGGCGGCGTGGTCACGTACCGCAAGCTCGCGCAGCCGCAGATCGGCGACCTGCTGTTCCTGCACGACGCGGGCGCGTACGGCGCGTCGATGTCGTCGAACTACAACAGCCGGCCGCTCGCGCCGGAAGTGCTCGTCGATCGCGGCACGCCACGGCTGATCCGCCGCCGGCAGACGATCGGCGAATTGCTCGCGCTCGAAACGTTCGAGTAATCCGCGTCCGGCGTGGCGAACGCCCACGACCAGGCTTGCCGCGACCGGCGGCCTGGCCGTTGCGTTGGGTCGCCGCCAGCCGCGCACCGGGTGATGTCAGCGCGATGCCCGGCAAGCCGCGGTACCTGCGTCAACCCGCGCGCTGCACGGGCGCCATCTTCGAGAAATACTTCGCGCCCGCCACGCAGCCCACCACCACGACCGTCACGACGACCATCGACGGCGGTACCGTCTCGTGCAGCAGTCCGGCCGCGAGCAGGAAGCCGAAGAACGGCTGCAGCAGCTGCAACTGGCCGACGCCCGCGATCCCGCCGAGCGCGAGCCCGCGATACCAGAACACGAAGCCGATCAACATGCTGAACAGCGACACGTACGCGAGCCCCCACAGCGCGGCGGCATCGACGCCGTCGAACGACGCGGGCCAGGTCAGCCACGTGAGCGGCAGCATCAGCGGCAACGACAACACGAGCGCCCACGAGATCACCTGCCAGCCGCCGAGCTCGCGCGACAGGCGCGCGCCTTCCGCATAACCGAGCCCGCACGCCACGATCGCGGCCAGCATCAGCGCATCGCCCACCACCGACGCCTGCCCGCCGTTGCGCAGCGCAAATGCGGCCACCGCGCCGCTGCCGACGATCGAAAAGATCCAGAACGGCAACCGCGGCCGTTCGCCGCCGCGCCACACGCCGAACAGCGCGGTCGCGAGCGGCAGCAGCCCGACGAACACGATCGCATGCGCCGACGTCACGTGCTTCAGCGCAAGCGCCGTCAGCAACGGAAAACCGACCACGACACCGAGCGCGACGACGGCCAGCGACACGGCCTCGGCACGCGACGGCCGCTTCTGCTTCAGCACGACGAGCAGCAGCAGGCCGAGCGCGCCGGCGATCGTCGCGCGGGCGAACGTGAGGAACAGCGGGTCGAGCCCTTGCACCGCGACCCGCGTCGCGGGCAGCGAGCCACTGAAAATGATGACGCCCAGCAAGCCGCTGAGCCATCCGTCGGTCGTCTTTTGCACGGTCGATCCTGATTGGAAAGGGGATGACCGATGATCCGCCGCCGGCCAAAACGGCGTAAGCTACAGCCCAATACAATTCAGACAAACTGTACTGGACAACCGGCCGTACAGTTCATCGTTCGCCATGCGCCATTCCGCCCCGCTTCCCGTCCCGATTCCCGCTCCGCCCGCGCCGTCGCGCACGCGCGTGGAAACCGTCATGGACACGTTGCGCGCACGGATCGCGAGCCGTGCGCTGATGCCCGGCGCGCGCGTGCCGTCGATCCGGATGATGGCCGACGCGCTCGGCGTATCGAAATCGACGGTCGTCGATGCGTACGAGCGGCTCGCGAGCGAAGGCGTGCTCGTCGCCCGGCGCGGCTCGGGCTTCTACGTGTCGGGCCACGCCCCGCCGCTCGCGCTCGCGGAGCTCGGCCCGCGCCTCGATCGCGAGCTCGATCCGCTGTGGCTGTCGCGCCAGTCGCTCGAAGCGGCGCCGACGTCGGTGAAGCCCGGCTGCGGATGGTTGCCGTCGTCGTGGCTGCCCGACGAAAGCCTGCGTCGCGCGCTGCGCGCCGTGTCGCGCGACGAATCCGACGCGCTGACCGACTATGCGACGCCGCTCGGCCTGCCCGCGCTGCGCCAGCAGCTCGCGTGGCGGCTCGCGCAGCACGGCGTCCACGCGGAACCCGCGCAGATCATGCTGACCGACGGCGGCACGCACGCGCTCGACCTCGTGTGCCGCCTGCTGCTGGAGCCCGGCGATACGGTCGTGCTCGACGATCCGTGCTACTTCAACTTCCAGGCGCTGCTGCGCGCGCACCGCGCACGGATCGTCAGCGTGCCGTTCACGCCGAACGGCCCCGATCTCGTGCGCTTCGAACAGGTGCTCGCCGAGCATCGGCCGCGCCTGTACATCACCAACGCCGCGCTGCACAACCCGACCGGCGCGACGCTCGCGCCGCCCGTCGCGCACCGGCTGCTGACGCTCGCGGCCGAGCACGGGCTGCTGATCGTCGAGGACGACATCTTCGCGGATTTCGAGAGCACGCCCGCGCCGCGCCTCGCGGCGTTCGACGGGCTGTGGCGGGTCGTGTCGATCGGCAGCTTCTCGAAGACGCTGTCGGCCGCGATCCGCTGCGGCTATGTCGCCGCGCGCCCGGAATGGATCGACGCGCTCGTCGACCTGAAGCTCGCGACGTCGTTCGGCAACGCGCAAATCGGCGCGAACGTCGTGCACCGGCTGCTGATCGACGGTACGTACCGGCGCCATCTCGACAGCCTGCGCGCGCGTCTCGCGGATGCGATGGGCGAAACGATCCGGCGTCTCGCACGGGCCGGGCTCGAAATCTGGACCGAGCCGCGCGGCGGGTTGTTCGTGTGGGCGCAATTGCCGGACGGGCTCGATGCCGCGCGCGTCGCACGTCATGCGCTGGACCACGACGTGGTGCTCGCGCCGGGCGACGTGTTCAGCGCGTCGCGCAGCGCGACGTCGTACATGCGCTTCAACGTGTCGCGCTGCAAGGGGCCGGCGGTGTTCGATGCACTGGCGCGCGCGATGGAGGCGGCGCGAGTGGTGGCGCGCGGCGATGTGCCGGCCGGCAATTGACGCAAGCCGGCCGCACGGCGGCGGGAGACCCCGCCGCCCGCGTCACACCTCGCCCGCGTGCGCCCTCGCCCGCACCTCGGCGAACGACGTATCGACGAGCAGACGGCCGGTGTCGAACACCGTCTCGAGCGCTTCGTCCCATTCGCCTTCCAGCGTGCGATCGTCCCACGCAACCGGCAGCGTCACCGTCCGATACTCGCCGGTGCGGCGATTGCGCAGCAGCGTGAGCCGCCCCTTCTTCGAGCGCTTGCCCTGATCGGTGGCCGGGTCCTTCCGGACGTCATGCCATACGTCGCCACGCCGGATCGCCGAGCACTTCATCGCGAAGCGCTGCGTATCGCGGTTCACGCGCTGCAACAACGCGCCGCCCATGCCGAACACCACGTTGCCGGCCGCGTAGCCGGCCTCGTCGAGCGCGACGAGGATCGCTTCGATCGACTGCTCGTCGACCCCATCGCCCTGGATCACGCGCACGCGGTTCAGCACGCGCCGCCCCTTGCCGTTCACCGTCGAGCCGAACGACGCGTCGAGCGCACGCACCGTTTGCAGCACGATCGTCACCGGGTCGCCGGAATCGGGACGCACGACGAGCGTCGCGCCCGAATCGATCACCGCCTGGCGCAGCGGGCCGCCCCACATCTCCAGCGCGGCGAACAGATCGTAGGAGTCCGACACGACCGATACGATCGCGCCCGGCAAACCGAAGCGGGCGATCATGTTGCGGTACGCATCGGCCTCGCCTTCGCGCCCCCACGACGTGATCGTGCTGTGCTCGGCCGCCGGCACCGAGTACGCGGCCATCGGCTCGCGATAGAAGCGGTTCGCGGCCAGCACGCCGAGCACCGTGTCCGAACCCATGAAGCTCACGAGGTGCGCGGCGCCGCCGATCGCGGCCGATTCCGCGCTCGACACGCCGCGCGCGCCGAAGTCGTGCAGCTTGAACGGCAGTTGCGCGAGATCGTCGTCGGTCTTGTCGAGGAAGCGGCGAATCGTCTGCCGCAGGTGCCAGCTGCGGGTCGCCACCGTCACCGGATACCAGACGCGCAACAGCATCGTCTCGAGATACGACGCGAGCCAGAACACCTGCGGATCGTCGCATTCGACCGTCATCAGCACGTTGTGCACCGGCACGATCGACCCCTCCGGCACCGCGCGGATCTTCACCGGCAGGTAGCCGTCGTGGCGTTCGACGATATGGCGCCATCCGGCTTCGTTGAACGGCTCGCCGTGCACGGTGAAGAAATCGCGCGCCTCGTCGATCATCGCGTGCGTAACGGGCTTGCACAGATACTCCTTCAGCAGCATCTGCAGGCCGAAGAACAGCGTGCGGTCGTAGCGGCCGCCGCGCGATTCGACGTACGAGAACATCGCCGATGCATCCGGCGGATATTGCAGGAAGTGGGAAGCCTTGTACGAATCCGTGTTGAGAATCGGATTGGCGAGAACCGCGGCAAAGCCGCCGGGAACGTTTTGCATGGCTAGAGCTCCTCTAGGCCGTTGAAGTGCCGCCGCGTCTGTCGCGGCGGACCGGATGCGGGGAATCAGCGCGTCACAGCTTCCCCAGGAAGTGATACGCGATGTCGAAGTGATCCTCGAACATCACGTTGCGCATCTGCGCGAATTCGTTGAGCGGGACCCAGCGCGCCTTGTCGGCGTCGTCGCTGCCCTTCACGCGCGGCAGCTCGCCGGTCGGAAAGTTGAACAGGCACGCATGCGTGATCGTGCGGCCGCGCAGCGAGCGCGTCGGGTGATCGAACACCTGGCGATCCTTGATCGAGCCGCGCAGCACCGGCTCCGGCAGCTTGAGCCCGGTTTCCTCGCGCAATTCGCGGATGCAGGCCGCATCGAGCCGTTCGTCCTGGTTCACGAAACCGCCCGGCAGCGCCCACAGGCCGCGGCCCGGTTCGCTGCGGCGGCGCACGAGCAGGATATGCCCCGAGTGCACGACCACCGCGTCGACCGTCACGAACGTGACGGGATACGGCGCGGCCGCCCACGCCTTGCGATACGCGGCGATGAATTCGGCTTCCGACTTCAGTTGCGCGAATTCCGGCTGCGTGCGGAACCGCTCGAGCCAGCCGAACACGGGTTCCGGCACGGCCCACTGCACGAAGCTGTTGGTTCGTTCGGCGAAATACTGGTCGCGGATTTCGGTCGCGGAAATGTCTTCCGTCGCGTCGACGTCGACGAGCTCCCATTGCGGGAACATCCGCAGGTAGTACGACGTGGCGTCCTTCTCGTGGCCGATCAGCCCGACCTTGCGCTGCGCGACGTCGCCGAGCGCGGAGGCAACCGCGTCCTGCACCCAGCGCACCCAGTCGCCGTCGTTGTAGGTCGAATCCTGCAGCGGCGCGATCGTCACGCGATCGCGCTCGGACGCGTCGAGCAGCGAAGCCAGCATCTGCCGGCGCTCGTCGAACGAGAACGGATCCTTGATGGTGCGGGGCTTGTCGGTCGACCCGATCAGCACGCACACGCGCTCGGCCCGGCTCAGTGCCGACTTCAGCACGTTCAGGTGACCACGATGCGGAGGCTGGAAACGACCAATGAAAACGAGCGCGTCGAAGCGCCGGTTCTGTTGCGTACTCATGAGGCTCCCTCAAGAGATTGAAACGCTCCGGGTCTGTCCCGAAGGGTTGAAGTGAATCCTAGGGGAAATCCCGGGGTACGTCAATCGAGCAGGGTCGAGCTCGCACTCGACTTGACGAAGTCTGACGAAACACCGTTTATTGGCGCGTTACACTCGATTTCATCCCAATCCGCAACCTGGCGCCCGCCCTCATGAGGATCTCAGTCAGCCGGACCGTCGACGTCGATCGCAGGCGCCTCTTCACGTGGTCGCAGGACTACGGCCGGCGGCTCGTGTGGGACAACTTCCTCATCGATGCGTATTTGCCCGACGGAACGACCGCCGACGTCGGCGTCGACGCGTTCTGCCGCAGCCGGTCGGGCGCGACGATGGTGTCGCGCTACATCTCGTACCGTCCGCCGCAGGTCGCCGCCGTCGAAATGGTCGAAGGACCGAAGGTGCTCGAACGCTTCAGCGGCAGCTGGAACTTCACCGAGCACACGCCCGGGTCGACCGAGGTGAAGTTCACGTACCACTTCCGGGCGCAGCCGTCGTGGCTGCGCTGGCTGCTGGAGCCGCTGATCGGCGCGTTCTATCTCGTGCAGACGCGCCGGCGTCTCGATTCGTTCAAGCGCTGGGCCGAAGCCGAAGCGCTGCCGCGCTGATCGGCGCACCCCCGCGCGCCACCTGCTGCCGAACCTGCGCATGCGTGCCGAGCGCCGTGGCGATCGCCTCGACCGCATCGGCCGCGCGCGCCGCGCCGCACATGAACGCGTCGACGGCCGCGAAACGATGCTCGGGCCACGTATGGATCGTGATGTGCGACTCCGCCAGCAGCACGACGCCCGTCACGCCATGCTCGCCGCCGAAATGGTGGAAGTGCGCGCCGATCACGCGCGCGCCGGCCCGTTGCGCCGCGTCGGTGAGGATCGCCTCGAGCCGCGCGGCGTCGCGCAGCAGCGCCGCGTCGATGCCGGCCAGGTCGGCCAGCACGTGCGAGCCGAGCACCGCGCAGGGCGGTGCGATCCCGTCGCGCGCGGTCATTTGTGCGACCCGTACGACGAGTAGCCGCTGCGCGCGGAAGAACTGCCCCACCCGCCGCCGCCCGAACCGCCGCCGCCGATCGACGCGCAACTGAACAGCGTGACGACGATCAGGCCGTAGATGCCGTAAAGGATGTACCGGATCACGCGTTGCCCCCGTCCGACGCAAAACGCGCCCACAGCCATTCCGGCAGCCACAGCACCAGCAGGCCGACCAGCACGTAGACGGAGCGTCCGGTAAACGAGAACAGCGAACCCAGGTTGAAGATCACGAGCAACGCGCTGAACATGAACGGCAGCGGCGCGAAACTGTGCGGCCCCTTCCTGCCGAACAGGCCCGTCGATTCGGTGGCGCCCGCGGCAGCCGCGACGGCTGTCGCAAGCGCCGGCGTGCCGAAACGCTCGGCGAGCGCGCTGCCCGACAGCGGCCGCGCACGCGACCAGACGATCTCCGCATCACTGCGCTCGCGCGTCAGCTTGTCCTTCTGCCAGCCATAGTCGACGATCGACGTGCGGTCGCCCGCCTGCACGCGCCAGTTGAATGCCCCGACCACGTAGACGACCTCCGATTCGTATTCCTCGCGCAAACGGTAGGTCTTGCCGCCATCGGTTACGCTGGATTCGCCGCCGATCGTCGGCCAATGGTCGAGCACCTGCACGCGCTCCCAGCGCCCCTCGCTTTGCACCAGCCACAGGAAGCCGCGCTTCGGGTTCAGCAACAGGTATTCGTCCCATGTCTCGGCGTCGCCCGGCACCCTGCAGCGCATCATGCCGATCACCGTGTACTTCACGCCGTCGAACGTGCCGATCGCGCCGAGTTCGAGCGCGCCCTTCACCGATTCGAGCTTGCGCTGCGCCGCGAACACGGTCTGCTGCTCGGCCGTGCACTGCACACCCGCATGGCAGTTGCCGCACACGACGTAGTCGGCCACGTTCGGCGCATAGGACAGTGGCGCACCGCAGCTCGGGCACGCGAACGGCACCATCTCCGCGCCGCGTTTCTCGCGCATATCGTTTTCGCTATCGCGCAAGCCCGTGAACGCGAGCGCATCGAATTCCAGCGCCTCGCCCGAATAGACGGCCGGGATGCCGCCGTTCGACTCGGCGTCGGAATAGTCGTAGGTCGCGAATGCATTGCCGGTGCGCAGGTCGACGACGCGCGCTTCCCAGCCGGCATCGACGCGGAACGGCAGCTCGCCGTCGCCGCCCGTGCAGCGTGCGGTACGCACGTCGGACACCAGATACGCGCGGCCGCCGTGGTCGATCCGCATGCCCGGTTCGAGCGTGCCGAATGCGGGCCACGCTCGGCCTGCCGCATCGTCGGGTTCGCGCACCGTGATCGCGTACTGGCCCGACGCATCCGACAGCCATCCGAACGCGCCGTCGTCGAACACGACGTACCATTCGCTCCACGCACCGGCGTCGTAGGTCATCTGGAGGCGGCCAAGCACCGTGAACACGCGGTTACCGTAGCGCCCGGCCGTGCCGATCTGGATCGGCGATGCATCGTCGAGCACCGTGGCCAGTTCGCCGATACGCTCGACGTCGGCGCCGCGCTTGAGCAGCGTGCTGCGGCAGAACGTGCAGACGGCCATCACCGCCGCGGCCGAGCGAAACTCGACCGGCGCGCCGCATTGGGGGCACGAGGTACGGAACATGCGCGACGCTTACCGCGTGAGCTTCGCGAGGATCTCGGCCTTCGCGCGCGAATATTCGTCTTCGGTCACGAGGCCCTTGTCGAGCAGCGCCTTCAACTGCTCGAGCCGCTGCACGTAATCGGTGCCGTCGGCCGCTGCCGCGGCGATCGGCGCCGCAACGGGCGCGGGCGGCACAGCCTGCGCCGGTTGCGCGGCGCCCGCGATCTGGCCGGCCATCGCCTGGCCGATCGCCGCACCGGCGGCCAGCCCCGCGCCGACCCCGGCGATGCCGCCCGGGTTTTGCGCGGCGAGCGGAATCGCCTGCGCGGTCTGGTATTGCGTGGCGCGCGCGAGATCGCCGGCCATCCCCGCTCCGATCCGCAGATCGAGGGCCTTTTGCAGCTCGGCCGGCAGCGACACGCTCTCGACCGCGAACGCGTCGAGCGCGAGCCCGTAGCGCGTGAACACCGGCACCAGCGCGTCGGCGACACGCTGCGACAGCAGCGACTGGTTCGCGGCCATGTCGACGAACGGCACGTCGGCCGAGCCGAACGTCGTGCTCATCGCGGTGACGACCAGGTTACGCAGTTGCTGCTCGAGATCGTCGACCGTATAGGCCGCGCGCGTGCCGCTGACCTCGCGATGGAACGCGGCCGCATCGACGATCCGGTACGAGTAGATGCCGAACGCGCGCAGTTGCACGAAGCCGAATTCGCGATCGCGGATCGTTACCGGCTGCGCGGTGCCCCACCGCCGGCCGAGCTGCAACCGCGTGCTGAAGAAGTAGACGTCCGACTTGAAAGGCGACTGAAAGAATTTGTCCCAGTTCTTCAGGTTCGTGAGCACCGGCAGCGTGCGCGTTTCCAGCGTATAGAGCCCCGGCTGGAACACGTCGGCAACCTTGCCCTCGTTGACGAAGATCGCGACCTGCGTTTCGCGCACGGTCAGCTTGCCGCCGTACTGGATTTCCTGGTCTTCCATCGGATAGCGCCAGGCCAGCACGCCGTCGGTGTCTTCCGTCCATTGCAGGACGTCGATGAACTGCTTGCGGATGAATGAACCCAGACTCATGTCGGTCTCCTCGAAGCGCGTGGCGCGTCAGGTCAGGCAGGCGGCATTGATGATGCCGACGACGAGCGACGCGGTGCCCATCAGGCCGCCCATCGCGACGTTGCGATCCTCGATCGCATGATTCATGCCGGGCAGCACGCGCGTCAGCACCGCATAGGTGATCAGTTGCACGATCATCGCGCCGACGGCCCAGATCACGACTTCGCCGAGCGTGGAATTGTGCGCGATGCTGGACGCGAGCGTCAGGCAGAAACCGATCAGCGCGCCGCCGAACGACAGCGTCGCGGCCGCGTTGCCGTCGCGGATCAGCGCGAGTTCGTCGAACGGGGTGACCTTCAGGTACACTGCCGCGAACACAAGAAGCAGCACGAACGCCGACAGTAAATGAACCGCATAAAGATAGGCACTATTCATTCTTTTCCTCGGATTTTGTGCTCGGTTCGCCGCCCCGTCGCCGGTCGGCCCGCGCGGGGCCGCCAGACGAAAATCCGCGCCAGTATATCCACATTGCCGAACACTGCACAACGGATGCGCGATGCTGCATAAGCGTGCGCTCGTCCTGTCGATCCTCGTGCTCGCGTCGTGCGGGCTCGGCTACGAACTGATCAGCAGCGCGCTGTCGAGCTACCTGCTCGGCGATTCGATCCTGCAGTTCTCGTCGGTGATCGGCTGCTACCTGTTCGCGATGGGGATCGGCTCGTGGCTCGCGAAGTTCGTCGAGGACGACGACGTGCTCGACCGCTTCGTCGACATCGAGCTGCTCGTCGGCCTGCTCGGCGGCGTATCGGCCGCGCTGCTGTTCGTCGTGTTCGCCTGGCTCGCCGCACCGTTTCGCGCGGCGCTTTACGCACTGGTGCTCGCGCTCGGCCTGCTGATCGGGATGGAAATTCCGCTCGTGATGCGCGCGTTCCAGCAACGGCGCCAGGCGTTCCGCCATACCGTCAGCGAGGTGCTGACCTTCGACTATCTCGGCTCGCTCGCCGTGTCGCTGATCTTCCCGCTCGTGCTGGCGCCGCGTCTCGGCCTGCTGCGTACGAGCTTCCTGTTCGGCCTCCTGAACGCATTCGTCGCACTGTGGACGACTCACCTGTTCCGCGACGAAATCCGCAACGTGCGCGGCAAGCTGATGCGCGCGTCGCTCGTGATCGGGCTGCTGATCGCCGGGTTCGCGCTGTCGGAGCGCATCACGCACTGGGCCGAGCACGGCGTATACGGCGACGAGACGATCTATTCGGAAACGACGCCGTACCAGCGCATCGTGCTCACGCAGTGGCATGACGACATGCGGCTGTACCTGAACGGCAACCTGCAATTCTCGTCGCGCGACGAGCACCGCTATCACGAAGCGCTGATCCATCCGGCCATCGAGGCGCTGCCGTGGGCCAAGCGCGTGCTCGTGCTGGGCGGCGGCGACGGCCTCGCGGTGCGCGAACTGCTCAAGCACCGCAATCTCGAACGCATCACGCTCGTCGATCTCGATCCCGCGATGACGAAGCTGTTCTCGACGTCCGCGCCGCTCGTCAAGCTGAACCAGGGCGCGCTGAAGGATCCGCGCGTGCAGGTGATCAACGACGACGCGGTGCGCTGGCTCGAATCGAATGCCGACGTGTACGACGCGATCGTCGTCGACTTCCCCGATCCGACCAACTTCGGGCTCGGCCGCCTGTACTCGGTGCCCGTATTCCGGCTGCTCGCGCGGCACCTGTCGGAGAACGGCTACACGGTGATCCAGTCGACGTCGCCGTATTTCGCGCCGCATGCGTACTGGACCATCATCGCGACGCTGCGCGAAGCCGGGTTCAACACGTGGCCGTACCACTGCTACGTGCCGTCGTTCGGCGACTGGGGCTTCGTGATCGCCGGCAAGCGCCGCGATTTCACGGTGCCGACGCACTACTCGGTGCCGACGCGCTGGCTCGATCCGCAAACGGCCGCCGAGATGTTCCGCTTTCCGGCCGACATGCCGGCGCTGCCGATGTCGCCGAACGAACTCAACGACCAGCCGCTCGTGCGCCGCTTCGACGACGACTGGAAGCACGTGCTGCGCTGATGGACCGTCGCACGTTCCTCGTCGCGTCGGCGGCCGCGTCGCTCGCCGCCTGCGGCCGCACCGGCTGGATCGAGACGACGCCGCGCATCGACTACCCCGGCATGCGCGAAGGCCATGCGCTGCGCGACCATGCCACGCTGCCGCCGCCGTCCGGCACGATCGAGACGGACGTCGCGATTCTCGGCGCCGGCGCGGCCGGGCTGTCGTGCGCATGGCAGCTCGCGCGCGCCGGCCATACGCGCTTCACGGTGCTCGCCGGCCCCGAATTCGGCGGCAACGCGGCCGGCGGCCGCTTCGGCGAGCTCGGCTATCCGAAGGGCGCGCACTACCTGCCGCTGCCGTCGCTCGAATCCGTGCATCTGCGCGACATGCTCGCCGATCTCGGCGTGATCGAATCCGCGCCGTTCTCCGCGCGCCCCGTGTACGACGAGCGTGCCCTCGTCCACGCACCGGACGAACGGCTGTTCATCGGCGGGCAGTGGCAGGACGGCATCGTGCCGACCGCCGGCCTCGACGCCGACGCGCTCGCGCAGCAGGCGCGCTTCTTCGCGTACACCGACGGGCTGCGCACCGCGCGCGGCACCGACGGCCGCAAGGTGTTCTGCATCCCGATCGCGGAATCGTCGCGCGACCCGCGCTGGCGCGCACTCGACCGGCGCTCGTTTCGCCAGTGGCTGCGCGACGAGGGCTACACCGCGAAGGCGCTGCACTGGTATCTGGACTATTGCTGCCGCGACGACTACGGCGCCGGTTACGAGCACGTCTCCGCATGGGCCGGGCTGCACTATTTCTCGTCGCGCGGCGGCCATGCGGGCGACGCGGGCGACGGCGCGGTGCTGACCTGGCCCGACGGGCTGCACACGATGGTGACGAAGCTGGGCGATTCGATCGCCGCACGCACCGGCTCGAACGCATGGTCGCGGGACGGCTTCGCGGTGCGCGCGACCGAACGTGCGGGCGGCGTCGACGTGCTGTGCGCCCGCGTCGGCCACGACGGCGCGCTGTCGACGTTCATGCTGAAGGCGCGCCGGGTCGTTTCCGCGATGCCGCTGTTCGTCGCGGCGCGCGTGTTTCCGCAGATGCCCGCATACGGCTTCGATCCCGCACGCGACCTGCCGCCGCGCGCGCCGTGGCTCGTGTCCAATTTCCTGCTCGACGGCATGCCGGCCGAGGAAGCCGGCGTACCGCTCGCGTGGGACAACGTCGTCTACGACAGCGTGGGGCTCGGCTATGTCGTGTCGACGCACCAGTTGATCCGGATGTCGCCGCCGACGCGCTCCGTCTTCTCCGCCTATCAGGCATTGAGCACGCAAACGCCGGACGATACGCGCCGCTGGCTCGCGCAGGCGAAGCCCGACGCGTTGCGCGAGCAGGCGGCAATCGACCTGCAGGCCGTGTACGGACGCGAGCTGTGGAAGCATGCGACCGCACTCGAGATCACCGTGCGCGGCCATGCGATGGCGACACCCGACGTCGGCTTCCTGAGCCGACCGGGGCTGCTCGCGCTGCGCGATGCCGACGGCCCCGTCGTGTTCGCGCATGCCGACCTGTCCGGGCTGTCGCTGTTCGAGGAAGCGTCGTACTGGGGCATGCTGGCGGCCCGGCGCGTGCTGGCCTGACAACCGCCGTTCGTCATTGCGGCGTCGCCGCCACCCGCTATAATCGCGCGACATTCCGACTGCATTGAGCAGGCCGACGGTGGCGCGCCGTTCGACGCGCCGCACGCCCTTCTCGACAACAACAATGACGAACCAAACCCTCCGACGCCTTCGCCCGTTCGTGCGCGCCGCCGCGCGCGTGCTCGCGTGCGCCCCGCTCCTCGGCGGGCCACTGGCGCTGCATGCGGCCGACGCCGCCGGCACGACCGCTGCCGTGCCCACGTCCGGGCGCTACATCGTCGTCGACACCGGCCACACGCCCGCGCATCCGGGCTCCACCGGCGCCAGCGGCCGCGTCGAATACCTGTACAACCTCGACCTGTCCGGCGCGGTCGCCGACACACTCGCCGCGCACGGCGATCGCGTGCTGCGCACGTCGGCAGACGGCCGCGAGATCGCGCTCGATCGGCGCTCGACGCAAGCGCCCGACGCGAACCTGTTCGTATCGATCCATCACGACTCGATGCAGCAACAGTTCATCGACGCGGGCCGGCAGCGCGAATTCCGCGGCTTCTCGGTGTTCGTGTCGGCGCGCAACCCGCACTATGCGGAAAGCCTGCGTTGCGCGAAGGCGATCGCCGAGCGGCTGGTCGCGGCCGGCGAACGGCCGTCGCTGTATCACGCGCAGCCGATCAAGGGCGAGAACCGCCCGCTGATCGACCCGCCACTCGGCATCCATCGCTTCGACGATCTCGTCGTGCTGCGCACCGCGCCGATTCCCGCCGTGCTCGTCGAGGCTGGCGTGATCGTCAATCCGGACGAAGAAGCGCGGCTCGCGCGCCGCGAGACGATCCAGCGCCTGTCCGCCGCGATCGCGGGCGGCATCGACGCGTGTACGACGCCCGGATAAACGACGGTATCGCCCGCCCGGTTCACCGGTTTTCACCCCAGTCAGGAGACTCACCATGAAGAAAAAGAATCTGCTCGCGTCCTGCGCGTTGCTCGCCCTTGCCGTTCCGTTCGCCGCGCATGCGGCCGGCTGCGGGAAGCCGCGCAGCGCGTTCGACCAGGTGTATTGCACGAGCACGCAGTTCTCGCAGTCCGACCGCGATCTCAACGACGAGTACGGCCGGCTACGCAAGCAACTGAGCGGCGACCAGCAGGCGGCGCTGAAGTCCGGGCAACTCGCGTGGCTGAAACAACGCGATGCGCAGTGCAGCGAGACGCGCGGCAGCAGCTACCTCGTCGATATCCAGTGCGCGAACGACATGACGCAGGCGCGGCTGTCGTTCCTGCGTGAGCGTGAGCGCGAATGCTCGAGCACCGGGTGCGTGACGTCGAAGCTCGGGGAGTAAGGGCGCGACGCATGCGATGCCGCGACGCGTTTTGCGGCATTGCACCCCGAAAGGAATCACACGAGGGCGCTTGACGTCGAACACGACGACGATCGCCCCCTTCCCTGATCGACTTTTCCGACGCGCGCGGCAATCACAGAAACCACCGATACTCCCGCGCGCCGATCTCGTTGCGGAAATCCAGCTCCTCCTGACGTTTGTTCTCGCAATACACCATCACGAACTCGCTGCCGAGCCCTTTGCGCACGGCCGGATGGTCCCGCATCGCGGCGACCGCCGACAGCATCTCCTTCGGAAAATCGATGCCGCTGCCGCGATCGTCGTTGAGCGGCGCGATCGGCTCGAGCCGTGCATCGAGCCCGTGCTCCATCCCGCTCAGGATCGCCGCCAGCACCAGGTACGGGTTCGCATCCGCGCTCGCGAGCCGGTGCTCGATCCGCAGGTTGCGTGTGTCCGACGCCGGAATCCGGATGCACGCGTCGCGATCCTCGAAGCCCCAGCTCGCGCGGCTCGCCGCGTTCACCATCGACCCGTAGCGGCGAAACGCGTTGTGATTCGGCGCGAACACCGGCATGCAATGCGGCAGCAGCGCGAGGCAGCCGGCCACCGCGTGCCGCAACGGCCGCTGCCCGTCTGCCGCAAGCACGTTGCGTCCCGCATCGTCATACAGGCTCACGTGCACGTGCATCCCGCTGCCCGGCGCATGCAGATACGGCTTGCCCATGAAGCTCGCGCGATAGCCATGCCGCAACGCGACGCCGCGGGTACTGCGGCAGAACAGCGCCGACCAGTCTGCTGCGCGCAGCGCGTCGTCGGTATGCCCGAAATTGATCTCGAACTGGCCGGGCCCGAGCTCGGCGGTGATCACCGTCGCATCGACACCCTGGTCGCACGCGGCGTCGACCATCTCGTGCAACACCTCGGAGAAGCGCGACAGGCGCTCGATATGCATGTTCGGTCGATCGTCGCGGTCGTCGCTGAGACGATCGCGCGGATACTGCGGCATGCCTTCCACAAGCTGCGCGGCGAACAGGTAGAACTCGAGCTCGAATGCGACGACCGGCCGGATGCCGCGCGCCGCGAACCGCCGCAGCACGCGCGCGAGCACCTCGCGCGGCTCGAATTCGATCGGCGAATCGGTACCGTCGGAGCTGATCAGCATCTGCGCGAGCGGCTGCCGCTCCCACCGCACAGGCTTCAGCGTGCCGGGGATCAGGCGGCGCGGCGCGTCGGGATCGCCGTCGTTGAAACAGTAATCGCCGATCTTGTAGAGGCCACCCTGCGTGCCGAGCAGCACGCAGTTCTGCGGCAGCTTCAGCAGCGAGCCGGACGCGACTTTCTCGAGCGCGTCGATCGGATAGCGCTTGCCGTAGAAATGCCCGGGCAGGTCGAGGCAGATCAGGTCGACATAACGGATCTCGGGGTGCGCCTGCCGGAATGCGCGGACTTCACCGACCAGCGCGGGAACGACGTCAGTCATGTCTCATCCTTTCCATGTCTTGTAGGGCGGTGCCGCAACGCGGCGAACCGGATTCATGCGGCGCACGGCGCAACGCATGCCGCATGTCGATCAGTACTGCAAACAGGCCGTGTGGCGCGACGGACTGCGGAGGCGCCCGCCCCGCCGACCATTCAGCTCAGGTAAATACCCAGATCACGCGCGTCGGCGCGTCGGTCAGGTTCGCATACCGGAAGCGCTTGTGCGCGGGAAGCTGGAATGCATCGTTCGGGCCGAGCGTGACGGGCGTGTCGTCGCCGTCGATCCAGATCGTCAGCGCTCCTTCGAGCACGAAGCCGCCCTGCTCGTCGCTGTCGTCGACCGGCCGCTCGCCGCTGCTCGCCCCCGGCGCGAGATGGCTTTCGAGGATCGAGAAGCGCGAACGCATGTTCGGCGACACGAGAATGTCGGTAATGCCGGCTGCGTAATGCACGGTGCGGCGTTCGTCGGGCCGCGTGACCCACGGCACGCTGCGCGGCTTGCTCAGGCTGTAAAAATACGTGGTCGGCACGCCGAGCACCTCGCCGATCGCGGTGAGATCCGCGACCGTCGGACGCGACAGCCCGCGCTCGACCTGCGACAGAAAGCCGACCGAGCGGCCGATCCGTTCGGCGAGATCGCTCAGCGTGACCTTGCGATGCTTGCGCAGGTCGCGGATCAGGATCGCCAGACTTTCTATCTCTTCCTGTTCGTTCATGAAGGATTCCGATGCAATCAAACGGTATCGCGCAGGCGGTACCAGACCTTGCCGATCGCCTCCAGCGGCGCGGCCAGCCGGTCGCCGCCGGGAAAGCGCGGGTTGCGAATGCGCTGATACTGCGCGAGCAGATGCGCGTCGCCGAGCACGGCATCGGCCACCGCGCGCGCGCCGGCGAGCGTCGGCAGCACGCCATGCCCCGAAAAGCCCTGCAGCCAGAAGCGCTGCCCGTGGCGGCCGATGTCCGGCGTGCGGCGCATGCTGATGTCGATGTGACCGCCCCACGCGTAGTCGAGCGGCACGCCGGCCAGTTGCGGGAACACGCGTTCGAGGCGCGGGCGCGTCGCCGCCGGGATATCGGCCGGAATGCCGCCGAGATACGTGCAGCCGCCGCCGAACAGCAGCCGGTTGTCGGGGCTCAGGCGGAAATAGTCGGGCACGAACTGGTTGTCGATCACGCA
The DNA here is from genome assembly GCF_002223285.1 of Burkholderia sp. AU16482. Classification (NCBI taxonomy): domain Bacteria; kingdom Pseudomonadati; phylum Pseudomonadota; class Betaproteobacteria; order Burkholderiales; family Burkholderiaceae; genus Burkholderia; species Burkholderia sp. AU16482. Next base: position 1,663,812 of record NZ_NKEY01000006.1, read on the forward strand.
ACTGTTGCGCGGCAATAGCGCCCGCGCGACGTCGGGTGCGAGCGGCGCGGTTGCGACCTGGTACGTGCCGACCGGCAGCAGCCGGCGCGCAAGGTCGCGATCGAGCCGGTCGACGTATGCGTTACACGCGAGCACCAGCACGTCCGCGCGCACTTCGCCGCGCGCCGTGCGGGCGACGTGGCCGCCGGCCGTCTCGCGACAGTCGAGCACGCGGCTCTGTTCGAAGATGCGGCCGCCCGCGCGCTCGATCGTTCGCGCGAGGCCGAGTGCGAGCTTGAGCGGATTCAGGTGGCCGGCCTCCGGATCGTGAAGCGCCGCGAGATAGCGCGTGCCGCCGATCCATTCGGGCATCTCGTCACGGCCTATCATGCGCAACCGGTCGTAGCCCCAGCGCTCGGCGGCCTCGTCGCGCGCCTGCGCCAGCATCGCGACGCGCCGCGGCCGCACCGCGGCCCACAGGCTGCCGGGCCGGTAGTCGATGTCGAAACCGTGTCGCGCCGGCAGTTCGCGCACTTCGGCCGCCGCCCAGCGCATGCTGTCCCAGAGCAACCGGGCGCCGTCGCGGCCGAGCGCATCCTCGAGCGGCCGCATGTCGCACGACCAGCCGAGCAGCGCCTGTCCGCCGTTGCGGCCCGACGCGGCCCACGCGACGCGGCTCGCTTCGAGCATGACGACGCGCCTGCCGGCGAGCGCGAGCCGCAGCGCCGTATGCAGCCCGCTGAAGCCCGCGCCGACGACCAGCACGTCGGCGTCGACACGTTCGTCCAGCGCCGGCCGATGCGGGATCGGCGCCGGGTAGGTACCGGCGTAGTAGCTTGCGACGTGACGGTCGGACTGCACGAACATGCGAGCCTCCGTGAAAATATTGCTGCGAAATTTCATGAAAAACTAGCACGACAATTTCACGGAAGCAACGCCAAGAAATTCCAACAAAATAAATTGCGAAGGCCACTAACCCGTCGCGCGTTCCGTTAACCGCTTCGTTGTTTCGCCGAGAGGCCATGGCCAAACCGATACTCGATGACGAATCGTGGTCACTCACCCAACCGCTGTTGTCACCACCGAAGCGGCGTCCGACGCGATACCCCGGACGCAAGCGTCTCGACGATCGCGGCGTCGCCCTCCATTCATACAGTGGGATCGGGTCGAAAGCAGGACCCAATCCCACTGCGTATCCGGTTCGAACGCCTCGCCACCATACATGAGGCGTTCATGAAAATCGCCGTCTGAATCATCTGCTGGAGGCACGTTCAAAAATCGTTCTGTTAGCGTTCCTTAGCGGATGGGATCGCCAACCGGAGCAACGAAACATTCGCTGCGGTCAAGGCTTCGCACGCACTTCCTTGTGAGCATTTTTGAGAATCCACAGTTTCTACACCTATATATTTTCACCACGCGTTCGATAACAAGGCGGGTTCGCCGTCCCCGGCATACGCGCGCAAGCGAAAACGTTTGCCGCCGCCGCGTGAGAGTTTCGTCTCCGCGTGGCCAACATTACGGACGTAACGATACGAACATGAGCGACACGAAACATCGACTTGAAGCGAGTGCTGGCCTTTCCCGTCGCACGTTCCTCTACAGCCTCGGCGCACTCGCGCTTTCGGCGTGCGGCAGCGGCCCGGATACGAGCGAGGCGGCCGCCGCCGGCCGCGCGACAGGCACGGCAGACGCAGCGGCGGGCAATCGCGCGCTTGCGCGCGTCGCGACCGGCACCGACGCCGTCATGACGAGCCAGGCCTTCGTAACCGCCACCAACCGAATATTTTTACGCCCAGGATGTGGGCCGACGTCAATCGAAAGAACATTCCTATATTTTTCAGAAACGAAAGATGCCATCTAGCCCGGCGTTATTCCGCTTTCGAATGTTCGATTTTGTTCGATATCGCATTACCTCCGAGCGAAGTCACGCTCTTTAAATATTTATCATTTAAAAATCGCATGCCACGAATCCGAATGGCGGATACTTTACCAAGACCTATCCAAATCGTCCAACATAAAAAGACATGACATTTTGCATTTCATAGCATCAATTCCAGACGAAGCAAATTACCGAACCATCGGCCATGACATTTTTTGAGGATCGAATGTTAAATACCACATATATTTCAGGTTTGATTCTGCTTGTTTCTTCTATTTTGCAGGGATGCTCCGGCGGCGACGCCTTGCCGTCAAAGCCGGCTCAGAACTCAACAGATCAAAGCTTGAATCAGCAAAATGTCGCACAAAATCAGAACTCCACGCCTCCGCCTCCGGGCAACACGGTACTCGTAGCCAGCGGGTCGATACCTCAGCAGAAAGTCCGAAATCTGGGATCGGGGACGGGGTTCGTTGCGTCGGCACTGTCTGAGAAACTCCCGCCGGGAACGGCCGACGACTACGATGTTCTGGTCGTTTCCAGCGACCAGACTGCAAATCCGGGCGTAATGAAGGAAATTGTCGACGGCCTGGGAAATGGCAAAGAGGTAGTCATCGATTCCGCCGATAGCGGAAAGCCCGGGGGCGCGACCGTCAATTCCGCCGTAGAACAAATTGTCGGCCCGGGAACCGTGGTTGCCGGCGATGCAGTCCGAATTCAACGAGGCCCGAACGGCGACGGCTATCTGATCACCCCGATATTCAATACCGGCGGCGGAAATACCAACGGAGGACCCGACCAGAAGGTTTCAGGCATCGATGCGACACAAAACAACGTCGCGAATATTTTTCAAACCAATGATGGGGGTAACAAGTGAAGTCGAAATCGCTTTTCAATTCCGCGATTGCGGGCGTCGTTTGCCTGTTTCAGGTCGGCCATGCCGTTGCCGGGACGACGTGCCTGCTCGATAGCCAAACCAAGCAGGCAAATCTGGTGGGAAACAGCTCATCCTGGTCGATTCCTATTCAGCAAGCAACCAATACGTGGCAGGACTGGATATGGAGAGGTGATACCTTCCTGTGCAATGGCGTCCGCAATGTAGCTGCCCCGTGTACGTATACATGGACGAAAACCCGTTCCAATGGATACACCGTCAGCGGCAGTGCCAGTTTGAATCCGGAAAGTATTCCGATCGTGGGAGGCATCTTGAATCTGCTTCACGTTGACGCCTCGTATGGGCGCACAGTGACTAATACGGAATCGACTGGCTGGAGTCAACAGGTTCCGGCGGGGAAATATGCCACGTTCGTCGAGGTTGTCGTGCGTCGCTGGAAGCAAGGCGTGTTTCAAGGAGCGTATCAAATCACAAGCAAGCGATGCACGATCGACGAAATTGGGGATGGGCATTTCGCGTGGGGGCATGTGTATTCCTGGAATGGATCGGCCAGATACGGAAACTGGACGGCGAACCAGGCGGTCAATGGTTCCAATTCCGCGTACGGCATGGTCTGGATTCACTGACTTTGTTGCAAGGGTCGTCCGTGATACGCCAAGCCTCAACCGAGGAACGGCTTGAATTCCCGGAAGGAGAGCCGGTTTTTCGTTAACACCCAAGACAGGTCATCACGGCGACCCGAAATTCGCTCTTTTCGTCAAATAGAAGTTGATGTCCAGGTCCACCGCGCTCACCAAGGCGATCGACCAGGTTCGTTCAATCTCCGGGTCGTACGTACCGCGTCGGATCGGCCATGCGCATGCGGCCACGACCGATCCCGTGCATCCTGCCCGCCTTTGCAACGGCATCGCAAACTACGCCGTGAGCAGGCGACCGAATCCCGTGCGCAGCGCAACGCGGTCCTGCAAAGCGAAGACGGCGGCGTTTTCCCGGCAACCGAAGGGCGACGGCTCGCGGCCATGATTCCGGGCGCCCGCTTCGAAACACTCCCTCGGGGCGGACCTCTTGCAATCTCGACCACGCCGGTGCGCTTACCCGGGCACTTTTGCGCTTCCTGACCGGGCCCGATATTGTCGAGTCGTCCTGATTATTCCGCGCTGAAGTTGGGCGGCGCGCGGATGGTCGTCACCGGCACGGCCGACGCCGACCCCGGCTTCGCGCTCGAAGGCCTCGGCTACCGGCCAATCGAACGCGTGTACGGCACGCAGCCGTGAGCGCGGCGCAAGATATTCAGCCCGGCGAGAACGTCGTCGTCAGCAAGAACGTGCGCCCGGGCAGCACGGGGATGAAGTTCGGGTAAAGCGCGGCGCCGTAAAGCTTCCGGTCGAACACGTTCTTCACGCCAAGCTGCACGGCCCACCTCTGCGCGCGGTAGAACACCATCGCATCGACGCGCGCATCGCCGGGCACGACGTAGCCGGGTGCGCCTGTCGCCCGCTGCGAGCGGAAAAACACGCCGCTGCCGACGCCCCAGCCGCGCCACGCCGGCGCCTGCAGCGCGTAGGTCATCCACAGACTGCCGGCGCGCGCCGGCGTGCCCGGCGCCCGGACCTGCGTACCACGCGGGTCGACCGCCACGCCCGAATCGGACACCGTCAGCGAGCCAATCACGTCCAGTCCCGTCAGAACCTTCCCGGCCAAGTCGAACTCGACGCCGCGGTTGTGCTCGCCCGGCACGCGTGCGTAAAAGCCCGGATGCGTCGGATCGCCGATGATCTTGCCATCGTCGCGCAGCTGGTACGCGGCGGCGGTCGCGGTCAGCGCATCGCCGAAGAGCGTGAACTTGATGCCGGTCTCGATCTGCTCGGTGCGGGTGGCCTGCAGGGTCTTGCCGTCCCACGACACGGTGTCGAGCGACGGCCGAAAACCGCGCATCCAGTTTGCATAGATGCTGACCGACGGCGTGATCGCATAGCTGGCGGCGACGCTCGGCGACCAAACCGAATTGCGCACCAACGGCGAGCTTAGCGATTTGTCCAGCAGCGCGTTCGTGTGCCGCAGCGATGCGAGCAGCGTCACCCGATCGGCGATCAGCGCCTGGAGCTGCACGTAACCGCTCAATTGCCGCATCGCCGAATCGGATTCGCGCGCGAGCGGACCGGACGGAATCGACGGCAGCGGATGCGGCGCATACAGGTTCTGGACGGCGGACGCGTACGGTGCGATGTCGGCCGTCGACGACAGCCGCCAGTGCTCGACGCCCGCGAGCATGGTGCCGGACACACCGCCCGCGCGGAACGTGCGCAGCAGTTCCGCCGCCACATCCGATTCATGCCGCCGCTCGACGGAATGCAGGCCGTAGAGTGCGATGTCGCCGGAGCCGTCCAGCAGCGCGTAGGGCACGTGCCAATGCGACACGGTTTCGTATTTCAGCCAGATCGCGCGCACGCGCGCCTGCCAGCCGTCGCCGAACGCGCGCTCGGCGTTCAGCGACGCGCGCAGCGAATCGGTGCCCATGTGGTCGTCGCGCGCGCCGGCGGGCTCGAGCGACGTTTGCGGTAACGGATTGCCGTCATCGCCGCCGACCGAATACGGCAGGACCGGCACGCGCTGCCGGTAATGCTCGAGACGCAGCGTCACATCGGTGTCGGCGTCCCGGTAGCGCACCGACGGCGCGACGAAAAAGCCGCGCTGCCCATCGTAGCCGCCATAGCTGCGTCCGTTCAGGTTGCCGCTCGCTACGAACCGGTAGCCGACCTGCCCGTCGCTCGACACGTCACTCATGTCGAGCATGCTCTCGCGCCGCCCGCGCGACGACAGCGTCGTCTGCAGCGTCGCATGGCGCGCGAACTGCGGCCGCTTCGTGACCAGGTTGACGATGCCGCCGTTTGGCGCGCCTCCGACGAGCGCCGTCGCAGGGCCCTTGACGACCTCGATGCGTTCGATGCCCGCGAGCGGCGGGTAATCGGCGGATTCGACGACGCTCCCGTCGACGAGCAGCGCCTGCGCGGTATAGCCGCGTATCCCGATGCCGTAGTTCGCATTGTTTTCGTCGAACACCGACGTCGCGCCGCTGATGTTCGCGATCGCGTCCGCGACCGATTCCGCCTGCTGGCTCGTCAGCACGGCATGGCTCACGACGCCGACCGACTGCGGCGTGTCGACGAGCGGCAGGTCGAGCCGCGCCGCGGCCGACGAGCGCGTCTCGGCGAAGCCGCCGTCCGCGCCAACCCGAGCGCGCATGCGAATGGGCGGCAACATGATGGTCGCCGCGCCGGCATCCGGTGTACGGGTGCGCTGCAGCGTCCACGTGCCGCCCGCGACGCTGGTCGGTTCGAGCGGCGTGCCCGCCAGCGCGCAGGCGAGCGCGTCGCGCGCGGTCATCGTGCCATCGACCGGCCCGGCCCAGCGGCCGGCCGTCAGTACGCTGTCGAACGACAGCACGACGTGCGCCTGCCGCGCAACCTCGAGCAACACGGCATCGAGCGCGCCGCCCGGTACGTGAAAGGTGACGACGCCCTCGTCGGCGCAGGCGGCGGCCGTCGCCGCGCCCCACCAGACGCCCGCCAGCATCGCTCGTCCGACGATGTCGTTTATTTCGAATCGACTAAACACACTAAACATGCTTACTTCTCTGCCAGGTCGGAGCGCGAGCATACAGGGTCCGCGTGAACGTCAAAAAAAGCGGTGGCCGGCATGCATTCACGGCAATAGGATGTGTAGCATCACGAAGAACAGCGGCGGCGCACCGCAGAGCGATTGCGAAGCCGTGTCGGATTCGCAGCCTGCGACACACAGGCTCCGGCCCTCGGGCACGCACGCCTGCGTGACGCTCCCGCTCGACGCGATACGCCCGTCGACGGGCTGTACGGGCCGGCCGGCCGATAACCCGACACGCGCAGCCATGCGGCCGCCGCGCGACCGTCACGGCAACGTCGCCACACCGCAGCGAATTCGTCTTGCGCGAATCGCGGGTAAAAATGCGCACCGGCATCGAGGTTGAGTGCTCGTATATTCTTTGCTAGCCTGCGTGCAAGGCGCTCCTGGCCGCTCCAACCGTTCGATGCAACATGGAATTCAGCATGACGACGCTTGCCGCTGTCCCACCCGTCGACGCAATCTTCCGCAACGACTACCCCTGGCTGCTCGGCCGTCTGCGCTACAAGCTCGGCTGTGCGTTTACGGCTGAAGACATCGCTTCCGAAACGTTCGTGCAACTGATCGCGCAAGCCGGCACATCGTCCGTGCGGGAGCCGCGCGCGTTGCTGACGACAATCGCCCACCGCCTCGTCTACGACTTCTGGCGCCGCCGCGACCTCGAGCGCGCGTACCTCGCCGTGCTCGCCGCACGCCCGGAAAGCGTCGCACCGTCCGAGGAGGAGCGCGCGCTTGTCGTCGAAACGCTGCATGCGATCGACCGGATGCTGGCCGGGCTGTCCGCGAAGGCGCGCAACGCGTTCATCTACAGCCAGTTCCACGGGCTCACGCATGCCGAAATCGCCGACCGGCTCGGCGTATCGAAGCGCACCGTGCGCGACTATCTCGCGCAGGCGCTGCGCGCGTGCTATCTCGCGTCTTTGCAGTGAATCTGGCCGATCAACCGAAAGTGGTCGACGCGATCGACCCGCGCGTACTCGACGATGCGATCCGCTGGATGGTGCTGCTGCGCTCGGGCGATGCGACCGGGCGCGACCGCGCGCGCTTCGACGCGTGGCTGCGCGCCGATCCCGCACACGCGCGCGCGGTCGCGCGGCTCGACGCATCGCTCGGCGCGCTGACGCCGCCGGCAACGCACGGCCTCGCGCCGAGCGCGCTCGGCGATGCGCTATTGGCCGTACCCGCACGCCGGCGCGTCGTGCGCGGCGTGCTGTCGTTCGGCGCGCTCGTCGCTGGCGCGGGCGCGCTCGCCGATCGCTTCTCCCCCATCGCCGAGTGGTCGGCCGACCTGCAGACGAACACCGGCGAGCAGCGCACCGCGACGCTTGCCGACGGCTCGTCGCTGATGCTCGCCGCGCGCAGCGCGGTCGACGTCGACTACCGGGTGGACGAGCGCGGCGTGCGGTTGCGCGCGGGCGCGCTGCTCGTGCGCGCGGCGGCGAACGCGCGCCCGTTCGTGGTCCGGCATGCCGAGCGCATGGTGCGCGCGCGCGCCGGCAGGTTCGCGGTTCGTGTGGACGGCCCGTGGCTGCACGTCGCCGCACTCGATGCGCCGGTCGGAATCGCGGTGCCGGGTGGCGCGACGCTGTCGCTGCGGCCCGGACTCACCGCGCGCGCCGGCGTCGACCTCATCGAGCCACTCGCCGCCAACGCGACGGACGAAGCCGCATGGACCGGCGGCCAGTTGGTCATACACACCGAGCCGCTCGGCGCGGTGATTTCGCGGCTGCGTCCGTACTACCCCGGCGTGATCCGCGTGACCGACGCCGCCGCCGCGCTGCCCGTCACCGGCGTGTTCCGACTCGACGATCCGCCGCGCACCCTCGCCGCGCTCGCCGCGACGCTACCGCTGGAGGTCCGGCGCTATGCGGGATGCGTTGTGCTCGTTTCGCTCGCGTCGCAAGCCTGACGCGCACCGGGAGCGCGGCGCGATTGCCCGGGTGATCGCCCGATTGCCCGTGGTAACCCATCCAACGCCAGACAGCAAAAATTTTTTGCGGAAGGCACGTCACTTTTCGTCACTCGTCGCACAAGCAATCTGAAACACCGCAAAGTCGCGACACCGCAGGCGAACGGCAAAACCGTCCCGTGCGTGCAGGCACGGCCCGTCCCGGCGAACTGCCGGGCGCCGCCGCGCGACGACGGGCGCGGACGCCGATATTCCGTTTCGATTTGAAGAGGTCACTTTGGACTATGCCCTCCTGACCCGCGACCTGCGTCTGGCCGACCGCATCGCGGACAGCCTCGGGCGCGGCGAGCGCCGCGGCGACCGGTTCGCCGACGAGCTGACGATGCTGCGCGCATTGCGCCACCGGCCGTACGACCTGATCGTGTTCGACGCGCGCTGCGTCAATGCGACCCACAATCCGGTGCTGTCGTGGCGCGCGTGCCACGCGGACAGCCGCGCGCCGGTCGTGGTGGTCGGCTCGTTCGACGGGCCCGCCGAGATGTTCCTCTGGTACGACCTCGGCGCGGCCGACGTGTTGACGCTGCCGTTCGATCCCAACGAGCTGTACGTGCGCGCGACGCTCGCCCGGCGCGGGCAGGCCCGCGCCGCCTCGGCCCCGGCCCGCCTGTCGGTCGGTCCGTATGCGCTCGATCGCGATACGGGCACGGTCAAGCTGCACGGCGGCGCGATCGCGCTGACGTCGCGCGAGTTCGCGATGGCCTGGCTGTTCTTCTCGAACCCCGGCACCTGCTTCAATCGCGGCCAGGTCGCAAAATCGATCTGGGGCAACTACCGCGACTGCGCGGACCGGACGATCGAGCAACACATCTACAAGCTGCGCAAGAAGCTCTCGCTCGGCATTGCGAACGACGTCGCGCTGCGCACCGTGTATGGCTTTGGCTACAAACTCGAAGTCGGGTCGTGCAGCGACGCGCATGAGCCGGAATTCGCGACGCCGACAGCAGCCGGCCCGCACCCGGCCGCGTGAGGTAGGCTGTCGAACGCGTGCGCGCGGCGGCAGGTTCGTCGCGCATCGCGTCCGGCCGCCCGCCGTCACCGCGAACCGGTGGCTGCGGCCGCTGCCCGCAGGCGCGACCGGTCCGCGACGCGCCGCGCCGCGCCGCGAAGAACGCGATGCCTTGGTCTATCGCGCACACATAGCCGACGCGGGGCGCGAGCCGGTTGTCCGTAGGCGGCGAAAACGGACCGGCCGAAAACGCGACGGTCTGGCCGGGCTTCACCCGACAGCGGATGAACCTCCAGACCGGCCGCCCCGACTCATCGACCATCGCGGGTTCGTCGGCGAAGCTCAGCGTGCCGTCCGGCGTGATCCGCTACGCGTTGATTCGCAGCCCGCCGCATGTCGTGCCCGGCGCGGTTGCCGTGCCAGCCGGCGCGCATTTCGGCAGATCGCCCTTGAAGGACACGCCCGCGCGCTGGTTCAGCGTGTTTTCCACTTCGCTCGGACCGGACAACCGTATCGTCGGCCCTTGTGGGCGGAAAGGCATGGCGCGTCCGCGGCCCCTCGCCGCGCAGTCGCCCGGCGACTCGCTTGACAGCTCACCACGAAAGTCAACATTCTCGATGAGTGTTTTTGAAATCGTCTCTTAGCAAAAATCCAACTATCCATATCAATTCAGTTAGCCGTATATCTAAAAATTTTTCAATTTTTTGTGCATATTTGGTGCTTTTTAAGCGATTTTCATCCATATAATCCGGACATCGGTGGTCCATCGATATTCGGATGACCAGGAATTCCGCCGCGATTACGACAGCACTTGATGCCTTCCATGAGATTTTTTGAGGATTCCGGCGTGATTCACCTTATATATTTTCGTCCTGTGTTCGTTAACCCGACGAACTCGCCGTTCTCCGCATACGCTCGCAAGCGCAAACGTTTGCCGTCGTTGCGCGAGTCGCTTATCGCTGCATGAATCAAGTTATGGACGACAGAACGATACGAACATGACCGACACGAAACATCGACTCGAAACGAATGCCGACCTCTTCCGACGCACGTTTCTTCACAGTCTCGGTGCGATCGACAGGTTCCGCCTCCATCACGACGCGCCGCCCGCCGATCAGGCCGTGGTGCTTGCCTGCGGGATCTGATGCGTCCTCGCAACGGCTCACTCGCCATCCGGACGTCACGCTCACGTCGGAATGGGGCGATTCCGCTTCCTCTCGAAATGCGCGTCCCGTGCCCTCTACACACGCTGTCCGCCTGCGCTGCGCCGTGATTTCCACTCCGAATCCGCATGCTCATCAATCACACACCCTGGTTCGTCCTGCATCGCCCGCGTCCCCGGGCAACGCACCGGCTGTTCTGCTTCCCGTATGCCGGCGGCGGATCGCTGCTGTACCGGAGCTGGGCGTTTGAACTGCCAGACTGGCTCGAAGTCGTCGCCATCGAACCACCGGGGCGCCAAACCCGCTTTGCGGAAGCGGCGCTCACGTCGCTCGACACAATGTGCACCGCGCTTGCGACGGCGGCGGCCGGCCTGCTCGACAAGCCGTTTGGCACGTTCGGCTACAGCTTGGGCAGCGTCGTCAGCATCGAATGGACAAGGGAACTCGTTCGGCGCGGCCTTCCCACCCCTTCGCACGCATTCAGCGCCGCACACCGCGCGCCGCACGTGGCGCCAAGCGGGCCGCCGGCCCATCGGCTATCCGATCCGGAACTGATCGAGTGGCTGAAAGCGATGGGCGGAACGCCGGCTGCCTTGCTGTCGGAGCCCGAATGGCTAGGGCACTTCCTGACGTCGCTGCGTGCCGATCTCGCACTCGCCGACGGGTACCGGGTGGATACGCCATTCGTGTTGCCGTGCGGGCTGACGGTGTTCGGTGGTCTGCGCGATCCCCATGTCGCGAGCGATGCATTGGCCGAGTGGGCCCGCTACAGCGGGGGGCCATTCGCGCTGCACCGGTTCGACGGCGGGCACTTCTTTCTCCAGGCGTGGGAACAGGAGATTCGGAACCGCGTCGTCGCCGCGCTGACCGACCCTACGTAGCAGTCCCGTCAAATCGGCACCAGCATGCCGCGGGGAAATCTGCCGGCCAGTGTACGCCCGGTGCCGCGCACCGGTCGCACCTGCCGGCATTTGCGGCATTGCATGCCGACATCGGGATTGAAAAGGAGAACGACCTCGATCGACACGATCAGTATGAGTTGAAAGTCCATAACGATGAATAAGCAAGCGCTATCGGTCAGCGGGAGACACCTTCAGTAACACGGGCCGAATTTATTCAAATTTCATCGGGTATCGAACCATGACGACTCAATGGCATGAAATTTACTTGGGCATAGAGAATGCGAAGACCATGTCCGATCTTGCCGATACAGCCTCGCGCGCTGTATCGAGGATCGGCTTTTCCAACTGGCTTTTCGAAGTCAAATCCACATGCTCCGGCAACGACTCGGAATTCTTTTCCGACCGCGGGCAATACGAAAGCTGGATCAAGTATTACAAGGATGCGGATTTCCTTCCGGGTGGCAGTCCCGTCTATGCCGCACTCCGAACCAAAGGCCTGGCAGAATGGAGCGACGGCGCACGCTTCGTTCTTACCCAGTGCAGCTGGATCGGTGCCGATTTACCCGCCCTGTTTTCGGTCGGACGAGAAATCACACCTGTAAGAGTCGAGGAAAAGGCGACGAATGCCCCGTACATCGCGTGGCTCGCCGGCGCGATCCATGCGAAGTTCATCGCGCTGTCGGCGCCGACGCCGAAAACGGGCGACGTGTGCAGTCTTACGGACCGCGAACGGGAACTGCTGCGGTGGACCGCGCTCGGCAAGACGGCCGGCGAAGTCGCGTCTATCGTCGGGCTCACGACACGCACCGTCTATTTCCACCTGAAAAACGCGATGCTCAAGATGAATGCGACCAATACACTGCAAGCGGTCGTGAAGGCGATGGTACTCGGCCTGATCTGAGGCCGTACCATGCCGCGCGACATGCGCCGCGCGGCATGGCCCGCTCAGCGAGCAGCGGCGCGCCTCGCCGGCGCACGCGCCACGATGGCAAGCGCGCACGCGTACGACGCGACGCCCAGCGCGAACGGCCATCCCGCCGCGGCCGCGCCACCGCCCGTGCGCGCGGCCGCGGCGAGCGCGGCCGACCCGAGGAGCGGCGCGATCGCCCCGACCAGACTGACGAGCGACGCGAGACCGCCCTGCAGTTCGCCTTGATGCCGGTCGGACGCATGGCGCGACAACTCGGCGCGCAGCGCGGGGTCGGCCACGAGTCCCAGTGCCTGGGCCATCATCCCCGCGTACGTGAGCCATGGAGACGAAGCAGCGAAATAGCACAGATACGCGACCGCACAACAGCCGTAACCCAGTGCGAGGATCGCTCGGTTGTCGACGCGCGCGGTCAACCGACGCACGAGATAGCGTTGCGACAGGGCCATCCCGACAGCGAGCGCGGCGAGCGCCCGCGACGCATCGATCACGCTCCATCCGTAACGCGCCTGGTTCGCGAGCACGAAGCAGCTCTGGAACACGCCGTATGCGGCCCAGGTCAGCAGTAACGCCAGCAGGTACGGACGCAGCGTTTGGTTGCCGAACAGCGCGCGCAGGCTGCCCAAAGGCTGCGCACGGCGCCAGTCGAACGTTCGCCGGTGCGCGGCAGGCAGGCTTTCCGGCAGCCACGATGCGACGTACGCCGCATTCAGCGCGGCCAGCGCGCCGGCGATCGCGAACGGCAGGTACGGGTCGAACGACGCGAGCCAGCCGCCAGCGACCGGGCCAGCCACGAGTCCGACCGCGATGACCCCGCCCGCGCTGCCGTACAGATGCGTGCGGCGCTCGCCGTCGCTGACATCGGCCAGATACGCCATCACCGTCGACACGTTCGCGGCGGCGGCACCGCCGAGCGCGCGGCCGATCAGCAGCGACGCCAGACCGCCACCGAACGCGACGGTCCAGTGGCTCGCCGCGATGCCGACGAGCGCGGCCAGCAGCACCGGGCGGCGTCCGTACCGGTCGCTGAGCGCGCCCAGCATCGGTGCGCACAGGAACTGCATTGCCGAGTAGGACGCGATCGCCGCGCCCAGCACGAGCGAAACGCGCGCGGGCGACAGGCCCGCGAGCCCCGCGACGAGCGTCGGCAGCACCGGCATCGCCAGCCCCGTGCCGAGAACGTCGAGCGCGAGGATCGCGAGCACCACGCGCACCGCGCGCGTGCCGCCGTGCCCGGCAGGCGGCGCGCCGTTGACGTGCGGTTGCGCGCTCATCGCTCGAACGCCTGCAGGCGATCGGCCAGCGGCAGCGCGATCGCATGGGCGTGCACGTCGGACAGGCACGTGAAGTGATCGCCCGGCACGTCAATGCATTCGACCGGTGCGCGACTGAATGCCTCCCAACCCCACGCGGGCGTCTGCCGGATCTCCGGCAGATTGATGCCCGACGGCATCGAATCGACCGCCCGGAACAGCACGAACGACCAGTCCGACGGTTGCTTCGGCGGGTCGTAAGCCATTCCGAACGCCGCGGCCGCGCGATAGACGTTGAAGATGCCGCCGATGCTGCCGTCGTCGGCGCGCGCGTCGATCAACCCGTGAGCCTGGAGCTGCGTCTTCAGGAAGCGCAGGCGTTCTTCGTGCGATGCGGCTTCGAGACGCGCCAGCATATCGCGCGTCACGTCGACTGGCTTGCCCGAGTAGCGTCCGAAAATGCCCAGCAGCGAACCGACTACCTGGGCATCGGTCGGCGTCGTCATGCGCAGGTACGGCGGCGCAGCGGAGTCGAACAACGCGATCAGGCCGGGGGGCTCCCCTTCGGCGTCGAGCCGTCGCGCCATCTCGAGCGCGACCTTGCCGCCGAGCGAATGGCCGCCCAGCAGATACGGCCCGTGAGGCTGAACGGTGCGGATGCAGCGCACGTAGTGCTCGGCCATCGCCTCGACGCTATCGTGCGGTTCGGCCTTGCCGTCGAGCCCGAGGCACTGCAGACCGTAGAACGGCCGCGCCGCTCCCATCGCGCGTGCGAGCGGCAGCACCTGGGTAACGTTGCCGCCCATGCCCGGTACGCAGAAGAACGGCGTCCCGGCACCGGTACGCTGCACGGGCACGAGGCAGTAGCGCACGTGCGCGTCATCCTCGCCGCGGGCCGTATCGGCCGCGTCCGGCGCGCCGAGCGACCGCGCCATCCGTTCGATCGTAGGCTCGTCCAGAAACTCGGCAAGCGTCAGGCAATTCGCAAAGCGCTCCCGCACGCGCGATATCAGCTGCGCGCCGAGCAACGAGTGCCCGCCCAGCGTGAAGAAATTGTCGGTCACGCCGGGCAGTTCGCCGCCCAGCAGCTCGCGCCAGAGTTGCGCCAGCTCGCGCTCGACGTCGTTGCGCGGTGCGATCCGCTCGTCGACGGCCGGCGCCGCATGCGCGTCGCCGCGCTCGCCGCGCGCATCGGTCCCGCCCGCGAGGCGGCGCAGCCACACCTCGATGTCCTCGGCCTTGTTCACCGCGATTTGCGCGCCATCGTGCGCGAGCGCGATGTCGAACACGCGGCAGCCCTCGTCGTTCAGCAGACCGTGGGCCGCGTCGATCGGCGTCTGGTTCGGATGAGCACGATCGTATGCGACCCGCATGCCGACCTCGGCCCAGGCATCCCAGTTGATCGAGACGACCGGCAGCCCGTCGTGGCGCGCCGCATGCGCGACCGCGTCGAGATACGCGTTCGCCGCCGCGTAGTCGGCCTGGCCGAGACCGCCGACGAGCGCCGCCAGCGACGAACACAGCAGCACGAAATCCGGCCGGTGCGCGCGCAGCGCATCGAGCAACGCGTCCGTGCCGAGCGTCTTCGGCGCCAGCACGCGCGCCCATGCTGCCGGCTCGCCGAGCTGGACAGGCCCGCTGGCCTCGATCCCCGCCGCGTGGATCGCTCCGTCGATGCGGCCGCAGCGTGCGGCGATATCCGCCAGCGCCGCGGCCCACGCGCGAGGTTCGCCGCAGTCGGCCTGCACGAGCGTCACGTCGGCGCCGAGCGCACGCAGCGCGGCAGTCGCCGCCGCGACGTCCGGCCGCGACGCATCGACCGTGCGCGATACCAGGAACAGGCGCGGCGCGGCGACTCGGCGCGCGATATGCTCGGCAAACGTCAACCCCATGCCGCCCAGGCCGCCCGTGATCACGTACGCGCCACCGTCGACCAGCACAGGCGTCGCGTCCACGTCGGGCAGCGCCCGGAAGCCCGGCTCGTGGAACGTGCCGTCGCGCAGCGCGAGCGTCGGCACGAGCGTCGGCACGAGCGGCGCCGGCGAGCCGGCGTCGGCGCGCGCAAGCAGCCCGCGCAGCGCCGCATGATCGGCATCGCCCGGCTCGGCCGGAAGATCGACGTGGCGACAGCGCAGATGCGCGAACTCCCGGCTCGCTGCACGCAGTGCGCCGACCAGCGCGGCTTGCACGCCGCTCGGCCGTTCGCCGGCACGCACGGCGCAGGCGCCCGTGGTGACGAGCGTCAGAACCGTGCCGGATGCGGCTTGCGGGCCGAACGTCTGCAACAGGCGCATCAGATCGTCGAAGCGCTCCACCGCCGAACCGCGATCGTCGGCGCCGACGCAATAGAGGATCTGCGCCGGCCGGGAATTCCGTTCGAACGCGCGCGCATGGCCGTAACCGTCGCCGGCCTCGGGCGCGTGCGTGCCGCGCGCATCCTCGTCGACCAGGATGCTGCCGTGCGGTGCATGCGTCGCGATCGCGTCGCGCATCGACTTGCCGCGTGCGACGATCGTCCAGGCCGCATCGGGCAACGCATCGCCGCGCGGCGGCAGTGCGGGCCGCCATGCGGGGCGCGAGCACCATGCGGCCGGCGACGAGCGGTCGGCCGCCGCCGCGGGCGCACGCTCGTCGCGCAGCGTGAAGCCCTCCACCTCGACGAGCGCGGGCCCGACGCCTCCCGCCTCGTCGAGCGCGAACAGCGTCACATCGAAGACGTTCTCGCGCACGCGGCGCGCATGGCTGAACAGCCGCGCGGTCAACGGTGCATGGAGCGACAGCCTGCGATAGTGGAACGGCAGCCGCGCGCCGCGGTTTTCCAGCGTCGACAGGAAACCGGTGGCCATGTCGAGCAACGCCGGGTGCAGCGGCGCATTCTCCAGGTCGGCCGCGAACGCGGGATCGAGCTCGAGCTGCGCGACCCCTTCGTCGTCGCCGAGCCACAACGCGCGGAAACAATGCCAGCGCGGGCCGAACAGCGCGAGCCGGTCGTCGAGCGCGGCGCGCGCGGCGGGACTCGCGAGCGTGTCCGCACGCTGCGCGCGCACGTGCTCGAACCGGGCCGGCGGAGCCGGCATCTGGTCGGCATCGGCGATCGTGCCTTGCGCGTGCACGGTCCACGCCGCCGCATCGTCCGCGGCGGCGGAGGTGACTGCGAAGTCCTGAACACCGCCGTCCGCGCCGCCGAAGCTCACGCGCACGATACGTGCGCCGTGCGCGTCGTCGAGCACGAGCGGCGCCGGGAAATAGACGTCGCTCAATGCAATCCGCGGCCCGTGTCCCATCCGCTCGAATGCGCCTCGCACGAGCTCGAGACAGCCGGTGCCGGGCAGCACCGGCTTGCCGTCGAACACGCGATGCTCGTCGACGACCCACCACGACGGCGGCAATGCAAGCTCGTACGTGCGCCGCCCGCCGGCAACACGCCGCCAGTGACGGTAAAGCGCCGGCGGCCCGCTTCGCTCGACCGGCGCGTCGATCCAGTGTCGTGTGCGCGCGAACGGATAAGCCGGCAGCGGCACGCGCCGCGCGGCGTTGCTGCCGCACGCGCGGCGCCAGTCGACGCGTGCACCCAGCCGCCACAATGTGGCGATCGCATGCGCGAAGGTCGACACGTCGTCCGAACGATCGCGCGGATGACGGCCGCAGCCGAGCACATCGTATGCCCGGCCGTCCGCTTCCAGCGCGGTGCGCAGCGTCCGCCCCGGGCCTACTTCGACGAGCAGCGGCGCATCGAACGCGTCGTGCAACGTCGCGATCCCGTCGGCGAAACGCACCGTGTCGCGCAGGTGCGATGCCCAATAGCCGGCGTGGTTGGAGGCGTCGAGCGACAACCAGGCGCCGGTGCGGTTCGATATGACGGGCACCGTGCTCGCCTGCACCGGAATCCGGGCGACGAAGGCCTCGAGCGCCTGCGCGGCCGCCGCCATCCGGTGCGAATGAAATGCGTGCGACGTCGCAAGCGGCTGGCTCTGCACGCCTGCCTCGGCAAGCGCTTGCCGCAGCCGCTCGATCGCCTCGGTCCCGCCGGCCAGCACGCACTGGTTGCGACCGTTGACGGCCGCCAGCTCCACGTCCGCGTCGAGCCAGCGCGCGCATGCGTGCTCGTCCAGCGCGACGGCAAGCATCGCGCCGCGATCGGCGGCCTGCATGAGGCGTCCGCGCGTCGCGACGATTGCGAGCGCATCCGCCAGCGTGTAGTAGCCGCCGACGCACGCGGCGACCAGCTCGCCGAGACTGTGGCCGATCAGCGCGTCCGGCTCGACACCGCGAGCGCGCAGCAGCATCGCGCACGAATAGTCGACGGCGAACAGCGCCGGTTGCGCGATACCCGTCTCGCGCAGCCCGGCGGACGCATCGGTCTCCCTGCCGGGGTCCGGGTACATGGCCGCGAGGATGTCGAGCCCGTGCTGCGTGCGCAGCAGCGCCGCGCATTCGTCCAGCGCGTCGCGGAATGCCGGTTCGCGTTCATAGAGCCCCTTCAGCATCCCGATATGCTGCGCCCCCTGACCGGGGAACATGAACACGACCGGGCGATTTTCCCGCGGCTCACCCGCCGGCGCATCCCACGGCGCGTCCAGCGCCGTGCATGCGGCCTCGCGCGTCGCGCACACGATCGTGTCGCGCACCGGCAATCGCGCACGGCCCGCGCCGAGCGAGAACGCGACGTCTGACAGCCGCGCGGACGACGCGCGCAGGTGCGCGGCCAGGCGGCGACGCATGCGTCGAAGCGCGGCCGGCGTGCGGGCCGACAGCGGCAGAACCTGCACGCCAGCATCGGGTGCGTCGGACGACGGCGACGGCCGCGGCGGCGGCGCCTCGACGATCACGTGCGCATTGGTGCCGCCGATCCCGAACGAGCTGACGCCCGCGCGACGTGGCCAGGGTGCATCGGGCCACGTGTACCGCTCGGTGTTGATATGAAACGGGCTGCCCTCGAGATCGATCTCGGGATTCGGTTTCGTAAAATATGGCATCGGCGGCACCTCGCCGTGCTCGACGGCGAGAACGGCCTTCACGAAGCCGACGATCCCTGCCGCCGCATCGAGATGCCCGAGGTTCGCCTTAAGCGAGCCGAGCGCGCACCGGCGGCCGGCCGGCCATGCGCCGTTCGGGGCATAGGCCTGCGTGAGCGCGCGGAATTCGACCGGATCGCCAAGCCGCGTGCCGGTACCGTGCGCTTCCACGTACCCGACCGTGTCGGCCGGCACGTCGGCATCCCGCAGCGCGGCCGCGATGACGCCGGCCTGCCCGGCGACGCTCGGCGCGGTGTAGCTCACCTTGCCGGCGCCGTCGTTGTTGATCGCCGAGCCCCGGATCACCGCATGCACGTGATCGCCGTCCTCCAGCGCCTTCGCGAGCGGCTTGAGCATGACGACCGCGCAGCCGCTGCCGCCCGTCGTGCCGGACGCATCGGCGTCGAACGGCCGGCACCGGCCGTCCGTCGAGATGATGCTGTCCGGCATGGGTCGATAACCGTAATACTCTGCCTCGAGCGACACGCCGCCGACGAGCGCCATCTCGCAGTCGCCCGCGCGCAGGCTCGCGCAAGCGGCATGCACTGCCACGAGCGAGGACGAGCAGGCGGTCTCGACGGTCACGGCCGGGCCGGCCAGGCCCAGCTTGTACGCGACGCGGGTGGCGAGGAAGTCGCGGCCGTTGCCGAGCAGCCACTGGATGTTCTCGAGCTTCAGTTCGCGTCTGCGCGGATAGACGTTGTCGAGCAGATAGTGGCTCGTGCCGGCGCTCGCGAACACGCCCACCCGGGCGCCGCGCGCGGCACCATAGCCGGCCGCCTCGGCAGCCTCCCACGCACACTCGAGAAACAGTCGCTGCTGCGGGTCCATCAGCGCCGCTTCGCGAGCGGAGTAGCCGAAGAACTCGGCGTCGAAGCCGTCCACGTCCTCGAGCCGGTTGCCGAGCCCGACGAAGTCCGGCTGCGCGCGCGTCTGCGCATCGACGCCGTGTTCGGCGAGCAGTTCGTCGCTGAAGTGCAGCGTCGACTCGACGCCGTCGAGCAGGTTGTCCCAGAAGGCCTGCAGATCGGGAGCGCCGCAGAAGCGGCCCGCCATCCCGATCACCGCGATCGCGCGATCGCTTGCCGGCGGCACGGCGGCCGGCGCATCGGCCGCGGCCGCAGCCTGCGCCGGCGCATCGTCGGCCTCGGCTTCGGCCACGCTCACGCGGTTACGCTCCAGGTGCGCGACCAGTGCGCGCAACGTCGGATGCTCGAACAGGTCGGCAATCGCGATCCGAGTCGCAAACGCGTCCTCGAGGCGCTTGCGCATCTCGACGATCCGCAGCGAATGCCCGCCGAGATCGAAGAAATTGCTGTCGGGCTCGACGTCGTCGCGTTCGAGCACGGCTTGCCAGATCGCTTTCACGTGCGCGAGGAGCCGGCGGCCGTCGGTCGGCACACGTTGGCCCTGCACCTTGGCAGCAGCTGCCGGTGGCGCCGAAGCATCGCCGGCCGGTGCGTCCGCGACGGGCGCGACGGGCGCGACGGGCGCGACAGGCGCGACCGGCCCGGCCGCCTGGGCGGCGAGCGCGTTGCGGTCCACCTTGCCGGTACGCGCGCGCGGCAGATCGGGCAGCCTCACGAGGCGCTCCGGAACAAGATGGGCCGGCAATTGCTGCGCAAGCCGCGTGCGCACCTCGCCTTCCGCGGGTTCGCCCACGTAGTAGCCGACCAGGATCCGATGCCCGTTCGCATCGAACGGCGCGAGCACGACGCCCTGCGTGATCCCCGGCAGCGCGTTCAGGCGCGCCTCCACCTCGCCCGGTTCGACCCGGAAGCCGCGGATCTTGACCTGCGCGTCCGCGCGTCCGACGTACGTCAGGCTGCCGTCCGGCTGGCGGATCACGTAGTCGCCGGTCCGGTAGCGGCGCGCGCCGGGCTCGCTTGAACGCGGATCCGGCACGAAGCGGCGCGCGGTCTCCTCGTCGAGGTTCAGGTAGCCGGCCGCCACGCCCTCGCCGCCGATGTACAGCTCACCGGGCACGCCGCACGGCAACGGATGGCCGTAGCGATCGAGCACCTCGAACGTCACGTTCGCCAGCGGTCGCAACACCAGCGCGCCGCGGGCATCCCAATAGTCGGTCGCCGATGCGTAGATCGTCGTCTCGGTCGGCCCATAACCATTGATGAAGCGCCGGCCTTGCGCCCACTCCCGCGCGATGTTCGCCGGACAGGCCTCGCCCGCGGCCACGATCGTCGCAAGCTCCGGCAACTCGGCGTACGGCAGCAGGCGTAGCGCGGTCGGCGTGATCTGCAGATGCGTGATCCGCTCGGCGCGCAGCAGCCCGAGCAGCTCGGGCCCCGGCAGCAGCCGGGCGGCGGGCGCGAACACGAGCGTCGCGCCCGACACGAGCACCGGAAACACTTCGCCGCACACGCCGTCGAAGACGGGCGAAAAATACTGCAGCTGGCGCGCGCCCGGATGCAGCCCGACGGACGCTGCGAATGCGTGCGCGGTATTGAGCAGGTTGCGCCGCGTCACCATCACGCCTTTCGGACGTCCGGTCGAGCCCGACGTGTAAAGCACGTACGCGAGATCGGTCGGCGCGTGCACGAGACCCGGCGCGCGCACGGCCGGCGCGCGGTCGTCGTCGATATCGTCGGCGATCAGTGTCGTCACGCCGAGCGCGGCGCAGCGCGCCGCGAGGTCGCGCTGGGCGACGACCAGCCGCACGCCGGCGTCGGCCACCGTGTAGCCGAGACCTCCGTCCACCGTGTCGTCGGGATTCAGCGGCACGAACGCGCAGCGCGCCTTCAGCGCGCCGAGCATGCCTGCAACGAGATAGGGATGGCGTCCGGTGAACAGCCCGACATGCGTGCCGGGCGTCGCGCCGTGCGCGCGCAGCGCGCCGGCGATCCGGTTCGCGAGCTGGTCGAGCTGCGCGTAGGTCCAGCGCCGTGCGTCGAACTCCAGCGCAATCGCGTCCGGCGTCGCCGCCGCGTGCGCTTCCAGTTGCGCGATCACGTCACCCGTCGCGCCGAAATCGCGCCGCGGCCCACGGCACGCGTCCGTCAATGCCGCGTATTCGTCGGCCGGCAGCATCATCACGTCCGACACGGTCTGGCCGGCATCGGCCAGCAGATTGCGCAGCAATTCGCCGAAATGGCGCGCGAGCCCGCCCACAAATGCGCGCGCGTAGCGTGACGTACGGTACTTGAAGCTGCCGCCGAGCGATGCGCCGTCGAATGCGCGCACTTCGACCATCAGGTCGAGCTTGACGTCGGCGGGCGCGACCGCGAGCTCGTCCACCGCCAGCCCCGCCAGGTCGAGCGCCTCGGGCGCCGCACTCTGCACCACCAGCCCGATCTGGAAGAACGGGTGCCGACCCGGCGCGCGAGCCGGATTCAGCGTTTCGACGAGATGATCGAGCGGCACCGACTGTCCGGCGCCGGCCTCGAGCAGCATGCGCCGACTTGCTGCGATAACGTCCCCGAGTCGCATCGGCGCGTCCAACTGCAACCGTACCGGCAACAGATTGACGAAGAACCCCATCAACGCTTCGGCATCCGGATGATCTCGTCCCGCGAACGGGATGCCGATCACGATATCGTCCTGCCCGGTGTAGCGATGCAGCAGGACCGCGAGCGCCGCGTGCATCACCATCGTCGGCGTGCAGTTCAGCCGCTCGCACAGCCGCTTCAGCTGCGGTGCGCACGATGCGGGCAACGCGAAATCGACGTAATCGGCGCCCGGTGCGCCGGCGCCCGGCGCGTCGGTCCGCTCCGGCAGCGGCAGCGCGGACGGCAGATCGCTCAGGCGCTCCCGCCATGCGGCGACGGATTCCGCAAAACCGCTCGTCGCCGTCCGTGCGCGCTGCCACGCCGCGTAGTCCTGATACTGCAACGCGGGCTCGCACGACGCGAGCGCCTCGCCTGCGGCGCACGCCCGATAGGCTTGCGCCAGCTCGCGGCGCAACAGCCCGCTCGACCAGCCGTCGTACGCGATGTGATGCAGCACGATGCACAGCACGTGTTCGTCCGGCGAGACGCGCAGCAGCAATGCGCGGATCGGCCACTCGCGGTCCAGCTCGAACGGACGCGCCGCTTCGCGCGCGAGTCGCTCGTTCACGCGCCCCGGCTCGATCGGCTCGACGACGAACGGCACCGGCGCCGGGGCGTCGATCTGCGCCAGCGGCTCGCGGCGCGGATGGCCGGCATCGTCCACCCACGCCTGCACGTCCGCGGTGAAGCGCGTTCGCAGCACCTCGTGGCGCCCGACCACGCGGTTCAGCGCCGCTTCGAGCGCGTCTCGATCCAGGCGGCCGCGCACACGGAACACTTCCGGCATGTTGTACGCCGCGCCCGGCTCCGCCTGCCGGGCGAACCACATACGCCGCTGCGCGAACGACAGGCGCCGGCGCTCGTGGCCGTCCGCGCGCGGAATCGGCGCATCCGCGCGAGCGGCCACGCCTTCCCGGGCAGCCGACATCATGTGCTCCATCACGCGCTCGGCAAGCTGCTCGATCGTGGGCCGCTCGAACACGTCGGCCACCTTCAATTTCACGCCGAACGCATCGTGGACGCGCGTCAGCGCCTGCGTGACGAGCAGCGAATGGCCGCCTCGCTCGAAGAAATTGTCGTGCACGCCGATGCGCGTCGTGCGCAGCAGCGCCTCCCAGTCCTGCGCAAGCCGCGCCTCGAGCGGGTTTCGCGGCGCGACGTACGCATGCGCGAGCGCATCCCAGTCCGGATCGGGCAAGCGCTTGCGGTCGATCTTGCCGTTCGGCGACAGCGGCAGCGCCGGCAACAGGACCAGCGCACGCGGCACCATGTGCTCGGGCAGCCGCGCGCGCAGATGCTCGAACAACGCTTCCCGGGTTGCCCCCGCATCGGCATAACCGACCAGTTCGAGCTCGCCGCCCGGCGCCCCGCGCGCCACGACCGCGCATTCGCGCACGCCCGGATGCTCCGCGAGCACGCTTTCGATCTCGCCGAGCTCGATCCGGAAGCCGCGAACCTTGACCTGGTTGTCGAGCCGGCCGATGAACTCGATCGTGCCGTCCGCCAGATGCCGGCAAAGATCGCCGGTGCGGTAGAAGCGGCGGCCGCCCGGATCGGACACGAAGCGCCCGTCGGCATCGAACCCGCCGACCGGGAAACGTTCGCGGGTCAGCTCCGGCCGATTCAGGTAACCCGACGCGACGGCGCCGCCGCCGATCAGCAGTTCACCGGGCACGCCGAGCGGAACGAGATTCAGTGCGTCGTCGACCACGTACATCGACGTGTTCGGCAACGGCGTGCCGATCGGCATGCTGCGCTCGGACTCGTACCACGCGTCGCGCGGCTCGAAGGTCGCGCTTTCGCACGTGGCTTCCGTCACGCCATACACGCTGAGCACGCGAGTATCCGGCGCGCACAGCGCGCGCAGCTTGCGGTACTCGTGGACGAACCAGACGTCCGCACCGCACGTGACCGCCTGCACCCCGTCCAGGCGCTTGCCGCTGCGTTCGAGATATTCGATCATCTGGCGCACGACGGCCGGCACGAATTCCATCACGGTCGCACGCTCGCGCTCGATCAGCGCATGTAGCGCCTGCGCATCGGTCAGGCTCTCCCTTGGGCACATGATCAGCCGCCCTCCCCCGCCGAGGCCGCGAATCACGTCGCTCATGAACACGTCGAACGTATGGTTCGCCATCTGCAACACGGCCGTCACACCCGGCTGCGTGCGGCCGTAAGCTGCCTCGAATGCATGAAACAGCGACATCCAGCTCCCGTGCGAAACCTCGACGCCTTTCGGGCGACCGGTGGAGCCCGACGTGAAAATCACATAGGCGATGTCGTCGGCGGTCGTCATCGCTCCATCGGGATCGAAGCCCGCGAGCGGTGCGCCCGGCTCGCACACAAGCGCTTCCATCGCGATCGCGGTGCAATCGAACCCTGCGCCATCGCACGGATGTTCGACGACGATCGCCGCCGGCGCCACGTCGGCGATCAGTGCATCGCGTCTCGCGTCGTCGGGCGACACCGGCACGAACACGGCGCCGGCCTTGTGGATCGCGAGCAGCGCGACGACCACGTCCGGACCATAGCGCCGCAACACGACGACGCGATCGCCGCGCCGCACGCCCGACGCCCGCAATTGCGCGGCCAGCGCCGTCGCTCGCGCGTCGACGTCCGCGTAGGTGGCGCGCCGCTCGCCGTATACCAGCGCCAGCGCACCGCCGTCGCGCTGCGCCGCCTGCTCGAACGCGCGGTGAAACGGCACGAATGGGCGGCCCGGGTCTCGCGCGCCGTCGTTCGCGAGCGCCAGCATCGCGGCCGCGGCCTCGCGCGACAGCAGCGGCGCCGCGTCGATCCGCGCGTCGGGGTCGGTCACCAGGCAACGCAGGATGCGCACGAGGCTGTCGGTCATCTGCTCGACGAGCGCGCCGCCGAGCAGGTCGCAGTCGTACTCGAACGCTGCACGCATGCCGTCGCCGGCGAGTGCCAGCGTGAGGCTGAGATCGTACTTCGCGGTGCAGGAGTCCAGCGTATGCATCCGCGCTTCGATTCCGGCGCCGAAGTCCACCTCGAACCCTTCGGCCGCGAAATCGAACAGCACCTGGAATATCGGCGCATGAGCCAACGAACGCGGCGGCTGGACGGCTTCGACGATCTTCTCGAACGGTACGTATGCGTGCTCGAGCGTGTCCAGCACCGTCGCACGCACGCGTTCGAGCACGTCGGAAAAAGTCGGCGTGCCCGATACGTCGACCCGGTTGGGCAGTGTGTTCACGAAATAGCCGATCACGTCGTCGCGCTCGAGCGCATAGCGATTCGAAATCGGCGATCCGATCACGATGTCGCCCTCGTGCGTATAGCGGCGAAGCAGCACCGCGAACGCCGCGAGCCCGACCATGTACATCGACAGGCCGCGCGCCCGCGCGACCTCCTTGAGCCCGTTGGCCACATCGAGCGGCACATCGAATTCGATCCGGCGCCCGTTGAAGCGCCGCGCGGCCGGCCGCGGATGATCGAGCGGCAGCGGCAGCACGGCAGGCGCGCCCGACAGCCGGGCCTGCCAATGCGCGAGGCCGGCGGCGAGATCCGCGGATGCGGCGTTCGCATCGGCATGCAGGCCGTCGTCGAGCGGCGCGGCGTCCGGTTCGCGGCCGTGCGCGAGTTCGGCATACGCCCGCGCGAGTTCATCGAGGAACAGCTGCAGCGAACGGCCATCGAACACGATGTGATGCACGGTCGCGACGAGACGGTAGTCGTCGTCGGCCACCCGCGCGAGCGTCGCACGCAACGGAGCATCGCGCTCGAGGTCGAACGGCGCGCGCGCCTGCTCGCTCTCGAGTTCGGCCACGCTCGCCGCAGGATCAGGCAGGCTCGATAAGTCGACGCGCGTCAGTGCGGCCGGCGCGTCGACGATCTGCGCGACCGGCTGGCCGCCGCGGCTCGGAAACCGGCAGCGCAGCGCGGGATGCCGCCGCTGCACGACGTCGAGCGCGCGCGCGAGCACATCGGGGTCGACACGGCCGGACAGGCGCAACGAGAACGGGACGTTGTAGGTCACCCCGCCACGTTCGAACTGATTCAGGAACCACAGGCTCTGCTGAGCCGCGGACATGCCGGTCGGGCCGGCGGCGATGGACTGGACGGACGTTTCCGCCGGACTTGCGAGATCCATGCATTGCTCCAGGATGGAAGGCGCGCGCCGGTCGGCGCGCGCGGAGGTGCTTCGAGGATGGGAAAGGTTCGGCCGGGCCGGCCGCGGGTCAGACGGCCTGGCCGGCCGCCACGGCGGCGGCCGGCGTCGCGTGGGCCGGGCTGTCGGACAGCGCGCCGGCGAACGACGCGACCGTCGGGAAGCGGAACAGCGTGTCGAGCGACACGCGCCGGCCGAGCGTCTTGCCGAGGCGCGATACGATCCGCATGCCGGCGAGCGAGTGGCCGCCGATCGAGAAGAAGTCCTGCTCGCGCTCGATCACGTCGAGTTTCAGCACGTCGGCCCAGACTGCGGCAATCGCCTCTTCCAGCGCACCGGTCGGTGCGGTGCGGCGCACATCCTCCCGGGCGCCCGCGTCCGTTTCCACGGGCGCGAGTGCGTCGAGCAGCGCGCGCTTGTCCAGCTTGCCGCTGGCCGTCAACGGCAGGCGCTCCACGACGTGGACGCGCGCGGGCACCATGTAGTCGGGCAGGATATCGACCAGTGCGTCGCGCAGCGCGGCCGCGGAGGGCGTCGCGCCGCGCGTGGCCGTGACGAACGCCTCGATCCGCTTGTCCGCCCCTTGCGCGACCACCACCACCGCGCACTGGGCGACGCCGTCCAGTGCCCGCATGGCCTGCTCGATTTCGCCCGTCTCGATCCGAAACCCGCGAATCTTGATCTGGCTGTCGCGCCGGCCCAGGAACTCGACGCAACCTTCGGCGGTCCAGCGGCCGATGTCGCCGGATCGGAACAGCGTGCGCCCACTCAACCACGGCAGGGTGACAAAGCGTTGCGCCGTCAGGTCGGGCCGCTTCAGATAGCCGTCCGTCACGCCGCCGCCCACGTACAGTTCACCGGGCACGCCTGGCGCGGCCAGATTGCCAAACACGTCGATCACGTACAGGTCGCGATGCGAAATCGGCCGACCGATCAGCGCGCGCGCATCGATATCCTCCGGGCGTTCGAGCGTATATGCCGTCGTGAACACGGTGCCTTCGGTCGGCCCGTAGCACACCGTGAGCGCCCGCCCGCCTGCCGCGAAGAAACCGCGCATCGCGTCGGTCGACACGACGTCGCCGCCGGTCAGCACCTGCCGCGCGTGCCGCAGCGCTTGCGGATGCTGCGCGACCATCTCCTGGAACAACGCGGAAGTGAGCCATATCACGCTCGCCTGCGACGACACGAGCGTATCGGCAAGATCCTCGAGGCTCGCATGCGTGCCAGGCTGCACGATCAGTTGCGCGCCGTTGAGCAGCGCGCCCCAGATCTCGAACGTCGACGCGTCGAACGCGAGCGGCGCGAACATCAGCACGCGGTCGTCCTGCCCGATCTTCACGCAGCTGTCGCTCGTCAGGAAATTCACCACGTCGCGATGGCGGCTCGGCGTCGCCTTCGGCTCGCCGGTCGAACCGGACGTGAACATGTAGTAGCACGGCGCGTCGATGCCTGCGTCGGGCCTGCCGGCATCGCGGATCCCGGCGTACGATCCGAGCGGCACGCGATCGACGCAGTGGGTCGCGACACCGTCGGCGAACGGCGGCGCGTCCGCGTCGACCAACACATGCTCGACTCCGGCTGCACTGACCTGCCAGTCACGACGCGCGGCCGGCAGTGCCGCATCGAGCGACAAATAGCAGGCCCCCGCTTTCAGGATGCCGAGCAGCGCACCCACCTGCGCGGGCGAGCGGGCCATGCTGACGCCTACCACATCCCCAGGCCGCACGCCGCACGCGATCAGGTGCGCGGCGACCTCGCTTCCTTTCGCATCGAGTTCCGCATAGGTCCATACGGTCTCGCCGCACCGCACCGCGGGCGCATCGGGCCGTTCGGCCGCCCAGCGCTCGACGAGCGCATGCAGCGTCGCTTCCCGGTACGGCGGCCGCGCGCCTTCCGCCTGCCGGCGCAGTGCGGCGATCTCGCCCGGCTCGCCCACAGCGTCGGCGGCGCCGATGCGCATGTCGAGCGACAGCGCGGCCGCATCGACCAACCGTTCGACCGCCCGCGCGAACGACGCGACAGTCTGCGCCGACAACCCTTCGGAGGTATAAACCGGGGTCGGCGTCGTGCCGCCTGGCGTAACGCACAGCAGCGCGTCGATGCGGGTGCGACCGCCCTGCGTCGCGGCGTGCGACGCGGGCGAGTCGTACGTCACGGCGAACGTCGACTGGAAGCCCGGCGCCGTTGCATGGCCCGTACCCGCGCGCCATTCGGCCGTCGCGACATCCAACGCCTGCGGTGCGCGTGCATGACGCTCAACTGCCTGTCGCCACGCGCGCCCGGCCATTCCGGACAATTCGGCGAATGAGGCGGACGGGTCGACGTGCAGCGCGACCGGCAGCGGCACGGGCAGTGTGCGACCGTCGATGTCCGATGCAAGCCCGATCACGACATCGAGACTGCCGCTGAAGCGCGCGAGGGCCGCCGCATGCAGCGCGAGCGACGCAGCGGCCGGCGCGATCCCGCTCGCGTCGCATGCCGCGTCCAACTGCATGAGCGACTCGGCGCCGCTGGCCGGGTCCTGCCGCCCGGTGTAGAACTCGACGGGCGGCGTCCCGGCAGGTGCATCCGCGATCAGCTCGCCCACCTCCGTGTCGAGTTGTGCGCGCCAGAACGCGACGTCCGCGTCGCCGGCCACGGGCTGCGCATCGTCCGCGCCACCGGCCGGCGCGCCCGCAAGCGCGCCGAGACGGCGATCGGGATCGTCGAGCCAGGCATTCGCGGTCGCGAAGAACGCATTCATCAGCGCGAGCACATCCGCCTCGGCCGCCGCGGACGTCGAATATTCGAGCATGAAGCGCCCACCGGCTTCGGGGCGCGTCTCGTCGTCGAACACGACTATCACGTTCAGATCGAACTTGGCCGAACCATTGCTGAGCCCTTCGAGAATGTCGACGTCCAGCCCGTCGAATTCGAGCTTGCGCGTCATCGAATTATGGAAACTGAACGCGACCTGAATGTACGGCAGCAGATTCGTCGCGCGTTCGGGCTGAAGATCGGCGACCATGCTCGAGAACGGCACGTGCGAATGCGAGCATCCGGCGCGGATCTCGTCCTTCACGCGGTCGATCAGGGCAGGCCATTGCATGTCGGGCGACAGTTCGACGCATACCGGCAGCATGTTCACGAGCATGCCGATCGTGTTCTGAATCCCCTGGACGTCTCGATTAGCGACGGCCGTGCCGACGATCTGGCGTGTATTGCCCGAGCGCGCGGCAACCACGGATGCAAACACCGAGAACATCGTCTCGAACAGCGTTGCCTTGCGCTGCGCCGCGTAATGCTTCAGGCGCGTGGCCAGCGCGGCGGGGAACGGCACCGATACCGAACTGCCAACGAAATCGAGATTCGCGACCGGCGCGCCGGCGCGCGGGAACGGCGAATGGCCGTAAGGGGACCATGTCCGCAGGCGTTCCCGCCAGTACGCGCGTCCCGCGAGGCCGGCCGTCGATTCGAGCCACGCACGTTCGAACTCGCAATAGTCGATGAACTGAATGACCGGCTCGAGCGGCGCAAGGTCCTGCCTGCCACGCTCCGCGTTGTAGAAGTGACTCAATTCGCGCAGGAACAAACGAAACGACCAGCCATCGTGAATCAGGTGGTGCTCGATGTGCAGCAGCGCATGATCATGCTCGCTGCGCTTGAACAGAACCCAGCGCACCAGCGGCAGCGTGCCGACGTCGATCTTGGCGCCCGTTTCTACCCTGATCAGCGATTCGATGTACGCGTCGCGCGCGTGCTCGGCCGTCTTCGACATGTCGACGACGGGCACCGTGACGGGCCATGCGGGTTCGATGCGCTGCACCGGCTCGCCGTCGTGCTCGACGAATACCGTCGACAGGCTCTGATGGCGCTGAACGAGCCGCCCGAGCGCACGCTCGAGCGCGCCGATGTCGAGAGCGCCGCGCAGGTTGAGGACCGCCTGGAAGTTGTACGCGATGCTGTCCGGCACCAGCATCTCGAGAAACCACGCCTGCTCCTGCGACATCGACAGCCGCGCCTCCGTTCCCGCCGGGTAGCTGCGGCCGGCGGATTCGCTCAACCGATCAAGGACATTGCCCGTCTCATCGAAATGTTTGCTCACGACCACTCCCTTGTTTTCTCGTTGCTGAAAATTGGCATGCGACCGTACTCGATCGACATGCCTGAAAGTCCGAATCACAATGGAAGAAGAACACGGGACATGGCCGTCTCACAACCTGCGAAATTTCACTGTCAATTTCCACAGCGAAATTTCACAGATGCTGTGCAAAACACGTTCGTATAACTTGGTTCGCATTTCAAAACAGGCAAGGAATCGATATGCGCGAACAGAATACGGGCGTGTTGAGGAAGTTCCGGATAAGCGCCGTACTCAAGGCCGATCTCGACCCGCTGTACCGGAAGAACAACTGGCGCGGGCTACTGGGCTGGATGGGCGACCTTGCGACGATCGCCGGCGCGATCTGGATGACAAGGCTGACGCCGTACGCGTATCCGCTGACCGTGCTGATCGTCGGATCCCGCCAGCGCGCACTCGCGTCGCTATTGCACGAAGCGGCGCATCTGACACTCGCACGCAATGGCCGCTTGAATCGTTTCATCGGCGAATATCTTTCCGGCCTCCCGGTTTTTCAGGATTTCGAATCGTATCGCCAGTCTCACGTCATGTCGCATCACCGGTTTCTCGGCGATCCGACGCGCGATCCGGACTACATCTACTATATCGACTCGGGCCTTCAGCGCGCCGAGGATCGATTCGAGTTCTGCTTCGGCCACGTGCTTCGTACCCTGATGTTGCTGAACGTGTTCAGCTACGCCAACTACCTCGTCCGTCATCGCGTTGCATCGCTGCTCAAATCGCGGCGTGGCGCGATAAAGCTGATCCTGGTCCATGCGTTCCTGTTCGCAGTCCTTGGCATTGCCACGAACCCCGCAGGGTACCTGCTCTTCTGGCTGATTCCGTACCTGACGTCGTTCCAGGTCATCGGGTGGCTATCCGAGGTATCCGAGCACTTCGGCCTGTTCGGCAGGGAAACCGACGAATTGCTGATGACCCGCAACCGATTTCCGTCATGGTGGGAACGCTGGTTCATCGGCATGCACGGCGACAATCTGCACCTCACGCATCATCTTCTCGCGGCCATCCCGTACTGGAACCTGCCTGCGGCCCACCGAATCCTGATGCGGGACGAACACTATGCGCGCGCCAACGCCCGCACCGGCGGAATCGTGTCGCGCGGAAGCCACCCGCTGTCGGTAATGGAACAGATCCTCGAAGGCTACAAGGCACCGGCCACCCCGTCTCACGCACCGCAGTCGAACTCATGAGCGTACGTGCAATCGTCCTCGTCGCCCGCATCGCCGCGGCCATGTCCACGCGGTCCTGCCGACAGGATCGACCGATCATGGCGGCACGCATGCGATCCCGTCGTGGTTTGCGCGCGCGGCAGCGTCGTTAGTCGAGAAGTCCGTCGGGCACCTGGCACGCGATTTCAGTCGCGATGCGGCACGAACACGGTGCCGTGTCGGCACCGCACGCTCGGCGAGCGGCTCGCGCCGCGAGTATCGGATCGACCACGTACGCCCGCCGGCGGCGCATCACGTCGGCCTGCGCGAGGTCGGCCATCCGGTGCCCGGCGGGCGTTTCAAAACAAAGAGGCAATCCGCGAGCGCCGATGTACGCGACGGGCGTCAAGATCACCTCCGGCAATCGCGCTCCGCCGCGCCCATCGCCTCGCCGATCACGCTTGCTTCACTCCCCGCTGCGCGCCGCATCGAAGTGCAATAACTGACAGTTTCTCGTCCGGGCGCTTTTCATTAGATTGGCGACACGATCCCTGCAAAGCCCGCGCCCCGACATGACTCTCATCGCCAGCGAAGCACAGCACACGACGACCGCCGCGTACCGGGACATCGCCGAACGCCATGCGCGTTCCGCCCCTTGCGGCGCCTTCCATCGCGACGCATGGGATGCCTTGTCGGACGCGGGACTGTGGCGCCTGCCGGTACCGCGCGAACTCGGCGGCGCGGGCGGCACATGGCACGACTTCGTCGATGCCTTCGAAGCGGTCGCCGCGGCGCTGCGCTCCGTCGGCTTCGCGATGGCGCTCGCCAATCAGGCGACCCTGATTCGCGCGATCGTCGCATACGGTTCCGACGCGCAGCGCACACGGCATCTGCCGTCGCTGCTGTCCGGCGCCATCGGCGCCACGGCGATCTCCGAGAAAGGTACCGGCACCGAAGTGCGCGCGCTCGAAACGTGCCTCGTTCGCGACGGCGACCACTACCGGCTCGACGGCCACAAGTACAACATCAGCCACGCGCCCGAAGCGCGCCTGATGATGATCGTCGCGACGCTGACCGGCGACGGCAAGCCGGCCACCGCGCTGGTGCTGATCGATCCCGAACGCGCGGGCGTGCGGCGCAGCGCCCCGCAGGCGACGTTCGGCGTCGCGGATCTTCCGATCGGCGATCTCGCGCTGTCCGGCGTGCGCGTCGACGCCGACGAACTGCTCGGCACGCCCGGCGACGGGCTGCGCCTGCTGATGGACATCGCGTCGATGAATCGCGCGCTGTTCGGCCTGCTGTGCGCGAACGTCACCCAGCCGTTTCTCGCCGACGCGCTCGCGCATGCCAGCGGCCGCAAGACGCTCGGCGTCGCGCTGGACGCCCATCAGCACGTGCAGCGCCGGCTGGTGGACGTCCAGGTCGGCATCGAACGCACGCGCTGGACGGCGCGCGCGGCGCTCGATCAACTCGTCGGGCAACGTCCCGAGGCGCTCGCGAACTGTTCGATCGCGAAGCTCGCGGGCGCGCGCGATCTCGCGCAGGCCGCGCTGCACCTGCTCGCGATTCACGGCAGCGACGGCTACCGGCGCGGCCCACTCGCCACCTTCGTCGCCGACGCGCTGGCGATGGGCTCGGCCGGCGGCACCGAGGAAATGCATTACCGCAACATCTTCAGCCAGATGCAACGACGCGCGGCCGCCACGGCGCGCGCGGCGTGAGCGTTCACCCTTCCATCCCCCTTCAGGAGCTGCCCTTGACTATCCAGACTGGCCTGCGCGCCCGCGCCACCCACCGCGTCGACACGATTTCGCTCGCCGATCAATGGGGAGGCGAAGCGCACGCGCTCGCGAGCCCGATCATGATCATCTTCATCGAACAGACCTGCATGCAGGCGACCGACCATCTGCTGCCGGCCGGGCAGATGACGGTCGGCTACAACTTCGAGATCAAGCATCTCGCGCCGACGCCGCCCGAATGGGAAGTGACGGTCGACGCCGAACTGATCGAGGTCGACGGCCGCATGATGACGTACCGGGTCGAGGTGCGCGACGCGGTGGGCGTCGTCGGCGAAGGCGTGCATACGCGCTGCGCGGTCAGCCGCGACGGCTTCCATCGCCGCCTGGACGAGCGGCGCGACAGCGCGGCGCTCGTGCGCTGACGAGCCGGAGCCCGACCATGATTCCGCTTCCGCTGCAGGGTCTCCGGCTGCCGGTGATTGCGTCTCCGATGCTGATCGCGAGCTATCCCGAGATGGTGCTCGCCCAGTGCAGGAGCGGGATCGTCGGCGCATTTCCGGCGCTCAACGCGCGGCTCAGCGCGCAGCTCGGCGACTGGATCGACACGATCGACGGCACGCTGTGCGCGTACCGGGAGGCCCATCCCGATGCGCCGGTCGGCCCGTACGCGGTCAACCATATCTGCCATCCGTCGAATCCGCGCGTCGAACAGGACCTGCGCATCTGCATCGAGCGCCGCGTGCCGCTGATGATCACGAGCCTACGCGCGCCGTCGCGCGACGTCGTCGACGCGATCCACGCCTACGGTGGGATCGTGCTGCACGACGTCACGACGGTGCGACATGCGCAGAAGGCGCTGGAAGCCGGCGTCGACGGACTCGTCCTCGTCGCGGCCGGTGCGGGCGGCCACGCCGGCACGCTGTCGCCGTTCGCGCTGGTCACGGAAGTGCGGCGCTTCTACGACGGCTTCATCGCGCTGTCCGGCGCGATCGCGACGGGCGACGCGATCGCCGCCGCGCGCGCGCTCGGCGCCGACTTCGCGTACATCGGGACGCGCTTCCTGGCGTCGCACGAAGCCAACGTGGTGCAGCGCTACAAGGACACGATCGTCGAAGCCAGCGCTGCCGACATCATCTACACCGACGCATTCACCGGCGTCCACGGCAACTACCTGCGCCAGAGCATCGAGGCGGCCGGGCTCGACGCGCGCCGGCTCGCACGGGTCGACGGCGCGCAGCTCGATTTCTCGCCGGACGGCGGCGCGAAGCAGTGGCGCGACATCTGGGGGGCAGGCCAGGGCGTCGGCGCGATCGACGCGGTGCTCAGCGTGGCCGACATCGTCGAACGCCTCGCGGCCGAATACGCGCGCGCCGTCGCTCGCATGCAGCCGGGCGCGGCCGCGCACGTCGCCGCGCATCGGCCGGCCGTTTCCTCCGCTTCACGGATCGACACGCCATGACGCCCACCGAACTTGCCGCCCCGTCGTCCGTCGACGATGCGATCGCGCGACGCCGCGCGCGGATCGACGTGATCGACGACCAGCTTCTCGAACTGATCGGCCAGCGCATCGCTCACGCAACCGAGATCGGTCATCTCAAGCGGCATGCGGGGCTCGCGGTGCGGCAGCCCGCCCGCGAAGCGTCGATCGTCGCCGAGCTGTGCACGCGCGCGCCGTGGGGGCTGCGCGACCGCGACCTGCGCGCCATCTGGCAGACGCTGTTCAGCGCGAGCCGTGACGCGCAAGCGCTGCCGTCGGTCGCGTTCCTCGGCCCGTCGGGCACCTACACCGAAACCGCGATGCTCCGTCATTTCGGCGAGTTCGCCCGCGGGCAGGCGCACGAGACGATCGACGCCGTATTCGACGCGCTCGCGCGCGGCGACGCGGAATGCGCGGTCGTGCCGATCGAGAATTCGTCCGAAGGCGCCGTGACCCGCACGCTCGACCTGCTGATTGCGCAGGCGGCGAGCGTCACGGGCGAGATCGAACTGCCGGTCGCGCACTGCCTGCTGAGCGCCAGCGGATCGCTCGCCGGCGTCGACAGCGTGGTCGGCCATCCGCAGGCGCTCGCGCAATGCCGCGCGTGGCTCGACGCGCATGCGCCCGGCCTGCGCCGCATCCCGGTGTCCAGCAACGCGGTGGCCGCGCGCGAGGCCGCGCACCTGTATGACTGCGCGGCGATCGCCGGTGAGCCCGCGGCCGCGCTTTACGGACTGCGAATCGTTGCCAGTGCGATCCAGGATCACCCGGACAACCACACGCGCTTCGTGATCGTCGGTGGCCAGGCGCCCGCGCCGACCGGCCACGACCGCACGAGCATCGTGCTGCGGCCGACCGATGCGCCCGACGCGCTCGCGCGCGTATTCGACGCGCTCGCCCGACACCGCGCCCCGCTGCTGTGGGTCGGCGTGCGCCCGGCACGCGGCGCCGGCCATGCGTATCGGTACTGCATCGATTTCGGCGGGCACCTGCTCGATCCGAACGTGCGCGCGGCGCTCGACGAGATGGCGCTCGCCGCGTCCGAACTGCGCGTTCTCGGCGCCTATCCGCGAGCCGCGGGTTGTCCCGACCGGCACGCCGACGGCCCGGCCGCATCATGACGACGGCGCCCGCTTCGTCCCGCGTCGCCGCCCGGCTGCGCGCGATTCGCGACGGTCGCGACGATCGCCTGCTCGTGCTGTGCGGCATCGCCGCGGCGGACTGCCTGTCGCTCGCCGCCGGGCGATGGCTGCGCGCGTTGCGCGCCGAATACGACGACGAACTGGAGCTGCTGCCGTTCGTGCGCGGCACACCCGACGCCGCCGGCACCGCGTGCCTGCTGCGGCGCTGCGAGCGCCTCCGGCTTCCCGCGGTGGCGATCGGCGACAGCTTGGCGACCGCCTATGGCCGCTGGCGCGCATGCCTGCCCGCGGCGCCGCTGACCTGGCGAGTGCTGGAGACATCCGCCGCACGGGCCGCGACGCCGCTGCCCGGCGGCCTGCTGGCGCGCTGGCCGGTACGCCCGGCCGAGCCGGTCGACTGGCCGCGCTCGCGCCGCGTCGTTGCAGATCTCGGCGTGGCGTCGCCGGCGCTCGGCGCACGAATCGGCGCGCTCGCCGACGCACTGTGCGACGGCACGCTCGTCGTCGCCGGCATTGCGCTGGATACGGCTCCGGGCGCGCCTCACACCTTCGTCACCGATGCGCTGGACCCGCTCGCCAACTACGTCCGGATGCAGCGCATCGCCGCCGTGACCCGCCGCGCACCGTCGCTGCGGAGCCGCCTGTGAGCCCGCGCCCGCAAGCCGGCCCGATGCGCATCGCGCTCGTCGGCATGCCCGGCGCCGGCAAGACGACCGTCGGCAGCGCACTGGCCCGCGCACTCGCGCTGCCGTTCGTCGACGCCGACCGCGAACTCGAACGCCGCTTCGGCGCGCTCGTCGCCGCGCAATTCCATGCGGGCGACTTCCGCGCACGCGAAGCCGACGTCATCGACGCGCTGACCCGCGGGCCGGCGCTCGTGCTCGCGACCGGCGGCGGCGCCGTGCTGCGCGACGACACGCGCGCCCGGCTCGGCCAGCGCTGTTTCGTGATCCATCTCGCGAGCGATCTCGACACCCTGTGGCACCGCACGCGCGGCGACGCGTCCCGCCCGCTGCTGAACGTCGCCGACCCGCGCGCGGCGCTCGCCGCGCTGCACGACACGCGCGAATCGCTGTACCGCGCGTGCGCGCACTGCCGCATCGATACCTCCGGCCAGTCCGTCGCACAAACGCTCGCGGCCGCGCTCGACGCACTCGCCATCGCGTAACCCGCGCGCCTCTGTCCTTCCCTTTCCGCTTTTCGACGATGCCGGCCGCCGGTGCGGCCGACTGCCATTTCTACCAGTTGCCGACCGTCGAATAATATCTAAAGATATATTTTTAGATACAGACCGTTCGCCTTCACGCGACAGGAAATCGACCATGCCCCTCCTCATCGACCGAGCGTGCGGCGCGCGCCGCCTGGTTCCCGCGCTCGCCGCGCTCGCGATCGCCGGCTGCGCCCCGTTCGGCCCGCAACGCCCGGCGGCGTGGATCACGCCCGTCGAGCAACTCGATGCGGGCGCCGCGATTCGCTCCGCCGGCGCCGGCTCGCCGACGATCATCGAACGCTGGTGGACCGCGTTCGGCGACGCGCAGCTGGATCGCCTCGTCGACGATGCGCTGGCCGGCGCACCGACGCTGCAGGCGCAGCGCGAACGTGTCGCGCAGGCGCTGGCCGACGCCGACGTCGAAAACGCCGCGCTGCTACCGCAGCTCGGCGCGACGGCGAGCGCGGTGCCGACGCGCCTGCCGGGCAGCTATCGGACGCCGCCGCCCGCGGCCGGACACTGGCAGGTCGACGCGCAGGCGCTCCTCGGCGCGTCGTGGGATCTCGACATCGCCGGCCGGCAGCACGCGCTGGCGCGCGCCGCCGCGCTGCGCGCGGATCAGCAGCGCGCGCTCGAGCATGCGGCCGCCGTGTCGCTGCAGGCGGCGATCGTCGAAACGTACCTGCAGCTCGCGCTCGAACAGCAACTGCTCGCGATCGCGCGCGATACGCTGCAGCAGCACAGCTATCTGCTGCGCCTCACGTCGCAACGCGCCGACGCCGGCCTCGACATGCAGGTGGCCGTGCTCAGGGCGAGCGAACCCATTCCGCACGCACAGGCCGACATCGACACGCATGCGGCCGCCTCGGCCCGGCTGCGCCATCGGCTCGCCGCGCTCGTCGGTCGGGGGCCCGGTTACGCCGACGCGCTGACACCCGCCGCGCCGCCGGCGGCGGCGTTGCCGATGCCGGCCGTCCTGCCCGCGGCGCTGATCGGCCGCCGGCCGGACGTCCTGGCCGCGCGCTACCGGGTCGAAGCCGAAGCGGCGAACATCGACGCCGCGCGCGCCGCGTTCTATCCGGATGTCAATCTGCTGGCCTTCGCCGGCGTGCAGAGCTTCGGGTTCCGCGCGCTGTTCCACGGCAACAGCGGCACGCTCGGCGCCGGCCCCGCGATCACGCTGCCGATTTTCGAGGGCGGGCGCCTGCGCGCCGGCCTGCGCGCGCAAACCGCCGCCTACAACGCCGCAGTCGCGACGTACGACGACACGGTCGTCAACGCGCTCGCGCAGGTCAGCGACACCCTCGTCCAGATCGACACGCTCGGCCGGCAGCGGGCGCTTCAGCGCGAGGCGCTGGCGCGCGCGCAACGGACCTACACCATCGAAACGCAGCGCTACCGCAAAGGCATTTCCGGCTACCTCGACGTCCTGCTCGCCGAAGGCCGGCTGCTCGAGGATCGCGCATCGGTCGCCCGCGCGGATGCGTCGTTCGCGATCGAGCACGCCCGCCTGATCGCCGCGCTCGGCGGCGCCACTTCCACTGGAGTCACACAATGAACCGTCCCGAATCCCCCGCCGCCGGGCCCTCGCTGCAACGCGCGCGCCGGCGCTACTTCCGCTGGTTCTTCATCGCGCTCGCCGGCGCGGCCGGCCTCGCCGCCGCCGCGTGGGCCACCACGCGCGGCACCGAGACCACCGACGACGCGTACGTGTCCGGCGACGTCGTGCAGATCTCGCCGCAGATCGGCGGCACCGTCGACGCCGTGCGCGTGCAGAACGCCGACTGGGTGCGCCCGGGCGATCTGCTGTTCAGCGTCGACAAGACCGATGCGCGGCTCGCGCTGGACGAAGCGGTCGCGCAACTCGCGCACGCGGTGCGCCAATACCGCACCGCGCATGCGGACGTGGTGCGCGAGGAAGCGCAGATCCGGGTGCGGCGCACCGAATGGGCCAAGGCGAACGACGACCTGCAGCGCCGGCTGAGCCTCGCGCAAGACGGCGGCGTGTCGCGCGAGGATCTTCGCCATGCGCGGGACGCGATGGACGGCGCGGCAGCCGCGCTGAACGCGCAGCAGGCCACCTACGACGCGACGCTCGCGCGCACCGACGGCACGTCGATCGACACGAATCCGCTCGTGCGCGCGGCGGCGGCCCGCGTTCGCAGCGCGGCGCTCGCGCTGCGCCGCACCGAAATACACGCGCCGCTCGGCGGGCTCGTCACGCGCCGGGTCGTGCAGGTCGGCCAGCACGTGTCGCCCGGCACGCCGTCGCTGGCGCTCGTGCCGCTCGATCACGTGTGGGTCGAGGCCAACTTCAAGGAATCGCAACTGCGCGGCATGCGCGCCGGGCAGCCGGTCGAGCTGTTCTCGGACCTGTACGGCAGCGACGTGGTGTTCCACGGGCGCGTCGTCGGGCTCGAAGCCGGCACCGGCGCCGCCTTCGCGGCCGTGCCCGCGCAGAACGCGACCGGCAACTGGATCAAGGTCGTCCAGCGCGTGCCGGTCCGGATCGCGCTCGATCCGGCCGAGCTGCGCGCGCACCCGCTGCGTATCGGCCTGTCGATGACGGCATCGGTGCCGGTCGATCGCGGCGCCGGCACCGCGTCGGCGTCGCCGCCCGCCCGTGCGCCCGAAGCGCGCCGGTCGATCGACGCCACGTCGATCTATCGTGAGGATGACGAAGCGGGCGACGCGCTCGTCGCCGAGACGATTCGCGCGAACAGCGGCGCCCGTCCGCTCGCGCCGGGAGCCTGACGATGCGCTTCTTCTCCCGGAACGCGGCGCCGAAACTGCCGTTGGAGCCGCTCGCCGGCGTGCCGCTGGCGCTCGTCGCGATCGCGGTCAGCGTCGCGAATTTCATGCAGACGCTCGACCTGACGATCGCGAACGTCGCCGTCCCGACCATCGCGGGCGATCTCGGCGTCGCACCGGACATGGGCACGTGGATGCTGACCTCGTTCGCGACGCCGCTCGCGATCACGCTGCCGCTCACCGGCTGGCTCACGCAGCGCTTCGGCCAGGTGCGGCTGTTCCGCGTGTCGGTACTGCTGTTCGTGGTCACGTCGATCCTGTGCGGGATGGCGCCGAACTTCGAGTCGCTGCTGGTATTTCGCGCGCTGCAGGGCGCCGCGTCGGGCCCGATCACCGCGCTGTCGCAGGCGCTGCTGATGGCGGTGTTCCCGTCGACGCGCCGCCACGTCGCGCTGGCCGTGTGGCAGACCACGACGTTCGTCGCGCCGGTGCTCGGGCCGATCGCCGGCGGCTGGATCACCGACAACCTGAGCTGGCCGTACATCTTCTACGTGAACGTGCCGCCGGGCGTGCTCGTGCTCGGCGTGCTCGCGCGGCTGCTGAAGGGGCGCGACAACGCGACGCGGCGGCTGCCGGTCGACGTCGTCGGGCTGCTGCTGCTCACCGCCGCGTTCGGTTCGTTCCAGTTGCTGCTCGATCGCGGCCAGAACCTCGACTGGTTCGCCTCCGACGAAATTCGCATGCTGGCGGTCGTGGGCATCGCGTCGTTCGTCGCGCTGGTCCTCTGGGAGCTGACCGACGACCATCCGATCGTCGACCTGCGGCTGTTCGCGGACCGCAACTTCACGACGAGCACGCTCGCGATCACGGTCGGGTTCGGGCTCTACTTCGGCGCGCTGGTGCTCGTGCCGCTGTGGCTGCAGACCCAGCAGGGATACACGGCCACCTGGGCCGGCATCGCCACCGCGCCGCTCGGCGTCGCGGGGATCGTGATCGCGCCGCTGCTCGGCCGCTTCCAGGGCCGCACCGATCCGCGCCTGCTCGCGACCGTCGCGCTCGTCGGCTGGGGCGCCGCGTCGTTCTGGCGCATGCATTTCAACAGCGACGTGACCCTCGGCGACATCGCCGCCAATTCGCTGCTGATGGGCGCCGCCACCGCGTTCTTCATCACGCCGCTCGTGTCGCTTTCGCTCGCCGGGCTGCCCCGCGAGCGGCTGCCCGCGGCATCCGGGCTGCAGAACGCGCTGCGCCGGATCGGCACCAGCGTCGCGACCTCGGTCGCGCCGACCTACTTCGAGCGCCGTTCCCGCGTGCACAACACCTATCTCGTCGACCACATCACGCCGTACGATTTCGCGTCCGCCGACTGGTTCGCGCGGCTCGATCACGCGGGGCTGTCGCCGTCCGGCGCGCTCGCGTCGGTCTCGCATGCGATCGACGTCGAAGCGCACATGCTCGCGCTGAACGATTTCTCGTTCGGCTGCCTGCTGCTGTTCGGCGCGACGCTGCTGGCGGTCTGGTCGATCCGCTCCCGCCACGCGTGACGCGCGACGGAAAACATCCGGAAGCCGTCTCGCCCGGCAGGAGCGACTGACCGGCTAGTGTCCTGTTCCGTTGTTAACTGGTCTATCTTCGCGTAGCATGTTGACGTCAACGGAACGGGAGACGTCAGCATGGCGATGGGACGACCGAAGGCGGAACTGGTGCTGAGCGAAGACGAGCGTTCGCAACTGATGTCGATCGCGCGTTCTCGCTCGATTTCGGCTGCGCTGGTCTCGCGGGCGCGTATCGTGTTGGCGGCTGCGGACGGCGAGCCCAACAGCGCGATCGCGCAGCGCCTGCAACTCACGCGTGCCACGGTGGGCAAGTGGCGTCTGCGGTTTCTGGAGCAGCGAATCAACGGACTCTACGATGAAGTACGTCCCGGCAAGCCGCGTACCATCGACGACGAGCGGTTGGCCCAACTGATTCACAAGACCCTGCACACGAAGCCGGCAGATGGATCCACTCATTGGAGTGTGCGCACGATTGCCGCCGAAACCGCCATCTCGCCGACAAGCGTGCACCGTTACTTCAAACTGCTGGGCCTGCAGCCGCACCGAAGTGAAAGCTTCAAGCTCTCGACCGATCCGTTCTTCATCGAGAAACTGCGCGATGTGGTCGGCTTGTATCTGAGTCCACCGGAGAACGCGCTGGTGCTGTGCGTGGACGAGAAGAGTCAATGTCAGGCGCTCGAGCGTACACAACCCATGCTGCCGATGGGTTTCGGCTACGTCGAAGGCGTTACTCACGACTACGTCCGTCATGGCACCACGACGTTGTTTGCCGCCCTGAATGTCCTCAATGGCGCCGTGCTCGCTACCTGCAAGCCGCGCCATCGACATCAGGAATTCCTGTCGTTTCTGCGCGAAATCGACAAGGCCGTGCCAGCCGAACTCGACGTGCACTGCATCGTCGACAACTACGGCAGTCACAAGCATCCGAAGGTCAAGGCGTGGCTGGCGGCACGCCCCCGCTGGCATATGCATTTCATTCCCACCTACAGTTCGTGGCTCAACCAGGTCGAACGCTTCTTTGCGTTGATCACCGACAAGGCGATTCGTAGAGGCTCGTTCGGCTCGGTCAAACAACTGGTCAAGCGAATCGATCAATTCGTTTCCCACTACAACGAAAACTGCAAACCGTTCGTCTGGACCGCGTCAGCCGATTCCATCCTCGAAAAGCTGCATCGACTTTGCTCGCGAATCAGCGGAACAGGACACTAGCCGGGCGGCGGGCGGCAGGCGGCGCAAGCCCCTGCCGGACCGCATCGCCGTCATGGATGAATCGGCATGGCGGCCCGCGCTCGACGGCACCGCGAATGAAAAAGGGCTGCGCGCCGATCGACACGGCGCGCAGCCCGTTCAACTGCTCCGCTTAACGCGGATTAACGCGGATCGCCGGGCGCCGGCACGTAGCCGTCGGCAAGGATGCCGATCGTCCGCGCGGCCGGCTCGCGCAGGCGCTTGGCTGCCTGATAACCCTCCGACCGATACCACTCGCGGGCGCGCTCCGCCGACTCGAATTCGAGCACGACGACGCGCTTGGGCGCCCAGTCTCCTTCCAGCGTCTCGACTTCGGCGCCGCGCACGAGGAAGCGCCCGCCGTACTCGGCCACCGTCGGCGCGCCGAGCCGGCGGTACGCCTGGTAAGCGTCGACGTCGTGCACGTCGATATCGAACACCACGTACGCGCTCATGATCGCGCCTCCGCAGGCGCGGACGCCGGCGCCGCCGCGTCGGCCGGCGCGAGCTGCACGAACACGCGGCCGTTCTCGATCTTCACCGGGTAGGTGTGCACGCACGTCGTCAACGGCGCGCACAGCGCCATGCCGGTCCGCACGCTGAAGCGCCCCTGGTGCAGCGGGCATTCGATCTCGTCGTCGAGCAGGAAGCCGTCGCTCAATCGCGCATCGCCATGCGTGCACTGGTTCTCGGTCGCGAAGATCTCGTCGCCGACCGCATACAGCGCGATGTCGCGGCCGCCCACCCAGACGCCGAGTATTCCGTCGGCGCGCACCGTTTCCGGCGCGACTGCATCGATCCATTCCGTAGTCACGTTCGGCACCTCGTTCAGATCGGGTAAATCAGCGAGTTCGGAATCATCTCGCTGTCGTAGACGCAGATGCGCGACTCGAAACGCAGCCCCTGCGGCGTACGCAGGATGCGGTCCAGGTAGCGCCCGGTGTTGTACACGTCGCTCATCTGCTCGGTCTTCGTGCGCAGCACCGCGTAGTTCGTCTCCGCCTCGATCACCGTGTCGTCGAGATACGTGACGAGCGGCAGCCCGATCACGTGGCGCTGATAGTACGGATCGAAGAACAGCGTCTCCTTGATCCCGTAGACGCGATCCTTCAGCATGCCCTTGCTTTCGAAATCCATCACCGCCAGCGGCAGGTTGCGCTCGTGGTTCTCGCGCGGCACCACCGTGTACCGGCATTGCTCGATGAAGAATTCCGGCCACGCGTCCCAGTCGCCGCCGTCGAGCACGGCCGCATATCTCGCGTTGAGCTGGACGAGCGAATAGAAATCCTCGAAGGTCGCGCCGCCCGCGTGCGGCTCGGCGGCCGGCCGGGCCGTTCTTGTCGTGATCGTGCTCATTCAGGCCTCCATCACTTGGCGCCAGTACTGGTACATGCCGCGCACCAGCGTTTCGCTGACCATGTGTTCGGTCTGCTCGTCGATCTGCCGGCCGCCGAGCTCGTTGTAAACGTTGCCGTGCTGGATCTGCTCGAAGCTTTGCTGCACGCATTCGATGACCTCGCCGTCGTCCGCCGACACGAAGCCGGCCGGCCCGAACAGATTGGCCTGGCGCAGACGGCGCCGCGTCATCTCCTCGGTGTCGGTCTCGAAACCGAAATGCGTCCACACGTAGTCGAACACGCCCGGGCCGATCGGCCGGATGCGCCGCGTCGACAGCGCATTGACCTGCTGCTGGATGATGACGCTCGGCATCAGCGTGAGCATCACGACAGTCGGATCGCCCCACCACGGTTCGTGCACGACGTCGAGGAAGCGGTCGTCGTGCAGCGTCATGCGCTCCTTGAAG
The DNA here is from genome assembly GCF_002223285.1 of Burkholderia sp. AU16482. Taxonomy (NCBI): domain Bacteria; kingdom Pseudomonadati; phylum Pseudomonadota; class Betaproteobacteria; order Burkholderiales; family Burkholderiaceae; genus Burkholderia; species Burkholderia sp. AU16482. Next base: position 1,708,204 of record NZ_NKEY01000006.1, read on the forward strand.
CTCGTCACGTTGTGGGTCACTTCTCCGCCGCCGCCGCCGCTGCGAATCGACACCATCGCGCCGTGCCGGTGATGCGCATCGGTCACGAGCCGGGCGGGATTGTCCGCGCGCCACAGGCCGAAGTTGACGAACCAGGTGTGCAGCAGCCCCGCGTGATACGGATCCTTGATGTTCTCGACCATCAGCTTCCAGTTGCTCGGCACGCGCTGCCGCGTATAGCCGAGCACGGTCAGCTTCGGGCCGTGGAACAGGCGGTCGTAGTAAGGCAGGATGCGCGGGCCGAGGAAATCCTCGAACGATTCGACGTTCTCGTCGAACGACGCGAACACGGCGCCGCCGCGCGTCGACACGCGCAGGCGCCGCAGCGCATGCTTGCCCGGCTCGAAATCCGCCGGCATGCCGCCGTTGATCGTGCCGCCCTGACGCACGCCGCGCCGGAACGGCACGCCGATCAGGTTGCCCTTCAGGTCGTAGTTCCACTGGTGATACGGGCAGTGGAAATCCTTCGCCTTGCCCGAGCGCTCGCGGCAGAACTGCATGCCGCGGTGCGCGCACGCGTTTTCGAAGACGACGATCTCGCCATCCTCCGTGCGCGTCATCACGACGGATCGCTCGCCGACTTCGGTCCGCTGGAAATCGCCGGGAGACGGCACTTCGGCTTCGAGGCCGATGTAGCACCAGTGATTCGCATAGAACAGGCGCTCGAGTTCCCGCTGGTACAGCGCTTCACTCGTATACGCCTCGTATGGCGTGCGGCTGGCGCCGTCGCCTTTCCAGTCGAGCGCGCGGGCGATGTCGATGGGTGAGTTCAAGAGAGCTCCTTTCATTCAGTAAGAAACGGCCTGCCTCGCGACGGCGGCGCCGTGCGCGATGAAGCCGGCTGGCGAACGCCGCCGCGCAACCGCCGCGGCAGCCAACTGCTCGATGAGTTCGGCCGTGTGATCCCAGCCGAGACATGCGTCGGTAATGCTTTGGCCGAACACCGGCGGCGTGCCCGGCACCAGGTCCTGCCGCCCCTCGACGAGAAACGACTCGATCATGACGCCCACGATCGCGCGTTCGCCGCGATGCAGTTGCGCGGCGAGGTTGCCGCAGACGTCGATCTGCGCGCGGGTCTGCTTGCCGCTGTTGCCATGGCTCGCGTCGATCACGACGTACGGGGGAAGATGCGCGTCGCGCAGCGCGGCGCAGGCGGCCGCGACGCTGGCGGCGTCGTAGTTCGGGGTCTTGCCGCCGCGCAGGACGATATGCGTGTCGGGATTGCCGGACGTGGTCGCGATTTCCACGCTGCCGGAAACGGAAGGCCTCAGGTAACTGTGCGACACGCGCGACGCGCGGATCGCGTCGATCGCGACCTTCACGTTGCCGTCGGTGCCGTTCTTGAAACCGATTGGCAGGTCGAGCCCCGAGGCCGCCTGGCGATGGATCTGCGATTCGGTCGTCCGCGCGCCGATCGCGCCCCAGGACACGAGGTCGTCGAGATACGGCGCGGTCATCGGATCGAGAAATTCGGTCGCGGCCGGCAAGCCCAGCGCATTGATGCCGAGCAGCACCTTGCGCGCGACGCGCAGGCCGTCCTCGATCCGGAAGCTGCCGTCGAGATACGGGTCGTTCACGAGCCCTTTCCAGCCGACCGTGGTGCGCGGCTTTTCGAAATAGACGCGCATCACGATCTCGAGCACATCGGCGTACCGCTCGCGCAGTGGCGCGAGCCGGCGCGCGAACGCCAGCCCGGCGTCCGCATCGTGGATCGAACACGGGCCGACGATCAGCGCAAGCCGGTCGTCCTCGCCCGCGATGATGCGCGCCAATGCGCGCCGCGCATCGCCGATCGACCGTGCCAGGCCGGGATCGCACGGCAACTCGGTGCGCAACCGCTGCGCACTGATCACCGCCACGCCTTGCGTCAACGCTGCCTCAACGGGTTTTTCCATTTAACGCTCCACTCTCGCTGATCGGATGCCGATTTACGGAGGCAATTAGAGCGCGGTCAAATCCCCGGTGATACTGTCATTTATCTCAGAAGCATTTCACATGGTGGATATCTGTGATTTCCGACAGTATTCCGATATGCGGATCACGTCTAACTTAACTCCTGACAAAACACGTTCTCACCTGCTGTTCTGCCAAGGAGCCTCGTAATGACAAGAAAATATTTTGAAACGCGAATCGACGTGAAGTATCGGGAAACGGACGCGATGGGCCATGTGAGCAGCCCCGTCTATTACGACTATCTGCAGCACGCGTACCTGACCTACATGCACGATCTGCTCGAGCTGCCCTATTCGGAAAAGCTGCCGCACATCATGGTCAAGACCTCGTGCGAATATCTGAAGCCCGCGCAGTACGGCGATACGATCACGGTCCGCAGCAGCGTCACGCGCTTCGGATCGAAGAGCTTCGAACTGGAATACCTGATGGTGCGCGACGGGCAGGCGGACGCCGACGATTCGGCCGACGATCATGCAGTGGTTGCGCGGGCCGTATCCACGCACGTGATGTTCGACTACGGCAGCAAGACCACGGTGCCGGTGCCGGAAGAGTTCAGGACGCGCGTGCTGTCGTTCCAGGGCGCGATCTGATGCCGCAGCCGGGGGTCCACGGACGGACACCCCGGCGCCGTTCAAGCAAACACGATCAGGCCCATCAACACGGCTTTCACGACCGCATTGGTCTTGTTGGACGCGTTGAGCTTGACGATCGATCTCGAGATGTGGAAATTGATCGTCCGCTCGGTCAGGCCGAGAATGATGCCGATCTCATACGCGGTCTTCCCCTCCGCCGCCCATCGCAATACCTCGCATTCGCGCATGCTCAACGCGACATCCACGGGAGCCTCTATATTCGCCGCACACTGAATCATTCGTTTCTCCATCCAGAATAAGACGCCAATGTTTCAGATTCATTTCCGCCGCTCATCTCGATTCACATGCCCCTCGGATTGGATGTTTATTATTTAAAGGCGTCACGAATATTCGGCGAATTCAAAAGCAACGATCTTCCCACCCATTATCTCCGGTGTTGTCACAATGGAATCGAGCATACCGAATCGATTTACGCTTCGGAAGATGCACGAGACGCAATGTATCAATGACGTTGACGCACGCCACCAGAGTTGCACGACACGTCATATCGAAACGGCCGCACGACTGGCGGGCGCGATCGCATCGGCCACGCGCGGCGCGCAGATACTGCGCACGCAATCGCGCAGCCAGCGATGCGCGGGGTCGCGATCGAAACGCGGGTGCCAGATCTGCGAGACGGTCAGGTCCGCGATCGGCAACGGCAGCGTGAAGCTGTACATGCCGGCGCGGGACCGCTCGGTCTGCCGCTCCGGCACGCTGGCGACGAAGTCCGAGCTGCGCGCGAGCGACAGCGCGGTCGGGAAGCTCGACACGACGGTGGTCACCGAGCGCACGATGCCGAGGGAATCGAGCAGCGTATCGATCGGGCCGTTGAACTGCCCGCGGCGCGACACGCCCACTTGCGGGAACGACGCGAAGCGTTGCGGCGTGATTTCGCCGGTCGCCAGCGGATGATCCGCGCGGACCACGCCGATGAAGCGGTCGCGAAACAGCGCCTGCACGCGCAGTTCCGGGCCGGCCTGGCCGATCACGCCGACTTCGAGGTCGATGTCGCCGTTGCGCAGCGCATCGACATGCTTGTTGGGTTTCGGCGCGAAGCGCAGCCGCACGTCGGGCGCGACGCGCGACGCGTGTTCGAGCAGCGCCGGCGCGAACGTCTCGACGAAGGCCTCGTTCGCGCGAATCGAGAACGTGCGCTTGAGCGTACGCATGTCGACCCGCTCGCACGGGCACATGACCGAATGCGCCTCCACGACGAGCGCATGCACCCTGTCGCGCAACTCGAGCGCACGCGGGGTCGGCACGAGATCGCGCCCGGCCCGCACCAGCAACGGATCGCCCGTCATCACCCGCAGCCGCGCGAGCGACCGGCTGAGTGCGGACGGACTGAGGCCGAGCGCGTTGGCCGCGCCCACGACGCTGTTCTCGGACAACAACGCGTCCAGAACGACGAGAAGATTGAGGTCGATGGAAGTCGCCATGTTGCGCTCTTGCTGTACTGTCGGGACCGGCCGGCCGATGGGCCAGCGGCATCGTGCCTCGGGCGTATGTGCTCCGTGATTCGCGATAGACCGGAAATCGGCAGTCGCGCCGCCGAGCCCGACGCACGATCGTGCGTCCGCCGAAATGGCGGGCAGTGAATGGCGGGGAGTATTCGTGCCGCTGAGAAAATCCGCTGCGGATTTATTGCACTTGTGAACGATTGTGCACCGCGTTGAAATAAATCGCAACCCGACACGATGCGTATCAGGTTTAAATGAAACGATGAACGCGAATGAACAATAAAACAAAACCGATTCGATTGCGTCGCGCCGCGCATCGCGCACGCAAGCCGGCCGGTGAAGCAAGGCCTGCCGCAGCGGAGCCCGCGCGAGCCTCGGCAGGCGCTGCGCGGCCGGCCGGCACGGCGTGCGCGCAAAGCACCGCACGGTTCGCTCATCGCGATCGAATAACAGAACTTTTAGACTCTTCTATTGACTTTCTCGTCAATATTCCGTCTTGGCTCGCATACGTTTCACGAAACAAATCCCGATCAACCGATTTTGCGAAAATCTTCCGGCGATTCGGGAAAACCGGCTGGAGTGTCCGCCGCGCCCGTTTTGCGACTCGATCGGCATTTCACCGGGGTTCGGTGATGTTTCGTCCGACTCGCCCGGCTGGAATGTCCACCGTTGTCAAAACCGCCCTTCAATCTGCTCGGTCCGGCCGCGTATGCAATCGGCGCTGCACTCGCCCAACCTTGCTGCTGCAGCTTGCCCGTGCGCTCTCCCGCGAACCGTCCGCCCCAGGGTGAACGATTCCGCCGTGGCCTCGCCCTCGCCGCAAACAACAGGAATCCTCATGAAATTCGTCGACGCCGGATTACCCGGCGTCCGTCGCGATTCATGCTCGGCGATCACGGAGGCTTGCCCGGCCACCCGGCGCCATCGGCGCTTGCCGGCGGACGTGCGAAACGACGTCGCGACGATGTGCGCTCGACCCATCGCCGCTAGCCGGCGAACGGCCGGTCAGTCGTCGTGCTTGTGGCGCTTTTTGTTCTTGTGCTTGTTGCCGTGGTAATGATCGCTGGAACGCGAGTTGTTGCGCGACACGTGGCCGCCCAGCGCCGCACCCGCGCCGCCGCCCACGGCGGCGCCGACGAGGCTGCCGGCCGTGCCGCCCATCGCGTTGCCCGCGGCGGCGCCGGCGCCGCCACCCAGAGCGCCGCCGACGACCGCGCCCGTGCGTTCCCGCTTGTTCGACGTCACCGCCCCGCCTGCGCCACCGCCCACGGCCCCGCCGATGATCGCCCCCGTGCTCCCGCCGACCGCGTTGCCGACCGCCGCGCCTGCGACGCCACCCAGCGCGCCGCCCAGTGCGTTGTTCGTGTCGCCTGCCACGGCAGGCAGCGACGCCACCGCAGTCGCACCGACCACCACTGCCATCCCGGCCAATTTCTTCAGCATTTTTTTGCCCCTTCCGCTTGATGAGATATCGGTGCGCGAATCTAGCACCTTTCCGGTAAGCCCATCGTAATGAAGCGTTAAATCGGGTGTTTTTTCTGACCGGGATCGCCGCGGCGGCGCGTCCCGTCGGCACGTTCGCCCCCTGCCACGACGCGACGGACGCTTCGTATCGCAGCCCCGGCCTCTCCCGCCGCGTCGGTCCTTCCCGCGCCCACGATCCTGCATTACCATCGTGCGTCCGCCGCGCCTGCCCGCTTCCGGCTAGCGAGTCCAGCCACCTCCCCGTTCCCGCAACCGATGCTTGCCCTCATCATCCTCGCCGGCCTCTGGGCCGGGCTCCAGAACGCCCTCGCGGGCGGCGGCTCGTTCATCACGCTGCCCGCGCTGATCGTGTCGGGAATGTCACCGCTCGCGGCCAACATCACGTCGACGGTCGCGCTGTTTCCCGGCCAGGTCACGACGGGCTGGGCGAGCCGGAACATGGTGAGCGGCGTCGGCAGGCTGCCGTTTCGCGCACTGTTCGCGATCAGCGTGGCCGGCGGCGCGCTCGGCGGCCTGCTGCTGCTCAAGACGCCGTCGTCGATCTTCTCGCACCTGGTGCCGTGGCTCGTGCTGTTCGCGACGGTCGTGTTCGCGTGGGGCAGTTTCTTCCGCAAACCGGGCGCGGGCGCGCAACATCTCGGCCCCGTCGCGGCCGGGGTCTCACAGTTCCTGATCGCGGTCTACGGCGGCTACTTCGGCGGCGGCATCGGGTTCCTGATGATGGCCGCGCTGACGATGGCCGGCCTGCCGCCGCGCCACGCGATGTCGACGAAGAATGCGCTCGCGGGCGTGATGAACGCATCGGCCGTCGTGCTGTTCGTGACGTCGCCCGAACTGCACTGGCGGGCGGCGATCGCGCTCGGTGCGGGCGCGATCGTCGGCGGCCTGCTCGGCGCGTGGGCGCTGCATCGCGTGAACGAACGCGTGCTGCGCATCGCGATCATCTGCATCGGCGCGCTGCTGACCGTCGGGTTGTTCGTCAAACCGATCTGACGCACGCCCGTTGCCGCCGCGATCGCGGCACGCGACGCACAAACCGCAACACGTCTTTCGCGATCCGGTGCCGAACCGGGTCGCGCTGCCAGGGCTTGTCGCCGTGCCGGAGTCGCAGGCGTTCAACCCGGATTCGGGCGTCCCGTGTCGGTTCGCGGTCCTGACGGCGCGCGCGAACGTCGCGGCGCATTGCTTGCGGCGAAGGCAGCCGTCGTTAGGGCAGGCCGCCGGCGTGAAGCATCGCAGGCCGGCGCAAGGCCGACCGGCGTTCGCACTCCGTTCAGCCGAACGGCCGCACGCCGATCAGCGGGCCGTGCAGGAACCGCGCGAACACGGCCCAGGCGACGAGTCCGGCCGCAACGGCCGCGACGTCGCCGGCCAGCCCGCCGGCCGGATAGCGGACACCGTCGCGGCGATCCCGCGCACGCGACACGACGAAATCGACGATCGACCACACGAAGAACGCGCCGAACAGCACGACTGCGTGCACGGTGCCGTTCACCAGCAGGTGCGCCACCGCCCAGACCATCACGCCGGCCAGCATCGGATGGCCGACGAGCGTCTTGATCCGGTTGCGCGGCACGTACGACGCGGCGATCAGCACGAACGCGACCGCGGTCAGCATGCCCGTCAGGTGGCGCACGCCGACCGGCGACACCCACAGCAGCGTCGCGCCCGCCCGGGCGACCCCGTACCCCCAGATGATCAGCGCGAAACCGACGATCGACGCGATCGCGTAACCGCCCTTCCAGCCCTTCTCGCCGATCCGCTCGATCGTCGCGGACCGCCAGCCGTCGGCGACGATCCGGATCGAGTGCACACCGAGGAAGATCGCTAAACCGAGAATCAGGACGAGCATCGGCTGTCTCCGTCTGGGATGGTGAGTGAGGAAGCGTTCCGCGCGGCGTACGGTGCGCCGTTCGCGGGGCCGGCGGCGAGGCCGGTGCGGGTCGCCAGGCACGGGCGCAACCCGCGCCGATCATAAACGCCGGGGCGGCCGTTGTGAAGCATGCAGGACGTGCGGTGCGTCAAGCTCGATGCATTCGTGCGCCGGATCGTGCGGGCGAGTCGGCACGCGCAGTGTGCGGGTGGGCCGCGACGGGCGCACCTGAAAGTCAGGAAAGCGAAAATCGCGACGCCGTTGCTTCTCGTAATCGGGACTACGCCTGCTTGCGCTTCGCCGCAGGTTTCGGTGCCGGCGCGGGCGATGATTTCGATGCCGGTTTCGCTTTCTGCGCCGACACCGGTTTCGATGCGGATTTCGCCGCCGGCTTCGTTTTCTGTGCCGACGCGGGTTTCGTTGCCGGTTTCGTTGCCGGTTTCGTTGCCGGTTTCGACGCAGCCTTCGCAGCAGCCTTCGCAGCAGCTTTCGGCGCGGCCTTCGGCCCCGCCCCGGCTACCGTCTTCGACGCCGCCCTCGCCTTGCGCTTCGGCGGCCCGGCCAGCAGCGCCGCGCGATACGCGCCGCGGCACCAGTCGAACAGCGCGCCCGCATCCTCGAGCACGTCGGCCGGCGTTTCGTAATAGCCCTCGAGCGCGACGGTGCGCGTGGGCCGCGCATACGAGAACGGCCCCATCCCCGCCGCGACGAACGCCGGCCGGTTCACGTCGTCCACACGCAGGAACAGCGACCCGCGCGACAGGAAGCCGAACATCACGCCGTCGAGCCGCAACGCCGCACCGCTGAAGAACCGTGCAACGGTGAGCGTGCCGAGCGGCGCAAGCCGATACGCGATTTCCTCACCGTGCGCCTTCTCCGCCTGCCAACTCATGCGGACACCTCGCAGCGCCGCGTCCACGCATCGAACTCCGCCGCGTCGACACCCACGGCCGCCGCGCTCTCGCGAATCTGCCGCCACGTCGCGCGGTCGACCGGAATGCCGGCCGTGCCGCGTGCGGCGCGGCTCGCTTCTTCAGGTTCTCCAGGCATCCGCACCGGCGTATCGCCGGCCTGCGGCGACGCCTTCGCCCATGCAACGAATGCATCGGCTTCGCGTTCGGCATCGGCCGCGTCGAACGCGTTCGGATCGATCAGCACCGACAGCATCCCGTTGACGATCGCACTCGTCTTCTGCAGCGTATCGCCGTACGTCGTATGCCCGCCCACCAGCGCACCGCCGAAGATCTCGCACATCGCCGCGAGTGCATAGCCCTTGTGCAGCCCGAACGGCAGCAGCGCGCCGAACGGCTGCTCGTGCATCACGGCCGGATCGTCGGTCGGCTGGCCGCGATGGTCGATCAGCGAGCCGGCCGGCACGCGCTTGCCCTGGTTGTAGGCGACGCGCGTCTTGCCGTACGCGATCGCGCTCGTCGCGAAATCGAGCAGCAGCGGAGGCTTGCCCGCTCGCGGATACGCGGCGCAGAACGGGTTCGTGCCGAAACGCGGATCGGTGCCGTGCAGCGGCGCGACCAGCAGGTCGCCCGGCACGTTGACGAAATGGAACGACACGAGCCCCGCGCGCGCGCACTGTTCGGCCCAATGCCCGATGCGGCCCAGGTGGTGAACGTCGCGCAGCCCGATCGCGCAGATGCCCATGCGTCGCGCGCGCTCGATCCCTTCGACCATCGCCTCGAACGCGATCACCTGGCCGAAGCCGCGCCCGCCGTCGATCGTCAGCACCGCGCCGCCGTCGCGGACGATCGACGCGTGCCCGTTCAGCTGCAACTGCCCTTCCCGCCACGACGCGACGTAATTCGGGATCATCCCGATCCCGTGCGAATCGTGTCCGGCGAGATTCGCGCCCACCAGATGATCGGCGACGAGCGTCGCCTCGCGCGGGTGGCTGCCGGCCCGTTCCCAAAGTGCCGCGACGAATGCATGCAGCGGTTCGGCGCGCATGCGCAGCGGTTCGGTATCGGGCGTCGGCAATGCGGTCATCGGCAACACTCCATCCAGTCGGTTCGGGTCGGGCAACCGGTACGTCGAACGTCGCGACGATCAGCGCGCGGTCGCGATCACGTCGGCCACCGCCGCCGTGAGCTTCTTCGCGTACGGCACGTGCAGGAACTCGTTCGGACCGTGCGCGTTCGACTTCGGCCCGAGCACGCCGCACACCATGAACTGCGCCGCGGGAAAGCCTTCCTGCAGCACGTTCATCAGCGGAATCGTGCCGCCGAGGCCCATGTACGCGCAGTCGGCGCCGAAGTGGCGGCGCGACGCGGCGTCGAGCGACGACGCGAGCCACGGCGCGAGATCCGGCGCGCTCCAGCCGGTCGCGGCGCCCGCGTCCGGCTTGAACGTGACCTTCGCGTTGTACGGCGGATCGAGTTCGAGCAACGCCTTCAGTTGCTGTACGGCCTGCGCGGCGTCGACGAGCGGCGGCAGCCGCAGCGACAGCTTGAACGCGGTGCGCGGACGCAGCACGTTGCCCGCATCGGCGAGCGCCGGCATGCCGGCCGCGCCGGTGACCGACAGCGACGGACGCCACGTCGAATTCAGCAGCGCCTCGCGCGGATCGGTCGTGGTCGGCAGCACGGGCTTGCCGTCCTGGCCGCACGCCCACGGCAGCCCCTTCCACACCGTGTCGCCGAGAATCGCGGCGGCGGCCTCGGCTTCGCGCACGCGGCTGGCCGGAATCTCGCAATGGAACGCGCCCGGCAGCAGGTTGCCGTTCTTCGCGTCCTCGAGGCGTTCGAACAACTGGCGCATCACACGGAAGCTCGACGGCGCGATGCCGCCATAGACGCCCGAATGAATGCCTTCTTCGAGTACCTCGACCTGCAGGTCGCCGGACACGAGGCCGCGCAGCGACGTGGTGAGCCACATCTGGTCGTAGTTGCCGGCGCCCGAATCGAGGCACACGACGAGCGATACCTGGCCGAGCCGGTCGCGCAACGCGTCGACGTACGGCAGCAGGTCGTAGCTGCCCGACTCTTCGCAGGTCTCGATCAGGCCCACGCAGCGCGGCCGCTCGATGCCCTGCTCGTCGAGCGCGCCGAGCGCCGCGAGGCTCGCGTAGATCGCGTAGCCGTCGTCCGCGCCGCCGCGGCCGTACAGCTTGCCGTTCTCGAACTTCGGCGTCCACGGGCCGAGGTCCGCGCGCCAGCCGTCGAATTCGGGCTGCTTGTCGAGGTGGCCGTACAGCAGGATCGTGTCGGTGCTGCCCGAGCGCGTGGCCGGCGACTCGAAGAAGATCACCGGCGTGCGGCCCGGCAGACGCACGATTTCGAGCTTCAGGCCCTTCACGGGCTGCCGTTCGGCCCACTGCGCGGCGTCGGTGACGACGCGCTCGAGATAGCCCCGCTTCGCCCAGTCGGGGTCGAATGCGGGGCTCTTCGCGGGAATCGCGATGTAGTCGGTCAGCGCGTGGAGGATTTCATCGTTCCACTTGCGCTCGATGAAGGTCACGAGCTTGTCATGGTCGAGGACGCGGGTAGTGTCGACGGATGTCATGGTGGGGGTGCCTGGATCGGGCTGACGAAAACCCAGATCATACGCCGATGCTTCCCCGCCGGCGCCCCCTTCCCGGCTGTTCGGACCGCGGTCGGCAACGCGTCGCGCAGCCCGGCCGCGCAGGCGAGCGCGTCGCGCCACAGGCGCCGCGTCGGTTCATCCGCATCCTTCTTCGCGTGCGGGACGGCATCGTTGTTCGGAATGAGCGGCCGCCGCCACATGAGTCGCGCTTTTCATCGTCGCGCACGCGCGGCCCTGCCCGGCGCGCGCTACGTGCCGCCGCGATCCATCCCGCGCCGGTACGCGGCCGGGCTCGTCGCCGCGACGCGCCGGAAATGCCGGCGCAGCGATTCCTCGGAACCGAACCCCGCGCGCGCCGCGATCTGCGCAAGCGACAACGCGGGCTGCGCTTCGAGCATGTCCTTCGCGACGTTCACGCGTTCGCGGATCAGCCACGCGAGCGGCGACATCCCCGTCGCATCCGCGAACTGCCGCTGCAGCGTGCGCGTGCTCATCGCGGCCTGCGCGGCGAGCGATGCGAGCGTGTGCGGCTCGGCCGCATGCGCGCGCATCCAGTCGATCAGCTTCGCGAGCCGGTCGGTGCCGCCCGGTGCGACCGGACGCGGCACGAACTGCGCCTGCCCGCCGTCGCGATGCGGCGGCAGCACGAGGCGCTGCGCGACGCGGTTCGCGATCGCGCCGCCATGATCGCGGCGCACGAGATGCAGCAGCATGTCCAGCCCCGCCGCCGAGCCGGCCGACGTGACGATCCGCCCTTCGTCGACGTACAGCGCATCCGGATTCACGCGCAGCGCCGGATAACGCGCCTGCAGACGTTCCGCATACCGCCAGTGAGTCGTCACGGTCAGGCCGTCGAGCACGCCGGCCGCCGCCAGCACGAACACGCCCGAACAGATCGAGCAGAGCCGCGCGCCGCGCCGGTGCGCGGCCCGCAGCTTCTTCAGCAACGGCTCGGGCGGGCGTTCGTCCGGATCGCGCCAGCCGGGAATCACGATGGTGTCCGCGCGATCGAGCATCGCGAGCCGGTAGGGCGCGGCAACGGTAATGCCGCCTGCCGCGCGCACGGGCCCCGGCTCGCTCGCGCACACCGCGAAGCGATACCAGTCGACGCCGAGTTCCGGGCGCTCGAGCGCGAACAGTTCGACCACGCAGCCGAATTCGAACGTGCAGAGGCGATCGTAGGCGAGCGCGACGACGAGATGATTGTGCATGGCGCGATGTTACCGGAACTTGTCGATCGCGCCACTGCCGCGAAACCGGCCGAACCGCGATACTGCCCTTCATTGCGGCGCGTTCCGTGCCGCTCAACAAGGAGAGCCCGACCATGTCCCACGTCACCGACATCCCGGCCGCCGACAGCCCGGCCGCCCTCGCGCATTTCGAGGCATCGCTGCGCTTCGAGACCGACTGCTGGGACGTACACGATGCCCTCGCGTCCGGCACGCCCGATTTCGTGCTGCTCGACGTGCGCGGCCCCGATCTGTTCGCCGCCGGCCACGTGCCCGGCGCGCGCAACCTGCCGCACCGCAAGATCATCGAAGGCAAGCTCGCCGGTTACCCGGCCGACACGCTGTTCGTCGTCTACTGCGCGGGGCCGCACTGCAACGGCGCCGCGCGCGCGGCGGTCCGGCTCGCGCGCCTGGGCCGCCCGGTCAAGCTGATGATCGGCGGCGTGACGGGCTGGCTCGACGAAGGTTTCACGCTGAGCAACGACGTCCAGCCGGCGGACGCCGAAGCCGCCTGATCGTCACTAAAAGCGCAACAATCAATTGCCTGCACACGAACGGAAAAAGCGCGACAATCAGCCTCATTGCAGTTCGGACGGAGCAGCACCATGCATGATGCAGTCCTGATTCAAGTGGCCGGTTCAGTCGCGGCGATCGCGCTCTATTTCCTGCCGGCCGTCATTGCCGACCGGCGCGGCCGGCACGACAAGCTGACGATCGCGATGTTCAACGCACTGTTCGCATGGACGGGCATCGGCTGGCTGATGACGCTGTACTGGGCATGCCAGCCGAACCCGCGCACCGACGTCGCGCAGACGATCCTCGCGAAGCGCCGCGGCGTCAGCATGCGGACCTTCTCGACCGGCCTCGTCGAACGCGTGCAGCGCCGCGTCGCCGCGCAGGAGCAATGGGCGGAAAAGCAAGGCTGCCGTTAAGCCCCTGCCGTCAAGCCGCTCTTCCCCGCTTCACCGTATCGCGTCGAACTTCGGCATCCTGACGTTGGTCGACGCGCGGTAATCCCACTTCAGCGCGTCGCGCGGCGGCCAGCCGCCCGCGCGCAGCCGCGCCGCGAACGCCCCCGCCGTCACCGCCCGTGCGATCCGCTCGCCCGGACACCCATGCGGCCCCGTGCCGAAACCAAAATTCGGACCCGACACGCGGCCCGGCATCAGCCGGTGCGGATCGCGATGCACGGCCGGATCGCGGTTCGCCGCGGCAAGCACGACGAGGATGGCATCGCCGGCTTCGACGCGCACGCCTTCGATCGTCGTGCGCGCCGCGACGAAGCGGCGCGTGTTCTGCACCGGCGCATCGAAACGCCCGACTTCGGCGACGAATGCGTCGAGCGCGGCGGCATCCGGCACCGTGCCCGCTTCGCCGTTCCATGCCACGAGTGCATTGCCGAGCCATGCGGCCGTCGCCTCGCACGTCTGCGACAGCAACCCGACGAGATTCGCGACGAGCGCGCCGCTCGCGTGCCAGCCCGACGCACGGGCCGCCTGCTGTACCGCTGCGACTAGCGTGCCGTCGTGCGCACGCGACCGCGCGAAGCGTTCCGTCATCCGGTCGAGCAGGTGCCGCGCCGCGTCGCTCGCGCGCGCCAGCGCCGCGGCATCCGACAGCGGCGACAGCGCGGCGACGAACTCGACGACCCGAGCGGCAATGTCGTCGAGCTGCGTTTCGTCGAAGCCGAGCAGATCGGCAACCGCGCACACGGGCACCGTCATGCACCACGCGTTCAGCGCGTCGGCATCGCCGGGCGCCGGTAACCGCCGCGTGGCAAGCGCGTCGGCGCGATCGCGCAGCGCATCCGTATCGATCGGCGCGAACGCCGCGCGCAACGCCTGCTTCGGCACGTCGTGTCGCGACGGGCCGTCGTTCATGCGCACGAGGTCGCCGAACAGCGCGCCGGCCGTCGTGCCGCGCAACGCGGGCGGCACCGGCGCGTCCAGCGGCCGCACGCGGCAGGCCGGATGGCCGAGCACGGCCGTCACGGCGGCCGCGCGGCTCGCGACCCACAGGCCGAGCGTGGCGTCGAACGCGAGCGGCGGCCCGTCGACGAGCGCTGCGTAATAGGGATAGGGATCGCGGTGCGTGACCGCGGCAACAGGATCGGTCGGGTTCATGCGCTCAGTATCGGCGCCGCGCGCCACCGCATGTTTCGGGATGGCGTGAAATGTCGTCGCACGGGCGCCGCGCGCCACGCGTGACACGTCGCGGCATCGCGGCGGCCGGCCGGCGTCAGGCCGCCGACCGCGAGCGGAGCGACTGCATGCGCAGCCGGACCCGTCCGGCCGAAATCGCGCGCGGCTCGGGCACCACCGTGTCGTGATGGAACATTTCCTGCCGGAACTCGCCGCTTTCGTCGAACCACTGGCAGATCAGCCAGTCGCCGTCGTCGAACACGACCGGCCCGGCATACGTGACGGTCATGCGCGGCCCGCCCGTTTTCAGCGTCACGACATCGCCCACGCGAAATCCGACGCGGTGATTTTCTCGGATCGTCATCGCTCTCTCAGCTTTTTATATATTGAATATATTGATATTCCCGGCAGGCACTCGCCGATCATTGGAACGTGCCGCAGATTATCAATCAAAAAATCATCCCGCAACTCCCACGCACTGAAACGTTCTGAACTGGAACCTGCAACAATGCGCGGTATCGTCGCGTATGAAGGCCCGCCAAGCCTCAGATCCGGCGCGGTTTGCGCGCCGGCGGCAGCCGATCGGAGCGGAATGCGGAGAATAAACGACGATTTTCGCGTCAGCGTCGGCGATTAATGCGGACGCGAAACCGATTGATTATCGTCAACCAATGCTTAAGTGGAAACGATTCCGGATTTTATTGGGGCTCATTCATCGAACAAAATCGGCGAATTATCCGGCGCCGCAAACCAGCGGTTGATATCGCGCCCCGGCACGGCTGCCCGGCTGAAGGTGAACGTGCCGTCGCGCCGCATCTCCGTCGCCGCGCGCAGGAACGCACCGAACGCGGCCCGCGCCAGCGCGCCGCCGACGCTGACACGCTTCACGCCGAGCGCCGCCAGCGCGTCGAGGCTCAGCAACCCGCCCTGCAGACCCATGACGACATTGACGGGCGCGCCGACCGCCCGCGTCACGGCCGCGATTTCGTCGGGATCCGTGATGCCGGGCGCATAGAGCACGTCCGCGCCGGCGTCGCGATAGGCGACGAGCCGTGCGATCGTGTCGTCGAGGTCGCGGCGGCCGTGCAGGTAATTTTCGCAGCGGGCGGTCAGCGTGAACGGAAACGGCAGCGCGCGCGCCGCATCGACGGCCGCCGCGATGCGCTCGACCGACGCGTCGCGCGCATAAATCGGCGTATCGGCACGGCCGGTCGCGTCCTCGATCGAGCCGCCGACCGCGCCCGCCTCGGCCGCCAGCCGGATCGTTTCGGCCACCGTGCCGGGCGCGTCGCCGAAGCCGTTCTCCAGATCGGCGCTCACCGGCAAGCCGCCCGCGGCGACGAGCTCGGCGATATGGGCGAGCATCGCGTCGCGCTCGATCGCGTTGTCGGGGCGCCCTTTCGAAAACGCGTAGCCGGCGCTCGTCGTGGCGAGCGCCTCGAAGCCGGCCATCGCGAGCAGGCGCGCGGTGCCGGCATCCCACGGGTTCGGGATGATGAACGCGCCGGGGCGCGTGTGCAGCGCACGGAAAGCTTCGGCGTGGCGGGCTTGCAGGTCGGAACGGGTCATCGCGAACTCCCGGGAAGGTGTTGACGGATGAGCTTACGCCGGTCGTGCACGCGACGTTTCAGCTTTCGCCGAAATGTCGTCGCGCAACAGGAAAGACGCTGGCGTCCGGGCTGCCGCCCGCCGTCGATGCCGAGCAACACGTCGGTGACGGCCTCGGAGAACCGCATCGCGCGACCGTCGATCAGCACGCCCTCCGGATTCGACGGATCGCGTACCGCTTGCGGCACGCCGTGCGCGATCAGCACGCGCGCGCACGCTTCCCAGTCGGGATCGCCGACGCCCTCCGGTTCGTTGACGGACGCCCAGGACAGCGTACCGAGCGCGTCGCTGCCGAATCCGTGCATCTCGCGCCAGCTTGCGCCGTGCGCGAGCAGGAACGCCAGCAGTTCGGCATCGCCGCGGAACACCGCGTGATTCAGCGCGCTCGCGTCCCAGTCGCCGCCTCGCGCGGCGATCGGCCAACCGAGTTCGACCATCGCCTTCACCGCGTCGCGCGAACCCCATGCGGCGGCGTCGGGCAGCAGCCGCAGCCGGTCGTCGGACAGTGCGCCGGGCAATTCGGGATGCTTCGCCTGAATACGCCGTGCGTCGTCGGCATCGGCGCGCGCGCAGGCCGCCATGAACGCGTCTTGCGCATCGAGCGCCTCCTGCGCGCCGGCCGCGCGCAACAGCGCCGCGACCTCGGACAACCCGGTCTGCATCGCGAGCCGATACGCGCTGACGCCCGCGACGGTCCGCGCGCCGGGATCGGCGCCGGCCGCCAGCAGCGCGGCGACGTGGCGCGCCGGGCAACGCACGGCGATCGCGCGCAGCAACGGCGCGCCCCACGTCTTCGTCGGCCCTTCGCCGGCCGGCTCGTTCGGGTCGCCGCCATGCGCGAGCAGCAGCTCGAGCGCGGCCGCGTCCGGCATGTCGAGGGCGCGCCGCAACGCATTGGTCCCGCCCACCCGGGCGCCGTGCTCGAGCAGCAGGCGCGTGCATGCCGGGTTCTCCACCGAGTGATACAGCGATTCGCCGTCGTTCGGATCGGCGCCGGCTTCCAGCAGCATCGCGGTGAGCGCGGGATCGCGATTGACGCCGGCGGCGCCATACAGCGCCGACAGCGGCGCCGACTCGTCGGGCTCGGCGAGCGAGGCCGGCGGATACCGGTTGCCGATCCGCTGGTTCGGATCGGCGCCCGCGTCGAGCAGATGGCGCGCGCACGCACGCAACCTGGCCGCGAATTCGGGAAGCTGCCCGAGCCGCGAATGCGTGACGGCGACGAGCGGCGGCAGCTTCAGCACACCGCCGGCGCGCGCGATCCAGCCGGGATCGGCGGCCAGCGCGCCCTTCACCGCGGCGAGATCGCCGGCCGCGCATGCGATCGCCGGGTCCGCCGACACGAGATCGGGATGGTCGTGCAGCAATTGCGCGGCCACGCGCGGCCGGGCTGCGTCGACGCCGCCGGTCACCTCCGCGCCGTACGCGTGGTCGAGCCAGCGCCGCATCAGCAGCGACCGCGCTTGCCGCGCGAGCGCATGCGTGTCGACGAACGCGCCGAGATCGGCCCAAGAAGCAAAACCGTACTCGCGCGCGATGCACGACTGCGCGTCGTGCAGACGAAGCCCGAGCGCGAGCGTTTCGTCATGCGTGCGGTTCGCGGCGGCGGGCAGGAATGCGACGAAGCGTGCGACGGCATCGGCGTCGCCCTGCCGGTACAGGCGCAACAACGCCTTGGCCTGCTTTTTCAGATGATCGGGATGGGCGTCGGGAGGCAGCTTTTTCATGCGGATCCTTGTGCATGGATGGCCGAAGGTCCGCAATACCGCCAGCACGAAGGATGGGGAAAGACGGGGTTTGCCGCGACAGGTGGGTTGAACCCTTTCCGCGGACCCGGAAGCGACCTGCATCGCTGCCCGGTATCGTAGGCGATGGCCGTCGGCATCGTCAATCGCGCGGCATCGCGCATGCGCGCAGCAGCGATGCCATTCAGCCGGCGAGTTTCTTCGTCAGGAAGATGCGCGTATGCCCAACCGGATAATCGGGCAGCTCGCCGAAGCGGACATAGCCGCGCTTCTCGTAGAACGGCCGCGCCTGGAAGTCGAACGTGTCGAGCCATGCGCTGTGACAGCCGCGCGCGACGGCCTCCTGTTCGGCCAGATCCATGATGCGCGTGCCGGCGCCCTGCCCGCGCGCGGCCTCGGGCACCACGAGCAGGTCGACATGCAGCCAGCCGAACGCCGTGCCGCCCCACAGGCCGCCGACCACCGCGCCGGCCGCGTCGGTCGCGATGACGGCCAGCGGCCGGAAGTCGACCGGGCCGGCCTGGCTTTCGTTGAAGCGAATGAGCGGCGCGACGATCTGCTTGCGCACGTCCGCGTCGCCCGCGTCGGTCACTGCATAGGTCAACGTCATCGATTGCGTCGGGTCATCAATGAAGGTTCGCTGAAACCGCACATCCCGCGCCCGTCAAACGACGTACGCGCCCTTCGCGTGCAGTTCCGCCTCGGTCCGCTCGAGCGCGGCGATCGCATCGCTGCCTTCGAGCGCCAGCAACTGCGCGACCAGCGCCTCGGCCATCGCGTGCGCGGCCACCAGCGACGGAAAGAACGACGGGCTGTCGTGCGTGAAGATCAGTTGCGCGTCCGCGTGCAGCGCGATCGGCGACACCGCGCTGTCGGTGATCGCGACGATCCGGCTGCCCTGCGCCTTCGCGGCCTGCGCGACGCGCGTCGCCTCGGCCGAATACGGCGCGAAGCTGACGATCACGGTCACGCTGTGCTTCGCGATCGTCCGCAACTCCATTTCGAGCGAACCGGCGACGCCGTTGAGCAGCGACACGGTCGGACGGAACAGCCGGTAGCCGTAGACGAAACCGAACGCGACCGGATAGCACGAGCGAAACCCCGCCACGTGCACGTGCGATGCCTTGCGGATCAGCCTCGCCGCATCCGCGAGCGCGTGCTCGTTCTGCGCGGCGGTCGCCGACAGGTTGTGCTGCTGCGCGGCGAGCAGATCGTGCGCGAGCGACGCCTTCGCGTCGGGCCGCACGAGCGAGCGCGCGCGCTGCGTGAGCGGCTCGGGCCGCGTGCGCACGCGCGCGACGCACAGGTCGCGCAGCTCGTTCCAGCCGGGAAAGCCGAATTGCTGCGCGAGCCGCACGAGCGACGCGGGCTGCACCTGCGCGCGCTGCGCGACCTTGCGCATCGACGACGTGGCGACTTCGTCGGGATGATCGAGCAGGAAGGCGGCGCCCGCCTGGAATTGCGGGCTCAGCTCGGAAAATTGCGCCCGGATCCGGGACGCGAGTTCGTCGAAATTGGCGGCCATCTTGGTGGGAACGGGAACCGGTCGTTCATGGTATCACCGGCCCCGCGCCCACCTGTCAGCGCAGCACTTCGACGTGATCGGCGTCGACCTTCACGCTGCCCGACCATTTGCGCTCGAATTCGCCGGTCAGCTTCACTTCGTTCTTGTCGCTGACGGGCTGGCCGGCTGCCCACAACTTGTGGTCGATCTCGACGCGGATCGTACCGGTGGCATCGGCGAATTCGTAATCCTCGCCGCCGACGTGCTTGACGATGCGCCCCTGCAACTGCACGTGCTGGTCGTCCTTGCCATTCGCGAGCAGCTCCTTCACCGTCGTCGTGGTCAGCGCGGACGGCCCCGTGTATTGCGCATGGACGGCGGCAGGCAGCGTGGCGAGTGCAATCATCAGGATTCTGGTCAGGTGTTTCATGATCTCGTTCCTCTTCTTCGATGTGGCGCCGCGCTTCGTTGAACGCGACGGCGCCAGATTACGGACCGTAAGATTAAGCAAACCTGAAGGGCATGCCGAAGTGACACGGCGCCGCATTGGACGAGTACGAAAGCGGGCCGCGCACCGCGCGCATTTAAGCCAGACCTAAGATGCGCACGCTTATCATGGGAACCCCGGGCGCCGCGGCGCCCCCGTTGAAGAGACACGAATCCATGCGCGTACTGCTCGTCGAGGACGATCCGCTGATCGGCAGCGGGCTCGAACAGGGCCTCAAACAGGAAGGCTTCGCGGTCGACTGGGTGAAGGACGGCGACGCCGCGTCGCTCGCGCTGCGCACGACCGGCTACGGGCTGCTGCTGCTCGATCTCGGGTTGCCGAACCGCGACGGCCTGTCGGTGCTCGCCGCGCTGCGCCGCCGCGACGAAAACCTGCCCGCGATCATCATCACCGCGCGCGACGGCGTGCCGGACCGCATCGCGGGCCTCGACAGCGGCGCGGACGACTATCTCGTCAAGCCGTTCGAGCTCGACGAACTGCTCGCCCGCATCCGCGCGGTCAACCGCCGCCATGCGGGCCGCGCGCAGACGACGCTCGCGATCGGCCCGCTGCGGCTCGATCCCGTCAAGCACCTCGTCTGGCTCGACGACGACGAAGTGCCGCTGTCGCCGAAGGAATTCGTGCTGCTGCACGAGCTGATGCGCGAACCGGGCGCGGTGATTTCGCGCGAACAGTTCGAGGAACGGCTGTACAGCTGGGGCGAGGAAATCGAGAGCAACGCGGTGCAGGTGCATATCCACAACCTGCGCAAGAAACTCGGCCACGACGTGATCCGCACGGTGCGCGGCGTCGGCTACCGGATCGGTGACGGCACGTGACGCGCGTGCAACGCGCTATCGCGCGCTGGCGCAACGCGTCGCTGCGGCGGCGCCTGCTGACGTGGCTGATGCCGGCCGCCTGCGTGATCGGCCTGGTCGCGAGCGCCGGCACCTACTGGGGCGCGCTGCGCGAACTCGACGACCTGCTCGACGACCAGATGCGCAGCATGTCGAAACAGATCGTCGTCGGCCCGAACGGCGAGCTGTCGTTCAGCAACCGCGCCAGAGGCAAGCACGGCTTCGAGGCGAGCGACCCCGATGCGGTGCTGCTGCAGGTGTGGCGCAACGGTACGCTCGTGTATTCGACCGACCGCGACTCGAAGCTGCCACCACCCGCGCAGCAGGGCATCGCGAGCGTCGACGTCGGCGGCCAGCCGTGGCGTACCTATGTGACGGAGCGCGGCGGCACGACGATCCGGCTCGCGCAGGCGCGGCATGCGCGCTGGGAAGCGATCGCGGGCATCGCCGTCCATCTGCTGTGGCCGGTGTTCTCGATGCTGCCGCTGCTCGCGCTGGGCCTGTGGTTCGGCATCGGCGCGGGGCTGCAGCCGCTGCGGGCGATCGCGGCAGGCCTGAAACGCAGGAATGCGAACAACCTCGAGCCGGTCGACGTCGCATCGATGCCGAACGAGGTCCGTCCGCTCGCCGAGGCGATCAACGACCTCCTCGCGCGCCTCGACCGCTCGTTCACGTTGCAGCGGCACTTCATCGCCGATGCCGCGCACGAGCTGCGCACGCCGATCATGGGGCTGTCGATCCAGTCCGAACTGCTGCGGCGCGCGGCGACCGCGGAGGAGCGCGAGCGCATCCTCGCGCAGATCCACGCGGGCACGACGCGCCTCGGCCACCTCGCCGAGCAGTTGCTGACGCTCGCGCGCCTCGAACCCGATGCGCAGGCGGCCGTCGCCGCGTCGGCGCCGGTCGATCTCGCCGCGCTGTGCCGCTCGGTGGTGTCGGACCGCGCGCGCGTCGCCGACGCGCACCGCATCGATCTCGGCGCGATCGTCGACGCACCGGTGATGGCCGCGGGCAATGCCGACACGCTGCGCGTGCTGCTGAACAATCTCGTCGACAACGCGATCCGCTATGCAGGCGAAGGCGCGCGCGTCGACGTGTCCGCGCGCATCGACGGCGCGACGCCCGTGCTCGAGGTGGCCGACGACGGCCCCGGCATTCCGGAGGCAGAACGCACCGACGTGTGGGAGCGCTTCTATCGCGGCGAAGGCGCGCAGGCAGTCACGTCGTCGGGCAGCGGGCTCGGGTTGTCGATCGTCAAGCGGATCGCCGAACAGCATCGCGCGACCGTCGCGCTCGCGACCTCGCGCGGCGGGCGCGGGCTGACCGTCACGGTGCGCTTCCCGCGGCCGGCCTGATGCGCGGGCGGCGGGCGGCTTGTCCACAGATTATGTTGGCAAGCTTGTGGACAACCCCTCCATTAACGGCACCAAGCCATTGATCGGAAAGGGTTTGTCATCGGTGCGCGGCAAACGCGCCGGACCGCGGCAAGCACGCGCTCACATCGGCCGCTTCACGCTGGCGGCCGCCCACGAAGCCGACTTGCTCGTCGTCTGAAGGCCGACGCGGCGTTCATGAATCGGCAGCCGGGATTCATCTCGACGCAGCTTCATCCAGAAGGTCGGCGTGGCCGATATCTGCACGGCGGGCGTTCGCATGTGCGACGTGTGGCGGCGCGTGACATCGGCCGAATCGCGACCGCCGACTTCTCCACAGAAAATGTTGGCAAGCTTGTGGATATCCTGCGCACCGCGACGCTAAACCCTTGATCCGATGGACTTTGGCACGCGTGATGCAGACGCGGCGCACGTGATGGCCGTCGCGCGCACCCTTCGCCGCACATCGCGTCACGACGCCGCGACAACGGACGCCCGCCCCCCGTCATGACCGCTGCATGCGGACCGAACCTGCATCGCCCACTTACCCACAAATTTTGTTGGCAAGCATGTGGATAGCCTGCGCATACCGCGATCAAGCATTTGATCCGAAAGACTTTGTCCGCGCCGCCTAGAAAACGGCACACGGGCGGCCAAGCGCCGGTTGCATGCCGCTGCGGTACGTGATGCGCCGCCCGCCGTGCCGGCTGCGGTGCTTGTCCACAGATTGTGTTGGCAAGCGTGTGGATAGCCTGCGCATACCGCGGCCAAGCGCTTGATCCGAAAGACTTTGTCCGCACTGCTTCAAACGCGGCACGACGCCGCGCGCCGCGCGGCGCGCCCGCCGTTCGGGGGCTTGTCCACACTTTTTGTTGGCAAGCATGTGGATATCCTGAGCATGCGCGAGCTAAGTCGTTGATCGCACAACGTTTGGTCGCGCGGGTCACGACTGCGGCACGATGCGCCCGCGGCGTGCGCGATGCCTGTCGCGCCCTGCCGTGCCGCGCTGCTCAGCCGAACGTCCGCGCGACGATGCGTGCGACCGACGCGATCACGTCGTCCTTCGCCCGCGCATCGGCTCGCGTCTGCGTGTAGTACACGGCCAGCACGATCGGCGCGCGCGACGTCGGCCAGATGACGCCCGCGTCGTTCGTCGTCCCGTAGTCGCCGGTGCCGGTCTTGTCGCCGACCGTCCACCCGGCCGGCACACCCGCGCGGATCCGCTTGTCGCCGACCTTGTTGCCGCGCAGCCACGTGACGAGTTGCTCACGCTGCGCGGCCGGCAACGCGTCGCCGAGCGTCAGCACGCGCAGGCTGGCGGCCATCGCGGCCGGCGTCGTCGTGTCGCGCGGGTCGCCCGGCAACGCGGTATTCAGTTCGGTCTCCCATCGATCGAGACGGAACGTGTCGTCGCCGATCGAGCGCGCGTAGGCCGTGACCGCCGACGGTCCGCCGATCAGCTTCATCAGCAGGTTCGCGGCCGAGTTGTCGCTGTACTGGATCGTGGCCTCGCACAGCGCGGCGACCGTCATGCCCGCGCCGACATGCTTCTCCGATACCGGCGAATAGTTGACGAGATCGGCCTTCGTATACGTCACGCGCTGTTGCAGCAAGCCCGGTTGCTCGACGCTCCGCGCGAGCACCGCCGCGCTCAGCATCGCCTTGAACGTGCTGCAGAACGGGAAGCGCTCGCCCGCGCGATGCTCGATGACCCGGCCGCTCGCCGTGTCGATCGCACACACGCCGAGACGGCCGCCCGCGTCGCGTTCGAGATCGGCCAGCGTCGTCGCAGCAGCAACAGGCGCAATGGCGTCCGCGGCAGCCGCCGCTGCCGCCGTGGCGGCGTCCGGCGCAGCGGCCTG
Organism: Burkholderia sp. AU16482; assembly: GCF_002223285.1. Taxonomy (NCBI): domain Bacteria; kingdom Pseudomonadati; phylum Pseudomonadota; class Betaproteobacteria; order Burkholderiales; family Burkholderiaceae; genus Burkholderia; species Burkholderia sp. AU16482. Next base: position 1,731,989 of record NZ_NKEY01000006.1, read on the forward strand.
TCGCGACGCGCATGCGGTGACGGTAAGAACGAGCGGCGCCGTCGCGGCGGCCAGCAACAGGGATCGACGTTTCGATGAGTAGGTCATGTCGGTTGTCTCGTGGTGGAATGGCGGCGAAACGTGGTTGGCGCGTTGAAAACGGCCGGCCGCCGAGGCAGCACTATCGGCACTTTACGGTTGCCCGACAAGCAACGATAATTGAGCGCTGACAAAAGAAATTCTTATGACTAAGCTCCGCCCTCATCTTCCGCTCAATGCGTTGCGCGCGTTCGAATCGTCGGCGCGCCACCTGAACTTCACGCGCGCCGGCCTCGAGCTGAGCGTGACCCAGGCCGCCGTCAGCCAGCAGGTGCGCTCGCTCGAGGAGCGGCTCGGCTGCACGCTGTTTACGCGGCTGCCGCGCGGCCTCGGGCTGACCGACGAGGGGCGCGCGCTGCTGCCGGTGCTGAGCGACGCGTTCAGCCGCATCGAGACGGTGCTCAAGCAGTTCGACGGCGGGCGTTTCCACGAGGTGCTGACGCTCGGTGTCGTCGGCACCTTTGCCCTAGGCTGGCTAATGCCGCGGCTGAAGCAGTTCGGCGACACGCACCCGTTCGTCGAGCTGCGGCTGCGGACCAACAACAACGTCGTCGACCTCGCCGCCGAGGGCCTCGATTTCGCGATCCGCTTCGGTGAAGGCAACTGGCCGGCCACGCGCAACGAGCGGCTGCTCGATGCGCCGCTCACCGCGCTGTGCGCGCCGGACATCGCGCGGCGCGTCGCGCGTCCGGCCGATCTCGCGAACGAAACGCTGCTGCGCTCGTATCGCACCGACGAATGGCACGGCTGGTTCGACGCCGCGCGGCTCGAACCGTGGGCCGTCAATGGGCCCGTGTTCGATTCGTCCCGGCTGATGGTCGAGGCCGCGATGCAGGGTGCGGGCGTCGCGCTCGCGCCCGCGTGCATGTTCTCGCGCGAACTGCAGCTCGGCCAGCTCGCGCGGCCGTTCGACATCGACGTGCGCGCGGGCGGCTACTGGCTCACGTCGCTGAAGTCGAAGCCGCTGACGCCGGCGATGACGCTCTTTCGTGACTGGATCGTGGCGGAAGCGGCCGGTATGGCGCCGGCGAACTGACGCGGCCGCGCTTGTCCACAGATTTTGTTGGCAAGGATGTGGATATCCTGGGTACGCGGCGCCTAACCCCTTGATCGCGCACGCATTCGCGCGCCGACGCACGGCGCGGGCAGCCTTTGCACGCGGGCTTCGCGCACCGCTCGCATTCGGGCCGGATCCTCAACTCGTGCGACGCAATCGATTGCGAGTTGTCCACAGATTTTGTTGGCAAGCCTGTGGATATCCGCCGGATCGGACGCGTAACATCTTGATACACAAGGGGATTCGATCCGCGGACCTTGACCGGTCAATGGCGTGGCACCGGAATGATTGTGGAACCGCGCGCCGCGCATGCGTGGCGCGCCCGGCCGAGGGCCGGGGCGGTTCTCCACAGATTGTGTTGGCAAGCGTGTGGATATCCTGCGTATCGGGCACCTAACTGATTGAGCGCACGGGGTTTTTGCCGCGTGCGCAGAATCGGGCAGCGCCTGCGCCACCCGTACGTCAATGGCGGTCGAGCCCGCCGCGCAATTCGCTCGCCTTGTCGCGCAACGCTTCGTAGCCCGAACGCGCATGCTCGGGCAGGTCGGGATCGCCGATCAACGCGCCGAGCGTTTCGATCAGGCTGAACAGAATGCCCTTCGCCGCGCCGACCGCGATGCTCTGCGATTCGATCGACTTGTGCAGGTGGTCGACCGCCGCTTCCAGATTCTCGAGCTTGTGCTCGCCGTCGTCGGGCCGGTTGTCGGTCGTCATCGTCTACCTCCGCCATCGTTCAAGGGTCATGTCACGATTCTATGCCGCCGCGCGCGAACGTGGCGCGACATCGCGCAACGTTCGCGCGGCGCCCCGCTACAGCACCGCGACCACCTTGACGCGGCCCGGCCGCTCCGCCGCCGCGACGACCTGCCCGTCGACCCGGCGGAACGTCAGCGACACGGTTTCGTCGCCGACGCGCAGCGCATCGATCCGCAGCCAGTCGACGCCTTCCGGCAATGCCGGGCGTTCGACCCGCACCTCGTGGCGCGACGCGTCGATGCTCACGCCGAGGCACGCCTGCAGCATCATGAACGGCGCGCCGGCCGCCCACGCCTGCGGCAGGCAGGCAACCGGATACGCGGTCGGCGGTTCGCCGCGCCGGCGCGGGAACCCGCAGAACAGTTCCGGCAAGCGCATCTCGAAGCTCACCGCCGCCTCGAACAGCGCACGCAGCAGGTTCACCGCGGCCGTCTTGTCGCCGTAGCGCGCCAGGCCGCGCGCGATGAGCGCATTGTCGTGCGGCCACACCGAACCGTTGTGATAGGCCATCGGGTTGAAGCGCGGCTGGCCGGCCGCCAGCGTGCGGATGCCCCAGCCCGTCTGGAACAGCGCCGAGCCGAGCACGCCGGCGACCGCCGCGCCGCGCTCGGCGTCGGGCAGCCCGAACGCAAGCAGATGGCCCGCGTTCGATGCGAACACGCGGCACAGCTCGCCATGCCCGTCGAGCGCGATCCCGTAGAAATCGCCTTCCGGCATCCAGAACAGCGCATCGACCTGGTCGCGCAGCGTCTTCGCGCGCAACGCGTAGCGCGTCGCGTCGGCCGCATGGCCGCGCCGGTGCGCGCACGCCGACATCGCGTCGAGCGCCGCGCACGCGTAGGCCTGCACCTCGACGAGCGCGATCGGCCCGTCCGGGAAACGGCCGTCCGCATGGAACACCGAATCGTGGCTGTCCTTCCAGCCCTGGTTCGCGAGGCCGCGCTCCGACGTGCGCTGGTAGTCGAGCAGTCCGTACGGATTGCGGTCGCACTTGTCGATCACCCATTGCACGGCGCGCTCGAGCGCGGGCCACAGCTCGTCGATCAGCGCATCGTCGCCGGTGCGCTCGGCATAGGCGCCCGCGAGCACGATGAACAGCGGTGTCGTATCGACGCCGCCGTAGTACAGCGCGAACGGCACCTCGCCCGTTGCGGCCATCTCGCTGCGGCGGAACTCGTGCATGATCTTGCCGGGCTCCGCGTCGCGGAACGCGGAGGTCTCGCGCGCCTGATGCTCGGCGAGAAAGCGCAGCACGCCGCGCGCGAGCGACGGCTGCAGCCACAGCATCTGCAGCGACGTGATGATCGCGTCGCGGCCGAACGGCGTCGAGAACCACGGAATGCCCGCATACGGGTACGGCCCCGTGTCGAGCTGCGTCGTGAGCAGCCCGAGATCCGCGAGCGAACGATCGAGCCACGCGTCGAACAGCGGATTGCCGGTGTTCACGCGCGCCATCGACTCGCGCCGTGCCCGCATCTCGCGATGCACGCCGACGAGCGCCGTGCGCAGCGCGACGCGGCCGCACCCGGGCCCTTCGCCCTGCGCGGGCCCGAGCGTCGCATCGACGGTCAGGTAGATCGACACGCACGCCTGCGCGGCGATCGTCAGCGTGTAGTCGGCACGATCGACCGACAGCGCGTCGGGCGCCGGCGAAAAATGCACGGTCACGTTGCGCTCCACGCCGTCGAGGCCGTCGTACCGCAGCCGCACCGCGCCCGCGTCGACGCGCGGCGCGCCCACCGTGCCGCGCTTGGGCCGCCGCGTGCCGCGCACTTCGAACATGTCCTTGAAATCCGCCGCGAACGACAGCGACAGCGGCACCTCGGCTTCGCTCGCGCCGTAGTTCGTCAGCGTCAGCGCTTCGTGCAGCACGTCGCCCACGAGCACGCGCATGCGCTCGATATGGATCACGCCCTCGGGCGTCTCGTGGCCGCCGAGCGGCGGCAGCGGGCGGTTCGTCAGGTGCGCGGTGAACGACGCGTTGTCGGCGCTCGTCGCGCCCGACAGCAGCGACGGCGCGCGGCCGCCGAACGTCAGGCGCCACGTCGACAGCACGCGCATGTCGTCGACGAACAGGCCGTCGTCATGGCCGGCGATGTCGCCGAGCGCGTCGCTGACCACGAACGCGTCGCCGGATTTCAGCACGTACTGGTTGTTGCGCGCGAGGACCTGCGGATCGGCTTCGGGCGCGATGAAAGCGGGACCCGACGCGGTGGCCGGGGGAATCGGCGCGACTTGCGGCGCCTGCGTCGTCGTGGCTTCGGCGTGATTCGGCATCGATGCTCCTGTGTCGAGGCGCAACGCGCGGCGCGCGTCGCGTGTTTCGCACAGGATAGGCCAGAACGGCGAACGTGCGCAGCGACGAAACGGCCGCGGCGCCACACGACGTTGCTTCGTCGCATGGCGCCGCGGACGGGCACGTCAGTCGCCGGTCAGAATTTCCACAGGATGTTGCCGAGGATCGCGTTGTCGCGCACGCCGCTGCCGTATTGGCCGCTGTACGTGAGGCCGAGCGTCAGGCGCTTCGTGATGTTCGCGTCGATGCCGGCTTCGAGCACCGCGCTGTCGCGAGCAATCGGCACGCCCGATACCTGGAACGACGTGCCGCCGTTCGCGAACGTGAACGCCGACGACGGCCGCACGTTGCCGAACGCATGCCGCCAGCCGACCGTCCCGCGCGCGGTGAACGTGCCGCTCGCGATCGAGCCGAGCTGCGACGCCGCACGCAGGCCGAGCGTCGAGAAGCCGACGTGGGTCGTCTCGCCGTCGGCGCGCAGCGCGGCCGCGCCGCCGGTTTCCGTATAGCCGTCGGTATGCAGGTTCACGTACGCGAGGCCCGCGAACGGTTCGATCGCGACCGGGCCGACCGGCAGCGCGTAGCCGACTTCGCCGAACACCTGCGCCGAATGCGCGTTGTAGCCGGCCGAGTCGTGATCCGAGAAGCCCGCGAAGCCCGGATACCGGTCGCTGTTGATGCGATACCACGTGTACGACGCGCCGCCGCGCACGCCGAGCGCGCCGTACTGCGCGCCGCCGTACAGCGACAGGTAGTAGCTGTTCACCGCCGCCGACGAACTCTGGTCGTTGTCGAGCGAGCTGTGCGTGACGCCCGCGGCCAGACCCGCACGCCACTTGTCGTTGAACGCCATGTCGGCGCCGGCGATGAAGCCCGTCATGCTGCGGTTGATCGACGATGCGTTGCCGTCGCCGGCGAGCCGGCTGCGGCCGCCGAACGCCTGCCCCCAGACGACCGGCTGATAAGGCGTCCCGCCGTAGCACCCGTCGCGCGAACCGATCCGGCGCTCCGGCGGCAGCGTCGGGTCGGCCACGCCGGCCGTGTTGTCGCCGCACAGCGCGGCGCCGCCCGACGACAGCGCCGCGAGCGGGCCCGATCCGGGCGCGAGACCCTGACGGACGCGATCGGTCACCGCGTCGCGCACATAGCGGCTGTCGAGCAGCAGCATGCTCTTCAGGCTCGCCTGCAGTTCGCCGCCGAGCAGCCCGTACGCGCGGCGCGCGGTCGGCGCGTCTGCCGTCAGCACCGTGTCGTACAGCGGATTGCCGGTGCCGAGCGCGGCCACCGCGGTCGCGACCGAGCGCTGGTTCGGCGTGGTGGCGACGTCGGGCAGCGACGTGCCGTTCTGAGCCAGTTGCAGATACACGTGACCCGGATCGTAGCTGAGGGTCGGCGTGAGGAACGCATAGTTCGCGCTCACCTGGGTGAACGCGCCCTGCACGCCCGACGATGCGCTGAGGATCGTGTACGTCGTGCCCGGCTGATAGGTGCTCTGGTTCGCGAGCACCTGCACGGTGCCGCCGTTCAGCGTCGCCGTGCCGCTCGCCGCGAGGCTGCCGCTTTGCTGCGGCGTGGCGGCGACCTGGAACGTCGAACCCGGCTGGAACGTGACGTTGCCGCCTACGTTCAGCGCCGCGCCCGGCTGCGTGGCGGCCGCCGTCGCGCCGCCTTGCACCACGAGGCCGCCGATCGTGCCGGTGCCCGTCAGCGTCGCGCCGTTCTGCACGGTGACGGTCGACTGGCCGAGCGAACCGTTGACGGCGAGCGTGCCCGCGGCGACCGTGGTCGGGCCGCTCAGCGTGTTCGTGCCGGTCAGCGTGAGCTGCCCGCTGCCGGCCTGGGTCAGCGAACCGGTGCCGGACAGCACGCTCGCGATCGTCACGTTGCCCGATTGATTGACGATCAGCGCACCGTTGTCGACGACGTCGCCGGCCACGCTGCCCGACGTGCCGCCGTTGCCGAGTTGCAGCGTGCCGCCGGCTGCGATCGTGGTGCCGCCCGTGTACGTGTTGGCGCCGGTCAGCACCTGCGTGCCGCTCGCCACCGTCACGCCGCCCGAGCCGCCGATCGTGCCGCCGAAGGTATTGCTGCCGCTGCCGTTCAGCGCCAGCGCGTTCGCACCGAGATTCACGTTCGTGCCGGCCGCACCCGACAGCGCACCGATCGTTTGCGTGCCGGTCGCGCCGCTCACGTCGAACGTCGCACCCGTGCCCGCGAGATTCACCGCGCCCGTCGATGCGAGGCTGCCGCCCGCGCCGAGCGCGAGCGTGCTGCCGCCGGCGATCGTCGTGCCGCCCGTGTACGCATTCGCACCCGTCAGCGTTTGCGTGCCCGTGCCGGCGAACGTCACGCCGCCCGTCCCGCCGATCGCGCCGCCGAACGTACCGTTGCCGCTGCCGTTGAGCGTCAGCGCATTCGCGCCGAGATTCACGTTCGTGCCGGCCGCGCCGGTCAGCGTGCCGATCGTCTGCGTGCCGGTCGCCCCGCTCACGTCGAACGTCGCCCCCGTGCCCGAGAGGTTCACGGCGCTCCCCGACGCGAGGCTGCCGCCCGCACCGAGGGCGAGTGTGCTGCCGCCGGCGATCGTCGTGCCGCCCGTATACGTGTTGGCCCCCGTCAGCGTTTGCGTGCCCGTGCCGGCGAACGTCACGCCGCCCGTCCCGCCAATCGCACCACCGAACGTACCGTTGCCGCTGCCGTTCAGCGTCAGCGCATTCGCGCCGAGATTCACGTTCGTGCCGGCCGCGCCGGTCAGCGTACCGAACGTCTGCGCGCCCGTCGCGCCGCTCACGTCGAACGTCGCCCCCGTGCCCGCGAGGTTCACGGCGCTCCCCGACACGAGGCTGCCGCCCGCGCCGAGTGCGAGTGTGCTGCCGCCGGCGATCGTCGTGCCGCCCGTGTACGTGTTCGCGCCCGTCAGCGTTTGGGTGCCCGTGCCGGCGACCGTCAGCCCGCCGGCGCCGCCGATCGTTCCTCCGAACGTACCGTTGCCGCTGCCGTTCAGCGTCAGCGCATTCGTGCCGAGGTTGACGTTCGTGCCGGCCGCGCCAGTCAGCGTGCCGATCGTCTGCGCGCCCGTCGCGCCGCTCACGTCGAACGTCGCACCGGCGCTGGCGAGGTTCACCGCGCCGGTCGAGGCGAGGCTGCCGCCCGCGCCGATCGCCAGCGTGCCGCCGCCGCTGATCGTCGTGCCGCCGGTGTATGTGTTCGCGCCGGTCAGCGTCTGTGTGCCGCTGCCGGCCAGCGTCAGGCCGCCGGTGCCGCCGATCGCGCCGCCGAACGTGTTGCTGCCGTTGCCGCTCAGCGTCAGCCCGTTGCCGCCGAGGTTCACGCTCGTGCCGGCCGCGCCGGTCAGCGTGCCGAGCGTTTGCGAGGCCGTCGCGCCGCTCAAGTCGAACGTCGCCCCCGCGCCCGCGAGGTTCAGCGCACTGCCGGACGCAAGGCTGCCGCCCGCGCCGAGCGCCAGCGTGCTGCCGCCGGCGATCGTCGTGCCGCCCGTGTAGGTGTTCGCGCCGGACAGCGTCTGCGTGCCGGTACCCGACAACGTGAGGCTGCCAGTGCCGCCGATCACCCCACCGAACGTGCCGCTCGCCGTGCCGCCGAGCGTCAGTGCGTTGGCGCCGAGGTTCACGTTCGTTCCCGCGACGCCCGACAGCGCGCCGAGCGTCTGCCCGCCTGTCGCACCGCTCAGATCCAGCGCCGCGCCGGCACCGGCGAGATTCATCGTGCCCGTCGGCGCGAGGCTGCCGCCCGCGCCGAGTGCCAGCGTCCCCGCATTGATCGTCGTGCCGCCCGTATAGGTGTTCGCGCCGGTCAGCGTCGTGGTCGCCGCGCCGTTCTTCACGAGGCCGCCGCTTCCGTTGATCGCGCCGGTCAGCCCGAGATCGTTGCTGCCGCCGAGCGTCAGCGTCGAGCCGGTCGCGAGATTGACCGCATTGCCGACCGACAAGGCCGCATTCGTATCGAGCGTGGCCGCGCCGCCGATGTTCAGCGCGCCGGAACCCAGCGCCCCGCTGTTGCCGAGCACGAGGCTGCCGCTATTGAGGTTCGTGCCGCCGCTGTAGGTATTGACGCCGTTCAGCGTCTGCGTGCCGGTGCCCGACAACGTGAGGCTGCCCGTGCCGCCGATCACACCGCTAAACGTGCCGCTCGCCGTGCCCCCGAGCGTCAGTGCATTGGCGCCGAGGTTGACGTTCGCTCCCGAGACACCCGACAGCGCGCCCAGCGTCTGCCCGCCTGTCGCACTGCTCAGATCCAGCGTCGCGCCGACGCCGGCGAGGTTCATCGCGCCGGTCGATGCAAGGCTGCCGCCCGCGCCGATCGCCAACGTGCCCGCGTTGATCGTCGTGCCGCCCGTGTACGTGTTCGTGCCGGTCAGCGTCGTGGTCGCCGCGCCGTCCTTCACGAGGCTGCCCGTGCCGGCAATCGCGCCACCGAGCGTAAGACTGTTGCTGCCGCCGAGCGTCAGCGCGGCGCCCGTGCCCAGATTGATCGCATTGCCGACCGACAAGGCTGCATTCGTATCGAGCGTGGCCGCGCCGCCGACGTTCAGCGCGCCAGCGCCCAGCGCCCCGCCGTTGCCGAGCACGAGACCGCCGCTATTGAGGTTCGTGCCGCCGCTGTAGGTATTGGCGCCGTTCAGCGTCTGCGTGCCCGTACCCGACAACGTGAGACTGCCGGTACCGCCGATCACCCCGCCGAACGTGCCGCTCGCGGTGCCGCCGAGCGTCAGCGCGTTGGCGCCGAGGTTCACGTTCGTTCCCGCGACGCCCGACAGCGCGCCGAGCGTCTGCCCGCCCGTCGCACCGCTCAGATCCAGCGTCGCGCCCGCGCCCGCCAGATTCATCGCGCCGGTCGATGCAAGGCTGCCGCCCGCGCCGAGCGCAAGTGTGCCCGCATTGATCGTCGTGCCGCCGGTGTACGTGTTCGTGCCGGTCAGCGTCGTCGTCGCGGCGCCGTCCTTCACGAGGCTGCCCGCGCCGGCAATCGTGCCCCCCAGCGTAAGGCTGTTGCTGCCGCCCAGTGTGAGTGCGGCGCTCGCGTCGAGATTGATCGCATTGCCGACCGACAGGTTCGTGGTCGTATCGAGCGTCGCCGCGCCGCCGACGGTCAGCGCGCCGGTACCGAGCGCCGACGCGTTGCCGAGTACCAGTCCGCCGGCGTTCAGCGTCGTGCCGCCCGCATAGTTGTTCGCGCCCGACAGCGTGAGCGCCGCCGCGCCGTTCTTCACGAGACCGCCGCCGCCGGAAATCACGCCGCCGAGGCCGAGATCGGTGCTGCCGCCGACCGTCAGCGTCGTGCCCGTCGCGATGTTGACGCCGTTCGCGAGCGACACGTTGGCAGTCGCATCGAGCGTCGACGAACCGTTGACATTCACCGCACCGAGGCCGAGCGACGTATTGCTGCCGACGACGAGGTTGCCGCCGTTCAGGTTGGTGCCGCCCGTGTACGTGTTCGCGCCCGTCAGCGATTGCGTGCCGGTACCCGACAGCGTCACGCTGCCCGAACCGCCGATCGTGCCGGCATAGGTGGCATTGATGCTGCCGCCGAGCGTCAGCGAATTGGCGCCGAGGTTCACGCTCGTTCCCGCGACACCCGACAGCGCGCCGAGCGTCTGCCCGCCCGTCGCACTGCCCAGATCCAGCGTCGCGCCGGCGCCGGCAAGGTTCATCGTGCCCGTCGACGCGAGGCTGCCGCCCGCGCCGAGCGCAAGTGTGCCCGCGTTGATCGTCGTGCCGCCCGTGTACGTGTTCGTGCCGGTCAGCGTCGTGGTCGCCGCGCCGTTCTTCACGAGGCCGCCGCTTCCGCCGATCGCGCCGGTCAGCCCGAGATCGTTGCTGCCGCCGAGCGTCAGCGTCGAGCCGGTCGCGAGATTGACCGTGTTGCCGAGCGTCACGTTCGCGCTCGTGTCGAGCGATGCCGACGCGTTGACGTTCAGCGCGCCGGTGCCGAGCGACGAATTGTTGCCGACCACCAGGCCGCCGCCATTCAGGTTCGTGCCGCCCGTGTAGCCGTTCGCGCCGGACAGCGTCAGCGTGCCGCCATCGTTCTTCGTCAGCGCGCCGCCGCCCGACACCGTGCCGGACAGCGTCAGACCGGTCGCGCCCTGCACCGTCAGGCCGCCCGCGCCGAGCGACACGTTGTTGGACACGTCGAGCCCCGCCGTGCCCGCCTGCAACGCACCGCCGTTGCCCGTGACGGTCCCGGTGCCGAGCGACGCGTTGTCGTTGATGATCGCCACGCCGCCCGTCAGCGTCGCGTCCTGCGCGGTGGACGCGCCGTTGATGGTCCAGTTGCCGCTCGTGACGTCGAGGTGATTGAAGTTGATGTAGTTGTTGACCGCGATCGTGCCGTTCGCCGCGGCGCCCTGCTGCAGGTTGAGCGTATTGTTGCCGCCCGCGCCGCCGTCGACGACGCCGGTTGCGGCCACGCCGAGCGTGACCGGGCCGATCGTGATGTTGAACGCGCCGCCGGTGCCGCCGGCCGTGTTGACCGACGAGCCCGTCACGGCATTGAACGTGTTCGTGCTGTTCGCCCCCATCGACACGCCGCCGTTGATCGTGCCCGAGTTGGTGAACGTATTGCCCTGCCCCGGCGTGCCGTTCGAACCGAGCGACACGCGGCCGGTGATCGTCCCGCTGTTCGTCATGTTGACCGTGCCGCCGCCGTATGCGGCGACCACCGGCGCATCGGCGCCGACGAGGGTCGCGCCGGGCAGTGGGGACGAGCCGATCGTGCCGGTGTTGTTGATCGTCGACGTGCCGCCCGTGCCGTTCTGGACCGACAGCGCCATGCCGGTCACGCCGCTGATCGCGACGCCGGTCGAGCCGTTCATCGTGCCGTTGTTGGTCACGGTCGTGGTGCTCGCCGCCGCGTTGCCGACCACCGCGCCGCTCGACAGCACGCCGAGCCCCGAGCCGAGCACGGACGGGTCGATCGTGCCGTTGTTGGTCAGCGTGACGTTACTGCCGGTCAACGACATCGCCGTGCCGCCGACCCCGAGCAGCACACCGACGCTTGCACCGGGGTTGACCGTCGCATTCAGGTTGTTGGCGCTGTTCGAATAACTGGGCGCCAGCGGGTTCGCGGCGCCGGAGCAGGTCACCGTCGTGCCGGCGGTGCTGCAGGTCGCGTGGGCGGGAACGATGCCCGCGCCCGACAGCGCCAGAAACACGCCCGTGGGCAGCAACAGTCTCGGAAACGGCTCACTCGCTTTTCTCGAACGGGCAGGATTCATGCTTTCCCTCTTTATTGATCTCGGTTTTTGGTATGGGTATTGCGGCCGCACTGGACGGCACGCAGCAGAAACTCGCGGATAAAAGCGTCCTCCCCGGCAATCGCGATGCGCTGTCGGTTTATTCGTGATGATTTTTTGATCGGCCCGGAAATGCAGCTGCGGAACTAGTCGAATGACATGGTGACGGCCCCTGTTTTTTTGCAGCGACTTTCTGGTTGATTTGATTACTGCCCGCTTTCGTCAGACTAGGCTATATCAAACTCAAACCGTTTTCCAGTCGATATTTTCCTGTCGGATCAACGGCCGACGGTTATGTAGTTTTTTTACTTTCTGACAGATGCGCAGCGATAACATGCAACACACTCTTCGCCGGCCTTCTTGATTTTTCGCAAAGACAACGATTGTTCCGCATCGGTGGAAACACCGATATATCACCCCGATTCAATACACGCTGATTTTGCAGTGCAATATTCTTACCGCGACGAATGATCCATGCAGATAATCAACATCCGCTTAATAAATCGATCGGACCTCGATTATGGAACTGTCGGCGAAACTGTTTTGATTTTTGTCCCCTCAAGACATCTGAAACGAGAATCGCTATTATTTATTCAGTGCCTATGACACCCGCGCGGCCGGCGCGGACGACAGAAAACCGGAAAAAACAACGAAACCACCCGCACCGGAAGCGCGCGCTTCCGGGCCGCCCCGTCACGAAAACAGGCGCATCAGATAAAGCATCGGCCGAAACGAAACCGGCCGCGCATCGGGATTCACCCACAACCGCACCGCATACACCGCGTAGGCCGGCACCTCGCGCCAGCTCGAATAGAGATCGCGCCACTGGAAGCGGCGCGGATACGCGGCGGAGATGTTCGACCGCGCAATGCCGACGCGCTCGAACGCGAGGCGCGCCCGCGCGAGGTGGTAATACTGGCTGACGATCAGCACGCGCGACAGGCGATGCGCGCGCAGGTAGGCAAGCGTGTGCTGCGCGGTCGCGAGCGTGTTGTCGCCCTGATCGTCGACGGCGATCCGGTCCGCCGGCACGCCGCGCGCGACGAGGTAGTCGCGCATGGCCGTCGCCTCGTTCAGCCCGGGCCCGTCGATCGCGCCGCTGACCAGAAACGCCGGGCACTGCCCCGCGCGGTAACAACCCACGCCGACATCGAGCCGGGCCGCGAGCACCGGCTTCGGCGCGCCGGTTTCGTCGAGCGCGTTGCCGAAGATCACGGCGACGTCCGCCGGGTCGCCCGGCATCCGCATGCCATGGACGACGATCGCGGCAGCCGCCGCGCCCCAGACGCACGCGACGACGGCCAGCACGCGGCCGGCCCGGGCCGCGAAGCCCCGTTTGGTTCGATATTTCAAGGTATTCGGTCTCTCAGGTGTCACCGGGGGCGTCGGCCGGCCCGGCCCCGAACAGGCGCGTCACGCTAGCACGGCGCGCCCGCGCCTGTCCATGCGATGGACCGATGCCGGCCGAGTGGGCCGGCCACTGGAAGATCGAAAGAATGTGAGGGCGTGCGCCCGGCCGCGGCCGACAGCACCGCCCGGCTCAATCCGCCGGGCACATCGCGAGCCGCCCCATCGCCTCGCCGGCGCCGCGCACCGCGCAGGTGGACGGCTCGTCGGCGATCCGCGCGACCAGCCCGGTCTCGTCGTACAGCAGGCGTTCGAGATCGGCGAGCAGCGCGCCGCCGCCCGTGAGCACCGCGCCGCGATTCGCGATGTCGGTCACGAGTTCGGCCGGCGCGTTTTCCAGTACCGACTTCACCGCGCCGATCACCTGCTTGAGCGGCGCGGCCAGCGCGTCCGCGACGTCGTGGTTGGACAGCTCGACCGAGCGCGGCAGGCCGTCGCCGATGCCGCGGCCGACGGCGCGGGTCGACGTGCGCGGCACCGCGCTCGTGGCCGAGCCGATCGTCTTCTTCACGTGCTCCGCCGTCTGTTCGCCGAGCAGCACGCCGTACAGGTTGCGGACATGGTTGACGATCGCCGCGTCGAACTGGCTGCCGCCGACGCGGATCGCCTCGCGGTACACGATGCCGCCGAGCGCGATGACCGCGACTTCGGTCGTCCCGCCGCCGATGTCGATGACCATCGAGCCGACCGGCTCGGTCACCGGCAAACCGGCGCCGAGCCCGGCCGCCAGCGGCTCCTCGATCAGTTCGACCTCCGATACGCCGGCCGCGAACGCGGCCTCGCGGATTGCGCGGCGCTCGACGGCCGTCGCGTCGGACGGCACGCACAGCGTGACCTCGACGCGGCGGCCGAAGCGCGAGCGGGTGCGCGACATGTCGATGAAGCTGCGGATCATCTGCTCGGCTGCGTGCGCGTCCGCTATCACGCCGTGCCGCATGGGCCGCACGGCTTCGAGATGCCCGGGTTCGCGGCCGAGCAACGCCTTCGCGAGCTCGCCGACGGCCTCGAGGGTGGGCCGAGCGTCGCTCGCGCCGCCCTTGCGGAAGCAGACGACCGACGGCTGGTTCAGCACCACGCCGCGTTCGTGCGTATAGATTCGCGTACTCGCCGTTCCCGGGTCGATCGCAACGGGTTGCGCAAACAACTTTCCGAACAGCGGTGTCGACATATCAAACCTTTGTGAAGGAGCGGGCCGGGACAGCCGCGCCGCACTTTTTCGCCGCGCGTGCATGCCGCCCCATCACGAGCTTAGCGGCAAATCGTTCCGATACTTTAGCCAATTCCAATGATTTTTTCGCGACGAAATTGCCGAAAACGGCGTCCCGCGCACGTCCGGCTACGCAACAGCCGCTCGCATCGGGCCTGTAAAACACGGTAATCTCTCGGTCTTGCCTGTTCCCGGCAGGCCTCCGACGCACGATCACGCCAGGTATGTTCACCATGACAGCGACCGTTTCCTTCCGCTGGGCGCCGCTGCGCCCGCTCTGCACGACGCTCGTTGCCTTCTGGTGCTGCGCGGTTGCCGCGCAACCGCTGCCGGCCGCCGAATCCGCCGCCGCCCCGACCATTGCGGCCGCAGCCAACCCCGCGGCTGCCGCCGCACCCGCCGCCGCGGCGCACACCTGCGCGGCCGACGGCGGCCCGGCCGGCCGCCCGTCGATCGGCCTCGTGCTGTCCGGCGGCGGCGCGCGCGGCTACGCACACCTCGGGGTCCTGAAAGTCCTGGAGGACAACCGGATCCCGATCGACTGCATCGCGGGCACCAGCATGGGCGCCGTGGTCGGCGGCCTGTACGCGAGCGGGATGGCGGCCGACGAGATGCAGAAGCGGCTGTCGGAGGTCAACCTGGCCGATATCGCGTTCGACGTGACGGACCGCGCGGACCTGCCGCAAACCAGCCGGGAAGACGAACGCCTGTACATCAACGGGCTGACGCTCGGCTTCGGCAAGAAAGGCGTCAAGGCGCCGGTCGGCCTCGTTCAGGGCAACCGGCTGCAGGCGCTGCTCGCGAACTGGACGGCCGCCGTGCCGACCAACCAGCCGTTCGACCACCTGCCCATTCCGTATCGCGCGGTCGCGACCGACCTGCAGACCGGCCAGATGGTCGTGCTCGACCACGGCTCGCTGCCGCTCGCGATTCGCGCGAGCATGGCGATGCCGGGCCTGTTCGCGCCGGCCGAGATCAACGGGCGCGCGCTCGTGGACGGCGGGCTCGTCAGCAACCTGCCCGTCGACACCGCGCGGCAGATGGGCGCGAACATCGTGATCGCCGTCGACATCGGCTCGCCGCTGCGCCCGCTCGATGCGCTCGCGTCGCCTGCCGACGTGATGCAGCAGATGGTCGGCATCCTGATCCGCCAGAACGTGACCGCGCAGCGCAAGCAGCTCGACGCGCACGACGTGCTGCTCACGCCGGACCTCGGCTCGCTCGCGTTCACCGATTTCCAGAACGCGAAGCAGGCGATCGCCGCCGGCGAGATCGCCGCGACCGCGGCGCTGCCGAAGCTGCGGCGTTTCGCGCTCACGCCGGAACAGTACGCGGCCTACCGGTCCGCGCATGCGCAGCCGCTGCCGCCGCCGATCCGGATCACGCGCATCGACATCAAGACCAGCGGCGGCGTGCCCAAGCGCGTCGTCAGCAACGCGCTGCACGTGAAACCCGGCGACATCTACGATCCGAAGACCGTCAGCCAGGATCTGCTCGGGCTCACGACGGGCGGCAACTTCGAGAGCGTCACGCAGCAGATCGTGAGCCGCGGCGACGACAACGTGCTCGAGATCGACGCGCGCGAGAAGTACTGGGGGCCCAACTTCCTGCTGTTCGGGCTCGGCATGTCGAGCAGTTCGACCGACGAAGGCGGCTTCCGCCTGCACGTCGGCTACCGGCGGCCGTGGCTCACGGAATCGGGGCTCGAATTCCGCGCGGACACGACGATCGGCAGCGACCTGCAATCCGCGCGCATCGAGTTCCGCCAGCCGCTGTCGATGGCATACGGCGTCTATCTGTCGCCGTACGCGGAATACCAGCGCCGCTACGCGAACCTGTACGACGACACCGGCGACGTGAAGATCACGCAGTACCTGATGCAGACGGCGCGCGCCGGACTCGATCTCGGTTTGCCGATCGGGCGGCTCGGCGATTTCCGGATGGGCGTCGGTTACGTGACCGGGCACGGCTCGCCGACCTACAACCTGCCGTTCGACGACGGCAGCGGCCAGGCGCTGCTGTGGCCGAGCTTCACGTCGCAGGCGCTGATCGCGCGCGCCCGGCTCGTGATCGACCAGCTCGACGATCCGCTCTTCCCGCGCAAGGGCTATTTCACCGAGCTGCGCGTCGAACGCTCGCTGGTGTCGCGCAACGGCGGCTCGGCGCAGGAATTCTCCGACGGGATCAACAACGCACCCTATACCGAGATCTACGGCAAGGCGATGATCGCGCAACAGTTCGGCCGGCACAGCGTCAGCGCGACGATCGAGGGCGGCAAGAGCATCGGCGGCACCAACCTGATCAACGCGTTCAACTTCACGCTCGGCGGCTTCCAGCATCTGTCCGCGTACGCGGCCGACCAACTGAACGGCAACGAGCTCGCGTACGGGCAGGTCACGTACATGAACCAGTTGATGACGTTCAACGCGTCGCCGGTCAAGGCGCTGTCGGTGGGCGCCAGCGCGGAAGTCGGCAACGTGTGGTCGAGCGGCCAGCAGATCGGCGGCGGCGCGCTCAAGCAGAGCTATACGTTCTTCACGAGCCTGTCGACCGCGTTCGGGCCCGTCTATATCGGCGTCGCGCTCGCCCCCGGCGGCCGACGCAACTTCTACCTGCAGCTTGGCCGCACTTATTGAGCATGCGCGGATGCCGCTGCGGCGGTATCCGCGGCGCCGTCTCGACGGCGGCCATCGACTTCACGGTTGCCGCGGATCGGCCTTGCGGCGTGGCGCTAGACCGGCCAGCTGATCTCGAACCGCGCGCCGCCGAGTTCGACCGGATCGACGACCGCGATGCGGCCGTTGTGGGCGTGGAGCACCTGTCGCGTGATCGACAGGCCGAGCCCGTAGCCGCCGGTACGGCGGTCCAGGCGCACGAATGCGTCGAAGATCCGTTCGCGCTCGCTCTCGGGCACGCCGGGGCCGTCGTCCTCGACGAAGATCCCGATGTTGCCGTGCACGAGCGAGATCCCGACGACGATCCGCGATTGCGCGTACTTGCTCGCGTTGCGCAGCAGGTTGCGCATCGCATACGACATCAGCCGCCGGTCCATCTTCACGCGCAGATCCGACCCGATCGCGATGCGCGACTCGATCGCACGGTCCGGATACAGCAGTTGCGCGTCGCTCACCTGATGCTCGAACCACGCGACCGGCGCGGTCATCTCGAGGTTCGACTGCAGCGAGCTGTATTCGAGCCGTGCATACGTGAGGCTCATGTCGATCAGCTCCTCGAGCTCGGTCACGTCCTGCGCGATGCTCTCGAGCGCGCCCTGGTATTCGGCCGCCGAACCCGGTTCGCGCAGCATTTCGAGCGCGAAGCGCACGCGCGCGAGCGGCGTGCGCAGTTCGTGCGAGATCCCGTTCGTCAGGTCGCGCTGCGCGGCGATCAGCCGCTCCATGCGCATCGCGAGCGCATTGAGCGTGCGCGCGAGCGGGCCGATGATCACGCTGTGCGATTCGCGCGCACGCGTGTTGAAGCGCCCGCCGGTGAAGTCGATCGCCCGCTCGCGCACCATCACGAGATCCGACCAGACCGGCCGCATCCACCGATACGCGGCGAGCGCCGGCGCGGTGAACACGAACGCGAGCACGATCCAGATATCGCCCGGCAGCGAATCGAACGCATGCCACACGACCTGCGGCGACAATTCGACGCACAGCGCGAGCGCGGGCACCAGCGCGGTCAGCAGGACGAGGCCGAGCAGATGCAGGTAGGTGCGCAGGTACAGGCGCGACCAGCTCGGAATGCGGTCGGCGCGCGTGTCGGTCCACGCGCGGCGGAAGTGCAGCCAGCGCCATTTGACGTAGCGCAGCGTCGGCAGCGGCGGTGCATCGGGGTGCGAACGGGTTCGTCGGATCATCGCGGCTCCCGGCCGGCGGCCGGCATGCCCGCGCGGAACGTGGCGGCGTCGCGCGAAGGCGGCCTCATTCCCACGCGTGCTTGCTGAATTGATAACCCTTGCTGCGGATCGTCTTGATCCGCTGCGGGTTGCTCGCGTCGTCGCGCAGCTTGCGGCGCAGCTTCGAGATGCGCCCGTCGATCGTGCGGTCGAGGCCGTCGAATTCGACACCGCGCAACTGCAGCATCAGATCGTCGCGGCTGACGACTTCGCCCGCGTGACACACGAGCGCCCACAGCAGGTCGAATTCGGCCGACGTCAGATCGGGCGTGCTGCCGTCGGGCAGCACGACGGTGCGGTCGGTGCGGTCGATCGAGAACTTCCCGAACGCGTAGCGCTCCGGCTGCGGCGCGGTGCCTTCGGCCACGCGCGCGGGCGCGCGGCGCAGTTGCGCCTTGATCCGCGCGAGCAGGATGCGCGGCTCGACCGGCTTGTGCACGTAGTCGTCCGCGCCGAATTCGAGGCCGAGCAGCTCGTCGAACGGCTCGTCGCGCGCCGTCACCATGATGATCACGCCGTCGTACTGCTTGCGGGCCTCGCGGCAGATTTCGAAGCCGTCCTTGCCGGGCAGATTCACGTCGAGGATGACGAGATCGGGACGAATGGACAGGATCGCCGGCACCGCAGCGTCACCATGCAGCACAGTGTCGACTTCATAGTCGTTCTTGCGCAGGTAGCCGGCGATCAGCGTGGACAGACGGGTGTCGTCTTCGACGAGCAGGATGCGAAAAGACATGGGCAGCGGTCGGGTCATCGGGGAAGCCGCGGCGGCGCCGGCCGGTGCCGGACGCCGGCCATCGGCCGAAACGTACCGCATGATACTGCGCCCGCCGCTTGCCTGTTTGGCTGTCTTGAAAATAAGGGCGCGACTCGGGCCGCGCTTGACGAATCGGCGCCGGGACGGTTCCATACGGGCTCGCCGGCATCCCGGCCCTGCTTCCATCCTGCCTGACGTGATGAATTACCAGACGATTCTTGAACGCATCCACACCGAACTCGCCCCCTGGATCGGCCAGGGACGAGTGGCCGACTACATTCCCGAACTCGCGAAAGTACCTGCCGACAAGTTCGGGATGGCGGTCGTGACGCTCGACGGAAACGTTTACACGGTCGGCGATGCGCACGAGCGCTTCTCGATCCAGAGCATCTCGAAGCTGTTCGCCTGCACGCTCGCGTTCCAGTTGCTGGGCGACGCGCTGTGGGAACGGGTCGGCCGCGAGCCGTCCGGCACCGCGTTCAATTCGCTGGTTCAGCTCGAAAGCGAACGCGGCAAGCCGCGCAATCCGTTCATCAATGCGGGCGCGCTGGTCGTCACCGACGTGCTGTGCCGCCGCTTCGTGAAGGCCGAGACGGCGCTCGTCGAATTCGTGCGGCGGCTGATCGGCGCGAACGACATCGACTACGACTCGCGCGTCGCGACGTCGGAGTTGCAGCACGCGGAGCGCAACCGCGCGATGGCGCACTTCATGGCGAGCTTCGGCAACATGCAGATGCCGCCCGATACGGTGATCGACGCGTATTGCCGGCAGTGTGCGATCGAGATGAACTGCGTCGAGCTCGCCAGCGCCGCGCTGTTTCTTGCGAACGGCGGCGTCGCGCCGGCGACCGGCGAGCGGATCGTCGATTCGAGTTCCGCGAAGCGGCTGTCGGCGCTGATGCTGACTTGCGGCACCTATGATGCGGCCGGCGATTTCGTGTATCGCGTCGGGCTGCCGGCGAAAAGCGGCGTCGGCGGCGGGATCGTCGCGGTGCTGCCCGGGGAGATGGCGGTGTGCGTGTGGGCGCCGGGGTTGGATGCGAACGGGAATTCGTTGGCGGGGACCAGGGCTTTGGAATGGTTGACTACGTATTCAGGGCGGTCGATTTTTTGAAGCGTCGAAGTCAAGCGTGCCTCATGTGGCGCGACGGCGGCAGATTCATATCGGCGCGAGCTAGAGCGTTTAACGGGGAATTCGGCCATCGGCAGCGAACGCCGCGCGTCTTCAGGTCATTGAACACCTTCATCCAGAACTTGGCACCCTCTGTGTTCTCGATCCAGCGGCCCGGAATGTCACGGGTGCCGTCGGGCAGCACGCCCAGCGCCAGGTACACCGCCTTGTTGCGCACGACGGCGTCTTCGCGAATCTTGACTCGAAGGGCGTCGAAGCCGGCGAAGCGCCGTTCGTGCTTGGGTATCAGGATGGGTTCGAAGCTGCCGTCGCGGTCGCGAGGCACCTCGATGCGAATCGGGCCGTCTTCGGTCAGGACCGTCTTGGCGCCCCGTCCGTTGCGCTGATTCGTGGCGTTGGCCGGCTTGGCCGCACCGGAGGGGTAGCCAAGATGATGATTCATCTCGCCGCTCAGCGCTCGCTCGATCAGCGCCTTCTTGAGCGCCAGCGTCGCGGCATTGATGGCTTCTGCTGTCATCGGACCGTTGCCAAACTGCTCAAGCAGTTCGGCCGGAACCGCCGGCAGCTCCACCGGCTGGGCTTTCGGTTTGCGAGGCATGCACTCTCCTTGAGAGCATGTTATGCCTTAAACACGAAATTCCTGACAGGCCCTCACGGATCGGTCTCTGAATCTGGACATCTGGTTCGCAGATCCCTACGCCCCTCGGCAACGGGACAACAACGAAAACACCAACGGCCTGCTGCGCCAGTTTCTGCCCAAGGGTGCGGACCTGTCAGGCGTCACCCAGACGCAATTGAACGACATTACCAATTTGATGAACGGCCGCCCTCGCCAAACCCTCGAACGGCCCCCCTGAAGAGGCTATGGCGATGGAATCGGCTGTCGCCGGATTGGATAACCGTTGCACCTGATTCTTGAGGCCGCCTGGTCACCATTGGCTGCGGCGTTCTTAGTCACCCATCCTGTATAGTCCCCGATCTGCCGCAATACCGTATTCGAGATTCACTGCTTACATTCCGCCGTCGTTCCCGAGTTGTACTCCATGGTCAAACCATAAACGTTCATCCGCTTTCCCGGAAACCACTCCGGAACGAGATTCAGCTTCGCCAGCACCTCTTCTTTGCAATACGAAATTTTTTGTGAACTTGAGTCAATGACACGCCATCCTTGATAAGCAAAAGTATCTCGATAAGCGGCCAGCAATTTTTCATCCACCGACCGGGAGTCCATACTCACCATAATCAGCGCAGCACTACCTCGTTCGCTTTCTTTATAAAATACAACCAGCCCACCTTGCCCAAGGATTCCATTGATATCAGACTTCATCTGCCGATATTTTTCAACAGTATCCATAGGAATATTAATCAGCACCCTCGCAAAAAAAACATAAGCCACCGCCGACAGCAATACACTAGCAATCAAAGTCTTTAGCAGTCTCATCAAAAATCATCCATCATTATTGAACCTTTCCTATTCTTGCTCCGTTCCCAACCCCAAGAGCGCCACCCATGCTTGGTATTTTCGTTACGCCTCCTGCATCAACGCCGGGCCTCGCTACGGCTCGTATCCTGCACCGACGTGAGATTCAGGTTGCCACCCACCTCCGCCATCACCCTGTTGGCGTTGACGTTTGCCCCAACGATGTTGGTATTGCCGCCGCTGACGATCGTCGCCGTATTGCTCGCGTCGACGTGTGTATTGTTCTGCGTCGCCGCATCCGAATTCGCGTCGCCGCGCGCAAGCGACATCGACACCGAGACACCGAATCCGCCGGTGCCATATGACACGCCCACGCTCGCGCTCTTCGATTCGTTCGTGCTGCACGTGCTGTCGGTACGCGACCGTCCGTATTTACGTCACGGCCCGCCACGATCGCGAGATTGCCACCCGTCGCGATCTGCGTTCCCGTGTCGCTCGACACCGAATGCTCCGCGTGGTTGCGAGAGTCCCCCTCCGCCGCATCCTGACTACTCTGGCGAACCGCCTTCAAATTAACGTCGTTGTTCGCTGCGAGCACGACATCGCCGGTCGTCGCAATAACCGCCGCGTTGGCGTTCAGGTTCCGACCAGCAGCATTCAGCTAAAGAAGATGTTCTTCAACACCACGTACACAATGAAACTCATCATCGCAGTGAAACAGCACCACCAGATGATCTTCTGCTTTCGCGTCTTCGGCGTTTGCCCAGGGAAGCTCATCATAATTACCACCTAACTCCTGTTTTACCTTGGTCGACTGTATAACCCATCCCGGCCGATGCCGGGTTACTAGTTTTACCAAGGTTTGCGCCAGCACCAATACCAATGACTGTCGCAGTTCCATTACCCGGCGAATACACGATACCACCACCGATGACCGATAAGGCACCCGTCCCATTACCAGCGTACCCAGACAAAAAGTTGTTTGTCTGTCCCGGCCGCACCGAGCTTTGGTTAAGCCAACCGAATTGCACGCTTGCAGCGGCATTCACAGAATTTGGCAGTGCCTTGTTCACGCCGTAACCAAAGTACGAGTTCCCATCTCGCGAGAACGTCCCCCACACACTACCCACGAAATAATCAATCTGGAAGTTCACGAAGTCCGGAGCACGAGCCAAGCCCGGATTCTTGCCCGTCGTCGTCGCGTGATACGCGAACCCGCTACCCTGCGCTCCCTTCACAATATACGCCTGCAAATCCGGATCACCCGGCCCCAGCGATTGCGTCCACACCGTCTGACCGGCCTTGTTCACGCCGTACCGTGTCCACTCCGTCCCGTCTTGCGGCTGGTCGCCCGATGCAACGCGTACATTGCCCGGCAGCACACCACCATCGCTCATCACCAGATCCATTTGCGCCATCTGCTCTTGAATCTGCTGCTCCGTATATTTCCCGCCGCTCTCCGCCGCCAGTTTCTTCGCTAGCGTCTGTTCCTTCGCTTTGCTGTCCTCGTGTAACTGCCGATTAAACCGATCAGCACTCGCCCCAGTCAACGCTCCAGTCCCGCCACCGACCAATGTCCCAGCTCCACCAGCCAGCACATTCGATGTCAGATTTCCCAGCAGTTCGTCGACGTTCTTGTTACCCGTCGGCCCTGAATCCTTGATCGACTGCGCAATCTCATTCAGTTGCGGAGCGAGCTTCGCCGACACACCAGCACCGGCAGCGCCACCAACCGCACCCAAGCCACCGCCGGTCAACCCACCCGTCAGCGCACCGCCGGCAATGTGTAGCGCAACACGATTGTCACCACCCTCGGCCCAACTGTTGGCCTCCTGCTGGTACTGTGCCTGGAGCGTCGGATCGGTCGCGTTGTTCGCGTTCGTCTGTGCCTCCTCCCGCTTCTTATCGGCGTAGCTCCCAATCTGCTTCGCAATCGTCTCCGCCGCCGCCTGCGCCGCGTTGATCAAATCCGACTGATTGCTCAACACCTGCTGCAAATCCGGCGTCTTGCCAATCGTCCCATTCAGATTCGATGTCTCACGATTGAGCGTCGCCACATCCTGCTTCTGGTTCGCCTGATCCGTAATCGTGATGGTACCGGTACTGATCGCACTCTTCGTACTCGCGCTGCTGCTGTCGCTCTCGCTCACATACAGCGGCTGGCCGCCACCGGTATTCTTCCCGCTCGTCGGCCCGTGCGTCGCGTAATTGCTGCCCCCATCACCCACACCACCACCAGCACTGATTCCGAAGCTACTCGCGTTGTAGCTCAAGCTGTTCTGAATATCCGAGAACGACAACGTCCCGGTCGTCAGCTGATTCTTGTCCGGCGTCGCCGTGCTCGCGATATACGCACCCTTCAGGTCCGTATTGCCCTTCACGTTGATGTCGAAGCCACCGTCCCCGGCCCGAATCCCAGCCTGCTCGTTCACGCCCGCATAGTTACCGCTCGCATGGCCGTTCTGCATGCTGACGCTGGCGCTCGCACCGCCCTGACTGACGCTGAACCCACCACCCGAACTGCTCTGGTGGGCTTCGCTGCGGCTCGTATCCTGCACCGACGCGAGATTCAGGTTGCCGCCCACATCCGCAATCACCTTGTTGGCGTTGACGTTGGCCCCAACGATATTGGTATCGCCGCCGCTGATGATCGTCGCCGTATTGCGCGCGTTGACGTGTGTATTGTTCTGCGTCGCCGCATCCGAATTCGCATCGCCGTGCGCACGCGACATCGACGCCGAGACACCAAATCCGCCGGTGCCATATGACACGCCCACGCTCGCGCTCTTCGATTCGTTCGTGCTGCGCGTGCTGTCGGTATCCGTGCTGTTGACCAGATTGACCTTGTTCGTCGCCTGCAGCAGCACGTCCTTCGCGTTCACGTCCGATCCCTGGATCGTCACGTTTCCTTGGCCCGCGTTCTTGTCGCCCGTCGCGACGAACGCTGCCGTGCCGCCCGCCTTCACGCTGCTGCCGTTGTTCTGCCTGCTGTCCTCGGTGAATGTCGTCTTGCTGTGCGAAGAACCGAAACTCAACTCGATCTTCGCCTCCGGCTTGCCGTTCGGATCGCTCAGCGCCTTGGTCATATTGCCCGTCGCGCCGACCAGATCGGCCATGCCGCCGGCCGCGGCGATCGCATGCAGCGCGGCGGCACGTCCGTCCTGGCTGCCGCCGGCACCCTGCGCCTGCTGATTCACGTTCTGGATCGCATCGATCACCGGCGACTTCACGGCCAGCGTGAAACCCGAACTCTTCACCTCGTGCGTTTCTTCGTGATGGCGATCGGTCCGCGACGCATCGATCGTCACTTCCTTCGCGATGCCCGTCACGTCCTTGCCTGCAACAATGTCGGAGCCCGTCACGTGGAGTTTGTTGCCCGCTACCATCGACACGCTGCCGTCAGTGCTGCCGATCAGGCTGCCCTGCGAACCCTTCACCGTGTCGCGGCTGGTATCGATGGTCTGGTTCGTGCCGTACGAAATCCCCGCGCCCGCACTGCCGAGGCCCGACTTCTTCACGTCCTTGTAGTGATATTCGCTCGAGGCCGTGTCCCCTGTCGTAACCGTCAGGTCGTGACCCGCAGAAAGACTCACATCGTTGGTTGCCGCAATCGTCGCGGCCTTCGCCGTCAGGTCATTGCCTGCCTGCACCGCGACACTGTTACCCGACAACGTCGTGCCCACCGCATTGGTGTAACTGCTCGAATCGATCGTGTGCGTCGATTTCGACGACAGGAAGCCGTTTTCCTTGTGATAGTGCTCGTCGTTCGCGCTCGCGCTTTGTTCACCGGCATTCAGATTCACATCATGCCCGGCGCTGATGCCAATCGCACCCTGCGCATTCGCATACGCGGCCGTCGCATTCACGTCATGGCCCGCCACGATCGCCAGATTGCCGCCCGTCGCGATCTGCGTGCCCGTGTCGATCGACGCTGAATGCTCGGCATGATTGCGCGCATCCCACTTCACCGCATCCTGGCTGCTCTGGCGAACCGCATTCAAATTGACGTCGTGGTTCGCTGCGAGCACGGCATCGCCGGTCGTCGCAATCACAGCCGCATTGGCGTTCAGATCCCGGCCGGCGACGGCTTGAAGCGTACCCGCATTGACCGTCGATATACGGTCGATGCCGGTCGCGCTGCCATTCGCAGCCTTCGCCGAGCTGGTCGTGCTCGTCAGATTGAGGTCGCGGCCAGCCGACAGCGCTACAGTGTTGCCTTGAATCAACCCGCCGAGATTATTGAGGTCCTGGCTCGCGCTCGCGAGCACGGTTCCACCCGATACCGTGCCGCTGTTGTCGATCGAATCGGCATGAATGATCGTGACGTTGCGGCTGGCGATCGTGCCGGAGTTCTTGTACGCGCCATTGGCATCGACCGTGACCTTCTTGCCGGAGATGATCGTGCCTTCGCCAGTCACGTCCGCCGCGTTCGCGCGCAGATATACCTGCGGCACCAGCACCGTCTGCTGACTGCCGTTCGGCAATGTCACCGTCTGATTCACGAGCCACACGATGTCGCTCGTCAGCGCAGCCATCTGCGCGTCGGTCAGCGCCGTGCCGACATTCAGCCCGAACTGCTGCGACGCCTTCACGCCGTTCGCCATCAGCGCTTCGTATTCCTTCTGATTGTCCGTATAGTCACCGATGAACCGCTGGCCGGTGGTCTGGATGATCTGCTGCTGAACGAGCTGCTGCTCGTAGAAGCCATCGCCGATGCGCTTGAGGACCGTATTCGGATCGACCTTGAGCGCATCCAGCATCGTGTCGCTGGACAACCACTTCCTGTAATCGGTAAAGCGCGGGTCCGTCTCGATCAGGAAGTGGCTGCCCGGGTCGCTCGTCACCCGATACAGCGCGTTGTTCGGCAGGCGCGTATTCGGCGTGACCGTGCGCACGACTACATCGCCGACATTGGCCTTCACGGCCGATACGGTCCCGACGCCGACGTCCGACACACCCGAGCCGACCAACACATGCCCGCCAACTTCCTTGCCCGCTACTGGCGTCACGCCCGTACCGCTTGCACCCTGCGCAGCGGATGTCGCCGCCGCCACGCTCTTGATCGGATCGGACGGTTTGCCCGGATCGGCCAGCACCACCGGCAGATCGATCGTTTGTGACGGAATAGCCGGCGAGTAGTTGGTCGTCGAGGTCGCGCGCTCGTCACCGCTGAAGGCCCCGCCGGACTGCACCCAGGTATAGATCGCCTTGCCCGAGCCCGTGAACGTTTCAGTACCGGTCGCGCCGATGTTCTGCACGTTCCTCGGATGGTTGCCGTCGCCGGCCACGATCTGGCTCTTGTCGTTGACGCCGGACGGCGTGTTGATCGTGATATGACGGCCAGCGGTAACCGTGCCGGGTTGCGAAGCCGTTACCACGTCCCCGGTCGATTTCACGTCTACCGTGTAGACGGTATAGGTCTGGACGAGCCGGCTCGACACGTCCGCGTTATAGCCGGCGAGCGCCTGATCCAGCTTCTGGTAAGCGGCAACCGTAGCGTTGTACCACTGCTGGAACGGTGCGCATGCCGCGTTTTTCGAGGTGAGGCACGATGGGCTCGGGGGATCGAAGGGCTTCGGCTTCACGCCAGTCACGTCGGCTTCGGTGGGGGGATTGATCGAAAACCAGTTGCTACCGACATTGCTTCGACCAGCAAACAGTGCGGCGGGCCCCGTCATCGCGAACGGCCCCTGCGTGACCCACGCCGGGGTTGCATCGGGCGGCGGCGTCACGCCGAACGTCGTCCAGATATCGGTCGGCACCGTCCGATACGCACCGGTCTGCGCGGCGACCGCCCCGCTACCGAAGTACTTGGCGGGGTACGCCGTGTTATCGATCTTGCCCGCCACCCCGTTCATCGTGTACTTCGCATACTCGGCAAACGGATATTTCGTCGATGGCAGCAGAATGAATTTCTGATCGTCGTCCAGCGCCCACTGGTAATCCGTGCCCGGATGGATTTCCTGGCTGTTCTTCTGGTACAGGTAGACCGTCGACGGGTCGATCTTCTCCGTCGAGCCCGGCACCTGATACCAAAGCTGATTCCCGCTGTCGGTCGTGACGGTCGTGGTCTGGAAGTTCGAATTCAGGTTCTCGAACCGGTTTGCGCCGATCGTGATGTCGCGACCGGCGTCGATCTGCGCGCCGTTGTTCGTCACGGTCTGCGCAGCACCGGTTGCCTGATGGTTCGCGTCCAGCGCGCCGCCGACACGAATGTCGTTGCTCGCGTACATCAGCGCGTTGTTCTGGTTCATGAGCGTCTGCGCCCCGATGTCGAGGTCACCGCGAGAAGCAATCACGCCACTGACACCCTGGGCATTCCGGTCGTTGACAACCGTGTTCGCGCCCACTGCAACCGTGTCGCCGTAAATCCGGCCACCGGCATTCGTGATCGTGTCCCCGGCCGTCACCGTCGTTGTGCCGCCATCGATCAGACCTTCGTTCGTGATCGACTGGTTCGCGTGAATGTTGGTCGCGTTACCACCGATAATCTCACCGGTCGCACGGTTCCGGATCGAATTGGCGCTCACATTGGCGACATTGCCCGCCGACAGCGTGCCGCTGTTGTCGAGCGTGCCGCCGGCCGTGGTCGTCAGATCATGACCGGCCACGATCTGGCCGGCGTTGGTCAGATCGCCTTGCGCCGTTACGTCGACGTCGCCCGATGATTGGAGCTTGCCGTCGTTGCTCAAGGTCCCGGTCGAGACCGTCAGTTGCTGACCACCATTGATGTCGCCCTGGCTGTTGACCAGCGTATTCGCTGCCGTCAACGTTGCAGAGCCTTTCGACTGGATGCTGCCCGACGTGTTGTCGATGATCGGTGCGGTCAGCTTCGCATTCCTGTCCGCTCGAATCGAGCCGGACGTATTGTCGATCGCCTGATTCGCATCAAGGGTGACGCTTGCGCCTTCCATCCCGGCAGTCAACCCCGGCACGCCTGCGGTGGTCGGCAGCGTTGAATTGGCAGTCTGCGCATTGCGAATCGTATCGCCCGTCACCCACAGCGCGCCGCGCGCATGCATGGCACCGCGCGTGTTATCGACCGTCGTACCGGACACCGTGACATCGCTGTTGCCGCCGATCTGGCCGGCCACGTTCGACACCGTACCGGCGCTTCGCACCGTCAGTACGCCGTCCGCCACGAGCGAACCCGCATCGTTCGTCACGGAAGCAGCGTTGACGGTTGCCGCACCGCTCGACGAAATCGCACCACCTGCGTTGCTCAGTGCTCCCGTTGTCAGCGTGACGCCATTGCCGAGAACCTGACCACCCGTGGATTGCCCTGTCAGTATGCCGTTGTCGAACGTCTGGCCGTGCGTATCGAGATCGACCGATCCCGTCGCCTGCACCAATCCCGACCGGTTATCGAACGCCCCCGAACGGCTCGTCAGCGATTGGCTCGCCGCCACGTTGCCGAGCGTGTTGTCGATCGCACCTTGTCCGGACGCGAGCGTGACGTTCGCCCCCGTGATCGTACCGCCCGAGTTCAGCAAGCCGGAATTGGTGAGCGTCGCGTCCCCCGAGGCCAGCAGCTTGCCGCCCGCATTGTCCGTCGTACCGGATGTCGCCACCGACAATGCGCCGGAGACGGAGCCGATGGTGCCACCGCGGTTCGTCACGGTGTGCGCCGCCACGGTCGTGTCGTGTGTCGTCGCGATCGTGCCACCTGCATTCGTCAATGCGCCTGCAACATTGAGCTTCGCCGCGTCCGCCGAAACCGCGCCTTGCGAATTGTCGAACGTGCCGGCCTGCGTGTTCAGCGCATCGGCAGCGGTAATCTTGCCTTGGGTATTGTCGAGTACCTGCGAGACGATCAGCGCCATGTCGCCGTTGGACGTGCCGATCTGGCCTGCACGGTTACTGAGGATGCCGGCTGTCGCGGACAGCCCGCTCGCCCCCACCAGCTTGCCGCTGTCGTTCGACACCGTGCGGGTTGCGGTCAACGACAACGCATCAGACGATGACCCGATCTGACCGCCCGCATTGACGAGATCCCCCGCCTGGACCTGTGCGCCGCGCACGGCCGTCATACTGCCGTTCGAGTTGTCGATCGTGTCGCTTGCAACGACGAGCGCATTGGCCGAACTTACCGTACCGCCAACGTTCGTCAGAGACTTCGTCGCACGCAGCGCCGTGTCGCCGGCGGCCGATCCGATCACGCCCGCCGCATTGCCAACGCTGTTTGCCGTCACCGACAGACCATTGCCGCCGACTATCGCGCCGGACTCATTCGAGACCGCGCCCGTCGCCGTCACGGTCAGCATATCGGTGGTGCCGATCTTGCCGCCCGTATTGACGACATCGGTCGCGGTGATCCGTGCGGCGTGCGCGCTCACCGATCCAGCCGAGTTGTCGAGATGGGCCGTGTGAATCGACAGATCGTTCGCGGACGCGACCTTGCCGTTTGCGTTGTTCAGCGATTGCGTGACGTCGAGCGAGGTATCGCCCGCGACGGACCCGATCTGGCCCTGTGCGTTGGAAACCGCATTCGCCGTCAGCGTGAGACCATTGCCGCCCGCGAGCTTCCCGTTGTCGTTCGACACGTTCCCGGTCGCCGTCAATGTCAACGCGCCCGTCGACGTGCCGATCTCGCCGGCCACGTTCGTGAGCTCGGTTGCCGCGATCTGCGCCGTGCGTGCAGTCATGTGCCCCTGCGTATTGTCTAGCGCGCCGGCCGAGTTCAGGGACAGTGCGTCCGCCGCCAACGTCCCCGACCGGTTCGAAACCGATTGCGCGGTTACGTTCGCGAGGCTGTGCGAACTGATGGTGCCGGAGTCGTTGACCAGTTGCCCCGCACTCAGCGTCACGTTCTGTCCGCTCATCGTGCCGGCGACATTCGACAACGTACCATTCGTCGTGACGTTGACCGCGCTGGCCGCGTTCACGGTTCCGTGGTCGAGCGTGACGTCGTTGGCGAACAGATTGACGTTGTCGCCCGCGGCCAGTGTGCCGCTGCTCGTCACGTTCGCGGCGCGCGCCGTGACGGAGCCACCGCCGACGAGATTGCGTGCGGAATCCGCGCCCGCGTATGCCAGCCCGCTATTGTTGAACGACGTGGCGGCTGTCAGGTTCGTGTTGCCGGCCGACGAAATCGTTCCGGCGTTCGACAGCGCCCGAGACGCGTTCAGATCGGTGGCCTGCGTACTGACAATCGTGCCTTGCTGGGCGACGTTGGCGCCATCGATCCGGGTATTCGCGGCCGACTGAAGACGCGCCGTCGGCGCAATCGTCACATCGCCGTTGTTCGAGACTTGAATATCGCCAGTCAGTGACGTGATGGAACCGGCATCGCGCACACCCACGCCGGCCTCGGTCCCGATCATCCGGACGCTATTGGCGAACATGCTTCCCAACGCCTGCACGTCGATCGCGACGCCCGGCGCGGCATCGGTACCGTTCCGCGCCTGCGCGGTGTTGCTCGCATAGTCGACCCGGTTCGTCCCCGCCACCGCGGTGATAGAATCCGCCCACACCTGGCCGTTGATCGTCATCGCGCGTGCGATCAGGTCGATCGCGCTGCCATGCGCGTCGAGCCCCGCACCGGCGATGCCGATCTGCCCCTGCGTCACGTTGAAACCTGCCAACGTGCCATCCGGATTGAAAGTCGGCACGCCCGTCGTCAGCGTGACACGCGGAACATTCAGAAAGCCGCAACCCGCACAGGTGATGCCTGCCGGATTCGCGATCACGAGATTCGCGCGATTGCCGGCGATCTCGGTGGGCCCGAGCAGTTGACTGGGGTTGCCCGACGTGACCTGGTTGACGATCACGCGCGCGGCGTTGTTGCCCAGGAATGGATTGCCTTGCACCCAGCCGGCGAGTTGCGTCCGCGAATCCCGGCCGCTGTTGACCAGCACGGCCCCCTTCGTGCCGACGTTGTACTGCGTAAAGTTGTTCAGCGAGACGCCGTTCTTCGGTGCGGTAATGTTGACGAGCGGTACGCCCGATGCCGACACTCCGACGACCGGATGGGTCGGACCGCTTCGATCGGGCGTGATCGGCAGCGTTGCCTGCGCTTCGGCAACGAGCGGCTGCATGCCGAACGTACAGAGCGCGGCGAACGCGGTTGCGCGTGCCGCAAACCAGATCGAGATTCCGGAATCCACCGACACGGGTCGAGTGGCTGGCCGCACGCGAGCGCGTTCACCGCCCCCGTGCGCCGATGCGTATTCGTCAACCGCTACCAGCATGCCGCGCACGGCACTGAAGACCAAGCGAAAGATTCCGGAATTCATGATCGTCTTATTCTTGAATGCATGTCGAGCCGGCCGTCCACGCATCGCGAGAATGACCGGCCGCTACTCACGTTACTTGCAGCTCAGTGCCGCCAGACCGTTGATGTTGCCCGTCGTCGCGGCCGGGATGCCGTACGACACCACCAGATACGGTTGCTTCGCGTCCGTGCCCATGACCGTGCTCATCAGCGCCGATCTGGTTTTCGAGCTGAGCTCCGCCAGACCAATCGCGGAGGTTCCAACGAACGACTGGTTCTGGTCGCTGCCGATCGAGTACTGCAGATTCAGCGTGTAGTTGATGGCCGGATGACCAAAGGTGTCGGTACCGCTCGTCAGCGTCGCCGTGGCGCCATTCAGCGAACCCGGCGCCGTATTGCCGTCCGTCGACGTCGGACGCGTTGCGAACGCCAGCGAGCATTGCATTTGCACGGGCGACGTCGTATCGATCGCAACCGGCACACCGATTGCCCATACTTGCCCCTGATTGGCGTTGTACGTCGCGCCTGCCGAATCGGCGCCGTCCGCCCAGCGGCCGATGGCGATGTCGCCATTGCCGGCGAGATCCGTCACGGTGCCTTTGGTCAGGGTCTTGATCGTGCCCGACGAGTCGTAGGGGATCGCGACATAAGCACCAGGCGCCTGCTCCTTGAGCGACGCGGTCGGCTGGGACAGGGCTCTGAGCGTGTAATTCCCGTTCGGCATCTGTCCACCGTTCCACGATGCGGGCGGCATCAGAATGCGGACCGTCGAAACCTGGCTCGAGATCGATTGGGATTGCCCTTCCACGCGAATCCCCGTCGAAGACGACGCACTACCCGACGGCGCTCCGTTCGACGACGCGCCATTCGATGCCGCGCTGCCACCGCCACCACCGTCGTCACCACCGCCACATGCGCTCAGGCCAAGCGCCGCCACCACCACGAACGTTGCCGTCGCGGCTTGCAAAAGCCGATGCTTCTCGTACCGGTGCTGCATGGTTACTCCTTCTTCTGATTGACGATCTGATTGACGACCAACAGGACACCGAGTCGAGATCGACGCCCCGCTCGGCCCGCCCCGCTACGCTTAGAACAACGTGCTGACCTGGAACAGCAACGTCGGCGACCCCGTCTTGAATCCTTCCGGCTTCGACAACGGGAAGCCGAGCGATACGTCGTAGTTCAGCGCGGCGCCGAGCACGTTCTTCGGTGCGAGATTGCCGCGCATGCCGACGACGGCGCCGACCAGCGTTTCGCCGAGCAGGTATTGCGCGGCCGGTCCCCGCACGCGCCCGGCATCGATGCCGGCATAGAGCGCCTGCGTACCGACAGGCGTCGGCACGTACCAGTCGAGTTCGTTGGAAACCACCCAGCCGCTCTCGGCGGCGAGCGTCAGTTGCTGATCGAAGCCACGCACCGCGTAACGCGTGCCGATCGTGAAATAGTCGGAAGGGGTCAGCGGCGTACGTGCGTTCTGCATGTTCCAGCCGAACTGGTACGAGAACGCCTGACTGCCGATCCTGAAAGGAACTTGAGCGCCGAGGCTTGCCAGTTCGACCTGCGTCTTGCCGTCGAAGTCGGGAGTGCCGACCACCGTGCCCGAATGGCTGGAGACGCCCGGCAACGATGCGCGCCACGCGAATGAGCCGTCGAGCACGACATTGCCGATGTACTGGCGATGCGCGATACCCAGTTCGTAACCGATGATGTCGCGATGCTGCACCGGAATGTCGACACCGTCGATCGCGTTGCGGCTGATCTTGTGGAACAGGTTGCCGTGAATTTCGGTGCGCGCGTGCGCGTTCCGATAGATCACGCCGGACAGCCCGGCCTGAAGTTGAGACTGAACACCGCTGTATTCGATCGGCTCGTCAAAACCCGCGACCGTCTGCTTGTACCGCGAGCGGCTCGCGTTCAGCGTCAGCATCGCGTAACCGATCGGCACGCTGTAGTTCGCGGAGACGGACTGATTCCCCTTCGCGGATGCGCCAATGTTTGCGTTCGTCGTGCCTGCGATCTGCAGTTGATCGTACAAGTGAAACGGGGAATCGAAGGTGAACGAGCCCGACAGCTCGTACTTGCCGGTCGAATCGAGACCCGCGTTGTCCGCGCCGATGACGGCATGCCAGCGCTTGCCGGTGCCCGGATGGAACACCAGCTCCGAGTCGCCCGGATTCATGCCGGGTGCGATGTCGAACGTCGCATCGGACTGTGACTGGAGACGGCGCACGTTCTCGAGCCCCTGATCGATGTCGCGCTGATTCAGCAACGCACCGGCCGATGCCGGCAATGCCGCGCGCGTCCAGCCGATCGTCGGTTTGCCGGCGCGGATGTCGCTGATCCGCCCGGGAACCACACGAAGCGTCAGCGTTCCGGCTTGCAGCGATTGCACTGGCACGAGCACGCGTGACGTCACGTAGCCA
Source organism: Burkholderia sp. AU16482 (assembly GCF_002223285.1). NCBI lineage: Bacteria > Pseudomonadati > Pseudomonadota > Betaproteobacteria > Burkholderiales > Burkholderiaceae > Burkholderia > Burkholderia sp. AU16482. The sequence continues at coordinate 1,765,891 of NZ_NKEY01000006.1, forward strand.
CGGTCGATCAGTGCGTTATTGGCCGCGTCCTGAATCTGCTTGAGCGCGGCCTTGCCGACGCACTGGCCGACGACCGGTTGCAGAAAACGCGCAAGCCATGCGAACGCATTGTCTTCCAATGCGATTGCCTTGATCGGAAAGCACGGATTATCGAGCGGCAAGTTGTCGACGCCGGTTGTCGATGCCTTCTCGCCCGTCGGCGTCAGGACGGTCGGACGAGGATTCAATTCCTTCGTCGCGTCCAGTTGCTGTTGTTGCAAACGCTGGATTTGCGGGCCAGACGTGATCTCGGACGGCGGAACGCCTTGCGCGAATGTAGAAACGCTCGCCAACGCCGAAATCAACGCTGCCGAAGTTTCTCGTTTCTTCACTTGTTAGCCGCGTAATGATTGGTCTCTCGCGCCGCAATTTATCAAAACACTCGAAAGCACAGTGTCAGAAATTGCAATGCCGTACCAATATCCTCAGCCGTGAATGTTCACCCGCCGTGGCTGCATGATCGGCGATCGCGGCGTACTCCAATCAGATATGCACAAGTCAATCCCTCTAAAAAGCAAAAAAATTGACACTTCGAAAAGGTTATCCAATAAAAATCACGCATCAAAAACAGAGCAGTTTCTCTAGGGAGACCGCCAGGCAAAAGAGGCGCCATCGCCCCCACATCAACTCAATAAATCATTGATTTATTTAGACCACTCGCAAATCAACAAGGAGTACCGGGCACATCTCCGTGGAATCGCCCTGCGAGACTTCATCGTTCTTACGAAAATCCCAAAAACCACCCTTAATACTGAGATAGGAAATATCAAAATCTGGACGATTGACATTCCTCACCGCCGTTAATCCACTGATCATCGACAAGTGACAGTAGACGTCCGTGCGATACTAAACGTCTCCAATTTGCAACACGATTTTCGCCACACGCCCTGTTTGGCTCCGGAATGTAGAATTTTTGAGACACATATCACTTTCCCGAACACGGCCAGCTGCGGCCGCTCCGCCGATGTACTGTTCAAGGCTGAGCGGGCCGAATCGGTTTTGGGTGTCCGACCTTCCGCAGCGATTACCGGAGAACGCCACGCATGGATCAAGACAACGCATCGGAACTCGTCGCTTCTTCCCCCATACACGCCGGCAGCGGCGCATCCGCGTCGATCCCGGCCGTCGCGCCATCCAGAACCGCGCTGCTCGTCATGCATTACCAGACCGACATCCTCGGCCTCTTCCCGTCGGTCGCGGCCGAGCTGCTCTCCAATACGCGCAAGCTATGCGACGCCGCACGAGCGGCCGGCGTCGGCGTCTGGTTCGCGAACCTCCGCTTCAGCCCCGGCTATCCGGAAGTCAGCCCGTTGAACAAGAACGGCCAGGGCATCAAGCAACTCGGCCTGTTCATCGACGACGGCCCGTGTCCCGAACTGGCCCGGCAACCCGACGAACCGCTGATCATCGCCCACCGCGCGAGCGTCTTCTTCGGCACCGATCTGCAGGCGCGGCTGAGCGCACGAGGCGTCGATACGCTGATCATGGTCGGCATCGCGTCGACCGGCGTGATGCTGTCGTCGATCGCTCACGCGAGCGACGCCGATTTCCGCCTCTATACGGTCAAGGATTGCTGCTACGACCCGGACCCGATCGTCCACGAGCATCTGTTCGCCACCGCGTTCGAATCGCGCACGACGGTGCTGTCGCTCGCGGATGCGCTGCGGCTGCTGGCGTAACGGCGGACTCGTGGCACCGCCGTTCGGAACCGTACGCCGGACGCCGCTTACCGAGCCGCCGCGCCCATTCCCGCCAGAATGAGATCGATGCCAGCCAGGAACTGCGCGCGCTCGTCGTGCGCGGCCAATTGCGCCACCACCTTGCGCACGAACGGGTACTGCGCCGGATCGAGCTGCGCCCACCGCCGGGCAACGGCCGCGACGATCTCCGGCTGCCTCGTCTCGCGCGGATGCAGCCGCGCGCCGGCCGCGTACTGGCCGGCCAGCCCGAAGATGTAATGCATCAGTGCGGACGCGCCGTCGAATTGCGCGGATTCCGGCACGCCCAGCGCCTGAAGCTGCCCGCCGACGCGCTCCAGGATCCGCAGCACCGCGTGCTGCCACGGTTCGCGGAACAACTGCGCCCCCACCCACGGATGCGCGCTGAACGCGTCGAACAGACGCAGCGCGATGCGCCGGAGCGCGTGCGCCGCATCGCCGTCATGCTCCGTCGGCACGTCCGTTAGCGCAGCTGCGATCACTTGATCCGCGGCCGCCGCGAGCAGGTCGTCCTTGTCGGCGACGTGCCAGTAGATCGCGCCGCTTCCGGTCGCCAGGTGTGCCGCGAGCGAGCGAAACGTCAGCGCGCCCTCGCCTGCATGGTCGAGTATCCCGATCGCGGCCTCGACGATCCGCTCTTTCGACAACGCATCCGCGCGCCGCTCGGTCCGGTTGCTGGTTTTCATGCGCGTCAGCTTGACACATCTGGAACATCGTTCCAATATCTCGCCAATGGAACACCGTTCCATTACTTTTCCGAAGCGGGCGCGATGCCGGGGGTACCGCGCTCTCGATCACACCGGGCCGCCCTGGCCTGAAACCGAGCCACCGATGAATCCGCCCGTGACCCATGATGTCGTGATTGCCGGAGCCGGCCCTGTCGGCCTGTTTCTCGCATGCGAGCTGCGCCTCGCCGGTGTGTCCGTGCTGGTGGTCGAGCAGACGGACGATTCCGAATCTCCGCTGAAGCGTCTCCCGTTCGGCATGCGCGGCCTGTCCGCGCCGACCATCGACGCGCTCTACCGTCGCGGCCTGCTCGACGGCATCGCATTGCCGGCCCACGCAAAGGACACCGCGCACTGGATGCAGCAAGCACGTCGTCCGGCCGGCCATTTCGCCGGCATCCAGTTCTTCCACGACGACATCGATGCGTCGCGGTGGCCGTATCACCTGCCCGGCCCGGCCGGCACGCACATGGCGACCGACATGGCGCGCGTCGAATCCGTGCTGACCGCCCGTGCGGGCGCAACGGGCGTCGAGATTCGCCGCGGCCTGGCGGTTGAAGGCTTCGATCAGTCGGCCGATGCGGTCACGCTGCGCGTGGGCGGCGAGACTTTCCGCGCACGCTGGCTCGTCGGTTGCGACGGCGGCCGCAGCGCGGTCCGCAAGGCCGGCGGCTTCGCGTTCACCGGCACCGACGCCGAGCTCACCGGTTATTCGATCGAAGCCGGGTTCGCCGATCCGGGCGCGCTGCCGCCGGGCCGTCACTACACGCCGGCGGGCATGTACACGTACACGCCGCCCGGTACCGTCGCGCTGGTGGAGTTCGACGGCGGTGCGTTCCATCGCAGCGGGCCGGTGACGCTCGAGCATGCGCAGGCCGTGCTGCGTCGCGTGTCCGGCGCCAGCGTCACGTTGAACACGCTTCGGCTCGCCGCCACGTGGACCGACCGCGCGTATCAGGCTGCGACGTATCGCAACGGACGCGTGCTGCTCGCAGGCGATGCCGCGCACATCCACTCGCCGCTCGGCGGCCAGGGGCTCAATCTCGGGCTCGGCGATGCGATGAATCTCGGCTGGAAACTTGCCGCGACGATCCGCGGCGACGCGCCGGCGGGCCTGCTCGACAGCTACACGGATGAACGGCATCCGGTGGGCGCGCGCGTGCTCGACTGGTCGCGTGCGCAGGTCGCGCTGATGCGGCCGTCCTCGGGTTCGCGCGCGCTCGCGGCGATCATGCGCGATCTCGTCGATACGCGCGACGGCGCGACGTACTTCGCCGAACGCCTGTGGGGCGTGTCGCTCGCGTACGATCTCGGCGGCGGCCATCCGCTCGTGGGCCGCAGCGTTCCGGATTTCGAACTGACTGATGGCACGCGGCTCGGTGAACGCGCGAGGCGTGGCAAGGGTGTGCTGCTGGAGTTCGATGTCGGCCGGCCACTTCACGCGACGGCAAACCGCTGGCGCGACCGCGTCGCCTATATCGCGAGCGACGCGAAGGACCGGCTCGGATTGCGCGCGGTGCTCGTGCGCCCCGACGGTTTCGTCGCCTGGGCGTGCGATGACGACGTGGACGCGGACATCGACGCCGCCACGCATGCGCTCACACGATGGTTCGGCACGCCGCGCGCGGCAAATTGAGCGCCGCCGCCCGACGCAGGAAGCTGCCGACCGACAAATCTCCATGCGCGCCATCAACGGCACGCCCGACATTCTCGAACGCCCACGCGATCCGCCCTGCCGCAGCCCGGACCACCCGCGACGTGCGCGACATCGCGCACATCGGCCGCGTCCGCCTCACTTCGCGATAAACACCCCCGACGTCGGGCACGTGCCCTGCGTATTGCCATCCGTCACGAGCGACGCCGCGCTCGGAAACTGCGCAGTCGCATTCGTCTTCACGGCGATCCACGCTTCGGTGAAGTAGCTCACGCCGTTCGTCTTCGTGCATTTCAGCGACACCGCGCTGCGCGTGTTGCTGCCGAACGCGCCTTCGAACGCCGACAGCAACTGGTTACGCGTGACCGTCTTGCCCGCGTTCGCCTGCAGGAACGCGTTGAACGACGTGTTGCCCAACCGGCTGATCATGCCCGACGCCTGGTTCCAGTACGCATCGGGCGTCGCCGAATTCGAACAGGTGCCGTGCTTGAACCATTCGTGCTTGTCGAGACACGACGCAACGCCCGGCATGTACGTCGACAGCGTGTCGCGGGTCGCGCTGCTGATCGGGTACGCGTCCATGCTGCACCACTGGTGCGCGTTGTCGAGATCGATATCGTTCTGCGGCACGCCGCAGTAGAACGGCTGGTTGCCGTCATAGCGGTTCGGCCACAGCCCGTGCAGCGACAGGCTCGTCGCCGCATACGAGCCGGCGAGGTTCGTGCATTCCGGCGTGTCGTGCGACGCGCAGAAGCCGGGCTCCCACGATGCGGCGAGCAACAGGTAGTCGTAGCTGGTCTGCGCGGCGGCGTGCAGTGAAACGGAAGCGACGGCGAGTGCGGCAGCGGCGCGGGCGAGCGTCTTGAGCATGGCGTGTTTCCTCGGAAAGGGCTTGCGGGCGCGGGATGCGCCGCAAGGTTGTCGAATGTCTGCTCGCGATTGTTGCTGCCGCAACGTGGCACGAATGTGAAGGTGCACGAAAGAATGCGGGGATCGCTCAGGCGCCGAGCTGCGTGCACGCCCGCGCCGATGCTTGCGGGCCTTCGAGCGCGAGAATCTGCCACACGCCGATGCTGACGCGCCGGCGCGCCGCCGTCGATGCGTCGGCCAGCAACGCCTCGACGCGCGGCGCGGCATCGGGCGCCTTCTGCTTCAGCGCCGCATGGTGCCGCGCGCGCGACGCCGGTTCGGGCTCGTACACGTCGCACAGGCGCACCATGCCGGCGAGGCCGGCCAGAACGTCGTCCTTGTCGATCGCACCCGGCTCGACGGGCGCGAGCCCGTTGCGCTCTTCCGGCGGCAGCCTGTTGCGCGCGCCTTCGTCGATCGCCGTGGCGGAAGCCGGCGGCAGGCCGCCCATCGCCGCGACGATCCGGCTGCCCGCGGCGATCATGTCGCCCTGGCATGCGATCTTCTCGGCGGCCGCGACGTTCGAGCAGAACGACACCGACGTCCGGTACACGTCGTCGCTCATGCGCAGCACTTCGTCCGTGTCCGCCTGCGCGAGGCCCGCGCTCGCCAGCGCCAGCGCGGCCGGAATCAGGATGCGGAACGCCCTCGTCTCGTTCATGGTTGTGTCATCCGTGGGTGCTGATGGCGGACAATCTCGCCGGGCCGTGCGCAAGCGCCCCTTGTGATGCCGGGCCCGCGGCCGGCGCCACGCGTTTCACTTCATCGACGCCGCCTCCGATCCGCCAGGCGACAACGCCGCGCTGTCCTGCTCGCGCCACGCGCGGCGCGACGCCATGATCGCGCTCACCGCCGAGCGCGCGACCTTCCACCATGCGAACGGGCGCGGATCGGCGAGCATGCTGAGCGCGCGCGCATAGTCGAGCGTGAGGCCGGGCGTCCACGCCATCGTCACCGCGCGCTTGCGGATCTGCGCGGCCACCCACAGCTCGGGCGTGAGCAGCAGCCGCACGAACGCGCCCCACCCGGCCCGCTCGCCCTTCAGCCGCCACACCGCACCGTCGAGCGCAGCCTCGAGCGCATTCGACACGGTACTCGAGCAGTTGCGGTGCGTGAGGTTGTACGTCGTGTTCTGCCGGTACGACGACCAGAACGCGTCGAGCTTGGCCGGATCGTAGTTGCGGATGCGCACGCGCACGGTCGACGGGCACCACGCTTTCGACTCGGTCGCATAGTCGGGCTGGAACAGGCCGGGCACGTCGTTCTCGCGCGTCGCACGCAGGATGCGCGTGAATTCGTCCGGAGAACGATCGATTTCGACGCCCGGATACAGGCTGATGTAGATGCCCTCCGGCGATTCCAGCGCCGCATGGCCGGTCGAGATCACGCCGTTGACGTCCACCGCCGCGATGTAGCGGTCGATCACCGGATAGCGCTGCGCTTCGGCCTTCGACGTGCCGGTCGGCGTCCATACGTGCACGGTGAGCGCCCGCTCGCCGTCGGCCGGCGGGCCGTCCCATTCGGATTGCGCGAACTGCGGCAGGCCCTGCGCATCGTCGAGATCCGGCGCGAGCGCCGGCGCGGGCGACGTCGCGAACGCCGGGTTGCGCGTCAGCCGGCGCACGCGTGCGGCGAGGCTCAGCATGTGCATTCCGCCGAACATCAGCAGCAGGCCGAGGCAGTACGGCACGGTGCCCGCGTAGTGCGTCGGGTACGGCTGGAAGAAGAAGATCGCCAGCAGGATCTCGACGACGCCCCACGCGAACGCGACGTGCCAGCGGCGATAGCGCACCATCCACGCGGACGTGCACTGCAGCAGCCCGTCGACGAGAAACAGCGTGCCGAAGATCATCGACAGCAGGAAGTGGCCGTGATGATGGCCGGCGAACACGAGCCCCGCGGCCACCACGACCGCGACGCCCTTCACGTAGCGCAGGATGCGCTGCCCGCCGACCCCGCTGCCGGCCACCGCGAGCGTCGCGAGCCCTTCGATCAGGAACAGCCACGCGAACAGCTCGATCGGGAAATGCAGCGCGCCGTCCAGCGCGTCGATGAAAATGCCGACGCCCGCGGCCACCCACAGCCAGCCGAGCACGGTCAGCCCGCGCCAGCGGGTTCGCAGATATTCGATGCCTAGCAGCAGCAACACCAGTCGTACCATTGCGCCCTCGTTTTTTCGGGATACGCGCGGCCTCGCGTTCCCGGTCGTTTCGGCCGCGCATGGTGCGACGCGCCTGCCGGATGGCGGTCATCGTTGCCGGCGCGTCATGCCGTCGACATGACCGATAGCGGCCGGCACGCGCCGCTCTGGCCGAATAATAAGATATGACGGAGCCGGGAGAAAGCGCCGCGAAAACGTTTTCGACGGGCGCGAACGCACGCGGGCGCCCGCTGCCGCGGCAGACTTCCGGTTCGACAACGTGCGGCGGATACGCGAGAATCCGGCTTCCGAGGGCGAAAGCCACTGAACTGAAGCGAACCGCACGGACGGCGTAGCCGTCGCGACGTGCGCCGCGCGACGGCAGCATCGACCGGAGCACCACCATGCCCGCCTCCCCGCTTCATCCCCCGCCGCTCGGCCCGCAACTCAGGCGCTGGCGCGCGCTGCACCGCGTGAAGCAAAGCCACGCAGCCGAACTGTTCGGCGTCGCGCAATCGACGATCTCGCGCTGGGAGGCCGGCCTTCAGCAGATGTCGCCCGACGAGCGCGCAACGGCCGAACGGCTGCTCGCCGCGCGCCTCGACTCCGCGGGCGATCACGCGCTCGCGCGGCTGATCGCCGGCAGCGCGGGCCGCATGCATCTCGTGTGCGACCTCACGCACCGTCTGCTGGCCAGCTCGCCGGCGCGCGCGGCCGAATTCTCGCAGCCGGTTTCGGCACTGCTCGGCACGTCGCTGTGGCGCTACGCGACACCGGAAATCGTCCGCATGGAAGCCGCGCTCGATCCGCTCGGCTGGCACGACCGCGCGGGGCCGCCGAGCGTCGAGTTCGACACCGGCGCGAATGCGTCGCGCGTCGTGCCGATTCGCGGCAGCCGGTGCCGGTGGACGCGGATGACGCTGTCGGACGGCTCGGCCGTGCGGCTCGTTGAAACGCTCGACGCGCGCTGACGCACGCGCATATTTCATGCGTGGACGAAGCGCGTCCGGCCGGCGTACGCTTGGCGGTTCATCGCAAGGACGCCGATCATGAATCCCGATACGATCCACGCGCGGCTCGCTTTCCTGCGCGAAGCCGAGCGCCTGAAGGACGTGCTGCGCAGCGGCCATACGTCGGCCGGCCGTGCGGAAAGCACGGCCGAGCACAGCTGGCGGCTGTGCCTGATGGCGCTCGTGTTCGCCGACGCGCTGCCCGGCGTCGACGCGCTGAGGCTGCTGAAACTGTGCGTCGTCCACGACCTCGGCGAGGCGCTGCATGGCGACATCCCGGCGATCGAGCAGGCCGCGCACCCCGACAAGAGCACGCACGAACGCGACGACCTGCTGACGCTGACCGCGTCGCTCGACCGCACGATGCGCGACGAGATCGTCGCACTGTGGGACGAATACGAGGCAGCCGCGTCGCCGGAAGCCCGCGCGGCGAAGGCGCTCGACAAGCTCGAAACGATCCTGCAACACAACCAGGGCCGCAATCCGCCCGATTTCGACTACGCGTTCAATCTCGGCTACGGGCGACGCTACACCGACGCGCAACCGCTGTTCAGCGCGATCCGCGCGATCGTCGACGCCGATACGCAACGCCGGATCGACGCGAGCGGCCAGCGCGCGTAAGCTCGCGGGATCGGGCAGCCGGCCGGCCCGCCCCCGCACGAAAGCCGCCGCATGACTCAGAACATCTACGACGACCCCGCCTTCTTCGAAGGCTACAGCCGCCTGAACCGCTCGATTCACGGGCTCGACGGCGCCCCCGAATGGCCGGCGCTGCGCGCGCTGCTGCCGGGCCTGCGCGGCCGCCGCGTGCTCGATCTCGGCTGCGGCTACGGCTGGTTCAGCCGCTGGGCCGCCGACCAGGGCGCGGCGAGCGTGCTCGGCATCGACGTGTCCGAGCGGATGCTCGAACGCGCGGCATCGAGCGCCGCGCATCCGGCGATCGCGTACCGTCGCGCCGACCTCGAAACACTCGCGCTGCCCGATGCCGCGTTCGATCTCGCGTACAGTTCGCTCGCGTTCCACTACATCGTTCACCTCGACACGCTGCTGCGTACGATCCATCGCGCGCTCGTGCCGGGCGGGCGGCTCGTGTTCTCGATCGAGCATCCGATCCATACGGCGCCGCGCCGGCCCGGTTTCGTCGTCGATGCGCAGGGCCGCCGCTCGTGGCCGCTCGACGGCTATCAGCGCGAAGGCGAGCGCGTGACCGACTGGCTCGCGCCGGGCGTCGTCAAGCAGCATCGCACGCTCGGCACGCTCGTGAACCTGCTGATCGGCAGCGGCTTCACGCTCACGCATCTGGACGAATGGGGGCCGACGCCCGAACAGGTCGTCGCACAGCCCGCGCTCGACGAGGAACGCGACCGGCCGATGATGGCGATCGTCGCCGCGCAGCGCTAGCACCGGGCGCCGCACGCGCGGCGGGCCCGTTCCACGAATCGCGACAAACTCGCCGTTTCGCCCGCCCGATGGTGCGGCGTCCACACAATTCAGCACAATTTCCACACGATTTGGCGCGAATTCCTCGCTTACCATGAGCGCCTGATTCGATTCGGCACGCCCGCGCGATGCGTACGCGGAACCCGTTGCGCGCAACACGCCCGGCACGCGACGCCTACCGGATCGTTCCGCCCGGCCGCACGCATCGCCGGCGCCGCTTCATCCTCGCTGCATGCTCATGACCCAGAAGACCCATCGCCGCCGGCGCATCGTGCTGGCCACCCTCGCCGTCGTCGCGATCGCCGCCGGCGTCACGCTGAAGGCCTGCGCGCCCGACAAGCATCCGCAGTACCTGTCCGCGCCGGTCACGCGCGGCAACCTCGAGAACGCGGTGCTCGCGACCGGCGCGCTGCAGGCGTTCAGGCAGGTCGACGTCGGCGCGCAGGTGTCGGGGCAGTTGAAGACGCTGAAGGTCAAGCTCGGCGACAAGGTCACGAAGGGCCAGTGGCTCGCCGAGATCGACCCGGTGATTTCGGAAAACGCGCTGCGCCAGGCGCGCGCCAGCGAAGAAAGCCTGCGCGCGCAGCAGCAGTCGACCGCCGCGCAGCTCACGCAGGCCGAACTCGCGTTTCGCCGCCAGCAGGCGATGCTGCCCGACGACGCGACGTCGCGCGAATCGTTCGAGGCCGCGCGCGCAACGCTGGACGTGCAGCGCGCGACGCTCGCGTCGCTCGCCGCGCAGATCCGTTCGGCCCGCATCCAGATCGAGACCGCGCAAGCCAACCTCGGCTACACGCGCATCGTCGCGCCGATCGACGGGGAAGTCGTCGCGATCGTCACGCAGGAAGGCCAGACCGTGATCGCGCAGCAGCAGGCGCCGGTGATCCTGAAGCTCGCGAATCTCGACACGATGACGGTGAAGGCGCAGGTGTCGGAAGCCGACGTGATCCGCGTGAGCGCCGGCCAGACCGCGTATTTCACGATTCTCGGCGAACCGGACAAGCGCCACTACGGCAAGCTGCGCGCGATCGAACCCGCGCCGCAGAACTACGCGGAAGCGCAGAGCGCGCTCGGCGGCGGGGGTAGCGGCGGCAGCACGAAGCCGAACAGCGCGGTGTTCTACAACGCGCTGTTCGACGTGCCGAATCCCGGGCATCGGCTGCGCATCGCGATGACCGCGCAGGTCAACATCGTGCTCGGCAACGCGCGCAACGCGCTCAGCATTCCGGCCGCCGCGCTCGGCGACAAGCGCAAGGACGGCACCTACGCGGTGCGCGTGCTGCGCGCCGACGGCGGCACGGACACGCGCCACGTGCGCATCGGCATCAACAACAACGTGCGCGTCGAAGTGCTGGCCGGCCTGAAGGACGGCGAACGCGTCGTGATCGGCGAGGCGTCGCCGGACGAGCGCGCGCCGCTGGCGGACGCGGTATGACGATGAGAAGCCAGCCCCTGCTCAAACTCGCCGCCGTCACGCGACGCTTTCCGGCCGGCGACAAGGACGTCGTCGTCCTGAACAACGTGAACCTGTCGATCGACGCGGGCGAGATCGTCGCGATCGTCGGCGCGTCGGGCTCCGGCAAGTCGACGCTGATGAACATCCTCGGCTGCCTCGATCATCCGAGCGAAGGCACGTACACGGTCGGCGGGCGCGACACGCACATGCTCGACAGCGACGAACTCGCGCAACTGCGCCGCGAGCACTTCGGCTTCGTGTTCCAGCGCTATCACCTGCTGCCGCACGTCGACGCGGTCGCGAACCTCGAAATGCCGGCGATCTACGCGGGTACGCCGCGCGCCGAGCGGCACGCCCGCGCCCGCGCGTTGCTCGCGCGCCTCGGGCTCGCGGATCGCGCGCATCACCGGCCCGGGCAACTGTCCGGCGGCCAGCAGCAGCGCGTGAGCATCGCGCGCGCGCTGATGAACGGCGGCCAGGTGATCCTCGCGGACGAACCGACCGGCGCCCTCGACACGAAAAGCGGCCAGGACGTGATCCGGATCCTGCACGAACTGAACGCGCTCGGCCATACGATCGTGATCGTCACGCACGACAAGGCCGTGGCGCGCCATGCGCGGCGCATCATCGAGATCAGTGACGGCGAGATCATCGCCGACCGGCCGAACCGCCACCACGCGGAAGCGCTTGCCGAAGCGCTCGCGGAAGCGCCTGCCGAAGCGCTCGCGGAAGTGGGCGCCGACGCGGCCGCGAGTACGCCGTCCGCGCCCGCCGCTGACGATGCACGGCCGCCCGTCGGCGCCGATTCCGTCGCCAATGCCGATCCCGCGCCACCCGGCCGCCGCTTCGCAGCCGGCACCGGCCGCTTCGCCGAGGCGTGCCGGATGGCGTGGATCGCGCTCGTGTCGCATCGGCTGCGCACGCTGCTGACGATGCTCGGCATCATCATCGGCATCACGTCGGTGGTATCGATCGTCGCGGTCGGCGAAGGCGCGAAGCGCTACATGCTCGAAGAGATCGGCAGCATCGGCACCAACACGATCAACGTCTATCCGGGCACCGACTGGGGCGACAGCCGCGCGGACACGATCCAGACGCTCGTGCCCGCCGACGTCGCCGCGCTCGCGGAGCAGCCGTACGTCGACAGCGCGACGCCCGAAACGTCGCGCACGCTGCTGCTGCGCTACCGCAACATCGACGTCAACGCGCTCGTGAGCGGCGTCGGCGACCGCTACTTCCAGGCGCGCGGGATGCGCTTCGCGCTCGGCGTCGCGTTCGACGACGATGCCGTGCGCCGCCAGGCGCAGGTGGCCGTGATCGATCAGAACACGCGCCGCAAGCTGTTCGGCGCGACGCGCAATCCGGTCGGCGAAGTGATCCTGGTCGACAACGTGCCGTGCGTCGTGATCGGCGTGACCGCCGACAAGAAAAGCGCGTTCGGCAGCGTGAAGAGCCTGAACGTGTGGGTGCCGTACACCACCGCGAGCGGGCGCCTGTTCGGCCAGCGCTATCTCGACAGCATCACCGTGCGCGTGCGCGACGGGCAGCCGAGCGCCGCGGCCGAGAAAAGCCTCGAGAAGCTGATGATCCAGCGCCACGGCCGCAAGGACTTCTTCACGTACAACATGGACAGCGTGGTCAAGACCGTCGAGAAGACCGGCCAGTCGCTGACGCTGCTGCTGTCGCTGATCGCGGTGATCTCGCTCGTGGTCGGCGGGATCGGCGTGATGAACATCATGCTGGTGTCGGTCACCGAGCGCACGCGCGAGATCGGCATCCGGATGGCGGTCGGCGCGCGCCAGTCCGACATCCTGCAGCAGTTCCTCGTCGAGGCCGTGCTCGTATGCCTGCTCGGCGGCACGATCGGCATCGCGCTGTCGTTCGGGCTCGGCGCGCTGTTCTCGATGTTCGTCACGCAGTGGAAGATGGTGTTCTCGGCCGGCGCGATCGTGACCGCGTTCGTGTGCTCGACGCTCACCGGTGTGATTTTCGGGTTCATGCCCGCGCGCAACGCGTCGCGGCTCGACCCGATCGATGCGCTCGCGCGCGACTGACGAAACATGGCCATCATCACGTACGCCTCCCCGCTTCACCGTCTCGGCGCATTCGCGTGCGCGGCCGCGCTGCTCGCCGGCTGCGCGGGTGCGCGCCACACACCGCCGCCGGCCGTCGCGATGCCCGCGAACTGGGCCGCGCCGGTCGCGGCCGACGCGCCGGCCGCCACGCGCGACTGGTGGCGCAGCTTCGGCGATCCGCAACTCGACGCGTTGATCGACGACGCGCTGCGCGCCAACAACGACCTCGCGATCGCGGCGATCCGCGTGTATCGCGCGCAGTTGCAGGCCCGGCTCGTCGATACGAACCTGACGCCCAGCGTGACGCTCGGCGCGAACGGCGCCGTGTCGCGCACGCTCGATACGCACCGGATGAGCCGCTCGAGCGGCCTCAACGGTTCGCTCAGCTACGAAATCGACCTGTGGGGCCGGCTCGCCGCGCTGCGCGATGCCGCGCGCTGGGAAGCCGACGCGACGGCCGCCGATCTGGAAGCCGCGCGGCTGTCGCTGATCGGCACGACCGCGGCGCTGTACTGGCAGATCGGCTATCTGAACCGGCAGATCGCGCTCGGCGACGCGAACATCGCGTATGCGCAACGCACGCTCGCGCTCGTCCGGTCGCAGCACGCGGCCGGCGCCGTGTCGGGGCTCGACCTCGCGCAGGCCGAACAAAGCCTCGCCGCGCAACGCGCGGCGCAGACGCAACTGATCCAGCAGCGCACCGAGAACCGCCACGCGCTCGCGATCCTGTTCGACCGGCCGCCGCAGCAGCGCGCGGCCGAACCGTCGGCGCTGCCCGACGCGGCGCCGCCCGAGGTCGCGGCCGGCCTGCCCGCGAGCCTGCTCGGCCGGCGCCCCGACCTGCGTGCGGCGGAATTCCGGCTGCGCGAGTCGCTCGCGCAGGTCGACGCGACGCGCACGAGCTTCTACCCGACCTTCACGCTGACCGGCAGCGCCGGCACGACGAGCACGAGCCTCGAGCGCGTGCTGACGAATCCGGTCGGCACGCTCGGGCTCGGCCTCGCGCTGCCGTTCATCCAGTGGAACACGATGCAGTTGCAGATCCGGGTGTCGAAGTCGCAGTACGAGGAAGCCGTGGTCGGGTTCCGCCAGCGGCTCTACACGGCGCTCGCGGAAGTCGAGAACGCGCTGTCGGCACGCGTGCAGCTCGAACGCGAAGCCGAACAGCGCGCGCTGTCGCTGGCCCAGGCGCAGCGCGCCGAACGGCTGGCCGCCGCGCGCTTCGCGGCCGGCGCGACCGCCGTGCAGCCGTGGCTCGACCAGCAGCAGGTGCTGAGGAGTGCGCAGAGCGCCGACGAACTGACGCGCCTGAACCGGCTCAACAACCAGATGAAGCTCTACCGCGCGCTCGGCGGCGGAACCTCCTGACCGGCCGTCACCCGTCATCCGTCATACGCCGCGCGCCGCCCGCGTCATTCGCACACGGCCGCCCCGCGCCGCACCGGCGCGAACGCCACCGCGCTCGCGGTCGCGAGCACGGCCACGCCCGCCGCGCCGTACAGCATCACCCAGCCGAAGCCGTGCACGAGCGCCGCATGCAGCGCCGCGCCGCTCGGATCGGCCTGCGCGAGCGCCGGCGCGATCGCCTGCAGCCCGTCGGTGCGGCCCGCTGCGATTTCCTGCGCGAGCCGGCGCAGCGCCGCGTCGCCGATCGCGCCGGCCGGCCCGCCCTGCAGGCTCGCGACGATCCCCGCCACCAGCACGAAGCCCATCGTCGCGATGTTCAGCGCGAGCGAGATCATCCGCGCGCTCATGTCGATGCCCGACGCCATGCCGGCGCGCGCACTCGGCACCGCGCCCGTCGTCGTGTTGGTGACGGGCGTGTTGGTCAGCCCGAGCCCGATGCCGGCGATCATGCAGCCCGGCAGCATCGTCAGCCAGCTTGCGTGAACGGCCGCGCTGCCGAGCCGCATCAGCACGAAACCGGCCGCGATCGAGAACAGGCCGCCCGGAATCACGACGCCAGGCCCGTACCGCAGCGCAAGCCGTTCGCCGAACGGCGGCGCGATCAGCGTCGGCAACGTGTACGCGAGCAACGCGAGGCCGGCCGTCACGCTGTCGTAGCCGAGCGCGACCTGGAACCAGATCGGCAGGTAGATCATGAACGGCCAGAAGCTGAAATTCATCCCCATCGAGCCGAAGATCGCGCCGGTGAACGCGCGGATCCGGAACACCGAAAAGTCGAACATCGGCCGCGCGCTGGCGCGCTCCGCGATGAAGAAACCGATCAGCGCGAGCACGGTCGCGCCGAGCACGCCGAGGCCGGCCGCGCTCGCGAGCCCGAGTTCGGCGCTCTGGGTGATGTAGAAGGCAAGGCCGAGCACCGCGAGCGACAGCGTGACGATGCCCGCGACGTCGAGCGTGCCCGCATGCGGATCGCGCGATTCCCGCACCGCGCCGCCGATCAGCACGAGCGCGACGGCCGCGAGCGGCGCATGAACGAGAAACACCCACGGCCAGCTCGCGAGCGCGACGATCGCGCCGCCGACGATCGGCCCGAAACCGAGCCCGATGCCGAACACGATCCCCCAGATCCCGAATGCGCGGCCGCGCTCGCGCCCTTCGCGGAACTGGTGCGACAGCACGGCGATCTGGCAGATCAGCATCGCGCCGCCGCTCGCGCCCTGCAGCAGCCGGCCCGCGACGAGCACCGGCACGTTCGGCGCGAGCCCGCACAGCAGCGACGTCGCGCCGAACAGCACGGTGCCGATCACGTACACGCGTTTGCGGCCGAACCGGTCCGCGAGCGTGCCGGCCGCCATCAGCACCGTCGTACAGGCGATCGTGTACGCGTTCATGATCCACTGCATGCCGTTGAAATCGCCATGCAGCACGTGTTCGAGCGTCGGCAGGATCACCGGCACGCTCGAGATCTCGAGGCCGAACATCAGCGACGTAAGACAGACGGCCGCGAGCGCGACCGCATTCCTGCGGGAGTCGGATAGCGTCATGCGTATTTGCGCGGCGGCCCGGCGACGGGCCGCGCGCCTCCAGGTCAGTAGGATTCGCCGCGCGCGGCCGGCGACGCACGCTGGGCGGGAATCGGTACTATAGTGAGAATTCGCCTCCCCATTGACGCACGCATTTCCACGCACTGGGGAATTTACGGACCCAATCGACGCAACGCGATGACCGACAGACTCGACGGCGTAACGACCTTCGTCCAGGTGGTGGAATCAGGCAGCTTCGCGCTGGCCGCGGAGCGGCTCGACATGACGCGCTCGGCGGTCGGCAAGGCGATCGCGCGGCTCGAGAAGCGGCTCGGCGCGCGGCTGCTGCAGCGCACGACGCGCAGCCAGAGCCTGACCGACGACGGCCAGGCGTACTACGACCGCTGCGTGCGCGCGCTCGCGGAACTGGAAGCGGCGGAAGCCGATCTCGACTGCGGCCGCCACGAGGCACGCGGCAAGCTGCGGCTGAGCGTGCCGCTCGCATTCGGGCACCACTGCGTGACGCCGATCGTGCTCGATCTCGCGCGCAGCTATCCGCACCTGCGCATCGACGTGTCGATCACCGACCGATTCGTCGATCTCGTCGAGGAAGGGATCGACCTCGCGGTGCGGATCGGCACGCTCGCGGACAGCACGAGCCTCGCGGTACGGCGGCTCGGCACGCAGTACGGCAGCCTCGGCGCGGCGCCGTCGTATCTCGCGCGCCATGGTGTGCCGAAGACGCTCGACGATCTGAAGCACCACCGCACGATCGCGTATTCGCGTTCGGGCGTGGTGCAGCCGTGGGATTTGCGCGCGCCGGACGGCTCGACAGTGCGCATCGACATGCCGCATCAACTGAGTTTCGACGACGTGCAGGCGATCGCCGCGGCCGGCGCGGCCGGGTTCGGGATTGCGTGGGTGCCGAGCTGGCTGCTCGATCAATACGTGAAGCGCGGGGAGATGGTGGTCGTGCTCGATCGCTGCTTCGTCTGCGAAGGCGACATTCACGCGATCTGGCCGAAGACGCGCTACCTGCCGCGCAAGACGCGCTGCGTGATCGACGCGCTCGCGCAGGCGATTCCGCCGATGATCGAGCGCGCGGACGACGCGCGCTGACGCGCATTGAAACCGACGCGTCGCACGGGCGCGCCGGGCCATCTCGCAAGGATCACGCCGCGCCGAGATCGGCGAGCGGATGCGCGAACAGCTTCCACGGCGACGTCAGGAAATGCCGCACGCGTTCGGCGCGCAGCTCGACGAGCGACGCGGGCGCCCAGCGCGGCTTGCGATCCTTGTCGACGAGATGCGCGCGCACGCCTTCGCAGAAATCGCCTTCCTCGATCGCACGCGCGACGATGCCGAGCTCCATCCGGAACGATTCCGCGAGCGTCATCTGCCGGCCGCGCAGCAGCGCCTCGCGCGTCACCGCGAGCATCGTCGGCGAATGGCTCGCGAGCGCGTCGAGCGTCGCCTGCAGCCATTGGCGGTGCTCGCGCGCGAGTTCGTCGCGCGCCAGATCCTGCGTGAGCGTCGCGACGATCCGCTCGACGGTCGAGCGCTTGTCGAAGTGGCGGACGATCCACGGCATCTGGCTGTCGAGCGCCGCATGCGGCACGACGTTGCACGGCGGCTCGAACACCTTGCGCAGCAGCGGCAGCGCGTCGCCGTCCCACTTGACGCTTTCGATGCGCGTCTCGAACGTGTCGAGCCACGCGGACGGCACGCAGAGGTCCGCGAGCTTCGCGGCGAGCGCGTCGGCGCCCGACAGCATCGCGCCGGTCAGCCCCACGTACAGTTCGAGTTCGGCCGGCATGCGCGACAGGAAATGCGTCGCGCCCACGTCGGGCACGAGGCCGATGCGCGTCTCCGGCATCGCGATCTTGCTGCGCTCGGTCGCGACGCGCAGCGCCGCGCCCTGCGCGAGCCCCATGCCGCCGCCCATCGTGATGCCGTCCATCAGCGCGACGACCGGCTTCGGGAACGTGTGGATCGCGTAGTCGAGCCGGTATTCGTCGACGAAGAACGGCAGCCAGGTTTCGCGCTGCGCGACCATCTTGTACAACGCGCGCACGTCGCCGCCCGCGCAGAAGCCCTTCTCCCCCGCGCCGCGCAGCACGACCGCGACGATCCGGTCGTCGCGGCGGCAGCGCTCGAACAGCGCGGCCAGCTCGCCGATCATCGCGTACGACAGCGCATTGAGCGCGGCCGGCCGGTTCAGCGTGATCAGCGCCACGCGGTTCACCACGCGAAACAGCACCTCGGGCGCATGCTCCGCGAATGCATCGTGATTCGTCACCGGCGTGCTCATCGTTGCGGCTCTCCATCGGTGCGCCACTGCGGCGCGCGCTTGCCCAGGAACGCCGCCACGCCTTCGCGCGGATCGGCCGTGTCGAACAAATCGACGAAGCGTTCGCGCTCGACCGCGAGCGCCGCGCCGCGCGGCACGCCGCGGCGCGCGAGGCCGATCAGTTCCTTGCTGTAGGCCACGGCATGCGGGCTTTGCCGCGCGACGTTGCGAGCCAGCACGAGTGCCGCCTCGCGCGCGGCGCCGCTTTCGACCACGTCCTCGACGAGGCCGATCCGCAGTGCGGTGGCCGCATCGACGCGCGCGCCGGTCAGGATGATCTTCTTCGCCCAGCCCTCGCCGACGAGCCAGGGCAGCGTCTGCGTGCCGAGCCCGCACGGCAGCAGCCCGACCGAAGGCTCGGGCAGCGCCATCTGCGCATGCGTCTCCGCGATCCGCAGGTCGCACGCGAGCGCGCATTCGAGGCCGCCGCCCATTGCATAGCCGTTGATCGCCGCGATCGTCACGACGCGTGCGTCGTGCAGCGCCTCGAACGCCGCGCCGAAGCGCGACGCCATCGCACGCGCGACCGCGCGATCGCCGTCGGCGAACGTGTTGAGGTCGGCGCCCGCGCTGAAGAACTTCGGGCCGTCGCCGGTGATCACCAGCGCGCGCACGCGCGGGTCCGCATTCAGTTCGGCGACGGTTTGCTGCAGTTGCCGCAGCCCGTCGGCGGTAAAGGCGTTCGCGGGCGGACGCTTGAGCGTCGCGCACGCGATCGCGCCGTCGTCGACGTAGTCGAGTTCGATCATCACGCGTCCTTCTTCGTGGCCGGTTGGTACAGGCGGATCACCGCCGAGAAATCGAGCTGGCCGTCGCCGCGGCTGCTCATCGTCTGATACAGCTGCTGCGCGAGCGCACCGAGATAGACGGGCTGGCGCGCCTGCTTCGCCGCGTCGTTCGCGAGGCCGAGATCCTTCAGCATCAGGTCGGTGCCGAAGCCGCCCGAGTAGCCGCGCGACGACGGCGCGGTCTCGATCACGCCCGGATACGGGTTGTACGTGTCCGAGCTCCAGCAGCGGCCCGTCGACGTGTTGACGATGCCGGCCAGCACCTTCGGGTCGATGCCGAGCGCGACGCCGAGCGACATCGCCTCCGACACCGCCGCCATCGAGATGCCGAGCACGAGGTTGTTGCAGACCTTCGCGACCTGCCCCATGCCCGTCGCGCCGCAGTGGACGATGTTCTTGCCCATCCCGGCGAGCACCGGTTTCACGCGCTCGAAATCCGCGTCGCTGCCGCCGACCATGAAGGTCAACGTGCCTGCCGCCGCGCCGCCGGTGCCGCCCGACACCGGCGCGTCGACGAACGCGCCGCCGTGCTCGCGCACCAGCGCGCCGAACGCCTGCGCGCTCGCCGGGTCGATCGTGCTCGAATCGATCACCGTCGCGCCCGCGCCGAGGCCGGCCAGCGCGCCGTTCTCGCCGGTGAGCACCGAGCGCACGTGCGGCGCGGCCGGCAGCATCGTGATCACGAACGTCGCGCCCGACGCCGCATCGCGCGGCGACGCGGCCACCTGCGCGCCGGCGTCCTGCAGTGCGCGCAATGCGTCGGCGCTCAGGTCGAACGCGTGCACTTCGTGGCCGGCTTTCAGCAGGTTCAGCGCCATCGGCGCGCCCATGTGGCCGAGGCCGATAAATCCGATTTTCATGGTGGTGTCCTCCGCCGCTCAATGCAGCCGGATCGTCGTGTTCACCGGGCCGGCCGTCGTATCGTCGTCGAACCAGCGCGCGGTGACCGTCTTGGTCTGCGTATAGAACTGCACGACCTGCTTGCCGTACGGGCCGAGATCGCCGAGCTTCGAGCCGCGCGAACCGGTGAAGCTGAAGAACGGCACCGGCACCGGGATCGGAATGTTGATGCCGACCTGGCCGACGTCGATCTCGCTCTGGAACCGGCGCGCGGCCGCGCCGCTCTGCGTGAAGATGCCCACGCCGTTGCCCATCGGATTCGCGTTGACGAGCGCGATCGCCTCGTCGAGCGTGTCGACTTCCATCACGACCAGCACCGGCCCGAAGATTTCATGCGTGTAGATCGTCATGTCGGTCGTCACGCCGGAGAAGATCGTCGGCCCGATGAAGTTGCCTTCCTCGAAACCGGGCACCTTCACGTCGCGGCCGTCGAGTTCGAGCTTCGCGCCTTCCTTGATGCCCATGTCGATCAGCGACAGGATGCGCGCCTTCGCGCCGCGCGACACGACCGGCCCGACGTCGGTGCCCGCTTCCGATCCCGCGTTGACCTTCAGCGTCTTCGCCTTCGCGACGATGTCCGGCAGCCATTCGCGCGCCTTGCCCACCAGCACCGCGACGGACGTCGCCATGCAGCGCTGGCCGGCCGCGCCGAAACCCGCGCCGACGAGCGCGTTGATCGCCTGTTCGCGGTTCGCGTCGGGCAGCACGACCGCGTGGTTCTTCGCGCCCATCATCGACTGCACGCGCTTGCCCTGCGCGCTGCCGAGGTTGTACACGTGCGTGCCGACCGTGGTCGAACCGACGAACGAGATCGCCTTCACGAGTGGATGCGTGCAGATCGCGTCGACGACGTCCTTGCCGCCGTGCACGACGTTCAGCACGCCTTTCGGTATGCCGGCTTGGAGCGCGAGCTCGACGAGCTCCATCGTCGACATCGGGTCCTGCTCCGACGGCTTCAGCACGAACGTGTTGCCGCACACGATCGCCATCGGGAACATCCACAGCGGAATCATCGCGGGGAAATTGAACGGCGTGATGCCCGCGCACACGCCGAGCGGCTGGCGCAGCGTGTAGGTGTCGACGCCGCCCGCGACGTTCTCCGCGAATTCGCCGAGCTGCAGCGTGCCGATCGAGCACGCGTGCTCGACCACTTCGAGGCCGCGGAAGATGTCGCCTTCGGCGTCGGGAATCGTCTTGCCCTGCTCGGCCGTCAGCGTCCTGGCGATGCGCTGCTGGTTCGCGCGCACCAGATCCTGGAACTTCAGCATGATGCGCATGCGCGCGGAAATCGGCGTGCTCTTCCACGTCGCAAACGCGGCGTGCGCGGACTGCACGGCCGCGTCGACTTCCGCGACGGTCGCGAACGGCACGCGCGCGAGCACCTGTTGCGTCGCCGGGTTGACGATGTCGCGCCACTCGCTCGTGGCGGACTCGACGAAGGCGCCGTCGATCAGCAGCTTGACCGTCGGCACGTCTTGCCCCGTACGGGGCGTCGGATTCGCGTTCATCAGTGCAATCTCCTTGCAGTGGGCCGCGACGTAACGGCATGCCGCCGCGCGACCGTTTCAATTCGGCTGCGGGCGGCCGCCGCGGCATGCGGCGCGCACGGCCCGCGGCCGGTCATTTCAGTTCGGCGGCGAAATCTTCTTCCCAGTATTCGCCGGGCATGCGCGCGCTCGCGTCGTCGCCGCGCTCGATCTCGCGGCGGCGCAGCTCGACGCGGCGGATCTTCCCCGAGATCGTCTTCGGCAGCTCCGCGAACTGCAGGCGGCGAATGCGCTTGTACGGCGCGAGCTTCTCGCGCGAGAAGCGAAAGATCTCCAGCGCGAGCGCCGGGCTTTCTTCATAGCCCTCGCGCAGCGTGACGAACGTCTTCGGCACCGACAGCCGCACCGGGTCCGGGCTCGGCACGACGGCCGCTTCCGCGATCGCCGGGTGCTCGATCAGCACGCTCTCCAGCTCGAACGGGCTCAGCCGGTAGTCGGACGACTTGAACACGTCGTCCGCGCGGCCGATGTACACGTAGTAGCCGTCGTCGCGACGCATCGCGATGTCCGACGTGCGGTAGTGGCCGTCGCGCATCGCATGGGCCGTCGCGTCGGGATTGTTCGCGTAGCCCTTCATCAGCCCGACCGGGCGCGCGACGCCATCGCCGATCGGCAGCGCGACCTCGCCTTCGGTCACCGGCGCGCCGTCCGGGTCGAGCAACGCGATCCGGTAGCCGGGCAGCGGCCGGCCCATCGAGCCCGCGACGACCGGCTGGCCCGGCGAGTTGCCGATCAGGCAGGTCGTCTCGGTCTGGCCGTAGCCGTCGCGAATCGTGATGCCCCACGCGTTCTTCACGCGCTCGATGATCTCGGGATTCAGCGGCTCGCCCGCGCCGACGATCTCGCGCAGCTTCACGTCGAACGACGCGAGCGGCTGCTGCACGAGCATGCGCCACACGGTCGGCGGCGCGCACAGCGTGGTCACGCGGTATTTGACGAGCGCATCGAGCACGGCCTTCGGCTCGAAGCGCGCGTAGTTGAATACGAACACGCACGCCTGCGCATTCCACGGCGCGAAAAAGCAGCTCCACGCGTGCTTCGCCCAGCCCGGCGAGCTGATGTTCCAGTGGATGTCGCCGGGCTGCAGGCCGACCCAGTACATCGTCGACAGGTGCCCGACCGGATAGGTGCGGTGCGTATGCTCGACGAGCTTCGGCTTCGACGTCGTACCCGACGTGAAGTACAGCAGCATCGGATCGTTCGCGTGCGTGACGGCGTCCGGCTCGAACGCGGCGCTCGCCGCATAGCCGTCGTTCATCGCGAGCCAGCCTTCGCGCGGCGCGCCGGCGACGATCTTCTGCTCGAGGCCGAGGCCGGCCTGCTCGAACTTCGCGGTTTCGTTCTCGTCGACGATCGCGTAGGTCGCGCCGCCGATCTGCACGCGGTCGCGCACGTCGTCGGGCGACAGTTGCGTGGTGGCGGGCAGCACGATCGCGCCGAGCTTCATCGCCGCGAGCATCGCGTCCCACAGCTCGACACGGTTCGGCAGCATCAGCAGAATGCGGTCGCCGCGCCCGACGCCGATCGAGCGCAGCCAGTTCGCGATCCGCGACGAACGCTCGGACATCTGCGCGAACGAATACGGGTCGCCCGTGCCGGTTGCCGCATCGACGATCCACAGCGCGGGCTGGTCGTTGCCGCGCGCCATCGGGTCGAAATAGTCGAGCGCCCAGTTGAACGCGTCGAGCACCGGCCATGCGAAATCGCGATACGCGGTGTCGTAGTCGGTGCGATGGCGCAGCAGAAAGTCGCGTGCGTCGAGGAATGCCTGTACCGTCATGTGTCGTCTCCGTCCAGTCTCCATGCCCAGCGGTCAACCGGCGCAGGTGCTGCAGCACCTGCCCGGTTCCGTGTCGCCCGGCGCACGGTCACGTCGCTGCGTGCCGCGTTTGCCGCGCTGCCCTCGTGCCTGCGTTGTATGCCTGCTCGTTCGACCGTTTGTTCGACTGCGTGATGCCGGATGGGCGCGCGCCGCGACTCACAGCTGCCGCGCGATCACCATCCGCTGCACTTCGCTGGTGCCTTCGTAAATCTGCGTGATGCGCGCGTCGCGATAGTGGCGCTCGACTTCGTAATCGGCGAGATAACCGTAGCCGCCGTGGATCTGGATCGCATCCGAGCACACGCGCTCGGCCATCTCGGACGCGAACAGCTTCGCCTGCGACGCTTCGGACAGGCACGGCAGCCCGGCCGTGCGCAGCTTCGCCGCGTGATGCACGAGCAGGCGCGCGGCGTTGATCTGCACGGCCATGTCGGCGAGCTTCTGCTGGATCGCCTGGTGCTCGGCGATCGGCTTGCCGAACTGCACGCGCTCGCCCGCATAGCGGCGCGCCTTGTCGAACGCGGCGCGCGCGATGCCGAGCGCCTGCGCGGCGATGCCGATCCGGCCGCCTTCGAGGTTCGACAACGCGATCTTCAGCCCTTCGCCGCGATTGCCGAGCAGGTTCTCTTCGGGAATCGCGCAGTTCTCGAACGTGATCGGGCACGTATCCGACGCGCGGATGCCCATCTTCTTCTCGGGCTTGCCGACGATGAAGCCCGGCGTGTCGGTCGGCACCAGGAACGCGGAAATGCCGCGCTTGCCCGCTTCCGGATCGGTCATGGCAAAAACGATCGCCACGCCCGCGCGCTGGCCGTTGGTGACGAACTGCTTCGCGCCGTTCAGCACCCATTTGCCGTCACGCAATTCGGCCCGCGTGCGCAGGTTGTTCGCCTCGGAGCCCGCCTGCGGCTCGGTCAGGCAGAATGCGCCGATCACGCGGCCGGCCGCCATGTCGGCCAGCCAGCGATCCTTCTGCGCGGGCGTGCCGAAGCCGAGGATCGGCCCGCAGCCGACCGAGTTGTGCACGCTCATCATCGTCGCGCACGCGGCGTCGCCGGCCGCGACTTCCTCCATCGCCAGCGCATAGGCGACGTAGTCCGTATACGAGCCGCCCAGTTCCTGCGGCACGATCATCCCGAGCAGCCCGAGCTCGCCGAGCTGCGCGACGATCGCGTCGGGCAGGTGCGCGTCGTGGTCCCACTGCGCCGCGTTCGGCGCCAGCCTCTCGGTGGCGAACGCGCGCGCGGCGTCGCGGATCATCCGCTGGTCTTCGGTGTAAAGCTCGTCCATGGTGCTGCTGTCTCCCGCGGCCGCCGGGCGCGACCGTCCTTGCGTTTCGATGCAACAAGTGTAGGCAAGCACGCGCGACTGTTCGATGCTCGCGCCGCTCATTTACACTGAGCGTTTTTGCCATACCGGCGACACCGATGAAGCAGGAAGACAAGGGAACCGTCGCGATCAGCCTCGTCGCGTACAGCGTCGCGCTGGCCGCGCGGCGCGGCGTCGCGGCCGAGCCGCTGCTCGCGCAGGCCGGCATCGCCCCGGCGCTGCTCGGTCAGCCGCGCGCACGCGTGTCCGCGCAGCAATACGGCGCGCTGTGGAACGCGATCGCCCGCACGCTCGACGACGAGTTCTTCGGGCAGGACAGCCACCCGATGCGCAGCGGCAGCTTCATCGCGATGAGCCAGGCGGCGCTATCCGCGCGCGACGGGCTGCACGCGATGGCGCGCGCGGTGAACTTCATGCACTGCGTGCTCGACGACCTGCACGCGGAGCTCGACGCGAACCCGCAGCGCGTGCGGCTGCGCTTCGTGCACCGCAACAACGGCGCGACGCCCGCGATGTTCACGTACGCGACCTATTTCATCATCGTGTACGGGCTCACCTGCTGGCTGATCGGGCGGCGCATCCCGCTGCTGCATGCGAGCTTCCGCTGCGACACGCCGCCCGCCGACCACGAATACCCGTCGATGTTCTGCGACGACATGCGCTTCAACGAGCCCGATTCGTATGTCGATTTCGATCCCGAATTCGCGACGCTGCCGGTCGTGCAGAACGCGAAGACGCTGAAAACGTTTCTGCGCAACGCGCCGGCCAGCTTCATCGTCAAGTACCGCAACCCGAACGCGCTCGCGCAGCGCGTGCGCGCGGTGCTGCGCGGAATGCCGCCGGCCGCGTGGCCGGGCGCGGGCGGGATGGCCGCGCGGCTGCACGTGGCCGAGGCCACGCTGCGCCGCAAGCTGCACCAGGAAGGTCACGCGTACCAGTCGATCAAGGACACGCTGCGGCGCGATCTCGCGTTCGAGGCGCTGGCCGACCCCGCCCGCACGATCGCGGACGTCGCGGCCGCGACCGGGTTCGCGGAGCCGAGCGCGTTCTACCGCGCGTTCCGCAAATGGAGCGGGCGCAGCCCGGCCGACTATCGCGACGAAGTGCTCGCGCGCGGCGGCGGCGCAAGCTGACGCCGGCCGGTGCGGCCGCAACTTCGCGCTTTCGGCCGAAACCGCCTAATCTTCAAGCATCGGGCCCACGCCCTTTTCGCGAGCCGGACGGCACGCGGCCGTGCGCCGCCCGGACGTCCCGATGCGCTTTCACCGTCATGGGCCGCCGCCGGCGCCTGCCGCGGCCGACGGCCGCCCCCGTCACCCGCTGTCCGCGCGGGTCGCGCGCGCCGCGCTGTTCGCGGCGCTGCTCGTCGTGTGCGCCGCGGTCGCCGCGCCGCCATCGGCCGACGCGCCCGCCGCGCATCCGGTCGTCGTGATTCCCGTCAACGGCGCGATCGGCCCGGCCAGCGCCGATTTCATCGTGCGTTCGCTCGCGCGCGCCGCCCGCGAGCACGCGCCGCTCGCGATCCTCCAGCTCGACACGCCCGGCGGCCTCGATACGTCGATGCGGCAGATCATCAAGGCCATCCTCGGCTCGCCGGTGCCGGTCGCCGCGTTCGTCGCGCCGGGCGGCGCGCGGGCGGCGAGCGCGGGCACCTACATCGTCTATGCGAGCCACTTCGCGGCGATGGCGCCCGGCACCAATCTCGGCGCGGCGTCGCCCGTGCAGTTGGGCATCGGCGGCGCCGCGCCGCCGGGCGCGAACCCCGCCGCGCCCCATCCCGCCGGTGCGTCAGGTGCATCGGGTGCGTCCGCCACGCCGGCCGCGCTGCCGACCGATACGCAATCGACCGAGATCCGCAAGGCGATGCAGGACGCTTCCGCGTACATCCGCGGCCTCGCGCAGTTGCGCGGACGCAATGCCGAATGGGCCGAGCGCGCGGTGCGCGAGGCCGTGAGCCTGTCGGCGAACGAGGCGCGCGCGCAGCACGTCGTCGACCTGATCGCGCAGGACGCGGCCGATCTCGCGCGGCAGCTCGACGGCCGCGCGGTGACGACCACCGCCGGCACGCTGCGTCTGGCGACCGCGCATGCGCCGCTCGTCGCGCTCGCGCCCGACTGGCGCAGCCGCTTCCTCGCGATCATCGCCGATCCGAACGTCGCGCTGATCCTGCTGACGATCGGCATCTACGGCCTCTTCTTCGAATTCGCGAACCCCGGTTTCGTGCTGCCGGGCGTCGCCGGCACGATCTGCCTGCTGGTCGGACTGTTCGCGATGCAGTTGCTGCCGGTCAGCTATGCGGGCCTCGGCCTCGTGCTGCTCGGGCTCGGCTGCCTCGTCGCGGAGGCGTTCCTGCCGACCTTCGGCGTGCTCGGGTTCGGCGGAATCATCGCGTTCACGATCGGCGCGCTGATGCTGATCGACACCGACGTGCCCGGCTACGGGATTCCATGGCCCGTGATCGCGAGCCTCGCGCTCGGCGGCGGGCTGCTCGTCGCGGGTGTGTCGGGCGTCGCGCTGCGCGCGCGGCGCCGCCCGGTCGTGACGGGTGCCGAGGCGCTGCTCGGCAGCATCGGCGAAGTGCTCGACGACGGCCTGCAGCCGGACCAGCCGCCAGGCGCGGCCGGCGCCGTGCCGTCGGCCGCCGGCTGGGCGCGCGTGCACGGCGAGCGCTGGCGCGTGGCGAGCAGCACGCCGCTGGCCGCCGGCTGCCGCGTGCGCGTGACCGGCCGCCACGGGCTGACGCTGACGGTCGCGCCGCTCTACGACGTGCCCGCGCCGGTCCATCCCCAGGGAGAACCTTCATGATCGGTTACACGTTCGGCTTCAGCAGCGTCCTCATCGTCTTCGTCGTGGTGCTCGTCGCATCGTCGATCCGCATCTTTCGCGAGTACGAACGCGGGGTCGTGTTCATGCTCGGCCGGTTCTGGAAAGTGAAGGGGCCGGGGCTCGTGCTGATCATCCCGATCGTCCAGCAGGTCGTGCGGATCGACCTGCGCACCGTCGTGTTCGACGTGCCCGCGCAGGACGTGATCACGCGCGACAACGTGTCGGTGAAGGTCAATGCGGTCGTGTATTTCCGCGTCGTCGATCCTGAGAAGGCCGTGATCCAGGTCGCGCGCTTCTTCGAGGCGACGAGCCAGCTCGCGCAGACGACGCTGCGCGCGGTACTCGGCAAGCACGAACTCGACGCGCTGCTCGCCGAGCGCGAGCAACTGAACGCGGACATCCAGAAGACGCTCGATGCGCAGACGGATGCGTGGGGGATCAAGGTGTCGACGGTCGAGATCAAGCACGTCGACCTGAACGAGACGATGATCCGCGCGATCGCGCGGCAGGCCGAAGCCGAGCGCGAGCGGCGCGCGAAGGTGATTCACGCGGAAGGCGAATTGCAGGCGTCGGAAAAGCTGCTGCAGGCCGCGCAGCGGCTTGCGCTGCAGCCGCAGGCGATGCAGTTGCGCTACCTGCAGACGCTGACGACGATCGCGGCGGACAAGAACTCCACGATCGTGTTTCCGTTGCCGGTCGATCTGCTGGGGGCGTTGCTGGATCGGTTGGGCCCCGCGCGCGAGCGTTGAGACGCGCGCGTGCCGGGCCACATGACGCCGCGGCCGGTGCCGATGGGCGCGGGGGCCGACGCCCCGCCCCCCGGCGCCCCGCCCGCGTCAGGCCAGCAGCTTGCGCTCGGCCTTGCCGTACTTGATCGACTTCTCGTCCGGAATCATCAGGCCCGTGTGCTCGTCGCGGCCCTGCAGCAGGAAGCGTGCGTCCGGGTTGCCGATCTGTTCGGCCGCGAGCTTGCTGTCCGCGCCGATCTCGCCCTTCTTCATCCGGTTGACGATCACGCCGGCCGCGGTGTCCTTGAAATCGCGCAGCATCCACGCGTCGCCGTCGCTGTCGCCGAACACCAGCAGCGGGCCGTAGCCCTTCTTCGACGCGAGGACGTTGCGAATGCCCACCGTCTTGCCGGGCCCCCAGTTGAAATGCCAGCCGGCCGGATAGGTGCTCGTGTACTTGCCGTCCTGCATGTCGAGACGCAGGCCGATCACGTTCTCGGGCGGCACGCCGTAGCCGTAGTTCGGATTGCCGGCAAATACGCGCACGACGTCGTCGAGCGACGCGGTGCTCACGTACACGTCGATGCCGTTCGCGCGCAGCGTATGCATCACCGCGCGGATTTCCTCGTGAATGCGGATGCCGTGGAAATGCGTGTCCGCGACCACGCCGGCCTTGCCCGGCAGCGTCTTCGGGCTTTCGTAGCGGACCTTGCGCAGCGCGTCGCCGATACCGTAGTTGTTCGACGCTTCCGCCATCGCCTGCAGCTCGGCGGTCGTCATGTTCTTGTAGAAGTAGATGATCCACTTGTAGCCGACTTCGAGCGGATGCGTGTCGCAGATCGCGTCGTACATGAAGTACAGCTTCGCGCGAAAATCCTTGAACTGGTCGGTCTCGCGGATCTCGTCGAGGCTCTTGTCGCCGCCGAGGCCCTTGTAGTTCGCATGGAGCCAGCGGTAATCGGACTCGACGTCGGCGGCGAGGTCCTCCATCGTCACCGGCTTGCCGTCGAGCGTCGTGTAGTCCTTCATGAACGCGCCCTTCGGCACGTCCTTCCACATCACGCCGACGAATTCATCCGGCGTCAGCTTGTACTGCAGATGGTTGATCTGGTACATCAGCAACGCCTCTTCACAGTCGTTCATGATGCACGTGTTGTCCCAGTCGAACACCGCATACGGGCGGCGCTTTCCGTCGTAGTGCGCGCTCGCGACACCATGCCGGTCGAGCACCGCCTGCAGGCGCGCGGCGTTGAACGGCGACCAGCGGCCCGGGTCCAGCGCGTCCGGCGCGGCTACGCTCTTCGCGCCGGACGTGCCGGCCTTGAGCATCAGCGGCGTCGCGGCGGTCGCCGCGGCAAGGGTGTTCATGAACCGGCGGCGCTGCATGGTCTCTCTCCGTGGAAATGTCGAATCGGCTTCGGTCGCCCCGCGCGACGCGCGACACACCGGCCCCGCGAAGCCGCAAAGGCTTCGAATCCGGGCGCATGATGTGACGAAATTATTTCGGCAATTTGACAGCGTCGCGCCACGACACGACGGAGAGTTGATCCGGCGCGACATCCCGGGCCCGTGCGGCGCTCCCCGGCCGGCCCCCGCCGCTCGAGACGCGTGCGCAGCGATGGACATCCGGCCCCCACCGCCGGAAACCTAGAGCAACCCCTCCATTTCGACCCTTCATTAGGAGAAGCCCTCATCTCCGGGCGCTGGCGCGCGACGTCGAATCGGCTATTATCGTTACATCACACAATGGCACATTAAATGCTGACTGAATAATCCGCCTCCGAATCACCGGCGGAAGCGTTCCGGATCAGCGCCCAGCCTTGCACAAGGACCCGCATCGCGCCGACACGCAAACGCGGGCCGACACATGGAGACGCATCATGACCGCCCACCATCCGCTGCCGGAAGTCCACCTCGACGAGCTGCCGCAATTCCGCGCGGTCCAGCAACTGGCCTACCGCTGCGTCGAGACCGTCGGCGCGATGCTCTACCCCGGCATCACCGAGAAGGAAGCCGCGCGCCTGCTGACCGAATGGCTGCAGGATCACGGCGTGCACGACTGGCTGCACAAGCCGTTCGCGTGGTTCGGCGACCGCACCGCATTCGACGGCTTCTCGGGCCTCAAGCACATGGGCGGCTTCAATCTCGCGTTCTTCCCGAGCAACCGTCAGCTCGAAACCGACATGCCGGTGATCCTCGACGTCGCGCCCGTGCTCGACGGCATCGTCGCCGATGTCGGCTATGCGCACTGCGTCGGCCGCAACCCGATCCTCGAGCAGTTGCAGGACGACCTGATGGACCACCGCGACATGATCGTGCGGCTCGTGAAGGCGCGCCGGTCGATGGCGGAGGTCGCGCAGGAAGTCGACGCGCTGTGCCGCCGCCAGGGCGTCGACCCGCGCCACAAGGCCTATCCGTTCAAGGTGCTCGCGCATCGTGTCGCGAAGATCCACAAGCTGTCGAAGCCGCGCTTCGTCGCGCGCTTCGGGCTGAACGCGACGCGCAACCTGCTGCTCGACCAGGGCCGCGCGGCGAAGCAGCAGGGCTGGTCACCGCTGTGGTCGATCGACCGCCGCTCCGAGCATGCGCCGGTGCCGGGCCTGTGGGCCGTCGAGCCGCATCTCGGCTTCGCGGGCGTCGGCGCGAAATTCGAGGAACTGCTCGTGATCACCGACGACGACGCGTACTGGCTCGACGACGACCTGCCGCACGTGCGCCGCTGGCAGCGCCGCCAGGCCGAGCGCGCGCAGGCGGCGGCGAACGTGCCGGCCGCCGCTTGACACGCACGTCACGCGCCCTCCTCCCGACTCCCTGAACGACGGACTCACGATGCAGCCTCTTTCCGACGAAGCGCCGCTGGCCCTGTTCGAATCGGTTCACAGCGAAACGGCGGTCGCCTCCGGCGACCTGACGCTCGCGGTGCGCACCTGGGGCGACCCGGCCCGCTCGCCGGTCGTGCTGGTGCACGGCTATCCCGACGACAGCAGCGTCTGGCGGCACGTCGCGCCGCTGCTTGCGCGCAAACACTACGTGATCGCGTACGACGTGCGCGGCGCGGGCCTGTCCGGCGTGCCGACGCGCACGGCCGACTACCATCTCGCGAAGCTGACCGACGATTTCGTCGCGGTGATCGACGCGCTCTGCCCCGGCCGCGCGGTGCACCTCGTCGCGCACGACTGGGGGGCGATCCAGGGCTGGGAATTCGTCACCGATCCGCGCCTGGCCGGCCGCATCGCGTCATATACGTCGTGCTCGGGCCCGTGCCTCGACCACGTCGGCTTCTGGCTGCGCGAACGCGTGCTGCACCCGACGCCCGCGTCGCTGGCCAGGCTCGGCGGCCAGCTCGTGCGCTCGTGGTACGTCTACCTGTTCCACCTGCCGCTCCTCCCCGAACTCGGCTGGCGGCTGTGGCTCGGCCGCGCGTGGCCGGGCCTGCTGCGCCGGATCGAGAAAACGCCCGCCACGCCGCGCCCGACGCAGGCCGACGACGGCGCGCGCGGCGTGCGCCTCTACCGTGCGAACTTCATCCGCTGCCTGTTCGCGCCGCGCGAACGCTATGCGCATGCGCCGGTGCAGACGATCGTGCCGCTCGGCGACAAGTACGTGAGCCCCGCGCTGTCCGAGAACCTGTCGCGCTGGGTGCCGCGGTACTACCGCCGCGAAGTCGCGGCCGGCCACTGGCTGCCGCTCGCCGATCCCGCGCGCTTCGCGGATCTCGCCGGTCAATTGATCGATTCGGTCGAATCCGGCGACGAACCGCCCGCGCTCGCGAACGCGCGCCGCCGCGCGACCAGCGGGCGCTTCAGCGGCAAGGTCGCGGTCGTCACCGGCGCGGGCAGCGGCATCGGCCGCTGCGCGGCGCTGGCCTTCGCACGCGAAGGCGCGACGGTCGTCGCATGCGACATCGATCTCGCGAGCGCCGAGCGCACCGCGCTGCTCGTCGGGCTGACCGGTGCGCACGCGCATGCGAAACGCGTCGACGTCGGGTCCGCCGACGAAATGGAAGCGCTCGCGACCTGGGTCGGCAGCGAACTCGGCGGCGCGGACGTCGTGATCAACAACGCGGGCATCGGGATGGCCGGCGGCATCCTCGACACGAGCACGCGGCACTGGGAGCGCATCCTGCACGTGAACCTGTGGGGCGTGATCCACGGCTCGCGGCTGTTCGCGCAGCAGATGGCCGCGCGCGGCGCCGGCGGGCACATCGTCAACACCGCGTCGGCCGCCGCGTTCGGGCCGTCGCGCGACCTGCCCGCGTATGCGACGACGAAGGCCGCGGTGCTGATGCTCAGCGAATGCATGCGCGCGGAACTCGCCGGGAAAGGCATCGGCGTGACGGCCGTGTGCCCCGGGTTCGCGGAAACGGGAATCATGGCGTCGACGCACTACGCGGGTGCGAGCGCCCAGGACGAAGCGCGGCTGCGCAAGCGCGCGACCAGGCTATACCAGATGCGCGGCCTGAAACCCGAAACCGTCGCGCAGGCGATGATCGACGGCGTGCTGCGCAACCGCCCCGTCGTCGCGGTCGGCGGCGAAGCGCACGCGATGCGCTTCGTCGGCCGCTTCATGCCGTGGCTGGGCCGGATGATCGCCCGCGTCAGCATGGCATCGCATTGACGGCGCACGACGCCGCACAGGGAGACGACATGAACGATACCGCCGACTACCACAAGATCAGGGCCCGACACGTGAAGTTCGACTTCAGCGACACGCCGGTCACCTGGGTGCCGAACGATCCGGGCAGCACGCACATCATCAACACGCTGAACCTGCTGTTCCCGGAGGGCGAGCTGTGGTTCTGCCGCGTCTACAACAAGGCGCTGCCGTTGATCGCCGATGCGCGACTGCGCGACGAAGCCGAAGGCTTCCTGCGCCAGGAAGCCGTGCACTCGCGCTCGCACGGCGGCGTGCTGAAGCACTACTACGACCGTCACGGCATCGACACGAAGCCGTTCACGCAAAAGCTCAACCGGTTGTTCACACGCGTGCTCGGCGAACGGCCGCTCGGGCTGAAGATCGGCCATACGCGCTTCTGGCTGCGGCAGCAACTGGCCGTGATCGCTTCGCTCGAGCATTTCTTCGGCTATCTCGGCAACTGGGTGCTCAACGCGCACGGCCTCGACGAAGGCCATGCGGACCCGACGATGGTCGACCTGCTGCGCTGGCATGGCGCCGAGGAAGTCGAGCACCGCACCGTCGCGTTCGACATCTACCGGCACTTGGGCGGCACCTATCCGGAGCGCTGCGTGCACATGGCGTTGGTGATCCTGCTGCTGCTCCACTACATCACGACCGGCGCGAAGTTCATGTACCGGCGCGATCCGGACGCCGGCCGCTACCCGGGCTTCGTGCTCGCGTGGTGGCGGGGTTCGCGGCGCGGGCACCTGCCGTCGTTCTGGAAGGTGATCGGCGCGGCGCTGCGCTATTTCAAGCCAGGCTATACGCCGCACCACGAAGGTTCGACCGAGCAGGCGCTCGCCTACCTCGCCCGCTCGCCGGCCGCCCAGGCGGCCGCGCACGGCGGCAACTGGGGCACGACGAAAGGCGCGTGACCGGGTTGCCGGCCGGTTCGGCGGGCGGCGCCCGCCGAAATGCGTACAATCGCGGCTTCAATTTCCCGGAGGTGCC
Organism: Burkholderia sp. AU16482; assembly: GCF_002223285.1. NCBI lineage: Bacteria > Pseudomonadati > Pseudomonadota > Betaproteobacteria > Burkholderiales > Burkholderiaceae > Burkholderia > Burkholderia sp. AU16482. The sequence goes on from NZ_NKEY01000006.1 coordinate 1,799,905, forward strand.
GCGATGGCCATGAAGAAAACCGATCTCGAAAAGAACAAGGCGCTCAAGCTGACGCACGCGATGAAACAGTCGAGCTCCGCGCGTTTCGGCAAGGGCGCCGAAGAAGCGGCCAAGCTGGACCGCCGCGCGCAGCGCAAGCTCGACCAGGAACAGGGCCTCGTGCCGTTCGCGTGCAAGCTCAACGCGGAGCTGGTCGAACAACTGAAGGCACGCGCGGCCACGCACCCGGAAGGGATGACGGGCCTGCTGTCCGAGCTGCTCGTGAACGGCCTCGCGCAACGCGACGCGTAATTGCCACGTATCTCGAAATTTCCGTTGACAGGGCCCTGCGGCCACGACACACTCGTTCGCATGCCTATGCTCAAGCCCATCGCCATCGCGCATCAAAAACGAGTGAACGCCCATACGTGGCGATCGCCGGGGGCGCTTGTGCATTAGCATCGAGATTTCAGTCATGCATGTCACGAGGCCTCGCCGGAACCGGATGAGGCCTTTTTGTTTTGTTGCGCGTCATCCCGCCCGGCTCAACGATGGAGATGACGATGGACCAAGCAAGCCGGCTGGTTGTTTGCCCCGATCGGTGCCGCACCGATACGATCTCGTTGCCGAGAGTCGAGTTGCATTTCACGGTCGCGCCGCGCAAGACGCTGACGTGGCGCGCGCAGCACGACGCCGAGATCCGCGTGCATGATGCGACGCTGTGGATCACGCGGCTCGGCAGCGTCGACGATTACTGGATCCGCTCCGGCGACGTGCTGCGCGTGCAACGCGGCGAACGCGTGTGGATCGGCACCGACGGCGACCAACCGGCGCAGGCATCGATCACGACCGCGTACGTACGGCACGGCGAACGCGTCAGGCGCACGCTCGCGCAAGTGCAACGTTTGCTCGTGAAGGTAGGGAGAAGGAGCGGATGAGCGGCGCGCCGTTACACGCACGATACGCGGAACGGCCGCGACCGGAAACGGGCGCACCCGCGGCGCAATGCGCCGCGGGTGCGCATCGAAGAACGCGGCACGCCGATGCGTGCCGCGAGCGATCGCGCGCCATGCGCAGCGAGAGGATGCTGCAGGTGCATCAGGTGCTGGCGGCGAGACGCGGGCCCGTGCTTCGTGGAGTGGAATCGAGGTCGGGGCGTTGCGCAGCCTGCGAGGTCACCCACGGATCGATGCCCTGCTTCTGCACCTCTTCGAGGAATGACACACGTGTGCGCCAGTAATCCGCCTGTAATTTCGCATCGATGACGCGCTGTTCGGCTGCGAACAGTTCCATGCGCGCCGTCACGAGCATCGACGCGGCGGTTTTTTCCGGCGTGGGGGCGTGTCGCATCGCCCAACGGCTGATCCAGTTCAACATGCTGACCTCCGTGATTACGGACGAACCCGCATCGGGCAATCGCAATCGGCCGTGCCTGACCGGCCGTGCGTGACTGGCCGCGCCTGCCCAAACGCGCAACGGCCTTGACCGCCATTCACCGCCTGGCCTGCACGGACTGCGACTTCCCCGCGTCGGCAATGATCGGCCGGCGTGTGCATGTGCGGTGTATCTATCCTAGAAAGACTTGCCGGTTTACGCGATGGGGTCTTGCATTCTTTTACACAGAAACCACAGTCGCCCCCGCATCGCGAAATGACAGTTGCGGACGGGACGGCTTCGGCGCACGATAATCCGGTCCCTGCCGCCGCCTGGACAGACGAATGGCCGCCGCACGCGGTTGCCGGGTCGTGTGTCCGCACCGGCGGCACACGTGCGTTCGCACGAACGCGCCGCCTGCACCGCATTCGTGCAGCATGCGGGCGCTCCGTTTCAGTCGCATGTCGTCGCGCACCGGGTGCGCGCGACGCAGCCGGCATGCCGTTGCGCACGCATCGGCTGGTTTCGCCCGCCTGCCGGGCGCCCCTTCCGCTCGTTTCCTTCGTTCCCGCCGTTTCGGCCATTTCCGCCGGCCGGTGCCGCACGAACCGGTAAAATGCGCGCCTTCGTCGCGCGGGCGGGCTGCCGGACCGTTTGCGCGCAGGCAACCGATCGTGCCCTCCAACTATATCGTCCGAGCTATCCACGCTATTACAATCCGCCGATAGCCGGACAATAGTGGCTGGTTACAGTTAGCCGGCCGCGCTGCCTGTACAACAATTCGGCACAACAATCAACACGACAACCCGACCGGAGAAACGCCTTCATGGAATCCATCAAGCGGTATTTCGGCTTCGCTGAAGCCGGCACCGATTTCCGCACCGAAATACTCGCGGGCGTCACCACGTTCCTGACGATGGCCTACATCATCTTCGTCAACCCCGCGATCCTCGGCGACGCCGGCATGCCGAAGGAATCCGTGTTCGTCGCGACCTGCCTCGTCGCGGCGCTGGCGTCGATCATCATGGGGCTGTACGCGAACTACCCGATCGCCTGCGCGCCCGGCATGGGCCTGAACGCATATTTCGCGTACACGGTCGTCAAGGGAATGGGCTTCACGTGGCAGGCCGCTCTCGGCGCGGTGTTCATCTCCGGCTGCCTGTTCCTGCTCGTCACGCTGTTCCGCGTGCGCGAGGCGATCGTCAACGGCATTCCGAAATCGCTGCGGATTTCCATTACCGCCGGCATCGGCCTGTTCCTCGGCATCATCTCGCTGAAGACGTCGGGCGTGATCGTCGGCAACCCGGCCACGCTCGTCACGCTCGGCGATCTGCACAAGCACGAGACGATCCTCGCGATCGTCGGCTTCTTCGCGATCGTCACGCTCGACCATCTGCGCGTGCGCGGCGCGATCCTGATCGGCATCATCGGCGTGACGATCCTGTCGTTCTTCTTCGCCGGCAACCAGTTCCACGGCGTGTTCTCGGCGCCGCCGTCGATCGACGCGACGCTGTTCAAGCTCGACATCGGCGCCGCGCTGTCGACCGGCATCATCAACGTGATCCTCGTGTTCTTCCTCGTCGAGCTGTTCGACGCGACGGGCACGCTGATGGGCGTCGCGAATCGCGCGGGCCTGCTCGTCGAAGGCAAGATGAACCGCCTGAACAAGGCGCTGCTCGCCGACAGCACGGCGATCGTCGCGGGCTCGGTGCTCGGCACGTCGTCGACCACCGCGTACATCGAAAGCGCATCGGGCGTGCAGGCCGGCGGCCGCACCGGCGTGACGGCCATCACCGTCGCGGTGCTGTTCCTCGCGTGCCTGTTCATCGCGCCGCTCGCCGGCGTCGTGCCGGGCTACGCAACCGCACCGGCACTGCTCTACGTGTCGTGCCTGATGCTGCGCGAGATGGTCGAGGTGCCGTGGGACGATGCGACGGAAGCCGTGCCGGCCGCGCTGACCGCGCTGCTGATGCCGTTCACGTACTCGATCGCGAACGGCGTCGCGTTCGGCTTCATCGCGTACGGCGGCCTCAAGCTGCTGACGGGCCAGGCGCGCACGGTCAAGCCGATCGTGTGGATCATCGCGGCCGTGTTCCTGTTCCGCTTCTTCTATCTCGGCAGCGAGTAAGCGCGGAACGCACACCGGCGCGACGCACGATGAAAACGCCACCTTCGGGTGGCGTTTTCGTTTTCGCACGATTGCTCTGCGATCCTCATGAATCGACGTGCACGAGCGCGCCGACGCTCGGGCAATCCCGCACGGCCCGCATACGAAAATGCCGCGCGGCCCCGCCGAACGGCATTGCGTGAAGGCAATGTCCTCGCGTGCGCCGCGCTCGAGCGCATGCGCCGCCGGACGGACGTCGTGTCGTCAGCGCCAGTTGGCCTCGTAGAAGCGCACGTAGCCGCTGCGCAGCGTCACGCATTGCGCACGTGTCTCCGACAGCAGGCGCCGTGCGGCCGCCTCGATGCGCTCACGATGCTGGTCGAATGCGCCGACCATGTCCTCGAAGCGCGGCGATGCGGCGCCGAAGTGGTCTTCCAGCGCCTCGGCGGTGATCTGGCACTGGACGCGCTCGCCATTGACCAGTGCCGTGAACCCCAGCATCAGGTCACGCCCCGAATACTCGGGCTTCTCGTTCGTGAAATGGATCTGCATGGGCGCTGCCTCGACCGGTAGAAAACGAATGACCGCGTCCGTCGTCCGCTACCGGCCGGACGAAATGCACGCGGGCTCGCCGGCGGAGGCCCCGGCCGCGGAGTGTGGCGCGGTCGATGCATGCCGGTTGAATTCCACTTTAGACGGTTTCGCGCGGGAGACAAAAAATTCGGTGTGCGTCGTTCCGACGCGCATTTCGTCTGATCTGCGCGGCATCCGGCACTGTTTCGCCAACGGACGTCAGTGCGGATCGGTCGGCCAGACGTTGAGCGCGATCGCGGCGGTCGTGACGCCCACCGCAATCGCGGCCGCCCCGTATCTCACCGCATCGGTCAGATCGAACAGCAACCCGTGGATCGCCACGGCAATGCCGCCCAGCATGATGAAAGTGGCGATGGCCGCCAGCACGACTCTCAGTTCCGCCCGAACCATGATGCGTCTCCCGAACGGATGCATGTCGCGTCGCATGCATGTTGCACCGCGGAACACGGCGCGCGCGTGCTCCATTTCCATCATTGCAGGCGGGCGCTTAAAAGCAAGGGGATTTTGTTGGCAGTCGCGCATCGCACGTGGCGCTTGTATGATGATGCGTACCCGGACGGACGGCTGGCGCGCCGAATGGTGCGCCGCGAGCGGAGCCGCACTGCGCCGCCGATGCCGATCCGGTTGCCCCGGCGGCCCCGGGAACAGGAGACAAACCATGCCGCAACCCTTCGTGCTGCCCGCCACCGCCGGGCGTACCGACCTGCTCGCGCAGGCGCATGCGCGTTCGACCGCGGTCGGCCTGCGCGCGCACGAACGCCCCGATTTCTCGCCGCTGTCGCGCGTCGCGCTGCGCGAACTGCTCGACACGAATCACACGCTGTTCTCGCACGCGCGACCGGTGATGGAGGACCTCCACGCGCAGATCGCCGATACGCAAAGCCTCGTGCTGCTGACCGACGCCGACGGCGTGATCCTGCACAGCATCGGCGATGCGGACTTCATCGAGAAGGCAAACCGCGTCGCGCTCTGCGACGGCGTGTCGTGGGCCGAAGGCGCGCGCGGCACGAACGCGATCGGCACCGCGCTCGCGTCCGGCCAGGCCGTCGTCGTGCACGGTTCCGAACATTTCCTGCGCGCGAACCATATCCTCACCTGCGCCTGTGCGCCGATCGTCGATCCGTTCGGCCGCACGCTCGGCACGCTCGACGTGAGCGGCGACCCGCGCGGCTCCAGCCCGCATACGCTCGCGCTCGTGCGGATGTCGGCGCAACTGATCGAGAACCACCTGTTCGCGAACCAGTGCGGCGAAGCGCTGCGGCTGCGCTTTCACGCACACGAGGATTGCGTCGATTCGCTGTTCGCCGGGCTCGTCGCATTCGGCGCCGACGGCAGGCTGATCGCCGCGAACCGCAGCGCCCAGTTTCAGCTCGGCGCGTCGTTCGACACCCTGCAGCACCAGGCCAGCGACGCACTGTTCAGCATGCGCTTCGGCGAGCTCGCGCGGCAGGCCGCCCGCGCGCCGGGCGCCACGTTCCGCCTCACGCTGTCGACCGGCGTGCGCGTGCTCGCACGCTGCGAATTCCCGGAAGCGCAGAAAACGACCGTCGCCGTCACGCCGCCCGCGCCGGCCGCACGCATGCGCGCACCGGACCCCGATGCGATCACGTTCGCGACGCTCGACACCGGCGACGCGCGCATGGCCGCCGTGCTCGAACGCGTCGCGAAGATCCGCGGGCGCGACCTCCCGCTGCTGATCCTCGGCCAGACCGGCACCGGCAAGGAATGGCTCGCCCGCGCGCTGCATCAGGCGTCGCCGCGCGCGGACGGCCCGTTCGTCGCGGTCAACTGCGCGGCGCTGCCCGATTCGCTGATCGAGGCCGAGCTGTTCGGCTATGAAGACGGCGCGTTCACCGGCGCACGCAAGCGCGGCAGCCCCGGCAAGATCGCACAGGCCGACGGCGGCACGCTGTTTCTCGACGAGATCGGCGACATGCCGCTCGCGCAGCAGGTGCGGCTGATGCGCGTGCTGCAGGAGCGCGCGGTGATGCCGCTCGGCGGCGCACGCGCGGTGCCGGTCGACGTGCGCGTGGTGTGCGCGACCCACCGCGACCTGCGCGCGATGATCGCGGAGGGCACGTTCCGCGAGGATCTGTTCTACCGGATCAACGGGCTCGCGGTCACGCTGCCGGCGCTCGCGACGCGCACCGACCTGCCCGCGCTCGTCGAACGGATCCTCGCGCGGCTCGCGCGCAGCGAGCCGATGCCACGCCGCCTCGCGGCCGACGTGCTCGACGCGTTCGCGCGCCACCGCTGGCCCGGCAACCTGCGGCAGATGACCAACGTGCTGCGCACGGCCGGCATGCTCGCCGAAGACGAAGCCGAGATCACGCTCGCGCATTTGCCCGACGACTTCTGGCTCGACTGCGACGATGCGCCGGCTACGCCGGAAGCAGCCACATCGATCCCGTCGGCCGGCAGGCGCGAAGGCACGACGCTGCAAAGCCATCAGGCCGCGATGATCGATGCAGTGCTCGCGCGGCATGGCGGCAACGTATCGGCGGCCGCGCGCGAGCTCGGCCTCGCGCGCAATACCGTGTACCGGTATCTGCGGCGCCACTGACACCCGCGGCGGGCGGCCGTCGGCCGCCGGCGGGTTCGGGTATGCTTGGCGCGATGCCGCCGAACCGCCCGCTTCATTCATGACCGATCCAGATCACCCGCCCCTCGTGCGCGTCGACCCGCTCGGCGCAACCTTCGACGCGCCCGATTCGCTGACCGTGCTCGAAGCCGCCGCGTTCGCGCGCGTGTCGCTGCCGCGCTCGTGCCGCAACGGCACGTGCCGAAGCTGCCTTTGCCGGATCGTCAGCGGCAGCGTACGCTATACGATCGAATGGCCGGGGCTCTCCCGCGAGGAAAAGGCCGACGGCTATACGCTGCCGTGCGTGGCCGTCGCGACGTCGGATCTCGTGCTCGACGTGCCCGACGCGGTCATGCTCGACTAGACGCGGCGTGCGCCCGCGCACGTCGTCCTGCAACGCTCGATCCTGCATGGAGAACGTGATGGCCCAGCCAACCGATCGCATCGAAAAACAGACGCTGCTCGCCGCACCGCCCGACCGCGTCTGGGCGGCCGTCAGCGATTCCGACGAATTCGGCCAGTGGTTCGGTGTCGCGTTCGACGGCCCGTTCGAGGCCGGCCAGCCGCTGTTCGGCCGCATCACGCCGACCCGCGTCGACGACGACGTCGCCAAGGCGCAGGAGCCCTACGCTGGCACCGTGTTCGAAATCGTCGTCGATCGTATCGAGCCAAAACGACTGTTCTCGTTTCGCTGGCATCCGTTCGCGATCGATCCGAATGTCGATTACGCGTCCGAGCCGATGACGCTCGTCACGTTCACGCTCGCGGCGCAAGCCGGCGGTACGCTGCTCACGGTCACCGAAACAGGCTTCGACCAGTTGATCGAAGCGCGTCGCGCGACGGCGCGCGACATGAACGACCAGGGCTGGGCCGCGCAGATGACGCTGATCGCGAAGTATCTGGCGAAGCACGCGTAGCGCGCCGCGATGCCGCACGCGCCGACCGACTCGCGAATCGACGTGCGTGGCATAATCGGCTCCATCGTCGTCCACCCGCCGCCGCGCATCGCATGCTGAGTCGTCGTCTCCGGAAGATCGGCAGTCTGATCGGGATGCTCGCCATCCTGATGACGGCGCTCGCGCCGACGATCTCGCAGGCGCTGACCACGCAAGGGCGCGTCGACGCACTGCTGGCCGGCTACTGTTCGGCCGCGCCGGCCGCTGGTGACCGCTCCGCCGACGCGTCGACGAAAAATCTGCAGGCCCATCTCCAGGCATGCGGCTACTGCAGCCTGCTTGCCCATACGCCCGCGCTGCCCGCGCCCGAGTTGACGTTCGCGGCCCACGTGCACGCGATCGCGCATCGCGCGGCAACCCGCTTCGAAAGCCTGCGCCGCGCGCTGCCGCTCACGGCCGCGCAACCGCGCGCTCCGCCGTTCCCGTCCTGATCCGTCGTCATTGCGCGTGATGCCGCAGCGCATCGCGCAGCCCGCGCACGCCGCCTGCGTGCGCGACATGTCACGTTTCGAAGGACGATCATCATGTGTCACCCTGCTGCGCGCGGCGTCGTGCCGGGCGCATGGTTGGCCGTCTGTGGCCCGGATGGCCGCGCCTGCATTCGCGCGCATGCGAATGTCCGGCCGCGCACGTCCGTACCGACCGCCACCGGCCGCGATGCCGCGCGCGCAGCCGTCCGTCGAATCCGTCTGTTCCATCCGATTCGTCACTCGCTCATCCACCCATGAAAACCGCCACTTTCGCTCGCGGCGCACTCGCCGCGCTCGGCTTCGTCATCATCCACGCCGCCCATGCGCATGCGCTTCCGAAAACGCAGGACCCGGCCCCCAACGCCACGCTGTCGAGCGCGCCGCACGCGGTCACGATCGATTTTGGCGAGACGCTCGAGCCGGCGTTCAGCTCGATCGCCGTGACCGACAGCCACGGGCAGTCGGTCGTCGACGGGAAGTCGGCCGTCGATGGCGGCAACCGGAAGCGGATGCGCGTCGCGCTGACGAGCCTGAAGCCCGGCACCTACACCGTCGCGTGGATCGCGGTGGCCAGCGACGGCCATCGCACGCACGGCCGCTACGCATTCACGCTGAAGTAACGCATGTCACCCACGCGATGCGCGTCGGCGCTCGATGCCGGGCGCATTCGCATCGATGCCCTCGGCATCGCACCCGACAAGGAGAACACACGATGAAACACTCGATTCCGACCGGCCTGCTCGCGGCGCTGGCGCTGCACGCGTCCGCCACGTTCGCCGCGCCGGCCATCCAGGCCGACGCCTGCTGGATCCGCACGATGCCGGCGACGGTGCCGTCCTCCGGCTACTTCACGCTGAAGAACGACGGCGACGCACCCGCGACGCTGACCGGTATCGACACGCCCGCATACGGGATGGCGATGGTGCATGAAACGCGGACGAGCGGCAGCACCGCGAAGATGGTTCACGTCGACTCGGTGGTCGTACCCGCGCATGGCACGCTGACGTTCAAGCCGAAGAGCTATCACGTGATGCTGGAGGAGCCGCGCCAGGCCGTGGCGCCTGGCGCGAAGGTGCCGGTCCGGCTGCATTTCGCGGACGGCTCGACCGTGTCCGTGACCTGCGACGCGAAGGCGCCGACCTACGCCGGCCAGTAACGCCGCCGGCTCACGACAGAAGGAGATGCTGATGAAAAACCGCTTGCCGCTGGCCGACCTGATCGTCCGCTACCGCACGCCGCTGAATGTCGCGGTACTGATCGCCTGTGGGTCATGGGCCGCGTGGATCGCGTGGATGACGCGGCCGGCCGCGATCGACACGCCGCCGTCGATTCCCGCGTACTGCATGCGCGACGCGCGCTGACGCGCGGCGACCGCACGGTTCCGGCGGCGGCGCGCGCCATTATTGGCGTGGCACCATCGCTTCACCCCAACCGCCGGAACCGCCTCTCGGAGCGCCGCATGTCCATTCAGACCTGGATGTTGTTTGCCGCCGCCTATCTCGCCACGACGCTGTCGCCGGGGCCCAACGTGCTGCTCGTGATCCGCAACACGGTGCGCTACGGCGCGCACGGCACCGCCGCGACGATCGCCGGCAACCTCGTCGCGCAGGGCGTGGTCGTGCTGCTCGTCGCGCTCGGCGTCGGCGCGGTGCTGGCCGCGATGCCGCCGCTATTCGTCGCGATGAAGGTGATCGGCGCCGCGTACCTGATCTTCCTGGGTGTCCGGCAGTTGCGCGGCGACCGCCGCGCCAGCACATCGAGCAACGCCGCGGAGATCGCCGTGCCCGATCGCCGGAAGCTGTTCCGCGAAGCGCTGCTCGTGTCGGGCAGCAATCCGAAGACGATGATCTTCCTGTCCGCGTTCATGCCGCAGTTCATCGTGCACGACCGCCCGCTCGCGCTGCAGTTCGTCGTGATGTACGCGACGATCGCCTGCATGGTCGTGGTCGTTCACAGCGTCTATTCGGCCGGCGTGCGCCGCCTGCATCGCGGTGTCGGCATGAGCCGCGCGGTGCGCGCGCTCAAGCGCGCGAGCGGGCTGCTGTTCGTCGGGCTCGGCATCAAGCTGCTGACCGCGCGGCACGCGTAAGCCGGCGCCCTCCGTCAGCGCATCCGAGCGGCCAGCGCGGCCGTGATCTCGTCGAACGACGGCCGCGCATCGACGTCCTCGTTCACGCACGCCGCCGCCAGCGCGTCGAGCGCGCCGGTGCGCGATTCGCAGCGTTCGAGCAATTCGCCGAGCAGATAGCCGAACGCGCGCACTTCGAGCCGCTCGAACCTTGCGCCGCGCGTGCGCTCGTTCACGTCGTACAGCGAAGCCGCCCCGAAATCCCCGAGCAGCGCGCCGCCCGAGCCGTCGTGCAGGATGTTGTGCGCATACAGGTCGCCATGCATGATGCCGCGCGCGTGCAGATGGCCGGCCGCCGACGCGATGCCGTGCGCGATCCGCAGCGCTTGCGCCGGATCGAATGTCGCATCGGCGGCATAGACGTCACGCGTGCACGACGCGAAGCTCGGCGGCCCGGCGAGGTTCGTCAGCGCAGGATCGACCCGCTCCATCACGAGGCCGTGCGTGCCGTCCGGATGCCCGCGCACCTTGCCGATCACCGGAATCAGGTTCGGGTGGCGGCCGGCATGCAGGCACGCGGCCATTTCGCAATCGGGCAGGCCGTCGCTCGTCACCGCACCCTTGAACAGCTTCACCGCGACCGTCCGTGGCGGATGGCCGTCCGCACGCCATTGCGCGCGATAAATGACACCCGACGCGCCCTCGCCCAGTTCCTGTTCGCACGACAGCGCGGCCCAGTCGATCTCCGCGACGTCCGGCCCGGCGGACGCCGCGGCCTCCGGCGCCGCGCCGAACGGATTGCCGGCCACCGCAAGCCATGCGAGACGCGGCAGGCGCGGCAGCCACTCGGGCAACGCGTCGAGCCGGTTCGCCGACAGGCGCACCAGTTCCAGCGCGCGGCAGGCGGCCATTTCCACGGGTAGCGCACGCAACTGGTTGCCGGCCAGCATGAGCTTCTGCAAGCGCGCACAGTCGCCGATATCGGCCGGCAGTTCGTCGATCGCGTTGTCGGTCAGGATCAGCCAGCGCAGCGCACGCGGCAGCGCGCCGCGCGGCACGGTGCGGATCCGGTTCGCCTTGAAGCCGATCATGTCGAGCCGATCGCACGCGCCGAGCACGTCGGGGAACGCGGTGAAGCGGTTGCCCGACGCGAACAGGATGCGCAGCCGATGCAGCCGCGGCAGGTCGTCCGGCAGCGCGGACAGCGCATTGCCGGTCAGGTCGAGCACTTCGAGCGTATCGGCCAGATCGAAGATCTCGCGCGGAAATTCGGTCAGTCCGCACGCGAGCTTCAGTTGCCGCGCGCCCGACAGTTGTCCGGCCTGCAGTTGTTCGAGGGTGTGGGTCACGGGGAGAAAAACGGGTGGCGGTTGCGGGGACCCGTCGGGTCGATCGGATGAATTCTACCGGGATCGATCGGGCGCCCGTACACGACCTTGCCATACCCCCTTCACAAACGCGCGATGTGACGTTAGAATTGCGCCCCTTGCAGTGCCGACGTGGTGAAATTGGTAGACACGCTATCTTGAGGGGGTAGTGGCGAAAGCTGTGCGAGTTCGAGTCTCGCCGTCGGCACCAGATGCGTTTTCCTCGCATTCCCGCATTTCCGAAACCCGCGACAGCACACGGCTTCGCGGGTTTTTTGTTGCCCGCTACGCGAGCAGCAGAAAATTCCGCACCACCGCGGACGGCTCGTCGCACCGCGACGCAATGGCGAGCCTCGCGCGAAACCGGTTGCCCGCGAACGGCCGGTATACGACCCCGGGCACCTGCACCTGCGTAATCGCCTTCGGCACGACCGACACGCCGAGGCCAGCCGCCACCAGCGTCACCGCGGACGCGATCTGCGGCGCCGGTTGCCCCATGCGCGGCTCGAACCCGGCAGCCTTGCACGCCGCGACGATATCGTCGAACAGCGCGGCGCCGGCCGCGCGCGGCACCTGCACGAACGACTCGTCGGCGAGTTCCGCCAGTTCGACGCGCCGCCGCTGCGCCAGCCGGTGCGCGACGGGCAGCGCGACGAACATCGGCTCCTCGTCCCAATCGGATACCCGCAGCGTCGCGGCGACACGGCGCTCCGGCCGCACGATCGCGACGTCGAGGCGCCCGGCCTCCAGCGCCTCCAGCAGCACACCGGACGTCGCTTCCTGCAACGTCAGTTCCGCATCCGGAAACGCCTCGCGAAAGCGGCGAATCAGACCCGACACTTTCGGATTGAACGCGGCCGTCCCGGTGAAGCCGACGCGCAGATGGCCGGTTTCCCCGCGCGCGGCGCGCCGGGCCGCCCGTGCCGCGCGCTCGGCATCGTCGAGCACGCGCCGCGCCTCTTCCGCGAAAACTTCGCCCGCCAGCGTCAGCTCGGCGCCGCGCGCGGTGCGTTTGAACAGTTCCACGCCGAGCTCGTTTTCGAGCGCCTTGATCTGCTGGCTCAACGGCGGCTGGCCGATGCCGAGCGCTTCGGCGGCCTTCGTGAAATTCGACGCGGCCGCGACGGCCAGAAAGTAGCGCAGATGCCGGAGTTCCATGCGTGACGTGACCTCGCGATGAGTCGGGCTGGCCTGCCAGCCAGTGTTAAAACATATTGCTGCGGTTCATTTCATATATTGGACATATATATGACCGTGCGCAAGAATTCGTGTATTCCGTCGCACATCGAGTGCCCTCATGTCCTCCGCTTCGATTTCCCGCTCCATGCCCGGCACGCAGAACACCACGCCCGATGCGCTGCCGGCCGGCGTATCCCCGCGCTCGGCCGCGTACAAGCGCATCGCGTTCGCGCTGTTCCTCGCCGGCTTTGCCACTTTCTCGCTGCTGTACTGCGTGCAGCCGCTGCTTCCCGCCTTTGCACGCGAGTTCAACGTCGGCGCGGCGTCGAGTTCGCTGTCGCTATCGCTGTCGACCGGAATGCTCGCGGTGTCGATCCTGTGCGCGGGCGCGCTGTCCGAACGGGTCGGGCGGCGCGGGCTGATGTTCGCGTCGATGACGCTGGCCGCGCTGTTCAACCTGCTCGCCGCGTGGTCGCCGAGCTGGCACCTGCTGCTGCTCTGTCGTGCGCTCGAAGGCTTCGCGCTCGGCGGCGTGCCGGCGGTGGCGATGGCCTATCTCGCGGAAGAAATCGCCGCCGACGGGCTCGGCCTGTCGATGGGGCTCTATGTCGGCGGCACCGCGTTCGGCGGCATGATCGGACGGATCGGGATGAGCGCGCTCGAGGAGCACTTCTCGTGGCGTACGGCGATGCTGTCGATCGGCGTCGTCGATCTGCTCGCGGCGCTCGCATTCGTGATGCTGCTGCCGGCGTCGCGACGCTTCGTGAAGCGCACCGACCTGACGCTGCGTCACCACCTGCGGCTGTGGCACGCGCAATTGCGCCACGCACGCCTGCCGTTCGTGTTCTCGATCGGCTTCCTCGTGATGGGCGCGTTCGTGACGATCTACAACTACGCCGGATTCCGGCTCATGGCCGCGCCGTTCAACCTGAGCCCGACCGCGTGCGGGCTGATCTTCGGCGCGTACCTGTTCGGCATGGTGTCGTCATCGAGCGCCGGCGCGCTCGCCGATCGCCTCGGGCGCGCGCCGGTGCTGGTGAGCGGCATCGTCGTGTTCGCGGCGGGCCTCGCGCTGACGCTGTCGCATTCGCTCGTCGCGATCGTCGTCGGCATCGTGCTCGTGACGATCGGCTTCTTCGTCGCCCATTCGGTGGCGAGCGGCTGGGTCGGCGCGCTCGCGGGCGCCGCGAAGGGGCATGCGGCTTCGCTGTATCTGCTCGCCTACTATGTCGGGTCGAGCGTGCTCGGCTCGGTCGGCGGCGCGTTCTGGCAACACGGCGCGTGGGCGGGTGTCGCCGCGTATGTCGCGGTGCTGCTCGTCATCGCATTGCTGGCGGCGCGGCGCTTGAGCCGCGCTTGAGCCACACGCGATGTGGCGCACTACGGCACGGTGCGCACCCCGCACCCCGCACCGTGCGCCGGCCGCGCAGCCGTCACGACACCAGCGCATCGTCCCCCTTCATCGCATACGCGGCCTCGCGCCGCCGCAGCTTCATCGCGATCAGCGCCGCCAGCACCGCCAGCGCGACGCCGGTGAGAAACCCGCCCGTATAACCGACCTTCGCGGTCAGCGACAGGATCGTCGACGACGCGATCAGCTCGCCGAGATCGCGCGTGCTCTGCACGGCCGTCACGTCGGTGCCGGCCTGATCGCTGCCGCCCGCGAAGCGCATGCCGGCCGTCATGATCGACACGGACGTGATGCCCGTCGCCAGCGAGCCGAGCACCGTGCAGAGCCATGCCCACGACGGCGACACCGGCAGCCACCCGCTCGCCTGCGCGAACCACAGCAGCGCCGCCGCGCCCGCGCAGCTCACGCCGGCCGTAAACGCGCGCCACAGGCCGAGCGCCCTGACGAGCCACGCGCCGCCGCCGCATCCGAGCACGACCGTCACGACACCGCCGGCCATCCCGAGTTTGCCGATCGCGTCGAGCGACCAGCCCGCGTCGTTGAGGAACAGCTTCGACAGGCCGAAGCCCGATACGGCCGTCATCGCCGACAGCAGCGCGAGCGACAGCAGCGACCACGAGCGCGGCCGCTTCGCGAAGCGCACGAGGCTCGCCGCGTGTTCGGGCCGGGCGCGGGCACGATCCGCGTCGCGCGGCAAGAGCCACAGCACGCAGACGAGGCTCGCGAGCGGGACGGCCGCCAGCGCGAGAAACGCGGTTGACTGGCCGAACAGGCCGATCAGCGTCAACGTGCCCGCGCCGCCGCCGAAGAAGCCGATCATCACGCCCGCGATCTGGATCGCGTTGATCCTCGCGAGCGCGTCGCCGCTGAAATGCTCGGCGGCCATGCCGTCGTTCGCGATGTCCTGCGTCGCGCTCGCGAACGACGCGACGGCCAGCAGCCCGACCGCCCAGCCCGCCGTCGCGACCGTCATCCCGATCTGCGCGAGGCTGACGAGACACAGCACGACGATCGTCTGCATCGGCAGCATCCAGCTGCGCCGGCGGCCGATGCGGGGCGACCAGCGGTTGTCGACGACCGGCGCCCACAGGAATTTCACGACCCACGGCAGGCCGACGAGCGGCAGGAACGCGAGTGCGTGAAGCGGCGCGCCGTCGTGGCGCAGCAGCGTCGGCATCGCGTCCATCGCGATGCCGATCGGGATGCCCTGTGACAGGTACAGCAGCGTGATCGTGATGACCAGGCGGCGATGTTCGAGCATATCGCGCATCGGAGTCTCCAGTTGCATGAGGTTAAAAAGGTTCGGCGCCGGCCGGCATGCGCGCCGGCTGCATCGCGTCGCGCCGCGGACGGCGCGCCGCCCGCAGCAGCAACGCGCCGAATGCGACGAGCGCCAGGTCGATCGGCCAGTACACGAGTCTGCCCACGCCCAGCAGCGCGAGCGCGCAATGGGTCGCGCCGGCGAGCGCGTAGGCGGCGCCGGCCGCACGCATCAGCACACGCAGCCATGCCGCGCGATCGGCGACACACGCGGCGAGCGCAATCGCGCCGCCCCACACGGCCCAGAACAGCAGCGCGAGCGCATGATCGACGTGCACGCCGTCGGGCAACGCACGGCCGGCGAACAGCAGCGCGCCGCCGGCGAGCACGAGCCCGCCGCACACACCGACCGCGGCGGCAGCCAGCACGTGCGCCGAGCGATCGCGCTGCGCGCGCCGCCGCTCGATCCACAGATGCAGCCCCGTCGCGCACAGCGCGCACGCGGCGAGCCCCATCAGGAAATGCAGCACGCGCAGCACTCCACCGGCCGCACCGACCCAGCCGTATTGCGCGAAATGCAGCGGCTGTACCGCGATGAACGCGCGCAGCCAGAAGCCGCGGCCGCGCGACGTCGCATCGGCGAGCCATTGCCCGTCCGTCGCGCGGTACAGGTGGCGCTCGAACACGGCCGTGCTCGGCAGGCCCGCGCGCGTGCCGGCGATCTCGACGCGCGCATTCGCATCGCCCCAGCGATGCAGCACGACGGCTTCGGGCCGGAAATCCGGCCGGCGCGCCGCGTCGCGCCGCAACAGCGCATCGAGATCGGGCGCATGCCGCCACGGGCCGCCGGCCTCGACGGGCGGCGGGCCGCCGAGCAGTTCCGCGAACGCACGCTGCGGCTGCCCCGGATACGCGATGCCCGCGAGCGACACCGTGCCGAGCGCGCCGAGCCCCGACAACGCGCCGGTGAACGCGAACAGCACGAGCCACGGCATTCCCCACAGGCCGATCCACGCGTGCAGGTCGAACAGCGCGACGCGCAAGCCGTTGCCGCGCCGGATGCGCGCCGCGTCGGGCCAGCGCTTGCGATGCACGACGACGCCCGCGACGATGAGCACGAGCAGCACGATGCCCCACAGGCTGACGAAGATGCGCCCGGGGAAACCGGCGAACAACGTCTTGTGCAGCGTGACGATCACGGTCGCCCGCCCCGTATCGGGCAGCGGCGCGCCGGTCGCCGGATCGAGCGCGAGCGTGCATGTCTGGCGCGCGTCGCAGAAGCGGATGGCCGGATCGTCCGGCCGCGGCAGCACGATGCGCGCGTCGCGCAACGCCACGCCGAGCGCCGCCGCGCGCGCGACGAGCGCATCGAGCGGCAGCGTCGGCCGTGCGACGGCGACCGATGGCGGCCGCCACCAGCCCTGCATCGAATCGAACGCGAGACTCCAGGTGCCGCTGAACAGCACGACGAACAGCACCACGCCGAACAGCGCGCCGGCGCCGCGATGCAGCGCGCGCCAGCGCGAACGCGACGACGCGTCCATGTCAGCGCCCTCCCCAGATCACCGCGCACGGCACGAGCACCGCGAGCCACGCACCCGCACGCCACGCGGCCTGCCGCCAGCCGGGAGCGACGAGCACCCACAGCAGCGCGGCGACGCTCGCCACGAGCGTCATCAACACGGCCGCATAGAGCCGGTTCAGGCCGTCGCCGGGGTAATGACGGGCCAGCGTCACCGCGAGCGCGGCCGCACCCGGCAGCACGCCGCCGATCGCGATCGCCGCCCGCGCGCCCCAGCCGGACGCCATCAGAATTGGCCGCGCACGGTCAGCATCACGTTGCGCGGTTCCCCGTAACGGTTGTTCCAGCCCGGCTGGCTCAGGCTCAGGTAGTAGTTCCGGTCGAACAGGTTGTTGACGTTGAGCGCGGCGCTCCAGTGCTTGTCGTAGCGGTAGCCGAGCCGCACGCTCGCGAGCGCGTAGCCGCCCTGGCGCATCGTGACGCCGTTCGCCTGCGCCGAATAACTGCTCTGCACCTGCACGCCGCCGCCGATGCTCCAGCGCCGCTCCTGCCAAGGCAGGTCGTAGTTGGTCCACAGCCGGAACAGGTGGCGCGGGTTCAGCAGCGGCGCGAACGTGCCCGCGTTCGCGAGGTTGTCCGCATAACGCATCGTGTCGTACGTGTAGCTCGCCCATACGCTCCACCACGGCGTGATGCGGCCGTTCGCCTCGAATTCGAAGCCCTGGCTGCGCACGCTGCCGCCGTTCACGTAATAGCAGCTCGGCCCCGCGCACGGATGCGCGAGATCGACCTGCGGGTTGTTGTCGAGATCGATGCGGAACGCCGCGAGCGACACGTCGAGCTTGCCGCCCGCCAGTTCGCCCTTCACGCCGGTTTCATAGGTGCGCCCCTTCACCGGCGTCAGGATGCCGCCGCCCCACATCGACTTGGTCTGCGGCTGAAACACCTCCGCATAGCTCGCGTACCACGACCAGTCGCGCGCGAAATCCCAGATCAGCCCGCCGTACGGCGTGAACTGGTGGCCGGTGTTGTAGTGCGCGCCGAGACTGTCCTGGTTCCACCAGCTCATCCGGCCGCCGAGCACGAGCGTCACCGGTTCCGCGAGCTTGATGCGGCCGAGCCCGTAGACGCCCTTCTGCGAAATGTCGTTCTGCTGCGACTGCTGGTACGGCCCGATGCCGGGCTCGGGCACGCTGCTCGGGTTCCAGCGGTACACGTTCACCGGCGTGCCGGCCACGTTGCCGAGCAGCGGCGCCGTCATCTGCCCGCTGCTGCTGTTCGCATACGTGATGCCGAACAGCAGGTCGTGCGTGAGCCCGAACGCATGCACGGGGCCCTGCACGTTCGCATCGACGCTGCGGCTGTAGCTGCTGAACCGGTACGCGGCGCCGGTCAGCCGGCCGCCGGCGCCCGTCGCCGGATCGATCGCCCCGAACGAACCCGCGTACTTCAGGTCCGAGCGCACGCTCTGGTATTCGCCGCTGACCTTCGCCTTCCAGCCGGCGCCGAGCTTCTGTTCGACCGACGCGAACGCGCGCGTCGTGTCCCAGTTGAAGCGGCCCCACGCGGTGTCGAGGAACGTCGAGCGCGACAGGCCGAGGCTCGACCCGTCGCGCGCCATCGGCACGCCGGACATGTCGGGCACCGACGACGTCGTCTGGTACTGCGCGCCGAACGTGAGCAGCGTGTCGCGCGTCACGTCGACTTCGGTGACGCCGTAGATCGAACGCGTGTCCTGCTTCGCGTGGTCGTAGAAGAAGTGGCGATCCTCGTACGCGGCGACGAGCCGGCTGCGCACGGTGCCGGCCGCATTGAGCGGGCCGCCGATGTCGGCTTCCGCGCGATAGCGGTCCCAACTGCCGACGCTCGCGGTCGCATGCGCGGAGAACTGGTATTGCGGACGCTTGCGCACGAGGTTGACGGTCGCGGCCGGATTGCCCGAGCCGTGCAGCAGCCCGTTCGCGCCGCGCAGGATTTCCACGCGCTCGTACACCGAGATGTCCTGCGGCGCGCTCGCCATGTCGCCGATCACGACCGGCACGCCGTCGAATTCGAACGAATCGACCTTGAAGCCGCGAACGAAGTACGCGGTGGTGAGCAGCACGTAAGGCTGAACGGTCACGCCGGCCGACTGCTGCATCACCTCGTCGAGCGAGAACAGGTTCTGCTGGTCGATCCGCTCGCGCGTGGTCACACTGACCGACTGCGGAATCTCGCGCAGCGCGAGCGGCATCTTGCCGACTGTCGCCACCGACGGATCGTCGGCCACGCCCCGCGACGCGTTCACCGCAATCGCCTTCAGCTCGCCCGCAGCGGGCGGCGCGGCGCCCGCCTCCTCCTTGCGAACTTCCGCGCCGCCCGCCGGCGCCGCATCGGCGAACGCGGCCGCCGGGTGCGCGGCGATCAGCAGGCCGAGATACAGCGACGGACGCCAGCGCCCGAAACGGGCGACACGCGCGCCCTTCATCATCGATCTCCCAGGTTCCCGTACCTCGTACCGCATTCACGCCCCCGTATTTGATAATCATTCTCATTATCAATTAGAACCGGCAGGCGATTTTTCGATCGAGGGGCTTTTCCTATCGATTCCGGGCACGGCGGCCCGCATTGTTCACGTCACTGTTCGGATTCGGCCGGACGGGTTTCCTCGCCCCGGCCGGCGGGCGGCGCCCCGTCGGGCGGCTGGCCGGCGCGGGCGAACGTCGCGTACCACGCATCGGTCTCGATCAGTTGCGCATGCGTGCCGGTCGCCCGGATGCGGCCCGCGTCGAGCACGACGATCGTGTCGGCGGCCGCCGCGAGCGCCGGCTGGTGCGTGACGACGATGCGCGTGCGCTGCCCGCGCAGCGCGACGAGACTGTCGCGCACGCGCCGCGCGCTCAGTTCGTCGAGGCTCGCGGTCGGCTCGTCGAACATCAGCACCGGCGCCCGCGCGAGCAGCGCCCGCGCGAGGCACGCCCGCTGGCGCTGCCCGCCCGACAGCAACTGGCCGCCCGGCCCCACGTCGGTGTCGAGGCCGTCCGGCAGGCGCTCGGCGTCGCGCAGCAGGCCGACCGCGTCCAGCGCGGCGCGCAGCTGAGCATCGGTCGCATCCGGCCGCCCCATCCGCACGTTCCACGCGAGGCTGCCGCGAAACAGCCCGTTGTCCTGGAATACGAGGTTGCGCGTCGCGGCGAGCGTCGCCTCGCTCAGGTGCCGCACGTCCGAACGGCCGAGCAGCACGCGCCCGGCGCACGGATCGTCGAGCCGCGCGAGCAGGCCGAGCAGCGTGCTCTTGCCCGCGCCCGTGGGGCCGACAATCGCAACGAAGCCGCCCGCCGGACAATGCAGGTCGATCCCGTCGAGCAGCGTCGCGCCGCCGACCGACCGATAGCCGACACGCACCGCATCGACGCTCGCATCGTGTACCGGCGTGCCGCGCTCGGGGCTGTCGAAACGCGGTGCATGCAGCACCGCGAGCACGGTGTCGAGCGCGCGCCAGCCGCCGCGCAATGCCTGGTCGAGCTGCGTGAGCTGCGCGAGCGGCTCGATGAAGCGCACGAGCAGCACGAGCACCGCCACGGCCGTCGCCGCGTCGAGCCGGCCGGCCGCGACGGCCCACGCGCCGCCGACCAGCATCGCGACGAACACGCCCTGCACCGCGCCCGCGAAGCCGAGTTCGATCGGCAGCGAGCGCCGCATCAGCGCGCGCGTGCGGCGATGCCGTTCGTCGAGCGCGCGCTGCAGCGCCGCGCGCGCGTCGCCGTCCCGGCCCGCGAAGCGCAGCAATCCCTGATGCGCGGCGAAGATCTGAAGCTGCACGGCCATGTCGCGATCGCCGGCGGCGCGCGCCTGTTCGAACGCGAGCGTGCGGGCGCCGCCACGCTCCAGCAGCGCGAACAGCAGCCCGGCCGCCGCCCCGAGGCACAGCGCGATGCGCCAGTCGATCCACGCGAGCCCCGCGACCACCGCGAGCGGCGTGACGACCGCGCCGATCAACGGCCCGAGCAGATGCGCGGGAATCGCCATCGCCTGCATCACCGGCCCACGCAATAACCCGGCCGGATGACTGTCGCGCACGGTCTGCCACGACGCGACGCGCGGCAGGTGCTGCACGAGGCGTTCGACGAGGCCGACGGCCAGCGCGCCGCCCGCGCGATAGCCGCGAAGCTGCGCGACGTACAGCACGAGCGCATGGCACAGCGTCAGCGCGCCGAGCACGGCCGTCCAGTGCAGCGCGGCCGCCTGCGCGCCGGCAAACCACGCGCGGATCAGCGGCACGAGCAGCAGCCCGCACGCGCCGTCGAGCAACGCGGCGGCCAGCGCCCAGCCCACGCCGCGCCACAGCGCGCGGCGCGTGTCGCGCGGCAGGCACTGCAAACGTTCGAGCGACTGCATCATCGTGCGGCCTCCCCGCCTGCGGCGCCGCGTTCGCGCCAGAGCCGCGCATACAGCCCGTGCGCGGCGAGCAGCGCCGCATGCGTACCGCGTTCGACGATGCGGCCGCGTTCCATCACGAGAATCTGGTCCGCGTGCCGGATCGCATCGAGATCGTGGCTGACGATCACGCGCGTGCGCGTGTCGGCGCGCAGCGCGTTGCGCAACGCGCGCCCGGTTTGCGGATCGAGCGCCGACGCCGGTTCGTCGAGCAGCAGCAACGGCGCGCGCGACAGCAGCGCACGCGCGATCGACAGCCGCTGCAGTTCGCCGCCGGACAGGCGCACGTCGCGCCCGCACACGCAGTCGTAGCCGCCCGGCAATGCGTCGATGCGCGCGTCGAGACAGGCCGCGCGCGCGGCGGCGCGAATCGCGTCGCGATCGGCATCGGGCCGGTACAGCGCGATGTTCGCGGCAATCGACACATCGTCGAGCGCCGTCGCTTGCTGGAACACCATCGCAACCTGTTCGCGACGCGTCTGCGATGTGAGCCGCCGCAGATCGGCGCCGCCGAGCCGCACCGTGCCGCGATCCGGATCCATGAAGCGCGCGAGCAGTATCAGCAGCGTGCTCTTGCCCGCGCCCGACGGCCCGACGATCGCCGTGGTCGTGCCGGCCGCGATCGTCGCATCGATGTCGCGCAGGATCGGCTCGCCGTCGATGTCGACCTGCACGCCGCGCAGTTCGATCGACGCATCGCGCGGCACCTGCGCCGCGCTGTCGGCGGGTTCCTGCAGGCCCGGCTGCGCGAGCAACGCGTCGAGCCGCGCGGCGGCCGCGCGCGCCTCGCGCAACGCATCGGCGCCATGACCGAGCGCGCGCACCGGCGCCGCGATGGCCCAGACCAGCAGCGCGAACGCGCACAGCGTGCCGACCGGCAACTGCCCGGCCGTCAGCCACGTCGCGCCGAACACGACCCACGCAAGCAGGAACGGCGTGCCGAGCAGCACCTGCGTGCAGGCGCCGAGCCCGCCGATGCGGCCGACCCACGCCGAGAACGCGTGCGAGAAATGCCCGGCCGACGCCAGCGCGGCCGCCTCGATGCCGGCGCCCGGATACTGCCGCACGAGCGCCGGATTCTGCGCGAGCTGCGCGTAGTCACCCATCAATCGTTCGAGCGCCGCGTTGCGCGCCGCGAAGGCCGGCGCGAATCGCGCCGAACGCATCCAGCGGAACAGCGCCGCACCGGCGGCGAGCGGCGCGAGCGCGAACGCGAGCAGCACGGGATTCAGGTAAAGCAGGCACGCGAACGCCGCGCACGGCACGACGACGAGCTGCGTGAGATCGGCCGGCGCATGCGCGACGAGCTGATGCAGCGCGCGCACGTCCTGATCGACGTGGCGCGCGACGCGGTCGCTGCCCGCGCGCGCGAACCAGCCCAGCGGCAAACGTTGCAGATGATCGGCGAGGCGCTTGCGCAGACGGTCGCCGAGATCGGCGTCGACGCGGTGCGTCAGGTGCAGCGCGACCGTCTGGCCGCCCAGCCAACACGCGCCGGCCGCCACGGCGGCGACGAGCCACACGCGCCCGGCCGCGTCGAGCCGTGTCGCGACGCGCCATGCGTCGGCGAGATGCGCGAGCGCGAGCCACGGCACGAGCGACGCGATGCCGGCCAGCGCCTGCAACGCCACCGCGGCGACGAGCGGCGCCGCGAACGGCCGCAACATCGAAAGCAGCGGCCCGTTCATGCGGCCCGCTCCAGCAGCATGCCGAGCGTCGCGGCGCGCGCATCGCCCGGCGGCTGCTCCGGAAAACCGAGTTGCGCGGTCAACTGCTGCCAGACGCGCGCCACGTCGATGCCGCGCTGGTTGCACGCATGCAGCCCTTCGCCGGACACGAGCCGATCGACCGCACGCACGGCGGCCTGCGGCCAGCTTCGCGCGTGAATCTCGCCCCACGTATCCTGCGCGTCGTCGCAGATCTGGATGCTGGGCATGGTGTCGCCGGCCAGCTCGCCGAAGATCGGAAAGAGGCCGTCCTCGTCGGTCGCCGGCTCGCGCAGCGCGGGCGCCCACCACAGCGGGCCGTGCGGCGACGCGAGCGTCCAGGTGCCGGCGTCGGTCGTCAGCGTGATGCTGAACAACAGGCTCATCCGGCCGTCGTCGGCCGCTGCCATTTCGTTGTGCACGCGCAGCAACACCGGCGTTTCGGCGAGCACCATCGCGCATTCGCGCATCGACGACAGCGCCGGCCCGATCGGTTCGACCGACCACGGCCCGACACCCTGCAACGCGGCCGCGAGCACGTCGAGCGCCGCGTAGCTCGCCTGCACCGAGCACGCCACATCCGCATGCACGGGCGCGCTCGTCTCGCGCAGCCGTCGCGCGACCGCGATGAAGCGCGCGACGACCGGCAGGTTCGGATAGAAGCTGTTGAGCAGGCAGCGGCGGCCCTGGCGCGACGCGGTGCGCAGCACGCCGTCCCATTCGTCGGGCAGCAGCGGATGCTCGATCACGACGTCGATCCCGCGTTCGAGCAGCCGGCACGCGAGCGCGGCGCCTTGCTCGCCGCGCGCCGCGCCGCCGACGGCGACGCAGGCGACGCGCACGTCGTCGGGCAGCGCTTCGACGCGGTCGAACACCGGCGCGCCGACGCGCGCGGCCAACGCCGCGGTGCGCGCGCTGCCCCGCCCGAGAATGCCGGCGACGCGATACGAACCGGACGCCGCGAGGCCCGCCGCATAGAACTGGCCGAAACGGGAGCCGGCCACGACGACCGGCAGCGGATGGACCTTCATCGTGCCTCCTTCAGGTGCGTGTCGACGAACGCGGCGTTCAGGCAGTCGAAATGACCGCCGGGGATATCGACGGCCGTGATGCCGCCGAGCGCCTGCGCCGTCCAGTAATCGGTGAGCGCCGCGCGCTGCTGCGGAATCAGCGGGTTGCAGCGCTCCGGCACGAACAGCCGCAGCGCGCCGGCATACGGCGCGTCGCCGGCCCAGTGGCACGCCTGCACCGAATGCATGAAGAGCCGGTAAAGCCGTTCGCGCTCGTCGAGCAGCGGATGCGCGAGTTCGTCCTGCATCGACAGGCCGGCCGCCGCGCGCAGCACGCGGCGACGCAGCGCATCGACCGGCTCGCAGCAATCGCCGAAGATCTCGAGCTGCGCCTGCAGGCTGCCGGGCGCGAGCCGCGCGGGGTCGGCCTTCAACGCGTCGGCGAGCGCGTCGGCCAGCACGTACGTTTCCGGGAAGCCGAGCGCATCGAGCGGCAGCCCGAGCGTCGCCGCGAAGTTGAACAGCACGAGCCGTTCGTCCTCGATCAGGTACGGAATCCGGTAGCTCGACACGATGTCGAGCGTGCGCACCGCGACGCCGAGCTGCACCAGCGACTTCGCCATTTCGAGCGCGACCAGCCCGCCCGAGCAATAGCCGAGCACGTCGACCTTGCGCACGCCGCTGCGCCACAGCGCATCCGCGTAGCGCCGGCCCAGCGTCGCGTTCAGGTGGCGCACCGGCAGGTCGAGGTAGTCCTGCGCGTCGCGCACCGCGAAGCCGAGCACCGGGCCGAGCCGCGCGAGCGCGGGAAGCACCGGACGATACGCATGCACGGTGCCGAGCCCTTCGTGCACGATCACGCGCGGCACGCCGTCGCCGGGCGCGAGCGGAATCGGGCGCACCGCCGCGCGCACGCGCGGCGCCGGCGCATGGACGACCGCCGATGCAGGCGGCGTGCGCGAGGCGGCGCGCGCGGCCGTCGGCATCGCGCCCGCCGGCTGCGCGCTCGCGTCGCGCAGGCATTGCGCGAACGCGGCCGGCGTCGGCTGCGCGAGCACCCAGCGCAGCAGCCGGTCGAACGGATGCGCGTGCGCGAGCGGTTCCTCGCCGCGCAGCCTCGACACGAGCTGCGCGATCAGCAGCGAATCGCCCCCCGCGGCGAAGAAGTCCTGATCCGGCGAGACGTTGCGCGTATCGAGCACGGTTTCCCACAGGCCGATCAGCCGCGCCAACAGCGGATCGGCCGCCTGTGTGGGCGCCGGTCGGGCCACGGCCGGCGCCGGTTCTCGGATGTCGGCGATGCCGGCCAGCGTGCGGCGGTCGATCTTGCCGTTCGCGGTCACCGGCAAACGTTCGAGCACGCGCAGTTGCGACGGCACCATGTAGCCCGGCACGCGCTCGGCCACGAACGCCAGCAGCGTATCCGGCGCGAGGCGCGCCGCGCCGCGCTTCACATGCGCCAGCAGGATGTCGTAGCCGAGCGCGGCGAGCGGCGTGCCGGGCGCGACGCAACCGAGCGCGCGATCGCCTGCCTCCGCCTGCAGCCATTCGAGCCACTGCGCGTGCGGCACGAACAACCGCGCGGATGCGGCCCGCGCGTCGTCCGGCGTCTCCATCATCAGCGCCTGGCTGATGCTGATTTCCGGATGCTCGGCCGTCAGCTCCTGGATCACCCACCACGCGTCAGGCGCCGACAGCGCGCGCAAGCCGGCGATCAGCGCGACCGTGTCGCGCGCATTGTTCAGCGCGCCGGAGCTGATCGTCATATCGACCGAATGCGGCGCGATGCCCTGCGCGTCGCATCGCGCGTTCATGTCGAAGCGCACGAAGCGCATCCACGGATACGCGGCGAAACGCTCGCGCGCGGCCGCGAGGAAGTAGCTCGACACGTCGCTGAACAGGTAATCGATGCGCGTGCCGGCTTCGACGAGCGGCGCGAGCGCATCGACGATCGCCCGCGTCGCGGCGGCCGTGCCCGCGCCGATTTCGAGGATGCGCCACGCGCGCCGAGGCTCGCGCGCGACGACCGCCCGCACGGCCTGCGCCATCCCGCGATGCAGCGCGCGGGCGTGCTCGCCGTCCCTGTACATCGCTTCGGCGATATGCGCGGCGCCTTCCGGGAACATCAGGCCGGCCGGCGATACGCTGCCGTCGATCTGCGCATCGAGGCATCCCGCGCTGGTGCGGAAATAATCGACGAGAACGGCAGGCCACAGATCGGGCGATGCGTGCTGCGCGAATGCATCCCAGCATGCGAGCGCGTCGACGACGCCGGCATCGGGCCGCATGCGCCAGCCGTCTTCGCCGTCCGCGTCCAGCACGCCGTGCGCGACCAGCATCGCGAGCCAGTGGCGCAGCAGATGCCGTCGCGCCGCCGGCACACGCAGCCGCTCGCACAGCGTCGCGAAGCCGGTCGAGCCGTCGGCCGTCAGGCCGCCAGCCGGCACGATCCACGCGGCGAGCGACGCCACGCACGCCGTTTCGAGTTGCCCGACCGAACGCGACACGTCCGCCTGCGCGGGCCAGCGTGCCGTGTCGAATGCCGCACGCGCATGCGTCGCGATCTCGTGCAGCGCATCGTCCTGCGCCGACGGAGGCGCGTCCGCGCCGTGCAGCGACACGAAGCTCGCGAGCCGGCGCTCCGCGCCGTCGCCGAGCACGATCGTCGCGGCCGCGCCGACGAGCGGATGCGCGGTCAGCGCCGCGTCGATCTCGGCCAGCTCGATCCGGTAGCCGCGGATCTTCACCTGATCGTCCTGGCGGCCGAGGAATTCGAGCGAGCCATCGGCCCGCACGCGCCCGAGGTCGCCGGTGCGATAAAGCCGGCGCCCGTCCGGATGACGGATGAACCGTTCGGCCGTGCGCACGGGATCGTTCGCGTAGCCCGTCGCGAGCCCGACGCCGCCAATGTGGATCTCCCCGCGCACGCCGGGCGGACACGGCCGGCCAAGTGCGTCGAGCACTTCCATCGTCTGCCCGGTCAGCGCGCGGCCGTACGGAATGCTCGCGAGCCGTGTGTCGTTCGGACCGATCGGATGCTCGATCGACCAGATCGACGCCTCGGTCGCGCCGCCGAGGCTGAACAGCGCGCTGTCGGGCCAGCGGCGCCACCAGCGGGCCGGCAGCGTCACCGGAATCCAGTCGCCCGACCACAGCACGCGGCGCGGGCCCGGCACGTCGAGCGCCGGCTCGCCTTCGAGGTAGTCGATCAGCATCTGCCCCTGTGCCGGCACCGAGTTCCATACCGTCACGCGATGGCGCGCCATCAACTCGGCCCAGTGCGACGGATCGTTGCCGCGCGCCGGGTCGGGCAGCACGACGCACGCCCCGCGCGCGGTCGCGCCGAAAAAGTCGTACACGGACAAGTCGAAGCTCAGTTCGGCCAGGCCCAGCACCACATCGCCCGCGCCGACCGCATGCCGCGCGTTGATGTCGGCGAGCGTGTTGCACACCGCCGCGTGGCTCAGCATCACGCCCTTCGGCTCGCCGGTGGAGCCCGACGTGTAGATCACGTAGGCCAACGCATCGGGGGCAACGTCGCGCGCGGCGCGCGGCGGCCATTGCGGATCGATCGGCAATGCATCGATATCGATGCGTACGCAACCGTCGTGTTCGAACGCCAGCGCCTGCACGCTGACGACCGCGCGCACCCGCGCATTGCGCAGGATCGCCTGCTGCCGCAGCGCCGGCTGGCGGCTGTCGACCGGGACGTACGCGGCGCCCGCCTGGACGATCGCGAGCACGGCCGCGAGCTGGTGCGCGCACTTCGGCATCAGCACCGCGACGGTATCGCCCACGCCGACGCCGGCCCGTTCGAGCGCGCCGCGCAGCGCCGCCGCATGTTGCGCGACCTCGCGGTACGTGCGTGCGCCCCGCGCATCGATCACGACCGGCGCATCCGGCGTGCGCAGCGCCTGCGCGGCGAACCCGGCCGCGAGATGCGTATCGGCGTCCGGATGCACGTCGGCGACGGGCGCGGCGGACGGCAATACGATGTCGCCCGCGCGCGACCACCATTCGGCATCGTCGGCCAGCCGGCCCAGCAGCGCGACATACGCGTCGAACATCGCGGACGGCATGCCGTGCGGAAACAGGTCGTCGCGCACGTCCCAGCCGATTTCCAGCCCGCCGAACTGGTCGGTCACCTGGCAGTCGAGCCACACCTGCGGCGTCTGGCTGATCATGTAGCGCGGCGGTTCGGCGCGCGCCGCGTGCTCGCCGAGCAGGCGCCCGACGCTGCCGATTCCGCTCGTGAACACCACCGGCATCAGCGCCGCATCCTTGCCGCGCCGCCGCGCGAGTTCGCGCATCACATCGACGCCGGTGAACGCGCGATGGTCGAGATCGTCGAACATCCGCGCGCCGATCGCGCGGGCACGCTCGACGAAATCGCGCCCGTGCGTCGCGTCGACGGCGAGCAGGCTCAATGCGGTGAAATCGCCGAGCACCGCATCGATGCGCGGATGCACGGGCGGACGGTTCAGCACCGTCAGGTTCAGGCAGAACGCCGGCGCCTGGCTCCAGCGGCCGACGACCTCGGCGAACGCGGCCAGCGCGACGCTCGCCGCGCTCAGCCCGAAACGGCTCGCATGGCTGCTCAGCGCGGCCCATTGCGCGCGATCGAGCCGCGCATGCCGATGCGTGAAGCGCGGCCGCCCGTCGGCGCGCAGCGCGGGCACGATCGGCAGATCGGGACGTGCGGGCAGATCGTCGAGCCGGGCGAGCCACCACGCCTTGTCGCGTGCATGGTCGGCACGCGTCGCGGCCTGCGCTTCATGCATCACATAGTCGCGGAACGTCGCGTCGAGCGGCGCCGGTTGCCATTGCGGATCGTCGTAACGACGCCGCCATTCGGCGAG
This sequence comes from Burkholderia sp. AU16482, assembly GCF_002223285.1. Classification (NCBI taxonomy): domain Bacteria; kingdom Pseudomonadati; phylum Pseudomonadota; class Betaproteobacteria; order Burkholderiales; family Burkholderiaceae; genus Burkholderia; species Burkholderia sp. AU16482. The sequence continues at coordinate 1,828,764 of NZ_NKEY01000006.1, forward strand.
CAGCAACTGCAGGCTCGCGTAGTCGATCAGCGTGAAATCCACGGACAGGTGCAGCACCGCACCGTCCGGCCCGACGCTCACTTCCGGCTGCAGCACCGGCCAGCGGTCGAGCGCGTGCACCGCATGGTCGAGGCGCTCGCGCACGCGGTTCAGGTGGGCGTCGAATGCGTTCGCGTCGGCGTCGCGCAGGTCGTGCACGGTGAGCGGCTGCCACGGCACGTCGGGCAGCACGCGCTGCCATGCGTTGTCCTCGACGATCGCGCGCAGCATCGGATGGCGGGCGACGCACGCATTCCACGCGGCTTCGAAACGCACGCAGTCGAGACCCTTCGGTTCGTCGTATTCGACGTACAGATGGCAGGCGCTGCCGCCGAAGTCGAATGATTCGTGCCGGCCGAGCACGTACGCGGCCTGTACCGGCGTCAGCGCAAACCGTTCGTACTGGCGCGCCGGATCGCTGCGCCACGCGCCGCCCTGAAGGAAACGGACGAACGCATCGCGTTCGGCCTTGATGCGCGCGGCGAGATCCGCGTCGAGCGCGCCGGCCGGCGCGCGATAGCGCAACTGGCCGCCGTCGTCGCACCACAGTTCGATCTGCCGTTCGCGGCAGAGATCGAGCACGTCGTCGAAGCTCACAGCACGCCCTCCTCGATCGTCGCGAACGATGCGTCGCCATCGGCAGGCGCCGCAGGCGTCAGTGCGTCGAGCTGCGCCGCGAGACCGGCGAGCGTCGGCTGCCGGTAGAACGCGGCCATCCCGATCCGCACGCCGAGCCGCTCGCGCAGTTGCGCGAGCAGCCGTGTCGCGAGCAGGCTGTCGCCGCCGAGCGAGAAGAACGTCGCGTCACGCGCGTTCGCCGCGCGGCCGAGCGCCTGCTCCCAGCAGGCGAGCAATGTCGCGTGCCGATCATCGGCCGGCACGAACGCATCGTGCGCGGCCGGTGCGTCGCCGAGTGCGCGCGCGAGCGCGTCCCCCACCGCCCGGCGATCGATCTTGCCGTTCGCGTTCAGCGGCCAGCGCGGCGCCCACCACAGCGCATCGGGGCGCATCGCGTCGGGCAACCGGTCGCGCAGCCAGTCGGCCAGCGCCGCCTGCGCGGTCGGCTCGCCGGTCCGGCGCGCATCGATGCACGCGAACGCAGCCGAGCGCCAGCTCCGCGCATCGACCGCAAAGCCGCATGCGTGCGCGGCCGCCGCGAGCGCGTCGTGGGCGAACGGCCGCGGCGGCGACGCATCGCCCACGACGCCCGCGACGAGTTCGCGCAGCGGCGAATCGCGCAGCACGTCGGCGAGCAGCAGGCGGCCGTCCCGTGCGAGCAACGCGGCCGCGATCCGGAACGTGTCGCGCGGATCGTCGCGCAGGTGCGCTGCCGCGAAACTGATCACGCAATCGAATGCGCCGAGATGACGGGCGGGCAGCAAGCCATCCTGCATCGTCTGAAGCGCAGGCAGCGTTCGCGTGAAGCGCGCCCGGGCGTCGTGCAGCAGGCCCGGCGACACGTCGAACAGCGTCACGTCGAAACGCGGATCGTCGAGCACGCCGAGCCCCGCATCGAGCGCCTGGCCCGCGCGCGCATCGAGCACCGCGACGCGCAATGCCCCTGCGTGTGCCGCGGCCTGCGCATCCAGCGCGGCGGCGAACGCGCGCAACGCGCGGGCGCCGTCCGGCAAACGCGTCGCGAACGCGAGCGGCGCCACGCACGGGTCCAGCGGCACGCGCTGCGCGGCGGTATCCGGATCGGCGGCGAGCGCGCGCAGCGCGGCCGTCAGCTCGTCGAGATCGGTTGCCTGCCAGTCGAGCCGATCGAGCGCCGCGTCGATGGCCATCGATGCGTCGCCGTTTGCGTGCCAGTGCGCACGCAGCGACGGCGGCAGGCCCGCGCCATCATCGAGCAGCCGGCCGGCGACGGCACGCGCGACGGCCGCTTCCGCCGGCATCGTGTCGGCCATGCCGGCCTCGACGAGCGATGACGGCGCCGTGTCCGCTGCCGCGCGATCGGCCGGCACGAACGCCGCGACGATGCGCGCGGCCTCGCCGTGGACGACGCTCGCGCACGCGCCGTCGATCAGCGGATGCGCGGCCAGCGCCGCCTCGATCTCGCCAAGTTCGATCCGGTGCCCGCGCACCTTCACCTGCCGATCCTCGCGCCCGAGGAATTCGAGCGTCCCGTCCGGCCAGTAGCGGCCGCGATCGCCGGTGCGATACCAGCGCCCCGACGCGTGTTGCACGAAGCGCTGCGCGGTCAGCTCGGGATCGTTCCGGTAGCCGCGCGCGAGACTGTCGCCGCCGATCAGCAATTCGCCCGGCACGTAATCGGGCGCATCGCGCCCGTCGGCATCCACGACGCGATACGCCTGCCCCGGCAAGGGCCGGCCGTACGGAATCGAACGCCAGTGCGGCGGCACGTCGTGCACCGTCTGCACGTTGGACCAGATGCCGGCCTCGGTCGCGCCGCCGAGCGCGTGGAACGCACAGGCATCGCCGCAGCGCTCGCGCAGCCGCGCCGGCAGGTCGAGCGCGATCCAGTCGCCGGACAGCAGCGCCGCGCGCACGCTGCGGCACGCGTCGCTCGCCGCCGGCACGGCCAGCGCCATTTCCAGCAGCGCGGGCGCCGAGTTCCACAGCGTCACGCGGTGCTGCGCGATCAGCTCGATCCAGCGCGCCGCATCGCGCGCTTCGTCCTGCGTCGGCAGCACGAGTTCGGCGCCCGCCCCGAGTGCGCCGAACAGGTCGTACACCGACAGATCGAAATCGAGCGCCGATACCGCGAGCAGCCGGTCGCCCGCGCTCACGCCGAGCAGCGCGTCGATCGCATCGATCGTGTTGATCGCCGCCGCGTGCGTCATCTCGACGCCCTTCGGCACGCCGGTCGAACCGGACGTGTAGATCACGTAGGCCGTCGCCTGCGGCGCGACCGCGAGCGGCGCGGCCAGCGGTGCATGCCGCAGCAACGCGGCGATGCCGACATGCGGCAGCGGCCCGTCCGCGCATGCGATGTCTCCGATCGCCGCTTTCACGCCTGCCGCGCGCTCGATCAGCGCCTTGCGCGCGACCGGCTGCGCGACGTCGAGCGGCACGTAGCACGCGCCGGCCGCCAGCACGCCGAACACGGCCGCGACCTGCGCGGGCCCGCGCGGCAGGCTGATCTCGACGGCATCGCCGTGCCCGACTCCGGCCGCCCGCAACCCGCCCGCGACCGCGAGCGCCTGCGCGGCCAGTTCGCCGCGCGTCACCGCGCGGTCGCCGCATCGCAGGGCCACGGCGGCCGGCTCGCGCGCGGCCAGCGCGAAGAAATCGTGATGCAGCGTGCGCGCGCGGCCGCGGGCCGGCAACGCGTTGAGCGTATCGCGCACGCGCCGCTGCGCGGACGGCAGCTCGACCGCGATCGGCCACCGCCAGTCGCGATCGCACAGCGCCTGCACGAACGCGACATACGCGCCGAACATCGCGTCGATCATCCCGTCCGGGAACAGGCCGTCGACGCTGTCCCACGCGAGCAGCGCGCCGCCGGGCACGCGATAGAGCTGATGGTCGAGCCATACCTGCGGCGTCTGCGAAATCATGTCGTGCAGATCGCCGAATACCTGCGCGAACGCGTCGGGCACGAACGATTCGTCGCCGAGGTTGCACGAGAACACGACGGGCGCCGCGCGCGGCATGCCCTGCCGACGCGCATCGCGCAGCACGTCGAGCGCCGGATACGCGGCGTGCGCGATCGCACCATGCAGCCGCTGCTGAAACGCACGCACCGTATCGGCCGCGCTCGCATCGGCGCGCACGTCGCATTCGACGAGCAACAGCGTCGTGAAATCGGCGATCACGCGGCCCAGGTCGGGCGCATCGCCGTGCCGGTCGAACAGCGGCACGTTGAGCAGGAATGCCTGTCGGCCGCTCCAGCGCGCGAGCACGGCCGCGAACGCCGCGCCGAACACCGACGACAGCGTGACGCCGTGCTGCGCGGCGCGCGCCTGCAGGCGCGTGAGCTCGTCCGTGCTCAGCGTATGTGCGACGCGGCTGAAACGCGGCGCGCGGATCGTTTCCGGCGCACGGGCGAGCGGCAGCGCGGGCCCTTCCGGCAACGTCGCGAGCCGCGCCTGCCACGCGTCGCGCGCCGCGGCGCGTGCATCGCGCGTTTCGGCCGCGCGACGCGCGAGCCAGGCCGGGAACCACGTCGACGGCGCGGCGGGCAGCGCCGACGGCTCGGCATACGCGACGCCGATCTCCTGCATCAGCAGCCGCACGCTGTCGACGTCGGCCGCGAGCAGATCGACACTGAGCCACACACGATCCTCGCCGCCGGGCATCTGCACGAGTCCCATCATGAACACTTGCGCGTGCTCGACGTCGAGGCATTCGTGCGACCGGAACGCACGCAGCGACACCCATTCGGCCTGCGCATCGGCCGCCGTCCGGTCGCGCCAGTCCGCATGCGCGAACACCGGCGCATTCGACTCGGCGAGGATCTGCTGGCGGCCGCCGTCGAAACGCGCGCGCAGCATCGGATGACGCTCGCGCACGCGCCGGCATGCGATGTCGAGACGAACGGGATCGATCGCGCGGCTGCGGAATTCGAGAAACGCGTGACAGCTCACGTTGCCGAGCACTTCGCCGTCGCCGCGGCCGAGCCAGTACGCCTGCTGCACCGCGGACAACTCGAACGGCGCGTGCACGTCGACCGCTTCGGCAGCGACGACGGCCTCCGCCCGAGCGGCTCGAGCGGCCCGAGCGACAGGCGGCGCACTCGTGAGCAACGCGGCCCACGCGCCGAGCGTCGGCGTGCGCGCGAGCGCATCGAACGTCAGCGCATGGCCGAGCCGGTTCAAGCGCGTCTGCAGATACATCAGCCGGATCGAATCGAGGCCGCAGCTCAGCAGGTCCTCGTCGTCGTCGAGCGACGCGATTTCATCGACGGATTCGTCGAGCAGCTCGGCGATCAGCGCAACGAGCCGCGCGCGAAAATCAGTAGGAGAACAACAGGAAGGATCGGAATGGTCGGTCGTGGAATCGACAACGGTCTGGCTCATGGGCACGCCTTGTATGGATCGTTCGGCGGCGGCTCCGCGCGGCGGCGGCCACCTGTGAATGAGAATCTATCTCATTAACACCCATGCGCCGGGTCGATTCCTTTAGGCTGCCGGTCAGTTGTTTTAGATCGCCGCGCCCGCCAGTTCCTCGTGGTCGATCGCGTTCGACGACACGCGAATATCGCTCGGCGAAATGCCGTAGCGCTTGCGGAACGCGATCGAGAAATGCGCGGGGCTGTAGCCGACGCGGTACGCGACGGTCGATACGTTCGCATCCTCCGCACACAGCATCGCGTGCGCGGTCCGCAGCCGGTATTCCTGCAGATACGCGTACACGCTCGTGCCGAACACCTTGCGGAAACCGGCCGTCAGCTTGCGCGAATTCATCCCGACGCGCGCCGCGAGCGCGTCGAGCGTCGGCGGATGCTGGAGCTCGCGCGTCAGGATGTCGCTCGCCGCGTACACGCGCTCGACATCCGACGACGTGACGCGCACGTCGGCCGGTGCGGACTGCCGCTGCGTGGCCAGCAACTGCGCGCTCAGCGCGGTCAGCTCGAACGCCTTCGCCTTCAGGTAGTACTCGCGCACGGCCCCCTCGAACGGACAGGTGGCGATCTGCACGGCGAGCGCCTGCAGCGCCTTCGACGCCGGGCAACTGACGATGCGCGGATCGCCGCCCGTCGGCGCGAGCAGCTTCTCCGGCAGCAGGCTCAGGTTGCGGTCGAGCGCATCGAGGCCGAGCTGCACGATCGTGTAGCGCAGCGGCACGTCGCGGTCGTAGATCTGGTGCGTCGTGAATTCGCCGTCGTTGGCGATCACGCACAGGCCCGGCCCCTTGATGCATTGCTCGGGCTGGCCCGGCACGCGGCAGCGCAACTGCCCGCTCTGCACGAGGACGAGCTTCAGCCCTTTTTCGAGCGGCTCCTCGTACCAGTCGCGGCTATCCGAGCACAGCGTGCCGCTCATGAGTTTCATGCCCGCGTCGATGTGCACCACGCCCGGGTGATTGCCGGGCACGAGCACCGGCGGGTGACGTCGTGACGAAGCGAAGGAGGTCGATCTCATCGGAGGTCCGTTGGTTAGGCGGCACGCGCGGACCGGCACGCACCGGCAGCCGGCCGATTGTCCGGCCGGATTGGCCGGGCGCCGCGCGACCGGCGCCTGATCGAACGAAATTGCCGCGATATCGAAAGAAACGGCGCTATCGCAGCACCCGTTCCAAATGATAATACCTCTCATTTACATTTTCTGACAACTTGCCGGAACCCAAGGTCAGCGCATGCAACCCTCCCCTTCCTCCCTGGCGGCGGCCGTGCCGGCCGACGCGCCCGACTGGCCCGACGACTTCGCGCGCCGCTATCGCGACGCCGGCTACTGGCAGGACACGACGTTCTTCGACGCGCTCGACGCGTGCGCGCGGCGCCATCCCGACGCGCTCGCCATCGTCGACGGCGCGCGCCGCCTGCGCTATCGCGATCTGCTGGCGCGCATCCGCCGCCTCGCGGGCGGCCTCGCACGGCTCGGCCTCACGCGCGGCGACGCGGTCGTCGTCCAGTTGCCGAACGGCGCGCGCTTCATCGAGACCTGCTTCGCGCTGTTCCAGCTCGGCGTGCGGCCGGTGCTCGCGCTGCCGGCCCACCGTCACTACGAGATCGGCGCGTTCTGCCGCTTCGCCAGTGCGCGTGCTTACCTCGGCGCGTCGCGACTCGGCGATTTCGACTGCCAGCCGCTGGCGGCCGCCTTGCAGGCCGACTGCCCGACGCTCGAGCACGTCGTGATGGCCGGCGACGATCACGCATTCACGTCGTTCGACGCGCTGTACGACGCGCCACCCGTGCACGCCTGCGCGGCGCGCGCCGACGACATCGCGTGCTTCCAGTTGTCGGGCGGCACGACCGGCACGCCGAAGCTGATTCCGCGCCGCCATCGCGAGTACCTGTACAACGTGCGCGCGTGCAGCGCCGCGAGCGGTGTCGATGCCGACACCGTCTACCTCGCCGCGCTGCCGATGGCGCACAACTTCACGCTGTGCTGCCCCGGCACGATCGGCGCGCTGCTCGCGGGCGGCCGGGTCGTGACGACCTCCCGGCCCGAGCCCGACCAGAGCTTCGCGCTGATCGCGCAGGAACGCGTCACGCATACCGCGCTCGTGCCGCCGCTCGCGCTGCTGTGGCTCGACGAGCAGCCGCAACGGCAGGCCGACCTGTCGAGCCTGCGCGTGCTGCAGGTCGGCGGCGCCCGGCTGATGGACCACGCGGCCGCACGCGTGACGCCCGTGCTCGGCTGTCGATTGCAGCAGGTGTTGGGCATGGCCGAAGGGCTCATCTGCTGCACGCGGCTCGACGATACGCCCGAGCGCATCGCGCGCACCCAGGGCCGCCCCGTCTCCGAAGGCGACGAAGTGCGCATCGTCGACGAAGCCGGCGCACCGGTCGCGCCCGGCGAAATCGGCGAACTGCAGGTACGCGGCCCGTACACGATCCGCGGCTACTATCGGCTCGCGGAGCACGACGCGACGGCGTTCACGGCCGACGGCTTCTACCGCAGCGGCGACCGCGTGCGGCGCACCGCGGACGGCGACCTCGTCGTCGAAGGCCGCGACAAGGATCAGATCAACCGCGGCGGCGAGAAGGTCTCGGCCGAGGAAGTGGAGAACCTGCTGCTCGCGCATCCGCAGGTGCACGACGCGGCGGTCGTCGCGATGCCCGACCCGATGCTCGGCGAGCGGACCTGCGCGTTCGTCGTCGCACGCGCGCCTGCTCCGTCCAGACTGATGCTGAAACGCTACCTGCGCGACTGTGGGCTCGCGGCCTTCAAGATCCCCGATCGCATCGAATTCATGCCGCGCTTTCCGGAAACCGGCATCGGCAAGACCAGCAAGAAATCGCTGCGCGACCTGTTGCGCCGCCAGTTGCAGGCGGCGGCCGCATGAGCGCGCGCCCGACCGAGTCGAACTGGATTCGCGAGTTGCGGCTGTCGCCGTGCCCGCGCGCGCAGCTCGTCTGCTTTCCGCACGCGGGCGGCACCGCGAATTTCTTTCGCGGCTGGAGCCGGGCGCTGCCGTGGGACGTCGATCTGCTCGCGCTGCAGTATCCGGGCCGCGAGGAACGCTTCGGCGAGCCGTGCCTGCACTCGATCGACGCGCTCGCCGGCCCCGCCGCCGACGCGCTGCAACGCCATGCACACGCGCCGCTCGTGCTGTTCGGGCACAGCCTCGGCGCCGCGCTCGCGTACGAGGTCGCGGTGCGGCTCGAGGCGCGCGGCGCCGCGCCGCTTTACGTGGCTGTTTCCGCGCTGCCGCCGCCGCATCGCCAGCGCCCGTCGGATCTGCACCTGCAATCCGACGACGCGCTCATCGGCGACGTCGCCCGGCTGTCCGGCGAGCACGCCGCGCTGCTCGCCGACCCGGAAATGCGCGCGATCTACCTGCCGATGATCCGCGACGACTACCGCGCGATCGAAACGTATCGGCGCGAGCGTCCGCCGCGCATCGATGCGCCGCTCGGCGTGATGCTGCCGCTCGCCGATACCGAGCTCGACAGCGACGAGGCGCATGCGTGGCAGGACGTCGCGACGCGCCCGATCCGCGTCGCGACGTTCGACGGCGACCACTTCTACCTGCGGCACCAATACCCGGCGGTGATCGCCCATCTGGTCGAACGGATCGACCAGTCCCTTCGTTACGGAAAGGAGTACACATGAAAACACCGGACGCCTGCACGGGGCTGCCCGACATTCGCGAAGCGATCGATCGCCTGGACGCCGACATCATCGACGCGCTCGGCCGGCGCATGCAGTACGTAAAAGCCGCGTCGCGCTTCAAGCCGGACGAGGCGAGCATCGCCGCGCCGGAGCGGGTGGCCGCGATGCTGCCCGACCGGCGCCGCTGGGCCGAACAGGCCGGCCTCGACGCCGACTACGTCGAGAAGCTGTTCGCCCAGCTCATCGCGTGGTACATCGCGCAGCAAACCCGATACTGGCGACAACAGCGGGGGCTCGCATGACCGCCGGCCTTCCGCTGCTGCACGACACGTTCGCGCGGGCGGCCCGCCGCGCCGCCGCCACCGGCACGCCGACGCTGGCGTCGGTCTCGGTGCCGCTGCGCGCGCTCGACTTCTTCGACCTGATCGCCGCGTGGGACGACGGCGTCACGCCGTGGTGCTTCCACGAAGCCGGCGATGCGTCCGTCACGCTGTTCGGCTGGGACTGCGCAGTCGAACTGAGCGCCGCCGGCGACACGCGCTTCGCGCAGATCGACGCGCGCTGGCGCACGCTCGTGCGCGACGCGGTCACGGCCGGCCCGCAGCCGCCGCGGCTCGTCGGCGGCTTCCGGTTCGATTCGCGGGGCCCGCGCAGCGCGCACTGGTCGCCGTTTGCCGATGCGAGCATGACGCTCGCGAAGCTGCTGATCGTGCGCGAAGGCGATGCGCACTGGGCCGTCTGCCAGCAGGTCGTCTCCGCCCACGACGATCCGGCCGCGCTCGCGCATGCGTGTCTTGCACGGATCGACTCGCTCGGCGCCCTTGCGCCGGCCGCGGAAGACGAGGCGCCGCAACTGCTGCACACGCAGGCGCTGCAGGCGAGCGAATGGCAGCACGAAGTCCGTCGCGCGGTGGACGCGATCCACGACGGCGCATTCGGCAAGGTCGTGCTCGCGCGCGACGTGCTCGAGCAGTACGCGCGGCCGGTCGCGATCGCGCCGCTGCTGCGCCGTCTGCGGCGGCGCGACCCGCATGCGCATCTGTTCGCGGTCCGTCGCGAAGGGGCGTGCTTCGTCGGCGCCACGCCGGAACGGCTCGCGCGTGTCGCGGCCGGCGACGTGCGCACGCATGCGCTGGCCGGCACGATCCGGCGCGGCGCGACGCCCGACGACGATCGTGCGCTCGGCGCCGCACTGATGGCTTCGGCGAAGGAGCGGCTCGAACACGCGCTCGTCGTCGACGCCATCCGCGCCGCGCTCGGGCCGCTGTCGCGCGCGCTCGACGTGCCCGATCGACCGTCGCTGCACCGGCTGCCGAAGCTGCAGCACCTGAGCACGCCGATCCGCGCGACGCTGAATCCGGATGCGACGCTGCTGCAGGTCGTCGCCGCGCTGCACCCGACGCCCGCGGTCGCCGGCCATCCGCGTGCACCGGCGCTCGACCACATCCGTGCGCACGAAGGCTTCGATCGCGGCTGGTATGCGGCGCCGATCGGCTGGATCGATGCGCACGGCAACGGCGATTTCATCGTCGCGCTGCGCTCGGCACTGGTCGCGGGCGGCGCGTGCCGGTTGTTCGCGGGCTGCGGCATCGTCGCCGATTCCGAGCCGGCCAACGAATATCAGGAAACCGAACTGAAGCTGTCGGGCATGCGGGCGGCGATCCGCGTGCGCGATACGGCGGCGGCCGTGCGTGGCCGCACGCACGCGTCGACCTCGTCGACGGTCGACTGATTCGCGCCAGCCGTCAAAGCAACGGCAGCGTTTGCCGGATATGGTCGGCGAAAGCGGCCGTCAGGTGCGACGGCCGCTTCCGGTCGAACCGCAGCGTAATGCCCACGGCCGGCAACGGCGGCAAGTGCGGGTCGCCGTTGACGATCGCGAGGTCGGCCGGCACGGCCGTCTGCGTCATCACCGCGAACGCCTGCCCCGAGCGCACCAGCGCGATCAGCCCGGCGAGGCTGCTGCTCGCATACGCGACGCGATAGTCGCGGCCGGCGCGGTTCAACGCGTCGCACGCCGCGAGGTGATCGAGCGTATCGCGATCGGACAGCGCGAGCGGCAGCGGATCGAAATGCGCGGGCTCGAGCCCCGGATAGCCGATCCACACCAGTTGCTCGCGGCGAATGATGTCGTCGGTCGCGCCGTCGTCCGGCACGGAAATCATCGCCAGATCGACCGCACGCTTCTCCAGGTGTTCGATCAGCCGCGGCGTCGGCCCACACACGACTTCGACGATCGCCTGCGGATGCTGGCTCGAAAACTGCCGCAGCAGCGACGGCAGCCACACTTGCGCGTAATCGTCCGGGCACCCGAACCGGATCGTCCCCGACAGCCCCGTGCCGCACAGGTCGGCCATCGCCTCGTCGTGCAGCCGCAGGATGCGCTGCGCATGCACGAGCAGCCGCTCGCCCGGATGCGTGAGCACCACGCCGCGGCCGGTGCGCTGGAACAGCGGCTGGTCGACCGCTTCCTCGAGGCGCTTCATCTGCTGGCTGAGCGCGGATTGCGTGCGGCCGACCCGCGCGGCCGCGCGGCTCAGCGCGCGCACCTCGGCGATCACGACGAACGAGCGCAGCAGGTCGATTTCGAGCGAAAGCGCCAAGGTATTAGCCCCTCTTCTAGCTTGCATTAGAACTATTCGTTTCCATCAAACCAGACGCGCGCCTAGACTGCAAGCGATCCCTGCCCTTTGCCCGGAGCCGCCCGATGTCCCTGAACGACGACGCAACCTTCTGGCGCAACGCCACGCAGCACCTGGTCCGCTACGGCGGCACGTTCGAGCCGATGATCGTCGAGCGCGCGAAAGGCAGCTTCGTCTACGACGCCGACGGCCGCGCGATCCTCGATTTCACGTCGGGCCAGATGAGCGCGGTGCTCGGCCACAGCCATCCGGAAATCGTGTCCGTCATCGGCGAATACGCGGGCAAGCTCGACCACCTGTTCAGCGGGATGCTGTCGCGGCCGGTCGTCGATCTCGCAACGCGCCTCGCCGACATCACGCCCGCCGGGCTCGACCGCGCGCTGCTGCTCAGCACCGGCGCCGAATCGAACGAGGCGGCGATCCGGATGGCGAAGCTCGTCACCGGCAAGTACGAGATCGTCGGCTTCGCGCAGTCGTGGCACGGGATGACGGGCGCCGCCGCATCGGCCACCTACAGCGCCGGCCGCAAGGGCGTGGGCCCCGCGTCGGTCGGCTCGTTCGCGATTCCGGCACCGTTCGCGTACCGGCCGCGCTTCGAGCGCAACGGCGCGTACGACCCGCTCGCCGAACTCGACTACGCGTTCGACCTGATCGACCGGCAGTCGAGCGGCAACCTCGCCGCGTTCATCGCGGAGCCGATTCTCAGCTCGGGCGGGATCATCGAGCTGCCGGAAGGCTACATGGCCGCGCTCAAGCGCAAGTGCGAGGCACGCGGGATGCTGCTGATCCTCGACGAGGCGCAGACGGGCGTCGGCCGCACCGGCACGATGTTCGCGTGCCAGCGCGACGGCGTGACGCCCGACATCCTGACGCTGTCGAAGACGCTCGGCGCCGGGCTGCCGCTCGCGGCGATGGTCACGTCCGCGGCGATCGAGGAACGCGCGCACGCGCTCGGCTACCTGTTCTACACGACGCACGTGTCCGATCCGCTGCCGGCCGCCGTCGGCCTGCGCGTGCTCGACGTCGTGCAGCGCGACGGCCTCGTCGCGCGCGCGAACACGATGGGCGAGCGGCTGCGGCGCGGCCTGCTCGACCTGATGGAGCGCTTCGACTGCATCGGCGACGTGCGCGGGCGCGGGCTGCTGCTGGGCGTCGAGATCGTCAAGGATCGCCGCACCAAGGAGCCGGCGGACGGGCTCGGCGCGAAGATCACGCGCGAGTGCATGAAGCTCGGGCTCAGCATGAACATCGTGCAGTTGCCCGGCATGGGCGGCGTGTTCCGCATCGCGCCGCCGCTGACCGTCAGCGAAGACGAGATCGATCTCGGCCTGTCGCTGCTGGAGCAGGCGATTACCCGCGCGCTTTGACGTCCTCCCCCGCCTCGCGCCATCGTCGCGACGCCGACCGCGTATCCGTCCCGTCAAGCGATGACGACGTGGGAGGAACCCGACGACGACCGCGACGAACCGGGCCGGCGCGACCGACCACTGGTTCGTCACGCGCCGCGATGCGGACACCGGCATCGAAAGCCTGCGTGCGCATTTCAACGGCCACGCGTACGATGGGCACGACCACGACGACATGCTGGCCGGTTATGCGGAACCGGGCGGTCGTCGCGGCCGCGCAGATTTCCCTACGCCGTAGTCTTGTGTGACAGGCTGGCCTGATTCGCTTGAAACAAATCGCCGATCCTGATCCATCGAGCGGCCGTGACGGCAAGCGCACCAGCGTTCAGGTACAGGCACGACAACCAGTATGGAACGCTGACGAACTGCTTGAGCGTCGGCGCATAGTCGAACAGCCCCAACATCGAGACAAATCCCTCGCCAAGAGGACCGCATACGGCAAGCACCAACGACACGACGACGATCTGCGCACGGTATTCGGACGTCAACGCGATACGCACGACCCACAACGCGATAAGCGCCAACGTCAGCTCGGTCGGGTGGGAAATGCCCCAAATCCCGGAACAAAAGTATGCCGCGTGAACGATCGCGAACGGCAATAACAACTTGGAGAACGAAGAAGGCGTCGCGTTCTTCGTAAGGAAAGACGTGAAGGCCAGTATCAGCGTGATCGCGGCGACGAAGATCGGCCAGACGAATACGGATTGCGCGTCGATAAACGGGCCGACGTTGTAGCTCAAGATGCCATTGCGGACATGATAGAAATGGTCGCCGAAACTCAATAGCCCCAATCCACCAAGCAGCACGCAGATCAAAGCCCTGTAACCAGCGGATCGTGTATCCCCGCCCGTCTCCATTGTCGTGTCGTTCATACGAGTCTCCTCCGTTTACCGGACTACGCGTCTGCGCCACCGACAACGCGCAACCATTACATTGACCACTGTAATTGTGGACGAGGCTGAGCCGTAGTCAAGGATGAAGTCGATAATTCGAGGAAGCTACCTAACGTCGTTGCATGCGTGAACGGCGCGCGCGATTCGCGATGATCGATCAGCGATGCACGGTCACGAGCTTGCCGAACGGATCGCGCACAAAGGGGCGCCGTACGCCCCTCGGCTCGTCGGCCGGGCCGTTCAACCCGCTTCCGCCGCCCACGCCTGCGCATCGGCGCCGGCCGGAATACGCATCGGGCTCGACGGATCGGTCGCCGCGCGCCACACGGCTTCGGCGACGTCCTGCGCGTGCGTGATCGGCCCCGACGCATCGAGCATCCGCGCCACGGCCTTGCCGACGAAGTCCGCATACGCTTCGTGCTCGAAGCCGTGCATGTTGGCCCGTGCGTTGTCCGCGAAACGCGTGTCGGGCGCGCGGCCCGGCAGCACCAGATGCGCGCGCACGCCGAACGGCGCGAGTTCGACCGCCATCGATTCGGTGAACGCATTCACCGCCGCCTTGCTCGCCCGATACGCGCCGACCAGCGGCAGCGCCTTCAGCGTGACGCTCGACGTGACGTTCACGACCACGCCGGCGCCGCGCGCGCGAAACTGCGGCAGCACGGCCTGCGTCACCGCGATCGTGCCGATCGTGTTGGTGTCGAACAGCGCGCGCACCGTGTCGAGCGGCGTGAGTTCGGCCGGTGCGGCCGCGCCGAAGCCCGCGTTGTTGACGAGCACGTCGATCGGGCCGGCCGCGTCGATCGCGGCGCGAATGCTGTCCGCGCTCGTCACGTCGAGCGGCAGCACGCGCAAGCGCTCCGACGGCGGCAGCACGTCGTCGGCCGGCTTGCGCATCGTCGCGACGACCTGCCAGTCGCGCGCCAGAAAATGCCGCGCGATTTCGAGGCCGAAGCCGGAGGAACAGCCGGTAATCAGTACGGTATTCATGTGAACTCCTGGGGTGTGTTGAGCACGTGTCCGTACGATAGATGGCGGGAGCCGTATTCGCTACAATCGACAATCCGCTTTTCTTTTGCGAGAGTCCGGCGATGATCGACCCGCTGACCGAAGTCGTGACGCTGCTGCAACCGGGCGCGCGGTACTCGAAGTACGTGCGCGGCGCGAGCCCGTGGGCGATCAACCGCACGGTCGCCGGCGAGCCGTTCTATTGCGCGGTCCTCGACGGCGGCTGCCGGATCGCGATCGACGGGCATGCGCCGATCGAACTGCTGGCCGGCGACTTCATGCTGATTCCGGCGGCCTACGGCGTCGCGATGTCGAGCCTCGAACCGCCGCCGCCGGGCGTCGACACCGCGCCGCCCGTCATGCTCGACCACGGCGAATACCGGATCGGCGATCCGGCCAACCCGGTCGACACGCGGATGATGGCCGGCAACTGCAGTTTCGGTTCGCCCGATGCATCGCTGCTGGTGTCGCTGCTGCCCCGCTTCGTGCACGTGCGCGGCGAACCGCGGCTGACCACGCTCGTGCAACTGGTGCGCGACGAATCTCGCGCACAGCGGCCTGCCCGCGAGATCGTGCTGGCGCGTCTGCTCGAAGTGCTGCTGATCGAGGCGCTGCGGTTCACGACCGGCACGCACGCGTCGCCCGGGCTCGTGCGCGGGCTCGCCGACAGCCGCCTCGCGGCCGCGCTGCGCCGGATGCACGAACGCCCCGCGCACCCGTGGACGATCGTCGAACTCGCGAAGGAAGCCGCGCTGTCGCGCTCGACGTTCTTCGAACGCTTCAGCCGCGCGGTCGGCGTCGCGCCGATGGAATACCTGCTGACGTGGCGCATGGCGCTCGCGAAGGATCTGCTTCGCCGCAACGAAGGCCGCATCGCGGAAATCGCGGCGCGCGTCGGCTACAGCTCGGCGAGCACGTTCAGCGTCGCGTTCGCGCGGCATGTTGGCCGGCCACCCGCGCAATATGCGCGCGACGAACAGGCGGCGGTGAACGGAGCATGAACCGCACGCGCCTCCGCTGTTCCGCCGCCTGCTTAGAGGGTCCGTCACACAACGACGACGTGAGAGGTAGCCGATGACGACAGATGCGAAAGCCACCGGCGAACCCGACCACTGGCTCGTCGCGCGCCGCGACGCGGAAACCGGCATCGAAAGCCTGCACGCGCATTTCAACGGCCATGCGTACGACGCGCATGACCACGACGACATGCTGGTCGGCTTCACCGAACAGGGCGTGCAGCGCTTCCAGTGCCACCGCTCGCTGCATACGAGCGTGCCGGGCCGCGCGATCCTGATCGAGCCGGGTGCGATGCACGACGGCCACGCGCCCGAAGCCGGCGGCTTCACGTACGGGATGCTGTACCTGCCGCAGGCGTGGGTCGAGCGCGCCGCGCGCCGGCTCGACCTGCCGGGCCTCGGCAGCGTCGAAGCCACGTTCGGCCACACGCTCGTCGACGATCGCGGCCTCGTCGATGCGATCCGGAACGCGTTCTTCGCGCTCCACGACAACGAAGGCCGGCTCGCGCGCGACCAGACGCTCGACCGCCTGCTGATGCGGCTCGGCAGCCATCTGGGCGGCCCGCTTGTGCTGGAAAGCGGCGTCGTGCCGCCCGCGATCGCACGCGTGCGCGACCTGCTGCACGAACACATGGGCGACAACATCGGCCTCGACGAACTCGCGAGCGTCGCCGGCATCGACCGGTTCCGGCTGACGCGCATGTTCCAGCGCGCGTTCGGCACGTCGCCGCACGCGTACCTCGTGCGTTTGCGGCTGCGTGCCGCGCGCCGGCTGCTGGCCGCCGGCCGCACGCCCGCGCAGGCGGCCGCCGACGTCGGCTTCGCGGACCAGAGCCACCTCGGCCGCTGGTTCCGCCGCGCGTACCGGATCACGCCGGCCGCGTACCGGCAACTCTGCACAAACGTTCCAGACTGATCGCGCGCGGCGTCGGATCATGGGCGCTCCAACCAGGAGCAAGCATGTTCGATACCAAAGTAGCGCTGATCGTGCGCGACGATCTCGCCGCGTGGCAGAAACTCAATGTCGTCGCGTTTCTCGCGACGGGCGTCGCAGCCGGTGCGCCCGATGCGCTCGGCGAGCCTTACGAGGATGCGGCCGGGCGCCGCTACGGCCGGATGCTCGGCCAGCCGATGCTGGTGTTCGCGGCCGATCTGAACGGATTGCAGGCCGCGCACCGGCAAGCGCTGTCGCGCGAGTTGACGATCGTGCCCTACGTGCGCGCGATGTTCTCGACCGGGCACGATGCGGCCAACCGCGAAGCGTTTCGCGCCGAGGATGCGGAGAATCCCGATCTGGTCGGGTTGGCGTTGCGCGGGCCGAAGAAGGCCGTGGACAAGGCGGTGAAGGGGCTCGCGTTGCATGCGTGAACGCCGGCGGCGTGCCCGGCTCGCCGTCGCCGGTCAGCGATGCGAGAGCACGTTGACGAGCTTGCCGAACGGATCGCGCACGTAAAACCGCCGTACACCCCACGGCTCGTCGGCCGGGCCGTATTCGACGGGCACGCCGGCCGCATGAACACGCGCAAGCGCTTCGTCGAGATCGTCGACCTCGATCGACAGATCGGGCGTCGGCGTGCCCGATCCGCCCTGCGACGCGAAGCTGATCTGCACGTCCATCTGCTCGGCGTTGCCGTAGGTCGCGATCCAGCCGTGGTCCATCAGCAGGTCGAGGCCGAAGATGTGCCGATAGAAGCGCTTTGCGTCGTCGATCGAGCGTGTGTCGATATTGGCGACGATTCGTTTGACCTTCATCGGTTTGCTCCGGGAAGCGAGGAAGTCGCCGATTCGACTACGATCGAAGCCGAATCGGCTGCGGATTCGCTACACAAACGGGAATGGCCCCCATCGTACCGACACATCCGGAAACAACGCTAAAAAGCCGCCGGCCCGTTGCAGGCCAGCGGCTTCCCGCCGATCAACCGCCGAGATACGCTTGCTTGATCCGGTCGTTCGCGAGCAGGTTCGCGCCCGTGTCGGCCAGCACCACGCGCCCCGTTTCGAGCACGTAGCCGCGATCGGCCACGCCGAGCGCCTTGTTCGCGTTCTGCTCGACCAGGAACACCGTGACGCCCTCGTCGCGGATCGTCCGGATGATGTCGAAGATCTGCGCGATCACGAGCGGCGCGAGGCCGAGCGTCGGTTCGTCCAGCAGCAGCAAACGCGGCTTGCTCATCAGCGCACGGCCGATCGCCAGCATC
Source organism: Burkholderia sp. AU16482 (assembly GCF_002223285.1). NCBI lineage: Bacteria > Pseudomonadati > Pseudomonadota > Betaproteobacteria > Burkholderiales > Burkholderiaceae > Burkholderia > Burkholderia sp. AU16482. Next base: position 1,846,653 of record NZ_NKEY01000006.1, read on the forward strand.
TGCTGCTCGCCGCCCGACATCGTGCCGGCCCGCTGCGCCGCGCGTTCCTTCAGGCGCGGAAACAGCTTGAACACGTGCTCGATGCCGTCGTCGATCTCGTGACGGCTCGCGAAAAAGCCGCCCATCTTCAGGTTCTCGAGCACCGTCAGGCTCGGGAACACGCGCCGCCCTTCCGGCGAGATCGCCATCCCCTGCCGCATGATCTGGTGCGTCGACATCGCGGTGATGTCGTTGCCCTCGAACAGCACGCGGCCCGACGACGCGCGCGGCGTGCCGCATACCGTCATCATCAGCGTCGTCTTGCCGGCGCCGTTGCTGCCGATCAGCGTGACGATCTCGCCCTTGTTCACTTCGATCGACACGCCCGCGAGCGCCTCGACCGCGCCGTAGTGCGTATGGACCTGTTCCAGCTTCAGCATCACTCTTCCCCCAGATACGCCTTGATCACGCGCGGGTCGTTGCGGACCGCTTCCGGCGTGCCGATCACGATCGGCCGGCCGTGCTCCATCACGAGGATGCGGTCGGACACGCCCATCACGAGGCTCATGTCGTGTTCGATCAGCAGCACCGATACGCCGAATTCACGGCGCAGCTTGTCGATCAGGTGCTGCAGCTCGATCTTTTCCTGCGGGTTGAGGCCGGCAGCCGGCTCGTCCAGCATCAGCAGGCGCGGCTCGGTGATCATGCAGCGCGCGATCTCCAGACGCCGCTGGTGCCCGTACGACAGCGTGCCGGCCGGCCGGTTGGCGACCGCGGTCAGCCCCATCCGGTCGAGCCACACGGCCGCGCGTTCGAGCGCTTCCTTCTCGGCGCGACGATACGCGGACGTCGCGAACAGGCCGTGCAGCAGCCCGGCCTTCACCTTCCGATGCTGCGCGACGAGCAGGTTCTCGACGACGGTCAGCGACTTGAACAGGCGGATGTTCTGGAACGTGCGCACCAGGCCCTTCAACGCGATCTGGTGGCTCGGCAGCCCGCCAATCGCGTGGCCGTCGAGCACGACGTCGCCGCCGGTCGGCTTGTAGAAGCCGCCGACGCAGTTGAACACGGTGGTCTTGCCCGCGCCGTTCGGCCCGATGATCGCGAACACCTCGTTGCGGCGCACGTCGAAATCGATGCCGTCCACCGCGAGCAACCCGCCGAAGCGCATCTGCAGCCCGGCAACCTTCAACAGTTCTGCATTCGCGCTCATTGCGGCAGCTCCACGTGAGGACGGCTCGCGGGCAAGAGGCCCTGCGGACGCCACATCATCATCAACACCATCACCAGACCGAAGATCAGCATCCGGTACTCGGCGAATCCGCGCGCGACTTCCGGCAGCACGGTCAGCAGGATCGCCGCGAGAATCACGCCGAGTTGCGAACCCATCCCGCCGAGCACGACGATCGCGAGAATCAGCGCCGATTCGATGAAGGTGAACGATTCAGGATTCACCAGGCCCTGACGCGCGGCGAAGAACGCGCCGCCGATACCCGCGAACGCCGCGCCGAGCGTGAACGCCGACAGCTTGATGCGCGTCGGGTTCAGGCCGAGCGAACGGCAGGCGATCTCGTCGTCGCGCAGCGCTTCCCATGCGCGGCCCATCGGCATGCGGATCAGGCGGCTCGTCACGAACAGCGTGAAGCCGACCAGCACCAGCGCGATCAGGTACAGGAAGATCACCATGTGCTCGCCGCTGTATTCCAGCCCGATCAGTTCGTGGAAGGTCTTCGCGCCTTCGACGCTCGCCGAGCGCGCCATTTCGAAGCCGAACACCGTCGGCTTCGGTATGCTCGAGATGCCGTCCGGGCCGCCGGTGAGGCTCGTCAGGTTGTTCGCGAGCAGGCGGATGATTTCGCCGAAGCCGAGCGTGACGATCGCCAGATAGTCGCCGCGCAGGCGCAGCACCGGGAAGCCGAGCAGGAAGCCGAACGTCGCCGCGGCAATCGCCGCGATCGGCAGGCATTCCCAGAACGACAGCCCGAAATACTGGTTCAGCATCGCGTACGTATAGCCGCCGACCGCGTAGAAGCCGACATAGCCGAGATCCAGCAGCCCCGCGAAACCGACCACGATGTTCAGCCCGAGGCCGAGGATCACGTAGATCAGCGCGAGCGTCGCGACGTCCACCGCGCCGCGCGAGCCGAAGAACGGCCACACGAGGCCGACGGCGAGCAGCACCCAGATGATCACGCGCTGCTGCTGCGCGCCCATCGCGGGCATCGCCGGCAGCTTCACCGCCGATTTCGCGCGCACGAGCCACGGCTTGAACAACTGGAACAGGAACACGGCCGCGACCGCGATCCATACCGGGCGCCAGTGCGGCGTCAGCACCACCTGATAGCCTTCGAGCTTCAGTTGCAGCCCGAGCACCGGAATCGTGAGGATCGCCGTCAGGAGCGCGGCGGCCGCGGCATTTTTCAGCGCCTGGCCGATCGACGCGTCGGCAGCCGGGCGGCGAACGGAAATGACTTGACTCATCTGCGTCTCCGTCAAACCTTTTCGATGTCCGACTTGCCGAGCAGGCCGGTCGGGCGGAAGAGCAGGATCAGCACGAGCAGGCCGAACGCGACCACGTCCTTGTACTCGGCCGGCATGTAGCCTGCGGCGAAGGTTTCGGCGAGGCCCAGCAGCACGCCGCCGAGCATCGCGCCCGGAATGCTGCCGATCCCGCCGAGCACCGCGGCGGTGAACGCCTTGATGCCCGCGACGAAGCCGATATACGGATTCAGCTTGCCGATCGTCAGCCCGATCAGCACGCCGCCGACGGCCGCCAGCATCGCGCCGAGCACGAACGTGAACGAGATCACCCGGTTCGTGTCGATGCCGAGCAGGTTCGCCATCTTCATGTCCTCGGCGCACGCGCGGCACGCACGGCCCATCCGCGAATGCGAGATGAACAGCGTGAGCGCGATCATCAGCACGATTGTCACGCAGACGATCAGCAGGCGCGCATACGGAACCGTCACGTCGTAGTCGCCGCCGAGATGGATCTCGAACGCGCCGGAGATCAGCACCGGCACCGACACGTCGCGCGCGCCCTGGCCGATCTGCACGTAGTTCTGCAGGAAGATCGACATGCCGATCGCGGAGATCAGCGGCACGAGGCGCGGGCCGCCGCGCAGCGGGCGATACGCGACGCGCTCGACCGCGAAGCCGTACAGGCCGGTGACGATCACCGACACGATCAGCGCGGCGCCGAGCACGAGCGGCAGCGGATAGCCGGCGGAGATGCCGATCGCCGTCAGGGTCACGAGGCCCACGTATGCGCCGATCATGTAGATCTCGCCGTGGGCGAAGTTGATCATGCCGATGATGCCGTAGACCATCGAATAGCCGATGGCGATCAACGCATAGATCGCACCCAGCGTCAGGCCGTTGACGAGCTGCTGGGCGAATTGGGGAAAAAAGTCAGTCATGTGCGGGAAGCTCCCGTTGGCGCTGGGTCGCGTGCCGTCGCCGGATCACGGCGGCCGGCCGCGCGCAGCGCACGGTGTCGTCTCGGGCCGCCCTTTGGCGCGCATGGGGCAGATGCGCGGCCAATACGCACCCGCCCCGTCCGGGTTTCGGGCGGGGCGGGTGCGCGAGCGGATACTCCGTTGTTACTTGGCGGCGGTCTTCGTCGCGTCCTTGTGCCACGTGTACACGACGAACTTGAACGCCTTGAGGTCGCCCTGCGCGTCATACGCGACCTTGCCGATCGGCGTGTCGAACGTCGTCTTGTGCATGTACGCGGCGACCTTCGTCGGGTCCGTCGTCTTCGCGCCCGCGATCGCGTCGGCGATGATCTTCACCGCTGCGTACGACGGCATCTGGAACGGGCCGTTCGGGTCGCGCTTCTTGTCCGCGAACGCCTTCACGAGCGCCGCGTTGGCCGGATCGGCCGAGAAGTCGGCCGGCAGCGTGACCAGCATGCCTTCCGAGGCCGGGCCGGCGATCGCCGTCACGTCCTTGTTGCCCACGCCTTCAGGCCCCATGAACGTCGCCTTCACGCCCTGCTCGCGCGCCTGGCGCATCAGCAGGCCCATTTCCGGGTGGTAGCCGCCGAAGTAGACGAAATCGACGCCTTGCGACTTCAGCTTCGTGATGATCGCCGAGTAGTCCGAATCGCCGGCGTTGATGCCTTCGAACAGCACGACCGGGATCTTCGCGGCTTCGAGGTCCTTCTTCACCGACGACGCGATGCCCTGGCCGTACGACTGCTTGTCGTGCAGGACCGCGACCTTCTTCGGCTTCACGTTGTTGATGATGTAATGCGCGGCAGCCGGACCTTGCTGGTCGTCGCGGCCGATCGTGCGGAAGATGAAGTGGCGCTTCTTGCCTTCCGTCAGCTGCGGCGCGGTGGCCGACGGCGTGACCATCACGATGCCTTCGTTCTCGTAGATGTCCGAAGCGGGAATCGTCGAACCCGAGCACACGTGGCCGATCACGTACTTGATCTTCTGGCTGACGATCTTGTTGGCGACGGCGACGGCCTGCTTCGGTTCGCACGCGTCGTCCATCATCACGACTTCGAACTTGTTGCCGCCCGCACCGCCTGCCGCGTTGATCTGTTCGATCGCGGTCAGCGCGCCGGCCTTCACCATGTCGCCGTATTGGGCGACCGAGCCGCTCATCGGACCAGCGATGGCGATCTTCACGGTTTCCGCTTGCGCGGCGGCGGCGCCCGCGGCGAACAGCACGGCGGCGACGGAAATGGACGTAAGACGGGACAGCGTCATCTGGGAGCTCCTCGATGTTGTTTAGTCATACGGGCAAAGGCGGCATGACTTGCGCAATCGAACAGCACCCGGGGCGAGGACAGGGGACACGCCCGAGACACATAGAAGACGGAACTCCAGCGGAATGTTGCGTAGCGGGGCCCGGCTCTTGCAGTCCCCGAAGGGGACGTCTGGTTCGGAAAGACATCGTGATGCGTCTTGCATTGCGCAAGCGTTTCGCCTGCCCCGCTTGCCAAATCGCTCGTTCGGAGGGATGGTCCGACAGCCATTGGCAAGGCAGCCGAAATTATATGGGCGTTTTTCAATCGTCTGTCAAAAATGCCTGTCGATTGAGGGAAAACACGTACGTTTTGGAGGTGGGCGGGTGGCGACGGGGGCGCAACCTCCGGAAGGCGGGAACGCTTGCTTTGGGTGCAATCGGGTTGCTATTGGGCGGGGAGACCGGGGTGGGTTCCTTGCTGGGCGTGGCGTCCGGCGAGGGCGTGATCCGCGATGGTGCGTTTTGTGGGCGGCCCAGGAGTCGATCGCGGGAAACCAATCGACTGATGATTGTGTGAGTGCGCACCAGAACGGGCGCTCGACATCGCGGCAAATCTTACTGTTTACCTTTGACGCTAAACATTTTGAAAGCTTTTTGAGATTTCCATGAAATAATGTGGCCTCGCTTCAGCAATCCAGCCAGCCTCCCTGCAAGTCGCGCCCGCCGCGCCTCGCAGTCGCTTCAGGGACGCTTCGACGTCCCCCTTGTCGCTCAGCCGCCAGCCAGTGATTTGCCGTTTTTGTTCAATGCACATCACCTGCTTCGAATCATCGATGAATTGCCCAATCCGCCTCTCTTCCGCCGCCGCGATTGCGTGTGCGCTTTCTGTTTGTGCTGCCCATGCTTCCGGACGCGATACGCTGACCGACCGGTCGGCCGGTGCCAATGTGTTCCGCTCGGAGCGACGTGCGGCCGCCCGGGATGATGGGCATGCGGCGCGGTTGAGCCGCAGGCGGGTGCAGTTCGCCACGCCTGCCGAACGCAGCCCTTTCGATACGCCGGATACGCGGCCGTTGCGGGTGACGAGCGATGCGCTTGTTGCATCGCCGCCCGCTTCTTCTGAACGGGAACCCGATCTCGTCTTGCCGCCGAATCGTGTCGCGCTCGGCGCGGGCGGGAGCGACAGTTTGGGGCGCGCTGTGCCGCGGTATGAGCAGCGCGAGCGGAACTGGAATGAATACCTGCGCGCTAATGGATCGCGGGCGGCTGTGAGTGGCGGCTCGTATGCGCCGCAGCGGCCGTACGATGCACCGCGTGGTCCGCACGGCGCGCCGAATCCGTTCGATCCGTCGGTGCCGCAGCCAGAGACGCGGACGTTCTATGACAACGGCTCAGGGACGAAATGCACGGCTACCGGCGGTGCGGGGACGTCGCGGTCGTCTTGCGATATCGCTTGGTGATGCGTGGTTTGGGGTGGCTGCCGCCGGTTACGGCTGCTCTACCCCGTCCGGCGCGCTGCGCGACGTCGCGCAGCGCGGCCGCATCCCGCGGCGTTGCCGTTTACATCTGCGTGATGATCAGCCTGCCCGGCTCAATATCGATCCTCGCCTTGCGGCCCGGAACAAAACACGCATCGTTGATCAGCCACATGCCACCAATCTTCATGTACGGATAAAACGTCTCCGGCCTCGGATCCATGGTCTTCGGGGTACCCCACATCTCCTGGATCGTGACGAAACGTTCCGTCTTCGGTGGTCGTGCTTTATGATTCGGCTTAGCCATGGACAACTCCTGTTCAGTTGGCTGTGGTTAGCGGGTCGTGAGTGTTGGTAGCACTTGCGGCCCGCGCTCGTTTACCGCGGCGTTTTTATGGTTCGGATTCCTCCTTTGTTGGTGAATCGGTGGAAGCGATACTTCGATTGAAGATCAGTGCCGTCTGGCACTTCCGTTCACGTGCACTGCGGGCACACGACATCGTCAGTTGGACATTACCCATTAAACCATCGTTGGCACACATGTGAGCGTACGTTAGCCATTGGGTATAGGTACGCGGCTTGATCAGCTTTCTTGTTATTGCGTGCGTTGACGGCAATGGCGAGCAGGTCGATGCCTGCGCCGCCTATTCGGAACATGCTTGATCAGAACGTGACGATTTGAAACAATTCGGCGAGTTCAGACTCGACGTTGTGCGCCAGGCTCGATACTCGTGCAGCCAACGCTGGGTTTTTGAGTGCGCACGCTTGTGAATGTCACTTGTGCTGAGCGTGTGCCCCGTCATCCTCATTCAGCGGGAAAGTCCCTATTTTTATAGCTGCCCCACAAAACCCTAACTGGCCAGCTATCCGATTTCCCGGCCAACATGCTCTTTGTGATCAGTTCGACGTCGTCTGAAACTCTTCCCGCGATGTCGGAATTTCCCGAGGCTCGAAACGAGAGCTTGAATGCCTTCTCTCTAATAAAATCCAGGAATTTCCTGTCGCCGACTACGAGGTCGAGTCCGTCGACTTCGCTAAACGCTTGCACCCAGAGATCGCCGAATGATGCGGCATCCCTTTTTTCAAGTAAGCCATCGAAGTCCATGCCAGTAAAAAAATCGAAAAATCCCGGCTTGGATATCTCCGCATCGATACTATTCAAAATCTCATTGGCATTCCATAATTCCTGTTCCTTGTGCCGATGACACTACCGCGACCAAACGCTAGCCGAATGCCTGATCTTCAGAAACGAGCGAGCTGATGAATTGGTCAAATGAATCAGTCAGACGCCGATCAGCCTTCAGGCGGTTCTCCAAGTCCGTCAACGTTTCGTCGTAGGTGTCGGTCAACCAATAATGTACGGCACCGCTATCGGTGTCGACACAGAAGAGATTACCGCCAGGATCAGTGGCAAATGGAACAAAGGTTCGAGGGTATCCTCCCTTACCCGTGACTCGCGCATAAATGCTTCGAATGCTAGGCGCGCTCGCATCCTGCGTTCCGATAGGAAGGAAGTCGTGGACCCATATCGGCTCCCAATCATCCTTCATTGGAAACCAGTCGAGAACTGGCATGCACCCATTGAACTTGAGGTAGTGTCCCTTCATCGCTTCCGGTAGCTGGACGCCTAACTCTCTCTCGAGCTTCTCTATGCCCGATTTCATCGTTGTCGCGATAATAATCCACCTCCTCAAAAACCAGCCAGCACCCCGCCTCCATCATCTTTATTTTTCCTAATACAGCCCAATTGATAGATCGGTCAACCAATTGCAAAAGCCCGCCCACTTGACCGTGGTGATGCCAGGTTGTACCGCTAAATGCTCTTCCTCTAAACGTACCGAGTCTCGTTGGGGCAACGTATTCGGAAATTCCGGGATACCTTGCCTCGAGTGCTGAAGCGAGCGCCGGGTCATTCTTGATCGCGTAGTGAAGCTATCTGTTCCCTTCGCTGAAATGCTCTGCATCAGTCAAGCGATACATACCTTTCGATAGCCGAGGTGTGTATTCCTTGGCGACCTCTGCAGACCGATGCAATTTCATCGTTTCCTTTTTGCACGCCACTCTTTGAATGCAAGCGCAATCGCATCTGCTTTGTCATTGCATGCGTTTATTCCGCCTATCCACCAGTCCATCCCCTCTTTTTCAATAATCGATTTCACCAATCGCGAGTTCCATGCCACGCCTTTTTCGAGGTAGCCAGAAAGATATAAATTTATACGCCTAACAAGCTGCGGATTAGAAAATATCGTCATATCATCCAAATCCCTGCGCACGCCCGGTTTTTCAGTGAATTTCTCGCCACCCTTATAATAAATTCCCAACTCTTGATACGACGGCCCCTCAAATTCTATTTTCGAGAAGCCAGATTTATCCGAAACATAAAGAGGATCCGATGAAAGTATGGGCCATTTTACAGAGCAAAAATTTTTCCCAAAATCAAATGACGCCATAATTGGATTGAACAGACGAGACTTCTTTTCGAATTTTTCAGCCCTCCCCCCCTCCAACACCGCCGCGAAGTCAACATTAAAATCATCAAAAACCTCAATCCATTTTGTCGCCCCAACAAAAATCACTCGAGAATACACAAACCCCCACTCACCATTCACTTCTCCGGGAATTGCAACAACGTCACCCGGCGTTACTTTCAATAAAGCCATATCATTTGCCTCCACATCGACCCAACCCGATTTCCTTTGCCTTTTCATTATAAAACTTCACATGAGAAAGGCCACGCTCATCCGTTCTCAACTTGTTGATCGGCTCAATGACATTGCCTGGAAACCCGGTTTTGGTATTAAATTTTTCCCTATATGCTTGCTCATACCCCTTTGCTTGACTATATGTCAACGTCCCGCCTGGCCCTTCAAGAGAGCGGATTTCTGTTCGCCCTCGAGCGGCTCGTCCTGTGCCTACATGTTCAGAGAGGCGATCGTCGAGCGATTGTCCGGTATGGCCAACGTAGTAGGGTTCATTCGCTCCGGGCTCGTAAAGACCATACGTTGAATACCCAGGCGCATCCAGGGGAGTTACCGCCCATCCCCATGGGTCAATCCACGAAATCGGGTTGGGCGCATATTGATAAAGGTTGCGCCCACCGGCAAGCCCGATCGGATCTGGATTGATGAACCGCCCGATATCCGGATCGTAGAACCGGAACGTGTTGTAGTGCAGGCCGGTCTCGCGGTCCAGATACTGCCCCTGGAAGCGCAAGTTCTGCGGTCGCGGTGCGTGAGCCGGCGCTGACGCGGCCGCTTGAACCTCTCCCCACACCGCTGTCGGTCGCTGCGGCGCCCGCGCAACCCACTCCTCCTGCACCGCATTGCCCCACACCTTGTAGCGCGCCTGCCAAACCAGCTCGCCACCAGCGTCAGTCAGTTCCTCCGGCAACCCCGATACATCATTGTGGAAGTAGTAAACCGAATCCCGTCCATCCGCATCATTAGCCGCTGCCTTCCCTTGATCGATCCGGGCAAGCGGCACATAACTATTGGACTCGTACAAGTACGTCAGCGCTTCCTCGCCCTGACGATCGTGATACGTCTCCTGCACCAACCGCATGCCGTCCCACAGGAAATCCGTACTCGCATAACTGCCATTGAGCTTCCTGATCCGTCGACCGAACGCGTCGTATTCGAAATGCGTCGTTGCAACCCCGAGCCGGTCCTTCGTCACGACGGTCTTCAACTGGTTCCAGTCGTCGTATTCAAGCGTGAGCTCTTTAGCCGGCCCATGCCCGCTCACCTTACGAACGAGCCGCCCATACGCGTCGTACTCGAAGCGCTTGTCCTCGAACATCTTGAGCCGGTTGTGCTCGACGTAGCCACCCGGGTGATCGCTCGACACCAGGTTCGCCGCGGCATCCCACCGAAACACTTCCGACGGCAATCCCGGCCCCACCGCCTGTTCGATGCGCCCCGTCGGGTCATACCGATAGCTCGTCGTGCCGTAACGCTGGTCACGCTTCTGGATCACGTCGCCAGCGGCATCGTATTGCCACTGCTTCGCAAGCAACTCGCCGCCCGCCGCGCCGCGCTGCGCAGTTTGCCGCGCACGGCGCCCCACCGCGTCATACCCGAAGTGACTCGTCAGCTTGCCCTGCGTCCGCAGCACCTCGCGATGCAGGTCGTCCCGTTCGATGTCCGCAACCGTGGCACCGTCGAAACGAATCTGGTGTACATGCCCCGACCCGTAATGCAGCCAGTCGATCGTGCGCTCGCCGGAAATCGTCGTGCTGACACGATTGCCGAGCTCGTCGTAGGTGTGTGCGAGCCAGCCGGTCGGCGTGTATTCCTCGACGACTTCTCCACGCTTGTCGTACTTCAGGCTGACGCGATTCTTCAACGATGGTCCTCGGGCAGCAAGCGTGTACAACTCGGCCGATGTGATCCGGCCTGCCTCGTCGTACAGGTATTCGCAACGCTCGTGCGCGGCTTGCTTCGCCGTCAGCCGCCCAATCGCGTCGCGCTCGTATCGTGTCTCGAGCTGCCCATCGCGTACGATCGTGCCTAGACCGCACACGTCGTACTCGTACATACGCCTGTGGCCATCGAGACCGATCTGTGCGGAAACGAGATCGCGACGGTCGTACTGAAAGCGATACGTCTCACGATTCTCGTTGGTCAGGCTCGCCAACCGGAACGCCTGGTCATAGCCGAACTGCACGACCCGACCCGCAGCATCCGTGCGTGCAAGCAACAATCCACGCGGATTGACTTCGTAGCGCGTGCTGCGCTGGTTTGGATCGACGACCTCAATCAGCCTTCCGGCCGCGTCGTAACGGAACATCTGACGCGCACCATCGGCCGTCCCGATCCCCGTGACTCGCCCCATCGCATCCGTTTCGTACACCGTGGCATTGCCGGCCGCATCGGTCACCCGAGCGAGCGCACCGCGTGCGTCATACGCAAACCGCGTGACCTTGCCGGAACAGTCGGTATACGCGGTCAACTGCGCCCGGCCATTCCATTCAAGGAACTTGTACCCGCCGCGCGCATCACGAATCGTATGCACGAGCCCGCGATCGTCGCGGTAATACTCGGTCGCAAAACCCGCCGGATCGCGCGTCATCGTCAGGTTGCCGCGCGCGTCGTAACGATAGATCCATCGCGCGTTGGTCGGATCGATTTCCGCAACAGGCAGATCGTAGTGCCCATTCCATTCGGTCCGCTCGACGTGGCCGAGCGCGTCGATGCGCTGCGTCTGCCGCCCGCGCTCGTCATATTCGAAGCGAGTGACATGGCCGGCCGGATCGGTCGTGCTGACCAGCTGCCGCATCGCGTTCCATTCGAGCCGCCACACGTTGCCTTCGGCATCCGTATAACTCGTCGGCTGCTGATCCTCGTTCCACGTCCAGACCGTCACGCGCCCGATCTGATCGGTGATCGTCACCGAACGCTGCGCGAGATCTGCGTCGAACGTGTACGCTTCGCCGTCGTCGGTCCAATGGCGCATGACACGCGCGTCGCGGCCCACATCCTGCCACGCATAAAAGCAGTTCAAGCCGCCGGGCAACGTGTGCTGGACCATCAACCCATACTCGTAGGCAAACCGTCGCCCGGTGTGGCCGCTGCGATCAGTCACGGCCACGAGTTGGCCGGCATCGTCGTACGCATAACGCACCAGCGTGTCGGGTTGCTCTCCGTCGACACCGCGCGTCAGTTCGATCGTGGCAATGCGTCGAGGATGAGGCTTCTCGTAACCCAGCGTCAGCACGCGACCCGCGCTGTCATGCAACCGTACCGGCCGCATGACCTCATCTACCGCTTCCTGCTCGACCTCGATCCAGTTGCCGTTGCTATCCTCGAGCCGCCGCAGCTTGAGCATCTCGCTGTCCGCATCGCTGCCCGCGCGGCCGAAATCGCGATACAAACCATCGACCGTTTCGACCACATAGTGCCCGCCGGCGGTACAAATCAGGTAAATGCCTTCCGGCACGCTGAAATGACTCTCACCCGGCGACACCGCCGGAAACTCGATCTCGCGCCCCTGTTCGTCCCAGTACGTGATCGACGTGACGACGCCGTTCTCCCGCGCCACCCTCAACTCGACACTGATCGGCACGCTCCAGCCGACACCGAACAGGCCATCGGCGCGATCGTCGTGGCTGCTGTAAAAACGCCGCCAGACGATCGGCAGCGGGCCCGGCAACACGAAGTCAGTATCGTCGCTGCCGTCGAGAATCTTGCCGCCGGTGATCACGTTGACGGGATGGCCGGCCGACGGCTGCATCTTGCTGCCGAGCCATGTGCCGAATATGCCGGCCGCGAAATTCATCGCGAGACACGGCAGCTTGCCCTTGACGAAATCGCCCCAGCTTCCCTTGCCTCGGCCACAGAGCGCAAGCGCTATACCGATTGCCGCGCCGAGCCCGGCGACCCACGGCCGCGCCGCGCTGATGTCGCGCACGGTCTTCGTGCCGCCGCCGAAGAAAACGTCCGGCGAGCCCTTCGAGATCGTGCCGTCACAGGTGGTCTTGTCGTCGACCCGCGCCGCAGGCAGATCGTTGATGAACACCACGTCGGACCCTTGCGCGACGAATTGCGGACCGGGATGGTCGCTGCACAGAACCGGATCCATGTCCGCGCCATCGGCCGCGCGCGCGGCCGGCTTCCCGTTGACGAACACATCGGGCGAGCCGTTCTGGATCGTGCCTTTCTCCACGGGCGGAGAAATGGCGTTGCCGAGCCCCTTCGCGGCCTCGTCGATCTTGTCGTTCAGGCCCGAGCCCTGCATGTAGGCGGCCACGCCGACGCCGATCGCCAGCACGATCGGCGTCGCCAGCCCGCCGGTGCCAATTTCGAGCGCACCCAACGCGCCGAACACGAGGCCTTCCGCTATCGTGGTCAGCGCCCATCCGATACCCAGGCCGCCCAGCAGCGACCCGCCCATGCCGAGCAAATCGCCCGCAAGCGTCGTGTGGGTAAAGGGATCGTCCTTGCGAGCGGCCGGTTGACTCATGGGCGGCCGGCATCCGAAACGAGCGTGGGCGCAACCGGGCGCGGCTGGAAGCTCTCCAGCATGCGCGCGGCGAGCGCACGCTGTTCGTCGTTGAGCGGCGCGGCATTGGTCAACGTCATCACGATCACCTGCCCACCGGCATCGAGCCGAAACGCCGTCTGCATCTGATGAAAGGTGCGACCGTCCTGTTCATGCGTCGATTCCGTTTGCACGCCGGGGCATTCCGCCCGCCCGACCGTCACCGGGCGTCGCGACTGCACATTCAGATTCTGCGCGGTGCGCGACGCTTGCGCCCATTCGCGCTCGACGAACGCGTCGATCGACTCCTGCTCGCGCAGCCGGCCGCGGGACACGACGAGACTCAGCCCGCCCGGGCCGACGGGAAGAATCAGCATGTTGACGGTGCGATCAAGCGCCGCGTCCGGCAATTCGAATGTGCCTTCATGGATTGCGTAGTGCATGGCTGGTTTCGTTCGAGTTTATTTGTTGAGATCGATGCGCTTGCCGTTGACCGTCACACCGTCGTCGGTCATCAGGATCACGGAGCCGTTGTGCTCGAGGCGAATGCCTTCCGGCGCGAGCGAGATCGAGCTGTCCTGCACCTTCAGCAGGATGCCGCGCTCGGCCACATAGACCTGCGTGCCGCCGCCGCCGTCCTTGGCCGGCGTCGTCACCTCGACGGTCGTGGCCGTGGTGCTGCGCTTCTCGGCGATCGTCTCGGTGAGGTTGCCCTGCGGAATCTGCTTTTCTTCGCTGCCCGTCGCCACCAGCACGGTACGCATCGGCCCCATCACCTTGTGCGTCTCGTTGTTCTCGACGACGGTGTTCATGTCCTTCTGCGCGTGCATGAAGAATTCCTGCATGCCGTTCGTGTCGGTCATGCGGATCTCGTTCGACCCCTGCCCCTTGTGCGTCTGGCTCTTGATCCCCATCGTCTGGCCGGCCGCGCCGTGATACGGGTTGCCCTGCTCGCCGTTGAACACGCGGCCGACGATCACCGGGTTATCCGGATCGCCCTGATTGAACGCCACCAGCACTTCCTGCTTGATCCGCGGAATCGCGGCCGCGCCCCAGCCGTCGCCCGCCCACGGCTGCGACACGCGCACCCACATCGAATCGGAGCCGTCCTTCTTGCCGCGCCGGTCCCACGGGAAATGCACCTTCACCGCGCTGCCGTTCGTATAGATTTCCTCGCCCTTCGGCCCGACGACGATCGCCGAATGCGTGCCGTGAATCACCGGCTTCGGCGTCGCGCGCGGCGCACGGTACGGGATCTTCTTCGGCAGCAGCGAGAAGCTGTTGCGGTACGGCAGCTTCGCGCTGTGCTGCGTGTAGTCGTTCACGGCCTCGTGACGCACGTGCAGGATCACGTACTCCTGGTTGTTTTCGAGCACCGGGTGGTTCGCGACTGCCACGGTTCCCGCCGTGGTCATGCGCCACGCATAGCCGCTGCCCGTATAGCGATGCGCCTGCGCCTCCTCGGCCTCCATCGCGAAACGCGCGTAGCGGTTACCGTCGTCGCCGTGGTCGTACAGCGACTGGTGCTCGAACCGCTCGGTCGCGTCGAGCCGTGCGTGCTTGAGGTTCTGCGGCCCGGCCTCCACCAGCATCAGCGGCGACGACGGATTCTGGTGATTGAAGTCGCGGAACGTGATCTTGCCGACGCCGAAACGCCGACCTTCGTGCAACTGGTCGATGCCGCTGTCCTCGCTCGCCTCGGTCGCCGCGAACGGCACGGTGGCGAGCCCGTCGATCGGGCGGAACAGCAGGTTCGTGTCGCCGATCACGAGAAAGTGCTTGTCCTTCTCGTAGCGGTGCGTCCACACGAGCCCCTCCTGCTCCATCAGCCGCGCGCAGAAGTTGTAGTAGCTCTCCTGGTACATCACGACGTATTCGAGCGGCTTCTGGCTCGTCCGGATATCGAACACGAAATCGGAAAAACCGTGTTCCTGGAAGATCTCGGTGAGGATGTCCTGCGCGGTCTTGTTCTGGAAGATCCGGCAGTCGGTGGAACGCGTGAGGAACCAGAACCACGGCACGGCCGTCAGGTGGTATTGCGTGACGTTCCCGGGGTTGCCGGCGCGGTCGAACGACGCGACGTAGCCGTCGAAGTAGCGGTCGTTGTCGCCGGTGCCCGAGGCCACGACGCGTTCGAGGGTCGACAGGCGCGCCTGCTGGTCGAAGCGGATCTTGACCTGCTGGCCGATCAGATCGTCCGGGCGCAGGTCGTGGCGATGCGACAGCAGGTCGAGGTGGATCTCCGGCAACCGGTTCACATGCTCGTCGATGACAGCCGCGCTGACGAGCAGCACATCCGGGCCGAGCGGCGTATCAAGCGTGACGTAGCGGTTGAGCTGGGTCAGGCGCGCGGGGTTGGCGGCGCCGTTGATCGCCTCGGCAATCGCGCCGGGCGTCTTCTCCATCAGCGAGAAGCCGGTCTGTGCGAGTTGCAGTGCCCGCTGGACGGTGTCGACGTGCCCGGCCAGCCCTGCGAGCGGCCCGAGACTGCCGGCCACACTCGACGCGACCGGGCCGGCGAGGCCCCCGAGCGCGCTCAACGAGCCGAGCGCACCACCGCCCAATCCATTGGGAATACCCCCGTTCGGAGCGAAACTCATTCTTGTTCCTTGCGTGTGATCTCAGGTTCCGTAAGCCGGCTCGCCGGCCCGAAGCCTCGATAATGTAGGGTAAAACCCGACGGCTTGAAAGACGTCCGCAAACGTTTTCGTTCGAGCCCTGAAAATCGGGAAACTAGACCAGTGGCTGGGTGCCCGGACGCGGCGCCCCACGCCGAAGCACCGCACCCGTAGCGGCCGAAAACAGCACGACCTGCACGAAGCTCGTGACCGGCACGTAGGGCGCGAAGAACCGGTCCATCACGTGCGCGAATCCGCTCAGGCTGAACGCGGCGAAACGCTGCTCGTCCACGACCAGCCGCACCTCCAGCCCGTGCACGAACGCCGATGCCGGCTTGCCGGGCAGCCAGCCCCGCACGCGCGCGGTCGACAACGACACGATCGCATCGAAGCGCCGGCCGGCGTCCATCGAGTTCTCCGCCCAGCGCGCGCAAAGCCGCCTGAGCTGGGTCAGGCCGCCCTTGTCCAGCCGGACCGCCTGCGGCACGAGAAGCGACAGCAGATCCCACAGCTCCCCATGGCGGAAAGCGGTCGGCCGGCTCGCGGTCGGCCGGTTCAGCAACATGACCGTTCCCGCCGGATCGCCCGCGGGCAACGCCAGTTCGCGCTCGCGCATCGCGGACAGATCGCCCTGCGTGCAGGACAGCCGGATCTCCAGCTTGCGATGGCCGGGGTCGGCAGGTCGCCCGTCCTGGTCAACGAGTTCCAGTTCGACACCGCGGAGCGATTCGGCAGCGTCGGCCGGGGACGGCGCCGGGCGCGCGTCCGTCTCCTTGGCGCGCGGATCGGCGGGTTCCTTCGGTGCCCGCCTTGCCTCGTCGTGCAACACCGTCCAGAACAACCCGGCACGCCTGTCCGTGCCATGGCTTAGCGACCGGAACGGCGCCAGCGTCGACGTTCCCGAGTCGCAGACATGACGCACGGCATCGATCGACCAGATAGCGGTGCGCGGCGCGCCCGCCTGCGCGAGCGCCCTCACCGCATAGTGCGCGCAACCCGCGCGCGTCTCGATCGGCTGGGCCTCGTCCTGAAACAGGTTGACGACCGGCGTACAAAACAACCGGACGTGGTCGCCCGTGGCGGCGGCCAGGCGCCGGGCGCGGTGCGAATCCGGATGCACGCCCGCGATCGCGAGGTGAAGCGCGACGCGACGGCTGCCGCCGGCGATTCGCTTGATCTTCCGCATGTCCACGTCGACAAAGTCGAAACGCTCCGGCATCGCGCAATACGCCATCAGCAAATGGAGCGGCCAAAGCGCATCGTCCGGCCGCACGTCGAGCAGCGCATCGGCAGGATCGAAGCCGGCGGCCGTGAACGTCGCGTCCGGCAGACGCTTCCAGCGCGTCGAATCGCCTGCTTCGGCAAAGCTTCGGCCGGCAAGGAGCAACGCGGCGTCGGTGAGCGCCGCGACGATTTCCCGCGTGCCGGTGAAATGCACGCGCACGGTGTCCGGCACGATGGCGAAGGTGGCGTTCGGCGTGGTGAGCTCGAACGTGAAAGTCAGCAAGCCGGTCGTTTCCGCAGGCCACGCGACGTCGCGTGGCGCGATCGACGATGTCGTGTAACGCACCGACGACACCGTGAGCGGCACGACCGCGACGTCGTCCGCGACGCGGAATACTTCCTTGCCGATGGGCGTGATCAGCTTGTCGCCGCGCGACACGACGCGCGGCGCAGTCAGGTCGCTGCTGCGGTCGCCCAGAAATTGCGCAATCGCGCATGAAGGAAACGGGCGCAGGAAAACACCGTGCAGCGTGTCGAGAAAACCGTGCGTAAACGCCGGCACGTCATCTTCGATGCGCATGTCGTGGCTCGCCGCCATCAACGCGAACGACTGCAACAGGCGTTCGACGTGCGGATCGTCCGAATGCTCGCCGTTGATCGCCAGCCGGGCGGCAATTTTGGGGAAGCGCTGGGCAAACTCCTGCACTGAACGGCGCAGCAGCGTCAGTTCACGCTCGAAGTGCGGCAGCAGATCCTTGGGTTCGATGGCCATCCTCGTTCCGTCCGTCGCCGCATGTGCGTATGACGATGCGGCGTTCAAAAAGGCGGAACGATTTTATTGGGACCACCTATTGTTTCATTCGCGACGCATCGACCGGGCGTCATTTCTGCGATGACGAATACTGCCGATGCCGCGCCTGAATGCCGCGAACATCAAGGCTCGCCGCTTGCAAACGGCCGCTCGGGCACTTTCGCGTCAATGGTGGCGAACCGTTACAGCGGACGGCACGGCGTGCGTGTCGGCGCGTCTACACACACCACCCATGCGCGGCGTGCCACCTCACCGCGGCGAGACCACAATCGCCGCCCGCCGATTCTGCGCGCGCCCTGCGGGCGTCCTGTTATCGCCCACCGGATCGCGCTTCCCTTTGCCGGCAATCGCGATCTGCTTCGCGTCGAGCCCGACGTCGACCAGTTCGATCGCCACCGCCTCCGCCCGCCGCCTCGACAATTCGATGTCGTACTTCTCCGTCCCCTCGTTATCCGAATACCCATAAACCCGCACGCCGTTGATGCCCGCCGACCGCAACGTTCGCCCGATCCGTTCGACGATCCGTCTGACGTCCGGCTTGAGGTTGTATCGATCGAAATCGAACAGAATCGGCCCGGTCGAACCGAACTCGAACCCCTGCCCGGTCTCCTGGAACCCGGCCGACTTCAGCGCCGTCACCTGCGTCTGCGTCAGCCCCCGATGAAGCGGCGGCGGCGTGTTGCAGCCCCCCAGCAGCATGCACAGCAGCAGCGCACTCCCGACGCACATCCGCCCCGTGCTCACAGGAAACGAGTGGTTCATTTCGCATCCCCTTCCATCGCGCCCGCTCTGCAAGCGCTTCTTTTAACCGCCGCCGCGGCCTCGCCCGCGGCGCGAGTCGATCGACATCACACCGGCCCTGCCACGCTCTCCGCCAGTTGCCACGATCCCGGCCGCGCGCGCTTGGCGCGGTACATCGCGATATCCGCCGCGCGCAGCAGGCCGCTCGCGTCGGATGCGTGATCGGGAAACAGCGCAACGCCGGCACTCATCATGGTGGCCACCACGCGGCCGTCGGACAGCTCGATCGACGGCGCCATGCCGGACAGAATCTCGTCGGCGATCCGGCACACGCTGCCCGCTTCAGGCACCGCCGCCAGCATCACCGCAAATTCGTCGCCGCCCAGGCGCGCGACGAGATCGGCCTCGCGCACCCGCGTGCGCAGCCGCGACGCGATGCCGATCAGCACCGCGTCGCCCGCATCGTGGCCGAGACCATCGTTGATCTCCTTGAAGCGGTCGCAGTCGAGATAGAGAACCGCGACCCGCTGCCCCGTCAACGTGGCGTCGCACAGCGCCAGCGCGAGACGCGATTCGAACTGCACGCGGTTGGGCAACCCGGTGAGCGCATCGTGCGTCGCCTTGTGTTCGAGCGACGCGTTCTCGTCGCGCAGCGTGTTCTGCCAGTCTTCGAATTCGTCGAGCAATGCGTTGAAGTCGTCGCCGAGCTGGTTCAGTTCGGCGATCGCCGCCGGCTCGACGCGCCGCGCGAACGCACGCTCGCGCCGCACCGCGTGCGCGACGCCCGCCAGCGCGCGCAGCGGCGAAACGATGTTGCGCAGCAGGCGCTTCGAACTGACGTACGCACCGAACACGCTGACGGCCAGGCAGCCGAGAATGCCGCCGACGCCACCGAGCAGGAAGCCGAAGAACTGGTGCCCGCGGCCGCGCACGACGACGTGGCCGACGATGATGCCGTCGTGCATCACCGGGACGGTCACCGGCCCCGGCAGCGCCACGTCGGCGACCGCGCGCTCGAGCCGCGCGATCCCGCTTCCGGCCGGCAGCTGCCACGTGGCGAACAGTTGCCCGTTGCTGTCGGTGACGACCACCTGCGCGACGTCCTCGTCGCCGGCGATCATGCCGATCGCCTCGTTCGCCGCGACGCGATCGCCGAACACGAGCGCCGCCTCGACCGTGTAACCGAGCGAGCGCGCGAGCAGGTTCAGGTTGTTGCCGGCATACGCGCGCAACGCGATCACGGCGACGACGATCAACGACACGGCGGCCATCGTCACGGCGACGAACGCGAGCCGCAAGTGTGCGCGACGCAGCACGCTTTGCAACGTCGGGCGCGGCACGGGCGAAGCGGGAACGGGAAGCGAGGGCCGTGTCATGGCGTCACCGGCCGTCGTGCGAGATTGAGGACGTTCGGATGCACGCGCACGCCGCTGCGCGCGACGGCATCGAGGTTGATGTCGAACGACACGCGATCGCCGTCGACGTCGAGGCAGAACATGCCGCCCGCGGTGCAGGACGGATCGTGTTCCGCGATCGTCAGCACCGGATGGCCGGCCAATGCGGCTCTCACCCGCGCGCGCTCGTCGTTGTTCAAGGCGCCGAGATAGACGACGTCGCATGCGATGCCGAGCGACGGATCGTCGAAGCGGACGCGTTGCACGTCGAGCAGCGTCGAGCCGGCCTGCAGCGTGTCGGTCAGGCCGCGCGCGTAGTCGGGGCGCCCGGTGATGCACAGATGCAGGCGCACGGGCGTCGTCGGCCAGCGCGTGAAGCTGATGATGCCGAGTACGACGTGGCGCACGGCCGCGTCATGTGACGAAATGGCGGGATCGGCCGGGCTCGCGGCGGCGGCTGCGATGAACCCATTGTCGGCCGGGCCGTCCGTATCGGCGAACGCTCCGGCGAGCACGGCAGGCGCGGCGCCCAACACGCAAACGATTGCGAACAACGCGTGGCGCAGCGAAGTGATCCGGCCGGGCCGGCGCGTCGTCCGTGCGGCGCCCTGCGCCGCGCCCGTCGGCGTCGCTGCCGTCGCAAGACAGGCAGCAGCCGCACACACTTTCGCTTCCATGATCGCAACATCCGCCGGCATCGCTCTGGCGCTGCCTCCTGCCTCCCTCCATGCGCGCAAGCACCGAACGACGCGCACGATTTCTTCATCTTAGGTAAAAATTCGGATCACCAAGCAGTGGGAAACACCCGCGAAAAACACCCTGAATGGTATGGATCCGGTGCCGCGGCACGACGAGGCTGGCAATCGCGTCGACCGAAGCCGATCGGGTGTCGACGCGTGCAGATTGATCAGTGGATTGGACGCCCGTGCGCGGAAAACCTCATACGTTCCCACGCGTCAGGTGAGCGCCGGCAAATCGAATGACATCTCGCAACGGCTTTCGGGTCGGCCGGAACACTGCATTCGCAACCGCAGAAGTCGCGCGTGCGGCACGCGGCATGGACCTACGGTTGTATGCGCACCGGCCCGAAACGACGCACCAGGTCGTCATCGCTTGTCGGCTTCCTCGACGAAAATCTCGAACCACGCGTTCATCACGGCCCAGAAATCCACCGGTTCGAGTTCGGTCGGGTTCTCGTGCCACCAGATCCGCCCTGCGTCGCTCCCGTCGCCGGCGCTGTTGCGCAGGTCGAGGCACAGATAGTCGCCGCCGCCATTCTGGAACACCGTCCACACGAGATCGGGATTCACGCCGAGCTGGCGCGTCTCGTCGGGCGTCAGGTCGAGCTTGTCGGTCAACGCGGTCTGGTCGCCAATCGGCAACGGGCCCATCGAGTTGGCCGGGAAGAACGTCCAGCCGTTGTGCGTGAACTGGTAGAAGCTGCGCAGATCGTCGGGTAACGCGCGCCACAGCGGCATGTCGTCCGATACGAGCTCGCCGAGCGGCGGATGGCCGATGAAGAAGTTCAGGTCGTCCTGTTCGACCGTGTACGGATACAGCAGGCACAGATCGCCGCTCTCCTTCTGGAACACGGCGGGGCGCCGCAGCTTCTCCGCGAAGAACTGCTCGACCGCCGGCAGGCGGCCGGCGACGCCCGCCCACATCTTCGCGAGCCAGTTGCCGAGCGCGGCGTCGGGCGTATCCAGCAGCACGCGCCACGCGGTCGGCACCTGCACGTCGGCGGGAATCTCGTTCGCTGCAAGCCAGACCTGGCCGCGCAGCTTGAAGCGCTTCAGTTCGGTCGTGTAAGTCGTTGCGGAAAGCTCGATCATTGCCACTCACACCGCCGTCTTCGCCGTGTGCTGGATGTGTTCGTCCTGCGACTGCACCGAAATCGCCTTGCGCACGATGCTCGCGTGCTGGCCCTGCGTGACGATGTTCGTCTGGTTCGGGCCGTTCACGACCGTCACATGATTGTTCTGGACCGTCGGTGCGATCTTGCCGACGGCGGGATTCGCCGCCGCGGCCAATTGCATCGCGCCCGACTGCAGCGCGCCGGCAAGCGGGGACGATCCCGCGGACTCGGCCAATCCGGCGATTCCTGGCAACTCTTTCATGGGCCCTCTCGCTTTCTTTTTCGATTGCCGCATGCGACGCGGCATTACTACATGTCGGTGTCCGAAATATTAATTTCGGAATGCGTCTCCGACGAAACGCGATTCGCGGCTTTCAGGCCATCAACGCAATCGCATTCGCCAGCAGACGGACATTCGAGAAAATCGCTATCTTCTCCCACGTTTATGTCTTTTTCTTGGCGCGGTCGGTTGTCTCTCAGGGCAAGCGGCGCCATCATAACGGCCCGCCTCGGGCGAGTCCATACCTTTCAATTAAGCAGTCCCTCGAATTACGCCGGTAAGCCGGCGGTGCAGCGGGACCTGGATCTTCCGGAATGACGCAACGGGTAAATTTGGCAATTCCGCGATGCAGCATCGTACGATTTACCGATGCCCCGGATCAAATGATCAACACGATCGGCGGCTTATGACAGGGTGTCGACACGTGGTGTGCAACGCATCGAGAATCGCGGGCGCCGGCGCGCGCATGCCGTCGCCATCGACGAACGTCAGTCCCGCCCGCGCCTGGCGCCCGGTTAGAATCCGGAATATCGCGAATCGTAAGTACGCATCCGGCAAGCCGAATCGGTTTTTGCGAATCGCATGACATCGCGGGTATCCTGACGGCAAGCTGTCCGTCGGCAGCCCTCCTCCGGAATTCGCCCCGACTGCAACGTCGGTTTCCAACCTGTCTCGACCGTTGTTCATTCATACCGATGGATTTCGACGTCATCGTTCTCGGCGCCGGCATCGTCGGCGTCTGCGCCGCGCTGCACCTGCAGGATCGCGGCCGCAAGGTCGCCCTCGTCGATCGCGGCGCGCCCGGCGAAGGCACGAGCTTCGGCAATGCCGGGCTGATCGAGCGCTCGTCGGTCGAACCGTACCCGTTCCCGCGCAGCCCGTTCACGCTGATGCGCTATGCGCTGAACCGCTCGACCGACCTCTACTGGCACAGCGCGTCGCTGCCCGCGTTCGCACCGTGGCTCGCGCGGTTCTGGTGGGAATCGGCGCCGCTGCGTCACGCGGCGGCCTCGCGCGACATGCTGCCGCTGATCGAGCGCTGCATCGTCGAACACGACGCGCTGATCGCGCGGGCCGGCGCCGGTGAACTGGTCCGCGCCAGCGGCTGGCTGGAAGCGTTCCGCACGCCGGCCGCATTCGAGCGCGGCGTGGCCGACGCCGGCCTCACCGCGCGCCGCCACGGGCTCGGCATCACGCCGCTCGATGCGGCCGCGCTGCGCGCGCACGAACCGAGCCTCGCATCGGGCTTCTGCGGCGCGCTGCACTGGCTCGACCCGAAAAGCGTCGTCGATCCGGCCGCGCTCGTCAAAGCGTATGCGCAACTGTTCGTGCAGGGCGGCGGCACGCTGCTGACCGGCGACGCCGCGAGCCTCGACGCGCTGTCGCCCGGCTGGCAGGTCCGGACCGACGACGGCCCCGCGGCCGCGCCGGCCGTCGTTGTCGCGCTCGGCCCGTGGTCCGACACGGTGTTCGGCAAGTTCGGCTACAAGATCCCGCTGCGCGAGAAACGCGGCTATCACATGCACTACGCGCCGTCCGCGCGCGGCGTGCCGTCGGCGCCGATCGTCGATCGCGAATACGGCTACGTGATCGCGCCGATGCGGCGCGGGCTGCGGCTGACGACCGGCGTCGAGATCGCGCGGCGCCGCGTGCCGCCCACCGGCGTGCAGCTCGAACGCGCGGAACGCGTCGCGCGGCCGGTGTTCGGTTTCGGCGAGCGGCTCGACCCGCATCCGTGGCTCGGCTTCCGGCCGTGCACGCCCGACATGCGCCCGGTGATCGGCCCCGCGCCCGCGCATCGCGGGCTCTGGTTCGCGTTCGGGCACAACCATCACGGGCTGACGCTCGGCCCCGTCACCGGCCGCCTGCTCGCCGAGATGATGACCGGGGAAGCGCCGTTCACCGATCCGGCGCCGTATCGCGCGGATCGCTTCTGAGCGGGCGATGCCGGCCGGCGCGCAGGCCTGACGGCGTCGTGCCCGCCGCCGTCAGCGAAAACGAAGCTGGCCCCGCCCGAGCTGAGAAACGGACGCGCAGCCCATCAGCCGCATGTCCCGCTCGATCTCCGTGCGCATCAGTTGCAACGCGCGCTCGACGCCGGGCTGCCCGGCGGCGGCGAGCGGGAACAGGTAATAGCGCCCCAGCCCGACGGCCTTCGCACCGAGCGCCAGCGCCTTGAGCACGTGCGAACCCCGTTGCACGCCGCCGTCCATCATCACGTCGATCCGGTCGCCCACCGCATCGACCACCTCGGCAAGCTGGTCGAACGCGGCGCGCGAGCCATCCAGTTGCCGTCCGCCGTGGTTCGACAACACGATGCCGGTGCAGCCGATGTCCACCGCCCTGCGCGCGTCGTCGACCGACATCACGCCTTTCAGGCAAAACTGCCCGTTCCATTCCCGCACCATCGCGGCGACGTCGTCCCACGACATCGACGGATCGAGCATGTCCGTGAAGTAGCGGCTGATCGACATCGCGCCGCCGCCCATGTCGACATGCCGGTCGAGTTGCGGCAAACGGAATCGCTCGTGGGTCAGGTAGTTGATCGCCCAGGCCGGCTTCAACGCGAATTCGGTGAGCCCCGCGAGCGTCAGCCGGAACGGAATCGAGAAGCCGGTGCGCTTGTCGCGCTCGCGGTTGCCGCCGGTGATGCTGTCCACCGTCAGCATCATCACGTTCACGCCGGCTTGCCTGGAACGGTTCATCATCTCGCGGTTGAGGCCGCGGTCCTTGTGAAAATAGAACTGGTAGACCTGCGGGCCCGGGCTGATCGCACGGGCTTCTTCCAGGCTCACGGTGCCGAGCGACGACACGCCGAACATCGTGTCGAATTTCGCGGCGGCGGCGGCGACCGCGCGCTCGCCGTCATGGTGAAACAGGCGTTGCAGCGCGGTCGGCGAACAGTACACCGGCATGCCGAGCTTTTGCCCCATGACCGTCACCGACAGATCGACGTCGCGCACGCCGCGCAACACGTTCGGCACGAGATCGCAGCTTTCGAACGCGCTCGTGTTGCGTCGATACGTGGCTTCATCGTCGGCCGCGCCGTCGATGTAATTGAAGATCGGCCCCGGCAACCGTCGCCTGGCCAGCTCGCGGAAGTCGTGGAAATTGTGGCAATCGTTCACGCGCATTCGTCACACTCCATTCGGCGCGCGAGCGGCACGCCGATCGACCGGCGCGCATCGCTCGCATCGCAGCGTTCGTTCTGTCCCGGCGGCCGATACCCTCGCGCGATGCGCACGCCGCATCGGCACGCGAAAATCCGCATCGTGTCGGCCGCGGCCGACCATGCGGCGAATCGACTCGCGCACTCAGTCGAGCGCGCGGCCAAAGATGCGGATCACTTCATCGAGATGCTCGGCCATCGCGCGACGCGCGGCGTCGGGGTCGCGCGCGCGGATCGCGTCGAGGATCGAGCGGTGTTCCAGCTCCGAGCGGTGCGGCATGTCGTTCGGCATGTACAGCGACTGCAGCCGCTGGAACATCGGGTCGTACTTGTGCGCCAGCAGTTGCTTGATCATCAGCGCATACGCGGCGTTGTCGCTCGCTTCCGCGATGCGGATATGGAACAGCCGGTCGCCCGGGTGCGTGAGCGAGCCGCTGCGGTTGTCGTCCTGGTTGCGCAGGAACGCTTCGTGGATACCTTCGATCTGCGCGTCCGAGCCGTGCTGCGCGGCCAGCGACGCGGCTTCCGGCTCGATCAGCCGGCGCGCCTGCAGCAGCGCGAACGGCGGGATTTCGGTATCGAGATCGAGTGCGATGCCGAGCTCCGGATCGATCTCGACGATCGAGAACGGCGCGACCGTCCCGACCGGTGCCGGCGCGGGTTCGGGCGCGGCCGCCGTTTCAGGAAGCCGCACCTTCACGCCGTCGCCGACGCGCACGCTGACGAGCCCGCTCACCTCGAGCGCGATCAGCGCCTCGCGCACCGATGTGCGCGACACGCCGAACTGTTCGGCGAGCTCACGCTCGGGCGGCAGATAGCTGCCCGGCGGGAAATCGCCCGACTCGATCATCGCGCTGAGCTTGTCGGCGATCTGCTGGTAGAGGCGGCGGTTCTGAATCGGCTGGATGGACATACGTTGACGCTGGTAATCGGTTTCGTTGCGGACGATCCGACGCATCGCATGGACCGTTCGCGCCTATTCTATATGCCGCGCTTCACATCGCCCGGCACCGCGTAGCAACGCGCGGCCGTGCCGCCCCACAACGCGCCGCGCTCGGCCGCCGACAGCCGCGATTCGGCCCAGCGCTCGACGAGCGACGCCACCTCGTCATACGACGCCGCGAGCAGGCACACGGGCCAGTCCGATCCGAACATCAGCCGCTGCGGGCCGAATGCGTCGAGCGCCGCGTCGAGGCACTGCTCGATATGCCGGATGTCCTGCGCGCGCAGGCCGCGCCGCCAGTCGGCCTCGGTCACGAGCCCCGACAGCTTGCATGCGACGTGCGGCAGCGCGCCGAGCTCGCGCAGCGACGCGCGCCAGCGTGCGAACGCGGTGTCGTCGCGCCCGAACTCGGCGAGCGCCGGCTTGCCGCAATGATCGAGCACGAGCCAGTGCGCATCGTGCCGCGCGCAGAACGCACGGACCGCCGGCAACTGGCGTTCGAACACGAGCACGTCGTACACGTAGCCGTTCGCCTGCAGCCACGCCACACCGCGGTTGAAGCCGGGATCGGCGACGAACGCGCCGACGTCGGCTTCGTCCTGCACCTGATGACGAAAGCCGCGCAGCTTCGGGCTGCGCCACTCGGCGACGCGGTCGGCCAGCGCGGGCGCACCGAGATCCTCCCAGCCGACCACCGCCGCGATGCGCGCGTCGTCGCGCGCGAGGTCGAGCAGGAACGCCGTCTCGTCGCGCCCGGCGCGCGCCTGCACCGCGATCGACGCGCCAAGCGCCTGCGCATGCAGTTGCGGCCACAGCATATCGGGCAGGTAGTCGCGCGCGAGCACGCCCATGCCGGGGCCGATCCACGGATAGTCGGCCGCGCGATAACGCCAGAAGTGCTGATGCGAATCGATACGCACTGCGCCCATGATCCCCTCGTGTTCAATCGACTCGGCGGCGGCGGCGCGCATCGTCGCGATCGCCGCCGGCACGCCACGGTCAGTCGTACAACACCGCCGCGATCTTCGGATCGTCGATATTGGTCTTGTCGTACCAGTAGAAGCCGGTATCGATGACCTTCGGCAGCTTCTCGCCCTTGATCGCCTTCACGGCCGCCTCGACCGTCTTGTAGCCGATCCCGATCGGGTTCTGCGTGATCGCGCCGGCCATCAGCCCGCTGCGGATCGCATCCTTCTGCTGCTTGCCGGAGTCGTAGCCGACGATCACGACCTTGCGCTTCATCTCGCGCACGCCGTTGACCACGCCGATCGCCGAGCCCTCGTTGGTGCCGAACAGCCCCTTGAGCTTCGGATACGCCTGCAGGATCGACTTCGTTACTTCGGTCGATTTCAGCTGATCGCCTTCGCCATACTGCACGGTCACGACCTGCACCTTCGGGTGCGCGGATTTCATCCGTTCGAGGAAGCCGTCGCGGCGGTCGATGCCGGTGCGGCTCGTCTGGTCGTGCGCGACCACGGCCACCTGCCCTTCGTCGCCGATCAGCGCGGCGAGCTTGTCGGCGGCGAGCGCGGCGGCCGCCTTGTTGTTGGTCGCGGCCGTCGTTACCGGAATGTCGCTGTCCACGCCCGAATCGAACGCGATCACCGGGATCTTCTCGGCCTGCGCCTTCTTCAGCAGCGGCAGCGCGGCCTTGCTGTCGAGCGCCGCGAAGCCGAGCGCGGCCGGCTTCTTCGCGATCGCGGCCGACAGCATGTCGATCTGCTTGTCGACCATCGCCTCCGTTTCCGGCCCTTCGAACGTCACCTTCACCTTGTAGTCCTTCGCGGCCTGCGTCGCGCCCGATTTCACGGCCTGCCAGAACTGATGCTGGAAGCCTTTCGAGATCAGCGGGATGTACGTCTCCTGCGCCTGCGCGCCGGCCGTGACGCCGACGGCGAACGTCAGCCCGACGATCGCGTTCAACACCTTGCTCCTGATCACTTCGCGTCTCCTTGGTTGGTATCGACTGAAATGCCGGCCCGGCCGGCGGTGCAGCGCCTGGGTGCCCGTGTTCGTTTCTTCCTGCGCGCGTGCATCAGCGGCGGCGCCGGCGCAGGATGTCCACATAGACGGCGAGGATGATGATCACGCCCGTCACGACCGTCTGCCATTCCTGCGCGACCGACATGATGCGCAACCCGTTGGTCAGCACGCTCATGATGAACGCGCCGATGATGGTGCCGACGATGCTGCCCGCGCCGCCCGACAGCGACGTGCCGCCGATCACGACGGCCGCGATCGCATCGAGCTCGTAGCCCTGCCCGAGCGCCGGCTGCGCGGAATTGAGCCGCGACGCGATCAGCAGGCCGGCGATCCCGCACACCGCGCCGCTGAACGTGTACACGGCGATCTTCCACGCGTCGACGTTCACGCCGGACAACCGCAGCGCCTCCTCGTTGCTGCCGAGCGCGAACGTGTAGCGGCCGAAGATCGTGCGATTCAGCACGATCGATGCGCCGATCGCGACGAGGAACAGGATCAGCACCGCGTTCGGGATCGGCAGCGCGGGGATCAGGTTGCCGATCAGCGAATCCTGCGCGATCGACGTGAAGCCCGGCGTATCGTTGAAGTAGATCGGCCGCGTGCCCGAGATCACGAGCGACAGCCCCTTGAGCAGCATCATCATGCCGAGCGTCGCGATGAACGGCGGCACCTTCATCTTCGCGATCACGAAGCCCGACACGCAGCCCGACAGCGCGCCGAAGCACAGCGCGGCCAGGATCCCGAGCGGCAGCGGCATCCCCCACTTCGTCAGCACGACGCCGGCCATCACCGCGCAGAACGTCATCAGCGTGCCGACCGACAGGTCGATGCCGGACGTGATGATCACGTACGTACACGCGACGGCCAGCACGCCGTTCACGGCGGTGGCCTGCAGGATCGACACGAGGTTGTCGACTTCGAGGAAGTTCGACGACGCGAAGCTGAAGAACGCGATCAGCAGCACGAGGCTCGCGAACGCGAGCAGCTTCTGCCGCGCGGCCGGGTTGAAGAAGCGCGACTTCAGGCTCGATGCGGCGGCCGGCGTGTCGCCGGTGGCCAGGGGCGGAACGGGATGCGTATCGTTGGACATGATCGTTAGGCGTCTGAGCGTCTGATTCAGGACAACACGGTCGACTCGCGCTGCGTCGCGAGCTGCATGATCTTTTCCTGCGTGGCGTCGGCCGCGCGCAATTCGCCGGTCACGCGGCCTTCGCACATCACGAGAATCCGGTGGCTCATGCGCAGCACCTCGGGCAACTCCGACGAGATCATCACGATCGCCTTGCCGTCGGCGGCCAGCGCGTCGAGCAGCTTGTAGATCTCGCTTTTCGCGCCGACGTCGATGCCGCGCGTCGGCTCGTCGAAGAACAGGATGTCGCAGTCGCGCAGCAGCCACTTCGCGATCACGATCTTCTGCTGGTTGCCGCCCGACAGCAGTCGCGCGGGTTGCGCGACCGACGGCGTGCGGATCGCGAGCCGCCGTACGTACGACTGCGCGGCGTCGCGCATCGCGCGCGCATCGAGGAACAGGCCGCGGCGCACGAAGCGGCGCATGCTCGACAGCGCGATGTTGTTCTGCACGTCCATCCCGACCGCGAGCCCGAAGTGCTTGCGATCCTCGGACAGGTAGCCGATGCCATATTTCACCGCATCGGCGGGCGTGCGGATCGTCACGGCCCGGCCGTGCACGCGGATCTCGCCCGCGTCCACCGGATCCGCGCCGAATACCGCACGCGCGACCTCGGTGCGGCCCGCGCCCATCAGCCCGGCGAAGCCGAGGATCTCGCCGCGCCGCAGCGTGAAGCCGACGTCGCGGATCGCGCGGCCGCGCGACAGCCCGCGCACCTCGAGCGCAATCTCGTTCGCGGACGTATCGGGCGGCGTGCGGCTTTCCGTATCGAGCTGGCGGCCGACCATCATCGAGATGATCGATTCCATCGACGTGCCCGCCATCGGCACGGTCGCGACATACTTGCCGTCGCGCATCACGGTCACGCGATCGGCGATCTGGCGCAGCTCGTCCATCTTGTGCGAGATGTACACGATGCCGACCCCGTTCGCGCGCAGGTCGCGGATGATGCGGAACAGTTCGGCGATCTCCGCGTTGTTCAGCGCGGCGGTCGGCTCGTCCATGATCAGCGCGCGCGAGTCGAACGACAGCGCCTTCGCGATCTCGACCATCTGCTGCTTCGCGACCGTCAGCCGGCCGACCGGCGTGCGCGGGTCGAGATCGAGCCGCATCCGCCGGAAGATCGCGGCCGCGTCGCGGTTGAGTTTCTCTTCGTCGACGAACACGCCGAAGCGGCCGCGCGGCTCGCGACCGATGAAGATGTTCTGCGCGACGCTCAGGTGATTCATCAGGTTCAGCTCCTGATGGATGATGCCGATGCCGAGCGCCTGGGCGGTGCGCGGATCGGCGATCTCCACCGGGCGGCCGTCCATCCGGATCTCGCCTTCGTCCTTCTGGTACACGCCCGCGAGAATCTTCATCAGCGTCGACTTGCCGGCGCCGTTCTCGCCCATCAGCGCATGCACTTCGCCGGCACGCAAATCGAAACGGCAATCGTCGAGCGCCTGCACGCCCGGAAAGCGCTTGCCGATGCCGGTCAGCGCGATCAGCGGCGTGGCGGTGTTCGGGTTCAGGTCGGGTTGCATCGCGCGCGGCCCTCAGCTGATCGCCCGATCGAGATGCGTATAGCCGCCATCGACGAACAGCCACTGGCCCGTCGTGTGCGATGCGCGCTCCGACAGCAGGAACACGGCCGTGTCGGCAATTTCGTCGGCCGTCGTGAAGCGCCGGCCGAGCGGCACCTTGCCGGCAATCTCCGCGACCTTCGCTTGCGGGTCGTCGAAGCCGGCGATCCAGTTCTGGTAGAGCGGCGTCATCACTTCGGCCGGGATCACCGCGTTCACGCGCACGCCGTCGTCGCGCAACGCGACCGCCCATTCGCGCGTCAGCGAGAGCTGCGCGCCCTTCGACGCGCAATAGCCGCTCGTGTTGCCCTGCCCGGTCACGGCCGTCTTCGACGAGATGTTGACGATCGCGCCGCGCGCCGCCTTCAGGTGCGGCACGCAGTAATGCGCCATCACGTAGTAGTGGATCAGGTTGCGTTCGAGCGATGCGACGAACGCGTCGCGCCCGGCGTCGAGACCGATGCTGTCGTTGATGCCCGCGTTGTTGACGAGCCCGTCGATGCGGCCGAAGCGCGCGATGGTTTGCGCGACGCCGTCGCGGCACTGCGCGTCGTCCTGCAGTTCGACCGTGACGCACGCGGCGCGCGGCTGTTTCCGCGTAAGTTCGCGCCGGAAGCCGTCGTCCGGTGCGTGGCGTGCGAACACCACCGGGATCGCGCCTTCGCCGGCCAACCGCATCGAGATCGCGGCGCCGATGCCCGACGCGCCGCCGGTCACGATCACGACCTTGTCTTGCAGATTCAAATCCACTTCGCGTCTCCGTCGTTCATGTTGTCGCCGCGCACGGCGCGCGGGG
Source organism: Burkholderia sp. AU16482 (assembly GCF_002223285.1). Classification (NCBI taxonomy): domain Bacteria; kingdom Pseudomonadati; phylum Pseudomonadota; class Betaproteobacteria; order Burkholderiales; family Burkholderiaceae; genus Burkholderia; species Burkholderia sp. AU16482. The sequence goes on from NZ_NKEY01000006.1 coordinate 1,878,294, forward strand.
TGCGCCCGACGCGCACAGCGCGCGCCGTCGTGCGTCGCCCGCGTCAGCCGCGGAACCGGTACTGCTCCAGCGATTCGGGCTTCATCTCGATCGAGAAACCGGGCGCGGTCGGCGGCATGTACGCCGCGTTGCGCACCACGCACGGCTCGACGAAATGCTCGTGCAGGTGATCGACGTACTCGGTCACGCGCCCTTCCTTCGTGCCGGAGATGCACACGTAATCGATCATCGACAGGTGCTGCACGTATTCGCACAGCCCGACGCCGCCCGCATGCGGGCACACCGGCAGCCCGTATTTCGCGGCCATCAGCATCACCGCGAGAATCTCGTTTACGCCGCCGAGCCGGCACGCATCGATCTGCACGACGTCGATCGCGCCGCGCGCGATGAACTGCTTGAACAGCACGCGGTTCTGGCACATCTCGCCGGTCGCGACCTGCACCGGCGCGATCGCCTCGCGGATCTTGCGATGCCCTTCGACGTCGTCGGGGCTCGTCGGCTCCTCGATGAACCACGGCCGCGCGAACGCGAGCTCGCGCACCCAGTCGATCGCCGCGTCCACTTCCCACACCTGGTTCGCGTCGATCATCAGCTTGCGCTCGGGGCCGATCACCTCGCGCGCGATCGTCACGCGGCGAATGTCGTCCTCGAGGTTCGCGCCGACTTTCAGCTTCACGTAGTCGAAACCCTCGTCCACCGCCTCGCGGCACAGCCGGCGCAGCTTGTCGTCGCTGTAGCCGAGCCAGCCGGCCGACGTCGTGTAGCACGGGTAGCCGTCGCGCTCCAGCGCGGCGATCCGCGCGGCCTTGCCGGGCGCCTGCCGGCGCAGCAGGTCGAGCGCTTCGTCCGGGCGCAGGCAGTCGGTCAGGTAGCGGAAGTCGATCGCCCGCACCAGCTCCTCCGGGCTCATGTCGGCGACGAGCCGCCACAGCGGCTTGCCGGCGGCCTTCGCCCACAAATCCCATACCGCATTGACGACGGCGCCCGTCGCCAGATGGATCGCGCCCTTGTCGGGGCCGATCCAGCGCAACTGGCTGTCCGACGTGACGTGCCGCCAGAAGCGGCCCATGTCCTCGCGAATCCAGTCGAGGTCGAGGCCGACGACGAGGTGACGCATCGCATCGATCGCCGCGCAGCAGATTTCGTTGCCGCGGCCGATGGTGAACGTGAGCCCGTGACCTTCGAGCCCGCCGCGGTCGGTTTCGAGCACGACGTAGGCCGCCGAATAATCGGGGTCCGGATTCATCGCGTCGGACCCGTCGAGCTGGCGCGAGGTCGGAAAGCGCACGTCGAGGACGCGCATCGATCGAATGATAGGCATGACGAACCGTCCGTTGAAGGGAATCAGGCCTGCACGGTGCGCTGGCGTTGCTCGCCGAGCCCGTCGATGCCGAGCGTGATCACCTGTCCGGCACGCAGGTAGACGGGCGGCTTCTGCCCGAGGCCGACGCCCGGCGGCGTGCCGGTCGAGATCACGTCGCCCGGCTGCAGGCTCATGAAGCGGCTCAGGTAGCTGATCAGGTGCGGCACGCGGAACACCATCGTCGCGGTCGTGCCGTTCTGGTAGCGGTGGCCGTCCACCTCCAGCCACAATCGCAACGCGTGCGGATCGGGCACTTCGTCGGCCGTCACGAGCCACGGGCCGATGGGGCCGAACGTGTCGTTGCCCTTGCCCTTGTCCCACGTGCCGCCGCGCTCGAGCTGGTATTCGCGCTCCGACACGTCGTTGACGACGCAGTAGCCGGCGACGTGCGACAGCGCATCGGCTTCGTCGATATAGCGGCCGCCCTGGCCGATCACCACGCCGAGCTCGACTTCCCAGTCGGTTTTCTCCGAGCCGCGCGGGATCTCGACGTCGTCGTTCGGGCCCGAGATCGCGCTCGTCCACTTGCCGAACACGACGGGCTCCTTCGGCACCTCCATCCCCGATTCGGCCGCGTGATCCGAGTAGTTGAGCCCGATGCAGATGAACTTGCCGACGCGGCCGACGCACGCGCCGAGCCGCGGCGTGCCGTCGACGCGCGGCAGCGTCGACGGGTCGAGATCGCGCAGCCGCGCGAGCGACGCGGGGGTCAGCGCGTCGCCGGCGATATCGTCGATCACGCCGGACAGGTCGCGAATGTGGCCCTGCGCATCCAGCAGGCCCGGCTTTTCATGGTGTTTGTCGCCAAATCTCAGCAGTTTCATGTCGTTGTCTGAACGGAAAGTGAATGGGAAGGCGTGGTCGGCTAGACGCGGTCGGCCAGACGCGGTCGGCCAGACGCGGTCAGTTCGACCAACCGCCGTCGATCAGGTGAATCGTGCCGGTGGTGAACGACGCTTCGTCGGACGCCAGATACAGCGCGAGCGCGGCCACTTCGTCCGCGGTGCCGATGCGGCCGATCGGCTGGCGCGCGACGAATGCCTGGCGTACCTCGTCGGCGGACACGTGGCGCGTGCGCGCCTGGTCGGCGATGCGCTGCTCGAGCGACGGCGATTCGATCGTGCCCGGGCAGATCGCGTTGCAGCGGATGCCGCGCTCGACGAAATCGGCGGCCACCGCCTTGGTCAGCCCGATCACGGCCGCCTTGGTGGTGCCGTACACGAAGCGGTTCGGCACGCCCTTCACGCTCGACGCGGCCGACGCCATGTTGACGATCGACGCGCCGCCGGCTTCGAGCATCGCGGGCAGCAGCGCGCGGATCAGCCGGTACATCGACGTGACGTTCAGGTTCAGCGAGAACGCCCACGCGTCTTCGTCGCACTCGAGGATCGAGCCGTGGTGCACGTAGCCCGCGCAGTTGAACAGCACGTCGAACACGCGTTCGCTCGCGGCGAGCGCGGTGATGTCGCCCGCGTCGGTGACGTCGAGCCGCCGCGTGACCAGCCGGCCGCCCGCACGCTCGGCGTCAGCCTCGAGCCGCACCAGCGCGGCTTCGTTGACGTCCGTCGCCAGCACGTCGGCGCCCTCGCTCGCGAACCGCAGCGCGGTCGCGCGGCCGATGCCCTGCCCGGCCGCCGTCACCAGCGCGCGTTTGCCCTGCAATCTCATGAGCATGTCTCCGAAAAAGCCGGCCGCCAGTCGGCCGATTGGCACAAAGGACTAAAGGTCCAACCAATCATAGGAAGGGACGGCGTGTTTGTCACGAACTTGGGATTCAGTATTTACCCAGGGCTGCTCAATCCGTCGGGCGCAAGAATTCGGCGGGCGAGCGGCGTTGAAGCACCACCCCGCGGTTCGCTCAAACTCAATACCAGCGGGCCTTCCAGCCGAACACCGGGCAACGCCCGGAGCGGCGGACAACGTAAACTGACAAAAAAGTCATGTTCGCGTCAGGGTGTCAACGGGTGGCGCACGTCATCATGGTGCTGCCGGACCGCGCTTTCGGTACATCGCCCCCCTGCCCGCGCCGGATCCCTGCGGGCACCTCCGTCCCCCGGCGATGTATCCCGTGACTGGGCGAGCAGACACGGCGCGCGGCCCGATTTTCCGCCCCGGACTTTCCGTCCGGGGCTTTTTGTTCATGGTTTTTCAAGAAAATAAGCGTGGATTGTTTCTAAATCGGCAAAAGGTAATTCGAGCCGGACAGGATGTTTTTTCCGGTCACAGACGCTTACATTTAGCGCACCACTCATGGAAACCGCTACGGATTCGCCATCGGGTAGTGACATCCACTGCCACGGCCGAAACCGCACGAGCTTTAGGAAACGGCAAAATGAAGGCCTCCAAATCCCTGCCTGCGCTCGATCCCGCCGACGTCCACGTCGAAATTCTGGAACGTTCCGATACGCTGCTCGTCGTGCGTTGGGTCGAACCCGGCCGCTGTCACTACGGCGAACAACGCTGGCGCCGCCGCTTCGCGCAGCGCACCGGTACCTGCGCGCTGTCGCGCCAGGTCATCCACCGCGGCGACGAAGTGTTCCGCCCGGCCGAGCGCCCGGCCCCCGCGAACGCCGCCGCCATGATCTCCGCCGCCGAGGTGCTCGCGCTGGCCGGCAGCAGGTAACGCCTGCCGGCCGTGCGCCGGGCTGGCGATGCCACGCCATATGCCAGCCCTAGAAGCGCCGGTCTAATTCTCCTGCTTGTCTGCGACGTCCGTCCGCACTATCGTTACATCACTCGATGTAACGATTACGTGTCGCGGCCGACCGGTCGCGCCGATGGAGGCAGACATGCATGCATGGAGCGCGCGCCACGTCCCGGCGCAAGGCGGCAAGGTCGCGGTCGTGACGGGCGCCAACAGCGGCCTCGGCTGGCAGCTCGCGGAGACGCTGGCCGCGAAAGGCGCGGCGGTCGTGATGGGCTGCCGCGACGCCGCACGCGGCGCGCAGGCGGCCGACGCGATCCGCCGGCTTCATCCTCATGCACGCGTCGAAGTCGATCCGCTCGACCTCGCCGATCTCGCGTCGATCGCGCGCTTCGCGGCCGACGTCGGCGAACGCCACGGCCGCGTCGACATCCTGTGCAACAACGCCGGCGTGATGTTCCTGCCGCTGCGGCACACGCGCGACGGCTTCGAGATGCAGTTCGGCACCAACCACCTTGGCCATTTCGCGCTGACCGGCCATCTTCTGCCGGCGCTGGGCGCCGCGCGCCGGCCGCGCGTCGTCACGATGTCGAGCGGCTTCAACCGCGGCGGCCGGATTCGCGTGGACGACCTGCGCGCCGCGCAGCGCTACAACCGTTATCTCGCTTACTGCGACAGCAAGCTCGCGAACCTCGTGTTCGCGCTCGAGTTGCAGCGCCGCTTCGAACGCGCGGCGTTCGCCGGCATCAGCGTGGCCGCGCACCCCGGCTACGCGGCGACCAACCTGCAGTTCGCGGGCCCGGCGATGGACCGCTCGCCCGCCCGCGCCGCGCTGATGCGTGCCGCGAACCGTTATCTCGCCCAGCCGGCCGACCAGGGCGCGCTGCCGGCGATTCATGCGGCGACGTCGCCCGATCTGGCCGGCGGCGCGTATATCGGTCCGTCCGGCTGGTTCGAATCGCGCGGGCTGCCGGCGCCGGCGAGCGTGCCGCGCGCGGCACGCAATGCGGCGTCGGCGGCGTTGCTGTGGGAAGCATCGGAAGCCGCGACGGGTGTGCGCTTTCTCAGCGCCGACGCGCCTGCCGGACGCTCGCAGCGCCGGCCGTTCGACACGGCGGCCGAGGCACGCTGAACCGCGCACCGCCCGCCGCAACATTCTTCATACTTATTACGCCCACCGAAAAGAAAGCCCGTTGAAAGACTGATTCGACGCCGCACTGTTACCAGCCAGGAAACAATTTATCGTCAAAATCAGCGTTTACCCTGAACACGCCGGTGACTAAGATTTGATCAATCGCTCAAGACATGGTGTCGGGAGCGAACTCAATAAAACACCGGAGGTCACCATGAAATCGCTCGTTTCCGCAGTCGTTGCCGCTGCCGCCCTGTCCGCTTCGTTCGGCGCGTTTGCCCAAAGCACCGTGACGCGCGCTCAAGTGCGCAACGAACTCGTCCAGCTCGAACAAGCCGGCTACAAGCCGGGCGTGTCGAGCCCGTACTACCCGAACGACATCCAGAGCGCCGAAGCGCGCGTGCATGGCGCCGACACCAGCGGCTACGGTGCGCAACCGGCGCCGCTCGTCCACTCGGGCGCACCGGCTGCCGCTTCGTCGAACGCACGCGACTCGATCTTCTTCGGCCAGTAAGCCGAGGCGCCCCGGCGGGCGCCGCGCGTCGCGCGATGAAGTCACGCAGTCCTGACGAGCCCCGTTCGCGGGGCTCGTCTTCTATGTGAAACGCATACCTCCGCCGCCCGGCAGCGGGTGGCTTCGCCCGGACGCCTGGCGTCCGGGTGCCTTTTCCCCGAAAAGGCGTGCGTGAATGCGCCGTGTGCGCGGGTCAGCGCACCGCGGCCGGCACCGACCGCGACAGCACCCGCCACCGCGACAGCAACTCGTCGCGATCGACGTAGCAGCCCTGCAAGTGCCGGCGGCCCGTCGACGGCTCGAACGCCGTGCGCGCATGCAGCACGCGCCGGTTGTCGAACGCCCACATGTCGCCCGCCCGCAGCCGGCGCTGCACGCGAAAGCGCGGTTCGCGCGCCAGCGCGAGGAACCGCCGGTACGCACGATAGACGGCCGCCACCGAGCCGGCCGGCGCATCGAGCGGCCCGCGCAGGAAGTTCGCGACACGCACTTCCGTCACGTTGCCGCGCGCATCGCGCCCGATCACCGGCGCCGAACAGCGGTAGTCGCTATTCGCGCTCTTGTTCCAGAACTCGAACGGCGTCGACGCGAGCCGCTCGAAATCGTCCGGATGTTCGCGCCGCAGCGCATCCGCGAGCGCGAAGCCGTCGAGGAAGATGCTGTCGCCGCCCGTCGCATCGTTCGCAAGGCAATGCAGGAACTGCACGCCCGGCTGCAATTCGCGCGTCGGCAGGTCGGTGTGCGGCGGCAGATTCAGCGACGTATACGCATTGCTGTCCGGGCGCGGCTTCGATTCGACGTCGAACAGCACGCCGAAATTGCTTTCGCGGATCAGGCCGACGCGGCGCGCGATCTCGTCCACGCGGCCGCGCTCGGCCGGCACGCCCTCGACGAGCGTGAGCCCCGTGCGCTGCAATGCGCCGAGCCATGCGAACAACGCGCGGTCGTCATCCATCACGTCGCGCCACGCGAACACACCGATCGCCGTTGCATCGTCGCCGGTCCATACGTGCCGCCCGTGCGCGGCCACGCGTTCGGCGCGGGACGCGTCGTCGTACGCATGCGCACGCAACCATCCCGGCGACCACGCGCTGCGGTGCCCGTCGTTCCATTCCACATGCAGCGCGCCGTCGGTTTCGACGTGCACGGTGAGCGCGGACAGATCGTCGCGCGCATCGGCGATCTCGAACACCTGTTCGCGCGTGATCGCATGCACGCACGCCGAACACGCGCAGTTGTCGCGCAGCCAGTCGAAATGAAATGGCGATCGTCGCGCGTCGCTCCACTCGACGTGCACCGCGCCATCGCCGATCGTCGCCGCCGCGATGGCCGCGTCGGCCGAAAACGTCCGCCAGTCCTCGATACGGTGTTGCGCTGCTGCCTGCATCGTTGCCTCCCGGAAAACGCCCGCTACGCGTATGGTGCGAGCAAGAACCCGCCGACCGTCCGGTGCATCCGTGCGGCCTGCGGGCTCGTCCCGAGCGCGCGCCAGCAGCCGTGCACCAGCCCCTCTCCCATCCAGTAGTGCGCGACGCCGCCGGCCGCGCGAATCCGCTCGACGTACACGCGCGCATCGTCGCGCAGCGGATCATGCTCCGCGCCGATCGCCAGCACCGGCGGCAGCCCGTCGAAGCGAGTGGCTTCGAGCGGCACCGACGCACGCAGCAGCGGATCGCCGTCGCGCAGCACGTCGCGAAGGCTGCCGCTCCAGTACAGCTCACGATAGCGGTGCACGTCGTCGAGCGTCAGCATCGGCGCGTGCGCTTCGGCTTCGCGCGCGGGCGATTGCGGTTCGAAGCCGAGCATCGGATAGACGAGCGCGATGCCGTCCACGCCGCTTTCGCCCGCATCGCGCAGCGCGGTCGCCACCGCCGCCGCGAGCATCCCGCCCGCGCTGTCGCCCGCGAGCGTCAGCGGATGCACGCAGCGCCCGAACGGCCAGCGTGCATCGCGTGCGGCACGCGTGACGGCCAGGCAATCTTCAAGCGCGGCCGGCGCACGGTGTTCGGGCGCCAGCCGATAGTCGACCGCGATCACGTCGAGGCCGGTATCGGCCGCCAGTTGCGCGGTGATCAACGCATGGCTGTCGAGCGAGCCGACGACGAAACCGCCGCCATGAAAAAACAGCACCGTGCCGCGCGGCGCGCCGTGCACGCACGTATAGCGCCGCAGCGCGATCGTGCGGCCGTCCGGCGCGTGCCACTCGGCGTTCTGCTGCACGATGCCGGCCGGCAGCGCGGCCGGCGTCCATTCGGCCGCGAAGCGGTCGTAGAGGCGGCGCTGCTCGCCGGGCGGGCGCGCCGCCGCATCGGCCGGATACCACGCGTCGACGGCCGCGACGAACGCCGCGATTTCCGGTTCGAGCATCGTGTGCGCTCCGCGGTGGAAGTGGAAGGTCGAAGATCGAACGGTGAAGCACGCCGCTAGCGGCGCGGCGGCAGCGCAATCACACGGCCGGCGTAAGCGGGCGCCGCGCGATCGCGCTGCAATGCATGCAGTTCAGCCACGCGCGCGGCCACGTCGTCGTCGAACGGCGCGGACTTCGCGCCGTCGCGCGTATCGACGTGCAGCAGCATCTGCTCGCTCGCCGATACCGCGTCGTCATGCCCTTGCGCGAACAGTTCGAGATACAGGTGCAGCCGCTTCGCGTCGTGCGCGAGCACGCGCGCATCGACGCGCACCGGCGTGCCTTCCTTGATCTCGTGCAGGTAGTTCACGTGCGCTTCGAGCGTGTAGACCGAGCGGCCCCGCGTGCGACGCGCGGCGTCGTCGAGGCCGATGCGATCCAGCAACGCATCGGTCGCGAAGCTGAAGATCAGCAGGTAGAACGCATCGCGCAGGTGGCCGTTGTAGTCGACCCATTCGGGCCGCACCACGTCGCGGTAAATCGTCAGCGGGGTATCGCCCGTCATCGCCAGTCCTTTATTCCTCGAATCGCATCCCGTGCCGCGCCTTCACCGCGGCGATCGCCTTCAGCACCTCGGTGATGCACTCGTCGCGATAGCGTTCGAGTTCCTTGATGCTGCGCGCGCCCTGCTGTTCGGTCGTGCCTTCGACGACGCTGTCGATCAGCGCGTCGGTGAGCTTCGGCGCGACCAGCTTCGTCCATGGCAGTTCGAGCGCGGGGCCGAACTGCTGCATGAAGTGTCGCATGCCCGCGTCGCCGCCGGCGAGCGTATAGGTCAGGAACGTGCCCATGAACGACCAGCGGATACCCGCGCCGAAACGGATTGCGTCGTCGATCTCGCCGGTCGTCGCGACGCCTTCGTTGACGAGATGCAGCGCCTCGCGCCACAACGCTTCGAGCAAACGATCCGCGATGAAGCCCGGCACTTCCTTGCGCACGTGCAGCGGCCGCATGCCGAGCTTGCGGTAGATCTCCATCGCGGCTTCGACCGCTTCCGGCGACGTGCGCGCGCCGCCGAGCACCTCGACGAGCGGCAGCAGGTAGACCGGATTGAACGGGTGGCCGACCACGCAGCGCTCCGGATGCGTCGCACGCGCATAGAAGTCGGTCGGCAGCAGCCCCGACGTCGACGACGCGATGATCGCGTCCGGCTTCGCCGCGCGGCTGATCTGCTCGTGCAGTTCGAGCTTCAGCGCCTCGCGCTCGGGCGCGCTTTCCTGGATGAAATCCGCATCGGCGACGCACGCTTCGATCGTCGACACGAACTGCAGCCGCGCCGGATCGGCGCCCGGCGCGAGGCCGACGCGCTCGAGCGCGGGCCACGCGTTCGCGACGTTCGCGCGCAGCCGTGCTTCGGCGCCGGGCGCCGGGTCCCACACGACCACGTCGAGGCCGTGCGCGAGCGCACGGCAAATCCATCCGCTGCCGATGACGCCGGTGCCGATCGCGGCGAACGTCTTGATGTCGGTCTTCACAGCCATGTCAACGCATCCTTCGAATCAGGGGAAATCGATGGCGGCCGCGCGTGGACGCACGCCGCCGTGTCATGCCGGTCAGTGGGTGAAAACGCTCACGCGAATTCGGCGATCGCGCGGCGTTCGAGCGGACGCTCGCCGCGCGCCGGCAGGCCGAGCTTGCGGCGGCCTTCGGCCGGCGTCAGCACGCGCCCGCCGAGCCGTTCGATGATTTCGCGCGCGCGCTCGACGAGCGTGCCGTTGGTCGCATGCACGCCGCGGTCGAGCCAGATGTTGTCTTCGAGGCCCACGCGTACGTGGCCGCCGAGCAGCATCGCCTGCGCGACCATCGGCATCTGCATGCGGCCGATTCCGAAGCCGGCCCAGTGCGCGCCCGGCGGCAGGTTGTCGACCATCGCCTTCATCGTGCCGGTGTCGGCCGGCGCGCCCCACGGAATGCCGAGGCACAACTGGAACAGCGGCGGATCGTCGAGCAGCCCTTCCTTCAGCAACTGCTTCGCGAACCACAGATGGCCCGTATCGAAGATTTCCAGCTCCGGCTTCACGCCGAGCTCCTGGATGCGCTTCGCGCCGGCGCGCAACTGCGCGGGCGTCGATACGTAGATGTAATCGCCGTCGCCGAAATTCAGCGTGCCGCAATCGAGCGTGCAGATCTCGGGCAACAGTTCCTCGACGTGCGCGAGACGCGTGAGGCCGCCGACGAGATCGGTGCCCTTGCCGAAGCGCATCGGGTCCTCGCCGGGGCCGATCTCGAGATCGCCGCCCATGCCAGCTGTCAGGTTGATGATCACGTCGACGTCGGCCGAGCGGATGCGGTCGACCACCTCGCGATACAGGTTCGGGTCGCGGCTGCCGCGCCCCGTTAGCGGATCGCGCACGTGGCAGTGGGCGACCGTCGCGCCGGCCTTCGCGGCTTCGATCGCGGCGGCCGCGATCTCCTTCGGCGTGACGGGAATGGCCGGATGCTTGCCGACCGTATCGCCCGCGCCGGTGACGGCGCAGGTGATGATGACTTCGTGATTCATGCTGGATGCCTCGCTTGATTCGGGTTGTGTCGCATTGCGGGTAGCGCGCGGGCGCCGGCCATCACAGGCCGAGATACGCCTTCACGGCTGGCAGGCCGTCCTTGCCGTCGAACGTCTTGACGCCCGCGAGCCACGGATCGAGCACCTGCGGGTTCTTCTTCAGGTACGCCTTCGCGGCCTCGGCCGGCTTGGTCTTGTTCATCACCGACTGCATCAGCTGGTTCTCGAGCTGCGTCGAGAAGCGCAGGTTCGTCACGAGCTTGCCCGCGTTCGGGCAGCGCGCGATGAAGTCGGGCGCGGTGAGCGTGTACACGCGCGCCTCGCCGTAGTTCGGCCCGAACGCCGCGTCGCCGCCCGACAGGTAATTCATGCTGAGCTGAATGTTCATCGGGTGCGGCTCCCAGCCGAGGAACACGACCCACTTCTTCTCGCGAATCGCGCGCTCGACCGTCACGAGCATCCCGGCCTCGCTCGATTCGACGAGCTTGAAGCCGCCGAGCCCGTACTGGTTCGTGTCGATCATCTTCTGGATCGTTGCGTTCGCGCTGCTGCCCGGCTCGATCCCGTAGATCTTGCCGTCGAGTTCCGCGCGGTGTTTCGCGATGTCGTCGAAGGTCTTCAGGCCGGCCTGGTACGCGTAGCTCGGCACCGCGAGCGTCGCCTTCGCGCCGGACAGGTTCGGCGGCTCGACGACGTTGATCGATTTGCTGTCGAGGAACGGTTGCAACTGCTTCTGTTGCACGGGCCACCAATAGCCGAGCGACACGTCGAGCTGCTTGCTCTTGAGGCCGGCGAACGAGATCGGCACCGATGCGATCGTCGTGGTCGGCTTGTAGCCGAGCGCCTCGAACACGGTCGACGCGAGCGCGGTGGTCGACGTGATGTCGGTCCAGCCGATATCCGCGAAACGCACGGTGCGGCAGGTCGCGGCCTCCGTCTCGGCCAGCGCGGCCTGCGTGAACGCGCCCGTCGCCAGCACGGCCGCGGCAAGCGCGGCGATCTTCGTCGACTTCATGGTTCGATTCCTCCCGGTTGGTCTCGCGGCAGCCGGTGCGCGAAGTGTGCGCCGGCCTGCATCGTGGGAGTAAAAGTAACGAGCCATATTCGCCGCGAGAAGACCGGCGGCGACCTGTTCTTGCCTGTTTGCGACTATGAGTGGAAACCACTAGGTTTCGTCCGAGGCTTGACGGACGGGGGTTTGGGGTTTTTATGGAGATCCGCCGGATTGCCCGGATGCGGCGCGCACCTTTCGATTCCGTCACGGTGTTGCTGACGGATTTCCGACGCGTTGCCGGATGCCATGGGCCGGCCCTATGCTGGCAGTCGCCGGGCGTTCGCGCGCGGCTCGCCCCGTTGCCGTGCCGCACCGGGCCCGGACGTCGCGCGTCGCCGGAACGAATGCAGACGGACACGGCCGCCCGTCGCGACGTCAGTCTTCGATCTTTCCGCCAAGGAACACCATGATGCTTGCCGCTTTCTTCGTCGTCGCCCTTGTCGCCCTCATCGCGCCCATGTACCGCGGCGTGATGCACGGCGCGGATGCGAAGCTTCGCGCGCGATTCGATGAGGAGGCCCCGCGCGGCGATGCGGCACGCCAGTTGATGCGCGACGCGGGATACAACGTCTGATCGGCATACCTGGCATCGCGCGGCATTCGGCGAGCACGATCCGCGTCGCCGGCGCGGCGTGCGTCATCGTCGGGGGGGCTGATCCGCGCGTGACGGCCGCGCTTGCGTTTCCGATGCGCCGGAAACGCACGCATTCGCCGCGACGCTCACGCGTAGTTCATCATCACCGACTTGCTTTCCGTGTACTGATCGATCACCGCGCGGCCGAGTTCGCGGCCGAAGCCCGACTGCTTCATCCCGCCGAACGGCAACGCGTTGTCGAGCAGCGAGTGGCAGTTGACCCACACAGTGCCGGCCGCAATACGCGGAATCAGCTTGTGGATCGCCGCAAGATCGTTCGACCAGATGCTCGCGCCGAGGCCATACGGGGTGTCGTTCGCGAGCCGTACGGCCGTGTCGGCGTCGTCGAACGGCATCGCGACGAGCACCGGCCCGAAAATCTCCTCGCGCACCACGCGCATCGCATGCGTCGTATCGACCAGCACCGTCGGTTCGACGAAGAAGCCGGGGCCCTCGATCGCGCGGCCGCCCGCCGCCGCGCGCGCACCCTCGCCGAACCCCGAGTCGATGTAACCGCATACGCGCTCGCGCTGCTTCGCCGACACGAGCGGGCCGACCTGCGTGGCCGGGTCCATCCCCGGGCCGATCTTCAGGCTCGCGGCGATCTTCGCGACGCGCTCGATCACGCCGTCGAACACTTTCGAGTGGATGTACGCGCGCGACCCGGCCGTGCACACCTGCCCCTGATTGAAGAAGATCGCGTTCGCGACGCCCCGCGCGGCCTTGTCGAGATCGACGTCGGGCAGCACGATCACCGGCGACTTGCCGCCGAGTTCCAGCGACATCCGCGTCATGTTGTCGAGCGCCGCGTGGCCGATCGTCTTGCCCGTCTGCGTCGATCCGGTGAACGCGATCTTGTCGATGCGCGGATCGCGCGACAGCGCCGCGCCGGCCGTGTGACCGTAGCCGGTGACGATATTGACGACGCCGTCCGGGAACCCGGCCGCCTGGATCAGCTCGCCCAGCCGCAATGCGCTCAGCGGCGTGTCCTCGGCGGGCTTCAGCACGACGGTGCAGCCGGTCGCCAGCGCCGGCGCGATTTTCCATGCGGCCATCAGCAGCGGGAAATTCCACGGAATGATCGCGCCGACCACGCCGACGGGCTCCTTGCGCGTATAGGCGAAGATCTCGCTGTCCGGCAGGTACGGCATGCCGGCATCGATCACGCTGCCTTCGATCTTCGTCGCCCAGCCGGCCATGTAGCGGAAGCATTGCGCGGCCATCGCGACGTCGAGCCCCTGCGCGACCATCACCGGCTTGCCGTTGTCGAGCGATTCGATCACGGCAAGCTCGCGCGCGTGGGTTTCGATCAGGTCGGCGAGCACGAGCATCAGGCGCTCGCGGTCGGTGGTCTTCGCGCTGCGCCACGGGCCCGCATCGAAGGCGCGGCGCGCGGCAGCGACCGCCTGCTGCACGTCGCGCTCGTCGGCTTCGGGCACCCGTGCGATCACGGTGCCGTCGGCCGGATTCACCACATCGAGTTCGCGGCCCGACATGGCATCGCACCATTCGGCGCCGATCAGCATCTTCTTCGGCTTCGCGAGAAACGCGCGCGTTGCGTCGAGCAGCGCAAAGGTTTGGTTCGTCTCCATGTTCACGTTTCCTTGAATCGTTGAATGAGTCGGTCAATAGCGATCCGTGACGCCGTCGATCCCGCGCGCCTGCAACGCGCGAACGAGGCCGGCGCGCACGGTCGCGACGTCGGACAATGCGGGACGGCGGTGCGCGGCGACTTCGGCAGCCGTATACGGCTTGAAGTCGCGCGGCAGCGCATCGCGGTTCATCGTCGTCAGCACCCAGTTGAGCACGTCGGCCAGTTCCCGATCCGACAGCGCCGAGTTCGACGCGCCGGGCACGCGCATCACGTACTCGCGCCCGGCCGGCAGGTGCGTGAAATAGCCGAGCGAATTCGCGAGCGGCGGCACCTTGCCGGGAATGCCGCCACCCGTGGCCGTGTGGCAACCCATGCAGTTGAGCACCCAGTGCTGCCGCGCGAGCGCGGCATCGGCCGCGCCGTCGGCCCGTGCGGGCGTCGCGAACGCGCAAGCCGCCGCGCCCGCCAGCAGCAGCCAGGACGACAGGCGATGCGACATGCCGCCGAGCCGCGACGCCAACGCGCACCGCCTGCCGCGTGCCGGCGCGCGAACGCCGTTCACAGGCCGAGCCCCTTGATCACCGCCGCGCGCTGCGCATGCACGGCCGCGCCGTCCATCGGCTTCGCGCGCGCCGCGCGGATATCGGCGGCCGTGAACGGCTTCGCGTCGCCGTGCTGCGCGTTGAGGTCGAACACGACGTAGTTGAGCACGTGCGCGATGTCGTCGTCGCTCGCGCTCGCGAACGACGGCATCTTGAAGTTGTAGCGCTTGCCATGCACGTCGATCTCGCCGAACATCCCGTGCAGCAGCGTCGCGATCAGTTGCGCCCGCCCCGCTTCCACCGCCGCGTATTTGCCCGGATACTCGGTCAGCGGCGGCGCGAGGCCGTCCTGCCCTTTCCCGCCCGCCTGGTGACACACCACGCACTGCGCGTCGAACAGGCTTTTCCCGGCCGGGTAATGGACGGTTGCCTGTGCGCCCGCCGCGGCGGGCCACGCGAAGGCCGCCACGGCCGTCATCCACGCCACGACGATCTTTCCTGCCTGCTTCACTTTCATTGCTTTGCCGCTCCCAGCAGAACCGAAACCGAACAGTGGTAATTCGAATTACCGTTCGCCATGCACCAGTTGATGTCGTTGTTCAGCGACAGCTTGTACAGCGGCTTCTCGCGCTCGTTGCGGTTGCAGAAGCATTTGCCGCACGAGGTCTTGCCGCAGCAGTCGTTGTACGACACGATGTAGTCCGAACCATCGTGCGGATTGCGGCAGGTGCCGATCCACGTGATCGGAGAAGGCGTCGTGCCCGGCGGACAACTGCTCGACGTGCCGCCGCAGCAGCTGCAGAGCCAGCCGTCGATCGCGCAGTATTTCCAGTAGTCGCAGCTCGTCGGGTCGTCGCTCGCGCCCGCCGCGGCGGCACCGGATGCGCCTGACGCCCCCGACGCCGCCTCGGCCGCATACGCGGTACGGTCGACGGGCAGCAGCGGCAACAGCGCCGACCCCACCAGCACCTTGCCGAGCTTCGCCATCGCGCCGCGCCGCGAGCTGTGCTGCGCGACGCCGCGCGCCGACCGCTCGAACCATGAATCAAACACGCCCATGTCGTCGTTCTCCAATGACGTTGAAAAAGGTTCGGCCGGTCATGCGTGCTGCGCGTGCGCGTCGTGGGCATCGTGGCCGTGATCGCCGTGCACGAACTGCTGCAACGACGCGACGCCGCGCTCCTTCGCCTCGAACAGGCTCTCGAGATGCTCGCGCGTGTTGACGAGCCCCTTCGCGCGCACGGTGCCCGTTTCGTCGAGCAGGACCGCATACGGCAGCTTGCCGATCTGATAAGCGAGGCCGAGCTCCCGCGACAGCACGTACGGGAAGCGCCCGAGGTCGTGCTTTCGCGCGAAGCGCGTGTGTTCGTCGGCATCGCCGTCGCTCGCGAGCACGATGTTCACCGGCGTCGCCTCGCTGGCCTGCAGCGACGGCAGCAGCGGCAGCAGCTTCTTGCAGACCGGGCACGTCGGCGACAGGAAGAACAGCAGCGTGGCCTTGCCCGCTGCATCGATGCCGCCGACCTTCACGTGCGACCCGCGGATGTCGGCCAGTTCGAACGTCGGCGCGATCGCGCCGACCGCCGGCCCCTTGTCGATCATCAGCGCGCCGGCCGGCATGATGCGTTCGTACAGGATGCCGATCTGGCGCACCAGCGCGAGGCAGATCGCGCCGAGCGCGAGGACGGCCACCCACAACAGGGCGGTGGAAACGGTGAGAGCGGTTTGCATCATGAATTCCTCAGATGAGAAAGGCGCGGGACGTTGGCGAGCAGCACGTCGACGGTGAGCAGCGCGCAGACGATCAGCAGCACGGAGAAGAACAGCGTCAGGTAGTCGAGCCACACGATGGCGCGCACGCCCGGCTCGACGAAGGCGGTCGCGGCCAGCGCGACGAGCAGCAGCACGCGGCCGACATGCAGCCAGCCGATGCCGCGCGGTGCGTCCGCACGCGCGGCCGTGAAGCCGGAACAGCCGCAGTCGATGTCGGTGCGGCCGCGCAGCAGATTGATCGCGAGCCCGGCGGCAAACGCCGCGAGCAGCGCGATCAGGCCGCTCGCGCCGGCCGCGCGTGTGTCGGGAAACAGCAGCGCCACGGCGGCGACCACTTCCGCGAGCGGAATCGCGAATGCGACGGGCGCGGTCAGCGCATCGGGCAGCAGCCGGTAGCCG
Source organism: Burkholderia sp. AU16482 (assembly GCF_002223285.1). Taxonomy (NCBI): domain Bacteria; kingdom Pseudomonadati; phylum Pseudomonadota; class Betaproteobacteria; order Burkholderiales; family Burkholderiaceae; genus Burkholderia; species Burkholderia sp. AU16482. The sequence continues at coordinate 1,894,850 of NZ_NKEY01000006.1, forward strand.
GCAAGCGCCTGGCGGAACGCGGCGGGCCGGCGCATCTTCGCGAAGGCGCCGAGCAGCACGACGGCGGCCGCGCCGGCCTGCGCGCCGGTGGCGAGTACGGGATCGAGTGTCATCGCGGCCTCACGGGTTGACGAGCAGCGACGACGTATTGCCGACCTGCTTCTCGACGTGCCGCAGCGCGCCGGTGCGCGCGTCCATCACGACGAGGTCGGAGGTCGCCGTCAGCCCGTAGAAGAGCGGCTTGTCGTCTTCGCTGACCTGAATCGACACGAGCGGCTCGACCTTCATCTGCGCGAGATCCCAGCGCGCGACGCGCTGTTTGGTCTTCAGGTCGTATACCCACACCTGCGTGCCGGGATCCTTGTGCGAACCGTCGGCGCCCTTGTGCATCAGCACGTAGTAACGGTGCTGCTTCGCGTGCACGGCCGTCTGCTGCAGGCCGCCCGGGCGCCAGCCCGCGGCGCGCTCGGCGTCCGTCAGCAGCGGCCACGGCTTGCCGAACGCCGGCTTGTCGCCGCTGAAATCGGCGCTACGCACGTTGCCGCCGTAGGTGGTGAACAGATAGCCGCCGTCGTACCGCGACGCGTTCACGAACGCCGGATCCCTGTCGACGTCGATGAACGCGTCCGACATCGTGCGCTTCGCCTCCTTGCCGTTCGCGTCGAGCGTGACGGTCAGCGCCTTGCCGCTTTCGCACAGCGCGGTGAAGCGGTCGTTACCCGACGGATAGGCGAGCACGCACGCGGCCATGTCGATCTCCGACAGCACCTGCTTCGAGACGGCGTCGATCACCGTCACGGACGCGGCCGGCGTGATGTTCGCGACGTACAGCCGCTTGCCGTCCGCGCTGAACGCGGTGTTGTACGGCGACGGCACGTGTTGCGCGTGCTTCGCCGGAATCACGATCTCGCCCGCGTGATCGAGCGTCGTGTTGTCGATCATCTCGACGACGTCGGTGCGCGTGCCGTGCGAGCCGCGCGAGAAGTAAGTCGTCGCGACGAAGCTCGTCTTGCGGTCCGGCGAGATCGCGAAACCGGGGGCGAAGCCGCCGTCGATCTGGCCGAGCAGCTTCTTCGCATCGGCGTCGTACACGTGGATGCGCCCGTCGGTCATCGACGGCATCGAGATGTCGACGACATAGACCTCGTGCGGATGCCACGGCGGCATCTTCCGCACGGCCAGCTCTTCGGGTTTTTCCGTCGCGTTCGCGCTGCCGGCCCATGCCGCCGCCAATGCCAGCGTCGCCGCGAGCGCCGCGGTTCGTCGCCTTGTCCTCATGCCGCCTCCAGTGGGGAATTCACGTTGTGTGAGGCGACTGTAGTTCGACAATAAATGCGTCCAGCACCCGGACCGGCAACGCGTACGTGCCGATTCGGGATATCGGAAATGTGCGTGAAAGCCTCGCGGCGGCATGCGTTGCGCCCCTCTGAAGCACGCGCACGGAATAGCGCTGGCCCGTATTGCGTCGACCGCCCGGTCGGTTTAATCTTGCGCGGTCCGAACGATCGCCGGAGGTGCCGTGCTCGCGTTTCATCAGAGGTTCGACGACGCAGATCGGCATGCGGAGGCGCTGCGCGGCTGGAATCAGCGTTACGACCAGATCGGCTCCGGCGCGTATCGCAGCGCGGTCAAATACGCGGTGCTCGATGGCGTCCAGCTGTTCCAGGAAGCGGCGAACGTGCGCATCATCCAGCGCGGATGTTTGCCGCACGGCCATACGGTGTTCGGCATGCCTCTGACCGGCTCGGGCACCTTCGCGTTCGGCGACGCGCGCCTCGAACGCGGCACGATCGTGATGGCGCGCGGCGGCATACCGTTCGAACTCCATTCACCCGACGACATGTCGCTGATCGGCGTGGTCATCGAACCCGAATTGATGCAGCAGATCGAAGATGCCGCCGACGTCCGGCTGGATGCACGCGCGCTGCGGCGCGGCGTCGTCGAGGTGCCGGTCGCCGCACGCGAACGCGCGAGCGTGCAGCTCGCGACGCTGCTCGAACGCGTGCTGTCGGCGCCCGACACGTTCGATTCGGCCCGCGCGCAGTGCTCGATGCGCGCCGACGTCGGCAACGTGCTCGTCGATCTCCTCACGTACCGGATGCCCGAGCCGTCGAACCGGCTCACGCACGCCTGCCACGCCGACATCGTGCGCCGCGTGCACGACTACGTGATCGAGCACCCGGAAGCGCCGGTCGACATCCTGAGCCTCTGCACGCAATTGCGCGTGAGCCGGCGCACGATGCAGAACAGCTTTCAGTCGGTCGTCCAGACGAGCCCGCTCAACTACACGCGCTCGCTGCGCCTCGCGCAGGTCCGGCGCCTGCTGCTCGACCCGCGGCAATCCGACCTGCCGATCAGCGAGGCGGCCGCGCGCTGGGGCTTCATGCATCTCGGGCATTTCGCGAACGCGTACAAAGCCCAGTTCGGCGAATTGCCGTCGACGACCGTGCGCCGGACGGTGCATCGTGCGAAAACGCGCTGAGCGCCGGCAAAACCCGCGATAATCGGGCTTGAACGTCCGGCGAGCGCGCCGGGCGCGGCCCGCTCGCCGCGTCGCGCGGTGCGCGACGACCACCCGCTTCCACCCACGCTCCGATGCCCGAGGACTTCCACTTCCTGCTGCTGCCCGGCTTCTCCGCGCTCGGCTTCATGTCCGCGGTCGAGCCGCTGCGCGTCGCGAACCGCTTTCGCACCGAGCTCTATCGCTGGCACGTGATCAGCGCGGACGGCGCGCCCGTCGCCGCGAGCAACGGCATTCCGGTCGCCGCGGAAGCCGCGTGCGCGGACGTCCCGCAGGTCGATACGGTGTTCGTCGTCGCCGGCTTCGATCCGCTCGTCTGCTACACGCGTACGCTCGGCGACTGGCTGCGCCGCCAGCACCGGCATGGCGCCACGCTCGGCGGCATCGATACGGGCAGCTTCGTGCTCGCGGAAGCCGGGCTGTTCGACGCGTCGCAATCGCTCACGCTGCACTGGGAAGCGCTCGCCGCGTTCCGCGAGCGCTACCCGGGCCTGAACGCGACGCAGGAGCTGTTCGAGATCGACGACCGGCGCATCACCTGCGCGGGCGGCACCGCATCGATCGACATGATGCTCGACCTGATCGGACGCCGGCACGGCGCCGACCTCGCGGCGGCGATCTCCGAGCAGTTCGTCGTCAGCCGCATCCGGCAGCGCTCGGACAGCCAGCGGCTCGAGATCGCCGCGCGCTACGGCGTGCACAACCGCAAGCTGATCCAGGTGATCGGCACGATGCAGCGGCACATGGAGAATCCGCTCGGCTCCGACGCGCTCGCGCGGGAGGTGTCGATCACGCGGCGTCAGCTCGAACGGCTGTTCAGCGCGACGCTGAACGACACGCCGACGCGCTTCTACCTGAACCTGCGCCTCGATCGCGCGCGCGAGCTGCTGCAACAGACCGACATGAGCATCACCTCGGTCTGCGTCGCGTGCGGCTTCGAATCGCCGTCGCATTTCTCGCGCACCTATCGCGCGCGATTCGGGATGAGCCCGCGCAGCGACCGGCGGGCAACGCGCTGATCGTCGCGGCTTTTGACTACAATCCGGCGCGGTATTGCGGGTTCCGACAGCGTTTCCCGCCGTTCGCTCAACAATGCCGGCGATTGAACGGCCAACCGAAGCGGTCGTCGAAAATAATCTGGAATGTCGTTGAAAATATTCTGTAACATACCAAACAAAGTTAGATAGGGAGCCTAACGACACGCGTGCGTCATCTCCACGCGCGTCGGGTCGTGCAGGCTGCCAACCGATATCCGATATCGATCCGAGGGGTATGACATGACGATGCTCGATTCGCCGTCGCCGCACCTGCCTGCCGTTCGCTTCTCCTCCGCTTCGCCTGCCCGCTTATTTTCGACCTGACAGTTAGGCTTCCTTAGTCAGTCGAGACTCCCAGCACCGCTTCGCCGCACCGGTTCCATCGAACCGGCGCGCGGGCCGTGTCGTGCCTGCTCGCCACGAGCGCGCGGGCGTGTCCAACCGTTGAGATGAGGATCACGTATGCAGACATCACGCAAAGCATTGCCGCTCGCCCTGGGTCTCGCGCTCGGTTTCGGCATCGTCGGCGGCACCCTGGCCGATACGAAAGTGTCGAATCCGCAGGCCGCGAGCCTGCGCGAAAGCCTGACGCGCGGCGTCGCGCCGCCGCCCGCGAAGGCCGATACGGCCACCGGGCAATTCCGCGCGGACGGCGTCGCCGTCACGCTGTACAACCCGGCCTATCGCGCCAGGAAGGCCGCCGCGACGCCCGCCGCCACCGCGCGCGACTTCATCGCGTCGCAGGCGGCGCAACTCGGGCTCGACGCCACCGCGCTCGCGAGCCTCGTCGTCACGTCGGAACGCGACGACGCCGACTTCACCGTCGTGCGCCTGCAGCAGCAGGCCGCCGGATTGCCCGTGTACGGCAGCGACATCGCGGTGACCGTCGCGAAGGACGGCCGCATCCTGTACGTCGCGAGCAACACGATCAACGGCGTGGTCGCGACGACGCGCAAGTCGCAGGCCGTCGACCAGCAGCAGGCGCTCGAGCGCGCCCGCGCGTATCTCGGCGTGAGTGGCTTCACGCATCTCGACGCGCAACTCGTCGCGTTCGTCGACAAGGCCGGCACGCATACGGCATGGAAGGTGCGCGGCCGCCCGCAGGACGGCCCGAAAGGCGACTGGGAGCTGCTGATCGACGCGGGCAGCGGCGAAGTGCTGCGCGCCGAGGACAAGGCGTTCTACGCGACCGACGGCACCGGCTTCGTGTTCCGCCCCGATCCGCTGTCACCGACGAAGAGCAGCTACGGCAGCACGGGCTACAAGGACGGCAACGACACCGATTCGACGCAGCTCACGGCCGCGCGCGTGCGCGTGACGCTGAAGGATGTCGCGCAGTCGGGCACGCGCTACACGCTGACGGGCCCCTACGCGGCATGCGTCGATTTCGACGCGCCGCTCGACAAGGCCTGCCCGTCGCAGTCCACGCCCGCGTTCGAATTCACGCGCGGCAACCTGTATTTCGAGGCGGTGAACGTGTACTACCACATCGACACGTTCCTGCGTTACGTGAACCAGACGCTCGGCGTCAAGGCGCTGCCGTACCAGTACACGGGCGGCGTGCAGTACGACCCGCACGGCGAATCGGGCGACGACAACTCGTCGTACTCGTCGAGCAGCGGCCGACTGACCTTCGGGCAGGGCGGCGTCGACGACGCGGAAGACGCGGACGTCGTGATCCACGAGCTCGGCCACGGCATCCACGACTGGGTCACCAACGGCGGCCTGTCGCAACAGGAAGGCTTGTCCGAAGGCACCGGCGACTATCTCGCCGCCGCGTACAGCCGCGACTTCAACCAGTGGAGCCCGTCGGACGCGCAGTATCACTGGGTCTACAACTGGGACGGCCACAACGAGTTCTGGGCCGGCCGCGTGACCAACTGGAACGTCGGGCGCACCTATGCGCAGGCGCGCGGCGCGGAGATCCACACGGCCGGCCAGTACTGGGCGTCTTGCAACCTCGTCGCGCGCGACGCGATCGGCGCGCAGGCGATGGACAAGGCGTTCCTGAAGGGGCTGTCGATGACCAACAGCTCGACCAACCAGAAGGCCGCCGCGCAGGCCGTGCTGACCGCCGCATCCGCGCTCGGCTACAGCAGCGCGCAGCTCACCGCGATCGGCAACGCGTACAACAAGAGCTGCACGTACGGCGTGACCGTTCCGCAGAAGTCGTAATACCGCAGCAGGCGGGAGCGCATCGCACGACCTGCGGCGCGCTCCCTTCATCGACATCGCCATCCTCACGAGATCGAACATGCCTACTCTGACACCGACCCGCCTGAGCGCCGCGCTGGGCGGCATGCTGCTGACCGCCGTCGCGCACGCGACGCCCGTCTGGATCACGCTCGGCGACACCGCGTTCCGCCAGCTTCAACGCATCGATGCGACCGCAACCGCGCAGTTCAGCACGACCGTCGATGCCGGCAAGGCGGCCGACGGCGCCGCGCGCCGCGAAACCGTTCACGTCGTCGAGATCGACGATTCTCGGCTCGGCGAACTGGCCCACGCCGTCCACCACACGCGCGGCCACGGGCCCGGCTACGTCGTCCACGATTCGTTCGACGACGCGCGGCAGGCGCTGCAGCCGTTGCCGGCGACGCTCGCGAAACAGGCCGCCGCCCCCGCGTACACTGTGTCGAACGTGCCGCAGATCGGCACGTGGATCCAGCAACTGCAGGCGAGCAACATCGTCGGCACGATCACGTCGCTGTCCGGCTTCACGAACCGCTACTACACGACGTCGCACGGCGTCGCGGCGTCCGACTGGCTCGCGCTGCAGTGGAAGCAGCTGGCCGGCTCGCGCGCCGACATCACCGTCGAACAGTTCGCGCATACCGGTTTTCCGCAGAAATCCGTGATCCTGACGATCCGCGGCAGCGATCCGGCCGCGGGCACCGTCGTGCTCGGCGGCCACCTCGATTCGACCGTCGGCCGCACGACGGAGAACACGCGCTCGCCCGGCGCCGACGACGATGCGTCGGGCATCGCCAGCCTGACCGAGGCGCTGCGCGTGCTGCTCGCGAACAACTACCGGCCGAAACGGACGATCAAGTTCGTCGGGTACGCGGCCGAGGAAGCCGGCCTGCTCGGCTCGAAGGCGATCGCGAAGCAGTTCCGCACGCAGAATACGAACGTGGTCGGCGTGCTGCAGCTCGACATGACGAACTACAAGGGCGATCCGAAGGATATCTACCTGATCACCGACTACACGAACGCGGCGCAGAACACCTACGTGAAGAACCTGGCGGCGACCTACCTGCCCGAGCTCGCGATCGGCACGTCGCAATGCGGCTATGCGTGCTCGGATCACGCGTCGTGGAACGCGCAGGGGTATCCGGCATCGTTCCCGTTCGAGGCCGACCAGAACGACAGCCCGTACATTCACACGGTGAACGACACGCTGGAAAACTCGGATCGACAGGCGAACCATGCGCTGAAATTCGGCAAGCTGGCGCTGGCCTATGCGGTCGATCTCGGCGGCATGGCGGGCGCGACGATCAAGCGCTGAGCATTCGTCGTCGAGCGGCTTTCGCGTTCGGCAACGAAACGGGCGTTCACCCGCGCGGGTGCGCCCGTTCGAAGGCCTTTGCTCCGTCCGGCTAGAATCGTCGTTCGACCACTCGCTACACGCTCGCCCACCATGACCGAATCCACCCGCTCCATCGACGACCTGTCGCCCGATCGCGTCACGACCGCGTTCGACCTGCCCGGCCATACGACCGTCCGCTCGCTCGGCGTCGCGCAGGGTATCGTCGTGCGCTCGCGCTCGATCGTCGGCTCGTTCGGCGCGTCGCTGCAGACGATCTTCGGCGGCAACATCACGCTCTATACGTCGCTGTGCGAGAAGGCGCGCGAGCAGGCGTTCGACAAGATGCTCGCCGATGCGCGCAAGCTCGGTGCGAATGCGATCGTCGCGATGCGCTACGACTCGACCGAGATCGGGTCGGGCGTCACGGAAGTCATCTGCTACGGCACGGCCGTGCGCGTGACGCAGGACGCGTGACGGGATCGCGCATCATGCGTCACGCATCGCGTTCGAGCGACTTCATGTTCGTGAGCTGCGGAAACAGCCGCATCCACGCCAACGCGACGGCGATCGTCGCCACGCCGCCGACGACGATCGCGGCCGGCGCGCCCCACCATGCCGCCGTCACGCCTGATTCGAATTCGCCGAGCTGGTTCGACGTGCCGATGAACAGCGAATTGACCGCGCTCACGCGACCGAGCATGTCGTCGGGCGTGCGCAGTTGCACGAGCGACAGCCGCACGACGACGCTCACGACATCCGATGCACCAAGTGCCGCCAGCGCGACGAGCGACAGCGCGAAATGCCTCGACAGCCCGAACACGATCGTCGCGATGCCGAACGCGATCACGCCGCCGAACATCGCCCGGCCCGGCCGCCCCTTCAACGGGAAGCGCGTGAGCCACAGCGTGCCCGCGAGCGCGCCGACCGCCGGCGCCGCGCGCAATGCGCCGAGCCCCCACGGGCCGACCTGCAGGATGTCGCGCGCATAGATCGGCAGCAGCGCGGTTGCGCCGCCGAACAGCACGGCGAACAGGTCGAGCGACAGCGCGCCGAGAATCGCCGGTTCGCGCCGGATGAACGCGATGCCCGAAAACACCGAGCGCAGCGTGACCGGGTCGCGGGCGGGCGGCGCGCCGCGCAGCGGAATCGTGCCGCTCAGCACCGCCGCGATCGCGAAGGCCGCGACGCTCGTGCCGAACGCGACGGGTGCGCCGACACCGTAGAGCAACCCGCCGCACGCGGGCCCGAGGATCTGCGCGGCCTGGTTCGCGGACGTCGACAGCGCGGTCGCGCGCGGCAGGTCGGTGCGCGGCACGACGGCCGGCAGCAGCGACGACACCGACGGCGACTCGAACGCGCGGGCCGTGCCGACGACCGCCGCGAGCGCGTACACGGCCGGCGCGGCCAGCCACCCTTGCAGCGCGCCGAGCAGGAACACGCCGGCGGCCAGTGCTTCGACGCTCTGGCAGATCGTCGCGATGCGCCGGCGGTCGTAGCGGTCGGCCACCTGTCCGACGACGAGCGTCAGCGCGAACATCGGCACGAACTGCGCGAGGCCGACGAGGCCGAGCGCGAACGCACTGTGCGTGAGCGCATACACGTACCAGCCGATCGCGACCGACAGGATCTGGAAAGCCAGCGACGACATCACGCGCGTGCCCCAGAAGCGCTGGAACGGTGCGTGGCGGAACAGGTTGGCGGGTAACGGGGATAAAGGACTGGAATCGGGCACGGGAGTGGTCATCGGGATCTCGGCGGTTGGCGGTGCACACCGCAGCCGTTCGGGAAACGACGACACACGCGAATGCGTGCGCGCGGCAACGGTGCAGGCGCGGCCAAACCGCGATGATATGCCAACCGCCGAAAACCGGCCGGCCGCCGGCCACGCGCCCCGTCGAGCCGCGGCATCGCGCACAAAAAAAAGCGCGAACCACGGTTCGCGCCAAAGAGAGACCTCGCTGAAGACGTCACATCACTACACGGCACCCACTCGCTCAGAACGAATGCCGCATCCCGATCCGCACGTCGGCCTGCGTCTGCGTCGTCGACGGCGTGAAGCTGTAGCCGATCACCGCATCGACGCCCTGCGACGCGCGCAGGTAGTCGCCGGAGATGTACACGTCCGTGCGCTTCGACAGCAGGTAATGCAGGCCCGCCGTGCCCTGGTTCCAGTGATGGCCTTCGAAGCGCGTGTGCTGGTAGCCCGCGATGAAGCTCAGCGCCGGCGTGAACTGGTACAGGCCGCCGCCTTCGTACACCTGCATGTGCGACGACTGGCCGAAGCCCTTGATCGTCGTGTACGAGTAGTTGGCATCGAGCGTCAGCTTGCCGATCGTGTAGCTCGTGCCGATGCCGAACGTGCCCTGGCTGTCGACCCCCATCGGCGTGTTAGCGAACAGGTCGGTACGTGCGCCGGTCGCCGGATCGACGGTGACGGTCTGCTGGCCGAGGAACGTGTGCGTGCCGATCATCGCGTACGGGTCGAACGCGTAGATGCCGTTCGGGTTGTTCAGGCGCGTGTACGCGGCGCCGATCGAGAAGTCGCCCTTCGTGAAGCTCGCGCCCGCGCTCCATGCGCTGTTGCGGTGGAAGTTGCCCGCGACGTTGCCGAACGAGTACATCGCGCCGAACTTGAAGCCGCTCATGTCGTTCGACAGGAACTTCACCGAATTCGGCAGGCGGTCGCCGTTGAAGCGGTCGAAGTCCCCCTGGTGGATCGCATAACCGCTGCCCCAGGCCGAGATGTTGTAGATCGACACGAGTTCGTTCGTGATGTCGAGCTGGTTGCCGAACGACAACGTGCCCCAGTCGTTCTGCAGGCCCACATACGCCTGCCGGCCGAATTCCGCGCCGCCGAAGCCGAGTTGCCCGTTGCCGAGACGGAAGCCGCTCTCGAGCACGAACACCGCCTTCAGGCCGCCGCCCAGGTCTTCGGTGCCCTTGAGGCCGAAGCGGTTTCCGTACGCGACGCCGTCGTCGAACTTGACCACGTGCGAGCCGCCCGTGTTGTTCACGTACGTGATACCGGCGTCGAGAATCCCGTACAGCGTCACGCTGCTTTGCGCGTGTCCGATGGCGGGAATACAGGCCGCGCATGCAAGCGCGGCGGCTACGGCAACTTTCGTGTGCTTCATTGTCGACCACCCTCCCTGAACCATTCGATGGATAGAATCTCGTCCCGGCGCGTGCCGCGATGCGCCGGTGGATTCGAATTCAGACCGCCCCGCTGGCTTCGGTATTTCGTTTTCCGCAATAACGCAGCCATTGGCGAAAAATACAAACCCATATTTCGGGTCACCCGTCTGAAGGCGACACTAAATGGTCACGATGCGACGGGTCGGGAAAACACGTAGACAGGCGGCACGGCGAAAACCGGCCGCCCGGAGGGAGGCGATCAGCGGCCGTCAAGGGCCGCGCGCACCGCCGGCAGGCCCGGCGCGCCGGCCGCGGTCGTCACGCCGTCGAGCCAGCCGGCGACCAGCGCGGGCTCGGCTTTCAGCGCATGCTGCGCCGCGAGCGCGGGCGGCGTCTTGTTGTCGAGCATGTCGGCGATCATCCGGTTCTCGACGTCGACGGAGAACGTCATCTGCCGGAACAGCCGCGCGAGGTTCGCGCACTGGCCGGCGAACCCGGCACGCGCGACCGTGTTGACCGTCGCACCGCCGTAGTTCGGGCCGAAATACGCGTCGCCGCCCGACAGATACGTCAGATGAAACTTCGTGTTCATCAGATGCGGCTCCCACGCGAGAAACACGATCCAGCGCTTGTCGCGCACCGCGCGCTCGACCTGCGTGAGCATGCCCGTCTCGCTCGATTCGACGAGCGACCAGTTCGCGGACCCGAGCGCGTGGTCGGACAGCATCCGCTTGATGTTCTGGTTCGCGGGCGCACCGGGCTCGATCCCGTAGATCTTGCCGTCGAAGCGGTCCGCGTAGCGCGCGAGATCGGCGAACGTACGCACGCCGGCGGCGGCCACATAGTCGGGCACCGCGAGCGTGAATTTCGCGCCGCTCAGGTTCGCATGCAGCACGTCGATCGATTTCTCGTCGACGAACGGCTTCACGAGCGGCGCCTGCGCGGGCATCCAGTTGCCGAGGAACACGTCGACCTGGCCTTTCTTCAAACCCTGGTACGTAATCGGCACCGACAGGTTCGCCACCGCCTGCCGGTAGCCGAGCGCCTTCAGCACGACGCCCGCCATCGCGTTCGTCGCATCGATGTCGGTCCAGCCGGGCGCCGCCATCTTCACGTCGCCGCACGTGCCCGGATCGGCGGCAGTCGCAGGCTGCGTCGCCGCCACGCACGCGGCGGCGGCGAGCGCCGCGCCGATCCTTCGGATTGCTGCATTGCATTGCCGTTTCATCGTCCGCTTCCTCCGTCGTTCGTCAATGTTCGCACTGCCGGACGTTCAGCGCCCGACGCGCGGAAAACGCGCCATCGCCTCGAGCGTGTCGAGTTCGATGTGATTGCGCATGTAGCGCTGGCTCGCGTCGGTAAACGGCTGCCAGTCCCACGCGTGGATGCGGCCCTGCGTCGTCGCCGCGTAATGGAAGCGCCGGCGCCGCTGGCTCGCGCGCACCTGCCGGTCCAGCTCGGGCAGGTTCCAGCGCTGCCCGGCCTCCGCACGGAACGCGGCGAGCACGTCGGCGGCTTCCGGCCGACCGGCCAGATTCGTGAGCTCGCGCGGGTCGTCCGACAGGTTGTAGAGCTGGTCCGGATCGGCCGGGCAATGCACGTATTTCCAGTCGCCGCGGCGGATCATCACGATCGGCGCGAGCGCCCCTTCCGCGAGGTATTCGCCGAACGCGACGTCGTGCGCGGGCGTGCCGTGCAGATGCGGCACGAGGCTCGCGCCGTCGACCGGGTCCGGCCAGCCGCCGGCGGGCGCCGCGCCGGCCAGATCGACGAGCGTCGGCAGCAAATCGACGTGCGACACGGGCCCGCGCACGCGCGCGGCGCCGAAGCGGCCCGGCGCATGCACGATCAGCGGCACGCGGCAGCCGCCCTCGAAGAACGTCATCTTGTACCAGAGCCCGCGCTCGCCGAGCATGTCGCCGTGGTCGGACGTGACGATCACGATCGTGTCGTCGGCGAACCCGCATTGCTCGAGCGCGGCCAGCACGCTGCCGAACTGCGTGTCGACATAGGACGTCGCGCCGTAATACGCGCGGCGTGCGGCGCGGATCTGCGCGTCCGTCGGCGGCGTGCGGTCGTTCTCGCAGACGAAGCGCAGCCGCTGCGAATGCGGATCGCTTTCGGCCGCATCGAGCCGCACGGCCGGCATGTCGATCTCGTCATCGTCGTAGCGATCCCAGTATTCGCGCGTGATCGCATACGGGTCGTGCGGATGGGTGAGCGACACGACCATGCAGAACGGCCGCGCATCGTGTCCGGCCGCACGCTCGCGCGCGACGTCGTATAGCTTCTGCTTCGCGGCGAACGTCACTTCGTCGTCGAAGTCGAGCTGGTTCGTGCGCACGCACGGGCCGGCGTCGAGCACCGAGCTCATGTTGTGATACCAGCTCGGCCGCTCGGTCGGGCTGTCCCAGTCGGGCACCCAGCCGAAATCGGCAGGATAGATGTCGGTCGTGAGGCGCTCCTCGAAGCCGTGCAACTGGTCGGGCCCGCAGAAGTGCATCTTGCCGGACAGCATCGTCCGGTAGCCGCCCGCGCGCAGGTAGTGCGCGAACGTCAGCGTTTGCGCGGGCAATTCGGCGGCGTTATCGTAGGCGCCGATGCCCGACGGCAGCTTGCCGGTCAGCAGCGAGAAGCGCGACGGCGCGCACAGCGGGCTCGCGCAGTACGCGGCGTCGAACACCACGCCTTCGGCCGCAAGCCGGTCGAGCGTCGGCGTGCGGGCGACGCGGTTGCCGTACGCGGGCAGCGCGAACGGCGTGAGCTGGTCGGCCATCAGGATCAGGATGTTGGGTGTCGGGTTCGTCATCGGCGATCGTGGGAAAAGCGGTGTTCGAATGGAACGGCTCGCCGCTCGGGCAGCGGGACGTCCGGCATGACGGAGGCGGCCCGCGGAAACTGCCGCGCGCCGGGGCCGCGCTGGCTAGAATCGCGGAATCCGTTGCCGCCGGCGCGTGAAGCGCACGTGCCGTACCGTCTGCCGGCACTATCGCCCGCCCGAATTCGTGCGGGTAGGCGTCCGGCCCTTATGGGGCCATTAGAGGGACTTATGTCGAAACCCGAACCGTTACCGTCGATGCAGGCGCTGCGCGCGTTCGAATCGGCCGCCCGGCTCGCGAGCTTCACGGCCGCCGCGCGCGAGCTCGGCTCGACGCAGCCGGCCGTGAGCCAGCAGGTGTTCCAGCTCGAAGCCGAACTCGGCGTGCCGCTGTTCGAACGCAGCCCGCGCGGCGTCACGCTGACGGCCGACGGCGAGTGCCTGTACGAAGCCGTGCGGCTGAGCCTCGACACGCTGCGCGGCGCGACCGCGACGCTGCGCGCACGCCGCGAGCACGGCGCGCTCACGATCGTCACCGACTTCGGCTTCGCGACCTACTGGCTGATGCCGCGCCTGGCCGGGCTCAAGCGCGTGATGCCGGACGTCGACGTGCGCGTCGTCACGTCACAGGATTACGACGCGCAACGCGACCACGGCGACATCGCGATCCTGTTCGGCGACGGCCACTGGCCGTCATGCACGGCCGCGCGGCTGTTTCCGGAATCCGTCACGCCCGTGTGCTCGCCCGCGTTTCGCGACGCGCACCGGGGCGTCGCGCGGGCCGACCACCTGCTCGCGCTGCCGCTGCTGCACGTGCAGCCGACGCACCCCGAGCGCTGGCTGTCGTGGGCGGGCTGGTTCGACGCGCACGGGCTCGAATCGCCGGCCGCCGCCCGCGGCGTGACCTTCAACAGCTATGCGCTCGTGATCCACGCGGCGCTGCTCGGCGAAGGCGTCGCGCTCGGCTGGTCGCCGCTCGTCGACGAACTCGTCGCGAGCGGCCAGCTCGTGAAGCTCGTCGATGCGCCCGTCGTCACGTCGCGCGGCTACTTCCTGGTGCGGCCGCCGCAGCGGCCGGAGCCGGACGCGACCCACGTGTTCCGGCGCTGGCTGCTCGACGCGTGCGCGGGGGCCTGACACGGCTCGCACCCTGCGGCCCTCGCCCGCCCGCTGGCGCACCGATACCAGCCACACGGCGCGTTGGTTCTATCCGCCGCGAAATCGTCCTGATTTACTTGAGCCTCCCGCTACCCGCGCGGCGCGGCGCTGTCGTGCGCCGCCGCGCGGCCGTACGCCCCCTGCCATCCGAGGAGTCTCATGACCGCCGAGCACCGCCCCGATCAATTCGTCCTGACACTGTCGTGCCCGAGCGCGGCCGGTCAGGTCGCCGCCGTCGTCGGCTTTCTCGATCGCCATCGCTGCTATGTCGATGCGCTGAACGTGTTCGACGACGATCTCAGCAACCGCTTCTTCGTGCGCTGCGTCTTTCATCCGACGGATGAGACGTTGCAGATCGACGCGCTGCGCCAGGAATTCGCGCCGATCGCGGCCGGACTCGCCGGCCACGATGGCGGCATCCAGTGGGCGATCCACGATGTCAACGCGCGGCCGAAGGTGCTGATCATGGTGTCGAAGCTCGAGCACTGCCTCGCGGATCTGCTGTTCCGCTGGCGCATGGGCGAGCTGAAAATGGACATCGTCGGCATCGTGTCGAACCACCCCGACTTCGAGCCGCTTGCCGCGCAGCATGGGTTGCCGTTCCGGCACTTCCCGATCACGGCGGAGACCAAGGCGCAGCAGGAAGCGCAATGGCTCGACTTCTTCGAATCGAGCGGCGCCGAACTCGTGATCCTCGCGCGCTACATGCAGGTGCTGTCGCAGGAAACGAGCGCGAAACTCGCGAACCGCGCGATCAACATCCATCACTCGTTCCTGCCCGGCTTCAAGGGCGCGAAGCCGTATCACCAGGCGCATGCGCGCGGCGTGAAGCTGATCGGCGCGACCGCGCACTTCGTGACCGACGATCTCGACGAAGGCCCGATCATCGAG
The DNA here is from genome assembly GCF_002223285.1 of Burkholderia sp. AU16482. Taxonomy (NCBI): domain Bacteria; kingdom Pseudomonadati; phylum Pseudomonadota; class Betaproteobacteria; order Burkholderiales; family Burkholderiaceae; genus Burkholderia; species Burkholderia sp. AU16482. Next base: position 1,909,939 of record NZ_NKEY01000006.1, read on the forward strand.
CAGGTCGTCGAGCGTGTCGATCATGCGCTGCGGCCGGAGCAACTGCTTGCGGTGGGACGCGATGTCGAATCGCTGACGCTCGCGCGTGCGGTGAAGGCGTTCATCGAGCGGCGGGTGTTTCTGAACGGCGACCGGACGGTGGTGTTTTCGTAAACCGGGCGCCGCGCCGGCCTCTATCAGGCGTTGCCCGCCAGGAAATCGGCGGGAAGGCTGTGCGCCAGCACCCTGTCGACATTGATCAGATCGTTGCCGTCCAGCTTCGCGCGCAGCAGGTGTGCGGCCAACGCCTCGCGGTCGATGTGTCGCGCGCCCGTCGACGCGCCGCTCATGGCAGACGGCTCCGCTCGGCCTGCTTCAGTGCCTCGCGCGCGGACTTGAGCTGCACGCGCGTGAAGGCCAGCGCGTGCGCGGCGAGATCGTGGCTGTCTTCCCACAGGTTGCGCCAGATCGCGAGGATGCCTTCGAGCGGCTGGCCGACGACGCGCGACGAAAAACTCTCGAACGTGATCGGCCCCGTGTAGCCGCTGAACACCAGCGCGCGGAACACCGCGGTGAAATCGACGTTGCCCGATCCGAGATACCCGCGATGCGAATCGCCGACATGCACGTAGCCGAGATGCTCGCCCGTATCGCGGATCGCCGACGTCACGTCCGACTCCTCGATATGCATGTGATACGTATCGAGATGCACCTTCACGTTCGGCCGCGCGATGCGTCGGCACAGCTCGACACCCTGCGACGCGGTGTTGAGCACGTTCGACTCGTAGCGATTGACGACCTCGAGCCCGAGCGTGATGCCGCTTTGCGCGGCCATGTCGGCCACCTGCGCGAGGATGTCCGCGGACATCGCGACGCCGGCAGCCGTCGTCGGCGTGACATTCTTCTGGAACGCCGAATACAGGATCCCGCATACGTGCGTCGCGCCGCAATCGCGCGCGACACGCAGCGCGGCCTCGAGTTTTTGCTTGCCGCGCGCGGCCTTCTGCACGTCGCCGCTCGAAATGTCGGATTCCGCGTCTAGCCCGAGCGAGAACGTGATGCCGAGGCCGGATCGTTCGAGTTCGCGCCGCGTGAACTCGGCATCGATCGAATCGGGATCGAGCGCGGGCACCTCAATGAAATCGAAGCCCGTCTCGGCCGTGTTCGCGATCGCGCGCACGCACGCGTCGCGGCTCCAGCCGGCTTCCCACACCAGCGCATGTACGCCAAGCTTGTTCATTTCGTCTCCTTCCGTTGAGGGGGTTCGAGGGCGCCGAGCGCAGGCGCCGCACTTGAACTGGGCCTGCGCGGCCGCGACGCATGCCGGGCCCATGCCCAGCGCACCAGCATCACTGCGAGCAGGAACGCGCCCCACAGCGCGGTCGCGAGATGCTGGCTCGCACCGAGCAGGTTGAGGCCCGATGCGATCACCTGCAGGATCACGAGCGCGATCACGACCGGCGCGACGCGACCGAAGCCGCCGAACGGATCGACACGCCCGAGAAAGCAGGCAAGCACCGAGATCAACAGGAACGCCTCGCCGTGGCCGACACGCACCGAGTTGAAGCGCGACAGCATCACGACGCCGGCCACGCCGCACATCAGCCCCGACAGCATGTAGATGCGCGTGATCGCGCGCGTGGTCGAGATGCCCGAGTAGCGCGTCGCCTCCGCGTTCGAGCCGATCATCCGCGTGACGAAGCCGAGCCGCGAATACGTCATCACGACGTGCCACAGCAGCGCGCAGCCCGCGAAGATCCACAGCGGCACCGGCACGCCGAGCCACAGCCCGTTGCCCATCGCACGCACGACCGGCGGGAACCCGGAAATGTCGCCGCCGCGCGTCAGGAATTCGCCAAGGCCGCGCAGGAAGATCATCGCCGACAGCGACACGAGGATCGGGCTCGCGCCCGTCCAGGCGATCACCGCGCCGATCAGCCAGCCAGCCGCGGCGCCCGTCGCGAGCGCCGCCGCGATGCCGAGCGCGACCGCTGCGATGCCGGCCTCCGGGCCGCCGTGCGACTGGATCACCCACGCCATCGCGAGCCCCGCGATGTTCGCGGTGAACGTAACGGCGAGATTGAAGCCGCCGGACACCAGCGGCATCAGCATCGCGAGCGTGAACAGCCCGAGCTCGGGAAGCTGGAACGCGATCGACACGAAGGTTCCGTCCGTGAGGAAGCGATCCGATGCCAGGCTCATCGCCACGACGACGCAGGCAAGGAAGCCGAGCAGGCCGGCCACGTCGGCCGGCACGGACAGCACTGCCAGGCGCCGGGATTGTCCATGTTTCATGATCATGCCCTCGCACGCGGCGACAGGAAGCGCGAGCCGGCCAGCCGGGCGACGCCGTCGCTCGACACGGTGATCGCAATCAGGATGACGGCGCCGACGATCATCTTGAACGCATACGGCGACACGCCGAGCAGGTTGAGCCCGTTCGCGGTAATCGATACGAGCAGGATGCCGAGGATTGCGCCGAGCACGGAGCCACGCCCGCCGCCGAGCCGCGCGCCGCCCAGCACGACGGCCGCGAGCACGTCCAGTTCGCGGCCGTGCAGCGCATTCGGCACGACCTCCTGCACGTAGTGCGCCTGCATCAGCCCGGCGACGCCCGCCATCATCCCGAGCCAGCCGTATGCGACGTAATGCATCGTCGCGACATCGATGCCGACGCGCCGTGCGGCTTCCGGGTTGTCGCCCGTTGCGTAGAGCTGGCGACCGAGCGTCGTGCGGCGCAACAGGAACCACGTCGCGACGACGGCGATGGCCATCACCGCGACCGGCAGCCCGAGCGACGCGACGCCTCCCGTCGTTTCGACCTGCACGATCGCGATGCGATTCATCCACCAGTCCGGCAGGTCGTAGATCGACACGCCGCCCGTCACGAACATCAGCCCGCCGAAGAAGATATTGAAGGTCGCGATCGTCGCGACGATCGACACGACGCGGAACCGGTAAATGATCGTCGCATTCACCGCGCCGAGCAGGATGCCGAAGCCGGCAGCGAACGCGAAGCCGAGCGCCCAGTTGCCGCCGCCGAGCCGCATCAGCGACAGCGCGGCGAGGTATTGCACCACCGACGCGCCGACCGCGAACGAGATGTCGATGCCGCCCGCGATCAGCACGATCAGCAGCCCGACCGCGAAGATGATGTTGACCGCGCTCTGGTTGAGCAGGTCGAACAGGTTGGACAGCGTCAGGAAGGTCGGCGTCGCGAAGCCGAGGCCGACCGCCATCGCGACGATCACGGCGAGCAGCCACGCTTCGGTCGCGCCGATGCCGAAGGGTTGCAGGTTACGCATGAACGTCTCGCTCGATGTGGTCGATCGGCTCGCGGCCCGGCACGTACTCGGCGACGATCCGGCCGTCGCGCATGTGCAGGATACGGTCCGCGTTGAAGTAAACCTCGGGAATCTCGTCGGAAATCAGCACGATCGCCATCCCTTCCGACGCGAGCCGGTGAACGATCGCGAAGATGCCGGCGCGCGCGCCGACGTCGACGCCGACCGTCGGCGAATCGAGGATCAGCAGCTTCGGCTTCGTCGCGAGCCATTTCGCGAGCACGATGCGCTGCTGGTTGCCGCCCGACAGCGTCGATACCGCGTCGTCGGGACCGCCGATCTTCACCGCGAGCCGCGCGACCCAGTCGCGAATCAGCGCGTCGCGCCGCCGCGGCGAAATCAGACCCGCCGCGCCAAGCAAGCTGTCGAGTACCGCGATCGCGGTGTTGTCGCCGATCGATTGCGGCTGCACCAGCCCCAGTTGCAGGCGGTCCTCCGACACATAGGCGATGCCGGCGCGAATCGCGTCGCGGTTGGAGCGCAGCGACAGCGGCCGACCGTCGAGCGTGATCGTGCCGGCATCCGGTCGCGTCATTCCGAACAGCGACAGCGCCAACTCGGTGCGCCCGGCGCCGAGCCGCCCCGTCAGGCCGAGGATTTCGCCGCGCCTCACCTCGAACGACACCGCATCGTATTCGCCGCGCCGCGACAGTCCGTCGACACGCAGCATGGCCGGTGCGGTCGACAGGTCGGTCGTGCGCACCGCGTAGTCGAAGGTGCGTCCCGTCATCAGTTCGGTGAGCCGCGTCTGCGTCATCCCGGCCGTCGGAAACGTGCCGACATGACGACCGTCGCGTATCACCGTCACGCGCGCGCAGACGTCGAGCACTTCCGCGAGCCGATGACTGACGAACACCACCGCGATGCCGTCGGCCGACAGGCGGCGCACGATCGCAAGCAGCGCCTGCGTCTCGGCGTGACTGAGCGACGCGGTAGGTTCGTCCATGAACACGAGGCGCGCCTGCGCCACGAGCGCGCGTGCGATCGCGACGACCTGCCGCTGCGCGATCGTGAGCGTGCGCACCGGCCTGTCGAGATTGAGCTCGACGCCGAGCCGCGCGAGAATCTGCCGCGCGGCCGTCTTCATCCGCCCGTAGTGAACCAGCCGCGGACGCGCGCCGAGGTTCTGCTCGAACGCGATGTTCTCGGCGACCGTCATCTCGGGAAACAGCGCGAGGTCCTGCCAGATCACCTGGATGCCGAGCGCGCGCGCCCGCATGGGATCGAGATCGACCGCCGGTTTGCCGTCGAAGCGGATCACCGCGCCGGGTTCCGGACGATGGACACCACTCACGATCTTGATCAGCGTGCTCTTGCCACAGCCGTTCTCGCCGGCCAGGCACAGCACTTCGCCCGGCATCACGTCGAAACGCACCTGCTGCAGCGCCTGCACGCCGCCGAACGTCTTCGACACGTTGTCGAGCTCGAGCAGCGGCGCGCCGGCCGCGCACGCGGCCGATGGCCTGACCGACCGGCCGGACGCCGCGGCTTCGCGGGAATGGGCAGACATCATCGCTATGCTCCGTTACGGCCTGCAATCGAACATCGGGCGAGTGGAACGACCGCGTCACATGACGCGTCGCGCCGGGGTGCGTCGCTCACAGCCCCTGCTTCGCGAGATCGTCGACGGTCTTCGCGTTCAGCTCGACGAGCTGGTTCACGATCAGGTTGTGGCCGTCCGGATGCACGACGCCGAGCCCCGGAATCGTCGTGCCGTCCTTGACCGGCTGCCCCTTCGCGAGCATCGTGCCGAGCGTGACGAACACCTCGCCGGCCTGCGCCGGATTCCACATGTAGCCGCCGCTCAGCACGCCGTCGTGCACGAGGCGCCTGCCTTGCCCCGGGGAAAACGGCCCGAGCACGATCACCTTGCCCTTCGCCTGCCGCTCGGCAACCGCGCGCGCGGCGCCGATCGGCCCCTGACTGCCGAACGCGAGGATCGCCTTCAGGTCCGGATGCGCGCGCATCAGGTCGAGCGCGGTCTTGCGCGAAGCGTCCACATCCTCGGCCACGCCGTAGCGGTCGCCCACGAGCTTCATGCCCGGATAGTTGGCCTTCAGGTAAGCGATCGCGGCATCGGCCCATGCGTTGTGCAGCGGTACCGTCAACGAGCCGACGAATACCGCGTATTCGCCCTTGCCGCCTACCGCGGCGGCGAGATTCTTCGCATACGCTTCGCCGAACCCCTTCGCGGACGCCAGCTCGAAATTCCAGTCCGTATTCTTTTGCTTCGGCGATTCGTGCGTGATGACCTTGATGCCAGCGGCCCGCGCGCGTTGCAGCACCGGATCGAGCACCTCGGCATCGTTCGGCACCACGCCGATCACGTCGACCTTCTGCGCGATCAGGTCCTCGATCGCGCGCACCTGCAGCGCCGGATCCGCGCTGGTCGGCCCGACCATGAACGCCTTCACGCCGAGTTGCTCGGCGCGCTTCCGGATGCCCGCATCCATCGCGTTGAACCATGGAATGCCGCCGATCTTCACGACGACGCCGATCACCGGCTTGTCGGGCGACGCCGACGCGATACCGGTTGCGAGCGCGAACGCAGCCACGCCCGCGCATACCGTGCGCAAGAAGTTCACAGACATGTCTCCTCCATCCGAAGGCGACCGTCGCCGGGCTCTCGAGCCGCGACATGGCGGTCAGTTGCTAAATCCATTCAGCAAACTGTTTCATGTATGCTGAATCCATTTAGCTCCGACGGGAAGCATGGGAAAACCCTGATAGGGAATCGCGTCCCGAAACGCATACCGTCGGCATCATCAGGACCAGAACGCACTCGAGGGGAGCAACGACGCAGATGGCCCGCACGACTACCGGACGCAAGTCCACGATCTACGACATCGCGAAGGCGACCGGCGCATCCACGTCCACGGTCAGCATGGTGCTGAACGGTAACTGGGCGCGCTACCGGATCAGCGAGGAGACGGCCGCCCGCGTTCTCGACAGCGCCAAGACGCTCGGCTACAACGTCAACCTGAGCGCGCGCGGCCTGCGCCTGTCGCGTTCGGGGCTGGCGGGTATGGTCATCCCGCACTACCGCAACCGATTCTTCGCGGGGCTCGCGGAAACCTTCGAGGACGAGGCGCGCCGGCGCGGCCTGTGCCCGATCGTCGTCGGCACGCAGCGCGACCGGGACGTCGAACTGAACGTTACACAGACGCTGCTCGCGCAGCGCGTCGAGTTGCTGTTCATCGCTGGCGTACGCAATCCGGCTCCGCTCAACGCGCTGTGCGACGCGGCCGGCATACCGTCGATCAACGTCGACCTGCCGGGAGAAGGCGCGCCGTCGGTCGTGTCGGACAACCGCGCGGGCGCGCGGGCGCTGACCGACGTGCTGATCGACAAGATGATTGCGCGCGGCAATTCGGCAAACGAACTGATGCTGCTCGGCGGCATCGCCGGCGAATACGCGACGGAGATGCGCATCGCGGGCTTTCACGACGCGTTCGCCGCGCGCGGCCTGCCGCCGCCGCCGCACGACGCGATCGAGCGTTGCGGCTACGCGCCCGCCGCCGCGCGCGAGGCGCTCGCGCGACGCTACGAGACGCTCGGCCGGCTGCCTGCCGGCATGCTGACGAACTCGATCACGTCGTTCGAAGGGCTCGTCCGTTTCGCGTCGGAGTTGCCGTGGGATATCTGGCAGCGCACGGCCGTCGGCTGCTTCGACTGGGATCCGTTCGCCGCGCGCCTGCCGTTCGACGTCACGATGCTGCGGCAGGACGTGCAGCGGCTGATTGCCGAAGCATTCGCACTGCTCGATACCAATGACGCCGAGAGCAGCGCGCCACATCCGGTCGTGATGGTGCCGACGCGTTTCATGCGCACGCTCGACGACGACATGCGCGCGAGCGACGAAGAGCCGGCCGGCTGACCACGCGCACGCGGCATGAAAAAAAACGCCCGACCGGCCTTGCGGCCAGCCGGGCGTTCTTCATTCAGGTCGCGCGACATCGCGACGCCGCGCCGAAACCGTGTGCGTGCGCTCCGGGCGAGCGAGTCTCAGGCGCTCACTTCACCCAAGCAAAGTAGTACGACAACCAGATCGTGAGCGCCGCGCCGATCAGCGCCGCATACGGCATCAGGCTCAGCCACGGCGCGCGCTTCGGCACTTCGAGCTCCATGTCGCGCTGCATCTGCGCCGGGAATCGGCCGCGATCCTGCCAGTAGTGGCGATACAGGAACACCGGCACGATCAGCAGCATCGCGATCAGCCCGTTGCGCAGCGTGCCCTCGCCCTGCAGGTTCGCGCCCGCGCCAACATAGACGAGGTTCGCATAGCCGCAGATCGAGCCCGCGACGAGCAGCCACGTCGGGCAGCGGAACGGCCGATCCCAGTTGCCGCGATCCATCCGGTGGATCCAGCCCGACTGAAGATTCAGGAATACGAACAGCATGTAGCAGACGTTCGAGATCGACAGCACCGTCATGTAGTCCGACATCATCAGCAACACGAGGTTGAAGCCGAGGTCGGTCCACATCGCGCGCGTGGGCGAACCGTGCTCGTTTACGTGCGACAGGTACTTCGGCAACCAGCCGTCGACCGACGCCTGGTACAGCGTGCGCGACGAACCCATCATCGACGTCATCACGATCAGCAGGATCGACAGCATCAGCATCACGACGACCGCATTCGCGACCCACGCGCCGCCGCCGACGATCTTTGCCATCGCGGCTGCGACGCCGGTGCCGTCGCCGATCGCCGGATCGAGCATCGCCTGGGTGCCGAGCGCGCCCTGGAACGCCATCGGCACGAGCGTCATCACGACGAGACACAGCGCGCCCGACCAGAAGATCGCCTTCGCGGTATCGCGCCGCGGATCGCGGAACTCACGCGTGTAGCAGACGGCCGTCTCGAAACCGTACGACGCCCAGCCGGCCATGAACATCGCGCCGAGCGCCATCGTCACGCCCTGCCCGTTCCATGAGCCGAAGGTCGCGGCCGTAAGGTTGCCCTGCGCGTCGTGACCGAGCGGCAGCAACGGGAGCAGGTTCGACATCGGCACGTCGCCGGTGACGAACGGCACGATGCCGACGATCAAGAGCGGCGTGAGCGACGCGATGCCGAGAATGCGCTGCGTACGCGCGGCCTTCGACGCACCGCTGTGCTGAAGCTTGAACGTGATGAGAAGCAGAATCGTCGCGATGATGAACGTCGCGTTGATCCGCAAAGACAGACCGGGCTTGATGAATCCGAGATCCGCAACCTTGAGCTGCCAGTGCAGCACCGCCGCATTGGCGGGAAAGAGACTCGTGAGCGCATAGCTTGCCGCGAGGCCGCAGCCGAGCGCGAGCATCGGCGACCACGCGAGCCAGTTGCACCACACGGACACCGGGGCAATCAGCTTGCTGTAACGGACCCAGCCGATCGCGCCATACACCGACGCGCCGCCCGATTTATGCGGAAATAGCCCGGATATTTCCGCATAAGTCGCGCTTTGAACCAGCCCCATCGTGATCGCGGCGATCCAGATCGCCCACGCGGGCTGGCCGATCGTCGCGCATACGCCGCCGATCGTGAACAGCACGCCTGCCGGCACGCCGCTCGTTACCCAAAAAGCGTCTTTCCAGGTCAGGCCACGATGCAGCGTGTGGCCCGTCGAATCATGTGAGATGGTTGCCTCGACATCACTGGTGCGATTAGCACGCAGTCCTGCTTGACTCATCCAATTCCTCCTCTCGATCAGCGTAAGCGCTTCAACGTTTACGCTGCTCCGATACAAAGCGGGATGACTCCGCACAAGGGCGCTAGTGTAACAACTTACGCGCTTTTTTGCAGAATCCGAAAAAGAATTCCGGGATATGGCTGCATTTCATCCTCATTGTTTCGGATTCCTGCATGCCATTCCCGGCGTGTTTTTATGATGATTCGTACGACGTATGTCGGGAGACTTACTGCGCGCCTTCCGTCCACGCATTCACGCGGTCGGCATGCGCCGCGATCCACGCATCCGCGGCCGCTTCCGGCTTCGAGCCGTTCTGGATCGCCAGCATCACGCTGTCGATTTCACCCGGCTTCCACTGGAATTTCTTCAGGAACGCGACGACCGGCTTCGCCTTGGTTTCAAGGCCCGGATTCACGACGCTGTCGACGTGCTCGGCGCCGCCGAACACCTTCTTCGGATCCTCGAGGAAGCGCAGCTTCCACTTCGCGAACATCCAGTGCGGCGCCCAGCCGGTCACGATCACCGGCTTGTTCGCGCCGACCGAGCGCGACAATTCGGCCGTCATCGCGCTGCCCGAGCTCGGCATCAGCGTGTAGCTCAGCCCGTAGTTCTTGATCGCTTCGTCGGTCTTGCGCATCACGCCCGCACCGGCATCGATGCCGACGATGCGGCCGCCGAAGCTGCTCTTCTCGGCGTTCAGATCCTCGATGCTCTTCGCCTTCACGTAATCGGGGACGATCAGGCCGATCTTCGCGTCGGGAAAGTTCGCGCCGAGGTCGACGACCTTGCTCTTGTATTCGCTCCAGTAGGATCCGTGTGTGACCGGCAGCCATGCGGACAACGTCGCATCGAGATCGCCGCGCGCGACGCCCTGCCACATGATCCCGGCGGCGACCGGCACGAGCTTCACCTCGTAGCCGAGCTTCTTCTCGATCACGCGCGCGGCGACGTTCGACGTCGCGACGCTGTCATCCCAGCCTTCGACGTAACCGATTTTCAGCGTCGGCTTCGTATCGGCGAGCGCCGATGCGCTCAGTGCCGCCATCGCCGACAGTGCGCCGGCCCAAAACAGTTTTCCGAACAATTTCATGGTCGATCTCCTTGGTCTGCGCACCGTGCGCGTTGTCTCTCTAGGTTCTTCAACCACAAATCCGCGGTATCGTTGTTTTCCGACAGATGCTTGTCCGGACGCGACGCGCCCGGACAGCCGATGGCGCCTGCGACTACTTGTCGATCACGAGATCCGACAGCGGCTTGCTGCAGCACAGCAGCACCATCCCCTGATCGATCTCGCGCTGGCGGATGCCGCCGTTGTGTTTCATCTCGACCTGCCCCGACACGAGCTTCACCTTGCACGTACCGCACATGCCCTGCGTGCACGATGCCGGCAGCCGCACGCCCGACTGGCGCGCCGCGTCGAGCACGTGCTGCTCCGAGCCGCACGAAATCTCGCGATTGCTCTTCGCGAAGCTGACCGTGTACTGCTTCGTGCCGGCGGCGTCGCCTTCGGCCGGCGGCGCGAGATCGGCCAGCAGCTCGTCGCTCGCGGTCTGCGCGAGCGTCTCGAACGAGAAGCTTTCCTCGTGATACTGCTTGCGATCGAAGCCGGCTTCGTCGAGCAGGTCGCGCACCGCCTTCATGTACGGTGCGGGGCCGCACGTGAAGATTTCGCGTTCCATGAAATCCGGCGCGATCAGCTTCAGCAGCGGCAGCGTCAGGAAGCCGGTGACGCCCGGCCAGTTGGTGCGTGCGCCGACGCGCTCGACGACGAACGACGTGCGGAAATTCGTGTGGTTCGACGCGATCAGGTCGAGCTCGCGCGCGAAGATGATGTCGTCCGGCGTGCGTGCGCTGTGCACGAACAGGATGTCGCGATCTTCCGCGAGATCATGGTGTGCACGGCTCATCGACATCAGCGGCGTGATGCCCGAGCCGGCCGACAGGAACAGGTACTTGCGTGCCGGATGCCTTGCACACGTGAATTCGCCGGCCGGGCCGAGCACGCGCACCGACGCGCCCGGCTGCAGGTTGTCGTGCAGCCAGTTCGACACCTTGCCGCCCGGCACGCGCTTCACCGTGATCGACACCGTGTGCGGCCGCGCCGGCGACGACGAGATCGTGTAGCAGCGGTTGATCGTTTCGCCGTCGATGTCGAGCTCGAGCGTGAGGAACTGCCCGGGCTCGAACGAAAACGTGCGGCCCTGCGGCGAACGGAAGAAGAAACTCTTCACGTCGTGCGTTTCCTGCCGCACGTGGCAGCACACCAGCGTTTCCTCGACGTCGCTCGTCCAGCGCTCGGGCAGCGCGTTCCAGAACGCCGGGCGCGTCACCCGGCTGTCCGCCGGCTCGAAATTGGCCGCATCTCGCATCATGTCAGCCTCCGCAGGGCCGCCCCAAGGAGGCTGACCGCCCCCGCGGGGGGCAGTGAACGAAGTGAACGTGAGGGTCGTTTCATCAGTTGCTCCGCTTGCTGTTCCGCTGACGACTACGCGCCGGTTTGTTCGGCGAGCCGGCCGATGTACCAGGCCGAGAATTTTTCGACGAGACCTTCCGTGTACGGCGAATACGGGCCCGGCTCGTACGCGCTGCTGGTCGCGCCGCGCTGCGAGAATTCGACGAGCGCGCGATCCTGGTCGTTGGTCGCGTTCCACACGGCCGTGAGGTTCTTCACGTCGTAGTCGATGCCTTCCTTCGCGTCCTTGTGCACGAGCCACTTCGTGCGCACGAGCGTCTTGCCGGCCGACAGCGGGATCACCGAGAACGTCACGATGTGATCGCTCATGAAGTGGTGCCACGAGTTCGGCTGCGTCCAGAACGACAGCCCGCCGAGGTCGGCCTTGTCGAAGCCGCCGAGCAGCTTCTTCGACGCGACCTTCGCGTCGAGCGTCTGCGATTCGCCGTGGCGGTCGAGCGGCAGGCGCTGCGTGCGGAAACCCGTCACGTCGAGCAGCTTTTCGATTTCGGCGGACGGCAGGCCCATCTCCGCCCACTCCTTGCCGCGGCGCACGCAGGTCTCGGCGAAAGCGTCCATGCCTTCGGCGTTCGCGTCGGAACGCTGGTAGCCGAAGCCGTATTCGTACAGCGAGATCGTGAGCTCCGGATGGTTCGCGACGCAGTGATAGCACTCGCGGTTGTTCTCCATCGTGAGCTTCCAGTTGCCTTCCTCGATGATGTCGATCTGCGCGGCGATCTTCGTGTTCGGCAGATCGTGCGGCAGCAGGTACGGTTCCATCTCGGCGCGCATCTGCGCGAAATCGACGGGCGGCTCGTCGGCGAGGCAGATGAAGATCAGGCCCGCGAGGTTCTCGACGTGCACCGACTTCAGGCTGTGCTTGCAACGGTCGAACTTCTCGCCCATGTGCTCGGCGAACATCAGTTGGCCCGTCAGGTTGTAGGTCCAGCTGTGGTACGGGCACACGATGTTGCCGACCGAGCCTTTATCTTCGTTGCACAGGCGTGCGCCGCGGTGACGGCACACGTTGTGGAACGCGCGGATCGCCATGTCGTCGTCGCGCACGATCAGGATCGAATCGTTGCCCAACTGCACGGTCACGTAATCGCCCGGCTCGGGAATGTCCGGTTCGATCGCCACCTGGATCCAGTGCTGGCGGAAAATCGCCTCCATGTCGAGCGCGAAAATGTCCTCGCTCGTGTAGAACGGCGCTTCGAGGCTGTAGCCTGCCTTGCGGCGTTCGATCAATGCACGAATGTCTGCCGATACTTTCATCGTTTGCTCCGGATTCCTTGCATCCCTGGGTTCTTGCCGACAGGCATCAAAATCAGTAGTCGATGAGCTGATGCTCGCGCAAATACGCAAGGATCACTTGTGCTTTTTCGACCGAACTCCCTTCATTTACGACGTTGCCGCCACGGCTTTCGGTCGTCGTCGCGGACAGCATCCGGGCATGCCCGGAGCGCTTCTCGGCGGCGACCAGTTTTACGGGTTTACGCTCGACCGGGCCGACCGTCCACGCGGTCGCGTCGGCGTCCGCGCCGCTCGCCGCGAGCGCCGGCCGGATCGCGCCGGCGCGCAGCCGCGCATAGGCATAGCGCGGCTCGACACCGGCGAGCGGATGGACGGCCACGACGGCCGGCAGCGCCGCGTCGACACGCCGCCGCAGCCCTTTCGGCAAAAATTGCCGGACTGCCACGCGACCGCCATCGACCGTCACGTCGACGGCCGAGCCGACGAGCGGATAGCCGAGCGCCGCGGCGACGCGGTACGGCAGCATCCCGGTGTCGTACGCGCCCTCGGCGCGCGTGCCGGTCAGCACGAGGTCGTAGCCTTCGATGCGCGCGGCGAGCGCGTGCACGGCATCGTCGCCGTCTCGGCAGGCCAGCACTTCAACCTCCCGCGCGCCGAGCGCCAGATACTCGGCGAGCGCCGCGTTGGCGGGGTCGCCCGCGTGGATCACGTCGAGCGTCGCGCGATGTTTTTCCGCGAGCTGGCGGCCGGTTTCGAGTGCGGCCGCATCGTTGCGGCTGTAGCGCGCGACGCCGCTGACCGGATGCCGGCCGACGGACACGAGCACCGCGATGCGTTGCAAGGGGCGAGGGGCATTCATGCCGCGACTCCTTCGGGTTCACGGGTACCGACCGCGGCCGGCGATTCGCCGCGCGCGGCCCGCGCGGCCTGGACCTGTTCGATCAGCGCGGCGATCGTCGCCTGCGCGTCGCCGACCACCGTCAGGTTCGCGCGCTTGGCGATCGGCGCGCTGCCGTCGAGGTTCACCGCGATCACGTGGCGGCAATCCTTGATCCCCTGCAAATGCTGCACCGCGCCCGAGATGCCGAACGCGATGTACACGCTCGCCTCGACCGTCTTGCCGGTCGCACCGACCTGCTTGTCGCGCGTGAAGTGGCCGTTGTCGACCGCGACGCGGCTCGCGCCGATCGCCGCGCCGAACACGCCGGCCAGCCGCTCGAACGCAGCGATGTCGGACACGCCGTTGCCGGCCGACACGATGAAATCGGCTTCCTCGAGCGCGACCTGGGCCGCATCGATTTCGTCGAGGCCGAGATCGCGGTACGGCTGCGCGGCGTCATGCGCCGGGCGGATGAAATCGGCAGCCACGCGTTCGCCGGCGCCGACGAACGGCAGCTTCGCCTCCACCGCGTTCTGCGCGAGCAGGATCACGTCGGGCAGCGCACGGGTCGCGAACGCGCGCCCGGCCTGCGCGTACGCGCCCACGTGCTTCGCGTCGATCTCGACGACGTGGGTCGCGACGCTCGCGCCGGCCGCCGCCGCGTAACGGCGGCCGAGATCGCCGTCGCCGGTCGCGTTGTCGGGCACGAACACATGCTTCGGGGCGAGCGCGGCCACACAGGCCTGCAATGCTTGCAGTTCGCTTTCGGGATCGAACGCGCGGCGATCGAAGCCGGTCAGCTCGAGCAGCTTGTCGACACCCAGTTCGGCCACGTCGTCCTTGAGTTCGCCGAACGCGAGCAGCGCGACTTCGGTCTGCGCATCGGCGAGCACGGCCGCGGCGGCGATCGCCTGCCGCGAATGGTCGTCGAGCGCGCCGCGTTCGCCATGGGCGACCACCAGCATCACGTGCTTCGGATCCTGCAGCGCGCGGCGCGGCTTCGCCGCCGCGGCGCCATGACCGTGCGCGGACCACTGCGCGGCGTTCGCATCGGCGCTGCCTTCCTCGCCGAGCGTGATGCGCTTCAGGCCGGCGGCCGTGATGATGAACGGCCGGCGCGGATCGATTCGTTTGATCGTATTCATCGATTCACTCCAGCGAGGCGGCGACGAGTTCGGCGACGTCGAGCACGTCGGGGCGCGGGCCCACGACGCCTTCGAGCATGGCCGTGCAGTTCGGGCACGCAACCGCGACCACGTCCGCGCCGATCGTGCGTGCGTCGGCGATGCGGATGTCCGGGATGCGCTGCTTGCCGGGGATGTCGGTGAGCGGCGCGCCGCCGCCACCGCCGCAGCAGCGGCCGCGCATGCCGTTGCGCTCCATCTCGACGACCTGGATGCCGATCGTCTTCAGCAGCTTGCGCGGTGCTTCCGTCTCGCCGTTGTAGCGGCCGAGGTAGCACGGGTCGTGATACGTGGTGCGCTTCTCCTGCAGCGCCTCGACCGCCTTCGGCGCGATCTTGCCGCTGTCGGCCAGTTCGGCCAGATACGTCGTGTGATGCTTGACCGTCACGCGCAGCCCGAGCGCACGGTATTCGTTGCGCAGGCTGTGCATCACGTGCGGGTCGGCCGTCACGATCTGCTTGTACGACAGCGTGCCGAGCGTGCCGATCAGGCGCTTCGCCATCTGCTGGAACGTCGCTTCGTCGCCGAGCCGGCGCGCGACGTCGCCCGTGTCGGTCTCGGTCGGGCCGAGCACCGCGTAGTCGACGCCCGCCTTGTTCAGCACCTTCACGAACGCACGCAGCGTGCGCTGGTAGCGCATGTCGAACGCGCCTTCGCCCGCGACGAACAGCACGTCGACCGGCTTGCCGGGCTGCGCGACGGGTGCGCTCAGGTCGACCGACCAGTCGTAGCGCGCGGCCGTGTCGTAGCCGCCCATCGTGCCCGTCTCGCGCAGGTTCGCGAGTACTTCCTGGCCCTTGCCCGGCACCGTGCCGTGCACGAGCGTGCGGTTGCGGCGCATGTCGACGATCGCGTCGACGTGTTCGATCAGCATCGGGCATTCCTGCACGCACGCGCGGCAGGTGGTGCACGACCACAGCGTCTGTTCCTCGATCAGGCCCGACACGATCGGGCCGTTCGGCTCGCCGCGATGCTGGCCGACAGGCAGGCCCGGCGTCGGGCTGCCCGCGTACGCCGCATCGGTGCCGCCGGCCATCCCGACGACGAGATCCTGGATCAGCTTCTTCGGGTTCAGCGGCTGACCCGACGCGAACGCGGGGCACGCGGCTTCGCACTTGCCGCACTGCACGCATGCGTCGAAGCTCAGCAACTGGTTCCAGCGGAATTCGACCGGCTTCGCGACGCCGTACTCCTGATGCTCGATGTCCGGCAGCTTCAGCGCGGTCGGCGGCGTGGCCGTGCCGTTGCCGGTGAACGATTCGCGGGTGGCCGCGAAACGCTCCTGGCGCGGGTGAAACGCGAGGTGCAGCAGGCCGGCGATCGCATGCTTCATCGGGCCGCCTTTCGCCGCGCCGACCGTCATCGTGAACGCGCCGATGCCGATCAGCAGCGCGCAGAGCACCGCGAACGCACCCGACATCGCGCCGGTGGGCACCAGCATGAACAGCACGAGGCCGAGCGCGAACGAACCGAGCAGCCAGGGCAGCGTATTCCACGGGCCGCGCGACAGGCGCGCCGGCACGTTCTTCGCCGCGCGGCGACGCCACACGAACACCGCGCCGACCAGCATCGCGAGCGCCGCGAGGAAGATCAGCTTGTCGAGCCACGGCGAGTAGATCGCGAGGCCGTAGTTGACGAACACCAGCGCGAGCGCGCCGATCGCGCCGCCGGCGGTCGCGACGTGGGTCTTCGCGATGTACGGATCGCGGGCGACCACGTGGTGCAGGTCGACGAAATAACGCTTCGGAATCGCGAACAGGTTCGCGACGCCAAACGCGCCGGGCGCGGTGGCGCGGCCCAGACGCCAGTAGGACGAGCGCTTCGCGACCGCGAACGCGAGCCCCGCCACCGACAGCCACAACAAGGCGGTAATGAGGAAGGACGGATTCATCTTTTAGAAATCCTTCACGAGACGCAGCGAGTCGTAGATCGCACCGTGGACGTTGTGCATCGAGATGCAGTCGCCGACACGGAACAGCAGGAAACGGCCGTTGCCGAGTTCTTCCGACAGGCACGGCTGCGGCTCGGCCGCGAACAGCGTGTGCGGATCGATCTGGCCGCGGTTCACCGATTCCAGCTTGAGCTTCCAGTACAGCTCGTCGTTCGGCGACGAGCCGTTCTCGATCACCACCTGGTCGACCGCGCGCTCTTCCAGTTCTTCCGTGTACTCGTTGCGCAGCACGGCGATCATCTTGCCGTTCTCTTCATAGACGCGATCGAGCATCGTGTTCGGCGTCGGGATCACGCCGAACGCGTACAGGCGGCGATAGAAGATCGGGAACGTCGTGCCGCCGCAATCGTCGGCGACCTTCACGTCCGGCGTCACCACCTCGACCTTCGAGCCGCGGCTCGCCATGAAGTCGGCCACGCCGGCGCCCGCATGCGTGCTCACGCCGTCGAACAGCAGCACGTTCTGCTTCGGCTCGACCTTGCCGGTCAGGATGTCCCACGAGCTCACGGCGAGGCCTTCGGCCACGCCCCACGCCGGCACCTGCCACGTGAAGCTCGAACCGCCGGTGGCAAGCACGACGATGTCCGGCTTCTCGGCCATGATCATCTTCTCGTCGGCGGCCACGCCGAGACGCCGGTCGACGCCCAGGCGCTTCGTTTCCATGTCGAACCAGCGGATGATCCCCGACATCTGCTCGCGCTGCGGCGCCTTCGCGGCGATCATCACCTGGCCGCCCACTTCCGCGTTCTTCTCGAACAGCACGACGTCGTGGCCGCGCAGCTTCGCGACGCGCGCGGCCTCGAGGCCCGCCGGGCCGGCGCCGACCACCACGACCTTGCGCTTCGGGCCGCGCGACTTCTCGATGATGTGCGGCATCGTCGCTTCGCGCGACGTCGCCGCGTTCTGGATGCACAGCACGTCGAGCCCGTTGTACTGGCGGTCGATGCAATAGTTCGCGCCGACGCACTGCTTGATTTCGTCCTCGCGGCCGTCGCGGATCTTGATCACCATGTGCGGATCGGCGATCTGCGCGCGCGTCATGCCGACCAGGTCGATCATCCCGTTCGCGAGCAGGCGCTCGGCCTGCCCCGCGTCGCGAATGCTCTGCGCGTGCATCACCGGAATCTTCACGACCGACTTGATGCCGGCCGCGAGGTGCACGAACGGCTCCGGCGGCAGCGCCATCGGCGGCATGCAGTTGGCAATCGTGTTGTGCGTGTCGCCGCCCGAGCCCACCACGCTCAGGTAGTCGATCAGGCCCGTCTCGGACATTGCCTGCGCGATTTCCTTCAGCGCTTCGTGATCGAGGCCGTCCTCGTGGAATTCGTCGCCGCACATGCGCAGGCCGACGCAGAAATCCTTGCCGACCGCCTCGCGCACGGCCGTCAGCACTTCGATACCGAAGCGCAGGCGGTTTTCGAGGCTGCCGCCCCATTCGTCGGTGCGATGGTTCGAACGCTTGCTCCAGAACTGGTCGATCAGGTGCTGGTGCGCGGCGGAGATTTCGATGCCGTCCATGCCGGCCGCCTTCACGCGCTTCGCGGCCGCCGCGAAATCGCCGATGATGCGGCGGATTTCCTCGATCTCGATGATCTTCGCGTTGCCGCGGTGCACGGGTTCGCGCACGCCCGACGGCGACATCAGGTGCGGCCAGTGCTCGCCGTGAAACGACGAGCGGCGGCCCATGTGCGTCGCCTGGATCATGATCTTCGCGCCGTGCTTGTGCATCGTGTCGGCCAGGCGCGTGAGCGGATCGATGATCTTGTCGGTCGACAGGTTCACCGATTTCCACCAGCCTTGCGGGCTGTCGATCGACACCGGGCTCGAGCCGCCGCAGATGGCCAGGCCGACGCCACCCTTCGCCTTTTCTTCGTAATAGCGGATATAGCGGTCGCCCGGCAGGCCGCCCGGCTCGGCATACACCTCCGCGTGCGCGGTGCTGACGATCCGGTTGCGCAGCGTCAGCTGGTTCAGCTGCATGGGTTTGAACAGGTGGGGATAACGCATCGCTGGCGACCTCTGGCGTTCGAATGTCTCGTGTTGCGGGTGTTGTTCTGCTTCAGTGAATCAATGCATCAGTGCGCGATCGGCGACACTTCGAAGACGCAGTGGTCGTGATGCTCGGCCGCGCACTGCACTTCCTTCGATTGCGCGCGCGGCGCATGCTTGCCTTCCGGCGTCGTGTCGTTGACCCAGTCCATCGCGCCCGCGAACCAGCCCGCGAACATGTAGCAGAGCTTGCCTTCCTTGCCCGGCTGCTGGAGCACGAACGACGAGTGGCGCAGCTCGATCTTCGCGCGTGCGCTCACCGGATCTGCCTCGATGATCGAGAACAGCCCCCAGCCGCGTTGCGACAGGCGCTTCAGGTAATGCTCGAACACGGCCATGCCGGTGATGCCGTGCTGCTTGGCTTCCTTGTCGCACCAGTGGTAAGCCGACTTGTAGCCGGCCTTGTAGAGGATCTCGGCATACGCTTCGACGCCGAGCGCTTCCTCGACGGCGACGTGGTTGTTCGTGAAGAAGTGGCGCGGCACGTACAGCATCGGCAGCGCGTCGGTGGTCCAGACGCCGGTATCGGGATCGACGTTGATCGGCAGTTGCGGTTGCATCGTGGTGACTCCGTGAGGAAAGTGGCCGCGCGGCTCGGCGCGCAGGCGCGACATCGTCCGCGTGCCCGCGCGGCAAGCGCTGGCACGTCCCGATTTTTTTATGTTGAAACGAAGGGAGCGGTTCGGCTCGGCGGGCGCTTACGCGCCCCACACGTCCTTGAACACGCGTACCCAGTTCTCGCCCATGATCTTGCGGATGCGCGATTCCTTCCAGCCGTGACGTTCCATCGCGGCGGTCAGGTTCGGGAATTCGCCGATCGTGCGGATGCCGTCCGGGTTGATCACCTTGCCGAAGTTCGTCAGCTGGCGATAGCGGCCCTTGTCATGCGTGAGCATGTCGAAGAATTCCTTCGCGAAATCCTGCGTGAAGTCCGTGCCGATGCCAACCGCGTCCTCGCCGATCAGGTTCACGACGTAGTCGATCGCCTCGATGTAGTCGTCGATGTTCGCTTCGATGCCGCGCTTCAGGAACGGCGCGAACATCGTCACGCCGACGAAGCCGCCCGCATCGGCGATCTCCTTCAGTTGCGCGTCGCTCTTGTTGCGCGGATGCTCCTTCAGGCCCGACGGCAGGCAGTGCGAGTAGCACACCGGCTTCTTCGAGAACGCGATCGCTTCCGACGACGTGTTGCCGCCCACATGCGACAGGTCGACCATGATGCCGACGCGGTTCATCTCGGTGATCACTTCGCGGCCGAAATCCGACAGCCCGCCGTCGCGCTCGTAGCAGCCGGTGCCGACGAGGTTCTGCGTGTTGTAGCAAAGCTGCACGACGCGCACGCCCATGTCGGCGAACGCCTCGATGTAGCCGAGGTTGTCCTCGAACGCATGCGCGTTCTGGAAGCCGAGGATGATCCCCGTCTTGCCTTCCTTCTTCGCGCGGAAGATGTCGTCCGTCGTGCGCACGAGCGTCAGCAGCTCGCCGTTGTCGCGGATCTTCTTCTTCATCACGCCGATGTTGTCGACGGTCTTGGTGAAGTTCTCCCACACCGACACCGTGCAGTTCGCGGCCGTGATACCACCCTTGCGCATGTCCTCGAACACCGGCTTCTCGAACTTCGAGATGTTCAGTCCGTCGATGATGATGCTGTCCTGATGCAGCGTGCTCATATCTGCTCTCGCTCGTGTGACTGTTCTTGTGGGGTCGATCAGTAGATCGGGAAGCGCTCGCAGAGCGCGAAGATCTCGCGGCGCAC
The DNA here is from genome assembly GCF_002223285.1 of Burkholderia sp. AU16482. Classification (NCBI taxonomy): domain Bacteria; kingdom Pseudomonadati; phylum Pseudomonadota; class Betaproteobacteria; order Burkholderiales; family Burkholderiaceae; genus Burkholderia; species Burkholderia sp. AU16482. The sequence goes on from NZ_NKEY01000006.1 coordinate 1,930,457, forward strand.
GCGCTGCTCGGTTGCCGGGTCGCCCTCGGGGTTCGCCCGCAGCGCGTCGAACACTTCGAGGATCAGGCGGCCGATCTCGCGGAACTCCGCGAGGCCGAAACCGCGCGTCGTGCCGGCCGGCGTGCCGAGGCGAATGCCCGACGTGACGGTCGGCTTCTCGGTGTCGAACGGGATGCCGTTCTTGTTGCAGGTGATACCCGCGCGTTCCAGCGCCTGCTCGACCGGCGCACCCTTCAGGCCCTTCGGGCGCAGGTCCACCAGCAGCAGATGGTTGTCGGTGCCGCCCGTGACGAGATCGACGCCGCCGGCCTTCAGCACTTCGCCGAGCGCCTGCGCGTTCGCGAGCACGTTGTCGATGTAGGTCTTGAAATCCGCATGCAGCACTTCGCCGAACGCGACGGCCTTGCCGGCGATCACGTGCATCAGCGGGCCGCCCTGCAGACCGGGGAACACGGCCGAGTTGATCTTCTTCGCGATCTCCTCGTCGTTGGTCAGCACGAAGCCGCCGCGCGGGCCGCGCAGCGTCTTGTGGGTGGTCGACGTGACGACGTGCGCGTGCTCGACCGGGTTCGCGTGGCGACCCGCGGCGATCACGCCCGCGATGTGCGCCATGTCGACCATCAGCTTCGCGCCGACGCTGTCGGCGATCGCGCGAAAGCGTGCGAAGTCGAGCGCGCGCGGGTACGCCGAGAAGCCGGCGATGATGAGGTTCGGCTTGTGCTCGTGGGCAAGCGCCTCGACCTGATCGTAGTCGATGCGCAGCGTGTCGCGGTTCACGCCGTACTGGACCGCGTTGAACCACTTGCCCGACAGTGCCGGCTTCGCGCCGTGCGTCAGGTGGCCGCCGGCATCCAGCGACATGCCGAGCACCGTGTCGCCCGGCTTGGCCAGCGCGAGCATCACCGAGCCGTTCGCCTGCGCGCCCGAGTGCGGCTGCACGTTCGCGTAGCCGGCGTTGAAGATCTGCTTCACGCGTTCGATCGCGAGCGCCTCGACCTCATCGGCGAATTCGCAGCCGCCGTAGTAGCGCTTGCCGGGATAGCCTTCCGCGTACTTGTTGGTCAGTACCGAGCCCTGCGCCTCGAGCACGGCGCGCGACACGATGTTTTCCGACGCGATCAGCTCGACCTGCGACTGCTGACGCTCGAGTTCCTTCAGGATGGCGCTGCGCACCGGCGCGTCGCGCTCGGCAAGGGGCTGCGAGAAGAAAGGCTGGGTGTTCGACATAGTGCGTCCGTGACGAAGAATAAAGGGCTGCAACCGAAGCTCAGGGCCCGCCGTGCCTGGGTTTGCCGCTCGTCCAGTGCAAGGCTGCCGACGGCTCTATTCTTGTCGTTCGGATTTTCGGCGGATTGATGAATTTAGACGCGTTCTTTGCCTTTTCCGCCATGCGCGTCCGTTTTATACAAGTGACCGGTCGTGCTTTTCGGTACGGCCGCTCGAAACGGCATTGGACGTTCACCTATGGACACGCACACCGGCAGTGCGTTTGCCGCACGTTCGAGTGCGCCGTCTCCCGGATACGGTGCAGTGCAGCAACGCGCCGATGCCCAGACAACGTATGGAGCTAGGGTTTAGCCGTATGGCACGCTTGTTGCACTCGCTCACACAATACCGCAGCCCGATTCGTGCCCCGGGCCAAAAGCTATTAGAGATTCAAGGAACGCTCCCCATGTCGCCCGACCGCACAGCGTCGCTGTCCCACTTCGCGTTCATGCCTTTACCGAACTTCACGATGATCGCGTTCACCAATGCGATCGAGGTGCTTCGGATGGCGAACTACCTGAGCGGCCAGCCGCTCTATCGCTGGTCGGTGATCAGCCCGGACGGCGGACCGGTCACGGCGAGCAACGGCCTGACGGTCGACACGGGCCCGGCCGAGTGCGCGGGACAACCCGACATCGTGTTCGTGTGCGGCGGCGTCGACGTGCAGCGCGCGACCACGCCCGCCCATCTGTCGACACTGCGCCGCTTCGCGCGCTCCGGCATCCCGCTCGGCAGCCTGTGCACGGGCACCTATGCGCTCGCGAAATCGGGGCTGCTCGCTGGCTACGCGTGCGCGATCCACTGGGAGAACATGTCGGCGCTGAAGGAAGAGTTTCCGGACACGCGCTTCCTGAAGGAACTGTTCGTGATCGACCGCGACCGCATCACGTGCACGGGCGGTGTCGCGCCGCTCGACATGATGCTGAACCTGATCGCCGCGCGCGTGGGCACCGCACGCGTCACGCAGATCGCCGAGCAGTTCATCGTCGAACACGTGCGCGATACGAGCGCACAACAGCGCATGCCGCTCGTCGCGCGCCTGGGCTCGGCGAACAAGTCGCTGTTCGAAGTGATCTCGCTGATGGAGAACAACATCGAGGAGCCGCTGTCGCGCGAGGAGCTCGCGCGGCTCGCGAACATGTCGCAGCGGCAGTTGCAGCGCCTCTTCCGCGAGCACCTCGGGATGACGCCGACGCACTACTACCTGACGCTGCGGCTGCGCCGGGCGCGCGAGTTGCTGCTGCAGACCGACATGTCGATCATGCACATCACGATGGCGTGCGGCTTCCAGTCGGCATGCCACTTCAGCAAGAGCTACCGTGACGCGTTCGGCGTCGCGCCGACGCGTGAGCGCCGCAAGCAGGTGGCGCCGCTCGCGCAGGGTGCGGCGAGTGCGGGGCCTGCGTTTCCGGCGCATGTGCTGCATGCGTGAAGCAGGCAGTACCTGAAGAAAAAAGCGGCCTCGAAGGCCGCTTTCCGTTTGCGCTTACGATCCCCACACCTGCATTTCATCGAGCGAATACCCCCACTGCGTCGCCCGCTTCGTGCCGAGCATCCGCACGTAGCGGCCCTGCGCCTTCAGGTTCGGCAGCGTCACATGCCCGTACGACACGCCGTTGCTCGTCGAGTAGATCGTCGTCCAGTTCGCGTTGTCGTTCGACGTCTGGATCTGGTAGACGAGCGCGCCCGCATCCCAGTACAGATCGATGCTGCTGATCGCCTTCGTCGCGCCGAGATCGACCGAGATCCATTGTGGATCGACACCCGCGCCTTCCGGCGAATCCCAGCGCGTGCTCGTCGTGTTGCCGTCGAACGCCTTGTCCGGCGTCAGCGACGCGTTGTAGCTCGCCGACGCCGCGGCCGGCCGCCCCTGCGACAGCAGCGTGCGTGTAACGGCCGGGCCGCCGTAGTAGTTCGCGCCGAGCTTCGCCTTCGTCGCGTCGGCATTCACGCCGAACTGCGACAGGCTCCAGCGCTGCCCGGTCGTCACGTCGCCGACGTACAGCTGATAGCCGCCCGCCGTCGTCGACGAGAAGAACAGGTAGTTCGTACCGCTGACCGGCGCCGGATCCGAGTTGTTGCTCATGCAGTCGTTGAGCGCGAGCGCGCTCGGCGTCGAGGCCGGGTCGGCCGTCTTCGCATAGATCTGGTCGGCCCCGCCGCTGTCCTTCCAGCGTGCGTAGTACACCATGCCGTCCGCACGCACGGTCGGGTAGTACGTCTGCAGCCCGGCCGGACGATCGAACACGGCGGTCGCGCCGGTCGCGAGCGTGCGCTTCATCAGCCCCATGTTCGCGCCGGTGCCGGTCGCGTAGTACACGGCGCTCGCGTCCGGCGCGAGGAACGGCATCGAGTACTCGGCGCCGGCCGGTGCGTTCGTCAGGCTCACCACCGACGTGAACACCGGGCCCGCGCTCGTGTACGACAGCGTCGCCTGCTTGACGTCGCCGTTCTGCTTGAACACGAGCGTCTTGCCGTCCGTGCTGAACTTCGGATCCTCGTTGCGCGTGGCGCCCGTGCTGTGCGTCATGTTGACGGGCGGCGTGCCCGCGCCGAGCTGCAGCATGAACACGTTCCATGCGCCGTTGCTGATGCCCATGAACGCGAGCCACTTGCCGTCAGGGCTGAACACGCCGTTCATCGGATCGGTGATGCCCCACGCGCTCTTGCTGAGCTGCGTCAGCGTATGGGCCGAGAAGTCGTAGAGGAAAAGCTGGCTCGTGCCGTCGCCGTACTTGACGTAGCTGTGATAGACGAGCTTGCCGGTCAGCGCGGCGGGAAACGTCGCGTTCGGCTGGGCGGCGGGATTGTTGACGCAGGCTGCGGCTGCGACGCCGCCGGACAGGTTGAGGGCGATGCCGGCCACGAGGCCGGCGACGAGGGTCTTCAGTTTCACGCTGGATGCTTTCGGGTAAGGTAAGGACGCCGCAGAAAAGGACTCGCGCGACACGCGCGGGCGTCACGGATTCGCGGTCGGGCAGCGTGAATTCCGTATCGGTCGGACAGCGGGAACAAAGCTTGCGAGAGGATGCCCGCTTGTCAGACGAAAGAACAGGATCAGAGCGCTCACAAAACATGCGGATCAGCGATATGGGGCGCGCTTGCACGTGACGGCTGCCGTACTACTCTTTGTCATCGAGGTCCAACGGCCGGAGGGCACGCATGAAGCGCTATGCGGTGCTGGCAAAGACGATCGCCGACGCCATCCGGCGCGGCGACCTGGCGGCCGGCGCGCGCATCCCTACCGTGCGCGCGGCATGCCGCGCATATCGGGTGAGCCCGTCCACGGTGTTTCGTGCGTACTACGCGCTCGAAAGCGAGGGCCTGATCGTCGCGCGGGCGCGCTCCGGCTATTTCGTCGCGAATCTCGCGGACAAGCACGTACGGTTCGGCCGCGATCCGCCGCGCAAGCCGGCCGCCGTGCAAGCCGACGACGATGACGCGCTGCCCCGCCTGCTCGATTCGCTCAAGTGCGACGACATCGTGCCGCTCGGCTCGGCATTCGCGAGCTATTCGCTGTTTCCGATGAGCAGCCTGTGGCGTCACGTGGCGTCGGCCGCCCGCCACATGGATCGCACGAAACTGCTGGAGGGCCTGCCGCCCGGCTACGACCCGCTGCGCCGCCAGATCGCGTTGCGCTACCTGAACGCGGGTGCGTCGCTGCCGCTGGAGGAAATCGTCATCACGACGGGGGCGATCGAAGCGCTGACGCTCAGTCTGCAGGCGCTGACACGTCCGGGCGACATCGTCGCGATCGAGCGGCCGGCATTCCACGCGGTGTTGCAGGCCGTCCAGTGCCTGCACCTGAAGGCCGTCGAGATTCCGGTCGACCCGCGCACGGGCCTCGACCTCGACGCGCTCGCCGAGGCGCTCGATACGCATCCGGTGCGCGCGTGCTGGTTCATGACGTCGCTCCACAATCCCACCGGCGCGACGCTGACCGACGAGCGCAAGCGCGCGCTGATCGACCTGCTCGCGTCGCGCGGCGTGCCGCTGATCGAGGACGACGTGTATGGCGAACTGCAGTTCGGCACGGCGCCCACACGCCCCGCGAAACTGTACGACGATAACGGGCTCGTCCTGCATTGCGGGTCGTTCTCGAAGTGCCTCGCGCCCGGCTTCCGGATCGGCTGGGTCGCGGCCGGTCGCTTCGTGGGGCAGATCCGGCAGGCCAAAGGCGCGAGCGCGCCGGCCGCCGACGTCCCCGCGCAGATGGCGATTTCGAGCTACCTGCGCGACGGCGCATACGACCGGTTCCTGCGCAAGCTGCGGCGCAATCTCGCCGCGCACCAGGCGCAAATGTTGTCGGCCGTGCGCGCGTATTTTCCGGCGGACACCGAAGTGTTCGCGCCGCGCGGCGGGTATTTCCTGTGGATCGAATTGCCGCCGCACGTGGATGCGATGCACCTGTTCGGCGATGCGATGGAAAGCGGCGTCAGCATCGCGCCCGGGCCGCTTTTCTCCGCGACCGGCGGCTTTCGCCGCTATGTGCGACTCAACTACGGACGACCGTGGACGCCGGCCGTCGAGCGCGCACTGGAGACGCTCGGCACGCTCGCGGCGCGACAGCGGCACGGCAGTTAGCACGAAACGAGCGGCACGCGACCCGCGACAATCGCCTTGCGTTTCGCGCGCGGGCGACAAACAATGAAGCGGAAGGCAGCCGCGGACGAACGGTTCCAAGCGTCCGATGTTATGGAGAATCTCATGAACGCCGCATGCGAACGACCGTCGATGTGCAGCCCGACGATAGCGTTCATCGGTTGCTGACGATGCGCGTCCTGCCCACTCGAAGCGTCCGCGCGCGCGATGCGTGGCGTGCCGTGCTGAATGCGCGCGCCGAATCGCGGCACGCGACGTGCTGCCGCTGCCGCGAATGCGGCTTCGTCGCGTTCCGCGCACTCGAGCACTGCCCCGTCTGCGGTCAATGGAACGGGCCGTTCGAGCCGATCGATCGCCGACCGGCCGACGCACACGCCGCGTACGCGCCGCGGTCGTTCCACACGTGGTCGTCGCGCGTCGCCCGCGCACTGCGCAACGCGGCTTTCCAGCGGCCGCGCGCGTCGAGCGCGCCGATCCTGAGCATCCTCACGCTCGTGCTGCTCGTCGGCGGCTACGTGACGGTCGACCAGACCTGCAAGGCCGATCCCGTTTGTCGCGGGTCCGGTGCGCCGGCCGCCGTCGCGACCGAAACCGGGTTGCCCGCGTCGAGCGATCCGTTCCTGCCCGTCTTGCCCGCACCCGTCTACCCGTTCCATTCGCCCGATGCAACGCAAGTGGCGGCCGATCCGCAGCAGGGCGCCCCGGTCGCCGTCAAACCCACTCGCCCGATGGCGGTTGCGCAAGCCGCGCCGTCGTTGCGCGTGCCTGACCGGACGCGCGCCGGCGCAATCCGCGGAGCCGACTGGAAAGGCAACCGCGACACCGCCCATCGCACGCGCGCGATCCGCCGCGTCAGCGCGCACACCGGGCGTGCACGTCGCGTCGCGGCCAGCCACGCCGAAATCGCGAAGCTCTATCGCGGCCACTGAGCGTGGCCCGGGCCCGCGCGCGACGACGATCGCCGCGACGCCGCACGATCGGGGGTCGCCGGTCGCCGCGTTGCGCTGCCCTTCGCTCCCGCAACGAAAAACGGGCGGCCCGTTTCCGGAGCCGCCCGTTCTCGCGTCACGCGTCGCGTGTCGAACGCCAGCGCATCACGCCGCCAGCAACCCGTGCGGATCGATCACGAATTTGCGCGGCGCGCCGCCGTCGAACTTCTTGTAGCCTTCCGGCGCCTGGTCGAGCGAAATCACTTCGACGTTGACGATCTTCGCGATCGGCAGCCGGTCGAACAGGATCGCCTGCATCAGGTTGCGGTTGTACTTGAGCACCGGCGTCTGGCCCGTGAAGAACGAATGCGACTTCGCCCAGCCGAGGCCGAAGCGGATGCTCAGGCTGCCGTGCTGCGCAGCCTTGTCCTTCGCGCCCGGATCGTCCGTCACGTACAGGCCCGGGATGCCGATCGCGCCGGCCGGGCGCGTGATCTCCATCAGCGAGTTCAGCACCGTCGCGGGCGCTTCCTCCGAATGGCCCGACGAACCGTGGCCGTGCGCCTCGAAGCCGACGCAATCGACCGCGCAGTCGATCTCGGGCACGCCGAGGATCTGCTCGATCTGCTCGCCGAGCGACGCGTCCTTCGACAGGTCGACCGTCTCGAACCCCATCGCCCGTGCGTGCGCGAGCCGTTCCGCATTCATGTCGCCGACGATCGTCACGGCCGCGCCGAGCAGGCGCGCCGATGCGGCCGCCGCCATGCCGACCGGGCCCGCGCCCGCGATATAGACCGTCGAACCGGGCTTCACGCCCGCGCTCACCGCACCGTGATAACCGGTCGGCAGAATGTCGGACAGGCAGGTCAGATCGCGGATCTTCGCCATCGCCTGATCGCGATCCGGGAATTTCAGCAGGTTGAAATCGGCATACGGCACGAGCACGTATTCGGCCTGGCCGCCGATCCAGCCGCCCATGTCGACGTAGCCGTACGCGCCGCCCGCACGCGACGGGTTCACGTTCAGGCACACGCCCGTATGCGTGTCCTTGCACATCGCGCAGCGGCCGCACGCGACGTTGAACGGCACCGACACGAGATCGCCGATCTTCAGCGTCTCGACGTCGCGGCCCACTTCGACCACTTCGCCGGTGATCTCGTGACCGAGCACGAGGCCGATCGGCGCGGTCGTGCGGCCACGCACCATGTGCTGGTCGGAGCCGCAGATGTTCGTGCTGACCACCTTCAGGATCACGCCGTGGCCGATCGCGCGGCCGGTCGGGTCGACCATCTTCGGATAATCGATTTTCTGGACTTCGACCTTGCCCGGCCCAAGATAGACGACACCTCGATTGCTGCTCATCGTATTGTCTCCATGTCTCGTTGGATGGCGCGGCGGCGCGCCGGCTCATGCGGCGCACACGCAACGTGCTGTTCGAGAGTAGTCCGGGAGGCAGGGGCGCCGATGTCTCAAACGCGACACGCGTTTGATCGGCGCCGACATCGATGGCGGAAATACGAAAGTCGGGCGGGAAACGACGGGGACGCTCCGGGTGCGAAACGCACCGGGGTCGGACCAACCCTCGCGGCCGGCCGCCGCCGCGACGGCGGGCGCTACCCGCGCTGATTCTCGCGGATGATCGCGGCGGCGGCGGCCTCCGCATCGCTCGCGACGCCGTCGTGCACGCGCGTGCTGACGGCCGGCGTCGGCGGCTCGCTGTCGAGCGCGTGGCCGTTGCGGTCGTGCGTGTCGACCGTCGCGCGCATCGACAGCCCGACGCGCAGCGGATGCGCGGCGAGGTCGCGCGGATCGAGCGCGATCACGACCGGCACGCGCTGCACGACCTTGATCCAGTTGCCGGCCGCGTTCTGCGACGGCAGCATCGAGAACGCGCTGCCCGTGCCCGCCGAGAAGCCCTGTACGCGGCCGCGATAGGCGACGCGCGAGCCGTAGAGATCCGACACGACCTCGACCGGCTGCCCGACGCGCATGTGGCGAATCTGCCCTTCCTTGAAATTCGCCTCGACCCACAGCCGGTCGAGCTGCACGATCGACATCAGCGGCACACCGGGCCCGACCTGCTGGCCGACCTGCACCGAGCGCTGCCCGATCGTGCCGTCGACCGGCGCGACGATCGTCGTGCGCTTCAGGTTCCGGTACGCGAGCTTGAATTGCGCGGCCGCCTGCACGACGGCCGGGCTTTCGTCGACGGGAAGCTTGCTGCCGAGCGCGCGCGCCGCGTCGAGCTGCGCCTGCGCGGCCGCGAGGTTCGCCTGCGCGCCGGCCACCGCCGCGCGGGCCCGCGCCAGTTCTTCGGGCGCGACGATTTCGACCGATGCGCCCGAGCGCGCGGCCAGCGCGCGCTGCGCCAGCGACAGGTCGGCGCGGCGCGCATTCACGGCCTCGACGTACATCGTGTTCGAGATCTTCGCGTTCGCGACCTGCCGCACCGCCTGCGCGAGCTGCGCCTTCGCCTGCGCGAACGCGACGGACGCCTCGGTGTCATCGAGCTTCACGAGCGTCTGCCCCGCGCGCACGGCCTGCGTATCGGCGACCTGCACGTCGGTCACGGTGCCCGGAATCTGCGCGGCGACCTGGACGATGCTGCCCGCGACGTACGCGTCGTCGGTGTCTTCGTCATAGCGGGCGCTCGACAGCCAGTACGCGATCCACGCGATCGCGGCCAGCAGCACGATCGCGAGGAACACGGTGAAGCGCTTGCGGCGTGTCGCGCGGCGTGCGTCGAGGGCCGGGTCGTTCAGCGCGGCCGGCGGCGCGGCGGAATGAAGGTTGTCGTGGTGCATCAGTTCATCAGTCGCTCTGCGTGACGATCAGACGATCGTGCTGGAACACGGGAATCGCGGGCATCGGCGCCGGGCCCGGCATGGGGCTCGCCGAGGCCGTACCTGCGAGAACGGGGGTGCCACGCGGCGTCGGGTCGGAGTGGGTCGCGCCGACCGTGGACGGGCGCGCCGTGTCGTCGCGTCGTGCGGATTCAGGCGTGGACACGGCCCTCGTCGTGGCGATGGCCGGTGAAACCGTGACGCTCCGCGCGGGCGAGTCGTTCGACGGGCCGGCTACCGCTACCGGGTTCGCGGCCACGGCGGCCGGCGCGCCGCGTCTGGCCGCCGCCCCGCCACGCGCCCGCTGCACGGCCGGCGCTCGCGCCTGCACGACCCTCGCGTCCGCATCGAACCCGCCGCCCAGCGCGCCGATCAGCCCGACGCGCAGCGTCCGCTGCTTGCCGAGCAACGCGATCATTTGCGCGCGCTCGTCGATCAGCGTGAGATCCGCGACATCGACGTCCTTCTGCATCAGCACGCCGCGCCGATGCCGGTCCGCCGCGATCTGCACGATCTTCTGCGCGGCCGCGACCGCATCCTGCTGCTGCGCGACGAGCGTCTGCGACGTCTGCAGCGACGTGACGAGTTGCGCGACCTGCCCGAGCGCGTCGTCGACGGTCTTGTTGTACAGCCCGATCGCGACGTCCGCCTGCGCGACGTCCGCGCCGAGCTTCGCCTTCAGCCGGCCGCGATCGAAGATCGGCAGCGAGATCGCGGGGCCGACGGAGCCGGCGAGCGAATCGCGCGAGAACAGCGACGCGGGCGTCAGCGCGAACACGCCGCCGAGCGCGACGAGGTTCACATCCGGATAGAACTGCGCGCGCGTCGAATCGGCGTTCGCGAACGCGGCCTCGACCCGCAGCCGCGCGGCGACGATGTCGGGCCGGCGGCCGAGCAGATCGGCCGGCAGCCGGGCGGGCAGCGCGCCGCCCGCGAACGCGCCCACGCGCGGCCGCTGCAGCGCGAGCCCGCGCTCCGGGCCGCGGCCCGACAGCACGCCGAGTTGCAGTTGCGCGAGCTTGATCTGCTCGTCGTTCAGCGCGATCTGTTCGAGCACGCGGCTGCGCTTGATCGCCGCGTCGCTCGCGTCGTACGCATTGTCGAGGCCACGCGCGGTGCGCTCGCGCAGCACGGCCGTCACGCGCTGGCTGATCTTCAGCTTCTGCTGCAACAGGTCGCGCACCGCGTACGCCTGATCGAGCTGGCAATACACGGTGACGATCGCGACGGCCAGCGTGAGCCGCACCTGTTCGGCCTCGACGCCGGCGGCGTCGCGCAACGACATCAGGCTCTTCGTCGCCGCGCGGTTCTTGCCCCACAGGTCGAGCTGGTAGTTCAGTCCGACGAAGATCGACGACGGCGACACGTTCGGATCGCCGAAAATCTGCACCGGCACGCGATAGCCGCCGGCCGTCACGTCCGCGATGTCGCCGGGCTTCGGCATCCGCGCGCGGCTGATCGTCGCGCCGGCCGTGCCCGTCAGCCCGGTCAGCGAATCGAACTGCTGAAGCTGTGCCTGCGCGATGCGCAACCGCGCCTGTGCAACCTGCACATCGGGACTGTTCCGCGACGCCTCGGCCACCAGGTCGTCGAGCTGCGGATCCTGTAGCTGCTTCACCCAGTCGGGCGCCGGCCACGCGCCGTTTGGGCCGGGGCCGGCGGTATGCACGAGCGCATCGTCGGCCGGCGCGCGCAGCGACAGCGACGGCAGAAAGCCCGACGGCACGCATCCGCTCAACGCGAGCAATGCCGCGGCGGCCGCGATCATCGCGCCGCCCTTCACGCCACGCGGCGAACGCGCCGCTTGCTTCATCCGACGCATCGTCACCCCTGCCGAACGCGCTGCGCCCGCGCGGCCAGACGCGGCCGCGTGCGCTCGAGCGGGCCGAGCCGGCCGAACAGGCCGTCCGCGACGCCGAACAGGATGCCGGCCAGCTTCGCGCGCTTGTCGCGCTCGACGAGCGCGATCTGCACCACCTGCCACACGGTCAGCAGGTTCGGCACGAGCGCCACCGGAAAACGCAGCCCGTACTGCATCCCGAGCTGCACCGCATTGCGCGCGCTGTAGTAGCGCCGTTGCCACGAATGGTTCATCGACGTCATTTCGAAAGGGCCGATCGCATGCCGCCGTTTCGCGCCGATCCGGTGCGACAGCACCAGCGACGGCACGACATAGAGCGGCACGTTGCGCGACAGCGCGCGGAAGCTGTATTCGGTATCGACGTGATCGATGAACAGCGTCTCGTCGAAGCGGCCAAGCACGTCGAACGCATCGCGCGACACGACGCAGCCCGACGAAATCAGGAACGCGCAGCGCTGCATCGGCGCGCCCGGTTCGATGCGCAGGCGGCGCAGGCCGATGCCGTTCGTCGCGAGTTCCGGCAGGAAGCTGCGCGCGTTCTCGTCGAAGATGCGCGGGCCGGCGAGGAACGCGCGCCCGCCAAGCCCCGCGCAGACCTCGCGCATCGTCGGGAAATACGCGGCCGGCACCGACGAATCCTGGTCGAACAGCGCGACCGCATCGACGCGGTCGCGAAACAGCGCCGCGAGCCCCGCGTTGTACGCGCCCGCGATGCCGCCGCGATTGCCGTGATGCAGCAGCGCGATGCCTTCACGCGCGCACAGGTCGCGCACCCGTGCATCGGCCTGCGGCGTGTTGTCGACGACGAGCAGCGCATCGCACGCGTGCCGCCACGCGCGCAGCGCGTCGAGCTGTGCGTCGCTGGGGTGATACAGGATCACGAGTGCACCGAGTGTCGTCATGGTCTCTTCTCAATGTCCGAACGATGCGGCCGCGCCGCGTTTCGGCCGCGTCAGCCACATCATCGCGGCGAGCGCGAGACACGTCATGCTCGCCATCCAGAACATGTCGTTGGTCGCCATCATGTAGGCCTGCTGCATCACGACGTGATGCAGCGTCGTCAGCTCGCGCACGCCGTCCACGCCCATCGCGTTCAGCGCATGCACGAAGCGTTGCGTGTTCGCCGACGCATGCGTGACCGATTGGGACACGACGTCGTAGTGATAGGTCGCGCGGTTGTCCCACAGCGTCACGCTCATCGCGGTGCCGAACGCGGCCGACAGCGTGCGCAGGAAATTCGACAGGCTCGACGCGGCGGCGAGCCGGTCGTCCGGAATGCGCGACAGCGTCGCGGCGGTCAGCGGAATGAAGAAGCACGGCAGCCCGATCCCCTGGATCAGCCCGGGTGCTGCGATCTGCGCGAACGTCATCTTCAGCGTGAAATGCGCGTCCCACGCGAGCACGGCCGCGAACACGAGAAAGCCGAACGTCGCGAGCACGCGTGCGTCGAAACGGTGCGCACGCAGCCCGACGAGGATCGAGAATACGAGCGCGAGCACGCCGAGCGACGCGGTCGCGAGCCCCGCATGAAACGCGTTGTAGCCCATCACGGCCTGCATCCACAGCGGAAACACCACGCCGACCACGGAGAAGCTCATCATGCCGAGCGAGATGATCAGCACGCAAAACGAGAACGTGCGGTCGCGAAACAGGCTCAGGTCGACCACCGGATGCGCTTCGCCCGCTTCCCAGATCAGCAGCGACACGATCGCAAGCGCCGCGACCACCGCGAGCGTGACGATCAGCGGCGAATCGAACCAGCCGCGGTCGTGGCCGAGATCGAGCATCGCCTGCAGCGAGCCGACGCCGATCACGAGCAGCACGATGCCCGGCACGTCGATCGGGCCGGCCGCGCCGCGCTGCGCGTCGGGGCGCAGCATCGCGGTGCACACCGCGAACGAGAACAGCCCGATCGGCAAGTTGATCAGGAAGATCCACGGCCACGAAAAGTTGTCGACGATCCAGCCGCCGACCACCGGCCCGAAGATCGGCGCGAGCAGCACCGTCATCGCCCATAGTGCGAGCGCGATCGTACGTTTGGCCGGAGGAAAGGTGCGCAGCAGGATCGTCTGCGACAGCGGCACCATCGGCCCCGAACACAGCCCCTGCAGCGCGCGGCAGATCACGAGCACGTGCAGGTCGCGCGCGAGCCCGCACATCAGCGACGTCAGCGTGAACAGCAGCACCGCGCCGACGAACAGCCGCAGTTCGCCAACGCGGCGTGCGAGCCAGCCGGTGAGCGGCACGGCGATCGCGGCCGCGACCGAATACGAGCTGATCACCCACGTGCCCTGGCTGTTCGATACGCCGAGACTGCCGGAGATCGCCGGCACCGCGACGTTCGTCACGGTCGAGTCGAGCACTTCGATGAACGTCGCGAGCGACAGCGCGAACGTCAGCAGCGCGAGCCGGATGCCGCGCACCGGCTGCGCGGCCGGCGCGGGCGGCACGTCGAACGCCGGCGGCGCGGCGGCCCCGTCGTGAAGCGGCGACGCGGCGCTCATGCGCCGGCCACCGCGACATCGGCCCGCGCGGCCGCTCGTCCGCGCTTCGGCACGAACCGTTCGATGAAATCGGCGGCCGCGCCGCAGCCGTCCGGCGCGGCCGCGAGCAGCGCACGCGTGCGCTCCGCATGCACCGCGAACGCGGGTTCGTCGAGCACGCGCGCGAGCGCCGCGCCGAGCCGCGCGCCGTCGAGCGGGCCGTCGACACGCACGCCGCAGCCGTTCGCGACGACGCGTTGCGCGTTGTCGAACTGATCGTGCGCGAACGGCGTGACGACCTGCACGATGCCGGCTTCGCACGCGAGCGCCGCCGTGCCGATCCCGCCGTGATGCACGAGCGCGCGGCAACGCGGCAGCAGCGTGCGCATCGGCACGAAGCGGCGCACGAGCAGCCGGTCGCCGTCCTGCGCCGCATCGTGCGGCGTCAGCAGGATGCCGCGCGCGCCGGTCGCGCGCAGCGCGTGCGCCACCGCGCGCGCATAGGCCGCATGATCGACGAGCGTCGAACCGGCCGTGAACACGACCGGGGCTTCGCCGGCCGCGAGAAACGCATCGAGTGCCACATCGTCGTCGGGTGTCGCGATATCGTTGAACAGCGGAAAACCGCTTTGCAGATGATTCGACGGCCAGTCGGGCTGCGGCGGCGCGAACCAGCCGGGAAACAGACACAGCACGCCGTCGGTCGAATGCAGCCAGCGGCCGAGCACGCGGCGCGCGGGCGCCAGCCCGAGCCCGCGGCGCACCGCGTCGAGCGCCGGGCCGCACACGCGGTCCAGCACCTGGCGCTCGATCAGCGTCATCAGCGCCGACTTCACCGGCAACGGCCAGCGCGCGGGTATCGTCAGGCGCGGGTGGGTCGGCGGTGCATGCGCGGACAGCAGCGTCGACGGCGACACCTGCACCGACACGTACGGCGTGCCGTGCAGCTCCTGCATGAAGCGCGCGGAGAACGCCCACAGCGTGCCGACCAGCACCGTGTCGGCATCGGTCAGCGCGCGCAGCGTGTCGTAATGCGGGCGCAGCGTCGGCGCGATCACCTGCCACAGCGTGCGGAACGACGTCCGCGGATCCCACAGCGCCGGGTTCGCCATCGCCGCGTCATAGTCGGCCGCGGTGCCGACCGGCACGAACGCGAAGCCGCAGCGGCGCACGGCCGCCTCGAACGGCGCATGCGTGCAGAACACGACCTCGTGGCCGCGCGCGGCGAGCGTGCGCGCGATGCCGAGCAGCGGATGCACGTCGCCCGCCGAACCGATCGCGGTCACGATCATCTTCGCCATCGCGCGCCTCGCGGGGTCAGTAGAAGCCGGGGATCAGCGCCGCGACCTCGCGGCGGTACTGCGTATAGGCCGGCCCGAAATGCCCGGTCAGCCAGCTCTCCTCGACGCGCACCTTGTACGCGAGCGACGCGAACACCAGCAGCACGCCGATCGCGCCGCGCCATTCGCCGCCGATCAACGCGGCGCCGACCAGCGCGATCAGGCAGCCGGTATAGATCGGGTGACGCACGAGCGCATACGGCCCCGTACGGACGAGTTCGTGGTTTTCCTTCAGCGTGACCGACACGCTCCAGTTCGTGCCGAGGTGCAGCCGCGCCCATACCGAAAACAGCAGGCCGGCCACCAGCACCGCGAGCCCGCACTGCGCCTGCAGCCCGAAGCGCTGCCAGTCGGGCGCGAGCGCCTGCCACGACGGATCGGGCAGGATGATCAACGCGCCGCCGACGATCAGCGGAATCGACTGCAGCGTGCGCGAGCGCGACGCCTCCTTGCGCACGGTCGTCTTGACGCCCTGCGACGTGGCGATCCAGTACGCGAGCCACGCGGCCCACGGAACGACGATGGCGATGGTCTGAACGATATTCACGGCTGGCCTGCCTCGTTGGGATGGGAATTCGGATGCGCGGGACGCGCCCGCTGCACGACGGATGGCGTCACGACGAAAGCGCATGCATCGGCGCGGGCACGCACGCGTGCGCGGCGGCACGTGCGACCCCGGCCGCGGCAGATGGCTCGCCGCAGAAGAACTCGAGCAGCGCGGTACGGGTGGATTCGCGCTGCGCCCGGCCTTCGATGTCGAGGAAGTGGCCCGCGTCCGGCACCGTCGCGAACCGCGCGCGCGCCACGTGCGCGCCGAGTTGCCGCACGTCGGCCGGCGTCGTGTATTCGTCGCGCTCGCCGTTCAGGAACAGCAGCTCGCAGCCGATGTTCGCGAACTCGCTGAAATAGCGCTCGGGCTGCAGCGACAGGATCTGGTCGACGTGGAACGCGACCTGGTCCTGCTCGTCGCGCGGCAAGCGCGTGAGATACCGGTAGTTGTACAGCTTCATGATGCGCGGCAGATAGCGGCCGACGGTGTCGTTCAGCAACTGCGCGGCCTTCAGGTTCTCGCCGGCCGCGATGTGGTCGCGGGCGCGCGTCACGTAGTCCACCATCGCGTCGTTCAGGAATGGCGAGAACGAACAGATCGCCGCGCGCCGCACGCTCGGGCAGCCGCGCGCGAGCGCGAACAGCGACGCGACGCCGCCCCACGACACCGACACGAGGAACGCCGGCGCGAAGCGCTCGACCAGGTACTGGAGGATCGCGGCTTCGTCGTCCTTGGTCAGGATGGAGCAGCCGGGGTTGTGCTGCCGCGACTGCCCCGCATACGGCAAATCGAAGCAGATTGTGTTCATCCGCTCGCCGAGATACTGGACGGTCTGGCCGAACGACGCGGTCGTCGCGAGCGCGCCGTTGACGAGCATCGCCGTGTCGAAGGCCGGGTCGAACACGTTCCGTTCGACGTAGACCTTCAGACCGTTCGGCAGCGGGACCACGTGTTTTTCGGTCGGCATCGTCGTTCTCCGGTGAGTGCGGCGTCTCGACGTCGCGGCATGCTGCAGGTGCACAATGGCCGGCGCCGGGTCCGTGCGCGATCGATCGACGCGCGCGATTGCCGACGCACCGCGGCAATCGCGCGCGGCGCCATTCATTCCTCGTGGTGCGGCGCCATACTAATACGGTCGACATTGCCCACTCAAGTCATTCCAAAAATCCCTCTACTCGGCCATGAAATACGCCGAATTCAAATTGATTTATCGATTTCTATGGTATGCGGAATCCATCCGAGGACGATCGCAATCGTTTGCGCGCAACGCTTCCTGGCGTCGAAAAATTGACATTTGTACTTATTTTTCAACTACTTATTGAGTTTAAATCGCCGAATTCAAACGGCTTTCACAAAACCGCACGCATTCACAATCCGATTTGGCAATTTCACATCGTGAATAATATTACAGACCTCGACATTCTTTCGCCTTGTAATGAAATCGAGCGCAGAAACGGTCCTCCGCATTGCATCATTTTTTCACAGCGCGTTTTAAACAGATTCAAATTTAATTAACCTTCTTTCAATGCGTTTTTCCGCATCCGCACATGGCTCCGGGCGTGACGAGTCGTTCCGTTTGGAACAGGGCCCGCCGTTCAGCCCCGATTTTTTGTTGATTGAACAATCAATAAAAAACCGCTAAGCTCTCGACTTCCATCAACGGCCCGTCCGGGCGAAGGGGAGTCGCGATGCCGAAAGTCGGAATGCGGGAGATACGCCGCGCCCAGTTGATCGATGCCACGCTGCGCTCGATCGACGAAGCGGGCCTGCCCGGCACGACGCTCGCATCGGTCGCGCAACGCGCGAACATCTCGACGGGCATCGTCAGCCATTACTTCGGCGACAAGGACGGCCTGCTCGAAGCGACGATGCGGCACGTGCTGCGCGACCTGTGGTCGGCCACCACGCGCCGCCGCGCCGCCGCACGCAAGGACCCGCGTTCCCGGTTGCGTGCCGTCGTCGCCGCGAACTTCGACGACACGCAGGTCAGCGCGCCGGTGATGAAGACATGGCTCGCGTTCTGGTCGCAGAGCATGCACGACCCGATGCTCAAGCGGCTGCAGCACGTCAACACGCGGCGCCTCCATTCGAACCTGTGCGCCGAATTCGCCAAGGCATTGCCGCGCACGAAAGCGCGCGAAGCCGCCAGCGGCCTCGCCGCGCTGATCGACGGCCTGTGGCTGCGCGGCGCGCTTGCCGGCGGCCCGATCGACACCCGAGCCACGTTGAAGCTCGCCCACGATTACATCGACCTGCTGCTCGCGTCCGACTGACGCGCCACGCAGTCGCCTACCAGGAGATCCTCATGTCCGTATACGGTTTGCAGCGCCTCTACATCGGCGGCGGTTACGTCGACGCCACCAGCGGCAAGACTTTCGAC
Organism: Burkholderia sp. AU16482; assembly: GCF_002223285.1. Taxonomy (NCBI): domain Bacteria; kingdom Pseudomonadati; phylum Pseudomonadota; class Betaproteobacteria; order Burkholderiales; family Burkholderiaceae; genus Burkholderia; species Burkholderia sp. AU16482. The sequence goes on from NZ_NKEY01000006.1 coordinate 1,948,711, forward strand.
ACCTTCGACCCGGCCACCGGCGAGCTGCTCGCGCAGGTGCAGCAGGCGAGCGCGGCCGACGTCGACCGCGCCGTTGCGTCCGCGCGGGAAGGCCAGCGCGAATGGGCGGCGATGACCGCGATGCAGCGCTCGCGCATCCTGCGCCGCGCGGTCGACCTGCTGCGCGAGCGCAACGACGAGCTCGCGGCGATCGAAACGCGCGACACCGGCAAGCCGATCGGCGAGACGCTCGCGGTCGACATCGTCACCGGCGCCGACGTGATCGAGTACTACGCGGGCCTCGCGACCGCGATCGAAGGGCTGCAGGTGCCGCTGCGCGCCGAGTCGTTCGTGTACACGCGCCGCGAACCGCTCGGCGTGTGCGCGGGCATCGGCGCATGGAACTACCCGATCCAGATCGCGTGCTGGAAGACGGCGCCCGCGCTCGCGGCCGGCAACGCGATGGTGTTCAAGCCCAGCGAAGTCACGCCGCTGACCGCGCTGAAGCTCGCGGAAATCTATACGGAAGCCGGCGTGCCGGCCGGCGTGTTCAACGTCGTGCAGGGCGACGGCTCGGTCGGCGCGCTGCTCACCGGCCACCCGGACATCGCGAAGGTGTCGTTCACCGGCGGCGTCGAAACCGGCAAGAAGGTGATGTCGCTCGCCGGCGCATCGTCGCTGAAGGAAGTGACGATGGAGCTCGGCGGCAAGTCGCCGCTGATCGTGTTCGACGATGCGGACCTCGACCGCGCGGCCGACATCGCGGTAACCGCCAACTTCTTCAGCTCGGGCCAGGTCTGCACGAACGGCACGCGCGTGTTCGTGCACCGCTCGATCAAGGACGCGTTCACGCAGAAGGTGCTCGAACGCGTGAAGCGCATCCGCGTCGGCAAGCCGACTGATGCCGACACCAACTTCGGCCCGCTCGTGTCGGCCGCGCAGCTCGACAAGGTGCTCGGCTTCATCGAAAGCGGCAAGGCCGAGGGCGCGAAGCTGCTCGCGGGCGGCACGCGTCTGACCGATGGCCACTTCGCGAACGGCCAGTACGTCGCGCCGACCGTGTTCGGCGACTGCCGCGACGACATGAAGATCGTGCGCGAAGAGATTTTCGGGCCGGTGATGAGCATCCTCGATTTCGAATCGGAGGACGAAGTGATCGCCCGTGCCAACGACACGCACTATGGCCTCGCGGCCGGTGTCGTGACCGAGAACCTGTCGCGCGCGCACCGCACGATCCATCGCCTCGAAGCGGGCATCTGCTGGATCAACACGTGGGGCGAATCGCCGGCCGAGATGCCGGTTGGCGGATACAAGCAATCGGGTGTCGGACGCGAGAACGGCATCACGACGCTCGAGCACTACACTCGAATCAAGTCGGTGCAGGTCGAGCTCGGCCGCTACAACCCGGTGTTCTAATACAAGGAGAGCCGTCATGACGACACGCGAATACGACTACATCATCTGCGGCGCAGGTTCCGCGGGCAACGTGCTCGCGACGCGCCTGACGGAAGATCCGAACGTCACGGTGCTGCTGCTCGAAGCGGGCGGCCCCGACTACCGCTTCGACTTCCGCACGCAGATGCCGGCCGCCCTCGCCTACCCGCTGCAGGGCCGCCGCTACAACTGGGCATACGAGACCGATCCCGAGCCGCACATGGACAACCGCCGGATGGAATGCGGCCGCGGCAAGGGGCTCGGCGGCTCGTCGCTGATCAACGGGATGTGCTACATCCGCGGCAACGCGCTCGACTACGACAACTGGTCGACACACAAGGGCCTCGAGAACTGGACGTATCTCGACTGCCTGCCGTACTTCAAGAAAGCCGAGACGCGCGACGTCGGCCCGAACGACTATCACGGCGGCAGCGGCCCCGTGTCGGTCACGACCAGCAAGCCGGGCGTGAACCCGCTGTTCGAAGCGATGGTCGACGCGGGCGTTCAGGCCGGCTATCCGCGCACCGACGACCTGAACGGCTATCAGCAGGAAGGCTTCGGGCCGATGGACCGCACCGTCACGCCGAAGGGCCGCCGCGCGAGCACCGCACGCGGCTACCTCGACCAGGCGAAGATGCGGCCGAACCTCGAGATCGTCACGCATGCGCTCGCCGACCGCATCCTGTTCGACGGCAAGCGCGCATCGGGCGTCACGTACCTGCGCGGCACCGAGCGCGCGACCGTGCATGCGCGCCGCGAAGTGCTCGTGTGCAGCGGCGCGATCGCGTCGCCGCAACTGCTGCAGCGCTCGGGCGTCGGCCCCGGCGCATGGCTGAAGGAACTCGACATTCCCGTCGTGCTCGATCTGCCCGGCGTCGGCCAGAATCTGCAGGACCACCTGGAGATGTACATCCAGTACGAGTGCAAGGAGCCGGTCTCGCTGTACCCGGCGCTCAAATGGTGGAACCAGCCGAAGATCGGCCTCGAATGGATGCTGAACGGCACGGGCCTCGGCGCGAGCAACCACTTCGAGGCGGGCGGCTTCATCCGCACGCGCGACGACGACCCGTGGCCGAACATCCAGTATCACTTCCTGCCGGTGGCGATCAACTACAACGGCTCGAACGCGATCGAGATGCACGGCTTCCAGGCGCACGTCGGCTCGATGCGCTCGCCGAGCCGCGGCCGCGTGAAGCTGCGCTCGCGCGACCCGAACGATCACCCGAGCATCCTGTTCAACTACATGGCCGAAGCGCTCGACTGGCGCGAGTTCCGCGATGCGATCCGCGCGACGCGCGAGATCATGCGGCAGCCCGCGCTCGACCGCTATCGCGGCCGCGAGCTGAACCCGGGCGCCGACTGCAAGAGCGACAAGGAACTCGACGCATTCGTGCGCGCCCGCGCGGAAACCGCGTTCCATCCGTCGTGCTCGTGCAAGATGGGTTACGACGACATGGCGGTGGTCGATGAAGAAGGCCGCGTGCACGGGCTCGACGGGCTGCGCGTCGTCGATGCGTCGATCATGCCGATCATCACGACCGGCAACCTGAACGCCCCGACGATCATGATCGCCGAGAAGATCGCCGACAAGATCCGCGGCCGCACGCCGCTCGCGCGGGTCGACGTGCCGTACTTCGTCGCGAACGGCGCACCGGCGCGCAATGTCGCGAAGGCCGTGCGGCAACCCGAGACCGTCTGATCGATCCAGCGCCCGCGCCGGGCGCCGCGATACCCTCCCCCGCGGCTCGCGGCGTTCTCGCCCCGAGCCGCGTTTCATTGCGTCTTCCCGCTTGCGCCGCCTGCCCGGGTTACGGAAACGCCCCGCATCCGTTTCGCACGCACGATCGGGTTCCTGCGCGACGTCAGGCTCATCGCGTCGCGCAGGTGCTCGAATGCCGTATCGTCCTTCGGCCCGAAGCGGCTGACCGCCGGCCACGCGAGCACGTGATCAAGCCATTCCTGCCAGGTGTCGCCATGGAAGCCGCGGCCGATTTCCCGCACCGTATCCGGCGCGGCGATCATGACGCCCGCCAGCAGGTAGTAGGCCCAGAAACTGCCGGCGCCTGTCAGTCGATCGAGCCGGCACACGGATAGCGCGGCGAACAGCCCGTCCACCGACGCAAGATCGGCGCGGTGCGTGCGGATCGCCCGCGCGACGAGGTTGTGCCGGCCGCCGTACGCCTGAACCGAAACGCCGTTGCCCGCGGCAAGTTCTGCCGAAAACATCGCGAATGCGGCCATCTCGTCGATGCGCGCCGCGTCGTCGCGCGGGCCGCATGCGCGCAGCACGATCGCGTCGATGACGGCGCCGGGACGAGTCGGTGCTTCCGTGCTCGTTGCCACGACCGCGGCGAGCCTGTCTCTCAGGTTCTTCGCATTGGGTGTCTCGCGCTGCCCGTCGGGTTCGCTCGCGAGGCGTGCGCCCGCGTCTTCGCCGCTGCATTCGACGCCATCGGCAATCCGTTCGAGCGCGGCCCAGCCGACGTCAGGATCGTCGAATGCGCAGGCATCGATCAGGCCGTGCGCGGTGTCGAATACGGCACGCGAGCCCGGGCAGCGACGTTCGGCTTCGGCGAGTTGCCGGACGGAAGGCACGTGCGAGCACGCGCCGAGCGGATCGGCCGGGTCGCATGCGCAGCCGCCGCCATCGGTCGCGATCCACGGGACGAGCCGGTGCAGGACCGCGGTCGCTTCGCGGGACAGGCTCGCGCCAGTTCCCGCACGTCGCGCGTGCGACGCGACGACGGGCGGGTCGCCGGCGTCGCTCGCGGTCATCGCGCAGGCCGCCGTGTCGAGATGGTCGATCAGGTACTGCAGCCACGCGGCCGTGCGCAGCCGGTCGGGCGTCGCGCCGTGGGCATCGCCATACTTTGCTGGATCGGTAAGCATGGTTCCGGCCAATTGGAATAGTCTCGTTTCAATCGAATCGGGAGGCGCGGTGCGTCACGCCTGCCCTGCAGGTCCGCCCGTGCCGGATCTCGACACGGGCGGCCAACCGGCCGTCACGCGGATAAGCGCGACAACGCGAATACATCGAGGAAGCGAAAACGACAACCCGCGTGCGAACCGCCCGATCCTCACGCACGGCCCTCCCGCGCGGCGGGTCCCCGCTTCGATCGCGCGCCGCTTACTGCACGTGGAACTTCGGCGACGTCAGGATCGTGCCGCCCACCGTGCAGTCCGGCGTCAGCGTGGCGTTGTTGAACGTCAGCGACGAGTTCGCGTCGCTCCACGCCATCACGACCTTGCTCGGCCCGCACGTGCCGAGCAGCGTGACGTTCACCTTCACGTTGTTGATCGACAGTTGCGTCGTGCTGTCGGCCTGCCCCGTCCACGGCGACGTGCTGCTCGCGCTGCCGCTGATCAGGCCGCACGTCGCGCCGCCCGTGAACGTCGTCGAGGTGATGTTGACGATACCGGTCGACGTGATGGTGCCGTTGAACGTCGCATTGCAGGATGCGGTAATCGATCCCTTGCTGAGGTTCGTGAGCCCCGTCGCCGAGAACGGCTCGCCGTTCGGATTCGTCGGTTGGCCGTCGGCGCGCGACACGGTGACGGCGAAAGCAGGCGCGGCCGAAACCGCGGTGAAAGCCACTGCAGCAACAAGCGATACGATTTTGCGAATGCTCATTTGAACTGCCCCCTCTCTTCACAAATGGCGGCACGCCGCCAGGAACGCGACCTTCCGGCCGGAACGATCCGGACAGTTGGTCACAGGAAGCCGCCGGCACGCGTCATGCGCGCCGGTCGGCTCAGAACTTGTAGGAAATCCCGACGAACGTGATCAACGGGTCGGCCTTCAACCGCGTGCGCGTGGTCGCGAGCGTCGAGCCGTCGGCCGCCTTGATCACGAGCGACGAGTAGGTCTTCAGCGGCATGTACGTCAGCGTCGCCGTGAGTCCCCAGTGCTTGTCGATCGCGTAGCTCGCGCCGACGTTGTAGACCGGCGTGAACGACGACGACGCCTTGCCCTCCACCGACGTCGCGCCCGGCTTGCCGGCGCCGGCCGCGAGCACGCTGCCGAGGTTCTCGTTGATGTCCTTCGCGAAGTTGCCGTTCAGTTCGATGTTGCTGAACCAACTGTAGGCCACGCCGATCCCGACGAACGGGCGGAACCTCGCCGTCGGCGAATTGAAGTAGTACTGCAGGATGATCGTCGGGCTCCACTGCCGCGCATTCTTCACGGCCGGCTGGTTCGCCGACTTGTCCATGTCGACGTTGCCGAGCGCGCCGGCCGGGCCCGGCGGCTTGATCACGCCGTGGCCCGTCAGCGTGAACTCGGGCGGCACGCCGAGCACCGACGTCACCGCGATGTGGTCGGTGAAGAAGTGCGTGAGCGTGAGGCCGACCGTATCGGCGTTGTTGACCGTCAGGCTCGTGCCCGGCGACGTGAACGAACCGGGCAGACGCAGCGGCCCGTTGATCGGCATGTTCGCGAGATTCGTCGTGAGCCCGTTGGTCGAATCCTGCGGCATGATGTGCAGCCAGCCCAGCGTCGCGACGTTGTCGCCCGCCTGCTGGGCCGATGCGAGCGTCGACGCGCCTGCGACGACACCCGCGACAATCAGCTTCTTCATGAAGTCTCCCCCTCGTTCCGTCGGGGCGCCGCGTAGTCGCGCGCGGCGCCGCCATGTCTCCATCCACACGCGGTCACTGCACGAACGCGCCGACCGTGAAGTACGGGTTGCGCGTATCGGCCATGTCGAGGAACCCGAACACGCCGCCGGTGAACACGAACTTGCCGGTCGCCGGCCCCGACGCCGCGTCCGCATGCACGGTCGTCACGACGCCCGGCACCTTCTGCGTGTAGTCGAGGTTCAGCGCGCGCGTGAGTGCGGCCTGCGACGCGTTGAACGGATCGAGCAGCGTCGCCTGCGCACCGACGAGCGCGGTCGCGCGGTAGTTGAACGCGCTGTCCACGCCCGTGTACTCGCCGTCCTGCGAACCCTGCGCGATCGCCGTCCGCGGGCTCAGGAACGAGATGCCCGATTCGTCGTCCGCGCTCGGCGGGCCCTGCGTGAGGTCCGCGTTCGCGGCGCCGGTGCGGATGAAGATCGGCACGAGCTGGTTGCGCAGCTTGCCGACGATCAGGATTCCCTTGCCGGCCTTCGCCGGATCGAGCGCGGCGAGCGTCGGCGGAATCTGCGGCTGGTAGTTCAACGACTGGAATGCCGGCGCATCGGGGCGCAGCGTGAACGGCTGGTTCACGGTCGCGCTCGACGCAAGCGGCTGCCCGCCGTTCTTCTTGCCGAAGTTATCGGTTTCCGTATAGCTGCCGTCCGCGTCGATCGTCACCGTCTGGTCGAGCGCCACCGGCTGGAAGTTCTGCGACGGCACCTGGTGATAGCCGAGCTGGTTGTACGTGCCGGCGATCTTCGTCAGGTCGGTTTCCAGCGACGAGAAGCTGATGAACGGGTAGTACGGGAACGTCGTCTTCGGAATCTTGCCGACGCCGATCACGCCGTCGAACTGGATCGTCGCGCCGGGGATCGCGCCGCCCAGCACGCCTTCGCCGAGGAACAGCCGCGCGGGCCGGCTCGGGTCGAGGCTCGCGTTCTGCATCCGGAACGTGCACTGGTTCAGCTTCACCGTCGGCAGCCCCGTCTCGTCGGCCAGCGTGCCGTCGACCACGTTCGCCGGTGCGGTGTCCCGCGTCGGCTGCACGGTACCCGTGGTGGTCGGCACCGGCGATGCGAGGTAGGTCATCCGGTACGTCATCTTCGTCGTGTCGAGCTGTACTTTCACGAGCTCGCCTGACCCGGAGCCGCCGACGAACACCGTGTTGTAGTCGATCGTCTGCGGGCACAGCCGGACCACCGGCGCGGGCGGCGGGTCGCCGTCGCCGCCGCATGCGGCCAGCACGGGCGCGAGCGACGCCGCGGCCATCCAATGCTTCAAATTCATAGGAATCCTCTTGAAATTCGGTTCGCCGGCGGCGACGCGTGCGCCGCCGGTGCTACGTGTTCAATGCGGGGTTACTGGACGAACGCGCCGACCGTGAAGAACGGATTGACCTTGTTGTTGTTGACGACCATCGCGTAGACGTTGCCGGCCGTCACGAGCCAGCCCGTGTCGCCCTTGCTGAAGATCGCCACGTTGCCGTTCGCGCCCTTCGCGTTGAAGTCCTGCGTGGCGGTCACCTTGATCTTGCCGGGCGTGGCCTGCGCATAGTCCAGCGCGAACTGCGAGGTGACCGACGACGTCTGCGGATCGATGAACGCCGCGGTATTGCCCTGGAACAGCGTGGACGTATAGTTCGCGGCCAGCGTCGACACGGCGGTACCGTCGTTGCAGCTTCCGGCTTCCGACATGAACACGCCGTTGACGAACGCACCAGGAAGGTCCGGGTGCGGGACGGACGGATCGAAGCTCGGCCGCGCCAGCGCGATCGCGTTCGGCTGCCCGTTGGAGGTCACGATGCCGCATGCCGATGCGCTGGTCGCGCCGATGTAGCCGCCCTTCAGCGAATTCGCCGCGATCGCGCTGGCCGACGACAGCATCGAGATCCCGACTTCGGCATCCGCGACCGACGCGAGCAGGTTGGTCGGATCGACGTGCGTGTAGCCGACACGAATCACGATCGGCACGCGTACGCCGTTCAGCTTGCCGACGATCATGATGCCCTTCGCCTGACTCGGCGCAATCACGAGCGATGCGCCCTGCCCCGCGACCGGATACACGAGCGTGCCGAACTGGTCCGGGACCGCGCTGCTCACGAACACGTTGTCGGCCGACCCGTCCGCGTTCTTGCGCAGCACCCACGGCGACCCGGTCGTCTGGCACGAGTAGTCGCTGCCCTGGGTAATCGTGCATGAGCCGTCCGCATTGAGCGTCTGGTTCCAGTTGACGACGTCCGGCTCCCAGCCGACCGGCCCGCTCGAGCTCTGGCCATTGCCGCCGAGCGGCGACAGATGAATGCCGACCTCGTTGTAGTTCCCCGCGACCTTCGAGAAGTCGGTTTCCGTTTCGACGAAGCCGATGAACGGATAGAAGTCGAACGTGCGCGACGGCACGGTGCCGAGGAACAGACCCGGTACGATCTCGATGCCCGGGAACGCGATCGTCGCCCCCGGAATCCCGCCGCCCACCACGCCGTTGCCCACGAACAGCATCGGCGGATCCGCACGGTTGATCGTCACCGCATACGCGCCGTCGCTCGTCGCGCCGCTGTCGAGCACGAACGCGCAGCGGTTCTGCTCGGCCGTCGGAAGATTGGTCGGATGGTGGAACGCGCCGCTGATCGTCAGGCCCGCGCGCGTGTCGTTGACTTGCCCTGCCGAGGTCGGCACCGACGATTCGATGAACTGCATCTGATAGGTGAGCTTCGTCGTGTCGAACTTCACCTTCACGTACTCGCCGCTGCCGGCGCCGCCCGTGTACGTCGTCGTGTAGTCGAGCGCGTCCGGACACAACTTCGTCACGACGGGCGGCGTCGTGTCGGCGCCGCTCGGCCCGCATGCGCTGCCCGAGCACTGCGGCACGGTGATCGGCCCCGGATCGTCGCCGCCGCCGCAACCGGCGACGAACGGCAGCGCCAGCACCGCACACGACAGGATCGCCTTCCGCCATTCAGGAATGCAAATCATCAACCCCTCCTTTTCAGGTACGACAAATCTCGTCCGGCCGGGCTGCATGGCCCGCCGGTTGGTATCGCGCCGCCGCACGGACGCGCGGCGCATGATGGTGCGCGCATCGCCGCCGCGATGCCGTTCACGCACATGCGGCACACGCCGCGGCGGCGGGCAAGCGCGCTCCCGCGGCGCCGTCATGCGGCACGGCGCCGTCGGAACGATCGAAACGGAAAGTGGCTTGGCCGCTGCGGCTTTGCCGCTACACGGCGAGGCGACGATGCAGGCACGCGATCCGCGGCGCGCCTGCATTCGGCGAAAAATCGGGAAACGGCAGTCCGGCTGGCCCGGCGGATAGGCGTCTCATGATGTGGTCTCCATACGTACGCTTGATTCGTTATCGTGATGCGTCGTTCGTCGAGACTATGATCGGACCATTCCCACAAGTAAATGGATGCAGAGTTCCAAACGAATGAACCCGCGCAATCCTAGCGTTTGTACGGTATTTAACAGATTTTCAAACGGCCTTCATTTTATTTGCTCAGACAAATACCCGGCCCGTGGAACGCGCGTTTGAACGGCAGCCGCCAATCCTCGCCGAGCCAAGCCGGCCGGCCCTGGGCGGCACGCACGCATGCTGCGGCGCAACCTCACACGTCGATGATCGCGAGCGTGCCGTGGCTGCCGGGCAGCACCGCGTGGCGCGTGCCGGCGTGCGCGAGGTACATCTGTCCGGCCCCGACCACGACCGTTTCTCCGTCGACCTCGAGCATCAGCGTGCCGTCGAGCACCAGCAGCCCCTCGTTGTAGTCGTGCACTTCCGCTTGGTAAGGCTGCGCATCCATGCGCAATACCTTGATCCGGGCCGGCCCCACTTCGCCGACGATCGTGGATTTCCATGCGGCGGCCTGTGCGTCCGCCACGGATTTGAAATCGACCAAGGACATGCGCGCCGCTCCCTATCACGATGAAAGGAACGCATTATCGCGAGCGCCGCATGTGCCGTCCCGGTACGGCGCGACGGCCGGCAGGCAGCACAGTCGGTCGGCATGTCGGGCAGCCACGCCGGGCGCGGCCCGATACACGGAAAAGAACCCCGATTGTTCGCATCTTTCAACTAAAACATCGAATCATTGGGAAATCCGCACGTAATCCACGCAAATCCGGCACCGACGCTGCCCGACTTTTCCATCAGAATGCATTTCGATGTGCCGATTGCTAATATGGCGGTCCCGCGATCCCGCACCACCCTGCCGTTCGACATGACGCCCGTTCGCCATGCCGTTCCCGGTCCCGGCCGCTGCGCAGCGGCGGCGGCGCCGGGCACGCGCGGCGCCCGCCGTCGCACCGGGCGGCCGTGCCATCCGTGAGCATGCAACCGATCCTTTCCGTCTCCGACCTCTCCAAGACTTACGCGTCCGGCTTCCAGGCGCTGAAGCACGTGACCCTCGACATCCGCCCCGGCGAGATCTTCGCGCTGCTCGGGCCGAACGGCGCTGGCAAGACGACGCTGATCGGCTCGATCTGCGGCATCGTCACGCCGACCGAAGGCCGCGTGACGGTTGGCGGCCACGACATCCGCGATCAATACCGCGCGGCCCGCGAAATGATCGGCCTCGTGCCGCAGGAGCTGACCACCGACGCGTTCGAAAGCGTCTGGGCCACCGTGTCGTTCAGCCGCGGCCTGTTCGGCAAGGCGCCCGATCCCGCGTACATCGAGAAGACGCTGAAGGCGCTGTCGCTGTGGGACAAGCGCGACAACAAGCTGATGACGCTGTCGGGCGGCATGAAGCGCCGCGTGATGATCGCGAAGGCGCTGTCGCACGAGCCGCGCATCCTGTTCCTCGACGAGCCGACGGCCGGCGTCGACGTCGAGCTGCGCCGCGACATGTGGAAGCTCGTCGATTCGCTGCGCGAAAGCGGCGTGACGATCCTGCTGACCACGCACTACATCGAGGAAGCCGAGGAGATGGCCGACCGGATCGGCATCATCCTCGGCGGCGAGCTCGTGCTCGTCGAGGAAAAGCGCGAGCTGATGCGCAAGCTCGGCAAGAAGCAGCTCACCGTGCAGCTCGAGCACCCGCTCGCGGAGGTGCCGCCGGCGCTCGCGCCGTTCGGGCTCGAGCGCGCGGAAGACGGCGCCGCGCTCGTCTATACGTACGATTCGCAGCGTGACGACGCGAGCATCGCTAAGCTCATCAACGCGCTCGGCTCGGCCGGCATCGGCTTTCGCGACCTGCATACGACGCAGAGCTCGCTCGAGGACATTTTTGTCAGCCTGATCGACAACCGCCGCAACGGCGTGCAAGGAGCCTGACGCATGAACTGGCATGGAATCCGCGCGATCTACCGCGCAGAAATGGCCCGCACGCGCCGCACGCTGATGCAGAGCATCATCGCGCCGGTGATCTCGACGTCGCTGTATTTCGTCGTGTTCGGCTCCGCGATCGGCTCGCGCATCAGCGACGTGAACGGCATCGGCTACGGGTCGTTCATCGTGCCGGGCCTCGTGATGCTGTCGCTGCTGTCGCAGAGCATCTCGAACGCGTCGTTCGGCATCTACTTCCCGCGCTTCACCGGCACGATCTACGAGATCCTGTCCGCGCCCGTTTCGTACTGGGAGATCGTGATCGCGTACGTCGGCGCGGCCGCGTCGAAGTCGATCCTGCTCGGCGTGATCATCCTCGCCACGGCCGGCCTGTTCGTGCCGCTGCACATCCTGCATCCGGTCTGGATGGTGCTGTTCCTCGTGCTGACGGCCGTCACCTTCAGCCTGTTCGGCTTCGTGATCGGCATCTGGGCCGACAGCTTCGAGAAGCTGCAGCTCGTGCCGCTCCTGATCATCACGCCGCTCACGTTCCTCGGCGGCAGCTTCTACTCGGTCGACATGCTGCCGCCCGCGTGGCGCGTCGTCACGCTGTTCAACCCGATCGTCTACCTGATCAGCGGTTTCCGCTGGTCGTTCTACGGGATCGCCGACGTGCACGTGTGGATCAGCCTCGCCGCGACCGCGCTGTTCCTCGTGATCCTCCTCGCGGTCGTCGCGTGGATGTTCCGCACCGGGTACAAGCTGAAGAACTGACGCACGCGTGCGTCGCGCGCGCCGCCCGCCGATGACGCATTTCGGCAAGCGGGCGGCGCTTTTCCTCTGATGCGGCAGTTTGTGGTCGCGTCTACTGAACGTGAAGCATCGGGGCCTCGAGCATGCGCTGCGCGGCCCCTTTTTCATTTCAGAGGACGCCATGCCCGCCGCCACCGCTCCCGCCTCCGCCGCCGCCCGGCTCGAACGCCTGCCGTTCTCCGGCTATCACAAGCGCATCTTCTTCATCATCGCGATCGCGTTCTTCTTCGACTCGGTCGACCTCGGCACGATGACGTTCGTGCTCGGCTCGATCCGCAAGGAGTTCGGGCTGTCGACGGCCGCCGCCGGCCTCGTCGCGAGCGCGAGCTTCTTCGGGATGGTGCTCGGCGCGGCCGTGGCCGGCCTGCTCGCCGACCGGTTCGGCCGCCGGCCCGTGTTCCAGTGGAGCATGGTGCTGTGGGGCGCCGCGTCGTACCTGTGCTCGACCGCGCAGAGCGTCGACGCGCTGATCGTCTATCGCGTGCTGCTCGGCATCGGGATGGGAATGGAGTTTCCGGTCGCGCAGACGCTGCTGTCCGAATTCGTACCGACCGAGAAGCGCGGCCGCCTGATCGCGCTGATGGACGGCTTCTGGCCGCTCGGCTTCATCACGGCCGGCATCGTCGCGTATTTCGTGCTGCCGCAGTTCGGCTGGCGCACCGTGTTCGCGCTGCTCGCGATTCCGGCCGTATTCGTGCTGGTCGTGCGCCGCATCGTGCCCGAATCGCCGCGCTGGCTCGAGCATGCGGGCCGGCACGCCGAAGCCGACGCGGTGATGCATGCGATCGAGGCGAAGGTGATGCGCTCGGCCGGCGTCACGACGCTGCCGCCGCCGTCGCGGCTCGCCGAGCCCGCCGCCGCACGCGGGCGCGGCGCGCTGCGCGAGATCTGGAGCGGCGTGTACCGTCGCCGCACGGTGATGGTGTGGCTGCTGTGGTTCTTCGCGCTGCTCGGCTTCTACGGCCTCACGTCATGGCTCGGCGCGCTGCTGCAGCAGGCCGGCTTCGAAGTCACGAAATCGGTGTTCTACACGGTGCTGATCTCGCTCGGCGGCGTGCCGGGCTTCCTGTGCGCCGCGTGGCTCGTCGAACGCTGGGGACGCAAGCCGACCTGCATCGCGTCGTTGATCGGCGGCGGCGCGATGGCGTATGCGTACGGCCAGAGCGCGCTGTACGGCGGCAGCACGACGCTGCTGATCGGCACGGGCCTCGCGATGCAGTTCTTCCTGTTCGGGATGTGGGCGGCGCTGTACACCTACACGCCCGAGCTGTACGGCACCGGCGCACGCGCGACGGGGTCGGGCTTCGCGTCGGCGATCGGCCGCATCGGCTCGCTGATCGGACCTTACGTGGTCGGTGTCGTGCTGCCGGTGTTCGGCCAGGGCGGCGTGTTCACGCTCGGCGCGCTGTCGTTCGTCGCGGCGGCAATCGCCGTGTGGACGCTCGGGATCGAGACGAAGGGCCTCGCATTGGAACAACTGGCGGCAGGCGACGAAGCCGGCGGCGGCAGCCGGTATCCGGCGGCGGCGGCGGACGAGGCGTCCTGATCGTCGCGCGGGCTCTCGGCCCGTTTCGGGCCGGGCGGGTGTTCGGCGCCGTGCCCGGCCGGGCCGGTCAGGCGCCCGAGACGACGAACTCTTCGGCCGCCTTGCGCTGGACCGCGGCCATCACGGCCAGCTCGCGCTTGCTGCGTGCGTCGCCGGACACGACGCCCGTCGCATGCTTCGCCTTCGCACCGAGCGGGAAAAACACGAACGATGCGCCGGCCGGGGCCGCCGGCTCCGCGCGCAGGCGTTTGTTCAGGATTTTCAGGTACTTCTTCTTCGAGACTTCCTTGACAGCCATGGCGCCCTCCGCATGAACGTGGTGCGGACCAGCATACCAGCTTTGCCGAGGCGCTCCGTGACAGTGGTATGCGCCGCCGCGCGCGCTCGTGCCCGTGCATGCTCGCAACGGGCCTGCACCGGCCTCACTACCGAACTTTCCAAACAAGGGCACGGGCGAAAGGCGCGCTGTTCCGGACGCCGAGGACAAGACCGTCCCGCTGGAAGGCACCGCGAGAAACCGACAGCAACCCGTTCAAGCGTCGCTGCCACGGCGCCCTTTCCGATCGAGCGTCAAGCAATCAGTTCAAGGTGCTTGGCGCCATTCGGCACGGCGTCGACGACCAGACGCCGATCAAAATTCGCCAGTTTGCCTTTGTGCGCGCGAGCCAGCGCCAGCAGGTACGTATCGGTCAATTGCGCGGACGACAGCAAACGGGTGGCGTCGACGTGCTGTTCGTCCAGCAAGCTCACGTCGTCCGGCCAGAAAGTGTGGCCGGCATGCGACCGCAGTTGCGCGACGAGCGGAGCTACGGACATATACGAGCCCATCGTATTCGTGTATTTCGGATTGCAGATGATCCGAATAACGCCGTTCTCGGTGAGCGGGCAGGTAGACCATGCCGAATGACCTACCCGTCCAAACCATGCATGTGCAGGCTCATGCTGAACATGCGCAGGATTCAGCAAGGCGATGAGGACGTTGACGTCGAGCAGGTAGGTCATCCAAGTGAATCGTCGCGAAGTTGATTAACGATGTCGGGCGTGACGGGACGTGCCGTCCCGGAGACCGGTATCAACGGCAAGCCGTTGCGGTTCGACTGGTTCGTCGTCCGCTGCAGTGCCGCGCGGGCGAGATCGGAAATAACCTTGCCGATACTCACGCCCGGCTTCGCGCGCTCCCGTGCGAAGGCGAGGACGTCGTCATCAATGTCCAGAGTGGTGCGCATGTCTCTCTCCTGATAGGCATCCAACATCAAGCATCACTATCATATGGCAGACGCATCAGACATCAAGCATCCCGCATCAGTGTTGTTGTAAACGTGACGGCGCGCAGCGAGCTTGCCGATCGGATCCACAGCGTGCCTGGTGCGCGTGCCGCCCGCGGCAAGAGCGGCGGCCGGCATCGCCGTTTCCATCGCGGATGAAAACTTTTTCCCGCGATGTCGATTCGCGTCGCCGCCGCGCGTCGTGTTGTCGTAACCCTGCGTTTGCCGCCTCCGGCCGGCAGACACCCTCGTTCCCTTTCAAGGAGATACGACAATGCGCGTCATGGTCATCGTCAAAGCCACCGCCGATTCCGAATCCGGCCAAATGCCCGATACCGACATGCTGGCCGCGATGGGCCAGTTCAACGAGGAGCTGGTAAAAGCCGGCATCCTGCTCGCCGCCGACGGCTTGCGCCCGAGCAGCCACGGCAAGCGCGTGCACTTTTCCGGCAAGAACCGCACGGTCATCGACGGCCCGTTCGCCGAAACGAAGGAGCTCGTCGCCGGCTACTGGCTCTGGCGCGTGAAATCGATGGAAGAGGCCGTCGAGTGGGTGAAGCGCTGCCCGAACCCGATGCCCGGCGACTCCGACATCGAGATCCGCCCGCTGTTCGAGGCCGAGGATTTCAGCCCCGCATTCACTCCCGGGCTGCGGAAGCCGTAAGCGGCCATCGTCGCGGACGTATGCGAGCCGTCCGCCTGACAACCCGTAGGATTCGCCGAAATATGGTTGAAAGGCACGGTTGCTAGAGTCGCCGGAACAGGGTTTTCCCGGCATCCGGCCGGACTGGATCGACACATGCGAGGATCGATGAACCTGGCACGTACCTTCTGGCTGCTCCTGCTGCTCGCCGTCACGAGCCCTGCCTTCGCATTTCATGCGCGGGTCGTCGCGATTCCGAGCGCCGCGATGAGCGAAACGCTGAAGGCCACCATCGTGCTGCCCGACGATTACGCGCGCGACCACCACGGCGAACGCTATCCCGTCGTCTATCTGCTGCACGGCTCGGGCGGCGACCATACCGACTGGACGTCGAACACGCACATCGCCGCGCTCGCCGACCGCTACCGCGTGATCCTCGTGATGCCCGACGGCGGACACGAAAGCTGGTACATCGACAGCCCGTTCGATTCGGGCAGCCGCTACGAAACCTTCGTCGGCGATGAAGTCGTGTCCTATGTCGACCTGCATTTCCGCACGATCGCGGCCCAGCACGCACGCGCGATCACCGGGCTCAGCATGGGCGGCTTCGGCGCGCTGCGCATCGCGCTCGACCGGCCCGACACGTTCGGCGCGGTCGGCAGCATCAGCGGCGCGGTCGACCCGCGCTGCTGCGCGAACGAGCCGGGCATCGACCACGTGTTCGGCGATCCCGGCCGCCATCCGTCGTTCTGGAACCGCAACGTGATCGTCGAAAACGCGCGGGCATTCGTGCGCGCGCATCTCGACCTGACGATCGATTGCGGCCGCGACGATGCCTTCGTCGACTCGAACCGCACGCTGCACGAACGGCTCGTCGCGCTCGGCGTGCCGCACGACTATGCGGAGCGCCCGGGCGGTCATACGTGGGATTACTGGGCGAATGCGATCCGCTACCAGATGCGGTTCTTCGCGACCTCGTTCCAGCATCGCGGCTACGCGTCGCGCGCCGCGCCGTCCGCGCCGTCCGCACCGGACATGACCCGTGCGGGCCGACGCACGGCAACCGCTCAAGGCGGCTATCCGGCCGAAGGCCGCAAGGCCTGACATCGAGAATCGAAACGGGGTGACGAACCGGCATGCCGCGCAACGCGCCCGGCAGGAAGATGAACGCGCGTCGCACGACGCGCGAAAAAGAGAAACGACGAAGCCGTCAGTTGCCGTGCGCGGTATCCGCGCCGACGACGCGATCGAAGAATTCCTGTGCACGCGCCAGCTCGTCGAGCGCGCGATCGAGACGCGACATCGCGCGTGCGTAGTGGGCCGACGAGCCGTCGTCGTCGCTTTCGCCGCGCACGGCGCGAAACGCCTGATCGACGTTGCGCGTCGCTTCGACGAAGCGTTGTGCGGCCCGCGCTTCCCGCGAACGGATATGGGTCGACATCGACACTCCTCCCTCAGGATTGCAGTGTGAAGCACGCCGACGCCCAGTGTGCGTGGTACGCATGTCGGCGGCGTGAACCACGACCCGTCGCATGTCGACGCATCGGCCGCCGCGCCGCGCGCTTCGTGCCGATTGTCGCGCCGCGCTCGCCGATCCGCTACGGCGAGATTGCAACAAATTCTTGCGCGAACGGCTTCGCGTGGGTCGTCACGCGCGCCCGATGCGCGGATGCGCCAGCCCCGCGAACGCGGCCGCCTCGCCCGGCGACAGGTCGAACAGATCGCCGGTGAGATCGCGCGGATGCTCGACCGCCGGCCGGTGGCGCATGCGCGCGACATGCGCGGGCGCCACATACGCGGCCGCCGTTTCGAGCGGCGGCACGTCGAACAGATCGCGCGTGACGCCGCGCACGGCGTCCGTCGGCGAACGGCCGCGCAAGCGCGCGACCAGTTCGACGAAGCGATCGAAATCGCCCGCGCGCGTGGCCTTGTTCACTTCCGCGAGATCGCGCGCCTTCAGCACGCACGGCTGCGCCAGCCGCACGAAATACGGCGCTTCGAGCTCGACCGACAGCGCGAGCGGATAGCTCTTGCCCGTCTGTTCCTTCGCACGCCCGACGCAGTCGACCACGGCCGCCCCCTGGGCGGCGCCCAGCGGCTTGCCGGTGCTCACGCTGCGCAGGTGATCGGGAAACACGCGCAACTGCGTGCCGACCGTCAGCGCGGTGGACGACGCGCACACGAGCGCGTAGTGCTGCTCGCGACGCCGGCCGGACGGCAGCGTCGAGCGGCTGGCGATGAACGTATGCGGCGGCAACGGCCGCACCTGCCCGCCTGCGTCGACCCACGCATTCCACAGCAATGCGTCCTTGCGCTCGCCCGCGCGCGGACGCGACGCGACCGGCGAGAACAGTGCGAGCAGCGAACCGGTGCGATGCGCGGCGACTTGCGCGCTGTTGCCGAGCGGCTGGTTGATGCCCCACAGAAAACGCCCGCCTCCGAGCCGGCGCTCCCATTCCTTGCGAAGTACGACGGTCGGCAGCTCCTCGCCGGACTCGGTGCCGATCTTGGTCCAGCAGAACGTGGGAGGGAGGTGTTTCAGTGTCATCAACTTTCTCGGGATACAGCCTCGCTGCTGACAGCAAGCCCATTCAACAGCCGTAACTGTATAGGTATAATGCATCGCATGGAAGCCCCGGACCAAGATTTTCCCGTTCAAGACCTGTTGCGCCGCCTGATGGCGGATACACGCTCGTCCAGCGAAATCGCGCGGCTTTCCGGGGTCAGCCAGCCTACCGTGTCGCGCCTTCGGTTGTCGAACGGGCGTCGGCTGCGCCGCAGCGCGCCATTCAATAAACTATGCAGTTTCTATGGTGTCGATACGGAGCCGTCGCGCCGCCGGTACAACGACCTGCTGCGCGACGCGATCGTCGACGCGTGGGACGGGTCGGACGAGCACGGGCGCGCGCTGCTGGTCGTGATTCAGGGGCTGAAGGATTTGCAGGCGAAGGCGGATGACGGGTGATGGCGCGCGCGTGCGCGGTCATTCATCGAGATTGAATGCGGTGGGTACGCGCGCCCGCATCGGCGGCGGCGCGCCGTTTTCTCCCCTGCGCGGCGCGGCGGCGCGCGAGCACCGCGTCGCGCGCCGCCGCCTTCGTCCTGACCGCGCGCCTCAGCGCTCGCACGCCGCGTCGCATTGCGCGAGCGAATTCTCCTTGCTACGAAATACCAACGGCTGTTCGGCGATCGGCGCGCGACGTCGCGCGAACTGCACGGCCTGTTCGACCTGGCCGTGATGGGCGGACTTCGCGCACACCGGGTCGGCCTCCTTCGGATCGCCGGCCAGCAGGTAGGCCTGACACCGGCAGCCGCCGTGATCCGTATGCCGCTCGTCGCACGTGCGGCACGGCTCGCGCATCCAGTCGTCGCCGCGAAACGCGTTGAACGCGTCGCTGTCGTACCAGATTTCCCGCAGCGACCGGTCGCGCACGTTCGGCAACGCGAGCCCCGGCAGCGACCGCGCGGCATGGCACGGCAGCGCGGTGCCGTCCGGCGCGACACCGAGAAACACCGAGCCCCAGCCGTTCATGCACGCTTTCGGGCGGCGCTCGAAATAGTCGGGCACGACGAACAGGATCTTGCAGCGCTCGCCGATCAGCTTGCGATAGCGGTTGACCGTGTCCTCGGCCTCGCGCACCTGCTCGACGGTCGGCATCAGTTGATCGCGATTGAGCATCGCCCAGCCGTAATACTGCGTGTTCGCGAGCTCCAGGTAATCGGCGCCGAGATCGAGCGCCATCTCGATGATCTGCCCCACGTGCGGCAGGTTGTAGCGATGCAGCACGCAGTTGAGCACCATCGGGTAGCCGTGCGCCTTGATCAGCCGCGCCACGTCGCGTTTCAGTTCGAACGTACGCGTGCTGGTCAGGAAATCGTTCAGCTCGCGCGTCGAATCCTGCAGCGACAACTGAATATGATCGAGCCCGGCGGCCTTGAGCCGCTCGATGCGCGCGACGTTCAGCCCGATGCCCGACGTGATCAGGTTCGTATAGAAACCGAGCCCGCGCGCATGCGCGACGAGCGTCTCGAGGTCGCCACGCTGCAGCGGCTCGCCGCCCGAGAAGCCGATTTGCGCGGCGCCGAGCGCGCGCGCGTCGCTGATGACCGTGCGCCACGCGTCGGTGTCCAGTTCCGCGCCGTGCGTCGCGAAATCGACCGGGTTGTAGCAGAACGCGCAATGCAGCGGGCAGCGGTACGTGAGTTCCGCGAGCAGCCACAGCGGCGCGGACGGACGGGAAGTGTCGGGCGCCATGTCAGTCGAGCCAGCCGCGCAGTCGCGCATGATCGAGGAAGCGGTAGACGTCGGTCGCGAGATCGGATTGCATGAACAGGCGCTCGAGCTCGCCGATGATGTCGTCCAGTTCGCGCGTGCCGTCGCAGCGCGCGAGTATCTCCCCCGCGCTCGGATTGAGCTTGACCATGCCCTCCGGATAGAGGAGCACGTACGCATCCTGGGCCGCCTCCCATTGGAGGCGGTACATGCCCCTGAGGCAGGGGCGCAGCGGCACGCCGCTGGCGGCTTCGATCGCGTTCATAGCGGATAGGCCTTTTCGACGGCGTCGAGCATCGACCACAGGATGTCGAGCTTGAATTGCAGGATGCCGAGCGCGCGCTGCTGCGCGTCCGGTGTCGTGAAATGCTCCAACGTGACCGCGAGCCCGTGCTCGACGTCGCGCTGCGCGAGCGGCACGCGGCTGCGGAAATAATGCAGCCCGGCCGGCTCGATCCACGGGTAATGCGACGGCCAGCCCGCGAGCCGGTCGAGATGGATCTGCGGCGCGAACATCTCGGTCAGCGACGAGCACACGGCTTCCTGCCACGGCGCGCGCCGCGCGAAGTTCACGTACGCATCCACCGCGAAACGCACGCCGGGCAGCACGTGTTCGAGCGACCATAGCTCGTCGCGCGTCAGACCGCATGCCTCGCCGAGCCGCACCCACGCCTCGATGCCGCCTTCGTTATCGCCCTGCCCGTCGTGGTCGATCAGCCGCTGGATCCAGCGGCGCCGCGTCTCGCGGTCGGGACAGTTCGACAGGATCGCCGCATCCTTGAGCGGAATGCAGATCTGGTAATAGAAGCGGTTCGCGACCCAGCCGCGGATCTGCGTGGGCGAACAGGCGCCGCTGTTGAGCCGCCGGTTGAACGGGTGATGGATGTGATAGCGCGATTCGAGCGCACGCAGGCGCGCCTCGAATTCGGTCGCGGTCCAGGGCGTCGCGTGCAACGCCGTAGCGGGGATCGGTGCGTTCATCGTCAGACCTGGAATTGCATGCCGTCGTGCGCGACGTCGATGCCGTGCGCGCGCAGGTGCGCATGCTCGACGGAATGCGGATCGAGAATCGGGTTCGTGTTGTTGATGTGCGTGAGCACCTTGCGCGTGCGCGCGGGCAGCCGGTCGAGCCAGTCGATCATGCCCGGCCGCCCGTGTTCCGCGCACTGCGCGAGATGCCCCATGTCGGCCGCGTGCTTGCCCGACAGGCCGAGATCGATCATCTCGGTCCCGGTCCAGAACGTGCCGTCCACCAGCACGAGATCGGCGCCGTCCATGGCCGCGCGCACGTCGTCGGTGACCGACGCGAGCCCCGGCGCATAGAACGCGCGCCGCCCGCTCGCGACGTCCTCGATCGACAGCGCGATGTTGTCGCCGGGCGCGGCCGAAGCACGCCGCGGCGAATAAGGCGGCGGCTTGCTGTCGACGGCGATCGCGGTGAAACGGATCCCGCGCGCCGCGGGCACTTCGAATGGCTCGCCGGGCACGATCGTGTGCGCGGCGACGCCGCAGTAATGGCCGAGCAGGGGCACGAGCGGCAAGCCGGTCGACAGGTCGTCGAGCACCGGCGCGCTCGCGTACAGCGGCAGCGGCGTCGAGCGCTCGCGCAGCATCAGCAGGCCCGTCACGTGATCGATCTGCGCGTCGCACAGCACGACGGCGGCGATGCCGCTGTCGCGGATCGCACGCGCCGGTTGCAGGTCCGGATCCGCGCGCAACTGCGAAAGAATGTCGGGCGACGCATTGACGAGAACCCAGTCGATGCCGTCTTCGCTGACCGCGATCGACGATTGCGTGCGCGGCACCACATGGCCGCTTCCGCTGCGCGCGCGGCGGCAGTTCGCGCAATTGCAGTTCCATTGCGGCAGGCCGCCGCCGGCTCCCGAGCCGAGTATCTTGATCTTCATGGGCGTCAGCTCCCGAGGCCGCCCGCGCCGACCACGGCGAAACGGGCGGCACGCGCGGCGATCAGCGGTTGGCGATGTACATCGTGATTTCGAAGCCGAAGCGCAGGTCGGTGTATGACGGTGTCGTCCACTGCATGGTGTGTCTCCTGTTGAGTTGATGAATCGATGAGTCGATGTGTTGCTGCGTGAGTCGAACAACCGCGGTGATCGAGCGGTCGCTTCCTCTTCAGCAAGGAGCGTGCCGATGCGTTGCCTTCACCGCCACGCACCGGCATACGGCCGTCATCCGGGCATCGGGACGCAATCCTTACGAATGGCCGACACGATTCGCGCGAATGCGCCCGGCCGGCCGGACGGCGCGAGGCGCCCGGGCGGTGACAGGTGTTGAATCGTTGAACACCGGTGTTGCAACTTGACACACCGGCTGTGACACGTTGCGCACCCGGCGCACCGGCCGGTGCGCCGTGGCTCGCGTATCAGCTTTCGTCAGACGGGTGGCGCGCCGCGTCGGCCGCGGGCATCTTCCGGTAGATCGTGTTGCGCGACACGCCGAGCGCGCGCGCGGCGGCGGACACATTGCCGCCGTGACGGGCCAGCGCGGCCGCGATCGCGGATGCCGCGACATCCTGCAGGCGCGTGTCGGCGGGCGGGAAGGCGTCCACGCCGCAGGGTCCGGCGCCCGCCGCGACAGACCGGGCGGGCGCGGCTGACGACGCACACGCCTCGGAGACGGCCTGCACGACCTGCGCATCGCCGCGCCGCAGGTCGTCGAAGAAGTCGTCCGGCAGGTGCTCGCGCCGGATTTCGCCGTCGTCGTCGACCATCGCGGCCGCCGTGCGCAGCAGGTTGCCGAGCTGCCGGAAGTTGCCCGGCCACGTGCAGCGCACGAACAGTTCCATCACGTCCGGCGCGACCGACAGCGGCGGCCGCCCCGGGCCCGCGAACGCTTCGCGCTGCAGCATCTTCTGCACGACGACCGCGAGATCCGTGCGGTCGCGCAACGGCGGCAGGCGCACCACGAGGCCGTTCAGCCGGTAGTAGAGATCCTCGCGGAAACGGTTCTGCGCGATCATGTCGCGCAAATCGCGGTGCGTCGCGCAGATGATCGCGATGTCCACGGGGATCGTCTTCGTCGAGCCGAGCGGGTTGACGAGACGCTCCTGCAGCACGCGCAGCAGCCGCACCTGCAGCGGATACGGCATGTCGCCGATCTCGTCGAGGAACAGCGTGCCGCCGTTCGCCTGCAGCAGCTTGCCGATCGCCCCCTTGCGGCGCGCGCCGGTGAACGCGCCCTCCTCGTAGCCGAACAGTTCGGACTCGATCAGCGTCTCCGGAATCGACGCGCAGTTGACCGCGACGAACGGCGCGTCGCGGCGCGGCGAGTCGTTGTGGATCGCCTGCGCGAGCAGTTCCTTGCCGGTGCCGGTCTCGCCCGTGATCAGGATCGGGATGTCCTTGCCGATCACCTTGCGCACCTTCGCGATCACGCTGGCGACCTGCGCATCGCCGGTGTCGAGATAGTTGAGCCGCGACAGGCCGGCCGACGTGCCCGCCGCCGGCGCGGGCGCCGCGTTCGGGCGCGCCGCCGGCACCCCCGCATCGTGGACGTCCGTCGGCCGGCTGCCTTCGGCGAGCGTCGCGCGGCGAAAGTGCACGCGCGCGCACACCACCGCGCCGTTGCCGAGATTGAGCATCAGGTGCCGGTCGGTGCTCGCGCGCATGCGGTCGATCAGTTGCGCACTGGTGATGTCGAACAGCGACGACAGCGTGTGCGCGCGCAGCGCGGCGAGCGGCATGCCGAGCTGGAACTGCGCGCTGCGATTGGCCGACAGGAAGCGGCCGTCGGCGGTGAACGCGACGATCCCCTCCATCAGCGTGCCGAGAAATTCGGGGCGGCCATGGAACGACACCTGCAGCGTTTCCTGAAAGGTCGTCGTAAACAGGTGATTCTCGATCATCTGCACCGACATCTTCGCGAGCGCCATCGTGTGCTGGTGATAGCTGCGGTGGTCGCCCGTCACGTCGAGCACGCCAATCGCGTCGCCGTACGGATCGAGGATCGGCACGCTCGAACAGGTCAGGAAGCGGTTCGCGGCCAGGAAGTGCTGGTCGCCGTGGACGACCATCGGGCACAGCTCGGCCAGCGCCGTGCCGATCGCGTTGGTGCCTTGCCGGTTCTCCGCCCAGTTCGCGCCCGGCCGCAGCGCGACCTTCTCCGCGCGGCGCAGGAAATCGTCGTCGCCGATCGAATGCAGGATCAGCCCTTCCGCGTCGGTCAGCACGATCATGCTCTGCGTATTGACGATCTGCTCGTGCAGCGTTTCCATCACCGGCATCGCGTGCACGCACAGCACCCGGCTCTGCTCGCGCTTGAGCACCAGCGCCGCGTTCGACAGCACGTCGTAATCGGGGCGTGCCGATACCTGCAGGCCGAACGTCTCCGAGCGCTCGTGGGCCTTCTGGATCGACGGTGCGGGCCAGCCAGCGGGATGCGCGGCCCGTGTCCCGGCCGCCTGCTCTACGTCATCGCGCATTGTCTCCTCCGGGGGATCCTTCCGGTCAACTGCCGGACTCTTTGCCGTCATTGCAAGCAAGCATCGGGCCACGCTGGCGCCGCGCAACCCGATCGAAAGGAGGATGTAATGAATCGCCCGGGCGCGGTGGCGCGCGTCGCGTCGCGCGACGGCCTGTCTGCGTGATACCGCGATTTCCCGGCGCGTGACTACCCGTGCGAATCCGGATCTTCGCGGCTGGCGCGCTTCTCGCTTTGTCGCAGGGCAGGCCGGGCGACCGTCCGGCCGCCGACGATTACGCCTCCCGATTCCGCCCGAACCCTATCGACATGACGCGTCGCCCGATTCGATCCACGCCGCCGCCCGCCATGCGGGTCTTGCCCGACACGCCGGCGCCGCCGCCCACGCCCGTTCGCCGACGCCTGCGCCGCGATGCGCAATCGATCGCCTTCACCGTGGCCGGCGCCGCGCGCGGCCATCCGGTCGTCGTGCTGCACGGCGGCCCCGGCAGCGGCAGCCAGGCCGGCATCCTGCGGCTGTTCGACCTTACCCGCGTGCGCGTCGTGCTCGTCGACCAGCGCGGCGCGGGCACGTCGACACCGCGCGGCGGCACGCGTCACAACGACACCGCGCGGCTGATCGCGGATCTCGAGGCGGTGCGCGAGCAGCTCGGCGTGACACGTTGGGGCGTCGTCGGCGGATCGTGGGGCGCCGCGCTCGCACTCGCGTATGCGGGTACGCATCCGGAACGGGTGACGGGCGTCGTGCTGCGCGGCCTGTTCCTGACGTCGCGCCGCGAAGTCCGCGGGCTCTTCATGACGTCCCGCACGCGTGCCCCGCGCGAATGGCGGCGCCTCAATGCAGCGGCCGGGGGTGGCCGGCCGGATCGCCTGCTGTCGCGCTGCGCGCAACGATTGCGCCACGGCGCGAGCGCGGCCCGGCAGCGCGCGGTGGCGCTCGCGTGGCACGCATACGAAAGCGCGATCCTCGCGTCGGCACGCACGCGCCGCTCGCCCATGCTCGCGGTCCGTTCGAACGAGACCGTCCGCCGGCTGATCGACAAATACCGGATCCAGGCGCACTACCTGCAACACGATTGCTGGCTCGGCGAGCGCCGCGTGCTCGCGCTCGCGCGACGGGCCGCACGGGCCCACGTGCCGCTGTTCGCCGCGCACGGGATACACGATCCCGTTTGCCCGGTCGGCAACGTCGAGCGCCTCGCGCGAGCCGTGCCCGAAGCGCGAATCGAATGCGTGAAGGCCGGGCATCTGGCAAGCGACCCGGCGCTGGCGCGCAGCATCGCACGCGCGGTGAACGCAATGTTCGCGACAGCGCCGTTCACGTGACGGCCCGCGCGCGTTGGTGTCATGACGCGGCGACACGCTCAATCCCACGCATAACGCGCGCCGACCCACGCGCCGCGCGGTGCGCCCGGCCCGACGAACGGTTCGTTCACCGGGTTGGCGCCGTCAAACGTGTGGTTCGGTCCGTTGAAGAAATTCTGGCCGAGTACGCCGAAGCTCGCGTAGCGCTTGTCGAGCAGGTTCGTCACGCTCGCGAACACCTCGAACCGTTTCGTGACCCGGTAACGCATGTCGAGATCGACGAGCACGTAGCCCGCGATCCTGCCGTTCACGTCGCCGTTGTTCTCGTCGCCGCGCGCGTACACGCCGCTGCGCCACGTGACGTTCGTGCCGATGTCCCATGCAGGCGTTGCCGCATAGTCGAGCCGCAGCTTCACCGTATGCGCGGGAATGCCGGGGATGCGGTCGCCCGGCTTGACCGTCACGTTGCCGTTCGCGTCGGCCGCCGAATTCGCCGGGCTGTGTTCGGTCCACGACGAACGGTAGGTCGCATCGACATGGCTGTACGACAGCCCGACACCGAGCGGGCCGAGCCGCGTGCGGCCGGCGAGCTCGATACCCTGCCGCCGCGTATCGCCGACGTTGCGGAAATAGCCCTGCGCGCTGGCCGGGCTGCTGATGAACTGGATGTCGTCGGTCAATGTCGTGCGATAGGCCGCGGCGCTCCAGGTCGTCGCGGCGCCGATGCGCCCGCGCACGCCGGCCTCGAACGTCCTCGAGATCACGGGTTTGAGCGCCGGGTCGGCGATGAAGTCGTTCGGCAGCGAACACGGCGCCGCCGGGTCCGCGCACGCGAGCTCGATCGCGGTCGGCGAACGCATGCCTTCGTTGTACGTCGCATACGCGGTAAAACCCGGAACCGGGTTCCAGTTGAGCCCGACCGCCGGGTTGAAGCGCGAGAACACGTGGTTGCCGTCGAGCAGCGGCTGCACGCCGCTCTCGTCGCCGATCTGCGCTTTCGACCAGTCGTAGCGGCCCGACAGCGTGAGCGTCCAGTGCGGCGTCAGCGACAGCGCGTCGCTCAGGTACACGCCGAAATTCGTGTTGCGCGTCTTGGCGCGGGTCTGCTGCACGAAATCGCCGATGCCGAGCGCCGCGCGCGCATCGGTGAAAGACGCGTCCTGCGACGACGCGACGTAGCTCGAGTTCGCGATATCGGCCGAGACGCCCGCGACCAGCCGGTTCGCCATCCCGCCGAGCTTGCCGAGCAGCGTGAGCTGCACGCTGCCGCCGTAGCTGTCGGTGACGATCGTCGATTGCGCGTTACTGCCCTGCACCGTGTCGACCGTACCGTCCTCGTCCACCGATCCGTAATCCGTATTGTTGTTGCTGCTCGTGTTCGTGTTGCGCAGGTGTCGGTAGTACGCGTTGCCGCTCAATTCGACGTTTTCGCCGAAGAAGCGGTCGCCCGACAGCGTCAGGTAGCCGGCGCTGTTGCGGTTCCGGTCCGGATACGTATACGCCTGCTTGCGGTTGTCGAGGAACGAGCGCGGGATCGTCTGGGAGCCGGACAGCGTGTTGTCGGCGCCGCCCGCCGCGATCGACAGCGTCGTGTCCGCATCGGTGTAGCGCAGCTTGCCGAACGCCTGCCGCACGCGGCTCGCGTTATGGTCGGCCCAGCCGCCGTCGTTCGCGACGTTCGCGGTCGCGTAGTAGTCGAGGTTCGGGCCGATCGTGCCGCCCTGCTCGACGCTGGCGCTCTTGCGGCCCCACGCACCGCCCGACACCTCCGCTTCGCCGCCCGGGTTCGACCTGCCGTCCTTCGTCGTGATCGCGAGCGCACCGCCGAGCGTGTTGAGCCCGTACACCGGGTTGGAGCCCGGAATCAATTGCACGCGGTCGATCGCCTGCATGGGCAGGATGTCCCAGTTCACGACGTCGCCGAACGGCTCGTTCACGCGCACGCCGTCGACGAACACCGACAGCCCCTGCGGCGTGCCGAGCAGCGGCGACGCGGTGAAGCCGCGATAGTTGACGTCCGTCTGATACGGGTTGCCCTGCGCATCCGAGATCGTCACGCTCGGCAGGTTCGCCGCGAAGAAATCGGCGAGCGTCGCGCGGTGCTGCGCGTCGAGTTCCGCCGCACGCACCGTCTGCACGTTCGCCGGCACCTTCGACAGCGGCGTGCCGATCCCGAGCAGCGGCGTGGTGCCGACGACGACCACCGCGGGCAGCACGACGTCCGGCTCGAGCGCGGCCCCGTCCGCCTGCGGCTGCGCGCACACGCTGCCGGCCGGCAAGCCGACCAGCGCGAGCGCGCCGAGGGCCGTGCCGACGCATCGCGCACGCCGGCCGCGCCGCGTCGCGGCGTCGCGCGCGGCGGCCTTTGGTCTCCTGATCATCTACGTTGTCTCCGCATTCATGTTCCGCCGGCGCGTGCGAGGCATCGCGCGGCGACGGGTTGTCGCGAAGCCGGCGTGCGAGAACCGTGCCAGCGCCGCGAGCACGCGTGGCGCGCGCTGCGCCGCACATCGCGTCGGTACCCAATGTGGGCGACCGACTCGCCGCTGTTGCGCGGGCCGCGCCACCTGTCATGTTTGGCAACACTTCGCGCGCGACGGTGTACCTGAATGCAACACCTGCGTCGACGCGATGGCGCGAACCGCCCGTGCGTGCTTCCCCTGCGATACGCCGGTATGCCGCGTCATACCGGCATGCGACACCGATGGCATGCGACTTGCGTAACGGACAGCGCACTCGGCCCGGAAACCCAACCGTGCCGGCGCGACGAATCGTTCGCGGCGGTGCGACCACAATGACTCAGGAGACAACCATGAAGAAACTCTCGGCTTCAGCGAGCCGGCTGGCGACGATCGGCATCGCGGCGGCGGCGGCCGTCGCGCTGAACCCCGGCCTCGTCGAAGCGGCCGCGGACTACCCGGCCGTGACCTACCAGCGCCTGACCGATGCGCACGGCGATCCGGGCTGGCTGACCTACTACCGCACCTACGACGGTCGCTCGCACTCGCCGCTCAAGCAGATCGACACGTCGAACGCGAAGGATCTCAAGCAGGTGTGGGCGTACAAGTTCCCCGCCGACCTGAAGCAGGGCTTCGAGGCCACGCCGATCGTCAACGGCAACTATCTGTTCGTGACGACGCCGAAGGACAACGTCTACGCGTTCGATGCGAAAACCGGCAAGCAGCTGTGGAAATACGAGCCGAAGCTCGGCGCGGCCTCGTTCAAGACCGCGTGCTGCGACGTAGTGAACCGCGGCGTCGCGCTGTACGGCAAGAACGTCTATATCGCGATGCTGAACGGCGAAGTCGCGGCGCTCGACGCGCAGACCGGCAATCTCGTGTGGAAGAAGCAGATGTTCGAGCCGGGCCTCGGCTACGCGTTCTCGCTCGCGCCGCTCGCGATCGACGGCGCGATCGTCGTCGGCACGTCCGGCGGCGAATACGGCATTCGCGGCTACATCGCCGCGCTGAATCCGGAGGACGGCTCGCAGGTCTGGAAACGCTACACGATCCCCGCCGCCGGCGAAAAGGGCGCGGAAACCTGGCCCGACGGCATGCAGAGCCACGGCGGCGGCGCCGCGTGGCTCACCGGCACGTACGACGCCGCGTCCCGCACGCTGTACTGGGGCGTCGGCAACCCCGGCCCGTGGCTCGCCGCGCTGCGCCCCGGCGACAACCTGTATTCCGACTCGCTGCTGGCGCTCGATGCGAAGAGCGGCAACCTGAAGTGGCACTACCAGTACACGAACAACGACACGTGGGACTACGACGGCGTGAACGCGGCCGTCCTCGCGGACATCAAGTACAAGGGCAAGGACTACGACGCGATCATCCACGCGGACCGCAACGGCTTCTTCCATGCGATCGACCGCACGACCGGCAAGCTGATCTACGCGACGCCGTTCGTGAAGGCGCTGTCGGTCACCGGCTACACGGCCGACGGCAAGCCGATCCAGGACGCATCGAAGTTCCCGAAGGCCGGCACGACGATCGAGACGTGCCCCAGCTTCCTCGGCGGCAAGAACTGGTGGTCGATCTCGTACGACCAGGAACGCAACATCGCGGTCGTGCCCGCGCTGCATGCGTGCATGAGCCTGACCGGCAAGTCGGTCAGCTACATGGAAGGCCTGCCGTATCTCGGCGAAGGCTTCGAGATCAAGCCCGAACCGGGCAGCGAAGGCTACGGCGAACTGACGGCCATCGACGTGAACACCGGCAAGAAGCTGTGGAGCCACTGGTCGAAGAAGCCGTGGAACGGCGGCGTCGCGACCACGGCGAGCGGCCTCGCGTTCAGCGGCTCGCTCGACGGCCACCTGTACGCGTTCGACACGGCGACCGGCAAGGTGCTGTGGGAAAGCCCGCAACTGGCGAGCGGCATCATTTCCCAACCGTCGGTGTATGAAGTCGACGGCAAGGAATATGTCGCCGTGCTCGCCGGCTATGGCGGCGCGAACCCGATCTGGGGCGGCCCGATGGCCGACATCGCGAAGGACGTTCCGCGCGGCGGCACGCTGTACGTGTTCGCGCTGAACTGAACACGCGCCACGCCCGAGTCGCGCCCGCATGCGCCCGATGCGGGCGCGACGTCCCACCTGCTTCAACCGGACATACGACCATGAATACTCGCCTCACTTCCGTTACCGTCGCCAGTCTGCTCGCCGTGGGCGTGGCGCTGACACCGGCAGCCGCGTCGGCCGGCGTGCGCGTCTGCACGCTGCCCGGCAGCCCGACCACCGCGCTCGACCGCTCCGTTGCGCGCGAAGTGTTCCGCGCCGCGGGCATCGCCGCGACCTTCAACAAACACGGCGTGGACGACAACGGCGACGACGACGGCATCTCCGCCAGCGAGCTGACGAAATCGCTCGAACGCGACTGCGACGTGATCGCCGGCTTCCCGCGTTCGGCGATCGCCGATGCGTCGGGATCCAGGATGACGTTCTCGCAGGGCTATCTGCGCTCCGGCTACGTCAGCGTGTCGCTGCGCGACGCGCCAGCGCCGACCGGCGCCAAGGAAACGATCGCGGCCACGTACGGCAGCCCGTCGCAACTGATCGCCGCGCAGCAGACGAACGCCCGCTTCGACCTCGAGAACACGAGCGAGAAAACGATCGGCGCGCTCGCCGCGGGCCGTGCACAGCGCGCGATCGTCTGGTATCCGAGCGTCGTCGCGTACGAGCGAGCCCATCCGAAACAACGGTTCCAGGTCGCGGCGACGTCGTCGCCGTACTCCGACTGGCAACTGTCGTTCGCGTTCGGGCCGGGCAAGGATGCGCTGCAAAAGCGCATCGACGCCACGCTGTCGCAGATGAGCGGCAACGGTCGTCTCGCGTCGCTCACGCGCGGCTGGACGCTGCCCGACGACATCGCGCAAGCCGCCACGCGCGTGCCCGGCCGGTTTCTCGACGGCGCGCTCGCGTCCGCACAGCGGCCGGCAAGGAGCGGCTTCATCAAGGTGTCGACGAGCGAAGGCGGCGGCGTCCCGTCGTTCGATCAGGCGCAGGTGCAGCACGGCAAGAAGCTCTACGGCGACGCGTGCGCGAAATGCCACGGCGATCAGCTCGAGGGCAATACCGCGCCCGCGCTGAGCGGAGAATCGTTCGCGCCCGAAGGCAAGTCGCATATCACGGTCGGCGGCATCTTCCTGTACATGTCGAGCAACATGCCCGCCGATCGCCCCGGCAAGATGACCGCACAGGAGTACGAGGACCTGATGGCGTTCCTGCTTTACTCGAACGGCTACGACGCGTCGAAGAGCAAGCTGACCGCCGAGATCGCCAACGCATCGAAGGCGCCGCTCATCGCCGGACCGCGCAAGTAATCCGCCCGCCCACCTTCGTTTCGATCGACCGTCGCGCCGGGCAGTTTGCCCGGCGCGCGAGCCCGACTTTTTCCTTTCATTTCATTCAGGATCCCATCATGATCTCCCGTCATCGCAGAACCTTCTTCGTTCAGGCCGCCGGCCTGTGCGCTGCGCTCGCGGCCGGCCCCCGTGCATTCGCGGCCGCCCCGCCCGTCGACGAAAACGATGCGACGGCGAAGACGCTCGGCTACCGCGCCAAGGCGGCCGCCGTCGACGCAGGCAAGTTCCCGAAGTATCAGGCTGGCCAGACGTGTTCGAACTGCCGCTTCTACAAGGCTGCCGCGGGCGAATCCTTCGGTACGTGCCCGATGTTCGCGGGCAAGACGGTTGCCGCCGAAGGCTGGTGCAACGTCTATGCAAAGCTCGCCTGACGCCGGGCCCGCTCGCGAGCGCGACGGCGTGTCGCGGCGCGGCGCGGCCCCCGATCGTGCCGCGCATCTGCATGCGCTGATCGCGCTGGGCATCGATCGCGGCTACGTGACGCACGGTGAAATCGCCGACGCGCTACCCGACGATGCGGCCGACGGCGCGGATTTCGACGCAGCAGCGTCGATGCTGCGCGAGTTCGGCATCGACGTACGCGAGCATGCCGGCGCGCGCACCGCGTGGACGCTCGACGGCCATTTTGCGCAGGTGACGGAAGTCGCGTCGACGCTGGCCGACGCGTCGACGCCGCTCGCGGCCG
Source organism: Burkholderia sp. AU16482 (assembly GCF_002223285.1). Classification (NCBI taxonomy): domain Bacteria; kingdom Pseudomonadati; phylum Pseudomonadota; class Betaproteobacteria; order Burkholderiales; family Burkholderiaceae; genus Burkholderia; species Burkholderia sp. AU16482. The sequence goes on from NZ_NKEY01000006.1 coordinate 1,980,829, forward strand.
ACGACCTGCTCGCGGGCCGGACCAACGACCCGGTCCGGCTCTATCTGCGGGAAATGAGCGCGACGCCGTTGCTCGAACGCGACGAGGAAATCGCGCTCGCGCTTCGTCTGGAAAGCGGCCGCGCCGCATGCGTCGACGCATTGAGCCGCGATCCGGCGGCACTCGCCGTCGTCGCGGCGATCGCGGACGACGTCCGCGCCGGCAAGGTGGCGGCATCGGCTTACGTGACGGGGTTCGCCGGTGAAGCCGAGCCGCCCGCGAATGCGGCGACGATGTCGTCCGACGAGCCGATCATGGCACCGCCCGCGCCCGACGACGACGCCGGTCTTTCCCTCGACAGCCCGGCGTGGCGCGATACGGTCGTCGGGGCGCTCGAGCGTGCCGGTGCGTTGGCATCGGCGATGCAGCACGCATTGCGAGCGGACGGTTTCGAGTCGGCGACTTACCGCGCGCTGCTGCGCGACACTGGCGCGTTGACCGGCAGCATCCGCTTCACCTCGCGCGCGATCGAACGCATCGGACAGACGAACCGCGAGCGCGCGACGCAAGCGCGCACATTCGAAAAACGGCTCGTCGACACGCTGGCCGCCGCGGGCATACGCGTCGAATCCGCGCGCCACGATCTATTCACGCGGTGCGACGACGTACGCGCGTGGCTACACGCATACAGCGCCGCGCACCCCGATTGCGCGACCGCCCTCGCCCGCCACGCGCCGGCGTTGATCGACGCGCGCACCGCGCTCGCTCGCCTGGCCGCCGAGTCTCCGCTGCCGCTCGACATCGCGATTGCGCTCGATGCGCGGCTCTCGCGTATCGAGCGCGCGATGCAACCCGCGAGAACGAAGCTGTTCCAGAGCAATCTCCGGCTCGTCGTGTCGGTCGCCAAGCGCTATGCCGATCGCGGCCTGCCGTTCCCCGATCTGATCCAGGAAGGCAATATCGGCCTGATGAAGGCCGTCGATCGCTACGACCACCGGCGCGGCTTCAAATTCTCGACGTATGCGACATGGTGGATCCGGCAGGCGATCACGCATGCGCTCGCCGATCTGGGGCGCACGATACGCGTACCCGCGCATACGGTCGATACGCTCAACAAGCTGTCGCGGCTCGCGCGAATCCACCGGCAACGGACCGGCGACGTCGCCGACGCGCGGGCGCTCTCCACGCAGATGCGGCTGCCGGTCGACAAGGTGCGCGAGCTGATGAGCATCGTGCGCGAGCCGATCTCCGCCGATTTGCCGGTTTCGCCCGATCACGACCTGACGCTGTGCGACGTCACGATCGACCCCGACGCGCCGACGCCCGAAGAAGCGGCGAGCGCCGGTCAGTTGCGCACAGCGGTCGCCGCGCTGATCGACCGCCTCCCCGCACGCGAAGCGTGGATTCTCCGCCTGAGGTACGGCATCGATGTCGACAACGAGTATTCGCTACGCGAGATCGGCCGGCAACTGAACCTGTCGGCCGAGCGCGTCCGCCAGCTCGAGGTAGCGGCGCTCGAACGCATCCGGCAATTCCGGCACGCGCCGGCGCTGCGTTCACTGCTCGCCTGACACGGCCATGCCGGGGCGACCGCCTGCCGGCTCGCCCATCCACTGCTCAGGACTGCAACACGACTTGCTGCATTTCTGAACGCCGCGCCGCCTCGCGCCGTCATTCGCAACACCGCAGGGCCGATCGGATCGGGCGCCACCCGCCCGACTGCCGCGGTTTTCGCCGCAGTCGCGCCCCGGTCGCGCAACTGGCATGCATGTTGCGTTTTCACGAGCGCAGCAGGAATCACACGAACGCATGGAGACACGCTTGTCCAAGATCGAATCGGTTCTTCACGAAACCCGTCAGTTCGCGCCGCCCGCGGCGCTCGAGAAGACGGCGACCATTTCCGGCATGCCGGCCTATCGCGCGCTCGTCGCCGAGGCCGAGCAGGATTACGAAGGCTTCTGGGCGCGGCTCGCGCGCGAAGGCCTCGCGTGGCACCAGCCGTTCACCAAGGTGCTCGACGAGCGTAACGCACCGTTCTACACATGGTTCGACGACGGCGAGCTCAACGCGTCGTACAACTGCCTCGACCGTCACGTCGAAGCCGGCCACGGCGAGCGCGTCGCGGTGATCTTCGAGGCCGACGACGGCACCGTCACCCGCGTCACCTATGCGGACCTCCTCGCACGCGTGTCGCGCTTCGCCAATGCGCTGAAGAAACGCGGGATCGGCAAGGGCGATCGCGTCGTCATCTATATCCCGATGTCGATCGAAGGCATCGTCGCGATGCAGGCCTGCGCGCGCATCGGCGCGACGCACTCGGTCGTGTTCGGCGGCTTCTCCGCGAAATCGCTCAACGAGCGGCTCGTCGACGTCGGCGCCGTGGCGCTCATCACCGCCGACGAACAGGCGCGCGGCGGCAAGACGCTGCCGCTCAAGAGCATCGCCGACGAGGCGATCGCGCTGGGCGGCTGCGAAGCCGTCAAGAGCGTGATCGTCTATCGGCGCACCGGCGGCAAGATCGACTGGCACGCGGGCCGCGACCTGTGGATGCACGAGCTGACCGACGGCGAATCCGACCGCTGCGAGCCGACCTGGGTCGGCGCCGAGCATCCGCTGTTCATCCTGTATACGTCGGGCTCGACCGGCAAGCCGAAGGGCGTGCAGCACAGCACGGGCGGCTACCTGCTGTGGGCCGCGCAGACGATGAAGTGGACCTTCGACTGGAAACCCGACGACGTGTTCTGGTGCACGGCCGACATCGGCTGGGTCACGGGCCATACGTACATCACGTACGGGCCGCTCGCGTGCGGCGGCACGCAGGTCGTGTTCGAGGGCGTGCCGACGTATCCGGACGCCGGGCGCTTCTGGAAGATGATCGGCGACCACAAGGTGACCGTGTTCTACACCGCGCCGACCGCGATCCGTTCGCTGATCAAGGCGGCCGAAGCCGACGACAAGGTTCATCCGAAGAGCTATGACCTATCGAGCCTGCGCATCATCGGCACGGTCGGCGAGCCGATCAATCCGGAAGCGTGGATGTGGTACCACAAGCACGTCGGCCACGAGCGCTGCCCGATCGTCGATACGTGGTGGCAGACCGAAACCGGCGGCCACATGATCACGCCGCTGCCGGGCGCGACGCCGACCGTGCCGGGTTCGTGCACGCTGCCGTTGCCGGGCATCATGGCCGCGGTGGTCGACGAGACGGGCCAGGACGTGCCGAACGGGCAAGGCGGGATTCTGGTCGTCAAGCGCCCGTGGCCCGCGATGATCCGCACGATCTGGGGCGATCCGGAGCGCTTCAAGAAGAGTTATTACCCGGAAGAACTCGGCGGCACGCTCTATCTGGCTGGCGACGGCACCGTGCGCGACAAGGAGACCGGCTACTTCACGATCATGGGCCGGATCGACGACGTGCTGAACGTGTCGGGCCACCGGCTGGGCACGATGGAGATCGAATCGGCGCTGGTGTCGCATGAACTCGTGGCGGAGGCGGCGGTGGTCGGCCGCCCGGACGACACGACGGGCGAGGCGGTCGTGGCGTTCGTGGTGTTGAAGCGTTCGCGCCCGGAAGGCGACGAAGCGGCGGCGCTCGCGAAGGCGCTGCGCGACTGGGTCGGCAAGCAGATCGGGCCGATCGCGAAGCCGAAGGACATCCGCTTCGGCGACAACCTGCCGAAGACGCGCTCGGGCAAGATCATGCGGCGCCTCTTGCGCTCGCTCGCGAAGGGCGAGGCGATCACGCAGGATACGTCCACGCTCGAGAATCCGGCCATCCTCGAGCAGTTGAACCGCTCGATGTGACATCGCCCGCCACGGCGGGCGTATCGCTTCAACGCGGCGCCGCGGCACGGCCGCGATCCCGTTTCCCACGCCGGGCTCGCGGCCGCCTTCGCGCCGGCGACAGGCATCGCCGTGCGTTCCCCGACGGCACGGCATGCAGGCGGCTCGCATCGCTTTCGCCGCCTTTTCAATTAGTCGTACGTATTACAACACTCACAAAACGGAGACAGACGATGAAGAGCAGGACATGGACGATTTGCGCGGCGCTGTTCGGCGCGGCCGCCAGCACGAGCAGTTTCGCGCAGAGCAGCGTCACGCTGTACGGCGACCTCGACGCCGCGTTGCTCTATACGAGTCGATCGCTCGATTCGGCAACCGGCGGCAACGCCGGACGTCAATTCGCGCTGACCGACACGGGCATGACCCCGACCAACTTCGGCATCACGGGTACCGAGGATCTCGGCGGCGGGCTGCACGCGAGATTCAAGCTGGAGAGCGGCTTCAACATCACGGACGGCGCGTTCGGCCATTCGAACGGCAACTTCTTCGGCCGCCAGGCGTGGGTCGGGATCGACGGCGGCTTCGGCGAAACGAAGGTCGGCCTGCAGTTCTCGCCATTCGTGCTCGCGATACTCGGATCGGATCCGCGCAACGTCTCGCACTTCGGCGCCGCGCTGGTGCCGTACGTCGACAACGTACTCGTCACGGGCCTCTTCAACCCGAACGCGATTTCGTACACGAGCCCGACGATCGCCGGGCTGACGGCCAGCGCGATGTTCGGCTTCGGCGGCAAGGCCGGCGACTTCCAGGCGGGACGCCAGTATTCCGGCAGCCTCACCTATACGAACGGCGGCTTCATGCTCAACGCGGCGCTCTACGACGGCAACGGCGGCACGTCCCCGACGCCGGTGCCGAGCACGGTCGCGTTCGTCGGCCGCACGATCGGCGCCGCCTACACGTTCGGGCCGGTGACCGGCAAGGCGTCGTTCACGAGCTACAAGGTCGCCGGTTCGTTCAGCAACAACGTGTACAGCGCCGGCCTCGACTATCGCGTCACGCCGGCCCTCGACCTGAACACCGGCGCGTGGTACACGACCGACCGCAACGATTCGCACAACCATTCGCTGCTTGCCGCGGTCGGCGCCGACTACAGCCTGTCGAAACGAACGGGCCTGTATGCGCAGGTCGGCGTGGTCAACAACCACGGCGCGATGAATACGGGCCTCGGCATCACGGGCGGCGCGTTGTACGGGTTGCCGGGCACGACGGTCGGCGTCAACGCCGGCATCCACCACGTGTTCTGATACAGCCCCCGAGGACGGGCGGCCGCCACGCGCCGTCCGTCCGGCCACGGTAACGTCGCGCGAACGTGGCGCAAACGCGCCCCTCCCGGCGCCGGTCCCGCCATCCGGCACGCCGATCTCGATGTTTACCCGACCTCAAGTCCGCGGCCGTACGGCCGTCAAGTCAGGAACGCATACCCAACATCCGCCGGGAACCCCGCGCGCGTGTCCTCAAGGAGACCCACCAACGTGAACTTCTTCGGAATCGGCCGCGGCCGCCGTTCGTCGCGCGCGCTCGTCGGCGACATCGCCGAGCAGGCTGGCCGGCTCGGCATCGAGATCTGCGACGTATCGGGCCACGTCGAGGAAGTCGCGGCCCGCGTCGCCCGGCAGGCGGAGGTCTGCCACACGCTGCGCGAATCGGCCGCCCTCACGCTGCGCGGCAACCACCGGATCGCCGAGGCCGCGCAGCAGGTGCGCGACGTCAGCGCCAACGCATCGAACGCGGTCCGGCAGTCGCAGCAGACGATCGAGGCGTCGCTCGCCGACATTCACGGCCTCGTCGAGGGCGTCACCACGATCAGCGACCAGATGGGCGCGCTGCGCGACGCGCTCGATCACGTGCGGGCCGTCTCCGAGGAGATCTCGGTGATCGCCCGACAGACTCACCTGCTCGCGCTGAACGCCGCGATCGAGGCCGCGCGCGCCGGCGAATCCGGCCGCAGCTTCGCGGTCGTCGCGGCCGAGGTCAAGAACCTGTCCGCGAAGACCGGGCAGGCCACGGCCCAGATCGAGACGACGCTCGCGCGGCTCGCCGAGCAGACCGAGCACCTGCTCGCGGAAGGCACCGACAACGCCGCCCGCGCGCACCGCGTGCGCGAGGGCACCCGCACGATCGGCGAGGTCGTGCACGCAACCGGGCACGCGATCACCGAGCTCGCGGGCGAGGCCGAACAGATCGCATCGCTGACGGACGAGATCGAGGCACAGTGCCACCGTCTCGACGAGCAGGTGGGCGAGATGGCGTCCGGCGTCGAGAACTCGGCCGACAATTTCTCGCAGGCCAAGGACCGGCTCGGCAACCTGCTCTCCGTTTCCGAAACGCTGATCGAGCTCACGGCCGCGACCGGCATCGAATCGCCCGACACGCGCCTGATCGACACCGCGCGGAGCACGGCCGCCGCGATCAGCAAGCTATTCGAGGACGCGGTCGGCCGCGGCGATATCGCGCTCGACGCGCTCTTCGACACGCACTACGAACCGATTCCGGGCACCGACCCGCAGCAGTTCATGACGCGCTTCACGGCGTTCACCGATCGCGTGCTGCCGGCCATCCAGGAACCGGTGCTCGATCTCGACGAACGGATCGTCTACTGCGCGAGTTTCGACCGGCAGTGCTACCTGCCGACCCACAACCGGAAGTTTTCGCTGCCGCAGCGCGCGGACGCCGCCTGGAACGCGGCGAACTCACGGAATCGCCGGATCTACACGGACCGGACGGCGCGCATGTCCGTGTCGCACGACAAGCCGTTCCTGTTGCAAACCTATCGGCGCGACATGGGCAACGGCCAGTTCGCGCTGATGAAGGACGTGTCCGCGCCGATCGTCGTCGGCGGACGGCCATGGGGCGTCCTGCGGATCGGCTACAGCGTCTGAACCGGCGCGAGCGGGCCGCGCCTACTGCTCCAGCCCCACGCCCAACGGCCGCTGGTCGCTGCGCCCGTGATCGTCGACCACCCGCACCGTATAGCTGCCGGCCGTGCGCGGCTGCCAGAACAGCGCATCGCCGGGCACACTGCGGCCGACGTACGCGTCGTTGACGAACCAGTACAGCGCATGCGCGCTCGCATCGGCGGTCGCGTTGAACGCGATGCGCGTGTCGTCGGCGGTCTTCACGCGCATCGCATACGTACTGCCGCGCAGCGGCGACGTGATGCGCGGCGGATCGCCTTCGACCTGCCCGGCATCGCGACAATCCGCATTCTGCGGCGGCAGCCGGCGCGGAATGCCGGCTTGCGCGAACACCTGCTGCAAATCCGACGGCCAGAACTCGAAGATCTCCGTATGCGTGCGCTTGCCGTCGTACGGCGGGCACGCGGCCTTCCCCGTCGCGTCGTCGATCACGACGGGCCGGTGCACGGTGCTCACCCGAATCGGCGACGTGCCCGGAATGAACCACGTCCAGCCCTGCTGCGGACACCACTCGTTCGGGAGATCGCCGCTCGCGAGGCAAACGCGCACGCGCTTCAGCCGCGGCGGCACCGAGCGCGGCGGCTCGACGAGCGTGCGTTCCGCGTTCATCGCATCGACGACCTGGAAGAACAGCGGCGCGGCCGCATCGACACCGACGAACGCGGTATTGGTCGAATTGTCGAAATTGCCGACCCACACGACCAGCACGTACGGGCCGAACACGCCGGCCGTCCACGCATCGCGGAACGACCACGACGTACCGGTCTTCCAGTACACGGGCACGCTCGACGGCTGCGCGCCGCTCGTCTCGTCGGGACGCAGGTGCTGGCGCAGCATGTCCATCGTCATGTAGCTCGCCTCGGCGCTCAGCAGGCGCCGGCCGGGCGGCGCCGGCTCGTCCGCGCGCAGCCGCAGCGGACGGAACTCGCCGCGGTTCGCGAGCATCGCATACAGCGCCGCGAGATCCTGCATCGTCACTTCGCCGCCGCCGAGCACGAGCGCGAGCCCGTAGTGCCGCGCGCTCGCGAGCCGGCGCACGCCGGCGTCCTGCAGGAACCGGTACAGGTCGGGCGACTTGAGCTGCGACGCGACCCACACGGCCGGCACGTTGCGGCTGCGGTTCAGCGCATCGGTCGCCGTGATCGGCCCGAGGAAATGACCGTCGAAATTCTCCGGCGCATACGGTCCGAACGCGGTCGGCACGTCGCGCAGCACGGTCTGCGGATGCAGCACGCCCTGGTCGAAGCCGAGCGCATAGATGAACGGCTTGAGCGTCGAGCCCGGCGAGCGCCGCGCAAGCGTGCCGTTCACCTGCCCGTCGATCGTCCGGTCGAAGAAGTTCGCGGAGCCGACCAGCGCCTTCACGCCCATGTCGCGCGTATCGACGAGAATGGCGGCTGCGTTGCGCACGCCGCGCGTATCGTTGCGCGCGACATAGCGTGAAATCTGCCGTTCGAGCGTGTGTTGCAGGTCGAGATCGAGCGTCGTCGCGAGCCGTGCGCCGCCATCGCTGTCGCCATCGCGGTTGCCATCGGCCGCCGCGCCAGACGTCGTGCGCCATGCGCCGCGCGCGGCGAGCGCCTGGTCGACCGCGTGCGGCGCATCGAACGGCAGCGCGGACAACGGCCGCATCGCCAACGGCAACGCGAACAGCGGCTCGAGCGATGCATCGCCCGGATGCGTCGTCAGCCAGCGCGCATACAGCCGGTTGCGCGACGCGGCCAGCGCCCGGTTGATCGCGTCCTGCCCGCCGCGCACGCGCCGCGCCGGGTCCTGCGGAATCACCGCGAGCGCGAGCGCTTCGGGCAGCGTCAGCGCGTCGGGCATCCGGTCGAAATAGACGACGCTCGCGGTGCCGGCGCCTTCGACGTTGCGGCCGTATGGCGCGTCGTTCAGATACGCTTCGAGAATCTGCCGCTTCGAGTAGAACAGTTCGAGCTGCACCGCGCGTGCGACCTGCTCGAGCTTGCCGGCCGGCGTGCGCGTGTTCAGCTTCCACAGCGAGCGCGCGAGCTGCATCGTCAGCGTCGAGCCGCCCTGCGGATTGCCGCCGCGCACGTACGTGATCCATGCGCCGCGCGCCAGACCGTACGGGTTGAAACCCGGATGCCACCGGAACCATCGGTCCTCGTGCAGCATCACGGCTTCGACGAGCTGCGGCGACATCCGCTCGAGCGGCACCCACAGTCGGTAGCGGTCGTCCTTCGCGAGCGTCAGGCGCAGCAACCGGCCCCGCGCGTCCGTCACCGCGACCGATGACGGTTTCCAGTCGCGCAGCGGCGGATGCGGCCACAGCCGGCACGCGGCCAGCGCGCCGAACACGAGCAACGCGCCGACGAGCCAGTTCTGCCAGCGATACAGCCAGCGGCCGGCGCCGCGCAGCGCGCGCCGGAGCACGGATGCGTCAGCCACGGCCGGCCGCTCCTGGCGACCTGCGCGGCCTGCCACGCCGGTGCGGCCGCTTCGTCATCGCACGCGCTCCACCGTCAGCGCCGCGCCGCCCGGCGCCTGCGCCTGCACGCGGCGGTCGTACATCGATTCGCCGTAGGCCGGCGGCGCAATGAAGCGACCCGCATTGCTGGCCTTGATCCGGTAGACGAACTCCCGCACGTCGGTCGTCGCGGTGCCGTAGACCACCACGCGATCCTCGCGGATATCGGCGAACTGCGGCTGCCACGTCGAGCCCTTCACGCCGATCGGCGAATGCCACGGCGCATCGGCCACCGGCGCCGACGCACTGCCGTCGCCGTTGCCGTCCTCCGTATCGGTCACGGGCGGCGGCGCGATCACCGGATCGAAGCCGCCCGGCAGCAAGTCGACGATCGCGACGTTGCCGACGTTCGCCGAACCGGTCGCGCGAATCTTCAGGTGCACGTCGATCTCCTGGCCGAGCGTGATCCTGGCGAGCGGCTTGCCGTCCGTATCCGTGTAGTCGCGCACGATTTCCAGCCCGTTCTTGATCGCCTTCGTCGACGTGCCGCGGTCGTAGCCCGACTGGCTCGCGACCCACCAGGCCGGCAACGCGCTGCCGTTCACGAAGTCGACCCGCGATGCGCCGGCCGACCATGTGCCCGAGCGCACGAGGTTCGCCTGGATCGACGATACGTCCTTCGGCGCAGCGCCCGCGCGTACCTCATTGATCGCGAGCTGGTCGAGCTGCCCTGCGTTCGATGCCGCGTACGCGTCGAGCGCGAGAATCGTCATCGCCGACGACAGCGTGTTGTAGCGGTTGTCGACGAGCGGCGCGGCGAGGTTGTCCATCGCGCGCGGCGACAGCTTGCGCACGCGCTCCGGGAAGTGCTTCGCGAGCAGGTACAGCACGCTCGCATCGCGCGTCAGCGGGTCGATGTAGTAGCCGGTCGAATCGTCCCCGCCGGACGCGCGCTTGCGTTCGAGCAACGCCTGCGGGCCCGCGATCAGCGCCGCGGCCTCCTTGTCCTGCTTCAGCAACTGATACGACGCGGCGAGCCACGCCGCCGCGAGATCGTTCTTCCAGTCGTTCGGATAGGCCGCCTGCAGCCGCTTCTGCACGGCCGCGAGGTTGTTGGTCGTCACGTTGCCCTGGCGCGTGAGCAGATACACCGCGTACGCGCGCTGCCGCAGCAGGTCGAGCGAGCCGAGCGAATCGTTCGCGGCGAGCCGCTGCAAGTACGCGTTGCCCGCGTCGAGCATGTCCTTCGGCACCGCGACGCCGCGGTCGCGCGCATCGAGCAGCACGTGCATCGCATACGCGGACACGAACGGATCGGCATCGGGCGTCGCACTCCACAGGCCGAAGCCGCCCTGTGCGTTCTGCCGGCTGCGCAGCACGCCGAGGAACTGCGCGATCGCGCTCGCATTCGTCGCATCGACGCCGGCTTCGGGCGCATGCATCGCGCTCGTCAGCGCGCGCACCGACAGCCACTTCGCCGCGAACATGCGCGGTACGGCCGCGCTCACCATCTGCTCGCTGCACGCGTGCTCGAAGTTGACGAGATACGACGACAGCCCTTCGGACAGCACCAGCGGCGCGGTCGAGATGCTCGCGTCGCGCGACGCATACGCGTCGTACATCGACCGCAGGTTCGGCACGCTCGCCTTCCTGCCCGGCTCGAGCCGCGCGATGTCGAGCTGCGTGCGGAACGCGGCGGCCGGCCGCACCGACACGTCGACCCGCTGCTGCGCGCCCTTCGCGCCGTAGCGCGCGCCGAACGACAGCGCGCCGGAGCCGAGCGTATCGGTCGCCTTCACGCGGAACAGCGCGACGCCTTCGTGCTGCGGCGCGAGCGCGACGTTCTGCGTCGCCGGCCCGATCACCTGCAACTGCGGGCCCGTCTTCAGCGTGACCGCGACCGGCACCGGCTGGTTGCCGACGCCCGTCAGGTTGTTCGCGACGCCGACGCTGACGTCGGCCTCGTCGCCGGGCGCGAGCGTCGTCGGCACGTTCGGCGACAGCACGAAATCGCCGCGTACCGTCGTCGCGCCTTCGAACGTGCCGACCAGGTCCGGCGACACCGACACGGCCATCACGCGCAGCTTCCCGTTGAAATAGTCGGGCACCGTGTAGCTCAGGCGCGTGTCGCCGTTCACGTCGACGATCCCCGACCAGTAGACGACCGGCTTGTCGCGCTTGCGCTTGAACGGGTTCAGCTGGCGGCCGATCGCATCGTCGGCGTCGCCGCCGGGCGCGGCCATCGCCATCAGCTTCTCGAAGTCCGGCAGGATCAGGTCGAGGATCTGCGACGTGCCGACTTCGAGCATCCGCTTGCGGAAGAAGAACTTCAGCGGATCGCCGAGCTTGTAGCGCGCGACCTGCAGGATGCCCTCGTCGACCGCGAACACGACGACCTTCGCCGGCTTCGCCGAATGCACGACGAAATTGACGGTATCGCCCGGCTTCACGAGCGCCGGCGCATCGACGCTCACCGCGTTGCGGCGCGCGTCGAGGTTCACCGAGAACGGCACGACGCCGTAGCTCAGCGGGCTCATGAAGATCTCGTCCGACGACGGATCGCGGATGGTTTGCACGTTGATGTAGCCATTGCCCTCGAAGCCGGCCGGCACCGTGATGTGCTGGATCGAGCTCGTCGTGTCCGCGTGGAACCACGCGTGCGCATACACCTTGTCGCGCTCGATCGTGATCAGGCCGCTGCCCGCGTAAGGCGCACGGATCGCGATTTCCACCTGCTCGCCCGGCTTGAAATCGTGCTTCGCGAGGCTCACCTGAAGCTCCGCGTTACGATCGAGCGAACGCGTGACGTTCGCGGCGCCCGTGACCGAATACTCGATCCGGTTCACTGCGGCGCCATCGGCGCGGCGAATCACGAGCGCGTAGCTGCCCGGCTTGTCGGTGCGCAGCGCGTAGTCGAGCCCGGCTGCCGGAATCGACAGCGGCTTCTCGTCGACCGGTACTTCCTTCAAGCGCGAATCGTATTTGTACGCGCCGGAATCCTGCTTGGTCAGCACCGACACGTAGCGCTGCTCGACGAGCTGCGCGCGCAGGTCCTTCACGTCGATCGCCTTCGCGCCCGGATCGATCGCGACGAGCCGCACCGTGCGCGGGCTGCCGCGCTTCACGTAGCCGAGATCGTCGACCGATTTGTAGCCGACGAGCCAGTCGTTGTTCGACACGAGCGTCTGCGCGTTCGCGGCGACGTTGCGCCCGCCTTCCGCTTCGTACGCCTTCGCCTGGAAGTAGAGCTGGTAGGTCGCGTCCGCGTACTTGTCGAGATCGAGGTCGAACTCGGCATGGCCCTTGTCGTCGGTCGTGCCGTCCTGCAGCGCGGTCGTGTAGCCCTCCTTCGCGCGGCGTGCGTCGAAGAAGTGATAACCCTGCCAACTGCGGAACGACGGCCACACGGGGCGCAGCGTCAGCGTCGCCGCGACGCGGCGTTTTTCGGCCGGCGTGCCGAACAGGTTCTGCGCATCGACGAGGCCCTTCAGCCCCTTCGGCTTCACCCATCCTTCGACGACCTGCTGCGACAGCTTCGCGTCGACCTTCATCCGGTCGGGCAGAAATTCCTTCACCTGCACCGTTGTGCTGCCGATCGGCTCGGCGCCCGGCTGGCCGTCCTTGACGATATACAGGTTGACGGTCCACGTACCGGTCGGCGCCGTTTCGGCGGTCGTGTAGCCGAGCTCGGTGAAGCCCGTCGCGTCGACCGTCACGGGCTTGCGCTCGACGGTCATCCCGCGCGGGTCGACGATCTCCGCCTGCAGCGGCACGCCGGCCGGGCTGCGCGCCCAGCTCGCCGCGCGCACGATCAGGCCGATATGGAACGGATCGCCGGGCCGGTACAGCCCGCGATCCGAGAACAGGTACGCGGACAGTTGCCCCTGGCCCGTCGCGTTGCGCTCGCCGTCGACGTCGAAGCGCGAGAAGTCGAGCTGACGGTCACGGCCGGCCACCGGCAGGAACGACAGATCGGTGTCCTTCTTCACGACATACAGTTGCGGACGCTTCTCGCGGTCGAGCCCCTTGAACGCGGGGAAATGCACGACGCCGTCGGCGCCGGTCGTCTGCGAAAACAGCGCCTGGCCGTTCACCGCGAGCACCGACACGGTTGCGCCAGCAACCGGTTTGCCGGAGCGAATCGACTGGATGAACACGTCCTGGCTGCCGTCCAGCGCCTTCTTGACCAGCATCCCGAGATCGGTCACGACGATCAGGCGCGTGTCGCCGAGTGCGTTGTCGCTGTCGTCGCCGTTGCCGCCGCTGTCGCCCGAATCGACGTTGTCGGATGAATCCTGGCCGCCGTCGCCGGACGCCGAATCGCCGTCCTTCGCATCGTCGGCTTTCTTCTTCTCGGCCGCCGGATCGTACTTCGACAGATGCAGCAGGAACACGCCGCGCTTGTCGCCCTTCAGGTACTGGCCGAGGTCGATGCCTTCGTAATGGGCACGGCCGGGGTCGCCGGCCGGAAACGCACGGGTCTGCACGAAGCGCTCGACGATGTGATCCTCGCTGAACGAATACGACAGCTCGGGCCGCGCGTACGTGCCGTTGTTGAAGCTCACGAGATGCTGGATCTGGTCGGGCAGCACGCGGCCGATCTCGACCTTCATGCCCGGCAGGTTGCGCGACACGACCGACAGCCGCTTGCTGCCGCTCATCGACAGCAGCGAGCCGTCGGCCATGAAGCGCAGCAGCTTCGGATAATCGGGCACCGTGAACGCGTTCGTCACCGGCGCGCCGAGCCGGTAGCCGCCCGCCGATTTCAGGTCGCCCTCGAACCGCACGACGACGCGCTCGCCCGGCGTCGCGCGGTACTTGAAGCTCTGCAGCGTCGCGTAGTCGTTCTCGGTCGGCACCGCTTCGAGCGGCAGCGGCTTCGACTGCTTCAACACCGCGTCGCTGATGTCGGCCACGTTCCATTCGTACGGCGGATCGTCGTCCGCCTGCTCGACGCCCGGCTTGCGCTTGGGCAGCACCCATGCCTTCGCGCGCGCGGCCAGCTCGGCGCCGCGCACGCCGTCGGAGGTTTCGGCGACGAGCACCTGCTCGGGCTCGTAGCGCTCGTTGTCGACGAGCGTCGGCGCGATGTTGTCGATCGTCAGGCTGTACAGCCCCGGCACGCCGACCGATGCGTGCAGCACGTCGGGCGTGCCGTTGCCGCCGCGCGCGCTCTTCACGCCCTTGTCGACGTCGAGCCGTGCCGTCAGCGGATCGCGCGGAATCTCGAGCGGCTGCGAGTAGACCCACGCGCTCGTCTTCATCTTGTCGTAGTTGACGGTGTAACGCAGCGGCGACACGGTCTTGCCGTCGCGGCCGACCAGCACCAGGCCGATGCGCTTCTCGAACTCGGCCGGATCGACCGGGTAGTTGAAACGCAACTGCAACAGCGCCTGCTTCTCCGCCGGATTGTCGGGGTTCTGGTAGAACTGGTTGTCGCCGAGCGTCGCTGCGAACGCCGGCACGTCGAACGCGAAACGGTCGTCGTGCATCGTTACCTGCGGCGCGAACACGCGATGCACGGCGAAGCGCACCTCGACGTGCGCGCCGACCGGCCAGTCGGCCGCCGGCGTGAAGCGCAACGTCTTGTCGTCGACCCACTCCCACGCGCCCTTCAGCGCGGGCGTCATCTCGATGCCGTCGCCGGCCGGCTTGCCGACCTGTTCGATCGGCGCGGCCGATCGCGAGAACGCCACCTCGAGCGGATGCACGGTGATCTTCGGCTTGTCGGAGTCGTCGACCTCGTAGGTCGTGATCGCCGGCGCCTTCACGGTGAAGCCGACGGTTTCGGGCTCGGGCGGCTTCGGGCGATGCTTGAACCAGTAGCCGCCATAACCGAGCGCGGCCGCGAGCAGCACGATGCCGCCGGCATGCCACGGGCGGCGGCGCACGGCCGCGGCGGTGACGCCCATCCACGCAGGCGCCGTCCACGACACGTCGCCGACCAGCGGCCGCAGCGCGCAGCCGAGCAGCCAACAGACGAAGCCCGCCACGCGAATCGGCAGGAGCAGCAGGAAACGCAGCAAATCCATTTTGTTATTTCCTTGTCAAGGACATGCTGCCCAAGCGGCAACCTTCCCCGAATCGTTATGGGTCTTGTGACGGCGCGGCCCGGTTGCGCCGTGAGTACTTGGTATCGACCGGATGCTGGGCGCCATTATCGATCAGACCCGAAACGATGGAAACAGCGGTGTGCCGGCGCGCAACGCCGGCCGATACCCGACCTCTGCGCGCGGTCGCGCCGCGTTCGCTAGAATGCGCGGCTCGGCAGGATCGAACCGAAATGAAAGGAAACCGCTTGAAACTCCCGTTCGAATGGCAGATCGGGCTGCGCTACGCGCGCGGCGGCCGGCGCTCGGCCGGCGACGGCTTCGTGTCGTTCATCGCCGGCGCCGCGATGGCCGGCATCGCGCTCGGCGTGGCCGCGCTGATCGTCGTGCTGTCGGTGATGAACGGCTTTCGCACCGAGGTGCGCGACCGGATGCTGTCGGTGCTCGCGCACGTGGAAATCTTTTCGCCGGCCGGCGCGATGCCCGACTGGCGGCTGACCGCGCACGAATCGTTACAGAATGCTTCGGTGCGCGCCGTCGCACCCTATGTCGACGCACAGGCGCTGCTGACGAACGCAGGCAACGTGACGGGCGTCGCGCTGCGCGGGATCGATCCGGTGCTCGAGCCGCGCGTGTCCGAAATCGCGCGCAAGCTGAAGACCGGGCGCCTCGACGCGCTCGTGCCGGGCGAGATGGGCATCGTGCTCGGCGCCGCGCTCGCCGACGCGCTGCAGGTGAAGATCGGCGACCGCATCACGTTCTTCGCGCCCGGCAACACCGCGCGCCTCGGCGACGCGCTGCCGCGGTTCCGCCAGTTCAACGTGGTCGGCACGTTCGAGTCGGGCCACTACCAGTACGACAGCGCGCTCGCGTACATCCACATCCGCGACGCGCAGCAACTGTCCAACGTGAGCGCGCCGACCGGCATCCGGTTGCGCATCGACGATCTGCAGCGCGCGCCGGAGATCGCGCTCGCGCTGTCGCGCACGCTGTCGGGCAACCTGTACATCCGCGACTGGACGCGGCAGAACCGCACGTGGTTCGAAGCCGAGCGGCTGCAGAAGCGGATGCTGTCGCTGATCCTGATGCTGATCGTCGCGGTCGCCGCGTTCAACCTCGTGTCGTCGCTCGTGATGACGGTCACGCAGAAGCAGGGCGACATCGCGATCCTGCGCACGCTCGGCGCGCCGCCCCGCTCGATCATGAAGATCTTCGCGACCCAGGGGATGACGATCGGCCTCGCCGGCACGCTGGCGGGCGTCGCGCTCGGCTGCGCGATCGCGGTAAGCATCCCGGTGGTGCTGCCGGCGATCGAGCAGTTGCTCGGCATCCGCTTCCTGACACCGTCCGTCTATTTCCTCAGCGCGCTGCCGTCGAAGCTGTCGGCGCTCGACGTGATCGAGATCGCGTCGGCCGCGTTCCTGATGTCGTGCGTCGCGACGCTGTACCCGAGCTGGCGCGCCGCGCGGGTGCGGCCGGCCGACGCGCTGCGCGACGAGTAGCCGCGAGCGGCTCGATTGGCGCGGCGTTACGCGATCTCGTGGAAACCGACGCTGTTGCCGCCGTCCGGCGCGTAGGCGGCGAGCACGTCGAAGCCGACGTTGACGAGTTCCGCGCGCATCCCGTAGGACTTCTTGCCGGATGAGTCGACGAAGATCGCCGCGCCCGACGACAACTGGCGCGCGGTATTCAGCAGCGCGAGCGTGCCGCGCGCGGTGCCGGCCGACGGCTCGATCTGCAGCGTCGTGCCGTCCTGCGTGGTGAAGTGCCCGCCCGGCGGCACGGGTGGCGGATTGTCCGCGACCGACCGGTTGAGCAGGCTCATGAAATGAAAGCGCGCATCGGCGCCCTGACTGGCCGCCGCGCGCTCGCTGTCCGCGAACGTGTCGCCGCGCACGGCCACGCCTTGCGCGGCGATATCGACCGCCTGCTCGTGAAAATCGCGCGTCGCGAGCACGAGGCCGGCGTTCGCGTTCAGCGTCGATTCGACCCACGCGCGATCGCTGTCGGTCAGCGTCTTCGATACGACCTTGATCCGGCCGTCGTCGGTCACGAAGTCGAATGGCGCGTCGGCCAGATCGGGGCGCTTCGCGACGATGTCCTGCAGGCTCGTCGCGAGCGCGTCGGTGACGCCGCGCAGCTTCATCGTCAGGTCGCCCACCATCGACAACTGTTTCGCCAGCGCCGCCTGCATCGCCTGCGGATCGACTGCCCGAACGCCGATCGGCTCGTCTGGCGACGCGCCGGACGCGGTCGTGTCCGATGCCTGGCGCCCGTCGAGCACCGCCTGCGCCATTTGCGCGAGCGACAGGTCGCCCGCCGCCGTGACTGGAATCGTCATTGCCCTCTCTCTCGTTTTCAGCCTGTTTTTTGCTGTTTACGGACGGATTCCATGGAAGTTGAGGTCGCCGGCCACACGCATACAGAAACTTTGTTTGACTTAAGCTAAAAAAGTTTGACACGCGCATTTCACTGAGATAACTTTTGCGCAAGCTTCCGGAAAGCAATCCCGGCCAACAGCGTGCCGGCTCGCGTCGCGCTTTCCTGCCGTTGCAGCACCGCCGTTCGCAACATTTCCGCCTCTTCGCATCGTGCCGTTCCGTTTCATCCAAAACCTGAAGGGAGCTCGGGCATGCTTCTGTTTGATTCGCACTCCTGCTTTCGTATCGAACCGCCGCACTGACGCATTCCGCTCGGGGCGATGCGCTCGCCTCGACGCCAGCCGGATGCGCGCCACCTGACGCACGTCGGCATCGGGCGAGATCCCCTTCCGTCTCGCCCGCCGTTTTTGATGGTGCAGTTCCGCTTCATCCGATGCAGTACCCGGCCAGGCCGCAGGGGGCGTATCGCGAGCCGACCGGTTCCACACAATCACAAGAGACGAGGTCGCTGCAATGAACATTCATCGAACCGGATTCCGGCGCGCGTGGCTGCCCGCGCTCGTGGCGGCCGCGACGCTCGCCGCGTGCGGCGGTGACGACGGCGGTAGCGTGGCGGGCGTGTCAGCGCTCGCACAGGGCCAACAGGAGGGGGCCGCCGCCGCGGCCGATCAGTCCAATACGCAATCGCTCGCGTCGCGCTTTTCACCGTCCGGCGTCCCGTACGCGAATCCGGCGAGCGGCGGACGCTACAAGCCGGTGATCAGCAACGGCCAGGTGCAGCCGTCGCTGTCGGGCGGCACGATCGAGGAGAACGCGTGGGTCGACACGCCGGTCGATTCCGACGGCGACGGCACGCGCGACCGCATCCACGTGCGCATCGTGCGGCCGGCCGAGACCGCGAACGGCGCGCGCACGCCGGTCATCGTGCTCGCGAGCCCGTATTACGCGGGGCTCGCCGACAGCCCCAACCACGACGTCGACGTCGAACTCGACGGCACCCCGCATCCGGCCGCGACCGCCGGCGCCGCGGCATCGGCGTCCACGCGCATCCTGGCCGCCGCACCGCAAACCCGGATGCTGCAGCAAGTCGAGGCGGCGGCCGCCGGCCGCTCGTGGATCGAGAGCTACTTCGTGCCGCGCGGCTTCACGATCGTCTATGCGGATTCGCTCGGCACCGCCGGCTCGGACGGCTGCCCGACGATCCTCACGCGCGACGAATCGGTCGCGATGGCGTCGGTGATCCGCTGGCTCGGCCGCGACGCGACCGCGAAGGACGCGAACGGCAAGACGGTCGTCGCGAACTGGTCGACCGGCCACGTCGGCATGTACGGCGTGTCGTACGACGGCACGCTGCCGAAGATGGTCGCGAGCCTGCGCACGCGCGGGCTCGACGCGATCGTGCCGATCGCCGGGCTGTCGAACATGTACGGCTACTACCGCTCGGGCGGCCTCGTGCGCGCGCCGGAAGGCTATCAGGGCGAGGATGTCGACGTGTACATCAAGGCGCTGCTGACGAACGCGCATCCGGAGCGCTGCACGCACCTGATCGACGAAGCGCTGCAGCAGGAAGACCGCAAGACCGGCGACTATTCGCCGTTCTGGGCCGCGCGCGACATTCCGACCGCGTTCGCGGTCGCGCCGGCGCTCGTCGCGCAAGGGCTGACCGACGACAACGTGCGCGTCGACCAGTCGACGTCGTGGTATCTGGCGATGCGGCGCCAGGGCGTGCCGACCCAGCTGTGGCTGCATCGACTGAAGCACACCGATCCGACCCGCGTGCCGGCGATGGCCGACGCGTGGACCGCCGAGGTGAACCGCTGGTTCACGCGCTACCTGATCGGCTACGACAACGGCGTCGAGCACGATCCGCGCGCGGTGATCGCGCAGGCCGACGGCTCGCTGCTGAAGGAAGCCGACTGGGCCGCGCGTCGCGCCACGCCGGTCACGTACTTCGCCGGCGGCGACGGCGCAACCACCGGCACGCTGCTGCGGCAGCCGACCGGCGGCCCGCTCGCGCGCTTCACCGACGATGCGCGCATTCCCGCGCTGACGCTGGCGAACACGGCGACCGGCGAAAACCGCAGCCGCTTCGAGACGGCCCCGCTGACGGCCGCGGCACGCCTGTCCGGCACGGCGACCGCGCGCGTCAGGCTGACCTTCACGGGCGTGGCGAACGTGACGGCGCTGCTGGTCGACCGCGCGCCGGACGGCACGGCGACGATCGTCACGCGCGCATGGACCGACCCGCGCAACCGGCTGTCCGAGTGGGTGTCGCAGCCCGTGCTGCCCGGCATGCCGTACGACCTGAAGCTGACGTTCATGCCGCGCGACTACAAGCTGGAAGCCGGCCACCGGCTGGGGCTCGTGGTCCTCTCCAGCGACTATGAGGCGACGCTGCGGCCGACGCCGGGCACGGGGCTGACGCTCGATCCGGCCGGCACGTCGGTGACGGTGCCGCTCGCGGCTTCCTGAGCCGCGGCAGCCCGCGGTACCCCCTCGACACGATCCGGGATGCCGGTACCTCCGCATCCCGGATCGTTTCCCATCGTCCGGCTCGATTTTCTGTTTCTTTAAAAAGGCCGCCCCGTCGGAATGATCATTCCGCATTTCGTGAATCAAGCGATTCTTTGAATCGGAAAATGAAACAGCATTCTGTCGCTTGACATCGAAACCCGATCGACTAGATTGGGAAATCAATAATCCGGAAATTCGTAACCGGTTGCCCTCGGGGATTCCCTTTGCCTGTATGCCGTTTCCAGCCCGACCGGCGGCCGCCGAGTCGCGGCCCACGGTAATCGCTCGTCTTTTTTGAATCGGGTGCCGCTGATTTTCTGTCCTGGTCGAGGAAAGGGGATGTCGCCCGCTTCGATCATGCAACCGTGATTCGGCAGCAACCGCGCTCGCCGGACACGGAAGTCCGGCTATCCCGTGCATGGCGTCGTACCCCCGCCTCGGAGAATGGCTATGAGCAATATCGGCACGGACACCGCCGTCGGATCGGGATCGCCATTGAATGGCCGGACCGTCAAGCCGTTCGCTTCGATACGGGGCCGGGAACGAAACGATTACGAGTCGCGGGTCGCACTGGCTTACCAGGACGACCCGGAAAGCTGGAGCAGCGCGATCGGCGATCGCCTCTGGTTCCAGTTCGGTATCTATGACCCGGCCCGATCGCCGGAGCCGATCGGCCTCGACGAATCCGGCCTCCGGTATTTCGAGCGGCAACTCGAGCTCGCCGGCCTGGATAGGCCCGGCCGCCAGCCCGTCGACCGGATACTCGATATCGGGTGCGGCTGGGGAACGGTGCTGCGGGATCTGTCCGAGCGGTTTCCCGACTGTCATCGCCTGGACGGCATCAACATCAGCGAACGCCAGCTCGAATACTGCGCCGAAGTCAATGCCGCGCGAGCCTTGTCGGACCGCATCAACCTGTTCCGGTGCAATGCGCTCGATATCGATTTGCTGCCGGATTTCGGGCAACCCTACGACCTTGCGATCATGCGCGGGGTGATTTCCCACTTCCCCTACGACCTTTTCGAAATCGTGATGGCCAAATTGCGGCAACGGCTGTCCGCGAACGGAACGGTCATCGTTTCGGACAACCTGTATAACGTCGACCTGCAGGAATACCGGTCCGATACGCCCGATCTCGTCGACAGGCTGGCATGCAAGTATCGCAAGACGCCCGCGTACCTGCGCCAGGTGTTCGAGCAGAGCGGCTTTGTCGTCCACGACATGAGAATCCTGCCGGACCGGATGGACGCGACGCGCTGGCTGCTGAGCGTGCAGGAGAACATCGAGCGTCATTTTCCGCGCGGTGCGGTCGGCGCGCTGGAAGAACTCCGCGTGATGTGCGAGAGCCTGGCCGTCGCCATCGTGAAGCGCCAAGTTTCCATCTACAGCTTCGTGCTCAGGCGCGATCGCTGAAGGCCGCCGTTTCCGGCCCCCGACCTCGAGCCGAGAATCCGCCATGAAAGAGATTCCCAACTTCGTTCGCGATCTCCCCGGCCTGCCGAAACCGGGGGAAAAAATCTTCCACCCGGACTTCCATCTGCAGTTGAAGCCCATGTGGCATCCGCGCCACGACGAGGCGGAGCGCCGAATCGCGCTCACCGACAGCCCGTACATCCTCGCGTACTACGGTAGCCAGAAGGCGGTCGAACATTATCTGGCGCAAAGCATGCCGTCATTCGGCGGCCTGTGCTACCCGCACACGCGAGACGACCGGATCTACGATCTCGAACGGATGATGAGCATCACCACGCTGATCGACGACACCATCACCAACCCCGACATGCTGGACCAGGCGCACACGCGCGCGACGTTGCGGCAGCATTACTTCGACGCGATCGCCGGCGTGCGCCCGCCGGACAGCGCCCCGATCGCGCAGTTGCTGTACGAGGGGCTGCTGCCCGTCAAGGCACAGTTGGCGTCGAAGCCCCGCGTCTGGCAACGGCTGGAGGAATCGCTGCGTACCTTGATCGTCAGGCAGACGGATCCGTTGGCCTTGAAGATGGACGAGCTCACGTTCGACGCCTATCTGGAGATGCGGCGCATCGACAATTACGGGGAATGGGCAGCCATCATGACGGAATACGCGATCGACGTGGACATGACCGACCACCTGGCCGCCGACCGGTCGCTGGCGGAAATGAGAACGGCCGCCATCGATTCGATCACGCTGGTCAACGACCCGTATTCATTCCGGAAAGAGATTCATATCGCCGATTCGGTCAATTCCGTCTGGCTGCTGATGTACCGCGACGGCCTGACGCTCCAGGACGCGCTGAACAAGCTGGCCACGCTGGTTGCCGAGAACGAACGCAACCTGATCGCCGCGCGCGATCGCGTCCTCGCCGGCCCGCTCGGAGACGACGCGGATGTGCGCGCCTACGTGACCGAACTCGAGCATCTGGCGTCCGGCAATGCCGAATTTCACGCGATCAGCACGCGTTACCACGGCAGGGATTTCAAAGGAAAACGGTTCATTTCGGGCGAGGTGACCATTCGGCCGCTACCGTCCACCGATGAAGTGGCGGCCGCGGATCTCGCGGGCGGCCGCCCCGCAAGCTGATTCGATCGATGACGGTGCCGGGTTCGGTTCACGAGGGCCTGCAAGGCGTGCACGCGGTCCGAACCACGCCGTCTCGCGACCGGCGCGACCGCGTTTCGCACCGGCAACACCGATCGCCGCCTACACCGGCGTCAATACCGGCTGCCCCGCGAAATGCCGCGCCGCGTTGTCGAGAAACTGCCGCACCGAACGATCGAGCGCCTCGGGCGACCAGCCGCCCATGTGCGGCGTGAGCACGACGCTGTCGAGATCGGTCAACGCACGCGGCGGCGCCGGTTCGCCTTCATACACGTCGAGCCCCGCGCCCGCGATGCGCCGTTCGCGCAGCGCGTCCGCCAAAGCAGCGGTATCGACAACGCTGCCGCGCGACACGTTCACGAGGAAACCGCCCGGGCCGAGCGCGTCGAGCACCGCGCGATCGATCAGATGCCGCGTGCCTGCACCGCCCGGCGTCGCGACGATCAGGAAATCGGCCCACTGCGCGAGTGCGTCGACCCGGTCGAAATAGCGGTACGGCACCGGCTTCTCCGAGCGGTTGTGATAACCGATCTCGATGTCGAAGCCGGCCGCGCGACGCGCGCACTTCTCGCCGATCTTGCCTAGCCCGACGATGCCGAGCTTCTTGCCCGACACGTTCGGCGGCATCGACAGCTCGTCGCGCCACACGCCCGCGCGGGTTTTCGCATCGAGCTGCACGACGTTGCGCACCGCCGCCAGCAGCAGCGCGAACGCGTGATCGGCGACGCAATCGTCGTTGGTGCCGGCGCCCGTCACCACCGTGATGCCGCGCGTCTTCGCATGCACGACGTCGATGTGTTCGTAGCCCGCGCCGAGCGCGCTGACGAACGTCACGCGCGGCAGCCGGTCGATCTCGGCGGCGCTCAACCCCGTGCTGCCGTTGGTCAGCACCGCTCGGATCGTGCTGCCGTGCTCGGCGATCGCGCGTTCGCGCGCATCGGGAGTCGGCGCGTAACGCACGTCGAACGACGCGGCGATCTCGCGATGCGCGTCGCCGCGCAGCGCGATGAGGACCAGCAGCTCGGGCTTCATGTCAGCAAATGTCCGCAGGCGGGAGTGAATTTCAGTGTAACAAGCCCGCACGATGGATGCGGGTTATCCCCACGCCGTCTGTGGACACGCGGCCGCACGCGGTTTGCCAAAGCCGGCTCAGTCAAGTAACTTTCGGCGTACGCCCCCGTCCTGGAGATTGGCCCCGATGAAGCTCGCCCTGCCCGCCCGGATCCTGGGCCTCGCGTTCGCCGCCGCGATCGTCGCGCCCGGCGCGCATGCCGACACGCCCGTCGTGGTGTCGTCGAAGATCGACACCGAAGGCAACCTGCTCGGCAACCTCATTTCACAGGTGCTGAAGGCCCACGGCGTTCCCGTCACCGAAAAGATCGCGCTCGGCACGACGCCGATCGTGCGCAAGGCGCTCACGAGCGGCGAGATCGACATCTACCCCGAATACACGGGCAACGCCGCGTTCTTCTTCAACAAGGCCGACGACCCGGTATGGAAGAACGCGAGCCAAGGCTACGACACCGCCAGGAAGCTCGACTACGCGGCGAACCATCTCGTGTGGCTCGCACCGGCGCCCGCGAACAACACGTGGGGCGTCGCGCTGCTCGCGCCCGTCGCGCAGTCGCAGCACCTGAAGACCTTCTCCGACTTCGGCAAGTGGGTGGCAGGCGGCGGCAAGGTGAAGCTCGCGGCCTCGGCCGAGTTCGTGAACAGCGCGTCGGCGCTGCCGTCGTTCGAGAAGGCGTACGGCTTCAAGCTGAAGCCGGAGCAGCTCGTCGTGCTGTCCGGCGGCGACACGGCCGCGACGATCAAGGCCGCCGCGAACCAGACCGATGGCGTGAACGCCGCGATGGTCTACGGCACCGACGGCGGCATCGCGTCGAGCGGCCTCGCGGTGCTCGACGACGACAAGCACGTGCAGCCCGTCTACGCGCCGGCGCCGGTGATCCGGGAAGCCGCGCTGAAAGCGCATCCGCAGATCGCCGACTTGCTGAAGCCCGTGTTCGCGAGCCTCGACCTGAAGACGCTGCAATCGCTGAACGCCCGCATCCAGCTCAACGGCGAGCCGGCCGCCGGCGTCGCGAAAAGCTATCTGAAAGCGAAGGGTTTCGTGAAATGACGGGCCGCGCGGCGGCGTCCGCGCGGCGCATCACGCTCGACAAGGTCGGTGTCCTGATCGGTGTACTCACGCTCGTCGCGGTGTTCGGCCTGTCGTTCGCGGTGCTGCGGCCGAACCGGATCGCGGCCGGCACCGGGCTGTCGGTGTTCGCCGCGCTGCCCGCCATGCAGGGCGCCGCGCTCGCCGCGCTGTGGACCGTCGGCGCGCTGTGGGTGATGACGGCGAGCCGTCCCGCGTGGCGGCTCGCGGCCGGCTGCGCGGGGCTCGCGACGCTCGCGTACGCGATCGGCGCGGCCGCGGCGCACGTCGTCGCGCCCGACGACATGCTGGCCCGCGTGTCGCCCGACGCCGGCGTCTGGCTGCTGCTGTTCGCGTGGGCGGTGCTCATCGCCGATGCGCTCGCGCGCCTCGCGTTCGGCCCGTGGCGGCGGCTCGCCGCGCTCGCCGTCGCGATCGCGGCGGTTTCGGTGCCGCTCGCGAGCGGCTGGTGGGACGGCCTCTCGGTGATGCGCGAATACGCGGTGCGCAGCGACGATTTCTGGCGCGAAGCGATCCGTCACGTGTCGCTCGCCGGCGGCTCGGTCGCCGCCGCGCTCGTCGCGGGCGTGCCGCTCGGCATCGCCTGCGCGCGCATCGCGACGGTGCGCACCGTCGCGATGCCCGTGCTCAATATCGTCCAGACGATCCCCAGCATCGCGATGTACGGGCTGATGATGGCGCCGCTCGGCCTGCTCGCCGCGCACGTGCCGCTCGCGGCCGCGCTCGGCATCCGCGGCATTGGCGTCGCGCCGGCCGTATTCGCGCTGTTCCTCTACTCGCTGCTGCCGATCGCATCGAGCGTCGTGGTCGGGCTCGGACAGGTGCCGCCGCACGTGACCGAAGCGGCACGCGCAATGGGCATGACACGTATGCAGCGGCTGCTGCGCGTCGATCTCGTGCTCGCGCTGCCGGTGATCCTCAGCGGCGTGCGCATCGTGCTCGTGCAGAACATCGGCCTGACCGCGGTGGCCGCGCTGATCGGCGGCGGCGGATTCGGCACCTTCATCTTCCAGGGGATCGGGCAATCGGCCGCCGATCTCGTGCTGCTCGGCGCGATCCCGACGATCGCGCTCGCACTGGCGGCCGCCGTCGTGTTCGAAGCCGCGACGTCGCTCGCGAAGGGACGTGCAGGATGATCGAGATGGAACGGGTCGGCAAACGCTTCGGCGACGTGGTCGCCGTCGACGACGTATCGCTGACGGTGCAGCGCGGCACGATCACCGCGCTCGTCGGCGCATCGGGCAGCGGCAAGTCGACGCTCCTGCGCATGATCAACCGGCTGATCGCACCGACCAGCGGCACGATCCGCATCGACGGCGTCGATACGGCGAGCGTCGCGCCCGAACAGTTACGGCGCGGCATCGGCTACGCGATCCAGGGGCACGGGCTGTTTCCGCACTGGAGCGTCGCGCGCAACATCGCGACCGTGCCGCGCCTGCTCGGCTGGCCGGCCGAGCGCATCGACGCGCGCGTGAACGAACTGCTCGATCTGTTCCATCTCGCGCCGGCCGAGTTCGCAGGCAAGCTGCCGCATGAACTGTCGGGCGGCCAGCAGCAACGCGTCGGCGTGGCGCGCGCACTCGCCGCCGAGCCCGCGATGCTGCTGATGGACGAACCGTTCGGCGCGCTCGATCCGATCATCCGCAACAAGGCGCAGGACGACCTGTTCGCGCTGCAGCGCCGCCTCGGCATCACGGTCGTGATCGTCACGCACGATATCGAGGAAGCGCTGAAGCTCGGCGACACGATCGCGGTGATGGACGGCGGCCGGCTGCTGCAGGTCGCGACGCCGGCCGAGATTCTCGGCAAGCCGGCGGCCGGTGTCGTCGAACAGCTCGTCGCGGGCGTCGATCGGCCGCTGCGCCTGCTCGCGCTGACGCCGATCGACGCCGTTGCCGAAGCCGGTCATGCCGACGGCGAACCGATCGCCGCGACGCGCACGCTGCGCGATGCGGTGTCCGAATTGTTGTGGCGCGGTGTCGATGCGCTGCCCGTGGACGATACGGCCGACGGCAACCGTCACGCACACGACCCTCGCCGCATCACGCTCGACGCGATCCGCTCGCACGCGAGGAAGCCCGCATGACGGCGCCCGGCAGCAGCATGCGCCCCAGGCGGCCTTCGCTTCCCGCGTACGTCGCCCGCGCGGCCGCGCTCGCGCTGCTGCTCGTGCTGCTGTTGCGCCCCGGGTGGCTGCAGGGTCTGTTCGCGCCGTTCGCGGACAACGGCGCGCCGGTGATCTACGATCGCGCGAGCCTGCTCGATCTCACGCTCGCGCATCTCGGCACGGTCGCACTGTCGAGCCTGATCGGCACGATCGTCGCGGTCGCGGCCGGCATCGCGGTCACGCGGCCGTTCGGCGCGGATTTCCTGCCGGTCGCGCGCAGCGTCGTCGACATCGGCCAGACCTTCCCGCCGGTCGCCGTGCTCGCGCTGGCCGTGCCGGCCGTCGGCTTCGGCTTGAAACCCGTGCTGATCGCGCTCGTGCTGTACGGGCTCCTGCCGGTTTTCGAAAGCACGATCGCCGGGCTCGAGGATGTGCCGCGCGACGTCGTCGACGCCGCGCGCGGAATGGGAATGAGCGGGTGGCAGCAACTGGTGTCCGTCGAGCTGCCGCTCGCGTTCCCGGTGATCGTCAACGGCATCCGGCTCGCGGTCGTGATCAATCTCGGCACCGCGACGATCGGCTCGACGGTCGCCGCGCGCGGGCTCGGCGACGTGATCATCGCAGGCCTGCAGACGTCGAACACCGCGTTCGTGCTGCAAGGCGGCGTGATCGTCGGCTTGCTCGCGGTGCTCGTCAGCGATGCGATCGGCGCGATTGCGCGGGCGGCGAGCGCGCGGCGCGCCTAGAAACCGTTGCGGAATGTTTCGAAGGAGAAGCGATGACTGCATTAGACACCGGCCCGTTTTTTCATGGCACGAAAGCGGATTTGCAGATCGGCGACTTGCTGACGGCAGGCTTCAGATCGAATTATCGCGATGACGTCGTGATGAATCACATTTATTTCACGGCGCTGCCCAAAGGCGCCGGCCTGGCGGCGGAAATGGCCAAAGGCGAAGGCCGGCCGCGGGTCTACATCGTCGAGCCTACCGGCGAATTCGAAAACGACCCGAACGTCACGGACAAGAAATTCCCCGGCAATCCGACGCGATCGTATCGAAGCACATCGCCGTTGAAGATCGTTGGCGAACTCGATAGCTGGGAACCCTACGATCCGGAGTTCATTCAGCAGCTCAGAAGCCGCATCGAAACCGGCATCGGCGAGATCATCAACTAGCGTTCGTGCGGACTGCGATGCGTGTCCGCGCAACGATCGGCTTGCCGGCCCGCCCGAATCGACACAAGCCTACAGCGTGCTTTCATTCGAACCGGCGCTCGAACATCGGTGGCAATTGGCCGATATACTATGCGCCTCCCATTTCCCCGCACTCCACCATGCGACGACGGTTTTTCTGGCTGATCGTGCTCTCGCTCGGCATTGCGCAACAGGCCGCGGCGCAGCAGGCGCCCGCAGTGCCTGCGTCCGCGCCCGACGCGCTGGCATCGGCGCCGACCGTCGCCTCCGCGCCGCTCGCGAACGTCAACGATCAGCCTAACGAAGCAAACCGCCGCATCACCACCTACCTGACGAAGAAATTCGGCGTCGCAAGAGAAAAGGCCGCGAAGCTCGCGGATATCGTGAGCGTGACCGCGACGAAATATTCGCTGCCGCCGGCACTCGTTTACGCGATTATTTCGATCGAATCGCGCTTCCAGGAAAAGGCGCGCGGCCAGCATGGCGCGACCGGATTGATGCAGGTCGTGCCGTCCGCGCACCGCGGCATGCTGCGCGACGTGAAGGATCTCACCGAGCCGAATGCGAACGTCGAGGTCGGCTCGCGGATCCTGTCGGGCTACGTGAAAGCGGCCGGCGGCAACGTGCTGGCCGGGCTGAAGAGCTACAGCGGCGGATCCAGTGCATATGCGGCGAAGGTGATGCAGCGGGTCGATTCGTTCCGGTTCGTGCTCGAACCCGATGACGACGCGAAAAGTCCCAATACCGTGAACGACGGGAAGGCGCACATGGTGCCGGTCAGCGATCCGTCCGGCCCTGCGCCCGCCGCGAACCGCAACGCGAAGTAAGCAATGGGCACCCGCGTTCACACTGCTCCGGCCCGACGCCGCGCGGCCCGGCTGCTCGCCATCGTCGCGCTGTCGGCCAGCCCTGTATCGGCTTTCGCTGTCGTCGACTGCGAACAGGCGGGGCCGACGATGGAAGCCGTGAGGCGCTGCGTGCTCGATCAGCAGCAGAAGCAAGTCGACAGCGCGTACCGGTCGCTTGCTCGCAAGCTCCGCCAACGCAACCCCGACGCTGCCGCCCAGCTGGCGAAATCGCAAACGAGTTGGGCCGACTTTACCGGCGATACTTGTGACTACGTGAAGACCGCCAATCTGCAGCAGACGATTCCGAGTGACGCCTGGCTGAATTGTTGGGTGGGTTTCAGTCAGGCACGCGTGCGCATCCTGAAGAAGTGGGAAGCCCAATTGACGCAGCCGAACTGAACTGCCGCCCGCCCCGTGTCACCCGTCATTCCTGCACGCAACGCGCGCGCCAGCGATCGGTGCCGATGCAGCATCGGCTCTCACGCACCTGAAAGCAATACGGCGGATAGCGTTAGTCAGGCCGGTTTTTGCGACGCGCGCGCAAACGGGGCGTGCCGATGGTTGATGAAGCACACGCTCAGAGTAGCGTAACGTCGACCTTGGGCACCATGGGCGCAATACGCATGACGCGTTCCGCCTGCACTCGCACGTACTCGGCGATACGACGCACCCACGCACGCTCGTCACCCATATAGACGCCCGACTCCGCCAGCCCGGGGGCCAGTTCCGCCGCCAGCGTCGCCATCCGCGTCATTTCACGCGCAACGAGTGCCGGCCGGATCTGCACGCGATGCGCGAAGTCCGCGAGCGCGAAAGCGGTCAGTTCCTCGGTGCGGAATACATCTCCGTACGCCATCGCCATGTCCTGCACATAAGCGTCGCCGTACACGTTCACGCATACCAGATCGTAAAACGGCGCCGGCTCGAGCCCGCTGCTGCTGACAAAAAACGAAATGTTCTTGCCATGCGCGTCGCTGTTGCCGATCAGCAGTTGCAGCAACGCCCAGCGCAGCATGACCGTGCGCGCGGCGACCGGTGTCTCCAGAGACGATGTCAGCGAAAACAGCTTCTCGAAGCTCACGCCTTCGCGAATATTGCGCACGTCCGCGTTGTTGCCGAGATTGCGTTCGTATTTGAGCGTCGCCGGCAAGTCGAGGGCCTGGCATCCATCAATGACATGAAGCCGCTGCACAGCGCTCGCGCGCTGCGGGTCGTCCGGATCGGTCGTCACGAGCCGGTCGAATCGCTCGATCAGCAGAATGGGCTCGGGGATGCGTCGAATCTCGACATGCGCGACCGGCAACCCCATGCGGGCCGCCAACGTCATGCAGAAATGCTCGTTGGCGACCATGAACGGCGCGTTCGCGCTGCGCGACTCGGGCTTCAGAATATGCGAGCTGCTCAGCGCCCCGTCCACTAGGGCCAACTGCTCGCCTTCGACCAGCACCTGCAGCTTGTCCTGATGGCCGGCGATCGACAGGCGCACCCGATCGTCCCAGACGGGAAACGGAATCGCATCGCGCTTGTGAATACGGTCGGCCAGTTCTTCCGCGGAGATCGGTCGGCGCACGGGTTCGAGAGGTTCGGACGCCCGCCCGGCCTCATCGTCGTCCGGAATGAAGCTCAACGCACCAACGGGCTCCTTGCCAAGCATCCGGATCAGACCGAAGACGTTGTCCTTCGATATCTGATACATCGATGCGGCCACGTCGAGTGCGCGGCCCTCGGGAAGCAGATTGCCCACGAAGCGCTGGATCGCGCCCGCCGGCGGCTTGCCGCCATCGAGCGGAATGCACGGCGACAACGCAAACGCGTCTGCCCGCGCGAGCCACGCCGGATCGTAGGAAAAACCGTAGTCGTCGCGGCGGGCATCATAGGTCAGTTGTCCGACCGGCGAGCCGTCAGCCGAAATCCGCAGGCGATGGATCATCACCCCCCCTCGGACGAACGGGACGTGCCAGGCGAAGCGGCACGTATCGTCGCATGATCGCGCACTGCCTTGCGCGCCACCTGGACGTCGCGTTTCGGCACGACGAGCAAATTCAGGCCAAAGCCGTCCAACACCTTGAACAACTTGTCGAGACTCACCGCGCGCCCGTTTTCGAGGCGTGACAGGACGTCCTTGGAGACGCCAAGCATGTCGGCTGCATCGTCGATCCGCATCTGGTTCTGCGCGCGCCGGTTGCGCACGAGCGCCCCCAAGGCGGTGAGATCCAGTGCGAGCGGGTCAGGTATCGCGACGGGTTGCGGTAAGGTGCGGGCCATAATTCCGGAATTTCAGGAACAAAGCGCCGTCGAAGTCGATCGACAGCATAGTTACGAGAATATCGGAATTATAGTGAATCGTCCGCCAGATCGCCAATTGTTCCTATATTTCAGGAACAAAAACACCAAAGGCGGGCGGCGGGCCGTTGTTCTCATATTTCAGGAACTATAAACGAGTGCGGCGGCGCATTCGCGCCGCCGCCCCATGGAGTCACCGGATCACCTCCCTCGTGCCTTGATCCAGCCCCCTTCGATCAAAGCTGCCCCGCCGCTCCCGTCCACCGCAGGTAATCGCCGCGCGTCCAGTCCAGCGACACGCCGACGCGTTTCGTCCCCGGCCGGATCTTCGGCTTGTACACCGACAGCGTCAGCGATTCCAGCGCCGGCCATTCGCGAAACGACAGCACCGCGATATCCGCAACGAGCGTCTCCAGCAGCCGCGTATGCGGCTTGTGCGACAGGAACGACGCGACGCGCGCGCAATAGCCGTCGTAGTCGATCCACTCGCCCTGCTCGCTCGGCTCGCAGCGATACCCGAGCCGCGCATCGATCACGATCGGCTGCGGCGCCTCGTGCTCGTGCGCATGGATGCCGATCCGCGCGGGCACCTTCAGTTCGTCGACGAACACGCTCCAGCCGCGCCCGCGCAGGTGCGGCGCGTCGATCGCCACGAACGGTTCGTCGAACGGCTTCATGATGCGAGCGGCGCCGCGGCGTCGAGCATGATGCGCACGAAATAGTCGGCGAAGCTGCGACGCAGGACGATCTCGAACGAGTCGTCGCCGGTCGGGATCAGCGTGATCGGCGACTTGAAGTAGTGCGACTGCGCGCACTGGCCCGGCTTGAACACGCGCGGATGCAGATCGAGCGGGCAGCCGCGCGCGATCACGTCGCGCACGCGTTCGCCGGTGATCTCGACGACCGTGTAGCCGCTGCCGACGTCGACGGCCGCCGCGTACAAGCCCTGCACGGCTTCCGCCAGCGTGGCCTCGAGCACGCCGGCCTGAACCGGCCCGTTCGACCGCACGAGCCATTCGTCGGGCCCGAGCCACAGCACGTCGTACTCGGCGCCGCGCGCGACCGTGTTCGGCGTCGCGGGCGGCCGGCAGCCGACCACGCGCTCGAACGCGGCGACGAATGCCGGATCGCTCAACTCGCCGCGCACGTTGACGAGATCGAGGAACGGCCGCTCGCGCAGCGTGAACTTCTTCGATGCACGCGCCTGGTGCGCCTTCAGCACGTCGGCCGCGCCGACGAACGGCGATTCAAGCGTCACGCCGGCCGCGCCCGCCACCGGCGCCTGGTTTCTCGTTTCATTCCACATGCTGACGCACCCCTTCGGTATCGTAGAAAACCGGGCTCGAGATCTTCGCGGTGACGCGGCGGCCGTTGGCCAGCGGGATCACGACGCTCTCGCCCATCTTGTTCAGGCCGCCCTTCACCACCGCGAGCGCGATCGAGCGCTTCAGGATCGGGCTGTAGTAGCTCGACGTCACGTGGCCGATCATCGGCGTCGGATCGGTTGCCGACACCTGCGTGTCCTTCGCGATGATCTGCGCGCCTTCCGGCAGCACGAACTGTTCGTCTTCGGTCAGCAGGCCGACGAACTGCTTGCGGCCTTCCTTCGCGGTATCCGAGCGCGTCAGCGAGCGCTTGCCGAGGAAGTCCTTCGACTTCGCGACGAGCCCGCCCATCCCGAGGTCGTACGGCGTGATCGAGCCGTCGGTGTCCTGCCCGACGATGATGTAACCCTTCTCGGCGCGCAGCACGTGCATCGTCTCGGTGCCGTACGGCGTGATGTCGAACTCGGCACCGGCCGCCATCAGCGCTTCCCACACCGCGCGGCCCGCATTCGCCGGCACGTTCACTTCGTAGGCCAGCTCGCCCGAGAAGCTGATCCGCATCACGCGCGCCTTCGCGCCGGCAACCGTGCCGTTGCGGTAGCTCATGAACGGGAACGCTTCATTGCCGAAGTCGATGTCCTGGCACACCTTCTGCACGACCTTGCGGCTCTTCGGGCCGACCACCGCGAACGTCGCCCAGTGATCGGTGACGGACGCGAGCCGCACCTTCATGTCGGGCCATTCGGTCTGCAGCCAGCGCTCGAGCCACGTCAGCACGCGCGCGGCGCCGCCGGTGGTGGTCGTCATCATGAAATGCTGGTCGGCGAGGCGCACGGTCACGCCGTCGTCGAACACCATCCCGTTTTCGTCGAGCATCAGCCCGTAGCGGCACTTGCCGATTTCGAGCTTGTTCCACGGGTTCGTGTACATCCAGTTCAGCAGCTTCACCGCGTCCGGGCCCTGGATGTCGATCTTGCCGAGCGTCGATGCATCGAGAATGCCGACGCCGTTGCGCACCGCGAGGCATTCGCGCTTCACGGCCGCATGGAGATCCTCGCCGTTCTTCGGGAAATACCACGGCCGCTTCCAGTTGCCGACGTCCTCGAACATCGCGCCGTGCTCGACGTGCCATTCATGCACGGCCGTCTTGCGGATCGGGTCGAGGAAATCGCCCGTCTCGCGGCCCGCGAACGTGCCGAACGACACGGGCGTGTAGTTCGGGCGGAACGTCGTCGTGCCCGTTTCCGGAATCGTCTTGCCGAGCGCGCCCGCGAGGATCGCCATCCCGTTGATGTTGCCGAGCTTGCCCTGGTCGGTGCCGAAACCCATCGCCGTGTAGCGCTTCACATGCTCGACCGACTCGAAGCCTTCGCGCGCGGCGAGCAGGATGTCGGCCGCCGCGACGTCGTTCTGGAAATCGACGAACTGCTTCGGCCCACGCGCGGCCGCCTCGCGGCTGCCGACGAGCCACAGCGGCTGCAGTGCGCCTTCGACGGTTTCGGCGACCTGCGGTGCGGCCGGACGCTGCGCGGCCGCGAAGCCCGCGGCCTTCGCCGCTTCCACGCCCGCATCGACCGCGAGCCGCAACGCACGGGCGAGCCCGAATTCGCCGGCGGCCGCGCCGATGCTGGTTTCCGCCTGCACCGGCTTGCCCGGCAGGAAACACGCCTTCTCGTCGTTCCAGCACGCCTTGCCGCCCGATTGCGCGAACAGGTGCAGCACCGGGCTGAAGCCGCCCGACATCGCGACGAGGTCGCACGGCAGCGTCTGCATCTTGCCGCCCGTCTGGCCGTTCGAGTAGGACGCGACGTCGACCGACGATACGCGCCACTTGCCCGATGCGGCCGTGACGACCGCGCCGCTCATCACCGTCACGCCCTGCCGCTTCGCGGCGGCCGGCAGCGCGCCGTTCGACGACGCGCGCGAATCGACGACCGTCACCTTCGCGCCGCACGCCTTCAGGTCGAGCGCGGTCTGGTAGGCACGGTCGTTGTTCGTGAACACCACCACGTTGCGGCCCGGCAGCACGCCGAAGCGGTGCACGTAGGTGGAGACCGCACCCGCGAGCATCACGCCCGGCA
The DNA here is from genome assembly GCF_002223285.1 of Burkholderia sp. AU16482. Lineage (NCBI taxonomy): Bacteria > Pseudomonadati > Pseudomonadota > Betaproteobacteria > Burkholderiales > Burkholderiaceae > Burkholderia > Burkholderia sp. AU16482. The sequence continues at coordinate 2,015,517 of NZ_NKEY01000006.1, forward strand.
GGTCGTTGTTGCCGAACACGATCGGCCGCTCGTGCGCGCCGGTCGCGAGAATCACGCGCTTCGCGCGGACCTTCCACAGCAGCTCGCGCGTGCCCTTGCGCATCGATACCGGCAGGTGATCGGTCAGGCGCTGCGTGACCGTCACGAGGTTGTGGTCCTGGTAACCGAACGCGGTGCTGCGCGACAGGATCGTCACGTCGGGCAGCTTGCGCAGCTCGGCTTCGATCTTCTCGACCCATTGCATCGCGGGCTTCGCGTCGATCTCCGCGCGGCACGACAGCAGGCTGCCGCCGAGTTCGCGCTGGTCGTCGACGAGGATCACGCGCGCGCCGGCCGTGGCGGCCGCATGCGCGGCGGCGAGGCCCGACGGGCCACCGCCGACCACGAGCACGTCGCAGTGCGCGTAGCACTTGTCGTATCGATCGGCGTCGAGCACCTCGGGCGCCTTGCCGAGGCCGGCCGCTTCGCGGATCTTCTCTTCGTACTTCGGCCACATGTTGCGCGGCCACATGAACGTCTTGTAGTAGAACCCGGCCGGCATGAAACGCGACAGCTTCTGGTTGATCGCGTACTTGTCGTTCTCGAGCGACGGCTCCGCGTTCACGCTCGTCGCGACGAGGCCCTGGTACAGCTCGATTTCGGTCGCGCGCGCGTTCGGCACCGTGTACGGGCCGGTTTCGAGCTGCACGACGGCATTCGGTTCCGCGACGTCGGCCGTCACGATCCCGCGCGGACGGTGGTACTTGAAGCTGCGCGCGACGAAGTGCACGCCGTTCGCGAGCAGCGCGGACGCGAGCGTGTCGCCCTGGAAGCCCTGGTACGTGCGGCCGTTGAACGTGAACGTCAACGGAATCGCGCGATTGATGCGGCCACCGGTGCCGAGGCGGTCTTTCTGGCTCATTTGCTCGTGCCCTCTTCGTGTGCGTTGCCGGCAGATGCGCCGCCGAACTTTTCGTAGCCCTTGATATCGTAGGTGACCGTGTCGCGCGTGACCTTGAACCAGCGGCGGCAGCCCTGCGTGTGCAGCCATTGCTCCTTGTGCAGCCCGCGCTTGTTCTCGCGCATGAACACGTATTCGCCCCATTCGCGGTCGGTCATGGTCTCGTTCGCCACCGGGCGCACGATGTCGGCTTCACCGCCGCACGTGAACTCGGATTCGGCGCGCGGCCCGCACCACGGACATTCGATCAGCAACATGTTTCCTTCTCCTTCAGTGCGGTGGTTAGTGCGCGACGGCGGCTGCGCCGTGCTCGTCGATCAGGTGGCCCGTATAGAAGCGGTCGAGCGCGAACGGCGCGTTCAGCGGATGCGGTTCGTCGCGGGCGATCGTGTGCGCGAACACCCAGCCCGAGCCCGGCGTCGCCTTGAAGCCGCCGGTGCCCCAGCCGCAGTTGAAATAGAGGCCCTTCACGTCGGTCTTGGTGATGATCGGGCACGCGTCCGGCGACACGTCGACGATGCCGCCCCACTGGCGGTTCATCCGCACGCGCGAGAACACCGGGAACATCTCGATGATCGCCTGCAGCGTGCTTTCGATGATGTGGAAGCTGCCGCGCTGGCCGAAGCCCGTGTACTGGTCGATACCCGCGCCGATCACGAGATCGCCCTTGTCGGACTGGCTGATGTATGCGTGCACCGCGTTCGACATGATCACCGAGTTGACCACCGGCTTGATCGGCTCGGACACGAGCGCCTGCAGCGGGTGGCTTTCGATCGGCAGGCGGATGCCGGCCATGTCGGCGAGCGTCGTCGTGTTGCCGGCCGCGACCACCGCGACCTTCTTCGCCTTGATGAAACCCTTCACCGTATCGACGCCGACCACCGCGCCGCCTTCGCGGCGAATGCCCGTCACCTGGCAGTTCTGGATGATGTCGACGCCCGCGCGGTCCGCGCCGCGCGCGAAGCCCCAGGCCACCGCGTCGTGGCGTGCGACGCCCGCACGGCGCTGGATCGATGCGCCGAGCACCGGGTAGCGGCTGTTCAGGTTGATCGTCGGCTCGATTTCCTTGATCTGCGCGGGCGTCAGGAATTCGGCGTCTACGCCGTTCAGCCGGTTCGCGTTCACGCGGCGCTCGGTGTCGCGCACGTCCTGCAGCGTGTGGGCCAGGTTCATCACGCCGCGCTGGCTGAACATCACGTTGTAGTTCAGATCCTGCGACAGCCCTTCCCACAGCTTCATCGCCTTCTCGTACAGCGCGGCCGACTCGTCCCACAGATAGTTCGAGCGCACGATCGTCGTGTTGCGCGCGGTGTTGCCGCCGCCGATCCAGCCCTTCTCGAGAATCGCGACGTTGGTGATGCCGTGCTCCTTCGCGAGGTAGTAGGCGGTCGCGAGGCCGTGGCCGCCGCCGCCGACGATCACGACGTCGTATTCCTTCTTCGGCTCCGGGCTCTTCCACTGCTTTTCCCAGTTCTCGTGATACGAGAGGCCGTTGCGGAACAGGCTGAATATCGAGTAGCGGCTCATGTTAGTGATCCTTCGTTAGCATTCGATGACGTTCACGGCAAGACCGCCGCGCGACGTTTCCTTGTATTTCGTCTTCATGTCGGCACCCGTCTCGCGCATCGTCTTGATGACCGAATCGAGCGACACGTAGTGCTGGCCGTTACCCTTGAGCGCCATGCGCGACGCGTTCAGCGCCTTGATCGCGCCCATCGCGTTGCGCTCGATGCACGGGATCTGCACGAGCCCGCCCACGGGGTCGCAGGTCATCCCGAGGTTGTGCTCCATGCCGATCTCTGCCGCGTTCTCGACCTGGTCCGGCGTGCCGCCCATCACGGCGGCGAGCGCGGCCGCGGCCATCGAGCACGCGACGCCCACTTCGCCCTGGCAGCCGACTTCCGCGCCGGAGATCGACGCGGTTTCCTTGTAGATGATCCCGATCGCCGCGGCCGTCAGCAGGAATTCGACGATGCCGGCTTCGTTCGAGCCCGGCACGAACTTCACGTAGTAGTGCAGCACCGCGGGGATCACGCCGGCCGCGCCGTTGGTCGGCGCGGTGACGACCCGGCCGCCGGCCGCGTTCTCTTCGTTGACGGCCATCGCATACAGGTTGACCCAGTCGAGCATCGACAGCGGGTCGCGCAGCGACTCTTCCGAACGCGCGCGCAGGCGGCCGTACAGTTCGGCCGCGCGGCGCTTCACGCGCATCGGGCCCGGCAGGTCGCCCTCGACCTTGCAGCCGCGTTCGACACAAGCGGCCATCGTGCGCCAGATCGCGAGCAGCCCGGCGCGCACTTCGTCGGCAGGGCGCAGCGCGCATTCGTTGCGCAGCATCAGCTCGGCGATCGACAGCCCGTGTTCGCGGCACTGGCGCATCAGGTCGTCACCGGTGCGGAACGGATACGGCACTTCGACGGCCGCGCGCACGCCGTTCACGCGGTCGCCGTCGCGGTTCACGACGAAGCCGCCGCCGACCGAGTAATACTCCTTCTCGACGAGCAGCTGGCCGTGCTCGTCGAATGCCTGGAAGCGCATCCCGTTCGGATGCACGATGCTCGTGCCGCTCATCAGCTTGCGATAGAAGCCGATGTGTTCCTTCTCGTCGAAGCGCACCGTCTGCTTGCCGAGCAGCGACAGCGACTTCTCCGCGCGGATCGCGGCGAGCCGCGGCTCGATCAGGTCAGGATCGATCGTGTCGGGCAGGTGGCCCTCGAGGCCGAGCAGCACGGCCTTGTCGGTGCCGTGGCCCTTGCCGGTCGCGCCGAGCGAGCCGTACAGCTCGACCCGCACGCGGCGCACGAAGCCGAGCAGGTTCGCGTCCTCGACGTGCGACGCGAAGCGGCACGCGGCGATCATCGGGCCGACCGTATGCGAACTGGACGGGCCGATGCCGATCTTGAACAAGTCGAACGCGCTGACGTTCATCTGGCTTCCTTTGGGTTGCATGCGTGAAATGTCGTTGGGCCCCAGTACATCAAAGCGTAAAATCGGCCGATAGAACAAAAACGGCATCGGCGTGGGATAGCGCCGCCAAGCGCCGCGCCGGCCGCCCGGAAAGTGCGTTTTGGCGATGGTTCGCGACGGAAAACCACAAGTCCGGCCGCGGCCGATCGGCGACGCTGGCTGCATCCGCGCCGCCTCCGGCAGCCGCAACCCGCAAACAGACTGAAACGAGTGAGACCGCCTGCCCGGCGTGACGAGATTGGCCGCGATGACCCCCGACGTACCCGCTTCCCCCCTCGCAGAACCCGCGCCGCGGCGCATCCGCTTCGGCATCGTGCTGCTGCCGAACTTCACGCTGACGGCCTTCTCCGGCTTCGTCGACATGCTGCGGCTGTCGGCCGACGACGGCGACTACAGCAAGCCCGTGCGCTGCGCATGGAGCGTGATCGGCGAGACGCTCGCGCCGGTGCGCGCGAGCTGCGGGATCCAGATCACGCCGTGGGAGACGTTCGACGCGGCCGAGCCGTTCGACTACGTGGTGGTGGTCGGCGGGCTGCTGCATTCGGGGCCGCAGGCCGGCCCTGAAACGCTCGACTTCATCCGCCGCGCGGCGACGGGCGGCGCGACGGTCGTCGGCATCTGCACGGGCGTGTTCGCGCTGATGCGCGCCGGCGTGCTCGACGGCTACCGCACCTGCGTGAGCTGGTTCCATTACTGGGATTTCATCGAACGCTTCCCGTCCGCCGATCCCGACCTGCTGATCGCCGACCGCCTGTTCGTGATCGACCGGCGCCGGATCACGTGCTCGGGCGGCCGCGCATCGATCGACGTCGCCGCCGCGATCCTGCTGCGCCATTTCGATCACGCGACCGTGCAGAAGGCGCTGCGCATCCTGCTCGTCGGCGAGATGCAGAAAGGCAATGCGCCGCAACCGCATCCGCCGGGCCTCGAGCCGGCGACACACCCGAAGGTCAAGCGCGCGATTCTTCTGATGGAACAGCACGTCGGGCGCGCGCTGCCGCTCGAGGAACTCGCGTGCAAGCTCGACCTGTCGACGCGGCAGCTCGAACGGCTGTTCAAGGCCGAGACCGGCAAGAGCCCGCAGGCCTTCGCGAAGCAGGTACGGCTGCGCACGGCCGCGTGGCTGCTGACGAGCTCGGACCGCACCGTCGCCGATATCGCATCGAGCTGCGGGTTCGCCGATGCGTCGCACCTCGGGCGCGAATTCCGCAAGCAGTTCGGCGTGCCGCCGGCGACCTATCGCGAGCGCGGCGGCGACGTGGCCGAAGTGGCCACGATGCCCGATGCGTCGGCCGACCCGGTCGAGGACATCGCCAACTGACCGCTCCAAGGGTGCGCGCCCTTTCCTGACCGATGCGGAACCGCGCACGTTCGCATCGGTTTAGGCGCGATTTGGAACCGGTTCCAATCAATTTAGCCGACGTTACTCGCTGCAAAGCGCGGGTTATCCCGGATGCTGATGTTCGCTCAAATTTGTATGATGACCACATCACCTTACAAACCAGAGCATCATGTTCGAGAAAATTCCGGCCCGCGCGATGAGCGACCATGTCGCGCAGCAACTGCTCAAGCAGATCGAAGTGGGCAGCTTCTCGGCCACCGGCAAGCTGCCGACCGAGGCCGTGCTCGCGCAGGAATTCGGCGTGAGCCGCACCGTGATCCGCGAGGCGATCTCGCGGCTGAAGAACGAAGGCGTGGTCGAGCCGCGCCAGGGCAGCGGCGTGTTCGTGAACCAGCACGGCGCGATCCGGCCGCTGCGGATCGACTACGCGGAAGCCGTCGAGGCAAGCTCGCTGCCGCACCTGCTCGCGGTGCGCCGCGCGATCGAGGCCGAAGTCGCCGCCGAAGCCGCGCTGCACCACACCGACGACGACATGGCGGACATCGACGACGCGCTGCGCAAGATCGACGAAGCGGTGGCCGAAGGGCGCGACGGCGTCGCGGAAGACGTCGCGTTCCACCGCACGATCGCGGCCGTCACCGGCAATCCGTATTTCCTGAAGACGCTGCAGTTCCTGAACCAGTATCTCGAAGCCGGCGTGAAGGTCACGCGCAGCAACGAAGCAACGCGCGAGGACTTCTCGCGCCAGGTGCGCGACGAACACGCGGCGATCGCCGACGCGATCCGCGCGCGCGACCCGATGGCCGCCCGCAACGCGGCGCGCACGCACATGTACAACGCCGCCCGCCGTCTCGCGGAAGCCGGCATCTGCTGAAGCCGGCGGCGCCCGCCGCCGTTGTCCAGAACCTCTACCGAATCGATCAAGGTTGACCATGTCACGAAATGTTGGAGTCATCGGCCTCGGCGCGATGGGCCTCGGCGTCGCCCGCTCGCTGTTGCGCGCCGGCCTGCGCGTGCACGCATGCGACGTGCGCGACACCGTGCTGCAGGCGTTCGCCGCCGAAGGCGGCATCGCGTGCGCGACGCCGGCCGAACTGGGTGCGCGGTGCGACGTCGTCGTCACGCTCGTCGTCAATGCCGCGCAAACGGAAACGGTGCTGTTCGGCGAACACGGCGCGGTCGCGGCGATGAAGCCGGGCGGCGTCGTGATCGCGAGCGCGACCGTCGCGCCCGAATTCGCGGTCGCGCTCGGCGCACGCATCGAGGCCGCCGGCCTGCAGATGCTCGACGCGCCGGTGTCCGGCGGCGCCGCGCGCGCGGCCTCCGGCGAGATGACGATGATGACGTCGGGCCCGGCCGCCGCGTATGCGGGCTGCGAGGACGTGCTCGCCGCGATCGCCGGCAAGGTGTACCGCCTCGGCGATGCGCACGGCATCGGCTCGAAAGTGAAGATCATCAACCAGTTGCTGGCCGGCGTGCATATCGCGGCCGCCGCCGAGGCGATGGCGCTGGGCCTGCGCGAAGGTGTCGATGCCGACGCGCTGTACGACGTGATCACGCACAGCGCTGGCAATTCGTGGATGTTCGAGAACCGCGTGCCGCACATCCTGAACGGCGACTACACGCCGCTGTCGGCCGTCGACATCTTCGTGAAGGATCTCGGCCTCGTGCTCGACACCGCGCGCCGCAGCAAATTCCCGCTGCCGCTGTCGGCCACCGCGCACCAGATGTTCATGAGCGCGTCGAGCGCCGGCCACGGCGGCGAGGACGATTCCGCCGTGATCAAGACTTTCCCCGGCATCACGCTGCCGCCCGCCCGCTGATTCGAACGACGTGCCTGCCATGACCGCTTCCGCTTCCCGTCCCCTGCTCGGCTGCATCGCCGACGATTTCACCGGCGCGACCGATCTCGCGAACATGCTCGTCAAGAGCGGCATGCGCACCGTGCAGACGATCGGCGTGCCCGCCGACGGCGCCGCCGCCGACACGATCGTCGACGCCGACGCGATCGTCGTCGCGCTGAAGTCGCGCACGATCCCCGCCGCCGACGCCGTCGCGCAATCGCTCGCCGCGTACGAATGGTTGCGCGCGCAAGGATGCCGCCAGTTCTTCTTCAAGTACTGCTCGACGTTCGATTCGACCGACGCGGGCAACATCGGGCCGGTGGCCGACGCGCTGCTCGATGCGGCCGGCGGCGACTTCACGATCGCGTGCCCGGCGTTCCCGGAGAACGGCCGCACGATCTATCGCGGCCACCTGTTCGTCGGCGACGTGCTGCTGAACGAATCGGGGATGGAAAATCATCCGCTCACGCCGATGACGGACGCGAACCTCGTGCGCGTGCTGCAACGGCAGACGCAGTCCGCGGTCGGCCTGATCCGCTACGACACGATCGCGCTCGGCGCGGCCGCCGTGCGCGCGCGGATCGACCAGTTGCGCGCGGAAGGCGCGCGTTTCGCGATCGCCGACGCGCTGTCGGACCGCGATCTCTACGTGCTCGGCGAAGCGTGCGCGGGCCTGCCGCTCGTCACCGGCGGCTCGGGCATCGCGCTCGGCCTGCCGGCGAATTTCCGCCGCGCCGAGCAATTGCCCGAGCGCGACAACGCGGCGTCGCTGCCGCGCATCGAAGGCCCGTCGGCCGTACTCGCCGGCAGCGCATCGAAAGCCACCAACGCGCAGGTCGCCGCATGGCGCGCGACGCGGCCGAGCTTCCGCATCGATCCGCTCGCGGCATCGCGCGGCGAACCCGTCGTCCACCAGGCGCTCGCCTTTGCGCGCTCGCACCTGCCGCAGCCCGTGCTGATCTACGCGACCGCGACGCCCGACGAAGTGAAGGCCGTGCAGCAAACGCTCGGCGTCGAAGCGGCCGGCCATCTCGTCGAAAGCACGCTCGCGGCGATCGCGCGCGGGCTGCGCGAACTCGGCGTGCGCAAGTTCGTCGTCGCCGGCGGCGAGACGTCCGGCGCGGTCGTGCAGGCGCTCGACGTGAAGTCGCTGCAGATCGGCGCGCAGATCGATCCGGGTGTGCCGGCCACCGCCACCATCGATGCGCAGCCGCTCGGCCTCGCGCTGAAATCCGGCAACTTCGGCACGACGGACTTTTTCGACAAGGCGCTGCGCGCGCTCGACGGAGCCGCATGATGAGCGACGAAGCAAAACTGCGCGAAGAGATCTGCGTGATCGGCGCGAGCCTGTATGCGCGCGGCCATGCGGTCGGCAGCGCCGGCAACATCAGCGCGCGTCTGGATGACGGCTGGCTGATCACGCCGACCGACGCGTGCCTCGGGCGGCTCGACCCGAACGACATCGCGAAGGTCGGCACCGACGGCCGGCCCGTATCGGGCGGCAAGCCGTCGAAGACGCTCGCGCTGCATCGCGGCATCTACGCGCGCAATGCCGAAGCGAACGGCGTCGTCCACACGCATTCGACACATCTCGTCGCGTTGACGCTCGCGGGCGTGTGGCGCGACACCGACGTGCTGCCGCCGATCACGCCGTACTACGTGATGAAGGTCGGCCACATTCCGCTGATCCGTTACCGTCGCCCGGGCGACCCGGCCGTCGCGGCCGAAGTCGCCGCGCTGTCGGACCAGGTGCGCGGCGTGCTGCTCGACCGTCTCGGCCCGGTGATGTGGGGGCCGTCGGTGTCGCACGCGTCATATGCGCTCGAGGAGCTGGAGGAAACGGCGCGGCTGTGGCTGATGACGCAACCGAAACCCGAGCCGCTGTCCGACGCCGCGCTCGACGAACTGCGCGAGACCTTCGGCGCGCGCTGGTAACGCGCCGCCGCACGGATCACGCACTGCTTCCCATGCCCGCCGTGTGCGCGGGCCCTTCCGTCAGCACACACACGATCCGGCGGCGTACGCGCCGCCGGCACACAATAGTCCAGGAGACGACGATGACTGCTCTCGACGCGGCCGCAAGCCGCTCGCCCGCCGCGGCCGCCCAATCGGGCGAACTCGACCGCACCTACAAGAAAGTGTTCTGGCGCATCGTGCCGTTCCTGATGCTCTGCTACGTGGTCGCGTATCTCGACCGCGTGAACGTCGGCTTCGCCAAACTGCAGATGTCGCAGGATCTCGCGTTCAGCGAAACCGTGTTCGGGCTCGGCGCCGGAATTTTCTTTCTCGGCTACTTTCTATTCGAACTGCCAAGCAACCTGCTGATGCACCGCATCGGCGCGCGCATCTGGATCGCGCGGATCATGATCACGTGGGGCCTGCTGTCCGCGCTGTTCGCGTTCGTGAAGACGCCGACGCAGTTCTACGTGCTGCGCTTCCTGCTCGGCCTCGCGGAAGCCGGCTTCTATCCGGGCGTGATCCTGTATCTCACCTACTGGTTCCCGTCGCATCGCCGCGCGAAGATCATCGCGGTGTTCATGTCCGCGATTCCCGTGTCGGGCATCTTCGGCAACCCGCTGTCGGGTTGGATCATGGAGCGCTTCCACGGCGGCTCGGGTTTCCACGGCTGGCAATGGATGTTCATGATCGAAGCCGTGCCGGCCGTGCTCGTCGGCATCGCGACGATCCTGTATCTCGACAACAGCATCCGCGGCGCGAAGTGGCTCGACGAGCGCGAGAAGCAATTGCTCGAAGACGAAATCGCCGCGCAGCCGCAGGAACAGCAGCAGCACGGCCATTCGCTGAAGGCCGTGTTCTCGGACCCGCGCATGTGGTGGATGTCGCTGATCTACTTCGCGTTCGTGACCGGCCAGTACGGGCTCACGTTCTGGATGCCGACGCTCGTGAAATCGACCGGCATCACCGACACGCTGCAGATCGGCCTGCTGTCGGCGATTCCGTTCGTCGTCGCGATCGTCGTGATGAACCTGTTCGGCCACAGCGCGGACAAGCGCCGCGAACGCCGCTGGCACCTGATCGTGCCGGCGCTGATGGGCGCGATCGGGTTTGCGGTCGCCGCGTCGTACTCGCACAATACGGCGGTGTCGATCGTGTTCCTGTCGCTCGCGGCGGGCGGCGTGCTGACCTGCGCGCCGCTGTTCTGGTCGCTGCCGACCGCGTTCCTCGCGGGCTCCGCGGCCGCTGCCGGGATCGCGATCATCAACTCGGTCGGCAACCTCGCCGGTTTCGCGAGCCCGTACGTGATCGGCTACCTGAAGGACGTCACGCACAGCACCGCGTCCGGCATGTACGTGCTCGCGGCGATGCTCGTGATCGGCGCGATCGCCGTGTGGCTCACGCCGCCCAAGCTCGTGAACCGCTGATCCGCCGCTGGCCGATTCATCATTCGACGCGGGGCGCACGGCGCCCCGCCCCATTCATACACAGGACCCGCCGCCATGCCACGCTTCGCCGCCAACCTCTCGATGATGTACACCGAGCATGCGTTTCTCGAACGCTTCGCCGCTGCCGCCCACGACGGCTTCAAGGCCGTCGAGTACCTGTTCCCGTACGACTTCGCCGCCGAGGACATCCGCGCGCGCCTCGACGCGCATGGCCTCGAACAGGCGCTGTTCAACGCGCCGCCGGGCGACTGGGCCGCGGGCGAACGCGGCATTGCTTCGCTGCCGGGCCGCGAGGACGAATTCCGACGCGGCATCGACCAGGCGCTCGACTATGCGCGCGTGATCGGCAGCAAGAAGCTGCACGTGATGGCCGGCATGGTGCCGCAGGGCGCCGACCGCGCGCGCCATCGCGACACCTATCTGGCGAACCTGCGCCATGCGGCGCAGGCCGCGGCCGCGCACGGCATCACGATCCTGATCGAGCCGATCAACCAGCGCGACATGCCCGGCTATTTCCTGAGCCGCCAGGACGACGCGCAGGCGATCCGCGCGGAAGTCGGCGCGCCGAACCTGAAGGTGCAGTTCGACTGCTACCACTGCCAGATCGTCGAAGGCGATCTCGCGATGAAGCTCAAGCGCGATTTCGCGGGCATCGGCCATATCCAGATCGCGGGCGTGCCCGAACGTCACGAGCCGGATGTCGGCGAACTCAATTACCCGTATCTGTTCGCGCTGATCGACGCGCTCGGCTACGACGGCTGGATCGGCTGCGAGTATCGGCCGAAGGCCGGCACGTCCGAAGGTCTCGGCTGGATCAAGCCGTACCTGTGATTCCCGTATTCCACATAGGGCAACGAACATGAAAGTACTGATCACCGGCGGCGCCGGCTTTCTCGGCCAGCGTCTCGCGCGCAAGCTGCTCGAGCGCGGCGAACTCACGGGCCCCGACGGCCGTATCGAGAAGATCGACGAGCTGATGCTGCTCGACGTCGTCAAGGGCAGCGATTTCGGCGACGCGCGCGTGACGTCGATCGTCGGCGACATCGCCGATCGCGCGGTGCTCGACAGCGCGATCGACACGCAGACGGGCGCGATCTTCCACCTCGCGGCGATCGTCAGCGGGCAGGCCGAAGCCGACTTCGATCTCGGCATGCGGATCAACCTCGACGCGTCGCGCACGCTGCTCGAAGTGTGCCGCGCGCGCGGCCACCGGCCGCGCGTCGTGTTCACGAGCTCCGTCGCGGTATACGGCGGCGCGCTGCCCGACGTCGTGCAGGACGACACCGCGCTGAATCCGCAATCGTCGTACGGCGCCGAGAAGGCGATCGCCGAGCTGCTGCTGTGCGACTACGCGCGGCGCGGTTTCGTCGACGGCCGCGTGCTGCGGCTGCCGACGATCAGCGTACGGCCCGGCCGCCCGAACGCGGCCGCGTCGTCGTTCGCGAGCGGCATCATCCGCGAGCCGCTGAACGGCGAGGAAAGCGTGTGCCCGGTGCCCGGCTCGACGCGGCTGTGGCTGCTGTCGCCGCGCGGCGCGATCGACGCGCTCGTCGCCGGATGCGAAATCGACGGAGCGAAGCTCGGCAGCAAGCGCGTGATCAACCTGCCGGGGCTGTCGGTGTCGGTCGACGAGATGATCGCGGCGCTGCGCGAAGTCGCGGGCGACGAGGTCGTGAAGCTGATCCGCCACGTGCCCGACGAACGCGTCGAGAAGATCGTCGGCAGTTGGCCGGGCCGCTGGGATACGTCGCGCGCGGAAGCGCTCGGGCTGAAGGGCGACACGTCGTTCGCGGACGTGATCCGCAGCCATATCGCGGACGAACGGCGCTGATTTGCGGCGCGCCGGGCCGCATCGACGCGGCCCGGGCGTTTTTTCGACGCGCGACGACGCGCGTCGCACCACACCCGCCTGCATGAAGCGCGCATCGGCGCCGCGATGACGCCGCACCACCGCTCCCCACGATTCGTCTCCGCGCGACACGCTGCGCGCGTGCCTCGCTCTGTCGCAATGCCGACGGCCTCGCGCAATACGGGTACATGTCGGCACCTAGTTGGCGACCTGCGCCGGCATGCCGGGTCCGGCCTCCGGTGCGGCGGACGCCGCCATCCGCGCCCGGTCCTGCTCGGCGAGCTTCGCTTGAGCGGCCTGGATATCGGCCGGATACGCGCCGTCGTCACCCTTCGCCGGGTCGTACCCGGCCGCTTCGACGCGCATCAGTTCGTCCCGAACCTGCGCACGCGTCAGCGGCGCGGCCGCTTGCGCGAATGCCGACTGACCGGCGATCGTACCGACCATCATCAGTACTGCGATATAGTTTTTCATCGTGAATTCCTTCAATGTAACGTAGCGATCAACCACGGGACAGACGCGGCCTGCGAATGCAGGCGGGCGGATCAACTTCCGAAATAGATCGTGCAGAAGCTCGCAGGGCCGACGCATGCGGCGGCGCCTCGACGCGGCGACGTCGCCGCCGGCTTGCCCGCTTCGGACGACATGGCAGGATCGCTGCCGACCGCCGTGCTGGCCTGCCGCTGCGGCATCCGCTCGGCCTGATTCCGGAACAGCGGGCTCACGTCCGGATACGACGTATCGGTCACGAAGCGCAGCCCGTTGTTTTCGGCATCGATCAGTTCCTGCCGGACCTGCTCGCGCGTGAGCGCCTGTGCCGACGCTTGCGTCGCGACACCTGCGAGAGAAATCGCCGCCACCGTGGCGGCCACCAGCCAGTGCGTGTTCATGTTCCACTCCTTCATCAGTCAATGAGACGACGTGCTACACGCGTATGACGACGGAGGAACGCGGTTTATTCCCGGCCTTTTCATTCGCGCCTGCCGGACCTTCATCGAACTGTCATTCATTCGTCAGCCGGCGTAACCTGACGTAACGCAATGCCCGCCGTGCTTCGGGCAGACTGATCACCTCTTCATCCGGGCCACCCGTCGATCGACCATGTCCGCCGCCTACGACCATGCAGCCGCCCTGCTGCGCACGCTGTACGACCGCCATATCGACAGCGGCGCGGTGCTCGACGCGGCCGCATTCCCGGATGCCGAGCGTTTCGTGCGCGCATGGCCCGCGATCCGCGCGGAGGCGCTCGACGTCGCACGCGACATGCCGCGCATCCCGCGCTTTCACGAAATCATGCGCGAGCAGTACGACATCTCGGCCAACGATGCGCGCGACTGGCGGATGTTCATCATGCAGGCGTACGGCCAGCCGTTTGCGCGCAACCTGTCGCGCTGCCCGACCGTCGCGTCGCTCGTCGCGGCGTCGCCGGACGTGCTGTCCGCGTCGCTGTCGTTCCTCGCGCCCGGCAAGCACATCCCGCCGCATCGCGGGCCGTTTCGCGGCATCCTGCGCGGTTATCTCGTGCTGTCGATGCCGCAGCGCGCGGACGGCACGCCGGCCGCCGTGCTGAAGGTCGACGGCCACGAATACCGGCTCGACGAAGGCCGCTTCCTGCTGTGGGACGACACGTTCACGCACGAGGTGTGGAACGACAGCGACGCCGTGCGGATCGTGCTGCTGCTCGATATCCGCCGGCGCGGGATGCCGCGCTGGCTCACGTGGCTGTCGAATGCGGTGATCGGCGTCGTGCGGCTCGGGATCCGGATCAGGGGGCGGTCGATTCCGGTTTAGCCGCCGCCACCCCGCGCGCGCCGCGCACGGCGGCTCCGTTCCACCTTTCGGCGCCCGCCGGATCGCCTACACTACAAGCCGTCCCTTCGTGCGGCTCCTGCCAGCTACCGCCATGGCGCACCTCTTTTTCGCCGCGTCGATCCAGCGGCATGTCGAAACGCCCGAGCGCGACATCGACGCGCGCACGGTCGGCGAAGCATTCGACACCGTTTTCAGCGAGCAGCCCAGGCTGCGCGGCTACATCGTCGACGACCAGGGCGCGCTGCGAAAGCACCTGTCGGTGTTCATCGACGGCCGGCCGATCCGCGACCGGCAGCATCTGTCCGATGCGCTCGGCGACGCCAGCCGCGTGTATGTCGTGCAGGCGCTGACCGGCGGATAAAGGGACCGATGCACGGGCGCATTCCCCTGATACCAGACGCCGTCGCGCCAAGGCGGACCATCCGGAGACACCGCACATGAACGATCGACTACTCGTCGCCACCCGCAAGGGCCTGTTCGTCCTGCAACCCGACGGTCATGGCAGTTGGACGCTCGGCGAACCGCATTTCATCGGCGAGCCCGTCAGCATCGCGCTCGCCGACCCGCGCGACGGCACGCTGTATGCGGCGCTCAATCTGGGGCATTTCGGCGTAAAGCTGCATCGGCTGCGCGCAGGCGCCACCGAATGGGAGGAATGCGCGGTCCCGGTTTATCCGCCGCAGCACGCCGACGCGTCACCTCCCCGCGCCGATGCGCATGCCGGCAACGGCGCCATGGACGACGAGCCGCCCGGGCCGCCACAGCCGCAACCGCCGTGGACGCTTCAGCAAATCTGGTCGCTCGAAACCGGCGGCACGGACGAACCCGGCGTGCTGTGGGCCGGCACGATTCCCGGCGGCCTGTTCCGTTCCGACGATCACGGCGATTCGTGGGCACTCAACCGCCCGCTGTGGGATCGCCCTGAACGCGCCGAATGGGGCGGCGGCGGGTACGACGCGCCGGGCATCCATTCGGTGATGGTCGATCCGCGCGACAGCCGGCACGTCACCGTCGGCATCTCGTGCGGCGGCGTCTGGCAAACCGCGGACGGCGGCGCGACGTGGCGCGTAACCGCTGAAGGCATGGAAGCCGATTACATGCCGCCCGAGCGGCGCGGCGAGCCGAACATGCAGGATCCGCATCGCGTCGTGCAGTGCGCGGCCAACCCCGACGTACTGTGGACGCAGCATCACTGCGCGATCTTCCGCTCGACCGACGGCGGCGAACACTGGCGGCGAATCGAGGCGCAGCCGTCGAGCTTCGGTTTCGCGGTGGCCGTGCATCCGCACGAACCGGATAGCGCGTGGTTCGTACCAGCCGTGAAGGACGCGTGCCGGATCCCGGTGAACGGCCGGTTCGTCGTCACGCGCACGCGCGACGGCGGCCGCAGTTTCGAGAGCCTGTCGAACGGATTGCCGGCCGCGCCCGCGTACGACCTCGTGTACCGGCACGGGCTCGCGGTGGACGATTCCGGCACGCGCCTCGCGATGGCGTCGACGACCGGCGGGCTATGGACGTCCGATGATGGCGGCGAGCGCTGGCAGCAGGTATCGGCGCATTTGCCGCCGGTGTATTGCGTCAGGTTCGGGTAGCGGCGCGGTGCTCGTCCGGCGCCATCCGCGCCACCGCGTCGCGCGTCCGTGCGATTTCGGCTTCGAGCCAGTCGAGAAACCGCCTGACCTGCGGCTCGCGCTCGCGCCCCGGCCGGCACAACGCGACGAAGCGCGCACCGTCGAGCCGCACCGTGGGCTCGACCGGCATCAACGCGCCGCGCTCGACATGCTCGGCGGCCAGCACCGAGCTGAGCAGCGCGATACCCTGCCCGTGCAGCACGGCCTGCAACGCGTAATGCTCGTCGTCGTAATGACGGAAGACCGCACGTTCGAGCCACGCCTCCCGGCCCGCCGCACGGCACCACGACGCCCAGTCGACCGACACGGGCAACGGCGTATCCCACACCGTTTCGATCAGGTCGAGCGTCCCGTCCGAGCGATGCGCGTCGAACCCGACGGCCGCATACGCGCCGAAATATTCGTCGATCAGCGCAATCTCGTGCAACGCGGGAAACTGCCGCGACGTCGCGCGAATCGCGAGATCGATCCGGGCATCGCGTTCGAGATCGACGAGCGCGTTTCCGGTTTCGACCTTGATGTGCAGATGCGGATCGATGCGGCGAAACGCGCCGAGACGCGGAATCAGCCACATCGCCGCAAAGGCCGGCGTGGTGGTCAGCACGAGCGGGCGCTCGTCCGCCGCATCCGGGCGCACCGCGTCGAGCCCGCGGCTTAGCGCCAGCAACGCATCGTGACTCGCGCGAAACAACTGCTCGCCTTCAGCCGTCAGCCGCACGCCGCCCGTGCCGCGCTCGAACAGCAGTACGCCCACGCGGCTCTCGAGCGACTTGATCTGGTGCGACACGGCAGCCGGCGTCACGGACAGTTCGTCCGCGGCGGCCTTGAACGTGCCGAGCCTTGCGGAGGCTTCGAATACACGCAATGCGGTCAGGGGAATTTTCGAGAACACGGGGCCTCGCGGGCCGGATGCGGCCGGGTTGAATTCGATTCAATCGGGGTGAGATTAGGTGAATTGAAGCGGCTGCGCAACGCGACTAGCCTTGCGGGGCGTCGCGGCATGGTGCCGCGACGGTCGACCTCGAACCGGAGGAACCCGTGCAAGGCCTACCGCGCAGGATCACGCAGGCGGTGCTCTACGAAGCGATCGCCATTTCCTGCATCTCGCCCGCGATCGCGGCGATCTTCAAGCAGGACCTCGTCTACTCCGGCGCGCTGTCGGCGACGATGTCGGCGATCGCGATGCTGTGGAACATGATCTTCAACGCGCTGTTCGAGCGCTGGGAAGCGTCGCGCCGGCAGCCGGCGCGCACGCTCGGACGGCGGATCCTGCACGCGACCGGATTCGAGGGCGGGCTGATCTTCATCCTCGTGCCCGTCGTGTCGTGGTGGCTCGACATCTCGTGGTTCGACGCGTTCGTCGTCGATATCGGGCTGTTCGCGTTCTTCTTCTGCTACGCGTTCGTGTTCCAGTGGGCGTTCGATCGGGTATTCGACGTGCCGGCGGCGACGAAGGAGTCGTGAGCCGGGGCCTACGCCCCCGCGGCGATTTTCGGCAACTGCCAGCCGAAACGCACCGCCGCCATCCGCAGCGCGAAGCACGCGAGCCCGCCCAGCAAGGCCGCGACGACGGGCGGGCAACCGAGCCGCCGGCACAGCACGACGACGACCGCGCCGAGCAGCGCCGCGCTCGCGTAGATGTCCGTGACCAGCACGACCGGTATCCGTGCGAGCAGCAGATCGCGCACGACGCCGCCCCCGCAGCCGGTCACCGCGCCCATCAGCGTGGCAATGAACGGCGGCACGCGGAATTCGAGCGCCTTCACGGCGCCCGCGACCGCGAACAGCGCGAGGCCGGCCGCATCGAGCATCGTCAGCAGCGACGGCGAAAACGACGCGACCCGCGCATGAAACACGAAGGCGAACAGTCCTGCGGCGAACGCGAGCGCCGGATAACGCCAGTCGCTCACGGCGCTCGGCGGGCGAGCGCCGATCAGCAGGTCGCGAATCACGCCGCCGCCAAGCGCGACGACGAGCGACAGCACCATCACCCCGAACAGGTCGAGTCCGGCGCCGATCGCCGCATTGGCGCCCTCGATCGCGAACACCGCCGTGCCCGCGAGATCGGCCGCGAGCACGACTTGCTCGATGCGCTTCATGCGAATGAATGGCCGACGTACCGGATTGTCCGGCCGCAGCCTGCGTCGGCCGAAACGGTCGCGCCATTCGGCCGCGTGCCGGCTGCGTGTTGCCGTCCGGACGCATCAAGCGGGTTGCGGGTCATTGCCGTCTCCTCGATCGGGGATCGAGCAGTATAGGGCCTGTTCACGCTAATAACGGGCTTGCGCTGGCCGTCGACGCGAGCGTGAAGCACGCAGCAAAAAGCCGGCGCAAGCAGGTCACCCTGCTTACGCCGGCTTAACATTCAGGTCAGGCTTCGGGCCGCGGCCGCCCAGCCCGACACGTCACCGTCAATGCGCGCCGAGATACGCCTTCACCGCCGGCAGGCCCGGCTTGCCGTCGATCGTCGTCACGCCGGCCAGCCACTTGTCGAGCGCGTCCGGGTTCGCCTTCAGCCACGCGGCGGCGGCCTTGTTCGGGTCCTGCTTGTTCATGATCGGCACCATCACGTGGTTCTCGATCGCCGTCGTGAACTGCAGGTTCGACACGAACTTCGCGACGTTCGGGCAGCGCTGCGCGTAGTCGGGCGGCGTCGCTGTCAGCACCTTCGCTTCGCCGTAGTTCGGGCCGAACACGTCGTCGCCGCCGGTCAGGTAGTCGATCTTCATCTGCACGTTCATCGGATGCGGTTCCCAGCCGAGGAACACGATCCACTGCTTGTCGCGAATGGCGCGATTCACCTCGACCAGCATCCCGGCCTCGCTCGACTCGACCAGCTTGAACTTGCCGAGGCCGAACTGGTTGCCGTCGATCATCTTCTTGATCAGCGCATTGCCGTCGTTGCCCGGTTCGATCCCGTAGATCTTGCCGTTGAGCTTGTCCGCGTACTTCTGGATGTCCGCGAACGACTTCAGGCCGCCCTGGTACACGTAGTCGGGCACCGCGAGCGTGTATTTCGCGCCGGTCAGGTTCGGCGTCGCGAGCACCTTGATCGTGCCGGCCTTCGTGAACGGCTGGATGATCGGGTCCATCGTCGGCGACCAGTAGCCGAGGAACACGTCGATCTGCTTGCTCTTGATCCCCGCGAACGTGATCGGCACCGACGCGATCGTCTTCGTCGGGTTGTAGCCGAGCCCCTGCAGCATCGTCGACGCGAGGCCCGTGGTCGCCGCGATGTCGGACCAACCGACATCCGCGAAGCGCACGTTCTTGCACACGGGCGGATCGGCCGCATAAACGGCCGACATCGGCGCGGTCATCCCGATTCCGCACACCGCTGCGATCAATAGGCGCTTCATCTTGCTTCTCCTCAAAGTGATGTCGTTTGCTTGAATGCGGGATCGTTTGTTGAAGCCGCGCGCCGCGATCCCGGCGACGTCGCGGACCGTCCGATTGCCCCGGCTCAGCGCCCCGGCAGCCGGCGCTCGTAGCTCGGCGCATGGCCGAACTGCGCGCGGTATGCCTTGCTGAAATGACACGGCGAATGAAAGCCGCAGACCGCCGTCACGCGTGCGATCGACGCATCGGTCGTGCGCAGCAGGTCGCGTGCGCGCTTCAGGCGCAGCGTCAGGTAATAGTGGGTCGGCGACACGTTCAGGTACACCTTGAACATGCGCTGCAGATGCCGCTGCGACAACCGCACGAGCCGCGCGAGCTCCTCGAGCGACAGCGGCTCCTCGATGTTCGCCTCCATCAGCCGCACGACCTCGATCAGCTCCGCACGCGAGAAGCCGACCCGCGCATCGACGGGAATCGGCTGCGTATCGGTCGAGCTGCGGATGCGCTCGAGGATGAACTGCTCGGAGACCTGCGCGGCCAGTTGCTGGCCGAACCGCATGCCGACGAGGTTCAGCATCAGGTCGAGCGGCGCGGTGCCGCCGGTGCAGGTCAGGCGGTCGCGATCGACGACGAACAACTCGTCGGCGAAACCCACCTGCGGGAATTCGGAATGCAGCGCGGACAGGTTCTCCCAGTGCACGGTGCAGCGATAGCCGTCGAGCAGCCCGCTCGACATCAGCGCGTACGCACCCGTGCAGATGCCGCCGAGCGGCAGCCCGCGTTCGGCGAGTGCCGTGAGCGTATCGCGCGCGCCGTCGTCGACCACGTCGCGGATGCGGATGCCGCCGCACACGATCATCACGTCGGGCAGGTTGTCGTAGTCGAGCGCTTGCGTGGGCCGCACCGCGATGCCGTTGCTGGCATGCGCGGGGGCGCCGTCGAGCGAGTAGATCGACCACTTGTAGTGATCCGCCCGCCCGACGTAGTTCGCCATCCGAAGCACTTCGACCGCGCTCGAGAACGCGATCATCGAGAAGTTCGGCAGCGTCAGAAAGCCGAAATGGGCGAGGGACGAAACCGGTGAAACGCAGGCGGCGGGCGCGACAGCGACGGCGGACGTCACATCGGTCTCCTGGCGAGGAGGTTGCGGGGAGCCAGCCCCGCGGCCGAAGCCGCGGGAGCCGTTATCCATTCAGGGTGAGCGGCCGGCGCGTTGCCGGCCGCCGGAGATCAGGCCTGCGCGGGCGAAGCCTTCACGCGAAAGAGCTGCTTGAGGCCCGAGAACAGCGGCGCCTTCGCAGTGCCCGGCGCGCGGCCGAAGCTCTCGGTGATGCGGTCGAGAATGATCGCGAGCAGCACGACCGACAGACCGCTTTCGAAGCCGAGACCGATGTCGAGGCGCTGGATACTCGCGAGCACGTCGTTGCCGAGGCCGCCCGCGCCGACCATCGACGCGATGATCACCATCGACAGCGCCATCATGATCGTCTGGTTCACACCCTGCATGATCGACGGCAGCGCGTTCGGGAACTGCACCTTGTACAGCAGTTGCCACGGCGTGCAGCCGAATGCCTGACCGGCTTCGACGATCTCGCGGTTCACGTGGCGGATGCCGAGGCTCGTGAGGCGCACGGCCGGCGGCATCGCGAAGATCACCGTCGACAGGATCCCCGGCACGCGGCCGAGACCGAACAGCATCGCGGCCGGAATCAGGTAGACGAAGGCCGGCATCGTCTGCATCAGGTCGAGGATCGGACGCACGATCGCGGCGACCCACTTGCTCTTCGCGGCCCAGATCCCGAGCGGGATGCCGAGCACGAGGCTGATGATCGTCGACGACAGCGTGAGGCCGAGCGTGATGACCGTCTGGTCCCAGAAGCCCGTCGCGAAGATCAGCAGCAGCGACGCGGTCGTGAACAGCGCGAAGCGCCAGCCCACCCGCCACAGCCCGACGCCGATGAAGATCGCCATCATCAGCCACATCGGGATCGCCTGCAGGCCATGCTCGACGAATGCGGCGAGCCCTTCGATCGCTTGACCGATCGCGTCGAACGTCTTCGCGTCGTGGTCGAGCAGGTAGTGAACGGACTGGTCGACCCAGGTACCGAGCGGAATCATTTCAGACATGGGAGCCTCGCGAACGCGTGATGGCCTTCAGGATGAGCGCACGATCGACCGAGCCGCAGTAGCAGCCGTCGTCGTCGACGACGGGCAATGCATTCGGGCTCGCGACGACGCGCGCGACGACATGTTCGAGCGACGCATCGCGCCGGATGCTTTCGATCGGCCGTACCGACGGCGTGTCCTGACCGAGCGCCTCGCGCGTGACGAAGCCGCGAATCTTGCGTGCGGCATCGAGCACGAACGCGTATTCGGCGCTGCCGTTCAGCGACGCCGCGACGTTCGCGGCATCGCACTTCGACACGAGCGGCACGGCGCCCGTCTGCATCAAGTCGCCGGCGGTGAGGTAGCGGCTCGTGTCGATGCCGTCGAAGAACGCGCGCACGTAGTCGTCCGCCGGATTCGCGATGATGTCCTGCGGCGTGCCGACCTGCACGAGGCGGCCGCCTTCCATGATCGCGATGCGGTTGCCGATGCGCAGCGCTTCCTCCAGATCGTGCGACACGAACATGATCGTGCGGCGCTGCTCCTTCTGCAGTTGCAGCAGCACGTCCTGCATTTCGCGGCGCTTGAGCGGATCGAGTGCGGAGAACGCCTCGTCCATGATCATCAGCGACGGGTTCACGGCGAGCGCGCGGGCGAGGCCGACGCGCTGCTGCATGCCGCCCGACAGCTCGGACGGCAGCTTGTGCGAGAACGGTGCGAGGCCGACCTGCTCGAGCACTTCCATCGCACGGCGCTCGCGCTCCTTCTTGCCCATGCCCGCGACTTCGAGGCCGAACGCGGCATTCGACACGACGGTGCGATGCGGCATCAGCGCGAACGACTGGAACACCATGCTCATGTCCTTGCGGCGCAGCGCGGTCAGCGCCGAGCGACGCGCCGACGCGACGTCGAGCCCGTCGATCAGCACCTTGCCGGCGCTTGGATCGACCAGCCGGTTCACGAGGCGGATCAGCGTGGACTTGCCGGAGCCGGACAGGCCCATCAGCACGAAAATTTCGCCTTCCTGCACATCGAAGGAGACGTTGTGCACGCCGACGACCTGACCGGTGCGCTTGAGCACATCGTCCTTCGTCGCGCCGGCGGCGAGCATGTCGAGCGCCTGCTGGGGATTGCTTCCAAACACCTTGCACAGACCTTCGACCACAACCTTGGGGGCATC
Source organism: Burkholderia sp. AU16482 (assembly GCF_002223285.1). Classification (NCBI taxonomy): domain Bacteria; kingdom Pseudomonadati; phylum Pseudomonadota; class Betaproteobacteria; order Burkholderiales; family Burkholderiaceae; genus Burkholderia; species Burkholderia sp. AU16482. The sequence continues at coordinate 2,037,931 of NZ_NKEY01000006.1, forward strand.
CATCGAAACCTTCTCCTCGTGTAGCGGGGACTCGCGCTTGTCATAGCGTGCCTACATAGTTGCCAGAAAAAACCCCGACCTGCCGACGAATTACGACAAACGCTTGCGCAAATACGACACGGCCCGCAGCCCCGCCCGGCGGGCCGCGCAGCCGATTGCGGCGGCGCAATACGCGCACGGCCCGCAACGGCGGGCATTCCGCGCCGGACTTGTGCGCAGCAACGCGGCGCGCATCACATGAGGTTTTGCGCCAGCGCGCATCGGGCACGCGTCGTTTTGCGACAAGTTCACGTCCGTTCCGGCGTCGATTCGCTCAGACGAAAACGCGCACTGCATTCGTCAGTAAAAAGCATGACCGTGCAGAAAGCCGGATGGCGACACCGGACGGCGCACGCCGCGATACCGCGCCAACCCCGCAAATCGGAGCATGCGCGCTGTGATACATTCCCCGCAAACACGCCAATCGCGACGCCGTCGCGGGCCTTTCGCACGAGGGCCCCGCCGTACGACGCGCGCATGCCGGTTCGCCTGCCGGCCGTGCTGAAACCGCCTCGATCGGGTGCGATCCGCGATCGAAGGACGATAACGATAGTGAGAGGGAGCAAGGCGTTGAACTGGGCATTCGCCGTAATCGGCTTCATCGTGGGCGGCATCGCCGCCTTGATCGGGGATTTCTCGGCCGGAAGCGGCTCGCTGCTCGGGGCCGCCGTCGGGTTCTGCGTCGGGCATGCGCTGCGGCAAAGCAAGCTCCGTCACGCGCCCGTCGCGCCCGATTCATTCGCGATCTCCGCGGCGCCGCCTCCCACCCCGTTACCCCTCGCCGATCGCGTCGCGCGCCTCGAAGCCACCGTCGACACGCTCACGCGCGAACTCGATTCGCTGCGCGCGCAACTGGCGGGCGCGAAGGCCGGCGCGGCGACCTCCGGCGGCCTCGCGCAAGCGGCGTCGGACGGTGCCTCCGCGCCGCTACCGGCCCACGTTCCGGCCACGCCCGCCCAACAACCTGCCGCCGCACGGGTCGACACACCGGCATCGGCTTCGACGCCGGCACCCGCAGCGGCTCCCGCAGCGGCTCTCGCACCGGCAACCACGGCACGCACCGCCACTGCGTCCGCTCACGCCCACACCACCGCCGGCGCACCCGCCACCGCGAGCCGCGCGGCCCCGCCCGTACCGCCTGCGCCGCGCGAACCCGGCCTCGCCGAACGCGCGTTCGGCGCCGCACGCGACTGGCTGCTCGGCGGCAACACGGTGGTGCGTGTCGGGATCATCGTGCTGTTCTTCGGCGTCGCGTTCCTGCTCAAGTACGCGGCCGACAACGACATGCTGCCGATCGAATTCCGCCTCGCGGGCACGGCGCTCGCCGCGGCCGCGCTGCTCGCGATCGGCTGGCGCGTGCGAGCGCGCCGCGCCGCATACGGTCTCGTGCTGCAAGGCGGCGGCGTCGGCATCCTGTACCTGACGATCTTCGCCGCGACCAAGCTTTATGCGCTGCTGCCCGTCGGCGCCGCGTTCCCGCTGATGGTCGCGATCTGCGCGCTGAGCGCGTTCCTCGCGGTGCGGCAGAACGCGCTGCCGCTCGCGTTCATGGGCAGCGCGGGCGGCTTCCTCGCACCGATCCTGCTGTCGACCGGCCAGGGCAACCATGTCGCGCTGTTCAGCTACTACGCACTGCTGAACGCGGGCATTTTCGCGATCGCGTGGTTCAAGGCCTGGCGCCCGCTGAACCTGCTCGGCTTCGTGTTCACGTTCACGATCGGCTCCGCGTGGGGCGTGACCGCCTATCGCCCCGCGCTGTTCGCGAGCACCGAGCCGTTCCTCGTCCTGTTCTTCCTGATGTATGTCGGTATCGCGCTGCTGTATGCGGTGAAACGCGAACTCGCGCTGCGGCACTACGTGGACGGCACGCTCGTGTTCGGCACGCCGATCGTCGCGACCGCGCTGCAGGCGTCGCTCGTGAAAGGCATGCCGTTCGCGCTCGCGTGGAGCGCGGTCGCGCTGTCGGCGTTCTACGTCGCGGTCGCCGCCTCGCTCGCGCGGCGCCGCGACCGCCTCGGGCTGCTGTTCGAATCGATGCTCGCGCTCGCGGTCATCTTCGCGACGCTCGCGGTGCCGCTCGCGTTCTCGGGGCCGACGACCAGCGCCGCGTGGGCCATCGAAGGCGCGGCCGTCGTGTGGCTCGGCGTGCGCCAGAAGCGCCTGCTCGCATTCGGCTTCGGGCTGCTGATGCAGCTCGCCGCGGCAGGCGCGTTCTTCACGAGCCTGCTCGCGCCGGCCGACGCGACCGCGCTGCCGGTGCTCAACGGCCCGACCATCGCGATGCTGCTGATCGCGCTCGCCGGCCTGTTCACCGGCTGGTGGCTGCACGGGCGCGGCGAAGCGCGCGCATGGCACGCATGGATGCCCGAGATCGGCGTCGCGGCCGCTGCGTGGGGGCTGCTGTGGTGGGTCAGCGGCGGGCTGCACGAGATCCTGGTCCATGCAAGCCGCCACGTCGACCTGCATGCCGATCGCTTCGTCGTCGATACGACCGCACTGTTCGCGGCCGGTACCGCGTGGCTCGCGCACGCCACGCGCCACCGGCTCGCATGGCCGCTCGCCGAATGGCCCGCGCTCGCGCTCACGCCGGTGCTGGCGCTGCTCGCGCTGCGCGCGTTCGATGCGCACGAAGCGCCGCTGTCGGGCATGGGTGCGTTCGCGTGGCCGCTGGCCGTCGGTGCGGGGCTCGCGCTGCTGTGGCGCCAGTCGCGCGACACGGGCCGCGCCGCTGCCGCGAACGACGCGGCGCCGGCCGTTGCAGCAGGCATCCTCGCGCCGCTGCATACGCTGACGTTCTGGACCCTGTGCGGGCTGCTCTCGCTCGAAGGCTTCTGGCGCCTGCACGCGTTCGTCCCCGAAGGCGCGTGGAGCTGGAGCGCATGGGCATACGGCTTCGGCGCGCTGCTCCTGCTCGTGTCGGGCCCCGGCTCGCGCCTGCGCTGGCCCGTCGCGGCGTTCCCGCGCGCGTACCAGGTGTGGGGTGCCGCGCCGCTCGCCGCGCTGCTGTGGCTGTGGAGCCTCGCCAGCACGGTCAGCGACGGCGACGCAGCGCCGCTCTTCTGGCTGCCGCTGCTCAATCCGCTCGACGTCGCGCAGGGTCTCGTGTTCGTCGCCTTCGCCGCGTGGCTGCGCCGCCTGAAAACGCTCGGCATCGCGTGGCATCCGCGCGTCGTCGACTATGCGGCGATCGCGACCGTGTTCCTGTGGTTCAACGCGCTGATGCTGCGCACGCTGCATCACCGCTTCCACCTGGGCTACGACATCGACACCGTGGTCTCGTCGTTCGGCGTCCAGCAGGTGTTCATGGTCGGCTGGAGCCTGTTCGCGTTCGCCGGGATGTGGCTCACGCGCCGCGACGGCATCGCCCGTCTCTGCGCGTTCGCGTCGCTGCCGCTGATCGTCGTGATGTGGGCGTGGACGTTCTACGCGAACTTCACGCAGGACGGCGGAAGCTGGGCGCGCGTGCCGCTGTTCAATCCGCTCGATCTCGTGCTCGCGGTCGTCTACGCGCTCGCCGCGTCGTGGTTCGTGCGCGCGCGCAAGCTCGGCTGGTCGTTCGGCAGGTACCGCGTCGAGCTGCTGGGTGCGGCCGGCGCGACCGGCTTCCTGTGGCTGAACGCGATCCTGCTGCGCACGCTGCATCACTGGGCCGGCGTGCCGTATGAATTCCGCGCGATGGCCGAATCGACGCTCGTGCAGGCGTCGGTATCCGTGTACTGGACGGTCTGCGCGCTCGCGATCGCGATCTGGGCCACGCGCCGCGGGTTGCGGCCGCTGTGGTTCGTCGGCGCCGCGCTGCTCGCGCTCACGGTCGTCAAGCTGTTCCTGTTCGACCTGTCGCATGTCACCGGCATCGAGCGCATCGTGTCGTTCATCGGCATCGGCGTGCTGCTGCTGTTGATCGGCTATTTCTCGCCGCTGCCGCCGAAGGCAGCCGCGCAACAGGACGGCCGGCCATGAAACGATTCGCCGCCCTGCTCGGGCTGAGCCTGTTCGCGTCGTTCGCGGCGGCCGGCGATGCCCCGAATGCAGCCCGCGTCGCGCAGCGCTTCGCGCTCGACCTCGACGGCAGCGCCGCGTACTACCAGCTCACCGTGCCGCAGCCCGTGTATGCGGCGAGCCGGCGCGACGATCTCGGCGACGTGCGCATCTTCAACGGCGCGGGCGAGCCAGTGCCGTACTCGCTCGACGCGCCCGCCGCCGCGCCTGCCGTGCCGCCGTCCCGCACGCCGGTGCACTGGTTCCCGCTGCCGCCCGCCCGCGCCGGGAACGGCAACGCGCCGCTCGGCGTGACGGTCGGCCCGGACGGCGCGCTGCGCGCGGCCGTCGCGACGCCTTCGCGCACCACGCACGGCGCGGACCTCGTCGACCTGTCGCATACCGACGGCAGCATCGATGCGCTGCTCGTGCACGTGAGCGACGACAGCTACCAGGGGCGTGTGTCCGTCGAAGCCAGCGACGACCTGCGCAGTTGGCGGCCGCTCGGCAGCACGCAGTTGCTGAAGGTCGGCCGCGGCAGCGACATGCTGGTGCAGGAGCGCATCGCGCTCGACGGCGCCGCGCCGCGCTACCTGCGGCTGGACTGGCTCGACGACGCGCCTGCGATCGCGTCGATCGACGTCGAGACGCATCCGCGCGACGCTCGCGGCGCCGATACGGCATCCGCGCCGCGTCAGTGGCGCGACGCCGTGCGGGTACGCGCCGGCCGTGCGCCGGGCGAGTATCTGTTCGACACCGATGGCGCGTATCCGGTCGACCGCGTGCGCATCGGCCTGCCGCAACCGAACACTGTTGCACGCGCGGCGCTGCAAAGCCGTGCCGACGCACAGGCGCCGTGGCGCGACGTCGCGGGCGCCGTGCTGTTCCGGCTGCAGGGCAAGGGCGGCGAGCAGCGCAATCCGCCGCTCGAGTTCGTCGCGAATACGGACCGCACATGGCGAATCGTCGTCGACATGCGCAACGGCGGGCTCGGCGGCGGGCAGCCGGCCGTCGCGATCGGCTGGCATCCGGCCGCGCTGACCTTCGTCGCGCGCGGCGCGCCGCCGTTTACGCTCGGCGTCGGCGACGCGTCGCTCGGGTCGTCGGCCGTGAGCCGCGACGCACTGCTGGTCGGCATGGCGCCCGAAGTACGGCCCGCGCGCGTCGGCGCGGCGCTGCCGGCGTCGGCGGTCGCGCCGGTGGCCGCCGCCGACACGGACGCCGCGCGCCGCTACGTGCTGTGGGGCGCGCTGGTGGTGGCGGTCGGCATGCTCGGCACGATCGCGTGGCGCCTTGCGAAAGGCGGCGGCGACGCCCGCGGCCGCGACGAGTGACGTACGCAAGCAGTTGCGTGCCGCTTGGCGCGCCGTTCGTCGAGCCGGTTCGTTCTCCTGGCCATCGGAACGGGTGATTGCGCCGATTGATCGAGCGGCCCGCGTCCCGTCCTCGCGTGAAGCCCACGCGACGGGCGAACGGCACGAACCGGAGTCCGCCCGCCGCTATCGGGCCACGACGCGGCCGTGCTGACGCGGCCGCCACGGCGACGACCAGCAACTGGCCGCACCGGCCGCGCGGCGCGCCGCGAAACGTCCGGCGCGACGCAAACCCGCCTCGCGCCGGGCCAACACGACAATGCGCGGCGCCCACGCATGCAGGACACGCCGCACGGCCGCCACACGCGCAGCCAGCCGCGACGCCGACGACACCCGGCGCACGGGGCATGCAACGGGCCGCTTGCACAGGATCGCACTGTCGTAGCGCTTGCCGGCGAAGCGCATCACGTCGACCAACTCGAAGCCCTGCGCGCCGTAGAACGCCAGCAGGTGCGCGGCGGGATGCGGCGTATCCAGCGCGAGCAGCGCATAGCCGCGCGACGCGGCCCACTGCTCGGCGAACGACAGCAGCAACGCGCCGATCCCGCGGCTCTGGCAAGCCGGGTCCACCGCCAGCTGGCGCACGCTCGCGACGCCTTCACGGCGGTATAGCGAACAGGCCGACGACGGATCGGTCGCGTACAGCGTGGCCGTGCCGACGACGCGCCCGCCGCACACGGCGACGTAGCATTCGCCTGCTTCCGCGCGGCGGCGCGTGACATCTTCGTCCTGATCGACGCACGTGCAGTTGAGCCCCATCGCACCGAGCCGCGCGAACGCACGGTGCAGCATCGGCGTGAGTTGTGCGTAGCTGTCGATTGCCGGATCGAAGCGCCGGACGATCACCCGATCGGCGCCTGCGGAAAGCGGCGCGGCGGCGGTGGGTTCGGCGATCGCGTTCCAGGGTATCGACATGGCCATGCTCCGTGGTGAAGATGCCCGAAGTCTAGGAGCGCGCCGGTCGCCGTCGCAAGAAAAAATGTCGTAAAAATCCACGGGTAGCGCGGCTGGCGGAGGTGACGAGTACGGCGTATTTCGACGCTGTGCGCACGTCATGGCGAACACATCGAAGTGCCGATCGTTGCTCGCGCAAGCAACGCATCAAGCAACGAAACCGACGCCGGCGTGCACGCCGTTGACACGTGCCGCCCCGCGCTCCAGACTCGCGGCTCCGCCACTGCATCGCGAGCGCCCATGATCACCTGCTTCCTTCGCTACGTCGTCGACCCGTACAAACTCGTCGAATTCGAGACCTACGGCAAGATGTGGATTCCGCTCGTCGAACGGTTCGGCGGCACGCATCACGGCTATTTCCTGCCATCCGAAGGCGCGAGCAACATCGCGCTGGCAATGTTCTCGTTCCCGAGCCTCGCCGACTACGAGCGCTACCGCGAACGCTCGAAGGACGATCCGGCCTGCCAGGCCGCGTTCCGCTACGCGGAGGACACGCGTTGCATCGTCAGCTACGAGCGCAGCTTCTTCCGGCCGGTGTTCGCTTAACGGGCCACGCCGCGGCACGCATCGCGCCCCGTTTTCCGGCCGAGGACGAAAAAAAGCCCCGCCGCATCCGCGTGGCGGGGCCAACCCATGTCAGTAGAGACATCATGGAGGAGACGCACCCATCTTATCGACCGTGGTGCACCGCCCCAACCAAGCATTTCTGCTATCGATCTGCGCGGCCGCGCACACGATTGCCCCGCCACGCGGCATATCGATAGAACGAAAAGTCGTTTTCAGAGTGGCGACGCGGTCGTTACCATCTGGTTTTAAGCCTGTGCTTAGCCGGGCAAGCCACTCCCAGGAGCGCCCCTTGACTGCATTCGATCAACACCGCCGCCCGTTCGTCGTCGGCATCGGCGGTACCACCCGGGCCGCGTCGTCCACCGAACGCGCGCTGTCGTTCGCCCTGCGCGGCGCGCAGGCCGCCGGCGCGCGTACGCGCCTGTTCGACGGCCCGTTCCTGCATACGCTGCCGCACTACGCCCCCGAACACAAAACGCTGACCGACGCGCAGCGCGAGCTGATCGACGCGGTGCGCCAGGCCGACGCGATCATCATCGCGACGCCCGGCTATCACGGCGGCGTGTCCGGCCTCGTGAAGAACGCACTCGACACGCTCGAGGAACTGCGCGCGGACGAACGCCCGTATCTCGACGGCCGCGCGGTCGGCCTGATCGTCACCGCCTACGGCTGGCAGGCGGCCGGCACCGTGCTGACGTCGCTGCGCTCGATCGTCCATGCGCTGCGCGGCTGGCCGACGCCGTTCGGCGCCACCGTCAACACGCTGGAAACGCGCTTCGAGAGCGCCGACAGCTGCTCGGATCCGAAGGTCGTCGCGCAACTCGAGACGGTCGGCGCGCAAGCGGCCGAATTCGCGCTCGCGTTCGCGTCGCATCGGGCGGCCTCGCACGCGGCGTCGGTCGATGCGCTCGCCCCCGTGCTGAAGGTCGCCAACCAGTAACCCCCCGCACTCCGCCGCGCGCCCTCGTTCGACAGGATTCGACGAGGGCGCGCGGCGCGTCTTCCGACGCGTGCCGACATGCGGGCGCGTCGTCCTGGCTCCCGACAACACCGTTCCGCGTCCCGCCCCGATAACGATTCAGCCCGCCGCGTCATTTGCATTGGCCGAAAGATTGGTTCACCCGACCGGCGGGTTTGCGTACGCTGAAAGTCCGAACTTTTTCCGCGCATGCCATGAACCGTACGATCCGCTACAAGGGCTACGAAGTCGCTCCCGCTGCCGCCCGGTTGCCGAACGGGCTGTTCGCCGCCAACCTGACGATCGAACGCGCGAGCGGCGGCCCGTCGCCGCGCTCCGTGTCGTTCGACGCAATCGATTTCTTCTTCGAGGAAGAGCACGCCCTCGCGTACGCATCGCGCTGGGGCCGCCTCTGGGTCGACACGAACGCGTGACATGCGCGGGGCCGGCGTGCACATGGCCGCTCGAAAATACGCGATGACGGAAGCTGTGCAAGAATCTTTCGATCCGTAATCGCATAACAATAGCCATGACCGACACGCTGCAGGAAGAGCATGCAGCCGCAGATCACGCAATGCGCAACTGGACCTTCGAGGCCCAAGGCCCGGTCCGGATCGGTTCCGATGCGCACAAGCAGATGTTCTGTCGGATGCTGCTCGACACACACAACCCGTACAAGCCGGCCGTGATCGACTGGCCGGCGCTCCAGCCGGCCGAGCTCAGGCGGCTCACGTCGCTGCCGATCTGGGACATCGCGGTGCAAACCGAAGGCCGCGCGTCGATCCGCGTGGCGACCTACGCCGCGACAGTCGACGATCCGCTGCTGCGCCGCGCGCTCGAGATGGACGGCGGCGAGGAAGCCCGCCACAAGGTCGTGCTGTCGAAGCTCGTCGAGGCGTACGGCATCCGCCTCGCGCCCGAGCCGGCCTACCCCGCGCCGAAAGATCCCGAATGGTCGTGGATGATGACGGGCTTCAGCGAGTGCATCGACAGCTTTTTCGCGTTCGGCCTGTTTCGCTCCGCGCAGCGCTCCGGCTATTTCCCGCCCGAACTGGTCGAGACCTTCGAGCCCGTGATCCAGGAAGAAGGCCGCCACATCCTGTTCTTCGTCAACTGGTACGCATGGTACTGGCGCACGATGCCGTGGTGGCGCCGGCCGTGGTTCTTCGCACGCGTCGCGGCCGTGTGGGTGCAGCTGATCCGCGATCGCATGAGCATCGCGCGCGGCATCGATGCCGACGGCGCCGCGCGTGACGCGAACTTTCCGGCGACGGGCACCGCCGACATCGGCGATGCGCTGAACCCGCGCGAGCTGATCGAGCTGTGTCTCGTGGAAAACGACCGGCGCATGGCCGGTTACGACAAGCGCCTGCTGCGCCCGATGTTCGTGCCTCGGATGGCGCGGTTCGCGCTGCGGTTTCTGAAGAAGTAAAGCCGGAAGTTTGCCGCGGGTCATGCGGCAGGCTGGCCCATTCGGCCCACGCTCGTGGGCCGAATGTGGCGCGCCCGATACATTCGATCCCTCCCTTTTTTCATTTTGCTGCTGCGGGCCTGCGCCGGCGTGGCGGACAAATTGCCGCACTCGGATCTGACATTTCGGCCCCCTCCGACTGGACGCAGACCCACGGTCTGTGGCGCCCCGTCGACACCCCGCGAAACACCCCTCACGAGTGCGCCCGCTCAACCTCTGGCACACGCGCCGATTCCGCGATAACGCCGATGTCAACACGATCGTCAATAGGACAAATCCGATAAATCGGCGCAGATTGTTTCATTCGGGCGTTCTGTAGCAATTTTTTACAACTTGGACGGCCGGACGGCCCGGAACGCCCGTCATACGGGCCCCGGCGCCGGACGGAATGCGCACGTCAGCACAATCAAATGCACCTCGAATCAGATTAATTTGACTGCGAGATAATCTTCACACTAAAACAAAAATTCAATAAAAGCCAAAATATTAACAAGTTAATAATTCCGCTAGCGCATTAGCTCACCACAATCCAGAAAACATTACAAACATGAAAGAATCAGGCGATGCGCAAACGTTTGCCATTTCATTTGTCTTACTTTTTACCAGATGCAGGGGGTTGACCACCGCACAAAACCTCCTCAACGTATTGATTTTTATAGGAAAATCAGAATACCGCCCGCAGAATTCAAACCATACTTGAAGCATTCTTGCATCTTTCAAATTCATTCGCCCCTCTTGCACAAAAACCCGCCTAATTAACCATTCTTTAACTTTTAAAACGCTTCATTTATCACTGTTTGTCAATCTATAAAATCCGCCTCCAATAAACTCCGCCCATCAATTTTGAGATTCACGCGAGCGCACGGAGTAATCCTCTAACAAAAGAGACCGGTGTGTGGCGTGCACATTTGGAGGTAGCAGGATATGAACCGCACATACCGCTCGATCTGGAACGAAGCGCTCGGCGCGTGGGTCGCAGCATCGGAAATCGATTCGGCACGGGGCAAGCCGAACAAGTCGGCTGTCGTGGTGGCGGCCGTCGCGGCGCTGGCGATCAGTCTGCCCGGACTGGCCGAAGCCAATACGCTCAACACACAGCAAACCTGCTTGACGGGAAGCAGCGGCGCGGTCGGCCGCGTCAACCCGGGCGGTACGCAAAACCAGGCCGGCGACGGCTCCGGAACGTATTCGGTCGTCGCCGGGTGTAACTCCAACGGCAACGGCTGGACCGGTGTCACGGTTTACGGCTCGTTCGCGCAGGCAAACGGCAATGGCGCCGTCGCCACCGGCATGCAATCGTCGGCCGGCCTCTGGGGTGTCGCGGCCGGCCTCGAAACCACCGCGAGCGGTGCCGGTGCAACCGCACTCGGCTTCGGCTCGACGGCGAGCGCGCTGAACTCCGTCGCGATCGGCGGCGCAGGCGGCAACGGAACGACGCCGCTGTCGCAGGCAAACTCGACGCTCGCATCGGGCGCGGGCGCAGTTGCCATCGGCAGCAACGCAACGAAGGGCGCGCAGTCCGCTGCGTCGGACGGCATCGCGATCGGCGGGCAGTCGTCCGTCGCATCGACCGCCACGTCGGGCATCGCACTCGGCCGCGGTGCGACCGTCAACGGTGCATACGGCATCGCGCAGGGCGACGGCGCGGTTGCGGGTGTCGCCGGGAATACCTCGATAACGAATAACGTCGCAGTCGGGGCTGCAGCATCTTCGACAGGCGCCAATGCAATTGCACTGGGCGGTAGCGCCAAGGCATCCGGGGCCAACAGCATGGCAACCGGCTTCAACGCAAGCGCCACCGGAGCCACCAGTTACGCGGGCGGCTTCGGCGCGGTTGCGTCGAACACCGATGCAACGGCTATCGGCAATCAGGCCACTGCCAGTGGGGCCCAGGATACCGCCATCGGTGTGACGGCCGTTGCGTCGGGCGGGAACGGGGTCGCGCTCGGCAACAGGGCAGCCGCAACGGCCGGCAATGCGACCGCCGTTGGCGCGTCAGCTAGCGCGTCGGCCGGCCAAGCCTCGGCGTTTGGCCTCGGCGCCAATGCAAGCGGCACGAACGCAACGGCACTGGGTATCGGAACGGTCGCGTCGAATTTCGCTACGCTGGCTGCCGGCAATCAGTCGACCGCCGCGGGTTCCGCCGCTGTGGCGCTGGGAAGTACTTCGACCGCGGCGGCGAATTCGTCGGTTGCGATCGGCGATACCTCGAGCGTTTCGTCAACGGCCGGCTTGGGTTCAACGGCAATTGGCTACCGTTCAACCGTCAAGTCCGGCGTCGGCGCCGTTGCGATCGGCAGTCAACAGACGGCGAGCGGTAACGGCGCGGTGGCGATCGGCGATCCGAACATTGCGAACGGCACGGGCGCCGTGACGATGGGGGCAAATAACATCGCCGCAGGCAATGCGGCGGGAACGACCGCCGCGAACGGTGCCGTGGCAATCGGCAACAGCAACAGTGCGATCGGCCAGGGCTCGGTTGCACTCGGCAATAGCAATACGACCACGGCGGCTGGCGGCATCGCGATCGGCGATACCGCGGTATCCGGCGCGACGAATGCACTGGCATTCGGGGCCGGCGCCAACGCGAACGTGGCGGGCTCGGTTGCGCTCGGCTCAGGTGCGACCACGACCGCTGCCGCCAGTACAGCGACGGGCGGCACCGGTGCGGTCAGCAGCACGACGATCGGAAGTCAGACATTCGGTACCTATGCCGGCGCGAGTTCGGCCGCTGGTGTTGTAAGTGTGGGCGCCGCCGGTGCCGAGCGCCGCATCCAGAATGTGGCGGCCGGCTTGATCAGTGCAAGCAGCACGGACGCGATCAACGGTAGCCAGCTTTACGCGGTGGCCAGCACCACGACGTCGAGCATCGTCAGCTTGTCGACCTCCACGTCGACGGGCCTCTCGTCGGCCAATAGCTCGATCTCGTCGCTGTCGACCTCGACTTCGACGGGCATCAACTCGTTGTCTACCGGCCTTAGCTCGGCTAACAGCTCGGTCACGTCGCTTTCGTCGTCCACGTCGACTGGCCTCTCGTCGGCCACCAGCTCGATCACTTCGCTGTCGACCTCGACTTCGACCGGCATCAACTCGCTGTCCACCGGCCTTAGCATAGCTAACAGCTCTGTGACGTCGCTGTCGTCGTCCACGTCGACCGGCCTGTCGTCGGCAAACAGCTCGATCACTTCGCTGTCGACCTCGACTTCGACCGGCATCAATTCTCTGTCCACCGGCCTTAGTACAGCTAACAGCTCGGTTACGTCGCTTTCGTCGTCCACGTCGACGGGCCTCTCGTCGGCAACCAGCTCCATCACGTCGCTGTCGACCTCGACTTCGACCGGCATCAATTCGCTGTCTACTGGCCTCAGCTCGGCTAACAGTTCGGTCACGTCGCTTTCGTCGTCCACGTCGACCGGCCTGTCGTCTGCGAATAGCTCGATCACCTCGCTGTCGACCTCGACTTCGACCGGCATCAATTCTCTGTCCACCGGCCTTAGTACAGCTAACAGCTCTGTGACGTCGCTTTCGTCGTCCACGTCGACCGGTCTCTCATCGGCCAACAGCTCGATCACGTCGCTGTCGACCTCGACTTCGACCGGCATCAATTCGCTGTCCACTGGCCTCAGCTCGGCAAACAGCTCGGTCACGTCGCTTTCGTCGTCCACGTCGACGGGTCTCTCGTCTGCGAATAGCTCGATCACCTCGCTGTCGACTTCGACCTCGACGGGCATCAACTCGCTGTCTACTGGGCTCAGCTCGGTCTCGACGAAGACAGACAACCTCGGCAGCAGCACCGCGTCGGCACTTGGCGGCGGGTCGACGTACGACCCGACGACGGGCAAGGTCTCGGCCCCGGCGTACACCACGTACAACGCGAACGGCTCGACATCGACGGCCAACAGCGTGGGCTCGGCGATCGACAGCATCAATAGCCAGGGCATCAAGTATTTCCACGCGAACTCGACGGGCCCCGACAGCATCGCGACGGGCACCGACGCCGTCGCCATCGGCACCGGCGCCGTCGCCGGCACGAACAACTCCGTCGCGCTCGGCGCGAATTCGACGACCGCCGCGGCCACTCCCACGAGCAGCGCGTCCGTCAACGGCGTTACGTTCGGCGGATTCGCCGGCGCCACGCCGGTCGGCACCGTCAGCGTCGGCGACCTCAACAAGGAACGGCAGATCACCAACGTCGCTGCCGGCCAAGTGACCCAGACCAGTACCGACGCGATCAACGGCAGCCAGCTTTATTCCGTCGCCCAACAAGTCGGTACCGCGACCAGTGCCATTTCGTCGCTGTCGACGTCGACTTCGACCGGTCTGTCGTCCGCGAACAGCTCCATCACGTCGCTCTCGACCTCGACTTCGACGGGCCTCTCGTCGGCTAACAGCTCGATCACGTCCCTGTCCACGTCGACCTCGACGGGCCTGTCGTCGACCAATAGCTCCATCACGTCGCTCTCGACTTCGACTTCGACGGGCCTGTCGTCGGCCAACAGCTCCATCACGTCGCTCTCGACTTCGACCTCGACGGGCCTGTCGTCCGCGAACAGCTCGATCACTTCGCTCTCGACCTCGACTTCGACGGGTCTCTCGTCGGCTAACAGCTCAATCACCTCGTTGTCGACCTCGACTTCGACGGGTCTCTCGTCGGCTAACAGCTCAATCACCTCGTTGTCGACCTCGACTTCGACAGGTCTTTCGTCGGCCAACAGCTCGATCACCTCGCTGTCGACCTCGACATCGACGGGTATCAATTCGCTGTCGACGGGACTCAGCTCGACCGATAGCTCGGTGATGTCGCTGTCGACTTCTACGTCCACCGGTCTCTCGTCGGCCAACAGCTCGATCACCTCGCTGTCGACCTCGACATCGACGGGTATCAATTCGTTGTCGACCGGCCTCAGCTCGACCGATAGCTCGGTGATGTCGCTGTCGACTTCTACGTCCACCGGTCTCTCGTCGGCCAACAGCTCGATCACCTCGCTGTCCACTTCGACTTCGACCGGCATCAACTCGTTGTCGACCGGCCTCAGCTCGACCGATAGTTCGGTGATGTCGCTGTCGACTTCCACGTCCACGGGTCTCTCGTCGGCTAACAGCTCGATCACCTCGCTCTCGACCTCGACCTCGACGGGTCTGTCGTCGGCCAATAGCTCCATCACGTCCCTGTCGACCTCGACTTCGACGGGCCTGTCGTCGGCCAATAGCTCCATCACGTCCCTGTCGACTTCGACCTCGACCGGCCTGTCGTCGGCCAACAGCTCGATCACGTCGCTGTCGACTTCGACTTCGACTGGCCTGTCCTCGGCCAATAGCTCAATCGATTCGCTGTCCACGTCGACCTCGACTGGCCTCTCGTCGGCAAACAGCTCGATCACGTCCCTGTCGACTTCGACCTCGACCGGTATCAACTCGCTGTCCACCGGCCTGAGCTCGACCAACAGCTCGGTGACGTCGCTGTCGACCTCCACGTCGACTGGCTTGTCGTCCGCGAACAGCTCGATCACGTCGCTCTCGACTTCGACCTCGACGGGCCTCTCGTCGGCAAACAGCTCGATCACGTCCCTGTCGACCTCGACCTCGACCGGCATCAACTCGTTGTCAACGGGTCTCAGCTCGACCAATAGCTCGGTGACGTCGCTGTCGACTTCCACGTCCACTGGCCTCTCGTCGGCCACCAGCTCGATCACCTCGCTGTCCACATCGACCTCGACCGGCATCAGCTCGCTGTCCACCGGCCTGAGCTCGACCGATAGCTCGGTGTCGTCGCTGTCGACCTCCACGTCGACCGGCCTGTCCTCGGCCAACAGCTCGATCACGTCGCTCTCGACCTCGACCTCGACGGGCCTCTCGTCGGCTAACAGCTCAATCACCTCGCTGTCGACCTCGACTTCGACGGGCCTGTCGTCCGCGAACAGCTCCATCACGTCGCTCTCGACCTCGACTTCGACGGGCCTGTCGTCGGCCAACAGCTCGATCACGTCGCTCTCGACCTCGACGTCGACGGGCCTCTCGTCGGCTAACAGCTCCATCACGTCGCTGTCCACGTCGACCTCGACCGGCTTGTCGTCGGCGAACAGCTCGATCACCTCGCTGTCCACGTCGACCTCGACTGGCATCAACTCGCTGTCCACCGGCCTGAGCTCGACCAACAGCTCGGTGACGTCGCTGTCGACCTCCACGTCGACGGGCCTGTCGTCGGCCAACAGCTCCATCAGTTCCCTGTCGACTTCGACGTCGACCGGCCTGTCGTCCGCGACCAGCTCGATCACGTCCCTGTCGACCTCGACCTCGACCGGCATCAGCTCGTTGTCCACCGGCCTGAGCAGCACGGACAGCACGATCACGTCGCTGTCGACCTCGACGTCGACCGGCATCGGCTCGCTGTCCACCGGCCTGAGCAGCACCAACAGCGCGGTATCGTCGCTGTCGACCTCCACTTCGACCGCGATCAACGCCGCGAAGACGCACTACTACAGCGTCAACGACAACGGCACGCAGCAAGCCAACTACGCGAACGACGGCGCCACGGGCACCAACGCCCTCGCCGCCGGCGTGAACGCCAGCGCGGCGGGCGCCAGCAGCGTGGCAGTCGGCGACGGCTCGAACGCGCAGACGGCAGGTGCGGTCGCGATCGGCCAGAACGCCTCGGCAACGGGCGGCAAGGCCGTGTCGATCGGCTCCGGCAACACCGCGTCCGGCGATGGCGCGGTCGCGATCGGCGATCCGAACGTGGCGACGGGCACCGGCGCAGTGGCGATGGGCGCGAACAACACGGCGACCGGCGACGGCGCGGTGTCGCTCGGCAACCAGAACACGGCAACCGGCGCCAGCGCGCTCGCCCTCGGCAGCGCGAACCAGGCCACCGCGGACAACACGATCGCGCTGGGCAGCCAGGCCACGGCCAGCGCCACCGGCGCCCAGGCCTACGGCTCGGCCGCCAAGGCCACGGCCGCCGACGCACTCGCCTTCGGCACGAACGCGCAAGCGAACGTCGCGAACTCGATCGCACTCGGCGCGAACTCGGTCACGGCGGCAGCCGTCGGCACGTCGAGCGCCACGATCGGCGGCGTCACGTACCCGTTCGCGGGCGGCTCGCCGGTCGGCGTGGTGAGCGTCGGCGCACCGGGCCAGGAACGCCAGATCACGAACGTCGCCGCGGGCCGCATCTCGGCCACGAGCACGGATGCGATCAACGGCAGCCAGCTCAACGCGACGAACACGGCGCTCAACACGCTGTCGACGTCCACCGCGTCGAACGTCGCGTCGCTGTCCACCGGCATCAACTCGCTGTCCACCGGGCTGAGCACGACCAACAGCAACGTGGCCTCGCTGTCCACGTCGACCTCGACCGCGATCAGCTCGCTGTCGACGGGCCTGAGCACGACGAACAGCACCGTCACCTCGCTGTCGACGTCGACGTCGACCGGTATCGGTTCGCTGTCGACCGGCCTGAGCACGACGAACAGCAACGTGGCGTCGCTGTCGACCGGCGTGACGAACATCAACAACCAGTTGAACCAGTTGTCGACGACGATCAACAACAACACGACGCGTGCAGTGAACAACAACGGCATCGCCGCCGACATGAACGGCACCGGCAGCGATCACCCGACCGTCACCGCCGGCTCGAACTCGGTGGCGATCGGCGCCGGCTCCAACGACGGCGGCCGCTCGAACGTGGTGTCGGTCGGCAGCGACACGCAGCAGCGCCAGATCACGAACGTCGCGCCGGGTACGCAAGGCACCGATGCGGTGAACGTGAACCAGCTGACGCAGGTGCAGACGACGCTGTCGACGGCGCTGTCGGGACAGCAGGCGCAGATCAACTCGCTGGGTTCGCAACTGCAGCAGACCGACCAGATGGCGAAGCAGGGTATCGCGGCTGTCGGCGCGATGGCCTCGATCCCGCAGCTCGATCGCGACGCCAACTTCGGGATGGGCGTGGGCACGTCGACCTTCCTCGGCCAGAAGGCGATGGCGGTCAACATGCAGGCGCGCATCACGGAGAACCTGAAGGCGTCGATCAACGGTGGTTTCAGCGGCGGTCAGAAGGTGATCGGCGCCGGCGTGCTGTACCAGTGGAAGTAATGCGTCGCGCCGCCAGGCCGCCCAGCTCGCCAGCCGTGCGGCCCGCGGCGGCCCCGACGGCCAGACGAGCCCGCCGCGCAACCCGTGGCGGGCTTCAGTCAACCCAAGCATTGAGGATGTAACCGTGAACAAACTCGCTCTTGCGCTCGCGCTTTCCGCAACGGCCCTCGCCGCATGCTCGACCGCATCCGGTCCGACCTTCAGCGCCTCCGAACTGCAGCCGCGCGACGGCGTGCGCACCTTCCAGGTGGACTGCCACGGCCTGCTGTCGGGCCCGCAGACCTGCATGAAGGCCGCCCGCAAGATCTGCGGCGACGAGCCCGTGCGCGCCGTCGATTCGGCCCGCGCGCTGCGCGACCAATCCGATCCAGCCACGCTGGTCTTCCAGTGCGGCGTCGCACAGGCCGAAGCGGCCTCGGCCGCCACACCCGCACCCGCTGCCGCCGTCGTCGAGCGCGTGAACCTGTCGGGCGACGCGCTGTTCGCGACCGACCACGCGACGCTCGCACCGACCGCGCGCGAATCGCTGGACCGGCTGCTGAGCGAGCGCGCCGACCGCACGTACTCCCAAGTGACGGTCACCGGCTTCACCGATTCGGTGGGCAGCGACGACTATAACCTCGCACTGTCGAAGCGCCGCGCCGAATCGGTCGCCGCCTATTTGAAGGCGCATGGGCTGAAGACCGATTCGATAACGGTCTCGGGCCGCGGCAAGGCCGATCCGGTCGCGTCCAACGCGACGCCGGAAGGCCGCGCCAGCAACCGCCGCGTCGAAATCCGGCTGCAGCACTGAGCCGCCTGCGGCCGCCCATGCGGCCGCGCTATCCGACGGGCCGCACCCGCCGCGCCGGAATTCCGCCGGACCACCGGGCGCCGCTTCGCCGGCGCCCGTCCCCGTTGGCCATCGGCTATGTCAAAGTTCGTCACGCCCTGCCAAAAACGGCGGTTTCCATGCCACAATCGCCGCAGACAGTCGCCGGGGCAGCCTGCCCGACGCGCGCCGTGCCGGGCGTGCCCGGCGACACGCCGGCATCCGGCTGCCGCCTTCGCGAATCTCGTCGCCCGATTCGCACACCGCGGCGCACCGGCGCGAATCCAACCATGACAACCCACGGCGCGCCGCTGCCGGCCAGACGCTCGACGCGATGCCCGGACGCACGACGCCGCAGAGGAAACCAACCGGTGACGGACATCAATGAAGCCGCCGCGGGCGGCACCCGCAAGCAACGGCCGGCGGTCGGCATCTCGCTGTTTGCGCGCGACGGCCAGGCGATCTGGGAAAACGGCATCCACCAGAACATCGCGTTCCTCGCGATGATGCTCAAGCGCTCGGACCGCGTCGGCCCCGTCTATTTCCTGAACGGCGGCGACGCCACTGCACTGCCGGCCGGGCTCGAACTCGACGGCCTCGACATCCCGCTCGTGAAACCCGCCGACGTCACGCACGAACTCGACGTCGTGATCGAAATGGGCGCGCAGTTGCCGGTCGAATGGCTGCGGCACATGAAGGCGCTCGGCAAGAAGATCACCGCGTTCTTCTGCGGGCACGTGTATGCGGGCCTGTGCGAGACGCCGATCTTCGGGAAACCGTCGGGGCACGTGTTCAACGGCGCACCGTTCGACGAAGTATGGCTGCTGCCGCAATACGACAAGACCGCCGCGCCGATGCTGCGAACGATCCTGCGCGCCCCCGTTCACCTGATGCCGCACATCTGGTCGCCGTACTTCCTCGAGCGCCGCGTGGCCACGCTCACCGACGAAGGCGCGACGTTCGGCTATCGGCCCGGCCAGCGGCCGTGGAGGCTCGCGACGCTCGAGCCGAACATCTCGGTCGCGAAGTCCTGTCACTACCCGATGCTCGCGTGCGACGCGTTCTACCGCACGCGGCCTGATGCGGTGCAACACATGTTCGTCGTCAATTCGATGCACATGAAGGAACATCCGACCTTCCTGCACTTCGCGAACAGCCTCGATCTCGTGCGCCAGCACAAGGCGACGTTCGAACCGCGGCTCGACCTGCCGGGCTTCATGGCGCGCCACGCGGATGCGGTCGTGTCGCACCATTGGGAAAACGGGCAGAACTATCTGTATTACGACGTGCTGTACGGCGGCTATCCGCTGATCCATAACTCGACGCTGATCGGCGACGCCGGCTATTACTACCCGGACTTCGATTCGGCCGCCGGCGGCCGCGCGCTGCTCGAAGCGTGGCTGCATCACGACGAACGCCTCGATGACTACCGCGCGAAGGCCGGCCGGCTGCTGCAGTCGGTCTCGATCGACAACCCCGCGAACCTCGACGCGTTCGTCTCGCGTCTGGTCGCCTGAACCGGAGCATACGCATGTCGGACTCCAATGCCCGTCAAGCGCCCGGCGAGGGCAAGCGCCTCGTCGTCGGCGTGTCGCTGTTCGTGCGCGGCGCCGGCCAGTCGCTGTGGGAAAACGGAATTTTCCAGAACTGCCTGCTGCTGATCCTGCTGCTGCGCCAGTCGCCGCTCGTCGCGGATGCCGTGATGGTCAACGGCGGCGAACAGGTCGCCGATCCGCAGATGATGCTCGGCGAGTGGAACGTGCCGCTGCTGTCGATGGACGAAGCGCTCGAGCGCTGCGACGTGCTGATCGAGATGAGCGCGCAATTCGGCGCGGACTACCTGCGCGCGTTCCGCGAGCGTGGCGGCAAGGTCGTCACGATGCGGGTCGGCAACGACTACGTGATCGACATCGAGCGCGCGATGTTCGACAAGCCGTCGGGCTTCCTGTTCTCGGGCGCGCCGTACGACGCGGTGTGGACGATTCCCGAATTCGAGCGCTCGTGTCTGCACTATTACCAGACGGGCTTGCGCGCACCGGTCACGATCGTCCCGCACATCTGGCATCCGATGCTGTTCGACAAGGCGCGCGCGACGCTCGGCGCCGGTTTGTCGTTCGGCTATCAGCCCGGCAAGCCCCGGTGGCGCGTGACGATGTTCGAGCCGAACATCTGCATGGTGAAGACCAGCATCATCCCGATGCTCGTGACCGAGGAAGCGTATCGCGCGAAGCCGGCGTTCCTCGAATTCGTGCGCGTATGCAACACGCTGCACCTGAAGGAACATCCGACGTTCGTGCACTTCGCGAAAAGTCTCGACATCGTGAACCACGGGATCACGACGTTCGAAAGCCGCTACGCGGTGTACGAATTCATGGCCGCGTACGGCGACGCGGTGGTGTCGCACACGTGGGAGAACGCGCAGAACTACCTGTATTACGAGTTGCTGTACGGCGACTATCCGCTGATCCACAACTCGCCGTTCCTCGGCAAGGCCGGGTATTTCTATCCGGACTTCGATTGCCAGGCGGGCGGTCGCGCGCTGCTGCAGGCGTTCGCCGAGCACGACGCGAATCTCGACGCGTACCGCGAGCAGTCGAGGCACGTGCTCGACTCGGTCAGCATCTACAACCCCGAGAACGTCGCGGCCTATACGGACGCGATCGCCACGCTCTATCGCGACGCGTGACCTGTCCCCGCCCCACGGAGCAGATCCGATGAAACTCAATGTCGCGATAACGATGAACGTGCAGCGCGACGCGACGCAGTCGATCTGGTACAACGGCGCGAACCAGCACTGCGTGTACCTGTACATGCTGCTGAAGCAGTCGCCGCTGATCGGCGAGGTCTGGCTCGCGCACGACGACGGCGTCACCGAGTATCCGCAGGCGTTGATGATGGACGCGTTCGGCGACGCGCTGCGGCCGCTGTCGGCCGTCGTTCACGAGACCGACCTGCTGATCGAGATGAACGCTTTCGTCGACCCGTCGCACACCGACGTCGTGCGCCGGCGCGGCGGCAAGTGCGTGTCGTACCGCTTCGGCAACGACTACGTGATCGCGGTCGAGACGATCAACTTCGAGAAGAACGACTGGCGACCGAACCCGCACCGCGTGCAGTTCGACGAGATATGGACCAATCCGCAGCACATGCATACGTGCGCCGCGTATTTCCAGGCCGTGTACCGCGCGCCGGTGATCGAGCTGCCGCATATCTGGTCGCCGTATTTCATCGAACGCAGCCTCGACGCCGATCCCGAGCTGAAGGCGCGCTTCGGCTATCGCAACCACGGCCGGGCCAAGCGCATCGCGTTCTTCGAGCCGAACCTGAACGTCGTGAAGAGCGCGATCGTGCCGATGCTCGCCGCGAACGCGTGCTACGTCGACCATCCGGAGCTCGTCGAGCACGTGTACATGACCAACACGTTCGACAAGAAGGAGAACGTCGCCTTCAAGCATCTCGCGCTCGGGCTCGAGATGGTGCGCGACGGCAAAGCCACCGCCGACGTGCGCGCGCCGTTCGTCGCGTGGGCCGCGCATCACACCGACATCGTCGTGTCGCACCACTGGGAAAACGGCCTGAACTACCTGCTGTACGACGCGCTGTACGGCAACTACCCGCTCGTGCACAACTCGCCGTTCCTGCGCGACGTCGGCTACTACTATCCGGACTTCGAGATCTTCGATGCGGCGCGCGCGATCGCGACCGCCGCGCAGACGCACGACGCACGGCTCATCGACTACGCGGCCGCCGCCCGGCGCTGCCTGCACCAGGTCGACGCGCTCGCCGAGCACAACGTGCGCGCCTATTCCACGCAGATCCAGCACCTGTTCGCCGATCGCCCGCTCGGCTGATTGCGATCGCACGCGCCCGTCGCGTTACACGCGTACCCGATCGCCGCTTTGCGCGGCGAACGCGCGGCCGTGCCGCCGCCCGATGCGCGCGAGCACCGCGAAACAACGGGCTGCCGACCGGCCCGCGCGGCCCGATTGCCTGACGAGGCTGTCGCATACGCCGCGCGCGATCGCCGACTCGTCACCGCACGCGCCGGCAATGACGCCCGCGTAATAGTGCCGCGCCGCCAGCTCGCGGCCGCCCGCGTCGAGCGGGTTCATCCGCTGAATGCGGCGCGCGACGGTCGTCAGGCCGTCGAGATAGGGCGCGACATCGATCGGGGCATCGGGCGACTCGGCGCCCAGTTGCCCCAGCATGTCGGCCAGTTCGGCGAGGGCGATCAGGCCGCGCACATCGGTTGCCTGCGTGCCCGTTCCGCCTCCGGCTTTCGTCTCCGCCATCTCCACGCCCCTTTTTGCGATTCGTCCCGCCCCCGACGCGCATCCCGCGCGCCGCCCTGCCCGTTCCCGCGATCACGCGGCGGCCGGCGACCGCCACGAAAAGCGGATGCCCTGCGCCCACGCGACGCCGGCATCCACGATGATCTGCCGGTCCATCTCGCTTTCCACGCCCTCGACGACGACGTGCCGCGCACCTTCATGCGCAAACGCGATCAACCGGCGAAACCGGTATCGCCCGATCGCGTTGCGCTTGATCATCGACAGAATCGAGCGGTCGAGCTTCACGATGTCGGGATTGCCGACCACCAGATTGTTCAATGCACTGAAACCGACACCGAAATCGTCGATCGCGATCCGGCACCCGGCGCGCCGGAGGCGGTCCACGAACGACCGGCCCGCGACAGGGTTCAGCGGCCCCGTCTCCGTGATTTCGACCACCAGCCGCGCCGCCACCGACGGCTCGCACTCGAGCCGCCTGAAGATCGCGAGCCACGCGTCATCCACGACCGCACTGGCCGCCGCGATGTTGCACCCGTACACGGCACCGGGATCGGCGCGCAGCGCGTCGATCATCCGGCCGACCACCAACCGGTCGAACCAGCGCATCAGCCCGAGCGCTTCGAGGCGCGGCAGGAAGGCGAGCGGCGGCAGCGCGTCGCGCTCGCCCCATCGCAGCCGCGCCAGGCATTCCTGGTACAGCACGCCGCCCGACAGGTCGGCGCGGCACACGGGCTCGCGCGCGAATCCGAGCCGGCTTTCGACGAAACTGCGTACCGACGCGAGGTCGGGATGATCGTCGCGCGCGCCGAACACGCGGTCGATTTCGTCGCGATTCGCTTTCCGATTCGCCTCCTGGCGAGCTTCGACCGCATTCATCCGGCGCTCCGGCAAATGGCGAGCCGCCGATCGCGGCTCGACCTCAACACATCAGCGGAACGAGCCGACCTCGACGCGCTCCGCCGCCCTACCCGGCCCATCCTGTCATGTCGATTTTTCCGGGGAGCGGATTGTTCGCTGCGGCGCCGTCAAATTCGATATTTTTTACGATATTCGGTTACCTGAAATACATCACGCACGCGCGATGCCGACAGTGCGACAGGTTACACAACCCGAATTACAAGGAACCCGAAGCTCGAGTCGTTTATCTTTTTCGTCGAAACAGTTTTATCTGAATCGTCTCTTCACGAATTCCCCGTCTCGAGAATCAGGGCACCGTCAATTGATCTGACCAATACCGTGCCGTGAAGTACCGATCACGCGCGACAGGCCGCGGTGAAACACCGTTCCCCATACACGACCCGCCCCGCGAGAAACCCGTTTCCGCCCGCCATTCGATCATCACGGCATTCAATTTTCACGTTTCAAACGATATTATTAAAATTCCATGCGGAATCAATCTTCATTTAATCAATAATACCAACCTCAATTATATGAAGATTATGGATTGAAACATGTTTAACAATCTTTCCAACTTGTTAACCTATAAACTTGTTTTTGACGGACTTCCCTCGGAGCCGTCAATTTCGTGCCTTCGAAAACCGTCGAACCGATCGCGTTCGGCGGTTTCTTTTTTAACGGCATGATTTCGTCAGACATGAGGGCGGGACAAACCCGGCGGTGGCAGACGGCGCGCGGGCCGCAACGAACCGGTACCGCGGAAAATCGGCTTCAGGCAGCCGTCGCGCCGATCAGGTTCGCGAGCAGCGCGTCGTACTCGGCGACGAGCGCCGGATTCGACGACGTGTAACGGCCGAGGATCTCGCGCTGGCGCCGCGTGTACGCCTGCCAGTCGTGGTCGTGCGTATGCAGCGCGCGCAGCAGCGCATCGGCGCCTTGCTGCACGTCGTTGTCCGGATAGTAGTAGCCGAGATCGGGCGCGAGGCTCGCGTTGTGCACCAGCGGATAGCCCTGCCAGCACACGTCGAAATAGAAATAGTTGAGCGGGTTCGACCACTGGTGCGACACGACGATATCGGTCAGGTCGGCCAGGAACAGCGGCGTATCGAAACGCCCGACGAAGCTCGCCTTGCCCGCGCGCACGATGTCGAGATAGTTCATCAGCATCACGAACTCCGGGCTGTCGTGTGCGAGGCGATCGGCGTTCGTCACGTGCGTGAAGCAGATCGCGTCCGGGTCGCGGCGATACGCTTCGTCGATGATCAGCATCGGATACACGCAGAACTTCACGACGTTGTGGTTCGGCTCCATCACCGTGAGCCGCTTGCCGGGCTCGCTGCGCGGCCGGTATTCGCCGTGCTCGGGCAGCGACTGCGCGCGTTCGGTCAGGAACATCGGATCCCACACGAACGGCACGACGCGCCCCGGGCAGCGGCGCAGCGACTGCAGGAACGGCAGCGACGACGGCGCAATCTGCGGAATTGCCCATACCTCGTCGTAGCCGCGGTTGATGAACAGCGAATCCCACAGCCGGCGGCCGAACAGCATCGACTCCATCGCGTTGATGTACTCGACGCCGCAGCAATAGCTGACGAGCTTCACGCCGCGCGCTTTCAGGTAGGCCGTCTGCTCGCCGTCGATTTGCCCGCCAAGCTCGATCATCACGTCGAGCGCGTCCTTCATGTCGGCGAACGCGCGCGTGTCGTACATGCCGCGATCCCACGGCAAGGCGTCGGTCAGCGGCACGTCGGTCGTGTTGACCAGCGTCACGCGGTAGCCGTGCGGCGACGCCATCAGCAGCTTCGCGAGGAACAGCGCGTTCTGCTTGATGCCGTTGATCCACAGGCTTTCGTCGGGGGCACGCAATCCGATCGTGATGCCGATGCGCAGGCCGGTCAGGACAGGAGACGTCATCGTCGGCAGGATGGAAAGTTGAACGGGGATGGCATGGCGCAGTGTAGCGCGCGAAGCGCCGCCTGCGTCAAGCGGCGGCAATCCGGCATTCTAGCGGAGCGCCGGCCGCACACTGTCAGGGATGGTCAGCGGCCGGTCCGGAGCGCTTTTCAATGGAAGAAGAGCCCGTTGTGCGCCAGACATGGCCGAGTTAACTCTCACCATCAGGGATTCCGTCGCCGACGATCAAGCTCCCGAAACCGCACCTCGTTCATGGAACCAGCTCCATCCGATTGCCCGTCACGACCAGCTTGACGGGATCGGATTTCTTCCATTGCGATTTCGGGATCAGCAGTTGCCATTCGGCACCGGCTTGGTTACGGAAGAATCCCGCGACACCGACAACTTGCGCATCATCCGCCATGGGCGCCGACAGCTTCACCGTGGCGCCAGGCCCGAGCGTGGTTTCCATACTGCCGAGCAGATCGGCCCTCAGTAACGCTCTATCGTCATCGAGCAACTGGGCGTAACGCGCTTTTTCGAAGACCTTCGCGTCTTTCAGCTGGTAAACGCGCACCACAACCGGTAATGATTGACCCTGCTCATTTTCGTTGAGCGCGGAACGACTTTCGATCACCAGATTCATCTGCTTGACCTTCGCGACGAATACCGCGCGCGTCGTATCGACCGCCGTATCCATCACCGACTGCCACATGCCGCAGCCGGACATCGCCGCGACCATCAGCGCACCGACCGCTACCAGTCGAATGCTTCGCATCCTCCGATGGTTTCTCGGTATCACAACCAGTCTCCCTTCTTGCTCACGCACGGATAGCGCCGAATCGGCCCCCCGACGCCTTCGTACAGAACGAGCCGCACTGCAAAGTGGCAACACGCGTAGCGGCCTACGAAGCGGCTGAGTACGTCGCCGAACAGCGCGACGTCGCCCGGCCCGGCGAAACCCGACGGCTCGATACCTACGTTCACATTCACGATGCGATCGACGCGCATACCCACCCGTTCCGTTTCCTCGTCGAGCCACACGTAATGGATCGCCTCGATACGTCGCCGGTTATCGTCCTGTCGCGTCCAGTCGTACAACGACAGCGCGCCGCGCAGCACGTTCGCGTCCATCATGTTCAGCTCGGTTGTGCCTGCCGCGTTGAAGTGAGAAATCACCCGCCAGTCATAGTCGCGTCCGCGCGGCGGATACAGCGGCATCGTCGGGGCCGTCAGGTTGCATACGCGCTCGACACCGTTAAAGGTCGAAGCACGCGTGGCAATCGTCGATTCACGCAGGGCCATGCGCGGCAATCGGCCATTGTTTGCCAATACCCGGACCGTCACGTGCGCGTCCGGCAAGCTGCCCGGCTCATCCCATGGATGCCCGCCCAACGTCACGACCATCTCGCGCTGGCCGGTCA
Organism: Burkholderia sp. AU16482; assembly: GCF_002223285.1. Lineage (NCBI taxonomy): Bacteria > Pseudomonadati > Pseudomonadota > Betaproteobacteria > Burkholderiales > Burkholderiaceae > Burkholderia > Burkholderia sp. AU16482. The sequence goes on from NZ_NKEY01000006.1 coordinate 2,064,682, forward strand.
CGCCTTGCCGAATCGACGCGTGGTAGTAGCGATCCGGCGATTCGTGCCGCATCATCCCGCCGCGGTGACGGAATTCCTTGATCGACCGATACGCGTATTGATTGGCGGTGCGCGGATCGGTCGCCACGACCGACAGCGCATCGTAGGGCTCGACGTGCTCGCCCGCCGACCGGGGAGGGAGCACCGGATAGTCGCGATCGTGTCCGTTGGGCCGGATTGCCTGCGCGTCCAGTTCGAACAGGTTGATCACCGGCGTGCAGAACAACCGGATATTGTCCGCGCCGAACGTGGCGTCACCGGGTATCCGATCCCGGATCACGATTTCGAATTCAAGACGCGTTTCGCCCGGTGGCACACTCGCCGCGTCGAAACCGCACAAGTCGACGAAGTGGAACTTCTCGGGGAACGCGAAATATTCGAGCATCGTCTGCTCGCGATCGAGAGCGGCGTCGCGTGCGTCGTGATCGACCGGCCACAGTCGCTCCTGTGCGCCAAAGCCGGCCGCCTCGAACTTCATCGCCGGACGCGGCTGTAGCTGGCCGTCGAGCAGGCGCGGCATGCGCACGCCGATCGACTCGACCTGGCGCGTGAACACTGCGTACAGCGCGGATGCGGTCGGCCGGTCGCCATGCAGGTAAAGCCGGATACGTGACAGGTCATCCAGCAACCGCTGCTCGCGGTGCAGCAGGTCGAACGCGAGCCGAATCACCGTGTGACCGTCCTCGCGCATACGCGCACCCGCCTCGCGCACGCCGAGCGGCAACAGGCTTACCGCCTGAGTGGTCCGATAAACGCATATCGTCCCGTCCTGGCCGACCGGTGTCGAATGAACCTGTAGCCCCGGCGGCAACGTATCGAGAATCCGCGCCTCGCCGGTGCGGGGCATGCACGCAAGGATCGCCAGCGACGGAATCGTGCGACCCGCATGCGGCCAAAGGTGGTCGATCAGCGGATCGGTGATTTCCGAATAGGCGTCGTCGAGCTTCATGCGCAGCCGGCTCGTGAGGAAAGCGAAGCCCGCGTAAGTCTGCTCGACACTGTCGTGGAGTGCACCGGGCATCATCGTCATTCCCACACGGCGGGCGCCTTGCGGCTGTTCCTTCGCAAATTCCCGCGCCGCTTCGCGCAGGTAGCGCATCTCGGCATCGAAGTAGCGCAGGTACGGATCGTCCTCCGCGCCGAAGCCAACGCCTTCGGGCATCACCGGTTCGTTTTTGCCTTCACTCATGGCTGGAGATCCTGTGGCAGCGGCGGCAGGAGCGGCATGGTAGACACGACACCGGCGTTGCCGACGATGAAAATGCGATCGGGCATTCGGAATCCGCGCAGTTTCAGCAGGCCAATCGGCCCGGCGCCGACCTGTGTGCGCAGCACATACGAAAGCGGCTCGCTGCTCCCGGTGTTCCACGTGAGCCGATAGCGCGTGCTATCAAGCTGCTTGACGTCCGCCTTGCTCAGCAGACGCAGGAACGCCCAATCGCCGGTCGAATCAAACGCCTGCCGCAGGCCCGCGTCGAGCGTCTGCCACGTGAGCCCCGCGTGTCCGTTCAGGCCATTGCCTGGCCACGCCAGCGGCGTCCAGCGTTCCTGCTGATTGAAATAGACGATCTGCTTGCCGTCGATCGACAGTTCCGAGCGTGTTACCTCTGGCGTCGGCAGGGCCATCATTTCGAATTTCTGTCCCGCGTCGCCCTGCAAGTAGAGCTGCGCGCCCACCGTCGACAGCTGCCGGACGGCGCTCAGGAATTTCGGGTCGAACTGCAGCGCCTGCGGCGCAAACTCGTTCGGCGCCCAGTGATCGCCCTCCAGCTTCATCACGCCGGCCAGTTGTGTAGTGACGAAACGCGAAATCAATCCGGTGTCGGGCCGAACATAGCGGCCAAGCTCAGCGAAGGATGCATCGGCCTGCGTATCGAAGAACGGATAGCGGCCGCTCATCGCCGCGTTGAAGGGCGCGGCAACGCTGGCTCGCCATGCGTCGTTCAGGCTCGCTGCGGCCGGCTGCAGAATCGTCTGCCATGCGGCCTCGAGCGGCTGCGCAAACACCGCATCGCCAAAACCCGCCCATGCCGCGCCCAGACTTGCGGCCGTCAGCGCCGCGTCATCGCGTGCTTGGGACAGCTCCGACAACTTCCCCTGGAACACCGCCTGCGCGAGCGAACGCGCCATCGCCTGCGCATCCGGACTGCCGGAAATCTGCTGCAACTTCAGCCGCATCGTCGTGACTGCCGTCAGGTAGCGCGACAGGCTCACACCGGTCAGCGCGATACCGGCCGGCAGAGCGCTCTTCGCGTTTGCAGCGGCCGGCGACGCGCCCGTGTCGCTCATCAGCATGAGCAGCGGACCGAACGGCTTGTCGAGCGGGCTGACGACGGCCGCCCCTGCCTGCTCGTCCGTGCCGATCAGGTCTTGCGCCTTGCGCATCAGCGTGTCAACCAGCGCCTGCGACGGGCGGCCCGCCTGGGCCTGATATTGCACGGATTTCATCAGCGCGATCAACGGCGAGGTCTGTGCATCCGCGAGCCGCGAAAGCTGTGCCACCGCACCGCCGAGATTGGATGCCGGCTGCCATTGCATACTGTTGAGCATGCGCTGCCACGCAACCGTGTACTCGTCAAAATAACGCGCCGTCAGCCGCTGCTTCAGTTCCTCGGCGGGCGCTTTAGACCGGATCATGTCGGCCGCGCGCGTGTGCCCCGTCGTCCGAGACGGCTGCGTGCTCGCCAACACCCAGTCGCCACTGCTTTGGTACTCCCCGGCGGCCTTGTCGATTGCCGCGGCGATCATGCCGTCCCACGCTGCGCGCGTATAAATCCCCGGCACCGTCTGCGACGCGGTGAACATCCCACGTGCATCGGCGCCATTCAGCAGCGTCTCGAGCGACGCGTCGGCGTACTTGTTCTCGACGTCGTCAATAATGCGCCGGTAGACCGTGTCGTCGGCTGACGCGAGTCCCATCTGCGTCACCAGCATGTTGCGAGTCGCTGTCACGACGCGATCGTCCGTCGCAATTCGCCATTCCGGATGCGCTTTCAGATGATCGGCGTAAAACGCTGCGAGCCGTCGGCCGATATCGTCACGCTCGCCCGAAGGCATTTCCGGCGGCCTCTTCCACAGAGCTGTGAGTTGATGCTTCAGAAATGCAGATTCGGCGCGAGATGGATCACCGAGCATCAGATAAGCCTTGAGCGCATTGTAGGTACTGCTGCGTGCGTCCTGTGATTGAAGGCTGTCGGCGCGCATCCGATCGGCTGCCACCAACAGCTCGCCGATCGTTTTCACAACAGGCGCCTGCAAGTTGCGAGTCGCGGCGATTCGGTACGGTTGCCACAGACTGCCGAGAACATCGGCATTGTGCGACAGACCCGCGCGCAGATACCACGGTGCGCCATGCCGTTGCCGGTATTCGAGCTTTTCGATCAACTGTTGCAGCGCAAGCTGCGCGCGCAAGGCGATAGCGGTTTGCGGCCGTGCATCGACCGCTGCGCGAGCCGCCGCTTCCGCTTCGCGCATGAGTTGCCGGTTGCCGACGAACGATATGGTCATCCATGCGCACCACGCTATCGCCGCAACTGTCACGCCTATCGCCAGCGCATCCGGCCAGTAGAAGCCCACCCGCTGGCCAATGCGTCGCCGACTGGCGATTGCGCGCCACGCGGGTAGCAGTGCGGCCGGTTGCGGCGGGAAATCGGTCGGGAGGGTCGGCGCCGTTGCGCTCGCGCCCGCAGCAATCGGCACCGGCGTCGGCATGGTGGCTGTCGTCGCGAATACGGGAGCGAACATGACGCCCGTCAGCGGCGCGCGCGCCCAGTGCGAATCAACGAGCGCCTGCCAGCCGGCGACGATTTGCTCGTGCTGCTTTTCGATGTATTGCGAGATTTCGGCTAAATATGTGATGCGTGTCGATGCCGCACAAAGCCGAACGCCCGTGTCCGCCGTACTACGCTCGATCGCAGCGAGTTGATCGCGTAAGACGAGAAGCCGACTAGCACCGACCACCGGCTCCGGAAATGCGCCGATCGCATCGAATGCTTCCGGGCGGCCGTTCGCCGCGGGCACTGGATGCAGGAACGTGACAGGCGCGGCCCAGCCGATGTCCGCGGCAAGCGTGGCGAGTGCGCGCGGCAGTTCGCTAACGCGCTCGTCCGCATGCGTGACCTGCACGACGCCGTCGACAGGCCGTCTGCTCCGCAGCTTACGGATCTGCCGACGCCACACGCCCGCGTCGATGTCGTCCGGCGCCGCGTGCACGAGGATCACGTCGCCGACGGGCATCGCACCCGCGCACTTCAGGCCCGGCGCGACCTGATCGACCAGCGTGTCAGCGCCGCTCACCATCAGCCACGGTGATCGGTATCGCCAGCGCCGGCCCTGCGATACCCGTAGTTCCTCGACCAGACGTTGCAGACGCGCATCGCGTTTGAACTGCCGTCCCGTCGTTGAAGCAGCTTCCTTCTCACCGGTTTGCAGACGAAACAGTTTGGCTGCGCCCGCATATGCGCAAGTCGATATCGCCATCAGATGAATGATCACGATGACAACCAGCAATACCGGAATACCGATCAATGCCAGTGTACGAGGCGTGCCATCGGGGACGCCGAGGCGCTCGCCATGGAACCAAACCAGCACGAGCGCTGAAACGGCAATAACCAAGACGGCAAGAGGCAGCCCCCAGACTGCGACCCGGCTCTGAGCGTCGTCGGTTAAGGCCGCTCTAGGCTGCGTGTTTTGTAGATTATTTTTGGATATCGACATGCGGAGAAGCCGTTTGATCTCGAGGTAAAACATAGAGGATGGCCAACTGCGAGCCATCGACGACGAGTTGCGGTCCGTCACTGGCACCGGACTCGATCGCCGCGGCGATCGCCAGCAGACCGTTCGCTGCCCGCATGTCGCCAACAATACGATCCAACCGACTCTGCGCAGCGTCTTTCGCTGCAACCACAAACCCGGCGGCGTTCAACGCGCGGTCACAGTTTTCAACCGGCCGCGTTATCCACGCGCGCGTCACCGAGGCGGCGTCGGCTTTGCCCCAGATCGCGGAATTCGCGAAACCATATTCCGGTTCGGCGGAATCACCCGCAACGGGCCTATGTAGCGCAGCCTTTCTACGGACCTCCTGCGGAAGCCCGAAATAGCCGGCATCAAGCAACGCGGCCACACATCCCTCGGCAAGGCTCTCGTCGATGTCATCGTCGTACCACGTCGTAGCGATGACGAGGAGCGGACGGGATTCATGCGCGTCGAGCCATACATCGGCCACAAGCAACGCGTCGGCAGCCGGAACGGCCTGGACTTCCAAGGGCGGAAACGCCACCAGATGCATCGCGGCACGAACCTGGGTCAAACGCACGTCCGCGATGTCCGACTCGGCCAATACGCGCACTTGAGGCCAATATGCCCTTTCGTATCGAGTCAGTGCCTGAATGCTTTCAGCGAGAGGCTCAAGCGCAACGCGAATCATCTGCACCACCGGATCGGCCTTCTTCGGTACGGCAGCAGTTGGACTTTCCTCTTCATCCGCCATGGAGGAAGCGTCCAGCGGCGGATCATTGGACGGGGCGTCCAGTAGCGGGTCGTTGTCCTCAAAGCGATTGCACAAAACCTTTCCTGAACCGTGCCGCGGGGCTTGCACCTTCATGATGGAGCGTTTCCCTATCAGAACATCGGACAGAGATGTCCCACCAAGTGGCAGGCAATAGCCTGCGTCGAGTACATAAAGCGGTCGCTGCGCAAACCCGATCTTTTTCGCAAGCCAGCGGTCACGATGATGGTTGCGCCAGTATGCGCGATACCATAGCCCCTCGTAGCCTGCGCGGCCAAAGCCGAGCAGGACCAGAAACAGTCCGTTGGGTACCCCACTAATCAAGCCCCAAAACCTAAGGCCGCTCGCGGGCTCGCTTTTCGGCCACGCCAGCAAAATGACCACCGGGCCGAACACATTACACACGAACCAAGTTAATGCCCACGGCCTGAAACGCATCCTGGCCGGATACGCGCTGGGGCGTCCGGCGGGAGAGAGATCGACCGGCATTACTCGAAGTGGACGTTCGGTAGCGACGAAATCAATCGACAACCGCACGTGCAGCGATGGCCGTCCAGCGCGAACAACTTCTCATCGCGATCGGGATACTTGTCCGCGCCCTCGTCGATGACGGTCGGGCCATGCAGGTCGCAGGTCGCATCGTCGCCTTTACGTGCAAGCGGCCTGTCCATGAACGTCGTCCACGGCGAGCCGCTGGTAACTTCACCGCCATGTTCGAGCTTGTCACCTTTGCGAATAGGAGATTGCATATACTGGCTATCTAGTTGAATAGGGATTTTTGGAGTTTCCAGCACACCGCGTACCGAAGCTCAGGGACAAATTAATCGCGGATGACAATCTATCGATCCCCGTCGTCTCTTTCAGGAGCCGTCGATCGCAATGCAACAACTTCAATTCCGCCAAGCGCCACCGGAATTCGATCGATTTCCTTCTTGTCAAGCCTCTGCCCCACAATTTCAAACGAGAAACATGGGTAATGTATTGCGTCAGGGCATATTAAGAAATAATCAGGAACAGTCAATCTCTCTCGATCGCCATATATCGAATCAACGTAGGCAATGGTTCCATCCCATCCCCTTCCTTCATATTTCCTTTGCCACACGATATTACGCACATATCGCCCCCCAGAATCTTCCAAAGCAATTTCGTCGACCGCGGTGGTGTTATTCACAACACTTGAACCCGACACACCCGATTCAGCCATAAAACAACTAAACGACAGCTTCCCGCGTATAGCCCTCTTATCCAGCGCCATCACAAGATAAAAATCAAATGATATGATTTCATTATTTACACCCACCGAAGAACCGACTACCTTTGACGATATACTCTCGCCGAGAACATATCCGCACCGATTTTTCAACAGAGATACATTATCCCGATAATTGACATGACCAGTAGAAACCGACTCACCATTCGCGGCCCCACCGAGCCCCAAAAAAGCCAACAACATCCAAAAAATATTTCTCACGGCAACTTCCGTCTTGTGAAGTTTTCCGGCCACGTTAGATCTTCCTGATTTGGCCCCTTGAAAATCGCAATATCGGTCAAAACCATTAACGCATTAGTCAGCGACGTCGATCGATCTACCAGACCATTCATGTTTGGTGGGTTTTTTCCCGTAGCACCCGGATAGTTCACTGCTGCAGCACAATTCGCAAAGGATTGGTTGTAATACCACACCTTAATTCCGGCGTTTGTTCGAATTACCCTTCTTTCGTTCACACCCATCTCATCTGCATATTTATTTGCACTATCCACCCGCGGTCGAGACGGATTGTTCACCGTAGGCATCGATTTCCCAGACCAAACCCAATAAGCACCTGCACTATGACTCGCATGATAAGCATCTCTTGCAACCTCATTTCGCCACTGCAACTCCTGCGCCCCCGGCGGCAGAGTCGGGTGTCGACCAATAAATTTAAAATATTTATAGTAGTTATTATTTCCGCCGCCCATATTTCCGTTAGGATTTGTCAACTGCAAAAAACCCCGACCAAACCAACCGTTGTGCAGGTCTGTTGCACTATCATTGCGATTCCCTTCCGCAAGATAGCGGAACCACCCTGTTTCTTGTGTGGCATTTGCTATAAAACACGCCTGTCGAATAGGGGTGTCAAGCTTGAACTTCCTCATCGAATCGTTCAAACCCAACCCAAACCTATCAAGCAAAGACGAAGCGTGATCTGGATTCGGTGACTCCCATACTCCTTGAGATGGGGAGTTATGTGAGCCTGGCTTTCTAATAACATGATCCGGTATAAGCTGGAGCATCTCCCTCTTACCAAGCCATCCACATTTCCTGAAATGCCGAATAAATTCGAGCGGATGAAAATACCAGAGCTTCTCTTTTGCTAGCGATTCCTCGGATGGCAACCTGTCAAGAAACTGGACTTTTCCGAGAAATTCAATAAACAAGGCATAGCCATCCGGGTTGGTATCTTTCTGCTTGCCAAAGAATCCATCTGGTTCATTCAGACCTCGATAGCGATCGTCGTTGTCCGACGGATCCCACTCGCTGCGCGCGTTGAACACCAGCCCCCTGAGCTTTGTGCGCACACCCTCTGCATTCCGCACATAGCCAGCGAGCAGCTGATTGGCACTATCGTTGTTGTTACCGTCGTATTCGAGCGGCTGGATCATTCCGAACGTTGCCTGTGGATCAGTAACGCCGGTCAGACGACAAAGCTCATCGTATCCGCATAACCCATCCCGATTAAACGGCGTATTGCTTTCGTCAACTTTTTGCCAGCCCTTGAAGAACGGAAAGTCGGCATCCGACAATTTGATGATCTTGTCGGCAGCGATGTTGACATATCCTTGCGTCCCGTTCTCGTCGATTGGCACCGCTACCCAAGTAGCAAGGGCCTCCCCCGTCACCACCGTACGTGAAAGAATTCGCCCAAAGCGCAGCATTTCATAGCCATCGCTCGGACACTCTGAATAAAGTGCTACCGCTCGATCATACAGGTCGTACTCATACTGCCCTGTTTCTCCGTCGTACGGGTCAGCAACCGGAACATTTGTAAGCAGAATAACGTTGCCGCTGCTACCACGGTCGATCCACGCGCATGTGTAGCGCCGCCCCTTGTTGAACCATGCTTCCACATAAAGGATGTCTTGTTCACCAATTGAGCCGCCTGGCAGACGCGGAAACCAGTCGTCCGCCATACCCGCGGGCTGCGCGATAAAATCATGTGGTCCCTTAATGACAAAATAGGAATGCCCCCAGTAGTCACTCGACGCAGGCTGAACAGGATTCCTCTCACCCAGTTGAACCTTGTGGCCGTCCTGATCAAACCAGGCTGTAAAGTCGGTGTCCGACATGAAAACTTCAAAATGCAGATGCCGCACTCCCTGGTGCTGACCGACATAACCGAGCATGTCCTTGCGGTACACCTTCTTTGTGCCGCCCAACTGAACGATCCCGTCTTTGCCGCCTGCCGTATCGAGCAACCATTCAGGCAGGGCATTCATCGATCCCTCTGCTGGCGGATTGGTCGGCTGAGGAGCAAGCCGCTCCTGTTCCGTCATGTCCAGCAAATGCATATATAGTGAGTAAAATGTAATCGCTCGCCCATGTCCTGTATCGGTCTTATGTCTGAGCAAGACAAATCCAGCATTCGAGTTCAGCAACGGTTGTCCAGTCGGATCTTTCGCGCCATCAGACAAAGCGCTTTTGCAAACGCGATACGCGACCACATCGCCATCGGCAATTGCGCGCACCGGTTCGTGCTGCTCGCCCGGATCCAGATGAATGCCGCAGTGAAAGCGCCGGTCGAAAGCAACGGGATAGACTCCATGATGACCAATCTCGAACTGATCGACGACATCCATCATAGGGTCCGTCTTCGACGCATCACTAGACGTCGTGCCCGATATGGGCAGGAAGGGAGGGCTGATGATCATGGCTTCAGTGGGACGACGAGTACCGGTCAGAAATCTTCAGGCTCGTCTGCGGTAGTGACGGCAATGGTGTTGTGACGTTGTCCGGCCCCTGAAACGAAAATGACGCCGCCTTTATCGTGAAGGCGCCGGGACAGTGAAATGTCATGTTGCCATTTTCGATTACGAGCGAAGCACCACCGCTGTTGAGCGTGATCTTCGACTTGGCCGACACCTGGACGTCCGCACTTTGGCTCGCGACGCGCATCTGCTGTTTCGCGAACAAATCCATCCCGTCCGTAAGCGCCGCCATCATGACCTTGCCCTTCGCCGCGACAAAATTCAGTCCAAGCTTGTGCGCGCACAGCGAGATCAGGTCCCCCGCCACCATGCGCAGTCGCTTGACGATGCTCACGTCCATATCCCGGCCTGCGGTGACGATCACGTTCTCGCCCGCCGAGTGCTGCGTCGATTTCGCTGTCACGAACGCCATGCCGCCAGGTGCACTCGCAAGCAGCCCCGCGTCGCGAAGCTGATTCAGGCCATCGAGCAGCGCCGCTTGCGCCGCACGGTCCGCAGGGTCGGCCTTGGCCTGCGTCGTCGCTGCCGCAAGGTCCGTTACGCGCTGCAATGCTGCCTTCAGCTGCGCAATCGCGGCAGGCATATCGAGATGCGGCGTCTCGGAGCCGGCTGCCGCGTCCGCCGACAAAAACAACCCCTTCGGCGCGCGCACCGCGCCCCAGTGCTGCGTGGTCAGTTCGAAGCCCTCGCCGCGCTTGTGCTTCTCCGTGTCGACCAGATAGCCCATGTTGAGCGACGACTTCCCGAACACCGTCGCCAACCGAACGCCCTCGTGATTTTTCAGGTCTTCGAAGCGCAGCTTGTTGCCAAGCAACGGTGAACGGAACACGGCACGGCTATACCAGCCCTCCTTGCCATGCACCAGATCCCGCCGGGCGTAGTCATGAACCGCCCCGGCAATCAGCAACCGATCGCAATTGCCTTGCGTCGGGACAATGCGCACCTCCGTTCTTGGCAATAAGGGGATGTGCAAGCCACCCTGATACGACGCGGACGCGCGCAGCAGGCGCAACGGCATGCTGTTCGTGCCGCGCTTGCCGCTGTGCCGGGTGAACAGGAGCCTGACGCGATAGCGGCCATATTCGTCCATCCATGCGTACGGTTCGTCATCGACGGACTCGACCACACCGATCAGCATCCCGGTGATCCATCGCCAATGCCTTTCAGGAACGTATTCGGGCCGATAGGTCTGATGCGCCGGGATTGCTTCGAAGGTATTGATCGCCGACTGGCTGCGGCTACCGGTCGTAACGAGCTTCGTGATCACGATCCCGTGCGGCGCCTCGGGCACTACGTCATTGGTGATCCGCACCACCATGCCAGGCGTCATACCGATCACGTTACTCGTGCCCGCGAGCCGCATCTGCCGCGTGCGCAGTTCGTCACGCCGCGCATCAGCCAGCGCCTGCCCCTCTTCGATCGAATGGAAATGCTCGATGCCGCGGTTCACGCTCCCATAGACCGATCGATCGTCGTCGGCCACGACCGATTCGACCTGCAACGGATCGTCGGGGATGCGATAGTTGTGGTCCCATTCGCGTACCGTCTGTGGCACCAGCGCGCGCGTGGCTTCCAACGTCAGAATCGCCTCGTGCCAACTCGTCAGGCCGGAGTGCGGCAGCAACGGCACTACTTCCCGTCAAGCCCTTCCAGCTCGAACTCGACGTCGAAGGACTGGAACAGACTGCGATCGACGATCACGTCGGTGAGCAACTCGCGCAAGGATCGGTCGAGAAACACGGCCGAGTCGTGCACCGATTCGAGCAGCGCGAACCGCGGCTTCAAATGAAGCTGATAGGTTGCCTCGTCACGCGTGGTCTTGATTCGCGTCCACTGCGTGACGACGCCGTGCACCGTGCGAGCGGTGTGACGCACGGGGTCGATCAATCCCGGCAGGGACGGCACCGATGCATGCTCGTCGATCGTGAAGATCGCCGGCCGCCCGACGGTGGCCGCGCCGTCGATATGCTTGTCTGGAGACGTGACCGTGATGTCGGCCAGAAACGGCGTGTTCATCGCCTCAGTGAGCGTGAATTCGAACACGGAGAGCGCGGAAGCAAGCGTCGCGATCTCGAGATGAAGAGACTGGGTAACGATCGCGCTCGGGTGTTGGAGCACGTCCTGAATGGTTCGCATGGCACCGTTGCATGACGGGTTACATACATCGGCACGCCCCATTTGCTACAACCTCAGGGATACGATGCCGTCGAATTTTCCCGAGTTAAGCAAATTTTCATAATGAAATCCATGAGACAAATACGAAATTTGAAAATCAAATCAACGACAAGAAAATTAGGTTTGCGAATCGTTAAAATCTCACAATTTTTCGTCAAGAATGCAATATCAGAATATTCCGAGAGAAATCCATGCGATGATTTTTATTTCAATGGAATTACTGGAAAATTAACGAGCACCGAAAGTTGGGGGCTGGTACCTGCTGCAAAGCAACACGTCCAACATCACGCAGCACCGGTTCGCACAATCCGTCGCCCCTAATCGCTCTGCCGGTATGTCGTCGAGCGGCTGCTCGAAGGATCTGACTGGCTGCTCGCGCAAGATATCGGCCGGCGGGCGTTCAACTCGGGCGTGATCACGTTCCGGCGCACCGAACGTAACGATGCGATGCCGCGCGACATGATGACCACGATCGCCGCACGGCAGGACAGGTCGAGCGTCTATGCCAGCGATGGCAACCCGCTGCATTCCTGCGCGCGATGGAGCGCGACGGGCGGTTGCACGGCGAAGGCGTGGCCGATCTCGTCAGCCTCGACACGCCCAGGCTGTTTCGCCGTGCGGACCGCTACATCGAGCATGACCAACGGATGTGGCCCGCCACGCGCGCGGACGATGGCGCACGACGGCGAACCGCCGCACTGAAGCCGCCGCTTCGGAATCGGAAACGCAAACTCCCGCGCCGGGTGGATTCAACCAGCCGGCGCGCGTCGGTTACCGTCAGATCGCCGCGATCGTCGGCGTCACGGCGGCCGGGTCGGTGATGCTCGGCTTACCGGTCTCGACGTGCCCCGCGATGCGGCGCACCCAGCCGGCATTGCCCGCCACCGCGAACTGCAGGTCGTACCAGTGGCTGCTGCACGACAGGTCCCAGTGCGCTTCGACGCGCTGCCCGGCCGGAATCGTCAGCGTGCGCGCCGCGCCGCCGTACGCGACATCGGTCGCCGTGACCGTGAGCGGGCTGGCGCCCGCATTGGCGATCGTCACGTAAACGTCGCCGTTCGCGGTGTCATAGCACGGCGTGATTTCAGGCTTGGCAGCGGCATCCGCGGCAGCCGAACCCGCGAAACGCCGGAAATAGCCGTTCGGCCCCCACACGCTCACCAGGTAGTTGCCGTTCGCATCGAGCGCCCACGTATCGGTCAGCTGCTTGCCCGCTTCGACCGTATAGCGGCGCGGCATCGCGGACAGGTCGCCCGTGTAGACCCAGAAGTGCGCGCCCTGCGTGCCGGTATTCGCGAACGTCAGCGCGTAGCCTTGCGGCTGCAACTGGCCGGTGACATGCAATTCGTACGGCAGCGCGCGCGCCGGCCGCGTGCCCGGTTCCTGCGCGGTCACGACCTGCTGCGCGGTGCTGGCCGGCGCGGTCTGCGACGACGCGCGCGAGCATTGCAGATCCGCCTGCGCGACATACGCCTGCGTGTTCGGCAGGGCCGGCACCGTCGCATCCGATTTCGAGAAGTCGAGCGCCGACGTCAGGTCGCCGCAGATCGCGCGGCGCCACGGCGAGATGTTCGTTTCCATCACGCCGAAGCGCTTCTCGATGAATTGCAGCACCGACGTGTGATCGAACACCTGCGAGCAGACGAAGCCGCCCTTCGACCACGGCGACACGACGAACATCGGCACGCGCGGGCCGAGGCCGTACGGCAGGTTGTCGGCCGTATAGGTGCCGGCTTGCGTGGCGGTCACGACGTCGTGCCGCTCGAGCGACACGTCCACCGTGCTCATGCCCGAGCCCGGCAGCGTCGGCGCAGACGGCGGCACGACATGATCGAAGAAGCCGTCGTTCTCGTCGTACATGACGAGCAGGACCGTCTTGCTCCACACGTCCGGGTTGGACGTCAGCGCATCGAGGATCGTCGACAGATAGTACGCGCCGTACAGCGGCGTGAACTTCGGATGCTCGGAATACGCGGCGGGCGGCAGCAGCCACGACACCTGCGGCAGCGCATTCGCCTGCACGTCGGCCTTCAGTTGCGTGATCGGACGCGTGCTCATCCCGCGCGTCTGCAGCGACGAACCGGCCGGCGCGTTCACGAAGTTGCTGAAGCACGCGAGCATGTTCGTGCCGTAGTTGCCGGTGAAATTGTCGAACCCGGTGCCCTGCTGGTAGATCTGCCACGAGATGCCGGCTTTTTCGAGCCGTTCCGGGTAGGTCGTCCAGTTGAAGGGCGGGAGCTGAACCTTGTCGAACTGATTGTCGATATAGTCGGTGTTGTCGAGCAGCGGGCCGCCGCCCGTGCCGAGCGGATCGACCATGCCCGTCATCAGGTACATGCGGTTCGGGTGCGTGTTGCCGGGAATCGAGCAGAAGTAGTTGTCGCACACCGTGAACGCATCCGCGAGCGCGTAATGGAACGGGATGTCGTCGCGAACGTGATAGCCCATCGTCATGTTCGACTTCTGCACGGCCCACTGGTCCGCGCGGCCGTTGTCGATCGCACCGTGCGTCGTCGCCCACGTATGCGGGAGGCCGCCGATACATTGCGCGTTGACGCCCGGGTTGGTCGTGTCGTAGCGAAACGGCGCGATCACGCTCGACTTGTCTTCCTGACGCGGCTGGAACCACACCGGCTTGCCGTTCGGCAGCGTGACCGGGAAGCGGTCGTTGTAGCCGCGCACGCCGCTCAGGTGACCGAGGTAGTGGTCGAACGAGCGGTTCTCCTGCATGAACACGACGATGTGCTGCACATCCTGGATCGTGCCCGTCACGGTGTTCGGCTCGATCGCCAGCGCCTTGCGGATCGATTCCGGCAGCAGTGCGGTGGCGGCGGTCGCGCCGGCGAGGCCGGCCGAGAACTTCAGAAAGTCGCGTCGTGAATGAGTGGCCATGCTGATTGCTCTTGATGGGATTTCTGGTGGAAACGGCCGGTATCAGGAAGCAGGCGACGAAGCAGGCGCGGTGAAACCCGGCGGGCACCGCATCTGCACGGTGGCGACCACGGCGCCGCCGCACGCGACCTTCTGCTGCGCGACGGGCGCGGCGGGTGCGGTCAGGTCGTCGTTGCAGGCGCCGAGGACGGCGGTCAGCGCGATCAGACCGACGACCGCGAAAGGCCGTAGGGCCGACGTTCGCATAACGGTTCTCCGTGGGGATGATGACGTGACGCGGCGCGAACCCGCGCCGGTCATATCGACGCCGAGATGCTATGTTCGACTTGTTACACGATGGTGTCGAGTGGAGGGAAGATCGACGTGCGCGCAGCGGACGGCACCCGATGGTGTGGGAGGAGCAGCGAAGGTCGTAAGGCGTTCGAAAGACTGGCGCGAATCACGCGTCCTGCTTCATGTGTCGGCGCTATCGAAGCCGCGCAGTCCAGACGACGGGCGTACGGCGAACCGCAACGCATTTTTTGCGGGCCGGCCGCGACGGCAACCGGCCCGCGCACAAGGGCAAGGCCGGTTCAGCCTTCCGTCATCGTCAGCAACTGCGCGCCGTCGGCGACCTGGTCGCCGACGCCGTACAGCACTTCCGCGACGACGCCTGCGCTCGGCGCGCCGATCGTGTGTTCCATCTTCATCGCTTCCATCACGATCAGCGGCGTGCCGGCTTCGACCTTCTGGCCCGGCTCGACCAGCACCGCGATCACCTTGCCGGGCATCGGCGCGGTCAGGCGGCCGCCGCCGTGCTCCGCGTCGCCCGCATGCGCGAGCAGGTTGCGCCATTCGAACGTCTCGGCCGCGCCCTGCGTGAACACGTGGAACGTGTCGCCGTCCGCATACACGCGGCCGCTGCTGCGCACGCCGCCGAGCGTCACGTCGAAATCGAGCGGCGTGGCGCCGCGCGTCCACGCGAACGGTTGCGCGGCCGCGTCGCCGATCGCGATGCGCGTGCCGCCGCCGTCGTCCTCGCAGGTCACCGTCACGTCCGCTTCGCGATCGGTCGCATGCCATTCGAGCGTGCGGCGATAGCCGCCGTTCAGCCGCCAGTTCGACAGCGCGCGCCATGGCGACGTACCCTCTTGCGCGGCGGCATCGCGTTCGCGTGCGAGCAACGCCGCGCAAGCCAGCGCGAGCGCCGCACGCGGCGGTTGTTGCGGTGCGAACAGCGCATCGTGGTTGCGCTCGATCAGGCCCGTGTCGAGATCGGCCGTCGCGAACGGCGCGCACGCGACGATCCGCTGCAGGAACGCGGCGTTCGTATGCAGGCCGACCACCTCGCACGCACGCAGCGCACGCAGCATCAGGCCCAGCGCTTCCGTGCGGTCCGCGCCGTGCACGATCAGCTTCGCGATCATCGGATCGTAGAACGGCGTGATCGCATCGCCTTCGCGCACGCCGCTGTCGACGCGCACCGCCGCTCCGATGGCGAACTCGACGCCGGCCGGCAACCGCAGATGCTTCAGCGTGCCCGTCGACGGCAGGAAGCCGCGCGCGGGATTCTCCGCGTACAGGCGCGCCTCGAGTGCATGGCCGTTCACGCGCAGTTCTTCCTGCTTCAGCGGCAGCGGCTCGCCCGCCGCGACGCGCAGTTGCCATTCGACGAGGTCGAGCCCCGTGACCATCTCGGTCACCGGATGCTCGACCTGCAGGCGCGTATTCATTTCCATGAAGTAGAACGATTCGCCCGTCATGATGAATTCGACGGTACCGGCGCCGACATAGCCGACCGCGCGCGCGGCCGCGACGGCCGCTTCGCCCATCGCCTGGCGCACGTCCGGATGCAGGCCCGGCGCCGGCGCTTCCTCGAGCACCTTCTGGTGGCGCCGCTGCACCGAGCAATCGCGGTCGAACAGGTACACGGTATTGCCGAGCGTGTCGCCGAACACCTGCACCTCGACGTGGCGCGGGCGCGTCAGGTATTTCTCGATCAGCACGCGGTCGTTGCCGAAGCTGCTCGCGGCCTCGCGCTGGCACGACGCGAGCGCCGCCGGGAAATCGTCGGAGCGCTCGACCACGCGCATCCCCTTGCCGCCGCCGCCCGCGCTCGCCTTCAGCAGCACCGGATAGCCAATCGCGTCGGCTTCGCGATGCAGGCTGGCCGCGTCCTGGTCGTCGCCGTGATAGCCGGGCACGAGCGGCACGGCGGCCGCGTGCATCAGCGCCTTCGCGGCGGCCTTCGACCCCATCGCCGCGATCGCGTCGACCGGCGGCCCGATGAACACGATGCCGGCCGCTTCGCATGCGTGCGCGAAATCTTCGTTCTCCGACAGAAAGCCGTAGCCGGGGTGAATCGCCTGCGCGCCGGTCGCGCGCGCGGCTTCGATGATGCGCTCGACGCGCAGGTAGCTGTCTGCCGCGGCCGAGCCGCCGATATGCACGGCCTCGTCGCACGCGGCCACGTGTTTCGCGTTCGCATCCGCGTCGGAATAGACGGCGACGCTCGCGATCCCGAGACGTTTGCACGTCGCGGCGACGCGGCACGCGATTTCGCCGCGGTTGGCGATCAGAATCTTGTCGAACATGGCTTCGATGTCGTCCGGAAGGTTGGGGTCACGCGATCATTCACGCCACGACGGCGCACGCTTGTCGAGGAAGGACGCGATTCCTTCGCGCGCTTCCGCGCCGGCGCGGGTCTTCGCGATCCAGTCGGCGGTCTGCTCGATCAGCATCGCGTCGAGCGGCCGGCCGGCCACGTCGGCGACGAGCCGCTTGCACGCCTTCACCGCGTCGGGGCCGTTCGCGACGAGCGTCGCGGCCAGCTTCGCGACCGTTTCGTCGAGCGCGTCGGCCGGCACCGCGTCGTGAATGAAGCCGAGCGACGCCGCGCGCGCGCTGTCGAACACTTCGGCCGTCGTGAAGTAGCGGCGCGCCGCGCGCTCGCCCATCGCACGCACGACGTACGGCGCGATCGTCGCCGGAATCAGCCCGAGCCGCGCTTCCGACAGGCAGAACTTCACGCCGTCGGCGGCGATCGCGATGTCGGCCGCGGCGACGAGGCCCACGCCGCCCGCATACGCGTCGCCGTGCACGCGCGCGATCACCGGCTTGCCGCAGCGATAAATCGCTTCGAGCATCCGCGCGAGCTTGCGCGCATCGGCGCGGTTCTCGTCGTCCGAGTAACCGGCCATCTTCTTCATCCAGTTCAGGTCCGCGCCCGCGCAGAATGCGGCGCCTTCCGCGGCGAGCACGATCGCGCGCACGCCTTCGTGCGCATCGAGCCATTCGAACGCGGTGGTCAGCTCGGCGATCGTCGTCTCGTTGAACGCGTTGCGCACGTCGGGACGCGCGAGCGTGACGGTCGCCACGCGGCCGGCCTCGCTTACCTTGATCGTTTCGTATCGCATCGGTCTGCCTCCCGGGCGTTACATGCGGAACACGCCGAAGCGCGTGTCGTCGATCGGCGCGTTCATCGACGCAGCGAGGCCGAGCCCGAGCACGTCGCGCGTCTGCGCGGGATCGATCACGCCGTCGTCCCACAGCCGTGCGCTCGCGTAGTACGGATGCCCCTGGCGCTCGTACTGGTCGCGGATCGGCTGCTTGAATGCTTCCTCTTCTTCCGGCGACCATGCGCCGCCCTTCGCCTCGATGCCGTCGCGGCGCACGGTCGCGAGCACCGACGCCGCCTGTTCGCCGCCCATCACCGAGATGCGCGCGTTCGGCCACATCCACAGGAAACGCGGGCCGAACGCGCGGCCGCACATCCCGTAGTTGCCGGCGCCGAACGAGCCGCCGATGATCACCGTGAATTTCGGCACCTTCGCGTTCGACACGGCCGTCACCATCTTCGCGCCATGCCGCGCGATGCCTTCGTTCTCGTACTTGCGGCCGACCATGAAGCCCGTGATGTTCTGCAGGAACACGAGCGGGATCTTGCGCTGGCAGCACAGCTCGATGAAATGCGCGCCCTTCACGGCCGATTCGGAGAACAGGATGCCGTTGTTCGCGACGATTCCGACCGGGTGGCCCCAGATGTGCGCGAAGCCGGTAACGAGCGTCGTGCCGTAGCGCGCCTTGAATTCGTCGAATTCCGAATCGTCGACGATCCGCGCGATCACCTCGCGCACGTCGAACGGCTTGCGCGTATCGGCCGGGATCACGCCGTACAGGCTCTTCGCGTCGTAGCGCGGCGGCTTCGGCTCGCGAAGCTGAACCGGCGACGCGATCTTCGGCGCGAGGTGACCGACGATGGTGCGTGCGATCGACAGCGCATGCGCGTCGTTCTGCGCGAGATGGTCGGCCACGCCCGACAGGCGCGTATGCACGTCGCCGCCGCCGAGATCCTCGGCGCTCACTTCCTCGCCGGTCGCGGCTTTCACGAGCGGCGGCCCGCCGAGAAAGATCGTGCCCTGGTCCTTCACGATGATCGACTCGTCGCTCATCGCCGGCACGTAGGCGCCGCCGGCCGTGCACGAGCCCATCACGACGGCGATCTGCGCGATCCCCGCGGCCGACATCGTCGCCTGGTTGTAGAAGATGCGGCCGAAGTGGTCGCGATCGGGAAACACGTCGTCCTGGTTCGGCAGGTTCGCGCCGCCCGAATCGACGAGGTACACGCACGGCAGCCGGTTTTCCGCGGCGATCTCCTGCGCGCGCACGTGCTTCTTCACGGTGATCGGATAGTAGGTGCCGCCCTTGACCGTCGCGTCGTTGCACACGATCACGCATTCGCGGCCGGCGATGCGGCCAATCCCGGTGATGACGCCCGCGCCCGGCGCGTCGTCGTTGTACATGCCGTTCGCCGCGAGCTGCGAGAACTCGAGGAACGGCGCGCCCGGATCGAGCAGTTGCGCGATGCGATCGCGCGGCAGCAGCTTGCCGCGCGACAGGTGCTTGTCGCGCGCGGCCTGGCCGCCGCCCTGCGCGAGCTGTTCGATCTTCGCGCGCAGGTCGGCGACGAGCGCCTCGAGCGCCGCGGCATTCGCGCGGAAGTCTTCCGAACGCGGGTTCAGTTTCGATTCGATGATCGGCATCGACGGGGCTCCGTTCGCGTGACGTGGGGCGTTACATCGTTTCCGCGAACAGCTCGCGGCCAATCAGCATCCGGCGGATTTCGCTCGTGCCGGCGCCGATCTCGTACAGCTTCGCATCGCGCCACAGGCGGCCCACCGGGTATTCGTTGATGTAGCCGTTGCCGCCGAGAATCTGGATCGCCTCGCCGGCCATCCACGTCGCCTTCTCGGCCGTGTAGAGAATCACGCCCGCGCAGTCCTTGCGCACCTGGCGAATGTGGTCGCTGCCCGCCGAGTCGAGATGGCGGCCGACCGCGTACAGATACGCGCGACACGCCTGGAACGTCGTGTACATGTCGGCGACCTTGCCCTGGATCAGCTGGAATTCGCCGATCGCCTGGCCGAACTGCTTGCGGTCGTGGATGTACGGCACCACGGCGTCGAGGCACGCGGCCATGATGCCCGTCGGGCCGCCCGACAGCACCGCGCGTTCGTAGTCGAGGCCGCTCATCAGCACCTTCACGCCGCCGTTCAGCTGGCCGAGGATGTTCTCTTCCGGCACCTCGACGTCCTGGAACACGAGCTCGCCCGTGTGCGAACCGCGCATGCCGAGCTTGTCGAGCTTCTGCGCGACGGAGAAGCCCTTCATCCCCTTCTCGACGATGAACGCGGTGATGCCGCGCGGGCCGGCTTCGATGTCCGTCTTCGCATACACGACGAGCGTGTCGCAATCGGGGCCGTTGGTGATCCACATCTTCGTGCCGTTCAGCACGTAGCGGTCGCCGCGCTTGTCCGCGCGCAGCTTCATGCTGACGACGTCGGAGCCGGCGTTGGGCTCGCTCATCGCGAGCGCGCCGATGTGTTCGCCCGACACGAGCTTCGGCAGGTACTTCCGCTTTTGCGCGTCGGTGCCGTTGCGGTGGATCTGGTTCACGCACAGGTTCGAGTGCGCGCCGTACGACAGGCCGATCGACGCCGACGCGCGCGAGATCTCCTCCATCGCGACCATGTGCGCGGTGTAGCCCAGGTTCGCACCGCCGTATTCCTCGGAGACGGTCATCCCGAGCACGCCGAGATCGCCGAACTTCTTCCACAGATCCATCGGAAACTGGTCGGTGCGGTCGACCTCCGCCGCGCGCGGCGTGATTTCCTTCGCCGCGAACGTCGCGACGGCGTCGCGCAGCATCTCGATGTCTTCACCGAGCATGAATTGCACGCCGGGCAGGTTGATCATGTCTCCTCCGTCTCCAGAAAGTGTGTCGCACTCACCGATTTCTGAGTTTCGCTCAGATCGAATGAATACGCCAATTCATTGACCAATACAGCGGAAATTTTGCACAGTTTCGCGCCTCGCCCGGTTCGCCGTCAATAGTTTTTTGAGTGATACTCAGATATGATGCGAAGATGACAGCCGCTCCCGCCGACACCATGACCGCCACCGCCAAAGCCGATCGCGCCGACGCGTCGCGCGCCCCCGCCGGGCGCAAATCCCAGCAGCGCGTGCAGGACATCCTGCGCGCCGGCCGTGAAGTGTTCGCCGAAAAAGGTTACGAGCATGCGACGGCCGCCGAGATCGCGCAGCGCGTGGGCGTGTCGGAGGCGACGGTGTTCAGCTATTTCCGCGGCAAGCGCGAGCTGTGCGCGCGTGTGATCGCCGACTGGTACGACGAAATCATCGCCGCGTTCGAACACGGGATGCCGCGGGACGCGTCAGTGCAGCAGCAGTTCGCGTTCATCGTGCGCACCCATCTGCGCTTGATGCTCGTGAACGGCACGGGGCTGTGCGCGCTGGTGCTGTCGGAAGGCCGCGCGAAGCAGCATGCGCTGAGCGACGAGCTCACCGCGCTGCAGCGCCGCTACACGGCGCCGTTGATGGACGTGCTCGCGCGCGGCCAGGCGGCCGGGCAGGTTCGCGCGGATCTGCCGCTGAGCCTGCTGCGCTCGATGGTGTTCGGGCCGATGGAGCACGTGCTGTGGGATGCGATCCTCGGGCACCGCAAGCTCGATACCGAAACGACGGCCACGCAGTTGATCGACATGCTGTGGGCGGCCGTGCAGCCGCCGGCGCCGGAACAGGCGGCGCTCGTGCGCTTCAGGAACGAAGTCGCGGAAGCGGTACGGCGGCTGGAAGGCGAAGCGTCACGCGGGTGACGGCCGGCGCAGCGCGCGCCGCCGTTCCGCGCCGTCGCCCGGCGCCGCTACGAATCCTCGCTCACCCGCAGCGGCGCGCGGCTCTGCTCGTTGTTCAAATGGACGAACTTGCGCAGCAGGCGCATCAGTTCCTCCGCATCGTCCTCACCCATCCCGTCGAACAGGCCCGCGCGCAGTTCCTTCACCGAGGGAATCAGCTGCGTGAGCAACTCGACGCCCGCCGGCGTCAGCAGCAGCCGCCGCTGACGCCGCGGCAGCACTTCGCGGACGATCAATCCTTTCGCCTCGAGCCGGACCGCGAGATCGGCCGTCGTCGACGTGTCGAGCGCGACCCGCTGCGCGAGTGTCACCTGATCGAGCCCCGGATTCTCGTACAGCATCCGCAGCACCGCGTACTGCACGGGCGTCACGTCCCGGCCGAGCTTCTCGTAGAACATCGCAACCGCGATCTGGTGCGCGCGCCGGATCAGGTGCCCGGGTTCGTCGTACAGGTCGATCGGGAAAGCCGGCAGGTCGGCGGGATTCGTTTTTTCCATGGATGAGTCGATGACATAGGCGGCGCGCACCGGTTGCGCGCGCCGTCGGCATGGCGCTGTCTCGCGCCATTTCCCGGGAAAACCAGTATACCGCTCGCCTTGTCCCGCCCCCTATCAGTGAGTACACTGAATCTCATTCAGTACACGGAATGCAGATCGGGCCGCTTCCCCGGCGGCACCGCCCCGAAGGAGACAAGGAACATGTTTCTCAAGAATGCCTGGTACGTGGCGTGCACGCCCGACGAGATCGACGGCAAGCCGCTGGGCCGCAAGATCTGCAACGAATCGATGGTGCTCTACCGCGCGGCGGACGGCCAGATCGCCGCGCTCGAGGATTTCTGCCCGCACCGCGGCGCGCCGCTGTCGCTGGGGTTCGTGCGCGACGGCGTGCTCGTGTGCGGCTATCACGGGCTCCAAATGGGCTGCAACGGCAAGACGGCCGGCATGCCGGGCCAGCGCGTCGGCGGTTTTCCGTCGATTCGCAGCTTTCCGGCGGTCGAGCGGTACGGCTTCGTGTGGGTGTGGCCGGGCGACGCGTCGGAGGCCGATCCCGCCAAGCTGCCCGCGCTGGCATGGGCCGAGGATCCGGCCTGGACGCACGGCGGCGGCCTGTATCACATCCGCTGCGACTACCGGCTGATGATCGACAACCTGATGGACCTCACGCACGAGACGTACGTGCATGCGACGAGCATCGGCCAGAAGGAAATCGACGAAGCGCCGCCGAAGACGACCGGCCACGGCGACGAAGTCGTCACGAGCCGCTTCATGGAGAACGTGATGCCGCCGCCGTTCTGGCGGATGGCGCTGCGCGGCAACGGGCTCGCCGACGACGTGCCGGTCGACCGCTGGCAGATCTGCCGCTTCACGCCCCCGAGCCACGTGATGATCGAAGTAGGCGTCGCGCATGCGGGCCACGGCGGCTACGACGCGCCGGCGGACAAGAAGGCGTCGTCGATCGTGGTCGACTTCATCACGCCCGAAACCGACACGTCGATCTGGTATTTCTGGGGGATGGCGCGCAATTTCCGGCCGGACGACGACGCGCTGACCACCGAGATCCGCGAAGGCCAGGGCAAGATCTTCGCGGAGGATCTGGAGATGCTCGAGCGCCAGCAGCGCAATCTCGAGCAGTGGCCCGAGCGCACGCTCCTCAAGCTCAACATCGACGCCGGCGGCGTGCTGTCGCGCAAGGTGATCGACCGGCTGCTCGCCGCCGAAAACGCCGCGAGCCCGCCGCGGCCCGCGATTCCGGTCGCGCACGTCAAGGAGGCGTCATGAGCGACGCGACGTTGACGGTCCGGGTGGCCCGCAAGTGGCGGGAAGCGCGCGACATCTGCGGCTTCGAATTCGTCAGCGACGACGGCTCGCCCTTGCCGCGCTTCGACGCCGGCGCCCATATCGACGTGCATCTGCCGGGCGGGCTCGTCCGCCAGTACTCGCTGTGCAATCACCCCGGGCAACGCGATCGCTATCAGATCGCTGTGCTGCGCGAGGCCGAAGGCCGCGGCGGCTCGCGCGCGATTCACGACGAAGTCCGGCAAGGCGATACCGTGCGGATCGGCATGCCGCGCAATCAATTCCCGCTCGCCTCCGACGCACCGCACCATCTGCTGCTCGCCGGCGGGATCGGTGTCACGCCGATTCTGAGCATGGCGGAACGGCTGTTCTCGACCGGCACGCCGTTCGACATGCACTACTGCGCGCGTTCGGCCGATCGCATGGCCTTCGTCGAGCGGATCAACGCAGCCGGTTTCCGTGATCGCACCCGCTTCCACGTCGACGACGGCGACCCGGCGCAACGTTTCGACCTGGCCGCCGTGCTCGCGGCCGCGCCCGAAGGCACGCATCTGTACGTATGCGGCCCGCGCGGCTTCATGGAGGCGGTGCTGAACGCCGCGCGCGAGCGCCACTGGGACGAAGCGCGGCTGCACTACGAATTCTTCGGCGGCGCGGTCACGCGATCCGGCGCCGATCGCGCATTCCAGATCCGGATCGCGAGCAGCGGCCAGACGATCGACGTGCCGGCCGAATGCACGGTCATCGCGGCGCTGGCGGCGCACGGCGTCGACGTGCTGACCTCGTGCGAGCAAGGCGTGTGCGGCACCTGCCTGACCCGCGTGCTCGAAGGCGAGCCCGATCATCGCGATTCATATCTGACCGACGACGAAAAGGCGGCCGGCGACCAGTTCATGCCCTGCTGCTCGCGGTCGCGCACCGACCTGCTGGTACTCGATCTGTAGAGCGGCAGACGGGCTGCCGGACGCGCGGCGGCCGACCACGATAACGGAAACGATCAATGGCGGATCCTGCCGCCGTCGGTCAATACACCTGAATTCCCGACCGATCGATGGTGCTGCAGCCCGAATCCGCGTGACCCTCGCACGCCGGCGCCGCCCATCGCTCGGCTCAATCGGCGAGCCGGCAATGCGTCAGCTTCAACCCCGGCAGCACCGGCGCGTCGATATAGCCTTCGTTCACGCAACTGAACCGGAAAGCCGCGGACGTGACGAACGGCTTGATCTCGCCGCCGGGGAATTTCGGCTTCAGCGCGCCCTGGTCGGCCACGTCGAAATGCGTGTCGAACTGCTCGCCGTCGGCCGTCAGCGCGCCGAAGTACGTGCCGCCCGGGTCGCTACCCATCCGGATCACGGCGCCGACGAACGTGAGGCGCTTGCCGTCGTACTTCGTCTTCGCGGCGGCCATGTCCCGCGTATAGGCCTCGATCACGGCGCCGTAATGCGCGTCGATCGCGGGTTCGGCGTTCGACGCCGCACCGGCCGCCTGGTGAACGCCCGCCAGCAGCGTGCAGGCAGCAAGCGCGGCCGCCGCGAATGGTGCGGAAATCTTCTTCATGGGTGGTCTCTCCCGTCCAGCGTGGTGGTTGAAATGATCGAACCCGGCGCGATGCCGGTTGAATTCGCTTCCGTTGATTTAATCGTTCGAATGGCGGTACGCGGCTGCGATCACTTCATCCGCCCGCGTGGTCGCGCGCGGCGCATGGCATCGCGCTGAATGCGACGTGGCAGGAAGATGACATGGTGCGGCCCCCGGTTCTCTCTCGTTGAATTTCACTGCGTCTGATTTTGGCCGCTACGGTAGCAGACGGCCGACAGGCCGGCAACCGAGGGCCGAGCATCGTCCTGCCGCCCCATTACAATTGCAAATGGTTCTCATTACATATATCATGCGCGTCCTGTACGCAACGCAATGTCGCGGCCCGCGCCGCGATCCTTAGCATTCCTCTTCCCGCATCGATTCATGCCATCCCGTCGAATGTCCTGCCGCGCCCGGGCCGCGCGTCCGTGGCGCACGCGCCTGCCTGCCCTGCTCACCCTGTGCGTCGCGAGCGGCGCGCATGCGGCCGGCACCGAACCCGTTGCACCCGCACCTGCGACCGCCGCCGAACACGAACTCCCGGCGATCAGCGTCAATGCATCGGCCGCCGTCGACCCGACGATCGGCTATCGGCCGCGCACGACGAGCATCGCGGGCGGCGACGACCGGGCGCTGAAGGAGATTCCGCAATCGGTCGCGGTGGTCAGCAGCAGCGTGATGCAGGACCAGCAGGCGCGCTCGCTCGACGACGTGCTCGGCAACATCAGCGGCGTCACGCAGACCAACACGCTCGGCGGCACGCGCGACGCGTTCATCAAGCGCGGCTTCGGGTCGAACAATGACGGCTCGGTGCTGGTCGACGGCGTGCGCACGCCGGTGCTGCACAGCTATCTCGCGACGATCGACCGCGTCGAAGTGCTGAAGGGCCCCGCTTCGCTGCTGTACGGAATGCAGGACCCGGGCGGCGTGATCAACCTCGTCACGCGCAAGCCGGAAGACACGTTCGGCGGCTCGATCTCCGCGTCGCGCACGAACCACGGCGGCAGCAGCGCACAGTTCGATCTCACGGGCCCGCTCGGCAAGCCTGGCCAGATCGCGGGCGGCACGCTCGCATTCCGGCTGACCGGCGAACACGACACGAGCCGCTACTGGCGCAGCTTCGGCCGCGAGCGCAACGCATTGATCGCGCCCGCGCTGTCGTGGCACGACGCGAACACGTCGATCGACGTCAGCTACCAGTACGTCGACTACACGATGCCGTTCGACCGCGGCACCGTGCTCGTGAACGGCCAGCTCGACGATGCGCTGCGCTATCGCCGCTACGAGGAAGCGTGGTCGCAAAGCAGCGGCATCCAGGAAACGCTGCGTACGCGTATCGAACACCGCTTCTCCGATGCATGGCGCGTGCGCGCAACTTACGGCTGGGGCCGCGATCGCTACGATCAATACCTCACCCGCGCCACCGCGTTCAACAGCAGGACCGGCGCGCTGACGCGCTCGTCCGATGCGAACCTCGGGCGCAACGACTCCGACCAGATCGCGACGCTCGGCCTGCTTGGCAACGTGACGCTCGCGGGCATGCAACACGCGATCTACGTCGGCGGCGAATACGAGCGGCAGCGCAGCTTCCGCGGCGACACGATCCGCGGCAAGGCGACGACGGGCTTCGATCTTTACGATCCCGTGTACGGCCTGCTCGCGCCGGGCGGCATACCCAACGCGAAGCAGAGCGATTCGCGCTCGGTCGTGCATGCGTATTCGACGATCGTGCAGGACTCGGTGAAGATCACCGAACGCCTCACCGCGGTCGGCGGCCTGCGATGGGAAAACTGGCAGCAGGAGTCGGGGATGGGCCGGCCGTTCGTGTTCGCCGACCGCTCGCACGGCAGCGTCTGGCTGCCGCAGTTCGGGCTCGCGTATGTATTGACGCCGGCGCTCACCGCCTACGCGAACGTGAGCCGCTCGTTCAAGCCGAACGTCGCGTCGAACGTTGCCGCGCCGCTCGCGCCGGAATACGGCCGCGTGCTCGAGGCCGGGCTGAAGTTCAGCCTGAAGCCCGCGATCACGGGCACGCTCGCCGTCTACCAGATCGACAAGCGCAACGTCGCGGTCACGGTCGGCGACCTCACGTCGACGATCGGCACCGCGCGCTCGCGCGGGATCGAGCTCGACGTCGCCGGGCAGATCACGCGCCACCTGAGCGTGATCGGCAGCTATGCGTATACGAACGCGAACGATCGCGACAGCAACACGCCGCTCGTCAACGTCGCGCGCCACACCGGCAGCCTGTTCGCGGTATACGACACGGCCATCGCGAACTTGCCCGGGCGCTGGCGCTTCGGCGGCGGCGCACGTCTCGTCGGTGCGCGCTCCGGCGACACCGCCAACAGCTTCACGCTGCCCGGCTACGTGACCGTCGACGCATTCGCGGCCTACGAAACGACGATCGGCAAGTTTCCGACCCGCTTCCAGCTCAACGTGAAGAACCTGCTCGACAAGACCTACTATCCGTCGAGCAACAGCAACCTGATCGTCGCGGTCGGCGAACCGCGACTCGTCACGCTGACGACGACGGTATCGTTCTGACGGGCCCGCGCGGTCACGGACGCCAGCGATACACGACGATGCTCGACCCGTTGTAGTTGTCCTTCGTGATCACGTACTCGCCGTTCGAGCGCAGGTACGCGCGCACGCCGTACATCGAGTCGACGTCGTTGCCGACGTCCATCGCCGACGGATTCGAGTTCGTCAGCGTCGTGACGAGCGCACCCGTGTTCAGGTCGAATACGTCGATGTTCGGCACCGTGTGCACATAGCCGACGAACAGATAGTGCCCGGCCGCCGCGATCGATTTCGGGTTCGCGCTCGTCAGGTTGATCACCGGGTTCGGCGCGCTCGTGTTGCCGTTCTTCCAGCCGCGATAGACCTCGATGTGCCCGTTCATCGCCGTCCAGTCCCAGTTGCCCGCGAGGCCCTGCGCGAGGATCATCGTGTCGCTGTCGGCCTGGTAGATGATGCGCGTGACGGGCGCCACGCTGCTCGGCACGGGCGTCGTCACCGGCTTGCCCCATGACGGCTTGCCGGTCGCGTCGAAGCCCGTCATCGGATAGCGCGTGATCACGTTGGAGCCGTTCAGCCCGGCCCACACGTCGCCGTTGCCGTCGATGTCGAAACCGGCCGTCACCTGCAGCGTCGTGTTGAACGGCTTGCCGGGCAGCGAGCCGGCCGGAATCGCGATATAGCCGCTCGCGGTGTTGAAGTAATAGAAGTTGAAGTTGCCCGGGTTCTGGCCCGACGCGACGAGAATCCGGTTGCCGCCGACCGTCACGAGCTGGCCGAAGTGCTGGCCGCGCTGATAGTCGTTCATGTCGAGACGCGGATCTTTCGGATAGGTGAACGGGTCGATCGTGTTCGCGACGAACGTGCCGCCCGCGGTGCCCGTGTACACGTTGTTGCCGCTGAAGAACAACGCGCCGTCGGTCGCGGGGTCGGGCGCCGCGACGCCCTCGAAGTTCAGCGCCTGCAGCTTCCACTGCAGCGTGCCGACCGGGCTGTACGAATGCAGATCGGTGCTGCCGTTGCGGCCGAGATCCCAGCCGCCGCCCCAAGCGTTGTTCAGCACGTACAGGTTGCCGGCCGCATCCTTGCCGAGCGCCGCGACGCGCGTGAAGCGCTTGTCGCCGACCTGCCCCTTGATGCCCGTCGTCGTGTCGAGATAGCCGCCCTGCACGCCGAACGTGCCGACCTGCACCGGCAACCCGGGCAGCCCGCCGTACACCTTGATGTTCATGTCGGGCCCTTCGTCGCCCACCATCAACCGGCCCATCGGCGCATCGAAGTACAGCGACGCCGGCCGCGCGCCGGCCGCCATCTGGAGCGTGTTCATCGCCGCACCGGTCGGGCTGAACTGCGCGACGACGCCCGCGCTCTTGCGCGCGACCCACAGGTTGCCGGCCGCATCGAGCGCCAGCGCGCCGGGGCCCGTGACGCCGATGTCGCGCTGCCATACGCCGTCGGTCGTGTAGACGCGCACGCGGTTGCCGTAGAAGTCGCTCACGTACAGCAGGTTGCCGGTCGTCGCGAGGCCCGTGATCACGTCCGCATACTGGATGCCCGTCCACGTGCTGACCGGAATGCGGAGGTCGCGCTGGTTCGTGCTTCGGTTGTAGCGGCCCACCGAGCCGCTGCCGAACGTGCGGTTGTAGCCGAGCGCGACGAACAGCGACGTCGAATTGCCGGTGATCGCGCCGCCGTGGAATTCGTCGTGAATGCCGATCGTGCCGAGCGGCTGGCCGTTCTGGTAGATCGCGACGCCGCCCGCGTTCTCGTCCCAGCGCGACGCCGTGTAGATCACGCCTTCGGGCGCGACCCACATCGAGCGCGCGCCGTTGCCGACGTGCGAGGCCAGCGTGCCGTACGTGTTCGCGAGCCAGTCGGTCGAGTATTGCGCCTGCGCGTGGCTCGCCGGCGCCAGCATCGCGATGCACATTCCGAGCAACGCCGCGCGGATTTGTTTCATTGACATGAATAATGCTCCCAGACGAACCATCGTCGACACTGTAAATCGCGGCGCGTGAAATATTGGTGATTCCGGAAAATTCGCATTCGCCGTTCCCCGGAATTATTCACTCCGCGTCTTTTGCCGTCCGGGGCTTTTTCGTCAACGATCGAAAAATCGCCGAACCCGCGCCCATACGGCCTTCCGGCGTGCAGCTCGGGCGCATTTCCCGGCATTTTCTTCCGGATCACGCAATGCAAATACGTCATTTTTTCTGCCACGACCGCATTGCTTTTTCATTCCCCGGAAATCGTTTCTATTATTACAAATCGAAATCGAAATGAAAGAAAAAAATTATTCGGTGCGATCGGAAATGCGTGATCCTGCAACGGACGGGAAAGCGGGAGGAAAAGCAGGAATGCGGAGGGGAAAGTCGCGCGCCGGCCGTACCGGCTCCGCTGCAGGTCGCCAGGCAATCGTCCGCCGCAAGCACGCGCACGCAGCCTGTTCGGCACGACGCGCACGCCGAGCCGATTCGTTCCGGACACGATCTCGCCGCGCAACGTGACGGTCGCCGCGCCGCACCGGCGGCGCGGACAGCGTTCGCGTCATGCCGTCGCCTCGAAAAGGGCGGCGGCGGTACAGGAGCATGCGCGCCACGAGGCCCGCATCGTCCGCGAGCCCCGTTGCGCGCGCAACGGCCGCCGCGTCAGAACTTCTGGCGCAGCCCGAGGCTCACGATCGCCTGCGACCGCGAATCGGACGAATGGCCGTTCGCCTTGTCCGACACCGACGCGGTCGCGGCCACCGGCCGGCCGAGCGCGTCGAGCGTCGTGCCGGACGCATGCTGGTACGCGCCGAGCAGGTACACGCTGGTGCGCTTCGACAGGTCGTAGACCGCGCCGAGCGTGACGTTGTGATACTGCGCGCGGTTGTCGATGCCGTCGACGTCGCTGCCGCGCGTGTAGCTGTAGCCCGCGAACAGCTGCGTCTGCGGCTGCACGTTCCAGCGCGTGAACACGCCAGCGACGTTGAACGTCGCATGGCCGCTGAACAGCGACTGCGCGCCGCCGCGATACTGCACGTTGCTGTAGTTCACGCCGACGACGGCCGGCCCGAAGTTGTACGTCGCGCCCGTCGCGATCACCTGCTGCGACTGCGCGCTCGCATAGCCTTCGTTGATCGACGAATTGAACAGGCCGTCGTCGGTGCTCCGCCACTTGCCTGCCGTCGGGTCGGTCGCGCCCGTCTTGCTGTTGTCCGAGCGCTCGTAGCCGACACCCACGCGCAGCGGGCCGGCCGCGTACGCGGCGCCGACGCTCCACGTGTTGCGCTGCTTCATGCTCCCCGGCTGGCCGCCGAAGCCGTACAGCGCACCGAACGTGAAGCCCGAGTAGTTCGCGCTCGTGTACTTGATCGCACTGTCGACGCGTGCGGTCTGGTCGAGATCGTCGATGTCGCCCGGGTGCGCGCCGAAGCCGCCGATGAACGACGACGGGCCGACCGGGCTCACGAAATCGTCGAGCGACGTGTACTGGCGGCCGAGCGTGATCGTGCCGTAGCGGTCGCTGCCGACGCCGACGAACGCCTGCCGGCCGAACTGGCGGCCGCCCTGGCCCGACGTGCCGTTCGTGATGTCGAAGCCGTTCTCGAGGACGAACAGCGCGCGCATCCCGCCGCCGAGATCCTCGGAGCCCTTGATGCCCCACCGGCTGCCGGACAGGTTGCCGGTCGTGAGCCCGACGTTCGAATGCCCGGTGTACGCGCCCGCCGAGCCGGCCCGTTCGTTGCTGCGATAGGTCACGCCCGCATCGACGATGCCGTACAGCGTGACGGAGCTTTGCGCGGCGGCGATACCCGCGAGCGAGAGCAGCAGCGGGGCTGCGATCAGTTGCTTGTTCATGGTTTCGTGTCTCCGGGCGGTGAACCCGTTGTTCTGGCTGTTTGCGAGTAGCGAGCGGGCGCCGACATCCGCCGGCGGTGCAAGGCCGGCGACGTCCGCGCGCGACGATGCGGCGGGCGTGCCCGCTGCGGCCGGTATGGTAGTTGGAACCGGTTCCGTTCCAAAGCGGAATAATGACAACAGTTTCTTGTCAAAATCGCGATAGTCGGAGACGGCGCCGAGGCGGCGGCGCCTGTACAGCGCGGGGCGGCGCGGACGATAATCGGCTGCGCGCCTTCCACCGGGAGCTTCTTCATGCATGAAACGACCCTGCTGGTCTTCTCCGCCGTCGCGTTCGTCGGCATCGCGACACCCGGCCCGACCGTGCTGCTCGCGCTGACCAACGGCTCGCGCTACGGCGTGCGCCGCGCGGCCTACGGTTTCGCGGGCGCGATGCTGTCCGACTTCGTGCTGATCGTCGCGGTCGCGCTCGGCCTCGGCGCGCTGCTGATGGCGTCGGCGTTCTGGTTCTCGGTCGTGAAGTGGCTCGGCGCCGCCTACCTCGCCTATGTCGGCATCCGGTTGCTGATGTCGAAGGGATCGCTCGACGTCGCGGCCGCGCAAGGCGACACGGCATCCGGACGCACCGGACGCAACGCGTCGATCTTCGCGAAAAGCTTCCTGACCGCGGTGACGAACCCGAAGGGCTATCTGTTCTTCTCCGCGTTCCTGCCGCAGTTCCTCGATCCGGCCGCGCCGCTCGCGCCGCAGTACGTCGCGCTCGCGGTCACGTTCGCGCTGCTCGACGGCGCGGTGATGTTCGGCTACGCGCTGCTCGGCGCCCGTGCGGTGCGGCTGCTGAAGCGCTCGGGCGCGCTGTGGCTCGAGCGCACGTGCGGGGCGATGCTGCTCGCGCTCGCCGGCTCGCTGGCGCTGTACCGGCGCCGTGCCGCGTAGGCGCCGGGTACGATGAAAATCGCCGCGCCGCCCTGCTCCGGATTTCCCGGCCTGTCGCTCAGGCAACTCGAACGCGCGGACCTCGACGCGTGGTACGCGTACCTGTCGAACCCGGCCGTTTTCCGCCACACGAGCTGGAACCTGCGCTCGCCCGGCGATCTGCTGCCGCTGTTGGACAGCATCGAATCGGCCGATCCGGATTCGATCCGGCGTCTCGCGATCGTCGATACCGAATCCGGCGCGCTCGCCGGGACGATCGGGCTGCATACGGTGTCCACCGCGAACCGCTCGGCGGAGATCGCGTACGACCTCGCGCCTTCGCACTGGGGGCGCGGCATCGCGAGCGCGGTGTGCGAAGCCGTCACCGCGTGGGCGTTCGCCGAAGGGGGCTTCATCCGCATGCAGGCCGTCGTGCTGACCGGCAACGCGGGCTCCGCGCGCGTGCTGCAGAAGTGCGGCTACCGCTACGAAGGGCTGCTGCGCGCGTACAAGATGGTGCGCGGCACGCCGGGCGATTTCGCGATGTACGCACGGCTCGCGACCGACTGACGCGCCGCCCGCGGCCTCACGTGCCGACGCCGTGACGCGATTGGACGGCTCGCGCCGAATTGGCGACAATCGCCGTTCCCCTCATCGACGCTCCGCCATGAAAATCGCCGCGCTGTCCGATATCCACGGCAACCTCGCCGCGCTCGACGCGGTGCTCGACGACGTCCGGCGCCGCGGCGCCGACGTGATCGTCAATCTCGGCGACATCGTGTCGGGCGCGCTCCATCCGGCCGAAACGGCCGACCGCCTGATCGCGCTCGACCTGCCGACCGTCAAGGGCAATCACGAACGGCAGTTGCTCACCGAGGATCGCGACGCGATGCGGCTGTCGGATCGCTGGGCGCACGACACGCTGCGCGCCGACCACCGCACGTGGATCGCCGCGCTGCCCGAACGCCTGATGCTCGACGGCGACGTGCTGATGGTGCACGGCACGCCGGCCAGCGACCTCGTCTATTTCCTCGAAACGGTCACGCCCGACGGCTGCCGCGCGGCCACGCCCGACGAGGTCGCGCAGCGTGCGGGCAACGAAACGGCCTCGCTGATCCTGTGCGGCCACACGCACGTGCCGCGCGCCGCGAAGCTCGACGACGGCCGGCTGATCGTCAATCCCGGCAGCGTCGGGCTGCAAGCGTATACGGACGATCTGCCGCATCCGCACCGGATCGAGACGGGTTCGCCGCATGCGCGCTACGCGATGGTGTCGCGCACCGCCGCCGGCTGGAACGTCGAATTCCATGCGGTCGAATACGACTGGCACACGGCCGCGGCCATCGCGGCCTCGCGCGGGCGCGACGACTGGCGCGTCGCGCTGCGCACCGGCCGCTGCTGACGCACTCGCGCCGCTCGTCGACGCGCAGCCGAGACGCGTGTGACGTCGCACGCATCCCGCACATCGCACGCTTCGGCACACGCCCGACACCGCGACGCTCGCGCGCCGCGTCGCTTCACCCCGCGTTCCTCAGCGTCAGCCTCGCTTCGAGGCCGCCGCCGTCGGGCCGGTTGTTCAGCGTGAGCGTGCCGCCCATCGCAAGCGCCAGTTGCCGCGCGATTGCGAGGCCGAGCCCCGTGCCGCCCGTATCGCGATTGCGCGACGTCTCCACGCGCCGGAACGGCTCGAACACCGCGTCGAGCTGATCGTCCGGAATGCCGGGACCGCGGTCGAGCACCGCGATCACCGCGCCGCCGTCCGGCGCCGCCTGCACGTCGATCTCGGCCGCGCCCGCGAACTTCAGCGCGTTGTCCACGAGGTTGCCGACGATGCGGCGCAGCGCCTTCGGCCGCGTGACGAGCGCGAGCGGCGCATGGCTGTGCAGCGCGACGTCCTGCCCCGCATCCGTGTAGTCGTACACGATGCTGTCGAGCAGCGCATCGAGATCGATGCGGCGCGCGGCCTCCTCGGTGCCGTGCAGCGTCCGCGCGTACGCGACGCCCTCCTTCACCAGATGCTCCATTTCGAGCAGGTCCTGGCGCAGCTTCGCGCCCTGCGTGTCGTCGTCCATCACGTCGACGCGCAGCCGCATTCGCGTGATCGGCGTCTGCAGATCGTGCGAGATCGACGCGAGGATCTGCATGCGCTCGGCCATGTACTGCGCGATGCGGTCCTGCATCGCGTTGAAGGCCCGCGCGGCGCGCGCGACTTCAGACGGCCCGTCTTCGTTCAGCCGCTCGCCCTTCAGGTCGGGGCCGAGCGCGTCGGCGGCCTGCGCGAGCTGCTTGAGCGGCCGCGTCGCGAGCCGCACCGCGAGCCAGCAGCACGCGGCCAGCACCGCGAGCTGCACCACGAGCACGGCCGGCAGCCAGCCCGACAGCGGCACCGTCGACATCGGATGAATGTCGATCGTCAGCGGCGACCCGTCGGTCAGCCGCAGATGCACCTGCAGATGTTCGCGGTCGCCGGGAATCGAGTTCGCGGTCAGCGGGTAGTCGCCGCCGATGCCGTCCGAGATCGAGCGCTCGACGCGCGCCGACAGCCGCGCTTCCGGCGGCGTGCCGGTTTGGCCGGGCCCGAGGATGAACGCATAGCTGCGCCGCGCGAGACGCGGCAGCCACGCGGCCCGCTCGGCCGGCGGCAGATGGTCGAGCAGCGCAACCGAGCTCGCGACCTCGCGCTCGATGTAGCCCATCATCAGGTTCGTGGTCGCCTGGTCGCGCTCGGTCATGGTGAGCCAGAACGACAGCGTCTGCGCGAGCGCGAGCCCCACGAACAGGATCAGCGCGAGCCGCGCGAACAGCGAACGCGGCCAGTGCCACGGCGTGCGCGCGCTCATGGCGTACCGTCGATGGCGGTCACGGCCGACGAGAACACATAGCCCTCGTTGCGCAGTGTCTTGATGTAGCGCGGTTCGCGCGCGCCGTCGCGCAGGCGCTGGCGCAGCCGGCTCACGAGCAGGTCGATCGAGCGGTCGAACGGGTCGGACTGCCGCCCTTGCGTCAGGTTGAGCAATTGATCGCGCGTCAGCACGCGCTGCGGGTTGTCGAGGAACACGCGCAGCAGCCGGTATTCGGCGCCGCTCAGCGCGACCAGCGTGCCTTCGGCGTCGAGCAGGTGGCGCCCGGTCGTGTCGAGCTGCCATTCGCCGAACGCGAGTATCGCGGCCGTTTCCGTCACCTGCATGCCGGGCGGCAGCATGCGCGCGCGGCGCAGCACCGAACGGATCCGCGCGAGCAGCTCGCGCACCGCGAACGGCTTGGCCAGGTAGTCGTCGGCGCCCATCTCGAGGCCGATGATGCGGTCGGTTTCCTCGCCTCGGGCGGTCAGCATCAGCACCGGCACCGTGCGGAACTTGCCCGCGCGCAGATCGCGGCACAGCGTCAGGCCGTCCTCGCCGGGCAGCATCAGGTCGAGCACGATCAGGTCGGGCGCGCCGTCGTCGAGCACGTGGCGCATCTCGCGGCCGTTCGCGGCCAGCGACACGCGCATGCCGTTCTTCTCCAGGTAGTCCGCGATCAGTTCGCGGATCGCGCGATCGTCGTCGACGATCAGCACGTGGTCGATCTTGTCCATGAGTCGGTGTCGGTATCGGGGTTCGGGCGGGCGATGTCCGCTTTTATACCGCACGGCGGGCACGCGTTTGTATCGCAATGTATCGCGTCGCCGCGACGACACACAACATTGCACACGCGCGGCCGGCCGGACACATCGCAGATACGTCGGCGCCGCCTAATGGGGCCTGTCGAAACCCGCCCGGACGCCGACATCGCGCCGCGGCCCCCAAAGTTCAGGAGAACGCCATGCTGCCCCGACTCAAGACCGCCGCCCTCGTCATCGCCCTCGCCGCCACGGCCGGGCTCGCCGCGTTCGCCGGCACCCGGGACGACGCGGGCATGCAGACGTCGCTGGCGGGCATGGCGGCGCCCAGTTTCACCGGCATCGAGCGCTGGCACAACAGCGCGCCGCTGACGCTCGAGCAGTTGCGCGGCAAGGTCGTGCTCGTCGATTTCTGGACGTACTCGTGCATCAACTGCATTCATACGATCCCGTACGTGAACGACTGGTATCGAAAGTATCGCGACCAGGGGCTCGTCGTGGTCGGCGTGCATACGCCGGAATATCCGTTCGAGCGCGACGCGAAGAACGTCGCCGATGCGATCAAGCGCTTCGACATCCGGTATCCGGTCGCGCAGGACAACCGCTACGACACGTGGCGCGCGTACGGCAACCAGTACTGGCCCGCGCTGTACCTGATCGATGCGAACGGCAAGATCGTCTATACGCGTTATGGCGAAGGCGGGTACGACAAGACGGAGGCCGCGATTCGGGAAGCGCTCGCGCAGGCAAAGGCAGGGATGAAGGACTCGACGCGCACGCAGTGATCAGCGCGGCGCGCGGGCCCGCGGCTCGCCCGCGCGCCGCGGTCCTCGTGTGCTCAAGTGCGCTTCGCGTCCGCCTCCGCCAGCATCGCCTCCCCGATCGCGAGATGGCCGTCCGCGACCAGCGCTTCGCCGGCGCCGCGGATATCGGCTTCGGCCTTGTTCTGCCCGAGCTTGCGCTTGCCGACGAGCCGCGTGATCTCGATCCGCAGCCCGACGATCGATTGCAGCATCGTGTCGATATAGTCCTTCGGCGCATCGCCCATCTTCCACGGCACGGGTTGCGACGCCTCGTGCGTGCGCGTCAGCCGCGCGACCACGCCACGCACAAATTGCTCGTCGTCGCACACCGTGATGCGGCCGTGCGCATGCACGACCCGGTAGTTCCATGTCGGTACCTCCCGGTGCGTCACCTGCTTGCTCGGATACCAGTTCGGCGAGATGTACGCGTCGCCGGCGCGGAAGATCACGAGCACCTGGTCGCCGTTCGCGACGTCCTGGCAGACCGGATTCGCGCGCGCGACGTGCGCGTGCAGTTCGCCGAGCCCGCCGTCGCCGGGCATCAGCTCGAACGGAATGTGGTTCGCGTCGAGCCCGCGCTCGCCGTGCGTGATCAGGCTGCCGAACGGATGCTGCACGATCAGCTCGCGCATCGCGTCGGGGTTGGGTTCGTTGTAGTCGGCGGGGATGTACATGTCGGCTCCACGGTCGTGCGGGGTGGGAAAGGGTGCGGGCGCAGGCCCGTCATGCGTCGATTGTGAGCCGAAACTGGTTTATTCTGTAGAGCCGGTTTGAAACAATTTCAGCAGACCAGAATCATGGCAAGAACGGCCCGGATCGTCGAAATCCCGTCGCTCGGCGCGCTCGACCGCGCGGCCGGCGACCTGAGCCGTCAGCTCGCGCAGGCGCTGCGCGACGCGGTGCGCCGCGGCGACGTCCGGCCGGGCGATATGCTGCCCTCCACGCGGTTGCTGGCGGCGTCGCTGCAGGTGGCGCGCGGCACCGTCGTCGACGCCTATGCCCAGCTCATCGCCGAAGGCTTTCTCGAATCGCGCGGCGGAGCGGGCACGCGGGTCGCGCACGCGCTCGCGGAACCGCCGCCCGGCAACGGCCCGGAATCGCCGGCGCCAGGCCCGGACCCGATGCGCGACGGCCTGCCCGAACCGGCCGCCACCTTCGCGCGGCTCGCCCGCGAATTCAATCCGCTGCCGGCCATGCCGTTCGCGATCTCGGTGCCGCTCGGCCTCACCGCGCCCGACGACATCTGGCGCCGGCTCGGCAATCGCCTGCGCGCCCGCGGCGCCGGCGCGCCGTCCGGCTATGCCGATCCGCAAGGCGCGCTGCCGTTGCGCGAAGCGATTGCCGATTACGTGCGCCGCTCGCGCTCGGTGCGCTGCGATGCCGGCCAGGTCGTGATCACGAGCGGCACGCAGCAGGGGCTGCATCTCGCGAGCCAGGTGCTGCTCGGCGAACACGACCGCGCGTGGGTCGAGAATCCGGCCTACCGCGGCATCACCGCGCTGCTCGAAAGCACCGGGCGACGCGATGCGATGGTGCGCGTGCCGGTCGACGCCGACGGCCTCGACGTCGACGCCGGCGTTCGTCTCGCGGCCGATGCGCGCGCCGCGTTCGTCACGCCGTCGCACCAGTATCCGCTCGGCATGCCGCTGAGCATGGCGCGCCG
Source organism: Burkholderia sp. AU16482 (assembly GCF_002223285.1). NCBI lineage: Bacteria > Pseudomonadati > Pseudomonadota > Betaproteobacteria > Burkholderiales > Burkholderiaceae > Burkholderia > Burkholderia sp. AU16482. The sequence goes on from NZ_NKEY01000006.1 coordinate 2,103,168, forward strand.
CAATGCGCTGCTCGCGTGGGCCCGCACGCACCGCGCATGGGTCGTCGAGGACGACTACGACAGCGAGTTGCGCTACGAAGGCTATCCGTTCCCGTCGCTGCAGGGCCTCGCGCCCGATCGCGTGATCTATCTCGGCACCTTCAGCAAGATCCTGTTTCCGTCGCTGCGGCTCGGCTACGTGATCGCGCCCGACGCTCTCGTGCCCGCGTTCTGCGGCGCGCGCGTGCTGATGGATCGTCATGCGCCGACCGCCGATCAGCACGTGCTCGCCGCGTTCATCGCCGAAGGCCATCTCGACCGCCACATCCGCCGCGTGCGCGGCGTCTATGCGGAACAGCGCGCGCTGCTGATCGACACGCTCGGCGCGCGGCTGCCGCGCGAACGCGCATGGGTGCAACCGGGCGACCAGGGGATGCACGTCGTGCTGTGGCTCGCGCAAGGCATCGACGATCTCGACGTGGTCGCGCGCGCCGCCCGGGCCGGTGTCGCGGTGCGCGCGGTGTCGCCGATGTTCGCGCCCGGCACGGCGCGCCCGGGGCTCGTGCTCGGCTTCGGCGGGTTCGGCCGTGCGCAGATCGAAGCGGCCGCGCAGCGGCTCGCGGACGTGGTTTCGTCGGTGGAATCGCGGCCTCGCGCATGGCAAAAGGTTGTCGGCGGGCAACAAACGTAATCGTCTGTAAATCCTGCAAGCAAACGGCCGTTTCGACTGCCGGCGCACAGGTTCCGTTTGCTAGGATCGCGCGTCTTCCCTCCGCGCTCCTGCCGCCGTGAATCGCTTCGTGCCGTTTCTTCGAGACGCGTGGCTCCGTTGCCGCGCCCGCATCGCGCCGCTCGCCGCCGCGTGCCGCACGCGCGTCCGCGCACTGTGCGCCGGCGCGCTGCATCGCCTGCGCCATCCGACGCGTCGCGGCGTGGCGCTGACGCTCGTCGCGATCCCGGTGCTCGGCCTGCTGGTCCTGCTTGCGTTCGTCCCGTTCACGCCGAGCATCGGCGACATCCGCAAGGCGCGCATCGACCGCCCCGCGCGCGTGCTGTCTGCCGACGGCCAGTTGATCGCCGAGTTCCGGCCCGTAAACCGCGAATGGGTGCCGCTCAGGCAGATCTCGCCGCACATGGTCGACGCGCTGATCGCGACCGAGGACCATCGCTTCTACCAGCATCACGGCATCGACTGGCGCCGCACGCTCGCGGCCGGGCTGCGTACGTTCTCCGGTGATCGCCAAGGCGGCTCGACGATCACGCAGCAGCTCGCGCGCAACCTGTATCCCGATGAAGTCGGCCGCGCGCCGACGCTCACGCGCAAAGTGAAGGAGCTGATCACAGCGTTCAAGATCGAAGCGGTGTACAGCAAGGACGAGATTCTCGAAACCTACCTGAATACCGTGCCGTTCCTGTACAACGCGTACGGCGTCGAGATGGCCGCGCGCACCTACTTCGGCAAGTCCGCCGATCAGCTCGACATCGCGGAGAGCGCGACGCTCGTCGGGATGCTGAAGGGCAACAGCTACTACAACCCGGTGCTGAATCCGGAACGCGCGGTCCAGCGGCGCAACGTCGTGCTCGGCCGGATGGCGCAGACGGGCATGCTGGCGCCGCGACAGCTCACGACACTGCAGCGCCAGCCGCTGCGCGTCGACTTCGAACCGCAGACCGCGCAGCCGGGCCTCGCGCCGCATTTCGCGGTGCAATTGCGCAAGTGGCTGATCGCGTGGGCCGACCGCAACAACTACGATCTCTACTCGGACGGCCTCGTCGTGCGCACGACGCTCGATGCACGCCTGCAGGACATGGCCACGCAGGCGCTCGCACGGCAGACCGAACGGCTGCAGGCGATCGCCGACAGCGCATGGCGCGGGCCGTCCGGCTGCGGGCTGCGCAACGACCTGTTTCGCGGCTTCATCCGGCAGACGCCCGAATATCGTCAGGCCCGCGAAACGGGGCTCGCCGATGTGCCGGCGCTGAAGCAGCTCGGCGCGAATCGCGCATTCATGCGCACGCTGTGCGAGCGCAAGACGCAGGTGCAGGCCGGCTTCGTCGCGATCGATCCGCGCAACGGCGCGATCCGCGCGTGGGTCGGCAGCCCCGATTTCGGCAGCGAGCCGTTCGATCACGTGATACAGGCGCGGCGTCAGCCGGGCTCGACGTTCAAGCCGTTCGTCTATGGCGCCGCGTTCGCTGACGGGATGCGGCCGGGCGATACGTTCGTCGACCGTCCCGTCGCGATCCCGATCGACGCGCACACGGTGTGGCGCCCGACCGATGCGGAACCGCCGACCGGCGAGCCGATGACGCTGCGCGACGGGCTGGCGCTGTCGCGCAATCGCATCACCGCGCAGGTGATGCAGCACGAGGGCGCGGCGAAGGTCGCGCAGCTCGCCCGCGCGATGGGTGTGCGCGACAGCCCGCTCGACGCGGTGCCGTCGCTCGCGCTCGGCACGAGCCCCGTCACGCTGAAGGAGATGGTGTCCGCGTACGGCACGATCGCGAACCGCGGCGTGTACGTCGCGCCGCAGACGATCACACGCATCGAGGATCGCGACGGCAAGGTGCTCGCCACGTTCGCCAGTGCGCCGCCGGAGCGCGCACTGCCGGTGGCCGCGGCGCAGACGCTGGTCGACGTGATGCGCGGCGTCGTCGATTACGGCACCGGCGCCGACATCCGCTCGCGCTACGGCATCCGCATCGACGTCGCGGGCAAGACCGGCACGACGCAGGACAACACCGACGGCTGGTTCATCCTGATGCATCCGCAACTGGTGGCCGGCGCATGGGTCGGCTTCGACGACGGCAGCGTGACGCTGCGCAGCGACTACTGGGGCGCGGGCGCGCACAGTGCGCTGCCGATCGTCGGATCGTTCTACGATGCGGCGCTGCGCGCGCGGGCCATCGATCCGCACGTGCAGTTCTCGCCCGACTTCCGGCCGCGTAGCGCGCCGGCGCCGAAGCGGCGCGCGCCGCAGCATTCGGGACTGTTCGACTGGCTGAGGTTGTTTCGCTGAGCGTGATGCGGGCGGGCTTGGTCAGAAAACGCGCTCAGCCCGCCGCGAGCGTCGCAGCCAGCGCGTCGTATTCAGACGCCCATGCCGCACGCCACCCCCCCTTCGTCGCGTCATCGACCCACGCGCCGTCGATTCCGTTCAGCATGAATTGCTTCAACTCGGCCACGGTGAAGCCGAAATGGCTGAACATCAGCTCCCACGCTTCCGAAGGGTTCACCTTGTGCAGCGTCGGATCGTCGGTGTTCGGATGGATCTTCAAGCCGAGGTCCGGCATCTTGCGCATCGGATGCAGCTCGGCCCATTGCTCCGGCGGCAGCGTGCGCAGGTAGTACGAATTCGTCGGCACGACGGTGAATACGATGCCGCGTTCCGCGTAGCGCGCGCACAGTTCGGGGTTGTCGACGATCGTATAGCCGTGATCGACGCGATCGACGTGCAATAGATCGACAGCCGTCTCGACGTTGCGCCACGGCATCCCGAACTCGCCCGCATGCGCGGTCGTGCGAAAGCCCGCCGTGCGTGCGTTTCGGTACGCCTTCCAGAACAGCTCGGGCGGCCGGTCGTTCTCGCGATAGTCGATGCCGAGCCCCGCGACTTCGTCCGCGCGATTCGCCTTCATCCACTCGACGATCGCAACCGCTTCGTCGGGGTCCTGCTCGCGATCGATGCTCGGAATCAGGCGCGCGCCGATCCCGAAATCGGCCGCGGCGTCGCGAATCGCCGTCACGATCGCGGCCTGCGCGTCCGCATACGCGATGCCCGACACGCGCACCGTTCCCGTCGGATTCCAGAAGAATTCCGCATGCCTGACGTTGTGCGCGGCCGCGTCTTCCAGATACTCGTAGGCAATCCGCCGCAGGTCGTCGGGGCGTGTGAGCAAATACTTGTCGAGCGCGCGCAGCACGTGCAGCACGCCCACCGGCTTCTCGCCGCGCGCGTAGAACGCGTCGATCTCCACACGCTCGATCGGCGCGCCGCTGCGTTCGGCCAGCGCGACGAACGTGTCGTGCCGCACCGCGCCGAGCAGATGGCAATGCAGCTCGACCTTCGGCAACGCGCGGAAGAAGGCCCGATGGGCGGGCGTAATCTCGATGCCCGTGCGCGCGGCCGGGACGTTGCCTGGTGTTCCCTTCATGTCAGTCTCTTTTTTGGTAGTGCCGATGCGTCGCGAAGCCGTCTCTCAGTGCGGCTTCACGACGGTCCAGAAGTAATAGCCGAGCGGCAGCGCGAGGACGACGAGCCCCCACGACACGTCGCGCCAGCGGCAGGCCAGCAGCTTGACGAGCACGTAGCACAGCAGCCCGCCGGCAATGCCGGTGCCGAAGCTGTTCGACATCAGCGTGAGCAGCACCATCGACATCACGGGCAGCGCATCGGTGAAGTCGTCGAAATGCGTGTGGCGGATCGTCGCGAACATCGACAGCCCGATCAGGATCAGCGCCGGTGCGGTGGCCTCCTTGGGGATCGCGAGCGCGACCGGCACGAACAGCAGCATCGCGGCGAACAGCATGGCCGCGGCCAGCGACGACAGCCCGCTGCGGCCGCCGGCTTCGACACCCGCCGCCGATTCGATCAGCGCGGTCAGCGCCGGAATGCCGAACACGGGGCCGAGCGTCGCGGCAAGCGAATCGACGAGGAACGGCCGGTTGATGTTCGGCAGGTTGCCCTGTTCGTCGAGCAGGTTCGCCTTCGCGCCGACCGCGAGCGCGGTGCCGAGCGTCGAGAAGAATTCCGCCGCGAAGAACGCGAACAGGTACGGTGCGGCGGCCAGGCTCAACGCGCTGCCGATATCGAGCTTGAACGCGATCGGCGCGATGCTGTGCGGCGGCGACACGAACGACGCGGGCAGGTGCGTGACGCCGAGCGGCACGCCGGCCGCGGCCGCGACGAGGATCGCGATCAGGATCGCGCCGGGCACCTTGCGCGCCTGCAGCACGATCGCGACCGCGAGGCCGATCAGCGCAACGAGCGCGCCCGGCCGCGAGAAGTCGCCGAGCGCGAACGCGTTGGTCTTCGCGTTCGCGACGACCATCCCAGCATTGCGCAGCCCGAGCATCGTGACGAACAGCCCGATCGACGCGCCGAGCCCGAGCTTGATCTGTACCGGAATCAGGCGCACCACGACGCCGCGCGCGCCGAGGATCGTCAGCAGGAAGAACAGCACGCCCGACACGCACGCGATGCCGAGGCCCGTCTGCCAGCCGACGTGCTCCGTCGTCGCGAGCGTCACGCCGATGATCACCGAGCCGCCGATGCCGGGACCGACGAGGAACGGCAGGTTCGCGTAAAGCCCCATCAGCGTGGTGAACAGCACGAACACGACGATCGTCGCGGTCGTCGCCGCGCCGCGGTCCATGCCGCCCGTCGCGAGCAGCGACGGGATCACGACGAGCAGGTACGCGGCCGCGAGAAACGACGTGACGCCCGCGATCGTCTCGGTGCGCACGCTCGTGCCCCGCGCGGCGAGCGCGAAGCGCCGCTCGAGCCAGTTGGCCGGCGCGTGCGCCGGCATCGTGTCAGTCGCTGACATGGTGGTTCTCCCGTGATTCCGAATATTGTCCTGTGTCGGGTCGTGCAGCGCGGTCTTATACTGCCGCGTACCGCATCCCGACCGTTATTGCCCGATGTCCGACCGCTCGTCGCTGCTCCCCGCGCTCACGCTGCGGCAGGTCCAGCACTTCGTCGTGCTCGCCCATGCACGCAGCTTCACGCAGGCCGCGCAGGCGCTGTCGCTCACGCAGCCCGCGCTCACTGCGTCGATCCGCCAGATCGAGTTCCTGCTCGGCGGCCGCCTGTTCGCACGCACCGCGCATCGCCTCACGCTCACCACCGCGGGCGAAGCCGTGCTGCCGCTCGCCGAACGCCTGCTCAACCAGGCGCGCGGCACCTTCGACGACATGACGCGGCTCATCGGCGAACGCATCCAGACCGTGCGCATCGCGTTCATTCCGTCGGTCGCGGGCCGCCTGCTGCCCGCGCTCAATGCCCTGCGCGGCACGCACCCGACGCTGCGCTTCACGCTCACCGATTTGCCGAACAGCGCACTCGTCGAAGCGGTGCGCGACGGCGTCGCGGATCTCGGCATCGGCGTGCGCGAACCCGATAGCGACGACGGCACGCTGCGCTACCAGCAGCTGTTCGAGGACGAGATCGTGATCGTCGTACGGCACGACGATCCGCTCGCCCGCGCGAAGAGCGTCACGTGGGCGAAGCTCGTCGATCGCGAACTCGCGGTATTCGTGCGCGGCAGCGTCAGCGAATCGCTGCATCGCACCGGCGGCGCCGGGAAACTGCGCCTGAACGTCACGTACCGGATGGAATACACGGAGCCGCTCTACGCGCTCGCGCGCAACGGCCTCGCGACCGCCGTGCTGCCGAGCCTCTACACGATGCATCTGCACGATCCCGAACTCGTCGCGCTGCGCGTCGACAAACCGCGCGTCACGCGTGCGATCTCGCTGATCTCGCTCGCCGCCGACGATCGCGGACCGCACGTGCGCGCTTGCCGCGAGTGGATCGAGAAGCACATCTGATTCCGTTCGCCGCGCTTGGGCACCCACGTTCAGGGCAGCTTCGCGATTCGATCGACGAGCGTCGCGTAGAAGCGGTCCGCGTCGACCTCGTTGATCCACGTGGCATTCGGGGCACGGCCGCTGCGCCCGTTCCAGTCGACGATCGTCTCGCCGAGCGTCCATTGCCCGATCGTCTCGACCACCACGTTCACCTTGCGGCCGCCGAACAGCGTCGGATCGACGAGATAGCCGACGGCCGTCGGGTCGTACATCGGCGCGTCTTCAACACCGCGCCGCTTCTTGTTGTAGGCGAGCTCGGCCTCCATGATGTCCGCGACGATCGCGCCGCAGCGGTTGCCGAGCGCGCGGAACGGCGCGACGCGCGCCGGCGTGATCGGCGCCTTCACCGCGACGTCGCGCGGCAGCACGACGATCGGCACGCCGCTGCCGAACACGACGTCGGCAGCCTGCGGATCGACGTAGACGTTGAACTCCGCGGCCGGCGTGATGTTGCCGCGCTCGAAGAACGCGCCGCCCATCAGTACGATATCGCGCAGTGCGGCGCGAATCCGCGGCGCCTCGACCAGCGCGGTCGCGATGTTCGTCAGCGGGCCGAGCGCGCACAGCGTCACGCTGTTCGGCGCCGCGCGGCTCAGCGTATCGACGAGGTACGACACCGCGTGACCGGCGGCGAGCGGCGCGCGCGGCTCGTGCAGTTCGACGCCTTCGAGCCCCGTCTTGCCATGCACGTTCGCGGCCGTCACGAGGTCGCGCACGAGCGGGCGCGGGCAGCCTGCGTACACCGGCAGCGTCTTCGTGCGGCCGGCCCAGTCGCGGACGATCCGCGCATTGCGTTCTGTCAGCTCGAGCGGCACGTTGCCGGCCACGGCCGTCAGCGCGCGCACGTCGAGCCGGTCCGGCGCGCCGAGCGCGAACAGGATCGCGATGGCGTCGTCCTGCCCCGGATCGGTATCGATGATCACCGTGCGGCGCGCGACGTCGCCGCCTGCCGCGAATGCGCCCGTTTCGGGCAGCAGCGCGGTGCCGGCCAGCGCGGCGGACAGTTTCAGGAAGGTGCGGCGGGATGCGATCGGATGGGTCATGGTCGGGCGCTCAAAACACGTGCCGGACGCCGAGCGTCGCCATCATCTGGCGCGTGCTGGTCGAACGCGCATACGCGAAGATCTGCGCGTGATCCGCGTCGCCGGCCGCCTGCTGCGCGATCACCGTCAGCGCGACGTCGGTGCGTTTCGACAGGAAGTAATCGGCCTGCAGGTTCACCTGATGCCATTTCGGACGTTTGTCGATCACGTCGTACTTGCCGTTCGTGAACGCATACGCGGCGCCGAGAAAGAGCTGCGGCGTCATCGTGTAGACGACGTTCACGCCCAGGTTCTGCAGGTGCAGGTGCGAATTGTCGAGGTAATCGTAGCGCACGTCGGTGAACATCGCCGCGAACTGCGCGCGGCCGATCGTGTAGAAGCCGCCCGTGCCCGCGATCCGCTGCCGGCTTGCGTACGCGGCCGGCGACATCGCGCTCTTGCTGAAGATCAGCAGCGGCGACGCATAGTCGTTCGCGATCGCGCCGTCCTGGTTCGTCGCGCTGTACGGATGGTTGTACTGCGCATAGACCGCGCTCCAGCGCAGCGGGCCGCGCTCATAGCCGAGCCCGAGGCTGTACGCGCTGTTGTTCGCGAAACCGGTGGCATTGCTGAAGCCGTACAGTGCGGTGAACTTCAGCCCGTAGTAGACGGGGCTCACGTACTTCACCGAGTTCTGCACGCGAATGTCGTTGTAGCCGTTGTCGTTGTCGCCGATGTTCACGCCGTTGCTCGCGATGATCACAGGCCCGATGTAGTCGTGGATCGCGTCGTACTGGCGGCCGAACGTCAGCGAACCGTAGGTACGATCGGCGAGCCCGACGTACGCCATGCGCCCGAACTCGCGGCCATTCTGCGCGGCCGTGCCCGTCATCACGTTGAAGCCGTTTTCGAGCTGGAAGACCGCGGACAGCCCCTGCCCCAGATCCTCCTTGCCCTTCAGCCCCCAGCGCGGGTTCTGGTTCGTGCCGGACAGCGCCTGCCACGCGTTCTTGCCGCCCTGATTCGTCGCGAACCCGACACCGGCCGAGATGAGACCGTACAGCGTGATGCTGCTTTGCGCACCGGCATGGGTCGCGAAGGCGCCGAGCATCGCGAGCGGAGCGAGCTTGTAGAGAGTTTTCATGCGGGTCGGGTGGTCGATGAGGGTCCAGGCGCGGCAGGGTTCCGCGAAACTGGGCACGACTATACGAACCCGGATCGGATAATAAAAGTTTGCTTTCCTTATATGTCAATAAAACGGATTTATTCTCATCTTCACGCCTTCCGTGCTCGGCGAACGGGCCGTCAATCCGCCGTGTCCCCACCCTTCGGCAGCTTCGACCACGCGCCGCGCCCCGGCATCGGCGACCAGGCCGGGCGGGTCTTGCGCGCGCTGTCGATCACGACCAGATAGCGGCCCGCGATCGGCGTGATGTCGCGATCGCGACGCAGCACCCACAGCGACTTGCCGGCCTCTACGCGTGCCTGATAGTCGTCGTCGAGCAGCCCGTGCTGGTCGAGGAACGTATTCAGCGACGCGGGAATCCGTACGCAGCCCTTCGAATGCCGGATGCCGAGCAGCGCTTCGAGCCGGTCGGGGTCGGTCGCATGCATCTGGAAGCGCATCGGCGACACGCCGCCCTTGCCCCAGCCGCGCTCGCCGTCCACCCAGCCGAAATCGTAGATGCGCATGTCGCGGCGGCCGTAGCCGCGGATACCGTTCTCGTTCGTCGTGCCTTCCGCGCGGAAATCCATCGTATCGGGCGAGTGATGGAACACGCCGAGCGGCGTCAGGAAATGGTCGTACTGGCCCGGCAACCCGGTGCCGACCGGTGATGCGCCGATCATCAGCCACGCATTGGCCGGCGTCGCGCGAAAATAGATGAACAGCGCCTGCACGTTCGGCGCGCGATCGACCATCACGACGTATTCGCCCGCGAGATCGCCGAGGTCCGCATCGGCGAGTGCTTTCTGAAGCCGCTCGCCGTACGCGCGCTGCTCGTTCGCCGGCACGTTCAGGCGTCGCGTGACTTCCTGCGTGAATCGCTTGCGGATGTCGAGCGCGCGCGTCGTCGCGCGTTGGGCTTCCTCGGCCGACAGCGGCGGATGCCGGCGCGGCGGAGTGGGCGCAGGCGGCTCGGCCTCGCTGGCGGATGTGTCGGAGGCGCCCGATGCAGGCGCGGCGGCCGACGACGCGGAAGCGGCCGACGCACCCGATGCCGCGCCCGCGGGTTCCGCGTAATTCACGTGTGACGCGGCGGATGCCGGCGCTGCCGCCGATGATGCACCCGGCGCCGCATGCGCGGACGAAGCCGGATGCGTACCGGAGGGCGCCGAAGCAGGCGGCACAGCGGGTGAGGATGAGGATGACGCGGCAGACGGCGCAGCGTCGGACGCGGCAAAGGCAGGCCGCTCGGCGAGCACGGAAATCGACACTGCTGCAGCAAGCCACACGGATGCGGCGACTGCGCGGTTGAGGCAACGCGGCTTCGCAAAGCGCCGCGTCAAATAGGCAAGAATCATACGTTCGAGGCCATCGGCCGATCCGGCCGCCGCATGCTGCTGGTGCGAGCGGCGCATCTTCCGCGCAAGCCATCGACACGTGCGGCGCATCGCGCGCGCCCGGCGCCGACGCCTCTTCGCGGCGGAGCCGTTCGCTGATGCAACGCGGGCGCTCCGATGGCGGCTAATGAGTCGTCAGGCCCTCCATTTTACTCGTCGGTGCGTGAATCGGCAGCGACGAAAACCGCGATTTCCCGTGAAATTGCGCTTCGTCACGCTTTGTTTCAACTCGTTTCCACTTGCGCGTTCGTTGCATGGCAGGCTCGTGCCGTTCGATCGATTCGGTCAACCAATCATTCCAACGCCCCGTCCATCTGAACTCAGAACCTCGACCACATCGCACGCATGTCGCACGAACCGCGCGACACGCGTGCGCACCTGCCCACTACTTCGAGATGGTTTCGAGCGCGATACCCTTCGTGCGCGGTCCCATCCCTCCGATCGCGGCCATTACGATCACCATCGCGCCCGCGATGAACGCGAACACGCCGAACGTGCCGAAACCGCGCAGCACGGCCGCGATCACGAACGACGAGAAGATTGCCGAGAAGCGGCTCCACGAATAGACGAAACCGACGGCCCGCGCGCGGATCGACGTCGGGAACAGCTCCGCCTGATATGCGTGGAAGCTGTACGACATGATGTTGCTCGCGAGCGTGAGGCCGATGCCGAGCACGATCAGGAAAGCGCCCACCGTCGTCTGGCTGAACAGCAGCCCGCACACGACGATCGCCGCCGCCATTGCGACGATCACCGACTTGCGCTCGAAGCGATCGGCGATCACGAGGCCGATCAGTGGGCCGATCGGCGCCGCGAGCGCGATCACGCTCGAATACATCAGGCTCGACGTGATCGTGATGCCCTGCTTGATCAGCAGCGTCGGCACCCAGTTCGCGAAACCGTAGAAGCCGACCGTCTGGAACACGTTGAAGATCGTCATCATGATCGTGCGGCTGCGATACGGCGGCACCCACATGTCGCGGAAGCTGCCGCGCGGCGGCACGGGTTCGGCCGGCGCGGGCAGCGGCAGCGGCCGCCCGTATTCGGCTTCGACCTTCGCCTCGAGCGCGCGCATGATGCGGTCGGCTTCGTCGACCCGGCCCTGCTGCGCGAGCCAGCGCGGGCTTTCCGGCAGTTCGCGGCGGATCCACCACACGAACAGCGCGCCATGCGCGCCGATCAGCACGACCCAGCGCCAGCCGTCGAGGCCGAGCGGCGCGTGCGGCACGAGCAGGTACGCGAGAAACGCGACCACCGGCACCGCGACGAACCCCACCGCCTGCTCGCACGCGAACGCGCGACCGCGGATCTGCTTCGGCACGAGTTCGGAGATGTACGTGCCGATCGTCACCATCTCGACGCCGAGGCCGAGACCGACGACGAAGCGCCAGAAATTCAGCCCGGTCGCGGTGTCCTGGAACGCCATCACGACGTTCGCGGCCGTGTACCACAGCAGCGACCACGTGAAGATCGCGCGGCGGCCGAAGCGGTCGGCGAGGAAGCCGCACGCGATCGTGCCGATGAAGAGCCCCGAGAACAGCGCGGCGATGAAACTCGCGACGCCCGTGGTGCCGAACAGACCGTGCGTCGTCGCGGAAAGGATGCCGCTTTTCACGAGGCCCGGCGCGACGTAGCCGCTGTACAGCAGATCGTAGAGTTCGAAGAAGAAGCCGAGGCTCAGCAGCACGACGAGCTTCCAGACGCTGCGCGTCGGCGGCAGGCGGTCGAGGCGGGCCGAAATGGAGCCGGGGTCGATGGAGGGGGATGGGGCTTCTGCCTGCGGAAGGCTGTCCGTTGAGGCCATCTTGGGCGCGTCTCCTGATCGTGTCGTGTTGTGTGTTGTCGTCCGGCGGACCGTCGAACCGCCGCCGGGCGAATCGCTGCATTGTACCGGCACGCCCGTTTCGCGCAGGTGCGAGCCGGCAAGCCAGCTGCGATACAGGCGCCGAACCGATTCGATGCCCGATTCCGCGCCGGATAATGTGTAAATTGCGTAACCGTGTATCAGAGCCGAAACGCGCGTCAGCTCGGCGTTGCCGCGCCGCCTTCCCCCGCCCGCCGACGGCGCAAGCCCGGCAATACGGGCCTGCCGCGCCGTTTCGCGCAGGCACGCGCCGCCAAAATCGCGGCGAACGGCAAGACGCAATCGGTACAACCACGCGTTCCGCGCCCCGGTAACATGCTAGCGGGCCAACTACCGGCTTCCGGCTGCCTTTCGGCAACCGGCATTGTCGGCAAATCGTAAGCATTCCATGTCCATACAACGACTATCCCTGTACGCCCGCCGGATCGCGCTGATCGCGCTGCTGCAGTTCGCGGCGATCGCGACCGCGTCGGCGTTTCCGGCGGCCGCGTCCGCGCCTGTCGCGAGCGGCGTCGGCGCAACCGAGCCGGCCATCTCGCTGCCCGACGCGGTCGCGCAGCTCAAGCAGATGCAGGCCGAGCTGGACCGCATCAAGCAGCAGACTTCGACTACGTCCAACAGCAAGGAGCTGGACGCGCTCGACGATTCGGCGCAGGAACTGAGCGCCGATGTCGCGAAACTGCAGAGCGATCTCACGCCGCAACGCGCGCAGGTCCAGGCGCAACTCGACGTGCTCGGGCCGCCGCCGGCCGAAGGCGCCGCGCCGGAAACGCCCGCCGTCGCGAAGCAGCGGGCCACGCTCGACGCGCGCAAGACGCAGATCGACGCCGCGCTGAAGCAGGCCGCCGACCAGAAGGCGAGCCTCGCGAACCTGACCGAGCAATTCGCGAAGCTGCACCGCAGCCTGCTGAAGAACCAGCTCGCGTTCCGTTCGGGCAGCATCTTCAGCGCGCAGTTCTGGCTGCCGCTGTTCCACCTGGCGCCGGACGACCGTCAGCGACTCGACGATTTCAACGGCGAACTGTTCGACATGCTGCGCTCGTCGTGGGTGCCCGGGCAGCGGACGATCACCGCGATGCTGCTGATCGCCGCATTCGCGGCATGGCTCGGCGGCCGCCGGCTCATCGAGCGCGGGCTCGCCTGGGTCGCGCTGAACCGCCTGCCGCCCACGCGCCTGCGGCGCAGTGCGCTGGCGCTGTCGACCGCCCTGTCGACCTTCCTGGCAACGGCGATTGCGGTGCAGATCTTCTACCTCGCCGTCGCGCGCCGCTACGAGCTCACGCCGTCGCTGACCGATCTGTGGGACCAGTTCGTGAAGCTCGCCGCGACCTGCGCGCTGATCGCGGGCCTCGGCCGTGCGCTGCTCTGCACCAAGCACCCGTCGTGGCGCCTGCCCGCGCTCGCCGATCCCGTCGCGCTCGCGATGAAGCCGTTCCCCAGCATCCTCGCCGCGCTGCTGCTGGTATCCGGTACGCTCGAATCGATCAACCGGATCGTCGACACCAGCCTGTCGGTCACGCTGTTCGGCCGCGGCATCGTATCGCTCGTCGTCGCGCTGACGGTCGGCGCGTCGCTGTTGCGCGCGAACCGCGCGCGTGCCGCACTCGCGGCGGCAGGCGAGGCGCCGGAGCAACGCTCGACGCTCGCGGGCCTGATCCATGCCGGCGTCACGCTCGCGATCGTCGTATCATTGATCGCACTCCTGATCGGTTACATCACGGTCGCGCGCTTCATCACGTACGAGCTCGTGTGGTTCGAGATCGTGCTGTGCGCGACCTACATCCTGATCCAGTTGACGCGCGACGCGAGCGAGAGCCTGTTCTCGTCGAGCCTGTCGACGGGCCAGCAGATCAAGCACCTGTTCGCGCTCGAAGACCGTCACCTCGATCAGGCGCGCACGGTCCTGTCCGGCTTCGGCACGAGCCTGCTGATGCTGATCGCGGCGATCGCGCTGCTGACGGGCGGCTTCGGCACGACGCCCGGCGACCTGCTCGACAGCGCGGTCGCGATGATCGGCAGCCAGCGGCTGCAGAGCCTGAACATCATGCCCGACCGGATCATGAACGCCGTGATCGGGTTCGCGATCGGCTTCTACCTGCTGCGCTCGCTGCGCCGCTGGCTCGACGGCGAGTTCATGCCCGCGCTCGGCATGGATACCGGCATGCGCGTGTCGCTGATCACGCTGTTCACCAACGTCGGCTACGTGCTGCTCGTGCTGATGACGCTCGGTCTGCTCGGCGTCAGGTGGAGCAATCTCGCGTGGATCGTCAGCGCGTTGTCGGTCGGTATCGGCTTCGGCCTGCAGGAAATCGTGAAGAACTTCGTGTCGGGGCTGATCCTGTTGACCGAGCGCCCGGTGAAGGTGGGCGACATGGTCAGCATCGCGGGCGTCGAAGGCGACATCCGCCGCATCAACGTGCGCGCGACCGAGATCCAGTTGAGCGACCGCTCGACCGTGATCGTGCCGAATTCGCAGTTGATCTCGCAGAACGTGCGCAACGTAACGATGGGCAACAGCACGCAGGGTGTCGCGACGCTGGTGCTGACGTTCCCGCTGAACACCGATCCGGAACAGGTGCGCGACCTGCTGCTCGATGCGTATCGCGCGCACCCGGCGATTCTCGACAAACCGGCGCCGTCGGTGACGTTCAGCCAGCTCGCGCCGGACGGGATCACGCTGAGCGTGACGGGTTACGTGTCGAGCCCGCGGATCGCGAGTTCGACGAAGAGCGATCTGCTGTTCGAGATCCTCAAGCAGTTGCGCGCGGCGGGGATTACGCTGTCGAGCCCGCAGATGCTGGTCGTGCAGAACATGCCGGCGGAAGAGAAGTGAACAAAGACGGCCGGTCGCGTACTGCAGCTACCGCGATGGCCGTCTCCAGTCCTACCGGAATGCCCATCGTCCGATGATGCCGGCGCTGGCAAGCAGTCGAAGCCGTGCCGCCTCCCATTCGGCGAGCGTTCGCACCCGTTCCTGGCGGGCATCGGCAAGCGCCGCCTGCGCCGACAGCAGTTCCAGAATATCGCCTGCGCCGAACGCGTAACGATTGCGCGCCGATGTCAGCGCCGCTTCCGCGGCAGCCAGCAAGCGTGCCGACGCTCCCAGGTTATCCGCCGTCGTCTCCGCATCGGCGTGAGCCTTCAGCACGTCACGCAGAATCTGCTGCTGCGTATCGTGAAGCTGTGCCTGTGCCAGTTCGGTCTGAGCCTGCGCGCCGCGAATCCGATACGTGCGGGAAAAACCGTCAAAGAACGGAATCGTCAGAGTCAGGCCGATGCTGGTTTGCGTCGCCCGCACCGACTGCAGCCCCTGATTCGGGTAGCCGTTCCGGGACAAGGTGCCGCTCAGATCCAGCGTCGGCATACCCTCTGACCGTGCAGTCGTCACCTTCGCTTGTGCAGCCTCCCATTTGGCTCGCGCTGCACGAATCTCGGGATGAGAACCTTCGGCCGCGCGAAGCCAGTCGCTTAGCTGGCGCTCCGCGTCCAGCGCAACCGGTACGACTGCCTCTTCGACCTCGACCCGCGTGCCGGCGGGCAGACCGGTCGCAAAGACCAGTTCGGCGCGGGCCCGCGCGACCTCTCCGCCCGCTCGCCGCGCAGCGAGCAATGCCTTGGCCAACGCCGTCTCCGCCTGCAATACGTCTGCTCGGGATGCAACGCCCATGGCCAGTCGCTTACGCGACGCACGCAGCGTCGATTCCGCCAAGGTCGCGGATTCGGTACGCGCGGCAAACGCGGCTTGAGCATTCTGAACATCGAAATAACTCCCGACGACATCCGCGACCGCCTTTTGCATCGCTGCGTCGTGGCTCGCCAGCGCGGCCGTCAGCAGCTGTTGCGCCGCCGCGCCGTTTGCAGCCCGCCCGCCAAAGTCGAGGAGCCGCCAGTTCAACGTCGCGTTCGACGCTCGACCGACACCGCGCGTATTCATCGACGGTGCATCGGGATACCGGCTATATGTCGTCAGTTGGCTGATCGATCCGTTGATAGTGGGGAGCCATGCCGATCTGGCTTCACCCACCGCGGCGGCCTGGATCTTGATCGATGCCCACGCCGCTCGGATACGGGGGTTGTGGCATAGCGCAAGATCGACCGCATCACCAATCGTCAGCGGCTTCGCCGGGTCGGTCGACGAAGCGCACACAACTGGCGCGTCATCGCCCGGTAATCGCTTCCCCGCATCCAGCACCGGCGGACGGGTCAGCAGCGGATCGGCGAGGCCATCCGGAATCCCGCGTGTTTCGGCATTGCACGCAATTGAAACCAACATCAGGCCGAAGATCCACGGACGCGCGCGATCTTTCAAGCTCCTAGCGCTCACGCAAACTCTCCCGTGCATGCTGCAGCAACGGCGACAGCACATACTCGATTACCCGCCGCGTGCCGGTTCTGATTTCCGCACTGCCCGACATACCCGGCGACAGTGCGATCTCGCGACCGTCGATCATCAGCGCCGAACGATCGAGCATGATCCTGACCGAGTAGACGAGCCCCTTCTTGTCGTCGTCGATCGCATCGCGCGAGACATGACTCACGGTCGCCGACACCGTGCCGTATTTCGTGTACTCGAATGCGTCGATCTTCACGCTGGCGGCCTGCCCTTCCTTGACGAAGCCGATATCCCGGTTGTCGACGAATGCTTCCATTTCTACCGCCCCCTCTCGCGGCACGATCTGCATCAGCGGCTGCGCGGCCGGCACCGCCGTCCCGATGGTGTGGACGGCGAGCTGCTGGACGGTTCCGTCGATCGGCGCGGTCAGGCGCAGCAGTTCCCCGTGTGCCTCCGCTCGCCGCATGTCGCCCGACGACGCGTCCACGATACGCTGCGCATCGTTCAGCGCATCCTGGGTATTCCTTCGCGTCTCTGCCACGAGCGCCGCGCGTTGGTGACGAGCATCCGCCAGTTGTCCGGCCATATCGATGCGCTGCTGCTCGGCCTCGATCCACGCGTGCTCCGCAACGTCACCGGTCTTCATCAACCTGGCGTAATCGTCCGCACGACGCGCCGCAAGCGGAGCGGCCTGACCGTACCTGTGTATTTCGCTGTCGAGACGGTCCCGCCGCGCGACGAAATCGCGCCATTGATCCAGCAAGTGTCGCTCGACCTCGCGCCGCCGCTCGGGCGACACGCCCTCCACATCCGCCAGTCGAGGTTGTCGCCCCGTGTCGATCGCGTCGATCAACGCCCGTGCACGCTCGACCTGCAGTACCGCATTCAGCCGGTCGCCGTCCGCCCGTTGACGTTCGGCGTCGATCACGCGTGTGTCGAGATCGATCAGCGCATCGCCCGTCTTCACGATCTGCCCGTCGCGCACGTGCAGCGCTCTGACGCTCGCCACTTCGACCGCCGCCAGTGTCTTGGTCCGGGAGGATGGAATGATCTTGCCGCCTCCGTCGACGATAATGTCGATTTTCCCGAAATACGACCAGACGATCGCCGTCATCACGAGCAGGATGAGTATGCGCGCGACCCACCGGCCTGCCGGCGAGACAGGCGCCGCCTGGACCGACAGCGCCGCCGGGAGAAATTCGGCCTCGTTCGCGTCGAATGCCGGCAGCGTCATCCGATGGCGTCGCTTCCAGCAGTGACGCCAGACGTCGCGGTAACGCCCCACCAGTTCACGCCAGGCCTCTGCCTGCTGCCGCACGCTCATGTCCGTGCCTCCGCTACGTCGCGGCCGCCCTGTTGCAGCGAATACAAGTGTGCGTAGATGCCATCCCGCATGCGCAGCAGTGTGTCGTGCGTACCGCTTTCCACGATCTGCCCGCGATCCATCACGAGAATCCGGTCGGCATCGCGCACCGCCGAGAGCCGGTGCGCAATGATCAATACCGTGCGTCGCGCGCAGATGTCGCGCATGTTGGCCTGTATGACGGCTTCGGATTCGTAGTCGAGCGCGCTGGTCGCCTCGTCGAATATCAGGATGCGTGGATCGGTCATCAATGCGCGGGCAATGGCGATGCGCTGCCGCTGGCCACCCGAGAGTCCGGTGCCATGCTCGCCGACGAGTGTGTCGTACCCCTCCGGAAGTTCGCAGACGAACTCGTGTGCGCCGGCCAGCCTCGCAGCATCGATCACCGCGTCGATCGACGCAGTGGGTCGAGCCAGCGCGATGTTGTCCCGTACCGAACGATTGAACAGCGTGTTTTCCTGCAAAACGACGCCAATCTGCTGGCGAAGGCTCGCCGTATCGATCACGGCGATATCCTGCCCGTCGACGAGCACTCGCCCGCGATCCGGCACGTATAGCCGCTGCGCGAGCTTGGTCAGCGTGCTTTTGCCCGACCCGGAGCGGCCGACGATTCCAATGACCTCCCCCGCCGCGATCCTGACGGAGATCTGCCGGATGACATCGCTTGCATCCGGCCGGTAGCGAAACGATACCTGGTCGAACTCGATCGCCCCGTCGAGACGGGGTACACGCGTCTTTTTCGCTGCGGTTTCGGGCGCCGTGTTCAGGATATCCCCGAGGCGCCCCATCGAAATCCCCACCTGCTGAAAGTCGTTCCACAACTGCGCGAGACGCAGTATCGGACTGGATACCTGCCCGGCCAGCATGTTGAACGCGACGAGCTCGCCGACCGTCAACTTGCCGTCGATCACCAGCGTGGCGCCCAGCCACATGATCGCCGCGGTCACCAGCTTGCTGATCAACGTCACGCCGCCGCTTGCAATCGTGGCAACGTTGGTCGCCGCCAGCCCCGCACTCACATAAGCGGCCAGTTGACGATCCCATCGGTCCGTCCAGCGCGGCTCGAGTGCCATCGCCTTGACCGTATCGATTCCGCTGATGGTTTCAACGAGGAATGACTGATTCTCGGCGCCCTTATTGAATTTTTCGTTCAGACGCCGCCGAATGATCGGCGTAAACACGACCGACAACAACCCGTAGAGCGGAATCGAAACAACGACGATCAACGTAAGCCACGCGCTGTACCAGAGCATCACCCCGAGAAAAACGAACGAAAACGCGAGGTCCATCACCAGCGTCACGGCGTTGCCGGTCAGGAACGCGCGAATGTTCTCCAGCTCGCGAATACGGGCGACGGAATCGCCTACACGGCGCGCCTGAAACCACGCCAGCGGTAACGCCAAAAGATGGCGGAAGAGCCGCGCGCCGAGTTCGACGTCGATCTTGCTGCTCGTATGCGCGAAGACCCACGTTCGTATCCCCGAGAGCGCCGCCTCGAACAGCGTCGCGCAAATCAGCCCAACGGCGATCACGTTCAACGTCTTCATCGCGTGATTGACGAGCACCTTGTCCATCACCACCTGGAAGAAGAGCGGCGTGGCAAGCGCAATCAATTGCAACACCAGAGAAATCACGAGGACCTCGCCCAGCAGCTTTCGATACGTGACGATTGCCGGAATGAACCAGCTGAAATCGAAGCGCGCCAGAGTGCCCGCAATGCTGCTCCTGCTCGTGAAATAGATGAGCTCTCCCGTCCAGATTTCCAGAAGACGCTCGCGCGTCAGCACGGTAGGCGCCTCACCCGGAAACTGGACAAGCGTTCGAGGCGCGCGCGTTCCATCCCCGGCCTGATACTGCGCGACCACGAAATAGCCGCCTTCACCCTTCATCCGTGCGACCGCGGGCAAAGGCGCCCGATCCAGTCGTTCGAGGTTCTGTTGAACGACCCGGGCCGTCATGCCGAGCGAACGCGCGGCTCGCAGGATTGTTTGAGTATCGAAACGATCGAAACCAAATTCATGTCGCAACGCGACTTCGTCGGCCGCGATGCCGTGCAGGCTCGCCATCGTCAGAACGACGGCGAGACCGGAGTCGACATCCTGCGTCGGAAACGACGCTTGAGGCCGGAAATTGGAACTGTCCATGAAGGGAATACGAGGCGAGGAAGGAAATGCGATACGGCCGGCAGCAGGCCGTCCGGTCGCACTAATGTGCAACCGGACGGATGGACGTTCGGGAACGGGAATTAGCGCCAGCTTGTCGCCAGCGTGGGCGCAAGCGCGGCCTGATGCTCAGGGGGCAGCGTTACCGCTCCTGCAGCCGGCGGCGACCATGCCGCCATGGCCTGTACCAGCTTCTCGACATCGGCGTTGACGAGCGTCCGACCGTCGTCCAAGCGGATCTGCTCGATCTGATAGCGTGATCCCGAGTACCAGTCCCGAACCGTAGCCGTATCGCTGGAGCCGAGGATACTGATCTCGAGATCGTCGCCTACGTGACGGAACCACAATTGATCCGCGGATACACCAGCCCCGATGCTGATCACATCGTTGTTGCCGAGCGTTTCGTCGTCGTCCCGGATCGTGTCGCGGCCGGACCCGCGGCCAAATCGATAGGTATCGTTGCCCAAGCCGCCGACCAGGATGTCGTTGCCGGCACCACCATCCAGCACGTTGTTACCGCGATTGCCGATGATCGTGTTGTCGAGTGCGTTACCCGTGCCGTCGATGTCCTCGTTCCACAGTTTCAGCGCTTCGGCCGTGTAGATCGCGTAGGCATTCGGTACGTTGGCGGCTGCCCGGAACTCCTGAAGGCTGATGTAGCGCGTCATGTCGCTGACGCGCCGGCGGCCCGAGTCGGCGATATAGAAGCCTTTGAGCTGGCCGTCAGAGTCTCCGTAGACCGCGCCCGTCACGGTGACGACGTGATTCACGCCACCGCCATCGAGATAAGCGCTGTCCTCCCAGAGCCGCCCGGAGTTCAGCGCGAGTATCACGCCACGACCACTGCGCACGAGATTCGCAACCGCATGCTCGTCGTAGCCGGCAAGCAGATTGTTTGCAATACCGTAACTCTTGAGCAGCGCCTGTTGCTGAACGTAATTCGACCCGCCTCGCTGGTAATCCGTTGCCGCCGGGCTGGTGACGGCCCATTGATTGTCGATTGCGCGTCGGACGACGTCTCCCTCAGTCGTCGGCGTCCCGGTCTGCGTCAACAGATTCGCGATCGAGGTCAGCGCACACGTTCCCTGGAACGTCGGAACCGCATCGCCCTGCATGTAATCCAGCTCGTTGGCCTTCGGGTACCCGTACACGTGAACGGCCACGCCGTCGACAAGCCCTTTTTCCGGCTTGCCGAAATCCAGCAGGTTCAGGTTCTCGACGTGTTCGCCCAACGTATAGCTGATCTTGCTCTGCACGGTATCGATACCCTCGCCGGCGAATTCGACGACACGGTCGCCGACATTGTCGACGTAGTAGGTATCGTTGCCCTTTCCGCCGATCATCGTATCGGCACCGGTGGCACCATCGAGGATGTTGTCTGCGCTGTTGCCGACGATCCGGTTATCGAGCGCATTGCCCGTGCCGTTGATGTTGAAGCCTTCGACGAGTCTCAATTCTTCGATATTGGCATTGAGAATGTAGTTTGCGCTGCTGATGACCGTGTCGTAACCCTCGTTTGCGTATTCGAGAATCACGTCATTGACGCTGTTCACGATATAGGTATCGTTGCCCGCGCCGCCTTCCATGTGATCCGCGCCGGCCCCACCGTCGAGATAGTCGTCGCCGAGACCGCCGAGCAGCGTGTCATTGCCTTCTCCACCGTAGAGATAGTCATCGTCGGTTTCACCGGGGCCTAGCGTCCTCTTCGCCTCGTTGTCGCCGGTGAAACCCACCAGCAAATCGTCGCCGGCACCGCCGTACAGAATGTCGTTTCCGACCTGGCCGAACAGTCGGTCGTTGCCGTCGCCGCCGTAAAGCCGGTCGTGGCCGTCGCCCCCCTGAATTTCATCGTTGCCTGCGTCGCCGTGGAGCAGATCGTTGCCGAGACCGCCGAGGATCAGATCGTTTCCGGCTCCGCCGTAGATCGTATCGTCGTCGGTTTCCCATGCGGCCAGCGACTGCTTCGCGTCATTGCTGGCCGTAAAGCCGACGAGAATATCGTCGCCGTCGCCACCCCAGATCGTGTCGTTGCCTGCACCGCCAAAAATCTTGTCGTTGCCGGATTCACCGGAAAGCGCGTCGTTGCCGTTGCCGCCGTTCAACTCGTCGTTACCCGCCCCACCGAAGAGCCGGTCGTCGCCATCTCCGCCGTCGAGGAAATCGTGGTCGTTGCCGCCGTCGAGGTAATCGTTGCCCAAACCGCCGTACAGCGCATCATTGCCGTTGCCGCCATACAGCGTGTCGTTGTCGGATTCACCCCACGACAACGTTTGCTTCGCATCGTTGCTGGCGGTGAAGCCGACCAGCACGTCATCGCCATCGCCGCCCCAGAGCACGTCGTCGCCGGCTTCGCCGAAGATGCGGTCGTTACCGGCGTCTCCAAGTAGCTGGTCGTTGCCTGCGTCACCATGCAGTTCGTCGTTCCCGGCGCCGCCGAAGACCGTATCGTTTCCGTCCCCGCCACTCACGAAGTCCGCTCCGTCGCCACCGTCCATGTAGTCGTGGCCGAGGCCTCCCCACATCCGGTCGTTGCCGGCGCCACCGTACATGACGTCGTCATCCGTTTCGCCCCAGGCCAGCGTTTGCTTGCTTTCGTTCGATGCGGTAAAGCCCATCATGATGTCGTCACCGTCGCCGCCGTTCATGATGTCGTTGCCGACCTGGCCAAATAGCCTGTCGTTGCCGATCCCGCCGTCGAGGACGTCGTTGCCGGCGCCGCCGTTGAGTTCGTCGTCACCTTCCTCGCCGTACAGTCTGTCGTCGCCGTCATAGCCGAACAGCGTGTCGTTGCCGGTGCCGCCCCACAAATTGTCGTTGCGGCTGCTGCCGCCCATGATGTCGTCGCCGCCGCCGGCGAGGAAGTTCACGAGCAGGCCGCTGTTGATCCAGTGACCGTATGCGGCGTAGTAGTTCGCATCGAATACGTCGTTGCCGTCGGTTCCGACGAGATAGGTTCGATTGCTGTTGTTGACCTTGATTTGATTCGGGCCGAAAAAGATAAAGTCTCTGCCGCCGTTGACCCAGTAAATATTGTCGTTGTCGCGCAACCACCGATAGTTCGAAAACGGTACGCTCGGCGCCAGATAGATTCTTCCGGGCTGGCCCGCAACGTCGCTCCCCTTCCACGGCGCGGCGGCAGAGCCTGCCGCATACCAAGCGTTGCCGCGGGTCAGAAGGTCGTAATCGATAGCGCGGATCTCGGAAATCCCTGCCTGCCGGAGTGTTTGAAATTCGCCCGCGTCGCCGATGCCATCTTCATTGGTGTCGACCCAGACTTGCAGCCCGTTCAATTCCGCGCCTGAAAGCTTGCCGTCGCGATTGGCGTCAAGCGATCCAAGCGCTGCCGCGCTCAGGCGACGCCGCTGCGCGTCGAGCAGTACGGGGGTCTTGTTTGCAATCGATACTGCCGCGTCCAGTGCGGCGCTTTTCGCTTCGTAGAATGCGCCGATCGGGTTTTGCCAGCCTGCGGGCATCGTGAACCCGTAGTCGTTTTTTCCGCCAAAGGTCAGGGTTCGCGAAATAATCTGGCTCAGATCCAGATAACTTGTGCCGCTCAGTAGGCCGGTGGCGCGATATCGCGACAGCAGGCTGTCGGCAAAGGCGGCATCGCGGACGTTGGACAAGTCGTAGCGCTGACCGCCGTTTACGACGAAATTGCGGTCGGTAACGCCGTCGCCGTTGGTGTCTTCGCGGATTACGCTGGCGCCGTTACCGAGGTGGGTTTCTGTTTTGATGTTGTCGAAGACGCCGTCGCAGTTGGCATCGGTTCTGGTAGTAACCACGCGGCCATCATTGGCAAATCGAGTCTCTTGAAGCCTGGCACCATTCGTCGCATATCTTACATATTCCGTCACCTGTCCGTTCGAGCCGTACAACGTTGCGGTACTGAGCGCCCCGCTAACGTACTGGTTGATCTGCGTTGCACCGGTAGAAAATACCAGCGTGGTGGCCTTGATAAAACCCGTCGCCAGATCCAATGAATAGCTCACTCCCGCGACTGGCGCTTGGGACAAACGTTTGCCGGTCGCACCGTAAGCTACTCCATTTTGCTCATAGTACGTTGTATCCAGATCCGCTCCGGGACGCGCCCGAGCCAGATAGTTTCCCGCCACCTCGATCATGACCAGCTCCAGCGTGTCAGCAGACATCTTTCCGACGTTCGCGTCGTAGACCTTGGTCAGCGCACTGTTCAGATCGAATCCGGGCGCAGTGTCGTGGTCCGGGCGATCGCCCAGTACGGGGATCAACACACCGCCGTTTTTTGCGATCTCCCGAGATACCAACCAATTGTTATAGGCAGCCGCAGCCTCTCTTGTCACTCCCACCATAGCCGCCACATGGTAGTCGTCTCGCATCTCAGCTGCATGGAGCCGCTCCCGAGCTTGATCGCGTGCATCGTTGACATAGTGGCCAATCTCGTGACTCAAGATGCCGACCAAAACACGCGGATCGAGTCCGTCGAACGTCATTCCACCGTAACTCCCAAATACAATTCCTGGCCGCCGACGATCCCAGAATATTCCCCGCTCGTCAGTGTCAACCCTAATTGCCTCCAGATCCTTATTCACAACACCTTCGTTGTATTTGATTATTTGCTCTACAAGCAGATTACTCTTATTAATCAGATCAATAGCCTCTCGCCCCAACTCAATATCTCGAAACAATTCTTCACGACCAGTTATCCGCATAATCCGCCTCACTTTCTCCCACGATTCATCGAAATATAAACACCACTAATACAACCACCACGATCAATCGAAAAAACCGCCCTGGTATTCACATCCTTCTTTTCATATATATATGCCCACCACGTCCCGTGAGAAACCGGATATTTTTCAACATTATCAAATATCTCGAACAGATCGCTCGGTGTTATACATATTTCCTTGCTATCAATGGGGAGCGACAACCCGGCCCTATAGAAACCTCTCCCCATAGGCCAGAATATTCCATAGTCAAACCCTCTCGTCTTCCTGTATTCTTTAGAGGATGCCATGCGTTTCACATCAACCCCATACCCCTCAATCACTCCCTTGCTATCGCTAACTGGCTGCCGTGGGTCCACTCTGTAGTCAATCCTTAGTCGATTCGCAACAAACTCGACATTCTCAAGATCGCCAGAATCTGCAACAGTCTTGATATCCGTCAAAAAAATCTTTGGAGACCGAACCGGGTAATCCTCCACTGAATTAATCGCACACGCAGAGACAAAAAACGAAATCACGAGCAAAACAAAAATCTTCCTCACGCCCCCCAATGCTAAGCCATGACGTCGACCATCCTCTGGCAGCAATGGCAAGCCATCTTGATCCGCTTCATATTTCATACGTAGATCTAATCAATATATACACAACATCAACACTTATCCCTACATCACACTATTGAACCGCACGATGCCATGTCACGAAGATATAGAAATAATTGAAAGAAGACAAGCGAACGCTTAACTTCCGTACGCATACGAAACGACAGAATAATTCCGTACTTGTCCGAGTATGCGATATATTCCTGCCGAGCACCGTCGGTTAAGTCTCCCAATAGCATCCCCCACGCAGGCTAATCTCAACATAAAGAAGGAAACGGATGGCGGTCGTAAAGCGGTGGCCACGGCCGCGCTAACAATTCCGCCCAATTTTCACCAGAATCCCGACGTCAATTTGGAGACGAAGGCTCCGCTTCCTATGCGATCTTGGAAAACAAGCCATCTTTCCAAGATCCGCCGTGCGACCTCAACGTAATTCAAAAGTTGAACATCAAGTCGGCTACAAACAATGCTATCCAACGTGCTGATTGTTACGTTACTCAACTCATCCAAGCTCTGCCACATCGTACTCGCATATTGGACCCACGCAGCAGGACCCGTAGAAAGACACACCGCATTGTTCGACACTTACCCCATCTGAGCGGAACCATATTGCAGCGAATTTAATTCCTTTCCCATGGCGAACCCAGCCCATCCCACTCATCAAGTTCATGCCAAGCCATGAATCACTCCTCTTTCGATGAAAAAATTCTGGTCATAAAAAACCAAATCCAACTAAGACCTAGAGAAATACTCATAATATGAGCACCGCCGGCGAACAATGGCCCCACCAAGCCAAGCCACAATCGAGACTCACTAATTGGAATGAAATTAAATTCGTAGTAATACCCCTCAACCAAAACAAAAATCCCACATAAAAGGAAAAACGGAGCCCCAAAAATTACCTTTGCCTTCCCTGCCATCGACAATCTTTCATACGTTTCCCTCCCCTTAGCCTGACCAGCATAAAGCAAGCGAAATCCGACCAGAAGCCTAAAAGGGAACGCGGCAAGCATCAGTGCAAAATAGAGTGCAGTGACGTCGGGGAATTTTGACTTTTCAACAGCACCGAATATCAAAGGAAATACTTTGCCGACGCCGGCTACAATCACATCCAGAAAGGGCCATTGCACCAGCACATCCTCCGGCGCAAGCCAAGCTACGATTACACCGGCGACATGCAATACCAGAATAACCGGACTGAATTTATAAATTCCAATTATTTCACCAACAATACTTCGAGATTCATTCGAATCAGTTTCCTTTTTCAATATTGAGTCACGTCCCATTAATTTTACTTTCCAATCCATTCAACATTGGCGACCCATATTAAAGCCACCCCAACCAGTTCTTACTCATTCATCAATCGCTCGACGCCAATACTTCTTTCTGCTCAGATTCGCGTAATTTCATAATTCGAAATATCAATGTCATCCCAAAAACCACATGAAAATCCGTTTTCTGCCGTACCTTACCCGTCACCGAGCACAACACCACAAAGGTATAGAAAGAATTGAAAGAAAACAAGCAAACGATTAATTTTTCATACACATACGAAACAAGGAAAACAATTCCGTACTTGTCTGATCCACGCCTTACAACCCCGAATTAGCTGCCCTTTACACATTCACAATACCAGTCGATCTACTCTATAGACCCATGAGCCAATCAATACCGCAAAAAATCAAAAAAGCCGGCGCTGTGGTAGCAATGCCGTTCAGTCAAAACCTGAAAGGTATTTTTGTTTTATCGTTGGAGTAGTAAATTTATCGTTGGAGTTGTAAACGGAGCGGCAAACTGTTAACTTGGTCAGCGATGCTGAACGACCACCTGACCTTTCTACTGGATACCGCACCTGCCGACCTCAGTCGACTCAGCAAAGCATCTGCCACATAACTGGATCGAACAGGCCATCGAAGCGGCGGGCGCGGCCGGCATTCGTCGGCGGTGCTTACCGGCCGAACAACTGGTGTGGCTGGTCATCGCGCTAGCAATCTACCGGCACTGGTCAACCAGCGAGGTGGTCGATAGATTCGATCTGGTCTTGCCAACGAGGGCACGTTCGTCAGCAAGAGCACCGTCGCTCAAGCACGCCCAGGCCCGGCGATGCGCCCGCGGCCCGGCTTATCGGGTTCATTCCGTGCCATTTTTACCCCCTCATTTTCGACGACACCCATGAGACAAAAATAAAAACCCATACAAAACCTACTGCAACACCGAATGCCTCAACACCGCCCGCAAATAATGGCCCGACAAGCCCAAGAAAAAATCTAGAATTTGAAATAGGAATGATGTTAATTTCATAGTACGGCCGACCAAACAATACCGCCACGATCCCAAACCCAAAGAAAATAACGACTCCAATTGAAGCAAAAATTCTTTTCCAGAAAAATCCTCTAATTATTTCAAATGTCCTATCCCTATCCGCATAAAATGCCCTAGTTGAATCAATGATTCTCAGCGGCAGAAACACATACATGATCGAAAAATACAATCCGGTCACCTCAGGAAACACCGACCTCTCAATCGCTTCCCCTATAACTGGAAATATATTCGCCATATAGGACACAAACCTTCCGAGCGTCTGGTATTGCACCAATATGTCATCGGGAGCAAACCATGCCATCAGAGCGGAGACGAAATGCAAAGCCAACATTCGCGGACAGTAGCGGTAATACCTCAGAAGGCCTTTCAATTCATTCATAGATTGCTTCGCCAGAATTCTTATACTCGCAAAGAGGCCTCACCCTACAATCGGCCTTAATTTACGTCCCTCAAAGCCACATCGACCCCTCAAAAATATAGAAAGAATTGAAAGAAAACAAGCAAACGCTTAATTTTCATACACATACGAAACAAGGAAAACAATTCCGTACTTGTCTGACCCACGTCTTACGGTCCTGAATTAGCTGATCTATATATACCCACCACCAGTCGATCTACTCTATAGACCCACGAGCCAATCAATACCGCCAAAATAAAAAAGCCGGCACTCTGGCCGGCTTTTCCGCTAAACCTGAAGACCGACGTATTGTCAGTCGCTATGTACAGTCAGCACACGATACGTGTTCACGACACGGTGCATCAAACATCAAACTTCACCCCCTGCGCCAGCGGCAGTTGCCGGCTGTAGTTAATCGTATTCGTCGCCCTGCGCATATACGCCTTCCATGCATCCGAACCCGACTCGCGCCCACCGCCCGTTTCCTTCTCGCCACCGAACGCGCCGCCGATTTCCGCGCCGCTCGTGCCGATGTTCACGTTGACGATCCCGCAATCGCTGCCGGCCGCCGACATGAACTGCTCGGCCTCGCGCATGTCGTTCGTGAAGATCGCCGACGACAAGCCTTGCGGCACCGCGTTGTGCAGCTCGATCGCGTCGTCGAAGTTGTCGTAGACCATCACGTACAGAATCGGCGCGAACGTCTCGCGCTCGACCACCGCCGACTGCTTCGGCATCCGCACGATGGCCGGACGCACGTAGTACGCATCCGCATGACCGACGTCGACGCGCTCGCCGCCCTTCACTTCGCCGCCCTGCTCGCGCGCATCGGCCAGCGCCTTCTGCATCGCGTCGAACGACGCACGATCGACCAGCGGGCCGACCAGCGTGCCTTCCTCGAGCGGATTGCCGACCTTCACCGACGCATAGGCCTTCTCGATGCGCGGCAGCAGTTGCTCGACGAGGCTGCGATGCACGATCAAACGGCGCAGCGTCGTGCAGCGCTGGCCGGCCGTGCCGACCGCCGCGAACGTGACCGCGCGCACGACGAGATCGAGGTCGGCGCTCGGCGCGACGATCATCCCGTTGTTGCCGCCGAGTTCGAGGATGCCGCGTGCCAGGCGCTGGCTCAGCACCTTCGCGACTTCCTGGCCCATCCGCACGCTTCCCGTCGCGCTGACGACCGGCACCTTCTTCGACGCCGCCAGCGCCTCGCCGACATCGCGCATGCCGAGCACCAGTTGGCTCAGCTCCGCCGGCGCGACGCCCGGATGCGTCTTCTCGAACTCGCGAAGCGCCTTCTGGAGCAGCACGTGGCAAGCGATCGCGGTGAGCGGCGTCTTCTCGGACGGCTTCCACACGACCGAATCGCCGCACACGAACGCGAGCGCCGCATTCCACGCCCACACCGCGACCGGGAAGTTGAACGCCGAAATCACGCCGCACACGCCGATCGGGTGCCACGTTTCCATCATCCGGTGGCCCGGGCGCTCCGATGCGATCGTGAGGCCGTAAAGCTGGCGCGACAGGCCGACCGCGAAATCGCAGATGTCGATCATTTCCTGCACTTCGCCGAGCCCTTCCGACGTGATCTTGCCGGCCTCGAGCGTGACGAGGCGGCCCAGCTCGGCCTTGCGCTCGCGCAGCACGTTGCCGAACACGCGCACGAGTTCGCCGCGCACCGGCGCCGGCACCGTGCGCCACTTGAGGAACGCGTCGTGCGCGGCGTCGATCTTGCGCTCGGCGTCGGCGGGCGTGTCGACGGCCAGCGTCGCGAGCGTCGCGCCGTCGAGCGGCGAACGCGCGGTCAGCGCATTGCCTTTCCACTGGGCGAGATCGATGTCGAGCGCGGCAAGAATGTCGTTGAATTGCATCACTTCCTCTTCAGGGACAGATTGATCGGTGCGGCGGCAGCGCCGCCCGCGTGATTCGATTGGAGCGCGTTCGAGCGCCTCGTGCAAGCGGATGCGCCGCGCGGCGGGCCCGATGCGCCATCCGGCGCATCGCGCTGCGCCGCCGCCGAAAGCCCGCCCGGACGGCGCGCCCCGGCCTCGCGAGGCACGATCCATGAAACACATTGTCGATGGCCACAAGTCGGGCCGCTATTGATATTAACTCACGACTTCATTCCCAAAACGCAAGAAGTCAGTCGGGCAGCCGCGTCCGTTCGTGCTCCGATATCGGACGTTTCCAAAGCTCGTGGACGGGTGCTCGGACGCGTCGCGCCGCGACAGTAGTTGATGATCATCCCGCATCACCCTGTTCGGAAATATCGTTTGCCCGCCCGCGCACCCCGCACCCACAATCGGTGCGACGTCGAGGTGCAACGCACCCGGCGTGCCGCCGGCCGCCACTACGGCGCCCGGACGACCGACGAAGGCGCACGCATCAGGGCCCGGCTCAGCGGGCCGGCTTCGCCCCGCATCACCGCTGCCCGGCCCGCGGCCGGCAACGCGTCGCGCTTCGTCACCGAACAACAATCCCGGAGACAGCGCCCAGCGCCCGCCATGCATTCAGATGCCCGCCCCGATTCGTCCCGCCCGTCCGGCTCGCCGCCCGCGAAGCCGTCCCTCCACCGTGCGTTGCAGGCCCGCCATCTGCGGATGATCGCGATCGGCGGCTCGATCGGCACGGGCCTGTTCGTCGCGTCCGGCGCGTCGATCTCGCAGGCCGGGCCGGGCGGCGCGATGCTTGCGTACATGGTGATCGGCCTGATGGTCTATTTCCTGATGACGAGCCTCGGCGAGATGGCCGCGTTCATGCCGGTGTCGGGCTCGTTCGCGACCTACGGCGCGAAGTTCGTCGACGAAGGCTTCGGCTTCGCGCTCGGCTGGAACTACTGGTACAGCTGGGCCGTGACGCTGGCGGTGGAACTGGTCGCCGCGCAGCTCGTGATGAATTACTGGTTCCCGCACGTGCCGGGCGTCTGGTGGAGCGCGCTGTTTCTCACGCTGATCTTCGCGCTCAACGCGCTGTCGGTGCGCGGCTTCGGCGAAGCCGAATACTGGTTCGCGCTGGTCAAGGTGCTGACGGTGCTCGCGTTCGTCGGCGTCGGACTGCTGATGATCTTCGGGATCATGCAGGGCGGCCCGAGCGCCGGCTGGGGTAACTTCACGACGGGCGACGCGCCGTTCGTCGGCGGCTGGGCGACGATGCTCGGCGTCGCGATGATCGCGGGCTTCTCGTTCCAGGGCACCGAGATGATCGGCGTCGCGGCCGGCGAATCGGAAAACCCGCGCACGACGATTCCGCGCGCGGTGAGCCAGATCTTCTGGCGCATCCTGCTGTTCTACGTGTTCGCGATTTTCGTGATCGGCGTGCTGATTCCGTACACCGACCCGAGCCTGCTGAAGAGCGACGTGACCGATATCGGCGTGAGCCCCTTCACGCTCGTGTTCCGCCACGCGGGCCTCGCGTTCGCGGCCGGCGTGATGAACGCGGTGATCCTGACGGCCGTGCTGTCGGCGGGCAACTCGGGGATGTATGCGTCGACGCGGATGCTCTACAACCTCGCGCTCGAGGGTCGTGCGCCGAAGCTGTTCGCGAAGCTGTCGCCGGGCGGCGTGCCGCGCAACGCGCTGTATGCGACCACCGCCGTCGGCGCACTGTGCTTCCTCACGTCGCTGTATGGCGACAAGACCGTGTACCTGTGGCTGCTCAACACGTCGGGCATGGCCGGCTTCATCACGTGGCTCGGCATCGCGGTCAGCCACTACCGCTTCCGCAAGGGCTTCCTGAAGCAGGGTTACCGGCTCGACCAGTTGCCGTACCGGTCGAAGTGGTTCCCGTTCGGCCCGCTGCTCGCGTTCGCGCTGTGCGCGGTCGTCGCGCTCGGCCAGGACTACCACGCGTTCCTCGCCGACAGGATCGACTGGACAGGCGTCGCCGCGACCTACATCGGCCTGCCGTTCTTCCTCGCGATCTGGCTCGGCTACGCACTCGTGCGCAAATGCCGCCTGGTGCGCTACGAGGACATGGAAATCGCGCCGTGGATCGAACGCAACGCGGCGCATGAAGCAGCCGAAAAGGCCGACGCCGGTTATCCGGCCTACGTTGCCCGCCCGGTCAACCCGACGCCGGGCGCCTGACGCCCGGTACCGCGCCAGCGGCCACCCCTTCGCGGCGCCCGGCCCGCTGCGCTGAAAACCCCATTCGACGCGGCGCGCGCGTTCAGGCAAGATCGACGCGCCGCCCGTTTTTCCGCCGTCACGAGTCACCGAACACGC
This sequence comes from Burkholderia sp. AU16482, assembly GCF_002223285.1. Taxonomy (NCBI): domain Bacteria; kingdom Pseudomonadati; phylum Pseudomonadota; class Betaproteobacteria; order Burkholderiales; family Burkholderiaceae; genus Burkholderia; species Burkholderia sp. AU16482. The sequence continues at coordinate 2,135,295 of NZ_NKEY01000006.1, forward strand.
ATGCAGAACTTCTACGAAGCCACCGTTTCCCGCCAGCCCTACCCGCAACTGACCGGCACGATCGATACGCAGGTCTGCATCGTCGGCGGCGGCCTCGCCGGCCTGTGCACGGCGCTCGGCCTCGTCGAACGCGGCGTGCACGACGTCGTGGTGCTGGACAGCGAGCGGGTCGGCTTCGGTGCGTCGGGCCGCAACGGCGGCTTCGTGTTCGGCGGCTACAGCCTCGACAACGCCGACCTGCTGCGCACGCTCGGCCGCGACGAAGGGCGCCGGCTATACCGGCTCACCGTCGACGCGGTCGACCTGATCCGCGCGCGCATCGCCCGCTACGGGATCGACTGCGACATCGTCGACCGCGGCGTGATGCTCGCGAACTGGTTCGACGATCCGGCGCGGCTCGACAGCGTGCGCACGCTGATGAAAGACGAGCTCGGCGTCGACTGGGAACCCGTCCCGACCGACGCGCTGCGCGAGCGGCTGAAGACGCGGCGCTATTACGGCGGCCTGTTCGAGCCGAACGCATTCCATTTCCATCCGCTGAAGTACGTGCTCGGCGTCGCGGCGGCCGCGTCGCGCGGCGGCGCCCGCGTGTTCGAGCGCTCGGCCGCGCTCTGCATCGCGCGCGACGGCGCCGGTTACGTCGTGCGCACGGCCCAGGGCGCGGTGCGCGCGAAGGACGTCGTGTTCGCCGGCGGCGGCTACGCGCGCGGCGTGTCGCCGCGCATCGAGCGCGCGGTGCTGCCGATCGCGACCTACGTGATCGCGACCGAACCGCTCGGCACGCGCCTGCCCGACGCGATCGACGCGCCGTACGCGATCTACGACACGCGTTTCGCGTTCGACTACTACCGTCCGCTGAAGGACACGCGGATCCTGTGGGGCGGCCGGATCTCCGTGCTCGACCGCGGCCCCGACGCGATCGCGCGCCTGCTGCGGCGCGACCTGCTGCGCGTGTATCCGCAACTGGACGGCGTGAAGGTCGACTACGCGTGGGGCGGGCTGATGAGCTACGCGCGGCACAAGATGCCGCAGATCGGCCGCGACGCCGACGGCGTGTGGCACGCGATCGCTTTCGGCGGCCACGGGATGGCGCCGACCACGGTGGCCGGCGAGACGCTCGCCGCCGCGCTGGCCGAAGGCCGGCCGGTGCCGGACGGCTTCGCCGCGTTCGGGCTCACGCGCACGTTCGGGCTGGCCGGCCTCGCCGCCGCGCAGCTTGCGTATACGGCGTACCAGGCCCGTGACGCGCTCGCGTCGTGCCGCCGCTGAGCGCCCGCGGCGGCCTTGCCGATTAGAGCGGAAGGTCGGCCGGGCGGGCATTTTCCGCATGCTAGAATGCCTTTTCCAAGCCGCCGCGAACCACAACAAAGTCACATGAAAGCAGGAAGCAAGGCCGCCACGTCCGACCCCCGCGCGCTTGCGTCCGATGCGCGGCGCAAATACGATCCCGAGCAAACCAAGCGCAACATCCTCGAGGTCGCCACGCAGGAATTTTCCGCGATGGGCCTCGCCGGTGCGCGCGTCGACGCGATCGCCGAGCGGACGAACACGACGAAGCGGATGCTCTACTACTACTTCGAAAGCAAGGAAGGCCTGTACGAGGCCGTGCTGGAGAAGGTGTACGGCGACATCCGCGCATTCGAGCAGGAACTGCACGTCGGCGACATGGAGCCGCGCGAAGGCATGCGCCGTCTCGTCGAATTCACGTTCGACTATCACGACAAGCATCGCGATTTCGTCCGCCTCGTGTCGATCGAGAACATCCACGGCGCGAAATATCTCGAACAGCTCAAGTCGTTCAAGAACCGCAACGTCAGCATCATCAAGACGCTCGAGGAACTGGTCGAGCGCGGCGCGGCCAGCGGCGCGTTCCGCAAGGACATCGACGCATACGACCTGCACCTGCTGATCAGCTCGTTCTGCTTCCATCGCGTGGCGAACCGCTACACGTTCGGCGCCGCATTCGGCCGCGATCCGTCGGCGCCGCGCCTGCGCGCGCGGCATCGCGACACGATCGCCGACGCGGTGCTCCGCTACGTCGCCGCGTAAGCGACGGCAGCCCGTCGGAGCGCGCGCCCGCCGCGCCCGTCGCACGTCGGCGCATCAGTCCGTCGGCGCGGTCGACGCGAGCGCGATCCGCGCCTTCTCTTCCGGGCTGCCCGCCACGTAATACTTCTTCGCCCAGCTCGAATCCGGCGCGAGCGCGAGCCGTGCACGCGCGCCCGTGCCGCGCTGCTTCGCACGAATCGCCAATGCGCGAGCGCGATAGTGCTCGTAAAGTCGCAGGAATTCCGCGAGATAGATCGCCGCGATCCGCTTGTCGCGGATCTCGAGCAGGTTCTCGTCGTTGTACTGCTCGGAATTGCGGCTCATGTTCGCCGAGCCCGTATAGACGACCGGATTCGCGCCTTCCGCATCGATCACGATGAACTTGTGGTGGATCACGACGGGCGGAAACGCCGGCGCCGGCTCGCCCGGGAAGAGCCGCAACTCCGGCTCGAAACCCTGCGGCACGGTGGCCGGCGAGAAATACGATGCGTCGATCACGTCGTGGTTGTCGCGGCTGCGGTGGTACAGCTCGAGGTTCGCGAGCGCCGCCGCATCGAGCGACTGGCCGGCCTGCCGCGCGGCATCGGCCTTCGTCGCGCCGCCAACGTTGATCCGGTTCACCAGGCCGAACATCATCAGCCCGCGGTCGCCGGCCGCGAAGCACGCATCGCGCAGCGCCGCGTCGGTCGGCATGAACAGACAGAACGACACCGAATGCTTCGCGGCCGCGATCGCGGCGACGATCGTATCGATCTCGGTACGCTGCCCCGCCGGCTCCGGCGAGTACGCAACGCGTACCTGCGCGCTGCCGATCGTCATCGGCGCCGACCAGCCGGGCGACAGCCGGGCGGTTTCCGCAATCGACGGATTCCCGGCCAGCGCGAGGGCGCGCTCGTTGTACAGCGCGGCGAGCGCGGGCGAGTCGAACGCATGCAGTACGTTGGCCTGCTCGGTGAGCCCCTCGGTCGTGAAGTTCGCGGAACCCGTCAGCACGCGCGCGGGCGCCGGGTCCGACCGCGCATCGGTCACGATGAACTTGTCGTGCATGATGTGCGTCCGGTCGCGCGGCGCGAGCGTCGCGAGGCCCTGCAGCGCATCGACGGCCGGCTGGTTCGGCGACGGCAGCGGCGGCTTGCCCTTGCGCGCCGTCGTGTGCGCGTCATAGACGATCGCGAGCGACGCTTCGCCATGCCGGCGCCCGAACGCGGCGAATGCAGGCAGCGCCCACAGCGTGTCGGTCAGGTGATAGACGGCCGACACCGCGCGCGACGCGGGATCGAGCATCTGAGCGAACACCTGCTCCATGTCGTTCGCGAGCCACGTGCGCAGCTTCAGCGCCTGCGCGGCGCTCGGCGCCTCGTTCGGCGCGAGGCCGAGCGCCGCGACCTGCTTCGCGAACGCCTGCGAGCTGACCACCGCGCGGTTGAACCACGTGCCGATGCCGTCCTCGACGTGCGCGGGCAGCACGACGTCGCACGCGCCGGCTTGCGCGTCGAGCACCTGCAGGTTCGCCGGCGTGCCGACGACCGGATAGACGTCGTAGCGAAACGACGCACCGCGGTCCTGCGGATCGATGCGCGCGTCCCACCACATGAATTTCTGGATCGGCGCCTGATCGGTCGGCGCATCGCCCTGCGTGTCGGCGGCCGGGCCGTCGAACGTCAGGCGGTTGGGCAGCCAGCTGTCCGGCGCACGCGTCTTGCCGTCGGCCGACCAGAAGCCCGGCGTGCGCCGGATCGCGAAGCCGAGGAAATCGGCGCGCGACGCCGCATCCGGCCAGTCGAAAGCCAGCAGGACGAGGGTGGGGGAAAGATAGCTGCGCACGCTGACGGCCATTCGTTGCTCCCTGGCCTGACGGCCGTTCGAGGTGAATGGGTCAGTGTCGACGGCGGTTCTTCCGGCACGATGACCGTTCGATGAACCTTGTATGTCGGACGCGCGTCAGTCGCACACGAGCAGCTCGATGCCGCGAGCGGTCAGCGCGCGGCGCACCGCCTTGTCCGGCGCGCGTTCGGTGACGAGATAGCGGGCGGCCGACGCGCCGTTGATCCGCACCGGCGTCACGCGGCCGAACTTCGAATGGTCGGCGACGATGATCGCCGTGCCCGCCGCCGCGATCATCCGGCTGCGCACTTCTGCCGCGAGCCGCGAATAGTCGGTGCATTCGCCGTCGGGCGTGATGCCGCCGGCGCCGACGAACGCGAAATCGACGTGGTATTGCGCGAGCTGGTGGATCGTGTCGAGCCCGAACGTGGCGTCCTCGTCGTCGGACAGCTCGCCGCCGAGCAGCGTCACGCGGTTGCCGTTGCGCCGCGCGAGCACGAACGCGGTGCGCCAGTCGTTCGTGTAGATCGACAGCCGGTGCCGGTCGGCGAGCGCCAGCGCGACCGCATGCGGCGTGCTGCCCGAATCGATCAGCACCGATGCATCGTCGGGCACGAATTCGGCCGCGCGCCGCCCGATCGTGCGCTTCGCGTCGGCGTTCGCGGCTTCGCGCTCGGACAGGCTCGGCTCGCGGCGAGCCGCGGCCAGCGCGCCGCCGTGCGTCATCACGAGCAGGCCGCGCGCGGCCAGCGCGTTCAGGTCGCGCCGCACGGTTTCGCGCGATACGTCGAGCGAACGGACGAGTTCCGCGACCGACAGCGCGCCCGAGCGTCCAAGCTCCGACAGGATGTATTGATGACGTTGTTCCGCCAGCATCGCGTGTGCGCCCGAGGCGACTGGTAATGGGTAAGCCGGCCATTGTATTACGGTCGTTTGACGACCATTTGACCGCGCCGGGGAATGCGGCCGGGCGGCGGCCGCGCACGTCGCCCGAAAGCGAAATTCAGTATTGCCGGGCGCGCGCGAATCGGCGCGGCGCCGGTTGCTACACTTGGCGTTTCGCCGAACGACCGACCAAGACCGACCAACCAAGGGGCTCGCGCCATGTATCGCAAAGGCAGTGTGATCGAAATCCAGTTTCCGCCGGAACGCCTCAACGACGCGGCGGGCGACCCGTACTGGATCGACCTGACGCTCGACGAAGCGCGCCGACTCTACGAACAGCTCGCCGCGCGCTTCGCGACCGACGCGCGCGCCAACCAGCCGCTCGATACGTTCTCGATCGACTGATCGCCGCCGCGTCGTAGCCGCCCGCACGGGGCGGTACGCATCGCATTCGCATCGCCCACCCGGCGCGCGATGATCGCCCGCACCGTCACGCACCGCCCGGCGTGAGTGCAGGATTCGACAAGACACCGGCGCGGCTTCGCCCGATACTGGCCGACTTTCCGGTTCTGTCCGGCCGCGCCGCGGCCCGTCACGCATGCTCAACTCGATCGTCGCCGCCGTTTTCGTCGCGCTCTGGTCCACCGGCTTCATCGTTGCACGGGCGATCAAGCCCTACGCCGATCCGAACCTGTTCCTGCTGGCGCGCTTCGCGGGCACGGCCGCGCTGTTCGGCGTGGTGGCGCTCGTCGCACGCGCGCCGTGGCCGGCCCGCCGCGAATGGCCGCGCCACCTGATCGCCGGCGCGCTGCTGCAAGGCGTCTATCTCGGCGCGAGCTACTGGGCCGTCGCGCAAGGATTGAACGCGGGCGTGATGGCGCTGCTCGGCGCGCTGCAGCCGCTCGCCACCGCCGTGCTCGCGGTCCCGCTGTTCAACGAACGCCTGCCCGCGCGCGGCTGGCTCGGGATGGCGCTCGGGCTGGCCGGCGTCGCGCTCGTGCTCGCGCCGAAGGTCACGGGCGGCGTCGCGCCGCCGCCGGGCGCGGCGCCTGCGTGGCTCGTCGTCACCGTGTCGGTTCTCGCGGTCGGGGCGATCACCGCCGGCTCGCTGTACCAGAAAGGCAAGCTCGCGCAGAGCGACCTGCGCACGGCGGTCGCCGTGCAGAACTTCGGCGCGGCGGTCGTCGCGGCCGCCTTCGTCGTGCTGCTCCATGAAACCCGCTGGATCGGCGCGCCGGCGCTGTGGGTGTCGCTCGTATGGGGCGTCGTGTTCCTGTCCGGCGGCGCGGTCACGATGCTGATGTGGATGCTGCGGCGCGGCAACGCCGCTCGCGCGACGTCGCTGCTGTTTCTCGCGCCGCCGCTGGCCGCGCTGCAGGGTTACGGGCTGTTCGGCGAAACGCTCGCGACGATCCAGCTCGCCGGCTTCGCGCTCGCGCTGGTGGGCGTCGTGCTCGCGCGGCGCTGACGCCCGCCGTCGCCCCGCCCGGAGGCCGTTCGCGCCGCATCCCGCACCTGCCTGGCGCACCGCGCACCATGGCGACGCGCCGCGTCTCGCCGAAGCAACGCGAAACCGCCGGAAACGCAGGCCCGGCGCGGCGGCGCGCCGCGATTGCGCTTATGATGGGCGCCTTGCAATTCGTTCCGGAATTTCCCTCATGACCTCCGCCGATTACGCCAGCCGCCAACGCGCGATCATTGCCGAACTGAACGTCGCCCCGCACTTCGACGCCGAAGCCGAAATCGCCCGGCGCGTCGATTTCCTCGCGCAGTACCTGCGTTCGACCGGCCTGCGGACCTACGTGCTCGGCATCAGCGGCGGCGTCGATTCGTCGACGGCCGGACGTCTCGCGCAACTGGCGGTCGAGCGCCTGCGCGCCGACGGCTACGATGCACGCTTCATCGCGATGCGCCTGCCGAACGGCGTGCAGAACGACGAAGAGGATGCGCAGCGCGCGCTGGCGTTCGTGCGCGCGGACGAGGTGCTGACGGTCGACGTGAAGCCGGCCGCCGATGCGATGCTCCGTTCGCTGGTCGCATCCGGCCATGCGTTCGACACGCCCGCGCAGCAGGATTTCGTGCACGGCAACATCAAGGCGCGCGAGCGCATGATCGCGCAGTACGCGGTAGCCGGCGCGCGGCGCGGCATCGTGATCGGCACGGATCACGCGGCCGAATCGCTGATGGGTTTCTTCACGAAGTTCGGCGACGGCGGCGCGGACATCCTGCCGCTCGCGGGCCTGAGCAAGCGTCGCGTGCGCGCGGTCGCGCGCGCGCTCGGCGGCGACGAGCTGATCGTGATGAAGGTGCCGACGGCCGACCTCGAGGAGCTGCGCCCGCTGCGCCCCGACGAGCACGCGTATGGCGTGACCTACGACGAGATCGACGATTTCCTCGAAGGCAAGCCGGTTGCCGATCGCGTGTATGAAACGGTGCTGCGCTTCTACGACGGCTCACGCCACAAGCGCGCACTGCCGTACACGATGTTCGACTGGCCGGCCACCGCATAAGCCGGCCGCCGCGCCACCGACATACCGCCGCGCGCACCGTCACGGCTGCGCGCGGCCGACCGGCGACGGGCCACGCTACGCGCGCCCGCCCGTCTTCTTCGCCTGCAGCGCACGAATGCGCATCCGCGCGCCCGTATCGCTGACCGTCGCGTCGTACATCGTCGCGAGATCGCGCTTGAGCGCGGTGCGCGACCCGGCGTCGAGGTACACCATGTGCCCCGACGGATAGAACCGCGCGGACAGGTTCTGCCGCACCTTCTGGTCCTCCAGCGGCATCTGCTGCAGATCGATCACGGTCTGGTAGAACGGCGTGACGAAATCGTAGAAGCCGTTCGCCGACAGCACCTTCAGGTCCACGTTCAGCGCCATCACCGCGGCGAGGTCGCCGGCCGTGTAGAGAATCACGTTGCCCTGTGCATCGATGCCCTGCTGCGCGCCGGTCGGGTCGATGTGGCTGAAATCCCAGTTCTTGAAAGCCTGGTCGTTCAGGTCCGTGAACGCCGAGTTCGACGTGAACTTCAACTGCTCGTTCAGGTAGCTGTTCCACATCGCCGTATAGACGCCCGTCACGGCCGTCATCGTCGGATCGTTGCCGCCCGAATTCGGGTCGATCTTGCCGGCGATGCCCGACGAGATCCCGGTCACGCGGCCGTCGTACGAACCGAGCGCGAGCCCCTGCGCATGCAGCAGCGTCGTCAGGAACAGCGAATTGCCGCGCGCGTCGTAGCCCGCGATGTCGAGGCCCCACGATTGCAGCGTCGCCGTGTCGATGCCCGTGTATTCCGACAGTTTCCGCACGGTGGCCGGGTCCGCATGCGGCGCCGCGCGCAGCGCGCTCAGGTAGTCGGTGCGCGCGAACTGCGCGACTTCCTCGACGAACGCGCCGAGATCGCTCGGCGCCGGCTTGATGCCGAGCTTCTTGTGATACCACGCGTCGGCCGCGGCGGTCGGCAGCGTGCCGACCGGGTTGCCGGCCTGCCGGTAATCGAGGATCGACGATTGCAGCGTGACGCCGTTCAGGTCCACGCCGTCCTCGTGCAGCTTGTACGCGAGCACGCAGCTGCGCGCGGTGCCGTACGATTCGCCGAACAGGTATTTCGGCGAATTCCAGCGGTTGTTCTTCGTCAGGTAGCGCTTGATGAACTGCTTCAGCGAATCCGCATCCTGGTCGACGCCCCAGAAGTCGCGATTCTTGTTCGGCGCGACGGCCGCCGAATAGCCGGTGCCGACCGGATTGATGAACACCAGGTCGCTGTGGTCGATCATGCTGTCCGGGTTGTCTTCGATCTGGTACGGCGCGGGCGGCGTGAACCCCGGCATCGACGTCTTGATGCGCTTCGGCGCGAACGAGCCGAGCAGCACGAACACCGACGACGAGCCGGGCCCGCCGTTATAGAAGAACGTCACGGGCCGCGTTTCTTCCTTCGCGCCGTCCGCCGTGAACGCGACGTAGAAGATTTTCGCGGCCGGCTGCGAACTGCTGGGATCGACGGTCACGAGGTGGCCGACCGTCGCTGTGTACGCGATGCGCCTGCCGTCGATCAGGATCGTGTGGTGCGTGATCGCGGCCGCTTCGGTCGTGTCGGTCACCGAGTCGTCGGGGCCGTTGCCGTACGCGACCGGATCGAAGAACGGCTGGTCGCGGCCGCGGCTCAGCGCGACCGGGTTGATGGTCGGCGGCACGCCGTGCGAATTGTGGTCGCCGTGATGCAGCGGATACACGCCGCCGGAAGATGCGGAATCGATGCCCATCGTGCTGCTCCTGGAGGTGAAAAAAGACGCGGGAAGATCACCCGCGTCGAAAGTAAAGGCAGGTACCGGCGCGTCAGCTCGACGGCTTGCGCGCGAGGAGCGCCGCCAGTTTCGCGCCGTCGGGGCTGCCGAGCCCCGTGCACGCGTCCCAGCCGGCCGCGGCCGCATAGGTGCCATTCGAGCCTTTCGTGATGTCGCGCAACGCATCCGGATGCTTGTACAGCACCGGATTGATCCAGCCGGCCGATGCGCCGGCCGCCGCATTGATCCGCGCGATCAGCGCGGCCCACAGCGGTGCGACCGCGCTCGTGCCGCCCATCACCGCGGGCGTGCCGGCGACCGACACTTCGTAGCCCGTCTGCGGCGACGCATCGCCGGCCACGTCCGGCACACCGCGCTTGGCGAGCGGCGTGGCGGTGCCGTCGGCGCGTGCGACCTTCAGCCCCTGCTGCCACGCCGGCAGGTCGAACAGCGAACTGACGCCGCCGCCGCCCGCGCCGCCGCCCGACGCCTCGTCGTTCCACGTGACCTCGCTGCGGATGCCCTGCCCGGGCAGCGCATCGAGCTGCGTGCCGCCGCAGCCGAGCACGTACGGGCTCGACGCCGGGAAATCGACGTGATCGGCGCCATCCTGCAGCCCGTCGCCCGAGCCGCTGTCGCCCGACGCCGCGCATACGGTGATGCCCTGCGCGGCGGCCGCCTGCAGCACGCGGTTGAACGCGTGTGCCGACTGCGCCTGCCAGATCGCTTCCGGGCCGCCCCAGCTGATCGAGATCACGGAAGGCCGGTGGGTCTTGTCGGTGACGGCCGCGTTGACGGCCTGGATGAAGCCCGCGTCGCTGTTCGGCGCGAAGTAGACCGCGATCTTCGCGGCCGGCGCGATCGCGCCTGCGATTTCGATGTCGAGCGCGACTTCGCCGTCCGGGCCGTTCGGCTCGCCGGTCGGCGCATTGCGGCCGGTGCCGACGTTCACGTCGACGAGCGTCGGCGGCGTCGTGATCCCGAGCCCGCGGAAATACTGCTGGATGTCCGCCGCGCGATAGCCGCCGCCGAGTTCGATGATCGCGATGCATTGCCCGGCGCCGTCGCCGGCCGGAAAGTCGTACAGCGACGCAAGCTGGATCGGCGTGAACGTGACGGCCGCCGCGCCGCGCGCAGGCTTGAACGGCGGACGGAAGCGGAAGTGCGGCCGCGCCTGCGGGCGGCTGTCGAGGCCGAGCACGGCGGTTACCGCGTCGCCGAGCTCGTCGGGCAGCGCGATCGGGCCCGAGCGGCCGCGATACTGGCCGATCGACCGATGCTCGAAACGCTCGAGCTTCACGCTGAACGCGGCTTCGAACTGCGCGATCGTGCCGGACACCACGACGACGCTTTCGACCGGGTCGACGCGATCGACCGTCAGTTGATGACGATGCGCGAATTCCTCGGTCTTGCGGATGTCGTCGGGATTGGCGGAGAAACGCTGCGCGAATGCGTCGCGCGACACCGGTTTTGCGCGGGCGTCGCCGGTGGCGAGCTGGTGGACCAATGCATCGAGTTGCCCTTCTTCCTGCCGCCGCAACATGATCGTGACGTGGATGCGTTCTGCCGGATCGCACTGGCCGAGACACTTGGACTCGGCGACGATGCGGGGTTCACGGTCGGCTTGAAGATGCCTTGCCATGTTCAGACCCTCCTTGGTACCGCGTTGCACGGAACAGCCAGGAAATCGGACATAGCCTGCGGACGACGGTTCCGTTCGGTCAGTCGATTCGCGACGGCGCGTTCGCGACGGCGCGTTCGCGATCACGCGAAGTCAGAGGAAGTTTAGAACAGTCAGACGATTTGCGCGCACGCCCTTCTGCGGCGAGCGTTTGCGCGAAGGCCGGCATCGCGCGCGGCCTGAATCGACTCGTGCATGGCCCGCCCGCGCGGCCGATCGCCCCGCCGGCGGCCATGTCGGCGCAACGCTCAGTCCATCGACAACCGCAGCGCGAAACCGATCAACGCCGCGGAGAAGGTCCAGCGCTGCACCGTCTGCGCGAGCGGATGCGCACGCATCCACGCCGCGATGCGCGACGCGCCGAACACGCACGCGAGGTCGAAGCACACGCCGGCCGCCACCAGCAGCGCACCGAGTTCGAACATCTGCCAGACGACCGGCCCGACCTCGGGCCGCACGAACTGCGGCAGCAGCACCGAGCAGAACAACAGCGCCTTCGGGTTCAGCAGATTGGTCAGCAATCCCTTCACGAACGACTGCCGCAGTTCGCCCGCCGCCGCGTCGCCGTCGCCGAGCGCGAACACGGGCGAGCGGAACACCTGGATCGCGACATACGCGAGATAGAGCGCGCCGCCGTAGCGGATCACCTCGTACAGCCACGGCGCGCCGCGGATCAGCGCCGCGACGCCGCATGCCGACAGCGTCACGTGCGCGGTGCGGGCGAGCGACAGGCCGGCGGCCGCCGCCATCCCCGGCCGCACGCCGCGGCCGATGCTGGTTTGCAGCACGAGCGCCATGTCCGGCCCCGGCACCGCATAAATGGCCGCCAGCGCGGCGAGATAAATCAACAGCAAATGCGTGGAAATCATGGTCTGCCCCTCGTCCTTCAGTGACGATATGTTGCCGCCGAAGGCAGAGGGATTATTGGCCATTTGCGGCTCAGGAATGGCGAGTCGTAGCGGAATCCGCCACAATCACGGGGTCATGACAAGGATTCCGCCAAAATGATCGACCTCGACAAAACCGACCGCGCGATCCTCGCCGCGGTGCAGCGCGACGGCCGCCTGCCGATCGCGCGGCTCGCCGAATCCGTCGGCCTGTCCGAGACGCCTTGCGCGCGGCGCCTCAAACGTCTGGAAAACGACGGCTACATCGAGCGCTACCGCGCGCAACTGTCGCGCCAGGCGCTCGGTTTCGGCGTGGTCGCGTTCGTGCTCGTGCGGTTCGCGACGCACGACCGCAAGGTCGCCGACCGGTTCGAACGGGAAGTGCTCGGCATCGAGCGGATCCTGGCCTGCCACAACGTCGCGGGCACCGCCGACTACCTGTTGCAGGTGGTCGCGCGCGATCTCGACGATTACGGCACGTTCCTGCGCGATTCGCTGCGGATGCTGCCGGGCGTGACGTCGATCGAATCGGCGCTGTCGCTGCGCGAGGTGAAGCACGATGCGGGGTTGCCGGTGCCGTGATGCATGGCTGGCCGGCAAGCCGCCCGCGCGCAACGCGCGTTCACCGGGTCGGCCGCGCCGGCGTCACACCACGTCGGGCGCCTGATGCGCGCGCTCGAGATCCTCGAGAAACGCTTCGACCACCGGATCGCCGCGTCCGTCGCGCGCCACGACCATGTGGAACGTGACCTCGTAGTGCAGTTGCTCCGGATTGAGCGGCGCGAGCAGGCCCTGCGCCACATAGGGCGCCGCGAAGTGCTGCGGCAGGTAGCCGAGGTGATGGCCTGACAGGATCAGCAGCGCGACGGCCTCCATGTTGTCGGCGGTCGCGGTCACGCGATCGGGCGTCGTCGACATCTGCGCTTCCGGCAGCGGATACGAGCGCCAGGCCCACTCGAAGCCGGCGACGTCGGCCGGCGTCAGCGTGCCGGCGCCCTCGAACAGCGGATGGCCACGGCCGCAGTAGGCGACCTGCCGCTCGATGAACAGCGGCGTGTAGTGCAGCGTCGGCACGCGATGCCAGAAATAGCCGACCGCGATCTGGATCTCGTTGCTCAGCAACTTTTCCTCGAGATCGCCGGGCGCGCGCACCGAGATCGAGAAGCGCACCGCCTCGTCGCGCGTGCGGAACGCGGCGATGGCTTCGGCGATCCGCGCGTTCTGGCTCACCGGCGTATGGCCGATCAGGCCGATGTTCAGCGTGCCGACCAGTTGGCGATCCATGTGCCGCGCGGCCATCCCGAATTCGTCGAGCGCCGCGAGCAGCTTGCGGCTCATCGCGTGGAACCGTTCGCCCTTCGGCGTGAGCCGGAAGCCGCTGCGGCCGCGCTCGCACAGCCGGTAGCCGAGCCGCGTCTCGAGCGACGACAGCTGCGCGCTGATCGTCGACTGGCCGACGTTCAGTATCGCCTGCGCGGCCGACACGCCGCCCGCGTCCGTGACCGCGAGAAACACGCGGATCAACCGCAGATCGAGGGTCGACAGATTCCCCAGCACGTTCATCCCCTTCCATACATCGATGAAGATCGATGTTTACGTCGATATCTTCGCATTCTTCTTTGCCGGCGGAGCGCGTAAAACTGTGCGTCAGGCCGCGTCGCATGATACGGCAACCCCACACCGGAAGAGACGAACCCATGAACGACCACACCCATTTCCAGCCGCTCGGCGGCAATGAAATGCCGCGCTCCGGCGGCATCGCGACGATGATGCGCCTGCCGCACGTGGCGAGCGCCGAAGGCCTCGACGCGTGTTTCGTCGGCGTGCCGTTCGATCTCGGCACGTCGAACCGCACCGGCGCGCGCTTCGGCCCGCGCCAGATCCGCACCGAATCCGTGCTGCTGCGCCCGTACAACATGGCCACGCGCGCGGCGCCCTTCGATTCGCTGCAGATCGCCGACATCGGCGACGTCGCGATCAACCCGTACAACCTGCACGATTCGATTGCCCGCATCGAGGCCGCGTACGACGCGATTCTCGAGCACGACTGCAAGCCGATCACGCTCGGCGGCGATCATACGATCGCGCTGCCGATCCTGCGCGCGATCCACCGCAAGCACGGCAAGGTTGCATTGATCCACGTCGATGCACACGCCGACGTGAACGATACGATGATGGGCGAAAAGATCGCGCACGGCACGCCATTCCGCCGCGCGGTCGAGGAAGGGTTGCTGCACGGCGACAAGGTCACGCAGATCGGCCTGCGCGGGACCGGCTACGCGGCCGAGGATTTCGACTGGTGCCGCGAGCAGGGCTTCCGCGTCGTCCAGGCCGAGGAATGCTGGAACAAATCGCTCGCGCCGCTGATGGAAGAAGTGCGCGCGCGCATCGGCGACACGCCCGTCTACATCACGTTCGACATCGACGGCATCGACCCGGCCTACGCACCGGGCACCGGCACGCCGGAAATCGCGGGCCTCACGGTGCCGCAAGCGCTCGAGATCATCCGCGGCGCGAAGGGGCTGAACATCGTCGGCTGCGATCTCGTCGAAGTCGCGCCGCCGTACGACCCGTTCGGCACCACGGCGCTGCTCGGCGCGAACCTCGCGTACGAGCTGCTGTGCGTGCTGCCGGGCGTCGCCTACCGCGACTGATCCCGGCGCCGCCACTATTCCAAATCAGAGGATTCCAGAGGAGCACACACCAAGATGGGGACTTCCGCCAAGCAACCGAAGCGTGCGGCGCTCGCTTCGTTCGTCGGCACCACGATCGAGTGGTACGACTTCTATAGTTATGCGACCGCCGCCGCCATCGTGTTCGGGCCGCTGTTCTTTCCCGGCGAAAACCGCTTCATCAGCCTGCTCGCATCGTTCGGCTCGTTCGCGGTCGGTTTCTTCGCGCGGCCGCTCGGCGGCGTGATGTTCGGCTATCTGGGCGACCGCTTCGGCCGCAAGCGCTCGCTGCTCGCGACGCTGATGCTGATGGCCGTGTCGACGGTCGCGATCGGCCTGCTGCCCACCCATGCGCAAGCCGGCGTGATCGCACCGATCCTGCTCGTGCTGATGCGCGTGCTGCAAGGCATCGCGGTCGGCGGCGAATGGGGCGGCGCGGTGCTGCTCGCCGGCGAGCATGCGCCCGAGGGCAAGCGCACGTTCTTCGCGTCGTTCGCGCAGTTGGGCAGCGCGAGCGGCCTGATCCTGTCGATGCTCGCGTTCGGCGCGATCAGCACGCTGTCGAAGGACGACATGATGAGCTGGGGCTGGCGCGTGCCGTTCCTCGCGAGTTCCGTGCTGCTGATCGTCGGCTTCGTGATCCGCGCGAGCGTGTCGGAATCGCCCGAGTTCGAGGAAGTCAGGAAGAGCGGCAACATCGCGCAAAAACCGCTGCGCGAAGCGCTCAAGGTCTGGCCGCTGCTGCTGCTCGCGATCGGCGCGAACGTTTACGGGATCGCCGGCGTGTATTTCAGCAACATCTTCATGATCAGCTATGCGACGCAATTCCTGTCGCTCGACCGGTCGATGGTGCTGCATTGCATGACGATCGTCGCGGTGCTGCAGTTCGTCGTGCAACTCGCGGCCGCCTTCCTCGCGCAGCGCTTCGGCACCACGCGCGTGCTGCTGATCACCGGCGCCTGGGCGATGATCGTCCCGTTCGTGATGCTGCCGCTCGTGCACCTGGGCACGCCGGTGTCGATCACGATCGGCGTCGGACTCGCGACGCTCGCGGAATCGGGCTACTACTCGGTCGTCGCCGGCTTCGTCAGCGGCATCTTCGTCGCGCGGATCCGCTATACGGCGATCTCGATCGCGTACCAGGTGTGCGGCGCGCTCGCCGGCGGCCTCACGCCGCTGGTCGCGACCATCATCGCGCAGCACGCCGCGCCGCAATGGTGGCCGCTCGCGCTCCAGTACACGAGTGCGGCCGTGCTGTCGTCGCTCTGCGTGTGGCTGATCTCGCGCCGCGTCCGCATCGACGATGCGGGTGCGCCCGGCAAGACGAACGACGCGCTGCCGCGCGGCACGCGCACCGCGTAGCGCTCGACGCGTGGTGCACATCCATGCATGACAAAAAACGACCCGCTGCCGCGGGTCGTTTTTTTCGTCCGATCGTCGATCGCGACGGTACCGCACCGCGTTCGCTGCGTCACTGCACCTGATTGCGTAGCGTCTTCGCGGCGGCGACCATGTTCGTCAGCGCCGGAGTCACTTCCGCCCACTGCCGCGTCTTCAGCCCGCAATCCGGGTTCACCCACAGACGTTCCGCCGGAATCCGTTCGGCCGCCTTCTTCATCAACCCGACGATGTGATCCTGCGTCGGAATGTTCGGCGAATGGATGTCGTACACGCCCGGCCCGATTTCATTCGGATACTTGAACGTGTCGAACGCGTCGAGCAGCTCCATGTCCGAGCGCGACGTCTCGATCGTGATCACGTCGGCATCCATGTCGGCGATCGACGCGATGATGTCGTTGAACTCCGAATAGCACATGTGCGTGTGGATCTGCGTATCGTCCTGCACCCCGTTCGCGGCGATGCGGAACGACTCGACGGCCCACTTCAGGTATTCGCTCCATTGCGCGCGGCGCAACGGCAGACCTTCGCGCAGCGCCGCTTCGTCGATCTGGATCACGCGCACGCCCGCCTTCTCGAGATCGAGCACTTCGTCGCGGATCGCCAGCGCAAGCTGGTAGCACGATACCGAGCGCGGCTGGTCGTCACGCACGAACGACCAGTTCAGGATCGTCACCGGGCCGGTCAGCATGCCCTTCATCGGCTTGTCCGTCAGTGACTGCGCATAGGCGATCCACTCGACCGTCATCGCCTTCGGGCGGCTGATGTCGCCGAACAGGATCGGCGGCTTCACGCAGCGCGAACCGTACGACTGGACCCAGCCGAACTGGCTGAACGCGTAGCCGTCGAGTTGCTCGCCGAAGTATTCGACCATGTCGTTGCGCTCGGCTTCGCCATGCACGAGCACGTCGAGTTCGAGCGACTCCTGTTCGCGCACGCTGCGTTCGATCTCGGCCTGCATCGCCGTGCGATAGCCGGCTTCGTCCAGCGCGCCGGCCTTGAACCGGCTGCGCGCCTGGCGGATCTCGGCGGTCTGCGGGAACGAACCGATCGTCGTCGTCGGAAACGCCGGCAGGTTCAGTCGCGCCGACTGCTTCGACGCACGCTGCGTATAGGGGCTCGCACGGTTGCCGAGCTGCGTGTCGATGCGCGCGATTGCGGCCTTCACCGCCGGGTTGTTCACGCGCGGCGAGCGGCGGCGCGAATCGATCGCGGCGGCATTCGCGGCGAGCGCGCCGGCCACCTTGTCGCGGCCTTCGTTCAGCGCGATCGCGAGCACCTTCAACTCGTCGAGTTTCTGCAGCGCGAACGCGAGCCACGAGCGGATTTCCGCGTCGAGCTTCTCCTCGCTCGCGAGATCGACCGGCACATGCAGCAGCGAGCACGACGGCGCGAGCCACAGCCGGTCGCCCAGTTGCTTCGCGAGCGGTTCGAGCCAGTCGAGCGTCGCGTTCAGGTCGGTCTTCCAGATGTTGCGGCCATTGATCGCGCCCACCGACAGCACGCGGTCTGCCGGCAGTTCACGCACCAGCGCGTCGACTTCGTCGCGCGCGTTGATCGCGTCGATATGAAGGCCGTCGACCGGCAGCGACGCCGCGAGCGTCAGGTTGTCCTGAAGCTGGCCGAAGTACGTGGCGAGCAGTAGCTTGATGCGGCGCGTTTCCAGCGCCGCGTACGCGGTGCGCAACGCCTGGCGCCATTCGGCATCGAGCTCGGTCACGAGAATCGGCTCGTCGATCTGCGCCCATTCGACGCCCTGCGCGGTCAGCGTGTCGAGCAGCGCGCCGTACACCGGCAGCAGCTTCGGCAGCAACGCGAGGCGATCGGAATCGTCCTTCGACTTGCCGAGCCACAGGTACGTGACGGGGCCGAGAATCACCGGTTTCGCGCGCACGCCCTGCGCGTTCGCTTCGGCCAGTTGCTGCAGCAGACGCGACGGATCGAGCGAGAAATTCGTATCCGCGTGGAACTCCGGCACGATGTAGTGGTAGTTCGTGTCGAACCACTTCGTCATTTCGCCGGCCGCGACACCGCCGCAGCACGCCGCATGTTCTTCCGCCGACTGCGCCGAACGGCCGCGCGCGACGCGGAAATAGTTGTCGAGCGCATCGCCGTGGAAGTCCTGCACGCGCTTCGGCAGGTTGCCGAGCGTGAAGCTCATGTCGAGCACCTGGTCGTAGAACGCGAAGTCGCCGATCGGTGCGAGATCGAGATCACGCTGGTCGTGCCAGTGGCGCCGCCGCAACTCGGCGCCGAGCGCCTTCAGTTCGTCGCGCGACGATTCGCCCTTCCAGTAGCGTTCGAGACCGAACTTGAGTTCGCGCTTCGCGCCGATGCGCGGAAAACCGAGGTTGTGTGTCGTGACCATGAAGCTGCCGTCCAGAGAAAAATGAAGATCCGGCAGCCATCATAGGGATTTCAAACCATGAAATAAAATGGCATTATTTCATTCATCCATTAACATTATTCATGTATTCGTGGAATGAGCGCCATCCATGCTGGAACGATTCCATCTCGTCGTCATTCGTGAAGTCGAGCGCCAGGGCTCGCTGACCGCGGCGGCCAATGCACTGCACCTCACGCAGTCGGCGCTCAGCCATACCGTCAGGAAAATCGAGCAGCAGCTCGGCACACCGATCTGGGACCGGGAAGGCCGCGGCCTGCGGCTCACGCAGGGCGGGCAGTATCTGTTGAAGCTGGCGAACCGGCTGCTGCCGCAGTTCGAGCTCGCCGAGGAACGGATGAAGCAGTACGCGAAGGGCGAGCGCGGCACGCTGCGCATCGGGATGGAGTGCCACCCGTGCTACCAGTGGCTGCTGAAGGTCGTGTCACCGTACCTGTCGCGCTGGCCCGACGTCGACGTGGACGTGAAGCAGCGCTTCCAGTTCGGCGGCATCGGCGCGCTATTCGGTTACGACATCGACGTGCTGGTGACGCCCGATCCGCTGAACAAGCCGGGGCTGCGTTTCGATCCAGTGTTCGACTACGAACAGGTGCTCGTGGTCGCGGATTCGCACCGGTTCGCGCATGCCGACTACGTGACGCCCGCGCAGCTGACCGACGAGATCCTGATCACGTACCCGGTCGAAACCGATCGGCTCGACATCTACAACCAGTTCCTGACGCCGGCCGGCATCGTGCCGAGGCGGCACAAGTCGATCGAGACGACCGACATCATGTTGCAGATGGTCGCGAGCGGGCGCGGCGTGGCCGCGCTGCCGCGGTGGCTCGCGGACGAGTACGCGGACCGGATGCCGGTCGTGCCGGTCAAGCTCGGCAAGAAGGGCATCGCGAAGCAGATCTTCCTCGGCATCCGTGAAGCGGATGCATCGATCGACTATCTGGCCGCGTTCGTCGCGCTGGCACGCGAATCGACGTGGAGCGCGCCGCGCATGCTGCGCTAGGCGCGCCCGGTTGCCCCGCGCGTCAGGCGGCGCGCATTCCCGCGCGCTCGCCGCGCTCGACCCATGCGCCGAACAGCAGGCCGATCGTCGTCCACATGATCACCTGCATGCCGATGGCCGCCACGCGGAATTTCCACAGCAAGGCCGCCGGGAAATCGGCCGGCAACTCGCTGACCGACGGCAGCCCGATCTGCACGGCCGCGATGATCGCGACGAACACGAGCCCGGCGACGATCGATGCGTTCCACTGCCCGAGCTTCGCCAGCAGATGGCGGCGCACGCTGACCGAGAACACCATCGTCGCCACCGAGATCGCGATCATCAGGAAAAACAGGCCCGTGCGATAGCCGATCGTGTCGGGGTCGCCGACCGACGGCGGATTGGCCGGGTACTTGAGGTTCGGCACGATCACGAGCGCGACGAACGCCGCCAGCGCGAGCCACGCGGCGAGCGGGCGCGCCGGCAGGCGGCTGCCGCGCCCGTATGCATACGCGAAGACCAGCGAGAACAGCCCGCCGAATGCCGCGCCGTAGGTCACGACGCCCGTCAGCAGCCCGAGGCCGGCCTGCGTGTGGCGGCTGACCAGCTCGGGCTCCGGCGCCTCGCCTTGGGCGGCGGTGGTTTTTTCCTCGAAGGCGATTGCCTGATCGACTTGCGGTTCGCCGACGATTTTCGCGAAACCGAACGTGAGGAGGCCCGCGGCGATGCCGGCGAGCATCCCGCGCATGAGCAGCTTTCCGACCATCTTTTACTCCGCGTCAGTGGCAGGGAAAGCCGAGCAGATGGCGGCCGTCGTGGACGAATTCGTGTACGACCATGCCCGGCACGAGCGACGTCGCGCCCTGTTCCGCACCGACGAAATAGAGTGCGAGCAGCAGGATCAGGCCGACGAACACGGCCCACGGCAACAGCTCACGGACGGGGATGGGTGCCGGCACGACCGCCGGCTTCAGCACTGCTTCGCTCATGGATGCACCTCAGGGGAATCGCGCCCCGACAAATGATGGATGGGTA
The DNA here is from genome assembly GCF_002223285.1 of Burkholderia sp. AU16482. Taxonomy (NCBI): domain Bacteria; kingdom Pseudomonadati; phylum Pseudomonadota; class Betaproteobacteria; order Burkholderiales; family Burkholderiaceae; genus Burkholderia; species Burkholderia sp. AU16482. The sequence goes on from NZ_NKEY01000006.1 coordinate 2,155,392, forward strand.
CGAAGGCAGGTCTGGCTTCCGGGATCATCGATTCTCCGGTTACAGTGGCGCGACCGCGCCGGAATTGCACCGGCTTCCGCGCTTCGTATCGGGCGAATTGTACGCGCGAACGTTCGCGTATTGAAGCGATGCCACATGGGCAAGCACATCCCGTTCCGGATCATCCGACAACCGACATGACCCTGCCTGCCTCGCTGCGCCTGATCGCGCACGCATCGACCCGCGCCATGCGCACCGGCACGTTTCCCGACGACGATCCGCTCGACGCACTCGGGCTCGCCGAAGCCGCTGCGTTGCGCGGCCGATGGATGGGCGTTGCCGGCTCGCTCGTGCTGTGCAGCCCGGCACGCTGCGCACGGCAGACGGCCGACGCACTCGGGCTGCTGCACGCCGATATCGACGATGCGCTGCGCGACCTCGACTACGGCAACTGGCGCGGCAAGCGGCTGCACGATCTCGCGCGCGACCTGCCCGACGAACTTGCAGCATGGATCGGCTCGCCGTCCGCGTCGCCGCATCGCGGCGAATCGTTCGACGCCGCCGCGCATCGGGTCGGCACATGGCTGGCCGCATTGCCGCGCGATCGCGATGTCGTCGCGATCACGCATGCACCGATCGTCCGCGCGGCCATCGCGCACGTGCTGCGGATGGATCGCGAGGCGGCCGCCCGCCTCGACGTCGCGCCGCTGTCGTGCACGACGTTCGTCGCGTCGCCCGGCGGCTGGACGTTGGCCGCGACAGACGACGTGCACGACACGGGTGCGTAGGCCACTGTCTCGTTCACGATGTGGGTAGACGATGCGCCCCGACGCGTCACATGCCGCCGCTTTCCTTACATCCCGTAAGACGCACCGTTCGTCGTCCCAACTGTCATCAAACTGACTGCTAGCCGCAGCTAGGATCGGACGCGGTTCCCTCACGAGATGCCGTCATGAATCAACCCGCTTCGTCCTCCCCGCACCATCCCGGCTCCGTCGCACGCAACAGGCAGATCGGTTATGCCGCGTTCCTGCTGGTGCTCGTGCTCGGCGCCGTCTATATCGCCACGCACTTGCTCGCCGATCTGGCGCCGGTCCGCGAAGGGACGCTGTTCCCGTATCTGCTGCTCGGCGCCGCGCTGCTGATCGCGCTCGGCTTCGAATTCGTCAACGGCTTCCACGACACCGCGAATGCGGTCGCCACCGTGATCTATACGCACTCGCTGACGCCGAACGTCGCAGTGATCTGGTCGGGCATGTGGAACTTCCTCGGTGTGATGGTCTCGAGCGGTGCCGTCGCCTTCGGCATCCTGCAGTTGCTGCCGGTCGAGCTGATCCTGCAGGTCGGCAGCGGCGCGGGCTTCGCGATGGTGTTCGCACTGCTGATCGCCGCGATCGTCTGGAACCTCGCGACCTGGTATTTCGGATTGCCGTCTTCGAGCTCGCATACGCTGATCGGCTCGATCATCGGCGTCGGGCTGATGAACCAGCTGATGCACGGGCCGTCCGGCACGAGCGGCGTCGACTGGGGCCAGGCGCTCGGCGTCGGCAAGTCGCTTCTGCTCTCGCCGATCGTCGGTTTCCTGTGTGCATCGCTGCTGCTACTCGCGCTGAAGGCCGTCGTGCGGATTCCCGAGCTGTACAAGGAACCGCCGAAGGACCAGCCGCCGCCGTTCTGGATTCGCTGCCTGCTGATCCTCACCTGCACCGGCGTGTCGTTCGCACACGGGTCGAACGACGGGCAGAAAGGAATGGGCCTCATCATGCTGATCCTGATCGGCACGGTGCCCACCGCATATGCGCTGAACAAGGCCGTCACGCCCGCCGAATCGCAGACCTTCGTGGCCGTCGCGAACCAGGCGGCCGCGACGTTCGGGAAGTATACGAACGGCGTCGCGCCGTCCGCGAACCCGCGCGCCGATGTCGAACACTACGTGCAGCATCGTGAACTGACGCCCGCCGTGCTGCCGGCCGTCGCGCAGTTATCCACGTCGCTCGCGACCGCCGTCGGCGCGTCGGGCTCGATGGCGGCCGTGCCGCAGCGCGACGTCGACAACGTGCGCAACACGATGTATCTCGTCTCCGAAGCCATTCGCCTGATCGAGAAGTCGGGCCAGCCCGCGTTCGCGGCCGACGACAAGCTCGCGATCAACAACTATCGCACGCAGCTCGACCACGCGACCAAGTTCATTCCGACGTGGGTGAAGGTCGCCGTCGCGATCGCGCTGGGTCTCGGCACGATGGTCGGCTGGAAGCGGATCGTCGTGACCGTCGGCGAAAAAATCGGCAAGCAGCATCTGACGTACGGACAGGGCGCATCGGCCGAACTCGTCGCGATGCTGACGATCGGCGCCGCCGACGTGTACGGGTTGCCCGTATCGACGACTCACGTGCTGTCGTCGGGTGTCGCGGGCACGATGGCGGCGAACGGCTCCGGCTTGCAATGGAGCACGGTGCGCAGCCTCGTCCTCGCATGGGTGCTGACGCTGCCGGCGTCGATCGCGCTGGCGGCCGGGCTTTACTGGTTGTTCCGGTCGCTGGCCTGATCGCGGACGCGGCGGGTGGCGGGCGATCGCCGGCTATCCGCCGCGGCAGGTGGGATATGGCGCTTCTCCGCTTCTCCGCTTCTCCGCTTCTCCGCTTCTACGCTTCTACGCTTCTCCGCTCCGGCACGTCGCAACATTCAGTGTGTCGATGCCGCGCCTTCAATGCTTCCTGGCCCGAATTAAAGCGCAAGATCTGGAGCGTATCGGCATGTGGACGCAGCTAGACTGGGTTCATCAACTTTCATCGTGAATCCGACCGTGCGCGACCGCACGACGCCGCACTGCCGATGCCCCGAGGTACGCCCGTGAACATTGCCGATCTGCAACCCGCCGTCGACTCGCCGGACATCGCGCAGCGCGTCGACACCCTCGACTGGCCGAGCGTCGATGCCGAGCTCGATCGCTACGGATGCGCGCGCGTGCCGGGCCTGATGTCGGCACGCGAGTGCGATGCACTCGCGTCGCTCTATCCGCGCGATGCGCTCTATCGTTCACGCGTCGTGATGGCGCGGCACGGCTTTGGCCGGGGCGAGTACAAGTATTTCGCATATCCGCTGCCCGCGGTCATCGCCGAGCTGCGCGCGACGATCTACCCGCATCTCGCGCCGATCGCGAATCGCTGGAACCGGGCGCTCGGATGCGACGTCCGTTATCCGAAAGACCATGCGACGTTCCTAGACCGCTGCCACGCAGCGGGACAGACGCGACCGACACCGCTGATCCTGCAATACGGTGCCGACGACTACAACTGCCTCCATCAGGACCTGTATGGCGAGCACGTGTTTCCGCTGCAGGTCGCGATCCTGCTGTCGGCGCCGGGCCGCGATTTCAGTGGCGGGGAATTCGTGCTGACGGAACAGCGACCACGCATGCAGTCGCGTGCGGAAGTGGTGCCGCTGACACAAGGCGACGCGGTGATCTTCGCGGTACACGGCCGGCCCGTGCAGGGAACCCGCGGCGTCTATCGCGTCAACCTGCGGCACGGCGTCAGCCGGATTCGAAGCGGCCACCGCCATACGGTCGGCATCATCTTCCATGACGCGCAATAGCGGGTAGTGGATAGCGGGCATCGGGACGGACGGCTGCTGTCTCGTCCCGCCCCTGTCGCGCATCCCATGCATGGTCGCCGCGGCACCGCACGCTATCGTTCCGAGAGCGTTCCGACAAAGCACGATCGACCAGAAGGCCGCGTGCCCGCAATGACTGAATACCGATTGCGCCGACCGTCAAGCGATCCACGCAGAAACGAATCGGCCCTTCAGGGTGAGTGCTGTAAAACATCCGCGCTCACCTGTCGCCCCGCCGATACGATTGCCAGTCCGGCCTATCCTCGCGCCATGTTGGCCCGCAGCCGGTCGCCGGCATCGGAGGCCAGCCGTGCATAGCCCGGCAACGTCAGCAGCGCGAGCACGCCCGCTGCGACGAACGCCCAGCGGAAATCGTCGAGCACGTAGTGCATGCCGGCCGCGTCGCCGCGCCCCCATGCTGCGAGCCGCAGCGACAATGCACCGAACGCGATCCCCATCCCGATCGTCATCTGCTGCGCGGCGCTCCACAGCGTGCTGGCCGCGCTCGTTTGCTGAGGCGGGATATCCGCATAGGCCAGCGTCGCGAGCGTCGTGAACTGCATCGAACGCGTGAGCCCGTAGACGAATACGACGAACAGCGTGATCGCCAACGGCGTCGACGCAGTCAGCCAGCCGCATGCGATCGTGAAAATGCCGACGATCGTGACGTCGACGAGCGCAACGCGCCGGAAGCCGTAACGATCAAGGATCCACGACGTGCCCGCCTTCATCCCGAGATTGCCGAGCGCGCTCGCGAGCAGCAGCAGGCCGGACTGAAACGGCGATAGCCCGAAGCCGATCTGGAACAACAGCGGCAGCAGGTACGGGACGGCGTTGATCGCCATCCGCGTGATCGAGCCGGTGATCACGGTCACCGAGAACGTCGGCACCTTCAGCGTCGTGAAATCGAGCAGTGGATGCGCGCAGCGTCGCGCATGCAGCCAAGCGGCAATGCCGAACAGCACGCTCGCGCCCACCAGGACACCCGCGCGCGTGAAATCGACATCCTGCTGGCCAGCCGCTTCGGTGCCGATCAACAGGCAGGTCAATGCGCCGCCGGCCAGCACGAAGCCGACCCAGTCGAGCGGCCGTTGCTCGTCGGCCCGCGTATTCCGGACGATCAGCCAGGTACAAACGAGCGCGGCAAGGCCGAACGGGACGTTCAACAGGAAGATCCATCTCCACGATGCATAGGTCGTGATGAAGCCCCCGATCGGCGGCCCGACGACGGGCGCGACGATCCCCGGCCACGTGATCGTCGCGATCGCGCGCATCAGCCTCGCCTTCTCGGTATTGCGCACGACGATCATCCGCCCGACCGGCACCATCATCGCCCCGCCGACACCCTGCAGCAGCCGGGCAGCCGTAAACGACATCACCCCGTCGGACAGCCCGCACAGCACCGACGCGCCGGTAAAGACGACGATCGCACTCGCAAAGACGGTGCGTGAACCATAGCGATCCGCGATCCAGCCGCTGATCGGGATGAACACCGCCAGCGCCAGCATGTAGGCCGTCATCCCGAGGCTCAGTGCGTTCGGTCCGACGCCGAACGAATTCGCCATTTGCGGCAGCGCGGTCGCGATCACCGTCGTGTCGAGGTACTCCATGAAGAAGGTCGCGGCGACGAGATACGGCAAGAAGTCGGTCGTCCGACCACTTTGAGCGGGGCTGTCAGTCATGAACGATGCAGAAGACGGAATACAAAAAAGCGCCGACCGCCGGCGGATGCAGGCAAGCGCCGGGGAATCGGGACGAGCGATGATATTACCCCGAAGGGCTTGCTTCCCGCTCTGCCGGGCATGTCGCGCGAATGAACTTTATGCGCATAGATTTTTATGATGATGTCGTGCTGCGATCGCCGAGTGGTGCGTATGACACGGCGCCTCGAAGGACGGGCAGATGCAGGGATTTTTCGTCAGTAGGCAGTATTCATCGATCGCTGTCGATCAACATCGCTCATCATCAGCGGTCGCAACGTCGTCGCCGAATGTGCAGTATTGGCCGGAATCGATCCTGAAGACGGATGGTACGGTTAGCGGAAGGAGGTGCTGGGAGATTCAGGACGGTACAACGGCCGCTACCCGAGAATAACGGAGCGCAGGATTGACCGGTCTGCACTGCTATTCATTACGTCGCAGCGGGACTCGGCGTAGGTAGCCTCGGCAATGCTTCGCCGCCGGCCTTTCGGGATGCCGAAATGCAAAAACCCCCGCCTTGTCGGGCGAGGGTTTCTGGCTTGAGGGAGCCTGACGATTACCTACTTTCACACGGGAATCCGCACTATCATCGGCGTAGAGTCGTTTCACGGTCCTGTTCGGGATGGGAAGGGGTGGGACCGACTCGCTATGGTCATCAGGCAAAGAGGGTTGTTCTGCTGGCGTGGCCAACAGAACCAATCTGGGAAGAAGCAGTAATTTTGAGTTGTGTGTATCACACACGAGAATCCAACTTGTCGCTTTGGATCGCGGCCAGTGCTTACACACGGCGCAGATCTATAAGGCAGACTTGTTATAGGATCAAGCCTTACGGGCAATTAGTATCAGTTAGCTGAACGCATTACTGCGCTTACACACCTGACCTATCAACGTCCTGGTCTCGAACGACCCTTCAAGGAGGTCAAGCCTCCAGGGATATCTCATCTTAAGGCGAGTTTCCCGCTTAGATGCTTTCAGCGGTTATCTCTTCCGAACATAGCTACCCGGCGATGCCACTGGCGTGACAACCGGTACACCAGAGGTTCGTCCACTCCGG